>NZ_JARXNI010000020.1:0-3342702 GCF_036561945.1 Klebsiella scottii
CTTTTGTTTTGTCTGTTGTTTGTCGGTAAGCGCACTCCTGAGGAGGACAAATTCGTCGGGAACGAATTTGCACAGCACGCCGTGCAGCCCGGAGGGTGGCGGGCAGGAGGCCCGGCATACAACGGCCAGGCATCAGACAGACGAAGAAACCTCATGCGCAGGCATGGGGTTTTTTTGTTGTCCGCGGTTCAGGAAAAGCAGCGGGACGCCGCCCGGCACGGGCGCTGCGCGCCGCGTCGAATAAACCTGCAGCTGCAACATAAAAGCCTACTGTAGCCACCTCATCACCATATTTCACTCTATCCCCTCTTCTGCTTTAGCGTTCATTCCGAATACCCGCATGACGAAAATAAATGTGACATAAATCACATATAAAAATATAACAATTATATAACATTTGTTTTACTAATTGATTTGTCTAAGTGACGCGGTACGCCCGACGAGACAGATTGCAGTCTTTGCTGGAGCAGAATAACAATGGTAGAAAGTAGTATTAACGAGCGGGGATCGCTGAAACACGCTGATACCCGCCGTCGCATATGGGCAATTGTTGGAGCATCTTCAGGGAATTTGGTCGAGTGGTTTGATTTTTATGTCTACTCATTCTGCTCTCTCTACTTTGCGCATATCTTTTTCCCTTCAGGAAACACCACTACCCAGTTACTACAAACCGCAGGCGTGTTTGCCGCCGGATTTCTGATGCGGCCAATTGGCGGATGGCTATTTGGCCGTATCGCCGATCGCCGTGGGCGTAAAACCTCGATGCTCATCTCGGTGTGCATGATGTGCATGGGGTCGTTGGTCATTGCCTGTTTGCCGGGCTACGAGACGATCGGCACCTGGGCGCCCGTACTCCTGCTGCTGGCCCGACTTTTCCAGGGCATCTCAGTCGGTGGTGAATACGGAACCAGCGCAACGTATATGAGTGAGGTTGCCGTTGAGGGTAAGAAAGGTTTCTATGCATCCTTCCAGTACGTAACGCTAATCGGCGGGCAGCTGCTGGCGGTGCTGGTCGTGGTGGCGCTGCAGCAAATTCTCAGCGATGAACAGCTGCATGCCTGGGGCTGGCGTATTCCTTTTGCTCTTGGCGCAGCGCTGGCGATAGTCGCCCTATGGCTCCGACGCCAGCTGGATGAAACGTCGCAGCAAGAGACCCGGGCGCTGAAAGAAGCGGGCTCCTTTAAAGGGCTATGGCGTAATCGCCGGGCGTTCATGATGGTGCTGGGCTTTACCGCCGCCGGTTCGCTAAGCTTTTACACCTTTACGACCTATATGCAGAAATACCTGGTCAATACCGCAGGTATGAACGCCAGTACGGCCAGCATGATTATGACCGCCGCTCTGTTTTTCTATATGCTGGCTCAGCCGCTATTTGGTGCGCTATCGGACAGGATTGGCCGCCGCACCTCAATGCTCTGTTTTGGCTCACTCGTGACCCTTTTTACCGTACCGATTTTGAGCGCATTACAAAGCGTGACGTCGCCATATGCCGCCTTCGCACTCGTTATGTGCGCCTTACTGATCGTCAGTTTCTATACCTCGATCAGCGGTATTTTGAAGGCGGAGATGTTCCCGGCACAGGTCCGCGCGCTAGGCGTTGGTTTATCTTATGCGGTCGCCAATGCGCTGTTCGGCGGCTCGGCTGAATATGTCGCATTGCTGTTAAAATCAGTCGGAACAGAACACGCGTTTTACTGGTATGTCACCGTCATGGGAGCGTTAGCTTTCTTCGTCTCCCTGATGCTGCACCGTAAGGGCAAGGGATTACGCCTGTAGATATTACTGATGCGCCAGCTGCCACACCGCGTAACCGGTCGTGGCGCCGGCCACGTCCCAGGCAAAATCTTTCCAGCTCCAGCCGCTCCCCGCCGGGCGGCTATCCCACAGCTCCTTCGAAGCGCCCAGGCTTACCGAAAACATAAAGCCGATGGCGGCGCTGCGATCGCGGCTGTAACCCTGATGCTGAGCGTATTCGTTACCCGCTGCGGAGAGCATGGCTGAGGCGATAAAATGCTGGGCCTTATCCTGGCCATGCCATGAATCATTGGCCATATGGCTACAGCCGGTCAGCAGCAGAGGAGCGATGATGATGACTTTACGCATAACGATCCCATAAAAAAGCCCCGGCGGAAGCGGGGCTGCAATTCAGAGAATACGGCTGATAAGCCGGTCGATACGGATGCGCCTCAAACGGCGAATCAGCTTACGCACTTTTACCGGATAATCGGCGATGCTTTGCAGGTCGCGATAGTGTTTCACCACCGTCGTATGCTGGCGAATCAGGTGCAGCTCTTTTTCACGCATCGCGCCAAGCTGGCGTTGCGGATCGTGAATAAGAATGGCATTTTCCAGATCGAGGCGCCACGCGCGCGGATTAAGATTATTGCCGGTCAGCAGCATCCATTCGTCATCAACCCACATGCCTTTCAGATGATAGCTGTTATCGTCATCTTTCCACAAACGGACAATCAGCTGGTCAGTGTTGACATAGTACTGCAGCCGGCTCAGGAAGCGGCGTAGGTTTATTTCATACAGATAGGGGAGCGCACCGATAATCTTAAACGGCTGATCTTCCGGAATATAGAAGTCGTTCGCCGTCTTATCGCCCACGATAATTTCTACGGTCTTTCCGCTGCGCAATAGCTGGATGATATTACGCACCAGCAGGGCAGGAAGGTTAAAGTACGGCGTGCAGATAGTCAGCTTCCGTTCAGCGCAGGGCATCAGATGGAAGATGGTTTTATTCAGCAGGCTTGATTTCCCGAGGCCGACCAGCGGCGTCACCGACAGCCGATCGTCGTCAGCATCGCCGACATAACGATAGCCGCTGTCCCGCAGTTCCTGGCGGTACTGACGGATATCATTTTTAATTTCCGGGCTTTTTGGACGATCGGGTCTGTCGAGGCGGTTCACGCCGCGGCCTTCGACCAGATTATGCTCAACCCAATCGAACATCACGTCGGCCATTTTGCCGTTGCGAATGCACTGATAGCGGTCGTAGCGATATTTGTCATGCTGATGAAGGTAAACATCATTCAGGCTGGCGCCGCTGTAAAGCACACAGTCATCAACGATGAAACCTTTAAAATGCAGTACGCCGAGCGCTTCGCGGGTATTCACCGGCACGCCGTAAACCGGGATATCAACGCCAGGATTTTCCTGCGCCATGCGGCAGTACCAGTCGGCGTTAGTGTTGGCTGCCGCAGCGCCAATGCGCCCGCGCTGGGCTCGGTGCCAGTCAACCAGGATGCGAACATCTAATTCTGGACGCTGGCGTTTAGCGTCATAGAGTGCCTGCAGAATTCCTTTGCCGCCATCATCTTGCTCCAGATAGAGCGCAATAATGCAAATACGCTGAGTGGCGTGAGCTATCTTTGCCAGTAACGCTTGCCGAAAATCTGCGGGAGCGTAAAAGAACTCGATATCATCAACTGACTGAGAAAGCTTAGGGAGTTGGGCAAGGTGTTGTTGATGTTTATTGCGCTTAAATTTTGACAACATCACAGTGCGTTTCTTCTCTGTTTATTGAAGGGTCTTCTGTACCATGCAGACGACGTAAGCGGGCAATAATAACATTACTACCCGCTAAAGTGGTCAACAATTGCGGCCGCCAGTTTATGATTGTTGCGCTGGAAATTGCAGGGACAAGCTGACAATCCCATCTTCCAGCTGAATATCCACCTTAAAACCAAGCTTTCTGGCAAGACCAATCATGCCCCGGTTATTGGGCATCGTGATCCCGTTCAAACGCTGCAAACCGTGGCTTTGCGTATAGGTAATCAGCTTTTCCAGCAGCCGGCGGCCTAAACCTAAACCCTTCAGGTCAGAGCGGACCAGGACGGCGAATTCTGCATCAATATTATCGGGATCGGAAATCGCGCGCGTGACGCCGAGGATCTCCTCTCCCTCTGCGGTCGCGCGTACGGCAACAAAGGCCATTTCTCGATCGTAGTCGATCTGCGTCATATTGGCTAAATCATCGTGAGTAAATTCATTGATCTCGCTGAAGTAGCGGTAATAGAGATCCTCTTTGGTCACCTGAGCAATAAAGGCCAGCAGCTGCGGTTCATCTTCAGGCAGAATCGGGCGGAACAGGCAGCGTTCGCCATTTTTCAACACCACCCACTCCTCCTGCTGCTGGGGATAGGGGCGTATTGCCAGGCGGCTTTCGCTATCGCCGGTAAACGGGGCAAGGCCTAGCGTCACGTCGAGCGCGGTAAACTCGTTGCCGGACGCCAGCAGAGGATGAATATCCAGACGCTGGATCTCCGGGCAGTCGACGATAAGGTTCGACACCTGAACCAGCAGCTGGCTTAAGCCGGAGATATCCAGCGGGCGCAGGGCGCTACGGCCACGGATCTTTTTGCTTTTGATCGCCTGGATCACCAGATAGCGGGCAAGGTTCATATTCAGCGGCGGCAGGGCGACGGCGGCCTGATCTTCCGCGCGCCATTCGACGCCGCCTTCACCCAGCATAATCAGCGGGCCGAAAACCGGATCCTGTTCAACGACTACCCTCAGCTCCTGCGCTCCGGCGCGATTCGCCATGCTCTGTACCAGCAGGCCATGAATGCGCGCCTGCGGCCAGGTCATTTTTACCCTGTCAAAAATGGCATCCGCCGCCTGCTGTACTTCGGCGGCGGTACGCAAATAGAGCATTACGCCCTGCACTTCCGACTTGTGCGGGATATCCGGTGACCGCAGCTTCAGGGCGACCGGATAGCCAATTTGCTCGGCGATGCGCACCGCCTCGGCGCTGTCGGCGGCAATCCACGTCGGTAGGGTATGGATACCATAGGCGTGTAGCACCGGGCTGACTTCATGGGTATCCAGGGTGGTTGCGCCTTCGGTTATTGCCTGCTGTAGCAGCGTATGGGCTTCCGCAGTATTGGCCGTGACCATATCCGAGAGCACCGGCGTTTCCCGCAGCTGCTTCTGGTTACGCCGATATTCCACCATATGCATAAAAGCGGTAATCGTGCCTTCCGGCGTACGATAGGTTGGCAGCCCCGCATCGCTGAACAGGCGTCGGGCCTCCTGAGAAGAGTATTCGCCGCACCAGTTCGTCAGCACCGTAACGTACTTGCCGCGCGGATGGTTTTTTAAGGCGTCAATCAGCGCCAGCGCGCTTTCGGTTCCCGGCGCGGCCGCGCTCGGCGAGTGAATGACCAGCAGGGCATCGTAATCCTGGCTATCCAGCAGCACGTTCAGCGCCTTGAGATAGTGCTCGCTGCTGGCATCGTCGCGCAGATCCAGCGGGTTAGCGATATCGATGCTACCCGGCAGCGCCTGACGCAGCCTGTCGCCGGTCTCGTCGCTTAGCGACGCAAGCTTGCCATTGCGCAGCCAAAGTTCGTCCAGCGCCAGCGCCGCAGGGGCCGCGCCGTTGCTGATAATCATTAATTTCTCGCCGCGCAGCGGGCGCATATGGCTCAGCGTCTCGACGGCGGAGAAGAGCTCATGGGTATCCTGCACCCGCAGCAGGCCCGCTCGCTGAATCGCGGCGTCCCAGGCCGGGTCCATACCTGAGTTTACGTGCAGCAGCTTTTGCGCCGCCGGGCTGCGTCCGCTTTTAATCACCAGGATCGGCTTATTGCGCGATGCGCTCCGGGCCGCAGAAACAAAGCGGCGGGCATCGCTGAGGTGTTCGAGATAGAGCAGAATGGCGCTGGTTTTGCTATCGCGGGCAAGGAAATCGAGCAGATCGTCAACGTCGATATCCAGGCTGTCGCCCAGCGCAATAAAGTATGAGAAACCCATTTCGCGCTGCTGTGCCCAGTCAAGAATGGTATTCGAAACCGCAGCGGACTGGGAGATAAACGCCAGCTTGCCTCGACGAATCGGGACCGGCGAAAAGCTGGCATTCAGCCCTTGCCAGGGCGCCAGCAGACCGAGGCTGTTTGGGCCCAGTAGCCGCATCTGATAGCGGGCGGCATGCTCAAGCAGCGCGGGGTACTGCTCCGGCGGCGAGGAGAGAATAATGCAGGTTTTGCAGCCTTTTTTCCCCAGCGCCTCAAGCAGCTCAAGATTTCGCCGGGCGTTGGTGCAGAGAACGGCAAGATCGGGAGTAAACGGCAGGCTATCGATAGTCGGCCAGGCCAGCACGCCCTGTACGGCTTTCCACGCCGGAGTGACCGGCAGCACCGGGCCGTTAAAGCCCCCGGCCAGCAGGTTGCGCATCATCAGATAACCGGCACGCTGCGGTTTCATTGATGCGCCAATGACGGCGATCGATTTTGGCCGCAATAGTGCTTCCAGGCCTCGTTGGCTCATACCGGTCTCCTTTGATCCCCAGTGACCGGATGATTTTAAACGTTTTCTGCCTCTTGTGCTGTGATACTGCCCTTATGCTGCGTCTTTCCTGCCAGATAGCGGCTTCTGAACAGGCTAAAGTGATCGCCGAGCGCGAGCGCGGCGTTTGTGTCCCCGGCGAGATCCAGCAGGGCGATGGCCACTTCTGCCGTACAATACTGTCCCTCCGCGTGGGCCTCTCTCAGGCGATAGGCCGAGATACGCGAAAGATCGACGGAAATGACCGGCAGCGCGTCAAGCCAGGGACTCTTACGGAACATTTTCCGCGCCTCGGTCCATGTGCCGTCGAGCATGATAAATAGCGGCGGCTTACCCGCAGGCGGCGAGCTCAGCACCTCGCGTTCCGTTCCGGCATACGACGCCGGGAAAACGACTATTGGCTGGTAATCAGGATCGGCGACCAGATCGAGTAGCGCCTGCGGCGGCTCGGTTCGTGACCACTGAAATGCCTCGGTGTCCGGCAGGATATCCGCGATAAGGCGCCCGGTATTGCTTGGCTTCATCGGTTCAGTATCGAACATCACCAGGCAAAAACGGCTGGCCGCCGCCGCTGGCGCGAGGGTTGCGCACAGGCACTGCTTCAACGGCAGTAAACAGCGCTGGCAGCGGTGGATACGGTTACCGCGAGCAAGAAAAGGTCGGGTCGCGCGCGCGAGACGTTCGGCACGCAGGCGAAGAACGGCGTTATCAATCATGGGGGATCGCTAAGAGAAAACGCCATTGTCGCAGAGGTGAAAACGGGGCACAAGCGCTGCCCCGTCAGGTTTACTGCTGGTTGGCTTCGTTAAGCCAGCTGTCGAACGGCGCTTTTGGTACCGCTCCGTTCAGCATGTCGATGACTTCGCCGTTTTTAAAGATCATAATGGTCGGAATGCTGCGAATGCGAAAACGCGCGCTCAGCTCACGTTCAGCTTCGGTGTTGACCTTCACGAAGCGCATTTGGCCGCTGCGTTCTTCCGCAACGTCTTCAAAGATCGGGGCGAAATTACGGCAGGGTCCACACCACGGGGCCCAGAAATCGACAACAACCGGCAGATCGTCCTTCAGCAGTTTATCCAGCATTGCCCCGGTCGCGTTGATGACGTCGCCGTCAAAAAGATCGTGGCCGCAGCGTCCGCATCTAGCGCCATCGGCGCTACGATCGTCGGGGATGCGGTTCAGAGCCTGACAACTGGCACAAACGGTATTCATAACTAACCTCTGGTTATGGGTTGCAGCACGGCACGTGGCCGATTTGTATCTGTAATGTTACATATTATCGATTAGGTACCGCTAAACAACAATGCGTTTTGTTCGATGAATACGATAGACCCTATCTTTTAAACGAAATAATGGCGAAGCGGTGATACATCGGGTAATCTGCGCGCTTCGCGCAGCGCAGGTGGAGAAAATTGATGAGCGACGAACTGAAAAATAAAAGCGGCAAGGTCAAAGTGATGTATGTCCGCAGTGATGATGATTCTGACAGACGCACCCATAACCCGCGTACCGGGAAAGGGGGAGGGCGCCCAGGAAAATCTCGTGTTGACGGCCGTAGCCGCCCTGCCCGCGATGAAAGAAACAGCCGCGGCGACGACCGCAAACGTGACGATCGTAAACGCGATGATTTCGATCGTGAAGGGGGTTCCCCGTGGCGTACAGTTTCACGTGCTCCGAATGATGAAACGGCAGCAAAACCGGATCACGGCGGGATCAGCGGTAAAAGCTTTATCGATCCGGAAGTACTGCGTCGTCAGCGTGCGGAAGAGACCCGCGTGTACGGCGAAAATGCCTGCCAGGCACTTTTCCAGAGCCGCCCGGACGCTATCGTTCGCGCCTGGTTCGTGCAAAGCGTCACCCCGCGTTTTAAAGAAGCCCTGCGCTGGATGGCGGCCAACCGTAAAGCCTATCACGTGGTTGACGAAGCCGAGCTGGCGAAAGCGTCCGGCACTGAGCACCACGGCGGAGTTTGCTTCCTGATTAAGAAACGTAACGGGACTTCCGTTGCGCAGTGGGTCGCTAAGGCCGATGCTGAAGACTGCGTACTGGCGCTTGAAGACGTCGGCAACCCGCACAATCTTGGCGCAATCATGCGTAGCTGCGCTCACTTCGGCGTGAAGGGCGTGGTGGTTCAGGATGCCGGCATGCTGGAGTCCGGTGCGGCCATCCGTACCGCAGAGGGCGGCGCCGAGCACGTAGAGCCGATTACCGGCGATAGCTTCCTCGACACTCTGGAGCAGTTCCGCGCGGCTGGCTACGCGATTGTTTCTACCTCCAGCCACAACGGGACGCCGCTCTACAAAGCCGAGTTGCCGAAGAAAATGGTCCTGGCGTTAGGACAGGAGCGTGATGGCTTGTCTGATGCGACGATCTCCAGCGCGGATCTGAACGTGGCTATCGAAGGCACTGGCAACGTGGAAAGCCTGAACGTCTCCGTCGCGACCGGCGTTCTGCTGGCCGAATGGTGGCGCCAGAACAAGGCCTGATGCCTGACCTGCCTGAAAAAATGCCAGCGTAATGCTGGCATTTTTGTATTTGCGCATAGCGTAACGGGCGAGTAACCCGATTACTTCCCGGCGGCCGGTAAGGTCGGCATCCAGTCGATCGGCGCTTCGCCGCGTTCGGCCAGCCACTGGTTGGCCTGGACAAAATGGTTGCTGCCGAAAAAACCGCGATGGGCGGAGAGCGGAGACGGATGCGGCGCCTTCAGCACGCAGTGGCGCTGGCGGTCGATGATGGCACCTTTCTTCTGCGCGTGCGCGCCCCACAGTAAAAACACAACTCCTTCCCGATGCTCGTTGATCAGCGCAATAACCTTATCGGTAAAGGTTTCCCAGCCAAGGCTGGCATGAGAATGCGCCTGCCCCGCGCGCACCGTTAATACCGTGTTGAGCAGCAGCACGCCCTGACGCGCCCAGCTTTCGAGATAACCATGCTCCGGACGGCTGAATCCAGGAATGGTCCCCTCCAGCTCTTTATACATATTTAACAGAGACGGCGGAGTCTGGATACCCGGCAGTACGGAAAAGGCCAGGCCGTGCGCCTGCCCTGGCCCGTGATAGGGGTCCTGCCCGAGGATAACCACTTTTACATCCCCAATTTCGGTGTAGCGGAAGGCGTTGAAAATATCTTTTTGCGGTGGATAAATCGTGATGCCCGACTGGCGCTCTTCGGCGACGGTTTTCAGGGTATTCACAAAATAGGGCTGTAGCTTCTCTTCCGCCAGCACGTCGTGCCAGGTCAGTGGGGTGGTCATCTTGCTCTCCTGCAAAGTGGTATCGCTATAGCTTAACTGCTTCTTTCTGCATAACAAAATCGGCGCCGCTTTGCTGACGTTTTTTCTGCAAAAATAGTTGAAAATTTACAAAATTATTTGGCATCCGTTATGGCGTAACTTGATGTAAAACAATAATATCCCTTCATACCCACTTTTAATTAGTGGTTTTTGTTGATTTAAGTCAATGAATGCCGGGTGTTCGGCTGATATATATACACTCATACAACAATGGTTTTACCAATTGGCCATGAACGGGCCAACAGAACGAATAAATATTGCCTAAGGGAGGCATCACATGATTACAGGTATCCAAATTACTAAAGCTGCAAACGACGACCTGCTGAACTCTTTCTGGCTGCTGGATAGCGAAAAAGGTGAAGCGCGTTGCCTGTGTGCAAAAGGTGGTTTTGCTGAAGATGACGTGGTTGCGGTGAATAAGCTCGGCGAAATCGAATACCGTGAGATCCCGCTCGACGTTAAACCGGAAGTCCGCGTTGAAGGCGGCCAGCACCTGAACGTTAACGTCCTGCGTCGTGAAACGCTGATGGATGCGGTTGAACATCCGGAGAAATACCCGCAGCTGACCATCCGCGTATCGGGCTATGCGGTACGTTTTAACTCTCTGACGCCAGAGCAGCAGCGCGACGTCATCGCGCGTACTTTCACTGAAAGTCTGTAAGCGTTAGCAAAAACCCCCGGTTCAATCGAGCCGGGGGTTTTTTATTATGTCGGGCTACGGTTCCCGTCTCACCAGCAGCGTGGTGAGCGTGAACGACAATATTATGGCGATAGCCACGCCTGACAGCGCAAAGATAAAGTAGGGGCCGATGTAAGCCGGCAGGCTAAAAATGCTTGATAAAATATAGCCATACAGCCGCACGCCGAAGAAAGCGATAAAGGCCGAGGCCAGCGAACTGGCAATGGTTGCCGCGACGAACGCTTTTTTATAGCGCGTTAAGACGCCAAACAGGGCGGGCTCGGTGATCCCAAGCAGCGCTGAAATTGCCGCGGACAGCGTCACCGTACGCTCCTGCCGGTTTTTGCTTACGCGCCAGATAGCAAAGGTCGCGCCCGCTATCGACATATTTGCCATAAACATCATTGGCATCAGCATGTCGTAACCGCGATCGCTGAAGTTTTGCAGGGCAATGGGCGTCATGGCATGATGCATGCCCGTCAGGATCGCGACCGGGCGGATGGCGCCCACAACCAGCCCGGCAAAGCCCGCGGATATCCCGAACAGGCCTTCAATAAACCACGCCAGCGCTTTGCCAAGCCAAATGCCAACCGGACCAATAACCACCAGCGCCGCCAGCGCGCCGAGAAACAGCGCCAGCGTCGGCGTGAAAACGGTTTTCAGCACCTCGGGCATAATGCGATCGACCCAGGCGTAGATATATTTCAGCGCCAGCACGGAGAAAATAACCGGGATCACGCTGGATGCGTAGTTGAACACGGGGATGGGAACGGCGTTAAGCAGCCACAGCGCGGAAGCCGCCCCCTCGTGATGGGCCGCCAGCGCCTTCGCGGCGTCAATCAGGGTTGGATACATCAGGCAGGCGGCAACGGCGACGGCCAGATACTCGTTGGTCTTAAAGATCTTTGCCGCCGAGACGGCAAGGAAAAAGGGCAGGAAATAGAATACGCCGCTGGCGATAAGGTCGATGATCATTACGCTGTCGCTATTTTGCGGTACCGCTTTCAACGCGATCAGTCCGGCCAGCAGGCCCTTTATCATCCCGGCGCCGGCAATGGCCGGCACGATTGGGCCAAAAACGCCCGAGACGGTATCCATAAACAGCGACACCAGCCCCTTACGCTGGCGGGGCTTTTCGGCAGCCTTTTCGCCGACGGTACCTAATGCCGCGAGCAGGCGTTCATACCAGCTATTAACCTTCGGCCCGATGATAATTTGAAACTGATCGCTCTGCAGCTGCGCGCCGAGCACGCCGGGCAGTTTCTTAATCTCTTCTTTTTCTACTTTGTTATCATCAATTAAATCAAAGCGTAATCGGGTCATACAGTGCCAGACGTTATTAATATTTTCTTTTCCGCCAATCAGCAAAATAATTCTGCTGATTGCATCTTGCGTCTCCATACCGGCTCCTGAAGCAATGTGTTGTGCTGTTTACGTCGTGAAATGGTAAATAAGCCGATTTATAAAAACAAACCAATAAAATATGAGTTTAGTCACAAATAACCGCTGTTATAGGATGTATTGGCAGTATTTATCTAAATTGGTCCGGTTTTTAATGAAATTAAATCTGTTTTACGAACCAAAATTTTATTAAATAAAAAGGTTTACCTTGCGTAATAAATAGGGTGAAGATAATTGGCATCACCTTTTATTTTTGCCGCAGGGAGCCTTGCCGTGAACGCTACGCTAATTACTGATATTGAGTGTTTTATCACCCGTCCCGATCGTCATAACCTGGTCACGGTACGCGTGACCACCGACAAAGGTACCGTCGGCCACGGCTGCGCGACTTTCCAGCAGCGTCCGCTGGCGGTCAAAACGATGGTTAATGAATACCTTAAGCCGCTGCTGCTTGGCCGTGATGCGAACAATATCGAAGACCTCTGGCAGATGATGAACGTCAACGCCTACTGGCGAAACGGGCCGGTAATGAATAACGCCATTGCCGGCGTTGATATGGCGCTTTGGGATATCAAAGCCCAGCTGGCGGGAATGCCGCTGTACCAGCTTTTTGGCGGCAAATCGCGTGATGCTATCCCGGCTTACGCCCACGCTAGCGGTGAGACGCCCGAGGCGCTGTTTATATCCGTTGAGCGTCTGCTGGAGGAGGGCTATCGCCACATCCGCTGCCAGCTGGGCTTTTACGGCGGCACTGCGCAGGCGATGCATACGCCGGAGAACCCGACGCCGGGCGCCTATTACGACCAGGATGAGTACATCAGGAATACGGTGGAGATGTTCCGGCTGCTGAGAGCGCGCTACGGACACCGTTTTCATATCCTCCATGACGTCCACGAACGGCTCTTCCCGCAGCAGGCGCTGCAGCTGGCGAAGCAGCTCGAGCCCTATCAGCCGTGGTTTATTGAGGATATTTTAGCGCCGCAGCAGAGCGCATGGCTGGCGCAGATCCGCCAGCAAAGCGCAATTCCGCTCGCGATGGGGGAGCTGTTTAATAATCCGGCTGAATGGCATGACCTGATTGTTAACCGGCAGATTGATTTTATCCGCTGCCATATTTCCCAGATTGGCGGGATTACGCCGGCCCTGAAGCTGGCGGTGCTGTGTCAGGCATTCGGCGTGCGCGTGGCGTGGCACGGGCCCGGCGATATGACGCCAATTGGGGTTGCGGTCAATACCCACCTGAATATCTACCTCAATAATGCCGCAATCCAGGAGTTTATACCGCGTTCTGCCGCTACTGATGCGGTATTCCCCGGAGCGCCCGGCGTCAATAACGGGTTTATCTATCCACCAACGGCGGCAGGGATTGGCGTCGGCTTTAACCAACAGCTGGCGCAGACGTATCCTGTTGTCTATCGTCCGCACGAATGGACGCAGAGCCGCCTGCCTGACGGCACGATCCATACGCCATAATTAGTCCGAGGGCGCCTGGCGGAAGGTTAAGCTGTCGCGATTATGCGGAATAACGTAGGTGCAGGAGTAGTTGATATCGATGATATCGCTGATTTCATACACCTGCCCGCCGTCGAGAATTCCTCGATTGTTAATATGCATGGCCGGAATGCCTTTTTTGCAGCCCAGCAGGGCGGCCTGTTCCCGGCTGACGCTCACCGCCTGATAGGTGGTGAGCAAATGTGAAATTTGATAGCCCTTGGAAAGTACGTACTGCTGCAGCGAGCGTTCGATAACCTCCCGGCTAAGATCGGCAAAGGCGGCGGCCGGCATCCGCGAAATCTCAATCTGCACCGCTACGTCATCAACGAAGCGCAGGCGGCAAAATTGCCAGATAAACTCCTCATCCGTTATGCCGAAAATCTGCTGCTCCGCGCGGTCGGGGCGCTTTTTATGCAGGCTGATTGTCCGATAGCGCATCCGATCGAAACGCTTTTCGGTGATGGAGTTATACACCAGCGGGTTGTTGCTCATTCGCTCGTTTATCCAAATCCCTGAGCCCTGCACGATACGTATGACGCCGATGTCAGAGAGTTTTTCCAGCGCCTGGCGAATGGTAAACCGTGAGACGCCATACTCCTCCGCCAGCCGGCGTTCAGGCGGGAGCTTGCGGGGGCCGGGGTCATTGTGCTGGTAGATTTTGCTGAGCAGATCCTGGGTGACGAAATCTTTTTTTTTCATGATGATGAATTCCTGACTCGCCGGCACAAGGGGGAACGCCCGATATCACTCCCCGCGGCGTTGTCGCCAGCGGACGTAAATGCAAAAACGCCGGGATATCCCGGCGTCCTTGTACTCTTAGCTCGACTGCTGCGGCGTATCGCTGCCGCTCGGCTTACGACGCTTGCCGATATTTTTAGCATCGCGGTGACGTTTCTTCACGCGCGGCTTTTCTTTATCTTCTTTTTTCTTCTCTGCGCGTTTAGCCAGCACTTTCTTTGAAGGTTTACCGGTCTGCTTCTCGCTCGGTGCGCGGGTTGACGGGCGCAGTTCGTCGATAACACGTGCCTTCAGCGGCTCGTCAATGTAGCGACCGATTTTACCCAGCAGCAGGTGGTCATGGGCTTCAACCAGTGAAATAGCAACGCCTTTCTTCCCGGCACGACCGGTTCGACCGATACGGTGCAGGTAGGTATCCGCGGTGCGCGGCATATCGAAGTTGAAGACGTGGCTAACGTCCGGAATATCGATCCCGCGCGCGGCGACATCGGTGGCAATCAGCACGTTCATGCGGCCATCGGTCATGCGCTTAATCGCTTCGTTACGCTTGGCCTGAACCATTTCGCCTTCCAGCCAGCAGGTGTTGATACCGGCTTCGCGCAGCCAGGATGCCAGCTCATGAACGCGCTCGCGCTTACGCACAAAGACGATAGAACGGGTGGCGTCCGGCTGTTTCAGCAGGTTTATCAGCAGCGCGGTTTTATGCTTAACGTCATCGGCGCGGTAGTACCACTGATGGATTTTCTTCCGCTCGCGGGTAGAAGGAGAGGCGGACACTTCCACCGGCTCTTCCAGCAGACGCTCGGCAAAATCTTTGATGGCATCGCCTTCGAGGGTCGCGGAGAACAGCATTGTCTGCTTGCGCCAGCGGGTTTCACCGGCAATATGTTCGATATCCTGAGCGAAGCCCAAATCCAGCATCCGGTCCGCTTCATCGAGGATCAGCGTTTCTACGGCGCGGCAGTCGAAGTTTTCTTCTTTAATATACTGCAGCAGACGCCCGGTGGTGGCGACCACGATATCCTGGTTTTCGCTGAACACTTCAGCGTGGTTCATGTACGCGACGCCGCCGGTGATGGTGGCGATATCGAGATGCGTGTGCGCTGCCAGTTCGCGGGCATGGTCAGCAACCTGCATCGCCAGCTCGCGGGTCGGCGTCAGGATCAGAATACGCGGAGGCCCTGACTTCTTGCGCGGGAAATCAAGCAGGTGCTGCAACGCTGGCAGCAGATACGCCGCTGTTTTACCGGTGCCGGTCGGGGCTGAACCGAGAATGTCACGGCCATCGAGCGCAGGCGGAATAGCGGCGGCCTGAATGGCTGTCGGGCGTGTGAAACCTTTTTCCTGGAGGGCTTCCAGCAGGTTTTCGTCGAGTTCAAGTTCGGAAAAAGTCGTTACAGTCATTATCTACCTCTGAGTGGACCGACGATTATAGACGTTACGGGCATAATGTTCATCTGTTTGTAAGGCTATCTGTTCTCCGGTATTGTGCATAGCCTTAAGCTCAGGAGTTTTCGCCCGCAAGGTTGTCAGGATGTCTCAGTCGAAGTTTGCGCTGCCGCGCAATGGTTTTACGTTTAAACAATTCTTTGTCGCTCACGACCGTTGCGCAATGAAAGTTGGCACCGACGGCATTTTGCTCGGCGCGTGGGCGCCGATTGCTCAGGTTAAACACGTGCTGGATATCGGTACCGGCAGCGGCCTGCTGGCCCTGATGCTGGCTCAGCGTACCGGGGAGCTGGTGGCGTTGGATGCGGTTGAGCTGGATGAAGATGCGGCAGATCAGGCGAGGGAAAACGCCGCGGCTTCTCCCTGGTCCGCCCGCATCCAGGTGCATCAAGCCGATATTCAGCAGTGGCAGCCGCCGCAAACCCGACGCTATGAGCTGATTGTCAGTAATCCGCCTTTTTTTGCTGAAGGCGTGCCCTGCGCAACATCGCAGCGCGAACAGGCGCGATATACGACCACGCTCGATCACGTGACGCTATTAAGCTGTGCCGCAGAGTGTATCACAGAAGAGGGCTTTTTCTGCGTGGTGCTGCCGGTGGATATTGGCGATACCTTTGCCCGGCGCGCGCAAACGATGGGTTGGCATCTGCGTTTACGCACCGACGTGGCGGAAACGGAAATGCGCGCGCCGCATCGGGTGCTCCTTGCCTTCTCGCCGACGGCAGGGGAGTGCTTCAGTGACAGGCTGATTATCCGTGGGCCAGAGCAGCAATACTCCGAGGGGTTTACCGCGCTGACCCAGGACTTTTATCTCTTTATGTGAGTTTCCGGCACGAGAACCGACGGCCCGCTGTCCGGCAGCAGATCCGGGTAGTCCAGCGTATAGTGCAGGCCGCGGCTCTCTTTGCGCAGCATCGCGCAGCGTACAATCAGCTCGGCAACCTGTACCAGGTTACGCAACTCCAGCAGGTTGTTGGAGACGCGGAAGCGGGCATAGTATTCGTCGAGCTCCTGCTGCAGCATGGTAATGCGCCGCAGGGCGCGCTCCAGGCGACGGGTCGTGCGCACAATCCCGACGTAGTCCCACATCAGCAGGCGCAGCTCGTGCCAGTTGTGCTGGATAACGACCAGCTCATCGGGGATTTCAACCTGGCTCTCGTCCCAGGCCGGCAGATCGGTAACCGCCCGGGCCTGAGGCATGATGCGCAGGATATCTTCGGCGGCCGACCAGCCGTAGACCAGACATTCGAGCAGCGAGTTGGATGCCATGCGGTTGGCGCCGTGAAGCCCGGTGTAGCTGACTTCGCCGATAGCATACAGCCCCTCGACATCGGTCCGACCGTTATCGTCGACCATCACTCCGCCGCAGGTGTAATGCGCCGCCGGTACGATAGGGACCGGTTCTTTCGTCAGGTCGATACCGAGACCGAGTAATTTCTCGTAGATCATCGGGAAGTGCTGACGGATAAAGGCTTCCGGCTTATGGCTGATATCAAGATACATGCAGTCAACGCCGAGACGCTTCATTTCATGGTCAATGGCGCGGGCGACAATGTCGCGCGGAGC
This sequence comes from Klebsiella scottii, assembly GCF_036561945.1. NCBI lineage: Bacteria > Pseudomonadati > Pseudomonadota > Gammaproteobacteria > Enterobacterales > Enterobacteriaceae > Klebsiella > Klebsiella scottii. The sequence continues at coordinate 16,914 of NZ_JARXNI010000020.1, forward strand.
CAGCTCGCCGCGGGCGTCAAAATCGGGCATAAAGCGTGAACCGTCCGGACGCTTCAGATGGGCGCCTTCACCGCGCAGCGCTTCGGTCAGCAGGAAATTGCGCGCCTGCGGATGGTACAACGCGGTAGGGTGGAACTGATTGAACTCAAGGTTGGCGACGCGACAGCCCGCCCGCCAGGCCATAGCAATGCCGTCGCCGGATGAAACGTCCGGGTTAGTGGTGTATTGATACACCTTGGCCGCGCCGCCGGTTGCCAGAACAACGGCTCTCGCCCCCCAGGTCTCGACCTTTTCTTTATTACGGTTCCAGATCCACGCGCCGACGACCCGACGAGCGCCGGGCAGGCCAATCTTGTCTGAAATAATCAGATCGACGGCATTGCTGCGTTCGAGCACGCGGATATTGGGGTGTGAAAGCGCCTGGCTGACCAGGGTGGTTTCCACCGCTTTACCGGTGGCATCGGCGGCATGGAGAATGCGGCGATGGCTGTGGCCGCCTTCACGCGTCAGGTGATAGCTCTCCTCGCCGTTGGCCTGGACCTGGGTATCGAACAGCACTCCCTGATCGATAAGCCACTGCACGCAGGGTTTGGCGTTACTCGCCACGAAGGAAACGGCGTGACGATCGCAAAGGCCCGCTCCGGCGATCAGCGTATCCTCCACGTGAGATTCGATGCTGTCCGTTTCATCAAAGACGGCGGCAATACCGCCCTGCGCATAGAGGGTGGAGCCTTCGCTGATCGGGCCTTTGCTCAGTACGGTGACCGAACTGTGCTCCGCTAAACGCAAGGCAAGCGACAAACCGGCAGCGCCGCTGCCAATAATCAATACATCACAGGAGAACTCAGGAGTTGTATTCATGGCCTTTGTTTAATTTACTAAACACGATTGAGCCACAATAGCACCAGGTCGTGATGAATCGTACATTTTTTTTACCGTTAGTTGTGGCAACTAAACATTCGGCGCTAAACCGGCGGGAGCAAAACGAAAGAAAATATTTGCGAAGCAGATCGTTAGCTTCAGATTTTATAGTGAAATATAAACCGTGTTACGTTACCCTTCTCGCGGACCTTACGCTTTTTCCTCATCATCTTATCTGCGGCTGAGTAACGGGACATATAATGAGAGATAACAAATCGTCCGCCGTTGCCAGACAAAAATCAAAGGCGTAACGGAACTTTATTGTTTTCAGGTACTCCAACGATTGCTTGCTCATAATGCAGTGATTGGGTAGTGCTTTGAAGACTCATGGGAATTAGGTTTGGGGAGACATTACCTCGGATGAGCGAGCAGTTAACGGATCAGGTCCTCGTCGAACGGGTCCAGAAAGGAGATCAGAAAGCGTTTAACCTGCTGGTGGTGCGCTATCAGCATAAGGTCGCGAGCCTGGTCTCCCGCTACGTGCCGCAGGGCGATATTCCTGACGTTGTTCAGGAGTCGTTCGTAAAAGCATGGCGTGCCCTGGATTCTTTCCGGGGGGATAGCGCTTTTTATACCTGGTTATATCGTATCGCCGTAAACACGGCGAAGAATTATCTGGTTGCTCAGGGTCGTCGCCCACCGTCCAGCGATGTCGATGCCAATGAGGCAGAAAACTTCGAAAGCGGCGGGGCGCTGAAAGAAATTTCGAACCCTGAGAACTTAATGTTGTCAGAAGAACTGAGACAAATAGTTTTTCGTACCATTGAATCGCTCCCGGAAGATTTACGCATGGCAATTACGTTACGGGAGCTTGATGGCCTAAGCTATGAAGAGATAGCCGCTATCATGGATTGTCCGGTAGGTACGGTACGTTCGCGTATATTCCGGGCACGAGAAGCTATTGATAATAAAGTTCAACCGCTAATCAGGCGTTGACGATAGCGGAATACTGAAAAGGGTATCAGGCATGCAGAAAGAAAAACTTTCGGCCTTAATGGATGGTGAAACGCTGGATAACGAACTGCTTAATGAGCTGAGCGGTTCTTCTGAAATGCAAAAGACCTGGGAGAGCTACCATCTCATCCGCGATTCGCTGAGAGGCGACACCGCTGAGATGCTCCACTTTGATATCTCAGCTCGCGTGATGGCCGCCATTGAAAACGAGCCCGTTCGCCAGACGGTGCCGCTAATTCCTGAATCTCAGCCGGCACCGCACCAGTGGCGTCAGATGCCTTTCTGGCAGAAAGTGCGTCCGTGGGCCAGTTCGCTTACGCAGATGGGCGTTGCCGCGTGCGTATCTCTTGCTGTTATCGTCGGCGTCCAGCAGTATAATGGGCAAACCGAATCATCTCAGCAGCCTGAAGCACCGGTGTTTAATACCATGCCGATGATGGGTAAAGCGAGTCCGGTGAGCCTGGGCGTACCGGCTGATGCATCCGCAGGAACCGGCCAACAGGTGCAGGTCCAGGAGCAGCGTCGTCGTATTAATGCCATGCTGCAGGACTATGAATTACAGCGTCGCCTGCATGCCGAACAGCTTCAGTTTGGTCAAGCCCAGACTCAGCAGGCCGCCGTTCAGGTACCGGGTTATCAAACTTTAGGAACGCAATCGCAGTAATGAAGCAACTTTGGTGTGCCATGTCGCTCATGGCAGGCAGCCTGTTCTTCTCTGTCAACGCCTCGGCTGATACCTCTTCCGGGGCGTTGTTGCAGCAAATGAACCTGGCTAGCCAGTCCCTCAATTATGAGCTGTCTTTCGTCAGTATCAACAAACAGGGCGTTGAGTCGCTGCGTTATCGTCACGCACGGCTGAACAATCAACCTCTCGCTCAGCTTCTACAGCTCGATGGCCCCCGCCGTGAGGTTGTGCTGCGCGGTAACGAAATCAGCTACTTTGAGCCTGGGCTCGACCCGTTCACCTTGAACGGTGACTACATCGTTGATTCCCTGCCTTCACTGGCCTATACCGATTTCAAACGTCTGGCGGCATACTACGACTTCATCTCCGTGGGGCGCACGCGTATTGCCGATCGCCTGTGCGAAGTGATCCGCGTGGTGGCGAGAGACGGAACGCGCTATAGCTATATCGTCTGGCTGGATGCGGAGACCCGGCTGCCGATGCGGGTCGATCTGCTCGATCGCGATGGCGAAACTCTGGAACAGTTCCGGGTTGTGTCCTTTAGCGTTGGCGATAAGGTAAGCAGCAGCATGGAGACCCTGGCGAAGGCTAATTTGCCTCCGCAGCTGTCGGTGCCGGAAGGCGGCGATAAAGCTAACTTCAACTGGGCGCCGGCCTGGCTACCGCAGGGCGTCTCCGAGATATCCAGCAGCCAGCGCCGTCTGCCAACCTTCGATGGCCCGGTGGAATCTCGTCTCTATTCGGACGGACTGTTTAGCTTCTCGATTAACGTGAATCGCGCGACGGCAAACAGCAGCGATCAGCTGCTGCGCACCGGGCGTCGTACCGTGAGTACGACGGTACGCGACAGCGCGGAGATTACCGTTGTGGGCGAACTGCCGCCGCAAACGGCTAAGCGCATTGCCGACAGCATCAAATTTAAGGCCGTACAATGATTAAAGAGTGGGCGACCGTCGTTTCCTGGCACAACGGAATGGCGCAGGTGCACTGCGATGTCAAAGCGTCCTGCAGCAGCTGCGCCTCTCGAGCCGGCTGCGGTAGCCGGGTGCTGAATAAGCTGGGACCGCAAACCAGCCACACTATCAGCGTGCCCAGCGCACAGCCGCTGAGCGCCGGGCAAAAAGTGGAGCTCGGCATCGCGGAAAGCAGCTTATTAGGCTCTGCGCTCTTAGTGTATATGGCGCCGCTGTTTGGACTGTTTGTGATGGCATCCATCTTCCAGGTGCTGTTCTCTAATGATTTTGCCTCCCTCTGCGGCGCGATACTCGGCGGCGTCGGCGGATTCCTGGTTGCGCGCGGGCTGTCCCCCGGTCTGGCCGCTCGCCAGTCGTGGCAGCCGATCATCATTAGCGTGGGTTTAGCGCCCGATTTAGTCCGTATTGAGACACCCTCTTCAGAAGCAGGCCAGTGATTCCACTGGCCTTTATTTTTTATTTACCATTCTCGTAAGATCCCGCCATTTACTCCGGTTATGCTAGCTGTAAGAGCATTTCCTGGTTTCACGGATGTAGTGTAGAATGCGGCGTTTTCGGATTAAAAAACGTCAGGCACAGAACAGCGGCCTCATGATACGCGTAAGGCATAATTAACTCTAAATATGAAGAATATACGTAACTTTTCAATCATCGCCCACATTGACCACGGTAAGTCTACGTTGTCTGACCGTATCATCCAGATTTGCGGTGGCCTTTCCGATCGTGAAATGGAAGCCCAGGTACTGGATTCCATGGATCTTGAGCGTGAGCGCGGCATCACCATTAAGGCGCAAAGCGTCACCCTGGATTATAAGGCCACCAACGGTGAGACCTACCAGCTGAACTTTATCGACACCCCGGGACACGTCGACTTCTCCTATGAAGTTTCGCGTTCTCTGGCCGCCTGCGAAGGCGCGCTGCTGGTTGTCGATGCCGGTCAAGGGGTGGAAGCCCAGACGCTGGCAAACTGCTATACCGCGATGGAAATGGACCTGGAAGTTGTGCCGGTCCTCAACAAAATCGACCTGCCTGCGGCCGATCCGGAACGCGTGGCGGAAGAAATTGAAGACATCGTCGGTATCGACGCCGCCGATGCGGTTCGCTGCTCGGCGAAGACCGGCGTAGGCGTTCCGGATGTGCTGGAGCGTCTGGTGCGCGACATTCCGCCGCCGGAAGGTGATCCGGACGCCCCGCTGCAGGCCCTGATCATCGACTCCTGGTTCGACAACTACCTCGGCGTCGTCTCGCTGGTGCGTATTAAAAACGGCACCATGCGCAAGGGTGACAAGATTAAGGTCATCAGTACCGGGCAGATTTATAACGCCGATCGCCTCGGTATTTTCACGCCGAAACAGGTCGATCGTACCGAGCTGAAATGCGGTGAGGTAGGCTGGCTGGTATGCGCGATTAAAGACATCCTCGGCGCGCCGGTGGGCGATACCCTGACCACTTCCCGCAACCCGGCGGACAAAGCGCTGCCTGGCTTCAAAAAGGTCAAGCCGCAGGTGTACGCCGGCCTGTTCCCGGTAAGCTCTGATGATTACGAAAGCTTCCGCGATGCGCTGGGCAAACTGAGCCTCAACGACGCCTCTCTGTTCTATGAACCAGAAAGCTCGACGGCGCTGGGCTTTGGTTTCCGCTGCGGCTTCCTCGGCCTGCTGCACATGGAGATCATCCAGGAGCGTCTGGAGCGCGAATACGATCTGGACCTGATTACCACGGCGCCAACGGTGGTCTACGAAGTCGAGACGACGGCGAAAGAGGTCATCTACGTCGATAGCCCGTCCAAGCTGCCGCCGCTGAATAATATTCAGGAGCTGCGCGAGCCTATTGCGGAGTGCCATATGCTGCTGCCGCAGGAGTACCTCGGCAACGTCATCACCCTGTGCATTGAGAAGCGCGGCGTGCAGACCAACATGGTTTACCACGGTAAACAGGTTGCGCTGACCTATGAAATCCCGATGGCGGAAGTGGTTCTCGACTTCTTCGATCGCCTGAAGTCAACTTCTCGCGGCTACGCGTCGCTGGACTACAACTTCAAGCGCTTCCAGGCCTCCAACATGGTGCGCGTAGATGTGCTGATCAACAGCGAGCGCGTCGATGCGCTGGCGCTGATCACCCACAACGATAACGCCCCGTACCGCGGTCGCGAGCTGGTGGAGAAGATGAAAGAGCTGATCCCTCGTCAGCAGTTCGATATCGCGATTCAGGCGGCAATCGGCAACCACATTATCGCCCGTGCTACCGTTAAGCAGCTGCGTAAAAACGTCCTGGCGAAATGCTATGGCGGCGACGTGAGCCGTAAGAAGAAGCTGCTGCAGAAGCAGAAAGACGGTAAGAAGCGAATGAAGCAAGTAGGCAACGTTGAGCTGCCGCAGGAAGCGTTCCTCGCCATTCTGCACGTGGGTAAAGACGGAAAATAACCATTAAGGAGTTGGCATGGCGAACATGTTTGCCCTGATCCTGGTGATCGCAACCCTGGTAACGGGGCTTTTATGGTGTCTGGATAAGTTTATCTTCGCACCGAAGCGCCGCGCAGGTCAGGCCGCCGCTCAGGCGGCGACCGGCGAAGGGCTTGATAAAACGACGCTGAAGAAAGTCGGCCCGAAACCGGGCTGGCTGGAAACGGGTGCCTCGGTGTTCCCGGTGCTGGCCATCGTGCTGGTGGTGCGTTCATTTATTTACGAACCCTTCCAGATCCCGTCAGGCTCAATGATGCCGACGCTGCTGATCGGTGATTTTATTCTGGTAGAGAAGTTTGCTTACGGGATTAAAGATCCTATCTACCAGAAAACGCTGATCGAGACCGGGCATCCGAAGCGTGGCGATATCGTGGTGTTTAAATACCCGGAAGATCCGCGCCTTGACTACATCAAGAGGGCGGTGGGTTTACCGGGTGATAAAGTCACCTACGATCCGCTGACCAAGCAGGTAACTATCCAGCCGGGATGCAGTTCCGGACAGGCGTGCGGCAACGCGCTGCCGGTCACTTACTCCAACGTTGAGCCGAGCGATTTCGTCCAGACTTTCTCGCGCAGCAACGGCGGTGAAGCGACCAGCGGCTTCTGGCAGCTGCCGAAGGGCGAGAGCAAGGCTGACGGTATCCGTCTGACCGAACGCAAAGAGACGCTGGGTGACGTTACCCATCGGATTCTGACCGTGCCGATTGCTCAGGATCAGGTAGGTATGTACTACCACCAGTCCGGTCTGCCGCTGGCGACCTGGATTGTGCCGCCGGGCCACTATTTCATGATGGGCGACAACCGCGATAATAGCGCGGACAGCCGCTACTGGGGTTTTGTGCCGGAAGCAAACCTGGTGGGTAAAGCCACGGCCATCTGGATGAGCTTCGAAAAACAGGAAGGCGAGTGGCCGACCGGCGTACGTTTATCGCGCATCGGCAGCATCCACTAATTTTCCTGACCGATTCACGCTGCCGCCGCAATATCGGCAGCGTGAATTATTTAATATTTAAATCCATCCAAACTAACGACATCCCTTGTCGTTGCGTATAGAATATCCCCCCGAAGTTTTGGTTGTCTCTCGTAAGAGTGACACTGCACACGAAACCGCGTTGGTTGTTTATACTCTCAATAATTTGGGTTGCAGAAAGGCGACAAGCAAGCGCGCATGCAACGTGAAGTTGGCGAGAGTGCTCAGGTCGGTTTCGTGTGCTGCATTTTTGACGCATTCATTTATTGGTAACGCATGAACCCCATCGTAATTAATCGGCTTCAACGGAAGCTGGGCTACACTTTTAATCATCAGGAGCTGTTGCAACAGGCATTAACTCACCGCAGTGCCAGCAGCAAACACAATGAGCGCCTGGAATTCTTAGGCGACTCTATTTTGAGTTTTGTGATCGCGAATGCGCTCTACCATCGCTTCCCTCGGGTTGACGAAGGCGATATGAGCCGCATGCGCGCGACGCTGGTACGAGGCAACACGCTGGCGGAAATCGCTCGCGAGTTTGAGCTGGGTGAGTGCCTGCGTCTGGGGCCGGGTGAATTGAAAAGCGGTGGCTTCCGTCGCGAATCGATTCTGGCAGATACCGTTGAAGCGTTAATTGGCGGAGTCTTCCTCGACAGCGATATCCAGAATATCGAACGCCTGATCCTCTCCTGGTACCAAACTCGTCTGGACGAAATTAGCCCGGGCGATAAGCAAAAAGATCCGAAGACCCGCCTGCAGGAATATCTGCAGGGTCGCCACCTGCCGCTGCCATCTTATTTGGTTGTCCAGGTGCGCGGGGAAGCACACGATCAGGAATTTACTATCCACTGCCAGGTTAGCGGCCTGAGTGAACCGGTGGTCGGCACGGGTTCCAGCCGTCGCAAGGCGGAGCAGGCTGCCGCCGAACAGGCGCTGAAAAAGCTGGAGCTGGAATGAGCGAAGAAAAAAGTTATTGCGGGTTTGTTGCCATCGTTGGCCGCCCGAACGTGGGTAAATCCACGCTGTTGAACAAGCTGCTTGGGCAGAAGATTTCTATTACTTCTCGTAAAGCGCAGACCACGCGTCACCGCATCGTCGGTATCCATACCGAAGGGCCGTATCAGGCAATCTACGTTGATACCCCGGGCCTGCATATGGAAGAGAAGCGGGCGATTAACCGCCTGATGAACAAAGCGGCGAGCAGCTCGATTGGCGACGTTGAGCTGGTGATCTTCGTTGTTGAAGGCACCCGCTGGACCGCCGACGACGAAATGGTGCTGGGCAAGCTGCGCGACGCCAGGGCGCCGGTTATTCTTGCGGTGAACAAAGTCGATAACGTGCAGGAAAAGGCCGATCTGCTGCCGCACCTGCAGTTCCTGGCAAGCCAGATGAACTTCCTCGATATCGTGCCGATTTCCGCAGAAACCGGGACCAACGTCGATACTATCGCCGGGATCGTGCGTAAACATCTGCCGGAAGCGATTCATCACTTCCCGGAAGATTACATCACCGATCGTTCCCAGCGCTTTATGGCTTCTGAAATCATCCGTGAGAAGCTGATGCGCTTCCTCGGGGCCGAGCTGCCGTACTCCGTAACGGTAGAGATCGAGCGTTTCCAGACCAACGAACGCGGCGGTTATGATATTAACGGCCTGATCCTGGTTGAGCGTGAAGGGCAGAAGAAGATGGTTATTGGTAACAAAGGTGCCAAAATCAAAACCATCGGTATTGAAGCGCGTAAAGACATGCAGGATATGTTCGAAGCGCCGGTTCACCTCGAACTGTGGGTGAAGGTGAAATCCGGCTGGGCCGACGACGAGCGCGCGCTGCGCAGCCTCGGTTACGTTGACGATCTCTGAGTTTGATACTCTATGGCTTTCGAGGTGCAGGCAGGCGGCAGGACCGCGAGTCCCCGGGAGCTTACCGTAGTAAGTGACCAGGGTGTGCGGACGCAGCCAACGCCCCTGCAGCCTGCAAGACGACGCGTATGATGGAAGGCTGGCAGCGCGCTTTCGTTCTGCATAGTCGTCCCTGGAGCGAAACCAGCCTGATGCTGGACGTCTTCACGGAAGAGTCGGGCCGCGTGCGCCTTGTTGCTAAAGGCGCGCGTTCCAAACGCTCCAGCCTCAAAGGCGCTCTCCAACCTTTTACCCCCTTACTGCTCCGCTTTGGCGGCCGTGGCGAAGTCAAAACGCTGCGCAGCGCCGAAGCCGTTTCGCTGGCGCTCCCGCTCAGCGGGATCACGCTCTATAGCGGTCTCTACGTCAATGAGCTGCTCTCCCGCGTGCTCGAACACGAAACCCGCTTCTCTGAACTGTTCTTCGACTACCTGCACTGCCTCCAGGCGCTGGCCGGCGCGAGCGGTTCGCCGGAACCCGCTCTACGGCGTTTCGAGCTGGCCCTGCTCGGACATCTCGGCTACGGCGTCGATTTCCTGCACTGCGCCGGTAGCGGCGAAGCGGTCTCCGATACCATGACCTATCGTTACCGCGAAGAAAAAGGCTTTATCGCCAGCATGGTTATTGATAACAGCAGCTTTACCGGGCACCATTTGAAAGCGCTGGCTAACCGTGAATTTCCGGATAGCGATGCCTTACGTGCTGCCAAACGCTTTACCCGTATCGCCCTGAAGCCGTATCTTGGCGGCAAGCCGCTAAAGAGCCGGGAGCTGTTTCGCCAGTTTATCCCCGCCAGAGCGGCGCGAGCAGATAAAACAAATAATGAACAATGAGGATTGTCATGGCTGAATTACTGTTAGGGGTCAACATTGACCATATCGCTACGCTACGTAACGCTCGCGGCACCGCATACCCGGACCCGGTACAGGCAGCGTTTATCGCCGAGCAGGCCGGCGCCGACGGTATTACCGTGCATCTGCGTGAAGATCGCCGCCATATCACCGACCGCGATGTGCGCATCCTGCGTCAGACGCTGGGTACCCGCATGAATCTCGAAATGGCGGTGACCGAAGAGATGCTGGCTATCGCCTGCGAAACCAAACCGCATTTCTGCTGCCTGGTGCCGGAAAAGCGCCAGGAAGTGACCACCGAGGGCGGCCTGGACGTGGCCGGCCAGCGCGAAAAAATGCGCGATGCCTGCCAGCGTCTTGCCGATGCCGGCATTCTGGTTTCGCTGTTCATTGATGCCGATTTTGCGCAAATTAAGGCGGCGGCGGAAGTCGGCGCGCCCTATATCGAAATTCATACCGGCTGCTACGCGGATGCCGAAAGCGACGCTCAGCAGGCCAAAGAGCTCGAGCGCATTGCGAAAGCGGCCACCTACGCCGCCAGCCTTGGCCTGAAGGTCAATGCCGGACACGGTCTGACCTACCACAACGTCAAGGCCATCGCCCGACTGCCGGAAATGCATGAGCTGAATATCGGCCACGCGATTATCGGTCGCGCGGTGATGAGTGGCCTGAAGGAAGCGGTTGCTGAAATGAAGCGCCTGATGCAGGAAGCCCGTCCTTAATGGCTATTCTCGGGCTGGGCACGGATATCGTTGAAATTGCCCGCATTGAAGCGGTGATCGCCCGTAGCGGCGATCGCCTTGCCCGACGCGTTTTAAGCGATAGCGAGTGGGCAATCTGGGAGCAGCACCAGCAGCCGGTGCGTTTTCTGGCCAAGCGCTTTGCGGTGAAAGAGGCGGCGGCAAAAGCGCTAGGTACCGGGATTCGTAACGGTTTGGCTTTTAACCAGTTTGAAGTCTACAACGATGAGCTGGGTAAACCGAAGCTGCGCTTATGGGGTGAGGCTAAGAATCTGGCGGAGCGTCTGGGAGTCAGCGCGGTTCACGTCACGCTGGCCGATGAGCGCCACTACGCCTGCGCAACGGTAATTATCGAAAGCTAGATTTTATCCGCGTGGTGCATCAGCACAAATTTATCCCACAGCTGCTCTTCGTTCTCGAGGTGCGCCGGATCTTTGAGGATCGTATTGGGGATCGGGCACACTTTTTGACAGGTGGGCGTTTCATAATGGCCCACGCACTCCGTGCAGCGATCGCTGTTAATTTCATAAATGCTATCCCCCATCGAAATGGCCTCGTTCGGACACTCCGGTTCGCACATATCGCAGTTGATGCATTTTTTGGTAATTAACAGCGCCATCAGGTAATTCTCAGAAACAACACAAACAGGGCGGGCATTATACGCCCATTTTCTGCTCACACCAGCTTTTTCACCAGCGCCTCGCTGTGGCGAATACGGTCCGGCGCATGCTCAAGATCCTGCTGGACCAGCGCCATAAACAGCAGATCCGTCAGCATCATCTGCGCGCTGGTTGAGGAGATAGCCGCGCTGCGCGTCGCCTGCTCTTCAGCAATGGTATACAGGCACTGGGAGGCCTGCTGCTGCAGCGCGTTGGGGCTGAAGCCGGTGATCGCCAGGATCCGGCAGCCAACGCGCAGGGCTTCTGCCGCCGCCATGTTGATTTCGCGCCGCTCGCCGGAATAGGAGATGGCGAACAGCAGATCGTCCGGCGACATCGCCTGGACGGTGGCCAGCAGGGCGTGCATATCCTGCTCGGCGACGGCGTTAATGCCAATCTTCATCAGCTTCCAGCTGAAGTTGCGCGCCACCAGGCCCGAGGCGCCGATGCCGGTAATTATGACCCGACGGGCGGTACGCAGCAGCGCAACGGCCTCCAGCAGCTTCTCTTCGCTGTTAACGTCCAGCGAGGCGTGCATCGCCGCCACGTTATCCTTAATCAGCTTTTCACCCACCAGACGCAGCGGATCGTCGCCGAGGATCTGGTTATGCACCGGGACCGACTGCGGGTCGGGCGCGCTGGCCAGCGCTTCGCTCAGCGCCAGCTTCAGGGCCGGGAAACCTTTGAAGCCCATCTTCTGGGCGAATTTCACCACGCTGGACTGGCTCACGCCCGCTTCACCCGCCAGCTGCTGGGAGCTCAGGTGCCGGGTCTGGTCCGGCTGGGCGAGGATAAAATCAGCCAGCTTCTTATCGCTTGCCGCCAGAGAGGGGTAGCGCTGGCGAATGCGGATTAAACAGTTCATAGGTTTTCCTGAGGACGGCCTTCACCCTCTGCTGAAAGAATTTTGTATTCGATTATAAGAGGATTATGGCGAATTAAAAATTCTGGCGCTGAGATTTCTTGAGGAACGACCTTAACCCAAATTCAACGCCCGCAGATGTTTTTAATATTAAGGGTGCAAGGCTGGTAAGCTATCGGCTGCTGGAATGACTAAAAGAAGAGGTCGGGTTTGAATAGCGTTATGCGTCGGGTGGTCTTTTTTGATCTTGATGGAACCCTGCACCAGCAGGATATGTTTGGCAGCTTCATACGCTACGTGTTGCGTCATCAGCCTCTGAATCTGCTGCCGGTGATGCTGTTGCTGCCGCTTATCCTCGGCGGGCTGCTGGTCAACGGCAGGGCGGCGCGCTGGCCGATGAGCCTGCTGCTGTGGGCGTCCACCTGCGGGCGCAGCGAGGCGAAGCTCAAGCGCCTGGAGGCGAACTTCGTCCGCTGGTTTCGCCAGCACGTGACGGCGTTCCCGGTGGTGCATGCCCGGCTAACGGGCTATTTGACCAGCACCGATGCCGACGTCTGGCTGATCACCGGTTCGCCGCAGTCGCTGGTGGAGCAGGTCTATTTTGATACGCCCTGGCTACCGAGGGTGAACGTGATTGCCAGCAGGATGGCGCGGCGCTACGGCGGCTGGGTCCTGACTCTGCGCTGTCTGGGGCATGAAAAAGTGGTTCAGCTGGAGCAAAAAATTGGCGCGCCGCTGCGGTTGTATAGCGGCTATAGCGACAGCGAGCAGGATAATCCGCTGCTCTGCTTTTGCCAGCATCGCTGGCGGGTGACGCCGCAGGGCGACCTGCATCAGCTAGAGTGATAGTGTGTAATGCACGGCCGGCATGTATAATGCGCCCCGCTTTTGCACAGGAGTCCCCGCTTTGTCTGACCATGAACGCAATGATGAATACTGGATGCGTCACGCTTTGACGCTGGCTAAACGCGCCTGGGAAGAGGGCGAAGTGCCGGTGGGCGCCGTGCTGGTACACAATAACCAGGTCATTGGCGAGGGCTGGAATCGTCCAATCGGCCGTCACGATCCGACCGCGCATGCCGAGATCATGGCCATACGCCAGGGCGGGCTGGTGCTGCAAAACTACCGCCTGATTGACGCCACGCTGTACGTGACCCTTGAGCCCTGCGTGATGTGCGCCGGGGCGATGGTGCATAGCCGCATCTCGCGCCTGGTTTTCGGCGCCCGGGATGCCAAAACCGGCGCCGCCGGATCGCTGATCGACGTGCTGCACCATCCGGGGATGAACCATCGGGTTGAGATCGCCGAAGGCGTTCTCGCTGAGTCGTGTTCGGCAATGCTGAGCGATTTTTTCCGCTGGCGGCGGGAAGAGAAAAAGGCGCTAAAGAAGGCGCGCCAGGAAAGCGAGGGCTAGTGGCCCAGCCCGGGGATTTTGAATTTGGCGTTATCGACCAGCGCTTCGGCGCGGAATTTGAAGAACGGTAGCGTCTGCTCTTCCTTTTTATCTACCTCATCCGGCATAACCGCCGGGTAGTCGCCGGCCATCGCCAGCGCCTGCTCGTCCTTGCTCTCCTTCTCGGAAAGATAGCCGACCAGGCTGATATGGTATTTGCGAATATTCTCGACGTAAGCGTACGCTTCATGGCCCCGCGCGTAGCCGTATTTCAGCCTGCTGTAGTAGGATTTTTGGCTGAGAAGCGGGAGGCGCTGCTTTACGTCTGCCCAGCTGTCGGGGTTACCCTTTTGTTTTTTCGTCAGGGCGATGGCGTCAAGAATATGCGCGTAGCCCATATTGTAAGCCGCCAGCGCAAACCAGATCCGCTCATCTTTGGGTACCGCATCCGGAACCTTATTCATCATATCCTGCAGATAACGCATGCCGCCGTTGATACTCTGTTCTGCATCGGTGCGGTCGGTTAATCCCAGGCTCTGGGCGGTGTTTCTGGTGAGCATCATCATCCCGCGAACTCCGGTCGGCGAGGTCGCCTGCGGGTCCCAGTGCGACTCCTGCCATGAAATAGCCGCCAGCAGACGCCAGTCGATCTGTCGGGCATATTTTTCAAACATCGGCTGCAGATCCGGCAGGATATTTTCTACCGCCCGCAGGAAGGTTCGCGTGTCGACATAATCGAAATCGTTGCCGTGCCCGAGATACTTTTCTTCCAGCCGCGCCAGCGTGCCGTCTTCATTAATGTTGTTGAAGAAATCGAGCATCGCCGCCGATAGCGAATTGTCATCGCTCTTTACGCTAAACCAGGTCACCGGCTGCTCATCGGTGATGTCCAGCGCGACCGCCAGCTCAGGATGAACGCGCTGAAACAGGCTGACCGCTACGGAATCGGCGATGGTGTAGTCCAGGTCGCCATCGATGACCGCCTGCATCAGCGCCGTGGTGCCGCGCTTTTCATCGACGCGCCAGCTGAGATCGGGATATTTACTGCCCTTTAGGTTCTGCAGGTCGTTAATGGCGACGTGGCCCGGCGCGATAACCAGCTGGTCTGCATTGAGGTTAGCAAGGGTGCGCGGGCGAGTGCTGCCGACCCGGTAGACCAGCTGCTGCGATACGGAGTAGTAGCTCGGTCCCGGCTGATAGTTCTTCACCCGCTCGGAGTTATAGACCAGCCCTGCGCCGAGCATGTCGGCCTTGCCGTCATCCAGATCGTCAAAGAGCTGGCTGATATTCTGCCGGACGGTGACCTTGAGCTTGACGCCGAGGTAGTCGGCGAACTGCTGCGCCAGCTCGTAATCAAGGCCGTAGGTTTTGTCATTGATGGTCGCAAAGGTCATCGGTGAGTTGATGGTGCTGATCCGCAGCTCTCCGCGCGATATAATTCCCGCAACGCGGTTCTCTGGTTTGCCCGACCACGGGATCGACGGCCACAGGGCAGCCGCCAGCAACAAGGTAACAATGCCGATGAGCAGATAATTAATCTTTAGTTTTTTCAGATAGTTAATCTTCTGCAGCTCTGTGTTCCTCAGCAGACTATGACCAGAAAAAGTAAAAGGTTGTCGATGAATGAGCGGCATTTTGCTTAAGAATGCGCCAGTTGGCAACTTATTCGCGATAGGGGTCACATTTATTGGTAAACACAGGGAATGATTTTATTTCCACGCAAACGGTTTCGTCAGGGCACAGGATTCACTATAATAGCGCCCGTTTCCCCCCTGGCTCATATTGAAAGCTTCGAAGACGAGAGACTTATGATGGAAATTTTGCGTGGTTCGCCTGCACTGTCGGCATTTCGTATTAATAAACTGCTGGCACGTTTTCAGGCGGCCAACATACCGGTAAGCACAATATATGCAGAGTATGTTCATTTTGCCGACCTGAACGCCCCGCTCGGCGGTGAGGATCGCGAGAGGCTGGCACGACTGCTCAAGTATGGCCCAAGCTTAAGTAGCCATACCCCAACCGGTAAATTACTGCTCGTCACCCCCCGCCCTGGCACCATCTCCCCCTGGTCTTCTAAAGCTACCGATATTGCCCATAACTGCGGCCTGGCACAGGTTGTGCGCCTTGAGCGCGGCGTGGCGTACTACGTTGAAGCCGGTACGCTGAGCGCTGAGCAGTGGGCCGTCGTTGCGGCTGAACTGCACGACCGGATGATGGAAAGCATATTTGACGCGCTGGAAGAGGGCGAGAAGCTGTTCGCTCAGCATCAACCTGCGCCGGTCACCAGCGTTGACCTGCTGGGCCAGGGCCGCCAGGCGCTGATCGACGCTAACCTCCGTCTGGGGCTGGCGCTGGCGGAAGATGAAATCGACTATCTGCAGGATGCCTTCAAAACGCTGGGCCGTAATCCGAACGATATCGAACTGTATATGTTCGCGCAGGCTAACTCCGAGCACTGCCGCCACAAGATTTTTAACGCCGATTGGGTTATCGACGGCGAACAGCAGCCGAAGTCGCTGTTTAAGATGATCAAAAATACCTTTGAGAAGACCCCGGACTACGTTCTGTCTGCCTATAAAGACAACGCCGCGGTTATGGAAGGTTCAGAAGTCGGTCGCTTCTTTGCCAGCCATCAGGAAGGGATTTATGACTACCATCAGGAAGAGGCGCATATCCTGATGAAGGTAGAAACGCATAACCACCCGACGGCGATTTCCCCGTGGCCGGGCGCGGCGACCGGTTCCGGCGGCGAAATCCGCGATGAAGGCGCAACCGGACGCGGGGCGAAACCCAAAGCGGGCCTGGTCGGGTTCTCGGTTTCTAACCTGCGCATCCCGGGCTTCGAACAGCCGTGGGAAGAAGATTTTGGCAAACCGGACCGCATTGTCACCGCGTTGGATATCATGACCGACGGCCCGCTGGGCGGCGCGGCGTTTAACAACGAATTTGGTCGTCCGGCGCTGAACGGCTACTTCCGCACCTATGAAGAAAAGGTTACCAGCCACAACGGTGAAGAGCTGCGCGGCTATCACAAGCCGATCATGCTGGCTGGCGGCATCGGCAACATTCGCGCTGAGCACGTCCAGAAAGGTGAAATTATCGTTGGGGCGAAGCTTATTGTTCTCGGCGGCCCGGCGATGAACATTGGCCTCGGCGGCGGAGCGGCATCGTCTATGGCATCCGGTCAGTCTGATGCGGACCTCGATTTTGCCTCCGTACAGCGTGACAACCCGGAAATGGAGCGCCGCTGTCAGGAGGTTATTGACCGCTGCTGGCAGCTGGGCGAAGCCAACCCGATTCTCTTTATTCACGACGTCGGCGCGGGCGGTCTTTCGAACGCGATGCCGGAGCTGGTTAGCGACGGCGGCCGCGGCGGCAAATTCCAGCTGCGCGATATTCTCAGCGATGAGCCGGGTATGAGCCCGCTGGAAATCTGGTGCAACGAATCGCAGGAGCGCTACGTGCTGGCGGTGGCGCCGGACCAGCTGCCGCTGTTCGACGAGCTGTGCCGCCGCGAGCGCGCGCCTTACGCCGTGATCGGCGACGCTACCGAAGAGCTGCATCTGAATATGAGCGACAGCCATTTCAACGACCAGCCGATCGATCTGCCCTTGGACGTGCTGTTGGGCAAAACGCCGAAAATGACCCGCGACGTGCAGACCCTGAAGGCGAAAGGTGAAGCGCTGAATCGCCAGGGAATGACCGTTGCCGATGCGGTAAATCGCGTTCTGCACCTGCCGGCGGTGGCGGAGAAAACCTTCCTCGTCACCATCGGCGACCGTACCGTTACCGGCATGGTGGCGCGCGATCAGATGGTTGGTCCGTGGCAGATCCCGGTGGCTAACTGTGCGGTCACCACCGCCAGCCTCGATAGCTACTACGGCGAAGCGATGGCCCTTGGCGAACGTACGCCGGTGGCGTTACTGGACTTTGCCGCCTCCGCCCGTCTGGCGGTAGGCGAAGCGCTGACCAACATGGCGGCAACGCAGATTGGTGCGCTGAATCGCGTGAAGCTTTCGGCAAACTGGATGGCGGCGGCCGGACACCCGGGCGAAGATGCCGGCCTGTACGAAGCGGTGAAGGCGGTTGGTGAAGAGCTGTGTCCGGCTCTGGGCCTGACTATCCCGGTCGGCAAAGATTCGATGTCGATGAAAACCCGCTGGCAGGAAGGCAGCGAGCAGCGCGAGATGACTTCTCCGCTGTCGCTGGTGATCACCGCTTTTGCCCGCGTGGAAGATGTGCGTCGTACCGTGACGCCGCAGCTCTCCAGCGAAGACAACGCCCTGCTGCTGATTGATTTAGGCAACGGCCGCAACGCGCTGGGCGCGACCGCGCTGGCGCAGGTTTATCGCCAGCTGGGCGATACCCCGGCAGACGTTCGCGACGTTGCGCAGCTGAAAGGCTTCTGGGACGCAATGCAGGCGCTGGTGGCCGAACGCAAGCTGCTGGCTTACCACGACCGTTCTGACGGCGGCCTGCTGGTGACGCTGGCTGAGATGGCCTTTACCGGCCACTGCGGCCTGACGGCGGACATTGCCGCGCTGGGCGACGATAGCCTGGCGGCGCTGTTCAACGAAGAGCTCGGCGCGGTTATTCAGGTTCGCGCCGCGGATCGCGAGGCGGTTGAAGCGCTGCTGGCGTCCCACGGCCTGGCGGAGTGCACCCACTACCTCGGTCAGGCAACGGCGGGCGACCGCTTTGTCATCACCGCCGACGGCAGCCCGGTATTCAGCGAAAGCCGCTCTACGCTGCGTACGTGGTGGGCAGAAACCACCTGGCAGATGCAGCGTCTGCGCGATAACCCCGAGTGCGCCGATAGCGAACACGCCGCGAAAAGCAACGATAGCGATCCGGGCCTCAACGTTAAGCTCTCCTTCGATATCAGCGAAGATATCGCCGCGCCGTACATTGCGACCGGCGCGCGTCCGAAGGTGGCGGTACTGCGCGAGCAGGGCGTCAACTCGCACGTGGAGATGGCCGCGGCCTTCCATCGCGCGGGCTTTGATGCCGTTGACGTGCATATGAGCGACCTGCTTGCGGGCCGTACCGGTCTTGCCGACTTCCAGGCGCTGGTTGCCTGCGGCGGCTTCTCCTACGGCGACGTGCTGGGGGCGGGCGAAGGCTGGGCGAAATCGATTCTGTTCAACGACCGCGTGCGCGATGAGTTTGCGACCTTCTTCCATCGTCCGCAGACCCTGGCGCTGGGCGTGTGTAACGGCTGTCAGATGATGTCGAACCTGCGGGAGCTGATCCCGGGAAGCGACCTGTGGCCGCGCTTCGTGCGTAACTACTCTGACCGCTTTGAGGCGCGCTTCAGCCTGGTCGAAGTGACGCAAAGCCCGTCTCTGCTGCTGCAGGGAATGGTCGGCTCCATGATGCCCATCGCCGTTTCTCACGGTGAAGGGCAGGTGGAGGTGCGCGACGGCGCGCATCTGGCGCAGCTTGAGAGCAAAGGGCTGGTCGCGCTACGCTTCGTGGATAACTTCGGTAAAGTCACCGAAAGCTACCCGGCGAACCCGAACGGCTCGCCGAACGGGATTACCGCCGTCACCAGCGAAAGCGGTCGTGCCACCATCATGATGCCGCACCCTGAGCGCGTCTTCCGTACCGTGGCAAACTCCTGGCACCCGGAAAACTGGGGAGAGGACAGCCCGTGGATGCGTATTTTCCGCAATGCGCGTAAGCAGTTAGGCTAAACCGGCTCCTGGTTCCTTGCTCTAAAAGGCCTCCCGCGAAAGCGGGGGGCCTTTTTGTTTGTGATGGGTATCGCAGCAGGGTGTCGGGATTTACCGACAAACGCGAGGAAGGAGTGTCTCCAAAAGGAGACATTTAATTCATTGATTTTAAAAGGGGTTACCAGGCCGGTTGTGAAGCGTTGCTAAATGGCGACAGTGTGGTTAAAAAACAGACACCATCGTTTGGGGTGATAAGTATAGAAAATCTATTATATTTCATTGTGTTAATAAAATGTTTTGTAATGTGGCATAGAACGTGCATAATAATATGCAGTGGCTCATTCACCTTCTTATGTCAGCCCCTTCGGGACGCGCTACATAAACTTCGAATGACGCACAACAAGGTGCCTGCCGTCCAACTCCTGATAATAGCTCTGCTTTATCAGCCATCGGGCGAAACGTCGAGTTAGGCACCGCCTTATTTCTTAATAAAGCCAGGCACTTGCCTGGCTTTATTATTTCCGCTCCAGGGCAAGCCAGCGGCGTGATTATCCGCTCCGCTGACGGGCCTCGCCCTGACTTGTCGCCTTTCGCGCAGATCTGCTGATTGCACCTGTTACTCTGCGGCGTCCTCAGTTAGCATCATCTTAAGCTAATGTTTGAGGCTATATACTTGAAGCGACTCTCTCTTTTCCCCCGCTCATTGCGCCAGCTGGTGACGCTCTCCTTTGTGCTGATCCTGCTACCCCTGCTGGTTCTGGCCTGGCAGGCGTGGCAAAGCCTGAACGCCCTCAGCGCCCAGGCTGCGCACATCAACCGGACCACGCTGGTCGATGCTCGTCGCAGCGAGGCAATGATTAACGCTTCGCTGGAAATGGAGCGCAGCTACCGCCAGTACTGCGTGCTGGACGATCCGACTCTGGCGAAGGTTTATCAGAATCAGCGCCAGCGCTACAGCGAAATGCTGGACGCGCACGCCGGCGTTCTGCCGGATGAGAAAATCTGGCAGGCGCTGAGCCAGGATTTGAGCGACCTGGCGCAGCTGAGATGTAAAAACAGCAGCCCAGACGCAAAGTCCGCAGAGAGCCTGGAAGCCTTCGCCACGGCCAACAGCGTCATGGTGCAGGCCACCCGAACGGTCGTTTATTCGCGCGGGCAGCAGCTCCAGCAGGAGATCGCCGAACGCGGGCAGTTCTTCGGCTGGCAGGCGCTGGTGCTGTTCCTGCTGAGCCTGGCGCTGGTGCTGCTGTTTACCCGCATGATCATCGGCCCGGTAAAAGGGATTGAGAAAATGATTAACCGGCTGGGGGAAGGGAAGTCGCTGGATAACGCGGCGCTGTTCACCGGGCCGCGCGAGCTGCGCTCGGTCGGCGAGCGCATCATCTGGCTGAGCGAGCGCCTGGCCTGGCTGGAGTCGCAGCGGCATCAGTTTTTACGTCATCTCTCGCATGAGCTGAAAACGCCGTTAGCCAGCATGCGGGAAGGTACGGAGCTGCTTGCCGACCGCGTCGCCGGGCCTTTGACCGCCGAGCAGCAGGAGATTGTCGAGATCCTCGACAGCAGCAGCCGCAATCTGCAAAAGCTGATTGAACAGCTGCTTGATTACAACCGTAAACAGGCCGACGGCCCGGTGGCGCGCGAGACGGTGAACCTTGCGGAGCTGGTAGAAAGCGTTGTCTCCGCCCACAGCCTGCCGGCAAGAGCTAAACTGATGCGAACGGATCTCAGCCTGGAGGCCAGGTTCTGCCAGGCGGAGCCGGCTTTGCTGGCGAGCGTGCTGGATAATCTCTATTCCAATGCGGTGCACTATGGTGCTGAATCCGGTAACATTCACATTCACAGCTACCGGCACGGCGAGCAGGTGCGCATCGACGTTAGCAACAGCGGCGAGCCGATACCGCCGGTGGAAAGAAAAATGATTTTTGAGCCCTTTTATCAGGGAAGTCATCAGCGTAAAGGGGCGGTAAAAGGCAGCGGTCTCGGGCTAAGCATTGCGCGGGACTGCGTGCGACAAATGCAGGGTGAGCTAAGCCTGGTCGACGATATACCCGGGCTGATCTGTTTTCGCATCACGCTACCCACCGGCGAGCCGGGAAAAATCAACACATGAATCAACAATGGGTGACTATGTCCCACTTTTTCGCATGGGTTCGTCCCGTCAAAGTCTGGCTGCTGTCCGGCGTTTCTTGCCTTGCGCTGGCCGGATGTTCCGCGGCTTTATCGCCGCATACGGCAAACGACAAAGCGCAGCCCGAGCTGCCGCAGCACCAGGTGGCGGACTTCCTCTCGGTTGATTGCGCAGATATCTGGTCTCTGAACGGTGATATCAGCGACAAAAATCCGCTCTACTGGCTGCGCGGAATTGACTGCGCCGATCGCCTTGCTCCGGTACAGGCGCGGGCGGAAGCCCGGCAGCACGGTGACGACCGCTGGCAGGATGCGTTTAAGCGCGGCATTTTGCTGGCGGACGCCAAAATTACCCCGGACGAGCGGCGCGAGCTGGTTTCTCGCCTGGATACCTTCAGCTCCCAAATTGCCGTGCAGGTGCGCCCGCTTTATCAGCTCTGGCGCGACGGCCAGAGCCGACAGCTGCAGCTGGTGAACGAACGTTCCCGCTACGCGAAGCTACAGCAGACCAGCGATGCCGAGCTCGACGCGCTGCGCCAGCAGGAGCAGCAGCTGCGCGGCGAGCTGGAGCTCACGACGCGTAAGCTGGAAAATCTCACCGATATCGAACGTCAGCTCTCCACCCGTAAGCCGGGAGGGAATTTTAATTCTGACGTCGGGCACGGTAGCGATAAAGTCCCGGAGGCCAATCATGACGAGCCGTAAACCCGCGCGCCTGCTGCTGGTGGACGATGACCCAGGGCTGCTGAAGCTGCTTGGGATGCGCCTTGTCAGCGAAGGATACAGCGTGGTCACTGCCGAAAGCGGCCCCGAGGCGCTGCGCGTGCTGGGGCGCGATAAGGTCGACCTGGTGGTCAGCGATTTACGCATGGATGAAATGGACGGCCTGCAGCTGTTTGCCGAAATCCAGAAGGTGCAGCCGGGAATGCCGGTGATTATTCTCACCGCCCACGGATCGATTCCGGAGGCGGTGGCCGCGACCCAGCAGGGAGTGTTCAGCTTCCTGACCAAGCCGGTAGATAAGGATGCGCTGTACAAAGCCATTGATGACGCCCTGGAGCACAGCGCTCCGGCGACGGATGAGCGCTGGCGCCAGGCGATTGTGACCCGTAGCCCGCTGATGCAGCGTCTGCTTGAGCAGGCGGGCATGGTGGCGCAGTCGGACGTCAGCGTGCTGATTAACGGCCAGAGCGGCACCGGCAAAGAGATCGTCGCCCAGGCGATTCATAACGCCAGCCCGCGCCACGCTAAGCCGTTTGTCGCCATTAACTGCGGCGCCCTGCCGGAACAGCTGCTGGAGTCGGAGCTGTTTGGCCACGCCCGCGGCGCCTTTACCGGCGCGGTCAGCAATCGGGAAGGGCTGTTCCAGGCTGCCGAAGGGGGCACGCTGTTCCTCGATGAGATCGGCGATATGCCGGTGGCCCTGCAGGTAAAACTGCTGCGCGTCCTGCAGGAGCGAAAGGTCCGCCCGCTGGGCAGCAACCGCGATATCGACATCGACGTGCGGATCATCTCCGCCACTCACCGCGACCTGCCTAAGGCGATGGCCCGCGGCGAGTTCCGCGAAGATCTGTTTTATCGCCTGAACGTGGTGAACCTGAAGATCCCGCCTCTCGCCGATCGCACCGAGGATATTCCGCTTCTCGCCAACCATCTGCTGCGGCAGTCTGCCGACCGGCACAAGCCGTTTGTCCGCGCCTTCTCGACCGATGCGATGAAGCGGCTGATGGCCGCCAAATGGCCGGGCAACGTGCGTCAGCTGGTGAACGTGATTGAGCAGTGCGTGGCGCTGACCTCATCGCCGGTGATCAGCGACGCGCTGGTGGAGCAGGCGCTGGAAGGCGAAAATACCGCGCTGCCGACCTTTGTCGAGGCGCGTAACCAGTTTGAGCTGAACTACCTGCGCAAGCTGCTGCAAATAACCAAAGGTAACGTGACGCACGCGGCCAGAATGGCCGGACGCAACCGCACCGAATTTTATAAATTGCTGTCGCGCCATGAGCTCGACGCCAACGACTTTAAAGAGTAGCTCCGCGCCATAGCGCAAGTTATGATACGGTAAGCAACCGGTTACGCGACTAAGACAGGAACACCATGAAAAAGATTGATGCGATTATTAAACCTTTCAAGCTGGATGACGTGCGTGAAGCGCTGGCGGAAGTCGGCATCACCGGGATGACGGTAACGGAAGTGAAGGGCTTTGGCCGTCAGAAGGGCCATACCGAGCTGTACCGCGGTGCGGAGTATATGGTGGATTTTCTGCCAAAAGTGAAAATCGAAATCGTGGTCACTGATGATATCGTCGATACCTGCGTGGATACTATTATCCGCACGGCGCAGACCGGTAAAATCGGCGATGGCAAAATCTTTGTCTTTGACGTGGCGCGCGTGATCCGTATCCGTACCGGCGAAGAAGACGACGAAGCGATTTAAGTTTTAACCCTCTCCCCGGCGGGGAGAGGGGCATCAATTACAGTACCTTGTGCGGGCCAAAGCATTCGTAATGAATGCGCTCGCTATTGATGCCAAGCGCCACCAGCTGTTTTGCAGCGTGCTGCATAAAGGCTACCGGGCCGCAGAGGTAGAACTGCATCAGCGGGTCGCGCAGGCTCTCTGCCTGAGCGGTCAAATCCATCAAACCTTCGCTATTAAAACGCGCCGCCTGACGGTCCTCTTCGCCAGGGCTGCGATACCAGACGTGAGAAGCAAACTTAGGCAAGGTCGCTCCCAGCGCGCTGACCTCATCGGCAAAGGCGTGAACCTCGCCGTTTTCCGCCGCGTGGAACCAGTTAACCTGCGCCGGATGGCGCGCTTTTGCCAGCGAATCCAGCATTGCCAGCATTGGCGTTTGGCCGACGCCGCCGGAAAGCAGCGTTACCGGAGTTTCGGCGTCAACGGTAAGGAAGAAGTCGCCTGCCGGCGCCGCCAGGTGCACAACATCCCCTTCGCTTGACGCATTGTGCAGCCAGTTCGATACCTGGCCGCCGCTCTCGCGCTTCACGGCGATACGATAGCCTTTGCCATCCGCCTTACGCGTCAGGGAGTACTGGCGAATCTCCTGATATTCAAACCCTTCTGGCTTCAGCCAGACGGCCAGGTACTGGCCCGGCTGATAGTCGGCAACCGGCTGGCCGTCTACCGGCTCCATTTCGAAGCTGGTGATCAGCGCGCTGCGCGGGGTTTTCTTCACGATGCGAAACGCGCGGGTCCCTTCCCAGCCGCCGGTCTTGCTGGCGCTATCCTGATAGATTTCGGCTTCGCGATTGATAAAGACGTTTGCCAGCACGCCGTAGGCTTTGCCCCAGGCATCAAGCACTTCCTGACCCGGGCTGAACATTTCATCCAGCGTCGCCAGCAGGTGGCCGCCGACAATATTGTACTGCTCCGGCCTGATCTGGAAGCTGGTGTGCTTCTGCGCGATTTTTTCTACCGCCGGCAGCAGGGCCGCCAGGTTATCGATATTGCTCGCATAGGCGGCAATAGCGTTAAACAGCGCCTCACGCTGATCGCCGTTACGCTGGTTGCTCATATTGAAGATTTCTTTGAGTTCTGGGTTATGAGCAAACATGCGATCGTAGAAATGGGCGGTCAGCTTCGGACCGGTTTCGACCAGCAGGGGAATGGTGGCTTTGACCGTAGCGATGGTTTGAGCGTCGAGCATAGCAGCTTCCTTTAGTGTTATCTTAATGATGCATTTCAAATGCATCTTATATAAATAACCCTGCAATGTAAATGGTTCTTTAACACCCTGCATTGAAACAGTTACAACGTGAAGAATTTGCATCACAAACCTGAAAAGAAATCCGTTGATAATCGTAGAGGCGTTATTGCTCAAAGCCTTGTGTCATGCGGAGCCAAACGTTTGCGTAAAATCGTTTGTCAAGACCTGTTATCACAGAACGATTCAGTTATACTGTGGGCCGTCGCCCAAAAAGGCCCCTTTTTAGAGCTGTAATCTATTGTTAGCTGAGCAGGAGATGCGGATGTTAAAGCGTGAAATGAACATTGCCGATTATGATGCCGAACTGTGGCAGGCTATGGAGCAGGAAAAAGTACGTCAGGAAGAGCACATCGAACTGATCGCCTCCGAGAACTACACCAGCCCGCGCGTTATGCAGGCACAGGGTTCTCAGCTGACCAACAAATATGCCGAAGGCTATCCGGGCAAGCGCTACTACGGCGGCTGCGAATACGTTGATATCGTCGAGCAGCTGGCTATCGATCGCGCAAAAGAGCTGTTTGGCGCTGACTACGCCAACGTGCAGCCGCACTCCGGTTCTCAGGCTAACTTCGCGGTTTACACCGCTCTGCTGCAGCCGGGCGATACCGTTCTCGGTATGAACCTGGCGCAAGGCGGCCACCTGACTCACGGCTCCCCGGTTAACTTCTCCGGCAAACTGTACAACATCATCCCTTACGGTATTGATGAGTCCGGTAAAATTGACTACGAAGATATGGCGAAGCAGGCGCAGACCCATAAGCCGAAGATGATCATCGGCGGCTTCTCTGCCTATTCCGGTATCGTTGACTGGGCAAAAATGCGTGAAATCGCAGACAGCATCGGCGCATACCTGTTCGTCGATATGGCGCACGTTGCGGGCCTGATTGCCGCGGACGTTTACCCGAACCCGGTTCCGCACGCTCACGTTGTCACCACAACCACGCACAAAACCCTGGCGGGTCCGCGCGGCGGCCTGATCCTGGCGAAAGGCGGCGACGAAGAGCTGTACAAAAAGCTGAACTCTGCCGTATTCCCAAGCGCTCAGGGCGGCCCGCTGATGCACGTTATCGCCGCGAAAGCGGTAGCGCTGAAAGAAGCGATGGAGCCAGAATTCAAAGTCTACCAGCAGCAGGTAGCGAAAAACGCCAAAGCGATGGTAGAAGTGTTTCTGAACCGCGGCTACAAAGTGGTGTCCGGCGGGACTGAAAACCACCTGTTCTTGCTGGATCTGGTTGATAAGAACCTGACCGGTAAAGAAGCTGACGCTGCCCTGGGCCGCGCCAACATCACCGTGAACAAAAACAGCGTGCCTAACGATCCGAAGAGCCCGTTCGTGACTTCCGGTATCCGTATCGGTTCTCCGGCTGTAACTCGCCGCGGCTTTAAAGAAGCGGAAGTGAAAGAGCTGGCAGGCTGGATGTGTGACGTTCTGGACAACATCAATGACGAAGCGGTAACCGAGCGCGTTAAAGGTAAAGTTCTGGATATCTGCGCACGCTTCCCGGTTTACGCATAACGCTGAGCCGCTGAAAGCGAATAAAAGGCCGCGAATGCGGCCTTTTTTACGTCTGTCGCCCGGTGATTAACGCCGGTCGAGCGAGATGGCGCCCGGGCCGACTATCGCCAGCAGCAGGAAGGCGCCGGCAATGCTGACGTTTTTATAGAAGTTAATCATATTTGGCAGCACCGCATCGCCGGACATATCCCAGAAATGGTGGCCGATAACCGCCGTGCCCAGAGTATAAAAAATAAAGATGACCGCCAGCGGACGCGTGAAGAAGCCGAGAATAATCAGGATCGCCGCCGGGACCTCCATCACGATGGCGATAACGGCCGCCAGCGTCGGCAGCGGCGCGCCGGATGACGCCATATACTGCACGGTGCCGCTAAAGCCCAGCAGTTTGGGGTAGCCAAAGATGATAAACAGCAGCACGACGGCAATACGCGCAATCAGCAGCAGTACGTGGCGCGAGGAACCAAAATCAAAATAGCGTAATGCGTTCATAACCAGCACCTTATGAAAGACGAGTTATTTAAACGTAATACACAATTTTGCTCCCCGCCACGCGCCGCCCAGGATTAGCGCAGCGTTTGTAGCTGCTCCTCAATGTACAGATAGCCGATGCCCATCAGCTGCTGCGCTCGGGTTAGCTGGCCGAAGCCGATTTGGGTAGCGCGAGTGCGAGGGGCATCCCGATGATCAAAAGGATTAAACCCGATCTGCCTGATGATGGTATTCAGCCACTCCTCGCCAAAGCCGCAACTGCGACCGTACAATAATATATTGTTTATATTTAATATATTCAGGAAGTTGTAGAGGCTGAGCCCGATGGCGTTTGCGGAGTCTTCCACCCACGTATGAAGGCGAGAATCACCCTGCTGCCATTTTTCGATCAGGGCATCGATGGTCAGAGCTTCCGGATTATCCGCTAGATCGGGCTGCGTTTTAAGCCATATCCGCGCCTGCTTTTTCAACGCGCTGAGGGAGGCCACGGTCTCCAGGCAGCCATAGCGTCCGCAGTCGCAGGCAACGCCATCAGGATTGATAATGGTGTGGCCAATCTGGCCGCTGCCATAAAGGCTACCGCGCCAGACCTGGTCGTTGATAACAAAGGAGGAGCCAATACCGTAATCGACGTTGATAACGCAGAAGTCCCGATACTGCCCGTCATTTTGCCATTTCTCCGCCAGTGCCAGCATGACGCAGTCGTTATCGACCATTACGCGAACGTTGAGCTTTTCTTCCAGCAGATATTTCATCTCCACGGGTTGCTTCCAGGGAGCCTGCGGCATGGTCTGTGATACTCCCGTTCCCGCATCAACCTGCCCGTGAACCGCCAGCGCCAGATTGATTTTATGCCTGGGCCAGTTTTTACGGTACTGATGCCAGCATTTCTCAATCGCTGCCAGTAATGCCTGAGGCGTTGGGGCGTCAATGGCGTGGTATTCGACATCGCCTTTCGCACTCAGGCAGGCGTTTCCAAGCTGACACTCGATACTGGTGGGCGTGATGTTCATACACAGGGTCCAGTCGCCGTCGGGCGCAATAAGCCAGGCGCCGCTGCTATGGCCGCGGGCGAGGCGGTCGTCCTGCACGTTGACCACGCGTCCTTCTTCTTCCAGCTCCTGGAGGATATTGCTGACCGCGGGGATCGAGATTTGTGCCAGCCGTGCGAGCGCCGATTTACTGGCCCGTTTCTTACGGTACAGATACTCCAGCAGCACGCCCTTGTTGTAATGGCGGATTTGCTGATTGTTAATGCAGGCTTTCATAAACTAAACCTTGTTAACTAAATTGCGTGATTATTGTGCGTAAATGCGCTGATTCTGTCTATTAAACTGTTCTCATTATTTCACTTCAGTATGTCTTGTTAACTTTGAGGGCATTATGAGTTCAGTAAACGTTTGGCAGGAAACGGTACATATTCCAACCTATGAAACGGGGGCTCAGGACGTTCATCCCATGTTTCTGGAAAATCGGGTTTATCAAGGGTCTTCCGGGGCGGTGTATCCCTATGGCGTGACGGATACGCTGAGTGAGGAAAAAACGCTAAAGGCCTGGCAGGCGGTGTGGCTGGAAAATGATTACATCAAAATTATGATTCTGCCCGAGCTGGGAGGCCGGGTGCACCGAGCGTGGGATAAGGTCAGACAGCGTGATTTCGTTTATCACAATGATGTCATCAAGCCCGCGCTGGTTGGCCTGCTTGGCCCGTGGATCTCCGGGGGGATTGAGTTTAACTGGCCGCAGCACCACCGTCCCACCACCTATATGCCGGTTGATTTTACGATTAGCGAAAATGACGATGGCTCAAAAACCGTTTGGGTTGGCGAGACGGAGCCGATGCATGGGTTGCAGGTGATGACCGGGTTTACTCTGCGTCCGCAGCGCGCGGCATTAGAGATTGGTAGCCGGGTCTACAACAGCAACGCCACGCCGCGCCATTTCTTGTGGTGGGCGAACCCTGCGGTTAAGGGGGGCGATGGACATCAAAGCGTATTCCCGCCGGATGTGACTGCGGTATTTGATCACGGCAAGCGCGCGGTTTCAGCGTTTCCGATTGCTACCGGCACCTATTACAAGGTGGACTATTCGGCCGGCGTCGACATCTCGCGCTATAAAAATGTCCCGGTACCGACCTCCTATATGGCGGAAAAGTCAGAGTACGATTTCGTCGGCGCCTGGTGCCACGATGAAGATGGTGGGCTGCTGCACGTCGCGGATCATCACATTGCGCCAGGGAAAAAACAGTGGAGCTGGGGTTACAGCGAGTTTGGTCAGGCGTGGGACAGAAATCTGACAGATGATAATGGTCCTTACATCGAGCTGATGACCGGCATTTTTGCCGATAACCAACCGGATTTTACCTGGCTCGATCCGTTTGAAGAAAAGCGCTTCGAACAATACTTCCTGCCTTACCATTCGCTGGGCATGGTACAGAACGCTTCGCGCGATGCGGTGATCAAACTGCAACGCGAAGAGGACAACATTATATGGGGCGTATATGCTATTTCGCCTCTGGTCGCCCACCGGCTTACGGTTCGCGAGGAGGGCAACCCGCAGCCGCTGCTTGATGAAATGATTGAGCTGACGCCATGCGCTGCCGTTCAGGGAGCCTTAGCCGGTATTGACCCATCTCGTCTGACGATGGAGCTGCTGGACCGTCACGGCAGGTGCGTTTTGCGCTATCAGGAGCATCAGCCACAGGAGTTGCCGCTGCCTGAAGTGGCTGTTACCCCCTTAAGCGCCGGAGCAATAAGCAGCGTGGATGAGGCGTGGTTTATCGGCCAGCATCTGGAGCAGTATCACCACGCCAGTCGCTCACCGTTTGATTATTACCTGCGGGGAATTGAGCTGGACCCGCAGGACTACCGCTGCAATCTGGCGCTGGCGATGCTGGAATACAATCGCGCTGATTACTCGCAAACCATCGAGTATGCGAGCCGGGCATTGTCGCGCGCGCATCGGTTAAACAAAAATCCGCAGTGTGGGCAGGCAAGTTTGATTCGTGCCAGTGCGAGAGAGCGTTTACAGCAGTGGCATGATGCGCAGGAGGATTTTTGGCGCGCGGTGTGGAGCGGCAATAGTAAGGCCGGGGGATATTACGGACTTGCCCGGCTGGCGACGCGCAGCGAGCGCTACCATGATGCGCTGGCATTTTGCCGGCAGAGCCTGCTGGCGTGTCCCACCAACCAGGATGTCCTGTCGCTGGAAACCCTCTTGCTGCATCTCACCGGCCGTCGCAGTCAGGCCTTACAGCAGATTGAAAAGCTGCTGGGCGACTATCCGCTGAATCCCACCCTGTGGTGGCTCAACGCAACAATATCAGAGGCTGAAGCGGATACGGCGCGATGGTTCGCCGTATGCCAGTCGCGGGATATTAACGCACTGCTGACGGCCGGGCTGCTGTTGAGCTGGGGAATGGCGGCGCGGGCGAAAGCCGTACTGACGGCGCTTAACTGTCAAAAAGCGCTGCCGCTCTATTTACAGGCCAGTCTGGCTGAAGGTAACGAGCGCATCGCGCTGATCAACCGCGCACGCGAAGTGTTCGCTGACTTCGTGCGTTTTCCCAATCTGCTGGTGGAAGTGGCTGCGCTGGAGAATATACCTGAGTGCTATTTTGCTCAGCATCTGCTCGCCTGTTTCCACTATAGCCGGCGTAACTATGAGAAAGCGACGCAGCTGTGGTATCGCTGCGTTGAAATGGCTCCTGATTTTGCCGATGCCTGGCGAGGGCTGGCGATTCATGCATGGAATAAACAGAGTGATGCCCGCCTGGCGGCAGAGTATCTGGATAAAGCCTGCGCCCAGCAGCCGCAGGATGCTCGTCTGCTTTTTGAACGCGATCTGCTGGATAAGCTGACCGCGGTAGCGCCGGAAAAACGCCTTGCCCGGCTGGAGGCCAATCTCGCAACCGCCTTGAAACGCGATGATTTAACGGCTGAGCTGCTCCATCTGTGGCACCTGGCGGGCAACGTTGAGCAGGCGGCAAATGTGCTTACTTCGCGTAAATTCCACCCCTGGGAAGGCGGCGAAGGTAAAGTGACCAGCCAGTTTGTTATCAACCAGTTATTACGTGCCTGGCAGTATCTCCAGCCGCAGCCGCAGCAGGCGGAGGCGCTGCTGCTATCGGCGCTGCGCTATCCGGAAAACCTGAGCGAAGGGCGTCTCCCGGGACAGACGGATAACGATATCTGGTTCTGGCTGGGTATTTGCACCAGGCAGCAGGGCATGGAAGAACGCGCGCTTGAGTGTTTCCGCAAGGCGGCGTCAGGCGATCGGACGATCAATATTCATAGCTACTACAACGATCAGCCGGTGGACTATCTCTTCTGGCAAGGCGTGGCTTTGCGGATGCTCGGCGATCGTCTGAGCAGCGAACGTCTTTTCACTGAAATGTTGCAGTGGGCTGAGCATATGGAAACGGCACAGATAGAGGCCGACTTCTTCGCTGTGTCGCAGCCTGACCTGCTGGCGCTGTATGCCGATATCCAAAAGCAACATCAGGAGAAGTGTTTTTTGGTGCGAGTTCTGGCGACTGCGGGATTAGGCGGCGGATCGAGGTATGAACAGGCGCTGTCTGAGCTGGAAGCGCTAAACCCAGCCTGGGCTAAAGCGGCGTTATTCCGGAAAACGCTGCCGTTTGTGCTGCACCTCATTAACTAAAGAGAGTTTACTGTAATTTTTGAGCGGTCTGACCCGCCGCTCTCCTCGAGATGTTTAGAATATGTGAAATCGTTCTGCAGCAGGCCCACCTGCCGCAGAAGCCAAACAACAATAAATGCCTGACCCTACAGGAGGCACGTATGTCTAAAAATAAGGCAGTCTCATTTTTTTTATGTTTACTGTTAACGTCGTTGAGTATTTCATTCCCCGGCTATAGCGCAGTAAAAGATATTACCGTTGGTGCTATCTACCTCGATACTCAGGGCTATTACGCCGGCGTGCGGCAGGGTGTCCAGGATGCGGCAAAAAGTACAGATGCGAAAATCCAGCTGATTGAAACCAACGCTCAGGGCGATATTTCTAAAGAGAGTTCATTTATCGATACGCTGGTCGCGCGTAACGTGGACGCAATCATTCTTTCCGCCGTTTCAGAAAATGGCAGCAGCCGCGCAGTTCGTCGGGCTAATGAAGCCGGTATTCCGGTGATTTGCTACAACACCTGCATTAATGAGAAAGGCGTCGACAAATATGTCTCTGCCTATCTGGTCGGCGACCCGCTTGAGTTTGGCAAAAAGCTTGGAGATGCGGCGGCGGATTATTTTATTGCCAACAAAATTAGCGCACCGAAAATTGCGGTCATCAACTGTGAAGCATTTGAAGTGTGCGTACAGCGACGCAAAGGTTTTGAAGCCGCGCTGAAGGCGCGGGTTCCGGATATGCAGATTGTCGCGAATCAGGAGGGAACCGTTCTGGATAAGGCTATTTCGGTTGGCGAGAAACTGATTATCTCTGCGCCTGAACTGGACGCCATTATGGGAGAGTCTGGCGGTGCAACGCTGGGGGCGGTAAAAGCGGTCCGTAACCAAAATAAGGCCGATAAAATTGCCGTATTTGGTTCCGATATGACCACCGAAATTGCCCAGGAGTTAAACAGCCACCAGGTGCTAAAAGCGGTGGTGGACATTTCCGGCAAGAAGATGGGTAACGCTGTTTTCGCGCAAACCCTGAATGTGATTAATAAAACCCCACCAGCAAATAAGATTATCCCGGTCGCTATCGATACCTATACCAAATCTGAAGACGGTAAGCAGTGGCTGGCTACGCATGTCGATGGTTTGCCTTAATTCCCCTGTCGAATAACTGAGGTAAAGACCCGATGATGGCAACAGAAAAAACGGCGGTGCCGGTGGCACAGATCTTAGGGGGAAATAAGCGTTATCCTGGCGTAGTAGCGCTGGATAACGTTGATTTTACGCTATCAAAAGGTGAGGTTCGGGCGTTATTGGGGAAAAATGGCGCGGGGAAGTCCACCTTAATCCGCATGCTGACCGGAAGTGAAAGCCCGGATAGCGGCGAGATTTGGCTGGCAGGCACGCGTCTCGAAGGTAACGATACAACGCTAACCCGTCGGGCAGCGGAGCTGGGAGTCAGAGCCGTATACCAGGAGTTAAGCCTGGTTGAGGGATTAACGGTGGCGGAGAACCTGTGCCTTGGCCAGTGGCCGCGCCGCAATGGCATGATTGACCAAAGCATCATGGCCTGCCAGGCCAGGGAGGCATTGACCGCCCTTGGCGTTGATGTCCCGCCAGATGCGCTGGTCGACACGCTTAGCCCGGCTCAAAAGCAGCTGGTTGAAATCGCCCGCGTGATGAAAGGTCAGCCGCAGGTAGTGATTCTTGATGAGCCGACCAGTTCGCTGGCCAATGCGGAGGTCGAGTTGGTAATCAACGCGGTGAAGCGAATGTCGGCTCTCGGCGTTGCCGTGATCTATGTCAGTCATCGAATGGAGGAGATTCGCCGCATCGCCTCTTGCGCCACCATCATGCGCGATGGTCAGGTGGCAGGCGATGTCACGCTGGAGAGTACGACAACCCAGGAAATCGTATCTCTGATGCTAGGAAGAGAGCATATCGATCTTCCTCTGGTTAAATCTGAAATCGCGCTGACAACTCCGGTGCTGCAGGTGGCCCGGCTGCGCCATCCCCCCAAGCTTCAGCATATTAATTTTATACTGCACCGTGGCGAAGTATTGGGCATTGCCGGGCTGCTGGGATCGGGTCGTAGCGAACTACTCAAGGCCATTATCGGTTTAGAAACGTTTGCAGAGGGGGAAATCACGCTGAACGGTACGCACATTTCGCGCCCACGGTATACCTCGATGCTCAAGAGCGGAGTGGGCTACACCCCGGAAAACCGAAAGGAGGCGGGCATCATTCCGCTTCTGGGCGTGGATGAAAATACGGTGATGACCAACCGGCACAAAGTTAGTCGGCGCGGCATACTGAACTGGCAGAGGATTCAGCAGTTGACCGCCGCAGTCATGAGTCGAATGACGGTCAAGGCGGCGAATACGGAGACCGCAATCGGGACGCTATCGGGCGGCAATCAGCAAAAAGTAGTGATTGGCCGCTGGGTTTACGCCGGAAGCGAAATTTTGCTTCTTGATGAGCCCACGCGCGGAGTTGATATCGAAGCTAAGCAGCAGATTTATCGTATTGTGAGGGAGCTCGCGGCTGAAGGGAAAAGCGTCGTATTCATTTCCAGCGAAGTAGAGGAGCTGCCTTTAGTATGCGATCGTATTTTACTGCTGCAAAATGGCGAATTTACCCGTGAGTTTTTAGCTCCCGTTAATGTCGATGAATTAATGTCGGCAATTCTATCCACGCATTAGCCATAACGTTTATTGAGGAATTAACAGATGTCTGCCTCATCATTAACGCTGCCGCAAGGCAAAAATGCCGCACCTAAGCAATTTATCAGTCGCCATATTAATGAAATTGGCCTGCTGGTGGTGATCGCTATTTTGTATCTGGTGTTTTCATTTAACGCACCGGGATTTATTTCTTTAAACAATCAAATGAACGTGTTGCGCGATGCGGCGACGATTGGTATTGCTGCATGGGCCATGACGCTTATTATTATCTCCGGCGAGATTGATGTCAGCGTCGGTCCGATGGTGGCATTTATCTCGGTGTGCCTGGCCTTCCTGTTGCAGTTCCAGGTGCCGCTTAGCATTGCCTGCCTGCTGGTGTTAATTCTCGGCGCCGCGTTAGGAACTCTCGCCGGCGTATTACGCGGCGTATTCAGCGTGCCCAGCTTTGTCGCGACCTTAGGTTTATGGAGCGCATTACGCGGCATGGGACTATTCATGACCAATGCGCTGCCGGTACCCATTGATGAAAATGAGGTCCTTGACTGGCTTGGTGGACAGCTCTTTGGCATTCCCGTTTCGGCATTAATTATGCTGATTCTGTTCGTCATCTTTGTCTTTATCAGCCGCAAAACCGCCTTTGGCCGCTCGGTGTTTGCCACTGGTGGTAACGCAACGGCAGCGCAGCTCTGCGGGATTAACGTCAGGCGGGTGCGTATTTTGATTTTTACGCTTTCAGGCTTGCTGGCCGCGATTACCGGTATTTTGCTGGCAGCGCGGCTTGGATCGGGCAATGCGGGCGCCGCCAATGGCCTCGAGTTTGACGTTATCGCTGCGGTGGTGGTCGGCGGTACCGCGCTGTCCGGTGGCCGCGGTTCGCTATTCGGCACATTATTAGGCGTACTGGTTATTACCCTTATTGGTAATGGGCTGGTGCTTCTGGGCATTAACTCATTTTTCCAGCAGGTTGTTCGCGGATTAATTATCGTAGTAGCTGTCCTGGCGAATATATTGCTGACCCAACGTAACAGTAAACTTAAACATTAATATTCATTAATTTGTATAGAGGGAATTATGAAAACAATGTTGGCTGCTTTTTTACCGGGGAACTCAAGCGTTGAGCTGCGCGAAGTATCTGTACCAACCCCGGGGATTAATCAGGTCCTGATTAAAATGAAATCCTCAGGAATTTGCGGTAGCGATGTCCATTATATTTATCATCAGCATCGCGGTACCGCCGCCGCGCCGGATAAACCACTGTATCAAGGTTTTATTAATGGTCATGAACCCTGCGGACAAATTATGGCTACGGGGGCCGGTTGCCGGCATTTTAAAGAGGGCGATCGGGTGCTGGTTTATCATATTTCCGGCTGCGGCTTTTGCTCCAACTGCCGTCGCGGTTTTCCGATCTCCTGTACCGGAAAGGGCAAAGCGGCCTATGGCTGGCAGCGCGATGGCGGCCATGCGGAATATTTGCTGGCGGAGGAAAAGGACCTGATTCATCTGCCTGATGCGCTTAGTTACGAAGATGGCGCGTTTATTAGCTGCGGAGTAGGGACAGCCTACGAAGGTATTTTGCGCGGCGAGGTTTCCGGCAGCGACAACGTTCTGGTTGTCGGGTTAGGGCCCGTTGGCATGATGGCGATGATGCTGGCTAAAGGACGTGGTGCGAAACGCGTTATCGGCGTCGATATGCTGCCCGAGCGCCTGGCGACGGCAAAACAGTTGGGGGTGATGGATAATGGCTTCCTGGCGACAACGGAAAACCTCCCGGCGCGGATTGCCGAACTGACGCACGGCGGGGCGGATGTGGCGCTGGATTGTTCTGGCAATGCCGCGGGGCGTCTGCTGGCGCTACAGTCTACGGCGGATTGGGGAAGAGTGGTGTACATCGGTGAAACGGGGAAGGTTGAGTTTGAGGTCAGCGCCGATCTGATGCATCACCAGCGGCGTATTATCGGCTCCTGGGTGACCAGTTTGTTCCATATGGAGAAGTGCGCCCGCGATCTGACCGACTGGAAGCTGTGGCCGCATAGCGCGATTACCCATCGTTTTTCGCTTGCTCAGGCGGGGGAGGCCTACGCGCTCATGGCCAGCGGTAAATGTGGCAAAGTGGTGATTAATTTTCCCGATTAAGGAGCTCTGATGACGCTTTTTACACTGGATAACGGCCAGCTGCGGCTACAGGTTGCGGATCGCGGCGGCGCGATCGAGGGGCTATGGTGGCAGCATCAGGGAAAAACGATCCCGGTGCTGCGTCCGGGTCTGAATAGCGGCGTGGCGGTGGAGTCCTCTTGCTTTCCACTGGTGCCGTTTGGCAATCGGGTGAGCGGCAATCAGTTTTCTTCGCCGGCAGGAGAGCATCGGCTGGCGCCGAACGTTGAGTGGGATCGCCACTATCTTCACGGTGACGGCTGGCTGAATAGCTGGTGCTGTGAGGAGCAATCGCCCTCGCAGCTTAGGTTAGAGTATGTCCACCGCCAGGGCGTCTATCAGTACACCGCGCAGCAGCGCTTTACCTTAAGCGAAAGCGGCGTTGAGGTGGAACTGAGCGTGACGAATGATGGCGACACGCTGCCGTTCGGTCTGGGCTGGCATCCGTACTTACCGCTGTCGCATGACACGCGGGTGCAGGCGCAGACCACCGGCTACTGGCTGGAGATAGAAGGTTGGCTAACCGGAGAGCATCAGGAGAGTTTACCGCAGGAGCTGGATTTCAATCAGCCCGCGCCGCTCCCCCAGCGCTGGGTAAATAATGGCTTCTCCGGCTGGGATGGTATCGCGACGATCCGGCAGCCTGTGCTGGGGTATCAACTCTCCATGACCACCGAGCCTCCGGCTCCATGCTATTTTGTTTTTGTTTCCGATCCGGCGTTTGATAAAGGCTATAAATTTGATTTCTTCTGTTTTGAGCCAATGAGCCACGCGCCTGACGATCATCATCGTCCGGGATTTGGTCAATTAACCCTGCTTTCACGCGGTGAAAGCATGAGGCAAAAAATGGTGCTGAAAGTCAGTCCGGTTTAAGCCCGACCTGCCCGGAGACGGGCAGGTACAACTTCACCTTGCGGCTTTGCGGGTTTATCGCCAGACTGTCGCCTCCATTCGGGAGGAAATCATGGTCTTGCACTCCACGCGCTGGCTGGCGCTTAGTTACTTTACCTACTTCTTTAGCTACGGCATCTTCCTGCCGTTCTGGAGCGTCTGGCTGGCAGGCGCAGGGCTGACGCCGGAAACCATCGGCGTGCTGCTCGGCGCCGGGCTGGTGGCTCGTTTTCTCGGCAGCCTGCTGATTGCGCCGCGGGTGAGCGATCCCTCCCGGCTAATTTCCGCCCTGCGTGTCCTGGCGCTGCTGGCGCTGCTGTTTGTTCTTGGCTTTTGGGCCGATAGCCGCGTGGCCTGGCTGATGGTGGTGATGGTCGGCTTCAATCTGTTCTTCTCTCCGCTGGTACCGCTGACCGATGCGCTGGCGAATACCTGGCAAAAGCAGATAACTATGGACTACGGGCGCGTGCGCCTGTGGGGATCGGTGGCGTTTGTTATCGGCTCCGCGCTGACCGGCAAGCTGGTCAGCCTGTTTGATTATCGGGCGATCCTGGTGCTGCTAAGCCTCGGTATCGCTTCAATGCTGCTGGGCATGCTGCTTAAACCCTCGGTGATGCCGCAGGGGGAAGTTCGCCACCAGCAGACGGCCGGACTTCCGGCATGGCTGAAGCTGGTGCGCCAAAGCTGGCGCTTCCTCGCCTGCGTCTGCCTGCTGCAGGGCGCGCATGCCGCCTACTATGGTTTCAGCGCGATTTACTGGCAGGAGGCGGGCTATTCCGCTTCGGCGATCGGCTATCTCTGGTCGCTAGGGGTGGTCGCGGAGGTGGTTATCTTTGCGCTGAGCAAAAAAGTATTTAGCCGCTTTAGCGCGCGCGATTTACTGCTGCTTTCCG
The DNA here is from genome assembly GCF_036561945.1 of Klebsiella scottii. Lineage (NCBI taxonomy): Bacteria > Pseudomonadati > Pseudomonadota > Gammaproteobacteria > Enterobacterales > Enterobacteriaceae > Klebsiella > Klebsiella scottii. Next base: position 55,061 of record NZ_JARXNI010000020.1, read on the forward strand.
CCGTTTGCGGGCTGATTCGCTGGACCCTGATGGGCTGGACCACGGCGCTGCCGTGGCTAATCGTCGCGCAGATCCTGCACTGCGGCACCTTTACGGTATGTCACCTGGCGGCGATGCGCTATATTTCGGCGCGTCAGGGCAGCGAGGTGATTCGTCTGCAGGCGGTCTACTCCGCGGTCGCAATGGGGGGCAGCATTGCGGTGATGACGGTATTTGCCGGCTTCCTCTATCAGCATCTGCACCAGGGCGTTTTCTGGGTGATGGCGCTGGTAGCCTTGCCGGCGCTGGTTCTGCGGCCGAAGGCGGTGGCCTAGTCCTCGAGCATTTTACAAATATGCTGCCGCTGGTGATCGCTGAACATCTCCTCAGCGTGAAACAGCGGCGGCGAAAACAGCGGTAGCGCCGTAGCATAAGGGGTCACGACCAGCGCCACGCCCTTCGGCGCGCCTTCCTTTTGAAAGGCGTGAACGTTTTGATATTTGATATTGAGCGGCAGCAGGGTCAGCTCGCGCAGCTGCAGCTCAAGAGCCTGCTCAAGGTCGGGATTGTCGTGGGTGAGCAGCACCACCTGCTTCTCGTGCAGCTCGCTTTTCTGCATCAGCCATGCGCCAAAAATCACCGCAATCAGCCCCACTTCTTCCTGATTAAAACGGACCCTGTAGGCGCTTTCGAACTCCTCCAGCGCCGTTTTTGTGGTGCGCATCAGGCGCGGATAGAGGCGGTTCATCTCTTCCGGTAGCGCATTATCGATGCCGATAGCGAACACGCTGCGGTTCAGCGCCTGGGAGAGATGAATATAGAGCTGATCGCTCAGCCCCTGATCGTCGCTAAACGGGCGGCCCGATAGATCCTGAAAACGGTGGATCAGCCCGGAGATAGCCAGGTGCAGGCGCCGGTCCTGCTGGTGGCCATCGCGGATAGGATCGGGGGTTTTGAGCAGCATGAACAGCAGGGTCAGAAAGAGCTGCTCGCCCGGGTGCGGCGCGGTGGTGACCCGACGCTGCCAGTGACGGATAATCTCAGCGGCGAGAATCGACTCCGCCGCCTCCTGCGTCCAGCGCTGCTGCTGTTCGGTAAAGGCCGGCGTCAGCCCGAGATGATGCTGAAGCAGGCAGTACTGCAGATACAGACGCAGGAAATGAATGTCCCGGCAGTCAAACTGGCGGTTAAGCGTCCGGGCGCAGCGGTTGACCAGCGCCTGCAGATTGGTGTCGTCGTATAAGGTGCGCGCAACGCCCTGCAGTTTAAGCTGCGTTTTTAATGCTGGGGTAAAATGGTGGCTGATAAAATGCGGACACAGGCGCAGCGCCCGGCGTAAGCCGTGCAGTAAGCACAGGCGTTGATCGATTGCGGCGCCTTCAATCCGATAGCTGCCGTCCACCTGCGACGCGAGGGTCAGGCGGTGGTAACGCTGAATTTCACGTCCCGTCTCCGCGATATCTTGCCGGGCCGTGGCCTCATCAACCAGGTTGATAGCGCTAAGCCGCTCGGGGGTCACCGGCTGCCCGGGCAGATAAAACATCAGCAGGACCTGGTTACGGCGCTGTGGACTGGAAAGCGCAGATGGTGGTTCAATCACTGTCATCATCTGGTAAGTTCCAGTTAGGATTTTTGCTAAGAATAGCCAATGGATGAACAGAGATCTGGGCAGGCTGGCGTCTTTACGTCAGGATTGCTGGATAGGTTCACAGAATTTTTCACGCGAGGAACGGATGAAGAGAGTGAAACAATGCACCTGTGCGGCATTTTTCATGGTTTTATCATTTAGCGTGCTAGCGCATCCGCATAGCTTTATCAGCCTGCGGACGGAGGTGGTCGCCGATAACGGACAGCTCACCGGTTTTAAAATGCGCTGGACGATGGATGAGATCACCTCCTCAGACCTGCTTTACGATGCCGGAAGCGCAAAGCCGGGAGATGAAGTCTGGAAAAAGCTGGCGGCGGAAGTGATGGCGAACGTCCTCGGGCAGCACTACTTCAGCGAGCTTTGGCATAACGGCCAGCACGTGAAGTTTGACAATCGCCCCGACGGCTACGGTCTTGAACGTGACGGGCATCAGGCGGTACTGACCTTTACTCTGCCGCTGGCTAAACCGCAGCCTCTGGCGGGCCAAACCCTGACGCTTTCGACCTACGACCCCACCTATTACGTCGATATGTTCTATGAGAAGCCGGGCGATGTCACTCTGCCTGCGGCGCTGCGCGCGGGGTGTAAAGTGACGGTCGTGACGCCAAAGCCGAATGATAAAATGACGGCCTTTGCGCAATCGCTCGATAAAGCCGACGCGCCGCCGGAAGATATGGCGCTCGGAACCTATTTTGCTCAGAAGGTGACGCTGACATGTCGGTAGTATTTTCAACTCCCTCCCGGGCTTCCCGCCTGCGTCAGCTGTGGCCGCTGGCGCTGTTTTTAGCGCTGGCGTTGGGCGCGGGCGTCTGGCTGTGGCAGGCCTGGCCGGAGGTGATGCGGCAAAGCGCTATCTGGCAGCGGGCGTTAAATTTCGAGCTAAGCGGCCTGCTTAAAGCGGTGGCGGAAAATCCGCGAGCGGCGGGGCTTTCGCTGCTGACGTTTAGCTTTATCTACGGCGTACTGCACGCGCTGGGGCCGGGGCACGGCAAGATTGTGATTAGCACCTGGCTGGCGACGCATCCCGCGAAGCTCAGGTCGAGCATTGCGCTGACGCTGGCCGCCTCGCTCCTGCAGGGAGTGGTGGCGATCGTGCTGGTGGTGGTGGTGCTGACCCTGCTGCAGCTGCCGGCAAGGCAGCTTCATCTCAGCAGCTTTTGGCTGGAGAAGGGGAGCTATCTGCTGGTCGGCGCGCTGGGCCTGCTGCTGTGCTGGCGGGCGCTGAAAAAGCTGCGCGGGCTGCTGCGTCGGCCAACGTTTACCGCCTTTACGCCGCATCACGTTCATCATGCGCACTGCGGCTGCGGGCATCAGCATATGCCGGTGCCGGAACAGCTGCAAAGCGGCGATGACTGGCGCGCGCGGCTGGTCATCGTTCTGTCGATGGGCATGCGTCCCTGCTCAGGGGCGATCATGGTCCTGCTGTTCAGTAAGGTGATTGGCGTATTTAGCTGGGGAATGGCGGCGGCGCTGGCAATGGCGGCGGGAACCTCGCTGACCATCAGCGGGCTGGCGCTGCTGGTGCACGGCTTCCGTCAGCTGGCCGTCAGGCTTAGCGGGAATAAAACGCCGCCTCTCTGGCAGCAGGTTGGCTGGTCGACGCTGGCGCTGTCCGGCGGCGTCATTTTAGTGGCGGCGGCGGTGGTGATGTGGAGCAGCGCGGTGCCGGGCGGCGGCGGGCTGCGGCCGTTTTGAGTGATATCCTCATCCCGGGCGGGCCGGGATGAGGTGAGAGAGATTAACGCTTCAGCGCTTCGCTCAGCTCTTCACGCATGTTGGCCAGCATCGCTTTAACTACGCGCGGGTTGCCGGCAACGATGTTGCCGCTGTGCAGGTAGTTATGGCCACCGGTGAAGTCGCAAACGATAGCGCCCGCTTCACGAGCGATCAGCTCGCCGGCGGCGAAATCCCAAGGCTTCAGCGCGATCTCGAAGTAGCCATCGACGCGGCCTGCGGCAACGTAGGCCAGATCCAGGGCAGCAGAACCTGTGCGGCGGAAGTCAGCGCATTCGGTAAACATTTTGCCCAGAATATTCATGTAAGAGGTGGCGTGCTGTTTCGCTTTGAACGGGAAGCCGGTGGCGATAATCGTGCCATCCAGATCGCGAGCGGTGCTGCCGCGCAGACGATAGCCGTTCAGCTGAGCGCCCTGGCCGCGGGTCGCGGTGAATAGTTCGTTGCGCATCGGATCGTAAACCACGGCGACTTCGGTACGGCCTTTAATGCGTACGGCGATGGATACGGAGAAGTGCGGCAGACGTTTTACGAAGTTGGTGGTGCCATCCAGTGGATCGATAACCCATTGAACATCCTGATCTTCACCTACGTGCTCACCGCTTTCTTCGGTGATAATAGTGTGCTGCGGGTAAGATTTGCGAATCGTTTCAATAATCAGCGCTTCGGCTGCCTTATCGACGTTGGTCACAAAATCATTGCTGCCTTTCTGGCTGGTTTCTACGGAGTCTGGGGTTTCGTAGTGCTTGGCAATTAAATTACCCGCCTTGCGCGCTGCGCGCACGGCGATATTCAGCATCGGATGCATCGGTCTCTCTCACTGGATGTTAAAGAACGGGAAAAAACGGCGCACATAGTAACAGTGAAATCTGCCTATGTCTTCGTTTTATGATAGCATGCGTGAATAATCTTTAGCCGAAGAACACTAATGCTGCAAAATATTCGTATCGTACTGGTAGAAACATCACACACTGGCAATATGGGCTCCGTGGCTCGGGCAATGAAAACGATGGGCCTGACTAACCTGTGGTTGGTTAACCCGCTGGTTAAGCCTGACTCGCAGGCTATCGCCCTGGCGGCCGGCGCCAGCGACGTTATTGGCAATGCGCATATTGTCGATACGCTGGATGAAGCCCTGGCCGGATGTAGCCTGGTGGTCGGAACCAGCGCGCGTTCGCGTACTTTGCCGTGGCCGATGCTCGACCCGCGCGAATGCGGCCTGAAGAGCGTATCAGAAGGCCAGCACGCCCCGGTGGCTTTGGTATTCGGCCGCGAGCGCGTCGGTCTGACCAACGACGAGCTGCAGAAATGCCATTATCACGTCGCGATTGCCGCCAATCCGGAGTACAGCTCGCTGAACCTGGCAATGGCGGTGCAGGTCATCGCTTATGAAGTGCGGATGGCGTGGCTGGCAACGCAGGAGCAGGAACAGCCCCAGGTCGAACAACAGGACGAAACGCCGTATCCGCTGGTGGATGATTTAGAGCGCTTTTACGGCCATCTCGAGCAGACGCTGCTGGCGACCGGCTTTATTCGCGCCAGCCATCCGGGGCAGGTGATGAACAAACTGCGTCGTCTGTTTACCCGCGCGCGTCCGGAAAGCCAGGAGCTGAACATCCTGCGCGGAATGCTGGCGTCGATTGAGCAGCCGCAGAAGGATAAAGAGTAACCGCGCCGCATAGGGGCGCGCTGAGCGGCTGATACCGCCGCTCGCGGAGCCGCTGTGCGGTCGCGAATATCAGCCGCCGGGCGATAGGGCACAGATAGCCAAATACCTGACTAAAACAGTCAAGTAAATAGTTGACCAAATTACTCGGGAATGTCAGACTTGGCCCTGCTATGCAATACCCATATTAATAAAAAGCCCGGGCAGGGGCGAGTTTGAGGTTAAGTAAGACATGAGACTGACATCTAAAGGGCGTTATGCTGTGACCGCGATGCTGGACGTCGCGCTCAACTCTGAATCGGGCCCGGTTCCGTTAGCTGATATTTCTGAGCGTCAGGGGATTTCGCTTTCCTATCTGGAACAGCTGTTTTCCCGCCTGCGTAAAAATGGTCTGGTATCGAGCGTACGCGGTCCAGGCGGCGGTTATTTATTAGGGAAAGAAGCCGGTAGCATCGCCGTTGGCGAAGTTATCAGCGCGGTTGATGAATCCGTTGACGCCACCCGTTGTCAGGGTAAAGGCGGCTGCCAGGGTGGCGATAAATGCCTGACCCACGCGCTGTGGCGCGACCTGAGCGAGCGCCTGACCAGCTTCCTGAATAACATCACTCTGGGCGAACTGGTGAACAACCAGGAAATCCTTGATGTTTCGGGTCGTCAGCACAGCCATGAATCCCAGCGTAATACCCGCACTCAGGACGCTATCGACGTCAAACTGCGTGCGTAGTTTACCCGTCCTGTTTCGGGGCGCTGCTGCGTAGGCCGCGTTTGTTCACCCCAGCCGCTTGCTGATGTAAGCTTCTGGGGGCTTACAAGCCCGCCGCCTTGCTGCATCGCAAAACAGTTAGGGTAAAAATTATAAAAGATTTTCGAATCAGGCCGGGATGTTGCGACATCCCGTTTACCCGGTCGTACATCAAGCCGGCCGCCTGGTTCCTTGCATTGAGTGATGTACGGAGTTAAAGAGCAATGAAATTACCGATTTATCTCGATTACTCCGCAACAACGCCGGTGGACCCGCGTGTTGCCGAGAAAATGATGCAGTTTCTGACCCTGGACGGGACCTTTGGTAACCCGGCCTCTCGTTCACACCGTTTTGGCTGGCAGGCTGAAGAGGCGGTAGATATTGCCCGTAATCAGATTGCCGAGCTGGTCGGTGCCGACCCGCGCGAAATCGTCTTTACCTCAGGCGCAACGGAATCCGACAACCTGGCGATTAAAGGTGCAGCCAACTTTTATCAGAAAAAAGGCAAGCACATTATCACCAGCAAAACCGAGCACAAAGCCGTGCTGGATACCTGTCGCCAGCTGGAGCGTGAAGGTTTCGAGATCACCTACCTGGCGCCGCAGCGCAACGGTATTATCGATCTGAAAGAGCTGGAAGCGGCCATGCGCGATGACACCATCGTGGTCTCCATCATGCACGTGAACAACGAAATCGGCGTGGTGCAGGACATCGCAACCATCGGCGAAATGTGCCGCGCACGCGGTATCATTTATCACGTTGACGCCACCCAGAGCGTGGGCAAACTGCCTATCGACCTGAGCCAGCTGAAAGTTGACCTGATGTCCTTCTCCGGTCACAAAATTTATGGCCCGAAAGGCATTGGCGCGCTGTACGTCCGTCGCAAACCGCGTATTCGTATTGAAGCGCAGATGCACGGCGGCGGTCACGAGCGCGGCATGCGTTCAGGCACTCTGCCTGTCCACCAGATCGTCGGTATGGGCGAAGCTTACCGTATCGCGAAAGAAGAGATGGAAACCGAGATGGCGCGCCTGCGCGGTCTGCGTAACCGTCTGTGGGAAGGCGTAAAAGATATGGAAGAGGTTTACCTCAACGGTGACCTCGCCCAGGGCGCGCCGAACATTCTCAACGTCAGCTTCAACTATGTTGAAGGCGAATCGCTGATTATGGCGCTGAAAGACCTGGCCGTTTCCTCCGGCTCCGCTTGTACCTCAGCGAGCCTTGAGCCGTCCTACGTGCTCCGCGCGCTGGGCATGACTGATGAACTGGCGCACAGTTCTATCCGTTTCTCTTTAGGTCGTTTTACTACCGAAGAAGAGATTGACTACACCATCAACCTGGTTCGCAACTCCATTGGTCGTCTGCGCGATCTTTCTCCGCTGTGGGAAATGTTCAAGCAGGGCGTGGATCTGAACAGCATTGAATGGTCACATCATTAATCGGTAGGTATTAAGGAGAATTCATCATGGCATACAGCGAAAAAGTTATCGATCATTACGAGAATCCGCGCAACGTTGGCTCTTTTGACAACAGCGATGAAAATGTCGGTAGCGGCATGGTCGGCGCGCCGGCGTGCGGCGACGTTATGAAGCTGCAGATTAAAGTCAACAATGAAGGTATCATTGAAGACGCGCGCTTCAAGACCTACGGCTGCGGTTCCGCTATCGCTTCAAGCTCCCTGGTTACCGAGTGGGTGAAGGGCAAGTCTCTGGACGAAGCTCAGGCTATCAAAAACACCGATATCGCCGATGAACTGGAGCTGCCGCCGGTAAAAATCCACTGCTCTATCCTGGCGGAAGACGCGATTAAAGCCGCGATTGCGGATTACAAAAGCAAGCGTGAAGCGAAATAATTAAGAGGTTATTGTATGTCGATTACTCTTAGCGACAGCGCAGCGTCGCGAGTGAATACCTTCCTGGCCAACCGCGGCAAAGGCTTTGGTCTGCGCTTAGGTGTTCGCACCTCCGGATGCTCAGGTATGGCCTACGTGCTGGAATTTGTTGACGAGCCGGCGGCAGAAGACACCGTGTTTGAAGATAAAGGCGTCAAGGTAGTGATCGACGGCAAAAGCCTGCAGTTCCTCGACGGCACTCAGCTGGACTTTGTCAAAGAAGGCCTGAATGAAGGGTTTAAGTTTACCAACCCGAACATCAAAGATGAGTGCGGCTGCGGCGAAAGCTTCAACGTGTAATCTGCACTATATCCGCTAAATTTCGGTGCAGCATCGAGGCGGCACGCGGGCGTTTCCCGATAGGCTTACGACAGTAGGCGGACGCCGCCGGTTAAGATGTGTCCTGAGAGGCGCGGATATATAACCCCACTGCGGAGTACCGTGCGTGGGGTTTGCTTTATCTCGTTAACCCTGAGGTTACTATGGACTATTTTGCCCTCTTCGGGTTACCGGTCAGTTATACCCTTTCGCAAGAACAGCTGGCTGTCCGGTACCAGGATTTGCAGCGTCAGTATCACCCCGACCGGTTCGCCAGCGCCAGCGCCGCCGAACAGCTCGCCTCCGTGCAGCACTCCGCGACGATTAATCAGGCGTGGCAAACGCTGCGTCATCCGCTGACCCGCGCCGAATACATCCTTTCGCTTCACGGCTTCGATTTAGCCAGCGAGCAGCACACCGTGCGCGATACCGCGTTCCTGATGGAACAGCTGGAGCTGCGCGAAGAGCTGGATGAGATCGAAAAATCGCAGGATGAAGCGCGTTTGAGCGCGTTTATTCATCGTGTGAAGGGGATGTACGACGTCCGTCAGCGGCAGGTCGTTGAGCAATTAGACGGCGAAGCGTGGGAGGCCGCGGCGGATACCGTGCGTAAGCTGCGTTTTCTCGATAAGCTTCAGAACGTAGCAGAACAACTCGAAGAAAAGTTTTTTTCACTCTAACGTATTCGGGTCGCCATGCAGCCAACGTAGCTGCAGCACAGATTATGACGAGTAAATTAATATTCGGAAGCAATTATGGCCTTATTACAAATTAGTGAGCCTGGCCTGAGTGCCGCGCCGCACCAGCGTCGTCTGGCGGCGGGTATTGACCTGGGTACCACCAATTCACTGGTCGCCACCGTGCGTAGCGGCCAGGCCGAAACTCTGCCCGATCGCCAGGGGCGCTATCTGCTGCCTTCGGTGGTGAACTACCAAACGTCCGGCCTGAGCGTCGGCTATGACGCCCGACAGAATGCGGCGTTGGACCCGGTCAACACCATCAGCTCGGTGAAGCGCATGATGGGCCGCTCTCTGGTCGATATTCAGACCCGCTACCCGCATCTGCCTTACCAGCTGCAGGCCAGCGAAAACGGTCTGCCAATGATTCAAACCGCCGGCGGTCTGCTTAATCCGGTCCGCGTTTCTGCCGATATCCTCAAGGCGCTGTCCGCCCGCGCGACGGAAGCCCTTGCCGGCGAGCTCGACGGCGTGGTGATCACCGTGCCGGCCTATTTCGACGATGCGCAGCGCCAGGGCACTAAAGACGCCGCGCGTCTGGCCGGCCTGCACGTACTTCGCCTGCTTAACGAACCGACGGCGGCGGCGATTGCCTACGGTCTCGACTCCGGTCAGGAAGGGGTTATCGCGGTGTACGATCTCGGCGGCGGCACCTTTGATATTTCCGTTCTGCGCCTCAGCCGCGGCGTCTTCGAAGTTCTGGCTACCGGCGGCGACTCGGCGCTCGGCGGCGACGATTTCGACCATCTGCTGGCGGACTATCTGCGCGAGCAGGCGGGCCTCAGCGATCGCAGCGATAACCGCCTGCAGCGCGAGCTGCTGGACGCGGCTATTGCGGCCAAAATTGCCCTTAGCACAGCGGAAACCGCCCGCGTTGACGTGGGTGGCTGGCAGGGCGAAATCACCCGTAGCCACTTTAATGAGCTGATTGCTCCGCTGGTTAAGCGCACTCTGCTGGCCTGTCGTCGCGCGTTGAAGGACGCCGGCGTGAGCGCGGAAGAGGTGCTGGAAGTGGTGATGGTGGGCGGCTCAACCCGCGTGCCGCTGGTGCGCGAGCGCGTCGGCGAGTTTTTTGGCCGTACCCCGCTGACCACCATTGACCCGGATAAAGTTGTCGCCATCGGCGCCGCCATTCAGGCCGATATTCTGGTCGGCAACAAGCCGGACAGCGAGCTGCTGCTGCTCGACGTTATCCCGCTCTCTTTGGGGCTGGAAACGATGGGCGGCCTGGTGGAGAAAGTGATCCCGCGCAATACCACCATTCCGGTGGCCCGCGCCCAGGAGTTCACCACCTTTAAAGACGGTCAGACGGCGATGTCCATCCACGTCATGCAGGGCGAGCGCGAGCTGGTGCAGGACTGCCGTTCGCTGGCGCGTTTTGCGCTGCGCGGTATCCCGGCAATGCCGGCGGGCGGGGCGCATATTCGCGTCACTTTCCAGGTCGATGCCGACGGGCTGTTGAGCGTCACCGCTATGGAGAAATCGACCGCGGTCGAAGCGTCCATTCAGGTGAAACCCTCCTACGGCCTGAGCGACAGCGAAATCGCCACCATGATCAAAGATTCGATGAGCCACGCCGAGCAGGACGTCAAGGCGCGAATGCTGGCCGAGCAAAAAGTCGAAGCCGCACGCGTTCTGGAAAGCCTGGAAAGCGCGCTGGCCAGCGATGCCGCGCTGTTAAGCGCCGCAGAACGTCAGGCTATCGATGACGCAGCTGCGCAGCTGCGCGCGGTGGCGGCAGGCGATGACGCCGATGCAATAAAAGAAGCCATTAAAAATACAGACACACAAACCCAGGAATTTGCCGCACGCCGCATGGACCAGTCGGTCCGTACCGCGCTGAAAGGCCAATCCGTGGACGAGGTTTAATATGCCAAAGATTGTTTTTCTACCCCATCAGGACCTGTGCCCGGATGGCGTAGTTGTGGAAGCTAAAATCGGTGAGACCATTCTTGATGCTGCGCTGCGTAGCGGTATTGAGATTGAACACGCCTGTGAAAAATCCTGCGCCTGCACCACCTGCCACTGCATCGTGCGTGAAGGTTTTGACTCGCTGGCCGAAAGTACCGAAGATGAAGACGATATGCTGGATAAGGCCTGGGGGCTGGAACCCGACAGCCGTCTGAGCTGCCAGGCGCGCGTGACCGCCGACGATCTGGTCGTCGAAATTCCGCGCTACACCATCAACCACGCACGCGAGCATTGATATGGCACTGAAATGGACCGATAGTCGCGAAATAGGCGAAGCGCTGTATGACGCCTTCCCGGATCTCGACCCGAAAACCGTTCGCTTCACCGATTTGCATCAGTGGATTTGCGAGCTGGAAGAGTTTAATGACGATCCAAACGCATCCAATGAAAAAATTCTGGAGGCAATTCTGCTAGTCTGGTTAGACGAAGCAGAATAATTTTCGCGTCATGTTCCACGTTGCAGATGCGTTGGCCGCGTTCGCTCACCCCAGTCGCATAGTTATCTATGCTCCAGGGGATTTGCTTACTTGCCGCCTTCCTGCAACGCGAATCATTTAGCGGAAAAATTTTAACGGGCTGCCATAGGGTGGCCCGTTTGCTAATAAGGATGAATAAAATGACCGAAGCCATGAAGATTACGCTGACGACCCAACCTGCCGACGCGCGCTGGGGAGAAAAAGCGGCTTACAGCATTAACAACGACGGCATCACCCTGCATCTGAACGGTAAAGACGACCTGGGCCTGATTCAGCGCGCGGCGCGTAAAGTTGACGGGATGGGCATCAGGCACGTCGCTCTCGATGGCGAAGGCTGGAATACCGATCGCGCGTGGGCGTTCTGGGCGGGCTATAAAGGGCCGAAAGGCAGCCGCCAGGTTGAGTGGCCGGCGCTGGATGATGCGCAAAAGCGCGAGCTGGACAGCCGTCTGGCCATTATCGACTGGGTGCGCGACACCATTAACGCCCCGGCGGAAGAGCTCGGCCCGGAGCAGCTGGCCCAGCGCGCGGTCGATCTGCTGTGCGGCGTTGGCTGCGATAACGTCTCTTACCGCATCACCAAAGGCGAGGACCTGCGCGAGCAGAACTATCTTGGTCTGCATACCGTAGGACGCGGCTCCGAGCGCCCGCCGGTCCTGCTGGCGCTGGACTACAACCCCACCGGCGATAAAGATGCGCCGGTCTACGCCTGCCTGGTGGGGAAAGGCATCACCTTCGATTCCGGCGGCTACAGCATCAAGCAGAGCGCGTTTATGGATTCGATGAAGTCCGACATGGGCGGCGCGGCAACGGTCACCGGCGCGCTGGCGTTTGCGATCTCCCGCGGCCTGAATAAGCGCGTGAAGCTCTACCTGTGCTGCGCTGACAACCTGATTAGCGGCAACGCCTTCAAGCTTGGCGATATCATTCGCTACCGTAACGGTAAAACCGTAGAAATTATGAACACCGACGCCGAAGGCCGTCTGGTGCTGGCGGATGGGCTAATTGATGCGTCTGCGCAGAAGCCGGAGCTGATTATCGACGCGGCGACGCTGACCGGAGCGGCGAAAACCGCGCTGGGCAACGATTACCACGCGCTGTTCAGCTTCGACGACGCGCTGGCGGCTCGCCTGCTGGCGAGCGCGCAGGCGGAAAACGAAGCCTTCTGGCGTCTGCCGCTGGCGGAATTCCACCGCGGCCAGCTGCCGTCGAACTTCGCCGAGCTGAACAACACCGGCAGCGCCGCCTATCCGGCGGGCGCCAGCACGGCGGCAGGATTCCTCTCCCATTTCGTTGAGAACTATCATCAGGGCTGGCTGCACATCGACTGCTCCGCGACCTACCGTAAATCCGCCGTTGAGCAGTGGTCAGCCGGCGCGACGGGGCTCGGCGTGCGCACGATTGCCAATCTGTTAACCGCAGAGTAAAAATGGCGGGGCGCTGGCGCCCCGGATTGTCTCACCCCGGCCCGCGTCCACGGCCGGGGGATTTCTGATTCTGATGTTGTGAGAGCCATGTCCGAAACTAAAAATGAATTAGAAACGCTGCTGGAAAAGGCGGCGATTGAGCCAGGCCATCGCCCGGCTTTTTTCCGTACGCTGCTGGAGTCCACCGTTTGGGTGCCCGGAGCGGCGGCGGAAGGTGAAAAGGTTGTCGAAGAGAGCGCCGTAGACCTGCAGCACTGGGAAAAAGATGATGGCGCCTCGGTCATTCCCTTTTTTACCTCGCTGGAGGCGCTGCAGCAGGCGGTCGAAGACGAGCAGTCTTTTGTGGCGATGCCGGCGCGTACGCTGATGGCGATGACGCTGGGCGAGACGCTGTTCCTCAATGCCAAACTGCCGGCCGGAAAAGAGTTTACGCCGAACGAAATCAAGCATCTGCTGGGTGAAGATGGCGGTCCTCTGAGCGCGCAAACCGTGCTGGAAGGCGGGCAGCCTCTGCTGCTGTCTGAGGTGGCCGAGCCGCCGGCGCAGATGGTGGATTCGCTGACCACGCTCTTTAAATCCCTGAAAACCGTAAAGCGCGCGTTTCTATGCTCGATTAAGGACAGCGCCGACGCGCCGGCGAATCTGCTTATCGGCATTGAGGCCGAGGGGGATATTGAAGAGGTCATCCAGGCGACCGGCAGCGTGGCAACCGACACGCAGCCCGGCGATGAGCCGATCGATATTTGCCAGGTCGTGGAAGGGGAGAAGGGCATCAGCCACTTTATGATTGCCCATATCGCGCCATTCTATGAAAAGCGCTGGGGCAGCTTCCTGCGCGATTTCAAGCAGAACCGCATTATCTGATGACGGCGGGGCATTAACCCCGCCGCTATTTTTATTGCGCCGGCTCTATCGGCAGATCCGGGCGGGCGCCCCATTCGCTCCACGAACCGTCATACAGGCAGACGCCGTTGACGCCCAGCGTCGTCAGCGCCAGCACCACCACGGCCGCCGTGACGCCGGACCCGCAGCTGGCGATAATCGGCCGCTCAAAATCCACGCCCTGACGCAGGAAAATATCATTCAGCTCGTCGATAGTCTTCAGCTCGCCGTTAATCACCAGCTCGGTCCACGGGACGTTCAGCGCCCCGGGAATATGCCCCCGGCGCAGTCCCGGACGCGGCTCATCGACGAGTCCGTTAAAGCGCCCGGCCGGACGCGCGTCGACGATCTGGGCCGATCCTTCATGGCTCACCAGCAGCACGTCGGTCAGCCGCTTAACCACCAGCGGGTCGAAGCGGCCGTCGAATTCGCCCTCCGGTAGCTGCGGATCGTCCTGCTCCAGCGGCAGCTCATCGCGCTGCCAGCCGGCCAGGCCGCCGGCGAGAATAGAGACGTTTTCGACCCCGAAGGTCCGCAGCATCCACCAGGCGCGCGGCGCCGAGAAGAGGTTGCCTTCATCGTAAACCACCAGATGCTTATCGCTGCTCACGCCAAGCTCGCGCATCGCCACGGCGAAGGCTTCCGCGCGCGGCATCATATGCGGCAGCGGGCTGGTGCGATCGGAAAGCGCTTCAATATCGAAAAATACGGCGTTGGGAATATGACCCGCGCGATATTCGGCGTGCAAATCGCGATCTTCCTGCCCTGGCGGCGCCATTCGGGCATCGATAATCTGGATTTCCGGGTCATCAATATGTTCCGCTAACCAGTCGGCGGCGATAAAAAACGAAGTGGACATGGCTATCTCCGTGTCATCAACAATAGATAGATTGTTGATGTTTTTGCCCTTACCGACAAGGCATTTTCACGTAATACATATCGTAATGTGATATGTCCCCGGCGCACGCCGGGGAGAAACGATCAGAAGCGGTCTTGATGCAGATAGCGCCAGGCGTACTGGGCGTACAGCCCGGCGCCGGTTTTCATCACCTGCTCATCAATATTGAAGCATCCGTGATGGTGGGCGTAGTCGCTCCCTTTCTCTTTATTGCCGGAGCCGAGCAGGGCAAAACAGCCGGGAATATCCTGCATATAAAAGCTGAAATCCTCCCCGCCGGTCGTGGGCTTTTCGCTGAATAGCACGTCGTCGCCGAAGGCCTCGCGGATCACCGATTGCGCCAGCCGTGCGCTGTGCTCTTCGTTAATCACCGGCAGCGTGCCGTAGCAGTAGTCGACGTCAACGGTCGCACCATACATCGCCGCGGTATGCTGCGCATAGCGCGTTATTGCGGCCTCCAGGCGCTGGCGGGTTTCGATGCTGAAACAGCGCACGGTGCCGTCCAGGACGGCATTTTCGGCAATCACGTTGAACCGGGTGCCGACATCCATTCGGCCGATAGAGACCACCGCGGATTCCAGCGGCGAAGTTTCACGCGCCACGATAGCCTGCAAATTCATCACGAAGGCGGAGGCGACGACCGCCGCATCGATGCAGGCCTCCGGCATTGAACCGTGACCGCCGCGACCGCGAAAAGTGACTTTGAGTAAATCCGCGGAGGCAAACGACGACCCCACGTTGCAGGAGATTTTACCGGCAGGCGAACCGGACCAGATGTGCATGCCAAAAATGTTGTCGACGCTATCGAGCGCGCCCTGGTCGATCATGGCTTTCGCCCCCTCGGCAATCTCCTCGGCGGGCTGAAAAATTAAACGCACGTTACCGGCCATCTGCTCGCGAACCTCATACAGCGCGCGGGCAGCGGTGAGCAGCATTGCGGTATGGGAATCATGCCCGCAGGCGTGCATTTTCCCGGCGATTTGCGATTTATAGCTGAGCCGATCGTTGAGCTCCTGCACCGGCAGCGCATCCATATCGGCGCGCAGGGCGACCGTCTTGCCCGGCCTGCCGCCGGCGATGTCTGCAATGACGCCGGTCGGAACGGTACGACGGCAGGCGATGCCGATGCTCTCCAGTTCTGCCACGACGCGCTCCGTCGTTCGCCGTTCCTCCCACGGCAGCTCCGGGTGGGCGTGTAGATCGCGGCGAAAGTCGATTGTCGCCTGCTCTTCTCTGGCGATGATGGCGGTAATAGCGGGGTTAATCATAAAACGGACTCCATAGGGACGTAGAAAATGAAAGACTTCAGCCGATAACCGGCGCCAGATAACCCACCAGTATTCCGGCCAGGATGACGGAAACAATCGTCACGGAGATAAACCCGCCGACCAGCATTGGCCCCAGCATGTGCTGAGTCAGCATCTGGCGTTCTTTTTCATCCTGGGTGAGGGAGTTAATGGCTTCGTTGGTGATGATGTAATCCGCCGGAAAGCCGTACAGCGCGGTCAGGGAGATGGCGAACGACATGGCGCCGCTGACGCCGAGCGCTTTCCCTACGGCCCAGGAAACGATAAACATGCCGATAACCGCCGTGGCGATGAGCACCGCCATCGGATAAAGCAGGCGCAGCAGCATATCCGGCGTGGCTTTGTTCAGGGTATCAAAGATAAACAGCATCAATGCCATTACGGCAAAGCCGAATCCGTTCGCTTTTTGCAGCGTATGTTTTTCAAGAAAGCCCAATGAAGTAAAGACCACGCCAAAAAACAGGCACAGTACGAACGGGCTGATGCTGACGATGGGTTTTGCCAGCTCGGAGACAAACCAGGCCAGGCAGCCCACCATCGCCAGGCGCAGGAATTTAAAATAGGTACTGTTGTAGCTGGTGGGGATGCGGCTAAACAGATGCGGCATCATTTCCTCACCGCAGGCGAGGAGGGGCCGTTCATCTTCAGCGCTATCAGGATGATGCTCGCCGCTGCGGTGGCGCGTAAGCAACGCTTTTCCTTCGCGTTGTAGCATGATGGCGGTGAGGGGATAGCCGGCGAATCCCTGCATCACGTAAATCAGAATCGCCAGCACCGACAGATCCACCAGCCCGGCGTTGCTAGCGCCTTGCGACATAATCAATGATGAAACGATCCCGCCGACCAGCGGTGGGATGGTAACCAGCGCGGTGTTGTGGTCAAACAGCAGCAGGCTCACCGCGAAGACGGCCACCGTTATCCCGGCGATACCCGCAAGCGCGACGATCACCGTTTTCCACTGGCGCATGAGCTCCTTCAGCGACAGCAGGGTCCCCATATTGGTAATCAGCAGATACATCAGCATGATGGCGACGGGGGCCGTGATCCCCGCCCGGCTGATAATATCGGCCGGGAAAAATGTCCAGTACCCGCCCAGAAACAGCACCGCACAGACAAAGACGGAAGGGACCCAGGCTTTGGTGCGGGTCGAAATAACATCGCCTGTATAAAGAATAAAAATAATAATTAAAAGAGCGCTCATTTGTGACATAAATAATTCCCATATTACTTATTTCATATGTCAATACGGAACGGATGGCTGTTGTGCCGTTATTGATTCCGCAGAACGGGCGGTCAGTGCTACCACCAGAAGTTTTTTAGCCGACGTGGGCATTAACATATACCGTGAATCATGCGCCTGGCCGGGCAGCGGCAGTGAAGCCATTTCTCCATCTGAAGATGAGAAGGGACGGCTGCCGCGAAGGTTAGGACGGCATGACATATCACGGTATAGCGTTCAAGTAAGAGAAAACCAGCAGGTTGTCAATTTATAGACGGGGGCTAATGTTAATTTCAGAATTAAGCCGGGCGGAAGTATGCGCTTTCACATTATAATTAAATCTGCGTATTATCACTCTCTCTTATTTTTAATTGCGCTCTGCGATATGTTTTATATTCATCGTGCGAAGTTTGTTGTAATCTTTCGCGCTGCCCGGACGCAAATACGCCGTCGTTATTATTCTCATCTGCCGGGTAAAACCTATCGCTGAAATTATATCATCGGGAAAATCAGGCCGTCGGCGCGCTGCGGATACTATAAGCAATTGGTAATTCCGCCGTTGACGCATAATAATGTGTTCACTACAGGTATCTGGCTGTTTGGGCCAAGGGGTTAAAGGATGAAACCATTTCGTTTAGCGACGCTATCTCTGGCGCTGCTTACCGCTCTTTCGCTTGCCGGCTGCGACGATAGCGGCAAAACTCAGACCGCTGCGCCAGCCGCATCTTCTTCTGCGGATAATCAGGGCGCAGCGAAACCGGACGGCGCCCAGCTCGCTAAGCTGGCGGAGAAAAGTAAAGGCAAGGCGCTGACGCTGCTCGACGCCTCGGAAGTCCAGCTGGACGGCGCGGCGACGCTGGTCCTGACCTTCTCCGTTCCGCTGCAGCCGGATCAGGATTTCTCCCGCAGCGTGCACCTTGTCGATAAAAAAAGCGGGAAGGTTGACGGCGCCTGGGAGCTGGCGCCGAACCTGAAAGAGCTGCGCCTGCGCCATCTTGAGCCGAAACGGGAGCTGATTGTCTCCGTTGACCCCACGCTGACCGCGCTGAATACCGCGACCTTCGGCACCTCTTTTGAAAAAACGATCGCCACCCGCGACGTCGCCCCCAGCATCGGCTTTGCCAGCCGGGGCTCGCTGCTGCCGGGCAAAGTGGTGGCCGGGCTGCCGGTGATGGCCCTGAACGTCGATAGCGTCGACGTGAACTTCTTCCGTATCAAACCCGAATCGCTGTCCGCCTTCGTCAGCCAGTGGGAGTACCGGAATTCGTTAAGCAACTGGGAGTCCGACGAGCTGCTAAAAATGGCCGACCTGGTCTACAGCGGACGTTTTGACCTCAATCCGGCGCGCAATACGCGGGAAAAGCTGCTGCTGCCGCTGGCGGATATCAAACCCTTGCAGCAGCCGGGCGTCTACGTGGCGGTGATGAACCAGGCGGGCCATTACAGCTACAGCAACGCCGCGACGCTGTTTACGCTCAGCGATATTGGCGTCTCGGCGCATCGCTACCATAACCGGCTGGACGTCTTTACCCAAAGCCTCGAAAACGGCGCGGCGCAGTCCGGTATCGAGGTTCAACTGCTCAACGCCAAAGGGCAGACGCTGGCGCAGGCCAAAAGCGACGGCCAGGGCCACGTGACGCTGCAAACCGATAAAGACGCCGCGCTGCTGCTGGCGCGCAAAGAGGGGCAAACCACCCTGCTGGATCTCAAGCTGCCCGCGCTGGATCTGGCGGAGTTCGCCATTTCCGGGGCCCCCGGTTTTAGCAAGCAGTTCTTTATGTTTGGCCCTCGCGATCTCTATCGCCCGGGGGAGACGGTGATCCTCAACGCGCTGCTGCGCGACGGCGACGGCAGGCCGCTGGCCGAGCAGCCGGTGAAGTTCGATGTGGTTCAGCCGGACGGCCAGGTGATCCGCTCCCTGGTGAGCCAGCCGGTGAACGGCCTGTATCAGTTTACCTGGCCGCTCGACGCCGGCGCGGCCACCGGTATGTGGCATATCCGCGCCAGCACCGGCGACAATCAGCCGCGCGAGTGGGACTTCCACGTTGAAGACTTCATGCCCGAGCGGATGGCGCTGAACCTGAGCGCGCAAAAGGCTGCCGTTGCGCCGAATGCCGACGTGACCTTTGCCGTCGCCGGGGCCTATTTATACGGCGCGCCTGCCAGCGGCAACCAGCTGCAGGGGAAACTGTTCCTGCGTCCGCTGCGCGACGCGGTCGCCGCGCTGCCGGGCTTCCAGTTCGGCGATATTGCCGAGGAGAACCTCTCCCGCAGCCTCGATGAAGTACAGATGACGCTGGACGAAAAAGGCCACGGGGAAGTGACCACCGCCAGCCAGTGGCAGGATAGCCATTCGCCGCTGCAGGTGATTTTACAAGCCAGCCTGCTGGAGTCCGGCGGTCGTCCCGTGACCCGCACCGTGCAGCAGGCTATCTGGCCTGCCGATGCCCTGCCGGGCATCCGTCCTGAATTCACCCTGAAAGACGTGTATGACTACCGGACCGACAGCACGGTGAAGCAGCCGGTGGTGGATGAAAACAGCACCGCCGGATTCGAGATTGTCTATGCCGATGCCGCCGGAGACAAAAAAGCGGTCTCCGGACTGCAGGTGCGCCTCATTCGCGAACGCCGCGACTACTACTGGAACTGGTCGGATAGCGAAGGCTGGCAGTCGCAGTTCGACCAGAAAGATCTGCAGGAGGGTGAAGAGTCGCTGGATCTGCTGGCCGGACAAACGGCGAAGGTCAGCTTCCCGGTGGAGTGGGGCTCTTACCGGCTGGAGGTGAAGGACCCGGAGGGCGCGGTCAGCAGCGTGCGCTTCTGGGCCGGCTACAGCTGGCAGGATAACAGCGACGGCGCGGGGGCCGCGCGCCCGGACCGGGTCACCATGAAGCTGGATAAACCGGCCTACAAGCCCGGTGACACCATCAAGCTGCATATCGCCGCGCCGGCGGCAGGCAAAGGCTATGCGCTGGTCGAGTCCAGCGAAGGCCCGCTGTGGTGGCAGGAAATTGACGTTCCGGCCGCAGGGATGGATCTGTCGATCCCGGTCGATAAAGCCTGGAACCGCCATGACCTCTATCTCAGCACGCTGGTGATTCGCCCCGGCGACAAATCGCGCTCCGCGACGCCGAAACGGGCGGTGGGGCTGCTGCATCTGCCGCTCGGCGATGAAAACCGCCGCCTGACCCTTGCGCTGGATGCGCCGGAAAAAATGCGTCCCAACCAGCCGCTGACGGTAAAAGTGAAAGCCAGCGTTAAAGAGGGCGAGACGCCGAAGCAGGTGAATGTCCTGCTCTCGGCCGTTGATAGCGGCGTGCTGAACATTACCGACTACGCGACGCCGGATCCGTGGAACGCCTTTTTTGGCCAGAAGCGCTACGGGGCGGATATTTACGATATCTACGGCCAGGTGATTGAGGGCCAGGGACGACTGGCGAGCCTGCGCTTCGGCGGCGACGGTGACGAGCTCAAGCGCGGCGGTAAGCCGCCGGTCAATCACGTGACGATTATTGCGCAGCAGGCCCGGCCGGTAACGCTCGATGACAATGGCGAAGGAACCGTGACGCTGCCGATCGGTGATTTTAACGGCGAGCTGCGGGTGATGGCCCAGGCGTGGACCGCCGATGATTTTGGCAGCAGCGAAGACAAAGTGGTGGTCGCCGCGCCGGTAATTGCCGAGCTGAATACGCCGCGCTTCCTCGCCAGCGGCGATACCACGCGCCTGGCGCTGGATCTCAGCAACCTGACCGACAGGCCGCAAACGCTGAACGTTGCGCTTAGCGCCGGCGGCCTGCTGCAGCTTGCGCAGCCGGCAATCGCGCCGGTTCAGCTGGCGCCGGGCGCGCGTCGAACCCTGTTTGTGCCGGTTAGCGCCAAAGAGGGGTTTGGCGACGGCCAGCTCAGCGCGACCATTAGCGGCCTGAACCTGCCGGGCGAGACCTTCGTCCCGCTGCAAAAGCAGTGGAAAATTGGCGTCCGTCCGGCCTTCCCGGCGCAGACGGTCAACGTTGGCGTGGTGCTGCAGCCCGGCGAAAGCTGGCAGGCGCCGCCGGAGCAAACGCTCGGCTTCTCGCCGGCGACCCTGCAGGGGCAGCTGGTGTTCAGCGGCAAGCCGCCGCTCAATCTGGCCCGCTATATTCGCGAGCTGAAAGCCTATCCTTACAGCTGCCTGGAACAGACCGCCAGCGGATTGTTCCCGTCGCTCTACACCAGCGCGGCGCAGCTGAAAACGCTGGGCATTGAGGGCGACAGCGATGAAAAACGCCGCGCGGCGGTGGATCTCGGCATCGCGCGCCTGCTGCAGATGCAGCGCGACGACGGCGGCTTTGCGCTATGGGATAAAAACGGGCCGGAGGAGTACTGGCTGACCGCCTACGCTATGGACTTCCTTGTGCGGGCGGGCGAGCAGGGCTACAGCGTGCCGGCCAACGCTATCAATAACGGTAACCAGCGCCTGCTGCGCTATCTGCAGGAGCCGGGGCTGATGACCGTGCGCTACAGCGACGACGCGCCGGCCAGCCGCTTTGCCGCCCAGGCCTACGCCGCTCTGGTGCTGGCTCGTCAGCAAAAGGCGCCCTTGGGCGCGCTACGTGAAATCTGGACCCGCCATGACCAGGCGCGCTCCGGCCTGCCGCTGCTGCAGCTCGGCATTGCGCTGAAAGCGATGGGCGACGCGCCGCGCGGCGAGCAGGCGCTGAAGCTGGCGATGAGCACGCCGCGTCAGGATCGGGATCGCTGGCTGGGAGATTACGGCAGCGCGCTGCGCGATGATGCGCTGAAGCTGGCGCTGCTGGAGGAGAATAAGCTGCTGCCGGAGGCGCAAAACTCGCTGCTGAGCAATCTGGCTGATGAGGCCTACGGCCAGCGCTGGCTCTCTACTCAGGAGAGCAACGCGCTGTTCCTTGCCGGCCGCGCGCTGCAGGGTTTACCCGGCAGCTGGCAGGCTCAAACCTCATTGCAGGCGCAGCCGCTCGCGGCGGATAAAGCGCAGACCCGCAACCTGACCGGCGACCAGCTGGCGGCGCTGCAGGTCAGCAATACCGGCAGCCAGCCGCTCTGGCTGCGTCTTGACAGCAGCGGCTATCCGCTTAGCGCCCCGCAGCCTTCGGGCAACGTGCTGGGTATTGAACGGCAGATCTTCGATACTCGCGGGCAGCAAAAATCGCTGAGCTCGCTGCGCAGCGGCGAGCTGGTGCTGGTGAAGCTGGAAATTACCGCTAAACGTAATGTGCCGGATGCGCTGGTCGTCGATCTGCTGCCGGCGGGGCTTGAGCTGGAAAACCAGAACCTGGCAAACAGCAGCGCCAGCCTGCAGGAGAACGGAGAGGCGGTGCAGAACCTGCTCAACCAAATGCAGCAGGCGGATATTCAGCATATCGAATTCCGCGACGATCGCTTTGTTGCCGCGGTAGCGGTAAACGAAGGGCAGCCGGTTACGCTGGTCTACCTGGCGCGGGCGGTGACGCCTGGGACCTATCAGGTTCCTCAGCCGCAGGTGGAATCGATGTACGTTCCGCAGTGGCGGGCAACCGGTACGGCCAGCGGCCCGCTGATCGTCACTCCGTAAATGCGGCGGTTGGTGAAGATAAGGCGCCGCTGGCGATGGCTGGCGGCGACGCCGTTCCTGCTGTGGCTGGCGCTGCTGGCGGCGGATCGCCTGTGGCCGCTGCCGCTGCACGAGGTGGCTCCGGCCCGGGTGGTGGTGGCCCAGGACGGTACGCCGCTGTGGCGCTTTGCGGACAAGCAGGGCGTCTGGCGCTATCCGGTGACTCTTGATGACGTGTCGCCGCGCTATCTGCAGGCCCTGATCCAGTACGAAGACCGCTGGTTCTGGGATCACCCCGGCGTAAACCCGCTGGCCATTGCCCGCGCAGCCTGGCAGGACGCAACCTCCGGGCGCGTCATTTCGGGCGGCAGCACGCTGACTATGCAGGTTGCGCGCCTGCTCGACCCTCATCCCCGAACCTTCGGCGGCAAGCTGCGCCAGCTGTGGCGCGCGCTGCAGCTGGAGTGGCATTTATCGAAAAGCGAGATCCTGACCCTGTACCTCAACCGCGCGCCGTTTGGCGGCACGCTGCAGGGGATCGGCGCCGCCAGCTGGGCTTACCTCGGGAAACCTCCGGCCCGGCTCAGCTACGGCGAAGCGGCCCTGCTGGCGGTGCTGCCGCAGGCGCCGAGCCGTCTGCGTCCGGATCGCTGGCCGCAGCGGGCTCAGGCGGCGCGCGATAAAGTGCTGGCGCGTATGCAAACCCAGGGCGTGTGGTCGGAGAAGACGGTGCGCGAGGCCACGGAAGAACCGGTGTGGCTGTTCCCCCGGCAGATGCCGCAGCTGGCGCCGCTTTTTTCCCGGCGGATGCTGGCAAGCAGCGGCGATGACAAGGTGGTGACGACCCTCGATGCCGGGCTGCAGCGCCAGCTGGAGGATTTAGCCCTCAACTGGAAATCGCGCCTGCCGCCGCGCAGCTCGCTGGCGATCGTCGTCGTCGATCATACCGATATGCGCGTGCGGGGCTGGGTCGGCTCGGCGGATATTAGCGACGACAGCCGCTTTGGGCACATCGATATGGTGTCGGCGATCCGTTCTCCGGGCTCCGTGTTGAAGCCGTTTGTCTACGGCATGGCGCTGGACGAGGGGCTGATTCATCCGGCCTCTCTACTGCAGGACGTCCCGCGGCGGTTTAGCGATTATCGGCCCGGTAACTTTGACAGCGGCTTTCATGGCCCGGTCAGCGCCAGCGACGCGCTGGTGCGCTCTCTGAACCTGCCGGCAGTGCAGGTGCTTGAAGCCTACGGGCCAAAACGGTTTGCCGCCACGCTGCGCAACGCCGGCCTGCCGCTGATGCTGCCGCCGGGCGCCGAGCCCAATCTGTCGCTGATCCTTGGCGGCGCCGGCGCCCGGCTGGCGGACATCGTAGCGGCGTATAGCGCGTTTGCCCGTCACGGCAGGGCGGGGCGGCTGCGGATGACGCCGGACGCGCCGCTGGTGGAGCGGCCGCTGCTGTCGCCGGGGGCGGCGTGGATAGTGCGGCGCATCCTGGCCGGTGAATCCCAGCCGCTCCCCGACGATTCGCTGGTTCAGGTGGTGCCGCTGGCGTGGAAAACCGGCACCAGCTACGGCTATCGCGACGCCTGGGCGGTTGGCGTTAACGCCCGCTATCTTATCGGTATCTGGACCGGGCGGCCTGACGGTACGCCGGTGGTCGGGCAGTTTGGCTTCGCCAGCGCGGTACCGCTGCTCAATCAGGTCAACAATATGCTGCTGGCGCGGCCGACGGCGGGGCGCGACGGGCTGCCTGCCGATCCGCGCCCGCCGTCGGTGAGGGCGGCAACCATCTGCTGGCCCGGCGGGCAGAACCTGCCGCCGGGCGACGCTAACTGCCGCCGTCGGCTGGCCACCTGGCTGCTCGACGATAGCCAGCCGCCGACGCTGCTGTTGCCGGGTCAGGAAGGCGTGCGCGGCATTCGTTTTCCGGTATGGGTAGATAAGCACGGGCTGCGGGTCGCGGCCGACTGTCCGGGCGCGGTGGAGAAAAACGTCGACGTCTGGCCGCTGCCGCTGGAGCCGTGGCTGCCGGCGAACGAGCGCCGTCGGGCGAGACTGGGGCCGGCATCGGCGGAGTGTCCGCCGCCGTCAGGCACAGATGCCGCGCCGCTGGTGCTTTCCGGCATTCGCGATGGCGCGGTCATTAAGCGTTTGCCCGGCGCGGCGCGGGTGGTGGTGCCGCTGCAGACTACCGGCGGCGAAGGGCGACGCTGGTGGTTTCTCAACGGCGAACCGCTGGAGGCGGCGGGGGCCGGCGCGAGCCTGACCCTGGAGCGGCTGGATAGCTATCAGCTGGTGGTTATGGATGAGGCGGGGCAGGTTGCGGCGGCGAATTTCACTCTGCAATAAAGTCGGGGCGGCAAGGCCCTGCTTTTTGTGTTGCTAAAGCTCGTCTTATTTTAACAAAATGTTACCTTCATCCATAGGCAGCGCCTGAGTTGCTCATTATAATGCGCGCCAGGCCATACGATCGTATGCCCAACAACATAAAATTTTATTAGAGGTAATCATGGCTATTGAACGTACTTTTTCCATCATTAAACCAAACGCGGTGGCAAAAAACGTTATTGGCGGCATCTTTTCTCGCTTCGAAGCTGCAGGGTTCAAAATCGTTGGCACCAAAATGCTGCACCTGACCGTTGAGCAGGCTCGCGGTTTCTACGCCGAGCACGAAGGTCGCCCGTTCTTTGACGGTCTGGTTGAGTTTATGACTTCCGGCCCGATCGTCGTATCCGTTCTGGAAAGCGAAAATGCCGTGCAGCGTCACCGTGACCTGCTGGGCGCAACTAACCCGGACAACGCGCTGGCCGGCACCCTGCGTGCTGACTACGCTGACAGCTTCACCGAGAACGGCACCCACGGTTCCGACTCCGTTGAATCTGCTGCCCGCGAAATCGCGTTCTTCTTCGCCGAAGGCGAAGTTTGCCCGCGCACCCGTTAATCTCCTGCGTCTTTCACGCCACCGATTTGTTGGCTTCATTCGCGCACCCCGGTCACATAGCTATCTATGCTCCCGGGGATTTGCGAACTTGCCGCCTCGCCGTGACGTGAAATACTTTGGAAATTCAGATCCTCAGCTTTTCGACAATCGAAAAGCCATAGAGGATTAAGTACGCAGCAACAGATTTTTTCATCATTGCCGCGTGCAAACGTGGTATTGATACACCAGACTTTGTACAATGCAGCGCCCCTGGACGAGCACTCGTTCATTGGGGCGCTTCTTTTTTTCAACCCTCCTGGGGCCATAACGTGTAACAACGAGGCCGGAATAGATTATGTCTGAACATATTGTCACGCCTGATAACGCCGCTCTGACGGTGCCGAACAAAGATGCCAAAATTAACCTGCTGGATCTGAACCGTCAGCAGCTGCGCGAGTTTTTCAAAAACATGGGCGAAAAGCCCTTCCGCGCCGATCAGGTGATGAAATGGATGTATCACTACTGCAGCGATGACTTTGATGATATGACCGATATCAACAAAGTTCTGCGCGGCAAGCTGAAGGAAGTCGCGGAAATTCGCGCGCCGGAAGTCGTCGAGGAGCAGCGCTCCAGCGATGGCACGATCAAATGGGCGATTGCCGTCGGCGATCAGCGCGTTGAAACGGTATATATCCCGGAGGACGATCGCGCGACTCTGTGCGTCTCCTCTCAGGTTGGCTGTGCGTTAGAGTGTAAATTCTGTTCGACGGCGCAGCAGGGCTTTAACCGCAACCTGCGGGTATCAGAAATTATCGGCCAGGTTTGGCGCGCGGCGAAAATCGTCGGCGCGGCAAAAATTACCGGCCAGCGTCCGATCACCAACGTGGTCATGATGGGGATGGGCGAGCCGCTGCTGAACCTGACCAACGTCGTGCCGGCGATGGAAATTATGCTCGACGACTTTGGTTTTGGTCTCTCCAAGCGTCGCGTAACGCTCTCCACTTCCGGCGTTGTCCCGGCGCTGGATAAGCTCGGCGATATGATAGACGTCGCGCTTGCCATCTCTCTGCACGCGCCG
Organism: Klebsiella scottii; assembly: GCF_036561945.1. Lineage (NCBI taxonomy): Bacteria > Pseudomonadati > Pseudomonadota > Gammaproteobacteria > Enterobacterales > Enterobacteriaceae > Klebsiella > Klebsiella scottii. Next base: position 81,499 of record NZ_JARXNI010000020.1, read on the forward strand.
AACGATACGATCCGCGATGAGATCGTGCCGATCAACAAAAAGTACAACATCGAGACCTTCCTGAACTCGGTGCGCGGCTATATTTCCAAGTCCAACGCCAACCAGGGCCGGGTGACGATCGAATACGTGATGCTCGATCACGTCAACGACGGCACCGAGCATGCGCACGAGCTGGCGGAGCTGCTGAAGGATACGCCGTGCAAGATCAACCTGATCCCCTGGAACCCGTTCCCGGGCGCGCCGTATGGCCGTAGCTCCAACAGCCGCATCGACCGTTTCTCCAAGGTGCTGATGGATTATGGCTTCACCACCATCGTGCGTAAAACGCGCGGCGACGATATCGATGCCGCCTGCGGACAGCTTGCCGGTGACGTTATCGACCGTACCAAACGTACGCTGCGCAAGCGTATGCAGGGCGAAACGATTGATGTGAAAGCGATCTGATAAATGTGCGGCGCGCAATATTTCACGCGCGCTGCATAATTATGTTGAACCGGTGGGCGAAATAGGCTGATTCGGCCAATAATTACGGTGCGTTTTTGTCGACTTTGAGGCAGTATGTAGCGGCACAACAACCGCTTAGAATTCAATATTGATAAGTATCTGTGATAGTTCGCCATACGGACTTATACTATTTGTCTGACGTTTAGCAGATGTTTCGCGGCGCGGGTTTTACCGGCGCTGAACTTTAAATTTCACGTACCAGTAGTTGTCGAATGAATACTGAAGCCACTCAAGATCATCAAGAAGCAAACACTACGGGCACGCGTCTGCGCAATGCCCGCGAACAACTCGGGCTCAGCCAGCAAGCGGTGGCTGAGCGCTTATGCCTGAAGGTTTCCACGGTTCGTGATATCGAAGACGACAAGGCGCCAGCCGACCTCGCTTCAACCTTCCTGCGCGGCTACATCCGCTCCTATGCGCGTCTCGTGCATATTCCGGAAGAGGAACTGCTGCCGATGATGGCAAAACAGGCACCTATCCGCGCGGCTAAAGTTGCGCCGATGCAGAGCTTCTCTCTGGGCAAACGCCGTAAAAAGCGCGACGGCTGGCTGATGAGCTTCACCTGGCTGGTGCTGTTTGTGGTGATTGGCCTGAGCGGCGCCTGGTGGTGGCAAGACCATAAGGCGCAGCAGGAAGAGATTACCACGATGGCCGACCAGTCAACCGCTGAGCTGAATGCGGGCGACAGCGGCAGCCAGAACATTCCCTTAGATAACGGTGCCGATAACACGGCGCCGGACGGCGCCAACAGCGTGGCGAACAGCGCGCCTGTAGATACCTCTACCGCGCCGGCTCCGGCCCCAGCGGCGTCCGTACCGACTGCGGCGAATAATAACGCCGTCGTTGCTCCGTCTCAGGCGCAGGTCGATACCGCGGCAGGCGCTGCGGCCCCGGCCTCTCCGCTGCCAACCGATCAGGCGAACGTGACCGCAGCCGCTGCGGCTCAGGATCTGGTCCTGAACTTCTCTGCCGACTGCTGGCTGGAAGTCAGCGATGCAACCGGTAAGAAGCTGTTCAGCGGTTTGCAACGCAAAGGCGGTAACCTGAATTTAAGCGGCCAGGCACCTTATAAGCTGAAAATCGGTGCGCCGGCTGCGGTACAGATTCAGTATCTGGGTAAACCAGTCGATTTGAGTCGTTTTATCAGAACTAACCAGGTTGCGCGTCTGACCCTTAATGCCGAAACATCACCGGCGCAGTAACAGACGGGTAACGCGGGAGATTTTTCATGCATAACCAGGCTCCGATTCAACGTAGAAAATCGAAACGAATTTACGTTGGGAATGTGCCGATTGGCGATGGCGCCCCCATCGCCGTCCAGTCGATGACCAATACGCGCACCACCGATGTGGCCGCGACCGTAAATCAAATCAAAGCACTAGAGCGCGTTGGCGCGGACATCGTCCGCGTCTCCGTTCCGACGATGGATGCGGCGGAAGCGTTCAGGCTTATCAAACAGCAGGTCAACGTACCGCTGGTCGCCGATATTCACTTTGACTACCGTATCGCCCTGAAAGTGGCGGAGTACGGGGTGGATTGTCTGCGTATTAACCCGGGAAACATCGGCAACGAAGAGCGTATTCGCATGGTTGTTGACTGCGCCCGTGATAAAAATATTCCTATCCGTATCGGCGTTAACGCCGGTTCGCTGGAAAAAGATCTGCAGGAAAAGTACGGCGAGCCTACGCCGCAGGCGCTGCTGGAATCAGCCATGCGCCACGTCGATCATCTCGATCGTCTGAACTTCGATCAGTTCAAGGTCAGCGTAAAGGCGTCGGATGTTTTCCTGGCGGTGGAATCCTATCGCCTGCTGGCGAAACAGATCGATCAGCCCCTGCATCTTGGGATCACCGAAGCCGGCGGCGCCCGTAGCGGCGCGGTAAAATCGGCGATCGGCCTCGGCCTGCTGCTTAACGAAGGGATCGGCGATACGCTGCGCATTTCGCTGGCGGCGGATCCGCTTGAAGAGATCAAGGTTGGCTTCGATATCCTGAAGTCTCTGCGCATTCGCGCTCGCGGGATTAACTTTATCGCCTGTCCAACCTGCTCGCGTCAGGAGTTTGACGTGATCGGGACCGTCAACGCGCTTGAGCAGCGGCTGGAAGATATCATTACCCCGATGGATATTTCGATCATCGGCTGCGTGGTGAATGGCCCAGGCGAAGCGCTGGTTTCGACGCTCGGCGTCACCGGCGGCAATAAGAAGAGCGGCCTGTACGAAGACGGCGTGCGTAAAGACCGGCTGGATAACGATGATATGATCGATCAGCTGGAAGCGCGTATCCGTGCGAAAGCCTCGATGCTTGATGAAGCGCGCCGTATTGACGTCCAGCAGGTTGAAGAGAAATAATCCGGGGCAGCGTAAGACTTCCCGTGTATGATTGGACCCGCGGGCGCAACGCGCCGGGGTTCATTTTTGTATATATATAAAGAGAATAAACGTGGCAAAGAACATTCAAGCCATCCGTGGCATGAACGATTATCTGCCGGGCGAGACCGCTCTCTGGCAGCGCATTGAAGGCTCACTGAAACAGGTGCTCGGTAGCTACGGTTACAGCGAAATTCGGTTGCCGATTGTAGAGCAGACCCCGTTATTCAAACGCGCGATCGGCGAAGTGACCGACGTGGTTGAAAAAGAGATGTATACCTTTGAGGACCGCAATGGCGATAGCCTGACGCTGCGTCCGGAAGGGACTGCGGGCTGCGTACGTGCCGGCATCGAGCATGGTCTTCTGTACAATCAAGAACAGCGTCTGTGGTACGTCGGTCCGATGTTCCGCCATGAGCGTCCGCAGAAGGGCCGCTATCGCCAGTTCCATCAGATGGGGGTTGAGGTCTTTGGTCTGCAGGGGCCGGATATCGACGCCGAGCTGATTATGCTGACCGCCCGCTGGTGGCGCGAGCTGGGGATCTCTGAGCACGTTGCGCTGGAGCTGAACTCCATCGGTTCGCTGGAAGCGCGTGCGAGCTATCGCGATGCGCTGGTCGCCTATCTTGAGCAGTTTAAAGATAAGCTCGACGAAGACTGCAAACGCCGCATGTACACTAACCCGCTGCGCGTTCTGGACTCTAAGAACCCGGAAGTGCAGGCGTTGCTGAACGATGCGCCGGCGCTGGGCGACTATCTGGATGAAGAATCCAAACAGCATTTTGCCGGGCTGCGCGCGCTGTTAGACGCCGCGGGCATCGGCTATACCGTTAACCAGCGTCTGGTGCGCGGGCTTGATTACTATAACCGCACCGTGTTTGAGTGGGTAACCACCAGCCTCGGCTCGCAGGGAACCGTCTGTGCCGGCGGCCGCTATGACGGTCTGGTCGAACAGCTGGGCGGGCGCGCAACGCCGGGAGTCGGCTTTGCGATGGGGCTGGAACGTCTTGTTTTACTGGTCCAGGCCGTTAATCCGGAATTTAAAGCCGATCCTGTTGTCGATATATACCTGGTGGCCTCCGGAACCGATACCCAGTCCGCAGCAATGCGTCTGGCTGAGCGGGTTCGCGATGAGCTGCCCGGCGTTAAGCTGATGACCAACCACGGCGGCGGCAACTTTAAGAAACAGTTTGGCCGTGCTGATAAATGGGGCGCTCGCATAGCTCTTGTGGTCGGTGAATCAGAAATTGCTGACGGAAACGTGGTAGTGAAGGATTTACGCTCAGGTGAGCAAACTACCGTAACGCAGGATAGCGTTGCCGCGCATTTGCGCACACTTCTGGGTTAATCTCCCGGGAATCATTAGTCAGGAGAAGGACTGCGTGGAAACGTATAACAACGAAAACGATCAGGTCGATGCGCTGAAGCGCTTCTTTGCCGAAAATGGCAAAGCGCTGGCCGTTGGGGTGATTTTAGGGATTGGGGCGCTGGTTGGCTGGCGCTACTGGAATTCTCATCAGCAGGATACGGCCAGAGACTCCTCTTTAGCCTATGAGAATGCTATTTCCGCGCTTAAATCGGATAAGCCCGAAGCGCTGACTTCGGCGCAAAAGTTCGCCGCTGATAGCAAAAATGCCTACGGTGCGTTTGCCTCCCTGGAGCTGGCGCAGCGCTTTGTTGATAAAAACGATCTGCAGAACGCTGAAAAGCAGCTCCAGCAGGGATTAGCCGCCGCGCCGGATGATAATCTGAAGTCGGTTATCAATATGCGTCTTGCTCGCGTGCAGCTGCAGCTGAAAAATCCTGATGCGGCGCTGAAAACCCTTGAGGGGATTAAAGGCGAAGGCTGGACCGCGATTGTTGCCGATCTCCGCGGTGAGATTCTGCTGGATAAAGGCGACAAGCAGGGCGCTCGCGCGGCGTGGGAAGCGGGCGTGAAAAGCGATGCTTCACCGGCGCTCAGCGAAATGATGCGTATGAAAATAAATAATTTGTCCATCTGAGAGGGACTCGATGCAATTGCGTAAATTACTTTTGCCAGGGCTGCTTTCCGTTACCTTATTAAGCGGTTGTTCGTTGTTTAACAGCGAAGAAGATGTGGTGAAAATGTCGCCACTGCCGACGGTGGAAAATCAGTTTACGCCGTCCACGTCCTGGAGCACCTCTGTTGGCGATGGTATCGGCGAATTTTACTCTAACCTCCATCCTGCCTTTGCCGATGGCGTCGTGTACGCGGCCGACCGTAAAGGCACCGTTAAAGCGCTGGGCGCTGACGACGGGAAAGAGGTTTGGTCGGTGAACCTGGCCGAGAAAGACGGCTGGTTCTCCCGCACGCCTGCGCTGCTCTCCGGCGGCGTCACCGTCTCCGGCGGTCACGTCTATATCGGCAGTGAAAAAGCGCAGCTGTTTGCCCTGAATACCAGCGACGGTACCGTGGCATGGCAGACCCGCGTGGCGGGTGAAGCGATTTCTCGTCCGGTCGTCAGCGACGGCATGGTGCTGGTTCACACCAGCAATGGCCAGTTGCAGGCGCTGAACGAAGCCGATGGCGCGGTGAAGTGGACCGTCAACCTGGATATGCCGGCGCTTTCTCTGCGCGGTGAATCCGCCCCGGCGACCGCTTACGGCGCAGCCATCGTCGGCGGCGATAACGGTCGCGTTAGCGCGGTACTGATGCAGCAGGGCCAGATCATCTGGCAGCAGCGCATCTCTCAGGCTACCGGCCCGACTGAAATCGATCGTCTGAACGACGTTGATACCACTCCGGTTATCGTCAACGGCGTGGTGTATACGCTGGCTTACAACGGCAACCTGACCGCGCTGGATCTGCGCAGCGGCCAGATCATGTGGAAACGCGAGCTTGGCTCGGTGAACGACTTTATCGTCGACGGCAACCGTATCTATCTGGTCGATCAGAACGATCGCCTGCTGGCGCTGACCACCGAAGGTGGCGTAACGCTGTGGACGCAAAGCGATTTACTGCATCGTCTGCTGACCGCTCCGGTGTTGTATAATGGTAATCTGGTCGTCGGCGATAGCGAAGGCTATATGCACTGGGTGAACCCGGAAGATGGGCACTTTGTCGCCCAGCAGAAGGTCGACAGCTCCGGCTTCCGTACTGACCCGATCGTGGCTGACGGTCGCCTGCTTATCCAGGCAACGGACGGTACGCTGTACTCGATTACGCGTTAAGTTGCGCAGTAGTCAGGATTGAGAAACGGCCCCTGGTATACAGGGGCCGTTTTCCTGTTTTTAAAAGCGTCTTGAAAAACGACGCTGCATAGTGATTTGTATGAGGCATTTAACATGATACCTGTGGTCGCGCTTGTCGGGCGCCCTAACGTTGGAAAATCCACGCTCTTCAACCGCTTGACCCGCACTCGTGATGCGCTGGTCGCGGATTTTCCGGGGCTGACTCGTGACCGTAAGTACGGTCGTGCTGAAGTAGAAGGACGTGAATTTATCTGTATCGATACCGGCGGTATCGATGGCACGGAAGACGGCGTTGAAACACGCATGGCTGAACAATCGCTGCTGGCGATTGAAGAAGCGGACGTGGTGCTGTTTATGGTCGATGCGCGCGCGGGCCTGATGCCTGCGGATACCGCAATCGCCAAACACCTCCGCTCTCGTGAGAAGCCGACTTTCCTGGTGGCGAACAAAACCGACGGCATCGATGCCGATCAGGCCATTGCCGACTTCTGGACGCTTGGCCTCGGTGATATTCACCCGATCGCCGCTTCGCACGGCCGCGGCGTGACCAGCCTGCTGGAGCACGTGCTGCTGCCGTGGGCGGAAGAGATCGATCCGTCGGAAGAAGTCGATGAAGACGCGGCATACTGGGCGCAGTTTGAAGCTGAGCAGAACGGCGAAGCGCCGGAAGAGCCGGAGGATGACTTTAATCCGCAGGATCTGCCGATTAAGCTGGCCATCGTTGGTCGTCCGAACGTCGGTAAGTCAACGCTGACTAACCGTATTCTCGGCGAAGATCGCGTCGTGGTTTACGACATGCCGGGCACCACCCGTGACAGCATCTACATTCCGATGCAGCGCGATGAGCGCGAATACGTGCTGATTGATACCGCGGGCGTACGTAAGCGCGGTAAAATTACCGATGTGGTGGAAAAGTTCTCGGTTATCAAAACCCTGCAGGCGATCGAAGACGCCAACGTGGTGCTGCTGGTTATCGATGCGCGGGAAGGTATTTCCGATCAGGATCTCTCCCTGCTGGGCTTTATTCTCAACAGCGGCCGCTCGCTGGTGATTGTCGTCAACAAGTGGGACGGCCTGAGCCAGGAAGTCAGAGAGCAGGTGAAAGAGACCCTGGACTTCCGTCTGGGCTTTATCGATTTCGCCCGCGTGCACTTTATCTCTGCGCTGCACGGTAGCGGCGTCGGCAACCTGTTTGAGTCGGTACGCGAAGCGTATGACAGCGCGACCCGTCGCGTGAGCACGGCGATGCTGACCCGCATTATGACCATGGCGGCGGAAGACCATCAGCCGCCGCTGGTACGCGGCCGTCGCGTGAAGCTGAAATATGCCCACGCCGGTGGTTATAACCCGCCGATCGTGGTGATCCACGGCAACCAGGTCAAAGACCTGCCGGATTCCTACAAACGCTATCTGATGAACTACTTCCGCAAATCGCTGGAAGTCATGGGGACGCCGATCCGTATCCAGTTCAAAGAGGGTGAGAACCCGTTTGCCAACAAACGCAATACCCTGACGCCGAACCAGATGCGTAAGCGTAAGCGCTTGATCAAGCACATCAAGAAAAGCAAATAAGCTATCAGGACGATTCACCCACCAGCACGAACCCCCCAAAGCCCGCATATGCCGGGCTTTTTTGTTATCATTGGCTATCATAAAGACGCAACAAAGCGCATGATTGGCGTGTACACAGAGGTGTGCCCACAATGAAAATCCGTGATTTTGGGTATACCTCCAATCATTTTGGGTACCTTTCACTGTGTACCCAGCCGGATAACAGTAAGGTTTTTCAGGTGTCGGCACATGCCAAAACTCACAGACATGCAGATCCGCGCGTGGATTAAAAGCGACGAACGATTCGAGGGGCGGGCCGATGGCGACGGCCTATATCTGAGGTTTCGAAAAGAGGATAAAACTCCTTTTTGGCGGTATCGGTACAAGCTGGTGGGGAAGGCCCGCACCATGATGATCGGTTCTTATTCCGATTTCTCACTGGCAAAAGCCCGAGATATAGCGAAAGAGCTATCCGCACGGGTTGCGCTCGGGTATGACGTAGCCGCAGAGAAGCAGGAACGCAAAGCTGAGGCAATAGCGAAGATTGAGGCCGAGAAGAACGCCATACACGTTTCAGAGCTCGCAGCTGAGTATTACGCCCGCCAGATAGAAACCACCTACAAACACCCGGAGCTTTTCCGCAGCAGCCTGCAAAAAAATATCGTTGCGCTCATCGGAAAGATGAAGGTAGAGGACGTTCGCCCGCGGCACGTTGATAGCGTCCTGCAGGATGTTTTAGAGCGGGGATCTCCCACTGTAGCCAATGATGTACTTCGTATGCTCAAACGCCTGTTTGATTACGCCGTAGTGCGCGGGATGATTGAAGTGAACCCAGCCATATCATTTGGCTCGAAAGACGCTGGTGGGAAAGAGCAGGGGCGAAAACGCGCATTAAGCCGTGATGAGCTGGTTATGTTCTTCAAGGCGCTACGCCGCGGCCGCGGAATCAGTAGAGAGAATGAGCTGACGTTCAAGATTATTCTGGCGCTTGGGGTGCGTAAAATGGAGTTGTGCGCCGCCGAATGGTCGGAGTTCGACCTTGATAATGAGGTATGGCGCCTCCCTGGCTCGAGGGCAAAGAATGGCGATGACATCGATATTCCGCTGCCGGCGCCAGTGATCGAATGGATTAAAGAGATTCGACTTTTTGCCGGTGATAGCCGTTGGTTAATCCCGGCCAGGCGAGCCAGAACAACGGCGCATGTCAGCCGGGCTACGCTGAATATGGTTATGCCGTCAGTGTTAAAAGAAATGGCTGACGTTGAGCCGTTCAGTATCCACGATCTACGGCGAACCATGCGTACCCAGATGGCTGCTCTTGGTATTGACCCGGTGATAGCAGAACGCTGCTTAAACCACAAAATACCGGGTATCGAGGGAATATATAACCGTCATCAGTATTTTGATGAGCGCAAAGCAGCGCTCGCTCAATGGGCCGATCTGCTGGTGGCCTTGGAGGGCGGAGAGGAATATAACGTTACGCCTATCAGAACGGTGAAGTAACCAGAATTGACGAACAGACCTGACCTAGCTCGACGGGGCGAAAAGCGGGAAGCCTTACCGCCTGGTCTGGTCGATATTATGAGGCGGCGAAAAAGGTTGCGCCATGAGCAAATTATTCAAATTCAAAAATTGGTTTAGTGTAGAGGAAACAGCCAACAGATTGACCTCAAGTCTTGGAGAAAAGGTATCTGCTTCAGATTGTTTTCAGTTGGCAATTGATGGGCATATTACAATTTCTGCCATGTTAGATGAGGGAAGATATGTCATAGCGGCTCAAGTTATAAAAAATACACAAAGAAAGGTCTTCGAGCAATGGATCATAGAGACCCGTGATGATGGAGCAATAATAAGGAGTCCTGCGGGTGAGCATTTTTATTCAAATGAGCAGCTAGACTATGAGTATGAAGACATTGAAAGGGTTAGTGACGTTTTTAAGATTACTCATGGAATCTATGATCTCCCGATGCTTGGGGCTGAATCTTTGGATGTCATGCACGCATTTGATCTTTCCAGGGGGCAATCACCCCGTGAATTTAATAATATGGAGGGGCCGTTTTTATTAACTGATTTTGGGTTGGTAAATGTACTTAATACATTTAATGAATTTTCCATAAAATGTGATGATAACGGCAATCCTAAACCATTTGATAAAACCTCTAAGCAGTTTGTTGATTTCAGTAGGAAAAATTACCATTCATTTTTCTATCCTGCTGATGAGATCGGTGATGTGGAGTTTGTTTTCAGGAAAGAAAATATTGAAAAATTCGAGAGAGAAGCAGCCATAGGTACTGAAAAGACCCTTGTCTTGGAAGATAGTCTCATGCTAATTGGCGCTATGATTAACGCCCTTAAGAAGGCTGAACCGTCATCAAAAAGATGGACTCAGGAGGCACTTAAGGCGGAAATGTTAGACAAGGGGTTAAAGCTGAGCTCTCGCTTAGTTGATGATTATTTTTCATTAGCAAATAAATCATTCAAATCATAGATATAATTTCGCAACGAAAAACTAAATTTCGCTGCGATGACACATGCATCTTCATAGCACATGATTCCCGTAACGAAGCAACAACACTCATACAAGGGTTACGGGAAGCATGACTAGAGAAGCAATTCCACACACCGGTTATATTCGCCGCTTTCGCCTGGCAGAACTGCTGGGGGTTAGCGTCTCTACCATTGATCGCAAGGTCCGCAATGGCTCATTACCTCGTCCGGTAAAGCTCGGGGAGAAAATTACAGCGTTTGACGCAGTTGAAATTAATCACTGGCTGGCAGAGCGCCGCGGGAAGGTGGTCTGATGCAAAAAGAAAACCGCCCCGGACAGCAGGCGGTTAACACAGATACTCGCGGATCTGATGTTACGCCACCAGCCTACACCGTTCAAGCCTCAAAACGCACCCCGAAGAAACACCGTGCCCGTACCTACATGCTGCGCTGTGGGGCTGGTGGGTGGACAGAAAACGATATCCTGCGTTACTGCCGGCTCTCATCTGGCCGCAACTATGCGAGCGAGCTTGAGCGCGAGCTTGATATCTGTCTGGAACGCCTGGAAGAGAAAAACCCTGATGGTATCGGCGCGCACATGCGCTACCGGTTTGCGTGCCGTGGTGACGTGCTGAAGGTGATTCAGTTCGTTAACCGCATGGCCGCAGTCAACCAACACCACGGGCTTACTAAACAGGATATTACCGACATTCTGAACCTCTACCCGGACAACTTCACCGCCGCATAACGGAGCCGAGAAAATGAAAATCGAAAAAAGCAGATTCAATTCTGAGGCCGCCCTTCAACCCAACGTTAACCCGGGGGTAATTAACGGTAACGACTTTGCCGCTGTTGTCCCTGTTATTTCCGGGCAGATTGGCGGGCGTGAAACCAATATTGCGAGCGCCAGAGCTTTGCATAAAGCGCTGGGTGTGGGCCGCGACTTTACCAACTGGATTAAAGGCCGCATCGACCAGTACGGATTTGTAGCCGGGACTGACTACATCCGTGTTGAAAATTTGAGCTCACCAAAACGGGCGAGCGCAAAATTTCGCCAGCAGATTGAGCATGATTACCTTCTTTCGCTGGATATGGCTAAAGAAGTGGCAATGGTTGAGCGTAACGAGCAGGGCCGCGCCGTCCGCCGCTATTTCATTCAGTGCGAGGAAGCGTTACAGCTGAGTGCGCCGGAAATCGCCGCGAAGTACCGCCGCCATCTCAAAGCCCGCATTGGTGCTGCCAACCTCTTTAAGCCGATGTGCGCCGCTCTGGATGCTGCCCGGGCGGAACAGGGGAAAGAGACGCAAGCCCGGCACTACAGCAATGAAAGCAACATGATCGCCCGCATTGTACTGGGTGGCATGACCGCTAAGCAGTGGGCGCAGGTGAACGGTATCGACGGCGAACTGCGCGATAGCATGAGCGCCGGCCAACTGGAGCACCTCAGCTACCTGGAGAGCACCAACATCACGCTGATCGATATGGGGATGGAGTACGACCAGCGTAAAGCAGAGCTAATCCGCCTGTCTCAGCGGTGGCTGGCAAAGCGTCTGGGGGTGGTTCATGACTAAGCATTCAGTTACCAAAGCCGAGGTAGTCGCAATGCCTGCCCCTCAGCCTGTAGCCAGCCAGAAAGAGATATTCCAAGCCGAAGAGAGCGATATTTCAGTTATTAAATTTGAGGGGCATACCGTGCGCATTGTGAGTGTTTACGGTGAACCGTGGTTTGTTGTCTCAGACGTCTGCCAGGCGCTGGAAATCAGCAATCCAACCAGTGCCGTTTCCTCTCTGGATTGTGACGAGGTAATGACCCTAACTTTAACTGAGGGTCATTCGGGTAAGCGCGGCGGGGCGCGTAGCTGGAATATGGCCGCAGAATCTGGCTTCTATAAACTGATTGCCCGCAGCCGTAAAGCCTCCACGCCCGGTACGTTCGCCCACCGCTTCAGCAATTGGGTATTCCGTGAGGTTATCCCGTCCATCCGTAAAACCGGCTCGTACGGCGTGCCGTTCGCGTTCCTGAATGACCATACCCGCCGCAAAGAGATTTACACGAAGAAAGCCAGCAAGCGCGGTAAAGACCTGCAGTCGTGCAAAGGTGAGAAGTCCCGCCTTGCTGCTGAAGAAATCGAGCTGTGGCGTAAGTACCAGCCGGACCTGCTGGAGATTCATTAATGGTTAAGCCCACCAGCACACCGCTGCCAAACCACTCTTATCGCGACGCTCACGGCCAGATGGTGAGCGTGACCGCTGTAGCGCATAACCGCGTGACGTTCTATCGCGAGGGCTACCAGTTCCCGTGCGTACAGCCCATTGAGCGCTTCATGAGGGAGTACACGGAGGTGAGGCAATGATTACCGCCGCCCAGGGTAAAAGCCTCTCTCTGGCTGGCCTGATGTATGCAAAAGTTAACGCTCTGCGGGTGATGCGCCACTGCGGGAACCTGTCAAAACCTGTCATTTTGCGAGCCACTGATAGTGGTGCACAAAACGCCTGGCGGAGTTTCGAGACAATTACGCCCGCGGGTAAGCGTTCGGAAACTGACTATCTGGAAGATAGCGTGTCCGGCGCCGGCGGTGGATGCGGGGCCCATCACACCGCCAGCTATAAATTGCCGCACCGTAACAAAAAGGGCTTGCGGCCTGACGGTATCCCGGTCTATGGTTATAGCGCACCAGCAAAATCTGGTGCCGGGATTGGCGTCCTGGTAAAGTTGTCGGCGACATATGACGCGCCAAGCGTCTTTTTTTGTGTCGTTAGCTCAGTACACCCTTTTTTCAGCGGTTCGGTGTCATACCGGACTTGCCTCAGAATTATGGTGGGCTGGGCGGGGGCTTCTTCGGAAGCGCCGGTTTCCGATAACGCCGGTTACGCCAACCCTGTCCAGTCCATCACCAGTGAAATTGGCGTTTCCGGTGATGGGTTTAATCCCCTGTTATCGGAGGCTGCCACATGTTGGCTACTACCCCTACCCAAATTCCGCAATTCATCTGGATTATCGCCGCTGTTCGCCGCGATATGCCGACAATTACCGCAAAAATTCACCATATTGCCGCACCTTCTGAACGTGAAGCCCGCCGTTCTCTGGTTCGCGATCACGTCTGTTTTTTTGCCGGCCGCATCCGTCTGGAGGTGGCTCATGCTTAAAACCTACGATGTGCCAGTTAATCCAACCGAACGCACCCACCACCTGATTTCTCTGGCGGAGCTGATGCGTGATGTATGGGGCAGTAAAGCTGATTCCCGCGATGATTATCTGGAGGCATTGATTGCCATGCTGGATATGTCTTTGCGTGATCTGCATGGCTTGCTGGAAGGCAATGAGCTGCCGGAGGTGAGCCATGCGTAACTACTTCCGCATCACCGGCTACGCCGTTAATAAGCGCGGTTTAACGGTTGGTATCGGCTATGAGCTCATATCCAGCGACACCAAAACAGCAACGTCCCACGCAGTGCTTCAGGCGCAGCGTGAAGGCCTCAGCCATGTACGCATCACCCGCGTTCAGGAGATATCCGCATGAATAATCCAACCACGGGTGAATCTATCACCAGATTGATAACAAACACCTGGCAGGCACTTGATTACAGTAAGCAAGCACTCGCTGTTCTTGATATGTGGACGTCTTCACTGACAGATGAAGACGAAATGGAGAGTTGCCGAGTTGCCGCAGTTGACACCCTCCTTCGCGAAGCTGTTGCCTACCTGGAAAAAGTGAAGGAGGTATCAGCATGATGGATATTGCTCAAAGAGATCGAATCCTGGCGCGTGTAAATCAGGTCATTGGGCGTAAAGAGAGTGTTGTGCCTAATACCCCAGAAAATAATTCACGCGATCGTTTATTGCGGATAAGCGCGGGTCTCTTAACCCTGTTAAATGATGTTCTTCCCGGCATTACCAATACAGCTGAACGCGACGAAATAGCCGTGTGGGTAGATGCGATGTATTCCATCACGATGATAGAAGCGTTGGATGCAAAACCATCGACGCCAACAACCGTGCCAGCCTTGCGCAGTGAAATGTCTGTGCCGACTAGTGGTGATGCCGCAACTACGGTGCGTTATGCGGCAGAACTGCAGGAGTTGTGGGAGCTTCATCTTGATGCTCGCTTGCGGGCTGCCAATCCTAAGGCTGGTGCCAGATTATGGACGCTTATTAACGAACTTAACTACGCGGCTCAGCGTACGGAAAGCAGATACAACCGCCTGCTATTAAAGCTGGAGGACATGAAATGAGAGAGTTTCGTGTGTTTTCCACGTGTCTCGATCGTGCCGGTTATCAGATACCTGTTACATGGCGCGGGTATGCCAGCAGTTCAGATGCTGCGATCAGAAAAATGGAGCATGAGGCTAAAAGCAATGGCTGGAGCGTTGCGCTGATTGTTTTTGTGCAGCAAAGAAGAGTGGTGCGCGATAAGTCGCTGATGGAGATAAAAGCATGAGCAATATTTTCGCATTTCCTCAAAAGTCGGGAAATACCGATCCATTCCGTGCTGAGCCTACGCCTGCAGGGGTGAAGATCACCAGCTCTGGTAGCGATGGTCGTGAAACAGTTCAGCTTATTAGCTATGAGGACGCCGTGAACCGTCTTGACGCTGGCGATTATGACGACTCCAGCGCGGGTTATGACATTCACCTTGCCGTAGCAGAGGGCGGAAACTGCGGATATTTCGACTTTACCGCGCAACACAACGTCACTATGTGGCGCTGGCTGATTGCTGCGACGTTCGTTTCTGAAATGAAGCGCGAGAACGGCACCACCACGGTTACTGAACCGGACGGCTCCGCGTCACAGGTAGCGATTTACTCCAATGGTAAAGCGGGAATTGTGATTTATCCATTCGCTGAACGGCTAGCGATGGCGAACAACATTGAGGGGGCTCTTATCGAGCGTTACGGCACTGAACAGGGTACGGAAAACGCCATTGTGTTTTATCAGTCCATGCTGGATGTGGACGCCGGGGAACTCACGCCCACCGGGCGCGAGATGCTGGCATCGCTGCATGATAGCTTCATTGCCGATCTGGAAGCGCTCGGTATGCCCGAAGCGCCGGTGGCGCACTAAGGGGGCCTGATGATTACTAAAAACTTCCGTCTGAATGCGCTGGCGAACCAGTACGCCGTGGCGTTGTATGACCATATCACCGCCACCAGCAACGGCGATTACTTCATGATTGATGCGGGTGGTGAGCCTGTGCGTGTTGAGATAGCTGGTGGTGTGAAAGGCGTCCGTGACCTTATCGACGGTTATGCGCTGGAGGCACTGAAAGAGCATTACCCGCAGTGGGAAGCCGTCGGTATCAAGCTGCTTAGCCGCTGTGTCACCGCTACCGGTCTGACCGGGCGCGGTCGTGAGATATGGCAAAGCATGGTTAACGATATGGGCGCAACCGTGGCAGGCAATCACGGGGGTGAGAATGCGTAATATCGACCTCATTCGCGAAGTGACTCATGCCGCCGCTGACCGCTGGCCTTCGGTGCTGGCGGGTCTGCATATCAATGTGCCGGATTCACCGCGCCGGCACGGCCCGTGCCCGGCCTGCGGTGGCTCGGATCGCTTTCGATTCGATGATGGCGGCCGCGGCAGCTTTATCTGCAACCAGTGCGGCGCCGGTGATGGCCTTGACCTAATCCGAAAGGTGAACAAATGCGATACCTCAGAGGCCGCGCGACTGGCGGCTGATGTGCTGGGTATTGATTACCGGGCAGCAGTACAGGACGAATCCACCGCCAGCCAAAGGCGGGAGCAGCTGGAAGCCGAGCGTACACAACTGGATCAGGAGCGCCTGCAACGGGCGGCAGGGGACGCACAGCAGCGCCGGGCTACGTTTTCCCGTCTGTACGATGAGAAGCGTCAGAACGCCACTCAGGGCGAATCTGAATATCTGACTGGTAAGGGGCTGGACGGCTTCACCTTCCCCATGCTGTCCGATGGATCAATCCTCCTGCCGCTGGTGGATGAGGTTGGCGCACTCGTGGCTGCGCAGACCATTACGCGTGCAGGAGTGAAGCGGCTGGTGGCCGGATCTGCAAAGCGCGGGGCATATCACGCCGTGAACGCGCCAGAAGACCCGCAGACCGTGTTAATTGCCGAGGGGCTGGCTACCGCTCTAACGTGTCACTTAATTTGCCCTGATGCTCTGACAGTGGCAGGAATAGACGCGGGCAACCTGCTGCCCGTCGCGGAAGTGATGCGCCGAAAGTACCCGCTGGCGCAGATCGTCATTGCCGCCGATAACGACAGATTAGACGACAAGCCCAACACCGGCACAGAGCGTGCCGAGAAAGCGGCCTTATCCGTGGATGGCTATGTATCCGTGCCGCCGACAGACTATAAGGCCGACTGGAACGACTACCACCAGCGGCAGGGGCTTGAAGCTGCTACGGCTGCGTTTAATGATTCAATGTACCAACCGCAGGGGGAAGCCGTGACACCAAAGTTACAGGCCATTGATGGCGGTAAAGTCGCGGACAAAGACAATGATCGGCTTAAATCGCGCATCGAGAGCCGCTCAGACGGAATTTTTTGGGTAACACCGAAGATGGATAAAGACAGCGGAGAGATTATTAGACACGAAGCCTGGCTATGCTCTCCACTGGAAGTGGTTGGTACTGGCCGGGATGATAAAGACCAGTACCTGATTATGCGATGGCAGGCATTCGGGGCTGATGCGCTGACGACAGCAGCAATTCCGCTGGCTGATATTGGGGAGCGTGAAGGATGGCGCACCCTGAAAAATGGCGGTGTTAACGTCACGACTAAAAGCAGTTTGCGGGCTATCCTGGCTGACTGGCTTCAGCGCAGCGGTACGCGTGAACTATGGCGTGTGGCCCACGCGACAGGCTGGCAGTGCGGGGCTTATATCATGCCCGATGGTGAAGTTATCGGGACGCCTGAGCACCCGGTGCTGTTCAACGGGCGCAGCTCTGCCGCTGCCGGATATACCGTTAAGGGAACGCCTGATAGCTGGCGCAGAAGCGTGGCGCACCTGGTCGCCGGCAACTACTCGATGATGACTGCTACAGCCGCTGCGCTGGCGGCACCGCTGATAGGGCTGGCGGGCGCTGACGGTTTCGGCATTCACTTCTATGAGCAGTCCAGCGCGGGCAAGACCACCACAGCGAACATTGCCAGCAGCCTCTACGGCAACCCGGACTTACTGCGCCTGACGTGGTACGGCACGGCGTTGGGGCTTGCTAACGAAGCTGCCGCCCACAATGACGGGCTGATGCCGTTGGATGAAGTGGGGCAGGGATCTGACCCGGTAAGTGTATCGCAGTCTGCGTATGCCCTGTTTAACGGGGTTGGGAAACTGCAAGGCGCGAAGGAAGGAGGGAACAGGGATCTGAAGCGCTGGCGCACGGTGGCGATCAGTACCGGGGAAATGGACTTGGAAACTTTCATCGCGACCGCCGGCCGTAAGACTAAAGCCGGTCAGCTGGTGCGCCTGCTGAATATCCCGCTGAGTAAGGCGGTTCACTTCCACGAGCACCGGAACGGCAAGCAGCACGCTGATGCGCTGAAGGAGGCATACCAGCACCACCACGGCGCCGCTGGGCGGCTGTGGATTAAGTGGCTGGCCGACCACCAGCAGCAGGCTACAGAAGCTGTCCGGGAGTGTGAGGCCCGCTGGCGCAGCTTGATACCTGCTGACTATGGCGAGCAGGTACATCGCGTAGCCGCCCGGTTCGCCATACTGGAAGCTGCGCTGCTGCTGGGCGCCGGTGTTACCGGATGGGATGTGCAGATCTGCCGGGATGCGATACAGCACAGCTACAACGCCTGGCTGCGCGAGTTTGGTACCGGCAATAAGGAGCACCAACAGATAATCGAACAAACGGAAGCGTTTCTTAATGCCTACGGCCTGAGTCGTTTCGCACCGTTCCCATACAGTCCGGCTGACCTGCCGATAAAAGAGCTGGCCGGGTACCGGCAGCGCGGTGAACGGGACGAAAGCCCGATAGCGTTTTACACATTCCCGGCAACCTTTGAGAAGGAGATCGCCGCGGGGTTTAACCCGAAGCAGTTTGCCGAAGTGCTGAAAAATTCCGGGATGCTGACGCCGCCGAACAGGGGGCGCGGTTACCAGAGGAAGTCACCGCGCATCCAAGGCAGACAGATTAACGTTTACGTCCTTAACTATCTTCCGGAGGACTACGGCCAGCCAGAGGAATAGCTTTTTCACATACGATTAAATGGTGTTGGTTCAGTTAGTTCAGTTGGTTCAGTAAATAAAGTTCATTGTTTTATAAAGTTTTTTTCTATCTATTTGAACCAACACTGAACCAACAAATGACGATTTTGAACCAACACCAGAGGAATGGGGCTTTTACCTGGCGGGCAGTGAACCAACATAAAAGCCGGCTGAACCAACACAAAATTGCCGATGTTGGTTCAGGAAAAACCAGCAATGGCGCGGGCTGGCGGGCAGTGAACCAACTGAACCAACTGAACTAACACTTTTTTTGCTTACTATCATAAAAAAATAAGAGACGAAATTAAGGAGAGGTAACCATGACGGCACAAATTTCAGCATACGGGCGGCTGGTGGCCGACCCTGAGACCCGGACAACGGGAAAAGGTACGAAAATGGCTATGGCCAGGTTGGCGGTATCGCTGCCGTGCAATGCTGCAGGGGATGGGCAGGCTACCTTCTGGCTGGGCGTCATTACCTTTGGGAAGCAGGCCGATGCGCTGGCTAAACACCAGAAAGGCGATCTCGTGAGTGTGGCGGGCAATATGCTACTCAATCAGTGGACGGGTCAGGATGGCGGTACCCAGCAAGGCTTTCAAGTCATTGCGGACAGTGTCGTCAGGGCCAAAACGGTACGCGGTAAGGCAGGACAACAGGGACAAGCTACAGATGCCCTGCGCCGGGCTCATGAACAGCAACTTCAGACTACAGGTGATAGCAGGTAAATTTTCTTCTTATGCATTTAGCAATTTTATAAACCTGTACCGATGAAATCGCCATGAGTTTCATCTTCAAGACTGATATATTCAACTCTCCATTGATCCATTCTTCTTAGGGCATGAAGTGAAAAATGTGTGTCTGCAATTGCTATACACTTATCCAATTCGATAAGTTCTGAGTGGCCTAATTTCGGATCGCCGTAAAATTTAAAAAATAGATCAACTAGTTCAGTGCAGGCCTTTTCTGCAGATTCTCGTGCAATCGGACCACCTTCTGTCGCGTCGTACACAACACTGATGGATAGCTCGTATGGAGAGCCCTCCTCAAGATCATCAAACCTGTCTTCGCCCAAATCAAAAAAAACGCCGATAAGGTGCTCCGCGTTTGTTGCAATGATAGAAGCAACTTCTTTTTCGAAGATGAATTTTTTTCCATCATCATAAGCACGCAAACGGTCTTCAAAAACATTGGGGAAAGCAGGACGCCCATACTTAGCAGCCAGCCACTGCTTTAGCCCTTGCTTTTCTTCTACTGAAATAGCAAAGGCTGGATCACTCTCTTCACAATGAAAAGCTTCCTTTGGCAGAATTTTTTTCCTTTCGTGTCGTAGTTCTATAGCGTTTCTTTTGGGGCTTTCTGGGTTTTCGAAACATAAATCAAGAATTCGCGGGTGTTTAGCCCTTTTCATCTGGTTGGACCCCTTTTTCAAGGGGCCAATAATGATCTCAATATTTTTCTCGGATTTGCTCTGTAAATCACAGTCATGGGTAATCACTACCGCTTTACAGTCTGTTTCTTCAGGATTTAGCAAGTTAAGTGAAACAGCATCATCATGCTTAAGAACATGGCCCTGACGCCATGATGTACCTGGTTCCAGCATAAGTCTAATTTAGTCCTCTACTGTTCCTGGGATAGAAACAGATGATTTCCATCCATCTGTTGGTTTGGCCTTGCTAACAGAAAAATTGGCAGACTCTGCTGCGGCATTCATTGCCCGTGCTTCGTCAATCAATACTTGTACTGGTTGATGCCAATCTTTCCCATTCCTGATGATATCCATTAATGAGCGGCCATCGAACGCTTTCATCTTTATCAGTAGCTTCACGTTGTCTAAGCAGGCTTTAGAGAAAGCATCAGCCACACCACTGAGGTTGAGGATAAATTCTGTTTTTGACTGATCGTCTGGTTGGTTTTCTCC
Organism: Klebsiella scottii; assembly: GCF_036561945.1. Lineage (NCBI taxonomy): Bacteria > Pseudomonadati > Pseudomonadota > Gammaproteobacteria > Enterobacterales > Enterobacteriaceae > Klebsiella > Klebsiella scottii. The sequence continues at coordinate 101,732 of NZ_JARXNI010000020.1, forward strand.
CGACAGCCATTTATAAAGTGCTTGTCGGGTTATACCTAAATCTTTTGCCAATTCAGACATTGATGGAGACAGAACCTCTCTGATGTTGGCTAAATGTTGCGCAACATTTCTTACATCAAGCTCAGTCACAAAAACTGGTGAATGATTATCTTCAAAAGCAAATTGTACTCGTGGCTGAACATATTGGCGCCATGACTGATACGAATCGACTGGATATGAAGCCCCCGTACCAACTAACAAGCATGAAACAACGGCGGCAGCTTTCTGGGTTGTAGTGCCAAAAGTCGGTGTAGGTAAATAGCGTTCAGTCGTTCTAACGCTTCCAGTTGGAGTAGCATACATTTGATTCATCTCCCCCACGTTTAGTTCCATTTTGAACGGGCAAAATCTGAAACCATCCCTTGAAATGCCTCTTTCACTTTACCATGTAAGGATAACAGCTGTTTTTCGATTAATTCTAAGTTTGGCTGCATATTACCTTCTACGTAGTGATCTGTGTCGATAATTGCATGCCAACGATGTTCTGTGTTGGTAAATCTTGGCAAAGGGGCTATCCCGTTAGGAACCATGTCTGGTGGAAAACCTAGTTGAGAATTCATTTTATGAATGCGTGATATCATAAAACCCTGTGGTATCAGAGGCTCAACAGAGGTTTGAAAAACAGACTCTTGAATAGCCTGAATAGGTGTTAGCCCAAACTCTACGCCATGTAATTCTTTAGCCAGATAACTTTCTAACGACTCATCCCCTTGAGGAATGATCGCATCAAGATAACGGAGTCCTATTCGGCTGACAAATGTTGGCTTGGCGAACTCCAGAACTTTCCCTAACCCTAAAAGCAAGGATGCGATAAATGGTTTGTGGGTAACATAGTCAGTTGTATGATAAGTAATAAAATCATTACCTAACACGAAACCGGCTGTTTTTTCCGCATTCATCATTAGCCATTGGGTTACTGACTCAAATGAAGGAATCGGTGGTTCATTTGGGCTCCGCATTTCAAATTTTAGTTGAGTAGACGCGTTAACCTCAAATAGTGGAAACCCTTCAACTCTTAGGGCATCCTGTATGTCAGCAACATACTTGTTCATTGCAGCAATAGGCGTAAATTTCACCTGAATCAGAGCATAGTATACGGGCGCATTACTCATACGTTCATTAGTAGTGCTCATGACGCCCTCCTTGATTGGCTTCATTATGTGTGATGTGTGGCTCTCTCGATAGTGTAGCTAGTTTACACTTAGGTTGACACATTCTCCATCTGTAAGTTCATATTTACATCAATAGTATGAGCAACTAGTGCTATTGCTAAATAGATATATCTAAATCTCAACGCAGGGTTTGGCCTTGATGGGAAGAAGGTGACGTATCTTTGCTTGGCTGTCATTGGGCATGAAACGCTGAATGCTCGGCGTGATACAGTTTATCCTCTTCATGCGTGGTGACTGTTGCTGCGTGGCAGTTTGAGCGTTTCACGTAGAATCATACCGCCCCATGAAAGTGCCCATATCTTATTTATAGGCAGAAACGGTGTGTTCTGGCTATGTATGGCAGAAATGGTGTGTTCTGCCTATAAGGGCAGAAAGCGCTCGAAAGTGGTTGTTGAGAACGCGCTGTAGCGGGAGATAGTTAAGCGCCCACCAGCCCGTGCAGAAGATTTTTGTGGGCTTCACAACGCAGCGAAAGAGACACAGCACCGCATGGGGATAGCGCAGCCGAATGGCGAGGCTTTCAGGTTAAAGGGCAAGGCTATTTAAACAGTTATAATTGAACTTTAAGCCTGCTTGCAATGGCGGTTTCCCGTTCGGCCAAACACTGGTAGGCTTTATTCACATTTACATTTATGGGATATAGATATGTCGCTTGTTACGCTTCGTGGTTTGGTTTTCACCATTTACCTTGCTACGGCATTTTGCTCATCAGCGGCCAGTAAACCTTTGAATGAAAGCCAAAGCAATATAGTGGGTAAATCTGCTGCTGCAAAAGCACTAGGGTGTAAATATTTTGAGGCTTGGCACCCCTCTGACATTAATAAGAATATGAAGTTTGTTTCAAAGGGTGCGATGCTCGACAAGAAGCAACTTATTAGTGACTCAGCTATTTTTTGCGATGTATCAACGTCTCCCAATCCATCCGATCCCGCAACCATATCCCTAAAAGAAAGGGGAGGCATTGATGGTATTCAAGTCGTGATAAATCACAGTACTGGAACCGCAGTTATTGCAGACGGTAAAGTATTTGATAATAAAGGCTGGGATGTGGCTTGCAAGCGCGACGAGTTTAATGATGAAAAGTCGTGCTATGTTAGGCAATACGGGATAACAGTAACAAAAGAAAGTGGCTCATATTCTCTTTACATTGGAAATGATTTAACTCCAGGAGGGGAGGTTGAACTAAGAATGGATGGGGATAAAGCGATAAATAGTCTCGATGGAAGAGGTCTGCTTGATAAGGTGGATAGTGATAACTTTCTTAGAAATGTAACTTCAACTTCTAAAGTTATTGTTCGTTACACTATCTTCCAAAAAAATTACCCAGAAGTTAGAACTATAGATGCAAGCACGTTGGGGGCGGCGATAAAAACAATGAATTTGATAGAGTCATCGTTACTCAAATAACTTTCCCCATGAACACAGAGCCCCGCCAAGACGGGGCTTTTTATCGCCTGAAAACAAGAAAAATCGATCGTGACCATAAAATAACCGTTTCAATTATCGCAATGAATTATGTGAGTGTTGATAAAATTGCAAGTATAATCACTGTATAAATATCAGGAGGTACGCAATGGCAACACCATCCGTAAAACCCGTTCTTCTCAGCCTGGAGCAGATAGAGAAACTCCGGACGCTGCAGGAAAATGAACGGAAGAAATCACCGCTGGGCATTGCTCCCACCATCCACGTTATCGCGCGTCAGTTGATGGATCGCGCTTTAAGCACACAAATGGAGGCGTAATGGAACAACTACAACGACTGGCCGAGGCTATCGCTGAAACCTACATCCGCGATCTGCGCCGGGAAACAGGAGATAATGTCATTACCGTTGATGGCGTCAGCGGCAATGTTGAAACGCACCTTTTAGCCGCGGGGCTGGTGGATAACTCAGTTTCAGCAGCCAAAAACCAATACGGGGCGACATTTGAACGTGAGGCATATCAAATGTTACTGCGGTTAATTTCACTCGATGGCCCGGAGTATCGTCTGACTGAGCATGGTGCTTACGTCATTACCTTCATGACGACTAAGGCTTTAAAAAAACAGTCTTCCACGACAGTACACTGAGGTGCGTATGAGTAATAATTTTGGCAATTATTACATTGAAATTGACGCTGATGTCTTACCGTTCCTCAAGGGGATGGACAAGGTACAGAGCACTCTTGATGCTCTTTCGGCTGATTCGAAAAATGGCAGTAAAGCCTTCGATAATTTGAGCTCGTCCGCATCGAGTGCCGGAACCTCATTTAATGAACTTGCTGGCTACGCCCGCTCAATGGATGGCTCTCTAAAATCGCTCAATACCAACGTGAATGCGATCACCAGGGCCATGCAAAATGCCGGGACGAGTACCGCGGGTGTAGGTTCAGAATTCACCAGAGCGGAAGCAATACTTGAGAGTCTTGGCAACCAGTTGGCCGTCCTGGATGAGGCGCAGGAAAATGGCGCCCGTAGTGCTGCTGTGCTAGCGGCGCAGTTGCGTGCCGGCTCGAAAGCCACTGATGAAGAAAAGCAGAAGATTGGCGAATTGACTGGTCGGCTTTACGACATGAAGACTGGCGTCGATACCGGGGCGAAAAGTCACGGCACCTGGAAAAACAGCATTCAGCAGGCTGGTTATCAGGTGCAGGATTTTATCATTCAGGTGCAAGGTGGGCAGTCGGCTTTAGTTGCTTTTGCCCAGCAGGGATCGCAATTAGCTGGCGCATTTGGTGCGGGCGGCGCAGTTGTTGGGGCTGTGATTGCCCTTAGCTCGGTTGTCGCTGGCGCGCTGATTACGTCGCTTAATGGCGGAAAAAACGCCATGGATTCACTGAAAGATGCCGCCGAAACGATGGATAAGGTGATCACTATATCCAACCAAGGGGTGGCGGCGCTGTCTGATAAGTATGCCGTGCTGGCACGCACCAATGCTGATGTAGCAGCCATTCTTCGTAACCAGGCCCTCCTGGAGTACAACAATGCGATTGCTAAAATTCCAAAAGCAATTAGTGACGCATCCAACTCTTTCGTCACTCTGGGTGAGCGGGCAGTTGCCGCGCTGGGTGGTGCTTCTCCCAGCATTAAAAAGTTCAATGATGAGCTTGCGGCGCTTGAGGTAACCGCTGGTAACTGGGGGGATGCTATTCAGCAAGCCAACAGTAAGGGGCAACATGCCTCTGGTATTGTTAGCTCTCTGTCTGCCACTGTTGTATCTCTTTCTTCTCGGTTGAGCATTAGTCGTCAGGCGGCATTTGATTTAGCTAAACAACTTTCAGACCTGAGCAACAACCCAACGCCAGAAGCCTTACAGAAGGTCATTGTCAGCCTTCAAAGTATGAAGACCTCAACCAAAGAGGGACAGGACGCAGTTGCGGGGTTGGTTGGCACTCTTAATGATTTGTGGATTGCCGCTCTGAATGCCAAACAAAGTGTCGATAGTGTATCTAAGGCTACTGATAACCTCACGGCAGGACAGAAGAACCTAATCCAGCAATCTGAGAGAAGCCTGGCTCTATCTAAGCTTCAGGGGGAGGCTCGCGCACGGCTTCAGGCTCAGTTTGCTGCGGAAGATGCTGGATTTGCGAAAGACGATCCACACACGAAGCAAATGGAGAATGACGCCGCAGCGACATACCGTAACACCCAGGCTCAGAAGGATCTCAAGTCTCAGCAGACCGCTGGAGCGACAGCCGCGGAGTCTATCACCCAGAAGCTGGCGAATTTGAAGCAGCAGGCAGAGTTAGCCGCCAGTTCAACCCAGGAGCTTAGCCGCGAATCAGCGATGCTGCGCGCCGAACAATCCCTTGGTAAATCAGCCTCAGCCGATCAGATACAGCAGGCCAGAGCTTACGCTGCCGCCGTTTGGGATACTACGGCAGCATTGAAGGCACGCAATGCCGTACCTGAGCTTAAAGAGAACGCGGACTACACAGCCCAGAAATCGCAGCTTGAGATGATTAAGGGCGCCAAAGACGCACAGGGAAATTTGATTATCTCGCAGAAGCAATACAACCAGGCTTCGGAGCAATTAGAGCAACAGCACCAGGTTAATCTGGCGAAAATTCGAGCCGGACAGGTTGTGACACCCCAGCAGCAGGCCCAGGGGGAAGTTGACCCGGTACAGCGGCTTGCCAACCAGCACGCCCAGGAGCTGGCGCTTATCCAGCAGTTTGAAACCCAAAAAGGAGCGCTCACAGCTAACGGTCTTGCGTTGATGAACGCAGCCAATACGCAATATGAACAGGCGAGAATAGCCGCGCAGTGGGAGATCTTCCGCAATCAAAGCACAACAAATGAGTTGATGGCCTCGGCGGTTGATGGGTTCGCCAGTCAGGCGGCCAACTCGTTAACAGGCCTGATTGATGGAACACAAAGCGCTTCGGAAGCGTTCAGAAATCTGGGGAGCGCGATCGCTAATAGTGTCGTTCAGGCGTTGGTAGAGGTGGGGATCCAGTACCTGAAAAATGCCGCGATGGCGATGATAGCCGATAAGATGACATCTAACTCATCACAACAGGCCGGTGCGCAAACCGCTGCCGCGTGGGCTCCTGCCGCAGCCGCAGCCTCTATCGCTACATTCGGTGGCGCAGCTATCGCCGGTATAGCCGGCATGGTGGCAGCGTTCGCCATCGGTGCCGCTCTGGCCGGCAAACGAAAAAATGGCGGGACGGTAGGCGCTGGTGGGGCGTATCAGGTTGGCGAAGGGAATATGCCTGAACTCCTGCAGACCAAGAACGGGTTAATTATGATTCCTGGCGACCGTGGCCGGGTGTTCAGCAATAAGGACGTTACTGGCGGCGCCCAGAGCATCAAAAAGGCATCGACAGGTAGTGAGTACCTTAGCCAGAGAAGCAGCTCTGGAGCCAACAATAATGACCTTAAAGCAGGCGGAAACGGAAGCTCCTCTCCGAACATTCAGATCATTATTCAGAATAATAACGGAAGTGATGTAAGGGCGTCAGCTTCTAAGGGGCTCTCTGGTGAGGACGTGATTAACATCATTGTCAATGACGCTTATAACTCCGGCCCTGCGACACGAGCCATTGCCGCCAGAACCGGTAACAGACTTATGGCTACTGGCGATTACTAAGCAAGAGGGAAACAAAACATGGGGGATGGCGAAAGATTAGCCTACCCCATGAGAATGTGACAAAAGCTGACATTGAAAGGCGGTTACGTGACTAACGACGAAAAGCGAAAACTATACCGTGCGTGGGCTGATGATATCGGCGGCGGAACACCTTTCCCGGAGGCCTGCAGGGATATGACGTGCGGAGCGACGACGAGGAAAGGGACACCCTGCAAAATGACAGCCCTGTATGCTTCTGGCCGCTGTAAGTTACACGGAGGCATGAGCACCGGCGCAAAGACGCCAGAGGGTAAAACGCGGCAGTTAGAGGGCTTCCATCGCTGGCTGGAGAGGAAGAGGCAGGCCACCAGCAAAGATGATGGTTCGCATTGAGGTTCGCACCGAAAACGGCTTTAAAATATTGGACTGTACTGGACGGATTTAAAACGCGGGCATACTTAAACTCGCGCCAGTAGCGGGCTAAGAACAACAATGAGAATTGAGCCGTCAAAGTTTTTAGGTTCGCAGTACGCAGCACGGTACGCAGCAAAATGAAAGTTTTTCAGTGCGTACCAGACAAAGATAAGAGGTGATAAATGGGCATCAAAGGCAGGGGAATGAACAACATCCGGCGCAACATGAATGCGCTGGTGAGGGACATTACTGGGCGGCGCTTACCTCGCGCAATGACAGCCGCTTTGCATGAGGCCGGACTCGTAGCCGCAATCTATACGCCAGTTGATACCAGCACGCTGATTAACTCGCAGTTTAAAGAGGTCATCACTAACGGGACGCGCATCACTGGACGCATCGGATATTCAGCAAATTACGCAATCTATGTAGCAGATCCGAATATCCCGCAGAAATTCACCCTCCCCAGGGCCAGGAAAGAGTTTTTGCAGCATGGCGTTGCTGATGCAAAACCGCAGATGGATGCTGCTTTCCTGCGGGAGTTATCAAAGCCATGATTGCGCAGAAAACGAAACCGATATATGCACAGAAACCGCTTACCCCGTGAGTGGTTAAGAATTGTTAATGTTGCGGAACTCATATTATTTCGTATTCATTTTCGGCTTTTTTTAGCGGAGATCTGAGCCAATGAGAGAGCTGACGCGGGTTTACACTTCTGCGCTACCACGGATTAACCTCCAGTTTCTGGCAGATATGCAAAGAAAGCTGGTGGATTCGAGCCCGAAAACACAGGTTTTTTGTGATACCGAGAGCGGAAGGGTGTACTTCTCTCTGGTCTCTGGCGGCTACAGCGCGACAATCAACGGGGTAATGCGGGTTATTGGCATCACGATCACCCGGGCAGGTTATGGCTACCGGCAATGGTACATTTGCCCGCATTGTGGTGGCCGGGTTGCGAAATTATTTATTGGCCGGAAGGACGTAGGGTGTCGTAAATGCTGGAGCCTTCACTATGCCAGCCAGAGTGAAGATGAAATCGCTCGCTTACGGCGCAGTGTGTGGAAGCAGAGGCATGATCTATGGGGGGATGATTACCCACCCGCGGGCAGCCTGCTAAATAGTCCGCTCAAGTTTCCGAAGCCTGCCGGCATGAGATGGGATACCTTCGAGAAAAAGCGCTCTCGACTGCTAAAGACTGAATCAGCTTATTGGCGGTTGAAAGAACCGAGGGACGCTAAAGGGTTTGCCCGGGTGATACGCAAAGCGGAGGCGTCAATTCGGTCATTTGAACGGGCATCGAAAAAGGCTACCCCATGAGCGCACTAATATTACCCTAATGCCTACCCCATGAGCACAGCAAGACTACGGCAAGGTTAATTCTGGTTCTCTGACAGAATTAGCTAAAATCAGCCGGTTACAAGCCATGAACAGGAGCTATTCCATGTTAGACCGTCACAAGCTTGAATTAACGTTGCTCGAGATAGCCCGGCAGAACGATGAAGGAGTGGACAGCCACACTCTTTACACCATTCGCAACGGCGTGGCGCAGGTGTTGCAGGCCAAAGAGCGCCACCACTGCAGGATGAGCGCACCAGCCTACCAGTGGAAGAAGCCCGCCGCGCCGCGCAGATAAACCAGAGCTACGATTGTAGCGTTGCCGATAGCTTCTCAGCGTTGCGCCCCTGACGCTTCCAGGCGCTGTAAATGTCCTTATCCCACGCCTTGCCCGCTTTAGTCTGATAACCGGCCTCATTGAGCCTCTCAGCGATAATGCGGCCATTATCGAACCCTTCCCGGATAGTATCAGCAACAATCCCGATAACAGCCGCTTCATTGTACAGGGTCGGCGGGATCCCCTGTTTGCCACCGGCCAGCGCGGCTGCTGCTACTTCCATTCGCTCCACCAGCTCAAGCATGCGCAGCTGTGGGTTGCTTTCTGGCTGGTTCAGTTTACTGCGCAGGGCATCGAGCAGCCAAGCTGTTTTGTCACCGCCCGCCGCCGCTACAGCCTGATTGAATGCGCCATGCAATTCAGTCGGAACGCGGAATGCTACCAGATTGGATTTGCTCATTAGGGGCCGCCATATCAGTATTTTCGGTCTATACAGTATACCACTGTATAACGTTGTTATACGGATTAGGTTCCATATAACTGACGGTTTTCTCCATCCATCCTCACCTTGGGTGTGCGGCGCTGGTGGTCATAAATTTTGGAATGCTTTGGAAATTTGAGAGCTACCGACGCAGAAGGAACCGAGCTGGCGATAGTCTGGAGTTGAAATACTTACCAGGGGCATCCAAAAAAGATGCTTGTTAAATTTATACTGTTTGATACGGATTTGGATTGCGCGGCTTGGCAAACGTGCGTCTTGGCTAGCGTTGCATACTATAGTAGCGATCGAGCGTATTAAATTTTCTGGGCCCGTACATACGGGATTATTCCGCATGTAACTTATGCGTATTAAGCAAATTACCTTTATTCACCTTTACAGAATTGTGAGTGCGTCAGTATCGTTATCCTTCCGATTCGCATTTATTCAGGATTTGCATGTACCAGCTAAAGATAACCATCCGAGACAGCAAACCACCAATATGGCGGCGTGTGCTGGTTCCAGAGCAAATCCCCTTTAGTGAACTTCACGCGGTGATCCAGTTGGCTTTTGGCTGGAATGACGAACATCTGTATATGTTCGAGAAAGGTCGTAAAGGTGATCCCGGTAGCGAGTATCGCGTATGGGGTGAGGATGAAAGCATGGGTAACGCGGCAATCACGCCACTATGGGCGGCGCTCCAGAATGAGGGGGACAGGCTGGTTTACACGTATGACTTTGGCGACTGGTGGGATTGCCTCGTTGTGCTGGAGAAGCGAACACACGATACTAGTAAGCAGCCCATTGGCTGTCTGCGCGGGAAAGGCACCACCCCGGCGGAAAACTCAGGTGGTTTGCATGGATACAATGAATTGCTCTTACAGGCCAGAGATTCTGATAATCCTCAACAGGCCGAGATCCACAATTTCCTGATGCTGGATATTGAGCGCCGGGTTTACGACCTGAGCAGCATCAACGATAGATTGCAGGCTCTTAACTGACCCGCATATATTCGCCTGATATTGCGTTATCAGCGCCGCCAGTATCGCGCATAACAGCGCACTGACCGGGTAAACCGTAACGCACGACCGTTGCGTTGGTTTCACCGCCGCGCCGTACCTGCCGCGATTCATACACTGTCATTCGCTCAAGCAGTCCACCGGCAACCATGCTTTCGAGCGTGCGGCGGGTTGATTCGAGCTGGTGTCGTTTATCGAACGATCCCATGCCGTGAAGCAGGTAGGCCACGCCCGACACATCGAGTGGCGGAGCGCCGATCTCACCCGATACCAACTCGAGGTTATCCGGCTCAAAGTAACTGAGTATCTCTTTTTTGCGGCTGGTCATTCTCATGGCTGGGGGATTCCTTATTGTGGGATAGATGTATCATACAATAAGAATGGTAACGGCAAGATTGCGACGATGCTCAAGTTTGCGTGAAAGAGGGGAGCACCTTCTAAAATCATGTACACATGGGTGTACACAAACTAATTATCAAACTTTAAATTTACATATAAAACAATGTACTTATGGGTTTTATTATCTTTCACATCAAGAAAAGCAAATAAGACATAAACCCGCCGCTGGCGGGTTTTTTTATTCCCGCTGAGCGCAACATCCGTCGCGCAATCTACAAAGCGTTCCCCCATAATACTCTTATCATTTCAGCTGATTATTGTGTGCTAACGGTGGCGGGGTAACGATGCAGGCAGGGTTTATTGGGCTGGGCGCGGTGGTGGAGACGGCCTGGCTGCCGGCGTTGAAAAATCTGGCGATACCGCTAGCGGCGTGCTGGGGTTTTGATAGCAATCCTCAACGGATGCCTGAGGGCGTCAGCCGCTGCGACTCGCTGGCCGCGCTGCTGGCAAAGCCGCTGGACATCCTGTTTATTACCACCGCCTCATTGCAGCATCTTCCGGTTCTGGAAGCTGCGCTCGCTGCTGCGTGCGCCAGAAAATGCCCGTCGGGTGCTGGCGCTGGACCACTGGATGGCGCGTGACGGAGCGCTGAAGCTGGCGCTGGGCCAGCTGGATGCCCGCTGGCAGTCGGAGAGTGGGGCGCAGGGCGACCGTCCGCTGCTCTTCTCGCCGCAGGATATTGCGCGTATTGACGGTTTTCTCCAGGAGCCCAGCGGGTTTGACGAACGGGGCGACCCGGTGGCGCTGAATTTTGCGACCGGCAGGCCGGATACGCGCCAGCTGCGCCATCCCGACGGCGTGATCCTTGATATTGGAACCCATGTGCTGGCGATGCTGCGGGAAACGATCCGCTACTGCGGCGGCGACGACCGAATTCACCTTGCGGTACGGCAGGTGAAAGATCGCCTGGGCCAGGCGATTGCGCCCGGCGATACGCAAACCGCGGAAGGGGAGGCGCATCTGCAGGGGGAGCTGAGCGGAGTCCCGCTCAATATCTGGCTCAATAAGTATGCCGGCCCGGCGGGAGGGCAGAAGGGCATGCGGATAGCGCTGCGCGACGGACGGATTATCAACCTCGATCGCCGCGAGAATAGCGAAGTGGTTGAGCTCGTTGCCGGCGAGCAGGTGCTGCGCTGGCGACGGACCGGGGCGATCTACGAGCACTGCCTGGGGGAACACATTCTCGGGAAGGGCAGCCTGTTCGCGCGCGCCCCCGATGAAGTCGCCAGACTGACCCGGCGGCGCATCGACGAAGTGGCTCTGCTGCTGCAGCTTCAACAGCAGATACGCGGGCCGCACTGAAAGAGTATCGTGGTAAGCTGAGCTGACCCAAATATCGTAAGGAATGACTATGCAACCTGATTGCCCTCTCTGCCACGCACCGCTGGAGGTGCAGGCCGGCAGCGCGCGCTGCGCGCACTGCGGAAAAGAGTTTACTCTGCAGGCCCGCTGCCCGGATTGCCACCGGCCGCTGGAGGTATTAAAAGCCTGCGGGGCGATCGATTATTTTTGCCAGCACGGGCACGGGTTGATTTCGAAGAAGCGCGTAGAGTTCGCGCTGCCTGACCAGGCGTAGCTATTTTTTCTTCGCGCGCGCTTTTTTGACGGGAGTGATAGTTTTCACTTCGCTTTCGACCCAGCCGTCATTTAAGCGGGTAGTCAGCAGATCGCCCGCCTTCACCTGTTTTGTTTGCTTCAGGACGCTTCCGTCGCTGGCGGAGGTGACGCTATAGCCGCGGGCGAGGGTCGCCAGCGGGCTGACGGCTTCCAGATGGGTCACCGTATTGCCGAAACGCTCGCGCTGTTCGCTTAAGCGCGCGCGGATGCTCTCGGCGAGACGATACTCCAGCTGCTGGATATGCGACTGGCTGCGATGAATACGCGGCTGCGGATTGTGCGCGTTCAGGCGCTGCAGGGCGCGCAGCTGGCGCTGATCGGCGCGCTTCATCTGCGTATCAAGGGCCAGACGCATCCGCTGGCGCAGCCGCTCAAGCGCCGTCTGCTGACGCACTAAGCGCAGCTGCGGATGCTGCTGCTGCAGGCGGTGGAAAAGCTGGGTAAACCGGCGATGGCGGTTAGCGAGGAAATAGTCCATCGCCATTTCCAGACGCTGCTGCCCGGACTGCAGCTGGCGCAGCAGCTCCTGCTGGTTGCGGCTGACGATCTCGGCCGCCGCAGAGGGCGTAGGTGCCCGCAGGTCGGCGACAAAATCGGCAATCGTCACGTCGGTTTCATGGCCGACTGCGCTAACGACCGGAATGCGGCTGGCAAAAATCGCCCGCACCACCCGCTCATCGTTAAAGCTCCACAAATCTTCCAGCGAACCGCCGCCGCGGCCGACGATCAGCACGTCGCACTCCTGGCGCTGGTTGGCTAACGCTATGGCGCGTATGATTTGCCCCGGCGCGTCGTCACCCTGAACCGCCGTCGGATAAATGATCACCGGCAGAGAGGGATCGCGGCGTTTGAGGACCTGCAAAATATCGTGCAGCGCGGCGCCGGTTTTAGAGGTAATCACCCCCACGCAGTGGGACGGGGAGGGGAGCGCCTGCTTGTGCTGCTGGTCGAACAGACCTTCTGCCGCCAGCTGCGCTTTCAGCTGTTCGTACTTCTGCTGCAGCAGCCCTTCACCGGCGGGCTGCATGCTTTCGACGATGATCTGATAGTCGCCGCGCGGCTCATACAGCGTGATATTGGCGCGCACCAGCACCTGCTGCCCGTGCTGCGGGCGGAAGGTAACGCGGCGGTTGCTGTTGCGGAACATCGCACAGCGCACCTGGGCGTTATCGTCTTTTAAGGTGAAGTACCAGTGGCCGGAAGAGGGCTGGCTGAAATTAGAGATCTCGCCGCTGATCCAGACCTGGCCCATTTCCTGTTCCAGCAGCAGGCGAACCGTCTGGTTTAGGCGGCTGACCGTAAAAATTGCGGGGGATTGAGATGGCAACATGTGAGCAAGATCAAACTTTAAATCAGCAGGTTAATCAGTCGATAGTAACCTGCTGGGAGGCGATCGCAAGTATTATTTGCAAAAAAGGGTAGATGCAATCGGTTACGCTCTGTATAATGCCACGGCAATATTTATCCACCCTGGTCGAGATATTGCCCATGCTACGTATCGCTAAAGAAGCTCTGACGTTTGACGACGTTCTCCTCGTTCCCGCTCATTCTACCGTTCTGCCGAATACCGCCGATCTCAGCACTCAGCTGACGAAAACAATTCGTCTGAATATTCCAATGCTCTCTGCGGCCATGGATACCGTGACGGAAGCGCGTCTGGCAATTGCCCTCGCACAGGAAGGCGGCATCGGCTTTATTCATAAAAACATGTCCATTGAGCGCCAGGCGGAAGAAGTTCGCCGCGTGAAGAAGCATGAATCCGGCGTGGTTTCTGACCCGCAGACCGTACTGCCAACCACCACTCTTCGCGAAGTGAAAGAGCTGACCGCGCGCAACGGTTTTGCCGGTTATCCGGTTGTCACCGAAGATAACGAACTGGTCGGGATTATCACCGGTCGTGACGTGCGTTTCGTCACCGACATGAACCAGGCCGTTAGCGTTTATATGACGCCGAAAGAGCGCCTGGTTACCGTGCGTGAAGGCGAAAGCCGCGAAGTCGTGTTTGCTAAAATGCACGAGAAGCGCGTTGAGAAAGCGCTGGTTGTGGATGAGAGCTTCCACCTGATCGGTATGATTACCGTTAAAGATTTCCAGAAAGCGGAACGTAAACCGAACGCCTGTAAAGATGAGCACGGTCGTCTGCGCGTAGGCGCGGCGGTTGGCGCCGGTGCCGGTAACGAAGAGCGCGTTGATGCGCTGGTTGCCGCAGGCGTTGACGTTCTGCTGATCGACTCCTCCCACGGCCATTCTGAAGGCGTTCTGCAGCGTATTCGCGAAACGCGGGCAAAATATCCGAACCTGCAAATCATCGGCGGCAACGTGGCGACCGGCGCCGGCGCGCGTGCGCTGGCTGAAGCTGGCGTGAGCGCGGTGAAGGTCGGGATCGGTCCTGGCTCTATCTGTACCACGCGTATCGTCACCGGCGTAGGTGTTCCGCAGATTACCGCCGTTTCCGACGCGGTCGAAGCGCTGGAAGGCACCGGTATCCCGGTTATCGCCGATGGCGGCATCCGCTTCTCCGGCGATATCGCGAAGGCGATTGCCGCGGGCGCTGCTGCGGTAATGGTGGGCTCGATGCTGGCGGGTACCGAAGAGTCCCCGGGCGAGATTGAGCTTTACCAGGGCCGTTCATACAAATCCTATCGCGGTATGGGCTCCCTGGGCGCGATGTCCAAAGGTTCCTCCGACCGCTACTTCCAGAGCGATAACGCGGCTGACAAACTGGTACCGGAAGGTATCGAAGGCCGCGTAGCCTATAAAGGCCGCCTGAAAGAGATCATTCACCAGCAGATGGGCGGCCTGCGTTCCTGTATGGGTCTGACCGGCTGTGGTACCATCGATACCCTGCGTACCAAAGCGGAATTCGTGCGTATCAGCGGTGCAGGCATCCAGGAAAGCCACGTTCACGACGTGACGATCACCAAGGAATCCCCGAACTACCGCATGGGCTCCTGATTTTCATCGCCCGGCCATGCGCCGGGCGATTTTATTTAATTGCTACTGCTCTGGAATAAACGTCAATGACGGACAACATTCATAAACATCGCATTCTTATCCTCGACTTCGGTTCTCAGTACACTCAGCTGGTTGCGCGTCGCGTACGTGAATTAGGCGTTTACTGCGAACTGTGGGCCTGGGACGTGACTGAAGCTCAGATCCGTGAATTCAACCCAAGCGGCATCATTCTTTCCGGCGGCCCGGAAAGCACCACTGAAAATAACAGCCCGCGCGCGCCGGAATACGTTTTCGAAGCCGGCGTGCCGGTCTTTGGCGTGTGCTACGGCATGCAGACCATGGCAATGCAGCTCGGTGGCCACGTTGAGGCTTCCAGCGAGCGTGAGTTCGGCTACGCGCAGGTTGAAGTACAAACCGACAGCGCGCTGATCCGCGGCATTGAAGATTCCCTGAGCGCCGACGGCAAAGCGCTGCTCGACGTCTGGATGAGCCACGGCGATAAAGTTACCGCCATCCCGTCTGACTTCGTGACCGTTGCCAGCACCGAGACCTGCCCGTTCGCCATTATGGCTAACGAAGAAAAACGCTTCTACGGCGTGCAGTTCCACCCGGAAGTAACCCACACCCGCCAGGGCCTGCGTATGCTGGAGCGCTTCGTGCGCGATATCTGCCAGTGTGAAGCGCTGTGGACGCCGGCTAAGATTATTGATGATGCCATTGAGCGTATTCGTCAGCAGGTTGGCGACGACAAAGTGATCCTCGGCCTGTCCGGTGGCGTCGACTCTTCCGTTACCGCCATGCTGCTGCATCGCGCGATCGGCAAAAACCTGACCTGCGTGTTCGTTGATAACGGCCTGCTGCGCCTGAACGAAGCCGAGCAGGTGATGGATATGTTCGGCGACCGCTTTGGTCTGAACATTGTTCACGTTGCCGCGGAAGATCGTTTCCTCGGCGCGCTGGCCGGTGAGAACGACCCGGAAGCGAAACGTAAAATTATCGGCCGCGTATTCGTTGAGTTATTCGACGAAGAAGCGCTGAAGCTGGAAGACGTTAAGTGGCTGGCGCAGGGGACTATCTACCCTGACGTGATCGAATCGGCGGCTTCTGCTACCGGTAAAGCGCACGTTATCAAATCTCACCACAACGTCGGCGGCCTGCCGAAAGAGATGAAGATGGGCCTCGTTGAACCGCTGAAAGAGCTGTTCAAAGACGAAGTGCGTAAAATCGGCCTCGAGCTGGGCCTGCCGTACGACATGCTGTACCGTCACCCCTTCCCGGGTCCGGGCCTCGGCGTACGCGTGCTGGGCGAAGTGAAGAAAGAGTACTGCGACCTGCTGCGTCGCGCGGACGCTATCTTCATCGAAGAGCTGCATAAAGCCGACCTGTATAACAAGGTCAGCCAGGCGTTTACCGTGTTCCTGCCGGTTCGTTCCGTCGGCGTGATGGGCGATGGCCGCAAATACGACTGGGTTGTTTCCCTGCGTGCGGTAGAAACCATCGACTTTATGACCGCTCACTGGGCGCACCTGCCGTACGACTTCCTCGGCCGCGTGTCCAACCGCATCATCAACGAAGTGAACGGTATCTCCCGCGTGGTGTATGACATCAGCGGTAAGCCGCCGGCAACGATCGAGTGGGAATGATTTAGCCTCCGGCGCACCGGCGCCGAAGCCTATGCCATCCCTTTTAAGCCCGCGTAACTGCGGGCTTTTTTCATTTTGGGCTTAGCCCGCGGTTTGCGCGCGCGCGTAGCGGGCCGGGGGGATGCCGACATATCTGGCAAAGGCCACGCTGAAGCTGCTTGCCGACCCGTAACCTACTCGCACCGCTACCTGCTCGATTCCGGTCTCCCGATCCCGCAGGAGCTGCTTTGCCAGCGCCATGCGCCATGCCAGCAGATATTCCATCGGCGGCAGGCCGACGATGCGGCTGAATCTGGCAAAGAAGGCCGAGCGGGACAGGGCGGCTTTGGTGGCCAGTTCAGCAACTGTCCAGGGGTGATCGGGTTGGGTATGCATACAACGAAGCGCGGCCGCGAGACGCTCGTCGCCCAGGCCGCGTCCCAGACCGGGGGCGGACGTGGTCTCCGTCCCGGATCGCAATACCTCGATCAACAGTACCTCGAGAAGCCGCTCCAGCACGAGCTCTTTTGCCGCCCGCCGTTCACGGGTTTCCTCATCGATCAGCTGTATCAGCGTGGTGAGTCGGGGGCGATCGCGTACCACAACCACTTCCGGTAGCAGCGAGACCAGCAGCGCCGCATCCGACGCGGCGAAGCTGCAATGGCCGATGAGCATGCGCAGATCGGCAGGCCCCTCCTGGCGTCCAACGCGAAAATGCCCCTCGTTGATCCGTACGGGCAAGGTGAAGGGCATATCGTCCGGCGCATTGAGGCTGTCGTTGACCAGATCCTGCATGGCCGGGGCGAGGATAAAGTCGCCCGTATGGAGGACGAATCGTTGATGCCCGTCGAAGGTTACGCGGCAGCTGCCCTCAAGGATCACGCAATATAAGGGCTCGCCTGTCGCCTCACGATGAATTCGCCACGAGCCGGCACACTCCACCAGTTTGGAAAAACGGGCGGCAGGCTGTAGCAGCGTAACGATCTGGGCAAGAGGATCTGGAGTCATGATCGAGACTATCTCTAAAGTAATGGCGACTGTAAGCTATATTACGTCCAACTTTTGGCCACTACTATAAGAGCGTTAACCTTTAGTGGAGATGCTTATGCCTACGATATTGATTACCGGTTGTTCATCCGGCTTCGGTCTGGAAACCGCGAAGCTGTTTGTTGAAAAAGGTTGGGATGTGATTGCCACAATGAGGACGCCTCGCGAGGGGGTGTTGCCGGTTTCCGATCGGCTGCGCTTGCTTGCGCTCGATGTTACCGATCCGACAAGTATCGCGCAGGCGCTGGCAATTGCGGGCCCAATCGACGTTCTGGTCAACAACGCCGGTTTCGGGGCGCCAGCGCCGGTTGAGCTTACGGCGTCGGAAACCGTCCACGCCCTGTTTCAGACCAATACGCTTGGAACCCTGGCGATGGTGCAGGCGGTCGTGCCGCAAATGCGCCAGCGCCGGGCCGGCGTGGTCATCAATGTCACCTCTACGGTCACGCTCAAACCATTGCCGATCGTCGGGATTTATCGGGCAAGCAAGGCGGCCGTAAACGCCTTCACCGAATCGCTGGCGGTGGAAATGGCGCCCTTCGGCGTCCGCGTGCATATCGTTTTGCCCGGCCGTTCGCCGGAAACCCGCTTCGGTGATAACGCCCGCCCGCACGTGCGCGGCATGGAGGAGCCGGACTATGCCCCGATGCTGCAGCAATTTATAAAAAGCGTACAGGAAGACCCGGGTCCGGTGACCCATCCTTCCGATGTGGCAGAAGCGGTCTGGCGGGCGGCGACCGACCCCTCTGCGCCGTTACGTATTCCCGCAGGCGCCGATGCCGAGCTGTGGATGGCCGAGGCCGGCTGCCAGGCGGAATCGCGCGCTTTTCAACCATGAGGGCGGTGCCGCTTTCCTGCCGCGCTGACCCTCAGGCGAAAAGCATTCCGCTCCGGCTACGACGGATAATTTCGGCGAAATATCGATAAGCCCGCATGCTGACTATTCCGGCGGCGAGGAGGTTACCGGGATGCGGAGGGCCACGTCGCCAGCGCGTGCTCGACCAACGCGTCAAGCATCTGCCTGCTGGCCCCGGCTTTGGCCTGCACGGCCATCCCTTGAGATAGCGTCATGACGAAGGAAGCCAGGGTGGCGCAGTCCGCCGATGGCGGTAAATCGCCTTCCCGGCGCGCCCGCTCCAGGCGTTCGTTCAGCGCCTGCTGGGTTGCGCTGCGGCGGCGAATAAGCTCGCGGCGAATGGGCTCCGCATCATCGGAGCAGGCCAGCGCGCCGTTGATGCCCAGGCAGCCCGGATGGGCGGCGCTTGCCGTCTGGACGCTGGCAGACTCTCGCAGGATCCGCGCAACGACCTCGCGGGACGTCGGTTCGTTTAGCGCCTCGCGCATAAAGCCCATGTACGTGGCGTCGTAAAGATCGAGAGC
This sequence comes from Klebsiella scottii, assembly GCF_036561945.1. Taxonomy (NCBI): domain Bacteria; kingdom Pseudomonadati; phylum Pseudomonadota; class Gammaproteobacteria; order Enterobacterales; family Enterobacteriaceae; genus Klebsiella; species Klebsiella scottii. Next base: position 120,536 of record NZ_JARXNI010000020.1, read on the forward strand.
CCTGAGGAAGATTTTTTCCTTGTTGCCGAATGCCGAATAGAGGCCGGGGCGGGCTACGCCGGTGGCTTGCGTGAGATCTTCAAGGGAGGCCCCTTCGTATCCTTTCTGCCAGAAAACAGAGAGCGCCGCCTCCAGCGCCTCATTTTCGTTGAACTGTCTGTGACGTCCCATTTTCATTCCCCCAATTTCAATACCGGTCAGTATAAATCGCTTGACACCTTATCGGCAAATACAATACCGTTCGATATCATATCGATCAGTATTATATTTAAGGAGTGCCATTATGATGAATTCCAATGCTCCGCTCCACGATAAGGTCGCGCTGGTGACCGGCGGGGCGCGCGGACTCGGCCTGGAGATCTCCCGGCAGCTTGCTGCGCTTGGCGCCCACGTTATTATTGGCACCCGCGATGAGCGCAAAGCCCGACAGGTGGCGAACGAGCTGCGTGGCCAGGGCGGCAAAGTATCGGCGCTCAGGCTCGACGTTACCCGCGAAGCGGATCGACAGGCGGCCTGCGCGGAGATCGACAGGGCTTATGGCAGGCTCGATATTCTGATTAACAACGCCGGTATTCTGCTGGACAGTCCCGACGGCGGCACGCCGGCGACCCGCCCGCCGAGCGAGGCGCCAGCGGACGCGGTGCGTGACACATTTGAGGCGAACTTCTTCGCTCCCGTTTTCCTGACGCAGGCTCTGCTGCCGCTGCTGAGACGCTCGACGGCGGGACGCGTCGTCAACGTATCGAGCATCCGTGGGTCGCTTGCCCATTTATCCGATCCGCATTCGCCGGTCTATCCGATTCGCGCGCTGGGGTACGACACGTCCAAAGCCGCGCTCAACGCCTTCACCATCCTGATTGCGGAAGAGCTGCGCGGGACACCAATCAAAATTAACGCCGTTCATCCCGGCTGGCTGCAAACCAGCATGGGCGGCGAACGGGCGGACATGAGCGTCGCAAGCGGCGCTCGTACCGTCATCCGCTATGCCTGCATCGGGGAAGAGGGGCCAACGGGCGGCTTTTTCTTCCAGGACCAGCGGCTGCCGTGGTGAGGCGGAATTTCCCTTTCAACCCAACCTACTGAGGAATTTGCAATGAATAAAAAACTCGCAGGAAAAGTCGCGCTCATCACCGGCGGTTCGCGCGGTCTCGGCGCGGCGATCGCTGACGTTCTGGCCGATCAGGGGGCGGATATCGCCATCACCTACGTTGCTTCCGCCGACAAGGCGCATGCCGTCGTGGAAAAACTCATCGCGAAAGGCGTACGCGCCGTTGCTATCAGGGCCGATCAGGGGGAGCCGTCCGCCGCGGAACCGTTGGTGCGCGAAGTCGTGGAGAAGCTTGGTCAACTCGATATTCTCGTCAATAACGCGGCCGTCGCGTGGCAGGGGAAAACGATCGATGCCCCCGATATTGACAACGCGGCGATGGATCGACAGTGGGTTATTAATACGATGGGCGTCATCGCGAACATCCGTGCGGCGGTGCGGGTTCTGCCGGACGGCGGGCGGATTATTTCGGTCGGCTCCGGCCTTGGCACGCGCATAGGTTTCCCCGGCACCACCGATTATGCCGCCAGTAAAGCGGCGATCGTGGGCTACAGCAAGGGCGCGGCGCGCGATCTGGGGGCGCGTAATATCACCGTCAACGTGGTGCAGGCGGGCATCATGGACACCGACATGGCGGCCGGCGCGCGGGATAACCTGCCGCCGGTGGTGATGGCATCTCACGCTATTCAGCGCTACGCGACCGTTGAGGAGGTCGCCGCGACGATTGCTTTCCTGGCCGGGCCGGATGCCGGTTTCATCACCGGCTCGGTGATTGACGTCAACGGTGGCTTCACGGCCTGATTCAGACGCGCTCGCTAACCGTCTCCGGCGGGAACTGACGCTGGTGCAACGCAATCGCCAGCGCCAGCGCGGCCACGACCAGCGCGAGCAGCGCAGAAACCGCTAAGCTCCCCTCAATGCCCAGCCGATGGTTAAGCCAGGCGTAGGCAAACGGCGATGCGGCCGCCAGCAGCTGGGCGGGGATCAGCAAAATCCCGGTGCGCCGGGCGTAATCCTGCGCGGCAAACAGCTGCAGCGGCAGCGTGGCTTTGAATACCGTGGTTAAGCCATTAATGGCGCCATATCCCAGCACAAACCCGGCGGCGGCCCACGCTAAACAGGGGCCGCTCAGGCCGAGCGCAAAGCACAGCGGCATCAGAAATGTCGTGAGCAGCGTCAGCCTGAGCGGCGTTAATGCGGAACCGGAAGCCACCTCCAGAAAACGAGCGCCGGTTTGCCCGACTCCCCACAGCATCCCTGTCGCCACGGGCAGGCCGTAGCTGGCGATAAATTCCGGCAGGTGAGTTGAGGTTCCGTTAGAGACAAAGGTCACCAGCGCGATCAGCGCCGCATACAGCAGGCCAGCGCGTCGATCGTGACCTGATGTCGGTCGGCGCGCTTTACGCCGCGGCGTCAGCGGGAGCCGGGTATTCGGCATTGTCCACAGCAGCAGCGCGCTGAGCACGCCGAACAGCGCGTAGACCTGCAGCGCGTGTCGCCAGCCGATCGTCGTCAGCAGGGAGGCGCCAAGCGGCCAGAAAACGGCGGAGGCTAACCCGCCCGCCAGCGTCACCCGCGAGAGAGTCACTCTTGAGCGCTGTCCGTAAAGGTTGACCAGCGCGGCGAACAGCGCGTCATACAGCGCCAGGCGCATACCGACGCCGGTCAGCAGCCAGGCGCTAAACCAGACTGGCAGAGTATGCGCATTCGCCATAGTTAAACATCCGCCAGCGATTATCAGCGTGCCGGAGACCACCACGCGCTGGCCGCCGAGGCGGGCCAGCAGGCGGGCAACAAAGGGCGAGACCATCGCCATCATCAGCATCGCAAGGGTCAGGCCGAGATAGATTTGCGCCGCAGACCAGCCGGTATCCTGCGCGATGGCCCGGGCAAAGGTGCCGGGCATATAAAATGAAATGCCCCAGTTGATAAGCTGGTTGCATCCGGCAGCAAAGGTGAGCAGGGCGGGGGCGGAGTGCGATTTTTCGGTAACTTTCATGGTCTTCTGTTCAGTTATAAGGTTGTCGCAGCATAACCCGCAGGCTATTGTGCAGGCAGACCCGTCCGTTTATGGCCCTTATAAGAGAAACTTTGCGATGATGACGCTGAATTTGGGAAACCTGGCGACCTTCCGGCTGGTGGTGCAGCGAGGGAGCTTTTCCGCCGCCGCCGACGTGCTGGGGCTATCGCAACCCGCCGTCAGTCTGCAGGTGCGTCAGCTGGAGCAGTTCCTCCAGACCCGTCTGGTTGAGCGCACCGGGCGAGGCGTGAAGGCGACGGCGGCCGGCCTGACGCTGCTGGCCCACGGCGAGCATATCGAGCAGGCGGTCAGCGCGGCGCTGCAGTCCGTCGGCGAGTTTAGTCATGAGATCAGCGGCGCGATTGCTCTCGGCACCGGGGCGACGGCCTGTATTCATCTTTTACCGCCGATACTGCAGCAGCTGCGCGAGAGCCACCCGCTGTTGACGGTGGGCGTGACCACCGGAAATACGCTCGATATCGTGCGGGCGGTGGAAGAAAACCGGCTCGACCTTGGGCTGGTGACGCTGCCGGCAAACGGGCGTTGCCTGGCGGTGACCCCGGTTCTCGATGAGGAGTTTGTGTTTATTTTTGCCAGCGAGGGCCAGGCGCTGCCGCCGCGGCTGACGCCTGACGTTCTGCAAGCCCTGCCGCTGATAGCCTTTGAGGCGGGAAGCGGTACCCGGGCGCTGATTGACGGCTGGTTTGATGCCGCAGGCCTGGCGATTGCGCCGGTGATGCAGCTCGGGAGCATCGAGGCGATCAAGCGCATGGTACGCGCGGGGCTGGGCTACAGCATTGTGCCGCGCATGGCGGTGGAGCACACGGAGGATCGTCGCGGGCTAAGCGTTCACTCGCTGACGCCGTACCTGCAGCGCCGGCTGGGCGTGGTGATGCGTCAGGATAAAATCCTTAGTAAAGGGATCGCCGAAATGCTGCGCCTGCTGCGGCACCCTGGAGACTGATCGGGCATCGGATACGGATACGGCGAGCGCCTTGTTACAGCCAGGCTATTCTCGGGTCGGCGTGACAACCGGGGCGGTGGATTGCTGCGACTCTTTTTTGTCCTGATGATGGTACCAGGCGCCGATAGAGGAGTAGACGAAACGTCCAAAGAAAAAGATAAAGCTGATAAGCAGTACGATACGGGTCATGCGACGGTTAAATCGATGTCGTTTACGCATACTGGGTGCCTGACTCACAAAAGGTTCCTTGAAGTATACCCATAACATGGGCGATAGGCGTATTAAGGCACAGGAAAGGTGCGGGGTCAATTGAAGAGGATGTAAAAATGCCTCCGCCGAAGTATTACTTAATGTTATATAACATAATCGTTGCATTTACATGGTTTCTTTTTCCAGCGGCCTGCGGCAAAAAAATAAGCATTATTAATATTAGCTAAATGATTTTTTGATTTATATCAACTGTCTGTTTTCGTTGGTAACTAGAATCTCCAGCCAGTTCCGCGTCGTTATTCCTTACGCGGTTGAGATGGTTGGGTTGGATGCCTGCCTGAATATACCCTGCTGGAGTTTGGGTTATCCGTAGAGCATCTATGAGCATAATTAATCTGTACAGACAATATCGGGATAAATGGTGGGCGCTGCCGCTGGTGTTACCCACTCTTTTACTCCCCCTGACGCGATGGACAAACTCCTACGCTGAACTAAACGGTAATGAAGTTTCTCTTTACTATTTACCGCTGGCGCTGGTATTAAGCCTGATGCTGTTTTTTGGCTGGGACGCGCTGCCGGGCATTATCATCGGGCTGTGGTGCACGGTGGCCCGCGATATGGCTCCGGAAGAGGCGATTGGCGTTATCTTCCACTTTCTGATCCCGGTGGTGCTGTGCTGGGGCGGGTACCGCATTTTTGTTCCGCGCAGGCAGCAGATCTCTCACGGTAACGTCGGCCTGATGCCGCAGAGGCTGTTCTGGCAAATGCTGCTGCCGTCGGCAATATTCCTCGTGCTCTCCCAGTTTGCCGAGTACCTTGGCCTTCATCCTCGCGCCACGGGCCTGATTGGCATCGACCCCTTTAGTTTACGATCGCTAATCACTTTTCAGGCGCTGATGGTCGGGTGTTTAACCGGCGTACCGCTGTGCTATTTCCTGCTGCGCATTATTCGTAATCCATTACATATACGCGGATTTATTTCGCAAATTCGCCTGCAAATGGACCCTAAAATAAAGCTGCTTGAGTTTTTTTTATGGGCAATAACGTTGTTAATGTTATTGGTACTATTATTAATACCCTTGAGTAGTACCAGTACGATATTTAGCACAAATTATACATTATCATTACTTATGCCGGTGATGCTGTGGGGCGCAATGCGCTTTGGCTATCGCTTTATCGCTCTGGTCTGGACGCCGGTATTAATTCTTATTATCCACTTTCATTATCGCTATTTGCCGTTCTCGATTGGCTACAATAATCAGCTGGCTATCACCTCGTCCAGCTACCTGGTGTTCTCGTTTATTATCGCCTATATGGCCATGCTGGCGACGCAGCAGCGCCTGATCCACGCGCGGGTACGGCGAATGGCATTTCTCGACCCGGTGGTACATATGCCTAATTTACGCGCGCTAAGCCGGGCCCTCGAAAACTCATCGAGGTCGGTGCTGTGCTTTTTGCGCATCCCGGAGCTGGAGCTGCTGGGGCGGCACTATGGGGTGATGCTGCGTATTCAGTACAAGCAAAATCTGGCAGAACATCTTAGCGCCTTGCTTCAGCCGAATGAGGCCGTTCATCATCTCTCGGGGCACGACCTGGTTATCCGCATGAACTGCGACGATCATCAGGCGCGAATTGAGACGCTGGATAAGCACCTGAAGCAGTTTCGCTTTGTCTGGGACGGGATGCCGCTGCAGCCCGCGGTGGGCCTGAGCTACTGCAGCGTACGATCTCCGGTGAAGCATCTGTATTTGCTATTAGGTGAGCTGAATACCATTGCCGATATGTCGCTAACCAGCGGCCACCCGGAAAATATGCAGCGGCGGGGCGCAACCCACGTCCAGCATGGGCTAAAAGATAAAGTGGCGATGATGAACCTGATCCTGCAGGCGCTGGAGCTGGACCGCTTCCGCCTGATGGCGCAGCCGATAGTCGGGATCCGCGGCGATAGCTACCATGAAGTGCTGTTGAGAATGGTGGGAGAGAATGGCGAAATCATCAGTCCGGACAGCTTCCTCCCGGTAGCCCACGAGTTTGGCCTCGCTTCGCGGATCGATCTTTGGGTGCTGGAAAATACGCTCTCCTTTATGAACCAGCATCGGCACGTCCTCCCGGGAATGCGGCTGGCGGTGAATTTGTCGCCGGTGTCGGTAAGCCGCAGCCAGTTCCCTGAAGAGGTGGAGCAGCGGCTGGCGCGCTACGGGGTTGAGCCCTGGCAGCTGATATTCGAGCTGACTGAAAATCACTCGTTAACCAACCCGCAGCAGGCGCGACAAACGCTGGCACATTTACAGGCGCTGGGATGCCGCGTGGCGATCGATGATTTTGGCACCGGCTATGCCAGCTACGCGCGCCTGAAAAGCCTGAACGTCGACCTGCTGAAAATCGACGGCAGCTTTATTCGTAATCTGGTCACCAGCAGCCTCGATTATCAGGTGGTGGCATCGATTTGCCATCTGGCGCGGATGAAGAATATGCAGGTCGTGGCGGAGTATGTCGAAACGGCGGAGATTCGTCAGGCGGTGATATCGCTGGGTATCGACTATATGCAGGGGTATGAGATTGGCGAGCCCGTGCCGCTGGAGACGCTGGCTAACGTGGCCGTACCGGCGACGGCTTGACTGCTGAAAAGTGGCCGGACGCGGAGCGCCCGGCCAGCCTGCTAGCTATCAGGCTTTTCTTCGGCAATTTTCAGCAGCCAGTCAGGCACGCCTTCCCAGTACTGCTGCTCTTTTTCCAGATCGAGCAGCACCAGCGCATTTTGGCTAAACCAGTCGTGCGGAAACACCAGCGTCCAGTGGTTGGCTTCGGTCTTCAGCGTCAGCGTCGGCGGCGTTGTCGTCGCCTGGCGCTGGTTGTTCAGCAGAATGCCGAGGCGCAAGAGCTGAATTAACGGGAGGAACTGCTTTTTCTTAAACAGCGTAAAGCGCGGCAAATCATCGAGCTTGATAGCCTTGCGGTGATAGCGCACCAGCGTGGCCATCAGCATCTGCTGCTCCTGATTGAAGCCGGGCAAATCGCTGTTCTGCAGGATATACGCCGAGTGGCGATGCATACCGCTGTGGTTAATATTCAGCCCCACTTCGTGCAGCATCACCGCCCATTTTAGCAGCGCCGACAGGTTCGGGTTGTCGAGCTTGGGGTTCTGATCCTGCCACTGCTCAAAGATGTGGGTGGTGGTTTCCAGCACCCGACGCGCCTGTTCGCGGTCGATATTGTACTGGTTTGCCAGGCTTTGCGCGGTGCGGCTGCGGATATCCTGATGGCGGAAGCGCCCCTCCATCTCGTACAGCACGCCTTCGCGCAGCGCCCCGTCCGACAGGCGCAGCTCTTTGATGGCCAGCGCATCGAACACGCCGCACAGAATAGCCAGCCCCGGCGCAAATACCGCCTTGCGCTCTTCAGAGAGGCCCGGCAGGCTCAGCGAGTCGAAGTTTTTATATTTCAGCAGCTCAGCGACCAGCATTTCAAGGCGTTCAGGCGTGATAAAGCCGTCCTTCTCGCCCATAGCGATCAGCACTTCCTGAGCGGCCTTAATGGTCCCGGAAGCGCCCAGCGCTACGGTCCAGCCCTGGATGCGGAACTGCCATGCCAGCGTTTCCAGCTTTTGCACCGCCGACAGGCGCGCGCGCTGGAAATTCTCTTTGTTGATGATGCCGCCCGGGAAGTAAATCTGCGAGAAGCTGACGCAGCCCATTCTGCGGCTTTCGACCAGACGCGGTTCGAAATCCTCGCCGATGACCAGCTCGGTTGAGCCGCCGCCGATATCAATGACCAGCTTGCGGCCGCGCTCGGGCTGAGTATGTTCGACGCCCATAAAAATCAGGCGCGCCTCTTCATTACCGGAGATTATCTCTATCGGATAGGGGATAACCTGTTCCGCGCGCTTGAGAAACTCAGCCGCGTTTGTCGCCTGGCGTAGCGTATGCGTCCCGACGATGCAGACGCTGGCGGGCGCAAAGCCCTGCAGGCGTTCGGCAAACAGCGACAGGCAGCTAAGCCCGCGCGCAATCGCCTCTTCGCTGAGCACGGAGTTTTCATCCAGACCATCGGCCAGATGAACCCGCTGTTTAAGGCGACCGATGATCTGCATTGCCCCGTCGACGACACGGGCGATCACCATATGAAAACTGTTTGAACCAAGGTCGACCGCAGCAAACTCCTGGGGCCGAGGGGCTTTTTCGTTTATAGGCATAGGTTAATCGGGCTGTTCGAGTGATTTGAGATAGTCATAGATCGCCATCTGAGCGCGAACTTTACGGCGGTTGCCGCGCGGCACGTAGCTATTACTCAGTTCTTTATCAAGATAGCGTGCTTTCACCGTGTCGTTGAACAAGATGTCAAAAATATCCAGCACCCGCTGTTTCAGACGCGGGTCCAGCAGCGGCGCGGCGACTTCGATGCGGTAGTCAATATTGCGCGTCATCCAGTCAGCGGAAGAGAGCCAGACCTGCTTATCACCGCCGTTTTCAAAGACATAGACGCGGTCGTGCTCAAGGAAGCGGTCAACGATGCTGGTGACGCGAATATTGTCGCTAATCCCCTCAAGCCCTGGGATCAGGGAGCACATCCCGCGGATTAGCAGGTTAACGGGAACGCCGGAGCTTGAGGCCGCATAGAGGCGGTCAACCAGGCCCTTATCGACCAGGTTGTTCAGCTTAAGGGTGATCCCGGAGGGCTGGCCGTTCTGGGCGTTAGCAATTTCCCGATCGATCATCTCATACAGCAGGCGGCGCGAGTTCTGCGGCGAAACCAGCAGATAGTCAAAGCTAACCGGACGGTATGGGTTTTCGATAAAGTTGAACACGCGACGGACTTCATTGGTAATACGCGCATCCGCAGTGATCAGGGAGTAATCGGTATACAGACGCGCGGTTTTTTCGTTGAAGTTACCGGTACCGATATGGGCGTAGCGGACAACCTCGTCGCCCTCTTTACGTGAAATCAGGAACAGCTTGGCGTGGATCTTCAGCCCCGGGGCGGAAAAGATAACGTGCACGCCGGCTTCAGTCAGGCGTTTCGCCCAATGAATGTTGGCCTCTTCGTCAAAGCGCGCCTGCAGCTCGACCACCACGGTGACTTTTTTACCGTTGTGGGCGGCGTGAATCATGGAATCGATAATCCGCGAGTCTTTGGCGACGCGGTAAATATTGATTTTGATCGCCAGCACGCTGGGGTCGAAGGAGGCCTGACGCAGCAGTTCCAGCACGTGCTCAAAGGTGTGGTACGGGTAGTAGAGCAGCACGTCGCGTTCGCGAATAGCGTCGAACCCGTTGCGGAACTTATCAAACCAGGTGTGGCGCAGACGCGGCAGCGGTTTATTGACCAGGTTAGCTTTGCCGACGTTCGGGAAGCCGATAAAGTCTTTAAAGTTGTGGTAGCGGCCGCCCGGCAGCATTGAGTCATAGCGTGAAATCGAGAACATTGCCCGCAGCATTTCGACCATCGCGTCCGGCATATCGCGCTGGTAAACGAAGCGTACCGGTTCGGCGGTGAGACGCTGCTTCAGGCTGGAGGACATCAGCTCCATCAGGCTCGATTCCATCTCGTGCACCAGATCGTACTCGGCGTCGCGGGTCATCTTCATCGAATAGGCGTTCAGCGTATCGTAATCGAAGAAGCCTTTAAAAATATCATCCAGGCAGTAGCGCAGAATGTTATCAAGCAGGATCATCGGCTTACGGCGGCGCGGGGCTTCCGGCGGCAGGTTAACAAAGCGCGGAACCTTATCTGACGGAATTTCCAGCAGGGCGTAGTTAACGGTTTCGCCGCGAATGATTTCCACCGCCAGATAGGTGTAATCATCTTTCAAAAACTGGATCAGGTCCGTTTCGCGGTTAATCAAAATAGGGGTAATGTGCTGGCGCAGGTATTGTTTAAAGTAGTTGCGCAGCCAGGACTGCTGATTGACCGACAGCTGGCGTTCGTTGATCAGGAAGATCTGATTACGCGCCATCTCCAGCAGCAGCTCGTTATACAGGCTGTCAAACTCCTGGTCGGCCTTCAGGACCCGGGCCTGAATTTTACCTAACAGGTGGCGAGAATGGGCGGTACTGCCTTGCTCTTCACTGATGATGATGCGGCGCTTGAGTTCAGCGAAGCGCACTTTATAAAATTCATCGAGGTTGTTGGAGTAAATTCCCAAAAAGCGCATGCGCTCAATCAGTGGGTTGCTTTTATCCGCCGCTTCCTGAAGTACGCGTTCGTTAAAGGACAACCAGCTGAGTTCTTTCTCGATGTATAGCTTTTCCTGGCCCATTACAACTCACACTCCGGTTGATTGATGTTGCATTTTCATTATGGCGAGCTTTGCCATTGAATGTCCAACTATGTCAAAGAAGTATGACAGTTTTCTTTCAACGCGCTGCGAAGAAAAGGAGGTCGCTTTCCTTTGCTCATTCTGTGTGCAAAATGCGGTAATTCAGCCGATCGCTGTCGCGCGTCAGGCGCCAAAACGCGTCTGCGGCTGAAGGTCCTGGCGCAGATAAACAATGGCAGCAGGGACAAAAAAAACGCCTCTGACGGATGCGAGAGGCGTTATCGATTACTCTTCTGCCGCGTATCCTTGCGGCGGCAGAGGCGCATCGTCAAGCCAGGCCTGACCCCTCTCCATGCGCAGACGACCGTCGACAAACCAGCTGACGACGAGCGGGTAAATGGCGTGTTCCTGAGCCTGCACGCGGGCGGTAACGTCATCTTCGCTATCGCCGGCGAAAACCGGAACTTTGGCCTGCAGAATGACCGGCCCGCCGTCCAGCTCATCGGTGACGAAATGCACCGAGGTTCCGTGCTCCTCATCGCCGTTTTCCAGCACCTGGCGATGGGTATACAGCCCGGGATATTTAGGCAGCAGGGAGGGGTGGATATTCAGCAGACGCCCCTGATAGTGGGCGACAAACGCCGGGCTCAGAATCCGCATGTAGCCCGCCAGTACCACCAGATCCGGCGCGTAGGCGTCGATCTCGTGCATCAGCTCGCGATCGAACGCTTCGCGGTTGGCGAACTGGCTGGCGGTGAGCGCGTGGGTCGGGATACCGGCCTCACGCGCGCGTTCAAGGCCGAAGGCATCGGCCTTGTTGCTGAATACCGCTCGCAGGGTGCCGCCGATCTGTTTCCGCGCGCAGGCGTCAATAATTGCCTGCAGATTACTGCCGCTACCGGAAATCAGCACCACGATATTTTTCATTCAATGACCACACGCTGTTCGGAATCAGAGGCTTTGATATAGCCTATTTTCCACGCGTTTTCACCTTTTTCGTTCAGCAGAGCGATGGCGTTATCGGCGGCTTCTGGCGGCAGCGCGATAACCATCCCGACGCCGCAGTTGAAGGTCCGATACATTTCGTGGCTGCTGACGTTGCCGGCAGTTTGCAGCCATTTGAAGACTTCCGGCCACTGCCAGGAGGACTCGTCGATCACCGCCTGGGTGTTATCTGGCAGAACGCGCGGGATATTTTCCCAGAAGCCGCCGCCGGTCAGGTGCGCAATGGCGTGAACTTCGACGTTAGCGATCAGATCCAGCACCGATTTGACGTAGATGCGGGTCGGCGCCAGCAGATGGTCGGCCAATGACGCACCGTTCAGGTCGGTGGTTTGCGGGTCGACGCCGCTGACTTCAATAATTTTACGCACCAGCGAGTAGCCGTTGGAGTGCGGGCCGCTGGAGGCCAGAGCGACCAGCACGTCGCCGTCGGCAACTTTGCTGCCGTCGATAATTTCTGATTTTTCTACAACCCCGACGCAAAAGCCCGCGACGTCATAATCATCGCCGTGGTACATGCCGGGCATTTCTGCCGTTTCGCCGCCAACCAGCGCGCAGCCTGACTGCAGACAGCCTTCGGCGATCCCGCTGATGACGCTGGCTGCCGTGTCGACGTCCAGTTTGCCGGTGGCATAGTAGTCGAGGAAGAAGAGCGGCTCGGCGCCCTGAACCACCAGGTCGTTTACGCACATGGCAACCAGGTCGATACCGATAGTGTCGTGACGCTTGAGGTCCATTGCCAGACGCAGCTTGGTGCCGACGCCGTCAGTGCCGGAGACCAGTACCGGCTCGCGGTATTTCTGCGGCAATGCGCACAGTGCGCCGAATCCGCCCAGTCCACCCATCACTTCCGGGCGGCGGGTTTTCTTCACCACACCCTTAATACGGTCGACGAGAGCGTTGCCTGCATCAATATCTACGCCGGCATCTTTATAGCTGAGAGAGGTTTTATCGGTCACTGCGAAGTCTCCACACATTTGCGGTAGCAAGAAAAATCGGCGCAATTCTAACAGGGATAGCAAACGTTTGCGAGCCTGCTTTGCAGTCGGCGTTAATCGGCGGCGAGATGGACAAATTTGATACTGTTCACGAAAATGAAACCGGGTACATTCTTGTGCTTGCCTCTGTGCGCCAGAATGACCATCATGCCACTGAAACCGGTTTCTCTTTTTGTTTAAGCGAGCCGAACGACGGTACTGAGGGGATTCAGGAGGGGGGTAAGGATGGTAATTGCCGCATTTGATATTGGTGGCACGGCGCTAAAAATGGGCATTATAGCCAGCACCGGCGAGCTGCTGGAGAAGGGCAAGCAGCCGATTCGCGACAGCGACGGCGAGCAAATTTTGCAGGCCATGCTGGCGTGGATTGCCGCTCACCCGGAGTGTGAAGGGGTGGCGATCAGCGCGCCCGGCTACGTTAATCCGCACACCGGCTATATCGAAATGGGCGGCGCTATCCGCAGATTCGATAATTTTGCTATCAAAACCTGGCTTGAACAACGTACCCGACTTCCCGTCGCCATTGAAAACGACGCTAACTGCGTGCTGCTGGCCGAGCGCTGGCAGGGCAAAGCCGCCAATATAAGTGATTTTCTGGTTCTGACGATTGGCACCGGCATCGGCGGGGCTATCTTCTGTAATGACCGGCTGGTGCACGGCGCGAGCTTTCGCGCCGGAGAATTTGGCTATATGCAGACCCAGCGCCCGGGCACCCGTGACGTTCGTCGCTACTCAATGAATGAGAACTGTACCCTGCGCGTCTTGCGCCAGCGCTACGCCGCGCATTTCGGCAAAACGCTGGAAGAGGTGACCGGGGAAGAGATATTCGATCGTTACGACAGGGGCGATGCGACCTGTCATCGGCTGGTGGCCGAATTCTTTAACGGCCTTGGCACCGGCCTTTATAACCTCGTCAACGTGTTCGATCCGCAGACTATCCTCATCGGCGGCGGCATCGTGGAACGCCCGGGCTTTTTGCCGCTGCTGCGTGAACATCTGGCCTGGTTCGGCATTGCAGACTATATCGACACCGTCAGCCACGGCAACGACGCCGGGCTGATTGGCGCCGTTTACCATTTCAATCAGCAATTCCGGTCGCCGACTGGCGATCGCTCATAAGGAAGAGAACATGTCTGGATTTAAAGAAGGTTTTCTGTGGGGCGGCGCGGTCGCGGCGCATCAGCTGGAAGGGGGCTGGCAGGAGGGCGGCAAAGGCGCGAGCGTTGCCGACGTGATGACCGCTGGCGCCCACGGCGTGGCGCGTGAAATTACCGACGGCGTGCTGGCGGGTAAAAATTACCCGAACCATGAGGCGATTGATTTTTATCATCGCTATAAAGATGACATTCAGCTGTTTGCGGAAATGGGCTTCAAATGCTTTCGTACCTCTATTGCCTGGACGCGTATTTTCCCGCTGGGCGACGAGCTGGAGCCGAACGAAGCCGGGCTGCAGTTCTATGACGATCTGTTCGATGAGTGCCTGAAGCACGGAATTGAGCCGGTTATTACGCTCTCCCACTTTGAGATGCCTTACCACCTCGTTAGCGAATACGGCGGCTGGCGCAACCGTAAGCTGATTGATTTCTTCGTACGCTTTGCGCAGGTGGTATTTAATCGCTATCAGCATAAAGTGAAGTACTGGATGACCTTTAATGAGATCAATAACCAGGCAAACTTCCACGAAGACTTTGCGCCGTTCACCAACTCGGGGCTGAAGTTCCTGCCGGGTGAGGATCGCGAGCCGGTGATGTATCAGGCTGCGCACTATGAGCTGGTCGCCAGCGCGCTGGCGGTGAAAGTCGCGCGGGAGATTAACCCGGCGCTGCAGGTCGGCTGCATGATTGCGATGTGCCCGATTTATCCGCTCTCCTGCGTGCCTGATGACATGATGATGGCGATGAACGCCATGCACCGCCGCTACTGGTTCACCGATGTTCACGTGCGCGGTAAGTACCCTCAGCATCTGCTTAACTACTTTGCGCGCCGCGGTTTTGCGCTGGATATCACCGACGAAGATCGCGTGGCGTTGAGCGAAGGCTGCGTCGACTATATTGGCTTCAGCTACTATATGTCGTTCGCCACCAAGGCCACCGAGGATAATCCGCTGCTGGATTATGATGAGACGAAGAGCCTGGTCTCCAACCCATACGTGCAAAAATCGGACTGGGGCTGGCAGATTGACCCGGTTGGGCTGCGCTACTCGCTGAACTGGTTCTGGGATCACTATCAGCTGCCGCTGTTTATTGTCGAAAACGGCTTTGGCGCCATCGACGTGCGCGAAGCTGACGGTACGGTAGACGACCAGTACCGCATCGACTATCTCTCCGCCCATATCGCGGAAATGAAAAAAGCGGTCGTTGAGGACGGCGTTGACCTGATGGGCTACACCCCGTGGGGCTGTATCGATCTGGTCTCCGCCGGAACCGGCGAGATGAAAAAGCGTTACGGTTTTATCTACGTCGATAAAGATAACGAAGGCAACGGGACCCTGGCCCGCAGCCGCAAGAAATCTTTTGCCTGGTATCAGCAGGTTATCGGCAGCAACGGCGAAACGCTTTAAACCGGCCTGAAGCCCCGTGAAACCCCGCCTGCGCGGGGTTTTTTTATTTTGATTTATACTGGCTCAGGCAGCGCAAAGCATTTTGGTTGATCCCGGTCAAACATATCGGCTATGGCGCAAATGGGAAAAAGCGGTATAATCCCGCGATTTTTTTTGTGGCTGCCCCTCAGAGGAGAAAGAGAATGAAGATTGTGGAAGTGAAACACCCACTCGTCAAACACAAGCTGGGCCTGATGCGTGAGCACGACATCAGCACCAAACGCTTCCGTGAACTCGCCTCAGAGGTTGGTAGCTTACTAACTTATGAAGCCACCGCCGACCTGGAGACCGAAAGGGTCACCATCGAAGGCTGGAATGGCCCGGTCGAAGTTGAGCAGATCAAAGGTAAGAAAATCACCGTCGTACCTATTCTGCGCGCCGGCCTCGGCATGATGGAAGGCGTTCTGGAACACGTTCCGAGCGCGCGCATCAGCGTCGTTGGGATCTACCGTAATGAAGAAACCCTTGAGCCGGTGCCTTACTTCCAGAAGCTGGTATCCAATATCGACGAACGTATGGCGCTGGTGGTTGACCCGATGCTGGCAACCGGCGGTTCGATGATCGCCACTATCGACCTGCTGAAAAAAGCGGGCTGCTCCAGCATCAAGGTGCTGGTTCTGGTTGCCGCTCCGGAAGGGATTGCCGCGCTGGAGAAAGCGCACCCGGACGTCGAGATGTACACCGCGTCCATTGACCAGGGCCTCAACGAGCACGGATATATTATTCCCGGCCTCGGCGATGCCGGCGATAAGATTTTTGGTACCAAGTAATTGAAGCATTAATAAGAAGCCGACTTTAAGAGTCGGCTTTTTTTTGAATCAAACACGCCAACAACAACTAATAAACGACACTCAGAGGAAAACACTATGACGCGCCGCGCAATCGGGGTGAGTGAAAGACCGCCGCTTTTACAGACAATCCCGCTAAGTTTGCAACATCTGTTCGCCATGTTTGGCGCTACGGTGTTGGTGCCAGTCCTGTTTCACATCAACCCGGCTACCGTTCTGCTGTTTAACGGTATCGGCACGCTGCTGTACCTGTTTATCTGTAAGGGCAAAATTCCGGCCTATCTGGGATCGAGCTTTGCGTTTATCTCCCCGGTTCTGCTGCTGCTCCCGCTGGGTTACGAGGTTGCGCTGGGCGGCTTTATTATGTGCGGCGTGCTGTTCTGCATCGTCTCCTTTATTGTTAAAAGGGCCGGCACCGGCTGGCTGGACGTGATGTTCCCGCCGGCGGCCATGGGGGCCATTGTCGCGGTTATCGGCCTGGAGCTGGCCGGCGTCGCGGCGAATATGGCCGGCCTGCTGCCGGTAGAGGGACAGTCTCCTGATAGCAAAACCATTATCATCTCAATGGTGACGCTGGGGGTGACGGTGTTTGGCTCGGTGCTGTTCCGCGGTTTCATGGCCATCATCCCGATTCTTATCGGCGTGCTGGTGGGCTACGCGCTCTCCTTCGTGATGGGCGTTGTCGACACCACTCCCATCGCCGAGGCGCACTGGTTTGCGCTGCCGACCTTCTACACGCCGCGCTTTGAGTGGTTTGCGATTTTCACCATCCTGCCCGCCGCGCTGGTGGTGATTGCCGAGCACGTGGGGCATCTGGTGGTGACGGCGAATATTGTTAAAAAGGATCTGATCCGCGATCCCGGCCTGCACCGCTCGATGTTTGCCAACGGCCTGTCGACGATGATCTCCGGCTTCTTCGGCTCGACGCCCAACACGACCTACGGTGAAAACATTGGCGTGATGGCGATTACCCGCGTCTACAGTACCTGGGTTATCGGCGGGGCGGCGATTATCGCCATTCTGCTCTCCTGCGTCGGCAAGCTGGCGGCAGCCATTCAGATCATCCCGCTGCCGGTAATGGGCGGCGTATCGCTGCTGCTGTACGGGGTGATCGGCGCCTCGGGTATCCGCGTGCTGATCGAATCCAAGGTCGATTACAACAAGGCGCAGAATTTGATTCTGACCTCGGTGATTTTGATCATTGGCGTCAGCGGCGCGAAGGTGCACATCGGCGCGGCGGAGCTGAAAGGCATGGCGCTGGCGACTATCGTTGGCGTTGCCCTGAGCCTGATCTTCAAATTAATTAGCGTCCTGCGTCCGGAAGAGGTGGTTCTGGACGCGGCTGATGCGGTTGATGAAGCCGAGGCAAAACGCTGATCCTCCAACCGGGCGGCGATCCCGCCCGGTTCTCTCACGGCAGACTTCGTGATAAACTCTCCGCGTTTTTCTGTCAGTCTATGATGAGGTCCATCTGAACGCACCGGCACAGCTCTCCTTGCCACTGTACCTTCCTGACGATGAAACTTTTGCGAGTTTTTGGCCGGGTGGTAATCCTTCTCTTCTTGCTGCCTTACAGAACGTTCTGCGGCAGGAGCATAGCGGGTACATCTACATCTGGTCGCGTGAAGGCGCGGGGCGCAGTCACCTGCTACATGCCGCCTGTGCGGAGCTTTCCCAGCGCGGCGATGCGGTGGGCTACGTTCCGCTGGATAAGCGTACGTGGTTTGTTCCGGAAGTGCTGGAGGGGATGGAGCAGCTTTCGCTGGTTTGTATCGATAATATCGAATGCGCGGCCGGCGATGAGCCGTGGGAGATGGCAATCTTCAATCTTTACAACCGGATCCTGGAATCGGGCAAAACCCGCCTGCTGATCACCGGCGATAGCCCTCCGCGTCAGCTCAATCTTGGCCTGGCGGATTTGGCATCGCGCCTCGACTGGGGACAAATCTATAAGCTGCAGCCGTTATCCGATGAAGACAAGCTGCAGGCGCTGCAGCTGCGCGCGCGGCTGCGCGGTTTTGAAATGCCGGAAGACGTCTGCCGGTTCCTGCTCAAGCGCCTGGATCGCGAAATGCGCTCGCTGTTTATGACGCTCGATCAGCTCGATCGCGCTTCTATTACCGCCCAACGCAAGCTGACCATTCCCTTCGTTAAAGAGATCCTCAAGCTCTAGCGAGCCGCGCGGGTTCCGCGCCATCATGACGATGGCGCATCTTGCTTAATTCACGATATCCAGCACCTGCTCCGGCGGTCGGCCGATCCGCGCCTCGCCGTGGCTGACGACGATAGGGCGTTCAATCAGCTTCGGATTGTCGACCATCGCCTGAATAAGCGCATCCTCGCTGAGCTGAGGGTCGGCAAGTTCTAATGACTTATACAGATCTTCCTTCTGGCGCATCAGCTCACGGGCGCTCACCATACCCAGCATTTTCAGCAGCTGGCGCAGCGTCGCCGCATCCGGCGGCGTCTCCAGATAGAGCACCACTTCAGGGTCGATACCGTTAGCCTTCAGCAGGCTCAGGGTGTCGCGGCTCTTGGAGCAGCGTGGGTTATGGTAAATTTTTACCGCGTCAGACATGAGGTCTCCTTACATTTTTTGATATGGGCGGAATCGTTCCTGCAGCTGGCGCAGCTGATCGATGCGCGCATCGTAGCGAGCCTGCTGCAGGCTGCCCAACTTCACCTGTGAACTGGCGCTGCTGAGCAGCGAAATAGCCTGCGTAAGCTGGCCGACCAGCGCCACTCCTTCCGCACGGGCCGCCAGCTCCTGATCGCGATTGCCGAGGGCCGCTTCCGCCTGCGCCAGCAGGTCCCAGCCGTTGCCATCGTCTTTATTATTAAAGGTGTAACGGTTAAGGATATTCGCCGCGTCGGCCGGCTGTCCGCCCTGCAGGTAGGCGTTAGCGAGGTTCAGCTGCAGTACCGGGTTGGTGCGGATCTCGCGGGCGTTTTTCAGTCGGTTAATCGCATCGGCCGTTTTCTTCTGGCCAAGGTCAATATCGGTTGCCAGATCGAGATACCAGGCATTTTGCGGATCGGCGCTCAGCAGAGGTTGCAGGGTTTTACGCGCAAGATCGTAGTTATTGCTGCCCATCGCCAGCAGGGCGTGGCCGTACTGCGCGGCGTGCTGCTCGCGGATATTGCCTTTCGCCCAGGCATCGAGCAGGTCGCTGCCGAGCTTATTGTCCCCGGAGTTATACATCCCCAGCGTTCTGGCCTTGGCCATATAAAAATCGGCCGATGATTGCACCACTACCGGACGCATCTGATTCGCGCGGTTGCGGGCGTCGGACAGGCGGCTTTCCGGTAACGGGTGGGTGAGCAGCATTTCCGGCGGGCGGGTGGAGTAGCGCGACTGGTCGAGCAGCTTGCTCATAAACGCCGGCATCGCCTGCGGATCGAATCCGGAGCGCTGCAGCACCTGAATCCCGATGCGGTCAGCCTCTTCTTCATTCTGGCGGGTAAAGCTGATCAGCCCCTGCTGGGTGCCGGCCAACGTGCCGGTGAGGGCCGCCATACCGGCCTGCGGGCTGGCCATCGCCAGCAGAATCGAGCCCAGCGCGCCAACCCAGGTCAGCGGGGCGTTGCGCCTTTGGTCTTCCATCGCGCGCGCGAGATGGCGCTGCGTGACGTGTGAAATTTCGTGCGCCATGACTGACGCCAGCTCACTCTCCGTATCCGAGTAGCGGAACAGGGCCGAGTGCAGCACAACGTTGCCGCCAAAGAAGGCGAAGGCGTTAATCTGGTCGTTATTGATCAGGTAGAAGTGGAAGGGGGTTCGCACCGAGTTGGCGTGCGAAACCAGGCGCATACCTAATCCGTTAATGTATTGCACCAGCAGCGGGTCGTTAATCAACGGAGCGCTGCCGCGCAGCTGGCGGACGTAGTAATCCCCCATCTGCATCTCCTGACCGATGGAAAGCGTGCTTCCTGCAGAGGTACCCATATCAGGCAGGGTATCTGCGGAGTCAGCAAAAGCAGGTAAAATCGAACCCAGCGTCAGCGACGCTATCACGGTTGCCACCAGCGTTTTCTTTAACTGCCTGAACATAACCTCTGTCCTGTTTATGTGGATGTGCCAGTTTGACCGGTAGGGCGGTGGAATGTTCCATTTCCGCTTGTCCTGCGAGTTTAGCTGTCGTTGACGCCGTTGAAAATATGATATTGCTGCGGGAAGTCATGTTTGTGGTTTTGCTAATAAAAAGCGAAGTCTTTTTTGTGACGTTTAGATACAATTCCTCGGGTTGTTGCAGTTTTGCGCTTCAGGGAAGGGTTTATGCTTGAGATGTTAATACAGTGGTACCGCCGCCGGTTCAGCGATCCGGAGGCGATAGCGCTGCTGGTTATTTTGCTGGCTGGATTCGGCATTATGTTCTTTTTCAGCGGTCTGCTGGCGCCGTTACTGGTGGCTATCGTGCTGGCCTATCTGCTGGAGTGGCCGACCGTCAGGCTCGAGCGCGTGGGGCTATCGCGTACCTGGGCGACGTCGTTCGTTCTGATACTGTTTGTCGGTATTTTGCTGCTGATGGCCTTCGTGGTGATGCCCGTCGCCTGGCAGCAGGGGATCTATCTGATTCGCGATATGCCGGGCATGCTGAATAAGCTCTCCGATTTTGCCGCCACCGTGCCGCGCCGCTATCCGGCGCTGATGGATGCCGGGATTATCGACGCGATGGCTGATAATATGCGTAACCGCATGCTGACCGTCGGCGATTCGGTGGTGAAGTACTCCCTGGCCTCGCTGGTCGGTTTATTGACCCTGGCGGTCTATCTGGTGCTGGTACCGCTGATGGTTTTCTTCCTGCTGAAAGACAAAGAGCAGATGCTGAACGCCGTACGCCGCGTGCTGCCGCGTAACCGCGGGCTGGCAGGGCAGGTGTGGAAGGAGATGAATCAGCAAATCACCAACTACATTCGCGGTAAGGTGCTGGAGATGATCGTCGTCGGCGTGGCGACGTGGATCGGCTTTATCCTCTTTGGGCTCAACTATTCGCTGCTGCTGGCGGTGCTGGTCGGGTTCTCGGTGCTGATCCCCTACATCGGCGCCTTCGTGGTCACCATCCCGGTGGTGGGCGTGGCGCTGTTTCAGTTCGGCGCGGGCACCGAGTTCTGGAGCCTGTTTGCGGTATACCTGATTATTCAAGGGCTGGACGGCAACCTGCTGGTGCCGGTGCTGTTCTCCGAAGCGGTTAACCTGCATCCGCTGGTGATTATTCTGTCGGTGGTTATCTTTGGCGGGCTGTGGGGATTCTGGGGCGTATTCTTTGCCATCCCGCTGGCGACCTTAATCAAGGCGGTGGTGCACGCCTGGCCGGACGGACTGGTGGTAGAAGACGATAAATAGCGCGACGGCTTGACGAACGGAAGTGCTAAAACGGACGCCGGGTCAGTGAAATGCCCCGGCGTCCCGCGTTCAATAAAACGTTAACCGTTTTCTTTCAGCCAGTTCAGCACCACGTCGTGGTGATTGCTGGTTTTGAAGTTATCAAACACGTGTTCAACTTTGCCATCTGTATCAATCAGGAAACTAATACGGTGAATACCGTCGTAGGTTTTCCCCATAAACGATTTTTCGCCCCAGATACCAAACTGCTCGCAGACCTGATGGTTTTCATCAGACAGCAGCGTGAAGTTCAGCAGCTCTTTTTCGGCGAAACGGGAGAGTTTTTCTGGTTTATCCGTACTGATGCCCAGTACCTCAACGCCCGCTTTCTTTAAGTCATCCATATTATCGCGCAGGCCGCAGGCCTGAACGGTACAGCCCGGGGTCATGGCTTTCGGGTAAAAATAAACCAGAACACGCTGTCCCTGGAAGTCGGTCAAATTTACTTCCTCGCCGTCCTGGTCTGGTAAGCTAAATTTCGGTGCAATATCACCGGCTTTCAGTGGATTCATTACTCAAACTCCATCCTGTTCATCATGCTGTGAATAATTAACGATGTTAATACTGCCTTGTGCGTTCAGTTCTGTACATAGGGCTTTGAACGCTTGTTCGATATTTGATGCATTTTGCGTAGCGGGACTGTGCGCCGATATCTGGATGAAGAGTTGGGCTGAATCGTCATTGCCGCCGATCTGGGTACGAGAAACCAGTTCGGCGATATTCATATTCCACGCGTCAAACAGGGCGGTGAAGCGCTCGATAATATGCGGCGAGTCCGGTACCTCAACCTGGACCCAGACGGTGTTTGGCATGGCCTGAGGCGGCCGCGCGGTTGTCCGTTTCATCACGATCAGCAGATCCAGCTCGGCACCTTTCAGCGGTAGGGTCGATTCAATCAGGTTAATCGCATTCCACGTACCAGAAAGCAGCATGATAAACGTAAATTCGTCACCGAGCATGGCCAGCCGGCTGTCTTCGATATTACAGCCGCAGCTGCTGACGTGGCGGGTGATCGTATTCACGATGCCGGGACGGTCAGCGCCCAAAGCGGTAATAACCAGATAGTGTTGTAATGAGGCGGTCAAACCTGTTCTTCCTTTAAAAAGGTGAGGTAACATTAGGAAAGCATAAAAAAAACCGGCATACAACATCCCTGAAGGCATCGGGTCTCTTGCTTTTATTACGGCACCAAACGTAACATTGAGAATCTTGTCGCACTTCTGCTCTGAGGATGGCCCATGTTCACGGGAAGTATTGTAGCGCTTGTCACGCCGATGGATGAAAACGGTAACGTCTGCCGGACAAGCCTGAAAAAACTGATTGATTACCATGTCGCCAGCGGAACCTCGGCGATCGTTTCGGTAGGGACTACCGGTGAGTCCGCGACGTTGAGCCATGAAGAGCATGGCGACGTTGTGATGATGACGCTTGAGCTGGCCGACGGGCGTATCCCGGTTATCGCGGGGACCGGTGCAAATGCAACCGCAGAGGCGATCAGCCTGACCCAGCGTTTCAACGACAGCGGAGTAGTTGGCTGCCTGACGGTAACCCCTTATTACAACCGCCCGACCCAGGAAGGCCTGTTCCAACACTTTAAAGCCATCGCAGAACACACCGACCTGCCGCAAATCCTGTATAATGTGCCGTCCCGTACCGGCTGCGATATGCTGCCGGAAACCGTCGGCCGCCTGGCGGAAGTAAAAAATATTATCGGTATTAAGGAAGCGACGGGGAACTTAAGTCGCGTTCATCAGATCAAAGAGCTGGTTTCAGACGACTTTATTCTGCTGAGCGGCGATGACGCGACCGGAATGGACTTTATGCAGCTGGGTGGTCATGGCGTGATTTCCGTCACCGCAAACGCTGCGGCGCGTGAAATGGCGGACATGTGCCGACTGGCTCTGGCGGGTCAATTTGCCGAAGCGCGGGCGATTAACCAGCGTCTGATGCCATTGCATACAAAATTATTTGTCGAACCCAACCCTATCCCCGTGAAATGGGCATGTAAGGCGTTGGGTCTTGTGGCGACCGATACGCTGCGCCTGCCGATGACGCCGATTACCGAAGAAGGTAAGAAGGCGGTAACCGCAGCGCTGAAGCATGCCGGTCTGCTGTAAAGTTTAGGGAGATTTGATGGCTTACTCAGTACAGAAGTCGCGCCTGGCGAAGGTTGCGGGTGTTTCATTGGTCCTGCTTCTCGCGGCCTGTAGTTCGGATTCGCGCTACAAGCGTCAGGTTAGCGGCGACGAGGTTTACCTGCAAGCTACGCCGCTCAGCGAGCTTCACGCGCCTGCGGGGATGATCCTGCCGGTTCAGGTTGGCGATTATAATATTCCGGTTGCGACCAGCGCCGGCGCGGTGGGTAAAGCTCTGGACATTCGTCCACCGGCCCAGCCTTTGGCCCTGGTAAACGGCGCACGCACTCAGTTTAATGGCGACACTTCGACGCTGATGGTGGAAAACAGCCGCAGCGGTTCGCTGTGGGCGCAGGTCACCAGCATCCTGCAGTCAAAAAACTACGTCATCACCAAACGTGACGATGCCAGCCAGACGCTGAACACCGACTGGGTGGAGTGGAGTCGCCTCGATGAAGACCAGCAGTACCGTGGTCGCTATCAAATCTCAGTTAAACCGCAGGGCTATCAGCAGGCGGTGGTGGTGAAGCTGGTTAACCTCGAGCAGGCCGGGAAACCGGTATCCGATCCGGCATCGCTGCAGCGCTACAGCACCTCTATGCTGAACGTCATTTCCGAAGGTCTGGACATGAACGCCACCAGCGCGCAGAACGCGGCGCAGAAAAACGCCGGCGCGACCTTCGACGTGCAGAGCGCTGCCGACGATACCGGTCTGCCGATGCTGGTTGTCCGCGCACCGTTTAACCTCGTGTGGCAACGTCTGCCGGGCGCGCTGGAAAAAGCGGGCATGAAGGTGACCGACAGCACGCGCTCTCAGGGCAGCATGGCGCTGACCTACAAGCCGCTGTCTGACAGCAGCTGGCAGGAGCTAGGTGCCCACGATCCGCAGCTGGTTTCAGGTGACTACAAACTGCAGGTCGGCGATCTTGATAACCGCAGCAGCCTGCAGTTCATCGACCCGAAAGGTCATACGCTGACCCAGTCGCAGAATGATGCGCTGGTTGCCGTATTCCAGGCCGCATTCGGTAAGTAATAAACAGGGCTGGAGCAATCCGGCCCTTTTTTCTGTATAGTGACGCAAACGTGTGCGTCGGCAGAAAAACGCAATTTTTATCGTCTATATCTTCACTGGAGTGACAAAGATGAACAAGCAAGCTGAGTTGTATCGTGGTAAAGCGAAAACCGTTTACAGCACCGAGAACCCGGACCTGCTGATACTCGAGTTCCGTAACGATACTTCAGCAGGGGATGGCGCGCGCATTGAACAGTTCGATCGTAAGGGGATGGTGAATAACAAGTTTAACCATTTCATTATGAGCAAGCTGGAAGAAGCCGGCATCCCGACCCAGATGGAAGCGCTACTTTCTGACACCGAGTGCCTGGTGAAAAAGCTGGAGATGGTTCCGGTTGAGTGCGTAGTCCGCAACCGTGCGGCCGGCTCTCTGGTTAAGCGTCTGGGCATCGAAGAAGGTATTGAGCTGAACCCGCCGCTGTTTGACCTGTTCCTGAAAAATGACGCGATGCACGACCCGATGGTCAACGAGTCCTACTGCGAAACGTTCGGCTGGGTGAATAAAAAGAACCTGGCCCGCATGCAGGAGCTGACCTTCAAAGCTAACGATGTGCTGAAAAAGCTGTTTGACGACGCGGGCCTGATCCTCGTCGACTTCAAGCTGGAGTTTGGCCTGTTTAAAGGCGAAGTGGTGCTGGGCGATGAGTTCTCGCCGGATGGCAGCCGCCTGTGGGATAAAAATACCCTCGATAAAATGGACAAAGACCGCTTCCGCCAGAGCCTCGGCGGCCTGATTGAAGCCTACGAAGAAGTGGCCCATCGCCTTGGCGTTAAGCTCGACTAAACCTCCCTTCGCCAGAAGGTAGCTCTACCTTCTGGCGCTCTTCTTGTTGTTTCCAGTGGTAATCCTGCGCCGAACCGCCTACGATCTCTCATATTCGACAACTTGATGGATTGAGGTGCCTATGCGCTGGCAAGGACGTCGCGAAAGCGACAATGTAGAAGATCGACGTAATGATTCCGGCTCGCCCTTGGGCGGAGGCGGCGGTGGCTTCCGTCTTCCCAGCGGGAAGGGCGGTATCGTCCTGCTGATTATCGTGCTGGTTGCGGGCTATTACGGCGTGGATTTGACCGGCATGCTGACCGGAGAGCCCGTTTCACAGCAGCAAACCACCACCCAACGCTCTGTCAGCCCGCAGGAAGAGCAGGCCGCGAAGTTTACCAAGGTGATTCTTGCGGATACCGAAGATACCTGGGGCGCTATCTTCCAAAAGATGGGCCGTCAGTACCCGCAGCCGAAGCTGGTGCTCTATCGCGGCGCGACGCGGACCGGCTGCGGTACCGGCCAGTCCGTTATGGGGCCGTTCTACTGCCCGGCTGATAGCACGGTCTACATCGATCTCTCGTTCTACGATGAGATGAAAAACAAGCTCGGCGCGGACGGCGATTTTGCTCAGGCCTACGTGATTGCTCACGAGGTCGGGCATCACGTGCAGAAGCTGCTGGGCATTGAATCCAAAGTGCGTCAGCTGCAGCAGCACGCGTCGCAGGCTGAAGTTAACCGCCTGTCGGTGAAAATGGAGCTGCAGGCCGACTGCTTTGCCGGCGTCTGGGGTCACAGCATGCAGAATCAGGACGTTATGGAAACCGGCGATCTGCAGGAAGCGCTGAATGCCGCAGAGGCCATTGGTGACGACCGTCTGCAGCAGCAAAGCCAGGGGCGCATCGTCCCGGACAGCTTTACCCACGGTACTTCGCAGCAGCGCTATACCTGGTTTAAGCGCGGTTTTGACAGCGGAGACCCGGCGCAGTGCAATACGTTTGGTAATGCGCTCTGATCGCCGCTGTAAATGGATGAATTACTTAACCTGACGGCCCGGATGGCGCAGCAGGGCATTCGTCGCCTGCTGGTGCTCAGCGGCGACGAAGCGTGGTGCCTGCAGCAGGCGCTGGCGCTGCGTGAACGGCTGGCCGGGGACGGTCTGTGGATCTCCCCCCAGCCGATGCCGGCGCCCTCGGGTTCTCCCGGCGCCCTGAAGTCTCTGCTCGGACGCGAATACCAGCACGCTTTCTTTGACGCCCGCAGCGGCTTCGACGTGGCGGCGTTTGCCGCTCTGTGCGGCACGCTGCGCGCCGGAAGCTGGCTGGTGCTGCTGACCCCTCCTTTTGCATGCTGGCCGACGCAGCCGGACGCGGACTCGCTGCGCTGGAGCGATGCGCCGGACCCCATCCCAACCCCCAACTTTGTGCAGCGCTTTTGCCGGCTGGCCGCAGCGGCTAAAGAGGCGCTGGTCTGGCGGCAGGGCGAGGCGCCGCGCCTGCCGGATGCCGCGCCTCGCCCTCTGTGGCATCCAGCCGATGGCCGGCCCCTGGCCGAACAGGCGGCCGTCCTTGCCGACCTGGCCGCTCTCCCTCCCGGCATTGCCGCGGTAACCGCCGAGCGCGGGCGGGGGAAATCGGCGCTGGCGGGAATGCTGATTCGACAGCTGGGAGGCGATGCGATCGTGACCGCCCCCGCGCGCGGCGCCACGGACGTTATCGCGGCGTTTGCCGGGGAGCATTTCCGTTTTATGGCCCCCGACGCGCTGCTGGCGTCCGAGGTTAACGCCTCGTGGCTGATCGTTGACGAAGCGGCCGCCATTCCCGGGCCGCTGCTGCGCCGGCTGGTGGCGCGCTTCCCGCGTACTCTGCTGACCACAACCGTACAGGGGTATGAAGGAACCGGCCGCGGTTTTTTGCTTAAATTTTGTTCTGGATTCACTCAGCTGCGCCAGTTTAGCCTCTCTGCGCCCGTGCGCTGGGCGCCTGGCTGCCCGCTGGAGGCGCTGGTGAGCGAACTGCTGCTATTTGGTGATGAGTCCTTTATGCATCCACCGCAGGGCCAGGCGGTGCTGGAAACGGTACATCAGGCCAGCTGGCGGCTGCGGCCGTCCCTGCCGGAGGCGATGTATCAGCTCCTTTCCGGCGCGCACTATCGTACGTCGCCGCTGGATTTACGCCGGATGATGGACGCTCCCGGGCAGCGGTTTATCTGCGCGCGTGCCGGGAGCCACGTTGCCGGAGCGCTGTGGCTGGTAGAGGAGGGCGCTCTTGCCCCCGCTCTCAGTCAGGCGGTGTGGGCGGGATACCGCCGCCCGCGCGGTAATCTGGTGGCCCAGTCGCTGGCGGCGCACGGCGGCACTCCGCTGGCCGCTACGCTGGTGGCGCGACGGATCGGCCGCATTGCCGTACATCCGTCGCGCCAGCGCGAAGGGTTAGGCCAGGCGCTGGTGGCGAGGGCCGTGGCCGAGGCGGAGGGGCTTGACTACCTCTCGGTGAGCTTCGGCTATACCGCCGAGCTCTGGCGCTTCTGGCAACGCTGCGGTTTTACCCTGGTGCGTCTCGGTACCCACCGTGAAGCGAGCAGCGGCTGCTATACGGCGATGGCGCTGTATCCGTTAACGCCTGCGGGCATCCGCTTACGCCAGCAGGAGCTGGCGCGGCTGCGGCGCGATGAGTATTGGCTGCGCGCATGGCGGGAAGAGGCGCTGCCGCTGCCGGTTGTCGAGGCTGCTATGCTGACGGAAGAGGACTGGCTCGAGGCCGCCGGATTCGCCTTTGCCCACCGCCCGCTGCAGGCGACGATTGGCTGTCTGAACCGCCTGCTGCTGCGGGTCGATCTGGCGCTTCCGGCCCTGCGCGCCCGCCTGCGGCGACAGGATGAGGCCGAACTCTGCGCTTCTCTGCAGCTGGCCGGACGCAAAGCGCTGCTGGCAAGGTTACGCGAGGAGGCGGGGCAGGCGCTGTTCAGCCTAGATGCGGCCCGCGCCGATGAGCTGCGTCAGCGGGTTGAGCAACTGCAATTTTTTTAACTAACTCATTCAGTTAAATGTCATGGTCATATTTTATCTGCGGCGTAAACTGCCCGCGTAGACAAAGGAGAAAGCCATGAAACACGATCATTTTATTGTTCAAAGCCCTGTGACACCTGCTCAGCAGCTGCTGTTGCTGTTTCATGGCGTCGGTGATAATCCGGTTGCAATGGGGCAAATCGGCAGCCTGTTCGCGCCGCAGTTCCCGGATGCGTTAATCGTCAGCATCGGCGGCGCCGAGCCGTGCGGCCCGGCACCCGGCCGTCAGTGGTTCTCCGTGCAGGGGGTGACCGAGGACAACCGGCAGGCGCGTATTGACGCCATCATGCCGACCTTTATTGAGACGGTGCGCTACTGGCAGAAGCAAAGCGGCGTGCCTGCGCAGGCAACGGCGCTGATTGGCTTCTCGCAGGGGGCGATTATGTCGCTGGAAAGCATCAAGGCCGAGCCGGGACTGGCTTCGCGGGTGATCGCCTTTAACGGGCGCTACGCCACGCTGCCGCAGTCGGCGACAACGGCGACCACCGTGCACCTGATCCACGGCGGCGAGGATCGGGTTATCGATCTGGCGTGGGCCGTCGCGGCGCAGGAGGCGCTGGTGCAGGCCGGTGGCGACGTGACGCTGGATATCGTTGAGGATTTGGGACACGCGATTGACGATCGCAGCATGCAGTTTGCGCTCGAGCGTCTGCGCTATACCGTACCGAAGCACTATTTCGACGAAGCGTTAAGCGGCAGCACGCCGAAAGATGACGATATTATCGAACTGCTGTGATCCGGAGATAGCTGGCCCGGATAAGGCGTATGACGCCGTTATCCGGGAGATCCCCCGGCGAGGTGACGTTCACCGGGGAGACCGCGCGTCGAACCTACTTCTTCGACGAGTCGTTCTTCGGCCAGTCGTCGTCATCATCCCACTTATCGTTGCAATCACGATGGGGGGGAAGGTCCGGCTTGTTGGCGAGAAATTTTTTGTGGTCGACGCGATTAAGGTCCTTAATCACGTTAATCATGACGCCCACTAAAAAAACTAACACCAGAACCCACCAGTATTTACTTAGCCATTCCATGCTGCTTCCTCTTTCATACCCGCCATCGTTCAGGGTATCTGTCGATGTTGTCAGGCGACCAGTTGTTCCATGATCCGTTGATACATCCGCGCCAGCAGCTGCAGGTCGGCGGCGTTCACGCACTCGTTAATTTTGTGGATCGTGGCATTCACCGGCCCCAGCTCAACCACCTGTGCTCCCATGCGAGCGATAAACCGCCCGTCGGAGGTGCCGCCGTTGGTCAACAGCTGCGGTTTGATCTCATTATAGTGCTCAATGGCATTCACCACCGCTTCAACCAGCTTACCGCGGCCGGTCAGGAACGGCTGGCCGGAGAGCCACCAGTCGAGGGTGTAGCGCAGCTGGTATTTTTCCAGCAGCTCTACAACCCGGGCTTTGATCATCTCGTCGGTCAGCTCGGTGCTGAAGCGGAAGTTGAACTGAACGAACATGTCGCCCGGAATCACGTTATTGCTGCCGGTTCCCGCCTTGACGTTGGCAATCTGCATGCTGGTCGGCGGGAAGAACTCGTTGCCTTTGTCCCATTCGATTCCCACCAGCTCGGTGAGCATCGGCGCGGCGCGGTGCACCGGATTATCCGCCAGATGGGGATAGGCGACGTGGCCCTGCACGCCGTGGATGGTTAAATTGCAGGTTAGCGAGCCGCGGCGGCCGTTCTTCACCACGTCCCCGACCACTTCGGTGCTGGAGGGTTCGCCCACCAGGCAGTAATCGAGGCGCTCTTTGCGGGCCATCAGGGCTTCGACGACTTTCACCGTGCCGTTGTGGGCGCTGGCTTCTTCATCTGAGGTGATCAAAAAGGCCAGCCGACCTTTATGGTTCGGGTACTGGGCGACAAAACGCTCGGCGGCGACCACCATCGCGGCCAGCGAGCCTTTCATGTCCGCCGCACCGCGGCCAAACAGCATGCCGTCGCGAATAGTCGGTTCAAACGGTGGGTTAATCCACCGGTCAGCGTCGCCCGCCGGGACAACATCGGTATGACCGGCGAAGGCCAGGGTTTCGCCGCGTCCGCGCCAGGCCCAGAAATTTTGGGTATCGCCGAAATCCATCGGTTCAACGGTAAAACCAATCGCACGCAGACGTTCAATCATTAACGCCTGGCATCCCGCATCATCGGGGCTGAGGGAAGGGCGGCGAATAAGCTGCTGAGCCAGCTCAATGACCGGGCAAGACATAGACTATACCTCGTTAACAAGCTTCTTATATGTGAGTTCACTGAAGCCCAGCAGCATAGGCTGACCGGGCGCGCAGAGCAATGGGCGTTTGATGATCGCCGGCATTTCGAGCATCAGCCCGGCGGCGGCATCGGCGTTATCGATGCGGGAGCGGACCGATTCATCCAGCTTACGCCACGTGGTGCCGCGGGTGTTGAGCAGGGCTTCCCAACCCAGTTCAGCAATAAACGTATCTAATAATTCACGCTCCAGCCCGTCGACGCGATAATCATGGAAGCGGTATTCAACCTGGTTAGCCTCCAGCCAGCGGCGGGCCTTTTTAACGGTGTCGCAGTTTTTTATCCCGTACATGGTCAGCATAATGAAACCTTTTTCATTGAATTAAGCGCGGAACGCAGATTTTTCCGAATATACTCACGCCGTACCCGGCGGCCTGTCCGTTAGCATCCTGAAACTTGAGTTATTTCGGGTATATATAAGCCGATAGGGAATAATACGTGAATCGCTTTAATAAATGTAATTTTTTGCCGGCAATATATAACCATGCTTATAGGTTGGTTAAATATTCATCTCTTACGCAGGATTGTGACGACGCTCGCGCGCTGAAATTCTGGCCTCTTCCGCCGTAGACGGTCAATGCCTGAGGACGAGTCTGATATTGCAAAATATTGCTATGTATCACATTAAATTTACACTGGCAGGGTCATAGTAGCTGCAAATCAGCGATAGCTATCCTGACAGTGGCCATCAAGCAATCAAAGCGATAGTGGCAAACAACTTCCCATAACCGATGAATTTACATAAAATCACCCATAATAATAAGAGAGGCTATTATGATTGAACATGAACTAGGGAACTGGAAAGATTTTATCGAAGGCATGCTTCGTAAATAAATTCCGCAATGTGAGCAGGGTATTCCAACTGCTAAAATAACGATGCAGTGGATCTGAACACATAAAAAAGGCGACGCTTCTGGTCGCCTTTTTTGTTATTCCAGCGCGACGATACGGCCTCGCGCCGGCCGCAGGTTATTGCGGGCGTTCTTTTAGCGGGAAGCGGCGTCGCACCAGCACAAAGAACAGCGGCACGAAGAAGATGGCGAGAACGGTGGCGGAGATCATGCCGCCCATCACCCCGGTGCCGACCGCGTGTTGACTACCTGAACCTGCGCCGGTGCTGGTCGCCATCGGCAGCACGCCGAAAATAAAGGCCAGCGAGGTCATCAGAATCGGCCGCAGGCGCTGACGACAGGCTGAGAGCGTAGCAGCCAGTAAGTCTTCTCCTTTCTCATTGAGCTCATTGGCAAACTCGACGATCAGAATGGCGTTCTTCGCCGACAGGCCGATAACCGTCAGCAGCCCTACCTGGAAGTAAACATCGTTCTCAAGACCGCGCATCCAGGTTGCCAGCAGGGCGCCGATGACCCCCAGCGGCACCACCAGCATCACGGAGAACGGTACCGACCAGCTCTCATACAGCGCCGCCAGGCACAGGAAGACCACCAGCAGCGAGATGGCGTACAGCGCCGGGGCCTGGGCACCGGATAAGCGCTCCTGATACGACATCGCCGTCCACTCGAGGCCGAAGCCGTTCGGCAGCTGCTGCGCCAGCTCTTCCATAATCGTCATCGCCGTACCGGTACTGACGCCCGGCGCGGCTTCGCCGACGATTTCGACCGCCGAGTAGCCGTTATAGCGCTCCAGGCGCGGCGAGCCGGTTTCCCAGCGCGAGCTGGCAAACGCCGAGAAGGGCACCATCGTGCCGCTGCTGTTGCGCACGTACCACAGATTAATATCGTTCGGCAGCATGCGATATTTTGCCTCCGCCTGGACGTAGACTTTTTTCACGCGGCCGCGGTCCATAAAGTCGTTCACGTAGCTCGAACCCCAGGCGGTTTGCAGCGTATCGTTGATGTCATCAATCGATATGCCCAGCGCCTGCGCTTTGCGCTGATCGATATCAATCTGCAGCTGCGGGCTATCGTCAAGGCCGTTGTGGCGCACGCGGGTCAGCTGAGAATTGTTGGCGGCCAGCTCCAGCAGGGAGTCGCGGGCGGCCATCAGCGCATCGTGTCCGTTGCCGGCGTGGTCTTCGAGCTCCATATCGAAGCCGGCAGAGCTGCCCAGCCCGCTGATGGCCGGCGGGCTGCTGGCAAAGACGCGCGCCTCTTTAATTTTGTTAAACGCTTTAGTCGCCCGTTCGATAATGGCGAAGGCAGAACCGCTGGTGGGGTCCCTGTGGTCCCAATCCTTCAGGCGCACGAACATTCGCGCCACGTTCTGGCCGTTTCCGCCCGGGCCGGAGCCGATGGTGGCGAACACCGATTCGACGTTGGCCTTCTCGTTATTGAGGAAGTAGTCTTCGGCTTTCTGCACCACCTTCAGCGTCTGCTGCTGCGTAGCGCCGGCGGGAAGCTGCACCGAGGTGGTGAACATCCCGCGATCTTCCTGCGGCAGGAACGAGGTCGGTAGGTGCATAAACAGAAACACCATCCCGCCCAGCAGCAGGACGTAGATCATTATCCAGCGCAGCGAACGGTGCAGAATTTTACCGACCGAAGATTCGTAGCGGCTGGCGTTACGATCAAACATGCGGTTAAACCAGCCAAAGAAGCCTTTCTGCCCGTGCAGTTCGCCTTTATGAATTGGTTTGAGCAGGGTGGCGCACAGCGCCGGGGTGAGGATCATCGCCACCAGCACCGACAGCACCATCGCGGAAACAATGGTGATTGAGAACTGGCGGTAAATGGCGCCGGTGGTGCCGCCGAAGAAGGCCATCGGTATGAACACCGCCGACAGCACCATAGCGATGCCCACCAGCGCGCCCTGGATCTGCCCCATCGATTTGCGGGTCGCTTCCCGGGGCGAGAGCCCCTCCTCGCTCATGATACGTTCGACGTTCTCCACCACCACGATGGCGTCATCCACCAGCAGGCCGATCGCCAGCACCATAGCAAACATCGTCAGGGTGTTGATGCTGTAGCCGCAGGTATAGAGCACCGCGAAGGTGCCCATTAAAACGACCGGGACGGCAATGGTTGGGATCAGCGTGGCGCGGAAGTTTTGCAGGAACAGGTACATCACCAGGAACACCAGCGCGATCGCTTCAATCAGCGTTTTCACCACGTCGGTAATCGATGCCTTAACGAACGAGGTGGTCTCGTAGGCGATTTTGTACTCCAGGCCATGCGGGAAATACTGCGAAAGCTCGTCCAGGCGGGTAATTACCCGTTCGGCTGTTGCCATTTCGTTGGCGCCGGAGGCGAGCTTAATGCCCAGCCCCGATGCCGCCTGGCGGTTATAGCGGCTGAGGTAATCGTATTTTTCGGCCCCCATCTCAACGCTGGCAACGTCACCGAGCGTTACTTCCGAGCCATCCTGATTAACGCGCAGCGTAATATCGCGGAACTGCTCCGGCGTCTGCAGCAGCGACTGGGCGTTGATGGTGGCGTTAAGCGCCTGCTTATCAACCGACGGCGTGCCGCCCAGCTGGCCTACGGCAATCTGGGCATTCTGCGATTCGATGGCGTCGGTGACGTCTTTCGCCGTCATCTGGTAGCTGTTGAGCTTCGCCGGATCGAGCCAGATACGCATTGAGTACTGGGAGCCATAGGCATCGATATCGCCGACGCCGTTGACGCGGCTTAGGGGGTCCTGGACGTTACTGGCGACGTAGTCGGCAATATCCTGCTTATCCATGCTGCCGTCGGTGGAGACGAAAGCGAGGGTCAGTATGTTGGTATCGCCGGTTTTACGCACCGTGACGCCCTGATTTTGCACCGCCTGCGGCAGTTTACGCATCGCCGACTGCAGCTGGTTTTGCACCTGCTGCACCGCTTCATCGGGGTCGGTTCCGGCGGTAAAGCTCAGGGTGACCGTCGCCTGGCCGGTGGCGCTGCTCTGCGATGACATGTACATCAGGTTATCGAGGCCGGTCATATTCTGCTCGATAACCTGGGTGACGGTATTCTCCAGCGTTTGCGCGGAGGCGCCGGGGTAGTTGGCGGTGATCCGCACGTTCGGCGGCGCCAGCTCGGGATATTGCTCAACGGGAAGCGATAAAATCGCGAGCGTTCCGGTCAGGCACAAAAGAATTGCCAGTACCCACGCAAAAATGGGGCGATCGATAAAGAAATTCGCCATCAGGATTAGGACCTCATTTTGTACATTTTTTGTTATTGCACAGCCTGTGACACTCTAGCGGTAAGCCTGCAGGCAATCGTGGAGAAATTAAGGAGATAGTGTAATTTATCGTGTGCCTTTTACGGCACGGTAAAGAAGTGTTCTGCCTCTTTACCCAAGGCCTGCTCATGGCGCTACCCTTTCGCAATTGATGCCGGAAGTAAACACGTTTTATCGCTGTTGCGCCCTGATTGATTATCGCCTGAATAAGTAAAACGTCATTTCATTTAAGTCAAAAAATTTGATCCAAAACGGATTATCGCCAGATAAGCGCTATCCTGGGCAAATGAACATTGTTTCCGTCCCACCTTGTCGGGTAATTAATAGCTATGCTAACCGCATGGTTATTTACCGGGAAGACGGAAGGATGCCATGAACCACTTTATTTTGAGCGATAGCCACAAATGCATCGGATGCCAGGCCTGCGAAGTGGCCTGCGTCATGGCGCATAACGATGAGCAGCACGTCCTGACCGCACGCCGCTTTTTGCCACGAATTGTCGTCATCAAAGGCGAGAAAAAATGTAACGCCATAACGTGTCACCATTGTGAAGGCGCGCCCTGCGCCCGCAGCTGTCCGAACGGTGCGATAAGCCAGGTTGACGGCAGCGTACAGGTGCGCCAGGAAAAATGTATCGGCTGTAAATCCTGCATGGTGGCCTGCCCGTTTGGGGTCATGCAAATCGTGCTTACGCCGCTGCCGGCGGGAAAAGTGAAGGCGACCGCGCACAAGTGCGATCTGTGCCGCGATCGCGAAGCGGGGCCGGCCTGCGTGCAAAACTGTCCGGCGCAGGCGCTGCAGCTGGCAGGGGAAGAGACGCTGCTCAGCCTGGCGAAACGACGACGCCTGCGGGCCGCCAGCCTGGACGCCCGGCCGTGGCATCGCCATTCCGCAGACCTCAGGCTGTCTGAACCTGGCGATAAGGTCGAGCAGATGGCGGCGACGCCGCCGCGCGCGGAAGCCGACAAGCTCGCGGCAGCGCAGCGTAAAACGCATTTCTCTGAAATCTATCTACCGCTTCGCGCAGCCCAGGCGCAGCAGGAGGCGCGGCGCTGCCTGAAGTGCGGCGAGCACAGCATCTGCGAATGGACCTGCCCGCTGCACAACCACATCCCGCAGTGGATTGAACGGGTCAAGGCCGGCGATCTGACCGCCGCCGTTGAGCTTTCCCACCAGACCAACTGCCTGCCGGAAATCACCGGCCGCGTCTGCCCGCAGGATCGCCTGTGCGAGGGAGCCTGCACGCTGCGTGATGAACATGGCGCGGTCACTATCGGCAACATCGAACGCTATATTTCGGACCAGGCGCTGGCTGGCGGCTGGCGGCCGGATCTTTCGCAGGTCGTTGCCAGCGGGAAAAAGGTGGCGATTGTCGGCGCCGGCCCTGCCGGGCTCGCCTGCGCAGATCTGCTGGTGCGCAACGGCGTGCAGCCGGTGGTGTTTGACCGTCACCCGGAAATCGGCGGCCTGCTCACCTTCGGTATTCCCGCCTTTAAGCTGGATAAATCGCTGCTCTCCCGACGGCGGGAGATCTTTAGCGCAATGGGCGTGCGCTTTGAGCTGAACTGCGAGGTGGGCAAAGATCTTCCCCTCGACGCGCTGCTGGACGACTACGACGCGGTGTTTATCGGCGCCGGGACCTATCGCTCGATGAAAGCGAGTTTGCCGAATGAGGAGGCCCCCGGGGTGTACGACGCGCTGCCGTTTCTGATTGCCAATACTAAACAGGTGATGGGGCTGAGCGAGCTGGCGGCGGAGCCCTATATCGATACCCACGGACTGAATGTGGTGGTGCTGGGCGGCGGCGATACGGCGATGGACTGCGTGCGCACCGCGTTGCGTCACGGCGCGAAGCAGGTTACCTGCGCCTACCGCCGGGACGAAGCCAATATGCCGGGGTCGAAAAAAGAGGTCAAAAATGCCCGGGAAGAGGGGGCGGTATTTGAATTCAACGTTCAGCCGGTGACCCTGGAGCTGGATGCCAACGGGCGGGTCAACGGGGTGCGCTTCCTGC
This sequence comes from Klebsiella scottii, assembly GCF_036561945.1. Taxonomy (NCBI): domain Bacteria; kingdom Pseudomonadati; phylum Pseudomonadota; class Gammaproteobacteria; order Enterobacterales; family Enterobacteriaceae; genus Klebsiella; species Klebsiella scottii. The sequence goes on from NZ_JARXNI010000020.1 coordinate 157,245, forward strand.
GAACCCGGCTCGGCGAACCGGACGCGCAGGGGCGCCGCACTCCGTCGCCGATTGCGGGCAGCGAATTCGTTATGCCGGCGGATGCGGTGATTATGGCCTTTGGTTTTCACCCGCACGGGATGCCGTGGCTGGAGTCCGCCGGCGTGCAGCTGGACAGCCGCGGGCGGATCCGCGCTCACGTTGAAAGCCGCTACCGCTATCAGACCAGCCATCCGCAGATTTTTGCCGGCGGGGATGCGGTTCGCGGAGCCGACCTGGTGGTGACGGCGATGGCGGAGGGCCGCCATGCGGCGCAGGGGATCATCGATTTCCTCGGCCTAAAATCGATTCCTCCCTGCTAACGACAAAGCGGACTCCGCAGCGTAGTATGACAGCGTCATTCTCTGCTGCGGGGTCGTATGTCACTCAATATCAACGTCATTAAAGATAAAATCCTCTCCGAAAACTGGTTCGTTTTGCGCAACATGACCTACGAGCTGACGCGCGGCGACGGCAGCGTGGTTCGCCATAAGCGCGAGGTTTACGATCGCGGCAACGGCGCAACGGTTCTGCTCTACAACCGGCGTAAGCAAAGCGTGGTGCTGGTGCGCCAGTTCCGCGTCGCCACCTGGGTGAACGGTAACGAAGACGGGATGCTCATTGAGACCTGCGCCGGGCTGCTGGATAACGACGAGCCGGAAGCCTGCATTCGCAAAGAGGCGATCGAGGAGACCGGCTACGAGGTGGGAGAGGTTCGCAAGCTGTTCGAACTGTATATGTCCCCCGGCGGCGTCACCGAGCTTATCCATTTCTTTATCGCCGAATACAGCGATGCTCAGCGTAAAAACGGCGGCGGCGGGGTGGATGATGAAGAGATTGAGGTGCTGGAGCTGCCTTTCAGCGAGGCGCTTGCGATGGTGGCTGGCGGCGAGATTCGCGATGGGAAAGCGGTTATCCTGCTGCAATATTTGCACGCTTCGGGGCTGATGGCCGGGGATATCTGATAAATCCGATTGAGTAAAGGCGTATCGCTGGGGAAGATAGCGGCTGTTTTTCGCGCTATCTTCCGGGGTTGTACCACGCATGTTTTATCGGCTTATCTTGGTTCTGCTTTTCGGCCTGTTACCCACGTCGCTGGCGTGGGCGGCACCGGTGCAGCAGACTTTCAGCGACTGGCTGGTGACCTGTAATAATCAAAACTTCTGCGTAACCCGCAACGTCGGGCTGCACTATGGCCTGGTGATGACCCTCAGCCGCAGCGCCGGGGCGGCAACCGATGCCAGCCTGCGCATTGAGCTGGGCGGGGTCGGCAATCCGGTGGCGGCGCTGGCGCCGATCGGCCCTCGTCTTCTGCTTGATGGTAAACCGCTGGCGCTGGTGGATACGCGCTGGCAGGTTGCCGATAAGCTGCTCAAAACCGGCGATAGCGCCGCCATCGACGCTTTTCTCCAGCAGGTGCAGGAAGGGCAGGCGATAAGCCTGGTGGACGGCCTGCAGACCATTTCCTTGCAGGGCCTGAAGGCGGCGCTGCTGTTTATCGACAGCCGTCAGAAGCGGGTAGGCAGCGAAACGGCCTGGATTGGCAAAGGCGAAGAGCCGCCGCTCAGCGTCCCTCCGGCGCCAGCGCTGCGTACGGTGGCGAAAGTCGACGTATCGCAATCGCCGCTGAGCCGCGATGAGCTGAATGACCTGATGGACTATGGCAACGAGCGCATGAGCAACAGCTCATGCTCGCTGGACCCCTCCCTGCGTGAGGTGCGGGTCACCGCGCTAACCGATGAGAAGGTGCTGCTGATGTTCAGCTGTGAAGCGGGGGCTTACAACACCGTATGGCTGGCGTGGCTGGTTTCGCGCCAGCAGCCGTACGTCGCTCGTCCGCTGAGCCTGACGCTGCCTTTCCAGCCGCCCGGCGGCGCAGGGCGCGAAATTGAGCTGATGAATGCCAGCATCGACGAGCAGCGCCACGAGCTGGTAACCCTTGAGAAGGGGCGCGGCCCGGGGGATTGCGGCACCCAGACCCGCTGGCGTTATGACGGCCAGCGGTTTAGCCTGGTACGCTTTGCTCAGCAGCCGCAGTGCGATAACTGGCAGAGGCCAGACGCCTGGCCTACGCTGTGGATCACCCGTTAAGCAGCCCTTCAGCCGTGCTGACGATATTCTCGACGGTAAAGCCAAAGAACGGGAACAGTTTATCCGCCGGCGCCGATTCGCCGTAGCTTCTCATGCCCACAATGGCGCCCTTGAGGCCGACGTATTTATACCAGTAGTCGGCAATCCCGGCCTCAACGGCAATGCGGGCGCTGACGTCAGACGGCAGCACGGATTCCCGGTATGCCGCATCCTGGGCATCAAACACGTCGGTTGACGGCAGCGAAACCACCCGCACATTGACGCCTTTCGCCAGCAGCTTTTCCGCCGCCAGCGCGGTAATTTCTATCTCAGAGCCGGTGGCGATCAGGATCAGATCCGGCTTACCGCCGGCATCTTTCAGCACGTAACCCCCGCGCGCAATATCGTCCACCTGCTGCGGCGTGCGCGCCATCTGCGCCAGATTTTGTCGCGACAGGATCAGCGCGGTCGGGCCGCTCTGCCGCTCGATGGCCGCCCGCCAGGCGACCGCGGTTTCCACCTGGTCGCAGGGGCGCCAGGTGCTGAAGTTGGGCGTCAGCCGCAGGCTGGCCAGCTGCTCAACCGCCTGGTGCGTTGGGCCATCTTCCCCCAGACCAATGGAATCATGGGTGTAAACCATGATCTGCCTGGCCTTCATCAGCGCGGCCATGCGCGCCGCGTTGCGCGCGTATTCCACGAACATCAGGAAGGTCGAGGTGTAGGGGATGAATCCGCCGTGCAGGGCAATCCCGTTAGCGATGGCGGTCATACCAAACTCGCGCACCCCGTAGTGGATATAGTTGCCGGCCGGATCGTCTTTAATTGAGGTCGAGCCCGACCAGATGGTCAGGTTGCTGGGCGCCAGATCCGCCGAGCCGCCGAGCAGCTCCGGCAGCGCGGGCCCGTAGGCATTAAGCGCATTCTGTGAGGCCTTGCGGCTGGCGATTTTCTCCGGGCTGGCCTGCAGCTTCGCGATGTAGCCGCGGACGATCTCGGTCCAGCTTTCAGGCAGATCGCCGTTCATCCGGCGCGTAAGTTCGTCCGCCAGCTCGGGGTACGCCTGCCGATAGGCGGCGAATTTGTCGTTCCACGCGTGTTCGGCTTTTTCACCGTGCGGCCGGGCATCCCACTTGTCATAAATCTCTTTGGGGATCTCGAACGGGGGATATTTCCAGCCCAGCTTCTCGCGGGCTAAGGCCACCTCTTTTTCCCCGAGCGCCGCGCCGTGCGCCTCTTCGGAGCCGGCTTTATTGGGGGAGCCGAAGCCGATGACGGTGCGGCAGATAATCAGCGACGGCTTATCTTTGACGCTTTGCGCCTCGCGAATCGCCTGCTCAATCGCCTGCGGGTCGTGGCCGTCGATATCGCCGATCACGTGCCAGTGATAGGCCCTGAAGCGCTCGGCGGTATCGTCGGTGAACCAGCCCTCGGTTTTACCGTCGATAGAAATGCCGTTATGGTCATAGAACCCGATAAGCTTACCCAGCCCCAGGGTCCCCGCCAGCGAGCTGGCCTCATGAGAAATCCCCTCCATCAGGCAGCCATCGCCCATAAAAACATAGGTATGGTGATCGACTATCTCATGTCCCGGGCGGTTGAACTGCGCCGCCAGCGTACGTTCCGCAATCGCCATCCCGACCGCGTTCGCCAGGCCCTGGCCGAGCGGGCCGGTGGTGGTCTCGACGCCTGGAGTGTAGCCATGCTCCGGGTGGCCGGGCGTTTTAGAGTGCAGCTGGCGGAAGTTTTTTAACTCTTCCATCGGCAGGTCGTAGCCGGTCAGATGCAGCAGGCTATAGAGCAGCATTGAGGCGTGACCGTTGGACAGCACAAAGCGGTCGCGATCGTACCAGTGCGGATTCTCCGGGTTGTGCTGAAGGAAGTCATTCCACAGGACTTCGGCGATATCCGCCATGCCCATCGGGGCGCCGGGATGGCCGGAATTGGCTTTCTGTACTGCGTCCATGCTGAGGGCGCGAATCGCGTTGGCAAGTTCTCTTCGGGACATAATGTACTCCTGAAACAATATGTTGCATGAGTTTTTTGTGATGAATGGTAGCGGAAGCTATAGGGTGGATAACTAAAAAGCATAGCAGACAGGGCTATCATTGCCTGCGAAACTAGGTTACAAAAATGTTATAAATCGATAACAAATATACCTTTGTGATGGCGAGAGTTTGGCGGTGTTCAAAGTTTGAAAAACCGTCAGGCGAGATACTAAGCTCACCTTGGGTGGACATCAGGAAAGTCATTGCCCGTCACCCCCTACGATCGATACGTGAAAGGAACAATAAAATGGATGAGCAGTTGAAACAAAGCGCCCTCGACTTCCATGAATTTCCCGTCCCTGGAAAAATTCAGGTCGTGCCGACCAAACCCCTCGCGACGCAGCGCGACCTCGCGCTGGCCTACTCGCCGGGCGTAGCAGCGCCTTGCCTGGAGATCGAAAAAGACCCGCTGGCCGCCTATAAATACACCGCGCGCGGCAACCTGGTTGCGGTCGTCTCCAACGGTACCGCGGTGCTCGGACTGGGCAATATCGGCGCTCTCGCCGGTAAGCCGGTGATGGAAGGCAAGGGCGTTTTATTTAAGAAGTTCGCCGGCATTGACGTGTTTGATATTGAAGTTGATGAGCTGGACCCGGATAAGTTTATCAACGTGGTGGCCGCGCTGGAGCCGACCTTTGGCGGCATCAACCTGGAAGATATTAAGGCGCCCGAGTGTTTCTACATCGAGCAGAAGCTGCGCGAGCGCATGAATATCCCGGTATTCCATGACGATCAGCACGGTACGGCCATTATCAGCACCGCCGCCATTCTCAATGGCCTGCGGGTGGTCGGGAAAAACCTCTCCGACGTGCGGATGGTGGTTTCCGGGGCGGGCGCCGCGGCTATCGCCTGTATGAACCTGCTGGTGGTGCTGGGAATGCAGAAACACAATATTGTGGTCTGCGACTCCAAGGGCGTGATCTATAAAGGCCGTGAGCCAAATATGGCGGAGACCAAAGCGGCTTACGCGGTGGACGACGACGGCAAGCGTACCCTCGATGACGTGATCGACGGGGCGGATATTTTCCTCGGCTGCTCCGGCCCGAAAGTCCTGACCGCAGAGATGGTGAAAAAGATGGCCCGCGCGCCGCTGATCCTCGCGCTGGCTAACCCGGAACCGGAAATTCTGCCGCCGCTGGCGAAGCAGGTCCGCGAAGACGCGATTATCTGTACCGGCCGTTCTGACTATCCGAACCAGGTAAACAACGTGCTGTGCTTCCCGTTTATCTTCCGCGGCGCGCTGGACGTCGGCGCCACGGCGATTAACGAAGAGATGAAGCTGGCGGCGGTGCATGCGATTGCTGAACTGGCGCACGCCGAGCAGAGCGAAGTGGTGGCTTCCGCCTACGGCGATCAGGATCTGAGCTTCGGGCCGGAATATATCATCCCGAAACCGTTCGATCCGCGGCTGATCGTTAAGATCGCGCCGGCGGTGGCGAAAGCGGCGATGGACTCCGGCGTGGCGACGCGCCCGATTGCCGACTTTGATGCCTACATCGAGAAACTCAGCGAGTTCGTTTACAAAACCAACCTGTTTATGAAGCCGATTTTCTCCCAGGCGCGCAAAGAGCCGAAGCGCGTGGTGCTGGCTGAAGGGGAGGAGACGCGCGTTCTGCACGCCACTCAGGAGCTGGTCTCTCTGGGGCTGGCGAAGCCGATTCTGGTGGGGCGCCCGAGCGTTATCGAAATGCGCATTCAGAAGCTGGGCCTGCAGATTAAAGCCGGCGTTGATTTTGAGATCGTCAATAATGAATCCGATCCGCGCTTCAAAGAGTACTGGAACGAATATTACCAGCTGATGAAACGCAGCGGCATCACCCAGGAGCAGGCGCAGCGGGCGGTCATCAGCAATACCACGGTGATTGGCGCGATCATGGTCCATCGCGGCGAGGCGGATGCGATGATCTGCGGCACCATCGGTGACTACCATGAGCACTACGCCGTGATTCAGCCGCTGTTTGGCTATCGCGACGGCGTGAACACGGCGGGGGCGATGAACGCGCTGCTGCTGCCGAGCGGTAACACCTTCATTGCCGATACGTACGTTAACCACGATCCGACGCCGGAGCAGCTGGCCGAGATCGCCCTGATGGCGGCGGAGAGCGTGCGCCGCTTCGGTATCGAGCCGCGCGTCGCGCTGCTGTCGCACTCTAACTTCGGCTCCGCCAACTGCCCGTCAGCGAGCAAAATGCGCAAGACCCTCGAGCTGGTGAAGGCGAGCGCGCCGGATCTGATGATCGATGGCGAAATGCACGGCGATGCCGCGCTGGTCGAAAGTATTCGTCACGATCGGATGCCGGACAGCCCGCTGAAAGGGGCGGCCAACATTCTGGTGATGCCGAATATGGAAGCCGCGCGTATTAGCTACAACCTGCTGCGGGTTTCGAGTTCCGAAGGGGTAACCGTTGGGCCGGTGCTGATGGGGGTGGCAAAACCGGTGCATATTCTGACGCCGATTGCCTCCGTTCGCCGCATTGTCAATATGGTGGCGCTGGCGGTAGTGGAAGCACAAACTCAGCCGCTGTAATGAGCGCAGCCCCGGATGGCCGGGGCTGCGTTTAAATCCACTCTTTGACTTTGATGAAGTCACTCAGGGCAGCCTCCGGGCTGCCTTCTTGCGGCTGGTAGTCATACTCCCAGCGCACCAGCGGCGGCATCGACATCAGAATCGACTCCGTGCGCCCGCCGGTCTGCAGGCCAAACAGCGTCCCGCGATCCCACACCAGGTTGAACTCCACGTAGCGCCCGCGGCGATAGAGCTGAAACTGACGCTCCCGCTCGCCGTACGGCATCGCTTTACGCCGCTCAACGATCGGCAGATACGCATCGGTGTAGCCATTGCCAACGGCCTGCATAAAGCTGAAGCAGTGGTCAAAATCCGGGGTATTTAAATCGTCAAAGAACAGGCCGCCAATGCCGCGCTGCTCGTTGCGGTGCCTGAGGAAGAAGTAGTCATCGCACCACTTTTTATAGCGCGGGTAGACCGCTTCGCCAAACGGCTGGCACAGGTCGCGCGCGGTGCGGTGCCAGTGGCGAGCGTCCTCTTCGAAACCGTAGTAGGGCGTCAGATCGAAACCGCCGCCAAACCACCATACCGGGTCCGCGCCGGGCTTTTCGGCGATGAAAAAGCGCACGTTGGCATGGCTGGTCGGCACGTACGGACTGCGCGGATGAACCACCAGCGAAACGCCCAGCGCTTCAAAGCTGCGGCCGGCCAGCTCCGGGCGATGAGCCGTGGCTGATGCCGGCATGGCGTCGCCGTGAACGTGAGAAAAGTTGACTCCGGCCTGCTCAAAGATAGCGCCTTCCCGCAGCACCCGGCTACGCCCGCCGCCGCCGCCGCCTTCGCGCTGCCAGCTATCTTCGATAAACGGCTGGCCGTCGAGGGCGCTGAGCTGCCAGCAGATAGCGTCCTGCAGCTGGAGGAGATAGCGTTTAACCTGTTGCACGTCGGGCTTCATTTACGTCTCTTTGAGTGGGCTTTTTGGTTATCGAACCAGTGGAAGTAGCTGATGATGCCTGAGGCAATGGCGCTGGCGATTTTCTGCCGAAACGCGGTGGTACCTAACAGCTTTTCCTCGCCCGGATTGGTAATAAATGAGGTCTCGACCAGCACCGACGGAATCGACGGCGACTTCAGCACGACGAAGGCCGCCTGTTCGGTGTTGCGGCTGTGCAGCTTGTGCACCGGCTTAATATTTTTCAGGATATGTGAGCCCAGCGTCAGGCTATTTTTGATGGTATCCGTCTGGACCAGATCGAACAGCACCTGCTGTAACAGATGGTCTTTCGCCGTTGCCTTTTTCCCCGCGACCTCATCGGCGCGGTTTTCGCGATCGGAGAGGTATTTCGCCATCGCGCTACTGGCGCCGCGGTTGGAGAGGGCAAAAACGGACGCCCCGGCGGCGCTTGGGTTAGTGAAGCCGTCGGCGTGAATAGACATAAACAGATCGGCGCCGTGCTGGTGGGCAATTTCCACGCGGTCGTACAGCGGAATAAAGGTATCGCCAGTGCGCGTCAGGCGCGCGTCGATACCGTTGCTGCGCAGAATGCTGCGTACGGTTTTGGCAATCGCCAGCACGACGTGTTTCTCTTTGGAGCCGTTATGGCCGATAGCACCGGTATCAATACCGCCGTGTCCCGGATCGAGCATGACGACGCGCTTCGCGCCCGCTTTTTTCTTCGCCGGTTTACTGTGCCCGTTGGACGTCGTCAACGGCTGTTCTTTTGCGCTGGCCTGCGATGAAATCCCGCTAAGGGTGACGGCAGCCAGTCCTGCTTTCAGCACCTGGCGGCGCGAAGCAAGTATTTTTAATGGTTTAAAAGTGCTCATTCGGCCTGAATTACAAACAAGTGGTACCCAATGTTATATCGTATCGTGTTTTTCGTTACGACCTTTCGTAATAAGAATTGTTTTACTTTTCATTTCAATACGTGACAAGGTCATATTATGTCATTTTTTGAGGTTAATTTCGCCTGATATTGGCTATCGGGCGTAATCACGCCATAATCACTTTTTTTATGCCTAAAAGATGGGGAATACCATGGAGATACGCGTTTTTCGCCAGCAGGATTTTGAAGAGGTGATAACTCTCTGGGAGCGCTGCGAGCTTCTGCGCCCGTGGAATGACCCGGAAATGGACATCGAACGTAAGGTTAATCACGATGTCAGCTTATTTCTGGTTGCCGAGGTCAACGGTGAAGTCGTCGGCACGGTGATGGGCGGCTACGATGGCCATCGCGGTTCGGCTTACTATCTCGGCGTTCATCCGGAGTATCGCGGTCGCGGAATTGCCAATGCGCTGCTTAACCGGCTGGAAAAAAAGCTCACCGCCCGCGGCTGCCCGAAAATTAATATCATGATCCGCGAAGACAACGAGGTCGTACAGGGCATGTATGAACGGCTTGGTTACGAATATGCGGACGTGCTCAGCCTGGGTAAGCGTTTGATTGAAGATGAAGAATACTGAGCTAATCCCCGCCGATTTTGATGCGCACGGCCGGCTAAGGCTGCCGTTCCTCTTCTGGTGCATCCTGCTGCTACAGGCGCGGACCTGGGTGCTGTTTATTATGGCCGGGGCTTCGCGGCAGCAGGGCGACGTCCTGCTGAATCTGTTCTACCCCGATCACGACAATTTTTGGCTTGGGCTGCTGCCCGGAATACCGGCGGTTCTGGCGTTTATCGTCAGCGGCCAGCGGCAGCGCTTTCCCCGCTTCTGGCCGCTTATACGCTGGCTGCTGGCGCTCTCTCAGGCGCTGCTGCTTATCTGGCAGCCGCTGCTGTGGCTGGGCGGCGAGTCGCCTTCGACGCTGACCATCGGCCTGCTGGTGGCGGATATTTATGCGCTGTGGTGGCTGCTGAGCAGCCGTCGGCTGAGGGCCTGTTTCCAGGAAGAGCAGGTTTAACGGCACTTTTTGCCGATCCCGCACTCCAACAGGCGTCAAATTAACAGGAAAGGACGATCTCATGAAATCGCTACGTTTACTTCTTTGCGCGCTACCGCTGGCGTTAACCGGCTGCTCCACGATGAGCGCGGTCAACTGGTCCGGGGCCTTGCCGTGGAACTGGTTCGGCTCCTCGACGGAGGTGACCGAGCAGGGAGTCGGTAAGCTGACGGCCGCCACGCCGCTGAATGAACAGGCCATCAGCGACGCGCTCGGCGGCGGCTACCGCCTGCGCAGCGGTATGAAAAGCGCCAACGGCAATATCGTGCGCTACTTTGAGGCGCTGAAGGACGACAAGGTGGTGATGACGATTAACGGCGAGAATGGCACCATCAGCCGCATCGACGTGCGCGACAGCGAGATTAAAACCGAGAGCGGCGTGCAGGTAGGCACTCCGTTCAGCGAGCTGTACAGCAAAGCGTTCGGCAACTGTCAGAAGGCCAGCAGCGACAACGGCGCCGTGGTCGAATGTCAGGCGCAGGGGAGCCAGCATATTAGCTATGCCTTCACCGGCCACTGGAGCGGCCCGGAAGAGCTGATGCCTTCAGACGACACGCTGAAAAACTGGAAAATAGCGAAAATCACCTGGCGCCGCTAATTTGATCTGGAGGGACACGACGGTGGTAAAAAACGCGTACAATAGGCGCGTTTAAAGCGCCACAGCGTTGTGGTTGTCTCATTTCAGGAGGAGCGATGTCTCAGGTTCAGAGCGGCATTTTGCCGGAACATTGCCGTGCGGCGATTTGGATTGAAGCCAATGTTAAAGGGGACGTTAACGCCCTGCGTGAAGCCAGCAAAAACTTTATCGATAAATTAGCCACCTTTCAGGCGAAATTCCCGGACGCGCAGCTGGGGGCGGCAATTGCCTTTGGCAATAACGTCTGGCGCGAGCTGAGCGGCGGCGTGGGTGCCGAAGAGTTAAAAGACTTCCCCGTTTACGGTAAGGGCCTGGCGCCATCGACTCAGTACGATCTGCTGATTCATATCCTGTCTGCTCGTCATGAAGTGAATTTCTCCGTCGCCCAGGCGGCGATGGCGGCGTTTGGCGGCGTCGTTGACGTCAAAGAGGAAGTGCACGGCTTCCGCTGGATCGAAGAGCGCGATCTGAGCGGCTTTGTCGACGGTACCGAAAACCCGGCCGGCGAAGAGACGCGTCGCGAGGTCGCGATTATTAAAGAGGGCGTCGATGCGGGCGGGAGCTACGTCTTTGTTCAGCGCTGGGAGCACAACCTCAAGCAGCTAAACCGCATGAGCGTTCCGGATCAGGAGATGATGATTGGCCGGACCAAAGAGGCCAATGAGGAGATTGACGGCGACGATCGCCCGGAGACCTCGCATCTAAGCCGCGTTGACCTGAAAGAGGACGGCAAAGGGCTGAAGATTGTGCGCCAGAGCCTGCCGTACGGTACCGCCAGCGGCACGCACGGCCTCTATTTCTGCGCCTACTGCGCCCGTATCCATAACATTGAACAGCAGCTGCTGAGCATGTTTGGCGATACCGACGGCAAGCGCGACGCCATGCTGCGCTTTACCAAACCGGTGACCGGCGGCTATTACTTCGCGCCGTCCGTCGAGCGCATTCTGGCGCTGTAGGTCTTCCTGCGCCATCGCCCTCTCCCTCGCGGGGAGGGCGGCTATCGGCTCCTGCATCTCTTAACTTTGCCGCCGGCTGCGGTTTTCAAACCCCTTATTCTCTTTTCTACTTCCAAATCGCCAAACGGTATATAAAACCGTTACTCCTTTGGTACTCGTTATAAATATTATGACCATATGAAAGTCATCAATCTTATAAGGGTGCGCAATGGCCGTTAAATCACTGAACAAAGGATACCTGGCGCTGGCTGCTTCTGTGCTGCTGGTTGCGCAGGCTCAGGCGACTGAATTGCTGAACAGTTCCTACGATGTTTCCCGCGAGCTGTTTGCCGCCCTTAACCCGCCGTTTGAACAGCAGTGGGCCAAAGATAATGCCGGCGATAAGCTAACGATTAAGCAGTCCCATGCCGGCTCGTCAAAGCAGGCGCTGGCGATCCTGCAGGGCCTGAAAGCCGACGTGGTGACCTATAACCAGGTGACGGACGTGCAGATCCTGCATGACAAAGGCAACCTCATCCCGGCCGACTGGCAAAGCCGCCTGCCGAATAACAGCTCGCCGTTCTACTCGACGATGGGCTTTTTGGTGCGCAAAGGTAACCCGAAAAATATCCATGACTGGAACGATCTCGTCCGTTCCGACGTGAAGCTTATCTTCCCGAACCCGAAAACGTCGGGCAACGCGCGCTACACCTATCTAGCCGCATGGGGCGCAGCGGATAAAGCCGACGGCGGCGACAAAGCCAAAACCGAGCAGTTCATGACCCAGTTCCTGAAGAATGTCGAAGTGTTTGATACCGGCGGCCGCGGCGCGACCACCACCTTTGCGGAACGCGGGCTGGGCGATGTGCTGATTAGCTTCGAATCGGAAGTGAACAATATCCGCAAGCAGTATGAAGCGCAGGGATTTGAGGTCGTGGTGCCGAAAACCAATATTCTTGCCGAATTCCCGGTGGCGTGGGTGGATAAAAACGTCAAAGCCAACGGTACGGAGAAGGCGGCAAAAGCCTACCTGAACTGGCTCTACGGCCCGCAGGCGCAGACGATCATCACCGACTACTACTATCGTGTGAACAACCCGCAGGTGATGGAAACGCTGAAGGATAAATTCCCGCAGACCGAACTGTTCCGCGTCGAGGATAAGTTTGGCTCCTGGCCGCAGGTGATGAAAACGCATTTTGCCAGCGGCGGTGAGCTGGACAAACTGTTGGCGGCGGGGCGTAAGTAATGTTTGCTGTTGCCTCTAAGCGCGTGCTGCCGGGCTTTACCCTGAGCCTCGGCACCAGCCTGCTGTTTGTCTGTTTAATTCTGCTGCTTCCTCTGAGCGCGCTGGTGATGCAGCTGGCGCAGATGAGCTGGGGACAGTACTGGGATGTTGTTACCAACCCGCAGGTGGTTGCCGCGTATAAGGTGACGCTGCTGTCGGCCTTTGTGGCCTCGATTTTTAACGGCGTGTTTGGCCTGCTGATGGCGTGGATCCTGACGCGCTACCGTTTTCCCGGCCGTACGCTGCTCGATGCGCTGATCGATCTGCCCTTTGCGCTGCCGACGGCGGTAGCGGGCCTGACCCTGGCGTCGCTGTTTTCGGTCAACGGCTTTTACGGCGAGTGGCTGGCGCAGTTTGATATCAAGGTTACCTATACCTGGCTGGGTATCGCGGTGGCGATGGCTTTTACCAGCATTCCGTTCGTGGTGCGTACCGTCCAGCCGGTGCTGGAAGAGCTGGGTCCTGAATACGAAGAGGCCGCGGAAACGCTGGGCGCCACGCGTCTGCAGAGCTTTCGAAAAGTGGTGCTTCCGGAGCTTTCTCCGGCGCTGCTGGCCGGCGTTGCTCTGTCATTTACCCGCAGCCTGGGCGAGTTCGGGGCGGTTATCTTTATCGCCGGAAATATCGCGTGGAAAACGGAAGTTACCTCGCTGATGATTTTTGTACGTCTGCAGGAGTTTGACTACCCGGCGGCGAGCGCGATTGCCTCGGTGATCCTGGCCGCCTCGCTGCTGCTGCTGTTTTCCATCAACACCCTGCAAAGTCGCTTTGGTCGACGTGTGGTAGGTCACTAATGGCGGAAGTTACTCAATTGAAGCGTTATGACACGCCCCGCGTCAACTGGGGTAAATGGTTTTTGATTGGCGCCGGGATGCTGGTTTCCGCCTTCATTCTTATCGTGCCGATGGTTTACATCTTCGTTCAGGCCTTTAGTAAAGGCCTGATGCCGGTCCTGCAAAACCTCGCCGACCCGGATATGCTGCACGCTATCTGGCTGACGGTGATGATTGCGCTGATTACGGTCCCGGTGAACCTGGTATTCGGTACGCTGCTGGCCTGGCTGGTGACGCGCTTTACTTTCCCTGGCCGCCAGCTTCTGCTGACGCTGCTGGATATTCCTTTTGCCGTCTCGCCGGTGGTGGCGGGGCTGGTCTATCTGCTGTTTTACGGCTCCAACGGCCCGCTTGGCGGCTGGCTGGATGAGCATAATCTGCAAATTATGTTTGCCTGGCCGGGTATGGTGCTGGCGACTATCTTCGTGACCTGTCCGTTTGTGGTGCGTGAGCTGGTGCCCGTAATGATGAGCCAGGGCAGCAACGAAGATGAGGCGGCGATTCTGCTCGGCGCGTCGGGCTGGCAGATGTTCCGTCGGGTGACGTTGCCCAATATTCGCTGGGCGCTGCTGTACGGCGTGGTGCTGACCAACGCGCGCGCCATCGGCGAGTTCGGCGCGGTGTCGGTGGTCTCCGGGTCAATTCGCGGCGAGACGTTATCGCTGCCGCTGCAAATTGAGTTGCTGGAGCAGGATTACAATACCGTGGGTTCATTTACCGCCGCAGCCCTGCTGACGTTAATGGCTATTTTGACCCTGTTTTTGAAGAGTTTGGTGCAATGGCGTTTGGCCAATCAGGAAAAACGCGCGCAGCTGGAGGGAAATCATGAGCATTGAGATTGCCAATATTAAGAAATCTTTTGGTCGCACCCTGGTGCTGAATGATATCTCGCTGGATATCCCTTCCGGACAGATGGTTGCGCTGCTGGGGCCGTCAGGCTCCGGGAAAACGACGCTGCTGCGCATTATTGCCGGCCTGGAGAATCAGTCCAGCGGTCATATCCGTTTTCATGGCACCGACGTGAGCCGCGTGCACGCGCGCGATCGCAAAGTGGGCTTTGTGTTCCAGCACTACGCGCTGTTCCGTCATATGACGGTATTCGACAATATCGCCTTTGGTCTGACGGTGCTGCCGCGCCGCGAACGGCCGAACGCCGCCGGGATCAAGGCCAAGGTGACGAAGCTGCTGGAAATGGTGCAGCTGGCGCATCTTGCCGATCGCTATCCGGCGCAGCTTTCCGGCGGTCAGAAACAGCGCGTGGCCCTTGCGCGTGCGCTGGCCGTTGAGCCGCAGATTCTGCTGCTTGATGAGCCCTTCGGCGCGCTGGATGCCCAGGTGCGTAAAGAGCTCCGCCGCTGGCTGCGTCAGCTGCATGAAGAGCTGAAGTTTACCAGCGTGTTTGTGACTCACGATCAGGAAGAGGCGATGGAAGTCGCCGATCGCGTGGTGGTCATGAGCCAGGGCAGTATCGAGCAGGCCGACGCCCCGGAACGGGTCTGGCGCGAACCCTCTACCCGCTTCGTGCTGGAGTTTATGGGCGAAGTTAACCGCCTGAAGGGCACCATCCGCGGCGGCCAGTTCCACGTTGGCGCCCACCGCTGGCCGTTGGGCTATACCCCAGCGTATCAGGGGCCGGTCGATCTGTTCCTGCGCCCGTGGGAGGTCGATATCAGCCGTCGAACCAGCCTTGATTCACCGCTGCCGGTACAGGTGCTGGAAGCCAGCCCGAAAGGGCACTACACCCAATTAGTCGTGCAGCCATTAGGGTGGTATGACGAGCCGCTGACCGTGGTCCTGGCGGGCGATGAGGCGCCGTATCGCGGCGAGCGCCTGTTCGTTGGCTTACAAAACGCGCGGCTGTATAACGGCAACGAGCGCATCGAGCCGCGTGAGGAGCTTGCTCTGGCAGAATCTGCCTGATAGCTTAAGCCTCAGTTTATCGTCGTACAGGCGACGGCAGGGATTGGGTAACCCGGATGCACTATCATCCGGAGACGTTTGCAGGCCGGGTAAACTAACGTCCCGGCCTTTTTATTGGGTAAAAACCGTGAATACATTAGAACAAACCATCGGCAATACTCCTCTGGTTAAACTGCAGCGCCTGGGGCCGGACAACGGCAGTGAAATCTGGGTCAAACTGGAAGGCAATAATCCGGCGGGTTCCGTTAAGGACCGCGCCGCGCTTTCGATGATCGTTGAGGCGGAAAAACGCGGCGAAATCGCGCCTGGCGACGTGCTGATTGAAGCGACCAGCGGCAATACCGGCATCGCGCTGGCGATGATTGCGGCGCTGAAAGGCTATCAGATGAAGCTGCTGATGCCCGACAATATGAGCCAGGAACGCCGCGCCGCCATGCGGGCATACGGCGCTGAGCTGATTTTGGTCACCAAAGAGCAGGGAATGGAGGGCGCGCGCGACCTCGCCGCTGAGATGGCGCAGCGTGGCGAAGGCAAGCTGCTGGACCAGTTCAATAATCCCGATAACCCCTACGCGCACTACACCACGACCGGGCCGGAAATTTGGCAGCAGACCGAGGGGCGCATCAGTCACTTCGTCTCCAGCATGGGAACGACCGGTACGATTACCGGCGTCTCACGCTTCCTGCGCGAACAGCATAAGCCGGTGAGTATCGTGGGCCTGCAGCCGGAGGAGGGGAGCAGCATCCCGGGTATCCGCCGCTGGCCGGCGGAGTATATGCCGGGCATTTTTAACGCCTCGCTGGTGGATGCGGTGCTGGATATTCATCAGCAGGATGCGGAAAACACCATGCGCATGCTGGCGATCCGCGAAGGCATTTTTTGCGGCGTAAGCTCCGGCGGGGCGGTAGCCGGAGCGCTGCGCATTGCCCGGGAAAACCCCGGTGCGGTGGTGGTGGCGATCGTTTGCGATCGCGGCGATCGCTATCTCTCCACCGGCGTGTTTGGCGAAGAGCACTTTGCCCAGGGCGCGGGTATCTAAGCCGGCGGCTGGTCCAGCAGGTCGGTGCCGTAAGAGTTGTCAACGGTACACAGCCAGCGTTCGTTCTGCAGCTGGAAAACATAGGTCGCGCGGCGCGTGACCCGTGTTGAGCCGCCTTCCGCGGCGGGGATATCCAGACGGGTTTCCATAATCACCAGCGCATTCCCCGCGCCTTCAATAATCTCCATTTTTCCCTGGGTGACGACCAGCCGATGTTGAAAATAGTCGGCAATCGCCACAAAAGCCTTGCGGATGTTCTCTTTGCCCCTGACCACCATTCCCGGCTTAACGACCAGCACGGCGTCTTCAGCGTAGAAAGCCATTAAGGTGGCGTAGTCTTCCTGCGAGATAGCCCGGTCGCAGGCTTCGATGACGGCTTTTAGCTGCGGGTTTGACATGATACTTACTCCGGTTTTTGTGGGGACAGCGCGTGATGGAGATCGTTTGCCAGCCGGTCAATCTCATCAGGAGTGAGGGTGGCGAGCGAGAGCCGTAATCCATACGACGGCGCGCGAACGCCAAAGGGCTCTCCTTCGCGCACCAGCCAACCCGCGCGGGCTAAACGCAGCGCCAGCGGCTGGCTCGGCGCCGCTAGCGGAAGCCAAAAGTTCAGGCCATCGCCTGGGCCTGGGTTTTCGATACCGCGGCGGGTAAGGGCGCTGGCCAGCCTTTCGTTACGCTGGCGGTAAGCGCGACGGGTTGCCGTCAGGGAGGCGATAAACGCACTATCATTCAGGCAGGCCAGCACCAAATCCTGCAGCAGGTGGCTGACCCACTGGCTACCCGAGTTGAGCCGCAGCCTCAGCGCCGCTGAAGTTGTGGGATCGCTGGCGACAACCGCCAGACGTAAATCGGGTCCCAGCGCTTTTGACATCGAGCGGATCAGCGCCCAGCGCTGGGTTTGCGCAGGCAGAGGGGATCGCCACGGCGTGGATGACAGCAGCGCGAAATGATCGTCGAGGATCACCAGCACCTGCGGGTAGCGGGCCAGTATTTCGCGGATCGCTGCCGCCCGCGCTTCGCTAAGGCTGCAGCCGGTGGGATTATGCGCGCGTGGCGTAATAATCACCGCCCGGGCGCCTTGACGTAACGCCTCCTCCAGCGCGGCGGGCTGCATGCCTTCGCCATCAACCGGCGCCGGGCAGGCGTTAAAACCGGCATAGCGCAGCATATTGATGCTGCTGAGAAAGCAGGGGTCTTCCACCACCACCCGATCGCCGGGCAGCAGCAGCGCGCACAGTAGCCGCTCCAGCGCGTCAATCGCGCCGCTGGTGAGATTGATTTCACTCTCAACCCCGGCGTCTTTCTGCACCCGGTCCTGGGCCCAGCGGGCCAGCCTCGGGTCGACTGCCGCGCTGCCGTACAGGCGCGAAGCCGGGCTGAGGGTGCTGAGGTAGCGGTTGAGATCGGGGAGACGCTGAGGGTCGGGGTTGCCGCTGGAAATATCGTGCAGCGCGGAGCCCTGGGCGCTGCCTTCCAGCACTACTGGCGCGCTGGCGGCTTTGATTGCCGTACCGTTGCGTCCCTGGCTGACGGCCAGGCCGGAGGTCACCAGGCGCTTATAGGCGGCGGCAACGGTATTGCGGTTAACGGCGAGTCTGGCAGCCAGCTCGCGAACCGGAGGCAGCATGTCATCGGGCTGTAACGTCCCGCTCTGCACCAGATGACGGATGTTATCAAAGATATCATTGGCGGTTTTTCCGGCGAACATTATTGACCTATGACAAAATGAATTTTAGCATAAGACGAATGATAATCAGGGTATAACCCGCTGTCCAGCGGGAGGAGACAGGATGGGCCAGCAAGACGAAATACAATCGGTGCTCTTCAATGATAAAAGCCGGGCGCTGCAGGTCGATATCGTTGCTGTGCAGTCGCAGGTCGTTTATGGCAGCGTGGGCAACAGCATCGCGGTGCCGGCGATCGAGCAGCACGGCCTGCGGGTAATGGCGGTGCCGACGGTGCTGTTCAGCAATACGCCGCACTACGATACGTTCTACGGCGGGGTGATCCCTGAAGAGTGGTTTGTTGGCTATCTGCGCGCGCTGGAAGAGCGCGATGCGTTACGCGAGCTGCGGGCGGTTACCGCAGGCTATATGGGTAGCGCGGTGCAGATTGAGCGGCTGGCGCAGTGGCTGCTGCGGATCCGCGAAAGCCATCCGCAGCTGTGTATTCTGGTCGATCCGGTGATTGGCGACGTTGATAGCGGCATTTACGTTAAGGCCGAAATCCCTCAGGCCTACCGTCGCCACCTGCTGCCGCTGGCCCAGGGGATCACGCCTAACCTTTTTGAGCTGGAAACGCTAAGCGGTATGTCCTGCCGCAGCCAGCAGGAGGCGGTTAACGCCGCGCGTAGCCTGCTGTCCGGGACGCTAAAATGGGTGGTGATCACCAGCGCGCCGGGCCTCGATAACGCCACGATCAATGTGCTGGTGGTGACGGCAGATTCGGTGGAGGTGGTCGTCCATCCGCGGGTAGAAACGGATCTGAAGGGAACGGGCGACCTTTTCTGCGCCGAGCTTATCAGCGGTTTAGTCTGCGGACTGGCGTTAGGTGAAGCGACGCGGGCAGCGGCGCAGCGGGTGCTGGCGGTGATGACCTGGACTGCGGAGCGCGGCAGCGATGAGCTGATTTTGCCGCCGGCGGGAAGAGGGTAGCTGCAGGCGCGGCGATGCTGAGATAAAAAAATGGCGCCAGGAGGCGCCATTTTTCTGCGGCAAGAATTACTTCTTGATGCGAATCACCGGGGTTTCACCCACGGTTACGCTACCGGACAGTTTGATCAGCTCTTTGATCTCGTCCATGTTGGAGATAACAACCGGAGTCAGGGTAGACTTGGCCTTCTCTTCCAGCAGCGGCAGGTCGAATTCGATAACCGGGTCACCGATTTTCACGCGCTGGCCTTCTTCGGCAATACGCTTGAAGCCTTCGCCTTTCAGCTCAACGGTATCAATACCGAAGTGAACGAACAGCTCAATGCCGCTATCGGATTCGATAGAGAACGCATGGTTGGTTTCAAAGATTTTACCGATGGTACCGTCTACCGGCGCAACCATTTTGTTGCCGGTAGGTTTGATGGCGATGCCATCACCCACAATTTTTTCTGCAAAAACCACATCCGGCACGTCTTCGATGTTAACGATCTCGCCAGAGAGCGGAGCAATAATCTCAATAGTTCCGGTGTCTTTTTTGTCATCAGAAACCAGAGATTTCAATTTATCGAACAAACCCATGATCTTCTCCTAAGCAGTAATTTGGGCCGCGCATCTTATGGATTAGCAGATTGTTTTTTCTTCAATGAACTTGTTAACCAGCGTCATTAACTCGTCCGTTGTCGGTTGAGCAAGAGCCTGCTCTGCTAATACTTTCGCATCTTCGAAGTTCGTGTTACGAATAATCTTCTTGATACGCGGGATGGAAATGGCGCTCATAGAGAATTCGTCCAGCCCCATACCCAGCAACAGAAGTGTAGCACGTTCATCGCCCGCAAGCTCACCACACATGCCAGTCCATTTACCTTCAGCGTGAGAAGCATCAATAACTTGCTTAATCAGCGTCAGGACGGATGGTGACATTGGCTGGTAAAGATGTGAAATCATATCATTACCACGGTCAACTGCCAGAGTATACTGCGTTAAATCATTGGTTCCGATGCTAAAGAAATCAACTTCTTTCGCTAAGTGACGCGCAATCGTGGCGGCGGCCGGTGTTTCAACCATCACGCCAACTTCGATTGTTTCGTCAAATGCTTTACCTTCGTCGCGCAGTTCCTGCTTGTAGATTTCAATCTCTTTCTTCAGTGCACGCACTTCTTCAACAGAGATGATCATCGGGAACATGATGCGCAGTTTGCCGAAAGCAGAGGCACGCAGGATGGCGCGAACCTGGTCACGCAGGATCTCTTTACGATCCATCGCGATACGCACGGCACGCCAGCCGAGGAACGGGTTCTCTTCTTTCGGGAAGTTCATGTACGGCAGCTCTTTGTCGCCACCGATATCCATGGTGCGAACGATAACAGCCTGAGAGCCGCACGCTTCAGCTACCGCTTTGTAGGCCGCGAACTGTTCTTCTTCAGTCGGCAGCGCGTCGCGGTCCATGAACAGGAATTCGGTACGGTACAGGCCTACGCCTTCCGCGCCGTTACGTTCAGCGCCGTCGATGTCGCGAACGGTACCGATGTTGGCACAGACTTCAACCTGATGGCCGTCGAGCGTAATGGCCGGCAGATCTTTCAGCTTCGCCAGCTCGGCTTTTTCTTCAGCAACCTGGGCCTGCAGATCGCGCAGCTCTTCAATTTGTTCGTTGCTCGGGTTAACCAGAACCTGGTTGTTGACCGCGTCAAGAACCAGATAATCGCCGTTTTTCACCTGCGAGGTTACGCTACCGGTGCCCACAATTGCCGGCAGCTCAAGGGAGCGCGCCATGATGGAGGTGTGGGAAGTACGGCCGCCCGCGTCGGTGATAAAGCCCAGCACCTTGTTCAGGTTCAGCTGTGCAGTTTCCGACGGGGTGAGATCGGCGGCAACCAGAATGACTTCATCCTGAATCGCGCTCAGATCGATGATAGCCAGGCCGAGGATGTTACGCAGCAGGCGCTTACCAATATCGCGTACGTCAGCCGCACGCTCTTTCAGGTATTCATCATCCAGCTCTTCCAGAGCGATAGCCTGGCCTTCGATAATTTCATTGGCCGCCGCGTCGGCAGTCATGTGCTTATCTTTAATCAGGGCTATGATTTCCTGCTCAAGCTCCTCATCTTCCAGCAGCATGATGTGCCCTTCGAAGATGGCTTCTTTTTCTTCACCGAAAGTTTCACCAGCTTTGGTTTTTATGACCTCCAGCTGGGCGGAGGCCTTGGTGCGGCCACTCAGGAAACGTTCAATTTCCTGCTCAACCTTATCGGCAGAAATTTTCTTCCGGTCGATGACAATTTCGTCTTCTTTCAGCAGGAGAGCCTTACCGAAAGCGATACCCGGGGATGCTAAAATGCCTGAAATCATAACCCTACCTTACTTGTGACTGATATTAAAAAGAACCCGTGAACTTATTCGAGTTCAGCCATCAGTTTTACCAGATGCTCAACTGCTTTCTGCTCATCTTCGCCTTCAGCGGAGATGGTGACTACGGTACCCTGAGTCAGACCCAGAGTTTGCAGTTTGAACAGGCTTTTGGCGCTGGCGCTTTTGCCGTTGGAGGTAACAGTGATCTCAGAAGTAAAGCCTTTAGCTTCTTTAACAAACTGAGCAGCAGGGCGGGTGTGCAGACCGTTCGGAGCGGTAATGGTAACTTCTTGCTGGAACATTATATTTCCCCAACTTATAGGTTTAGTGTTGTGGACCTAAAGTCTAGCCTAACGGCAAGGCTTTAGCCTGTATTGTTAGCGCCGGCGTTACGTGTCTGGCTAAGGTGTCAGCAGCGGGTAATCGCTGCGCAGACCATCTGGCCGTTGACGTCTGGCACGTCATTAAACATTATGCCGCGAAAGGAAGACTTGAACCAAATCATAAAATCGATTCAGCTTATGGAAATCCAATTCTGAATAATTTCGCGCATCAAAATAAATGTGCTGGTTAAATACCAGACCCTACGCGGTGAATCAATGCCAGGAGGGGTAAAACTTTGACGTATGCCACAAAAAAGCACCTAAAAAGGTGCTTTTTTACACGATACCTACAAGCTGGCATCACTGTTGCAGTTCTTTCTCGGTGAAGAGATCGGCAAACAGCGCTGTGCTTAAATAACGCTCACCAGAAGACGGTAGGATAACCACTATATTCTTATTGGTAAAGGCCTCATCTTCCTGCAGCTTGAGGGCTGCGGCAACGGCGGCTCCGGAAGAGATACCGGCGAGGATACCTTCTTCGTCCATCAGACGACGGGCGGTCGAGATAGCCTCTTCGTTGGTGATGGCCACAACTTTATCGACCAGCTTCAGATCGAGGTTGCCCGGAATAAAGCCGGCGCCGATACCCTGAATTTTGTGCGGGCCAGGCTTAAGCTCAACGCCAGCCAGCGCCTGAGCGATCACCGGTGAATCGGTCGGTTCCACCGCAACGGTAATCAGATCTTTTTTGCCCTTAGTGCCTTTAATGTAGCGACTCACGCCGGTCAGCGTACCGCCGGTGCCGACGCCGGAGATAAAGATGTCAACCTGACCATCGGTATCTTCCCAGATTTCCGGGCCGGTGGTCTTTTCATGAATTTCCGGGTTAGCCGGGTTGCTGAACTGCTGCAGCAGCAGATATTTTTCCGGGTCGCTGGCAACGATTTCTTCGGCTTTTTGAATCGCCCCTTTCATGCCTTTCGCGCCTTCGGTCAGTACCAGATTGGCACCCAGCGCTTTCAGCAGCTTACGTCGTTCGATGCTCATGGTTTCCGGCATGGTCAGCGTCAGCTTGTAGCCACGCGCTGCGGCGACGTAGGCGAGGGCGATACCGGTGTTGCCGCTGGTCGGTTCTACCAGCTCAACGCCAGCTTTCAATACTCCGCGTTTCTCAGCATCCCAAATCATATTGGCACCGATACGGCATTTGACGCTAAAGCTCGGGTTGCGAGATTCAACCTTTGCCAGGATGCGTCCGTTACCGATTCGGTTCAGTCGGACTAGCGGCGTATGACCGATAGTCAGGGAGTTATCTTCAAAAATCTTACTCATGGCCCGTCCTTAACTGTATGAAATTTGGGAGTACGGCTCCAGCATACCCGCTTAAAGAATATGCGGAAGTAAGGATTTAGCATATCTATATTCGTAAGGGAAATAATGGCAAGCCAGAAGGAATAAGGTGAGGCATAAGCCACCGCCCGATGGTGCTGAAAATGTGGGGTTTCGCAGTCCCGATTTTTGGCCCATCCATAGGCCTGCGCGCATCCGTCTGGGCTTATTTCCACATCGCATGTTTATCGCGATAGCAGTCGACCCACATCGCCGTTGCGCCGCAAATGGCCACCGGCAGGATAACCAGATTGAGGACCGGGATCATGGTGAACAGGCTGGTCAGCGCGCCAAACTGCATATTGGTGACTTTGCGCGTACGCAGCGCCTCGCGCATGGTTTTAAACGGAACCTTGTGGTTATCAAACGGGTAGTCGCAGTACTGAATGGCCAGCATCCACGCGCTGAACAGGAACCACAGCACCGGGGCAACGGTCTGGCCGATACCGGGAATGAAGTAAAGGATCAGCAGGATGATGGCGCGCGGCAGATACCAGCAAAACTTTTGCCATTCGCGTTTCATAATGCGCGGGACATCTTTCATGATGCCAAATACGCCGACGTCCGGAGGCGTTGCGCCGGTTAAGCGCGCTTCCAGCTGTTCCGCCAGCAGGCCGCTAAACGGGGCGGCAATCCAGTTGGCGATGGTTGAGAAAAAGTAGCCGAAGACCAGCAGAATCGAGATGACCATCACCGGCCAAAGCAGATAGTTTAGCCAGTTCAGCCATTCCGGCACGTGGCTCATCAGCGAGGGGATCCAGCTATCAAGGCGCGTGAACAGCCACCAGAAGGCGCCGCCCATCAGGATAATATTGACCAGTAAAGGCAAAAATACGTAACGACGAATTCCCGGCAGCCCGATCAGTTTCCAGCCCTGCGAAAAATAGTAAACGCCGCTACGCGGGGAAGTTGCGGATGATGAAACCATGGTCAGGCAATGCTCCTTTTTTGACATTCAGGCTGAATGCCCGCTTATTTTATCGGGTTGCCGGACAATAACCAGTTAGGAAATGTTCGAAAAAGCAGCAAAAAGCACGATTTAGTTCATCTTTATGTAGTGAAAGCGGTAGACCCACTTGCACTCGGCGTAATCGACAAATACTCTT
Source organism: Klebsiella scottii (assembly GCF_036561945.1). NCBI lineage: Bacteria > Pseudomonadati > Pseudomonadota > Gammaproteobacteria > Enterobacterales > Enterobacteriaceae > Klebsiella > Klebsiella scottii. The sequence goes on from NZ_JARXNI010000020.1 coordinate 181,293, forward strand.
AGTAAGTAAATGTTTGCCGTGGTGGCAAGGTGTTAGAACAACAGAGAATATAATGATGCAGGATTTGCGTCTGATATTAATCATTGTTGGCGCGATCGCCATAATCGCTTTACTGGTACACGGTTTCTGGACCAGCCGTAAAGAACGTTCCTCGATGTTTCGCGATCGCCCACTAAAACGTATGAAGTCTCGCGATGACGAAGAGTCTGAAAGCGATGGCTTTGATGACGATGTTGAAGGCGTAGGTGAGGTTCGCGTTCACCGGGTTAATCACGCCCCAAATGGCCACAATGGGGAGCAAGAGGCACCTCGTCAGACGCCACAACACCAGTATCAGCCGCCTTACGAACGTCAGGTGCAGCCGCCCGTGCGTGCGGAAGAGCCCGTTCGTCAGCCGCAGCCTGCTCATCACCACCAGCAGGCCCCGCAGCCGCAAACCAGCGCGCCTCAGCGCCAGCCCGCGCCGCAGCAGCCTGTGCCGCATCAACCCCAGCCCGTAGCGCAGCCGCAGCAGGCGCCTCAGCAGCCGATAGTTCAGAGCGCACCGCAGCAGCCTGCTCCGGTCCAGCCAGCCGCCGCACCGTCTCAGCCAGCGCCTGAACCGGTTGTCGCCGAACCACCGCAGCCGGCCCCGCAGCCAAAAGAGCGTAAAGAGACGGTCATCGTGATGAACGTGTCAGCGCATCAAGGCTCGCAGATCAACGGTGAAGTGTTGATTAACAGCATCCAGCAGGCGGGCTTCAAATTTGGCGATATGAATATATTCCATCGTCATCTTAGCCCGGACGGCAGCGGCCAGGTCCTGTTCAGCCTGGCTAATATGGTGAAACCCGGTACCTTTAATCCGGACAGCATGGCGAATATGACGACGCCTGGGGTCACTATCTTTATGCAGGTGCCGTCCTTCGGCGATGAGCTGCAAAACTTTAAGCTGATGCTGCAATCTGCGCAGTACATCGCCGACGAAGTCGGTGGCGTGGTGCTGGACGATCAGCGTCGGATGATGACTCCGCAGAAAATGCGTGAATATCAAGACCGTATTCGTGAAGTGAAAGAGGCTAACGCCTGATTCACCGACCTGCGTTTCGTCTCCCAATCCTGAACCCCCGCCCGTCGGGGGTTTTTTATCATTGATGGTGCGATATGGAACCGATCGAACAAAAACTGACTGAACTGCGAACCACGCTTCGCCATCATGAATATCTGTACCACGTTATGGATACCCCTGAAGTGCCCGATGCGGAATACGACCGGCTGATGCGCGAACTGCGCGAGCTGGAAGCCCTGCATCCCGAGCTCATCGTCTCCGACTCGCCGACTCAACGCGTGGGGGCGGCTCCGCTGGCCTCCTTTAGCCAGGTTCGTCATGAAGTCCCGATGCTCTCGCTGGATAACGTTTTTGACGAAGAGAGCTTCCTGGCTTTTAACAAGCGCGTTCAGGACCGGCTGAAAAGCAGCGACGATCTGGTCTACTGCTGTGAGCTGAAGCTGGACGGGCTGGCCGTGAGTATTCTGTACGAAAACGGCGTGCTGGTGCAGGCCGCAACGCGCGGCGACGGCACCACCGGCGAGGATATTACCTCTAATGTGCGGACGATTCGCGCGATCCCGCTGAAGCTGCGCGGTGACAATATCCCTGCGCGTCTGGAAGTACGCGGCGAGGTGTTCCTGCCGCAGGCCGGGTTCGAAAAAATTAACGAAGAGGCGCGTCGCAGCGGCGGGAAAGTCTTCGCTAACCCGCGCAATGCGGCCGCCGGCTCCCTGCGTCAGCTCGATTCGCGGATTACGGCGAAGCGACCGCTTACTTTCTTCTGCTACGGCGTGGGTACGTTGGAAGGCGGCGAGCTGCCGGCGAGCCATTCCGGGCGTCTGCAGCAGTTTAAGGCCTGGGGATTGCCGGTCAGCGAGCGCGTAAAGCTCTGCCGCACTCCAGAGGAAGTGCTTACTTACTATCGTAAGGTTGAGGAGGACCGCCCGACGTTAGGTTTCGATATCGACGGCGTGGTCATCAAAGTAGATTCTCTGGCGCTTCAGGAGCAGCTCGGCTTTGTTGCCCGCGCCCCGCGCTGGGCCGTCGCCTTTAAGTTCCCCGCTCAGGAGCAGATGACCTTCGTACGCGACGTTGAGTTCCAGGTCGGCCGTACCGGAGCAATCACTCCGGTGGCGCGCCTCGAGCCGGTCCATGTGGCCGGAGTGCTGGTGAGTAACGCCACGTTGCACAACGCCGATGAAATTGAACGACTTGGTCTACGAATTGGCGATAAGGTGGTGATCCGCCGCGCCGGAGACGTTATTCCTCAGGTGGTTAACGTTGTGCTGTCCGAACGCCCGGAGGATACGCGTGAAATCCTCTTCCCGACCCATTGTCCGGTGTGCCATTCGGACGTTGAGCGCGTTGAAGGCGAAGTGGTGACGCGCTGTACCGGCGGACTAATTTGCGGCGCGCAGCGTAAAGAGGCCTTAAAGCATTTTGTTTCCCGTCGCGCGTTAGATGTTGAGGGCATGGGCGAGAAGATCATCGACCAGCTGGTTGAGAAAGAGTATGTGCACACGCCGGCCGACCTGTTCCGCTTAAGCCCAGGTAAGCTCACCGGCCTTGAGCGTATGGGGCCAAAGTCGGCGCAAAACGTGGTCAATTCGTTGGAAAAATCGAAAGAGACGACCTTTGCCCGCTTCCTGTACGCGCTTGGCATTCGTGAGGTCGGCGAGGCAACGGCCGCAGGGCTGGCGGCGCATTTTGCAACGATTGAGGCGCTCGAGCAGGCATCAGTTGACGATCTGCAGAAGGTGCCTGATGTCGGCATTGTGGTGGCTACCCACGTGCGCAATTTCTTTGCTGAGGAGAGCAACCGCGAGGTTATCGCTCAGTTGCTCGCGGAGGGCGTCCGCTGGCCCGCGCCGGTGGTGGTCAATGCCGAAGAGATCGATAGCCCGTTTGCCGGCAAAACCGTGGTCCTGACCGGTAGCCTGAGCCTGCTGTCCCGTGATGATGCAAAAGCGCGGCTGGCGGCGCTGGGGGCGAAAGTGGCGGGCAGCGTGTCAAAGAAAACCGATCTGGTGATTGCCGGGGAAGCGGCGGGGTCGAAGCTGGCTAAAGCGCAGGAGCTGGGGATTGCGGTGATCGATGAAGCCGAAATGCTGCGGCTGTTGGGAGATTAACGTGGATAAAGAACGGCTTATCGAGATAGCCAATACGGAAATGCCGTTTGGCAAATATAAAGGTCGTCGTTTGATTGACCTGCCTGAAGAGTATTTGCTGTGGTTTGCCCGTAAGGAGCAGTTTCCCGCCGGGCATCTTGGCGAGCTGATGGCGTTAACCTTATTGATTAAAACCGAAGGGCTGACCCAGCTGGTTCAGCCCCTCAAGCAGCCGCGTTAAGCCTCTGGCGCGCTGGCGTTTTCACGCGCCAGCCGCTCTTCCGCCTGTCGTTTATAGCGTCGTGCCAGCACGGCGCACACCATCAGCTGGATCTGATGGAAAATCATCAGCGGCAGCACCATGATCCCCAGAATCGAGGTTGGAAAGAGAATATTGGCCATCGGGATCCCGTTTGCCAGGCTCTTTTTCGATCCGCAGAAGACAATGGTAATTTCATCCGCTTTATTGAAGCCGCATTTGCGCGCCACAAAGATGTTAATGGCGATAACGATGGCCAGCAGCACGATGCTGACGGCGACGATGAAAAGCAGCGAGCCTGGACCGACTTTATGCCAGATACCGTTCACCACCGCCTCACTAAACGCCGAGTAGACGACCAGCAGGATAGAGGTCTGATCGGTTTTTGAAATCCATTTTTTATGCCGCGCCACCCATGCGCCGATCCACGGACGGGACAGATGACCGAGGACGAACGGCAGCAGAAGCTGCAGCATAATCTTGCCGACCTGCTCCAGGCTGCCGCCGGCGCCGTGCAGATTCATCAGTAGCCCGACCAGCAGCGGTGAAATGAAAATTCCCAGCAGGCTCGATGCCGAGGCTGAACATACGGCCGCCGCTACGTTTCCGCCAGCCAGCGAAGTGAAAGCGATCGCTGACTGCACGGTAGCGGGCAGAATGCAGAGATAAATAAAGCCGGTATAGAGCGCAGGATCGACGTTTATCGGCGCCCACCACGCAAACAGCACCCCCAAAACGGGGAAGACGATAAAGGTGCTGCACATCACCCACAGATGCAAACGCCAGTGGCCGCCGCCGGAGATAATCGCCTCGCGGGAGAGCTTTGCACCGTGCATAAAGAACAGCAGGGCAATGGCCGCGGTGGTGAGGTGCTCAAAGAAGGGGACAAATTCGCCGCGCGCCGGGAAAAAGGAGGCCAGCAGGACGACGGTAACCAGGGTAAGGGTAAATGGGTCAAGAATGCGGAAAAATTTCATAATCGCTCCTGAAAATCGATTTCGCTATTGTGCTTTTTTTAGTTTGAGAAATAAAATTGATTTATTGCATCTATTCATGAATAAAAAAGATGAATTATTCGCTGCGTCAGTTAAAGGTATTTGTCACCGTCGCCAGGGCGAGAAGCTTCAGCCGGGCAGGGGAGATGATTGGGCTCAGCCAGTCGGCGGTGAGCCATAGCGTCAAGGAGCTGGAGCATCAGACCGGCGTGCGGCTGCTGGACAGAACCACCCGGGAGGTGGTGCTGACGGAGGCGGGGCATCAGCTGGCGGGTCGGCTTGAGCGGCTGCTGGACGAGCTGAACAGTACGCTGCGCGACGCCGGACGCGTGGGTCAGCAGCTGACGGGAACCGTGCGGGTTGCCGCCAGCCAGACGATTTCCGCCCATCTGATCCCCCAGTGTATTGCGCACAGCAATCAGCGCTACCCGGAGATTGATTTTGTGCTGCACGATCGCCCTCAGCAGTGGGTTCTGGAGAGTATTCGCCAGGGTGAGGTAGATTTTGGCATTGTTATCGATCCCGGCGCCGCTACGGATTTGCAGTGTGAGACGGTCCTGTCGGAACCTTTTTTGCTTTTATGTCGGGAGGACCATCCTTTTGCCGAAAGGGCATCGGTGAGCTGGCAGGATCTTCACCGGCAGCGGCTGGTATTGCAGGATTACGCCTCCGGCAGCCGGCCGCTGATTGATGCCGCGCTGGCGCGCTTTGGCATTGATGCCAATATTGTGCAGGAGATTGGGCATCCGGCTACGCTGTTTCCGATGGTGGAGTCAGGCATTGGCATCAGTATTCTACCGGCGCTGGCGCTACCGCTGCCTCAAGGCAGCCATTTGCGGGTCAAGCGGCTAACCCCGGTTGTTGAGCGTCAGCTGATGCTGGCGCAGCGTAAGAAACGCTCGCTCTCAACCGCCGCGCAGGCGCTGTGGGAAGTGGTGCGTGAAGAGGGGAATACGCTGACCGCGGGCAGAGCTGACGATCCGCTGTATCAGCGGTGAGGCGTGAGTCCGTGGAGACGGGCGTGGTATTCAGAAACGAAAAAGCGGGTGTGAAGGATATGAGTGGTGGGTCGTGCAGGATATCACTCGTCTCATCCTGAGACTCGCCCTGCGGGTCGCCACAGGTGGCGATGCAAAATCGTTCCCGACGATTTTGTCGAACCTGCGGCAGGTTCTCATCCTGCACGGTTAAGCATGGTGTGCAGAAACGAAAAAAGCGCCTAAAGGCGCTTTTTCTGAATATGGTGGGTCGTGCAGGATTCGAACCTGCGACCAATTGATTAAAAGTCAACTGCTCTACCAACTGAGCTAACGACCCGAAGTGGTGGGTGATGACGGGATCGAACCGCCGACCCCCTCCTTGTAAGGGAGGTGCTCTCCCAGCTGAGCTAATCACCCACTTCGGTACTTCACATTTTTAACAAGAAATCCAGCTGGCGAGAAAGTGGTGGGTGATGACGGGATCGAACCGCCGACCCCCTCCTTGTAAGGGAGGTGCTCTCCCAGCTGAGCTAATCACCCACTTCTCAATTTCTTGCTACACGGCGGAGACTACTTAAAGTAGTTGGTGGGTGATGACGGGTTCGAACCGCCGACCCCCTCCTTGTAAGGGAGGTGCTCTCCCAGCTGAGCTAATCACCCCCGCTGTGTGGAGTCGCATTATAGGGAGAGTTGAAAATGAGTCAACGCCTTTTCTAAATAATTTGTTTGTTCGTCGTAAAATTAAACAAAACGATCGCGAAAGCATCCGCAGCGCATGATTTATAAACAAAAATGGCAAAGCGTGACGTTCAGACGGGAACTCCATTGAGGAATCAGCCTACGGTGTTAGAATATTGAGCCATAAATACCAACAGACTCTGCCGGTTGTCGGCATCTTTATTAAACGTAAGGCCATTTCATGAAAATCAAAACTCGCTTCGCGCCCAGCCCGACAGGCTATCTGCACGTTGGCGGCGCGCGTACTGCTCTCTACTCCTGGCTTTTTGCCCGCAATAACAACGGTGAGTTTGTACTGCGTATTGAAGACACCGATCTTGAGCGCTCCACGCCGGAAGCAATTGAAGCCATTATGGATGGGATGAACTGGCTGAATCTGGAATGGGACGAAGGTCCGTATTTCCAGACTAAACGTTTTGACCGTTACAACGCCGTTATTGATGAAATGCTGGTAGCGGGCACGGCCTATAAATGCTACTGCTCTAAAGAGCGTCTGGACGCTCTGCGCGAAGAGCAGATGGCAAATGGCGAAAAACCTCGCTATGACGGGCGCTGTCGCCATGGTCACGAACACCATGCGGATAACGAACCGTGCGTGGTGCGTTTTGCCAACCCGCAGGACGGTTCCGTCATCTTTGACGATCAGATCCGCGGACCGATTGAATTCAGTAATCAGGAGCTGGACGATCTGATCATCCGCCGCACCGACGGCTCTCCGACCTATAACTTCTGCGTTGTCGTGGATGACTGGGATATGGAGATCACGCACGTGATCCGTGGTGAAGACCATATCAACAATACCCCGCGCCAGATCAATATCCTTAAGGCATTGAACGCGCCGGTACCGGTATATGCGCACGTTTCGATGATCAATGGCGATGACGGCAAAAAGCTCTCCAAGCGTCATGGCGCGGTGAGCGTGATGCAGTACCGCGACGATGGCTACCTGCCTGAAGCGCTGTTGAACTATCTGGTACGTCTGGGCTGGTCCAGCGGCGATCAGGAGATCTTCTCTCGTGAAGAGATGATTAAGCTCTTCTCCCTCGGCGCGGTCAGCAAATCCGCCAGCGCGTTTAACACCGAGAAGCTGCAGTGGCTGAATCATCACTACATTAACTCTCTGGCGCCGGAGTATGTGGCAACGCATCTGCAATGGCATATCGAGCAGGAAAATATCGATACCCGTAACGGCCCGCAGCTGGCTGAACTGGTGAAGCTGCTCGGCGAGCGTTGCAAAACGCTGAAGGAGATGGCGGCGAGCTGCCGTTACTTCTATGAAGAGTTCGACGAGTTTGACGCCGACGCGGCGAAAAAACATCTGCGCCCGGTTGCGCGTCAGCCTCTGGAAGTCGTGCGCGATAAGCTGGCTGCGGTGACCGGCTGGACGGCAGAGAACGTTCATCACGCTATTCAGGCAACGGCGGACGAGCTGGAAGTCGGGATGGGTAAAGTCGGGATGCCGCTGCGCGTTGCGGTTACCGGCGCTGGACAATCCCCGGCTCTCGACGTGACCGTTCATGCGATTGGTAAATCCCGCAGCGTAGAACGCATAAACAAAGCGCTGGCATTTATTGCTGAACGCGAAAGCCAGCAGTCCTGAGCATCATAAGCTACGCATAACGGCAGGTATATTCCTGCCGTTTTTTTACTCTTTCGACCGCTCGCCGCTAATTCCCAGACGCGATAAAAATCCGCTGATGCCTTCTCTTGCAAGAAAGTCCCGCAAATGCTGCTGTTCTTCTGGTGTCATCAGATGGAGCGTCTCGGCAATTTGTCGCCAGATAGCCCCTGCATCATTAATAAAATAGTGGCCAGGCGGTTCAGCCAGCTGATAATCGGCAATCAGATGCCGCAGCGCGGGAATATTTGCCAGAAAATCGAGAACCGTCCTGTCGATAACGATGAGACGGGCACGCCCACCTTTGACGCCGGGAATAGCCTCCGTACGCCATTTTTGCTCTCTGACCCAGCGGTTAATCGTTTGTCTGGCGAGGCCAAGACATTCCGCAAGCTCTGCCGGGGTCATCTTATCTTTTAATTTCATCATCATGTTACTGGTCGCGAATATCCAGGCGATGGAGTAAGCCGGTAATACCTTCACGCAGCAGAAGTGACATCAGCTTTTTCTGTTCGCCGGGGGTCATCTCTTTGCTGAGCGTAAGCAGCAGCGGCTCAAGGTCGTTTTCTACGGTGGCATAAGGGGAAGGCGTTTCCGCCACGCGCTGGGCGCTGCGAATAAAATCGCGCACCTGCTCGTTTACGTGCACGAGGCGAGCTTTGCCTCCCTGCACGCCGGGTCGGGGGGATGTTTGCCATCCTTCTTTGCGTACCCACTTATTGATCGTCTGCCGGCTGAAGCCAGTGAGATGGGCGATTTCTTCAGGTGTCATTCGTTCCTTGAGCATACTATTTCCTGAGTAAAAATGTGGGAATTAGTTGTTCATGTTATAGCATCCTTTTACATGAAAGAGTGACATGTTTAACTTCTCCCTGCGATAAGCTTCGCAATGTCAGCTATTTGCCTGCTTTTTCAGCGATCAAATTAAGAGGGGTGATTTTGCCGTTGACACCTGACGAAGGAATTCATATTATGCGGCCCGTCAACACGACACGTTTTATGTTACGGGGCTATAGCTCAGCTGGGAGAGCGCTTGCATGGCATGCAAGAGGTCAGCGGTTCGATCCCGCTTAGCTCCACCAAATCCTGTTCCCATCAGGTTTGGTTTTAAAACGTTCTGTTGGGGCTATAGCTCAGCTGGGAGAGCGCTTGCATGGCATGCAAGAGGTCAGCGGTTCGATCCCGCTTAGCTCCACCAAATATCGAAACCCTCGCTACGGCGGGGGTTTTTTGTTTTCCTCCTGCCAACGTAAAGCACTCTGTGCTTACGTCAGAAAATCTCCTGCTATTAGAGTGAAATGTAATTTAAGATTTTTCCCTGGCTTATTACCTTGCCTGCCATAATTAACCAACATACTATTTGTATATTAAATATAATTCCGGCGCGGGAGCTTTAATTAACAATAATGACAGGCAAATTTAACATTAACATCAGAAGATCTTTACTCGCGTTGATCGTTTGTTTAATTACAATTCCATTAGCCAGATTTATTTCACCTCAGGCAATGATTGACGGTAACCAAATATTTCTCGCCTGGTTACCGCTAAGTATGATGTACGCGGTTATCTTTATTTTTGGCCGCTATGCGATTGGCCCGCTGATTATCGCCTTTGCTATCACCAACGCCTGGATAATCCCGCTGACGGTACCGCAGGCGGCAATCTTATTATTCTGCCAGCTGTTCTCGGTGCTGGCCTCATGCGCCGTTGTCCGCATGCTGCTTGGTAAAGCGTGGCGCAGCGGGTTAACGGCGAAGCGGATGGGCATCAGAATCTTTTGGGGCGGATTTTTTGCTCCCGTGCTCATGAAAGTTACCATGTATCTGGCGGGGGTGTTTTTTTCTTTCCCTCTGGTTATATCGAGCTATTTCAAAGATATGCCGGCAATTTATACCATTATAGATATTCAGAGTTTGATTTGTGCTGCATTAATTTTTACCACCTTCTTTTATTATCCTTTGCGGATGATTATCAATCCGCGTTTTGCCCGCACATTCTGGCTCCATCATTGTCAACCGTGGCTTACGCGCGAGCGTCGGATATTTACGCTGTACTGGTTCATAGCGCTCGTGGCAATATTACTGGTGCTCTGTGCACCTTATAACTCTGTTTTTATTGCCGGTTATTTGGTACCACTTATTTTCATCCTTTATTTTATTGGTATTAGCCGGCTGGGCCATGCGCTGATTCGTATTTCATGGTCCGTTTCAGCATTTTTACTGGTCGCGTATAATCAAAATTTCCTGCAGGGCGTAAAGACAGAATACGCATTATCATTTGTTCTCTCGGTACTCATCTCATTCACCATCTGCTTGTTTTATATGCTGGATATTTACGCTCAGAACGAGCGAATCAAGCTCAGATGGCGGGATCAGGCGCAGGAGGACCCGCTGACCGGACTGCCTAATCTTCGCGCGCTGGAGTGTCATTTACGCCGCAACCCCGAAGTAGCCATCAGCAGCCTGCGAATTGATAACCTGGATTTCCTCAGCCGCCATTACGGCATGATGATGCGCGTGCACTGCAAGCGGCAAATTGCCGCTAAGGTACAGCCGCTGCTGGGGCCGGGAGATAAAATATTTCAGCTACCCGGTAGCGAGCTGCTGCTGGTGCTGTGCGGGCCGGAACCCGAGGCGCGGCTAGGCCACATCGTGGCGATTCTTAACCACAAGAAATTTATCTGGAATAACCAGGCGTTGGATCTGGAGTTTGGCGCATCGTGGGGCAGGCATCACGGCGTCGAGGCCGAGCTTCATCCGATGCTGGGCCAGCTGAGCTGGCTTTCGGAGCAGGCCGGCGCCACGCAGCGGGTGCTGGCGCTGGATGCGGCGCAGGAGCAGGTTTCCGATCAAACCAGCGAGCAGGTGCGTATGCTGACCCGGATCAAGCAGGCGCTCAATAAACGCGATCTCGTGCTGTATGCCCAGCCGATCCGGAACGCGGCGGGGGAGGGCTATTATGAAGTGCTTACGCGGATGCAGTGCGGAGAAACCGTCATTACGCCGGAGCGGTTTATTCCGCTCATCGTGCAGTTCAACCTGAGCCAGCGTTTCGACATGCTGGTGCTGGAAACGTTGTTCAGCACGCTACACCGGCATCCGGGCCAGCACTTCTCCGTTAATCTGCTGCCCTACACCCTGATGCAGCGCGATAGCGCGGCGCAGATTATTGCTTTGTTCAGGCGCTACCAGCTCCAGGGCGAAGCGATTACCATCGAAATTACCGAAGAGCAGGCATTCTGCGATGAGCAAACCAGCCTGCACAACATCCAGCAGCTGCGGGATTTTGGCTGCGCCATTGCTATCGATGACTTCGGTACCGGCTATGCGAACTATGAGCGACTGAAAAGGCTCCAGGCGGATATCGTGAAGATTGACGGCTGCTTCGTGCGCGACGTGGAGACCGATCCTCTGGATGCGATCATTATTAAATCCATTATCGAGATGGCGAGGGTGAAAAATCTGACGGTTGTGGCGGAGTACGTGGAAACGGAAGAGCAGAAGGCGCGGCTGCTGGCGCTCGGCGTCGACTATTTGCAGGGCTACCTGATCGGCAAGCCTCGGCCGCTTCAGGAATTACAGGCGTAAAAAAGCCGGGACCAGCCCGGCTTTTGCACAACCTTAAGAAATTACAGTACCAGCGCGGCGATAGACGCTGAGAGCACGCTCACCAGGGTCGAGCCGTAAACCAGCTTCAGGCCAAAACGGGAAACAACGTTACCCTGCTCTTCGTTCAGGCCTTTAATCGCCCCGGCAATAATCCCGATTGAGGAGAAGTTGGCGAAGGAGACCAGGAAGATGGAGATAATGCCTTCCGCGCGCGGAGAGAGCGTGCTGGCAATTTTCTGCAGATCCATCATTGCGACAAATTCGTTTGAAACCAGCTTGGTGGCCATAATACTGCCGACCTGCAGCGCTTCACCAGCCGGCACGCCCATCACCCATGCAATCGGGTAGAAGATGTAGCCGAGGATGCCCTGGAAGGAGATGCTGTAACCGAACCAACCGGTAACGGTCGCGAACAGGGCGTTCAGCGCAGAGATCAGCGCGATGAAGCCGATCAGCATCGCGGCAACGATAATCGCTACTTTAAAGCCTGCCAGGATGTACTCACCCAGCATTTCAAAGAAGCTCTGGCCTTCATGCAGATTCGACATCTGCAGATTTTCTTCGCTTTCATCAACGCGGTACGGGTTAATCAGCGACAGTACGATAAAGGTGCTGAACATATTAAGCACCAGCGCCGCAACGACATATTTCGGCTGCAGCATCGTCATGTACGCGCCGACGATAGACATGGAAACGGTGGACATCGCAGTAGCCGCCATGGTGTACATGCGGTTACGCGACATTTTGCCGAGGATATCTTTATACGCGATAAAGTTTTCCGACTGGCCCAGAATCAGCGAGCTGACTGCGTTGAATGATTCCAGTTTACCCATGCCGTTAATTTTGGACAGCACGGTACCGATCGCGCGAATGACGATAGGCAGGATGCGGATATGCTGCAAAATACCGATCAGCGCGGAAATGAAGACGATTGGGCACAAAACCTTGAGGAAGAAGAAGGCGAGGCCTTTATCGTTCATATTGCCGAAGACGAAGTTGGTCCCTTCGTTAGCAAAGCCGAGAAGTTTTTCGAACATCTCGGAGAATCCTTTCACGAAGCCCAGACCGATATCGGAGTTCAGGAAGAACCAGGCCAGCAAGACTTCAATGACTAGCAATTGAATAACATAACGAATACGAATCTGCTTACGGTTGTGGCTGACCAAAAGGGCCAAAATAGCCACCACGACGATCGCGAGGATAAAGTGCAGGACGCGGTCCATATTTGCTCCAAATATGAGGCAGGTTAAATTTCTGTGCACATTCTATGTAACAAGCCCAAAGAAAACGAGATCAAATCCACACTATTGCAAGGAACTGTGACTAATCACCAAAATAGTGATCAAACATACATTTTTGTTATGTTGCGTAAAGGTTTTAAAAGTTGCTTAGTTGTACTAATCTGATGACCAGGCGAGATGTACTTCCATCACTGCCACCTTTTCGTTGTTAGCCGCTATCGTTCCCCCCTATCAAAGCAATAATTATCGCCGTTATAAATGAACTTGATAATCATTCGCATTTTGGTAGCATCAAACATAGCAAAGGCTATATTTCTGAGGCAGAAAATGACAAGCAGTCGCGTTGAGAATAGCAGCGGTCGCGCAGCGCGCAAGATGAAGCTCGCTTTGATGGGGCCTGCCTTTATTGCTGCCATCGGGTATATCGATCCCGGTAACTTTGCGACCAATATCCAGGCGGGCGCCAGTTTTGGCTACCAGCTGCTGTGGGTGGTGGTGTGGGCAAACCTGATGGCGATGCTGATTCAGGTTCTGTCGGCAAAGCTGGGAATTGCGACGGGTAAAAATCTCGCGGAGCAGATTCGCGATCACTATCCGCGCCCGGTGGTGTGGTTCTATTGGGTGCAGGCGGAAATTATCGCCATGGCGACGGATCTGGCCGAGTTTATTGGCGCGGCGATCGGCTTTAAGCTGCTTCTTGGCGTCTCTTTACTACAGGGCGCGGTGTTGACCGGTATCGCCACGTTTCTGATTTTGATGCTGCAGCGTCGCGGGCAAAAGCCGCTGGAGAAAGTGATTGGTGGGCTGCTGCTGTTTGTTGCCGGGGCCTACATCGCGGAGCTGATTTTCTCTCAGCCGGCGCTGGCGCCGCTGGCAAAAGGGATGATTATCCCGAGCCTGCCGAACGGGGAAGCGGTGTTCCTGGCGGCCGGGGTTCTGGGGGCAACCATTATGCCTCACGTTATCTATTTGCACTCGTCGCTGACCCAGAATCTGCATGACGGCTCGCGCAAAGAGCGCTATAACGCAACCCGCTGGGATGTGGCGATTGCGATGACGATTGCCGGCTTTGTCAATCTGGCGATGATGGCCACCGCCGCCGCCGCGTTTCACTTTAACGGCCATACCGGCGTCGCCGATCTTGATGCCGCCTACCTGACGCTGGAGCCGCTGCTGAGCCACGCCGCAGCAACTATATTCGGCCTCAGCCTGGTGGCTGCCGGGCTGTCGTCGACGGTTGTCGGCACGCTGGCGGGTCAGGTGGTGATGCAGGGGTTTATTCGTTTTCATATCCCACTGTGGTTTCGCCGGGCGATCACCATGCTGCCGTCGTTCATCGTCATTATGATGGGGCTCGATCCGACCCGCATCCTGGTGATGAGTCAGGTACTGCTGAGCTTTGGTATTGCGCTGGCGCTGGTGCCGCTGCTGATCTTTACCAGCAACCCGAAGCTGATGGGCGATCTGGTGAATAGCGCATGGATTAAGCGAACCGGCTGGGTCATCGTGGCGATTGTGGTTCTGCTGAACGGCTGGCTGCTGGTGGGGACGGCGTTCGGCTTATAAGTCGATAATAAATTGGGGAGCCTTACGGCTCCCCAATTTGATTAAACTGATTGAAGGACATTTAGTGATGGCCGTGGCCGGGTCCACGACCTCCCGGTCCCCGTCCCCAGCCGCCGCGACGGTCGTCGCGATCGTTCCAGCCCTCGCGATAGCCGCGTTCGTAGGCTTTGCGCTTATCCCAGCCGCGGTGACGGCCGTTGTCATGATGCCGCCAGCGGTTATCACGCCATTCGTAGTTACGACGCCAGTAATCACGGTCGCGCCAGCCGCCACCGTCCCAGTAATTACCGTAGTTGTCGCGATCGCCTATTTGTAATTTTACAGATGGCAGCAGGGTGATTTCACCAGCGTTAGCAACTAACGGCGCTGAGGCCAGTAGCACTGCAGCCAGTATCAGTGACCTGAACATACTCTTCTCCTTCACGATCGAGCCTTGCGGCTTGTTAACGTGATAGTACGGAGCCGTTAAGCCCCGCAGCATTGGATGAACTCCTAAATCGCGGATAAGAGCACTTTTTGCTAAAGTAAGTTTTTGTTTACGCCGCAAGAATCGCGTCAATTTTCGCGCACTCTTCCGGGCTGAAGTGACGGTTGGCGAGCATCCCGACGGCATCATCAAGCTGGGCCGTTTTGCTGGCGCCGATCAGCACCGAAGTCACTTTTTCCCCGCGCAGCACCCAGGCCAGCGCCATCTGCGATAGCTTCTGTCCGCGAGCCTGCGCCAGGGCGTCCAGCCGGCGGACTTTCTCCAGTTTTTCCGCCGTCAGCTGATCCGCCTGCAGGAAGCGGCTGCCGCTGGCTGCCCGGGAATCAGCCGGGATGCCGTGTAAATAGCGGTCGGTCAGCTGGCCGCCGGCCAGCGGTGAAAACGCAATGCTTCCGACTCCCTGCGTCTGCAGGAAATCCAGCAGCCCATCTTCAACCCAGCGTTCGAACATAGAGTATTTTGGCTGATGAATAATGCACGGCGTGCCAAGGTCGTTGAGGATGCCCACCGCCTCCGTCGCCTGGGCGAGAGGGTAGTTCGATAGCCCGACGTAAAGCGCTTTACCCTGACGCACGATATGGTCCAGCGCGCGCATGGTTTCCAGCAGCGGAGTCTCGGGATCGGGGCGGTGATGATAGAAGATATCGACGTATTCCAGCCCCATCCGTTTCAGGCTCTGATCGAGGCTGGCAATCAGATATTTGCGCGAACCCCAGTCGCCGTAAGGCCCGTCCCACATGGTGTAGCCGGCTTTGCTGGAGATAATCAGCTCATCGCGATAGGGTAAAAAATCCTCCCGCAGGATGCGGCCGAAGTTGCTCTCGGCGGAACCCGGCGGCGGCCCGTAGTTGTTGGCCAGATCGAAGTGCGTAATGCCGAGGTTGAAGGCGTGGCGCAGCAGCTGGCGGCTGGTTTCTACCCGCGTTTCGTCACCAAAGTTATGCCAAAGGCCGAGAGAAACTGCCGGCAGCTTTAGTCCGCTATGACCGCATCGGCGGTACTCCATTGTCTGATATCGCGTCGCATTTGCCTGGTAAACCATACTTCCTCCGCAGATAAAACAGCTTGTGTATACGTTTACACTAAAGAATGTTCAACGCGGAGTACACACCCCAGAGTCGTAAATTTTGCTTTCCACCTCATATATTCAACACAATCTGGACAGTTCGATCGCTTATTCAATACTCAAATTACCTGCACGGGATGAGGAGTATGGCTATGCAACCGACTTACACTATTGGCGATTATCTGCTGGATCGCCTTGTAGATTGCGGCATAGACCGCTTGTTTGGCGTACCGGGAGATTACAACCTACAGTTCCTCGATCGTGTTATCGCGCATGAAGCGCTGGGATGGGTCGGCTGTGCCAACGAGCTGAATGCCGCCTATGCGGCCGACGGCTATGCGCGTATTAAAGGCGCCGGCGCGCTGCTGACGACCTACGGCGTTGGCGAGCTGAGCGCGCTTAACGGCGTGGCGGGCAGCTATGCCGAACACGTCCCGGTTCTACATATCGTTGGCGCCCCCTGCAGCGGCGCCCAGCAGCGGGGCGAGCTGCTGCACCACACGCTGGGGGATGGCGATTTTACGCATTTTGCGCGGATGAGCGAGCAGATAACCTGCACTCAGGCCGCCCTGACGGCGGGCAACGCCTGCCATGAAATCGATCGCGTCCTCAGCGACATGCTGGCCCACCATCGCCCCGGCTATTTGATGCTGCCTGCCGACGTCGCAAGGGCCAGCGCCATGCCGCCGGCGCGTCGCCTGGTGATTGAGGGGCCGCCTGCGGATGAGAATCAGCTGGCCGGATTCCGGGAGCATGCGGGACAGCTGCTGCGGAGCAGCCGGCGGGTATCGCTGCTGGCGGATTTTCTCGCCCAGCGCTACGGCCTGCAGGAAACGCTAAGAACGTGGGTCGAAAAAATGCCGATTGCTCACGCCACCATGCTGATGGGGAAAGGGCTCTTTGACGAGCAGCATCCCGGTTTTGTCGGGACCTACAGCGGTATCGCCAGCGCGTCCGGGACCCGCGAGATGATTGAAAACGCCGATACCATCATCTGCGTCGGAACCCGCTTTACCGATACAATTACCGCCGGATTTACCCAGCATTTACCGCCTGAACACACCATAGAGATTCAGCCGTTCGCCGTCAGGGTGGGCGAGCGCTGGTTCAGCCGGATCCCGATGGATCAGGCGCTGGCGGTCTTGATCAAGCTGTCGGCCAGCCTGGCGGCGGAATGGACGCTCCCGCCGGTCTCAGTGCCGGAGGTTGGCGGAGCTGAAGGCGGCATGCTGACGCAGAAAAACTTCTGGAGCACCGTGCAGGAGCAGCTGCGGCCGGGGGATATTATTCTCGCCGATCAGGGAACTGCGGCATTCGGCGTTGCGGCGCTGAGGCTGCCCTCGGATGCGACGCTGCTGGTTCAGCCGCTGTGGGGATCGATCGGTTTTACG
Source organism: Klebsiella scottii (assembly GCF_036561945.1). Classification (NCBI taxonomy): domain Bacteria; kingdom Pseudomonadati; phylum Pseudomonadota; class Gammaproteobacteria; order Enterobacterales; family Enterobacteriaceae; genus Klebsiella; species Klebsiella scottii. Next base: position 198,380 of record NZ_JARXNI010000020.1, read on the forward strand.
CTGCCGGCGGCCTACGGCGCGCAGACCGCCGCGCCGGACCGAAGGGTGGTATTGATCATCGGCGATGGCGCGGCGCAGCTCACGATACAGGAGATGGGGTCGATGCTACGCGACAAACAGAGCCCGCTTATTCTGCTGCTTAACAACGAAGGCTACACGGTCGAGCGCGCGATCCATGGAGCGGAGCAGCGCTATAACGATATCGCCCTGTGGGACTGGAACCGTCTGCCGGAGGCGTTTGCCCCCGACGTCCCTTCGCGCTGCTGGCGGGTGACGCGCACGGCGGAGCTGAAGGAGGCGATGAATGACAGCATGGGCTCCGACCGGCTGACGCTGGTCGAGGTGATGCTGCCCAAAATGGATATCCCCGACTTTCTACGGGCGGTAACGCAGGCCCTGGAAGAGCGCAACAGCCGCGTCTAGTCGGGACGTCGTCTGGTTATCATCAGCGGCTTCCCGGCCAGCAGTAGCCAGGCCGGGAGCATCACAATACACAGCAGCGGCAGCAGCGTGGTGTCCGGCACCACGACGGCGGCCATAAACAGGCTCAGCCAGCCGTCGCGGGTGACCACCAGCATCATTCCGAGGATCGCGCAGGAGACCGTAATCGCCGCCGGGACGGCGTCAACGTGCGCGTGCAGCATCAGGCCCAGCGCCACGCCGACGAATACCGCCGGGAAAATCCGCCCACCGCGAAAGCCGCTGGCGGCCGCGAGCACCAGCGCCGCCAGTTTTACCAGCGCAATCAGCATAAAGTCGCCGCCGGTCAGGGTCTGGCTGAAAGCCATTTGCTGCATCTCATCCAGCCCTTTAAACAGCGTGATATGCCCGCCGATGGTCCCGAGGATGCCTAACAGCAAACCGCCGACCCCGAGCGTTAAAATGGGGCTTTTCAGGCGGTGCATCAGCGCATGCAGGCGCGGCAAACACCAGACGGCGACCATTCCTACGGCAATCGCGATAAGCGCGACCACGGCGCCGCTAAAGATATCCACCAACCGCATCTGCGGATAGTGCGGGATCGGGAGCGAGAAATGGGGATTGAAGAACAGGCTCGTTGTCAGGGCGCCGGCCGCCGCCGCCAGCAGGGGAGCAAAAAGGCGGTCCCACAGCGGGACGTCGTTACCGCCGTTAAGGGTTTGCGAAAAGATCAGCGCTGCGGCAACCGGCGTGCCAAACAGCGCGCCGATGGTGCCGGAGGCGGCAAGGATCGTCCAGTCGAGGGAGCTGACGCGCGGAAACAGGCGCGAACCGATGGCCACCGCGAGGGCGATATTGACCACCATAATGGGGTGCTCCGGCCCCAGGCTGACGCCGCCCGCCAGGCCTAGAATTAACGCGGCAATCAGGCCCGGCAGGGCGCTGGTGCTGACGGGCGCGCCCACTAATGATTCAGACGCCGGATCGGGCCCGGCGTGGCCTGGGCTAAAGCGGATGACCAGACCGACGGCAATACCGGTGAGCGTCAGAGTGGCAATGGTCCAGAGAGGCCCGCCGGCGTTCAGGCCCAGGCTTAGCGGCAAAACGCTCCAGAGGATATTTTGCAGGACGCTCGCAACCTTCATCGTCACAATCAATACCAGGCTGGACGCAATCCCGATGATAACCGCCGGGATCGATAGCAACAGCATTGTTCTGGCGCGCGGATGCAGCATGAAAATTTCCTTTTGAAGGTTTGAAGCACTACTTTGCCTTCGCCGCAGGAGGGCATCGAGGCAGATGGTGCTGAAACGATAAAGTTAAGGCTATGCCTGACGATCCCGGCGGCGCGGGGTAAACCATTTTTCACAGATTACAGCCTAAATGTGATATAGGTCGCTAAACTGTGGGCACTTATACGTTGGTCGTTGTTGTTAAGGCATCATGAATTTACAGTGTGCCAAAAGAATCATTTTGACTTTAGTGGAGCCGTAACGGAATGACAAAATTTGCTTTAGTAGGAGATGTCGGCGGAACCAATGCCCGACTGGCATTATGTGATATCGCGAGCGGGGATATCTCCCGTGCAAAAACCTATTCCGGGCTCGATTATCCCAGTCTTGAAGCCGTTGTTCGCGTCTATCTCGACGAGCACAACGTTGAAGTCGAGGATGGCTGCATTGCGATAGCCTGCCCGATCACCGGCGACTGGGTGGCGATGACCAACCACACCTGGGCGTTTTCCATCGCCGAAATGAAAAGCAACCTCGGGTTTGCGCATCTGGAGATCATTAACGACTTCACGGCGGTATCGATGGCGATTCCGATGCTAAAAGCTGAGCATCTGATTCAGTTTGGCGGCACGGCGCCGGTGGAAGGGAAACCTATCGCCGTCTATGGCGCGGGAACCGGCCTCGGCGTGGCGCATCTGGTCCACGTTGATAAACGCTGGGTGAGCCTGCCGGGAGAGGGCGGCCACGTCGATTTTGCGCCGAACAGCGAAGAAGAGGGGATTATTCTGGAAGAGCTGCGCGCCGAGCTGGGACACGTTTCCGCCGAACGCGTGCTGTCAGGCCCGGGTCTGGTCAACCTTTATCGCGCGATAGTGAAATCCGACGGCCGTTTACCGGAAAATCTGCAGCCGAGAGACGTTACCGAACGCGCGCTTGCCGACTCCTGCACCGATTGCCGCCGCGCGCTGTCGCTGTTCTGCGTGATTATGGGCCGTTTTGGCGGCAACCTGGCGCTGACGCTGGCGACCTTTGGCGGCGTGTATATCGCGGGCGGTATCGTGCCGCGCTTCCTCGAATTCTTTAAGGCGTCCGGTTTCCGCGGCGGTTTTGAAGATAAAGGGCGGTTTAAAGCCTTCGTGCAGGATATCCCGGTGTACCTGATTGTCCACGACAATCCGGGGCTGCTGGGCTCCGGCGCGCATATGCGCCAGACGCTGGGCCAAATCCTCTAAAATAGCGCCTCCGGGCCTGAGGGTCCGGATAAGCCGCCGGCTACAGGTGCATCAGCTGGCGGAACTCTTTGACCTTGCTGCGGCTCACCGGCACCTGAAACTCAAGATCCCGCAGCCGCAGGACATAGGTGTTATTGAACCACGGCTCAATCTCGCGAATTTTGTTCAGATTGACGCAGTAGGAGCGGTGGCAGCGGAAAAAGTGCGCCGGCGGTAGCCTGGCGCAAAACTCCGTAATGTTCATTGGCATCACGAACGATTCCCGCCGGGTATAGACAAACGTCATTTTTTCATGCGCTTCCGCGTAGTAAATATCATGAATGCTGGTGACGATAATCCGCTCATCTTTGATCAGATTGATGGTGTCGTTTTCCCGCTGCGGATTTGGCGCCGCGCCGGCTGCTGGAAGCTGCTGCTGTTGCCAGGCGCTGCTCAGCTTTTGCAGCATGTTGATAATACGTGATTCCTGATAGGGCTTGAGGATGTAATCGAACGCCTCCAGCTCAAATGCCTCTACGGCGTGCTCTTTCCAGGCGGTGATAAACACAATAAACGGCTTATGGGCAAACTGGCTGATGTTCTGCGCCAGCAGAACGCCGTCCAGCGAGGGGATATTGATGTCGAGAAAAATGGCATCGACCCTGTTGTGCTGTAGAAACTTCAGCACGTCCAGCCCGTCGTCAAAGGTACCGACAATCTCCATCTGGCTGTGGGTGTTAATCAGCCAGCTGAGCTCCTGTTGCGCCGGGAACTCGTCCTCAACAATGATGACTTTCATTTTTTCTCCGCTCATGGCAGCAGCGACGCCGGCGTGGACTGGGGGGCGTTGCGGTTTGGTACGTAGAAGGTAATCTCCGTCCCTGGGGTCATACGCCTGATATGCAGCCCTTCGCCGTACAGCAGTTTGACCCGGTGATGGACGTTAAGCAGGCCGATTTTATTACCCGGCATCTCATCGGCCTCCACCCGGGCGACGACGGCCGGATCGATACCGTTGCCGGTATCACGGACGCTAATCCGCACCCGCTTCCCGCACTCATTGATGCCAATAGTGACCACGCCTTTTCCCTTGCAGGGCTGGATGCCGTGAACAATGGCATTTTCTACCAGCGGCTGGATCAGCAGGCTGGGTATGACGCAGCTGACTTCATCGTCGATATCATAGATAACGGTGAGCTTGTCGCCAAAACGCGCCTGTTCAATGGCAATGTAGTCCTTGATCTGGTACAGCTCTCTTTTAATATCAATCTGCTCGTCGTCTTTTAATTCAATGTTATAGCGTAAATAACGCGATAAATTAAAAATAAGCTGACGCGCGGTATCCGGATTCATGCGAATCGATGATGAAATGGCATTGAGCGCGTTAAAGAGGAAGTGCGGATTGATTTTGCTCTGCAGCGCGCGCAGTTCGGCCTTGTTGGCCATTTCCCGCAGCTGTTCCGCGCGGGAAACCTCCAGCTGGGTCGAGATGATTTGCGACAGGCCTATCGCCATCTCCTGCAGCGACGACGTAATACGGTGCGCGTGGCAGTAGTAGATTTTCAGCGTCCCGGTGACGATGCCTTTTTCCCGCAATGGAATCACCAGCATCGAGTGAATTTCAGGGGTTCTGTACGCCTCATCGTTGTTCTTGATGATAATTTTTCCACTCTCAATCGCCTGGCGGGTGGTGGGGCTAATGGCGTTGTCGCGATCGTGATAGTTGCCTTCGCCGAAGCCAACGTAGGCCAGTACCCGATCGGTGGTGGTAATCGCCACCGCGTCGGCGTTGATATCGCGGCGGATAATGTCGCAGACCTGGCGGAGCGACTCGCTGTTGACGTGGCGAAACAGCGGCAGCGTTTTGTTGGCGATATCCAGCGCCAGCTTGGCCTGGCGCGCGGCGCTGGCCTCTTTTTCTCCCTCAACGCTCTGCACCAGCAGAACGATAAAACCGATACTGACGCTGCCGAGGATCATCGGAATACCGATTTTCGAGACGATATCCAGGCCCAGTGACAACGAGGGCGCCCACAGCACCACGAGGATCATGGTCAGCGTTTCGCAGAGCATCCCGGCGAGGATCCCGGCCTTCCAGCGCTGGGCCTTGGGAACCCTACGGCCGATCAACCCGGACAATAGCCCGGCGATGATGCTGGTGATAAAGCAGGGGATCGCGGTAACGCCATCGATATCGATCAGATAGCGATGCACCCCGGCAATGACGCCAACGATAGCGCCGACCCACGGGCCAAACAGGATGCCGCCGGACATCACCGCGATGATACGAACGTTGACCAGCGATCCCTCCACCGGTACGCCTGACCAGGTACTGAACAGGGCAAACAGGGAGAAGATGGCGGTGACGGCCAGCAGCTCCTTCGGCGTATGGGCAGATTTATGCAGCAGCTCACGAAACAGCCGCAGGCGGATGAGGAAAAAAAGACAAATCAGCATCAGTGCCGCGCGGTCAAAAACTGCGAGCAGCATGGTGAATATTTCGTGCATGGAGGCGCCGTGTCATTCGCGGGAAAACGATATGATAAAAAACCTGGCCCCAGAAGGCCAGCCGCAGACAATAATAGGGAAAAGGCGCACTTTAAAAAGGGGATTGACGGTAAGTGCCGCGCGGCAGCGAACGCGGGGGCGCTGAGGCTAAAATAAGGTAATGTAAAAGATATTAAGATGTTACTTTCAACGATCCTGTTGGCTAAATCCGGATCGACCGCTGCCGTATTTGCTGGAACGAGTACCCGTTTTTCCTGCCAGATTTTATTTTTTCTCTGCCCTCTCGACAGCGTTATTTTTTTCGGGTTATTTTCTAAACGTGCCGCAACAGCGGCAGCGTCGCTCGGACGGTCCGGGCGCTCACGTTAATCCGAGGAATCTATGGCTGAATTCAGTCCTGAACGCCGCTTTACGCGTATCGATCGTCTCCCCCCGTACGTATTTAACATTACCGCTGAACTGAAAATGGCTGCGCGTCGGCGCGGCGAAGATATTATCGATTTCAGCATGGGCAACCCTGACGGCGCGACGCCGCCGCACATCGTTGAAAAACTGTGCACCGTTGCCCAACGACCGGATACCCACGGCTACTCTACCTCTCGCGGCATTCCACGCCTGCGCCGGGCGATATCGCGCTGGTATCAGGATCGCTATAACGTCGACATTGACCCGGAATCGGAAGCCATCGTGACCATCGGCTCGAAAGAGGGGCTGGCGCACCTGATGCTGGCGACGCTGGATCACGGTGATACGGTACTGGTGCCTAATCCCAGCTACCCTATTCATATTTATGGCGCGGTGATTGCAGGCGCACAGGTGCGTTCGGTGCCGCTGGTGGAAGGCGTTGATTTCTTCAACGAACTGGAACGCGCGATCCGCGAAAGCTATCCAAAGCCGAAAATGATGATCCTTGGCTTCCCCTCTAACCCGACCGCGCAGTGCGTCGAGCTGGAATTCTTTGAAAAAGTGGTGGCGCTGGCGAAGCGCTACGACGTGCTGGTGGTGCATGACCTGGCCTATGCCGATATTGTCTATGACGGCTGGAAGGCGCCTTCCATTATGGAAGTCCCCGGCGCGCGCGATGTGGCGGTTGAGTTCTTCACGCTGTCGAAAAGCTACAATATGGCCGGCTGGCGCATCGGTTTTATGGTTGGGAATAAAACGCTGGTAAATGCGCTGGCGCGAATTAAGAGCTACCACGATTACGGTACCTTCACCCCGCTGCAGGTGGCGGCAATCGCCGCGCTGGAAGGCGATCAGCAGTGCGTGCGCGATATTGCGGAACAGTACAAGCGCCGTCGCGATGTGCTGGTTAAGGGGTTGCACGAAGCGGGCTGGATGGTGGAGTGCCCGAAAGCATCCATGTACGTGTGGGCAAAGATCCCTGAGCAGTATGCGGCGATGGGATCGCTGGAGTTCGCCAAAAAGCTGCTTCAGGATGCCAAAGTGTGCGTATCGCCGGGCATCGGCTTTGGCGACTACGGCGACACCCATGTGCGCTTCGCCTTAATTGAAAACCGCGATCGTATCCGTCAGGCTATTCGCGGCATTAAATCGATGTTCCGCGCGGACGGACTCCTTCCTGCCGCAGGTAAATCGACGGGCGAAAGCCTGGAATAAAAAAAGGGAGCCGCTGGCTCCCTTTTTTTAGCTATTCACCTTGCTTAGATCATCAGGGCAAAGGTGCCGGCCCAAACGATGACCATAAAAGACACGCCCATAAAAAAGTATTTCACGTCTCATTACTCCGCATTCTCGGCGAAACGCCAAACGAATTTTGTTTTCATCGTTTTCCATGAACTGTCGCAGGAAAAACCAGAGGCTTCTGGCGGCTGCGGCGGTTCGGAATTCTATGCTGTAACTGCTCCAGCTGGCGCTAATGTACGCCTAAAAAATGGGGGAAACAAGAGGCATTTTTTTATTAATTTTTAGTTACTTACGAGTGTCGTGATTCGGCGACACATTAATTTCATTCGGTAATAAATACGATTCTGGCGAAGGCTACTGGCGGCGATGGTTTTGCCGCGGGTAGCGGTTTGATTTTTGGCTTTTTTCTCTTCGGGAATGATGCGCAAGCGGGCCCTCCACACCTGAAATTATCGCGCACGATCGCCAGCCGGCTGCGTTTTTCGCCACTCCTGCGGGTAGCGTGCCGGTGCAAAACGCAGCGTTATGACCATCAGCAGCGCCACGCAGGCGGCGTGAAAGGCCCAGTCCAGCACGTAATTCCCGCTCAGGCTACGCAGCAGGCCCGATAGCCACGGCGAGAGGCCGGCGACGATAAAGCCAATTCCCTGCATAAAGGCCACCAGCCGTCCGGCAATCTCCGGATGTCGGGAGTGGTCGAGCGCCAGCACCAGGCACAGAGGAAACGCGCCGCCTAAGCCAATACCGCAGCTTATCGCCCACAGCTGCGGCAGGTACAGCGGCAGCCAGATAAACCCGCAGAAGCCAATCAGCTGCAGCAGCAGCGTCAGCATCAGCAGTTTGCGCCGGTCTTCATGCCGGGCCAGCATCGGCAGCAGCAGGGCGCCGGCGGTTTGGCCAAGCGTCATGACGGCCAGCAGGGTGCCGCTAAGCTGAGCGCTGTAGCCTGACTGCATATAGTAGGGCGGCAGCCAGGCGATCAGGCTGGCGTAGCCGCCGTTAATGAGGCCGAAGTACAGTCCGAGGGTCCAGGCGCGGCGGCGGCGGAAAATAGCGGCTTCTGGCCCGGCTGAAGCTGTAGACGTCCCGCACGCAAGCGGGCGATTGACGGACCACCAGCCGAAGAGCGCCAGCACCGCGGGCAGCGTCCACCAGGCCAGGGCGTGATACCAGACGGCGCTGCGCTGCGCCAGCCACGGCGTCAAGGCCGCAGCCAGACCGCCGCCGCCCATCAGCGCTGCTGACCATAGCCCCATCACCTGGGGCGTGTGCTGCGGAAACCGGCGTTTTATCACTCGCGGGATCGTCGCCTGAATAATGCCAATGCCGATCCCGCCGAGCAGGGCGCTGCTTAGCAGCAGCCCGCTGCGCGGAGCGAGTTCGCGCAGCAGCGCGCCGGCGGCGATCGCCAGCAGGCTCAGCGCGATCCCGCGGTTTTCGCTGAGATGGCGGTCAATCCACGGGCTGGCCAGCGCCAGCGCGCCCATCGCGATGACCGGGATGGCGGTGAGTAGCGAAATGAGGGTAAAACTCATACCGCTGGCCTGCTGTAGCTGGGGAAGCAGGGGGCCGATTGAGGTCAGCAGGGGACGCATATTGATGCCGACGAGAACCAGTACCAGCAGCATCAGGCGGCTGCGCGCTGCGTGGCTCATCGCGACTCGCCCGTCCGGCGCGGATACGCTCCCCTGGGCTGCGGACGAAGGTGGCCGACGGGCGCATGCGGAAGGAAGTTAACGTAGGTGGACATAAAGGCTCCTGCAAATATTGACGCGGCGCGGGGGAAGCGTTGCGATGAAAAGTGCAGACAGGTTACGTATCTTATTTCATAAGTTAAAAGACTTATTTATGATGAGTTCAATTTGAATTACTTATGGATTACGGCATGCTGCTGCGCCATCTCACCTGCTTTCTGGCGGTTGCCGAACATCGCGGCTTTACGCGTGCCGCAACGGCGCTCCATATCTCACAGCCGGCGCTATCCCAGCAGGTCCGCCAGCTCGAAGAGGCTTTGGGGACTCAGCTTTTTGACCGCAGCGCCCGCAGCATACGCTTAACGGATGCCGGAGAGGTGTGGCTGATCTATGCGCGTCGGGCGCTGCAGGATTTAGAAGAGGGAAAACGCGCCATCCATGATGTGGAGGATCTCCGGCGAGGGACGCTGCGGGTGGCGATGATGCCGACCTTTACGACCTATTTTATGGGGCCGCTGGTGGGCTCTTTTTATCAGCGTTACCCCAATATTTCACTGACCATGCGCGAAATGGATCAGGACCGGATGGAAGCCCTGCTGCGCAATGATGAGCTGGATCTCGGTATTGCCTTTGACGATGGCGGCGCGCGCGATATTGTGTCCCGACCTCTGCTGACTGAAACGCTGGCGCTGGTGGTGGGCCGGCACCATCCGCTGGCGGCGCTGCGGCGCGTAAAGCGGGAAATGCTGAATCAGGAGTCGCTGATACTGCTCAGCGGGGAGTTTGCTACCCGGGATCGGATCGATCGCTATTGCTGCCAGTACGCGATTGAGCCAAAGGTTCGGATGGAGGCGAACTCTATCAGCGCGGTACTGACCGTGATTCAGCGTACCCCGCTATCGACCCTGCTGCCGGCCGCCGTTGTGCGGGAGCGCGACGATCTGGTGGCCATTGAGCTAACGCCGGCGCTGCTGGAAAGAACGGCCTGTCTGCTACAGCATAAGGACGCCTGGCAGAGCGCGGCCGTACGGGCGTTTAGCGCCATGGCGCTGGAGGTGGCAGCAGGGCTGGACGCTGAAGGAGCCCTGCGATAGCGCGGTTCACCTGGTGTAGCCGACGGCAAGAATGCCGTCGCTGTGCTGGACGATAGAACGTTTTGCCGGCGAATCCGGCGGATCTACAGGGTAAAACCGCCGTCACCGACCTGCGCCTGGTGGTACCATTCCATCAGCTCTGCGCTGCCCGCGTCGCCCTCAGCCGGCGCCCAGGAGACATAATCCTCGGCCGCCACCGGCCGATAGCCGCCGTGCTTCACTTCGAAAATAATGCCGCCGCGATCTAACGAGAGTACCGCATGCCAGGTCCCGGCATCCATCTCCAGCGCCGTACACTCTTCCCCTAAAATAACCCGGCGGGTGACGTAGCCCTGGTCATCAAAGTTCAACACCACAAAGCGTCCGCTAAGCGGCAGCAGCAGCTCAAACGTGTGCGGGTGGCGGTGGGGGCGAACGTAGGTTCCGGGCTCCATCGCAATGGCTAAACGCTGTACCGGATCGCTCAATTGTGGATGAAAGTTACGATGAGCGCGCAGGCGCGGAGAATTCGCCGCCGCTTCGCGCTGTTGTTGCATATCGCTGAGGGTGATTTGTTTCATTTATCCGCCGGGTATCAGGTCTGAAAACGGGAGCATTGTGCGGTAACGAGAGAAGCGGGCCTTTTTGTCAGCAAGACCGGGTGCCGCATTGTACGCATTAAACCCTAAAATGTCGGGCTAAATTTGCGGCCTCCGCGGGCACCCTGCGGGCAGAGAGTTTGGCATTACGGCTGCGCGGCGTCCTCCTGCGCGGTCTCTCTTAGCCAGGCGCTGAACATATCCGCCATCGCATCAGAGAAGCGGCTAATTTCTTCAGCCGTGCGCGGGCTGGATGAGAAACCGCTGCCCACCGAGCTTAGCGTTGTCGTCAACAGCTCGCAGGCCAGCTGTCGCCTGGCCGCCGACGCGTCGGGAAGGACTTCCTCAATAAATTGACCATAGACGCTATCGGCCGTGGTTCGATTTTCTTTGGCCTCAGGCGCGTCGCGATAGAGCGGCGCCGCGTCGTTGAGCGCCTGACGCAGTCCCGCCTCTTCGCACTCCGACTGGATAAATACGTGCACCAGCGTGCGCAATCTGTCGAGCGGAGGACTATCGGCGTTACCGAGGATCTCGCTGAGCATGGCCGTTGTCTGCTGCCATTCATCACTTTGCAAACGAAACAGAATTGCCGCTTTATTGGGAAAATATTGATATACCGACCCGACGCTAACTCCCGCCTTTTCCGCCACCCTTGCGGTGGTAAAGCGTACCGCTCCTTCTTTTTCTAAAACCTGAAGTGCCGCCTGAATAATCGCCGATACCAGCTCGGTTGAGCGAGCCTGTTTTGGCTTTTTTCTCAATGAAATCAAATTACTTTTAGCAGGCGACATGGCGCTTCTCTCCCGAGCCGGAATGCGAATAGTTAATGCGAATAATTGATCGTATTCTTTAAAAGATGATGAATCATTCGCATTTTATGCCGCTGGCGTAAACCACACAACTTTTGAAGGATTTATTATGTCAACCACGCTGACATCCGCGCCGCTGGCCGCATTATTAGAAAGACTATTTAAGCAGGCAAACGGGGCCGCAAGCGCGGCGTTCTCCAGCATTCCTCGCGCCGAACGCGAACGGATGATGACCAGCAAAACCGAATATCGTGAGCTTTATGGTCATCTGAAAGATCTCTGGCTCCCCGTCGCGGCGGAGACCGGGACATTGCTTTATATGCTGGCCCGCAGCATTCGGGCGCAGCACGTTGTTGAGTTCGGGACCTCGTTTGGTATTTCAGCCCTGCATCTGGCAGCCGCGCTGAAAGATAACGGCGGTGGCCTGCTGATAACCAGCGAGTTTGAGCCGAATAAAGTGGCCCGGGCCCGCGAGCACCTGAAAGAGGCCGGGCTGGATGCTCTGGTCGATTTTCGTGAAGGCGATGCGCTGCAAACCCTGGCGGTGAGTCTGCCGGAGACCATCGATATGGTGCTGCTGGATGGCGCAAAAGCGCTGTATCCGGAGATTTTGGCTCTCCTCGAAAGCCGCCTGCGTCCCGGCGCGTTTATCATCGCCGACAATGCCGACTACAGCGCCGAATATCTGGAGTACGTGCGTGATCCGCAAAACGGTTATCTGTCCGTGCCTTTCGCTGATGACGTCGAACTCTCATTGCGGACGAGATGAAAAAATAGCCCGCAGTACAGGCAAAGAGGCGGCTCCCCTTCAGCCCGGTATTTATCCCCGTATTGAATGAATTCACTTATGACTGAACAACAAAATCAAACTTCCGCGGCGTTTAATCACGCCGTACCGCAGGTCAGGTCCGTATTTTTGACCTTACTGCCGATTGTGATATCGGTTTACATTGGCTTCCTGATTATTGGCATGCAGCTGCCGGTATTACCGCTGCATCTGCACGGCACCCTGGGGCAGAGCACGCTGGTGGTGGGGCTGGTCATCGGATCGCAGTTCGTAGCCGCTCTGCTTTCGCGCTCCTGGGCCGGTAACTTTGCCGATATACACGGCGCGAAACGCGCGATGGTTATAGGCCTGCTGGTGACGGCCGGGTCAGGGATTCTGTATCTGCTCTCGCTGCTGTTTATTGCCAGTGCTGGCGTTAGCGTGTGGATTTTGCTGGCCGGGCGCATTGTGCTGGCGTTGGGCGAAAGCCTGTTGGTTACCGGCGCAATGGGCTGGGGGATAGGGCTGGTGGGCCCGCGTAATGCCGGGAAAGTGATGTCCTGGAACGGTATTGCGATGTACGGCGCCTACGCGTCAGGCGCTCCGCTTGGGGTCGCTTTTAACGCCTGGGGCGGCTTCTTCGGCCTGTCGCTTGCCGTGCTGCTGGTACCCTTTATTGCTTTGCTGGCTATTGCCAGAGTTCGGGGCGTTGCTCCGCTCGCTACGGAAAAAACCTCGTTCTATACCGTACTTAATGCCGTCTGGAAACCGGGGCTTGGCCTCGCGCTGTGCAGCGTTGGCTTCGGCGTTATCGAAGCGTTTATCGCGCTGCTGTTTACCGCCCATAGCTGGGGTAACGCCTCGCTGGCCTTTACTGCTTTCGGCCTGGCCTTTATTGCCGCGCGGATTGCCTTCGGTCATCTACCCGATAAGCTGGGCGGCGCGCGGGTTGCGCTGATCTGCGTGGTGATTGAGGCCCTGGGTCAGCTGCTTATCTGGCGGGCCGATACGCCCTCCCTGGCCTATCTTGGCGCGGCGCTCACCGGCTTTGGCTACTCGCTGGCTTTTCCCGGATTTGGCGTGGAAGCCGTGCGTCGCGCTCCTCCCCAAACCCGCAGCCTGGCAATGGGGGCGTACGTTGCTTTTCTCGATATCTCTTTAGGGATCACCGCTCCGCTGGCCGGCGCCCTGGCGGGTCACTGGGGAATTAACGCCGTCTATCTGGCGAGCGCGGCGGCCGTTGCGCTCTCCGCCGCCGTCGCGCTGGCGCTGCTTAACGGAGGGGTAAAGCGTTCGCGGGTATAACGAGCTGATTCTAAACCGATGACCATGATCTATTTTGCAGGACGACCCGATAGCCATCGTCATCGGCAAAGGTGCGCCCGTTAACATCCCAGTATGGATTAAATGAGCTCACGGGGGTAAAACCGGCCAGCTCCATTTTCGCGCACTCTCTCTGCCACTCTTGCCGATCGCCAGCCTGCAGCCAAGGGCGTTCAAAAGAACCATTACCAAACCTATCTGCGCCATTCCAGCAGAAGTTGTGCCAATAACAGGCGGCAAAGCGTCGATGCTCTGCCAGCCGTTTGCCGGCACGATTTCATTCGGGTTACAATGGCGAAAAGCCAGCGGGTTTGTTGCCTTAGGGGCTGCAAAACGTACGCCGTCGAGCTGATCGAAATAAGTTTGCACAATGAACTCCATCATTCAGGGCGCGGAAAGTCAATGACTGCGGCTATCCTCTATTTTCCATCATCGATTGATCAATTACGTTATTTCATTCGCAGATTAAGAGATTGCTTAAATGTGAGCAATCTCGCAAAAAGTTGAGTTATGTATTCCCTTTGCTGACGGTCATGTAGAATTCAGTTTTCGGGGGGCGCTGACCCGCGCTGAAATAAAATGCCGGTTTTGTAGAGTGCATACGTCCTGCCCGGACATTGAGGGGGATATAAAGTCCATACTTTTGTTGCGTGGACTAAGAAAACCTGCGTTTTAATGATCACAAAAGTAAAAAAACGTAACTAATTAATATAAAAACGCAATAGATTCTCCGCGGTTATCTGTGTCAAAAAGTGCTTCACATTTACAAAAACGATCGGAGACCTGATTAGAATGCGTAAAAACATAATTCAAAATCGGCATGACGAATACCACAAATTAACGCGGGGCGAGCGCATTGGTTATGGAATGGGGGATTTTGCGCAAAACCTCGTCTTTGGTACAATTGGCGGTTTTCTTGCTCTACACATGTTGACGGTAAATACCATTAGTACCGCAACGGCCGGGTTTATATTTCTTTTTGTCCGAATAGTTAACGTTTTTTGGGATCCAATGGTCGGAACCTACGTTGACAGAAGAAGTTCAAGTGCTGGCAAATATCGCCCCTGGCTTTTAAGAGCGGGTATTCCGCTCGTTATTCTTGCCGCATTGCTGTTTGCTCCTATCCCTGGCGTCCGGGGTTCCGTTCCTTTTGCCTTTATTATTTATTTGGCACTGGATTTAGTCTATTCAGTGGTGAATATTCCTTATGGTTCTCTTAACGCGTCATTGACACGCGATCCTGAGTCCATTGATAAACTGACCAGTACGCGAATGATGCTGGCAAACAGTGCGAACCTGCTTGTCTATACCCTGTTCCCGATGTTTGTACAAATTGCTTCACCCAAAGATCGAAGCCTCAAGGATACCGGTTTTTTTGGCTTTGAACTCAATATGGGTAACTATACCGATCCGTCTGCGAATTACGCGTGGTTTGGCGTATACTCAATTTATATGGTACTAGGCGCAGCGGCACTTTTCTTCTGTTATAAATTCACCAAAGAACGTGTTGTCGCGACGGCAGAACAAACGGCCAACGTAAAAACGACCGATCTATTTCTTGAACTGAAAAATAACCGACCGCTTGTCATTTTGGGGCTGTTTTTCATGCTGGCCTTTACCTTCATGTTCTTCATGAACACGGTGAATGGCTTCTTCAATCAGTTTGTTGTTGGCCATTCAGAATGGATGGGGGCGGTTGGTCTTGTCGCCTCAATTCCGGGCATTGTCTTACCTGTTTTTTGGCCCAGACTCAAGAAAATTTTTGGCAAAAAAGGGTTCTTCCATCTTTTCCTTGCCATGTTTATTGTGGGTGAATTGTTGACTTACGTTTGGTCACGTGAAGGAATGCATGACGCCCTTTGGCTTGCTTACATCGCAACATTCATTAAACAATGGGGCTTAACCTCGGCTACGGGCTTTATGTGGGCGCTGGTTCCTGAAGTGATTGCCTATGGCGAATTGAAATCCGGCAAGCGAAATGCTGCGATTATTAATGCGATCATGGGCCTCTTCTTCAAGATTGGGTTTACTATTGGCGGCGCTATTCCACTGTGGCTACTGGCTGCGTATGGCTTTAGCGAAACGGGTGCTCAACAAAGTGCCAATGCGATCGATGGCATTATTATGACAGCGGTTTGGATCCCTATCTTTTTATCCGTTGTTTCGATGATCGTTATTCAATTCTATCCTATCTCAGATAAAAACGTCACAGAGATTAATCGTCAGCTTGACGAGGTACGGGTATAGTTAAAATTTGTATTAAATTTCGAAAATATAAATTAGAGAATTATATAAAGGAAGATTGATATGACTCTTATTCAAAACCCTGTATTACCTGGATTTAATGCGGACCCCAGTATTATCCGTGTAGATGACACCTACTATATCGCAAACTCTACATTTGAGTGGTTCCCTGGCGTGCGTTTACACGAGTCAAAGGACCTGCAGCACTGGGATCTTCTCCCCAGCCCGTTGTCCACAACCGCGCTTTTAGATATGAAAGGCAATCCTTCATCAGGTGGAATTTGGGCTCCGGCTCTCTCTTATGCTGATGGCAAATTTTGGTTAGTGTATACAGATGTGAAAATCACAGAAGGTGCCTTTAAAGACATGACCAACTATCTGACCACCGCTACGGATATTCGTGGTCCATGGTCGGATCCTATCAAACTGAATGGCGTGGGCTTCGATGCTTCACTTTTCCATGACGATGACGGGCGTAAATATATCGTTCAGCAAACCTGGGACCATCGAGAATATCATCATCCATTCGATGGCATTACGTTAACTGAACTTGATACCAGGACATTAATGTTAAAACCGGAAACAGCACGAACCCTCTATCGCGGCACTGCCGTTGCGCTTGTAGAAGGGCCGCATCTCTACAAACTGAACGGATATTATTATCTTTTCGCCGCTCAGGGGGGGACCGTATTTACCCATCAGGAGGTTGTCGCGCGTTCTAAGACCTTAGATGCCCACAGTTTTGTAACGGCGCCAGGAGATGTTTTCTTAACTAACGTCGATACGCCGGACAGTTACATCCAGAAGCAGGGCCACGGTTCTTTGGTTTCAACGCCTGCTGGCGAATGGTATTACGCTTCGCTCTGCGCGCGTCCGTGGAATCGTCCTGGCGAGTCAGTCTATGATCCTCGCGGCTGGTCAACTCTGGGCAGAGAAACCTCTATCCAAAAAGTGTACTGGGATGAAGAAGGTTGGCCGCGCGTTGAAGGCGGCCACGGCGGAAAAACGTTTGTTGAAGGCCCAGAGGATGCCATTTACACCGCAAGCGCCAAAGATCGTAGCCAGCATGATGCGTTTACAACGCCGGCACTCGAGTGCAACTGGAATACGCTCCGTGTTCCGTTCACAAAAAAAATGGGTACCACAGGCGATGGCAAACTGACGTTAATTGGTCAGGGTTCTTTAGCGAATACCCATGACCTGTCGCTTATTGCCCGACGTTGGCAAGCCTTCTATTTTGATGCCCAGGTTAAGGTCAAATTTAATCCATTTAGTTATCAACAAATGGCGGGGTTAACGAATTTCTACAACGATCGTCATTGGAGCTTTGTGTTCATCACCTGGAATGAAATTAATGGCTCAGTCATCGAAATAGGTGAAAATAATCGCGGAAAATACACTTCTTATTTAAAAGATGATGCCATCAAGATCCCGGAAGGAACCGAGTATGTCTGGTTCCGCACCAAAGTTCGCAAACAAACGTACAGTTATGAATACAGCTTTAACGGGGTCAACTTCACTGAAATTCCTGTCACATTAGATGCCGTAATCCTTTCAGACGATTATGTTCTGCAAAGCTATGGCGGATTCTTTACCGGAGCATTCGTTGGCCTGGCGGCAGTCGACTACTCTGGCTATGAGGTCAGCGCAGATTTTTATGATTTCACTTATCAGGAGCTCGGTGATTCGTTAACGTCGACTGGCAATTATGGCTGGGACGCAGGCGAATTACGCCTTAATTAAATAGTGATGCGTGAACTCAGATAATAAGCGAAACACCCGCTTAAGACCGCGAGGAATGGGAGGATACTGATGAGCGCCTCCCGCCTCCCGCCAGGGCGCTATAGAGAATGCCAGAAAGCCTGCTGGCGCACCACGGTAGACCCGGCAGAGTGGCAAGGTTGTAAGCGAAACGCTGCAGTTTATTACCTCGATTATGGTGCAGATGTCGGGCCACCATTATTTTTGCTCGTGCGTGGAGCATTAGAACAGATTATTAATTTATAGCCATGCTGATATTTAATTATGCCGAATATGGAGAAGCCTATTACCCGATTTATTTAACTGTACCTCTGCGCAAATAAAAATAAAATCAGCTTGTTTTGGCGGTATCTTTTCCATTTACCCCAGAACGGGATGGTTATTGTCTGAAAATATAATTTATTAATTTGAGATAACCATGATAACTGTAAAAAAACTTCCCTTAGCGATGGCGGTTATTGCCGCCCTGTGCCCGCTTTCCTCTGTAATGGCACAAGAGTTTACTCAGGAACAAATCGACGCCATTGTCGCCAAAGCCGTCGATAAAGCCCTGACGGACCGTCAGGCCAAAATCGATGCCGCCGCCGATAAAAAGGTGGACGTCATTACCAACCCTCAGACCACCGCGGCCTCGCCGGATATGGCTATCCCGTTCGGCCTCAAGTTTAGCGGCTACGCCCGCTACGGCGCCCAGTTCCAGACCGGCGATCAGAAGTTCGTCGGCGTCGACGGCTCCTATAACGGCGCGTCGGCTATCGGCCGTCTGGGCAACGAAGGCAACGGCGGCGAATTCCAGATAACCAAAGCCTTTAAAAGCAGCCAGGGCGCTATCTGGGATATTAACGTCATGTTCGACCACTGGAGCGATGAAGTTAACCTGAAAAAGGCCTACGTCGGCGTCACTAACGTCCTGGAATCAAACCCTAACGCCTATATCTGGGCCGGTCGCGACTTCCACCAGCGTCCGCAGCAGGGGATCAACGATTACTTCTGGATGAACCACGACGGCCAGGGCGCCGGGGTGAAAAACTTTGATATCGGCGGCGTGCAGTTTGACGTGGCGGGGGTCTCACAGGTTGAGTCCTGCAGCCCGGAGGTGATGGCCGATGAGTCCAACCCGTCGCGCATCACCTGTACCGGCGGCTCCGGCACCGGCGATAATGGCCACTATGCGCTGACGTCAAAAATCCACAATATGAAGGCTGGGCCAATCGACGTTGAGGTGTACGCCAACTACGGCTTTGATTCAAAAGCGGTGGATAACGACGCGCAGCTCGATGCCTGGCAGGGCGGCCTGCTGTTGAGTCACACCAACGGCGACGACAGCGGTGTGAACAAGGTTATCCTGCGCTATTCCGATAACTCGGATAACAGCGTCTATAACAAAACCGACGGGCTGTCGGCAATCTATGCCAGCTTCGAAGGCAACTATAAGTTCACCCGGCAGGCACAGGTTGAATACCTGCTGGCCTTCCATGATTACGACAACGGTAAGGACAATACCGATAACCGTAAAAACTACGGCGCGATTATCCGTCCGATGTATTTCTGGAACGACGTGCATTCAACCTGGCTGGAAGCCGGCTATCAGTGCGTTGACTACGATCGGGGTGGCGACAACAAGGGCTGGAAGCTGACGCTGTCGCAGAACATCGCGATTGGTATGGGGCCTGAGTTCCGGCCGATGCTGCGCTTCTACGTCACCGGCGGCCAGGTGGATAATCAGCATACCGCTAAGGTCAACGGCACCAGCAGCGACCAGCTGGACTCGCTGAACGTCGGCGGCATGTTCGAGGCCTGGTTCTAAGTTAGTTTGAGTATCTTGTGTCAGGACCTGAATGGAGTAGTTGCATACGGCTGAGTGACCTGCAGGGATGAGAGTTCCTGTCGGTCACTGCCGCCTGCAGGAAGAGGGATGAGACTTCCTGAGTCATTTGCGAGTTTGCATAAAACCTCAGGAAGTTCTGCCTCTGTAAGGGCTGTAAGGAAGGGGACATCGCCTGAGCGAACGATTTTAAATACGATGGTAGTTACACAAACTTACTGACAGGTTCTGCGATCATAGTTTTAAGGTGTCAAATTCATTTATTGCAAGTTTTATTTCCCCCTTTAATATTTCACTCCGCATATATTTACCCTTGTTATCAATTGATGATTTTGTTTTTCAAGTGTTGATTTACATCAACCCAGGAGTCTATTTTTAACAATGTTCTGACGGTATTGTCTTCTTAGATATAAATGATTGTTTATTTTGGATGGTGATAGTTTGTTTTCCTGCTGATCCAGCGTAACTCATTATTAATAATTAGACGAAAAATCCTGGTGATTTTATTGTTTTGGTTTGAGTGTATTTAGCTTTGATCTTTTAATAATCATCATTCTATTATCTCCTCTAAGGAATCGAAATGTGAAAGCGTGCATCGTGATAAGCAGAGGGATGATTAGATGGCTGAAAGTTTCCAGAATTGGGTGTCAAATTCGCGCGTTAATATAAAGTTTTATTTTTCGATGTGCAGGGCGAGCAAGAAAATAGAGTTACCACTGAACTTAATGGTTGCGGTTGATTTAAGTAACGGTCAGCTGACTGCGCCATTATCAGCGTGTGAAAAAGACAATGTTAATAAAAATAACTTCAACGCTATTCTTTCCGAATATTCCCCAAAAGGGAATTTTACCGTTAAGAATAGCCTTGCTGATGACGGTAGCGAAAACAACATCAGTCTGACATTTTGCACTTCCCGGTGGAAGTCATGGATGACCGCCCATTACGGGGTCGCCGGATGCCGAAATCCAGGTCATAAGGGCAGGGGAAACCAGCGATGAAAATTTACCGTCCCCTTTGGGAGGACGGGGCCGCTCTGGCCCCCCAGCAGTTTCAGCAGCAGGCCCGCTGGAGTGAACACGTTGCCGACATGGTCGCCCGGATGGGAATCTCTCATCCCTGGGGGGTGATTGCAGCAGAATTTGATGATGCCGCGCTGGCACTCTCACGCCTGAACGCCACCTGCCTGGTGGTGCGCTTCCAGGACGGTACCCTGGTTGATACAGGCATGGCTGACAATCTTCCTCCGGTCTGTGATTTGTCTGTTGCCGCCGGCAGTGAGGCCGTTGACGTGGTTGTCGCGCTGCCGCTGCTGAGCGCCAGCGGCGGTAACCTGGATAACGGACAGGACAGTGAGCGTCCTCGTCGCTGGAAAGCCGAGCGCGTGGTGGTTCAGGAGCTCGCGGGGTACGAGAGCGGAGAGCTCGCCATTTTGCGTAATGCCCTGACGCTGCGTCTGTCCAGCCAGGAGAACGCCGCATACCTGACCTGTCCGGTGGCCCGCCTGGTGCGTAACGCCCAGGGACTGTGGAGCCGTGACTTATCCTTCATTCCACCGATGCTCTGCGTCTCTGCCTGCCCGCCGTTGACGGCAGAAATGGGGGACTTACTGGTTCGGCTGCAGGCCCGCCGTCGCCACCTGATGGGCATGCGTCGTGAGAGCAATGCGCGGATGGCCGACTTTGCGGTGGCGGATGTTTCTCTGTTCTGGTTGCTCAATGCCCTGAACAGCGCCGAGCCGGTGCTGACGGAACTGCTGCAGCCTGAACAGTATCAAGGAATCCTGGCCGGAACTGGCTTTACCGGGAGTTCATTCGGATATCGGAGGTGGTTATAATCCAAAGGAAAAGGAGTATCTTTTTCTGACTCAGCCCCAAAACGAAACAGTCAGTGAAAGTATTCCTTCTGAAGTGACTGATATCTACCGGCGTTCAGCGGCTGAAATACCTGACTTAAAGAGCCTGCCAGCGCTAAGTGCGATAATTCCGAGTGGTGAAGTAAAGGCAGAAACCTGGTACGACTATCTTGTTAACGAGGATAAAAAACGCGGTGGCATTACACAAAAGCGTGTTGGGGCGGCAGTAACTATTGAAAGGGTAGTAACTAATGACTGGAGCAAAGTTAGTTTACGAGTGATGCTGGATGCGGCTCAGGAGGCTGGAGGGATTTTTGAGGCTTACGACCCTTTATCACCAGATATGATACTTCCACCTGAGCTTGAGCCGTTGTGTCAAAAAGCGCTTGACCAGGGAAAGGCTGTAAGAGGTGGTGGTGTGCCGACACCTTTTATCTCACCGGAATTACAGTTGATTGGGAAATATATTCACTGCTCCGCTCACTGGAACCCTGTGGTTGTAAAAGATGTCTGGCTGGACGGGAATAAAGTGAAAACTATCTACGGGGCAGTGAAATCATCTGATTTGTTTTTTTATATCAATCGTCCAAATCCGGGTTGGCTTCGATCTGTCTGGAATATGCAGGGAGGGAAATCATGAAAACAATCACCAGAATAACTTCGGTTTTATTACTTGTGGCTTTTGCTAACGCCTGTGCCAGTGAACAACCTAAGAGTCTAAAAACTCCATGGGATAAATGGTATTTCGCCTTTACTACCCCAAAAGCTTTACCTGCACAGGTTACACTATTGAAGTTGTTGGATATTGATGGATATGCATCTACATATAGAACTATTGATCAGCCGCGTGGAATCAGTGTTGAAAAATGGAGTGATAGGAACTCCGCGGGGAGTACGCAGTTTAACAAAGCCGATAGATTGCCTCAGATAATGATTTTTTGCTGGGACTCGATTATTGATAAAAAAACATATCAATCAACTTTGTTTTTCTCTCAGAATACATGGGATAAAATGATCACTCCTTATCCTGATGTATTAGAGCCTGGGAAGAGTGCATATCGACAAACGATGTTAATAGGATTGGCGCCGGAAGGAAAAGTACGGGTCTGGTTGAGGCAATATGGCCATTCGGACATCTCATTGAATGATACAAAAATAACGACTGTTTCAGGTAAAAACCTTGATATGTGTAAAGGAGTGACAGGGCACTCTAATGGTTATGTTTACTATGGAGATACTCCTGATTTTATCAAAGGTAAGACATACCCTTATGGTAACTGGTAACTGGTAATCGTTGTAAATAGTGATTTGTAATGATGAGCATCATTAACCATTAATGATCTATCATGCTTTTGTGAAAGGTGTTTTTATGAAACCATTTTACGTATTAATGTTGTTTTTTATCTCCGCTCTGTGTTTTGCTGAAACTATCACTATAGACTCAACATCAACTACTAAAGCAGACGATGCAAACTCAATGGCTAATGTTTATCGTTTGGGCATGGGTGTTCCGAAGGATATGAAAAAAGCATTTGAACTCTATCAGGTTGCTGCTGAACTCGGAAATACGGATGCTCAGGTCGATTTAGGTGACATGTATTATTATGGAGAAGAAACCCCTCAGAGTTACGAAAAGGCCAATTATTGGTATGAGAAGGCTGCGAAAAAAAACAACGCTAAAGCTCAGATGTATTTAGGTTACACATATCTTAATGGTAAGGGCGTCGCTGTGGATTATGCTAAAGCCAAAAATTTTCTTGAGCTTGCCGTTAAACAAGGCGAACCTTCAGCTATGAATCATTTGGGAACGATGTACTTTGATGGTAAAGGGGTAACTAAAGATCAAAATAAGGCTATTCCGCTATTCCCAAAAAGCTGCTCTGCAGGTGATTCTAATGCGTGTGATAAGTTAAAAGAAATTAAAGCTGAGAAGTAATGCTTTTATCTGCATAAAGAAATACATATGCGGAAATCAAAAAATGGAGTTTCGTATGTCTAAAGGCTTTGTATTAATTGGTGATAACACCACGCACGGCGGCCAGGTCATTTCTGCCTCATCAACAATGGTAGTTAATGGCAAAAAGGTTGCCCTTGTGGGCGATAAAGTCAACTGCCCAAAAGAGGGACATGGCATTAACGCCATTATTGAAGGATCGCCTGAATGGACATCTGACGGTAAAGCTGTGGTTCCTGAACATGATGAGCACCGCTGAAGTGCTGCGCGGGACGTTGGCGCTCTATAACTGGCAGGAAGATGAACTGAACACCCGGCGTCTGGAGGCGATTCAGAACGTGACGCATCACCGTCTTCAGCGTTTTGAGCAGGGCTATCTGCTGCGAGGTCTGGATATCGAAGTCACCCTCGACAGCAACGGGTTTACGGGGGTGGGTGATATTCACCTCTTTGGCGAAATGCTCAATCGGTTCTTTGCGCTGTATGCCGACATGAACCAGTTTAACCAGCTCACTCTCATCGTACAGCCAGAAGGAAAATGCATCCGGTGGAAAGAGAATCACAGTCCACGCCTGCCCGGCTGATGGAGCAGCTACGGCAGTATCTGCCGTACATGAACTTTTATCGCTTCTGCCAGATACTGGAACAGAGCCAGCCGGATAAACCGGTCATCGGCAGCACCTGGCAGGTGCGTCATGAGCCGGTACGCTTCAGGCCGCACCCCGGGATGGGCTTCCCGGCTTCCGAAATCAAAGGGGTTGAGCCGCCTGAACATTCACATCTGCCGCCCACTGTGCGCATCACCTTTATGGGGCTCTATGGCGTGCAGTCCCCGCTGCCGACGCACTATATCGATGACATCACTCAGCGGCGGGAAGGATATGAAGCCACGGCGGATTTTCTCGATATCTTCAACCACCGGCTGATTGCCCAGTACTACCGCATCTGGCGGAAATACTCGTACCCGGCGAGCTTTAAAGAAGGGGGCAAGGACGATATATCGCAGTACCTGCTGGGACTGGCAGGCCTTGGTATTGACGGCTGCACGGACAGCATCGCCGCCCCCGCGTCACGTTTCCTCGCGCTGCTACCGATGATGTTGCTGCCGGGGCGCACCGCAGAAGGCCTGGCGTCCCTGGTGCGACTGCTGGCACCCGACACGCAGGCTAAAATCTGGCACCACGACAAACGACGTGTGCCGCTGAAGAAGCCACTGACTATGAGTGTCAGTCACCCTGCTACCCTGACAAACCGGCCGGTGATGGGCAGCTATGCCACCGACGTGAACAGCCGGGTGCTTATGCTGCTCACTACCACAGACCCGGATGAAGTGCAGGGCTGGTTACCGGGCGGAGAGCTTCATGCGGACCTGATGGCGCTGCTGCATGTGTATCCTGGAGCTCGCCTGGATGTCCGCCTGCAGCTGTGTGTCGACCGCAGCCTGCTGCCGGACGCGACGATGAACACTAACCCCAAAACTGGCGCCGTGCAGCTGGGCCGCACTGCCGTGATGCGGCCGCTGAATGTAGCGAATACTGTAATATCCGCCAAAACAATAACCATCAACCTGGGCCGCTATGCGCGAGTTCAGGAAAATATTCACCGCAGGGAGACTGATGAAGATGGCGATTACCGCTGGTAAATTTCTCCTGGTTGCACTGGCCGCGGGCATCTCGCTGATGCTGGCTGGCTGTGGCCTGACCCAGAAAGTCACGGATGGCACCGTTGCTGTAACCAAATCGATATTTTATAAACAGGTAACAACTCTTCGCCTCGACATTCGGGCCCGTGAGGCGGTGAACCACAATGATGGCGGGGTGGCGCTGTCCACCGTCGTACGCATTTACCAGCTCAAGGAGCGCAAAACCTTCGATACGACGGACTACCCGTCACTGTTTAAGGCTGACGGTCGGGCCATCAAAGCAGACCTGGTGGCGGAGAAAGATATTCGCCTGCAGCCGGGTGGGGCGGTGATGGTGGATATGCCGATGGATGAAAATGCGCAGTATGTGGCTGTGGCCGGCATGTTTATGTCGCCGGACCAAATGAACAATACCTGGCGTGTGGTGCTGAGCCGTGACGACCTCGACCCGGATAAAGCCCGCGTTATCGAAGCGGGAAACAACCGGTTGATCCTGAAGGCGCTGAAAGATGAATGAGCCCCCCGTCCGTCACTGTATGAAACTCTTTACGGCAACTTTACAGGCGGCCTCGACCTGCATCAGGTCAGCGAGCAGAACAGGTCATCCTGTCAGTTCTGGATAACATGCAGCGTATCCTTAACTGCCGTGCGGGACGCTGGCGCACCTGCCGGACTACGGCTTGCCTGATATGGCTAAAATTCTCCAGGGGATGCCGGGTACGGCCCATGAGCTAATGGGAACATTAGCTGCCGTCTTACTCAAATATGAGCCCCGTCTGAAAAAAATAGCCGTTGTCCTTCTGGAACAAAAGGTCCCCGGTGAACTGCGCTATGCCATTGATGCTGAACTTAAAGGTATTGGGCTGGTGCGCTACGGTACCGAGTTTATGCCCGAAGGGTGGGTCCTGTTACGCCACCTGAAGCAGCAGTATCTCGATATAACAACCCGCATGTAAGACCCGATAGCGCTACGGTCTTTGCAATATCCTGCTTATGCCCTCAGGTACAGGCTTGCCCGTATATAGCTGGCTTGTCTGTCAGGTTTGAATGAATGGCTAACAAATTTAAGGTGGCGTAACGGATGTTGTACACCGGAAGGAACGCTGGGCGGAATACTGAAATTAATACGATATATTGAGCGTGAAAAATAATTTACCATCAACGGATTCAACAGAATGAATATGAGAATAAGGGAAGTCAAGTTCATAAACGAACGATCGAAGTGCCAAATCTACTGGTTGTTAATGTGTCTAAGCTTCGCTGCTGGATTGTTTTTTGTCTTTATCAGTTACGCCGTTGCCTTTTCGTCCCTTAAAAACCTGGGAGATTATAAAAAGGATTTTTATAAGCGACAGTATAATGCTCTCACTATATTGCCTGATGTTAATCTTGACATGAATTTACTCACCCACAAATTGATTGTAAGCGATCGTCTGCGGGGAATTGCTGATGACACTATCGCCAGAATCGCGACAGCTAAAGTTAATCAATATCTTAATAATGTGGGCCGGCAATGTAAATCTGATGGCTCCGATAATGGAAATGCGGCATTTGTGTCATGTGCCGGTCATCTTATCGGACAACATTTTTATTACACACCCGCTATCGAGGTATCAAACAACTATGCCTTAAATCGTTCCGATTGCGATACCAATACTTACCTGTTGATGGATGCGGCTCATCTGCATGGTATTGATGCTTACATTATATATGCACCATCTCATGCTTTTTTTGCCTGGAAGGATAGCACCGGGCATTTTCAATATTGGGAAACTACATCATCAAATAACAAGGGTGAAGTACCAGAGCTTAGCCATGATTTTTACGAAAAGAACTTCAGCCCTTCGTACTACACTCCATTTAATGGAGTTCGGGTGGAAGATATTTACTCTACGCTGACTTACGCCATATCCAATATTAAACCTGACCTGGATGCTATGTATAAAAAATATCCTGGTGATGCATTTGTCAGTAGTTGGTATTATTACGAAAAGGCCGTTAACCATAAATTAACGAAAAATGATGCCAGGATTTTACTTGATTTATTACAGGTGGATATTACTTCCAGTGATAAACGTTATGCTCTGGTTCAGTATTTCATGTCTGTTAACGACCATAACCGCGCGCTCGAGATTTTTAAGACAATTGGCCTGAAAAGATGTGCCGAGGACTGCTTTCAAACGGGCGTGGATCTGGGGCTCAAACGTTATCAATACTCCCAGTCGTTATTTGACTGGTATTCAGGCAAGCTGAAAAGTAAGTTCAATAATAATATCAGGAGTAACGTCGGTGACTTCTTTAAAGGATTAGCTCTTGCGGTGATGGGAGGGGGATTTATCATTATATCCATCATTGGTTCAGCGATCCTGTTGATCAGAAAAAAGAAAATAAAGGCGTGCATTACAAAACAGATTGACAGGTGATGGCGTTTTTCAGCGGCAAAGCCACCCAGCGAAACTCAATCAGATAACACCGCCAAACGGATCGCCGGGCATCTGTTTGGTGCCGCCCAATCTTCTCATCTCGTTGTAGCGCGCTAGCAGGATCGGTCGCTGAGCTGTATTCGCTCCGCCCTGTTACAATTGCATAGCGAAAGACCTCACTACAACACTGGCGCACTTTGTTTGTAAGCTCCGGCGTTTCACGCTTTTCTATATGTTGCGGTACTGATAAAAGCCCGATGGTTCAGGCATTGTCTCTGGGTTATCTGATGCGCATTCCCGGGCACTTTGGGGCTCGCCGGAGATTGAACGGGATCGGCCTGCCAAATGTTTGTTGATTCGCGCTGAATCGGGTAGACGTTACACCCAAGGTTAAGCGCTTTTTGCCGGCCATCAGGGGATTTTATCGAATTCGGTAGATATCAGGAGAGCTCGAAATGGTGTCCCCTGCAGGAATCGAACCTGCAACTAGCCCTTAGGAGGGGCTCGTTATATCCATTTAACTAAGGGGACGAAGCGGCGGGATTATAGCGTTTTTTTCCTTACAGGTTAAGCAGCTATCGGCTGACTGCTTAATCTATCGCCACTTAGGTCGTTTTTTTAGCTTTGGCCCGCGCTTTTTTCTCGTTACTGATGTCGTTGCGGATCTGGGCATGGCTGAGCAGGGCGAAAATAAACGTCCCGCCGCAAATATTGCCGGCTAGCGTCGGCAGGGCGAAAGGCCAGATGAACTCCTGCCACGGTAGCGAGCCGTTAAAGACCAGATAAAATATCTCGACGCTGCCAACTACAATATGGGTGGTATCGGCGAGCGCAATAAGCCAGGT
Organism: Klebsiella scottii; assembly: GCF_036561945.1. Classification (NCBI taxonomy): domain Bacteria; kingdom Pseudomonadati; phylum Pseudomonadota; class Gammaproteobacteria; order Enterobacterales; family Enterobacteriaceae; genus Klebsiella; species Klebsiella scottii. Next base: position 226,211 of record NZ_JARXNI010000020.1, read on the forward strand.
CATCATAATAATGACCACGATTTTTGCCGCTCCGGCGGCGGGGAACATCCACACCATCGTTGCCACCAGCCAGCCGGAGATAATCGCGTTGGCAAACATTTCGCCCGGCGTGTTTTGCATTACCTTCAGGCTGATTTTCTCAAAGGCGTCGCGGGTCGCCGGGTCAAATATTGGCATGACATCAAAGGCCCATGCGGCGATTGCCGTGCCGATGAGGTTGCCCGCCAGCACGATGCCCCACAGCCGTAATAACAGCCCGAGGTTACCGAGGGTGGGCTTATGCATGATCGGCAGCACGGCGGTCACGGTATTTTCGGTAAACAACTGCTGGCGGGCCATGATAACGATGATAAAACCGAAGGTGTAGCCCAGGTTTTCCAGTAAGAACCCACCCGCTACGTCGGTAAGATGAACGTGAAAAATTCCTTTTGCGACCAGCGAGGCGCCCATCGACAGGCCCGCGGCGACCGCTGACCAAAGCAGAGCCATGCCGTCGCGCTCAAGCTCCTTTTCCCCCTCCTGGCGGATCTCTTCATGGGTAGCCATGGCGCGTGAGGGCAGACGATCCTCATCAACCTCTATTTCCTCGCCCTGCTGTTTCTCGTCGCTCTCAACCTCCATCTCTGCACTGTCGTGGCGATCGGGCGATTTTGGGGGTGGGGTCATGCCATTTCCCTCGATGATTTTTCATTATCATAAGCGTAGAGATATTTTTCGCGTACGGCGCTGGTGAACATCCTATTTTTTGTGCAATGGCAAGAATAGCAATACGAATATTGCAAAATATGTATAGAATCAGGACGCAACACTTATACCAAAGAGGGCTATGCTGAAAGCAGGCACCAGAGTGCACCTTGCTTCGGGCGATATCTTCATGGAGGCTGCAGTCCCCGGATGACCCACAGTGATAGCCAAAATTAACAGGGAGACACACCTATGAATTATCGCCTGTCGGCGCTTGCGCTCGGCGCCACACTGCTGGTGGGATGTGCCAGTTCCAGCTCTGGCGATCGGCCGCAGGGGCGTTCAGACCCGCTTGAAGGGTTTAACCGTACGATGTTCAACTTCAACTTTAACGTGGTGGACCCGTACGTTCTGCGTCCGGTAGCCGTGGCATGGCGCGACTATGTCCCGCAGCCAGCGCGTAATGGGCTGAGTAATTTTACCAGCAACCTTGAAGAACCGGCGGTGATGGCAAACTACTTCCTGCAGGGCGATCCCTATAAAGGTATGGTGCACTTTACCCGTTTCTTCCTCAACACTCTCCTCGGGATGGGCGGCCTGATTGACGTCGCCGGGATGGCGAACCCGCAGCTGCAGCGGGTTGAACCGCATCGCTTTGGTAGCACCTTGGGTCACTACGGCGTCGGCTATGGCCCATACGTGCAGCTGCCGTTCTACGGTAGCTTTACGCTGCGTGATGAAGGCGGTGATATGGCTGATGGGCTGTATCCGGTGCTCTCCTGGCTGACCTGGCCGATGTCTATCGGTAAATGGGCGGTTGAAGGGGTTGAGACCCGAGCCCAGCTGCTGGACTCCGATGGCCTGCTGCGCCAGTCTTCAGATCCGTATATCCTGGTGCGTGAAGCCTACTTCCAGCGTCATGACTTTATCGCCAACGGCGGTAAGCTCACGCCGGCAGATAATCCGAACGCCCAGGCGATTCAGGGCGATCTGAAAGATATCGACTCGCAGTAATCGGGTGATATAAATAAAAAGGGTGAACATGATGTTCACCCTTTTTTATGCCGGCAGCTTGTCAGAAGCGGTAGTTGAAGTTCGCGCCGTACAGCCAGGCTTTGCCTTCAGAACGGAAGGTGTAAGGACCTTCTTTAATTTCTACGTGCTGACCATGCATGTAGGATACGCCCACGTCAACAGAGGCATCTTTATTGAAGGCGTAGGTGGTACCCGCGCTCAGCCACAGACGGTCCTGATCCGGAATGGAGATGGATCGGTTGGAGGCCGGTACCGGGCTATCATCGAAGGCGATACCGGTACGGAAGGTCCAGTTATCGTCGTAGTAATAGGTGGTACCGAGCGCGATGCGGTAGGCATCTTTAAAGCTCTCATCTTTATAGAACAGCGTCTCGCCGTTGCTGCCGGTCGCTTTCAGCTCCTGGAACTGGCTCCAGCTGGTGTAGGTCAGGCTATAGTGAACCGCCCACTGCGGTGCGACGCGGTTGTAACCTGACAACTCCCACATTTCTGGCAGGTTCAGCGTCAGAGAACCGTTGGTGGTCTGACCGTTGGTCCCCGCCGGAAGGCCGAAATTACCGAGAATTTGGTTATACGCTGACGGCAGGCTGCTCTTGTAGTTACCGTCAAAGTCGATTTTCACTTCAGAACGGTAGGTGAAGCCATAGCGGTTATTCTTATCAAGTTCATAAAGAATACCGGCGTTCCAGCCGAAGCCCCAGGCGTTACCGTTCAGATGCGCAATTTGCGTATCGGAAGGAATTTGCGATACCGGACCCGCCAGCTGCGGCGGCAGGGCGCCCGAACCCGCAACAATCTGCCCCAGGTCGCCCGCGAAGCGCTCGATCTTCGCCTTCGCATAGACCGCGTCAAACCCTAAGCCAAAGCTCCAGTGGCTGTCCAGGCGATAGGCGCCGCTCAGGTTGAAGTTGGCGGTGGTTAAATCGGTTTTGCCACCCATGCTGCCGGCGGCATAATCGTCGTTATATTCGGTGGCCAACCCGTAGTTAGAGGTAATCGACGCCCCCCAACCAAACTGCTCGTTAATTGGCGACACAAAGTGGAAGTTAGGCACCCATGCGGTTGGCGCGATATTATTGGCGTTCAGGCTTCTGCCCGTCGGCGATTTGCCCGAGATGTTGACATCGGGATCGACAAATACGGCGCCCATAGACATCGTTGGGCGATCGAACATCATAATCAATGCCGGGTTACGGCTGGCATTGCCCGCATCGTCAGCAATTGCGCCCTCACCGGAATAGGCGCGGCCCAGGCCTGATGAAGAGAATTCGTTTAACTGGAAGCCTGCTGACCAGGCCTGTGTGGAAACAAGTGCTACAGCCACTGCGAGGGCAGATTGGGTAAAGCGGGTTTTCTGGCTCATGCCCATAACCTCATTGAGTTATTTTTATTCAAACTATGTTACATGCCGTAACAGAAGCGCGAAGTGTAGGGTCTGCTTTACGACAGAGAAATCAGACCAGTGCGCTGAGTATAGGTCTGACCAGATGAAATGTTGCAAGTTTGTTTATGAGATTTTTCAATTGTGATACGAAAAACGCGATCCAGTCGGCAAAATTGCCCTCAACTCGGGTGTCCGATTCGGGTAATTCTTGTTTTGGATCATTTTTAAGTGTGATTTCGGTCACTTAGCGCCGTTGTCATCATTAACGACTGGAGGCACTCCTCGGCCGGGCGTAAAATAAGCCTATTAATTGTCTGGCACCTTGCGTGCATATACAGAGGAAATCTACGATGAGTAAAGTTAGTGCAGATGAAACCCCGGTTTGCTGCTGTATGGATGTTGGCACCATTATGGACAACACCGATTGCACCGCCTCCTACAGCCGCGTGTTTGCCAACCGCGCTGAAGCAGACGAAACGCTGGCGGCGTTGACTGAAAGAGCCCGCGGCGTGGAATCTGAACCGTGCAAAATTACCCCGACCTTTAGCGATGTTGAAGGCGGCGTGCAGCTGGATATCGATTTTGTCTTCTGCTGCGAAGCGGAAACCCTGATTTTCCAGCTTGGCCTGCGTTAATTCCGTTCTGACGCCCCCTTTCTGCGGGGCGTTATCTTCTCCTTTCAATGTGTTTTGGCTCCCACTTTTTTGCTTCTCCGATTGGCTTAATGTAAAAAATTAGTTAAAACTGTTATCAGGTCAGACCACTTGGTTTTATCGGTTAACAGGGGAGAGTTATGAGTCAGGCACTACCGCTTGTCACCCGTCAGGGCGATCGCATTGCCATCGTCAGCGGTTTACGTACTCCGTTTGCTCGTCAGGCAACGGTATTTCACGGCGTTCCCGCGATTGATTTGGGAAAAATGGTCATCAGTGAAATGCTGGCTCGCAGCGATATTCCCCCGCAGATTATTGAACAACTGGTCTTTGGCCAGGTGGTTCAGATGCCGGAAGCGCCGAATATTGCGCGCGAGATCGTGCTTGGCACCGGCATGAGCGTGCACACCGATGCTTACAGCGTCAGTCGCGCCTGCGCGACCAGCTTTCAGGCCGTCGCCAACGTTGCTGAAAGCCTGATGGCGGGGACGATCCGTGCGGGTATTGCCGGCGGCGCGGACTCCTCGTCGGTGCTGCCTATCGGCGTGAGTAAAAAGCTGGCCCGCACCCTGGTGGATGCCAGTAAGGCGCGAACCCTCGGCCAGCGGCTGAAGCTGTTTTCTCGCCTGCGCCTGCGCGATCTGTTACCGGTGCCGCCCGCCGTGGCCGAATACTCGACCGGGCTGCGGATGGGCGATACCGCCGAGCAGATGGCAAAAAGCTGGGGCATCACCCGTGAGCAGCAGGATGTGCTGGCGCTTCGTTCGCATCAGCTGGCGGCCAAAGCCTGGGAAGAGGGAAAACTCTCCGCTGAAGTGATGACCGCCTACGCGCCGCCGTTCCGCGAGCCCGTAGCAAGCGACAACAATATTCGTAAGAATTCTACCCTCGCTGATTACCAAAAGTTACGTCCGGCCTTCGATCGCAAGCACGGCACGGTCACCGCAGCCAACAGCACGCCATTAACTGACGGCGCGGCGGCGGTGATTATGATGACGGAATCCCGGGCGAAAGAGCTGGGATTAGCCCCGCTTGGCTATCTGCGCAGCTACGCTTTCACCGCCATTGACGTTAAGCAGGATATGCTGCTGGGGCCGGCGTGGTCGACGCCTTTGGCGCTGGAAAGGGCGGGCCTGACCCTCGCCGATTTAACCCTTATCGACATGCACGAGGCTTTTGCCGCGCAAACGCTGGCCAATCTGAAGTGTCTGGCCAGCGATCGTTTTGCTCGCGAGGTGCTTGGCCGCTCGCAGGCCACCGGCGAAGTGGATGACAGCAAATTTAACGTCCTCGGCGGCTCGATTGCCTACGGCCATCCTTTTGCCGCGACCGGCGCGAGGATGATAACGCAAACCCTGCATGAGCTGCGGCGCAGAGGGGGCGGGTTTGGGCTGGTCACCGCCTGTGCGGCGGGTGGTTTAGGTGCCGCCATGATTCTGGAGGTGGAGTGATGACTCCTGCATCAGCGTTTACTCTCGATATTCGTCCGGACAACGTGGCGGTGATCACCATTGATACCCCCGGCGAAAAAATGAATACCCTGAAGGCCGAATTTGGCAGCCAGGTCCGGTCTATCATCCGCCAGATCCGCGATAACAAATCCCTGCGCGGCGTGGTGATTATTTCTGCTAAAGCGGACAACTTCATTGCCGGGGCGGATATCAATATGATTGCCCGCTGCGCCAGCGCGGAAGAGGCGGAGGCGCTGGCTCGTCAGGGGCAGCAGATTATGGCCGAGATCCACGGGCTGGCTATTCCGGCGATCGCCGCCATCCACGGCGCCTGTCTCGGCGGGGGCCTTGAGCTGGCGCTGGCCTGTCACGGGCGAGTTTGCAGCGATGATGATAAAACCCGTCTTGGCCTCCCTGAAGTGCAGCTGGGGTTGCTGCCGGGCTCCGGCGGCACGCAGCGGCTGCCGCGGTTGATTGGGGTCAGCAGCGCGCTGGAGATGATTCTCACCGGTAAACAGCTGCGCGCCCGACAGGCCCTTAAGGCCGGGCTGGTGGACGATGTGGTACCGCACGCTATTTTACTGCAAACGGCAGTGGAGCTGGCGCTGAAAGGGCGTCCGGCGAGTCGCAATATGCCAATGCGCGAGCGCGTTCTCGCCGGCCCGTTAGGACGTAGCCTGCTGTTTCGCCTGGTGGCGAAGAAGACGCAGCAGAAGACCCAGGGCAACTATCCTGCCGCCAGGCGAATTCTGCAGGTCATTGAGAACGGGCTGGCACATGGCTGTAGCAGCGGCTACGCCGAAGAGGCGAAGGCCTTCGGCGAGCTGGCGATGACGCCGCAATCGCAGGCGCTACGCTCCATTTTCTTCGCCAGCACCGAGCTGAAGAAAGATCGCGGCGCCGATGCTGAAGCAGGACCTTTAAACAGCATCGCCGTGCTCGGCGGCGGCCTGATGGGCGGGGGAATCGCCTGGGTTACCGCCAGCAAAGGCGGATTGCCGGTGCGAATCAAGGATATTCAGGCCAGCGGGATTAACCATGCGTTGAAGTACAGCTGGGAGCTGCTGGATAAGCAGGTACGCCGCCGCTATATGCGTGCCGGCGAGCGCGATCGCCAGCTGGCGCTGATCTCCGGGACCACGGATTATCAAGGATTTGCCCACCGGGACGTGGTGATCGAAGCCGTATTCGAGGACCTGGCGCTCAAACAGCGAATGGTCGCCGAAATAGAACAACATTGCGGCCCGGAGACGATCTTTGCCTCCAATACGTCGTCGCTGCCGATCGCCGGGATCGCGGCGCAGGCCAGCAGGCCTCAGCGGGTGATTGGCCTGCACTATTTCAGCCCGGTTGAAAAAATGCCGCTGGTTGAGGTTATCCCGCATCAGCATACGGACCCGCAGGCCATCGCCACGGTGGTCAGGCTGGCAAAAATGCAGGGCAAAACGCCGATCGTAGTGGCGGATAAAGCCGGCTTCTACGTCAACCGCATTCTCGCTCCCTACATCAACGAGGCGATGCGCTTACTGACGGAGGGCGAACCCGTTGAGCATATCGATAACGCATTGGTTAAATTCGGTTTTCCGGTAGGTCCCATCCAGCTACTCGATGAGGTTGGCATCGATACCGGCACCAAAATTATTCCCGTTCTGGAATCGGCATGGGGAGAACGTTTTAGCCCGCCTGCAAATATCATTAACGCGATCTTGAATGACGATCGCAAAGGCAGAAAAAATAGACGCGGTTTCTATCTTTATGAGAAAAAAGGGCGTACAAGCAAAAAACGGCCCGATGCGGCAATTTATTCGCTACTGGGGGTTTCTGCCCCGCAGGCGCGCTTGTCGGCGCAGCAGGTGGCTGAACGTTGCGTGATGATGATGCTCAATGAAGCGGCGCGCTGCTTCGATGAGCAGGTTATTCGCAGCGCACGCGATGGCGATATCGGCGCCGTGTTTGGTATTGGCTTCCCGCCGTTTCTTGGCGGTCCATTCCGCTATATGGATAAATCTGGTGCGGGTGAAGTGGTTGCAATTTTGCAGCGCCTGGCCGCGCAGTACGGCCCGCGTTTTACGCCATGTGAAAATTTATTGCGCATGGCCGAGCAGGGGGCAACATTTTGGCCCGCTGGCGAACGGACGACCTAAGTTCTGGTCAAAGAAGATAAATCCGACGATGAATGACGCTGTCGGTTGGCTATTTTGTCAACAAACATTGACTATACTTACGCCACTGAGGTAAAAAACAGCGTTTCATTCGTTGGATGGATCAGGCACAATGCCCGGCCACCGGGTCGACTGCGTATTATCTGCGCGGGTAAGACTACGGTGCTTCTGGTTAACAAAAGCGGTGCAATATGCAAGTTTTTATCATGCGTCACGGCGACGCTGCCCTCGATGCAGCCAGTGACTCGGTTCGTCCCTTAACCGCATGCGGTTGTGATGAGTCACGTCTGATGGCAACCTGGCTGAAAGGTCAGAAAGTAGATATTGAGCGGGTTCTTGTGAGTCCTTATCTGCGTGCGGAACAGACTCTGGATATCGTAAGAGAGTGCATGAACCTGCCGAAGGACGTCGACGTCATGCCGGAGCTGACGCCGTGCGGCGATGTTGGCATGGTCAACGCCTATCTTCAGGCGCTGGCAAATGAAGGTGTGGCAACGGCGCTGGTCGTTTCTCACCTGCCGTTGGTGGGGTACCTCGTCTCAGAGCTGTGCCCGGGAGAGACGCCCCCGATGTTCACCACATCGGCCATTGCCTGCGTGACGCTCGATGCCAACGGCAAGGGCGAATTCAACTGGCAGATGAGCCCCTGCAACCTGAAGATGGCGAAAGCTATCTAATCACCCCCCGGAGCCGACGTTTACGGAAGCTCCGGCGGTTGCCACTCTTCAATCTCTATCAGCACCAGCAGTGCGGCGTCCCCGCCGTACTCTTTTGGCGCCTGATGGAAGGCCATAATATGCGGATGCTGCGCCAGCCATAATGGCGTCTGCTGCTTGAGAATATGCTTCCCGTGTCCGTGCATCACGCACGCGCAGAACACGTGTTCCCGGCGGCATGCGGCAATCAGCGCGCCCAGCTCCTGCTTTGCCTGCAGCTGAGTTAAACCGTGCAGGTCGAGAAACAGCTCTGGCGAATAGTCCCCGCGCCGCAGTTTTTTCAACTCAAAGTGGCTCACGTCCGCACGGACGTATTTTACCGACCCTTCGGTATTCAGCAGCGGCTGAAATTCATCCGAAAAGTAGTGGCTGTTGTCGGCCTGCTCCTGAAGTAGACGCTTCGGCGGCACTTCGGTAATTTTCTTGCGCAGCGGGCGGTGAACGATAGTGTCCTGCTTAATCTTACGCGTGCCGGTCATGAGCTGACGGAACAGCGTCTGATCCTCCACGCTAAGCGATGTTTTCTTTTTCATTGCCCACTCTCATCTTTTCTTTGCGCTAGTTTACCCGACCCGGAGTACATCCAGGCAAGCAAAACGTACTTTTCCCCCTCAGCCTGACGTAAGAATGCTGATTTATCGCCGTCTTCATGGCAAACTAGCCGCCGAATTTACAGTAGAGCGTGTCCTGGAGGATGGCGTGGATAAAATTTTTGTTGATGAAGCAGTCAATGAGCTGCAAACCATTCAGGACATGCTGCGTTGGGCGGTAAGCCGCTTCAGCGCGGCGAATATCTGGTACGGTCACGGCACCGACAACCCGTGGGACGAAGCGGTGCAGCTGGTGCTGCCTTCATTGTACCTGCCGCTGGACATCCCGGAAGACATGCGCATTGCGCGTCTGACTTCCAGCGAAAAACACCGCATCGTTGAGCGCGTGATTCGCCGCGTCAATGAGCGTATTCCGGTCGCCTATTTGACCAACAAAGCCTGGTTCTGCGGCCATGAGTTTTACGTCGATGAACGCGTGCTGGTGCCGCGCTCTCCGATTGGCGAGCTTATCGAAAACCAGTTTGCCGGACTGATCGACCATCAGCCGCAGCACATCCTGGATATGTGCACCGGCAGCGGCTGTATCGCCATCGCCTGCGCCTATTCCTTCCCGGAAGCGGAAGTCGATGCGGTGGATATCTCCCCTGACGCGCTGGCCGTGGCCGAACAAAACGTGGAAGAGCACGGGCTGATTCATCAGGTTACGCCGATTCGCTCGGATCTGTTCCGCGACCTGCCGAAGGTGCAATATGACCTGATCGTCACCAACCCGCCGTACGTCGATGAAGAAGATATGTCCGATTTGCCGGGTGAATATCGTCATGAGCCGGTGCTCGGGCTGGCCTCCGGCAGCGACGGTCTGAAGTTGACCCGCCGCATCCTCGCCTGCGCCCCGGATTACCTCAACGATGACGGTATTCTGATTTGTGAAGTCGGTAACAGCATGGTACATCTGATTGAGCAGTACCCGGATGTCCCGTTCACCTGGCTTGAGTTCGATAACGGCGGAGACGGCGTGTTTATGCTGACCAAACCGCAGCTGATCGCCGCACGGGTGCATTTCGGTATTTATAAAGACTAAAAACAACACGCAAACATGACGGAGCCGTGATGGCAGGAAATACAATTGGACAACTCTTTCGCGTAACCACTTTCGGCGAGTCGCACGGCCTGGCGCTGGGCTGCATCGTCGACGGCGTACCGCCGGGCATCCCGCTGACCGAAGCCGATCTGCAACACGACCTGGATCGTCGCCGTCCCGGCACCTCGCGCTATACCACCCAGCGTCGCGAACCGGACCAGGTTAAGATCCTGTCCGGCGTATTCGAGGGCGTCACCACCGGCACCAGCATTGGCCTGCTGATTGAGAATACCGACCAGCGTTCGCAGGACTACGGCGCTATCAAAGACGTTTTTCGTCCCGGCCACGCGGATTACACCTACGAGCAGAAATACGGCCTGCGCGATTATCGCGGCGGCGGACGCTCGTCGGCGCGTGAGACCGCGATGCGCGTTGCGGCAGGAGCGATCGCCAAAAAGTTCCTCGCGGAGAAGTTTGGCATCGTCATCCGCAGCTGCCTGACCCAGATGGGAGATATCCCGCTGGCCATTAAAGACTGGGAGCAGGTTGAACAGAACCCGTTCTTCTGTCCCGATCCGGATAAAATTGAAGCGCTTGATGAGCTGATGCGCGGCCTGAAAAAAGAGGGCGACTCGATTGGCGCAAAAATCACCGTTGTAGCCGATGGCGTGCCTCCGGGACTCGGTGAGCCGGTATTCGACCGCCTGGATGCCGACATTGCCCACGCGCTAATGAGCATAAATGCGGTGAAAGGCGTTGAGATTGGCGACGGCTTTGAGGTGGTTAAGCTGCGCGGCAGCGAAAACCGCGATGAGATCACCAAAGCCGGTTTCCAGAGCAACCATGCGGGCGGCGTGCTCGGCGGCATCAGCAGCGGTCAGCAGATTGTCGCTAATATTGCGCTGAAGCCGACCTCCAGCATCACCGTTCCGGGGCATACCATTAACCGCTTTGGCGAAGAAGTTGAGATGATCACCAAAGGGCGTCACGATCCGTGCGTGGGGATTCGCGCGGTGCCGATCGCAGAAGCGATGCTGGCGATCGTGTTAATGGATCACTTTATGCGTCAACGCGCGCAAAACGGCGACGTGACGACATCAATTCCACGCTGGTAATCGATGAAAAAAACCGTTATCGCTCTGCTGGCGCTCCTGGCCAGCTCTGCCTGCTCTGCGGCAACGCCGTGGCAAAAAATCACTCAGCCGATAGGCGGCAGCGCGCAGTCGATCGGCGCTTTTGCCAACGGCTGCATTGTGGGAGCCCAGGCGCTGCCCCTGAACTCGGCAAACTACCAGGTGATGCGTACCGACCAGCGCCGCTATTTCGGCCATCCCGATCTTGTCCGGTTTATCCAGCGCCTGAGCAATCAGGTGCACGGTCGGGGAATGGGCACGATGCTGATTGGCGATATGGGAATGCCCGCCGGCGGGCGTTTTAACGGCGGCCACGCCAGCCATCAGAGCGGCCTGGATGTCGATATTTTCCTCCAGCTGCCGCAGATGCGCTGGAGCCCGGCGCAGCTGCTGAAGCCGCAGGCGCTGGACCTGGTTTCCGCCGACGGCAAGCGCGTTGTCCCGGCGCGGTGGAGCCCGCAAATTAGCCAGCTGATCAAGCTGGCGGCAGAAGATAGCGAAGTCACGCGCATCTTCGTTAACCCGGCGATCAAACAGCAGCTATGCCTCGATGCCGGAAGCGATCGCGACTGGCTGCATAAAGTTCGCCCGTGGTTCCAGCATCGTGCGCATATGCATGTTCGCCTGCGCTGTCCTGCCGGAAGCCTGGAGTGCGAAGAGCAGGCGCCGCCGCCTGCCGGCGATGGCTGCGGTGCAGAGTTGCAAAGCTGGTTCGAACCTCCGAAACCCGGATCAACCTCTCCTGTGAAGAAGACGCCGCCTCCGCTGCCGCCTTCCTGCCAGGCGCTACTGGATGAGCACGTTCTTTAATGGATAGTTTTATCGACCTGTTTATGGTTTCGCCCACGGTACTGGTAGTGCTTTTCTTCGTCGCCATTCTCGCCGGATTTATCGATTCCCTGGCCGGCGGCGGCGGGCTGTTGACCGTCCCGGCGCTGATGGCTGCGGGACTCCCTCCGGCGCAGGCGCTGGCGACCAACAAGCTGCAGGCCTGCGGCGGTTCGCTTTCCGCGTCACTCTATTTTATCCGCCGCAAGGTGGTGAACCTCGCCGATCAGAAGCTTAATATTCTGATGACGTTTATCGGCTCCACCGGCGGTGCGCTGCTGGTGCAGCACGTGCAGTCCGATATCCTCAAACAGATTTTGCCGCTGCTGATTATCGGCATTGGCCTCTATTTTCTGCTGATGCCAAAATTAGGCGAGGACGATCGCCAGCGTCGCTTATACGGCCTGCCGTTCGCGCTGGTCGCCGGCGGCTGCGTGGGTTTCTATGACGGTTTTTTCGGCCCGGGCGCTGGCTCGTTCTACGCGCTGGCCTTTGTTACCCTGGCCGGGTTCAATCTTGCAAAATCAACCGCCCATGCGAAGGTGCTTAACGCGACCTCCAATATTGGCGGGCTGCTGCTGTTTATTATTGGCGGCAAAGTGATTTGGGCCACTGGATTCGTGATGCTGGCAGGGCAGTTTATTGGCGCCCGCGCTGGCTCACGGTTGGTATTGAGCAAAGGGCAATCGCTGATTCGGCCGATGATCGTGGTCGTGTCCGCAGTGATGAGCGCGAAACTTCTTTATGACAGCCACGGGGCGGAAATCCTGCAGTGGTTGGGAATGAATTAATGCAACAGCAACACCATTATCAGCAGCTGATCGCTATTTTTGACGGCTGCTTCGCCGACGATTTTAATACCCGTCTGATTAAAGGCGACGACGAACCGATCTATCTTCCGGCTGATAAGGACGTACCGTTTAACCGTATCGTCTTTGCCCACGGCTTTTATGCCAGCGGCCTGCACGAAATTTCGCACTGGTGCATTGCCGGGAAAGCGCGTCGTGAACTGGTTGATTTCGGCTACTGGTACTGCCCGGATGGCCGCGATGCGATGACGCAGCGTCAGTTTGAAGACGTCGAGGTGAAACCCCAGGCATTTGACTGGCTGTTTTGCGTGGCGGCGGGCTTCCCGTTTAACGTCAGCTGCGACAACCTGGAAGGGGACGTCGAGCCCGATCGCATTGCCTTTCAGCGGCGGGTCCATGCCCAGGTCATGAGCTATCTGGAGCAGGGGATCCCGGAACGTCCGGCGCGATTTATTCAGGCATTACAAAAATATTATCAAACGCCGCCACTGACGGCAGAACAATTTCCGTGGCCGGAAGACCTGCACTAAGGCCACGCTTTACACTAGAAGAGGAAAGACAATGCTCGCGGAGTTTGAATCACGCATTCTGGCGCTAATCGACGAAATGGTAGACCACGCCAGTGATGATGAACTGTTTGCCGGCGGCTATCTGCGTGGCCACCTGACGCTGGCGGTAGCCGAGCTGGAAGGTGGAGACGATCACTCGGCGCAAGCGATCAATGACCGGGTCGTCCATAGTCTGGAAAAAGCGATTGGCGCGGGAGAGCTCTCGCCGCCGGACCAGATCCTCGTTCAGGATATGTGGGATAATTTGTACCAGCAGGCAAAACGGTAAACAGCCCGTACCGCCTGCACGATAGCCCCGGCCGAGCGTCGCGAGGTCGGGGAATCGCCCGGATAATGCCATCCGGGCGACCTCTACGGGTTATTTCACCGCTTTTCCCTTCAGCAGTTTCCTCACCCATAGCCGATTGGGATTGAGCGCCGCCAGCGTTTCGCGATCCATTGGCAGCGGTTCCCCGCTCATCTGCGCCGCCAGAATTTCCGCCGTTAACGGCGCGGAGCACAGCCCGCGCGATCCCAGCGCGCCGAGAAGATAAAGATTGCGATGCACCGGAGCAGACGGCGCATCCTCCTTCTGCCCGGCAAGCAGAGCGTACCGGGTCAAGGTGGCATCATAGTCCGGCACGTTGCCTACCATCGGCAAATGGTCGCGGGTGGCGCAGCGTACGCCACAGCGGGCTTCGTTGGCGCTGGTATCGACCTCCTGGGCCCACCCGGCATCGGGGAAACAGTCGATCAAACGCTGACGGTTCTGCCGCTGATCCTCCGCGCTGAAAGCCGTTTCCGTCTGCCCGCGATGATAGCTGGCTCCGATACAGTGCCGCTGATTATGCGGGTTTTGCGGCGTCAGGTAGCCGTCATAGCACAGTACCTGACGCAGCTGAGAAAGCCCCGGCGTCGTCGGGATATGGCTAACCTGTCCGCCCACCGGATAGGCCGGCAGCTGCGCGGTTTGGCTGAAGGTGGTTAGCTGATGGCCGTTCGCCAGTACCACCACCGCATGCTGCTGGCGCTGGTTCAGCTGCCAGCCGTCGCCATCGGCGGTGAGCGTCTCCACCTTAAAACCGTAGCGCGCGCGCAGCCCGCGGGTCGCCGCCAGCGCGAAGAGTTCGGCCGTCAGCTGCTGCGGACAGAGCCAGCCTCCTGAGGGATAGGCGATCCCGCCGCAGCCGGTCTCCACGCCGGTCGCCTGCGCCGCCGTTTCGGCGCTGACGGCAACGGCAATTTCCGCCGGCAGATTGAGCTCAAGCATCTGGGCGATTTTTTGCGCGCTTTTCTCATCCCAGGCGAGCTGCGTCACTCCGCACCACTGGTGGTCGAAGGTGACCGGCAGCGCATCATATATTCTGCGCGCGAAGGTAAATGCGGCGGGGAAGAAGCGGGCCAGAGCCGGGTCGTGCTGGCTGAGCAACGGATACAGGGCCCCCTGACGATTGCCGGATGCGCCTTCGCCTGGCGCATCGTCGGCGCAATAGAGCGTCACCTGCCAGCCGCGGCGCAGCAGCGCGAGCGACAGCAGGGCGCTGGCAATCCCGCCGCCGATAATCGCCACTTCGCGCTTATCGGCGGCGGTGCGGGCGAACCACGGCGCGCGCGCGGGCAGGTTCAGCTCGCGGCTCATCTCGCCGATAAGCATCTCTCGCTTGCGGCCAAAACCTTTATGCTTGTGCATGGTAAAGCCGGCTTCCTGCAGGCCGCGACGGACAAAACCTGCGGAGGTGAAGGTTGCCAGCGTTCCGCCCGGTTTCGCCAGCCGGGCCATAGCCGCGAAGAGTTCAGGCGTCCACATATCCGGGTTTTTTGCCGGAGCAAATCCGTCGAGAAACCAGGCATCGACCTGCTGATTGAGAGAGTCATCAAGCTCAAGGGTCAGCTCATTGATATCTCCGAACCATAGATCCAGGGTCACGCGGCCGTCATCGAGCAGCAGTCGATGGCAGCCGGCAACGGGCAGCGGCCACTGGGCCTGCAGCTGCTCCGCCCACGGGGCCAGCTCCGGCCAGTGCCGGTGGGACAGGGCCAGATCGGCGGCGGTGAGCGGAAATTTTTCAAAACTGATGAAATGTAATCTTTGCAGGGTAGCTTCGGGGGAGTCACGGTGAAAAACGTCGAACGCCTGCCACAGCGTGAGGAAGTTGAGGCCGGTGCCGAATCCGCTCTCAGCAACCACAAATAGCGGGTGTGAATGAGTGGGAAAGCGTTCACCGAGGCGGTTGCCGCCGAGAAAGACGTAGCGGGTCTCTTCCAGACCGTTGTCATTGGAAAAGTACACGTCGCCGAAATCTCGGGAAACAGGTGTACCCTCAGCGTTGAATTCCAGGTTGGCAGGTTGTATGGCGTTTTGTTTCACGTAAGTTACTCGAATCTCAAGGCGTAGAACGATCTTAACGATGTGTGCCGGGAGGCGCAAATTTATACACAAAATGGCTGATCGGACTTGTTCGGCGTACAAGTGTACGCTATTGTGCGACTCGAAACTTAAAATAGTGCGACTTACAGAGGTATTGAATGAAACGTGCAGTGATTACTGGCTTGGGCATCGTTTCCAGCATCGGTAACAACCAGCAGGAAGTCCTAGCATCTCTGCGTGAAGGACGTTCAGGGATCACTTTCTCTCAGGAATTTCAAGATTCAGGTATGCGCAGCCACGTATGGGGCAACGTTAAGCTGGATACCACCGGTCTGATCGACCGTAAAGTGGTTCGCTTTATGAACGATGCTTCTATCTACGCCTACCTCTCAATGCAGCAGGCCGTAGAAGATGCTGGATTGAAAGAAGAGGTTTATCAAAATAACCCGCGCGTGGGTCTGATCGCCGGTTCTGGCGGTTCTTCTAAATATCAGGTGTTTGGCGCAGACGCGATGCGTAGCCCGCGTGGCCTGAAAGCCGTTGGCCCGTACGTCGTGACTAAAGCGATGGCCTCTGCCGTTTCAGCCTGCCTTGCCACACCGTTCAAAATCCACGGCGTTAACTACTCTATCAGCTCCGCTTGCGCGACTTCCGCACACTGTATCGGCAATGCCGTAGAGCAGATTCAGCTGGGTAAACAGGACATCGTTTTTGCCGGCGGCGGCGAAGAGCTGTGCTGGGAAATGGCCTGCGAATTCGACGCAATGGGCGCCCTGTCCACCAAATATAACGAAACTCCGGACAAAGCGTCCCGTACCTATGATACGCACCGCGACGGTTTCGTCATCGCTGGCGGCGGCGGGATGGTTGTGGTTGAAGAGCTGGAGCACGCTCTGGCGCGCGGCGCGCACATCTATGCTGAAATCGTCGGCTACGGCGCAACTTCCGACGGCGCCGACATGGTCGCCCCATCGGGCGAAGGTGCCGTTCGCTGCATGCACATGGCGATGCAGGGCGTTGATACCCCGATTGATTATCTGAACTCCCACGGTACCTCAACTCCGGTTGGCGACGTGAAAGAGCTGGGTGCGATCCGTGAAGTCTTCGGCGATAACAGCCCGGCTATCTCCGCAACGAAAGCGATGACCGGCCACTCGCTGGGCGCCGCAGGCGTACAGGAAGCTATCTACTCTCTGCTGATGCTGGAACACGGCTTTATCGCGCCAAGCATCAACATCGACGAGATGGACGAGCAGGCCGCTGGCCTGAACATCGTGACTAAGCCGACTGAACGTGCGTTGACCACCGTTATGTCCAACAGCTTCGGTTTTGGTGGCACCAATGCCACCCTGGTGATGCGTAAACACGACGCATAGTCAGTCAGTAATTGAAAAGGGAGCCGGCTGGCTCCCTTTTTTGCATTATTGAGAGAGCCTGGCGCAGGGAGGCACACTCACCTCGTCTTACTCTGCGAACTGGAGTAAAGCATGTCCGCAGCGACAGAAAAAACAGATCCCTCTTCCGCGAATATTTCGCTATTTCGCATTACGTTCTCCGTATTTCTGACCTACATGACCGTTGGCCTTCCGCTGCCGGTGATCCCCCTTTTCGTGCACCATGAGCTCGGTTTTGGCAACACGATGGTCGGCATCGCCGTCGGAATACAGTTTCTGGCGACGGTGCTGACGCGAGGTTACGCCGGTCGCCTCGCCGATCAGTACGGCGCTAAACGCTCCGTACTGCAGGGCATGCTGGCCTGCGCGCTGGCCGGCGCCGCGTGGCTGCTGGCGGCGCTGCTGCCGGTGTCGATTGTGGCGAAATTCGCGCTGCTGGTACTGGGCCGCCTGATCCTTGGCTTTGGCGAGAGCCAGCTGCTAACCGGTAACCTGAGCTGGGGGCTGGGCCTCGTCGGGCCGACGCGTTCGGGAAAAGTCATGTCATGGAACGGAATGGCCATCTATGGATCGCTGGCGGCTGGCGCCCCGCTGGGGCTGCTGATCTACACGCACTACGGCGTTGCGGTGCTGGCCTGCGTCACTATGGCGCTGCCGCTGCTGGCCCTCGCGATTAACGGCACGGTCCGCAAGGTTCCGGCTCACGGCGGCGAGCGCCCGTCGCTGTGGAGCGTGGTCGGTATGATCTGGCGTCCGGGGATTGGCCTCGCCCTGCAGGGCGTCGGGTTTGCGGTGATTGGCACCTTCGTCTCGCTCTACTTTGCCAGCAACGGCTGGGCGATGGCCGGCTTTACGTTGACCGCTTTTGGCGGCGCCTTCGTGCTGATGCGTATCCTGTTCGGCTGGATGCCCGATCGCTTCGGCGGGGTGAAGGTGGCGATGGTCTCGCTGCTGATTGAGGCCGCGGGCCTGACGCTGCTGTGGCTGGCTCCGGATGCCTGGGTCGCCTTAGCTGGCGCCGCGCTGACCGGCTGCGGCTGCTCGCTTATCTTCCCGTCGCTGGGCGTGGAGGTGGTGAAACGCGTTCCGCCGCAGGTGCGCGGCACCGCGCTGGGCGGCTATGCGGCATTTCAGGATATCTCATACGGTATTAGCGGCCCGCTTGCCGGACTGCTGGCGACGTCCCTGGGCTACCCGTCCGTCTTCCTGGCGGCGGCCGTCTGCGCCGCGCTGGGGATTGTCGTCACCCTGGTATCGTTACGAAAATAGGCTTATGGCTCGGCCCGCGGTGAATGAGGGCCGGCCGCCTTGCGCGGAAGATAGTACTTCACCTGAAACTCAAACATATTGGTATAGAGGATTGAGTCGTCGATAGGCTGGTGCTGTTCGTCTATCGGCTGGGTCTGCATGCGGATGATGGGATCATTAATGCTGATATGTAACAGTTTAGCCAGCACGGGGCAGGGAAGAATGGGGACTATGGATTCGTAGCATCCGTCTGTTCTGATCCCGCATTCATTTTCAATATACGCAAACTTCGATTTTTTCATATGGCAATCGTCAGGTCAGGAAAACGCGTCGCCGAGAGCCAGGTCTCTTCTAATTGCATCGCAATATTGTCGATAAAGCGTAGCCTTTTTATATAGACGGGCTCTCCGTGCTGTCGCTGCAGGCCTTTAGCTATTTCCTCTGATGCCGACTGTAATGCAAATTTGATAATTTGACTGGAGGGCGTTTTACCTTCATTCCGGGCTATTTTAGTAAAACTGTTTAAATGCGTGACCGAGGCCTGAAAATGTTTATTTCTGATCCAGGATCCCGGATCCGTGACGGCGCTCAATTAAACCATCCTCCTCCAGCGTCTTTAACGCCTTACGCAGCGTATCGGCGGTGTTTTTCTTGCGCTAAGAGCTATGCAATCATCAGCCACAGCAGCGCCGCCGCTGCCAGCGCCAGCAGGATAAACCACGGTTTTTTGAGCCGTGCGGAGAGCGGAGTGGGTTCCGACCGCAGCGATGGGATAGCCAGCGTCTCCTGGGCTCGCGCCACGCGCAGCACGAAGACTTTGTTCAACAGCGTCAGTATCTGGCTGGAGCTCAGCACCGATTGCGGCGTCACGTGCCAGCTGTGGCGGGCAAAATCGGCGATCTTCTGCCACTCCTGCGCTTCAAGCGGCTGTTTCAGCGCGGCCTGCAGCGAGTTGAGCGTCGGGCTGGCCTGGGTGCTTAGCGTTTGCCGCGCCTGAAGCCAGTAGGAGAGCGGGGTAAAATGCGTTGCCGGGATCAGCTCGCCGGTTTTCACGCCGCACAGCTCCAGCATCGACTGCCAGATAAGCTTACCTGGCTCGCCGGTTGCGGCAGCAAGACGGGTCACCAGCTGGTTCAGCGTGTTGTGCTCCGCCGGCAGCAGCGGGCGCAGCGTAGGCTGACGCTGCTGGGGCGACGGAATCGACAGCCGGCCGTTCTGCAGCAGCTGCAGCACGTTCTCAAGCTGCTGCTGGGTCAGCGCGTGTAGCGCGGTTTGCCCATAGTGCTGGCGAATATAATCGCTCACCGCCTGACGATTGTTGCCCTGATTCAGCAGCTCGCCGAGCTGCGCCAGAGTCTGACGATGGTGATGGTTTTGCTGCGCAACGGTCAGGCGCTGGTTCAGGTGACTTTCGGCGGCGGCAAAGTGGCATGCCAGCAGCGGCGCATCGCCCTTGAGTCCCAGATCGTGCTTGATTCCGGCCCACACTTCCGCGTTCTGCTGCGATGTTAACGCCACCAGGCGCGTTATCAATCGCTCGAGAACGGTGCGTTGCTGGGTGGTAAGCGACAGCTCCCCGGCGACGGAAGCGCCGGAGGGAGCCGTCCCCGGAGGGCGATCGGACATACCTGAAACGGGTTGTGTCATGATTAATCCTTTCCGTATTACTGTACTGAGGCCGGTGATGATGTTCCTGGCGGCGAGATTATGGCACACTTCCCCGGTTTACTCTCGTTCTCAGACAGGTACTGAACCGTGAA
Organism: Klebsiella scottii; assembly: GCF_036561945.1. NCBI lineage: Bacteria > Pseudomonadati > Pseudomonadota > Gammaproteobacteria > Enterobacterales > Enterobacteriaceae > Klebsiella > Klebsiella scottii. The sequence goes on from NZ_JARXNI010000020.1 coordinate 246,016, forward strand.
AATCCTCGTTGATGAAAATATGCCCTATGCCCGTGAGCTTTTTAGCCGTTTGGGCGAGGTGAGGGCGGTCCCCGGCCGCCCAATTCCGGCTGAAGCGCTGACCGATGCCGACGCGCTGATGGTCCGTTCCGTCACTAAAGTCAATGAAGCGCTGCTTGCCGGCAAGGCTATTCAGTTTGTCGGAACCGCGACCGCGGGTACCGATCATGTCGACCAGGCGTGGCTGCAGCAGGCGGGGATCGGTTTTTCCGCCGCACCGGGCTGTAACGCTATTGCGGTGGTTGAGTATGTTTTCTCGGCGCTGCTGATGCTGGCCGAGCGCGATGGCTTTGCGCTGACCGATCGTACCGTCGGGATCGTGGGGGTGGGCAACGTCGGCGGACGCCTGCAAAAACGTCTTGAAGCGCTGGGGATCAAAACGCTGCTGTGCGATCCGCCGCGCGCGGATCGCGGCGATGAAGGCGATTTCCGCAGCCTTGACGAGCTGGTTCAACAGGCCGATGTGCTGACGTTCCACACGCCTTTATATAAAGAAGGGCAATACAAGACGCTGCACCTCGCGGATGAGGCGCTGATCGGCCGCCTGAAGCCGGGAACGGTGTTAATTAACGCCTGCCGTGGTCCGGTGGTTGATAACGGCGCATTGCTGAAATGCCTGCAGGTCGGGCAGCCGCTGAGCGTCGTGCTTGACGTCTGGGAGCCGGAGCCGGATCTTAACCTTGAGCTGCTGGATCGCGTGGATATCGGTACCGCGCATATTGCGGGCTATACCCTTGAAGGGAAAGCGCGCGGGACGACCCAGGTGTTTGAAGCCTACAGCGCGTTTATCGGTCATCCGCAGCAGGTGGCGCTGGATACCCTGCTGCCGGCGCCGGAGTTTGGCCGTATCACCCTGCACGGCGCGCTCGATCAGGCAACTCTGAAAAGGCTGGTCCATTTGGTGTATGATGTGCGCCGCGACGATGCGCCGCTGCGAAAAGTGGCCGGTGCTGCGGGCGAATTTGACAAGCTGCGCAAAAATTACCAGGAACGCCGTGAATGGTCTTCGCTATACGTACAGTGCAGCGATGAGCAGGCGGCGACGCTGTTGCGGCAGCTCGGCTTTAATGCCATACATCACCCTGTTCGTTAATATCTTCTTAATGACCCTGTTGGATACTCCTGCAGGGTCGCTTTTTCCTGGAGTAAACCACCATGTCTGAAGGCTGGAATATTGCCATACTAGGCGCAACGGGCGCCGTCGGCGAAGCCCTGCTCGAAACCCTTGCTGAACGTCAGTTCCCGGTGGGTGATATTTACGCCCTGGCGCGTAACGAAAGCGCGGGCGAACATCTGCGTTTTAACGGTAAGTCGGTCATCGTACAGGATGCCGCGGAGTTTGACTGGACTCAGGCCCAGCTGGCCTTTTTCGCCGCCGGCGTCGAGGCCACGGCGGCCTACGTTGATGAGGCGACTAACTCTGGCTGTCTGGTTATCGACCTGAGTGGCCTGTTCGCGCTGGAGCCGGACGTCCCGCTGGTGGTTCCGGAAGTTAACCCATTTGTGCTGGCTGATTATCGCAATCGTAACGTTATTGCCGTTGCCAACAGCCTGACCAGCCAGCTGCTGGCCGCGCTGAAGCCGCTGATTGATGAAGGCGGCCTGTCGCGTATTCAGGTCACCAGCCTGCTCTCCGTCTCCGCCCAAGGTAAAAAAGCCGTCAGCGCGCTGGCGGGGCAGAGCGCTAAGCTGCTCAACGGCATGCCGATTGATGAAGATGATTACTTTGGTCGTCAGCTGGCGTTCAACATGCTGCCCATTCTGCCCGATCGTGAAGGCAGCGTGCTGGAAGAGCGGCGTATCGTCGACGAAGTACGGAAGATCCTCCAGGATGAAGGGCTGATGATCTCCGCAAGCGTGGTCCAGTCGCCGGTATTCTACGGCCATGCGCAGGTGGTTAATTTCGAAGCCATGCGTCCGCTGGCCGCAGAAGAGGCGCGCGATGCCTTCGTACGCGGCGAAGATATCGAGCTGTCCGAAGCGAGCGAGTTTCCGACTCAGGTTGGCGACGCTTCCGGCACCAGCCAACTCTCCGTCGGCTGCGTGCGTAACGATTACGGGATGCCGGAGCAGATTCAGTTCTGGTCCGTTGCCGACAACGTCCGCTTCGGCGGCGCGCTGATGGCGGTGAAAACCGCTGAGAGGCTGGTGCAGGAGTATTTTTACTGATGTCTGAGATGGAGCAGCAGCCGGTCTGTAAAATCGCGCTGGGCATCGAGTACGACGGCAGTAAATATTACGGCTGGCAGCGGCAGAACGAAGTGCGTAGCGTGCAGGAGAAGCTGGAAAAGGCGCTCTCGCAGGTGGCGAATGAACCGATTAACGTCTTCTGCGCGGGCCGCACCGACGCCGGCGTTCATGGCACCGGACAGGTGGTGCATTTTGAAACGCGTGCGCTGCGTAAAGACGCGGCCTGGACGCTGGGCGTGAATGCGAATCTGCCTGGTGACATTGCCGTGCGGTGGGTTAAACATGTGCCGGAAGAGTTCCACGCGCGCTTCAGCGCAACGGCGCGCCGCTACCGCTACGTTATCTATAATCATCGGCTGCGCCCGGCGGTGTTAAGCCAGGGGGTGACTCATTATCACCAGCCTCTGGATGCCGAACGGATGCAGCGTGCGGCGCAGTGCCTGCTGGGCGAGAATGATTTTACCTCGTTCCGCGCGCTGCAGTGCCAGTCGCGTACGCCCTGGCGCAACATTAAGCACATTAGCGTCACCCGTTATGGCGCATATGTGGTGGTCGATATCAAAGCAAACGCCTTTGTACATCATATGGTAAGGAACATTGTCGGCAGCCTGATGGAAGTGGGGGCCGGTAACCAGCCAGAGAGCTGGATTGCAGAACTTCTGGCGGCAAAAGACAGGAAGCTAGCCGCCGCGACGGCAAAAGCCGAAGGATTGTATCTGGTGTCGGTCGACTATCCGGCCCATTTCGATCTGCCGGTGATGCCGATGGGCCCGCTGTTTCTGGCGGACTGACGTATACGCCTCATCCTTCAGGCTGCCGCGCTGCCGGCCGCGCTGGTTTCCCCGGGCTTGCCTCTTGAGGTGGCCCGGGAGCTACCGTTCGGCCGCCTGGATACGCCGTGAAGGATTTTACGTATTGCTATTAAGGACTCAAACGGTATGGACCTGATTCGCTTTTTAATTGATTTCATCCTGCATATAGATGTACACCTGGCCGAACTGGTTGCCGAGTACGGTATCTGGGTTTATGCCATTCTGTTTTTGATTTTGTTTTGCGAAACGGGTCTGGTGGTCACACCGTTCCTGCCGGGAGATTCGCTGCTGTTTGTTGCCGGCGCGCTGTCAGCGCTGCCGACTAACGATCTGAACGTGCATCTGATGGTGGTGCTGATGGTTATCGCGGCGATTGTCGGCGATGCCCTGAACTACACCATCGGGCGGCTGTTCGGTGAAAAGCTCTTCAGTAATCCTGATTCTAAAATCTTCCGCCGCAGCTATCTGGACAAGACCCACTCGTTCTACGAGCGTCACGGCGGCAAAACCATTATCCTCGCTCGCTTCGTGCCGATTGTCAGAACCTTTGCGCCATTTGTGGCGGGAATGGGCCACATGTCCTATCGTCATTTTGCGGCCTATAACGTGGTTGGCGCATTGCTGTGGGTGCTGCTGTTCACCTATGCAGGCTACCTGTTTGGCGATTTGCCGATCGTCCAGGAAAACCTGAAGCTGCTGATTGTCGCGATTATTCTCCTGTCCGTGCTGCCGGGGGTGATTGAAATCATTCGCCACAAGCGCGCGGCGGCGAAGCAGTCGAAATAGCCTCTGTAGCGTAATCTTCTGCGGGGGGGAGCGCCTCCGCCCGCAGATTGAAGTGTGAGCGGTACGACCACTTTTTTATCCCATGTGACGGGATGTTATGATTTAATGTGCAACATTCATGGTCTGTAAGGGTCAAAAATGGCATTATGCGCCCCTTACGACAAAACTGGCATCGACCAGGTTCAGGCAGAAAGGTTATCAATGAGCTGGATTGAACGAATTAAAAGCAATATAACTCCCACCCGCAAGGCAAGCATTCCTGAGGGTGTATGGACCAAGTGCGACAGCTGCGGTCAGGTACTGTACCGCGCAGAGCTGGAGCGCAACCTGGAGGTTTGCCCTAAGTGCGATCACCATATGCGTATGTCGGCGCGTAATCGCCTGCATAGCCTGTTGGACGAAGGTTCCCTTGTGGAGCTGGGAAGCGAGCTCGAGCCGAAAGATGTGCTGAAGTTCCGCGATTCGAAAAAATACAAAGACCGCCTGGCGTCGGCTCAAAAAGAGACCGGTGAGAAAGATGCGCTGGTGGTTATGAAGGGCACGCTGTACGACATGCCGGTTGTCGCCGTTGCTTTTGAATTCGCCTTTATGGGCGGTTCGATGGGCTCGGTGGTGGGCGCGCGCTTCGTACGTGCCGTTGAGCAGGCGTTGGAAGACAACTGCCCGCTGGTTTGCTTCTCAGCGTCCGGCGGCGCGCGCATGCAGGAAGCGCTGATGTCGCTGATGCAGATGGCGAAAACGTCAGCCGCGCTGGCGAAAATGCAGGAGCGCGGTTTACCGTATATCTCCGTGCTGACCGACCCGACGATGGGCGGCGTATCGGCGAGCTTTGCGATGCTCGGCGATCTGAACATCGCGGAACCGAAAGCGCTGATCGGCTTTGCCGGCCCTCGCGTTATCGAGCAAACCGTACGCGAAAAGCTGCCGCCAGGATTCCAGCGCAGCGAGTTCCTGATTGAAAAAGGGGCGATCGACATGATCGTACGTCGCCCTGAAATGCGCCTGAAGCTGGCCAGTATTCTGGCGAAGCTGATGAATCTCCCGGCGCCATGCCCGGAGGTTTCTCATGAAGGCGACGCGGTGCCGCCGGTACCGGATCAGGAACCAGAGGCCTGATAGTGCAGAGGGCAGGCCTGACGGTGCTGCCCTTTTTTTATATTCAAATAACTACGCGACATCATCCTGACCTGGCCGCATCGCGGCGTGCTGACAGATGAGCGTATTTACCGTTAACTCTTGCGGACATCATGGAAAAAGAACCTATTCCTCAGGCCACGTCGCCCCTGGCTACGTGGCTTTCTTATCTGGAGCATCTGCACAGCAAAACTATCGATCTCGGGCTGACGCGCGTGAACGAGGTTGCCGGGCGGATGGCGGTAGTGAAACCTGCGCCGTTCGTATTTACGGTGGCGGGCACCAACGGTAAGGGGACCACCTGCCGTACGCTGGAGTCGGTGCTGATGGCGGCGGGCTATAGGGTCGGCGTCTACAGTTCACCGCATCTGGTGCGCTATACCGAACGCGTACGCGTGCAGGGAGAGGAGCTGGCAGAATCGGCGCATACCGCCTCTTTCGCTGAAATCGAAGCGGCGCGCGGCGAAATATCCCTGAGCTATTTTGAGTTCGGTACGCTCTCCGCACTGTGGCTGTTTAAGCAGGCGCAGCTGGACGTTGTTATCCTTGAGGTTGGGCTGGGCGGTCGCCTTGACGCGACAAATATCGTTGATGCCGACGTGGCGGTGGTGACCAGCATTGCGCTCGATCATACCGACTGGCTGGGGCCGGATCGCGAAAGCATCGGCCGCGAAAAGGCCGGTATTTTCCGCTCAGGCAAGCCGGCTATCGTCGGTGAGCCGGATATGCCTCATACCATTGCCGACGTTGCGGCGGAAAAAGGCGCGCTGCTGCGCCGTCGTGACCTTGACTGGCGCTATGTTACCGGCGAGCAGGCGTGGGATTTCAGCGACGAGCAGGGGACGCTGGCAGGGCTGCCGCTGCCTCAGGTGCCAATGCCGAATGCGGCTACGGCGCTGGCCGCGCTGCGCGCCAGCGGGCTGGCGGTGAACGAACGGGCGATTCGCGACGGCATTAAGCAGGCGATGCTACCCGGGCGTTTCCAGATAATTGGCGAAACGCCGCGCGTGATCCTCGACGTTGCCCATAACCCACATGCGGCGGCCTATCTGGCCGGACGTCTCAAAAGCCTGCCGAAAACGGGGCGCGTGCTGGCGGTTATTGGTATGCTGCATGATAAGGATATTGCCGGTACGCTGGCAAACCTGACGGCTGAAGTCGATTGCTGGTACTGCGCGCCGCTGGAAGGGCCGCGTGGGGCAACGGCGGAACAGCTGCTGGAGCATTTGCGTACAGGGCGAGCCTGCGCGGACGTCGCTCAGGCATGGCATGCGGCCATGGCCGATGCCGGACCGGAAGATACGGTGCTGGTGTGTGGTTCATTCCACACGGTGGCGCATGTAATGGAAGAAATAGACGCGGGGAGAATCGGTGGCGAGTAAGTTTCAGAACCGTTTAGTCGGGACGATTGTGCTGGTGGCGCTGGGAGTCATTATCCTTCCAGGGCTGCTTGACGGTCAGAAAAAACACTATCAGGATGAGTTTGCGGCGATCCCGCTGGTGCCGAAGCCGGGCGATCGCGATGAGCCTGACATGCTACCGGCGGCAACTCAGGCCTTGCCTGCTCAGCCTCCGGAAGGGGCGGCAGAAGAGGTGAGGGCCGGCAATGCGGCGGCGCCGTCGCTGGATCCGTCGCGCATCCCGGTGAACAGTAACAGCTTCGATGATGTTCAGGAGCCGGTTGTCGCGCCCAAGCCGCAGCCAAAACCTCAGGTTCAGCCGAAGCCGCAACCGCAGCCGCAGCCTAAGCCGGTCGATAAGCCTCAGCCGCCGCAGCAGCAGCAGACTGCCGCCCAGACGCCGGCGCCGAAGCCTGCTGAAATTCCTGCGCCAACCGGCAGAGCCTACGTGGTGCAGCTGGGGGCGTTGAAGAATGCGGACAAGGTAAATGAAATTGTCGGTAAGCTGCGCTCCTCCGGGTTCAAGGTTTACACGTCGCCTTCGACGCCGGTGCAGGGGAAAATCACCCGAATTTTGGTTGGCCCTGATGCGTCGAAAGATAAGCTGAAAGGCCAGCTTGGCGATCTGAAGCAGCTGTCAGGTCTGAGCGGTGTGGTGATGGGATACAGTCCAAACTAGCCTTGCTATTCAGCCTGATAGCGCTGGAGAACGCCGATATTGATGCAGGGTCGGGAGACGATCGCCCTGGCGCAGTTAAGGTCGGACAGGTCAGCGGGCGTCGGGCTCGCTGGCGGTGAACGGGGGGCTGAATCCCTTACCTGACGCGCCCTGCAGAGGCAAAAGGTAGCATGGCGTTGAATGTTTTTTCAGCGCCATTTTTATTTCTGTAGGGCACGGAAATCCCTACGCAAACGTTTTCTTTTTCTGTTAGAATGCGCCCCGAACCGGACGACAGGGCGTAAAATCGTAGGATGTATATGGTCTGGATTGATTACGCCATTATTGCGGTGATTGGTTTTTCCTGTCTGGTAAGCCTGATCCGCGGCTTTGTTCGTGAAGCGTTATCGCTGGTAACCTGGGGATGTGCTTTCTTTGTTGCCAGTCATTACTACACTTACCTGGCTGTCTGGTTCACGGGCTTTGAAGACGAAATGGTCCGCAATGGGATTGCTATCGCGATACTGTTTATCGCAACGCTTATCGTCGGCGCTATCGTTAACTACGTGATTAGCGCACTGGTAGAGAAAACCGGCCTGTCGGGTACCGACAGGGTGTTAGGGATCTGCTTCGGCGCCCTTCGTGGCGTGCTGATTGTCTCTGCGATCCTGTTCTTTCTCGATAGTTTTACCGGTATGGCGAAAAGCGAAGACTGGCAAAAGTCGGAGCTTATCCCGCAGTTCAGTTTCGTTATCAGATGGTTTTTTGACTATCTGCAGAGCTCGTCAAGTTTCTTGCCCAAAGCATAAGCGTTGGGATGTAGCTGAACGAGGAAAAGACGTATGTGCGGTATTGTCGGTATCGCCGGTGTTATGCCGGTAAACCAGTCGATTTATGACGCGTTAACGGTGCTTCAGCATCGTGGCCAGGATGCCGCAGGCATCATCACCATTGATGCAAATAATTGCTTCCGCTTGCGTAAGGCAAACGGGCTGGTGAGCGATATTTTTGAGGCTCGCCACATGCAGCGTATGCAGGGCAACATGGGGATCGGCCACGTCCGTTACCCTACGGCTGGCAGCTCCAGCGCCTCCGAGGCTCAGCCTTTCTACGTTAACTCGCCGTATGGCATTACGTTGGCGCATAACGGTAACCTGACCAACGCTCACGAGCTGCGTAAAAAGCTGTTTGAAGAAAAACGCCGCCACATCAACACCACCTCCGATTCTGAAATTCTGCTCAATATTTTCGCCAGCGAGCTGGATAACTTCCGCCATTATCCGCTGGAAGCCGACAATATCTTTGCGGCAATTGCTGCGACCAATCGGCAGATTCGTGGCGCCTATGCCTGCGTGGCGATGATTATCGGCCACGGTATGGTTGCGTTTCGCGATCCGAACGGTATTCGCCCGCTGGTACTGGGCAAGCGTGATATTGGCGACGGCCGTACCGAGTACATGGTGGCCTCCGAAAGCGTGGCGCTGGATACTCTGGGCTTCGAGTTCCTGCGCGACGTTGCGCCGGGAGAAGCGGTGTACATCACCGAAAAAGGCCAGCTGTTTACCCGCCAGTGTGCGGAGAACCCGGTCAGCAACCCGTGCCTGTTTGAGTACGTCTATTTTGCCCGTCCGGACTCCTTCATCGATAAGATCTCCGTCTATAGCGCTCGCGTGAATATGGGGACTAAGCTGGGCGAGAAAATTGCCCGCGAATGGGAAGATCTGGACATTGACGTGGTCATCCCGATTCCGGAAACCTCCTGCGATATCGCGCTGGAAATTGCCCGTATTCTCGACAAGCCTTATCGTCAGGGCTTCGTCAAAAACCGCTATGTCGGCCGTACTTTTATCATGCCGGGCCAGCAGCTGCGTCGTAAATCAGTACGTCGTAAGCTCAACGCTAACCGCGCCGAGTTCCGTGATAAAAACGTCCTGCTGGTCGATGACTCCATCGTTCGCGGCACGACCTCGGAACAGATTATCGAGATGGCGCGCGAAGCGGGCGCGAAGAAGGTCTATCTGGCTTCCGCTGCGCCGGAGATTCGCTTCCCGAACGTCTACGGCATCGATATGCCGACGGCCACCGAGCTGATTGCCCACGGTCGTGAAGTTGACGAAATTCGGCAGATCATCGGCGCTGACGGCCTAATCTTCCAGGATCTGAACGATCTGATCGACGCCGTGCGGGCCGAGAATCCAGATATTCAGCAGTTTGAATGTTCGGTATTTAACGGTGTGTACGTCACTAAGGACGTCGATCAGCAGTACCTCGATTATCTCGACTCCCTGCGTAACGACGATGCTAAAGCGGTGCAGCGTCAGAACGAAGTGGAAAACTTAGAGATGCATAACGAAGGCTAAACCACGCCTTTGTTGTCAAAGCCCGCCGTCGTCAGACTGCGGGCTTTTTGTTTTTCGGGCCCCGGTTAGCGGGCCACCGAACTTGCGTCCGGTGCTATAATCCGGCAAAGTCTGCGACACTAAGCAGAAGGGGCAATCATCGTGAAACGACTTATCATTGGAATTTCTGGCGCCAGCGGTGCCGTTTACGGCGTGCGGCTGCTCCAGGTATTGCGCGATGTCGCGGATGTTGAAACCCATCTGATCATGAGCCAGGCGGCGCGGCAGACTCTGGCCCTTGAGACCGACTATTCGCTGCGTGAAGTTCAGGGGCTGGCTGACGTTGTCCATGATGCCCGCGATATCGCCGCCAGCATCTCTTCCGGCTCGTTTAAAACGGCCGGGATGGTGATTTTACCCTGCTCGATGAAAACGCTTTCAGGCATTGTTCATAGCTACACCGATGGCCTGATGACCCGGGCGGCGGACGTGGTGCTGAAAGAGCGCCGCCCGCTGGTGCTCTGTGTGCGCGAAACGCCGTTCCACCTCGGACACCTGCGCCTTCTGGTCCAGGCGGCGGAAATGGGCGCGGTTATCATGCCGCCGGTTCCGGCCTTCTACCATCGTCCGCAAACCCTGGACGACGTTATCAACCAGACGGTCAATCGCGTCATCGATCAGTTCGATATCACTCTGCCGCAGGACCTGTTCGCTCGCTGGCAAGGGGCATAGGCGCGCGCTAAAATAGTGCGCTTTATGATTCTTTGCGCCCCGATGGTGCAATTTTGTCGCCCCGATCAAATCCTCAACATTTAATTTGTTTTTTTGCGTTTCGACGCTGCGGTTTCTCCGTTAATACTGCTATCTTCCCTTTCAAGACAATTCTGCAACTTTATATTAACAAATTTAACGCTGTTTCCAGCACGCACTGAGAAAATGGCACAAAAACTGCAGGATACGTCGGCACTACACATAACTAAACAACGCACCGCATAACAACATCACGACACTTAAGGGTATTGTATGAAGAAGACGATCCTGGCCCTCTCTTTAATTATGGGAATTAGCAGTGCTTCCAGCGTCTTTGCAGCTCTGCCGCAAAGCATCCGCATCGGCACCGATGCCACCTACGCGCCATTTTCCTCTAAGGATGCCAAAGGTGATTTCGTCGGCTTTGACATCGATTTGGGCAATGAACTCTGTTCGCGTATCAAGGTAAAATGTACCTGGGTAGGGAGTGATTTTGATTCACTGATCCCGTCGCTGAAGGCGAAGAAAATTGACGCCATCATCTCTTCATTATCGATTACCGAAAAACGTCAGCAGGAGATTGCCTTCTCTGACAAGCTTTATGCCGCAGACTCCCGCCTGATTGCGCAGAAAGGCTCCACCATCCAGCCGACGCTGGAATCGCTGAAAGGCAAACACGTTGGCGTACTGCAGGGCTCGACTCAGGAGTCTTACGGCAACGAACGCTGGCGCAGCAAAGGCGTTGATGTGGTGGCCTATCAGAACCAGGACCTGATTTACTCTGACCTCGCCGCCGGTCGCCTCGACGCCGCGCTGCAGGATGAAGTGGCCGCCAGCGAAGGGTTCCTCAAACAGCCTGCCGGCAAAGATTTCGCGTTTGCCGGTCCTTCCGTAAAAGACAAACAGTTCTTCGGTGATGGCACCGGCATTGGCCTGCGCAAGACGGACGGCGAGCTGAAAGCCGCCTTCGACAAAGCGTTGGGTGAAATGCGTAAAGACGGCACCTACGACAAGATGGCGAAGAAGTACTTCGACTTTAACGTTTACGGTGACTAAGCGTGCTGCTGGCCCGGTATACCGGGCCTTTTAGATTCGCGATAGCTATCTATGCCCCTTATTGGTGCATTGGTCGTCTCGTCGTCTCATTTTGGTGCAAAAATTGCATAGTTAAGCGTTTCTGATGCGAAAAAATTTGCTCCCCGGCGCAGAATGTTTTGCCTTATCGGGGAGAAAAGTGGCACGATAACTGGCTTAAGTACTTCTAATAAACCCATTAGAATGACAGTTTGTTGAGGATAGTTATGAAAAAACTGGCGTTGTCTCTTTCTTTAGCGCTGGCCCTTTCCAGCGTTTCCACGGTATTCGCAGCCATTCCGCAAAAGGTTCGTATCGGTACAGATCCAACTTATGCCCCGTTTGAATCGAAAAATGCCCAGGGTGAGTTGATTGGTTTTGACATCGATCTGGCCAAAGAGCTGTGTAAGCGCATCAATACGCAATGTACCTTCATTGAAAACCCGCTGGATGCGCTGATCCCATCTTTAAAAGCGAAGAAAATCGATGCGATTATGTCTTCGCTTTCTATTACTGAAAAACGCCAGCAGGAAATTGCCTTCACCGACAAACTTTATGCCGCCGATTCCCGCCTGGTGGTGAAAAAGGGCAGCGATATTACGCCGGATCTTACCCTCCTGAAGGGCAAGCGTATCGGCGTGCTGCAGGGCACAACGCAGGAAACTTACGGCAACGAACACTGGGCGCCAAAAGGGATTGAGATTGTCTCCTATCAGGGTCAGGACAATATCTATTCCGACCTGACCGCCGGCCGCATTGACGCTGCGTTCCAGGATGAAGTGGCCGCAAGTGAAGGCTTCCTCAAGCAGCCGGTAGGGAAAGACTATCAGTTCGGCGGCCCGTCCATTAAGGACGAAAAGCTGTTTGGCGTCGGCACCGGCATGGGCCTGCGTAAAGAGGACAACGAGCTGCGCGAAGCGCTGAACAAAGCCTTCGCTGAAATGCGCAAAGATGGCACCTACGACAAGCTGGCGAAAAAATATTTCGATTTTAACGTGTACGGCGACTAACCATCACGCGTACGCCACCGCGCGTATTTTAGCGCGCGGTGGTCGATGATAGACAGGGCAGACAGCATGCTGTACGGGTTTTCACAGGTAATATTGCAGGGCGCTCTTGTCACGCTGGAGCTGGCCCTTAGTTCGGTTGTGCTGGCGGTCCTGATTGGTCTGGCTGGCGCTGGCGCGAAGCTATCGAGCAATCGACCGCTGGCGCTGGTATTTGAAGGTTACACCACCTTAATTCGTGGCGTGCCGGATCTGGTGCTGATGCTGCTGATTTTCTACGGGCTGCAGATCGCGCTGAACGCTCTCACCGATGCGCTAGGTATGTCGCAGTTTGATATCGACCCGATGATTGCGGGCATTATCACTCTGGGCTTTATCTACGGCGCGTACTTTACGGAAACCTTTCGTGGCGCTTTCCTCGCGGTACCGAAAGGACATATCGAAGCGGCGACCGCCTTTGGTTTTAGCGGCGGGCAGACGTTCCGGCGTATTCTGTTCCCGGCGATGATGCGCTATGCGCTGCCGGGGATCGGCAACAACTGGCAGGTTATCCTGAAAGCCACGGCGCTGGTTTCGCTGCTGGGGCTGGAGGATGTGGTTAAAGCGACGCAGCTGGCGGGGAAAAGTACCTGGCAGCCCTTCTATTTTGCCATCGTCTGCGGCCTGATTTATCTCGTATTTACAACGATTTCCAATGGTGTGCTGCTGCTGCTTGAACGCCGTTATACCGTGGGCGTGAAGAGGGCTGACCTGTGATTGAGATTATTCAGGAGTACTGGAAATCCCTGCTGTGGACCGACGGCTACCGCTTTACCGGCGTCGCAATCACGCTGTGGCTGTTAATCACCTCGGTGGTTATGGGCGGCGTGCTGGCGATTTTTCTCGCCATCGGGCGCGTCTCCAGCAATAAATACATTCAGTTTCCGATCTGGCTTTTTACCTATATTTTCCGCGGTACGCCGCTCTACGTGCAGCTGCTGGTGTTTTACTCCGGTATGTACACGCTGGAAATTGTCAAAGGCACCGAGCTGCTGAACGCCTTTTTCCGCAGCGGGCTGAACTGTACGGTGCTGGCACTGACGCTGAATACCTGCGCCTATACGACGGAGATTTTTGCCGGGGCGATTCGTTCGGTCCCCGCCGGAGAGATTGAGGCGGCGCGGGCGTATGGTTTTTCATCGGCCAAACTGTATCGCTGCATTATTCTACCCTCCGCGCTGCGCATCGCGCTGCCGGCGTACAGTAATGAAGTGATTCTGATGCTGCACTCCACCGCGCTGGCCTTTACCGCCACGGTGCCGGATCTGCTGAAAATTGCTCGTGATATTAACTCGGCGACCTATCAGCCGTTTACCGCCTTCGGCATTGCCGCGGTGCTGTACTTAATTATCTCGTATGTGCTGATTAGCCTGTTCCGCAAGGCGGAAAAGCGCTGGCTGCAGCATATAAAACCTTCTTCGACGCACTGAGAACGCCATGTCCGACAATAAATTAAACGTTATCGATCTCCATAAACGTTACGGCGAGCATGAGGTACTGAAAGGTGTCTCGATGCGGGCAGAAGCCGGGGACGTTATCAGTATCATCGGCTCATCGGGTTCCGGTAAAAGTACCTTTTTGCGCTGTATTAACTTTCTTGAGAAACCGAGCGAAGGCACGATTGTTGTTAGCGGGCAGAATATTGGCCTGGTTCGCGACAAGGATGGTCAGCTCAAGGTGGCGGATAAAAACCAGCTGCGCCTGCTGCGCACCCGTCTGACGATGGTATTCCAGCATTTCAACCTGTGGAGCCATATGACGGTGCTGGAAAACGTCATGGAAGCGCCCATCCAGGTGCTGGGACTAAGTAAGCAGGAAGCGCGGGTACGGGCAGAAAAGTACCTGGCGAAAGTCGGCATCGACGAGCGTCAGCAGATCAAATATCCGGTGCATCTCTCTGGCGGTCAGCAGCAGCGCGTGTCCATTGCGCGTGCGTTGGCGATGGAGCCTGAAGTCCTTCTGTTCGATGAACCGACCTCCGCGCTCGACCCTGAGCTGGTGGGAGAAGTGCTGCGCATCATGCAGCAGCTGGCGGAAGAGGGGAAAACGATGGTGGTGGTGACGCATGAAATGGGCTTTGCCCGCCACGTCTCCTCGCACGTTATTTTCCTCCATCAGGGCAAGATTGAAGAGGAAGGTCATCCCGATGAGGTTTTCGGTAATCCGAAAAGCCCGCGTTTGCAGCAGTTCCTCAAAGGCTCGTTGAAGTAAATTTCGCGCTCTCCCCGGCGGGGTAGATATACTCTGCCGGGGCAGGATCAGCGCTCCAGGCGATAGATCCAGTCATCGTAGTCAACGCCGTCCAGATGCCACGCCTTCTCCAGGATCTGGATCCGCCGGAAACCGTGTCTTTCCAGCAGCCGCGAAGAGCCTGAATTATCCCCGATGACCCACGCATTAATCGCGTTGATGCCGAGCCGGGTAAATCCGTAGCGGCAAATCTCCTTCAGCGCTTCGCTGGCATAGCCTTTCCCCTGCGCCTCAGGCAGCAGGGCATAGCCGACATCGGCTTCGTGCGGATTCTTACTACTGATGCGCAGGCCGATATCGCCAAGAGCCTCGCCGCGGCTATCGCGTAACACGAATACGCCGGATGCTTCACGGCGCGCATCGAACACGTTTCGCAGCGCCGTCTCGTCAAGAATGGGGCCCATAAAGCGCATCACCTGGCGATCGCTACGCAGGCGCAGGAAAAAGGGCCAGTCGGATTCGGTGAACGGAGAGAGCAGCAGGCGCGGGGTGGTTAGCGTAATCATAAGCGGGCCATTACGGTGGATCGTGGGTTCACCTTAACACCAGAAAGTACCGGATAACATGATCCTGTACCGATCGTGGCGGCGGTTATCCGGCGGCTGGTGAGGTCGGTAGCGGCTTGTCGAGCCCGTGAAAATAGTGCAGCACGGTTTCGCTCTGGCGAGAGGCCCGCAGCTGCAGGGCCAGATTCAGGCTGTCGAGGACCTCTGCGTGCGCCACCAGCGGCGAGTCCGCCGCAATTCTCGCTTCCGCGACCAGCCAGCCGACAATGGTTTTCCAGCGCCACAGCGGCGAGTTGCCTTTTACGCGCTGTACGGGGCCGGGAAATTTGCCGGAGCCTCGCGCCCCGTCTTTTAGCAGGGCAACGGCCTGTCGTGAAAGACCGGTGAGTTCGGCTATGTCGCTTAAGCCTACCAGCGTAGCGTCGACGGACTCGACCCGGGCATTCAGCTCCGATGCGGATTCGATGTTATCGATGGCAGACAGAATCGCCTGTTCGAGCGATTCGCTTTCGCGATCGAATTCCAGATACACCGCCGTGGCGTAAAAACAAACCAGTGCGTCAGCACAACCGGCGTGATGCAGCGCGTCCTCAAGACCTGGCGTATGGGCGCTAACGCCTGATAGCGTTAGGGTAAAGTTATAGAGGGTCATAGTTTGCGCTCCTTATGATTAAACCGAGCCGCCGACGTTGAACGGCAGCGGTCGACCATCCTGATAATTTGCCTGGCGTGATTCTCGGGAACGGCAGGGGTCGACCAGATGCTCATCATATGTTCACGATGATTAGCCGTCCCGCACCTGAGTCGTCCGAAGCAGTGCGCGCTCTTCCCGCCAGCGATAAAAATCCACCCCCGTGTGCGGGCATATTCGATGGCGGCTCTGATGTGTTTATCCGGATGTTCCTTCATCAATGCGTCCTCTGATACTGAACGTTGTGTTGACGGTTGTCAACAGTGTTGTGCTGAAAAAACAGACACCGGGACGTTATGACAGAGAGCGGGAAAGGAAGCTGGAATGAGCTTCACGGTGATAAGGGAACAGCGGCAGGAGATTGGATTACTGCGAGATGGCTTCCACGGGCGACAGGCCATCAGGGGAGTCCCAGGAGACTGGCAAATCCCCTGGGATTAAAAATGCGGCGCGTTTACCCGAGGACGTCTTTTAACGCCTCATCCAGATCGTACCAGCGAAAGCCAAAGCCGGCGGCTTCCAGGCGTTTTGGCAACGCACGCTGGCCGCCGAGTACCAGTACCGACGATTCACCCATTAGCAGGCGTATCGCCGCCGCCGGGACGCGAAAAATTGCCGGGCGATTTAGCGCCTGCCCAAGCGCGTGGGCGAACTGTTCGTTACGTACCGGATAAGGCGAAACCATGTTAAAGGGGCCGCGCAGGTCGTTATCCAGCAGCCACAGAATACCGTTAACCATATCGTCGATATGGATCCATGCCAGATACTGCCTGCCGCTGCCGATAGGGCCACCGAGGCCGAGCTTAAACGCCGGAGTCATTTTGGCAAGGATGCCGCCTCTCGATGCCAGCACGACGCCGGTGCGTAAAAGGCAGACGCGGGTGCGGTCGCTTTGCGCTTCGCAGGCCAGCTGTTCCCAGCGGGCGCAGAGTTTGTGGGTGAACTCATTGTGCGGCGGCTCTTCTTCGGTGACGACGACTTCCCCCAGGTCACCATAATAACCTGCCGCAGAGCCGCTAATCAGCACCGCAGGCGGGGTGTCGCTGGCGTTGATGAGCGCGGCCAGCTGTTGCGTGATATCCCAGCGGCTGTGGCACAGGCGCTGTTTTTGCTCCGCCGTCCAGCGTTTGTCGGCGATCGGCTCGCCCGCCAGATTGATAACCGCGTCAATTTCGTTGAGATGCTGGCGATTGTCAAAGCCGCGCCACAGCGTGACGCGGGGATCGAGCCGGGACCGGGCTTTTTCCGGGCTGCGCGTGGAGACCGTTACGTTATGCCCCAGCTCCAGAAGCCGGGGGATGAGATGCCGACCAATCAGGCCGGTACCGCCAGTAAGCAGAATCTTCATAGCGCCTCCCTAAGAAGCCTACCGCCGCCAGCTCATGGTCATTGATACCGAGTCGGCGTAGCGGAGTGCATAAAGTTTATCGATCTCAACTTCAGCATAAGTGACCCAGTGATGTTCGCATGCGATATCGAGCACATCCTGAGTTAATTTTTCCAGTAAGGAGAAGCGGTTATTCTCAATATGGCTGATGATGCGCTTGGTGATGGTGCGGTAATTCAGCGCATCGTTGATATCTTCGCTGTTGCGGGATTGATCCGCCGGGTAGTGAATGGCGACGTTTACCACCACATCCTGACGGTTAGCAATCTCTTCCTCTTTAATACCAATAAAAGTACGCAAGCGTAGGTTCTTTATACGAATAATGGCGTCTGGCTGAGACATTGCAGGCTTCCTCCGTGTTGTAATTTCCGCAATCATACATGAAAGCAGGTCGTGCGAGCAGGGGGTTAAGATTGCTGAATTTTCAGCAACGCCTCGGCGGTTGCAGGGCGCTGGCGAATACGCTCAAACCAGTTATGTACCGCCGGGAAATTTGCGAGATCGATACGCTGGCGCTGATGCGCGTTAATCCACGGCCAGCAGGCGATATCGGCAATGCTGTAGCGCTCGCCGCCGAGCCACGGGCTGACCTCCAGACGCCGGTTGAGTACGCTATATAGCCGCTGCGTTTCCACCTGATAGCGCTCAATGGCATAGGGAACCGTCTGCGGTGCCGAATGGTTGAAGTGCTGATTTTGCCCCAGCATCGGCCCCAGTCCGCCCACCTGCCAGAACAGCCACTGCAGCGTAACGTGGCGCTCGCGCAGCTCGCCGCTCAGCAGCTTTGCCGATTTCTCGGCGAGATAGAGCAGAATGGCCCCGGATTCGAACAGGCTCAGCGGCGCGCCGCCGTCAACGGGAACGTGGTCGACTATCGCCGGGATTTTATTATTGGGTGAGAGGCTGAGAAACTGCGGGCGGAACTGTTCGCCTTTGGTGATATCGACCCGAATCAGCCGATAGGCCAGCTGAGCCTCTTCGAGGAACAGAACGATTTTTTGGCCGTTTGGGGTGGGTGCGTAGTAAAGATCGATCATGATGTCTCCCGCCGTCGTGGGTCGCCAATTTTTCGAGTATAGGCGACCTGGCGTATTGCGGGAGCGTAGGGGGATAAATTCAGCGCGTTGTTGTGGGGGGAACTCCCATTTCGCGCACCAGCGCGATAAACGCCTGCAGTCCGGGCGGAATATGGCGGCGGCCCGGATAGTAGAGGGACAGGCCGCCAAATGAAGGGCACCAGTCGCCCATCACGCTGATGAGCCTGCCGCTGGCAAGATCGTCCTGGATAAACCAGTCAGAGATAAACGCCAGTCCGATACCCGCCAGCGCCGCGCGGTGGATGGCCTGCATCTCGCTCAGAATAATGCGCGGCGGGACGTTAAGCGCTACTTTTTGCCCATCCCGCTCCAGCTCCCAGCGATAAATTCCGCCATGCGACATGCGCATGCCAATCCCCTGATGACGCATAAGATCGTCCGGACCGTGCGGAACGCCGTGTCGGGCAAAGTAGTCCGGGGTTGCGACGATCAGCATCCGCGCGTCGGGCGTCAGGGCGACGGCAATCATATCCTGCGGCAGCGATTCTGCGAGGCGGATCCCCGCGTCATAGCCTTCGGCAACGATATCCACCAGCCGGGATTCGGTGGTGATGTCGAGGCGCATTACCGGATAGCGTTTGAGGAAGGCCTCGAAAATATCAAACAGCAGAGCAACGCTTTCGCGCGGCGCGTTGATCCGCAGGGTTCCGCTCGGCATTTCAGGCTGGGTGGCGACTTCCTCCGAGGCGCGTCGGATTTCAGCCACGGCGGGCGCTATACGCTCAACGTAACGCTGTCCGGCGTCGGTCAGCGCGACGCTGCGGGTCGTACGATTAAACAGGCGCACGTTGAGGCGAGCCTCCAGCCCGGCAACGGCGTTGCTGACGGCGGTAACCGACATCCCCAGCTCCCGGGCAGCCGCGCGAAAGCTTTGCCGATGCGCGACGGCGAGGAGGACTTCGAGTTCAGTAATACCGCTACGCTGCATAATTATCCCGATTTTCGTAACAGGTTGTGCTGATTATACCCTCTTATCGCGGCAATAAGACGACTCTATACTCCCGGGTATCAAGCAGGATGGAGAAATCATTATGCACAACATCGATCAAATTTATATCAACGGCCAGTTTGTCACGCCGCACGGTAGCGAAGAGTTTGCGCTGTTTAACCCGAGGACCGAAGAGGCGATTGGCCTGGTGCGGCTGGCCGATGAACAGGATGCAGAGCGGGCGATTGCCGCGGCAAAAGCGGCATTTCCGGCGTGGTCGCGGACGACGAAAGAGGAGCGTTTGGCCGTGCTGGAACGTATGTATCAGGCCGTTCAGGCGCGGGAAGCCGATTTGCTGGAAGCCATTGTGACGGAATACGGCGCGCCGGCTTCTCGTTCGCAATGGATGGCGGCGTGGCCGGCGCAAACTATCAGGCAGGCGATGGCGACGCTGGAGCGCTTTGAGTTTGTCGAGCAGGCCGGCCGAGCCCAGGTGGTGATGACGCCGGTCGGCGTCGCGGGATTGATTACGCCGTGGAACAGCGATGCCGGTTTTATTTGCAGCAAGCTGGCGACGGCGATGGCGGCAGGCTGTACGGCGGTGATTAAGCCGAGCGAGATGAGCGCCTGGCAGACGCAAATTATTAGCGAAGCGCTACACGCGGCCCGGATCCCGGCGGGCGTATTTAACATCGTCACCGGGCGCGGGGAGATCGTGGGGGACGTTATCAACCATCACCCCGATATCGCGAAAATTTCATTTACCGGCTCAACCGCTGTCGGCAAGCATATTATCGAAAGCGGGGCGCAAACGCTGAAGCGCGTGACGCTGGAGCTTGGGGGCAAGTCGCCCACCGTCATTCTTAATGATGCGGATATACAGCTGGCGGTTCCGCTGGCGCTGGCGGCCGGGTTTATGAACAGCGGGCAGGCGTGCGTTGCCGGGACGCGTATTTTGCTCCCCGCGCGGCGCCAGGCCGAGTTTGAGCAGGCTATCGTGCAGGCCGTGGCGGCTGACTATATTTCTGGCGACCCGCGCGATCCGCAGACCGCGATTGGCCCGATGGTCAGCCATAAGCAGTGGCAGCGGGTGCAGGATTATATCCGCCTGGGCCAGCGGGAGGGCGCCAGGCTGCTGACGGGCGGCGTCGGTCGGCCGCAGGGCATGGAAAAAGGCTGGTGCGTTAAGCCGACCGTGTTCAGCGATGTGCATAATCAGATGCGTATTGCGCGGGAAGAGATTTTTGGCCCGGTGCTGGTCATTATTCCTTATCAGGATGAGGCCGAGGCGATTGCGATTGCCAACGACACCGCGTACGGCCTGAGCGCGCTGGTGTTATGCGGCGATCGTCAGCGCGGTACGGAGGTGGCTCTGGCGATTGAGTCCGGGCGCGTGCTGGTCAACACTCTCGAACATGAGCCGCAGGCGCCGTTTGGCGGGTTCAAGCAATCCGGGGTGGGGCGCGAGATGGGGAAATGGGGAATGCAGGCCTATCTGGAGCCGAAAACGCTGCTCGTCGGCTAGTGCGAAATCCTCATGGTGCGATAAGTGACATCCCTCAGAAGACAGGATATGTTGATTTATCGCCCCATTATTTGTCGAGGATGCCATGAGCCAGCCGGTTATTACCCTGTGGTCCGATGCCGATTTTTTCTCTCCGTACGTGATGTCAGCGTATGTTTCCCTGCAGGAGAAGAGCCTGCCTTTCACCCTTAAAACCGTCAATCTGGATAGCGGCGAGCACCTGCAGGCGGGCTGGAAAGGATTCTCCGCCACCCGGCGCGTGCCGCTGCTGGAGGTTGACGATTTTGCCCTCAGCGAATCGTCCGCTATCAGCGAATATCTCGACGAGCGCTTTGCGCCGCCGGAATGGGAGCGGCTCTATCCTCACGATCTGCAAAAGAGAGCCCGTGCCCGTCAGGTTCAGGCCTGGCTGCGCAGCGATCTGCTGCCCATTCGCGAAGAGCGCTCTACCGACGTGATTTTCGCCGGGCAAAAGAAACCCGCGCTTAGCGCGGCGGGCCGCAGGAGCGCGGAAAAATTATTCGAGACCGCTTCCGGGCTGCTGGCCCACGGCGGCACCAATTTGTTCGGCGAATGGTCTATTGCCGATACCGATCTTGCGCTTATGCTCAACCGGCTGGCGCTTAACGGCGATGAGGTGCCGGAGAGGCTGGCAGATTACGCCGCCTTCCAGTGGCAGCGTGCATCCGTTCAGCGCTATGCCGCACTGTCGGCCAAACGCGCCGGCTGATTCGCGTCTGCGGTTCCGCTATCATAGGGCATCGTAATGCGTGGAGATAAAAAAATGCGGCTGATGTTTGCATCGGATATTCATGGCTCTCTGCCCGCCGCAGAGCGCGTGCTGGAACGGTTTGCGCAGAGTGGGGCGCAGTGGCTGATTATTCTGGGCGACGTGCTCAACCACGGGCCGCGTAATGCTCTCCCTGAAGGCTACGCGCCGGCAGAGGTCGCCGGGAAGCTGAACGGCGCGGCGTCGCGCATCATTGCCGTACGCGGCAACTGCGACAGCGAAGTCGATCAGATGCTGCTGAACTTTCCCATTACCGCGCCCTGGCAACAGGTTTTGACCGAACAACATCGGCTGTTTCTGACTCACGGGCATCTGTACAGCCCCGAAAAATTGCCGCCGCTCTGCGCTGGCGATGTCCTGGTTTATGGTCATACTCATATTCCGGTAGCCGAGAAGCGCGGCGATATTTTTCTCTTTAACCCCGGTTCCGTGAGCATCCCCAAAGGGGGATTTCCCGCCAGCTATGGCCTCCTTGAAGGGGATCGGCTGCAGGTTTTAGCGCTCGATGAACATCAGGTTATTGCAGAGGTGGCAATTAACCCGTAATTTACCCCCAACCGTAAAGACGCGCCGCAAGAGCGCTTTAAAAAGTAAGGTTTCCTGATGGCGGAACAGAACGATTTGGCAAGCACAGAATGGGTAGATATCGTTAATGAAAACAATGAGGTGATAGCGCAATCCAGCCGCGAGCAAATGCGCGCGCAGTGTCTGCGTCATCGCGCAACCTACATTGTCGTTCATGATGGCATGGGCAAAATTCTGGTGCAGCGTCGTACCGAAATAAAAGATTTTCAGCCGGGCATGCTGGATGCGACCGCCGGCGGCGTGGTGCAGGCTGACGAGCAGTTGCTGGATTCAGCGCGTCGCGAGGCCGAAGAGGAGCTGGGCATTGCTGGCGTCCCCTTCGCCGACCACGGTCAGTTCTACTACGAGGATAAGCACTGCCGCGTCTGGGGAAGCCTGTTTAGCTGCGTGTCGCACGGCCCCTTTGCTTTGCAGGAAGAGGAGGTCAGCGAAGTGTGCTGGCTGACGCCGGAAGAGATCACCGCCCGCTGCGATGAGTTCACCCCGGACTCGTTAAAAGCGCTGGCGCTGTGGATGACCCGCAATGCCAACAACGAGTCGGCAAAGCCGGAAAAGCAGGAAGAGGAAGAGTAGCCGCCTAGCAGCTATCCCGCAGGCATAAACTGGAGACGATGGGTTTCCTGCCGCTCCAGTTGCCTTCATTAAGGCGCTCCAGAAGGGCGCGTCCAGCTTCAATACCAATCTTGTGATGCGGTACGGCCATCGTGGTTAGCGGCGGCTGGCAGACCCGGCTGACATCGCTATCTCCGAAGCCGACTACCGCCAAATCGTCCGGGACTTTAATACGTCGACGCTGGCACTCGTACAGCGCTCCGCACGCCAGCTCATCCGAAACGCAGACCAGCGCATCCAGCTCCGGCCACGCCAGCAAAAACTCCGGTAGCTGAGAAGCGCCGGTGGAAAAACTGGGGGGGAGCGCGGCGTTAATCACCCGATTCGGCGACATATGGTGGCGCAGCATCGCTTTGTACCACCCCTGCAGGTGCTGCTGAAAAATCCACTGCTCCTGGTTGGCGCACAGCAGGCCGATATTTTGGTAGCCGCGGTGGATGAGCATTTCAGTGAGTTCGAACATTGCGGCAACGTTATCGATGCCGATATTCATGTCAATAGGGTCGGCGCGCATGGCGCCCATCTCCATCACCGGAATCGACGCGTTGTTCAGCCAGTGGCGTACGGTATCGCTATGTTCAACGCTAAGCAGAATGGCGGCCGCGATGTTCGACGCCAGCAGCGTTTCCAGCAGCTTCTCTTCCTGTTCGAGGCGATGCTGCGACTCCGCCAGCATGATTTGATAACCCGCCGGCTGCAGAACCTGCTGAAGCCCGGCAAACATTGCGGAGCAGCCCGCTTCGGCAAGATTTGGCACCACCATAGCTATCGTTCTTGAGGAGGCGGAAGCCAGCGCGCTGGCGGCCAGATTGGGCATATATCCCAGCTCCTGCACCGCGGCTTCGATTTTTTCGCGAAGCTTATCGGAAACCTGCTCCGGCGTGCGGAGCGCACGCGAGACGGTCATCGTGCCCACGCCGGCAAGCTGGGCAACATCGGCGATCGTCACCTTACCGGTACTACGCCGTTTTCGGGTTAGAGACATACACATTCCTGCTGAACAGACGCTTTTCATTTGCATCCATCACTTTACGTTTCAGGGAGTATACGCCTTAAATCCACATTTTTGCTGCGTTTTCATATGATGATTACGAATTGATAGCGCTATCACAATTTTGAATGTTATCTGTTGGTAGCGCTATCTTTGTGATCGCCATCGCAGCTAACTGCTGTGCGCTTGAATAAAGTTTGCCCATCTTTTGCTAAAAGACGGGGGAGATAAAATGCTCAGTAAATGGATCTTTGATTCCACTATCACGCTCCGGCAGAGCGTGGAAGAGTGGCCTCAGGCTCTGGAGATTTGCGCCGGGCCGCTGCTCGACGCTGGCGTTATTGCGCCCGAGTATGTGACCGCGATTGTGGAACAGCACGTGAAGCTGGGGCCGTACTATGTGCTGGCGCCGGGGCTGGCGATGCCGCATGCGCGGCCGGAGGAAGGAGCCAAAGGCCTGGGTTTATCGTTGCTGAAGCTGGAACAGGGCGTGTCGTTTGGTTCAGCAGAGTTCGACCCGGTCGATATTATTATTATGCTGGCAGCACCCGACAAGCATAGTCATATCGAGATGATTTCCGCGCTGGCTGAATTATTTTCCAGTGATGAAGATATGGATCAATTACATCAGGCGAAAACCCTGGAGGAGATTAAAACGATAATCGCGCGATTCTGACCTAATTCATAACCTGATTTATAACCCATTACGCCCGACGTGATGCGGAGCAACTGTACCCAAAAAAGGTGATAACAATGAAAATTATGGCGATTTGTGGTTCTGGCCTGGGCAGTAGTTTTATGGTTGAAATGAATATTAAAAAGGTGCTTAAAAAGCTCGAAATAGAAGCGGAAGTTGAACACTCCGATCTCTCATCGGCAACGCCTGGGGCGGCAGATTTATTTGTGATGGCTAAAGACATCGCCGCCAGCGCCAGCGTTCCGGAAAGCCAGCTGGTGGTGATCACCAACATCATCGACATCAATGAACTCGAAGCGCAGCTGCGCGCGTGGTTCGCCAAACAATAACTATTTATACCCTAAATAATTCGGGTGGCAGAAGGCGGCGACGCAGAGAGTCCCCTGGCGCTTACTGAAGTAAGCGATTGGGGTGAGCGACAAATCTGTCCGGAACAGGTTTGAACGCGGTGTCGCGGTGGCCCGCAAGGGCGAGGATCATGGATGAGCCGGGTAACAAAGCCAACGCCCATGCAACCTGAAGTATGACGGGGATATAGCGAGGCGGATATGTTTATCCTTGAAACGCTGAATTTTGTTGTTGATATTCTGAAAGTGCCCTCGGTGCTGGTGGGGTTAATTGCGCTGATCGGCCTGGTCGCACAAAAAAAATCATTTTCTGACGTCGTAAAAGGAACGATTAAAACAATTCTTGGTTTTATTGTTTTGGGCGGCGGGGCGACGGTATTAGTTGGCTCGCTGAATCCGCTGGGAGGAATGTTTGAACATGCCTTTAATATCCAGGGGATTATTCCAAATAACGAGGCGATTGTTTCTATTGCCCTCGAAAAATACGGTGCGTCAACCGCGCTGATTATGGCTTTTGGTATGGTCGCGAATATTATCGTCGCCCGCTTTACGCGGCTGAAGTATATATTCCTGACCGGGCATCATACCTTCTATATGGCCTGTATGATCGGCGTGATCCTCACCGTGGCGGGCTTCGAAGGCGTCGGGCTGGTGTTTACCGGTTCGCTGATCCTCGGCCTGGTGATGGCGTTCTTCCCGGCGCTGGCGCAGCGCTATATGAAGCGAATTACCGGAACCGATGATATCGCCTTCGGCCACTTCGGCACCCTGGGCTACGTGCTCTCGGGCTGGATTGGCAGCGTCTGCGGAAAAGGCTCCCGCTCCACCGAAGAGATGAACCTGCCGAAGAACCTAAGCTTCCTGCGCGACAGCTCAATCTCTATCTCCCTGACGATGATGATTATCTACCTGATCATGGCCGTGAGCGCCGGGCGTGAGTATGTGGAAAGCACCTTCAGCGGCGGCCAGAACTATCTGGTCTACGCCATCATCATGGCGATTACCTTCGCCGCCGGGGTGTTTATCATCCTGCAAGGGGTGCGCCTGATCCTGGCGGAAATCGTGCCGGCGTTTACCGGCTTCTCAGAAAAACTGGTGCCGAACGCGCGTCCTGCGCTGGATTGCCCGGTGGTTTACCCGTATGCGCCCAACGCGGTGCTGATCGGTTTCCTGTTTAGCTTCCTCGGTGGTCTGGTGGGGCTGTTCCTGCTTGGGCAAATGAACCTGGTGCTGATTCTACCGGGCGTCGTGCCGCACTTTTTCACCGGTGCGACGGCGGGGGTCTTCGGCAACGCCACCGGCGGTCGTCGGGGCGCAATGATTGGCGCGTTTGCTAACGGTCTGCTGATCACCTTCCTGCCGGTGCTGCTGCTGCCGGTTCTGGGGGCGATCGGTTTTGCCAATACCACCTTCTCAGACGCCGATTTCGGCGCGATCGGTATCGTGCTCGGCAACCTGGCGCGCTATCTGTCGCCGTTTGCGATTACGGGTCTTGTTGTGGCGCTGTTCGCTCTGCTGGTCGCGTACAACGTCTTTGCGAAGAAGAAATCTGCGGGCAATGGCGCGCAGGAGAATACCGGAGCCAAATCATGAATGTACAAGAAGTGACCCAACTGGCGCGCGACATTCGCGTCGCCACGCTTAAATCGCTGACGAATCTGGGTTTTGGCCACTACGGCGGCAGCATGTCGGTCGTCGAAACGCTGGCGGTGCTGTACGGCGCGGTGATGAAAATCGATCCCGCCGACCCGGACTGGCCGGAGCGCGACTACTTTGTGCTGTCAAAAGGCCATGCCGGACCGGCGCTGTACAGCACCTTAGCCATCAAGGGCTATTTCCCGATGGAAGAGCTCAGCACGCTTAACCATAACGGGACCCGTCTGCCGAGCCACCCGGATCGCCTGAAAACGCGGGGAGTGGATGCGACCACCGGTTCGCTGGGGCAGGGGATTTCTATCGCCGGCGGTATGGCGCTCTCCCATAAGCTGGCCGGGCGTTCGAATCGGGTATTCTGCATTGTCGGTGACGGCGAGCTGAATGAGGGACAGTGCTGGGAGGCGTTTCAGTTTATCGCCCACCACCGCCTGAATAATCTGACGGTGTTTGTTGACTGGAACAAACTGCAGCTCGACGGCGCTCTCGACGAAATTATCCGCGCCTTCAACCTCGAGGAGAAGTTCCGCGCCTTTGGTTTTGACGCCATCACCGTGAAGGGGGACGACATCGTCGGGCTGCTGGCGGCTGTACAGCCCGTTCCGGCTGCCGATGCGCGCCCGCGGGTGGTGATCCTCGACAGCATTAAAGGGCAGGGCGTGCCGTATCTCGAGCAGCTCAGCAATTCCCATCACCTGCGCCTGACGGATGAGATGACAGCGGCGCTGAACGAGACAATTCGTCAACTGGAGGCCGCACATGATTAACGTCGCACCCGCAGGACAAAAAGACGCAGTGGAAATGCGTAAAGTGTATGCCGGATTTGTCGCCCGGCAGATTGAGGCCGGGAGCGACATTATCGCCCTCGAAGCCGATCTGATGAGCTCGATGGCAATGGACGGCGTGGCGCGGGATTATCCGCAGCACGTGATCAACTGCGGCATTATGGAGGCCAACGTTATCGGGACCGCCGCCGGCCTGTCGCTGACCGGGCGCCGGCCGTTTGTGCATACTTTTACCGCCTTTGCCAGCCGCCGCTGCTTCGATCAGCTGTTTATGGCGCTGGATTATCAGCGTAACAACGTCAAGGTCATTGCCTCCGACGCCGGCGTTACCGCCTGCCATAACGGCGGCACCCATATGTCGTTTGAAGATATGGGGATCGTTCGCGGCCTTGCGCACTCGGTGGTGCTGGAGGTCACCGATGCGGTGATGTTCGACGATATCCTGCGTCAGCTGATGACGCTCAACGGTTTCTACTGGGTGCGCACCATCCGCAAGCAGGCGCCGAGCGTTTACGCGCCGGGCTCGACGTTTACCATCGGCAAGGGCTACGTCCTGCGAGAAGGCGAAGATATCACCCTGATTGCCAACGGTATTATGGTGGCGGAAGCGCTGGAGGCGGCGCGACAGCTTGAGCAGGAAGGCGTCAGCGCGGCGGTAATCGATATGTTTACCCTCAAGCCTATCGACCGCATGCTGGTGAAAAATTATGCCGAGAAAACCGGGCGCATTGTGACCTGCGAAAACCACAGCATTCACAACGGACTGGGATCGGCCGTGGCCGAGGTGCTGGTGGAAACCTGCCCGGTGCCGATGCGCCGCGTGGGGGTGAAGGAGCGTTATGGCCAGGTCGGTACCCAGGATTTCCTGCAGAAGGAGTATGGCCTGACGGCGCATGATATTGTGTCGGCGGCGAGAGAGCTGCTGTAAATAACAAAGGCGACCATCGAGGTCGCCTTTTTTTTCACCAACCGGCGCAGGCGCCAGCGGAGAGTGTTACTGCTGCTGCTGAGACGACTGAATCGCGGTCAGCGCGATGGTGTAGACGATATCGTCTACCAGCGCGCCACGGGACAGGTCGTTCACCGGCTTACGCATACCCTGCAGCATCGGCCCGATGGAGATCAGGTCGGCAGAACGCTGTACGGCTTTGTAAGTGGTGTTACCGGTGTTCAGATCCGGGAAGATGAACACGGTCGCGCGGCCGGCAACCGGAGAGTTCGGCGCCTTGGATTTTGCCACGTCAGCCATAACGGCAGCGTCGTACTGCAGCGGGCCGTCGATCATCAGGTCAGGACGTTTTTCCTGAGCCAGACGCGTCGCTTCACGAACTTTTTCGACGTCGCTACCCGCGCCGGAGGTGCCGGTGGAGTAGGAGAGCATCGCCACGCGCGGTTCAATGCCAAAGGCAATCGCGGAATCTGCGGACTGAATAGCGATCTCCGCCAGCTGTTCTGCGGTTGGGTCCGGGTTAATCGCGCAGTCGCCGTACACGTAAACCTGTTCAGGCAGCAGCATGAAGAACACGGAGGAGACCAGAGAGCTGCCCGGAGCCGTTTTGATCAGCTGCAGCGGCGGACGAATGGTGTTGGCGGTGGTGTGTACCGCGCCGGACACCAGGCCGTCGACTTCGTCCTGTTCCAGCATCAGCGTGCCGAGAACCACGTTGTCTTCCAGCTGCTCGCGAGCAACCGCTTCGGTCATACCCTTGCTCTTACGCAGTTCGACCAGGCGAGCCACGTAGCTTTCGCGAACCACTTCCGGATCGACGATTTCGATACCAGAACCCAGCTCTACGCCCTGAGCGGCGGCAACGCGGTTGATCTCATCCGGGTTACCCAGCAGCACGCAGGTCGCGATACCGCGTTCTGCGCAGATTGCCGCTGCTTTAACGGTACGCGGCTCGTCGCCTTCCGGCAGAACGACGCGTTTGCCCGCTTTGCGCGCCAGCTCGGTGAGCTGGTAGCGGAAGGCCGGCGGAGAGAGGCGACGGCTGCGCTCGGAGGTCGCAGTCAGAGACTCGATCCAGTCGGCGTTGATGTAGCTGGCCACGTACTCCTGAACTTTCTCGATACGCTCGTGATCGTCAACCGGCACTTCCAGGTTGAAGCTCTGCAGGCTCAGAGAGGTCTGCCAGGTATTGGTGTTCACCATGAATACCGGCAGGCCGGTGGCAAACGCGCGTTCGCACAGCTTGCTCACGCGGGCGTCCATTTCGTAGGCGCCGGTCAGCAGCAGAGCGCCGATTTCTACGCCGTTCATCGCCGCCAGGCAGGCTGCAACCAGTACGTCAGGACGATCGGCGGAGGTCACCAGCAGGGAACCTGCGCGGAAGTGTTCCAGCATGTGCGGAATGCTGCGCGCACAGAAGGTAACGGATTTTACGCGGCGGGTATTGATGTCGCCTTCATTGATGATGGTGGCATTCAGGTGGTGCGCCATATCGATTGCGCGGGTGGCAATCAGATCGAAGCTCCACGGCACCGCGCCGAGAATCGGCAGCGCGCTGCCGTTCTGCAGCTGAGCCGGATCGATCTTGACCACTTTCGCTTTCGAAGAGTCATCGAAAATTTCTGACAGGTCAGGGCGGGTACGTCCCTGCTCGTCAACCGGCGCGTTCAGCTTGTTGACGATAACACCGGTAATGTTAGTGTTCTTCACGCCGCCGAAGCTGTTGCGGGTCAGTTCGATACGCTCGTTCAGCTGTTCCTGGGTGTCGGTGCCCTGAGACATCACAAAGACGATTTCAGCGTTCAGCGTTTTGGCGATTTCGAAGTTCAGCGACTGGGCAAACTGGTGTTTACGCGTCGGAACCAGGCCTTCTACCAGCACAACTTCAGCATCCTGAGTGCTGGCGTGGTAGTTAGCGATGATCTCTTCCATCAGCACGTCTTTCTGGTTGCTGGACAGCAGCGACTCAACGTGGCTCATCTTCAGCGGCTCTGCGGCCGGAAGGTTGGAATTAGCGCGAACGATAGCGGTAGTCTGGTCAGGCGCATCGCCGCCAGCGCGCGGTTGCGCGATAGGTTTAAAGACGCTCAGACGAACGCCTTTACGTTCCATAGCACGGATAACACCGAGGCTGACGCTGGTCAGGCCTACGCTGGTTCCGGTAGGGATTAGCATGATTATACGGGACACGATATATCCTCTTTCGTTACCGCCAGTATCAGGCGGGATGCAAAACTGCACCACCAGCTTCCCGCCATACTTCAGGTTGCATGCGCGTTGGCTTTGTTACCCGGCTCATCCTTGAGCCTCGCCCTTGCGGGCCGCTGCGACACCACGATCAAATCTGTTTCGGACAGATTTGTCGCTCACCCCGGTCACGTACTACTCATACGCTCCCGGGGATTCGCTGCGTCGCCGCCTTCCTGTAACCCGAATTATTTAGGCTTATCGCTGGCGGTGTGGAATCAGGCGGTCAGACGGTTGGCGTCTTGCGCGATAACCAGCTCTTCGTTGGTCGGGATGACCAGAGCAGGGCGGGTGCCTTCTTTGTTGATGAAGCCGGACTTGCCGAAACGGGCCGCCAGGTTACGTTCATGATCAACATCGAAGCCCAGTACGCCCAGTTTGCCCAGAGACAGTTCACGAACCATCGCCGCGTTTTCACCGATACCACCGGTGAAGATAACCGCGTCCAGACGACCGTCCATCAGCGCGGTGTAGGAGCCGATGTACTTCGCCAGGCGGTGGCAGTAAACGTCCATAGCACGCTTAGCGTCTGCTTTATCCGTGTAGTTGTCTTCAACATAGCGGCAGTCGCTGGTGACTTCAGTCAGACCGAGCAGGCCGGACTCTTTGGTCAGCATTTTGTTGATTGCATCAACGCTCATGCCCAGGGAGTCGTGCAGATGGAAGATGATTGCCGGGTCGATATCGCCGGAGCGGGTACCCATTACCAGGCCTTCCAGCGGGGTCAGACCCATAGAGGTATCAACGCATTTACCGTTGCGGATCGCGGAAACAGAACCACCGTTACCCAGATGGCAGGTGATGATGTTCAGCTCTTCAACCGGTTTGTTCAGGACTTTTGCCGCTTCCTGAGTCACGTAGAAGTGGCTGGTGCCGTGGGCACCATAGCGACGTACGCCGTGTTCTTTGTACAGGCTGTACGGCAGGGCGTAGAGGTAAGACTCTTCCGGCATGGTCTGATGGAACGCGGTGTCGAATACGGCAACGTTCTTGTTTTTCAGATGCGGGAAGGATTTCAGCGCTTCAGCAATACCGATCAGATGCGCCGGGTTGTGCAGCGGTGCGAAAGAGGCGGAGTCTTTGATGCCCTGAATGACGGAATCGTCAATCACCACGGAACTGGTGTATTTTTCACCACCGTGAACGATACGGTGGCCAATTGCGGTCAGCTGAGCAGACAGTTCTGGTTTTTGTGCCAGAATAGTGTTAACGATAAAGTTAAGCGCTTCACTGTGAGCTGCGCCAGCGCCTAAATCTGCTTCTTGTTTGCTGCCATCCATTTTCCATTTGATACGCGCTTCAGGAAGATGGAAACATTCGGCTAAACCGGACAGATATTCGTCACCGTTGAGAGCATCAAGGATAGCAAATTTCAGTGAGGAACTACCGCAGTTCAGAACCAGTACTAGCTTACTCGACATGGAAGTACCTTTTATAATACGTGGCTAAAAAAACGTCATTGTGTCACAAAGCGTAGCGCAGGATGACACCGACATTTATGATTAACATCATGCCTTGTTCTGTTTCCGGGCACGATGAGATAAGTACATTTGATTTTATGCCATTTTGGATAATTTTCAGACAATGGCAGAATATGCGATAATTTGACTAACCTGGTAAAAGGGTCTAACGCCCTTTCAGGTGGGCACAGGATACCTGATTGCCGCACCCATTGCCAAAATGTTTTGAACGTTGTCATGCACAGTTGGTGTTTTGCACGAATATTTTAAGATTTATATGTAAAGTTGAGGTACAGCCATGTCGACACCCGAGAATCGTCCCGTTAGCTTTTTCAGCTTGTTTCGCCGCGGGCAGCACTACACAAAGACCTGGCCTTTAGATAAACGCCTCGCCCCGGTGTTTATTGAAAACCGCATTATTCGCGCTACCCGCTACGCGATTCGTATCATGCCGCCGGTCGCCGTCTTTACCCTGTGCTGGCAAATTGCCCTCGGCGGCCAGCTGGGCCCTGCGGTCGCCACGGCGCTGTTTGCGTTGAGTCTGCCGATGCAGGGACTGTGGTGGCTGGGTAAACGTTCGGTGACGCCGCTGCCGCCGTCGGTTTTGAACTGGTTTTATGAAGTTCGCGGCAAACTGCAGGAGGCGGGGCAGGCGCTGGCGCCGGTTGACGGTAAGCCGGATTACCAGGCTTTAGCTGACACGCTTAAGCGCGCCTTCAAACAACTGGATAAAACTTTCCTTGATGATTTGTAATTCCCCAGTGAAAACGCATATAAAAGAAGGCGCATGATTAATGCGCCTTCTTTTTTCACGCCGTAAAGTGCCACAGGAGTCAAGAAATGGAAATGACCAATGCGCAGCGCCTGATTTTGTCAAATCAGTACAAGATGATGACGATGCTCGACCCGGACAACGCTGAGCGCTATCGCCGTCTGCAGACCATCATCGAGCGTGGATACGGGCTGCAGATGCGCGAACTGGACCGCGAGTTTGGTGAGCTGACTGAAGAAACCTGCCGTACCGTTATCGATGTCATGGAAATGTATCATGCGATGCACGTCTCCTGGACTAACCTCAAGGACGGCAGCGAAATCGACGAACGTCGGGTGACCTTCCTGGGATTCGACGTGGCCACCGAAGCGCGTTTCCTCGGCTACGTGCGCTTTATCGTCAACGTAGAGGGGCGCTACAGCCACTTTGACGCCGGCACCCACGGCTTCAATTCGCAAACGCCGATGTGGGAAAAATATCAGCGTATGCTCACCGCCTGGCACTCATGCCCGCGCCAGTACCATTTGAGCAGCAACGAAATTAATCAAATTATCAATGCCTGATGGAGGTTTCCGTGCAGTGTAAAGGTTTCCTGTTCGATCTTGACGGGACGTTAGTCGATTCGTTACCGGTGGTGGAGCGCTCGTGGTGTACATGGGCGGATCGTTTCGGTATCCCGCATGATGAAGTGCTGAACTTTATCCACGGTAAGCAGGCGATAACCTCTTTACGCCATTTTTTACCCGGGCGCAGCGAAGAGGAGATTCAGGCAGAATTCCGCTATCTGGAAACGGTAGAAGCACAGGACACCGACGGCATCACGGCGCTGCCGGGAGCGGTTGCGCTGCTGACTCAGCTGGATAATGCAGGCATTCCGTGGGCTATCGTCACCTCGGGTTCGGTGCCCGTCGCCCATGCGCGCCATCGCGCGGGGGGCCTGCCCGAAGCTAAAATCTTCGTCACGGCGGAGCGGGTCAGGCACGGCAAGCCGGCGCCCGATGCCTATCTGCTCGGGGCCGAGCTGCTGGGGCTGGCCCCGCAGGAGTGTGCGGTGGTTGAGGACGCGCCGGCGGGATTACTGTCCGGCCTGAGCGCCGGATGCCGTACGATTGCCGTAAACGTGCCTGCCGACGCACCGCGTCTCGATGAAGCAGACTTTGTGCTGACCAGCCTCGAAGATCTGATCATTGTCCGGCAGCCAGACGGCAACGTTAGCGTCACGCTTAAAGCATAATCTCATGATTTAGCCCCGCGCTGCCGGGGCTTTTTTGTGCCACAATTCCGGCTCCATCTTCAGACAAGGATAAGTTGTGAACGGTGAACTGATTTGGGTGTTATCTCTTCTTGCCGTTGCGGTTGTGCTTTTCGCTACCGGAAAAGTGCGCATGGATGCTATTGCGCTACTGGTGATTGTGGCCTTTGTCCTCAGCGATACGCTGACGCTTAGCGAAGCGTTTTCCGGTTTTAGCGATCCGAACGTTATTCTTATCGCCGCGCTGTTTATCATCGGTGACGGCCTCGTGCGCACCGGGGTGGCAAGTAAAGTCGGCAGCTGGCTGGTGAAGGTGGCGGGCAGCAGCGAAACAAAAATGCTGGTCTACCTGATGCTGACCGTCGCCGGGCTTGGCGCTTTTATGAGCTCAACCGGGGTGGTGGCGATCTTTATCCCGGTCGTGCTGAGCGTTTCTGCCCGTATGAATACCTCCCCGTCGCGCCTGATGATGCCGCTGAGCTTTGCCGGACTGATCAGCGGCATGATGACCCTGGTGGCAACGCCGCCCAACCTGGTGGTGAACAGCGAGCTGATACGCGAAGGGCTCCAGGGGTTTAGCTTCTTTAGCGTGACGCCAATTGGCCTCGTGGTTCTGGTTCTGGGCGTGTTCTATATGCTGGCGGTCCGCTTTATGCTGAAAGGCGATGAGAGCGAGCTGGCGCGCGACGGGCGTAAGAAAAGCACCTTTCGCGATTTAATCAAAGAGTACCATTTAACCGGCAGGGCGCGTCGCCTGGCGATCCGCCCCGGCTCACCGATGATTGGCCAGCGGCTGGACGACCTTAAGCTACGCGAGCGCTACTGCGCTAACGTTATCGGCGTGGAGCGCTGGCGCCGTTTTCGGCGGGTGATTGTGAACGTTAACGGGGTATCCGAGTTCCGCGCCCGCGATGTCCTGCTGATTGACATGTCGGCATCGGACGTCGATTTACGCCAGTTCTGCGGAGAGCAAATGCTTGAGCCGATGGTGCTTCGCGGGGAGTATTTCTCCGACCAGGCGCTGGATGTCGGCATGGCGGAGGTGACGCTGATCCCCGACTCGGAGCTTATCGGCAAAACGGTGCGTGAAATTGCCTTCCGCACCCGCTTTGGGCTCAATATTGTCGGTCTGAAGCGGGATGGTAAAGCCCTCGATGGAGCGGTGGTGGATGAGTCCCTGCAGCTTGGGGATATCATGCTGGTCGTCGGCAACTGGCGGCAGATTGCCCTGCTGGCGAAACGCGGGCGTGATTTCGTTGTGTTAAATATGCCGATCGAGGTTAACGATGCGTCACCGGCCCACAGCCAGGCGCCGCACGCTATTTTCTGCCTGGTGCTGATGGTGGCCCTGATGCTCACCGATGAAATCCCCAATCCCATCGCCGCTATTATCTCCTGCCTTTTGATGGGGAAGTTTCGCTGTATCAACGCCGAGAGCGCTTACAAAGCGATTCACTGGCCGAGCATTATTCTGATCGTCGGGATGATGCCCTTTGCGCTGGCGCTGCAAAAAACCGGCGGCGTAGATTTAGTGGTCCAGGGACTGATGGACGTTGCCGGCAGCAAAGGGCCATATTTAATGCTGGGCTGCCTGTTTGTGATGTGCGCGACAATTGGCCTGTTTATTTCAAACACCGCAACGGCGGTGCTGATGGCGCCGATTGCGCTAGCGGCGGCGAACTCAATGGGCGTGTCGCCTTATCCCTTTGCCATGGTGGTGGCGATGGCGGCTTCGGCGGCATTCATGACCCCGGTATCTTCACCGGTTAACACCCTGGTGCTTGGCCCCGGTAAATACTCGTTCAGCGATTTTGTGAAGATCGGCGTACCTTTTACCGTGCTGGTGATGGTGGTTTGCGTGCTGCTGATCCCGGTCCTGTTCCCGTTCTGAACCCCGGTTCCTCATGGCCCGGCCGCTGGCCGGGCTGGCGTCGATTTACAGCGGGGAATCCTGGCTGATTTCATCCAGAGAGAGATGAAAGCTCGGAACAAACACCTGCATAAAGTAATCCATTTCATCGCTGCGGCGGGATTCCAGCGTTTTCTCAAGCCGGCCTTTGGCCAGTAAAAATTCGTTATTGCCGGCCGACAGCTCTTCGAGGCATTTCAGATAGGCGCAGAGCGCATCCGCCTGTTTGACGATTAATTTTTCCTCTTCGCTATAGCGGTGTTCATCAATCAGCGGCGCAAAAATATCGCGCAGCTCGTCGGGGACCATATCAATCAGCTTTTGCTGGGCGATTTTCTCGATGGCCTTATACTCCTGGGCGATCTGCGAGTTGAAATATTTAACCGGCGTTGGCAGGTCGCCGGTTAATACTTCCGACGCATCATGATACATCGCCAGCAGCGCAATCCGCTCGGCGTTAACGTTGCCCGCAAACTTGCGATTCTTAATTGCCGCCAGCGCATGGGCGACCATAGCGACCTGCAGACTATGTTCGGACACGTTTTCGGTGCGCACGTTGCGCATCAGCGGCCAGCGGTTAATCAGCTTCAGGCGGGAGAGGTGGGCAAAGAAATGACTCTGACTCATAAGGACCCTTAATCAGTGACAACATCGGGTTCCATTGTGCGCAGGGATTGCCGCCGGATGCAAATACCGGCGGCGGGTTCGACTTATCAGAGCTGGTGATAGCCAGAGAGGAAGCGGCCGAACCGCGAAATGGCCATTTCCAGATCGTCTTCGCGCGGCAGGGTAACAATACGCACATGATCCGGCCACGGCCAGTTAAAGGCGGTGCCCTGAACCAGCAGCACTTTCTCCTGCAGCAGGAAGTCGAGAACCATCTTCTGATCGTCGTGAATGTTAAAACGCTTTGCGTCTATTTTCGGGAACATATACAGCGCGCCTTTCGGCTTAACGCAGGAGACGCCTGGGATCTCGTTAATCAGCTCCCAGGCGCGGTTACGCTGTTCATACAGGCGCCCGCCGGGAACAATAAACTCGCTGATGCTTTGATAGCCGCCAAGCGCCGTCTGAATGGCATGCTGCGCCGGAACGTTGGCGCACAGGCGCATAGAGGCCAGCATTTCCAGACCTTCGATGTAACCTTTGGCGTGCTTTTTCGGGCCATTGAGCACCATCCAGCCCTGGCGGAAGCCGGCAACGCGATAGGTTTTTGACAGGCCGTTAAAGGTGATCGTCAGCAGATCGGGAGCCAGCGCGGCGATCGAGTGGTGCTGGGCTTCGTCGTAGAGGATCTTGTCGTAGATTTCATCGGCAAAGATGATCAGATTATGCTGACGAGCAATTTCGACGATCTCCAGCAGCAGCTCTTTTGAATAGACCGCGCCGGTCGGGTTGTTGGGGTTGATAATCACGATCCCGCGGGTGCGCGGGGTGATTTTTGCGCGAATATCGTCGAGATCCGGGAACCAGTCGGCGGACTCATCGCAAAGATAGTGCACTGCTTTACCGCTGGAGAGCGATACCGCCGCCGTCCACAGAGGATAATCCGGCGCCGGGACCAGCATTTCGTCACCGCTGTTCAGCAGCGCCTGCATGGCCTGGACAATCAGTTCCGATACGCCGTTGCCGATATAAATATCTTCAACCGTCACGTCGCGCATGCCGCGAGCCTGATAGTGCTGCATGATAGCCTTACGCGCCGAGTAGAGGCCTTTAGAGTCACAGTAGCCCTGCGCGGTCGGTAAATTACGAATGACGTCAACGAGGATTTCATCCGGGGCATCGAAGCCAAACGGTGCCGGGTTGCCGATGTTCAGCTTGAGGACTTTATTGCCTTCTTCTTCAAGGCGCTTCGCTTCTTTCAGAACCGGGCCGCGGATGTCGTAACAGACGTTGTCTAACTTGCTGGATTTTTCGATAGGGGACATGAATCTTTGACCTTTTTAGCTGTTATCGCCACTCCCTGCCGTGGAAGTCAGCTCGGAACAATGTACTCTTCATCCCCGCTGTTTTGAAGGGTTAACAGGAGAAGATTTTGCTATTACTCTTTTTTTAGGGTAATCGATTTATCTGTTGATTGGCTTTTGTCTTTATAGAATATGCCTTTAAGTTGTATTTTATTGGTCAAATATCGTGGTTTTATCGCTATATGATGAATCTTTATCTGGTTTGAAGCTGCGGGAAGGGCCTGCGTTGATACTTTTTTGCTCACAAAAAAGCACTATGCTTTTAACTGATAGTGGAAGACTGTAGCGGTAATGTTAAATATACTTAATAAAAACATCTAAGAGATTAATGACCCTTATTTTTTGACAATGAATAATCCTGGTTTTGTTAATTTAATTAAAGTCCTGAAAAAATGCTTAAAATTATCTTTAATAATACTAATTTGCCCTTATAAATAATTCTGTTTTCGGTTAGGATGTCGTTGTTAATATCAAATAAACCTCGTAAATAATGCGGTTTTTCTTATTAATATATTGTTATTGCAGGCTTTTTGTTTGTCGTTCAGCGAGCGTTGGCAGAGGCTGACTGCGTATTGATGTGCAGGGCAGCGCTATTGATGGCTTTTTTGAATCAGGTCACATAAAGCGGGTCACCGTAATTAGAAAAAGCTTAGGCGTACGAACAAAATATGACTCAGAGGTTCCGCACAATTGACGCGGACGAGTACTTTCAAATGCAATAACGTTCTTCCAGCTGTCACCCGTTTCCATTTTGCGGATGACACGAGGCTCAAGGAATAGCCGGAAACCTGGAGCACAGCATCAACAAGGCAGGTAAGCGATAGCCACCTGTGAGTGAAGCAACATGATAAATGCAAATCGTCCAATACTAAATCTCGACCTCGATCTGCTGAGAACGTTTGTTGCCGTCGCCGATCTGAGTACTTTTGCTGCCGCAGCAACCGCGGTATGCCGTACCCAGTCTGCGGTGAGCCAGCAGATGCAGCGGCTGGAACAGCTGGTCGGAAAAGAGCTCTTTGCCCGCCACGGGCGGAATAAGTTATTAACTGAGCAGGGCATTCAGCTGCTCGGCTATGCGCGGAAAATTCTGCGCTTTAATGATGAAGCCTGCATGTCGCTAATGTTCAGCAGCCTGCAGGGCACGTTGACTATCGGCGCAACCGACGAAACGGCGGATACCATTTTGCCGTTTTTACTTAATCGGATCGGCAGCTTCTACCCGCGGCTGACCCTGGAAATTAAGGTTCTGAATTATGCTGAGGTGGTGGACATGCTGGCAAAGGGCGCGATAGATCTCGCGTTGACCACCCATCAGTCTGACAGCTTTGAAATGCTGACGCTGCGCATTTCACCCACCCTGTGGTACTGCGCGGCGGACTACGTGCTGCCCCATGAGGCGTCGGTGCCGCTGATCCTGCTTGAGGGACCTGGTCCCTTCCGGGATGATATTATTTCGGCGCTCGATAGCGCTCAAACCCCGTGGCATCTGGCCCACTCTGCGTCCTCACTTGCGGGCGTAAAAGCGGCGGTGAAAGCCGGGCTGGGCGTTACGGCGCGGCCGGTAGAAATGATGAGCCCCGAGCTGCGGGTGGTAGGCAAGAGCGACGGCCTGCCCGGATTACCGGATACGCGCTACGTTTTGAGCTGCGATCCGCAGAGCGTAAGTGAACTGGCGCAGGCCATTTTTCAGTCGCTGAGTCAGGACCATAACCTCTGGTCGTCGGACCCGCTTTTTACCCCCGAAGGGGGAGGCCATACCCTCATCTCGTGAGGGTGATCAAAGCCACGCTCGTCACAAAAAGCTGGTAACAAAATGTAAATGCAAAAAGGAACCGCTGAGGTCAGAATTAGACCCTGCGGTTCTTTTTTTTCTTATTTTACGCTGATTTTTAATATATTGTTGTTTTATTGTTATGTATATCAGTTGGTTAGAAGCAATCCCACCCACACTTCTCTACTTTCCCCTGCACTTTCAATAGTTCATGCTAATGTTAAAAAACCGGCCAGTTTGTTGCTGTTTTTTTGGTTTAATTAACAAAAGCGTGTCACAGATCAAGAAAATACCCCTCCTTAGGGGGAGGAATCGAGGCTAAATCCTGTCAAAATAGGCGGGTAATTATGATTTACAATGGAAACGGACACGATTCAACAACACTAAATCCAATTGGTATGCAAGGTTATTTCGCATAAAAGGGCATTTAATGTTAATGAAAAAAACCTAATGTAAATTAATGTTGTTAAAACTTTTGTTGAAGTTGACAAAAGGTTAAAGAAAGGGGTAAAAAGCCAGCGCATATGGCCTTCTACGATAAGTAGGGACGCTTTTTTGCAAGGTTATTTTTTTATTCCTCCCCGTGAAACGCTGTGGCGTTCATCTGCCAGTAAGAGCAGAGGGTTTAGCGCTACACTTTTTTGGTTAAGCAATGCGTATGTCAACATCCACTGAAGTCATCGCTCATCATTGGGCATTCGCTATATTTCTCATCATTGCCATCGGCCTGTGCTGCCTGATGCTTGTCGGGGGCTGGTACCTCGGCGGTCGCGCGCGCGCGCGTAGCAAAAACACGCCGTTTGAATCGGGGATCGACTCCGTTGGTTCGGCTCGCTTACGTCTTTCTGCGAAGTTTTATCTGGTTGCCATGTTCTTCGTTATCTTCGACGTGGAAGCCCTGTATCTCTACGCATGGTCGACCTCTATCCGCGAAAGCGGCTGGGTTGGCTTTGTGGAAGCCGCAATTTTCATTTTAGTGCTACTGGCTGGTCTGGTTTATCTCGTCCGTATCGGCGCACTGGACTGGACGCCTGCGCGTTCCCGTCGCACGCTGGTTAACTCAGAAACAGACAGTCCCACTAACCGTCATATGCAGTAAAAGCGAGGCAATAAGATGGATTATACGCTCACCCGCATAGATCCCAACGGTGAGAACGACCGTTACCCCCTGCAAAAACAGGAGATCGTAACCGACCCCCTGGAGCAAGAAGTTAACAAAAGCGTGTATATGGGGAAACTCGAACACGCGCTGCATGACATGGTGAACTGGGGTCGTAAGAACTCAATCTGGCCCTACAACTTCGGCCTTTCTTGCTGCTATGTAGAAATGGTGACGTCATTCACTGCGGTGCATGACGTAGCGCGTTTTGGCGCAGAAGTTCTGCGTGCCTCTCCTCGTCAGGCTGACCTGATGGTGGTTGCGGGTACCTGCTTCACCAAGATGGCACCGGTTATTCAGCGTCTTTACGATCAGATGCTGGAGCCGAAATGGGTTATTTCCATGGGGGCATGTGCCAACTCCGGCGGTATGTACGATATTTATTCTGTTGTGCAGGGCGTAGATAAATTTATTCCGGTTGATGTTTACATCCCGGGCTGTCCGCCGCGTCCGGAAGCGTATATGCAGGCGCTGATGCTGCTGCAGGAATCTATTGGTAAAGAGCGCCGTCCTCTCTCGTGGGTGGTTGGCGATCAGGGCGTTTATCGCGCCAACATGCAGTCGGAACGTGAGCGTAAACGCGGCGAACGCATTGCAGTGACCAATCTGCGGACTCCGGACGAGATTTAATTTGCGCCTGCGGGCGGCGGCATAATACTTCGCAAATCAATCTACAACAGCGCGAAGCCCGCCCGGCAGTCACCACGGACCTTTTGCAATGGTGAACAATATGACCGATTTAAACGCGCATGACGCCGCACCAGCCTGGCAAACCCGCGATCACCTTGATGACCCGGTGATCGGCGAACTGCGCAATCGTTTTGGCCCGGATGCCTTTACCGTTCAGCCAACCCGTACCGGCGTACCGGTAGTTTGGGTCAAGCGCGAACAGCTGCTGGAGGTGGGTGATTTCCTGAAGAAATTACCGAAACCTTACGTCATGCTGTTCGATCTGCACGGTATGGACGAACGTCTGCGTACCCACCGTGACGGGCTACCCGCCGCGGATTTTTCCGTTTTCTATCACCTGATTTCCATTGAACGCAATCGCGATATCATGCTCAAGGTAGCATTATCTGAAAACGATCTGCGCGTTCCGACATTTACCAAACTGTTCCCTAACGCCAACTGGTATGAGCGTGAAACGTGGGAAATGTTTGGCATTGATATCGAAGGCCACCCGCACCTGACGCGCATCATGATGCCGCCGACCTGGGAAGGCCATCCGCTGCGTAAAGACTATCCGGCACGCGCCACCGAATTCGACCCGTTTGAGCTGACAAAAGCCAAGCAGGATCTGGAAATGGAAGCGCTGACCTTCAAACCGGAAGAGTGGGGCATGAAGCGCGGAACCGAAAACGAGGACTTTATGTTCCTCAACCTCGGCCCGAACCACCCGTCTGCCCACGGTGCTTTCCGTATCGTTCTGCAGCTCGATGGCGAAGAGATCGTCGACTGCGTTCCGGACATCGGCTACCACCACCGCGGTGCTGAAAAGATGGGCGAGCGTCAGTCGTGGCACAGCTACATTCCCTATACCGACCGTATCGAATATCTCGGCGGCTGCGTCAATGAGATGCCGTACGTGCTGGCGGTAGAAAAACTGGCGGGTATCACCGTGCCGGATCGCGTCAACGTGATTCGCGTGATGCTCTCAGAGTTGTTCCGTATCAACAGCCACCTGCTGTACATCTCCACCTTTATTCAGGACGTCGGCGCCATGACGCCGGTGTTCTTTGCCTTTACCGATCGACAGAAAATCTACGATCTGGTCGAAGCCATCACCGGTTTCCGTATGCACCCGGCGTGGTTCCGAATCGGCGGCGTCGCGCATGACCTGCCGCGCGGCTGGGATCGCCTGCTGCGCGAATTCCTTGAGTGGATGCCTAAGCGTCTGGATTCCTACGAAAAGGCCGCGCTGCGCAACAGCATTCTGATTGGCCGTTCGAAAGGGGTGGCCGCCTACAATGCGAAAGAGGCGCTGGAGTGGGGAACCACCGGCGCTGGCCTGCGCGCGACCGGCATTGGTTTCGACGTGCGTAAATGGCGTCCATATTCAGGCTATGAAAACTTCGACTTTGAAATCCCGACCGGCGGCGGCGTTTCCGACTGCTACACCCGCGTGATGTTGAAAGTAGAAGAGCTGCGCCAGAGCCTACGCATCCTTCAGCAGTGTCTCGATAATATGCCGGAAGGGCCGTTCAAGGCGGATCATCCGCTGACCACGCCGCCGCCGAAAGAGCGCACGCTGCAGCATATCGAAACCCTGATCACGCACTTCCTGCAGGTTTCCTGGGGTCCGGTGATGCCGGCCAACGAATCCTTCCAGATGGTTGAAGCGACGAAGGGTATTAACAGTTACTACCTGACCAGCGACGGCAGCACCATGAGCTATCGCACCCGTATCCGTACGCCGAGCTATGCGCACCTGCAGCAGATTCCGGCGGCGATTCGCGGCAGCCTGGTATCCGATCTTATCGTATATCTGGGTAGTATCGATTTTGTTATGTCAGACGTGGACCGCTAATTATGCACGAAAATCAACAACCACAAACCGAGGCTTTTGAGCTGAGTGCGGCAGAGCGTGAGGCAATTGAGCACGAGAAGCACCACTACGAAGACCCGCGTGCGGCGTCCATTGAAGCGCTGAAGATCGTTCAGAAACAGCGTGGCTGGGTGCCGGACGGCGCGATCTATGCGATCGCTGACGTACTGGAGATCCCGGCCAGCGATGTCGAAGGCGTTGCGACCTTCTACAGCCAGATCTTCCGTCAGCCGGTTGGCCGTCACGTTATTCGCTACTGCGACAGCGTGGTGTGTCACATCACCGGCTATCAGGGGATTCAGGCGGCACTTGAGCAAAAGCTGAATATCAAGCCGGGTCAGACTACGTTTGATGGCCGCTTTACCCTGTTACCAACCTGCTGTCTGGGTAACTGTGATAAAGGCCCAAGCATGATGATTGATGAAGACACCCACAGTCATCTGACGCCG
The DNA here is from genome assembly GCF_036561945.1 of Klebsiella scottii. Lineage (NCBI taxonomy): Bacteria > Pseudomonadati > Pseudomonadota > Gammaproteobacteria > Enterobacterales > Enterobacteriaceae > Klebsiella > Klebsiella scottii. The sequence continues at coordinate 289,571 of NZ_JARXNI010000020.1, forward strand.
GAAGGAATTCCTGATTTGCTGGAGCGGTATAAATGAAAAACGTTATCCGAACTCCCGAAACGCATCCGCTAACCTGGCGCCTGCGCGATGACAAACAGCCGGTATGGCTGGATGAGTATCAAAGCAAAAATGGCTACGAGGGCGCCCGTAAGGCGCTGCTGGGCCTGGCGCCGGATGAGATCGTCAACCAGGTGAAAGACGCCGGTCTGAAAGGGCGCGGCGGCGCGGGCTTCTCCACCGGTCTGAAGTGGAGCCTGATGCCGAAAGACGAATCCATGAACATCCGTTACCTGCTGTGTAACGCCGATGAGATGGAGCCGGGCACCTATAAAGACCGCCTGCTGATGGAGCAGCTGCCGCACCTGCTGGTGGAAGGCATGCTGATCTCCGCGTTTGCGCTGAAGGCGTACCGCGGCTACATCTTCCTGCGCGGCGAATATATTGAAGCGGCGGTCCATTTACGCCGCGCCATTGCCGAAGCGACCGAAGCCGGCCTGCTGGGCAAAAACATTCTCGGCACCGGTTTCGATTTCGAACTGTTCGTGCACACAGGGGCAGGGCGCTACATCTGCGGTGAAGAGACCGCGTTGATTAACTCCCTCGAAGGTCGTCGCGCCAACCCGCGCTCCAAGCCGCCGTTCCCGGCGAGCTCCGGCGTCTGGGGTAAGCCAACCTGCGTCAACAACGTTGAGACCCTGTGTAACGTCCCGGCGATTATGGCCAACGGCGTCGAGTGGTATCAGAACATTTCTACCAGCAAAGATGCCGGTACCAAGCTGATGGGCTTCTCTGGCCGGGTGAAAAATCCGGGCGTCTGGGAGCTGCCGTTTGGTACCACCGCGCGCGAAATCCTTGAGGATTATGCCGGCGGCATGCGAGACGGCCTGAAGTTCAAGGCCTGGCAGCCGGGCGGCGCGGGAACCGACTTCCTGACCGAAGCGCATCTTGATCTGCCGATGGAATTCGAAAGTATTGGCAAAGCGGGAAGCCGTCTGGGGACGTCGCTGGCGATGGCCGTTGACCACGAGATCAATATGGTGTCGCTGGTGCGTAACCTGGAAGAGTTTTTCGCCCGCGAATCCTGCGGCTGGTGTACGCCGTGCCGCGACGGTCTGCCGTGGAGCGTGAAAATTCTGCGTGCTCTGGAGCGCGGTGAAGGTCAACCGGGTGATATCGAGACACTTGAGCAACTGTGTCGATTCCTGGGCCCGGGGAAAACCTTCTGTGCGCATGCGCCAGGTGCGGTCGAACCGCTGCAGAGCGCCATTAAATATTTCCGCGACGAATTCGAAGCAGGCATTAAGCAGCAGTTCAGTAATACCCATGCTATCAACGGGATTCAGCCGAACCTGCTTAAGACGCGCTGGTGATTCCCACAACTCATTCAGGCTGTAGCAAGGCGGCAGTCTGAATGAGGAAGTGGTAACGATTTTTTTAATTTGGAAGCATGCTAATGGCTACGATTCATGTAGACGGCAAAGAATACGAGGTCAACGGAGCGGACAACCTGTTAGAGGCCTGTCTCTCTCTCGGTCTTGATATTCCATACTTTTGCTGGCACCCGGCGCTCGGCAGCGTCGGTGCTTGCCGCCAGTGTGCGGTGAAGCAATATCAAAACGCGGAAGACACGCGTGGTCGCCTGGTGATGTCCTGTATGACACCGGCATCGGACGGCACTTTTATTTCCATTGACGACGGCGAAGCGAAGCAGTTCCGCGAAAGCGTGGTTGAGTGGCTGATGACCAACCACCCGCACGACTGTCCGGTCTGCGAAGAGGGCGGTAACTGCCATCTGCAGGATATGACCGTGATGACCGGTCATAGCTTCCGTCGCTACCGCTTTACCAAGCGCACCCACCGCAATCAGGATCTGGGGCCGTTCATCTCGCACGAAATGAACCGCTGCATCGCCTGCTACCGCTGCGTACGCTACTACAAAGACTATGCTGACGGCACCGATCTGGGCGTTTATGGCGCTCACGACAACGTCTACTTCGGTCGCCCGGAAGACGGCGTGCTGGAGAGCGAATTCTCCGGCAACCTGGTTGAAGTCTGCCCGACCGGCGTATTCACCGATAAAACGCACTCCGAGCGCTACAACCGTAAATGGGACATGCAGTTTGCGCCAAGCATCTGCCAGCAGTGCTCCATCGGTTGTAACATCAGCCCGGGTGAGCGTTACGGCGAACTGCGTCGTATCGAAAACCGCTATAACGGCACCGTCAACCGCTACTTCCTCTGTGACCGCGGTCGTTTTGGCTACGGCTACGTGAACCTGAAAGACCGTCCGCGTCAGCCGGTTCAGCGCCGCGGCGACGATCTGATCGCCCTCAACGCCGAGCAGGCCATGCAGGGTGCGGCGGATATTCTGCGCCAGTCGAAAAAAGCGATCGGCATCGGCTCCCCGCGCGCCAGCCTCGAAAGCAACTTTGCGCTGCGCGAGCTGGTCGGCGCCGAGAACTTCTATACCGGCATCGCTAAAGCCGAGCAGGAACGTCTGCAGATGATGCTGACGGTGCTGCGCGACGGCGGTATTCATACCCCGGCGCTGCGCGAAATCGAATCCTACGATGCGGTACTGGTGCTGGGGGAAGATATTACCCAAACCGGCGCCCGCATTGCTCTGGCCGTACGCCAGGCGGTGAAAGGAAAAGCGCGTGAAATGGCCGCGGCGCAGAAAGTCGCCGACTGGCAGATCGCCGCGATCCTCAACATCGGTCAGCGCGCGAAGCATCCGCTGTTTGTCACCAATATCGATGACACCCGTCTTGACGATGTCGCCGCATGGACCTATCGCGCGCCGGTTGAAGATCAGGCGCGTCTGGGCTTCGCCATTGCGCATGCGCTGGATGAAAGCGCACCGGCGGTGGAAGGCCTGAGCAGAGATCTGCAGGGCAAAATCGACGTGATCGTCCAGGCGCTGGCCGGGGCGAAGAAACCGCTGATCGTCTCCGGAACCAACGCCGGCAGCGTCGAAATTATTCAGGCGGCGGCCAACGTGGCTAAAGCGCTGAAGGGCCGCGGCGTAGACGTCGGAGTCACTATGGTGGCCCGGGCGGTGAACAGCGTCGGTCTGGGCATGATTGGCGGCGGTTCGCTGGAAGAGGCGTTAAGCGAGCTGGAAACCGGCGCCGCCGATGCGGTTATCGTGCTGGAAAACGATCTGCATCGCCATGCTTCCGCCGCGCGCGTAGACGCCGCGTTGGCTAAAGCGCCGCTGGTGATGGTCGTTGACCATCAGCGCACGGCGATTATGGACAAAGCGCACCTGGTGCTCTCTGCGGCAAGCTTCGCCGAAAGCGACGGCACGGTGGTCAACAACGAAGGCCGCGCCCAGCGCTTCTTCCAGGTTTACGACCCGGCCTACTACGATGCGAATACCGTGATGCTGGAGAGCTGGCGCTGGCTGCATTCGCTGCACAGCACCGTCGACAACCGTCAGGTTGACTGGACGCAGCTGGATCACGTGATTGACGCGGTGGTGGCTAAGCTGCCGCAGCTGGCCGGCATTAAAGATGCCGCGCCGGACGCGACCTTCCGCATTCGCGGTCAGAAGCTGGCCCGCGAACCGCATCGCTACAGCGGCCGCACGGCGATGCGCGCCAATATCAGCGTGCATGAACCGCGCCAGCCGCAGGACAAAGACACCATGTTTGCCTTCTCGATGGAAGGGAACAACCAGCCGTCCGCGCCACGCTCGCAAATTCCGTTTGCGTGGGCTCCGGGCTGGAACTCCCCGCAGGCGTGGAACAAATTCCAGGATGAAGTGGGCGGTAAACTGCGCCACGGCGATCCGGGCGTGCGCCTGATTGAGGCTTCCGCCGACGGTCTGGATTACTTCACCACGGTGCCGGAAAGCTTCCAGGCCGAAGAAGGGAAATGGCGGATTGCGCCGTACTACCATCTGTTCGGCAGCGATGAGCTTTCGCAGCGCTCGCCGGTGTTCCAGAGCCGCATGCCGCAGCCGTATCTCAAGCTTAACCCGGAAGATGCCGCGAAGCTTGGCGTCAACGCGGGAGCGATGGTCTCCTTCAGCGTTGAAGGCCATATGCTTAGCCTGCCGCTGATTATCTCTGCGGGCCTGACGGCAGGGCAGGTTGGCCTACCGATGGGCATGCCTGGCATTGCGCCGGTTCTGACCGGAGCGCGTATTGATACTCTGCAGGAGGCAAAAGCATGAGTTGGTTAACTCCGGATCTCATCGACATTCTGTTAAGCATCCTGAAGGCGGTGGTCATTCTGCTGGTGGTTGTCACCTGTGGCGCATTCATGAGCTTCGGCGAACGTCGTCTGCTCGGGCTGTTCCAGAACCGCTATGGACCTAACCGCGTGGGCTGGGGCGGTTCGCTGCAGCTCGTTGCCGACATGATCAAAATGTTCTTTAAAGAGGACTGGGTTCCGCGCTTTACCGATCGCGTGATCTTTACTCTGGCGCCGGTTATCGCCTTTACCTCGCTGCTGCTGGCCTTCGCTATCGTGCCGGTCAGCCCGTCGTGGGTGGTGGCCGACCTGAACATCGGCATCCTGTTCTTCCTGATGATGGCAGGCCTGGCGGTCTACGCGGTGCTGTTTGCCGGCTGGTCGAGTAACAACAAATACTCGCTGCTGGGCGCGATGCGCGCCTCTGCGCAGACTCTGAGCTACGAAGTGTTCCTCGGCCTCTCCCTGATGGGCGTGGTGGCGCAGGCGGGATCGTTCAATATGGGCGATATCGTCAACAACCAGGCGCATCTGTGGAACGTTATCCCGCAGTTCTTCGGTTTTGTTACCTTTGCGATTGCGGGCGTGGCCGTGTGTCACCGTCACCCCTTCGACCAACCGGAAGCCGAGCAGGAACTGGCCGATGGCTACCACATCGAATATTCCGGCATGAAGTTCGGTCTGTTCTTCGTGGGTGAATATATCGGGATTGTCACCGTATCGGCGCTGATCGTCACGCTGTTCTTCGGCGGCTGGAATGGCCCATTCTTACCTCCGTTCATCTGGTTCGCACTGAAAACCGCGTTCTTCATGATGATGTTCATTTTGATCCGCGCATCATTACCGCGTCCACGTTATGACCAGGTAATGTCCTTTGGCTGGAAGGTATGCCTGCCATTAACGCTGATCAACTTGTTGGTAACGGCGGCTGTCATTCTCTGGCAGGCGCAATAAGGGGTGAATTGACCATGACCTTAAAAGAATTATTGGTGGGGTTCGGCACCCAGGTCCGCAGTATCTGCATGATCGGGATGCACGCCTTCGCCAAACGTGAAACCCAGATGTACCCGGAAGAGCCGGTATATCTGCCGCCGCGCTATCGTGGCCGTATCGTGCTGACGCGCGACCCGGACGGCGAAGAGCGCTGCGTTGCCTGTAACCTGTGTGCGGTAGCGTGTCCGGTAGGCTGTATCTCTTTGCAAAAAGCAGAGACCAAAGACGGCCGCTGGTACCCGGAGTTTTTCCGCATCAACTTCTCACGCTGCATTTTCTGCGGTCTGTGCGAAGAAGCGTGCCCAACCACGGCGATTCAGTTGACCCCGGACTTCGAACTGGGTGAATACAAGCGTCAGGATCTGGTGTACGAAAAAGAGGATCTGCTGATTTCCGGTCCGGGCAAATACCCGGAATATAACTTCTACCGGATGGCGGGTATGGCAATCGACGGCAAAGATAAGGGCGAAGCAGAGAACGAAGCTAAGCCTATCGACGTCAAGAGCCTGTTACCGTAAGGAGAGGGCAATGGAATTCGCTTTTTATATCTGTGGCCTTATCGCCATCCTCGCAACCCTGCGGGTGATCACCCACACCAATCCGGTGCACGCGCTGCTGTACCTGATTATTTCGCTGTTAGCGATTGCTGGCGTGTTCTTCTCGCTGGGCGCGTACTTCGCCGGGGCGCTGGAAATCATCGTTTACGCCGGGGCCATCATGGTGCTGTTCGTCTTCGTGGTGATGATGCTTAACCTTGGCGGCAGCGAAATTGAGCAGGAGCGTAAGTGGCTGCAGCCGGGGATCTGGATCGGCCCGGCCATCCTTTCCGCGGTGCTGCTGGCGGTTATCGTTTATGCCATCCTCGGTCTTAACGATCAGGGCATTGAAGGCAACGCGATAAGCGCGAAAGAAGTCGGTATTGCGCTGTTTGGCCCGTACGTACTGGCGGTGGAGCTGGCCTCCATGCTGCTGCTGGCCGGTCTGGTTGTTGCTTTCCACATCGGCCGCGAAGAGCGCGTCGGTGAGGTGCTGAGCAACCGCCAGAACGATAGCGATAAAAGAAAAACGGAGGAGCACGCATGATCCCCTTAACACATGGACTGATCCTCGCCGCGATCCTGTTTGTTCTCGGTCTGACGGGTCTGGTGATTCGCCGCAATCTGCTGTTTATGCTGATTAGCCTGGAGATCATGATCAACGCCGCGGCGTTGGCCTTCGTGGTTGCCGGAAGCTACTGGGGTCAGGCCGATGGTCAGATAATGTATATTCTCGCTATCAGCCTTGCGGCTGCGGAAGCGAGTATCGGTCTGGCGCTGCTGCTGCAGCTCCATCGTCGCCGCCAGAACCTGAACATCGATTCAGTAAGTGAGTTGCGTGGATGAACATGCTTTCCTTAACCATTCTTTTGCCATTGATTGGCTTTGTGCTGCTGGCCTTTTCCCGCGGGCGCTGGTCGGAAAATCTCTCCGCCACCGTGGGAATGGGATCGGTAGGCCTGGCCGCGCTGGTCACGGCCTTCGTCGGGATGGACTTCTTTGCTAACGGCAGGCAGGCGATCGGCGTCCCGCTGTGGACGTGGATGTCGGTGGGCGATTTCAACATCGGTTTTAACCTGGTACTGGATGGTCTCTCCCTGACCATGCTTTCCGTGGTCACCGGCGTTGGTTTCCTGATCCACATGTTCGCTTCCTGGTACATGCGCGGGGAAGAGGGCTACTCCCGCTTCTTCGCCTACACCAACCTGTTTATTGCCAGCATGGTGGTTCTGGTACTCGCCGATAACCTGCTGCTGATGTACCTCGGCTGGGAAGGCGTGGGCCTGTGCTCCTATCTGCTGATCGGTTTCTACTATACCGATCCGAAGAACGGCGCTGCGGCCATGAAAGCGTTTGTGGTGACCCGCGTCGGCGACGTGTTCCTCGCCTTCGCGCTGTTCATTCTCTACAACGAGCTGGGTACCCTGAACTTCCGCGAAATGGTTGAGCTGGCTCCCGCGCACTTCGAAGCCGGCAACAATATGCTGACGTGGGCGACGCTGATGCTGCTGGGCGGCGCGGTGGGTAAATCTGCCCAGCTGCCGCTACAGACCTGGCTTGCGGACGCGATGGCCGGCCCGACGCCGGTCTCCGCGCTGATCCACGCCGCGACGATGGTTACCGCGGGCGTCTACCTGATCGCCCGTACCCACGGCCTGTTCCTGATGACGCCGGAAATTCTGCATCTGGTGGGTATCGTTGGTGCGGTGACGCTGGTGCTGGCAGGTTTCGCCGCGCTGGTGCAGACCGATATCAAACGCGTGCTGGCCTACTCGACGATGAGTCAGATTGGCTACATGTTCCTGGCGCTGGGCGTTCAGGCATGGGACGCGGCGATTTTCCATCTGATGACCCACGCGTTCTTTAAAGCGCTGCTGTTCCTGTCGTCTGGTTCGGTGATCCTCGCCTGCCATCACGAGCAGAACATCTTCAAAATGGGCGGTCTGCGTAAATCGATTCCTCTGGTGTACGTCTGCTTCCTGGTGGGGGGCGCGGCGCTGTCCGCACTGCCGCTCATCACCGCAGGCTTCTTCAGTAAGGATGAGATCCTCGCAGGCGCGATGGCTAACGGTCATATCAACCTGATGGTTGCCGGTCTGGTCGGCGCGTTTATGACCTCGCTGTACACCTTCCGCATGATCTTCATCGTGTTCCACGGCAAAGAGCAGATTCACGCTCACGCGGGTAAGGGGATTACCCATCACCTGCCGCTGATTGTTCTGTTGATTCTGTCGACCTTCGTTGGCGCGCTGATTGTTCCGCCGCTGCAGGGCGTGCTGCCGCAGACCACCGAGCTTGAGCACGGCCGCGTGATGACGCTGGAAATCGTCTCCGGGATTGTGGCTATCGCCGGTATCCTGATCGCCGCATGGCTGTGGCTGGGTAAACGCACGCTGGTGACCTCCATTGCCAATAGCGCCCCTGGCCGCCTGCTCGGCACCTGGTGGTACAACGCCTGGGGCTTCGACTGGCTGTACGACAAGGTGTTCGTGAAGCCGTTCCTCGGCGTGGCGTGGCTGCTGAAAAGCGATCCGCTGAACTCGATGATGAACATTCCGGCTATCCTCTCCCGCTTTGCAGGTAAAGGCCTGCTGCTAAGCGAGAACGGTTATTTACGCTGGTATGTCGCGTCAATGAGCATCGGTGCGGTTGTCGTGCTGGCGCTGCTGATGGTATTGCGTTGAGTTTGTTGGCCGGGTGAGCGATTGCCGGATGGCGCTGCGCTTATCCGGCCGACAAACCCTAAAAGAATTTTAGAATTCGTTGAAAATCTGTTCCTGAGGTACAGGCGTCATCGGCGAAGTCAGACCGGAGACCGCCAGCGCAGAGCAACCGCAGCGTACGAAAGTGCGCGAGGATGATTCGCGAAGCTCACCCCTACGGGGCCGTCCTTACGGACGTTCAAAACGCGATGCGTTTTGTGCGAGCACTGGCAGGATTCGGGCTGGCGAGCGAGATAGCCTGAGCAGGAGTAAATATAAGGGACATACTCAGCTATGTTATTACCCTGGTTAATACTAATCCCCTTTATCGGTGGGTTTCTGTGCTGGCAGACTGAACGCTTTGGCGTGAAGATGCCGCGCTGGATTGCGCTGATTACCATGGGACTGACGCTGGTTCTCTCGCTGCAGCTGTGGCTGCAGGGCGGCTATTCTCTGACACAGGCCGCGGGTATCCCCCAGTGGCAGTCTGAATTTGTCATGCCGTGGATCCCTCGCTTCGGTATTAGCATTCATCTGGCTATCGACGGTCTGTCGCTGCTGATGGTGGTGCTGACCGGCCTGCTCGGCGTACTGGCGGTACTCTGTTCATGGCGCGAGATCGAAAAGTATCAGGGCTTCTTCCACCTCAACCTGATGTGGATCCTGGGCGGCGTTATCGGCGTGTTCCTCGCCATCGACATGTTCCTGTTCTTCTTCTTCTGGGAAATGATGCTGGTGCCGATGTACTTCCTGATCGCGCTGTGGGGCCATAAGGCTTCCGACGGGAAAACGCGTATCACGGCGGCCACCAAGTTCTTCATCTATACCCAGGCGAGCGGGCTGGTGATGCTGATTGCCATCCTGGCGCTGGCGTTTGTTCACTTCAACGCCACCGGCGTGTGGACCTTCAACTATGAAGATCTGCTGAAGACGCCGATGTCCCACGGCGTGGAATATGCGCTGATGCTGGGCTTCTTCATCGCCTTCGCGGTGAAAATGCCGGTTGTACCGCTGCACGGCTGGCTGCCGGACGCGCACTCCCAGGCGCCGACCGCCGGTTCCGTTGACCTCGCGGGGATCCTGCTGAAAACCGCGGCCTACGGCCTGCTGCGTTTTGCGCTGCCGCTGTTCCCGAACGCCTCAGCCGAATTTGCGCCAATCGCTATGTGGCTGGGTATCATCGGTATCTTCTACGGCGCGTGGATGGCCTTCTGCCAGTACGATATCAAACGCCTGATTGCCTACACCTCCGTTTCCCATATGGGCTTCGTGCTGATTGCCATCTATACCGGCAGCCAGCTGGCCTATCAGGGGGCGGTGATTCAGATGATTGCGCACGGTCTCTCCGCTGCCGGTCTGTTTATCCTTTGCGGCCAGCTGTATGAGCGCCTGCACACTCGTGACATGCGTCAGATGGGCGGCCTGTGGAACAAAATTAAATGGCTGCCGGCGCTGTCGATGTTCTTCGCCGTGGCGACCCTCGGGATGCCGGGCACCGGTAACTTTGTCGGCGAGTTCATGATCCTGTTCGGCAGCTATAAAGTGGTGCCGGTGATTACCGTGATCTCCACCTTTGGTCTGGTGTTCGCTTCCGTCTACTCGCTGGCGATGCTGCATCGTGCCTACTTCGGTAAAGCGAAGAGCGAGATTGCGGCGAAAGAGCTGCCGGGAATGTCGCTGCGCGAGCTGTCGATTATTCTGCTGCTGGTGGTTCTGCTGGTGCTGCTGGGCTTCTTCCCGCAGCCGATTCTGGACACCTCACATGCTGCGATGAGCAACATTCAGCAGTGGTTTGTTAATTCTGTTTCTACTACAAGGCCGTAATTCGCCATGACAATAACTCCACAACAACTGATCGCACTGCTACCGCTGCTGATCGTCGGCTTGACGGTGGTGGTTGTGATGCTCTCCATTGCGTGGCGACGCAATCATTTCCTTAATGCCACGCTGTCGGTTCTCGGGCTTAACGCCGCGCTGATATCGCTTTGGTTTGTCGGCCAGAACGGCGCGATGGACGTCACGCCGCTGATCCGCGTTGACGGCTACTCCATGCTCTACACCGGGCTGGTGCTGCTGGCGAGCCTGGCGACCTGTACTTTTGCCTATCCGTGGCTTGAGGGTTACAAGGACAATAAAGAAGAGTTCTACCTGCTGGTGTTAATCGCCGCGCTGGGTGGCATTCTGCTGGCGGGCGCCAACCATCTGGCGGCGCTGTTCCTCGGTATCGAATTGATCTCGCTGCCGCTGTTCGGCCTCATCGGCTACGCTTTCCGCCAGAAACGCTCTCTGGAAGCCAGTATCAAATACACCATCCTCTCGGCCGCAGCCTCTTCTTTCCTGCTGTTCGGTATGGCGCTGGTGTACGCGAACTCCGGCAATCTCTCCTTCCTGGCCCTTGGCAAGAGCCTGGCGGATAACACCCTGCACGAGCCGCTGCTGCTGGCGGGTCTGGGGCTGATGATTGTCGGTCTGGGCTTTAAGCTGTCGCTGGTGCCGTTCCACCTGTGGACGCCGGACGTTTATCAGGGCGCGCCGGCGCCGGTATCAACCTTCCTGGCCACCGCCAGCAAGATTGCTATCTTCGGCGTGGTGATGCGTCTGTTCCTGTATATGCCGGTAGGCAATAGCGAAGCGGTGCGCATCGTGCTGGGCCTGATAGCCTTTGCATCCATTATCTTCGGTAACCTGATGGCGCTGAGCCAGACCAACATCAAGCGCCTGCTCGGCTACTCCTCGATCTCGCATCTGGGCTATCTGCTGGTGGCGCTGATCGCCCTGCAGAGCGGCGAAATGTCGATGGAAGCGGTTGGCGTCTATCTGGCCGGCTACCTGTTCAGCAGCCTTGGCGCCTTCGGCGTGGTGAGCCTGATGTCCAGCCCGTACCGCGGCCCGGATGCCGACTCGCTGTACTCCTACCGCGGCCTGTTCTGGCACCGTCCGATTCTGTCGGCGGTGATGACGGTGATGATGCTGTCGCTGGCCGGTATTCCGATGACGCTGGGCTTCATCGGTAAGTTCTACGTGCTGGCGGTCGGCGTGCACGCGCACCTGTGGTGGCTGGTTGGTGCCGTGGTGGCGGGTTCGGCGATTGGTCTTTACTACTACCTGCGCGTAGCGGTGAGCCTGTATCTGAGCGCGCCGGAGAAACTGAACCGCGACGCGCCGTCTAACTGGCAGTACAGCGCCGGCGGTATCGTGGTACTGATCTCGGCCCTGCTGGTGCTGGTACTCGGCGTCTGGCCGCAGCCGCTGATTAGCATCGTGCAGCTGGCAACTCCGCTGATGTAAAGCGTCTGCGCCTGCAAAAAAACCGCCGGTCTACGATCGGCGGTTTTTTTATGCGCGTCGGTTAACCGGGCCAGCCCGATCGAGGAGCCTGCTTAGCCGATGGGGTAGACCATAAAATCTTCCGCCAGCAGGGTCTGCGGGAAGATTTCCCGGCACTCCGCCAGCAGGCGCAGGCAGCCCTGCGGGTCGTAGCGCGAGCTGAAGTGGGTGGCGATAAAGGTGCCGACGTTGGCATCGCGCGCCAGCGCCGCCGCCTGCTGGCTGGAGGAGTGCCCGCGAGCGTTCGCCTTCTCGGCCATCGCCTGCTCCAGGGTGGTCTCATGAACCATGACGTCCACGCCGCGCGCCAGCTCCAGCGCCGCCTCGCAGGGCGCGGTATCGCCGAAGATGGCCAGCTTTTTGCCCGGCGTTGTCGGGCCAAGATAGCGGCGGCCATCGACGATCCGCCCGTCGGCAAGCTCGACGCTCAGCCCCTGTTTTAGCTGCTGAAACAGCGGCCCGGAGGGGACGCCGTCGGCGATAAGACGGGCCGCGTCGAGGGCGCCGGGCTTATCGTGCTCCTCAATGCGATAGCCGTAGCACTCAACCGGATGGTTTAGCGGCCAGGCCGTGACACGATATCCGGCTTCGTCAAAGATAAGGCCGGGGCCAACTTCGACAATATCCAGCGGATAATCGGTCCACGAGCCGCTGAGGCGCAGCGCCACTTCGACAAACTCCCGCAGGCCTTTTGGCCCGTATAGGGTCAGCGGTAGCGAGTTTCCCTGCATCGAGCGGCTGCACAGCAGGCCGGGGAGGCCGAACAGATGGTCGCCGTGGAGATGGGTTATAAAAATTTTATTCAGCTTGCCGGGGTGCAGGGCGGTATGCAGAAACTGATGCTGGGTGCCTTCTCCGCAGTCGAACAGCCATACCTCCGCCGCCGTTGGCTGTTGCAAATTCAGCACGATAGACGTCATATTACGCGTACGGGTCGGCACGCCAGCGGATGTCCCCAAAAAAGTTAATTCCATCGTCCTGTGTCCTTAGGGCGTGAGTCAAAAAACAGAGTATACCCGTCATCCCTCAGGTTGCGTGCGCGTTGGCTGAGCTTGCCGTCTTCATGCCGCCGGAATGATGCAGGGCTAATTTCAATGAAGGAATAATAGATGATGATATGGCAGGATCTCCACCATAGCGAGCTGACCGTCCCGCAGCTCTATGCGCTGCTCAAACTGCGCTGCGAAGTCTTTATCGTCGAACAAAACTGTCCCTATCAGGATGTTGACGGCGATGACCTGATCGGCGAAAACCGTCATCTTCTTGGCTGGCGCGGCGATGAGCTGGTGGCCTATGCGCGGATCCTGAAAAGCGCAGAGGATTTTGAACCGGTGGTGATTGGCCGGGTTATCGTCAGCCCGACGGTGCGGGGTGAGAAGCTCGGCTATCAGCTAATGGAAAATGCGCTCGCCAGCTGCGCCCGCCAATGGCCGCAGAAAGCTATCTACCTCGGCGCTCAGGCGCATTTACAGCGCTTCTACGCCAGCTTCGGCTTCCAGCCGGTGACCGAGGTTTACGACGAAGACGGGATTGCGCATATCGGCATGGCCCGCGAGGCCGCAGCGGACCCGCTCCTGCCGAGGTAGCCGCAGACTATCTATACTTCCTGAATGACCGACGGGCCGCCAAAGGCCACTCCCTCATCGTGGGTACTGCTATTTCTCGCCAGGACCCCGTATAATGTGGGGTTTTTAGTCTGTGGAGGTTTGCGTGCTGTCTGTTTCCGCTGCGCTGGAAAGCTTACGCGGCTGCCTGAGCGATGAGTTCCCCGCATCGTCCGGCACGCGAATTTTTGATGTCTCGTTTCCTCTCCACGATGCGTTTGATCCCCTGCTGTGGTGCGGGCGCCAGCCTCAGTGGCCGCAGTTTTACTGGCAGCAGCGCAGCGGCGATGAGGAGCTTGCTGCGCTAGGTGCGGTGAAAACGTTCTCTTCGCTGGCCGAAGCGCAGCGTTTTTTACAGCATCAGCAGCATCAGGATCTGCGTATTTGCGGTCTGAATGCCTTCAGCCCGCAGGTCGGAGCGCTGGTGCTGCCGAGGCTGGAGTGGCGTCGGGTAGGGGGAACGGCGTCGTTGCGGCTGGTGCTGTGCAGCGCGACGTCGCTACGCGAAGATGCCCGGGCGGCGCGCGAGTTTCTGCGGACATTAACGGCGGAGCAGGCGCAGCCTGCGGCGATACCGGCCGTACTCAGCGAGCAGCACTTCCCGGAATATCCGCGCTGGCGTGAGCTTATCCTGCAGGCTACCCGGGCCATTGCGGCCGGAGAGATGGAAAAAGTCGTCCTGGCACGCGCCACGGACCTGCGGTTTGCCGCTCCCTTAGATGCCTGGTCGATTATGGCCGCCAGCCGCCGCAGTAACTTTAACTGCTTTCATTTCCTGATGGCCTTTAACCCTCAGCAGGCGTTTTTCGGCTCAACGCCGGAGCGGCTGTGGCGTCGGCGCGGAACGCTGCTGCGTACCGAGGCGCTGGCGGGTACCGTCGCCGGCCATGCTGACGATCGCCAGGCGCGGGCGCTGGCCGACTGGTTAATGCAGGATGATAAAAACCAGCGGGAAAACATGCTGGTGGTGGAGGATATTTGCCAGCGAATGCAGGGCGAAGCGCAGATGTTGGAGGTGCTGCCGCCGCAGGTGGTGCGCCTGCGCAAGGTGCAGCATCTGCGGCGCTGCATCTGGACTGAGCTGAATTCATCCGATGACGCCCGCTGCCTGCGCCAGCTGCAGCCTACGGCGGCGGTCGCCGGGCTGCCTCGGCGGGCGGCGCTGGACTTTATCAGCCAAAATGAACCCTTTACCCGCGAATGGTACGCCGGTTCCGCCGGCTATCTGTCGCTGGCGCAAAGCGAATTCTGCGTGGCGCTGCGCTCGGCGAAGGTGGAAAACGACACCCTCAGGCTGTATGCCGGCGCCGGTATCGTCAGCGGTTCCGAGCCTGAACAAGAGTGGCAGGAAATTGAAAATAAAGCCGCGGGGCTGCGTTCGTTGCTGCTGAGAAAAATGTAGATAAACGACGCATATCAATACTCCATCACTTTGTATTACCTATACTTAGCCTCAATATTTGATATCGGACAATTTCATGTCAGTAAGCGCATTTAACCGACGCTGGGCGGCGGTGATCCTTGAAGCATTAACCCGCCACGGCGTGCAGCATATTTGCATTGCGCCGGGGTCGCGCTCGACGCCTTTAACGCTGGCAGCTGCGGAAAACCGCGCATTGATTCCCCATACTCATTTTGACGAACGCGGGCTCGGCCACCTGGCGCTGGGGCTGGCGAAGGCCAGCAGGCAGCCGGTGGCGGTCATTGTCACCTCCGGTACCGCCACGGCCAATCTCTATCCGGCATTGATTGAGGCCGGGCTGACCGGCGAGAAGCTGATTCTGCTCACCGCCGACCGGCCGCCGGAGCTGATCGACTGCGGCGCTAACCAGGCGATCCGCCAGCCGGGCATGTTCGCATCGCATCCGTCCGAAACCCTCTCTTTGCCGCGTCCGTCGCAGGATATTCCCGCGCGCTGGCTGGTTTCAACCATCGACCAGGCGCTGGGCGCGCTGCATTCCGGCGGCGTACACATTAACTGTCCGTTCGCCGAGCCGCTGTATGGCGATATGGACGATACCGGCGTGAGCTGGCAGCAGCAGCTTGGGGACTGGTGGCAGAGCGATACGCCCTGGCTGCGTCAGTCGCTGCATCTTGCAAGCGAAAAGCAGCGCGACTGGTTTTTCTGGCGCCAAAAGCGCGGCGTCGTTATTGCCGGGCGCATGAGCGCCGCCGAAGGCGTACAGACCGCCGCGTGGGCGAAAATGCTCGGCTGGCCGCTGATTGGCGATGTGCTTTCACAAACCGGGCAGCCGCTGCCCTGCGCCGATCTATGGTTGGGCAACGGGAAAGCGGTCAGCGAGCTGGAGCAGGCGCAAATCGTTATCCAGCTGGGCAGCAGCCTGACCGGAAAACGCCTCCTGCAGTGGCAGGCGAGCTGCGAGCCGGAGGAGTACTGGCTGGTCGATAATTTACCCGGGCGTTTAGATCCGGCCCAGCACCGCGGCCGCCGTCTGGTCTGCCCGGTGGGGGAGTGGCTTGAACTGCATCCGGCGGAAAAACGCCAGCCCTGGGCAACGACGCTGCCGGTTCTCGCGCAGCAGGCCTGGCAGGCGACGGTGGAAAGCAGCGAGCGCTTCGGCGAGGCCCAGCTGGCCCACCGTATTCATCGCTATCTGCCGGAGCAGGGGCAGCTGTTTGTGGGCAATAGCCTGGTGGTGCGCTTAATTGATGCGCTATCGCAGCTGCCGGCAGGCTATCCGGTCTACAGCAACCGCGGCGCCAGCGGTATTGACGGCCTGCTGGCAACCGCCGCCGGCGTTCAGCGGGCCAGCGCTCGCCCTCTGCTGGCTATCGTTGGCGATCTTTCCGCGCTCTACGATCTTAATTCGCTGGCGCTGCTGCGCCATGCCTCGGCTCCGCTGGTGCTGATTGTCGTCAACAATAACGGCGGCCAGATCTTCTCTCTGCTGCCGACGCCGCAGGACGAAAGGCGCCAGTTTTATTTAATGCCGCAGGACGTCAACTTCGGGCATGCCGCGGCGATGTTCGATCTCAACTACAGCCGCCCGGGCAGCTGGAACGAGCTGGAGACGGCGCTGTCCGACGCGTGGCGCATCCCTGGCGCGACCGTGATTGAGCTGGTGGTGAACGAAACCGATGGCACCCATACTTTGCAGCAGCTGCTGGCGCAGGTGAGTCATCTATGAGCCTGCACGCCGAGTGCGAACGCGGCCAGGCCAGTGAACCCTGGCTGATTTTTTTACACGGTTTTTCGGGCGACAGTCGTGAATGGCGGCCGGTCGGCGAGGCGTTTAGCGCCCGCTCGCGCCTGTATATCGACCTGCCGGGCCACGGCGGTTCCCGTGATATTCAGGTAGCTGATTTTGCCGATGTCTGCCGGCTGCTGCAGGAGACGCTGGATAGTTACAGCATCCTTAACTACTGGCTGATTGGCTACTCCCTCGGCGGCCGCATCGCGATGGCCTTTGCCAGCCGGCCGCGCGACGGGCTGTGCGGGCTGGTCGTGGAGGGCGGTCATCCGGGACTACGCGACGATAGCGATCGCCTGCTGCGTCGCCGGAGCGATGCGGCCTGGGCCGAACGCTTTCGCCGCGAACCGCTGCCCCAGGTCTTTGCTGACTGGTACCAGCAGCCGGTTTTCGCCTCGCTGGATGCGCAGCAGCGAGCGGCCTTAATCGCATTACGCAGCCGCAATCATGGCGAAAATCTTGCCGCCATGCTGGAGGCGACGTCGCTGGCGGTCCAGCCCGATCTGCGCCCGGCATTACGAGCCTGCCGCTTTCCTTTTCACTATCTTTGCGGCGCGCGCGATGAAAAATTCCGCGCGATAGCGGGCGATTTAGCCGCGACGATACACGTTATTCATCATGCCGGGCACAACGCGCATCGGGAAAATCCCGCGGCGGTAACCGCTTGCCTGGCACAGTTTTTAGCAAGTTAACTAAAGGACATTCTATGATCTCTCTTGATGAAGCCATGCTCTACGCCCCGGTTGAATGGCACGATTGTTCCGAAGGCTATACCGATATTCGTTACCAAAAATCGACGGATGGTATTGCTAAAATCACCATTAACCGCCCACAGGTGCGTAATGCATTCCGCCCGCTGACCGTAAAAGAGATGATTCAGGCGCTGGCGGATGCCCGCTATGACGACAACATCGGCGTCATTATCCTGACCGGCGAAGGGGATCTGGCGTTCTGCGCCGGCGGCGACCAGAAGGTGCGCGGCGACTACGGCGGCTATCAGGACGATTCCGGCGTGCATCACTTGAATGTGCTCGATTTCCAGCGTCAGATCCGCACCTGTCCGAAACCGATCGTCGCAATGGTCGCCGGCTACTCCATCGGCGGCGGCCACGTGCTGCATATGATGTGCGACCTGACGATCGCCGCGGAAAACGCCATCTTTGGTCAGACGGGTCCCAAAGTGGGCTCCTTCGACGGCGGCTGGGGCGCAGCCTATATGGCCCGCATCGTTGGTCAGAAAAAAGCGCGTGAAATTTGGTTCCTGTGCCGCCAGTACGATGCGCAGCAGGCGCTGGATATGGGGCTGGTCAACACCGTCGTCCCGCTGGCAGAGCTGGAAAAAGAGACCGTTCGCTGGTGTCGCGAAATGCTGCAAAACAGCCCAATGGCTCTGCGCTGCCTGAAAGCGGCGCTGAACGCCGACTGCGATGGTCAGGCGGGTCTGCAGGAGCTGGCGGGTAATGCCACCATGCTGTTCTACATGACCGAAGAAGGTCAGGAAGGGCGCAACGCATTTAATCAGAAGCGTCAGCCGGACTTCAGCAAATTTAAACGGAATCCGTAATGCGCCGGGCGCAGGTTTACCGCTGGCAGATACCGATGGACGCGGGCGTGGTGCTGCGCGAACGGCGGTTAAAAACCCGTGACGGGCTGTTCGTCCATCTCCAGCACGGCGAGCGCGAAGGCTGGGGGGAAGTTTCTCCCCTGCCGGGATTTAGCGAAGAAACGTTGGAAGAGGCGCAGGCTGCGCTGCTGGCGTGGGCGACAGCCTGGCGTCAGGGGCAGGATCTCCCTTTTCCTGCGCAGCCCTGCGTGGCGTTCGGGGTCAGCTGCGCGCTGGCCGAGCTGAAGGACGAACTGCCGCAGGCGGCAGATTATCGCGCCGCGCCGCTGTGCACCGGGGATCCGGATGAACTGTTTGCCAGGCTCGCAGCGATGCCGGGCGAGAAGGTCGCCAAGGTCAAAGTGGGCCTGTATGAGGCGGTACGCGACGGGATGGTCGTAAATCTGCTGCTGGAGGCGATCCCTGAGCTGCGGCTGCGTCTGGACGCCAACCGGGCGTGGACGCCGCTCAAAGCGCAGCAGTTCGCCAAATATGTGCAGCCGCAGTATCGGGATCGCATCGCTTTCCTCGAAGAACCGTGCAAAACCCGCGATGATTCCCGCGCTTTTGCGAAACAAACCGGTATTACCATTGCCTGGGATGAGAGCCTGCGCGAAGCCGATTTTTGCTTTCAGGCCGAGGAGGGGGTAGGGGCGGTGGTGATTAAGCCAACCCTTACCGGTAGCCTGCAAAAAGTGCAGGAACAGGTTGCCGCCGCCCACGCTCTTGGGCTGACGGCGGTCATCAGCTCCTCGATTGAATCGAGTCTCGGGCTGACGCAGCTGGCGCGTATTGCGGCCTGGCTAACGCCGCAGACCATTCCGGGCCTTGATACGCTGGCGCTGATGCAGACTCAGCTGGTGCGCCCGTGGCCTGCAAGCGCGCTGCCGTGCCTGTCAACGGATGCGCTGGAGCCGCTGCTGTGATCTTTCGCGACTGGCCGTGGCGCCACTGGCGTCAGCGGCGGGGGGACGCGTTTGCTCTGCGGCTGAACGACGATAGCCTGACCTGGCAGCAGCTGTGCGAGCGGGTCGATGCGCTGACGGCGGGGTTCGTGGCTCAGGGCGTAGGTGAAGGCGATGGCGTTATTCTGCGGGCCTACAATCAGCCGGCGGCGCTGCTGGCGTGGCTGGCGCTGCTGCAGTGCGGCGCCAGGGTGCTGCCGCTTAATCCGCAGCTGCCGTCGGCCATGCTGACGCAGCTGTTACCGTCCCTCGATGTCCATCATCTGCTGGCGCTTAGCGGCGACGATCTCGCCCTCGGCTATCCGCGGCTGGTTATGCAGGCTGTCGCCGGCGACCGCAGGCTGGCCTGGAGTGAAGATCGTCTGGCTTCGATGACGCTGACCTCCGGTTCTACCGGGCTGCCGAAGGCCGCGGTGCATACTTTCCGCGCTCATCTTGCCAGCGCCCAGGGAGTGCTGGCGATGATCCCGCTGGCGGCGGACGACGACTGGCTGCTTTCCCTGCCGCTGTTTCACGTTTCGGGGCAGGGTATTCTCTGGCGCTGGCTGCTGGCCGGATCGCGTCTGACGGTGCGGGAAAAGCGGCCGTTAGAACAGGCTCTTCAGGGCTGCAGCCACGCGTCGCTGGTGCCAACGCAGCTGTGGCGGCTGCTCAATGGCGATGCGCAGGTATCGCTGAAGGCCGTTCTTCTGGGCGGGGCGGCAATTCCCGTCGAACTCACCGAGCAGGCCCGGGCTAAAGGCATCCGCAGCTGGTGCGGGTATGGCCTGACCGAATTTGCCTCGACGGTGTGCGCCAAAGAGGCCGATGGCGAGGCGGATGTCGGGCAACCTTTGCCCCGGAGGGAGCTGAAAATTATCGACGGCGAGGTTTGGCTGCGCGGAGACAGCATGGCGGCAGGCTACTGGCGCGACGGAGAACTGGTGCCGCTGGTTAACGAGCAGGGCTGGTTTGCAACGCGCGATCGCGGCGAGCTGCGTAACGGTAAGCTGGTGATTGTCGGGCGTCTGGATAATCTCTTTTTCAGCGGCGGTGAGGGGATACAGCCGGAAGAAGTTGAACGGGTGATTATGGCTCATCCGCAGATCCGCCAGGCGTTCATCGTGCCATTGGATGATGCCGAGTTTGGCCAGCGTCCGGTGGCGGTGGTAGAAGGCGACGCGGGCTGCGATATGGCGGAGTTAGCGGCCTGGGTAGAGGATAAGCTGGCGCGCTTTCAGCAGCCGGTACGTTGGCTGGCGCTGCCCGAAACGCTGAAAACCGGCGGCATAAAGATCTCGCGTCGGGCGTTACGCGAGTGGGTCAACGCGCATCGGGACGATTGCGCTTAGAGCGGCGGATAACTATCGCCAGTGAACCTTTGAATCATCTTTTGATGAAGAGATTGAATACGTTTTTATGATTGCAGTGATGCCGCTCATACTCATCAGGGCGAACTTTCATCGGCAAAATTCGCGGTAGCGCATTGCTCGGGCTAAGTTATTCTCAGCCCGGCGGTGCGGAATCTGCTTTCTGGCTGTGGGTTAAAAATCAGAGCAGCCCTTTCAGCGATAACGTCTTTCGCGTGGCGACGTTCAGATCGTAGCGCGGCAAATCCTCGACGCTGACCCATGCATAATCCTGAAACTCTTCGTTAATGGTGACTTCTCGGTTGGCGCTGACGCAATCAAAAATCAGGTAGATCATATAGATCTCCTCCTGCCGGCCATCGCTGTAGGTTTTGACCCGCACGTCGTCGCTGAAGGTCCAGGGCGTAATGCTCGTCAGCCTCAGCGCCTCACCCAGCTCTTCGCGAATTTCACGTCTCAGGGCCTCCTCAATGCGCTCGCCAGGCTCCACTCCGCCGCCGGAAAGCGCCCACTGGCCGGGAAAAACGCCGCGATCGTCGGCCATCCTACAGAGCAGATAGCGCCCCTCATTTTGAATCAGCGGGCAGACAATAGTCCTTTGGCGCATGGTTATCTCCTTTGGGTGAACGGTTAGCAAAGCATCTGGCTGCCAGTTTGCGAGCCGCCTCGGTAAACCGCAAGCGAAAACGCGCGACCGGCGTTGGTAATGGTAGGGTGGGTTGAAATGACGGACCGGAGGCCAGCATGAGCCAGGCGATAGCTGCCGATTCTTTACTGCTTCACCTATTTAGCGCAGATCCATGCTGGAATTGCTGAACAAGCTTTTAATCGACATCTTCACCCCGTTACGGCAGATCGCGGCGTCATGAGCGCCCAAAGCCAGGGTTCCGGTAGCAACTGCTTACAATCACAACAATAAAGGTCGTTTTAGAACATTGATTCCGCAGCATTCGGCAGTACAATTCTGCGGTTTTTGGGACTTCTTTGATTCTTGATTTCTGGATAGAGTAAAAAATGAAAAAATGCATATTAATCGGCCTTGCCGGCATGGCGTTCGTCTCCACGGCGGCAAACGCTATCAGCGTCACCGGGCAGGCGGGTGAGCACTACACCAACCTTGGCGTTGGTTTTGGTACCGAATCAACCGGACTGGCGGTAACCGGCAACTGGATGCACAGCGATAACGACGGCGACGCGGCAGGTTTAGGGCTAGGTTTAAACATTCCGCTGGGGCCATTTCTGGCAACGGTAGGCGGCAAAGGCGTATATACCAATCCGAAAAGCAGTGATGAAGGTTATGCGGCAGCGGTCGGCGGCGGCCTGCAGTGGAAAATTGGCGACAGCTTCCGCCTGTTCGGCGAATACTACTATTCACCGGACTCCCTCTCCAGCGGTATCCAGAGCTATCAGGAAGCCAATGCCGGCGCGAGCTGGACGGTCATGCGCCCTCTGAGCATTGAGGCCGGCTATCGCTATCTGAACCTGGAAGGTAAAGACGGTAACAAAGATAATACCATTGCTGACGGCCCGTACGTCGGCGTCAGCGCCAGCTTCTGATCCCCAGGCGCGGTATCATGCCGCGCCGATTTCCTGTCTACCCAGCCAGCGCCTTTGCGTTATAGTATTTCCACTTATCAGGCTGGAGTTCACAATGTTAAACGTGGAAATGCTGTCCACCGGCGACGAAGTGCTGCATGGGCAAATCGTTGATACCAATGCCGCGTGGCTGGCGGATTTCTTTTTTAATCAGGGATTACCTTTAACGCGTCGCAACACCGTCGGTGACGATCTTGATTCTCTGATCGCAATTTTACGCGAGCGCAGCGAGCATGCGGACGTACTGATTGTCAACGGCGGGCTAGGGCCGACCAGCGACGATCTCAGCGCGCTGGCTGCGGCAACCGCTAAAGGCGAATCGTTAATTCTGCACGCCGGATGGCTGGAGACGATGACGCGTTTCTTTGCCGAACGCGGACGGCCGATGGCGGAAAGCAACCGCAAGCAGGCGGAAATCCCCGCCAGCGCGGAGATGATCAACAACCCGGTGGGCACGGCCTGCGGTTTTGCCGTTCAGCTCAATCGCTGTCTGATGTTTTTTACCCCCGGCGTGCCGTCGGAATTTAAGGTGATGGTTGAGCAGGAGATTTTACCGCGCCTGCGCGAACGCTTCCCGCTATCTGCGCCGCCGCTGTGCCTGCGCCTGACCACTTTTGGTCGTTCAGAAAGCGACCTGGCGCAAAGCCTCAATCTGCTGCCGCTGCCGCCTGGCGTGGTGATGGGCTATCGTTCTTCGATGCCGATTATTGAGCTCAAACTCACCGGGCCTGCTGAACAGCGCGACGCGATGCTGGCGCTATGGCCAGAAGTGCAAAAAGTGGCCGGCGAGAACCTGATTTTTGAAGGCACCGAAGGGCTGCCTGCGCAGATTGCGCGCCGCTTGCAGGAGCGGCAGCTGAGCCTGACCCTCAGCGAGCAGTTTACCAGCGGCCTGCTGTCGCTCCAGCTCTCCCGCGCCAATGCTCCGCTGCTGGCAAGCGAAGTGGTTCCCGCCCAGGAGGAGACGCTGGCGCAGTCGGCCCGCTGGACGTCAGAGCGGCGGGTGAAGCATTTTGCCGGCCTTGCGCTGGCGGTCTGCGGCCAGGAGGCCGACTATCTGAACTTCGTACTCTCTACCCCGGAAGGCACCCACGCGCTGCGGGTTAAGCTAAGCGTCACCCGCTACAGCCTGCAGGTCCGCCAGGAGGTTTGCGCGATGATGGCCCTGAATATGCTGCGCCGCTGGCTGAATGGCCAGCCGGTGGCCGGCGATCACGGCTGGATTAACGTTGTCGAAACGCTTTCGATTTAAGTCATAAATAGCGCCGGGAGCCTCTTCCGGCGCGTTGTCAGTCCAGCCCGTTGTACTTATTTTTAAATATTCTGTGCGCTATCCCTCATTTATATTCTTCGGAATGTCCACCTTGCTGGAATAACGCCGTGATTTGAGGCCGCTCACAATTTTCCCCCCTGACAATCGCAACACTGATTCCAGTATTCAGGATTGGAGTCCAGTATGTTGGAATCAAGCAAGGTCCCGGCGCTGACCCGCGCCATCGATATTCTCAATTTAATCGCCCGCATTGGCCCCTGCGGCGCGGCGACGATTATTGACGAACTCGGTATTCCTAAAAGTACCACCTATCTGCTGCTGGGTGAGCTGAGAAAACAGCGCTTCCTCAGTATGGATAATCAGGATAACTACTGCCTGTGGACCAAGCTGGTGGAGCTGGCCGGCCATGCCGTGAGCAAAATGGACCTGCGTGAGCTGGCCCGTCCCCGTCTGACTCAGCTAATGGACGAATGCGGGCTGCTTTGTCATCTGGGCATTATCGATCAGGGTAACGCCTACTACATCCTGAAAGTCGAATCTCCCGCCACGATCAGCGTCCGCTCACACGAGGGAAAGAGCCTCTCGCTTTATCGCTCCGGCATTGGCAAATGCCTGCTGGCCTGGCAGCCCGCGCATATACAGCACGCCATCATCAGCGAACTGCGGTGGGAGCGGTCTACGCCGACTACCATTACCACTGCCCAGCGCCTTTACGATGAGCTGGAACACATTCGCGCCAGAGGCTGGAGCTTTGATAACGGCGAGGATTACCTCGACGTCCGCTGCGTGGCCGCGCCGGTCTTTAACGCCAATAACGATCTGACCGCTGCGATCTCGGTGGTGGGGACACGTTTGCAAATCAATGAAGATAATCGTGATTACCTTGCCGGTAAGGCGATTGCCTGCGCCAAAGATATTTCCCGTTTGCTGGGGTGGAAGAGCCCTTTCGAACAACGAGCCTCATAACAAGGAGAACATCATGACCCTACCGAAAATTAAACACATCCGCGCGTGGTTTATCGGCGGCGCTACCGCAGAAAAAGGCGCTGGCGGCGGCGACTATCACGATCAGGGAGCGAACCACTGGATTGACGATCACATCGCGACGCCGATGAGCAAATACACCGAGTATGAACAATCCCGTCAGTCGTTCGGCATTAACGTGCTGGGAACGCTGATTGTTGAGGTGGAGGCCGACAACGGGCAGACCGGCTTCGCGGTGTCGACAGCGGGAGAGATGGGCTGCTTTATCGTCGAAAAACACCTTAGCCGCTTTGTCGAAGGGAAATGCGTCAGCGATATTAAACTGATCCACGATCAGATGCTCAATGCCACCCTGTACTACTCAGGCTCCGGCGGCCTGGTGCTGAATACGATTTCCTGTATCGATCTGGCGCTGTGGGATCTGTTCGGCAAAGTGGTTGGCCTGCCGGTTTACAAGCTGTTGGGCGGCGCGGTACGCGATGAAATCCGGTTCTATGCCACCGGGGCGCGTCCGGATCTGGCGCAGGAAATGGGTTTTATCGGCGGCAAAATGCCGACGCACTGGGGGCCGCACGACGGCGATGCCGGGATCCGCAAAGACGCCGCTATGGTTGCAGAATATCGCGAGAAATGCGGCCCGGACTTCTGGCTGATGCTGGATTGCTGGATGAGCCAGGACGTGAACTACGCCACTAAGCTGGCCCACGCCTGTGCGCCCTATAACCTCAAGTGGATTGAAGAGTGCCTGCCGCCGCAGCAGTACGAAGGCTATCGCGAACTCAAGCGCAATGCGCCTGCCGGGATGATGGTCACCAGCGGCGAGCACCACGGCACGCTGCAATCTTTCCGCACGCTATCGGAAACCGGCATCGATATTATGCAACCCGACGTCGGCTGGTGCGGCGGGTTGACCACCCTGGTCGAGATCGCGGCGATCGCGAAGGCGCGCGGTCAGCTGGTGGTGCCGCACGGCTCGTCGGTCTATTCGCACCATGCGGTTATTACCTTCACCAACACCCCTTTTAGCGAGTTCCTGATGACCAGCCCGGATTGCGCCACGCTGCGCCCTCAGTTTGACCCGATCCTGTTGGGCGAGCCGGTGCCGCAGAACGGACGGATCCATAAATCCGTGCTGGATAAACCGGGATTTGGCGTTGAATTGAATCGCGACTGTAATCTCAAACGCCCTTATAGCCACTGATCTCGTCGTGCCGCGCAGCGTCGCTGTGCGGCCAATTCCTGAGGATATTGCGATGAGTAATAATTTGCTGGAGAGCGTGGTTAAGAAAAACCGCGCCCGTTTGATCCCCTTTATGCTGGCGCTGTACGTGCTGGCGTTTCTTGATCGTTCGAATATTGGTTTTGCCAAAGAGACCTACCAGCTTGATACCGGGCTGAGCAACGAGGCCTACGCGCTTGGCGCCGGGATATTTTTTGTGGTGTATGCCTTTCTTGGGGTGCCCGCGAATCTGCTGATGCGTAAATTTGGCGCGAGAAAATGGATTGGCTGCACCACTTTACTGTGGGGCGTGCTTTCTGCGGCAATGGCATGGGCGGATAGCGAAACAAAATTCCTGCTGGTACGGACGTTGCTCGGTGCCGCCGAAGCGGGCTTTTTCCCGGGAATGATCTACCTGACTTCCCAATGGTTCCCCCAACAGAACCGCGCCAGCATTATGGGACTGTTCTATATGGGCGCGCCGCTGGCGCTGACGCTCGGTTCGCCGTTATCCGGCGCGCTGCTGGAAATGCACGGTTTTATGGGTCATCCCGGCTGGTTCTGGATGTTTGTGATTGAAGGGCTGTTGGCCGTCTGCGCGGGCTTTTTCACCTTCTTCTGGCTCGACGATACGCCGCAAAATGCGCGTTTTCTGACCGCCGCGGAAAAGCAGGCGCTGATTAGCCAGCTGGCGAGCGAAGAGGAGAAAAAGGTGACTTCGCGGCTCTCCGATGCGTTGCGCAACGGGCGCGTCTGGCAGCTGGCGATTATCTATCTGACGATTCAGGTTGCCGTGTATGGTCTGATCTTCTTCCTGCCGACCCAGGTTGCCGCGCTGCTGGGCACTAAAGTGGGATTTGTGGCCTCGGTGGTGACGGCGATTCCGTGGATTGCGGCTCTGCTGGGGACCTGGTTTATTCCGCGCTACTCCGATCGTACCGGCGAACGACGGAATATTGCGGCGCTGACCTTACTGGCGGCAGCGATTGGCATCGGCGTCTCCGGGCTGGTGCCACCGGTGCTGGCGATACTGGCGCTGTGCGTCGCGGCGGTCGGCGTGATCGCCGTCCAGCCGGTATTCTGGACGATGCCGACGCAATTACTGTCCGGTACCGCGCTGGCCGCAGGCATTGGCTTCGTCAACCTGTTCGGCGCAATCGGCGGCTTTCTGGCTCCGATCGTTCGCGTCCAG
Organism: Klebsiella scottii; assembly: GCF_036561945.1. Classification (NCBI taxonomy): domain Bacteria; kingdom Pseudomonadati; phylum Pseudomonadota; class Gammaproteobacteria; order Enterobacterales; family Enterobacteriaceae; genus Klebsiella; species Klebsiella scottii. The sequence goes on from NZ_JARXNI010000020.1 coordinate 316,326, forward strand.
GCGGAAACGATTTTCGCCAGCCATTCCGCCGGCCTGCTGACGCTCTCCTGCGTGGCGATTGTGGGCGTCGTTATTATCTTTTCACTGAGCGTAACTCGCATGGTGCCGCAGTCCGGCAGCGTACCGCATTAATATAAGGAAGACTTATGAACGCTATTTTATCGAACCCGTTTAAAGCGGGATTATCCAGGGGAGAAACGCAGATTGGCCTGTGGTTGAGCTCAACCTCTTCCTACGTGGCCGAGATTGCCGCCACGGCAGGCTACGACTGGCTGCTGATTGATGGCGAGCATGCGCCAAATACCATTCAGGATCTTTACCATCAGCTGCAGGCCATTGCTCCCTATGCCAGCCAGCCGGTTATACGCCCGGTCGAGGGGAGCCGCAGCTTGATTAAGCAGGTGCTGGATATCGGCGCCCGGACGTTACTTATCCCAATGGTCGATACGGCCGGCCAGGCGCGGGATATTGTCGCGGCAACCCGCTATCCGCCCATCGGCACGCGCGGAGTGGGCGCCGGCGTGGCGCGGGCGGCGCGCTGGGGCCGGGTTGGGAACTATATGGCGCAGGCGAATGATGAACTCTGTCTGCTCATTCAGGTCGAGAGCAAAACGGCGCTCGACAATCTGGATGAGATCCTCGAAGTGGCAGGCATTGATGGCGTATTTATCGGCCCCGCCGATTTATCTGCCTCCCTCGGCTACCCGGATAACGCCGGTCATCCTGAAGTGCAGAGGATTATTGAACAGAGCATTCGCCGCATTCGCGCGGCGGGCAAAGCGGCCGGATTCCTTGCCGTCGATCCGAAAATGGCGCAAAAAAGCCTCGAGTGGGGCGCCAATTTTGTCGCCGTTGGCGTAGATACTCAGCTCTATACCGATGCGCTGGATAGCCGGCTGGCGATGTTTAAGCCCGGCGCACGGCGGGAGGAGGGAAAGGGGAGCTACTGACCCCCCGTAATCATGGCGCAGAGGTTCAGGCCAGCGCCTGCGCCAGCAGGGTGATGGGATGTTCACAGCGCTTGCTGGTGGACATCTCAATCTGCCATTTGCAGGTTTCACAATCGGTCACCACAATATCGGCGCCGCTCTCCTCAATCTGGCGGAAGAGCGGCGCGCCGATGGCCTGCGAAGAAGCGTAGTTCTCCGATTTAAACCCGTAGGTACCGGCGATGCCGCAGCATTGCGAATCAAGGACCTCCAGCCGCAGCCCGGGAATTTGCCGCAGCAGTTCGAGGCTATACAGCGACCAGCCTATCTTTTCCATATGGCAAGGGGTGTGGTAGACCACCTTAAGCGGCAGCGGTTTTAGCGGCAGGGTTCGCCCGCCGTCAAGCTGGCGCCAGATCCAGCGCGTTGCCAGCTCAACGTTGTCGCGCACGTCGCTATTGTCAACATCCAGCACGTGCGGATACTCATCGCGCAGGGTGAAAGTGCAGGTGGAGGAGGTGGCGATGGTCGGTAGCGCGCTTTCGCGCATGGCGGCGACGTTACTCAGCGCCTGCCTGCGGGCTTTGGCAAAAAAGCCGTTGGCAATTAGCGGTACGCCGCAGCATTTTTCTTTGGACAGCAGCTGTACCCCGGTGCCCATGGCGTTCAGCACGCGGATAAGATCTTTACCCAGCTGCGGATGGTTGTAGTTGACGTAGCAGCCGTGAAAGAACGCGACCTGGTCGCTAAACTGCGCCTGCCGCGCGGCGAGCTGGCGGTATGCCCGGCGGAAAGTGCCGAAACCGTATTTTGGCAGCGTCCGACGGTGATCTATCCTGAGCGCCGTATCGAGCAGCCGGCGCACCGGCTGTAGCCCCGTTACGGCGTTGACCAGCGGCGCAAACGGCGTAGAAAGCGTGCCCATAAGATCCGTATGGCTCAGCACCGCATCGCGTAGGGTGGGCTTCTGCTGGCCGTACTGCGCCCGAGCCCGCTGGATAATATCGCCGATTTTAACGTCAGAGGGACAGGCGACCTCGCAGCGCTTGCAGTTAATGCAGTACTTCAACGCTTCGTCATACAGCGCGCCGTCTTTTAGCCGCAGCCGCTCGCCGTCGGGTCCCGCCTGTTTAGGGCCAGGGTAGCGCGGGTTAACCCGGCTGACCGGGCAGGCGGTGGTGCAAACGGTGCATTTGATGCAGCTCTCAAAGCGGGTATCGTTCATCGTTCGCCTCCGGCAAGGTCGTTGATTTGTTTGGCGACGTGCAGCGCGGTGACTGCGCAAACGCCGCCGCCGCATCCCAGCTGAATAGCGTCAAAGCCGCTGAGCAGAGAACCAGCGGCAAACAGGTTGTTGAGCGGCTGTCCCTGCAGCAACGGACGCAGCATGGCGTCCGTTTTAAGGCCGAAGCGTTGCCAGGGCTGGGAGGCGAAGAAATCCCGCTGATACCAGCTCTCACGGGGCAGGCTTTGCTGTAGATCGAGGCCAAGAATCGGCTCGCGCACGCCATCGCGCCCGGCAATCAGGCCATTGCTGAAGAAGCTGCCGCTGGCCAGGATGGTAAAGCGCGGACGCAGCGGGATATCGCCGTGGTTACGCGTCCATACCCTGTTGACCGTCCCATCCTGATGGCTGATGTTGGTCACCTCATCTCCGGCCAGCCACGTTCCTCCGCCGCGTATAAAGCGGCGCTGGAGCTGGCTATGCAGGCGCATTCCCGGTACCGAAGGGGGCAGAGTTGGCAGCAGGCGCAGCGGGCAGGGCAGTCGTTCCTGTAGCCACAGATACAGGTGGTTATCGCTAAGGCCAAAGCAGGCGGGCAGGATCAGCAGATCGTGCTCGCGCGCCAGCGGAAGCAGCGCGGCCAGCAGCGCCGGCCAGTGGCGCTCGTCATCCAGCATTCTGGCGATATTGGCGGCGCGAAATTCGCTCGGACTCTCGCGCAGGACATCCAGCAGCGGTAAGTCGATTTCCGCCGCGCTGGCGTTCATCCCGTGTTGATTAAGCGACGCGGCGGCGAGGTGCGGCTGGAAGTCGGCAAAGCCGCCGATCCCGACCAGGCAGGGGCGCAGGGCGGTTAACGGATAAACGGGAACTTCCTGCGGGGAGAGCCACGCGACGCGCAGGGCGCCGAGCGGCGTGATGCGCAGGTGCGGCCGGGCGGTATCGCCCTGCATCATTATGCCGCTGGCGGCCAGCAGCGCCTGGGTTTGCGCCGCGTAGTCCATGACGCGCTGTACGCCGATCCTTGCGTAAGGATGCTCCGGGGTCTGGGTCGCCAGCCGGGCGAGCCCCTGGGCAACGTCGGTAACTTTGTCGCCATTGGGCAGCTCGGATAGCAGGTCCAGCGAGGCGGAGGAGAAATGCAGCGCGCTTTGACCGCGGCTGACGATCGCGCTGCGCAAACCGTATTGATTCAGGCTCAGCCCGCAAAGTAGCCCGGCGAGCCCGCCGCCGATAATCGCGCAATCAAATTTCATCCTGCTGCTCCTTTTGCAAACCGCACAGCCCGAGATAGACCCAGCGGGTGAATTCACTCTCACGAAGCGCATCGCCCCATGCTACGGGCTGCACGCCTTTCCAGCGCTCGTTTAAAAACTCCGATAGCTGGGTCAGCGATTGGGCCGGCGTGGCGACATTGAAGCGCTGCAGTAGCCCGGCGGCGCGGCAGGCGCACAGCTCGCCCTGGCAGGTTCCCATGCCGATTCGGGTGCGACGGCGTAAATCGAGCAGGTTATTGACCGCTAAGTTTTCTACCGCGTACTGCACTTCCCCCGCCGTAACCGCTTCGCACTCGCAGACCAGGCTGCGATGCTGGCGGCTATCGCCAAGCCAGGCGGGCGTGCGATCGCCGTGACGGTACACGGCCGATCCCCGCAGCGGCGCGGGCAGAGAGATGATTTTTTGCAGCGTTGTTTCGACCGGCTCGCGGGAACCTGGTAAAGGCGCGTCGGCGGTGGTGCAGGGGACGGTGTTGCCGAGCTTGCGGCAAACGGCGTCCGTCGCCCATTCCGCCATCAGACGGTAGGTCATCAGCTTGCCGCCGGTAATGGTGATAAACCCGGCCATCCCGTCGCGTTCGGCGTGATCTAACAGCACAATACCGCGACTGACGCTACGCCCGCTGGGATCGTTATCGCTGGCGACCAGCGGGCGCACGCCGGAGTAGGCGCGCAGCACCCGGGTGCGGGCCATGACGGGGGTCAGCTTCTCGCCTTCGCGAAGCAGGGTATCGACTTCCGCAGCGGTGACCCGATTATCGTCAATTTCATCGTAGGGAATATGCACCGAGGTGGTGCCAATCAGGGAGATGGTGTCCCCGGGTACCAGAATATCCGCATCGGCAGGCTTGCGGCAGCGGTTGATAACGTGCCGGTTGATGCGATGGTCGAGGATCAGCAACGATCCTTTAGCCGGAAACATCGCAATGCGCAGGTCGGCATATTCCGCGATCCGCTGCCCCCAGATCCCGGCGGCATTGACCACCACTCCGGCGCGCAGCGTGCGGCTTTCGCGGCGCTTATGGTCATAGCACTGCACGCCGTGGACCCGATCGCCGCTACGCAGCAGGCCGGTGATTTCGCACCCGGTAAGGATGGTGGCGCCGTGTTCGCGGGCGTCAAGCATATTGGCCGCGCTCAGACGGAACGGATCGACCGTGCCGTCGGGTACCTGAACGGCGCCGAGAAGCGCGGGATTGACGGTCGGCTCAATGCGCAGCGCCTCGGCGGGCGACAGCTGACGGGTCTCAATTCCGGCCTGATGGCAGGCGTGAATAAAGGTTTGCTGCCAGGCGAGGTCGTCTTCAGGAAGGGTGATAAACAGCCCGTTAGTGGGTTCCACGCAGTGACGGGCGATGCGGCGCAGGATCCGGTTTTCGCTGATGCATTCGCGCGCCGATTCGCCGTCGGTCGCCGCGTAGCGGGCGCCGCTGTGCAGCAACCCGTGATTGCGCCCGGTCGCCCCGGTGGCGATATCGTGGCGTTCTACCAGGGTTACGCGCAGCCCGCGGAGCGCGCAGTCGCGGGCGATCCCTGCTCCGGTTGCGCCGCCGCCAATGACAATGACATCACATTCACCGGTCTCGGCCATCTCTCTATCCCTCTACTTTCGTTTTACGCCATTTAGCCACACAAATAGTACGTATTGTTTGATTTCGAGCATATTCGCGCGCTTATCGAGCATGGAATGTGATTTCATGCTCACAATGGAATGTTTTGTCATATTTTTGTAACAAAGCGTGCGATATTTCACAGTATCGTCTGCGAGGTTTCCCTACCATCGCGCCATATCAGAAGTGGGTGATTAAATTAGGTTTTTTTTTACCTGTACCCATAAAAGCAAATGGCAACGGAGGCTGCTATGTTAAGTATTTTCAAACCCGCGGCGCATAAAGCGCGTTTACCCGCGGCGGAAATTGACCCGCACTATCGTCGATTACGCTGGCAGATTTTTATCGGTATTTTCTTTGGCTATGCCGCCTACTATCTGGTGCGCAAGAACTTTGCGTTAGCCATGCCTTACCTGGTGGAGCAGGGATTCTCTCGCGGCGATCTTGGCTTTGCGCTGTCCGGGATTTCAATCGCCTATGGTTTTTCAAAATTCATTATGGGCTCGGTATCCGATCGCTCGAATCCGCGTGTTTTTCTGCCCGCAGGGCTGATTCTGGCGGCGCTGGTGATGCTGGTCATGGGCTTTGTGCCCTGGGCGACCTCCAGCATCATGGTTATGTTTGTACTGCTGTTCCTCTGCGGCTGGTTTCAGGGAATGGGTTGGCCGCCGTGCGGGCGCACGATGGTGCACTGGTGGTCGCAGAAGGAGCGTGGGGGCATTGTTTCGGTATGGAACTGCGCGCATAACGTTGGCGGCGGGATCCCGCCGCTGCTGTTCCTGCTCGGGATGGCGTGGTTCAACGACTGGCACGCGGCGCTGTATATGCCGGCTTTCGGCGCAATTTTGCTGGCGATATTTGCCTTTGCCATGATGCGCGATACCCCGCAGTCCTGCGGCCTGCCGCCGATTGAAGAGTATAAAAACGATTATCCGGATGATTACAGCGAACAGCATGAACAGGAGCTCACCGCCCGGCAGATCTTCCAGCAGTATATTCTGCCGAACAGGCTGCTGTGGTATATCGCCATCGCCAACGTCTTTGTCTACCTGCTGCGCTACGGCATTCTCGACTGGTCGCCAACCTACCTGAAAGAGGTGAAGCACTTTGCGCTGGATAAATCCTCCTGGGCCTACTTCCTGTACGAATATGCGGGGATCCCCGGAACGCTGATTTGCGGCTGGATGTCGGATAAGGTGTTCAGAGGCAACCGCGGGGCGACCGGGGTCTTCTTTATGACGCTGGTGACCATCGCTACCGTCGTTTACTGGCTTAACCCGCCGGGTAATCCGGGCGTTGATATGGCCTGCATGATCGTTATCGGCTTCCTGATTTACGGTCCGGTGATGCTGATTGGCCTGCATGCTCTCGAGCTGGCACCGAAGAAGGCCGCCGGTACCGCGGCGGGCTTTACCGGGCTGTTCGGTTATCTGGGAGGCTCCGTTGCCGCCAGCGCGATCGTCGGCTACACCGTCGACTTCTTCGGCTGGGACGGCGGGTTTATGGTGATGATTGGCGGCAGCGTGCTGGCGGTGCTGCTGCTGATTGTGGTAATGGTGGGTGAAAAGCGTCATCACCAGCAGCTGAAACAGTCCTGAGGAATGAGCATGAAAACGGCAATAACGACCTTGATGACCGGGATTTTGCTGGCAGGCTCCACGCTGAGTTTTGCCGCTCAGGCGGGGGATAAGATAGTCATTGCCCACCGTGGCGCCAGCGGCTATCTGCCGGAGCATACGCTGCCGGCGAAAGCGATGGCCTATGCCCAGGGCGCCGATTATCTCGAGCAGGACCTGGTGATGACCAAAGACGATCGGCTGGTGGTGCTGCATGACCACTATCTCGATCGGGTTACCGATGTGGCGGAGAGATTTCCGCAGCGCGCGCGTCAGGATGGCCGCTTTTACGCGATCGACTTCACCCTGGCGGAGATAAAAACGCTGAAGTTCAGCGAGGGGTTTGAACCCAAAAACGGTAAGAACGTCCAGACCTTCCCGGGGCGCTTCCCGATGGGAAAAGCGGATTTCCGTATTCATACCTTTGAAGAGGAGATTGAGTTCGTTCAGGGGCTGAACCACTCAACGGGGAAAAATATCGGTATTTACCCGGAAATTAAAGCGCCGTGGTTCCACCATCAGGAAGGCAAGGATATCGCCACCGCCGCCCTGCAGGTGCTGAAGAAGTATGGCTACACCAGCAAGCAGGATAAAGCGTATCTGCAATGTTTTGATGCCAACGAGCTTAAGCGCATTAAGAATGAGCTGGAGCCGAAGATGGGCATGAACCTGAATCTGGTGCAGCTGATCGCTTACACCGACTGGCACGAAACCCAGCAGCGCGAGGCGGATGGCAAATGGGTTAACTACAGCTATGACTGGATGTTTAAGCCCGGCGCGATGGGGCAGATTGCCCAATACGCCGACGGCATTGGTCCGGACTACCACATGCTGGTGGCGGCGAACGCCGGACCGGGCCAGGTGACGCTGACCGACATGGTAAAAGAGGCGCATCGCCAGCATCTGGTGGTCCATCCGTATACCGTCCGCGCGGACCAGCTGCCGGATTACGTCACCAACGTGAATCAGCTGTTCGACCTGCTGTATAACAAGGCCGGCGTCGATGGGCTGTTCAGCGACTTCCCGGATAAGGCGGTACAGTTCCTGCAGCAAGAAGGGGAACGCCGCTAACCCGCGGCGTGAATGGCAAACCTGTCCGCGCCGGCCGGCGCGGATGGGATTTTGCCGGGCCGCTACATCTCGATTTCGATATCGCTTTTTGCCCGGCAGCAGCAGGGCAAAATCTCTCCCGGCTGAATAAACGCCAGCGGCTCGGTCAGCCAGTCAACCTGGCCGGACACCAGACGCGTGCGGCAGGAGCCGCAATAACCTTCGCGGCACTGATACTCCACGTCGATATTATGCGATTCCAGGGCATCAAGCAGGCAGCGGTGTTCATCCTGACACTCGAGATGAGTGTCAGAAATTTTCAGAAAAATGCGTTTCATCAGAGCTGGAAGTTGCTCAGGTCGTCGGCATCGACTTCGGCATCGATCTGGCCCACCAGGTAGGAGCTGACTTCCACTTCCTGCGGCGCAACCTGCACGTTATCGGATACCAGCCAGGTATTGATCCACGGGATGGGGTTGGAGCGGGTCTGGAACGGCAGATCGAGGCCGACCGCCTGCATGCGGATGTTGGTGATGTATTCGACGTACTGGCAGAGAATATCTTTGTTCAGACCGATCATCGAACCATCGCGGAACAGATAATCCGCCCACTCTTTCTCCTGCTGAGCCGCCAGCACGAACAGGTCATAGCACTGCTGCTTGCACTCTTCGGCAATTTCGGCCATTTCCGGATCGTCGACGCCGGAGCGTAGCAGGTTCAGCATATGCTGGGTGCCGGTGAGATGCAGCGCTTCGTCGCGAGCGATCAGACGGATGATTTTAGCGTTACCTTCCATCAACTTACGTTCGGCGAAGGCGAAGGAGCAGGCGAAGCTGACGTAGAAGCGAATCGCTTCCAGCGCGTTAACGCTCATCAGGCACAGGTACAGTTTCTTTTTCAGCTCGCGCAGATTCACGGTGACGGTTTTACCGTTAACGCTATGCGTGCCTTCACCCAGCAGATGCCAGTAGCTGGTCAGCTCAATGAGCTCATCGTAATAGCTGGAGATCCCTTCCGCGCGCTTCTGAATCTGCTCGTTGGTGACGATATCATCGAAGACCATCGCCGGATCGTTGACGATATTGCGGATGATATGAGTGTAGGAGCGCGAGTGAATGGTTTCAGAAAACGCCCAGGTTTCCACCCAGGTTTCCAGCTCAGGAATCGAAATCAGCGGCAGTAGCGCAACGTTCGGGCTGCGGCCCTGAATGGAATCCAGCAGGGTCTGGTACTTCAGGTTGCTGATGAAGATATGCTTTTCATGGTCCGGCAGCGCCTGATAATCGATACGATCGCGAGAAACGTCAACTTCCTCCGGGCGCCAGAAGAAGGAGAGCTGCTTTTCGATGAGCTTTTCGAAGATGTCATATTTTTGCTGATCGTAACGGGCAACGTTAACCGGCTGGCCAAAAAACATCGGCTCAAGCAGCTGATCGTTTTTGGTCTGTGAAAAGGTGGTATATGCCATTAAATGTGCGTCCTGTGATGTTATTGCCCTTCGCTCCGGCCCTGCAGAGAGGGCCGGGCTTTGATGTTCCCTCGCCCAGGGGCGAGGGGGGCGTTATCAGATCTTACAAGCGCCGCTTTCGCAGCCGTCGTCCTGGATGGATGGCGCCAAATCGTCCTGTGCATCTTCCGCGCCATCACGGGTGTTGTGATAGTACAGAGTTTTTACGCCAAATTTATAGGCATTGAGCAGGTCTTTCAGCAGCTGCTGCATCGGCACTTTTCCGGACTGGAAGCGCGTCGGGTCGTAGTTGGTGTTCGCCGAAATCGACTGGTCGATAAACTTCTGCATAATGCCGACCAGCTGCAGATAGCCATCGTTGCTCGGCATTTCCCACAGCAGCTCGTAGCTGTTCTGCAGTTTTTCGTAATCCGGAACCACCTGGCGCAGAATGCCGTCTTTCGAGGCTTTGATGCTTACATGGCCGCGCGGCGGCTCAATACCGTTAGTGGCGTTAGAGATCTGCGAAGAGGTCTCTGAAGGCATCAGCGCGGACAGGGTAGAGTTGCGCAGGCCGTGGGTTTTGATCGACTCACGCAGCTGCTCCCAGTCGTAGTGCAGCGACTCGCTGACGATAGCGTCGAGATCCTTTTTATAGGTATCGATCGGCAGAACGCCCTGAGCATAGGTGGTTTCGTTGAACCACGGGCAGGCGCCCTGTTCGATAGCCAGCTCGTTGGAGGCTTTCAGCAGGTAGTACTGAATAGCTTCAAAGGTTTTGTGCGTCAGGTTGTTGGCGCTGCCGTCGGAGTAGCGTTTGCCGTGTTTTGCCAGATAGTAGGCAAAGTTAATCACGCCGATACCCAGCGTACGACGGCCCATCGCGCCGCGTTTTGCCGCCAGAATCGGGTAGTCCTGATAATCGAGCAGCGCATCCAGCGCGCGAACCGCCAGCACCGCCAGATCTTCCAGCTCGTCCAGGCTCTCAATCACGCCGAGGTTGAACGCTGACAGAGTGCACAGCGCGATTTCGCCGTTTTCATCGTTGACGTCATCCAGCGGCTTGGTCGGCAGGGCGATTTCCAGGCACAGGTTGGACTGACGAACGGGCGCGATAACCGGGTCGAACGGGCTGTGGGTGTTGCAGTGGTCAACGTTCTGGATGTAGATACGGCCGGTAGAGGCGCGCTCCTGCATCATCAGAGAGAACAGCTCAACCGCTTTGATCCGCTGCTTGCGGATGCTGTCATCTTTTTCGTACTGGGTATACAGACGCTCAAATTCGTCCTGATCGGCGAAGAAGGCGTCATACAGGCCCGGGACGTCGGACGGGCTGAACAGGGTGATATCTTCACCTTTCAGCAGGCGGGTGTACATCAGCTTGTTGATCTGTACGCCGTAGTCCATATGACGAACGCGGTTCGCCTCGGTGCCGCGGTTGTTTTTCAGCACCAGCAGGGTTTCAACTTCCAGGTGCCACATCGGATAGAAAAGGGTGGCCGCACCGCCGCGCACGCCGCCCTGTGAACAGGACTTCACCGCAGTCTGGAAGTGCTTATAGAACGGGATACAGCCGGTGTGGAAGGCTTCACCGCCGCGAATCGGGCTACCCAGCGCGCGGATGCGTCCGGCGTTAATGCCGATACCGGCGCGCTGGGAAACGTATTTCACAATCGCGCTGGAGGTGGCGTTGATGGAGTCCAGGCTGTCGCCGCACTCGATCAGCACGCAGGAGCTGAACTGGCGGGTCGGCGTACGCACCCCGGACATGATCGGCGTCGGCAGCGAAATCTTGAAGGTGGATACCGCGTCATAGAAGCGCTTGACGTAGTCCAGACGGGTCTCGCGCGGGTAGTTCGAGAACAGGCAGGCGGCGACCAGAATGTAGAGGAACTGGGCGCTTTCATAAATTTCGCCGGTCACGCGGTTCTGCACCAGATACTTACCTTCCAGCTGCTTAACAGCCGCATAGGAGAAGCTCATATCGCGATCGTGCACGATGAACGAATCCATCTGCTTGAACTCTTCTTCCGTGTAGTCTTCCAGCAGATGAGTATCGTATTTACCCTTGTTGACCATCTTCGTGACGTGATCGAACAGCGCCGGCGGCTCGAACTGGCCGTAGGCCTTTTTACGCAGATGGAAAATCGCCAGACGCGCGGCGAGATACTGGTAATCCGGGGCATCGCGAGAGATAAGATCCGCGGCCGCTTTGATGATGGTTTCGTGAATATCGGCGGTTTTGATGCCGTCGTAGAACTGAATGTGGGAACGCAATTCTACCTGAGAAATCGAAACGTTATTCAGTCCTTCTGCCGCCCAATCCAGCACGCGATGGATTTTGTCGAGATTAATACGCTCGGTTGTACCGTCGCGCTTTGTCACCAGCAGACTCTGATTCATGTGGATTATACCTGTCCGTGAAAGAAAATATCCCCCGCTTATCCACAGATGGCCGTTGTGACTAACTCTGTGGATAAATACTATATGTTGGGGGTTGTCGATAAAAAGAACGCTATATGGTGAGTATTCTAGTAAGGATTCTTTTGAGTACAAGAGTTGATTTTGACGTTAAATTGAGGTTGCGGAAGCGTAATAATAGCCGGGACCACGTCGCATAAGGCCTGGAGAAGATGTCAATAAACTCAAAAATAAAAATGAAAATTTGATCGAGTGCTGATTTCTTCGGCGCCAGGGAAAATTACGCGGCTTGACGCCGCGTAATCATCATATGAAAAACAGCTGACGTTATGCGTTTTTCGCCGTTGTATGCAACATGTAGTTAACATCTACGCCCGGCGCCAGCTTGAAGGTATTGGTTAGCGGATTGAAATGCAGGCCGGTAATATGCTGTTCTTTCAGATTTGTCTGATCAACCCAGCCAATCAGCTCGGCCGGCTTGATGAACTTCTTCACGTCATGGGTACCCTTAGGCACCATTTTCAGCACGTATTCGGCGCCGACTACCGCCATCAGCCACGCTTTGCCGTTGCGGTTGATGGTTGAGAAGAAGACCTGGCCTCCGGGCTTAACCAGCCGCGCGCAGGCGTGGACGACGGACTGCGGGTCGGGAACGTGCTCCAGCATCTCCATACAGGTCACGACGTCGTACTGCTGCGCATGTTTGAGCGCGTGCTCTTCGACGGTCTCCTGGACGTACTCAACCTGAATACCGCTCTCCAGCGCGTGCAGCTTCGCCACCTGCAGCGGTTCAAAGCCCATATCCAGCCCGGTGACCGTCGCGCCTTCCCGCGCCATGCTTTCCGCAAGGATGCCGCCGCCGCAGCCGACGTCGAGCACTTTTTTGCCAAACAGGCCGCCGGAGCGCTGCGCAATATAGCCCAGACGCAGCGGGTTGATGCGATGTAATGGTTTGAACTCGCCCTCTAAATCCCACCAGCGCGAGGCGACGGCTTCAAATTTAGCGATTTCATTATGATCAACGTTGTGGGCCACCGACGATTTTTCGGCATTCATGGGCGCTTTTACTCCTTTTCAGTTCAGACCCGCGAGTATATCAGCAGACCGCCATGAATAAACCGTCTATACCCGTCGCCTTTCGCACCGCCTCTTCGTTGGCCTCACGCACTCACCCGAATCACTCACTACGGTGAGCTCATCGGGACTCCTGCGTTTGCCGCCTTGATGCGGCACGAAATTCATTGGGTATACCCGTCGCCTTTCGCACCGCCTCTTCGTTGGCCTCACGCACTCACCCGAATCACTCACTACGGTGAGCTCATCGGGACTCCTGCGTTTGCCGCTTTGATGCGGCACGAAATTCATTGGGTATAGGTTTACCGGTATCACCTCGGCTGTGTTATAATTTGCGACCTTTGAATCCGGGATACAGTAGAGGGATAGCGGTTAGATGAGCGACCTTGCGAGAGAAATTACACCGGTCAACATTGAGGAAGAGCTGAAGAGCTCGTATCTGGATTATGCGATGTCGGTCATTGTTGGCCGTGCGCTGCCGGATGTCCGAGATGGACTGAAACCGGTACACCGTCGCGTACTTTACGCCATGAACGTATTGGGCAATGACTGGAACAAAGCCTATAAAAAATCCGCCCGTGTCGTTGGTGACGTAATCGGTAAATATCACCCTCACGGTGATACCGCGGTTTATGACACCATTGTACGTATGGCGCAGCCATTCTCCTTGCGTTATATGCTGGTCGATGGCCAGGGTAACTTCGGTTCTGTCGATGGCGACTCCGCCGCAGCGATGCGTTATACGGAAATCCGTATGTCGAAAATCGCCCACGAGCTGATGGCCGACCTCGAAAAAGAGACGGTTGATTTCGTTGATAACTATGACGGCACGGAGCGAATCCCTGACGTCATGCCAACAAAAATCCCCAACCTGCTGGTAAACGGTTCGTCCGGTATTGCCGTCGGGATGGCGACCAACATTCCGCCGCACAACCTGACGGAAGTGATTAACGGCTGTCTGGCCTATATCGACGATGAGGAGATCTCCGTCGAAGGCCTGATGGAACACATCCCAGGCCCGGACTTCCCGACCGCCGCCATCATTAATGGCCGTCGCGGTATTGAGGAAGCCTACCGTACCGGCCGTGGCAAAATTTATATTCGCGCCCGCGCTGAGGTAGAAACCGACGCGAAAACCGGCCGTGAAACCATCATCGTGCATGAAATTCCTTATCAGGTGAACAAGGCTCGCCTGATCGAGAAAATGGCCGAGCTGGTGAAAGAGAAGCGTCTGGAAGGGATCAGCGCGCTGCGCGATGAGTCTGATAAAGACGGCATGCGCATCGTGGTTGAGATCAAGCGTGATGCGGTGGGTGAAGTGGTTCTTAACAACCTCTACTCGCTGACTCAGCTGCAGACCTCTTTCGGCATCAACATGGTTGCGCTGCACCACGGTCAGCCGAAGATCATGAACCTGAAGGACATTCTTTCCGCGTTCGTGCGCCACCGCCGTGAAGTGGTAACCCGTCGTACTATTTTCGAGCTGCGTAAAGCCCGCGATCGTGCGCACATCCTTGAAGCGCTGGCGATTGCGCTGGCAAACATCGACCCGATCATCGAGCTTATCCGCCGCGCGCCGACGCCTGCGGAAGCGAAGGCCGGGCTGGTTGCCAGGTCCTGGGATCTGGGCAACGTGTCGGCGATGCTGGAACGTGCCGGTGATGATGCCGCGCGTCCGGAGTGGCTGGAGCCAGAGTTCGGCGTGCGTGACGGTCAATACTATCTGACCGAACAGCAGGCCCAGGCGATTCTGGATCTGCGTCTGCAGAAGCTGACCGGCCTTGAGCATGAAAAACTGCTCGACGAATACAAAGAGCTGCTCGAACAGATTGCCGAACTGCTGCATATCCTCGGCAGCGCCGACCGTCTGATGGAAGTGATTCGTGAAGAACTGGAAGCGATGCGCGAACAGTTCGGCGACCCGCGTCGCACCGAAATCACCGCCAACACCGCTGATATCAACATTGAAGATCTGATCAACCAGGAAGATGTGGTGGTCACCCTGTCTCACCAGGGCTATGTGAAGTATCAGCCGCTGACCGACTACGAGGCGCAGCGTCGCGGTGGGAAAGGCAAATCGGCCGCACGTATTAAAGAAGAAGACTTTATCGACCGCCTGCTGGTGGCCAACACCCACGATACGATCCTGCTGTTCTCCAGCCGCGGCCGTCTCTACTGGATGAAGGTTTATCAGCTGCCGGAAGCCAGCCGTGGCGCGCGTGGACGTCCAATCGTCAACCTGCTGCCGCTGGAAGCCAATGAACGTATCACCGCCATTCTGCCGGTACGCGAGTACGAAGAGGGCGTGAACGTCTTTATGGCGACCGCGAGCGGTACCGTCAAGAAAACGGCGCTGACCGAGTTTAGCCGTCCGCGTTCAGCCGGCATCATTGCCGTGAATCTGAACGAAGGCGATGAGCTGATCGGCGTTGACCTGACGAACGGCGAAGACGAAGCGATGCTGTTCTCTGCGGCCGGTAAAGTGGTGCGCTTTAAAGAGAGCGCGGTCCGCGCTATGGGCCGTACCGCCACCGGCGTGCGCGGTATCAAGCTGGCGGGTGAAGATAAAGTTGTCTCCCTGATCATTCCGCGCGGCGAAGGTGCGATCCTGACCGTCACGCAGAACGGCTACGGCAAGCGTACGGCGGCGGAAGAGTATCCGACCAAGTCCCGCGCAACCCAGGGCGTTATCTCGATCAAAGTGACCGAGCGTAACGGCTCCGTGGTGGGCGCGGTACAGGTGGACGATTGCGATCAGATCATGATGATCACCGATGCGGGCACCCTGGTGCGTACTCGCGTATCGGAAGTGAGCATCGTGGGTCGTAACACTCAGGGCGTCATTCTGATCCGTACTGCGGAAGATGAAAACGTGGTCGGCCTGCAGCGCGTTGCTGAACCTGTTGATGACGAAGAGCTGGATGCCATCGACGGCAGCGTGGCGGAAGGCGATGACGATATCGCGCCGGAAACCGACGCTGACGCTGATGATGACATTGCCGAAGATGATGAATAATCTGCGCTAATGTTGCGAAAAGGGCCGGGGATATCCCGGCCCTTTTTATTTGCCCGGCGCTGGCCTTTAATCCAGAGAGTATAACGTTGCGACAAAACGTGTTTACCGCTACCTTAACCCCATTCTGTTGAGTCCCTGACGGCCGAGCATCGCCACATTGAAATATCTTGCTTCTTTTCATACCACGCTAAAAGTTTCACGCTACCTGTTCCGGGCGCTGGCGGTCCTGCTGTGGATGCTGATTGCTTTCGCCTCGGTGTTTTATATTGTTAATGCGCTGCATGACAGAGAATCTGAGATCCGCCAGGAGTTCAACCTCAACGCCGATCAGGCGCAGCGCTATATCCAGCGCACGGCGGACGTCATTAAAGAGCTGAAGTATGTTGCCGGCAATCGGCCGGGCGGCGGCCGTGAAGGCGACGCGTCGCCGGTGCAAAATGGTGAGATAGCGGTTCCGGACTTCGAACCGCTCTACCCAGATTCAGATTGCGGGGCAATGAGCGGCACCTGGCGCAATTCGCTGCAGTCGCTGGCGTGGTTTATGCGCTACTGGCGCGATAATTTCTCCGCGGCTTACGATCTCAACCGTATCTTTTTAATTGGCAGCGATAACCTGTGCATGGCGAACTTCGGCCTGCGCGAGATGCCGCTGGAACGGGACCAGGCGCTGAAGGTACTGCATCAGCGTATCGAGCAGTATCGCGACGCCCCGCAAAGCGAACGCGGCAGCAGTCTGTTCTGGATTAGCCAGGGCGTGCGTCCTGGCGTCGGCTATTTCTACGCGCTGACGCCGGTGTATATAGCTAATCGCCTGCAGGCGATGCTCGGCGTCGAGCAAACTATTCGCATGGAGAGCTTTTTCACGCCGGGAAGCCTGCCGATGGGCGTCACGATTCTTGACGACAACGGCCAGCCGCTCATCTCCCTCGCCGGACCGGACGCTAAAATCAAGGGTGAAGCCCGCTGGATGCAGGAACGAATCTGGTTCGGCTACACCTCCGGCTTCCGCGAGCTGGTCATGAAGAAGAGCCTGCCGCCATCCTCCCTGAGCATCGTGTATTCGGTATCGGTAGACCAGGTCCTCGAGCGCATCCGGATGCTGATCCTCAATGCGATAGTGCTCAATATCCTGACCGGGGTGATGCTTTTCGCCCTCGCGCGAATGTACGAGCGGCGGATCTTCATCCCGGCGGAAAATGACGCCCAGCGCCTCGAGGAGCACGAGCAGTTTAACCGTAAGATTGTCGCCTCGGCGCCGGTGGGGATCTGTATTCTGCGCACCCTCGACGGCACCAATATTCTGAGTAACGAACTGGCGCATAACTACCTCAATATGCTGACCCATGAGGACCGGCAGAGGCTGACGCAGATTATCTGCGGCCAGCAGGTCAATTTTGTGGATGTGCTGACCAGCAATAATACCAACCTGCAAATCAGCTTCGTTCATTCGCGCTACCGCAACGAAAACGTGGCCATCTGCGTTCTGGTGGACGTCAGCGCCCGCGTCAAAATGGAAGAGTCGCTGCAGGAGATGGCTCAGGCCGCAGAGCAGGCCAGCCAGTCGAAATCGATGTTCCTTGCGACGGTGAGCCACGAGCTGCGGACGCCGCTGTACGGAATTATCGGCAACCTCGACCTGCTGCAGACCAAAGAGCTGCCGAAAGGCGTCGATCGTCTGGTAACGGCGATGAACAACTCGTCCAGCCTGCTGCTGAAGATTATCAGCGATATTCTGGATTTCTCGAAAATTGAGTCCGAACAGCTGAAAATCGAACCGAGCGAGTTTTCGCCGCGGGAGGTGATGAACCATATCTCGGCGAACTATCTGCCGCTGGTGGTGCGCAAGCAGCTCGGGCTGTACTGCTTTATTGAGCCCGACGTTCCGCAGCTGATGTCCGGCGATCCGATGCGCCTGCAGCAGGTTATTTCGAACCTGCTGAGCAACGCCATCAAATTTACCGATACCGGCTGTATCGTCCTGCACGTTCAGTGCGCCGGCGATTATCTGCAAATCAGCGTGCGCGATACCGGGGAAGGGATCCCGGCCAAAGAGGTGGTGCGCCTGTTCGACCCGTTCTTCCAGGTCGGTACCGGCGTTCAGCGCAATTTCCAGGGAACGGGCCTCGGGCTGGCGATTTGCGAGAAGCTCATCAGCATGATGGATGGCGATATCGCCGTGGAAACCGAGCCCGGGATGGGCAGCCGCTTTACCATCCGTATTCCGCTGTATGGCGTGCAAAACGGTCCGCCGTTGATTGCCGATGGCCTGGCGGAAAAATGCTGCTGGCTCGCCATTCACAACACCGCCCTGACGATGTTTATCACCTCGCTGCTCAATCACCACGGGGTTAAGGTGAAAAGCTATGCCGGCGAGGCGCCGGGAGCGGAGGGTATTTTGCTCACCGATGATGAGTCCTGTACCGGCTGGTCAGGGGCCGCGGTCGTTATTTTCTGCCGTCGGCATATCGGCATTCCGCTGGAGCGCGCGCCGGGAGAGTGGCTGCATAGCGTAACGACGCCGCATGAGCTGCTGCCGCTGCTGGGGCGGATCCTGCGAATTGACGTGGCGAGCGCCGAGCACGGCCCGGCGCTATCCGCGCCGGAAACGCAGACGGCCAACAACGATGACATGATGATTCTGGTGGTGGACGATCATCCGATCAACCGCCGGCTGCTGGCCGACCAGCTCGGATCGTTGGGCTATCAGTGCGTGACGGCGAACGATGGGGTTGATGCGCTGGGCGTTCTCAGCAAGCAGCATATTGATATCGTACTGAGCGATGTCAACATGCCGAATATGGATGGCTATCGCCTGACGCAGCGTATTCGCGAGCTGGGAATGACGCTACCGGTTATCGGGGTTACCGCCAACGCGCTGGCGGAAGAGAAGCAGCGCTGCCTCGAATCGGGTATGGACAGCTGTCTTTCTAAACCGGTGACGCTGGATATTATCAAGCAAACCTTGACGCTGTACGCCGCACGGGTGCGTAAGAGCAGGGAATAGGTCGGGGGATTTTCCGCAGGCCCGACCCGGCCAGAGCGGGTCGTTGCCCCGGATATGGCGCATAACTGCCGCGCCGCTATCCGGGAAGGTGGGCGTTAATCTTTGTCGGTTGCGCTCAGCGAAACGGAAGAGAGGTAGTTCAGCAGGGCAATGTCGTTTTCTACGCCGAGCTTCATCATGGCCGATTTTTTCTGGCTACTGATGGTTTTAATGCTGCGATTGAGCTTTCTGGCAATCTCGGTCACCAGGAAACCTTCGGCAAACAGGCGGAGCACTTCGCTCTCTTTCGGCGACAGGCGCTTATCGCCATAACCGCTGGCGCTGATTTTTTCCAGCAGGCGTGAAACGCTTTCCGGAGTGAATTTTTTGCCTTTCTGCAGCGCCGCCAGGGCCTTCGGCAGATCGGTCGGCGCGCCCTGTTTTAGCACGATCCCTTCGATATCCAGATCCAGCACCGCGCTGAGGATCGCCGGGTTATTGTTCATGGTAAGAACAATGATCGACAGATCCGGGAAATGGCGCTTGATGTACTTGATCAGCGTGATCCCGTCGCCGTATTTGTCGCCGGGCATGGACAGATCGGTAATCAGAACATGTGCGTCTAATTTAGGCAGATTGTTGATAAGTGCAGTGGAGTCTTCAAACTCGCCGACAACGTTTACCCACTCAATTTGCTCGAGTGACTTACGAATACCGAACAGTACGATCGGATGGTCATCGGCAATAATTACGTTCATAGTATTCATGTATTAGGCTACCTTGCTACAGCAAGCTCTTGACGTAAACGTCAATGTCGCTGATGTATTTTTCTATGCTTTGCGCATCTTTTTCGCGAATCAGATGCTCAAGCGTTTCACATAACTGTTTGCCGGGGATCAGGTTAAGCATAGCAAACGCCCCTTTGAGGCGGTGCGCAGTCTGTGCCAGCGCAGCTAAATCGCTTGTTGCCAGCTCAGTATACAGTCTCTTAACATCATCCGGAACCGTATCGGCAAACAGCGCATAATAGCCGCTGGCGTGCAGTTCAGCGTTGCTCCCGCTTCCCGGAGGAGAAGGTTGAACGTTCTCTTCCGCCAGCTGCTGTTCAATCAGTTGCAGAATCGCTTCCTGCATGGCCGCGCTGATATTAAAATTGACGCACAGTTGGCCTGGACCTATTTTTCGTATCCCGACCTCATCATCGCTTAAAAGCAAGCCCGAAGCAGTAAGATTAGACGGATTATCCGTTAAAAAGAGATCGTATTCTTGACTTGTCAGCCTGTCATCCGGCGTGATGCAGCTCGCTCCCCAGCTTTCAAGCTGGCGGGTGACGATCCTTCGGACCTCGTTAGCCGTAATATCAAGTAATACCACCACGTCATCCAGGAGATGTTCGCCGGAGCCGCCCGCTTCTTCACTGGCCGGCATTTTAAGATGCAGGGAGTAGCGGGTGCCCAGGGATTCGCGCGCTTTGATATTCATCTGGCCGCCGAGCTTGCGCGTCAGGCGGTCGCAGAGCCAGAAGGTGAGCGCATTGGCCTTGCCATACAGATCGGCCTGGGTAGCGTTAAGGAAAGGGAAGTGCATATTATCGATTTCGTTTGCCGAAACGCCGTTGCCGGTATCGAGAATGCGGAAGGTCAGGCGATCGTCCGCGGATTCGTCCTTGCTCACCTCGAGGGTGATTTTACCGATTTGCGTCGTGGTGACCGAGTATTGAATGAGCAGCAGCAGCGTACGGCGCAGCGCGTCGCGGTCGCCATAGCGCTGCTCATTTGCCGGTAGCGCGTTGTTAATCAGCAGCTGCAGGCCCTTGCGCTTAATGACCGGCAGAACTTCAGGCACCACTTCATCGATCAGTTCCTGAATCGAGAACAGATCCGGCGTGCTCTTCCAGCTATCGCTTTCCAGCAGGTTTGCCAGCTGAATCTCGTCAACCAGCTGCACCAGCTCATCGGCATGCTGTGCCAGCCTGCCGCTTTCGGCAATGCCGAGCGCGGCCGCTTCTTCCGCCAGGCTGCGGGCGGGCTGCTTCAGCGCGGCGCCAATGTGCTGCATGAAGGCGGTGCGGCCCTGCTGGTTCTTCTCATACAGGCGCTGGGCCTGCTTGAGCTTTTTACTTACCAGAACTTCCCGATCCTGATCGCGGATGATGAAGATTTGCGTTCGCGGCGCGACCTGGCTGCGGTACTGGCGAATCTCATACAGCTCGTTATTCACCGTGGCCTGAATCACGCCCTGATGCTGATCCGCCATATTGGTAATATTTTGCAGGTTCAGATGCGGCAGCAGATGATCGGCGATGGGGTTGCTGATAATCGTGCGGTTAGCTTCCAGATCGTGAACCAGCAGCCCCAGCGGCAGCAGCGAGACGATCTCTTCATTTATTGCTCGCAGCGTACGATGCTCGCCGCTGGCGGCAGAGGAGACCCCCGTCCCGGTCTGACGGCTGCGGCCGCTGTAGTGGCGAAAGGTAGTGAAGCCAAACAGGGTCAATGCCAGCAGGCCGATAATCAGCAGCAGCGGCAGCAGAACGTTCTGCAGAGACTCGATAATCAGGGTGCTGAATGGCACCACCCAGATCAAGCGCATCCCGGTGGTATTAATGGTGGTGGTGATTTCGATCCGCGTGCCGTTGAAGTTGACGCTGACGTTATCAGACTCTTCTTTATCGGAATTACTGGCCGCACTCTGTGAAGGATCAGGCTCAAGGCGGAAACTATCCAGAGTCATGCCGGGCGGGATCAGATCGTTAATCGGCAGATCGAAAGCGACCACCGTGGCCAGATGACCCGGCTGGTTGAAGGTGGTCCGCAGGGTGAAATAGTGGCCGTTTTGCCATGAAAGCTGGCGCAGCGACGAGAAGGTTTCTCGTTCGTCGAGGGTATTTGCCTGCAGCAGCATTTCCGCGCGGCGGGACTCCACCACGTTGCTAATCGTCGACTCTTTAAAACTGGAAGAGAGATCTTTGAGCGGCAGCGTAGAGATCAGAATCAGGCTGTTATCCAGCCCGTTGAGGTAGTACATCGACCAGGGAATGGTCTCTGCGCCCCACAGAATATCGAGGTAGTTGGAAATCTTTTGCGTCATTTCCAGGGTTGAGCTGTCATGAGAGCCGAAAATCAGCGCCTCGGTCTTACGCCGCGGCTTTTCCAGATAATAGACATCCTGCTTTAACCGCGTTTCCTGTAAACCTTCACCGGCGGCGCTGGAAGAGGTGGCGGCAATATTGTCGTAAATTTGCCAGGTGGCATAGCGCCAGGCATCGATGCGCTTATGCAGCGCATGGCTCACGTCGACAATCTGATAGCTTTTCTCTTTTAACCAGGCGTTGACCGCGCTTTGCAGCGTCACGCTCATCGTCGCCAGCAGGACGATGACCATCAAAATGAAGAAACGGGTGATGCTGCCAGGCATCAGGGTGAATTTTTTCTGGGTCATCGTGTAGCAGTGCGACTCATCAATGTTTGTAAGCAGGATGTTGCACCAAGGTAACTGGTAGCAGAGTGAATTCGCTAAGCAGTATAAAGGCTAATTTATCAAATCCATACTACAGAATGGCCTTCGGCGCTTTTTAGCTTTGGGATTTATCTCAAAGGAGCGGTAACAATAAAAATGTACAGCAAGATTGATTCTGTACAGTTATTTATCGATCGTCTGCAGGAAATAGCACGAAATAACAAGAAATTACCCGGATAAGCGCTTTCTCATACGCCGAGTGTTTGATTAATAACCGTTATTTTTATCGCGGCTAGCACAGGTATAATTAAAGTTATGTAAAGAAGGGTAAAAAAAACCGGATGCGAAACATCCGGTCGAAATAGGGGTAAACAGACATTCAGAACTGAATGACGGTAATAAATAAAGTTAATGATGATAGCGAGAGTTATTCTAGTCGCAGGTGACCATTTTGTTTTGTCATTCAGTGCTATACCTGGACCATCATGTAACTGCCTGATGCTAATTGAAAAAAATTATTTTCTTGATTATTGGTGCTTATTTTAAAGTTTTTCATCGTTGTGAAAAGTTCCCTTGCGTTTACAAATTGAAACATCTTGTGCGCATTTTGAAACACCTTAGAAGTTTTCGTATCATATTCTTGTTGGATTATTCTGCATTTTACAGCACAATGAATATAGCCGACTGATTAGAAGGGTAATCAGTAAGCAGTGGCATAATAAAAGGCATATAACAAACAGAGGGTTAATAACATGAAAGTTAAAGTACTGTCCCTCCTGGTACCGGCTCTGCTGGTAGCAGGCGCAGCAAATGCGGCTGAAATTTATAACAAAGATGGCAACAAATTAGACCTGTACGGTAAAATCGACGGCCTGCACTATTTCTCTGACGACAAGGGCAATGACGGCGACCAGACCTACATTCGTCTTGGCGTAAAAGGCGAAACCCAGATCAACGACCAGCTGACCGGTTACGGCCAGTGGGAATACAACGTTCAGGCGAACAACACTGAAAGCTCCAGCGATCAGGCATGGACTCGTCTGGCATTCGCCGGTCTGAAATTCGGCGACGCGGGCTCTTTCGACTACGGTCGTAACTACGGCGTTGTTTACGACGTAACTTCCTGGACCGACGTTCTGCCGGAATTCGGCGGCGACACCTACGGTTCTGACAACTTCCTGCAGTCCCGTGCTAACGGCGTTGCAACCTACCGTAACTCTGACTTCTTCGGTCTGGTTGACGGCCTGAACTTTGCCCTGCAGTACCAGGGTAAAAACGGCAGCGTCAACGGCGAAGGCGCGCTGTCTCCGACCAACAACGGTCGTACTGCTCTGAAACAGAACGGCGACGGTTACGGCACCTCCCTGACCTATGATATCTTCGACGGTATCAGCGCTGGTTTCGCGTACTCTCACTCCAAACGCCTTGGCGATCAGAACAATCTGACACTGGGTGAAGGCGATAACGCTGAAACCTACACCGGCGGTCTGAAATACGACGCGAACAACATCTACCTGGCTACTCAGTACACCCAGACCTACAACGCAACCCGCGCTGGCTCCCTGGGCTTTGCTAACAAAGCACAGAACTTCGAAGTGGCTGCACAGTACCAGTTCGATTTCGGTCTGCGTCCGTCCGTTGCTTACCTGCAGTCTAAAGGTAAGGATCTGGAAGGCTACGGCGACCAGGATATCCTGAAATATGTTGACGTGGGCGCGACCTACTACTTCAACAAAAACATGTCCACCTATGTTGACTACAAAATCAACCTGCTGGACGAAAACAACTTCACTCGTAACGCCGGTATCTCTACCGACGATATCGTCGCTCTGGGCCTGGTTTACCAGTTCTAAGCACGCTGAAGTCTCGAAAAAGGCGCCTTTTGGCGCCTTTTTTTATGCCTCGTTTAAGCAGGCTGGTGTACTCTTGCAGCCTTAGCAAGAGGAACCCAATTTTATGGATATCACTTTTTTCCGCGCCGCGCTGCTCGGCGCTTGCGTACTCCTTTCCGGCTGTGATTCAGCTACTTCTCCTGCACCGCAAAAGAGCGCCGCTACCGTGCTGGATGGCAAAACGATGGGCACATTCTGGCGGGTCAGCATCATTAACGTTGATGAAGCTAAAGCCAAGGCGCTGCGTCAGAAAATAGAGGCCCAGCTGGACGCGGACGACCGTCTGCTCTCAACCTGGAAAGATGACTCGGCGCTAATGCGCTTTAACCACTCTCCCGGGACTGAACCGTGGCCGGTAAGCGAAGCGATGGCTGATATTGTCACCGGCGCGCTGCGGATCGGCGCTAAAACGCACGGTGCGATGGATATTACCGTCGGACCTTTGGTCAATCTGTGGGGCTTTGGCCCGGATAAACAGCCGGTAAAAACGCCGGATCCTCAGCAGATCGCGGCGGCAAAAGCGCGGACGGGGCTGCAGCATCTGACGGTGATTAACCGCGCGGATCGCCAGTATTTACAGAAGGATATCGCGGATCTGTTTGTCGATCTTTCTACCGTGGGCGAGGGCTATGCCGCCGATCATCTGGCGCGCCTGATGGAGCAGGAGGGCATTTCTCGCTATCTGGTTTCCGTCGGCGGCGCGCTGGTCAGCCGAGGGATGAACGCCGACGGGCAGCCGTGGCGGGTGGCGATCCAAAAGCCGACCGATCGCGAAAATGCCGTCCAGGCCATCGTCGATATTAACGGCCACGGTATCAGCACCTCCGGCAGCTACCGCAACTATTACGAGCTGGATGGCAAACGGATCTCGCACGTGATCGACCCGCAAACCGGAAGGCCGATCGACCATAAGCTGGTCTCGGTGACGGTGATTGCGCCGACGGCGCTGGAAGCCGACGGTTGGGATACCGGGCTGATGGTGCTCGGTACGGAGAAGGCGCAGGAGGTGGTGAAAGAGCAGGGGCTGGCGGTCTATATGATTGTCAAAGAGGGTGAGGGGTTTAAAACCTGGATGTCGCCGCAGTTCCGCACCTTCCTGGTTGGCGAAAAGAATTAAACAGCAAGATTTCGGGTTTTATTCGGCGGGCGATGAAGCAGACTGGCTATACACTTAAAGCAGGAGCCGATGATGAAACCGATTATTGCTGATACCGATGACCGCCGCTGGCAGGCGGTATGCGATCGTGATGCCCGCGCCGATGGTCAGTTCGTGTTTGCCGTGCTGACCACCGGCGTTTGCTGTCGCCCCTCCTGCCGCTCGCGGCGGGCGCTGCGGGAAAACGTCCGCTTTTACCCCGATGTGGCAAGCGCCACCGCCGACGGGTTTCGCCCCTGCAAGCGCTGCCAGCCGGACAAACGCGACCCGCAGCGGCAGAAGGCCGAGAAAGTCGCCAGGGCCTGCCGCCTGCTTGAGCAGGAAACGCCGATAACCCTTGAAGCGCTGGCCCATGAGCTGGCGGTCAGCCCGTACCATTTCCACCGTTTATTCAAATCCGTTACCGGAATGACGCCGAAAGCCTGGCAGCAGGCGTGGCGCGCGCGGCGTTTACGGGAGTCGCTGGCGCAAGGGGGAAAAGTTACCTCAGCGGTGCTGGCTGCGGGTTTTCCCGACGGCAGCAGCTATTACCGTCAGGCCGACGCCGTGCTTGGCATGACCGCCAGCCAGTTTCGCCGCGGCGGCGATAATACGGATATCATCTATACGCTCGGCGACTGCGCGATTGGCCGCTGCCTGGTGGCGGAAAGCGAGCGCGGGGTGTGCGCCGTATTGCCCGGAGAGGGCGACGCGCCGCTGGACGAGCTGCGCCGCCTGTTTCCTAACGCCCGGCTTCTGCCCGGCGACGCGCATTTTTCCCGGCGGGTGGCGCAGATTTTTGCCCATATTGACGATAGCCGCCTGGCGGTCGATCTGCCGCTGGATATTCGCGGCACCGCCTTTCAGCAGAGGGTCTGGCAGGCTCTGCGTCAGATCCCGGCGGGCGAAACGCGCAGCTATCGCCAGGTTGCGCAAAGTATCGGTCAGCCGGGCGCCGTCCGGGCGGTGGCGGGAGCCTGCGCCGCCAACCGGCTGGCTATCATCATTCCGTGCCACCGGGTGGTCCGCGAAGGCGGGGCGCTGTCCGGCTATCGCTGGGGAACCGCCCGCAAAGCGCAGCTGCTGGCTCGGGAAGCTCAAACCGAGGAGTCGTGATGCTCGATCTCTTTGCCGATACGCCCCCGTGGCAGGAGCCGCTGGCGCCCGGGGCCGTCATTCTGCGGCGCTTCGCCCGCCAGCGCGCCCCGGCTCTGCTGCAGGCGCTCCTGCGCGTTGCCGACGTTTCGCCGTTTCGTCAGATGGTCACGCCCGGCGGCTATACCATGTCGGTGGCGATGACTAACTGCGGACCGCTGGGCTGGACGACCAATATGCACGGCTATCTGTATGCTCCCGGCGATCCGCTAACGGGACGAGACTGGCCGCCGATGCCGACGATATTTGCCCGGCTGGCCGCAGAGGCGGCGCTCGCCTGCGGTTACGCAGGCTTTGTGCCCGATGCCTGTTTAATAAACCGCTATCAGCCCGGGACGAAGCTCTCGCTGCATCAGGATAAGGATGAGCGCGATCTGCGTGCGCCCATCGTTTCCGTATCGCTGGGGCTGCCGGCGGTGTTTCAGTTTGGCGGCCTGCAGCGTAGCGACCCGCTGCGCAGAGTGCTGCTGGAGCACGGGGACGTGGTGGTCTGGGGCGGCGAGTCGCGGCTGTTTTATCACGGCGTTCAGCCGCTGAAAGAGGGTGACCATCCGGACACCGGCGCCTGTCGGTACAACCTCACCTTTCGGCTGGCAGGCGATAAAGAATAAAAATAAGAATTATTCTTGATGTCATCGGCGAGCAGTTTACACTGCTGGCTGTTTTGCTTGCCCGGATTGCGTGTTATGGAACTTCTTCTTCTCGTTTGGCGCCAGTATCGCTGGCCGTTTATTTCCGTCATTGCCTTGAGCCTGCTCAGCGCGGCGCTGGGAATCGGGCTTATTGCCTTTATCAATCTGCGCCTGATGACCGTTGTCGATACCTCGCTGACGGTGCTGCCGGAATTTCTCGGCCTGCTGCTGCTGCTGATGGCGGTGACGCTGGGATCGCAGCTGGCCCTGACGACCCTTGGGCACCATTTCGTCTTCCGCCTGCGCGGTGAGTTCATTAAACGCATCCTCGACACTCCAATCGAGAAAGTTGAGAAGATCGGCAGCGCCTCGCTGCTTGCCGGCTTAACCAGCGACGTACGCAACATTACCATTGCCTTCGTGCGCCTGCCTGAGCTGGTGCAGGGCATTATCCTGACCTTCGGGTCCGCCGCCTATCTGGCGTGGCTATCGGGAAAAATGATGATGGTGACCGCCCTGTGGATGGCGATAACCATCTGGGGCGGATTTGTGCTGGTGGCGCGCGTTTATAAGCATATGGCGACGCTGCGGGAAACCGAAGACAAGCTGTACCATGACTACCAGACGGTGCTGGAAGGGCGTAAAGAGCTGACGCTTAACCGCGAGCGCGCCGAATACGTGTTTAATCATCTTTATCTGCCGGATGCGCGCGAATACCGGCACCATATTATCCGCGCCGACACCTTCCACCTCAGCGCGGTGAACTGGTCGAACATTATGATGCTCGGCGCCATCGGCCTGGTGTTCTGGATGGCTAACGGCCTGGGCTGGGCGGATACCGCCGTGGCGGCGACCTACTCTCTGACCCTGTTGTTCCTGCGCACGCCGCTGCTTTCGGCCGTTGGCGCGCTGCCGACGCTGCTCAGCGCCCAGGTCGCTTTCAATAAGCTGCACAAATTCTCTCTGGCGCCGTATCGTGCCGAATTCCCGCAGCCGCAGGCGCATCCGCACTGGCAAACGCTGGAGCTGCGCGACGTCAGCTTCCATTATCCGGACAACAGCTTCGCCGTCGGGCCCATTAATATGACCCTGAAACGCGGCGAGCTGGTGTTCCTGATTGGCGGCAACGGCAGCGGCAAGTCGACGCTGGCGATGCTGCTGACCGGGCTGTATCAGCCGGCCTCCGGCGAAATCCTGCTGGACGGCGAGGCGCTGGCGGTAGACAAACCGGAAGACTACCGTAAGCTGTTCTCGGCGGTATTCACCGATGTCTGGCTGTTTGACCAGCTGCTGGGGCCGGAGGGGAAAGGGGCCGATCCCGCGCGGGTGAACCAGTGGATGGAGCACCTGAAAATGACGCACAAGCTGCGGCTGGATAACGGCAAGATCCTCGATCTGAAGCTATCGAAGGGGCAGAAAAAGCGCGTGGCGCTGCTGCTGGCCCTGGCTGAAGACCGCGATATCATCCTGCTGGATGAATGGGCGGCGGATCAGGACCCGCACTTCCGCCGCGAGTTTTATCAGGTGCTGCTGCCGCTGATGCAGCAGATGGGGAAAACTATTTTCGCTATCAGCCACGACGATCACTATTTCCAGCATGCCGATCGCCTGCTGGAGATGCGCGCCGGTCAGCTGGCGGAGCTAACGGGCGAAGAGCGCGAGCTGGCGACCCGCGATGCGGTCTCCCGCACCGCCTGAAAACCGCGTCTGCCGACCAAAGGCGGGCGCTATTGTTGATTTTTCCGCCGGACGAACCTGCCGGCGGTTATTATTTCCCCCTCCTCGCGCTATGCTTATGGCACCTGGCCTGCTGGTCGGCCAACTATTCTCACAAGGATTGCCTGACCGATGTCCGTTTTGCATAAAAAAAGCGCCAGACTGCGCGACGAAGAGCGCGCCCGCCTCATTTGGCTGCTGAGCACCGATAAAGCCGTTACTTCCTCATTATTGGGCAAATTAACGCTGGCCGAACGCTATGACGACGGCACCCTTGCCGACGATCTGGCGGAAGTGGAAGTGCTGGTTTCCCACCTGCCGCCGCCGGACCTCGCGGATGCGCTGGAAGCGCTGCCTTACGACGCGCGTAACGCGCTCTGGCGGCTGGTTGCCGACGATAAACGCGGCGAAGTGCTGCTTGAAGCGTCGGAAAGCGTCTGGGGCGACCTCATCGATAAGATGAGCGATCACGAGCTGCTTTTTGCGCTACAGAATCTGGATATTGATGAGCAGGTCTATCTCCTGCAACACCTGCCGCGCGACCTGACCGGACGCCTGCTGGCGACGCTGCCGGCGGATAAGCGCGCGCGTATTCGCCAGATGATGCGCTACGCCGACAATACCGTCGGCGCGATCATGGAATTCGAGGTTATCACCGTCCGTCCGGAGGCGACGCTCGCCGCGGTGCAGCGCTACCTGCGGCGGTTAGGCAAAATGCCGGAAAACACCGATAAGCTGTTTGTTACCACCCGCAATAAGCTGCTGCTTGGCGAGCTGGAGCTGCAAACCATTCTGCTCAACGATGCGCAGAAGCGGGTAGGGGAAGTTATGGAAGGCGATCCGGTCACCTTTCAGCCGCATGAAGATGCGGAAAAGGTCGCGCGCACCTTCGAACGTGATGACTTACTCAGCGCCGCGGTGATTGATGCCGACGGCAAGCTGATGGGGCGTCTGACCATCGACGAAATCGTGGACGTGGTCTACGAAGAGACCGATAACGACTTACGCCGGATGGGGGGCCTGAGCAACGATGACGACGTCTTCGCCCCGGTAAGCAAAGCGGTGAAAACGCGCTGGGCCTGGCTGGCGGTCAATCTGTGCACCGCGTTTATCGCCTCGCGGGTAATCGACGGCTTTGAGCATACCATTTCGCAGCTGGTGGCGCTGGCTTCGCTGATGCCGATCGTCGCCGGGATCGGCGGTAATACCGGAAATCAAACCATCACCATGATCGTACGGGCGATGGCGCTGCAGCATATTCAGCCGGGAAGCTTCTCGTTCCTGATCCTGCGCGAAATGGGGGTCGCGGTGATTAACGGACTGGTGTGGGGCGGGATTATGGGCGCGGTGACCTGGTGGCTCTATAGCGACCCGCAGCTCGGCGCCGTGATGACGCTGGCGATGATGCTGAACCTGCTGATGGCGGCGATGATGGGGGTGATTATCCCGATGGTGATGGTGAAGCTGGGACGCGACCCGGCGGTCGGCTCCAGCGTGATGATCACCGCCATCACCGATACCGGCGGCTTCTTTATTTTTCTCGGCCTGGCGACGATTTTCCTGATGTAGCCGGCGCTCCGCTGCGCAGCCTGCGTGGGATCAGGGCCATCGCCACCAGGCCTGCCAGCACGCCAATCGCCAGATTGCTGGTACCCACCGTTGCGGCGACGGTTACCAGCATAACCAGCGTTTCCGGCCACGGATTACGCTTTAGCTCGGCCGGGCGAAGGCTGTGCCAGCTGAAGGTTTTTGCCGCCACAATGACCATCACTCCGGCCAGTACCGCCATCGGAATTTTTGCCATTACTTCGCTCAGCACGGTGACCAGCAGCAGCAGCACCGCGCCGGCGGCGAGGGTGGAGACGCGGCTGCGGCCTTTCCCCATTTCAACGTTAACAATGGTCTGACCAATCATCGCGCAGCCGGCGATCCCGCCGTAGAACCCGGCGAGAATATTGGCGATTCCCAGCCCGGCGCTCTCGCGCGCTTTGCTGGACGGCGTCTGGGTCAGGTCATCGACTAATTTAGCGGTCAGCAGCGACTCCATCAGGCCGACAAAGGCAATGCTCAGGGCACAGGGCCAGATAATTTGCAGGGTAGCGAGATTGAGCGGCACCAGCAGGGCGGTGAACCCCGGAAGCCCGCCGCTCATCGAGCCTTCATCGCCCACGGTAGGCAGCAGCTGCCCGGTGGTGACGGTAAACAGGGTTAATACCACAATGGCAATCAGCGGCGCGGGGACCGCTTTAATATAGCGCGGCGCCCAGAGAACAATCAGCAGCGTCAGCACGAACAGGCCGAGGATCAGCGGCTGCTTACTCCAGAAATGGGGGACCTGGGCGAAGAAGATCAAAATCCCCAGCGCGTTGACGAAGCCGGTCATCACCGCCTGCGGAATAAAGCGCATCAGCCGGGCCATTCCGCCCAAACCAAACAAAATTTGAATAATACCGGCCAAAATGACGGCAGGCAGGATGTAGCCAACGCCGTATTGATGAACCATCGGCCCAATCACCAGCGCTACCGATCCGGCGGCGGCGGTAACCATCGCGGGTCTGCCGCCGAGTACCGACATCGCGAGGCACAGCACAACGGAAGCAATCAGGCTGACCTTCGGGTCAACGCCGGCAATTACTGAGAAGGAGATCACCTCTGGAATCAGGGCCAGGGCGGTGATAACGCCAGCCAGAGCCTCTCGGGTGAGCAGCGACGGCGAACGGAGTACGTGGCGAATGGCGCCTGTTGAAGCGGGCGTAGCGTGGTCTGGAGCCTGAGGCATAAGAATTTCGCTGTTAATATAAGCCGGAATGGATAAGCCTGAGCTTGCGTGCGGTCTGTCACAAAACGGAGGATGATAGCGCGGTCTCGCCGCTTATACCAGTACAAAATGTGATTTGTGGTACACATTTATTAAACATTTTTATAACAGATCTCAAAACTCAACTTAAATTTTAAACAATATTTAATTTTTTTATCTTCAGTGTTACTTTGATTCCTGATAATCGTGTCACCTGCGCTAAATAAAAAAGCGAGTAAAGTAAGGCTCAAATTCGATGAAGAAAAAGATGGCCGTACCCAGCTCACCGGCGGTTGGTTCAAGTACACCTCGGACCAACACCCGCCATGAGCAAGAGACGGATGTACTGTTGATTGGCGGCGGCATCATGAGCGCCACGTTGGGAACCTGGCTGCAGGAACTGGAGCCGGATTGGTCTATTACCATGGTCGAGCAGATGTCCAGCGTTGCGGAGGAGAGCTCGAACGGCTGGAATAATGCGGGTACCGGGCATGCGGCGCTGATGGAGCTGAACTATACGCCCCAGACCGCCAGCGGGATCAACATCGACAAAGCGGTCGATATCAACGAATCCTTCCATATCTCTCGTCAATTTTGGGCCCACCAGGTCACGCGCGGCATTCTGAGTAAGCCGAAATCATTTATCAACAGCGTACCGCACATGAGCTTTGTGTGGGGCGAAGATAACGTTAATTTCCTGCGCGCGCGCTACGCCGCTCTGCAGCAGAGCGAACTGTTCCGCGGTATTCGCTATTCCGAAGATCATCAGCAAATTAAAGAGTGGGCTCCGCTGGTGATGGAAGGGCGCGACCCGCAGCAAAAGGTTGCCGCGACCCGCACCGAGGTCGGCACCGACGTCAACTACGGCGAAATTACGCGTCAGCTGATTGCCGGGCTGCAGACCCACGCTAATTTCTCCTTACAGCTTGGCACCGTTGTGCGTCGCTTTAAGCGCAACGCCGACAAGAGCTGGACGGTCACCCTGGCGGATGCCAACAACCGTCGCCAGAAGCGGGTGATTAAGGCCAAATTTATCTTTATTGGCGCCGGCGGCGCGGCGCTGACGCTGCTGCAGGAAACCGGCATTCCTCAGGCTAAAGAGTACGCGGGCTTCCCGGTTGGCGGCCAGTTCCTGGTGTGTGAAAACCCTGAAGTCGTTAACCACCATCTGGCAAAAGTTTACGGTCAGGCCGAGGTGGGGGCGCCGCCGATGTCGGTGCCGCATATCGATACGCGTATTATTGACGGTAAGCGAGTGGTGCTGTTCGGGCCATTTGCCACCTTCTCCACCCGCTTCCTGAAAAACGGCTCTTTGTGGGATCTGCTGGCCTCGACCAACACGTCAAATATTCTGCCTATGCTCAACGTGGGTCTGGATAATTTCGATCTGGTGAAATACCTGATTAGCCAGGTGATGCAGAAAGATAAAGATCGCCACGAGGCGCTGCGCGAATACTATCCGGAAGCGAATAAAGGCGACTGGCGCCTGTGGCAGGCCGGCCAGCGCGTGCAGATCATTAAGCGTAACGGCAAGAAGGGCGTGCTGCGTCTGGGAACGGAAGTGGTCAGCGATGATGACGGTACCGTTGCGGCGCTGCTCGGCGCTTCACCCGGGGCCTCAACCGCCGCGCCGATTATGCTGCAGCTGATGGAAACGGTCTTTAAGGATAAGGTGCATTCAGCCGCCTGGCAGGCGAAGCTAAAAGAGATCGTTCCCTCCTACGGCCTGCGTCTTGACGGCAACTCCGCGGCGATTGAGCAGGCGCTGGCGTGGACCAGCGAGGTTCTGCAGCTGCGCTATGAGCCGGTTTCAGTCGCGGATAAAGCTCCTCAGGCAGAGCTGAAACCGCTGACGGAGAGTAAACCGATAGCGGATATCGCGCTGTAGAAGACAACTCCGGCGGCCAGCGCCGCCGGTTTCTTATTGCCTGCGGTTAGCGCTCGACGGCATTACCGATAGTTTCGTCTGCTTTCCAGATACGGTACTTCACTTCAACGTTATCCGGCGTGTAAACCACTACCGGCAGCCTGCTGTTGTAACGCAGCATGCCGGCATCGCCCAGCCCTGCGGTAACAAACTTCTGCACTTTCTTCCCGTCCGGGCAGGCCATCATGGTCGAAACCGGCGAGGTCACTTTATCAAAGACGTAATAATCGTAGCCCCAGCCTTCGAGGGTTTTGCTCTCCAGCTGACCGCCAAGGCGATGGTGGTTACAGTCGACTTCCAGCGTCTGGCCAATCAGCAGCTCAACTTTATAGGCCGATTCGTCCTTCTGCGGCGGCAGCTGGATCACCTGACGCTTCATGCCTTTCTCCGCTTTTGGATAGGGCGCAATCTTTTCCAGAGGCTGTTCGGCGGCCAGTGCGCTGGCGGAGACACAGGCAACGGTCAGCAGGGAAACAGCAAACGTAGCGATTTTGTTCACGATCGATCATCCTTTGTTATCGTTTTTCAACGCTAAAAGACTATCATCTTTCGCCCTATTGGTAAGATTTATTTACCAATGTTTGCATATAAAGCAGCGTGATATGCTGCTTTATTGTTGTGGAGTATAGGAGTTTGCTGAAAATATGCTTAACTGAAGAGGTATTATCTTGCTGCTTTTTGTCAGCTGCCGCCTGCGGCAGCTGACGTCACGGCGCTAGCGCGCGAGTGGCTTACTCATCGCGGTTTAGCTTGCCTTCCTCAATAAACTCTTCATCAATTTCATCGGTATTGCCGGCGTGTTCGCGGCCTGAGAGCAGATTCCAGCAGGCGATAAACAGCGCGGCGATCAGCGGACCGATCACAAAGCCGTTAATACCGTAAATCTCCATACCCCCCAGGGTGGCTATCAGAATCATGTAGTCCGGCATTTTGGTATCTTTACCCACCAGCAGCGGACGCAGAATATTGTCCACCAGCCCTATAACAATCACGAAGAAGCCGACGACAAACGCCCCTTGCCATAGCTGATCGGTGGCGAAGAGGAAGATGGCTGCGGGAACCCAGACAATGGCTGAACCTACCGCCGGGATCAGCGACAGAAACGCCATGATCGCGCCCCATAAAATGCTGCCATCAATCCCGGCAACGTAGAAGGCTATTCCCCCCAGTATGCCCTGGACCAGGGCGACGGCGACGGTACCTTTCACGGTAGCCCTGGCGACGGCGGCAAATTTGGCAAACAGGTGCTGCTTAACGTAGTTAGACAGCGGCAGGGACTCCAGGATCAGCATCACCAGATACGGGCCATCTTTGAGCAGGAAAAACAGCAGATACAGCATGACGCCAAAGCTAATGGTAAAACCGAACGTCCCTTTGCCAATCAGAAATGCGCTGCCGGCCAGGTACTGACCGCCTTTTAGCGCCGCGTCTGAGAGCTGTTTCTGAATCTGATCGGCGCTGTCGAGATTATGCTCCGAGAGGAAGCTTCTGACCCACTCCGGGAGATGGGCGAACAGGCTCGCCACCACCGCCGGGAACTGGGTGTCATTATGCTCAAGCCTGGTGTAAACCAGGTTCAGCTCGAGCGCCAGCGAGGAGAAAATAATCGCCAGCGGGGTGAAGACGATCAGGCAGATAATCGCCACGGTCAGCAGCGAGGCCAGGCCATTGCGTTCACCAAGCCTGCTGCGTAGCTTGTTCTTCACCGGATTGAAGATCACGGCCAGAATAGCCGCCCACAGAATGGCTGAGTAATAGGGAGAAAGGACATCAAAAAAGGCAAGGCTGACTATCAGCAGGATCAGGATAAAGAATCCCTTGGTAATTCCATTAACTCTCATTTTTATCTTCCTGGCGTATGACTGATACAGTCGAATATAGAAGCTATTCCTCGATTTACAATCAGCGAGGTCGTAGTTTGTTTACCGAAGTGGCTCAATGAGCGGCACTGCGGGCGGGTTCGCGTCAGTTTTCAGGCAGAAAGAACGGGCGATGGAATATTTTATACGTTCTGATGCGCAGGAATAGCGACGAAGTATGGGGTTATTGTCCGGGTTTCACCCCGTTAACTCCCCGCATGAAAAACAGGCATAAAAAAACCAGCCATAAAAGGCTGGTTTCTCAGAGTGATTTGGTCGGCACGAGAGGATTTGAACCTCCGACCCCCGACACCCCATGACGGTGCGCTACCAGGCTGCGCTACGTGCCGACGCATAGGCGGTAATATTACCCGTTCCCCAGGCGAATGCAAGCGGGGGAGCGACCAATTGATTCATAATTAATCAATCAGTTAGCGATAAAGCGCTTTTCATCCGTCAGGATCTGCAGCAGCAGGCTGAGCTGCGGTTTGCGATTGTCGATCTTCTTACCGTCGCTATTCCAGGTGCTGTAGGTTCCATTGTGGTTCAGCACCACGGTGACTTCCGGCGAGGTGACCGCCAGCGTATCGCCGTTCGCCGCGGTGACCCAGCTGCGGCGACGTGCCGGACTAAACAGGTCCTCGCCCTGCGAATACTCGTTCGCCGGGGTAGAGACGTGCAGCAGACGCTGCATCAGCGTGGTCATCACATCTTTGTTATCGGTCAGCGTCGCGATAGTCTGCGCCGGAACGCCCGGCCAATGAATCACCAGCGGAACCTGCAGCTGGTCTCTCGACCAGTCAAACTTGCCGTGCTGCGGATTAAGCGGCATGCCGTGACCGGCGGTGACGATAACCACCGTATTATCCAGCTTGCCCGCTTCGCGAAGGGCGCTGAGCACCCGGCCGATTTGCGTATCGACCTCGCCCGCCGCGCGGCTATAGCGGCGCACAAAGTTCTGCTGCTGGCCGTCGTCAAGCGAGGTGCCGTTGAGCGAAACCCACGAGAACCAGCGGTTTTCATCCTGAGCGTAGCGATTCAGCCAGCCAATCCACTGGTTTGCCGTCTGCTCATCGCTTTGCGTTTTGGCTACCGGCAGCGAGAAGTCGGACAGCAGCGCCTGGCGATAGAGCGGGCTGCTGAAGCCATCGGAAGAGAACAGGCCCAACTGATAGCCCTGCTGGTTGAGCGCGGTAATCAACGCTGCCGGAATACGGGCCGACAGCACGCCGTCCATATAGCCCGGTGAAATACCGTAGAACAGGCCAAAAATACCGTTATCGGTGCTGTTACCTGAGCTCATATGCTGGGTAAAGTTGACGCTATCCCTGGCGAAGCCGGCAAGCTCCGGCATGTTCTTCTCGAAGCGCGAGTAGTTCAGGTTATCAACGGTAATCAGCAGCACGTTATAGCCGGTGCCGAGGTCGCGATAGCGCAGATCGCTCAGCGGATACTGCACGGAGACCGCTTCCGGCGCGCCTTGTTCCACCAGGCGACGCTGGTAATCCTGCGCGTCCAGCAGGCCGTGTTTCTCAAGGAAGCGGCGGGCGGTCATCGGATAGGAGAGCGGCAGGTTCGCCCGCTGCATGGTAATCGGACGATAGAAATTCGCGTCAGCCCAGATATAAATCAGGTGGCTGCTGATAAAAGAGATAAAGAAAAGCCAGGCGACAGGGCGCGCGTAGTGGCGGCGGCGCGTCAGGCTGCGCAGCTTCTGCCAGCTCCAGGTCGCAAAAAGCATTTCCAGCAGGAAGATAATCGGCACGCTGATAAACATCAGCTGCCAGTCACGCGCCATCTCGTTCTGATCCGGGTTGATAACCAGTTCCCAGACGAAAGGGTTGAGATGCAGGTGGAAGCGGGTGAATACTTCGCTATCAATCAGCAGTAGCGTCATCCCTGTCGTGGCCAGAATGACCGACAGGAAGCGCATAAGCCGCTGTGATATCACGACAAAGGTCAGCGGAAAGAGAATCAGTACGTAGCTGGTAAAGACCAGAAAACTGAAGTGACCAACGAGGCTGACATACGAAAAAATGCGTCCGCCCAGCGTCGTTGGCCAGTCGGCGACAAAAAGATAGCGGCTGCCGAGCGCCATAGCCAACAACATGTTGAACAGGGCGAACCAGTGCCCCCAGCTGACCATCTGGGAGACTTTTTCTCGGTAGGGCTGACGAAGAGTCACCATATAAAGTTGTTGGTTATCCTTAGTGCGCCGGGTCGTCGTTGATTGAGGACTGCAGAGCCTGGGCAAAAGAACGGGCGATCGCCTGACGCTGCGCCGGCGCGACGCTACTATTGATCAGGTTGGTCACCATATTGCCTAGCACCATCAGTGAAAGGTCAACGGGGGCTTTGTGTGTTTCCAGCACGTTGGTCAGCTCGCTGAGCAGCTGTTCGACGTGTTCATCACTATAGCGGGATAATTGCGGCATAAAAGTCAAAATCTGTTTGTTCGTGAAAGGGCAACATATTACCGTAGCAGCAGCTTTTTTTCCGCATTTTTTCGCCACGGCGCAAAAGCGCGCAGGATCGCGAGTCTCGGCTAGCCGAAGAGTCACGCGCCGGTTGCGTCGCCGTCCCGGCGGTGGTTGAATACCGCCCGGTCTAAAAGGAGAGTTTAACATGAGTCTGGATATCGACCAGATTGCCCTGCATCAGTTAATTAAACGTGATGAACAAAACCTTGAGCTGGTGCTGCGCGATTCGCTGCTGGAGCCTAATGCGACGGTCGTAGAGATGATGGCCGAGCTGCATCGTGTCTACAGCGCAAAAAACAAGGCCTATGGCCTGTTTAATGAAGAGAGCGAGCTGGCCCAGGCGCTGCGCCTGCAGCGCAAAGGTGAAGAAGATTTTCTGCCGTTCAGCCGCGCGGCGACCGGTCGTCTGCGCGACGAGCTGGCGAAGTATCCCTTCGCAGAAGGCGGGATCGTTCTGTTTTGCCAGTATCGCTATCTGGCGGTTGAGTATCTGCTGGTGGCGGTGCTCAACAACCTGAGCAGCATGCGGGTCAACGAAGAGCTGGATATCCGCTCCACCCACTATCTGGACATCAATCATGCCGACATCGTGGCGCGCATTGATTTAACCGAGTGGGAGACGAACCCGGAATCGACCCGCTATCTGACCTTCCTGAAAGGCCGGGTAGGGCGCAAAGTCGCCGATTTCTTTATGGATTTCCTCGGTGCCAGCGAAGGGCTGAACGCCAAAGCGCAGAACCGCGGCCTGCTGCAGGCGGTGGATGATTTTGCCGCCGACGCGCAGCTGGATAAGTCCGAGCGGCAGAACGTGCGTCAGCAGGTTTACGCCTACTGCAGCGAGCAGCTGCAGTCC
Source organism: Klebsiella scottii (assembly GCF_036561945.1). Classification (NCBI taxonomy): domain Bacteria; kingdom Pseudomonadati; phylum Pseudomonadota; class Gammaproteobacteria; order Enterobacterales; family Enterobacteriaceae; genus Klebsiella; species Klebsiella scottii. The sequence continues at coordinate 354,879 of NZ_JARXNI010000020.1, forward strand.
GGAGAAGAGATTGAGCTCGAATCGCTCTCTAAAGAGCTGGCGGGGGTGAGCGAGAAGAGTTTCCAGGAGTTTACCGCTGAACAGGGGTATGAGCTGGAAGAGAGCTTCCCGGCGGATCGCAGCACTCTGCGGCAGTTAACTAAGTTTGCCGGCAGCGGCGGCGGGTTGACGATCAACTTTGATGCCATGCTGCTCGGCGAGCGCGTGTTCTGGGACCCGGCGACGGATACCTTGACCATCAAAGGCACGCCGCCGAATCTGCGCGATCAGCTGCAGCGCCGGACTTCCGGCGGAAGCTGAAACCAATCCCCTCGGCCGCAGGCCGGGGGGATTTCTCTCCCTTACTGCGCGTCGGCGCGGATCGTTTCAATTCCACATTGCGCCAGCCGCGCTTGCAGCATCTCATCCACCGGGCTATCGACAATCAGCGTGCCGGCAAGGCTTAGCTCGCCGATGGCAAAAGCCGATGCCGAATTCAGCTTCTCCCGCGAGGCCATCACGATGGTTTCCGCCGCCCGCGCGGCCAGCGCCCGCTTGATGCCCGCTTCTTCATAATCCCCGGTGGTGAAACCCGCTTGATGGTGTACCCCGGTGACGCCCATAAAAAACAGATCGGCGTTGATCCGCGCAATACCTTCCAGCGCCGCGGCGCCGACGGCGACCAGCGAATGTTTAAACAGGCGCCCGCCGATCAGGATCACCTCAACCAGCGGCCGATCGACCAGCGCGACGGCGATGCCGGGGCTATGGGTCACGATGGTGCAGGCTAAATCGGCGGGCAAAAGCTTCACCATCTCGGTGGTGGTGGTCCCGCCGTCAACGATAACCACCTGGCCTGGTTGAATTAACGCCGCCGCCCGGCGGGCAATCGCCTGCTTGGAATCGATTTGCACGTTTCTGCGGGCCGCGATCGGGGCAACGGCGGCCGAAGCCGGCAGCGCGCCGCCGTGAACCCGCTGCAGCTTCCCTTCCGCCGCCAGCTCGCGTAAATCGCGACGAATGGAGTCCTCCGAGACGCTGAAGCGCTGGCTGAGCTCCCCCGACATGACCTGTTTCTCGGCGCTAAGAATCTGCAAAATGAGCTGCTTTCGTTGGCTGGCGAGCATGCGTTTTCCTTCATGTTTTATCTTGTTTGTGCATGATTGTGCATGCTATGGTGCTTTCTGTCACCTGGTAAGGAGCAAAACATGCACATTGACGCACCATACGTTCGCAATATCCGCGAAACGCTGCTATCCGATAACTGGTATACGCTAAAAAAATATACCTTCGAACTGCTGCGGCGGGACGGACGCTGGCAGGAACAGAGCCGCGAAGCCTACGACCGCGGGAACGGTGCCGTTATTCTCCTCTACAACCGCGAGAAAAAAACCGTGGTTCTCATCCGCCAGTTCCGCTTTCCGGTATGGATTAACGGCCATAGCGGATTTTTGATCGAGGCCGCCGCCGGGCTTTTGGATAACGCCTCCCCGGAAGAGCGAATTATCGCCGAAGCGCAGGAAGAGACGGGCTTTCAGGTGACCCGCATCGAGCCCGTTTTTACGGCCTATATGAGCCCCGGTTCGGTCACGGAAAAGCTGTACTTTTTTATTGCCGAATATTCGGCTGACGACCGGCAAAGTAGCGGCGGCGGGCTGGCGGAAGAAGGGGAAGATATCGAAGTGCTGGAGTGGCCGCTGGAGCAGGCGCTGCAGGCAATACGCGACGGCGAGATCGTGGATGCCAAAACCATTATGCTGCTGCAGCACCTGGCGCTCAATTCAGCATCGCTCCATGCCGCAGAACGGGCAAAGAGCGACACGGTCTAGCGTAGCTGGCGGGCGATAGCGCTGTACATCAGCGCGGCCTCCAGCGGCTGAGCGTTAAACGAAGGCTCCGCCTGCGGCCAGGTTGACCACTGGACGATAACCAGATGCTCAGCGCGATTGACCATAATCACCTGGCCATATATGCCGAGCGCCCACAGGGAATCCTTCAGCCCCTGCTGAGCCGTAGGTTCGACGTTTTTGGCATTGGCCGGAATCGCGTTATTCCACCACTGGAATCCGTAAATTCCGTCCGGGTGCGCCGCGGAGACCGAGTTCTGTGCCTGAGTCCAGTCGGCGGCCATATCGAACCAGCCGTCAGGCACCAGCGATTTGCCGTTGGGCAGGCGTCCGTCGCGGGCAACAAACTCACCGAAACGTCCCCAGTCTTCAAGCGTGGCGTTGAAGCCGTGGGCGCCGACATCGTGCTTCCCTTGCTGATAGGCATGCCACACGCCATCGTGGGCCATGCCGCCAGGCTGCCATAGCGTCTGTTCCAGCCAGGCGGCAAGCGACATGCCGGTTGCTCGCTCCACGATATCCCCCAGCAGCCACGCGCCGCCGGAGGAGTAGGACCACTGCTCTCCGGCCGGATGCGCGCGTTTCAGAGAGGCGACGATCTTACGTACGCAGTCGTAGGCTCCCGGATGCGCCTCGCACTGGGTCAGCCGCGCGAAGTGGGACTGCGGATTGGTGTAATCTTCATTCCACTCTACGCCGGAGGTGTGCTGGATAAGCTGCTTCAGGGTGACGCCGTCCCAGGAGCTGCCCTTCAGCTCCGGTTCATAATCGGTAATCAGATCATCCAAAGAGTGGATTTTCCCCTGCTGGATGGCGATACCGACCAGCGTGGAGACCACCGCTTTGCCCACCGAGCGCGACGTCCACAGCGTGGAGTCGGTGTTGCCGGCGCCAAGGTACTTATAGGCAATTTTGCCCTCTTTTAGCACCAGCAGGCCGGTCACATTTTCGCGCTTCAGGTAGTCCTGCAGGTGCCACGTCTGGCCGTTCAGCGTATAGCTGGCGTCGGTCAGGGGCCTATCTGCCTGCTGTAGCGCAACGGCGGCGCCGTGGTGAAAGACGTCCCCGGCATAGTTACGATAGTCGTTACGAAAACCAACCACTCGATCGGCTTGATCCCAGGTGAGCATCTCTTTTGCCGCCGGCAGCGTTTTATCAAACGGCGTCGGGCAGGTATCGAGCAGCACGCCGCCGCACTCCTGCTGCGGCTGGGCCTGCGCCAGCGCGGCGCCGGGTAGGGCGGTAAGCATCAGCGCCAGCGCCAGCGGTTTGATCGTTTTTATACTTGTCATCAGAAATTCCTTGTTAGCCATTACAACCCGATGCGCAGTATATAAATCGTCGGCCGCAGGCTAAAATCAGCCGATGGGGGATTTTCCCCCGCAAGGATGGGATGGTATGAAAACGCTGCAGTACTCTTTTGCGCAAATTGAGGCTTTTGCCACCGTCGCCGAAACGGGCTCGCTGTCGCGGGCGGCGATTCGCCTCGGCAAAGATCGCACCACGCTACGCGATCTGCTGGATTATCTGGAAGATGCGCTGGGCTACGCGCTATTCCTGCGCCACGGACGCAGCCTCGCGTTAACCGCGGAGGGTGAGCAGCTTTTTCGCCAGGCGCACCTGCTGCTGCGCCAGGCGCAGGCCTTTGAATCCTTCGCCCGGACGCTGCCGGGCACGGCCTGGCAGGAGCTGAGGGTGGCGTATGACCCCTTTGTGCCGCGCGGCTTTCTCTGCGCCCTGGCCGATAATCTTGCGCAGCGCCAGCTGCGGATGAGCTGCTGGAGCGCATCGCGTCGCGAGGCTGAACAGGCGCTGGCGGACGGCCATGCCGACCTGGCGATATGCCAGGCCAATAACCGCACCCTTGGCAGCGAGATGGAGTGGCGCGCGCTGGGCACCGTTGAACTGGGATTTTATGCCGCAGAGCGGCTGTTTGCCGGCTATGCGAGGCCGCTGACGCTGCTGAACCTGGCGCTGGTGCCTCAGCTGGTGATGCATCGCCGCTCTGACGATCAGATCGCCCGACGGCTGCAAATCTCCGGCCATACGCAGTACATGAATGAAATCACGCTGCTGCGTCACGCCATGCAGCAGGGGCAGGGGTGGGGATTTTTGGCCGATCATTTCCAGGCGCAGAGCTGGGATGGGGTGAGTAAAATCGAAACCGAGGTCGGCAGTCAGGGGCTGAACGTCACGATGGTGATGCTCTGGCAGCCGGGTATGAACAAGCACCAGGCCCTGAAGACGGTTATCGATTTAGCGCCGGCGCTGTGGGCGCAAAGCACATAACAAAACGCCCCGGACCTTGCGGACCGGGGCGTTTCATACAACAACTGCTATCGGCTATTAAGCGCGAACGAAGTCGATGTGAGACAGTTTTGGCTTGAACGGGTGACGCTGAACAGCCTGAACCTTAACTTTCTCTTCTTTGCCATCGATAACGATGGTCAGAACTTCACCGTAGAACTCAGCTTTACCCTGAATGTTCCACAGTTTGTCCTGGTCCAGCTCAATTGCTACCGGAGTAGCTTCGCCGCCATAAATGATGGCCGGGAATTTATTAGCTGCACGCAGGCGGCGGCTCGCACCCTTACCCTGCTCTTTACGTACTTCTGCGTCGATAGTAAACATTGATGTCTCTCTATATTTAAATCCTGCTACAGGCGACCCAGCAGCAGGCAGATGATCTGCTTTGCGAATGCAAAAGCGGGCGGCATTATAGCCGCCAGAGGTTTTTACGGCAATCAAAACCTCAGCCTTAATGCCGATTAACGCAGTTCGTTGGCCCGGCGAAAGCGTCCCTGGTAGTCGAACATTTTCTCCCGCACCTGCCAGTATTGCCCCTTCATGCGGGCGACGACAAAGTCCGGATGGCGCAGCAGCGCCCGCTGGGCAAGGATATCGGCAGCGGTTATCCAGCGCAGCGGCACGCCGGGCGTGCGGGTGTGCGGGCGAATAAACAGCTGTTCAAACGCGGTGCGCTGGGCGGGAGTCTGCAGGCGGAAGCGCTCGCTGACGTCGGCACCGTCTTCATCGTAGTAGGTGATTTTCAGCCACGGGCCTTTGTCGTCGGCGCCGTGCTGCAGATCCATGCCGCTACAGCGCAGCACCAGCGCATCTTTGAGCTTCAGCGCCGCCTTCAGCATATCATCGGGATCGACGAGAATCGTGTCGCACTCGCGGCAGCGGCGGGCGGCGATATCGTTTTCCGCATTACACTGCGGGCAGTGCTTAAAGCGAAAACGAAAGTCGCACTGCTCGCGATGGCCCTCATCATCTTCAAACCAGCCCTGACAGCGGCGGCCAAAATGTTCGATCAGCGTCCCGTCGGCGGTGGTTTTGCCCCAGAAGGTATTGGCGAAACCGCAGGCCGGACAGAATACCTGCACCGGCACGTTGTCGCTCTTGCCTTTCGGCGTCCCGACTTCAGGCGCGTAGAGATCGTGCGGGTTGCCGGCATAGTCGAGGATCAGGCAGTCGGTTTTCCCCGGCGCCAGGCGCAGGCCGCGGCCGACGATCTGCTGATAGAGGCTGACCGATTCGGTAGGGCGCAGAATGGCGATAAGATCGACATGCGGGGCGTCAAAGCCGGTGGTCAGCACCGCCACGTTGACCAGATAGCGGTACCGCTGGGCTTTAAACGATTCAATAATGCGGTCGCGCTGCGGCCCCGGCGTTTCGCCGGTAATCAGCTCGGCTTCACCTGCGGGCAGCAGGCCGGTGATTTCCCGCGCATGCTCCACCGTAGAGGCGAAAATCATCACCCCTTTTCGCGTTTGGGCAAACTCAACGATCTGGCTGACGATATGCGGCGTAATGCGCTGCTGTTTTTTCAGCTCATGATTGAGGTCGGCTTCGCTGAACAGGCCGTTGCTCTGCGCCTGAAGGCGGCTGAAATCGTACTGCACCACCGGCATATCGAGCCGCTCCGGCGGCGTCAGATAGCCGTTTTTAATCATGTAGCGCAGCGGCAGTTCATAAATGCAGTCGCGAAACAGCGCCTTCTCGTCGCCGCGCACCATGCCATGATAATGGAACTGATAGATCCAGCCCTTCCCGAGGCGAAACGGCGTGGCGGTGAGCCCAAGCAGGCGCAGCTGCGGATTGACCTGCCGCAGGTGGGCGATGATTTGCTGGTACTGACTATCGTCGTCATCGCTGATGCGGTGGCACTCATCGACGATCAGCAGCGAAAACTCCCCCTGGAACTGCTCAAGGTTGCGGGCAACCGACTGTACGCTGCCGAAAACGACCTTACCGTGGCTCTCTTTGCGCTTCAGCCCGGCGGCGAAAATATCGGCTTCCAGCCCAAGGGCAAGATATTTAGCGTGGTTTTGCGCCACCAGCTCCTTGACGTGCGCCAGTACCAGCACGCGGCCGCGGGCCAGGCGCGCCAGCTCGGCAATGACCAGGCTTTTGCCGGCCCCGGTCGGCAGGACGATAGCGGCGGGCTCATGGTGGCGACGAAACCAGGCTAAGGTGGCATCGACCGCCTCTTTTTGGTAGGGGCGTAATGTAAAATTCATGGCTTCACAGGCGTTAATTAACTCGCAAATAGTATGCCATGAATCTTTTCCCTTGAGTGGCGTTAAGAGCCCGTTATACTAGCCAATGAATTTCTTCTTTTTCGGGCGCTTGCCCGCTCCAGCATTATTACAGGCTAAAAAAATCTCATGCGACTTGATAAGTTTATCGCTCAGCAACTTGGCGTCAGCAGGGCTATTGCCGGACGTGAAATCCGCAGCAGCCGCGTTCTTGTGGATGGTGAAATCGTGAAAGACGCTTCGTTCAAGCTCCAGCCGGAGCATGACGTTGAGTATGACGGCAATACGCTTACCCAGCAGAACGGCCCGCGCTACTTTATGCTTAACAAGCCGCAGGGTTACGTTTGTTCTACCGACGATCCGGATCACCCGACGGTGCTCTATTTTCTTGATGTTCCGGTGGCGCACAAGCTGCATGCCGCCGGTCGTCTGGATATCGATACCACCGGTCTGGTGCTGATGACCGATGACGGGCAGTGGTCGCACCGTATTACCTCTCCACGCCATCACTGCGAAAAAACCTATCTGGTGACGCTGGAAAACCCGGTGGACGAACACACCGCGGAGCAGTTTGCGCAGGGCGTTCAGCTGCATAATGAAAAAGAGCTGACCCGGCCGGCGGTTCTCGAAGTGGTGACTCCCACGGAAGTTCGGCTGACCATCAGCGAAGGGCGCTACCATCAGGTTAAGCGGATGTTTGCCGCCGTGGGTAACCACGTTGTCGGCCTGCATCGTGAACGAATTGGCGCTATCGCGCTGGACGACTCTCTGGAGCCCGGCGAGTATCGCCCGCTGACGGAAGAAGAGATTGCCAGCGTTGGCGTTCAGCATGCGCGGAGTAAAACGTGACGGCAAAGCAGAATTCTTCCCTGGGGATTGTGTTTATTCTTGGCCTGCTGGCCATGCTCATGCCGCTGTCGATTGATATGTATCTACCGGCTCTGCCGGTGATCTCGGCGCAGTTTAACGTGCCGGACGGCAGCGCGCAGATGACGCTTAGCACCTATATTCTGGGCTTTGCTTTTGGCCAGCTGCTGTACGGCCCGATGGCCGACAGCATCGGGCGTAAGCCGGTGATCCTCGGGGGGACGCTGATTTTTGCCGCCGCCGCGGTGGCCTGCGCGCTGTCGCAGACCATCGAAATGCTGATTACCATGCGCTTCTTTCACGGCCTCGCGGCGGCGGCGGCGAGCGTGGTGATTAACGCCCTGATGCGCGATATTTATCCGAAAGAAGAGTTTTCGCGGATGATGTCGTTCGTGATGCTGGTAACCACCATCGCCCCGCTGGTCGCGCCGATGGTGGGCGGGGCGGTGCTGGTGTGGTTCAGCTGGCACGCCATCTTCTGGATCCTTGCGGTGGCGGCGCTGCTTGCGTCGGCGATGATCGCATTCTTCATTAGCGAAACCCTGCCGCCGGAGCGGCGGCAGAAGTTTCATGTGCGCACCACGCTCGGCAACTTTGCTACCCTGTTCCGCCACAAGCGCGTGCTGAGCTATATGCTGGCGAGCGGCTTCAGCTTCGCCGGGATGTTCTCATTTCTGAGCGCCGGCCCGTTTGTTTACATCAATATTAACCACGTCTCGCCGCAGCACTTCGGCTACTACTTTGCGCTCAACGTGGCCTTCCTGTTCGTCATGACCATGATAAACAGCCGTTTTGTCCGGCGGATTGGGGCGCTGAATATGTTCCGCGCCGGGCTGTGGATCCAGTTTGCGATGGCCGTGTGGATGGTGGTCTGCGCGCTGTTTGATGTCGGCTTCTGGGCGCTGGTGTTCGGCGTGGCCGCGTTTATCGGCTGCGTGTCGATGGTTTCCTCGAACGCGATGGCGGTCATTCTCGATGAGTTCCCGCATATGGCCGGAACGGCCTCTTCGCTGGCGGGAACCTTCCGCTTCGGGATCGGCGCGATTGTCGGCGCGCTGCTGTCGATGGCGACCTTCACCACCGCCTGGCCGATGCTGATCTCTATCGCTTTCTGCGCCAGCAGCTCCATTCTCTTCTACCTCTACGCCAGCCGGCGGCGAAAAGTCGCGCTTTGAATCTCATTTAAGGGGCTATTTCAGCCCCTTTTTTGATGCATATCAACCGCAGCGGGCTTCATTATTCTGCTATTTGTTTCTTTTATGTAAAATCAATTAGTGTAAAAAGTCGCAATGTTGCGATAAAAAAGTTGTTTTGGATCACAGAAACGGGTACATATAGCCCCGATCGGTTCCTCAGCGAAACTATAAAGTTCTGGATAATAAGCGGTTAACTCTGGCGCACGCCGGTGTAAACGTTTTCCACGCTGATACAGGACTATTTGTCAACAATGTGTTAATATTGATGTAAATTTATTGTGAAGCATTTGCTTCCGGGGAAAACCAGGTGAATACACAACAACTCTCTATCGTACACCGACTGCCGCAAAGCTATCGCTGGCTGGCCGGTTTTGCGGGTTCAAGAGTTGAACCGATTCCGCAAAACGGCGTGCAGAGCGAGAATAGCCTCGTGGCGCTGAAATTACTGAGCCCGGACGGCGAGAAAGCGTGGCCGGTTATGCATAAGCTTAGCCAGGCGCTCAGCGACATCGAAGTCGATTGCTCAATCGTTGAGTGTGAAGGGGAACCGTGCCTGTTTGTCAGCATGCAGGACGAGTTTGCCGCCACCTGTCGTCTGAAAAATTTCGGCGTAGCCATTGCCGAACCCTTCTCCGGTAACAACCCGTTCTGACCGTCAGCCCAGCGCCAGCAGCTGGCGGGTATATTCCTGCTGCGGAGCGGTAAATACGCGCTCGCACTCTCCCTGTTCGACCACCTCTCCTTGCCGCAGAACCATCACCTGATGGCATAGCGTTCGCACGACGCGCAGATCGTGGCTGATAAAAATATAGGCCAGCTGGTGCTTTTGCTGTAAAGCTTTCAGCAGGGCTAAGATTTGCGCCTGTACGGTCTTATCCAGCGAAGAGGTCGGCTCATCCAGGACGATAAGTTGAGGTTTGACGATCAGCGCCCGGGCGATGGCGATACGCTGCCGCTGGCCGCCGGAAAACTCGGCCGGGTAGCGCAGGCGCGTTTGCGCATCCAGCCCCACCTCCTGCATCACCTGAATAACCGCCTGTTCACGCTCGGCGGGGGTGAGCGTCGGCTGGTGGACGCGCAGCCCTTCCTCAATAATCTGTAAAACGTTTAGCCGCGGATTCAGCGATGAGTTCGGATCCTGAAACACGACCTGCATCCGGCGGCGCAGCGGCAGCATCTGCCGACGGCTGCGGCCCTGCAGCGTTTGACCATCAAAGGCAATGGTCCCCTCGGAGGCAATCAGGCGCAGTAGCGCCAGCCCGGTAGTGCTTTTGCCGGAACCGGACTCTCCCACCAGTCCCAGGGTTTCACCCGCGCGCAGCTGAAAGCTCAGAGCGTTAACCACCCGATTATGGTCAACCACCCGGCGCAGAAGGCCCCGACGAACGGGAAAGGCGACGCTGAGCCCGCTGGCGGCGAGCAGCAGCGGCGCATCGGGCGCCAGCGGTACCGGAAGCCCCGCCGGTTCGCTATCCAGCAGGCGGCGGGTATAGGGATGCCGGGGAGCAGAAAAAAGGGCATGGCAGTCGTTTTGCTCGACGCAGCGCCCGTTTTGCATCACCGCCACGCGGTCGGCGAGCTGGCGGACGATGCTCAGGTTATGGGTGATAAACAGCAGGCCCATATTCAGCTCCTGCTTCAGCTCGTGCAGCAGCAGCAGAATTTGCGCCTGCACCGAGACATCCAGCGCGGTTGTCGGTTCGTCGGCAATCAGCAGCTCCGGGCGGGTGAGCAGGGCCATGGCGATCATCACCCGCTGGCGCTCGCCGCCGGAAAGCTGATGCGGATAGTCCGCCAGCCGGCGAGGGGCCTGGCGAATGCCGACGCGCTCCAGGCAGTCGAGAATCTCTCCCCGGGCGGCTTCTTTGCGCATTCCGCGATGCAGAGAGAGCACTTCATAGAGCTGCTTTTCCAGGGTGTGCAGCGGATTGAGTGAAACCATCGGCTCCTGAAAAATCATGGCAATACGGTTGCCGCGCACCCCGCGCAGGGTACGCTCATCGGCATGCAGCAGCGACTGGCCGTGAAAGCGGATATCGCCGCTGGGGTAGCTTACCGGCGGCGAGGGGAGCAGGCGCAGTACCGACAGCGCGGAAACGCTCTTGCCGGAGCCGGATTCGCCCACCAGCGCCAGGGTTTCCCCCGCCGCAATGCGCAGCGACAGTTCGCTGACGACGGTCCGGGTTTCGCCCTGCTGGCGAAAGGCGATGGAGAGATTGTCGATTTCTAACAGAGGCTGCGCCATCTTATACCGCCTTACTGGGGTCGAAGGCGTCGCGAACCGCTTCACCAATGAAAATTAAAAGCGTTAACAGCACCGCGACGGACAAAAAGGCGGCGATCCCCAGCCACGGCGCCTGCAGGTTGTTTTTCCCCTGCAGCAGCAGCTCGCCAAGCGAGGGCGAGCCTAGAGGCAGGCCGAAGCCAAGAAAATCCAGAGAGGTCAGGGTGGTAATCGAGCTGCAGAGAATAAACGGCAGGAAGGTGAGGGTGGCGACCATCGCGTTGGGCAGCATATGCCGCAGGATAATGCTGCGGTCGTTAACCCCCAGCGCCTGCGCCGCGCGGATATAGTCGTAGTTACGGGTGCGCAGAAACTCAGCGCGCACCACGCCCACCAGCGTCATCCAGCCGAACAGGACGGTAATCGCCAGCAGCCACCAGAAGCCGGGCTGCACGACGCTGGAGAGCAGGATTATCAAAAACAGCGTCGGCATTCCCGACCACACTTCAATAAAGCGCTGCCCCCAGAGGTCTATTCTGCCCCCGTAGTAGCCCTGGATGGCGCCCGCCAGCACGCCGAGGACGCTGGAAAAGAGCGTCAGCAGCAGGCCGAACAGGATTGAGATCCGCGTTCCGTACAGGATGCGCGCCAGCACGTCGCCGCCGTTGGCGTCGGTGCCCAGCCAGTTCTGCGGCGACGGCGGAGAGGGGAAGGGGGATTGGGTCGCAAAGTTGATGGTCGTCGCACCGAAGCGCACCGGCGCCCACAGCACCCAGCCGTGGCTGTCGAGCTGTTTCTGGAGCCACGGGTCCTGATAGTCGGCGGCGGTGGCGAAGTCGCCGCCGAAGGTCTTCTCGCTATATTCTTTTAATAGCGGAACGTACAGGCTGCCGCGGTACTGCACCAGCAGCGGACGATCATTGGCAATCAGCTCCGCGCCCAGGCTGCAGACGAAGAGGATTAAAAACAGCCAAAGCGACCAGTAGCCGCGGCGGTTGTCGCGAAAACGCGCCCAGCGGGCCTGATTGACGGGACTCAAAAAAGACATCAGCGGCCCTCAAAATCGATACGCGGGTCGACCAGCGTGTAGCAAATATCGCTGACGATATTAAGCAGCAGACCAATTAGCGTAAAAATATACAATGTGCCAAACATGACCGGATAGTCGCGCGAAACCGTCGCTTCATAGCCCAGCAGCCCCAGGCCGTTGAGGGAGAACATCACCTCAATCAGCAGCGAACCGGTAAAGAACATGCTGATAAACATCGCCGGAAAACCGGCAATAACCAGCAGCATGGCGTTGCGGAACACGTGGCGCCACAAAATTTGTTTTTCACTCACCCCTTTGGCGCGGGCGGTGACCACGTACTGCTTGCGGATCTCATCCAGAAAGCTGTTTTTGGTCAGCATAGTGAGTGCCGCAAAGCCGCCAATCACCGTCGCCAGCACCGGTAGCGTGATGTGCCAGAGGTAGTCGAGGATCTTCTGATACCACGGCAGGCTATCGAAATTGGCGGAGACCAGCCCCCGCAGCGGGAACAGGTCGAAATAGCTGCCTCCGGCGAAAATAACGATCAGCAGAATCGCGAACAGGAATGCCGGGATCGCGTAGCCGATAATGATCAGCGTGCTGCTCCAGATATCAAAATGGCTGCCGTTGCTGACGGCTTTACGTATGCCGAGCGGGATCGACACCAGGTAGATAATCAGCGTGCTCCACAGGCCAAGGCTAATGGAGACCGGCATGCTGTTTTTTATCAGTTGCAGCACCGAGGCGCTGCGAAACAGGCTGTCGCCAAAATCAAGGCGCAGATAGTCGCCGAGCATTTTCAGGTAGCGCTCGTGGAGGGGCTTATCAAAGCCGTAGCGATGGGTTATCTCCGCGATGACCTCCGGGTCGAGGCCGCGCCCGCCGCGATAGTGGCCCTCGCTGACGTTGCTAACGCCGGTGCGCGCGTGGCTGGCGGCCATTCCGCTGTCGCCCGCGCCCGGCATCCCGCCGTGATTGCCGAACTCAATGGCGGCAATGGCCTGATCGACCGGGCCGCCGGGGGCAATCTGGACAATAAAAAAGTTGATCGTGATAATCGCCCACAGGGTGGGGATAATCAGCAGCAGTCGGCGGATCAGGTATGCGCCCATCGTCGTTCCTTAGCGTCTGTCCGCGGGCAGTTTTGCCGCTTTGTTAACGTCATACCACCAGCTGTCAAAGCCGGAGGAGTAAACCGGCCGCGTTGGCGGGAACGAGAACTTGTCCCACCAGGCCGTTCTGTCCTGCGCCATATACCACATCGGCAGCATGTAGTAGTTCCAGGTGAGCACCCGATCCAGCGCGCGGCCTAAGGGCAGGAGCTTCTGCTTATTGCCCTGCCAGCGAATAATCTGCGCGATGAGGCGATCCACGACCGGGCTTTGCACTCCCGGCGCGTTGTAGCTGGAGTGAATATAGGCCGAGTCCCAGGAGATCTGCAGGTCGGTGCCGGGCCACGGCGTCGCTCGCCAGACCACGGGCATCATATCGTAATCCCGGCTGCGGCGGCGATTGCTGTACTGGGAATTATCAACCTGGCGAATATCCATGGTGATGCCGAGACGCCGCAGGTTGTGCTGAAAGGGCAGAACCCAGCGATCGTTACCGCCCGCGGGCAGCAGCAGCTCAAAACGCAGCGGCTTCCCGGTTTTCCCGTTCACCCGGCGCTGGTTTTTCAACACCCACCCGGCCCGGTTGAGCAGGTCGTCCGCCTTCAGCAGATTCGCCCGATCGAAACCGCCGCCGTCGGATCGCGGCGGCTGATAGAGCTCGGTGAAGACCTCGGGTGGGAGATCGTTTTTCATCGGCGTCAACAGAGCGAGCTCATCGGCATCGGGCGCCGCGCGGGCCGCGTACTCGGTATTCTGGAAGTAGCTGTTGGCGCGGCTGTAGGCGTTGTAAAACAGCGCCTTGTTCATCCATTCAAAATCGAAGGCGAGGGTGATGGCTTCGCGTACCTGACGATCGGCAAACACCGGGCGCTGAATGTTGAATGCCAGCCACTGGGTATCCTGCGCCGAGGTATTCTGATACTCATCCTTCACGATGTAGCCGCGCGTAAAGTTGCGCCCCACGTAGCGGGTGGCCCAGTTTTTGGCCATCGTCTCCTCCCGCCGGTCTACCGCCCCCGCCTTAAAGGCCTCAAAGGCGACGTTATCGTCGAGATAGTAGTCGTAGCGTAGCGTATCGAAGTTCCAGCGTCCGCGGTTGACCGCAAGATTGGCCGCCCAGTAGGTTTTAACGCGTGAGTAAACGATGTACTGACCCATCCGCCAGTCGGTAATGCGATAGGGGCCGCTGGCCAGCGGCGGGGTGGAGAGCGGATCGCTGAGCTTATGGTCGCGCCAGAATTTTTCCGGCATCACCGGCAGGGTGAACAGGCTGAGCATGTTCTCTTTGCCCGCCTGGCCTAACTCAATGCGCACGGTGAGCGGGGCGATGGCCTTGACGCTTGTGCCTTTGTAGTACAGGCGAAACTGCGGGACGCCTTCGGTCATAAATTTCTGGAAGGTAAACGCGACGTCGCTGGCGCGGATCGGCGTGCCGTCATGAAAGCGGGCCTGCGGGTTGATTGTGATCTCTATCCACGAAAAATCCTCGGCGTAGCGCGCCCCGTCGGCGATTAGCGGATAGTAGCTGCCCGCTTCGTCGTCGGAGGTGGTGAATAAGGTATCGTACAGGGCATCGGTGCGCACGCCGGGATTGCCGCGCAGCGCATAGCGGTTGAAGTTGTCGAAGGTGCCAATGGTGGCGAGCGTGATGCTCCCGCCTTTTGGCGCCGCTGGGTTGGCGTAGGCGAAATGGCTAAAGCCGTCAGGGTATTTCGGCTCGCCGATAATCGCGAAGCTGCTGCTCTCTTTCACGGTCTGCGCCTGACCGTTAAGGCTAATAAAAGTAATTAATATCAGACAAATACGCGCAAACATAGCCAGGTTGTTATCCTCTGTCGGCGAGCCCTCAGCGGGCCCGTCCATAGACTAAATTATCAGGAACGCCCGGAGGCGGCGAAGTATTTCGCCGGTTCTTCATGCGCGGCGAGCAGCGTTTCCAGCGGCAGGGGCCGGCTTATCCAGTAGCCCTGCAGATAGTGTACGCCGTGCTTGCGCAGCCACTCTGCCTGTTCAGGCGTTTCAACCCCTTCGGCAACGGTCAGGAGCTGCAGGCGGCGGCTCAGCGTCAGCACGGCATCAAGCACCGGCGAGGTGACGGTTTCGGTACCGATGGCCTGCACGAAGCCGCGATCGATTTTCAAAAAGTCGAAGTTGTAGCGTTCAAGATAGATCAGCGCGCTGTGGCCGGTGCCAAAATCATCAATCGCAATTTCAAAGCCCTGCTCATGCAGCCAGTCAAAGATGGCCAGCGATCGGTGCTTATCGATCATCGCGCGTTCGGTTATCTCCAGCACCACGCTAAAGTGGTTAACCGGCAGGGCGGCGGCGAAGCGCTGTAAATCCGGCTTAAAGCTGTCGGCATGCATGTGGGCCGGGGAGATATTCAGCCCGAGCTTACTCCCCGCCGGCAGGATCTTTTGCAGCGTGGGCGCGTCGCGAGCGATCAGCGCCAGCAGATGATGGGTTAGCGGGACGATCATTTCCTGGGTTTCAGCCAGGTTGATAAAGACATCCGGAGGAATTTCGCCGGCGACCGGATGCCGCCAGCGCATCAGTACCTCAACGCCGCTAATGTGCAGCGTTGAGGCTTTAACGACCGGCTGATAGACGATGTAAAACTGGTCGTTCTTTATTCCCACCAGGATCGCTTTTCGCGGATCGGATTTGATCGTCAGCACGTAATAGCCCAGCAGCCCCGCCAGCAGCCCGCATACCACGCCTAACAGCAGCGCGTACTGGGTATTTTCAGCCAGCCAGCTGTTGGCGTAGAGATAAACCTTGAGCGGCAGCCCCTTGATCTGCACTTCGCGAATCGGCTCTGAGAGCGTCGTTTTTGGGTTAACCAGCCCGTTGCTTAAGGTCGAAATGCTGTTGTTGTTGACCACCAGCGCAATGCCGCTGAAGTCATTTTGCCGGGCAGAATAGAGAATATAGGGGGTCAGGTTGGTATTGATTGACACGAAAATACCGTCGTTACCGCCGTGCGGGCTGCGTACCCACATCGCCAGCGCCGAGCTTTTTGGCATCATCGGCGTACCCGGCAGGATGGCCATATCGACAGGTTTACTGATATCGAGCTGGGGAATGAGCTGTGCCAGGGGGCTGTTCATTGGACCTGTTGCCGAAGAGCAAAATGCCTGGCCATTTTTAACCAGCAGAAACGCCCGAACGTTTGGGCTGAAGGCGGCATGCGCGGTCAGGCCCGACGCGATATTCTCACACTTCTGGTCAATCAGCGGCTGCAGCACGGTAATCGTATGATTAAGCTCGTGAAAGTATTCATTCAGGTAACCGTTGACGTTGTTGATGATGAAGTCAAAGCGTTCAGACCGGTTGTGGTAGATAACCATAAATTGAATGCTACCGGCCAGCAGGGCGACGAAAATCCCAATGAGTGTGCTGGTCAGCCAGATTTTACGCCGGGGTGAGAAGTAGCGGGTAAGCATAGGCTATAGTCAGTCCGTGTTTATGAGGCGCGCAAATGGGGTGACAGAAAAACGATTTCACCATCTCCATTAAAAGACATAGCTTATATTGCGGCTTTGCGGGGCAATGAGCAAAAAAAAACACTGCCTCAGCAGTGTTTTTAATTTCCGTTCGTCAGCCAAGGGAAAACTGACGACAGAAGAGGTTAGGAACGGCTCAGCACGCGGCGCGCTTCGTTATAGCGCTTTTTCCAGTACGGCTCGTTCATGCTGGAGATAGTCACACCGCTGCTGGTGGAAGCATGAACAAACTGGCTGTTGCCGATGTAGATACCTACATGGCGGCCAGTGGAACCCGCTCTGAACAGGACTAAATCGCCTGTACGCAGCTGGGAGCGTGAAATCGACTTACCGGAATCCTGCTGCTCGGAAGTTGAGCGCGGCAGTTCCAGACCAAACTGTTCGCGGAAGGTACGCTGCACGAATGCTGAACAATCGATACCTTTCCGGGTGCTACCGCCAAGGCGGTAACGCACGCCTTTCCAGCTAGCATACTGGTCCATTAAACGGGACTTAACGTCCAGATTGTTGACCATTGTTTCAAATTCATCCTGAGAGGCTTGCAGTGATGACAAATCGCCACTACCCACAGCAAGCGTCTCAGAATGCATATTCTTTGCGGTACTACTGGTCGAACTACAGGCAGAGAGCAAAACTGCCACTGCAACCGCGGGAACGACCCGCAGGATATATCTCAAAATCGGCTGAGATTTGACCATGTTGTTTGTTTTCCCTTGTTGTCCTTAACGACAATGTCGTTATAAAAAATGCCAAACGTGTTAGAGCCTAAATACCTGCCAGCAATGAGACAATTCCTTAAACCTAAATTTGTGCAGTGACGCACAAATTAATTCTGCTGCCGGTTTTACGTTGCTGGAAAGGCAAAACGAGAATGAGATTACCCTATCAACACTGGGATGGCGAGCGGTTTTGCGAGATTTCTTATAAGAATTTTTGCGACAAAAAGTGAATCATCGGGAAAGGACAAAATAGCGGCAGAGATGGGTGAAAAATACGCAATTACCTCATTTGTAAGACGATTAATGTGACAGAAAGATGATTGTGGGGATAAAAATGGCGAAACATAAAAAAAGGGACCGAGAACGATCCCTTATGGATATTTAATAATATGCGACGGGAATGTTAATTTTTGTGCAATCCGCCCGGGAGGGTTCGGTCGAACCAGGCAATCATTTTGTCGCTCAGAGGCGTCAGCAGAACCCAGGGAGCGCCGATCAGCAGCGCGGTTAATGAACCGACGGCAATATCGGTAAACCAGTGGGCGCCAATCATTACCCGCGGGAAGGCAAAAACAACGAAAATGGCGAGAGAAATGGCAAACGCCCGGCGGCCAAAATAGCGCCACATGAAGGTGGCGAAAATCAGCAGCATCATCCCGTGATCGCCCGGGAAGCTATCCTTCGATGCATCTTTAGTCGGAAACGAGACCACGTCGCTTACCTTAACAATGCCGCTAAACGAGAGCGACGGGCTGGCGCGTTTAACCGGCATCAGGTGCTGAGCCAGCTGGTTTATCACCACCGCAGACAGCAGCATCACCAGGCCGATAATCACGATTCGGCGGCGGCCGGCGCTTTGCTCTTTCAGCCAGAAGCTCAGCATCACGCCTCCCATTGCCAGCAGAGAGCAGGCGTCAAAAGCGCGGTTGTTGATAATCGCCAGCAGCCAGGTATAGCCGCGGCTGACGCCCACGTTGTGGTTAAAGAAGTGGAAAATGGCGGAATCCAGCGAAAACCACGGGCCGTGGTTAGCGGGGAGATACCATGATAAAAAAAGCGCAATACCTGCGGCGTTAAGCAGCAGGATAAGGGGGATTCGGGTTTTATTCATAACGGTCGCGTGTTGTGTAAAACGGGGGCAAACATAGCCGCCCTAACTTAAACGTAGCCTCAACAGAGTGGCTTGTAGTGCATTCCAGTCCGCTTCGCCGTCGCAGATCAGCTCAATACGGCTGTCCGGCGGCGCAACGTTTTGCGTTTCAATATTAAGGTCCAGCCCCTGACGGTTGATCCGCACCAGGCCTTCGGCAATACGCATCACGCCCTTCACGCGGCCCACCGGGGCCAGACGCGCCCACTCCAGCAGGCCGATGGTATCAAAGGTGGTATCAGCGTCAAAAATCCAGCCGCAGGCCTGGTAGCCCTGGCCGCTGTTCAGGCTGCGGCGCCAGCGCTGGTGGCTGGGGAGATTCAGCGCCGCCAGGCCTTTTTTCTGTCCGTGGCCGTGCGCATGCTCCGCGCTTTCCGGCAGCGGGCGCAGATTCAGCCGCGGCAGGTCCAGCAGCGCCGGGTCAATGCTCCCCTGGGTGGCGCTGACGCGCAGGCGTTTGCCGGCGTACTCCTGCCACCAGGCGCTGAAGGCGCGCTCGCTTTCCGCGGTCATCCGGTCGGTTTTATTGCTGATAATGACGTCGGCGGCGGCCAGCTGATCGCGGAAGTTTTCGTTGGCTATGACCTTCGGGTCCAGAAGCTGGCGAGGATCGAGGACGCACAGCGTCGCGCGCAGGTCGATCCACGGCTCGTAGACCGCGGCGGTCAGAATATCGAGGATCTGCTTCGGGTGACCGAGCCCGGTTGGCTCAATCAGCAGGCGGTCCGGCTTCCCCTGACGCAGCAGCGTATTCAGCCCGACCTGCATTGGCAGACCGTTGACGCAGCACATGCAGCCGCCGGGAATTTCTTTAAGCAGCGCACCGCTATCGGCCAGCAGAGCGCCATCGATGCCAACTTCGCCAAATTCATTGACCAGTACGGCCCATTTTTCATCTGCAGGCTTATGGGCCAGCAGATGAAGAATCGAGGTCGTTTTACCGCTGCCGAGAAACCCCGTGATCAAGTTTGTTTTGGTCACATTTTCTCCAGGATACAAATGTAATGTTGTAACAGTTGAGACTATCCTGACGAAAAAAAGGGGAAAAGAGAAGGGTTAGGGCGGACAGAAAATATTTCTGTCCGTTAAACAGCAGAAATTGTTAAGAATCCAGCGCGGCGGCGATAGCGTTGCGTGCGCCCAGCGATGAGAGCTGGCGCCAGGCTGACGTCACGTTGGCGACAAATTCTGCGCTGTGCGGGAGGTCGCTGCCAAAAATCTCTTCGAGGGAGAGCAGGGCGCTGACCCGCTCTTGCTCATGGCTGCTAGCGACCAGGGCCTGGATTTTCTCCGCCAGCGGGTCGCGGACATCGATCGGCTGACCGGCGTCGTCCACGCCGCTGACGTAGCGCATCCAGCCCGCGACGCCAAGCGCCAGCAGCGGCCAGCGGCTGCCGCGCGCGAGGTGCACCCGGATACCGTCAAGCATGCGCTGCGGGAGCTTCTGGCTGCCGTCCATCGCGATCTGCCAGGTGCGATGCTTTAACGCCGGGTTGCTGAAACGTTCGAGAAGACCGTCGGCATAGCTCGTCAGATCAACGCCTTCAATAGAGAGCGTCGGCGCCTGTTCATCAAGCATCAGCCGGCGCGCGGCGGCGCGCAGCACGTCATCCTGCATACAATCGCTGATATGCGCACTGCCCGCCAGGTAGCCGAGCCACGCGAGGAAAGAGTGGCTGCCGTTGAGCATCCGTAGCTTCATCTGCTCCCACGGCAGCACGTTGTCGGTCATCTGCACGCCGGCGGCTTCCCACGCCGGGCGGCCGGCGACGAAGTTATCTTCGACGACCCACTGAATAAACGGCTCGCAGCTGATGGCGCAGGGATCTTCGACGCCCAGCGCGGCGCTGATTTCCGCCAGCGACTCGTCGGTGGCTGCGGGAACAATGCGGTCAACCATCGTACCCGGGAAGCTGACCTGTTCAGCAATCCACCGCGCCAGCTCCGGACAGCGTTTCTCCGCCATTCCCAGCACGGCGTTTTTCACCACGTGGCCATTGTCAGGAATGTTATCGCAGGAGAGGACGGTAAACGGCGGCAGGCGGCGCTCGCGGCGGCGGGCGAGCGCCTCGACTAAAATCCCCGGCACCGACTGCGGCAGCGTCGGGTTATTCAGATCGTGCACGATCCGCGGCTGCCTGAGATCCAGCAAACCGCTTGCCGGGTCGATGCAGTAGCCTTTTTCAGTGATAGTCAGAGAGACGATGGCGACCTGCGGTTCGCAAAACTTTTCGATTATCGCCGGGAGCGAATCCAGTTTAGCGTTCAGGCACTCGTGCACCGCGCCGACCACGATAGCCCTGTTGCCCTGCGCCCCTTTCTCCAGCACGGTAAACAGGTGATCCTGCTGGCGAAGCTGGCTCATCAGCCGATCGCCGCTGAACAGACTTATTTCGCAGATCCCCCAGTCGCCGCCGCTGGCGTTCAGCACCCGGTCGGTGAGCAGCGCCTGGTGCGCGCGATGAAAGGCGCCAAACCCAAAGTGCACGATACGCGAGCGCAGCTGGCTGCGATCGTAGCGGGGAAGCTGCACGTCTTCCGGTAGCGTAGCTGTAGCAATAGTCGTCATTATTTACACACCTGATTAACCAATGATTAACACGCTCAGTGTAAAGTTATATGACAGCAAATTAAATTGGTGAGCCGTATTTATACGCTTAGTGTGAGCTGGATCAATCAATTCAGCGGGATTATTTGATCCTTTGCGTGAAGCCTGTATGGTAGTCGTCATTGACGTTCGCATTATTGGTATAACAACTTTAAAGGGGTATAGCGATGGAGCAAACCTGGCGTTGGTATGGACCGAACGATCCGGTATCGCTTGATGATGTACGACAGGCTGGCGCGACGGGCGTAGTTACCGCGTTGCACCATATTCCGAACGGGCAGGTATGGCCCGTTGACGATATTAAGCAGCGTCAGGCGCTGCTGGCGGAAAAAGGGCTGACGTGGTCGGTCGTCGAAAGCATCCCGGTGCATGAAGAGATCAAAACCGATAGCGGGCAGTGTGCGACCTGGATTGCCAACTATCAGCAGAGCATCCGCAATCTTGCGGCCTGCGGGATTGATACCGTTTGCTATAACTTTATGCCGATCCTCGACTGGACGCGTACCGATCTGGAGTATCAGCTAGCGGACGGCTCTAAAGCGCTGCGTTTTGATCAAATCGCTTTTGCGGCCTTTGAGCTGCATATCCTGCAGCGCGCCGGCGCGGAAGCGGATTACACGGAAGAAGAGCAGCGCCAGGCGCAGGCCTATTTTACGGCGATGAGCGCCGCGGAAGTCGAAAAGCTGACCCGCAATATTATTGCCGGCCTGCCGGGAGCCGAAGAGGGCTATACCCTCGATCAGTTCCGCACCCGTCTTGCCGAATATGACCATATCAATAAAGAGCAGCTGCGTGAAAATATGGCCCGCTTCCTGCGCGCCATCGTGCCGGTATGTGAAGAGGTGGGCGTGCGTCTGGCGGTTCACCCGGACGATCCGCCGCGTCCGATCCTTGGCCTGCCGCGTATCGTGTCGACGATCGAAGATATGCAGTGGCTGAAAGAGGTTGTTGATAGCATTAACAACGGTTTTACCATGTGCACCGGCTCCTACGGCGTGCGTGCCGATAATGACCTGGTGAAGATGGTTGAAACCTTCGGCGATCGTATTCACTTCACCCATCTGCGATCGACCTGCCGCGAAGAGAATCCGAAAACCTTCCACGAGGCAGCGCACCTGAGCGGTGACGTTAATATGGTGGCGGTGGTGAATGCGATTCTGAGCGAAGAGCTGCGTCGCAAGCGCGCCGGCGATCTGCGCCCGATCCCGTTCCGCCCGGATCACGGCCATCAGATGCTGGACGATCTGCGTAAGAAAACCAACCCGGGATATTCGGCGATCGGTCGTCTGAAGGGGATGGCGGAAGTTCGCGGCGTAGAGCTGGCGCTGAAGATGACGAAGTATCCGGAACTGCTGTAGGCCACCGTGCGTCGGTAAAAAAATGCCCGTCAGTTGCGATACTGACGGGCATTTTCGCATTGGCTACCGGTTATTAACCCGCCGTTCGATTAGTCGGCGCGACCCATATAGCGGCTTTCTTCGATATGGATACGAATGCGTTCGCCCGAGCTCAGGTACTCAGGAACCTGCACCACGAGGCCGGTGCTCAGGGTTGCCGGTTTGTTGCGAGCGCTGGCGGATGCGCCCTTGATGCCCGGAGCCGTTTCAACAATTTCCAGATCAACGGTCTGCGGCAGCTCCAGCGCCAGCAGCTGGCCATCCCAGGTCAGAACCTGCATGTCCGGCATGCCGCCTTCCGGAATAAACAGCAGCTCTTCTTCAATCTGCTCTTTGGTGAAGATATACGGGGTGTAATCTTCTTTATCCATAAACACGTATTCGTTGCCGTCGACATAGGAGAAGTCAACGTAGCGGCGGGTCAGGGTCACGGTGTCAACAATATCGTCGCCCTTAAAGCGTTCTTCAACCTTCAGACCGGTACGTACGTCAGCGAAACGCATTTTGTACAGCGTTGCTGCGCCACGGGCGCTCGGTGACTGAATATCAATATTTTTCACAATCAGCAGCTTGCCGTTGTAATTCAGCACCATACCTTTTTTAATTTCATTCGCTCTTGGCATTGCGGTAATCCTGTAACGTAAAGGGTCAAAAATATCGCGTAAAACTACTCGCGCCGGGCCTTTCAGGCAAGTGGAATTCACGCGTTTTGCTATCTTCGGATAAAACGTTTAGGCTGAGCCTGAAAAAGCGCCGTTAAGAGAACCATCTATGGAATGTCGTACTGACTGCGGTGCCTGCTGTATCGCCCCCTCCATCTCATCCCCGATACCCGGCATGCCTGACGGCAAACCCGCGAACACGCGGTGCGTACAGCTGTCTGCGGGCAACCTGTGCAATATCTTTGGCTCACCGCTGCGCCCCAAAGTTTGCGGCAGCCTGCAGCCAGAGCGTGAAATGTGCGGCACCCGACGCGATGAGGCAATGGCGTACCTTATTCATCTCGAACGGCTCACCGCCAGCTAGCGGCGCGCCGTTTTATCTCTGCGGCTTAAATGTCCCTGATGCGCCACAGGCACAGCTGGGCGATCGCCCCCATGCCGAGCGCAATCCAGAATACCGCGTGATAGCTCCAGATCTCGGCGACCACGCCGGCCAGCGACCCGGCAATAATCCAGCCGACGCGAATGGTATTGGCGTACAGCGTGGTCGCCGCTCCCGCCTGGCCCGGCATTAAATCCTGAAAATAGAGCATGCCAATTCCCGCCAGGATGCCAATGAAAATAGCGTTCAGCAGCTGTAACGCCAGCAGCAGACCAGGCGTATGAACCAGCAGCATGCCGACGTAAAACAGCAGCCCGGCGACGCCGGCCGCGCGCATCAGAAAACGCTTGCCGAAGCGGCGGGCGTAATAGCCGGCGATCAGCATCGTCGGTATTTCGAGGCCGGCGGCTGCGCCCATCATTAAACCCGCCAGCTTCTCCGGCAGGTGCAGCTCATTAATGATATAGAGCGGCATATTAATGATATAGAGGCTGTTGATGCCCCACATCAGCGTGCAGACGCTGAACAGCAGCAACGCGTCGCGGCGATGGGTGCGCGGAGCTTCCAGCTGACCCGCGGCCGCTTTTGGCTCTTTGCGCATGCTGGGCAGAAAGAACCAGACTATCGCACCGCAGAATACGAAGGCGACGGCGGCGCTGAGGTACATCACGGTAAAGCCGAAACCCATCGCCAGCGCGTAGGCCAGCGGCGGACCGATAACCCACGCCAGCGACACCTGGGCGCGCAGAATCGAGCTGAACATCACCGCCTCGCGGCCGGTTTTATCCGCATGCTCGCGGGCAAGGGCGAACATCTGCGGGTTGGCGGTGGAGCCGAAGCTGCTGAGAAATACCCCGACGAAAAGCAGAACAAAGTAGCTGCGATTCCACGCAAACAGCAGGCAGGCCAGCACGCCCAGCAGGCAGCAGAAGACGATCAGCTGTTTACGATCCCCGCGGCGGTCCGAGCGCCCGGCGAGAAACTGGCTCACCAGAATGCCGATTACCGCGCTGCCGGTAAAAAAGAAGCCGACCATCGCCGGGCGCACGTGCACTTCATTGGTCAAAAACAGGCTCAAGGTTGGCGTTTGCAACGCGCCGGCAATCCCGGTCAGAAAGGCGACAATCAGGAAGGCGGAAGAGGTTAAATCGAACCCGCGTCGGGGAAGGGCGGCGCTACTGTTTTGCATGTGCGGTTATCTGTGGTTTCAGGAGTCGCGGAGTTTACGCCGCCAGTCAGAAAATGAACAGTAGTATGGCACTAATAAATCAAAAAGGCGTTTCAAAATATTGCGTTCAGCAAAATGCTGAAGCTGAGGCCGGTCTTGCGATACGGCTTCAGCAAAAATGTGCGTTATATCTAACTTCTGTTATCAGGCTGACAACTTATCTTGCGCGGTGATTAATAAAGGTACAGACTCATTGAAACGTTTCAGCGTCATCAGGAATTTCTTCAGCTGCAGGATGACGCATTTTTTCGCTAAACAGCTGAAACGATTCAACTCAGCAGGAGAGGAGATCCATGTTCCAGTTATCTGTGCAGGATATTCATCCCGGTCAGCAGGCCGGTAATAAAGAAGAGGCGATTCGTCAGGTTGCTTCTGCGCTGGTAAGCGCAGGCAACGTGGCGGAAGGCTACGTTAACGGGATGCTGGCGCGCGAGCAGCAGACCTCCACTTTCCTTGGTAACGGGATTGCCATTCCGCACGGTACCACCGACACGCGCGATCAGGTGCTGAAAACCGGCGTTCAGGTCTATCAGTTCCCGCAGGGCGTAACCTGGGGGGAAGGGCAGACGGCCTACGTGGCGATTGGTATCGCCGCCAGCTCGGATGAGCATCTCGGATTACTGCGTCAGCTGACGCACGTGCTCAGCGATGATTCGGTCGCGGAGCAGCTCAGGTCCGCCACGACGGCTGAAGAGCTGCGCGCCCTGCTGATGGGTGAAAAGCAGAGCGAAGTGCTGAAGCTGGATAACGACACGCTGAGCCTTGATATCGTGGCCAGCGATCTGCTGACCCTGCAGGCGCTGAACGCCGCGCGGCTGAAAGAAGCCGGCGCCGTTGACGCCGCGTTTGTGAGCCGCACCATTAACGATAAGCCGCTGAACCTGGGTCAGGGCATCTGGCTGAACGACAGTGCTGAAGGCAACCTGCGTAGCGCCGTTGCCGTGAGCCGCGCCGCCAGCGCATTTACCGCTGATGAACAGCCGGTGTCGCTGCTGATTACCGTCGCGATGGCCGACGAACAGCCGACCGCGGTGCTCAGTCGCCTGAGCAACCTGCTGATTGACAAAAAAGCTGACCGCCTGCTGAAGGCCGACGGCGCCACGCTGCTGGCGCTGCTGACCAGCGATGATGCGATTGCCGAAGACGTGCTGAGCGCTGAATTTGTCGTGCGCAATGAGCACGGGCTGCACGCGCGTCCGGGCACCATGCTGGTTAATACCATCAAACAATTCTCCAGCGACATTACCGTCACCAACCTCGACGGTTCCGGCAAGCCGGCAAACGGTCGCAGCCTGATGAAGGTCGTGGCGCTGGGAGTGAAGAAAGGTCACCGTCTGCGTTTTACCGCGCAGGGTGAAGATGCGCAACAAGCGCTGGATGCGATTGGCGAAGCTATCGCCGCAGGCCTTGGGGAGGGCGCATAAATGAGCAGACGTGTAGCAACGATTACTTTAAACCCGGCATACGATCTGGTGGGTTTCACGCCGGAAATTGAGCGCGGCGAAGTCAACCTCGTCCGCACCACCGGCCTGCATGCAGCCGGAAAAGGTATCAACGTTGCGAAGGTACTGAAAGATCTCGGTATCGACGTCACCGTCGGCGGCTTCCTCGGCAAAGATAATCAGGATGGCTTTCAGCAGCTGTTTAGCGAGCTGGGGATTGCCAACCGCTTCCAGGTTGTGCAGGGCCGTACCCGTATCAACGTCAAGCTGACGGAAAAAGACGGTGAAGTCACCGACTTTAACTTCTCCGGCTTTGAGGTGACTCAGGGTGACTGGGAGCGCTTCGTCAATGATTCCCTGAGCTGGCTGGGTCAGTTCGACATGGTTTGCGTCAGCGGCAGCCTGCCGTCAGGCGTCAGCCCTGAGGCCTTCACCGAATGGATGATCCGCCTGCGCAGCCAGTGTCCGTGCATTATTTTCGACAGCAGCCGCGAAGCGCTGGTTGCCGGCCTGAAGGCCGCGCCGTGGTTAGTTAAACCAAACCGCCGCGAGCTGGAGATTTGGGCCGGCCGCAAGCTGCCTGAAATGAAAGACGTTATTGACGCCGCCCACGCGCTGCGCGAGCAGGGGATTGCCCACGTGGTTATCTCGCTGGGTGAAGAGGGCGCGCTGTGGGTTAACGCCTCCGGCGAATGGATCGCCAAGCCGCCTTCAGTCGAAGTGGTCAGCACCGTCGGCGCCGGCGATTCTATGGTCGGCGGCCTGATTTACGGCCTGCTGATGCGTGAATCCAGCGAGCATACTTTGCGCCTGGCCACGGCCGTTGCAGCCCTGGCGGTTAGCCAGAGCAATGTTGGTATTACCGATCGTACCCAGTTGGCCGCAATGATGGCGCGCGTCGACTTACAACCGTTTAATTAACAGCAGGAGAGGCATAATGAAAACGCTGCTGATTATTGATGCCGGACTCGGACAGGCTCGCGCCTATATGGCGAAAACCCTGCTGAGCACCGCGGCGCAAAAAGCGCAACTCGAACTGATTGATAACCCGAACGATGCGGAGCTGGCTATCGTCCTCGGCTCAACGCTGCCTGCTGACAGCGCGCTGAACGGTAAAAAGGTGTATCTCGGCGATATTAACCGCGCCGTTGCCCACCCGGAGCTGTTCCTCGGCGAGGCGAAAAGCCATGCGACCCCTTACAGCGCGCCGGCTGCGGCGCCCGCTGCGGCCAGCGGCCCAAAACGCATCGTCGCAATTACCGCCTGCCCAACCGGCGTGGCGCATACCTTTATGGCCGCAGAGGCTATCGAAACCGAAGCGAAAAAACGCGGCTGGTGGGTGAAGGTTGAAACGCGCGGCTCCGTCGGCGCGGGCAATGCGATTACGCCAGAAGAGGTGGCGCAGGCCGATCTGGTTATCGTTGCGGCGGATATTGAAGTTGACCTGGCGAAGTTTGCCGGTAAGCCAATGTATCGCACCACTACCGGCCTGGCGCTGAAGAAAACCGCCCAGGAGTTTGAAAAGGCGCAGCTGGAAGCCAAACCGTATCAGCCTTCCGGGCCGAGCGGACAGCAGGCGGATAGCGCGAAGAAAGAGGGCGGCGGCGCCTATCGTCACCTGCTGACCGGCGTCTCCTACATGCTGCCGATGGTGGTGGCGGGCGGCCTGTGTATCGCGCTCTCCTTCGCCTTTGGGATTAAGGCATTTGAAGTGAAGGATACGCTGGCGGCGGCGCTGATGCAGATCGGCGGCGGTTCAGCCTTTGCGCTGATGGTTCCGGTGCTGGCGGGCTTCATTGCCTTCTCCATCGCCGACCGTCCGGGCCTGACGCCGGGTCTTATCGGCGGTATGCTGGCGGTGAGCGGCGGTTCCGGCTTCATTGGCGGGATCATTGCGGGCTTCCTTGCTGGTTACGTGGCTAAACTGATCAGCACGAAGCTGAAGCTGCCGCCGAGCATGGAAGCGTTGAAACCGATTCTGATCATTCCACTGGTTTCCAGCCTGATTGTCGGTCTGGCCATGATCTACCTGATCGGTAAGCCGGTTGCCGGTATTCTGGCGGGTCTGACCCACTGGCTGCAAACTATGGGGACGGCCAATGCGGTCCTGCTGGGCGCGATCCTCGGGGCAATGATGTGTACCGATATGGGCGGTCCGGTGAACAAAGCGGCGTACGCCTTTGGCGTCGGGCTGCTGAGTACTCAGACCTACGCGCCGATGGCGGCGATTATGGCCGCAGGCATGGTACCGCCGCTGGCGATGGGTATCGCGACGCTGGTGGCGCGTAATAAGTTTGACAAAGGCCAGCGTGAAGGCGGTAAAGCGGCCCTGGTGCTCGGACTGTGCTTTATCTCTGAAGGGGCCATTCCGTTCGCCGCTCGTGACCCGATGCGCGTGCTGCCATGCTGTATCATCGGCGGGGCGGTAACCGGCGCAATCTCCATGGCGATTGGCGCCAAACTGATGGCGCCGCACGGCGGTCTGTTTGTTCTGCTGATCCCAGGCGCCATTACGCCGGTGCTCGGCTACCTGCTGGCGATTATCGCCGGGACGCTGGTTGCCGGTCTCTCCTACGCGGTGCTGAAACGTCCGGAAGTGCAGACGGTAGAAAAAGCTGCCTGAGTAAAACTTTGATAAGCAAAAGGGCCGATGATTCGGCCCTTTCTTTTTTTAGCTGTTGGGATTAGCCCGGCATCGACTTCAGGCCGACGCTTCCGCCGTCTGCTGCGCCCGCAGCCAGGCAATCTCTTCCGCCCAGATATCGGGATTAACGGTCTCCAGAATTAGCGGAATACCGTCGAAGCGGCTGTCCTGCATGATCCAGCGGAAAGCGTCATGGCCGATATTACCTTCCCCCAGGCTATGGTGGCGGTCGACGCGGCTGCCGAAGGCGCTTTTCGCATCGTTCAGGTGCATCCCGCGCAGGTATTTGAAGCCGACGATCCGCTCGAAATCGGCGAAGGTTTTCTCACACTCTTCGGCGCTACGCAGATCGTACCCGGCAGCAAAGGCGTGACAGGTGTCAATACACACGCCGACGCGGGATTTATCCTCCACGCCGTCGATAATGGCGGCCAGATGTTCAAACTTAAATCCAAGATTGCTGCCCTGGCCGGCGGTGTTTTCGATAACCGCGGTCACGCCTTCGGTTTTTTCCAGCGCGATATTGATCGAGCGGGAAATGCGCGCCAGGCACTCCTCTTCCGGTATCTGCTGCAGATGGCTGCCGGGATGGAAGTTCAGCAGCGTCAGCCCTAGCTGCTGGCAGCGGGTCAGCTCATCAATAAACGCTTCGCGGGATTTTTCCAGCGCCTCTTCGACCGGGTGGCCGAGGTTGATCAGATAGCTATCGTGCGGCAGGATTTGCCCGGGACCGAAATGGTATTTTTCGCAGGCGGCTTTGAATTCAGCAATGGTTTCGTCGCTCAGCGGGGCGGCGCGCCATTGGCGCTGGTTCTTGGTGAAGAGGGCGAACGCGGTCGCACCGATTTCGGCTGCGCGAATGGCGGCATTGGCCACTCCGCCGGAGGCGCTGACGTGCGCTCCAATATATTTCATAAAAAACTCCAGTTAAGCCGCTGCGGGGTGGGTAATGATAGCGGCTTAACTGAAGAGTTACATCAACGAATGCTGTCGTCTGTCTGCTTCCGGTCAGGCCATCAGGCCGTGAACCGCCAGGTTAATCGCGCCGCCGCCGACAATCAGCCAGACGAACAGCATCAATGCCATCAACAGCGGTTTGGCGCCGGCTTTTTTCAGCGCGCTGACGTGGGTGGTCAGCCCGAGGGCGGCCATCGCCATTGCCAGCATTACGGTATCGAGGGTCACCAGCATGTCGACCGCTGCTTTTGGCAGCAGGTGGAAGGAGTTAAATACCGCCACCAGGATGAACATAATGGCAAACCACGGGATAGTGATTTTACTTTGCTCGCCGCTGCCGGCCGGGGCCAGCTGCTTAACGCGGGCGGCGAGGAACAGCAGGAACGGCGCCAGCATCATCACGCGCAGCATTTTGGCAATGACCGCCGCGTTCTCTGCGTCCGGGCTAACGGCGTGTCCCGCAGCGACCACCTGCGCCACCTCATGCATGGTCGAGCCCATATAAATGCCGTAGGTTTCCGGCGTAAACCAGTGCGCCAGCAGCGGATACATCGCCGGATAGAGGAAGATAGCCAGCGTACCGAAAATTACCACCGTGGCGACGGCGACGGTCACCTTACTGGCCTCCGCCTTGACTACCGGTTCCGTTGCCAGAATCGCCGCCGCGCCGCAGATGCTGCTGCCGGCGCCAATCAGCCAGCTGGTATGCTTATCCAGACCGAAGATTTTCTGCCCGAGGATACAGGCGATAAAAAAGGTGCTGGCCAGCGTCAGAACGTCAATGGCAATGCCGCTCACGCCAACATCGGCAATCTGCGCGAACGTCAGGCGAAAGCCGTATAAAATAATACCGAGACGCAGCAGGTGCTGTTTGGCAAAGATCACGCCGCCGTCGCAGGGTTGCCATATTTTCGGGTAGAGCGTATTGCCGACGACCATGCCGAACAGGATGGCCAGCGTCAGCGCGCTGAAGCCGGCGCCGGCGATAGCGGGAAAGCTGCCAGCCCAGAGCGCAGCGCCGGTCACAACGGCGGTAAGCGCCAGTCCTGGGGCGAAATGCCACAGCGGGCGATGTTTTGTCGGTAAAGTGAGTGCTGTCATAACCTTCTCCTTTGTCTGCGTAAAGATTACGACTCGCTGGTTTAAATATAAAATTGATTATATATTTATAATTAATCGTA
Organism: Klebsiella scottii; assembly: GCF_036561945.1. NCBI lineage: Bacteria > Pseudomonadati > Pseudomonadota > Gammaproteobacteria > Enterobacterales > Enterobacteriaceae > Klebsiella > Klebsiella scottii. Next base: position 385,554 of record NZ_JARXNI010000020.1, read on the forward strand.
ATAAGTGGTAAACGAGCCTGTTCGCGGTTCCGCGCGGCGTTACGCGCCGGCCGTCGGGATTGCGAAGGGCGATGTCGGATAGACGAGCAAGGAAGGGTTATGCATATCACGCTACGGCAGCTGGAAGTTTTTGCTGAAGTTCTCAAGAGCGGTTCAACCACCCAGGCGTCGCAAATGCTGGCGCTTTCGCAGTCAGCGGTCAGCGCGGCCTTGACCGATCTGGAAGGTCAGCTGGGAGTGCAGCTTTTCGATCGCGTCGGCAAGCGGCTGGTGGTGAATGAGCACGGCAGGCTGCTCTACCCGCGCGCGCTGGCGCTGCTTGAACGCGCTATTGAAATCGAGCAGCTGTTTCGCGGCGATAACGGCGCGATCCGCGTGTACGCCAGCAGCACTATCGGGAACTATATTTTACCGGAAATCATTGCCCGCTATCGCCGCGATTTCCCCGATCTGCCGCTGGAGCTGAGCGTCGGCAATAGCCAGGACGTGATTAACGCCGTGGCCGATCTGCGGGTGGATATCGGGCTGATTGAGGGGCCGTGCCACGCGGCGGATATCATCGCCGAACCGTGGCTGGCGGATGAGCTGGTGGTGTTTGCCGCTCCCGGCTCGCCGCTGCTGGAGGGCGAGGTGACGCTGCAGCGGCTGGCGGAGGCGCCGTGGATCCTGCGCGAACACGGCTCGGGCACCCGGGAAATCGTCGACTATTTATTGCTATCGCACCTGCCGGCGTTTCAGCTGGGGATGGAGCTAGGCAACTCCGAGGCTATCAAGCATGCCGTACGTCATGGCCTTGGAATTAGCTGCCTTTCGCGGCGGGTTATCGCCGAACAGCTGGAGGTGGGATCGCTGGTTGAGCTGAGCGTGCCGTTACCGCCTTTAACCCGCACCCTGTGGCGGATTCATCATCGCCAGAAGCATATTTCCAAAGCATTACAGCGTTTTCTGCGTTACTGCGAGGTGTAAAAACGCGGGGGCCGGGGCGTTCGGATGAAGAGAGGTGGGGGATTATTGCTGGCAATTCCGCGATTTAGTGCTTTACTAATAATCCATGTTCGATCATGAACCTCTCTTATAACTTTGTATTTGTACCGGATGGATCGCCGATCGTCTGCTACAATCTCGCCTCGTTTTTTTGATGGATAGCATTTTCACATGGTTTCGGATACTAAAACCACAGAAGCGCCCGGCCTACGCCGTGAACTGAAGGCGCGTCACTTGACCATGATCGCTATTGGCGGTTCCATCGGTACAGGTCTTTTCGTTGCATCCGGTGCAACTATTTCCCAGGCAGGCCCCGGCGGCGCGCTGCTTTCTTATATTCTGATCGGTCTGATGGTCTATTTCCTGATGACCAGCCTTGGCGAGCTAGCGGCATACATGCCGGTATCCGGCTCCTTTGCCACCTACGGTCAGAACTATGTCGAAGAGGGCTTCGGCTTCGCGCTGGGCTGGAACTACTGGTATAACTGGGCGGTGACCATCGCCGTTGACCTTGTTGCCTCGCAGCTGGTCATGACCTACTGGTTCCCCGATGCCCCAGGCTGGATCTGGAGCGCGCTGTTCCTCGGCATTATGTTCCTGCTGAACTGGATCTCGGTAAAAGGCTTCGGTGAAGCAGAGTACTGGTTCTCGCTGATTAAGGTCGCCACCGTCATCATCTTTATCGTTGTTGGCGTGATGATGATCGTCGGCATCTTTGAGGGCGCGCAGCCGGCGGGCTGGAGCAACTGGGGTATCGACGATGCGCCGTTTGCCGGCGGCTTTGCGGCGATGATTGGCGTGGCGATGATCGTCGGCTTCTCGTTCCAGGGCACCGAGCTTATCGGTATCGCCGCGGGTGAATCAGAAAACCCGGAGAAGAACATTCCGCGCGCCGTGCGCCAGGTGTTCTGGCGTATTCTGCTGTTCTACGTGTTCGCGATTTTAATCATCAGCCTGATTATCCCTTATACCGATCCGAGCCTGCTGCGTAACGACGTGAAGGATATTTCCGTCAGTCCGTTTACCCTGGTGTTCCAGCATGCGGGCCTGCTGTCTGCGGCCGCGATCATGAATGCGGTCATCCTGACGGCGGTACTGTCGGCGGGCAACTCCGGAATGTACGCCTCCACGCGTATGCTCTACACCCTGGCCTGCGATGGCAAAGCGCCGCGTATCTTCGCTAAGCTGTCGCGCGGCGGCGTGCCGCGTAACGCGCTGTACGCCACCACGGTCGTGGCGGCGCTGTGCTTCCTGAGCTCAATGTTTGGCAACCAGACCGTTTACCTGTGGCTGCTGAATACCTCAGGGATGACCGGCTTTATTGCCTGGCTGGGGATCGCTATCAGCCACTATCGTTTCCGTCGTGGCTACGTGCTGCAGGGCAACGATGTGAACGATCTGCCGTATCGTTCCGGGTTCTTCCCGCTTGGGCCGATCTTCGCCTTCGTCCTGTGCCTGATTATCACCCTCGGCCAGAACTACGAAGCGTTCCTTAAAGACACCATTGACTGGGGTGGCGTGGCGGCGACCTATATCGGTATTCCGCTGTTCCTGGTTATCTGGTTTGGCTATAAGCTTGCCAAAGGCACCCGGTTTGTCCGCTATAGCGAAATGAAGTTCCCGCAGCGTTTCAAGCAATAACGTTATTGACTGATAAAAAAACCCCGGGTTTCCGGGGTTTTTTCGTTATCAGATCGTCAGAATCAGATCATCAGAAGCTATAGGTCAGGCCCACGGTATAACGTCGGCCATCAAGTACCGTATCGTAGGTATCGTAAGCAATCTGCTTATCGAGAACGTTATACACCCCGGCGGAAACCAGCAGGTTTTTGTTGGCGTTGTAGCGCAAACCGAGATCGACCTGCGTATAGGACGGTGTGCCCTGAGCCATAGAGGTACGGCTCAGATACTCTGAGGTTTTCCCGCGGAAGTTCAAACGACTCCAGAAACCGACGTCAGGCGTGGCCTGCCAGTCCAGGGTGGTGTTGAACATGTTTTTCGGCATTTTATTTAAAGGCTTGCCGGAGAACTGACCGCTTTTCTGTTCTGACTTGGTATAGGTATAGTTCGCCGTCCAGTTCAGATCGCGAGTGATTTTCCAGCCGAAGGTCGATTCCACGCCGCGCATGTTGGCTTTATCGACGTTGACGCGGTCGCTGACGAAGTCATAGCTGGTATTGCCGATGGTGCAGGCCGGGTCAGACTTGCTGTTACAACGACGTACTTCGGTGATTTTGTTTTTGAAGTCGGTGTTGAACAACGTAAGGCCCGCGTTGAGGTTGTCGTTGTTATCCCACAGTAAAGCAATCTCTTCGCTCAGGCTCTTTTCCGGCTTGAGGTCCGGATTACCCACGATAATGCCGTCAAGACGACCGCCTCCAGTGACCTGGCCCCAGTTAGCGGAAGACTGGCGGAGATCCGGCGCGCGGTAGCCTGCTGAAACTCCACCTTTCAGCGTCCACTGTTCGGCAAGGTGCCATACGCCGTAGCCGCGTGGCGTCCAGTTGGTGCCGTAGTTTTCATCTTTATCCATGCGCAGGCCGCCGGTTAGCGTAAAGCTTTCGGTCATCGCCCATTCATCTTCAGCAAACAGCGCCCAGCTCCAGCGCGTCAGCTTACTCAGGCCATCGGCCGCCTCCAGCTGATTGCCTTTATCGCTGAGCTTCTCATAGCGATACTGTCCGCCCAGCGTCAGGGTGTGATCGCCAAGGAAAACCTGGTTCTGGTTATTAATGGTCGTATTGTACGACTTCATTTTACGCCCGGGGTTGTTGGTCTCTTCCTGCTGGACGTAGCTGGTGGTGTTGAAGTGCTCGTAATAACCGCTATGGGTCAGCGAGTAGGTGGTGTGTTCGTAGCGGGAATCGCTTTTGCTGTTTGGCGTACAGACATTACCGCGGCAGCTCTCCTCAGCCGTTGACATCCCCGGCGTACTGTTACGGTCCTGCAGTTCGCGCGCGTAGTCGAGATCGAAATCGTTTTTGTCGTCAGGCGTAAAGTTCAGCGTGACGCCGCCGTTGCGCATTTTCTGCTCGTTGAAGCCGTTTTCGATTTTATCTTCCGCGCGGCGGGAGAGCAGGCCCGTGACTTTCGCCCCCAGTAGCCCGTCAATCAACGGGCCAGAAGCGTAGACGTTTGTCTGGAACAGGTCACCAGAATCATTGTTTTCCTGGAAAGTAGCGTCGCCGTGCAGCGAGCCTGTCCAGGCTTTGGTGTTCGAGATTTTTTTGGTAATGATGTTAATCACCCCGCCCATAGCATCGGAACCATAGAGGGAGGACATCGGTCCGCGGATGACTTCGATCCGTTCAATAGACTCGAGAGGCGGCAGCCAGCCCTGTTCGATCCCTGAGTTATCGCTGTTTGGACGGGTGCTGCGGGTGCTGACGCGTTTACCATTAACCAGGAAAAGGGTGTATTGGGAAGACATGCCACGAATGCTGATATCGCTGCTGCTTCCGCCGCCCGTGACGACTACGCCGGGTACGTCTTTTAGCGCATCGGTAACGTCGCGGTAGGCCTTATCTTCAATCTGCTGTTTGGAGATAACGGAGATAGAGGCTGGTGCATTCTGGATTTTCTGTTCAAAACCGGTAGCCGTTACGACCATGGTGTCTGAATCGGCTGCATGAACAAGCGGTGAGATGGTGGCTGCGCATATCGCGGCGGCAAGTAGCTTAACGCGAGGTATAGTCATTTTTACATTCCATTTCAAATGAATAAATCTCCATCGGGATAACCCTGAGAACCGTATTTATTTGTCTTGTAAGAACTCTGAATGATGGAGAGAAGAAGGAGGGATTGTACAAAAAAATGTTATTTTGTAAACATTAATGATAATTGAAATCATTTGTATTTACTTTGAATTGAATTAAATAAGCATGAATTCAGAAGGTTAGGGGTGTGTAAATATGGAGGGCCTCAGCCCTCCTGTTTCATTTGATAAGATATTGGGCGTGAAAACGCAGATGGTCTTCGATAAATGAAGCAATAAAGTAGTAGCTATGATCGTAACCGGGCTGAATTCTCAGGGTTAGCGGCCACTCTTTTTGTCGCGCAACTTCGGCCAGCACCGCAGGCTGCAGCTGCTGGGCGAGGAACGTGTCGTTGTCGCCCTGATCGATAAGCGTTGGTATCGCGTCGCTGGCGTGGCTTGCCTGCATTAACGCGCAGCTATCCCACGCCTGCCAGCTTGATTCGTCGGCACCCAAATAGGCGGTAAACGCTTTTTGTCCCCACGGCACCCGGGCAGGGTTGACGATCGGTGCAAAGGCCGACACGCTGACGAAACGGCCCGGGTTCTTCAGTGCTATAATAAGCGCACCGTGACCCCCCATTGAGTGCCCGCTGATAGCGCAGCGATCGCTGACGTTAAACTGCGCGCCAATCAGCTGCGGCAGCTCGTCGCGAAGATAATCGTACATGCGAAAATGCGCGGACCACGGTGCCTCGGTCGCGTTGAGATAAAAACCCGCGCCTTTGCCCAGATCGTAGGCGCTGTCATCGGCGACGCTATCGCCGCGCGGGCTGGTATCCGGCATCACCAGTACCAGGCCTAGCTCCGCAGCAATACGCTGAGCGCCGGCTTTGGTGGTGAAGTTCTCATCGTTGCAGGTCAGGCCGGAAAGCCAGTACACAACCGGCGGCGGCGCGGTATCGCGCTGCGGGGGTAAAAAGATGCTGAACGTCATCGAACAGTTCAGCGTAGTGGAGTCATGCCGCCAGCGTTGCTGCCGACCGTCATAACAGCGATGCTCTTCAAGCAATTCCATGCCGGGCTCCTCAGAAAAGGGGATACGCGTGAGTCTGCAGACCTTACTTTACGGATATATCGTGGTAACGGCTGCTGAGTGATTCTGCGTACAGGGACGTAATTTTTCATAATACAGATATTTCATTCACTCGTGAGCAACTTTCACTTTCTCCTTTAGGGAACATATTGCATCATTAATGCAACTTTTAGCCAACATGCTCCGGCGGCTGTGCTATTGAGAATGACGCGAAGTCGTTCTTTTATTCGGGAAGTGGCAACTGGCGGGCATTAGACGATTGACTGGCGCGATGTGGGAGACGTGGGACCAGACGCGCACTATCAATAGGTCACGCAAATTTCAATAATTATCGTTTCGGCTACTAGATTATGTGCGCTACCTCACGCACAATGCATGCAAACTTTGCCCTCAGAAGAGCAAAGAGCGCCACACCTGCAGGAGAACATAAATGTCATCACTGAGCAAAGAAGCCATACTCGTTCATGAAGCGCTGGTCGCTCGTGGGCTGGAGACGCCGTTGCGTCCGCCAGTGCAAGAAATAGATAATGAAACTCGCAAGCGTCTGATTGCCGGACACATGACTGAGATTATGCAGCTGCTGAATCTTGATCTTAGTGATGACAGTCTGATGGAAACTCCGCATCGCATCGCTAAAATGTATGTCGATGAGATCTTTTCCGGACTGGACTACGCCAGGTTCCCCAAAATCACCGTCATCGAGAACAAGATGCAGGTTGATGAAATGGTCACCGTGCGCGATATCACCCTGACCAGCACCTGCGAACACCACTTTGTGACGATTGACGGTAAAGCCACGGTTGCCTATATCCCGAAAGATTCGGTCATTGGCCTGTCGAAAATCAACCGCATCGTGCAGTTCTTCTCCCAGCGCCCGCAGGTGCAGGAGCGACTGACGCAGCAGATTTTAACCGCGCTGCAAACCCTGCTAGGTACCAGCAACGTCGCGGTATCGATTGATGCTGTGCATTACTGCGTCAAGGCTCGCGGCATTCGCGATGCAACCAGCGCCACCACAACCACCTCGTTGGGCGGTCTGTTTAAATCCAGCCAGAATACCCGCCAGGAGTTCCTGCGCGCCGTACGTCACAACGGCTAAAATCGGAGCAGGGTACATGGAACGAAACGTCACGCTGGACTTTGTTCGTGGCGTCGCCATTCTGGGTATTCTGCTACTGAATATTAACGCCTTCGGCCTGCCGAAGGCGGCATATCTTAACCCGGCATGGTCCGGGAGCATCTCTTTTAGCGACGCCTGGACCTGGGCGATCCTCGACCTGCTGGCGCAGGTGAAATTCCTGACCCTGTTTGCTCTGCTGTTTGGCGCCGGGCTTCAGATGCTGCTGCCTCGCGGCAAGCGCTGGATCCAGTCGCGTCTGACGCTGCTGGCGCTGCTGGGGTTTATCCACGGACTGTTTTTCTGGGATGGCGATATCCTGCTGGCCTACGCGCTCGTGGGGCTGGTGGCCTGGAGAATGATCCGCGATGCGCATCACCTCAAATCCCTGTTTAACACCGGCGTGATGCTGTACGTCATCGGCGTGGCGGTCTTAGTGCTGCTTGGCGTCATTTCGGGCAATGCGCCGAATCGCTCGTGGGTGCCCGATGCGGCAAATTTACAGTATGAACAGTACTGGAAGATGACCGGCGGCTTCGAGGCGATAAGCAATCGCGCGGATATGTTGTCGGGTAACCTGCTGGCGCTCGGCGCGCAGTACGGCTGGCAGCTGGCGGGAATGATGCTGATGGGCGCTGCCCTGATGCGCAGCGGCTGGCTAAAAGGGCAGTTCAGCCTCAGCCATTATCGGCGCACCGGCGGCCTGCTGATCGTCGCCGGAATGGCGGTCAATATCCCGGCGATTTTCGCCCAGTGGTATCTCGACTGGGATCCCCGCTGGTGCGCATTCCTGCTGCAGGCTCCGCGCGAGCTCGGCGCGCCGCTGCAAACCATCGGCTACGCTTCTTTAGCGTGGGGCTTCTGGCCCCAGCTGTGTAAGCTGCGGCTGGTGACCGCGATTGCCTGCGTCGGGCGCATGGCGCTGACCAACTACCTGCTACAAACCCTCATCTGCACCACGCTCTTTTATCACCTTGGCCTGTTTATGAAGTTCGACCGCCTGCAGCTGCTGGCCTTCGTCGTACCGGTTTGGGCGGTAAACCTCATCTTCTCGCTCTTCTGGCTACGTCATTTCCGCCAGGGCCCGGTTGAATGGTTGTGGCGTCAGTTAACCCTGCGCGCCTCGGGGACATCATTAAAGAACACATCCAGATAACGATCCCGATCACAATCATTAACAAAATGAATGTAAGCGTTTTCAGGCATGTGACCTCACTCACGTAGCGCGCCGCGCGTCGCTGCCAGAATAGCCACCTTGCTGAACACAGGAGGTGGGTGTGACGTATTGCAATTCTCTACAGGTCGGTGAGCATGATCACCATTCGTGATGTCGCCCGTCAGGCGGGAGTTTCCGTCGCGACGGTCTCGCGCGTGCTGAATAATAGCGCGCTGGTGAGTCCGGATACGCGCGAAAGCGTAATGAAAGCGGTAACGCAGCTGGGCTACCGGCCTAACGCCAACGCGCAGGCGCTGGCGACCCAGGTCAGCGATACCATCGGCGTTGTGGTGATGGACGTATCGGATGCCTTTTTCGGCGCGCTGGTGAAAGCGGTGGATACCGTGGCCCAGCAGCATCAGAAATACGTGCTGATCGGCAATAGCTACCACGAGGCGGAAAAAGAGCGTAACGCCATCGAAGTGCTGATCCGCCAGCGCTGCTCGGCGCTGATCGTGCACTCCAAGGCGCTGAGCGATGAGGAGCTCGGCGATTTCATGCAGCATATTCCGGGGATGGCGCTGATAAACCGCATTGTGCCCGGCTACGAGCACCGCTGCGTCGGTCTGGACAACGTCAGCGGGGCGCTGATGGCCACGCGGATGCTGCTGAACCACGGGCACCAGCGGATCGGCTATCTCTCCTCAAACCACGGCATTGAGGATGACTCTCTGCGCCGGGAAGGGTGGTTCAAGGCGTTACAGGAGCAAAGCATTATTGCCCCCGATAGCTGGGTAGGCTCCGGCTCGCCGGATATGCAGGGCGGCGAGGCGGCGATGGTTGAACTGCTGGGGCGTAATTTAGGCCTCACCGCCGTTTTTGCCTACAACGACAGCATGGCGGCCGGTGCGCTGACCACGCTGAAAGATAACGGCATTGTTGTGCCGCAGCATCTGTCGCTGATTGGCTTCGATGATATCCCTATTTCTCGCTACACCGACCCACAGCTGACGACGGTGCGCTATCCTATTATGTCGATGGCGAAACTGGCCACCGAGCTGGCGCTGCTGGGGGCTGCGGGGAAACTCGACCATGACGCTCGCCACTGTTTTATGCCGACTCTGGTGCGTCGCCATTCGGTGACCCAGCGGCAAATTGTGGGTCCGATCACTAACTGAAAAGGGCGGTGATGTAACCGCTTTCAATCTGTGAGTAAATTCACAGTATATTAACATTCAACTGATTATGATGGCCGCGTTTACCAGTCCTGACCATTTTGTCACGGTGATTAATCACTTTTACAACAGGCACAAGGCGCTAAACTGCGAGTAAAGCCGTACCTTTGGAGCGTTACCCTACACGGAAGACAGAATTTACAGTCGTGAACCTTGTTGTGCGGTAACGTTAATGTAACAACTTTCCGCCAGCCGTTTTCACACCAATGACCCTGCATAAAAAAAACCGGAGATTCCATGAATAAGAAGGTGTTAACCCTGTCTGCAGTTATGGCGAGTATGTTATTTGGCGCCGCGGCACACGCAGCTGATACCCGCATCGGCGTAACCATTTACAAATATGACGACAACTTTATGTCGGTGGTGCGTAAGGCAATTGAGAAAGACGGCAAATCAGCGCCGGACGTTCAGCTGCTGATGAATGACTCGCAAAACGACCAGTCCAAACAGAACGATCAGATTGACGTCCTGCTGGCAAAAGGCGTGAAAGCGCTGGCGATTAACCTGGTGGACCCGGCTGCTGCAGGCACCGTTATCGATAAAGCGCGCGGACAGAACGTCCCGGTCGTGTTCTTTAACAAAGAGCCTTCCCGTAAAGCGCTGGATAGCTATGACAAGGCGTATTATGTCGGTACCGACTCTAAAGAGTCCGGTATTATCCAGGGCGATCTGATCGCTAAACACTGGAAAGCCAACGCCGGCTGGGATCTGAACAAAGACGGCCAGATTCAGTATGTGCTGCTGAAAGGCGAGCCGGGCCATCCGGATGCTGAAGCGCGTACCACCTACGTCATTAAAGAGCTGAATGACAAAGGTCTGAAAACTCAGCAGCTGCAGCTGGATACCGCGATGTGGGACACCGCTCAGGCGAAAGACAAAATGGACGCCTGGCTCTCTGGCCCTAACGCTAACAAAATTGAAGTGGTTATCGCCAACAACGATGCGATGGCAATGGGGGCGGTAGAAGCGCTGAAAGCGCACAACAAGAGCAGCATTCCGGTCTTCGGCGTTGATGCCTTACCAGAAGCGCTGGCGCTGGTTAAATCCGGTGCAATGGCCGGTACCGTGCTGAACGATGCCAATAACCAGGCAAAAGCCACGTTCGATCTGGCGAAAAACCTGGCGGACGGCAAAGAGCCGGCTGCAGGCACCAGCTGGAAGATTGAAAATAAAATCGTTCGCGTTCCTTACGTTGGCGTAGATAAAGACAATCTGAGCCAGTTTGTTGGCAAGTAATATTTAATACTCGGTTTTCGAGCTGCGGGTGAATACCATTTCGCAGCTCGAAATTCATCGGGTAGATGTACGGGCGTATCAGCTATAAATAAAATCACTCGGGATGCGTTGAGATCAACGTCGCCGGTAAAATGGCCGCCTGAAGGATCGCCAGCCGCTACGCCCGATTATTCCTGATACAGAACCAGACTCTTATTTTGACGCTAATTCGTCAGCTGAGAGTGTGCATGAACGCAGCCAGGTATAACTATGGTCAGTAATAATAGCGAACGGTCGGGCGAATTTTTGTTGGAAATGAGCAACATCAACAAATCATTTCCTGGCGTCAAGGCACTCGATAATGTCAACCTGAAAGTCCGTCCTCACTCTATTCATGCATTAATGGGCGAGAATGGCGCGGGAAAATCAACATTATTAAAATGTCTTTTTGGGATCTATCAAAAAGATTCCGGCAGCATTCTTTTTCAGGGAAAAGAGATCGATTTCCATTCGGCTAAAGAAGCGTTGGAAAACGGCATCTCAATGGTTCACCAGGAATTAAACTTAGTATTACAACGTTCGGTGATGGACAACATGTGGCTGGGGCGTTATCCCACCAAAGGCGTGTTTGTCGATCAGGACAAAATGTATCGCGATACCAAAGCGATATTTGATGAACTGGATATTGATATTGACCCGCGCGCGCGTGTGGGGACGCTATCGGTATCGCAAATGCAGATGATTGAAATTGCGAAGGCATTTTCCTATGACGCCAAAATCGTCATCATGGACGAGCCGACGTCATCGCTGACCGAAAAAGAGGTCAACCATCTGTTTAAGATTATCCGCAAGCTAAAAGAACGCGGCTGCGGCATTGTCTATATCTCCCACAAAATGGAAGAGATTTTCCAGCTGTGCGATGAGATAACCATCCTGCGCGACGGTCAGTGGATTGCCACCCAGCCGCTGGAAGGACTGGACATGGATAAGATTATCGCCATGATGGTCGGCCGCTCCCTGAACCAGCGCTTCCCGAGCCGTGAAAATACGCCGGGCGAGGTGATTCTTGAGGTGCGCAACCTGACGTCGCTGCGTCAGCCGTCGATCCGCGATATCTCCTTCGACCTGCATAAGGGCGAAATTCTCGGCATTGCCGGACTGGTGGGGGCCAAGCGTACCGATATCGTTGAGACCTTATTCGGCATTCGCGAAAAGGCCAGCGGGACGATTAAGCTGCACGGTAAGAAAATTAATAACCATAGCGCCAATGAAGCCATTAACCACGGCTTTGCGCTGGTTACCGAAGAGCGTCGCTCTACCGGGATTTACGCTTATCTGGATATCGGTTTTAACTCCCTGATCTCCAATATTAAGAAATATAAAAATAGGGTCGGATTGCTGGATAACTCACGCATGAAAAGCGATACCCAATGGGTTATTGACTCCATGCGCGTGAAGACCCCAGGACAGCATACGCAAATTGGTTCGCTGTCCGGCGGCAACCAGCAGAAGGTTATTATCGGCCGCTGGCTGTTAACACAGCCGGAGATTTTGATGCTTGATGAACCGACCCGCGGGATTGACGTCGGCGCTAAGTTTGAAATCTATCAGCTGATTGCCGAGCTGGCAAAAAGAGAGAAAGGGATCATTATTATTTCCTCCGAGATGCCGGAGCTGCTGGGTATTACTGACCGTATTCTGGTAATGAGCAACGGTCTCGTTGCCGGAATTGTTGAGACAAAAACCACTACGCAAAACGAAATTTTACGTCTTGCGTCGTTGCATCTTTAAGATCAGGGGCTTGCGATGAGCGCATTAAATAAAAAGAGTTTTCTCACTTACCTGAAGGATGGTGGGATTTACGTTGTTCTTTTGGTCCTGCTGGCCATTATTATTTTCCAGGATCCAACCTTCTTAAGTTTACTGAACTTAAGTAACATTCTGACCCAGTCCTCGGTGCGTATTATTATCGCGCTGGGCGTAGCGGGGCTCATCGTGACTCAGGGGACCGACCTGTCAGCCGGACGTCAGGTTGGGCTGGCGGCGGTTATCGCCGCAACGATGCTGCAGGCGGTGGACAACGCCAACAAGGTCTTCCCGGATATGGCAACCATGCCAATCCCGCTGGTGATCCTGCTGGTGTGCGCGATTGGCGCGGTGATTGGCCTGATTAACGGGATTATCATCGCGTACCTCAACGTGACGCCATTTATCACCACCTTGGGTACCATGATTATCGTTTATGGGATCAACTCCCTGTACTACGATTTTGTTGGCGCCTCGCCGGTTTCCGGGTTTGACAGCCACTTCTCGCATTTCGCTCAAGGGTTTATTGCGCTGGGGACGTTCCGCCTGTCGTATATTACCTTCTACGCGCTGATTGCCGTCTTCTTCGTCTGGATCCTGTGGAATAAAACCCGCTTTGGCAAAAACATCTTTGCTATCGGCGGCAACCCGGAAGCGGCGAAGGTTTCAGGGGTTAACGTTGCCCTTAACCTGCTGATGATTTATGCCCTGTCCGGCGTGTTTTACGCCTTCGGCGGGCTGCTGGAGGCCGGACGAATTGGCTCTGCGACCAACAACCTCGGCTTTATGTACGAGCTGGATGCGATTGCGGCCTGCGTCGTCGGCGGCGTCTCCTTCAGCGGCGGCGTGGGTACCGTGCTCGGCGTGGTAACCGGCGTTATCATCTTTACGGTGATTAACTACGGGCTGACCTACATCGGCGTTAACCCGTACTGGCAGTATATTATCAAAGGCGCAATTATTATCTTCGCCGTTGCGCTGGATTCACTGAAATACGCGCGTAAAAAGTAACGAGCTCTCTTTATCAGGCCCGCGCAGTGCGCGGGCTTTTTTTTGGCTGCGGCTGAGGTGAGCTCGTTTTTAAACCCCTGCAGGAGTGAAGGAATAAAGTCCAACCATAGGCGCCGGCCCGGCCGCTCTCCTGCCGCAATATGTGGCGGAAGATCGCGCCGGTTTTATCTTGTCCGGAAAGATAATCACTTCTTGATGAATCGGCTTTGGCTAAGTGACGCCGATGATAAGAGCGCTGAACCGGCCGATCCAGTGCTGCGCGAGCTCTATTTGTTCTGCAATTCCAGCAGCTGCTCCGGCGTCACCGCCGGATAGGACTGCGTCCCCTGGGGAACTTCCTGCTGCGACGGAATGGGGATCAGCGGGCCTAAAAAACGCGGCTCGCGTTTGAAAACGTAGAGGTCTGCGAGGGCGCCGAAGCGCGCGCCGAACTCACGCAGCCGCACGTTCCACATATCTTTTGGCGACGGGACCGCATAGCACTGCGCCTGAATCCCCATATGCAGGGCGATAAACAGCGCGCGCTCGCAGTGGAAGCGCTGGGTGATGATAATAAAATCGTTGGTGTCAAAAACCTTGCGGGTCCGCACGATAGAGTCGAGCGTACGGAAGCCGGCATAGTCCAGGACGATATCCGCCGGATCGACGCCTGCTTTAATCAGGTCCCGGCGCATCGTCATCGGCTCATTATAGCTCTGCAGCGCGTTATCACCGCTGAGCAGCAGGTAGTTCACCTTGCCGCTGTTGTAGGCGTTGAGCGCTCCCTGGATACGGTAGCGATAGTATTGGTTGATGACCCCGGTGCGGTAGTACTTGGCGGTGCCGAGAACCACCCCGACCTGGCGATAGGGCAGATCCTGCAGTTCATCGTAGATATAGGGCGCGGTTTTCCAGCTCATCCAACGGTCAAGACCCAGCACGGTCAACAGCAGCAGGCCGAACAGGACTAACAGGCTGTATAACACGCGCTTTAACATTAACCTGGGCTCAACGGTAGACAATGGAGTGTTCAGGCTACTTTACCCGCCGGGCAAGAGCAAGAAACCATCGTTTGATTGCGGGGATTTTCAACAATACGGGCCTGAGGCCCGCATAATGTGTGATTTAACCGAGCAGGACGCGGTCAATACTGTGACAGCCAAGCGCTTTCAGCGTGGCCGCGGTGGCATCCCACTGGATCAGCGGCGCATCGGCCTTTTCGGCAAGAATGGCCCGCTGGATATCGGCATAATCATAGCCGTTCAGGCTAAGCAGGTTGAGCGCCCCCTGCAGCGGCGGCAGCGTCGGGTTAAAGGCGGCGTTTTCGGCATAGCTGCCGGAGAAGAGGGTGCCGTCTTTCAGCTCCAGCGCGACGCCGGACGGTGACTGGCTGTAGGGCATATGGCAACGGTTTGCCGCCTGAATCGCCGCCTGCGCCAGCGCGTCGCCGCTCAGCGGGAAGCCGTGATCCTGTTCATCCATCAGCAGCGTTTTGATCTCCAGATCTTGCGGACCAAACGCGTCCGGCAGATAGTGCTGCAGCGAATGCGCCTCGCGCCCCGGCAGGTGGATCCGCAGCACCTGGCTACTGTTGAGCTCGTTCATAAACTGGCGACAGTGGCCGCAGGGCGTGTAGTTGACGGTGATTGCCAGCAGGGATTTTTCGCCGCGTAGCCACGCATGGCTGATGGCGCTCTGTTCCGCGTGGACGGTTTGCTGCATGGTCGCGCCGAGGAATTCCATATTGCCGCCGAAATACCAGCGCCCGCTGACGCCGCGGGCGATAGCGCCAACGTTAAAATGCGAGAGGTCGGCGCGCGCGCAGGCTGCGGCCAGCGGCAGCAGGGCAAAGGCCAGCGCGTCTTCGTCAAGGCCAGTTGCGCGTTGCAGCGCGGCGACCTGGTCTGCATCGAGCATGGCCGGGAAATGCGGGTCGGTCAGCATCGGGGCGATAGCCGTCTGCAGGTCTGCCGTCAGTTGAGGGAGAGCAGCTTGAAAACGTGGGTGCATGGCGTTGCCTCATAACAATGTAATGGGAATCTAGTGTACGGGCGGTGATGGCCTGTATATGTGATTAATATCTCATTGTTTGTGCAACTCTATTACGTTGCATTGATAAATGTGATTTAAATCACAATTTATCCCGCCAGGGCTAAAATCACCGGGAACAAAAACGGCGCGACCAGGGAGGTAATAATTCCGCACAGCACCAGCGCCAGCGAGCTGAAGGCCCCCTCCTGATAATCCATCTCCGCGCAGCGCGCGGTGCCCAGCGCGTGCGAGGCGGTACCCATCGACAGGCCGCGTGAGGCCTTGGTGTGGATGCGCATCAGGTTTAGCAGCGTATGCCCGAAAACCGCGCCGAGGATGCCGACGAAAATAACGCATACCGCGCTGATCGCCGGAATACCGCCAATGCTGCCGCTGACCGCCATCGCAATCGGCGTCGTTACCGATTTCGGCATAATCGACGCGGCGATTTGCGGCGTCGCGCCCATTAGCAGCGCAACCGTCGTCCCGGTCACCATCGCCACCACGCTGCCGATAAAGCAGATGGTAATAATCGATTTCCAGCGGGCGCGAATCTGGTGAAGCTGCTCGTATAAAGGAAAGGCCAGCGCCACGACCGCAGGCTGCAGCAGATCGTTGAGGATCTTACTGCCCTGAAAATAGCGGTCGTAAGAGATACCGCTCACCAGCAGAAAGGGGATGATGACCACCATCGCCACCAGCAGCGGGTTGAGCAGCGGAAATTTAAAGCGCGCTGCCAGCCTGCGGGCGAGGAAAAAGACAATCAGCGTCAGCGGCAGTGACCACCAGATCTCATGCATCATTTTTTACTTCCTTCTTGGCCGACCACTTTGCGTTCGCCGTGCACCAGGTGGGAGCTCCAGCTGACAACCAGAAAAACGACCAGCGTGCTGATGGTGCAGGAGACGGCGACCGGGCCGAGCTGAGCGCGGAGCAAATCCCAGTACTGCATCACGCCCACGCCAATGGGCACAAACAGCAGCGCCATATAGCGGATCAGCACGTTACAGCCGGGGTTAACCCACTTCGGCGGCATAATCTGCAGCGCCAGCAGTACGAACAAAATCAGCATCCCGATAATGCTGCCGGGGATGGTGATAGGCAGCAGGGAGGAGATAAAAATCCCGGCGTATAAACAGGCGTAGATCAGGACAAATGCCCGCAGGTACTGCCAGATAATAATCAGTGATTGACTCATGGTAATAACCCTTGATGAACCGCATTCATCATACAATTAAACCCAAAAATGTGCTACCGGTCACAACATGAATTATACGCATAGCTGGAATAGAGCAATGGAACCCTGCGCGCGGGCAGCGTCACGGCTACGACTCCTGCGATAAATAATCAAGAAACCGGCTGAGGGCAAGCGATGGCGTTTCACTTTTTCGCCAGAATACCCCGACGCTACCTTTTTGTTCGATGCGCGGCAAATTAAGAATCGCCAGCTGCTGCTGTTCGGCAAAGCGCTGCGCCAGGCGTAAGGAAAGAATAGAGATCATATCGCTGCTTTGCAGCAGATTGCTGGTGACGTTCATCGACGCCGACTCGATGGTATTTTCCGGCAGCATAACGCCGTTATCGACCAGGGCGTTGTCAATGCTCAGGCGGATCGGCGTGCCGGTTGGCCAGACTATCCAGCGCCAGTGGGCGAGGTCGGCCCAGCCGAGGCTCGGCATCTGCGCCAGCGGGTGATCGGGGCGGGCGACGAAGCACACCGGCTCGGTGTACAGCACCCGATAGTTAAGCGGCAGCTCCAGCGCCCGTCCGCCCACCCGTCCCACCACGACGTCCACCACCCCGGAGAGCAGATCGTGAAGCAGGGGAGTCATCACCTTTTCCTCAATGTTCAGATGCAGGCTCGGCATCTCCTTGAGCAGCGAGAGAATGGCCAGCGCAACGCAGTCGGTGGCTACCGGCGAACAGCCGATCATCAGGCTGCCCACCAGCCCGCCCTGTTTAAAGCGCTCGATCTCATACTGCGAGCGGGACATATCGTTGATCAGGCGCTGGGCGTGCTGCAGCAGCAGCTTGCCGCCTTCGGAAGGGCGTAGGCCTTTGCTATGGCGTTCGAACAGCAGCATGCCGACCTCTTCTTCAAACTGAGTCAGCCATTTCGAGAGCGCGGGCTGGGTAATATTCATCATTTTGGCCACCTGCGTCAGGTTGCCCTGCTCGCCGAGCGCCACCAGCATTTGCAGATGATGCAGCTTCAGTTTTTGCGCCCAGTTTGCCATTAGCTATAACCTCCAGGTTATGTCTGTGCCCGAGATACCATTGTACATTTCATCGCCTTGGTTACAAAATCGCAACATAAAAGAAATAAATACAACATCTCCTCCTCCCTACACTGAGGCATAACGATGACTCAACGACGTGAATTGCAAACGCTGCTGGACGCCGCTCCGATAGGTGCCCGGCAGTGGCGCGTGATTATCTGCTGTTTTCTGGTGGTCATGCTCGACGGTTTTGATACCGCCGCCATTGGTTTTATCGCCCCCGATATTCGCGCCCACTGGCAGCTCAGCGCCAGCGAGCTCGCGCCGCTGTTTGGCGCCGGTCTGCTGGGCTTAACCGCCGGCGCTCTGCTGTGCGGTCCGCTTTCCGACCGCTTCGGGCGCAAGCGGGTCATTGAGTTCTGCGTCGCGCTATTTGGCCTGTTTAGCCTGCTTTCGGCCTTTTCCCCCGACCTTGAGACGCTGGTTGTTCTGCGCTTCCTCACCGGCCTCGGCCTCGGCGGGGCGATGCCGAACACCATTACCATGACCTCGGAGTATCTGCCCTCCCGGCGGCGCGGCGCGCTGGTGACCCTGATGTTTTGCGGCTTTACCCTCGGTTCGGCATTAGGCGGCGTGGTCAGCGCCCAGCTGGTGGCGCAGATTGGCTGGCACGGCATCCTGGCGCTAGGCGGCGTTCTGCCTCTGCTGCTGGCCGCGGTGCTGCTGGCGGTGCTTCCGGAATCCCCGCGCTGGCAGATTCGCCGCCGGCTGCCGCAGCCGGTGATTGCGAAGACCGTCGGCGCCATTACCGGCGAGCGCTATGAGCACACCCATTTCTGGCTGGATGAACCGGCCACCGGCGCCAAAGGCAGCATCGGCCAGCTGTTCGTTGGCCGCCAGCTGCCCATTACCCTGATGCTGTGGGTGGTGTTCTTTATGAGCCTGCTGATTATCTACCTGCTTTCCAGCTGGATGCCGACGCTGCTCAACCATCGCGGCATCGACCTGCAGCATGCCTCATGGGTCACCGCCGCTTTCCAGATTGGCGGCACCTTCGGCGCGCTTCTGCTCGGCGTGCTGATGGATCGCTTCAATCCGTATCGGGTGCTGGCTCTGAGCTACTGCCTGGGCGCGGCCTGTATCGTGATGATCGGCCTTAGCGAGAATGGCCTGTGGCTGATGGCGCTGGCCATTTTCGGCACCGGGATTGGCGTCAGCGGTTCACAGGTTGGGCTCAACGCGCTGACCGCCACGCTCTATCCGACCCAGAGCCGCGCCACCGGCGTCAGCTGGTCAAACGCCGTTGGCCGCTGCGGAGCCATTGTCGGCTCCCTCTCCGGCGGCATGATGATGGCCATGAACTTCTCATTCGACACCCTGTTTTTCGTCATCGCCGTTCCGGCCGCGATTAGCGCAGGGATGCTGATTTTGCTGACGCTGGTCGTCCGCACCCCCGTTACCGTACCCGACGCGCTGCCCTCCGCGGGCATCGCGAATAAATAAGGAGAACAACCATGTCTCAGCACGCTGCGGAAGCTTCCGCCGGTCGCCAGCAGTTTTACGAGCATATTTCGGGCCAGAACCTGACGCCTTTGTGGGAGTCGCTGCATCATCTGGTGCCGAAAACGCCGAACGCCAACTGCGCGCCGGCCTACTGGAATTATCAGGAAATTCGCCCGCTGCTGCTGGAAAGCGGCCGGCTGATTGGCGCTAAAGAAGCGGTGCGTCGGGTGCTGGTGCTGGAGAACCCGGCCCTGCGCGGCCACTCCTCAATCACCTCCTCGCTGTATGCGGGTTTGCAGCTGATCATGCCCGGCGAGGTGGCGCCGAGCCATCGACATAATCAGTCGGCGCTGCGTTTCGTCGTGGAAGGCGAAGGGGCCTTTACCGCCGTTGACGGCGAGCGGACGGCGATGCGCCCCGGCGACTTTATTCTCACCCCGCAGTGGCGCTGGCACGATCACGGCAATCCGGGAGATGAGCCGGTTATCTGGCTCGATGGCCTCGATTTGCCGCTGGTGAACTATCTGGGCTGCGGGTTTGCCGAAGATTACCCTGAGGATCAGCAGCCGGTCACCCGCAAAGAGGGCGACTATCTGCCGCGCTACGCCGCCAATATGCTGCCGCTGCGCCACCAGGTGGGCAACTCCTCGCCGATCTTTAACTATCGCTATGACCGCAGCCGCGATGCGCTGCATGAATTGACAAAAATGGGCGCTGCCGACGAGTGGGATGGCTACAAAATGCGCTACGTCAACCCGGTCACCGGCGGCTACCCGATGCCGTCAGTGGGCGCTTTCCTGCAGCTGCTGCCCAAAGGCTTTAGCTCGCGGACCGCGAAAACCACCGACAGCACTATCTACCACGTCGTCGAGGGGAGCGGGCGGGTCACCGTCGGCGGGCAAACCTTCAGCTTCCAGGCGAAAGATATCTTCGTGGTGCCGACCTGGCACGGCGTCTCTTTCAGCGCAACGCAGGAGACGGTGTTATTCAGCTTCTCGGATCGCCCGGTTCAGGAAACCCTCGGCCTGTTCCGCGAAGCGCGCGACTAATCATAAGGACTCGATCATGACTCAATACGTTTTTGCCCCCCAGGCCCCGGTCACCGTTCCCGTTGTCGGCAGCGATGAGCTGTTCCCCGTGCGCCGCGTCTACTGCGTGGGGCGTAACTATGCCGCTCACGCGCGTGAAATGGGCTTCGACCCGGACCGTGAGCCGCCGTTTTTCTTCTGCAAACCGGCCGATGCGGTGGTTGCGGTGGCCGCAGGCGAAACCCTCGATTTAGCGTATCCGCCGCAAACGGATAACTACCACTACGAAATCGAGCTGGTGGTGGCGATCGGCAAGCGCGGCAGCGATATTCCGCTGGAGCAGGCCCATGAATATATCTGGGGCTACGCGACCGGCCTTGATATGACCCGCCGCGACCGCCAGATGGAAATGCGCCAGATGGGGCGTCCGTGGGAAATCGGCAAGGCGTTCGATCTTTCCGCGCCGGTGGCGCCGCTGCACAAAGCGGATAGCGTGGCGGTCAATCAGGCGGAGATTTGGCTGCAGGTGAACGGTGAAGACCACCAGCGTAGCGACATTCGCCATCTGATCTGGTCGGTTAACGAAACCATCAGCTACCTGTCAGGCTTTTTCGAACTGCAGCCCGGCGACCTGATCTTCACCGGCACCCCGGAAGGCGTTGGCGCGGTGGTCAAAGGGGATGTGATTAGCGGCGGCGTGGATGGACTGACGCCCATTGCCGTCCGCGTGGTATGAGGTGAGTGATGAAGCTGTACAGTTTTTTCAATAGCTCCGCTTCATACCGGGTGCGTATCGCCCTGGCGCTGAAGGGGATCGACTACCAGAGCGTGGGCGTCAATATTCGTATCGGCCAGCAAAACGCCCTCGAATACCGACGGCTGAATCCGGTGGGGCTGGTGCCTACGCTGATGACCGACGAGGGCGAATCCCTGGGCCAGTCGCTGGCGATCGCCGACTGGCTCGACCGGCGCTATCCGCAGGCGCCGCTGTTGCCCCTGCAGGACCCCGCGCGGATGCGGGTGCTGGAGATCGTCTACGCTATCGCCTGCGATATTCATCCGATTAATAACATGCGCGTTTTGCGCTACCTTAGCGATGAGCTGAAGGTGAGCGAAGAGGACAAACAGCGCTGGTATGCGCACTGGGTCCAGCAGGGGCTCAGCGCGGTGGAGCTGCTGCTGCGGCACTCCCGATCCGGCGCCTTTTGCGTAGGCGAGACGCCGACGCTGGCCGACTGCTGCCTGGTGCCGCAGTGGGCCAACGCCCAGCGCATGGGCTGCGATCTGAGCCACTATCCGCGCTGCCAGGCGGTCTATGACGCCTGTACCCGGCTTCCGGCGTTTATCGCCGCCGCGCCGGAAAATCAACAAGACAAAATTCCGGCCTAGGGGGCTGAGTATGGCGAAAGTAACGCGAGCAATCATTGTCGGTGGCGGAATTGGCGGCGCGGCGACCGCGCTCTCGCTGGCGCGCCAGGGCATCAAGGTGATGCTGCTGGAGAAGGCCCATGAAATCGGCGAAATTGGCGCCGGCATCCAGCTTGGCCCCAACGCCTTTTCTGCGCTGGATAGCCTGGGCGTGGGCGAAATAGCCCGCCAGCGCGCCGTCTTCACCGATCACATCACCATGATGGATGCGGTGAATGGCGAAGAGGTGGTGCAGATTAAAACCGGGCAGGCTTTCCGCGATCATTTTGGCGGCCCCTACGCGGTTATCCATCGGGCAGATATTCATGCCACCGTCTGGGAAGCGGCGTTAACCCATCCCGACGTGGAGTACCGCACCTCAACGCAGGTGGTCGATATCCGCCAGAGCGCCGACGAGGTGACGGTATTTGACGATCGCGGCAACGGCTGGAGTGCGGATATCCTGATTGGCTGCGACGGCGTGAAGTCGGTGGTCCGCCAGAGCCTGCTGGATGATGCGCCGCGGGTCACCGGCCACGTGGTTTACCGGGCGGTGGTTGAAGCGGCGGATATGCCGGATGATTTGCGGATCAACGCGCCGGTGCTGTGGGCCGGGCCGCACTGCCATCTGGTGCACTACCCGCTGCGCGGCGGCAAACAGTACAACCTGGTGGTGACGTTCCACAGCCGCCAGGAGGAGGAGTGGGGCGTACGCGACGGCAGCAAAGAGGAGGTGCTCTCCTATTTTCAGGGGATCCATCCGCGCCCGAGGCAGATGCTGGACAAACCCACGTCGTGGCGCCGCTGGTCCACCGCCGATCGCGAGCCGGTCGATAAATGGGGCAATGAACGTATCATCCTGGTAGGCGACGCGGCCCATCCGGTGGCGCAGTATATGGCCCAGGGCGCCTGCATGGCGCTGGAGGATGCGGTCACGCTTGGCAAGGCGCTGGCGCACTGCGACGGCGATGCCGCCCGCGCGTTTGCGCTGTATGAGTCGGTTCGAATTCCGCGCACCGCGCGCATCGTCTGGTCAACCCGCGAAATGGGGCGGATCTACCATGCCGCAGGCGTCGAGCGCCAGGTACGCAACCTGCTGTGGAAGGGCAAAACCCAGGCTGAGTTCTATCGCGGCATCGAGTGGCTGTACGGCTGGAAGGAGGATAACTGCCTGCAGCCGCGCTAGCGCAGGCCGCGGGCCGTAGCCTGCGCAACGAGGGGCGGGAAAACCCGCACGGGGCCCTTTCAACCGGCACGTAGAGGCGCTAACATAGCGCCTCTTTTTTTCCGGGCAATGAATAACAATATGCGGGTATTACTGGCGCCGATGGAAGGCGTGCTCGATTCGCTGGTGCGCGAGCTGCTGACCGAAGTCAACGATTACGATCTTTGCATCACCGAGTTTTTGCGCGTGGTGGACCAGCTGCTGCCGGCAAAATCGTTTTACAGGCTCTGCCCGGAGCTGCATCACCACAGCCGGACGCCTTCCGGAACCCGCGTGCGCGTGCAGCTGCTCGGACAATATCCGCAGTGGCTGGCGGAGAACGCCGCCCGGGCGGTGGAGCTCGGCTCGTGGGGCGTTGACCTGAACTGCGGCTGCCCGTCAAAGCTGGTTAACGGCAGCGGCGGCGGCGCGACGCTGCTGAAGGACCCGGAGCTGATTTATCGCGGCGCGAAGGCAATGCGTGAAGCGGTACCTGACCACCTGCCGGTGACGGTAAAAGTGCGCCTCGGCTGGGACAGCTCCGGGCGGCGGTTTGAAATTGCCGATGCCGTGCAGCAGGCGGGAGCCAGCGAGCTGGTGGTTCACGGGCGAACCAAAGAAGAGGGCTATAAGGCGGAGAGCATCAACTGGCAGGCGATCGGCGAAATCCGCCGCCGCCTGACGATCCCGGTGGTGGCCAACGGCGAAATCTGGGACTGGCAAAGCGCGCAGGAGTGCCTGGCGGCCACCGGCTGCGACTCGGTGATGATTGGCCGGGGAGCGCTTAACGTGCCGAATTTGAGCCGGGTGATAAAATACAACGAACCGCGGATGCCGTGGCCGCAGGTCGTGCTGCTGCTCCAGAAATATACCCGTCTGGAAAAGCAGGGCGATACCGGCCTGTATCACGTGGCGCGTATCAAGCAGTGGCTCAGCTATTTACGTAAAGAATATACTGAAGCGCTGGAGGTATTTAATGAGATTCGCACCCTAAAAACCTCTGCTGAGATTGCCGCCGCTATTGCCCGTTATTAATCTCAGGATTGTTAATTCGCTCACAAATTATTACTCAGGAAGTTTCTGCTGATGGGAATTTCATAAAGAGAGTGATAGTGTGCAGTTCTAATATTCAGGGTTGCTACTGATTACAGGCAAAACCTAAGCACTTCCGCCATCCGTGGTGGGGAGTGCTTAGGTTTTTTTTTGCCTTCAATTTATGGGGAGTTTAATTATTAAATAAAACAATGAGTTGTAAGTAAAGGTGCGATGCGGCTAAGCGGTTTAATGACCGACAACGCTCCTTTCTTCAAAAATAAAAAAATAAAATAAAAACGGGCAAAGTTATTGCCTGCGGACAGCTATTACTCCTACTCAGTCAGGTTGGATATATCTATGAATGACCAAAAAATAAATCGCCTGCTATCTTTACTGGCATTTTCACTATTGACGCCGGCGGCGTTGGCTGCCGAAACGCCGCCGTGGAACGGTACCGTATTAGGTTTTGAAAGCCCGCAAAAAGGCCTGCTCGGTGATATGTTTGGGATTCGCCCGATACTTGAGGATCGTGGGTTTAATTATAACCTCGGTTATCTCAATGAAATGGGCTATAACGCCGGCGGCGGCTATAACCATGATAAGCATCTGGCCTATATCGACCAGGTTGCGCTGACCTTTAACCAGGATCTTGAGCGCTGGACCGGGATCCCGGACGCGCGCATCGAAGGTAATATCGTGAACCGCAACCACAACGATAATCTGACCACCAAACGGCTGCAGGATCCGCGGGTTAACTTTAACGATCTCTCCCAGGAGAGCTGGGGCGGGCAGTCCATTACCCGCCTCGGCTGGCTAACCTTTGCCCGCAGCTTTGACGACCGGCGCCTGACCTGGCGAATTGGCATGATGAACAAAGTGCAAACGTTCGATCAGATCATTCCCTGCGACTTCCAGCTGCTCTCGCAGTGCGGCGGTAAATCCGCCAACTCGCTGACGTGGAATAACTGGAACGTGCATACCTGGGGGACCACCTTCGAATATAAGCTGATGCCGACGCTCACCCTGAAAGGGGGAGTGATGGAGCAGAACCCGCAGGCCGCTTCCCGTAGCCATGCGTGGAGCTGGTCTACGAAGGGCAGTAAAGGCGTGCTGCTGCCGCTGGAGATTGAGGCTCGTCCGACGATTAACGGCCTGTCGGGCGCGTATAACCTCGGCGTGCTGTTCACCAACGCGCCGCAGAGCGATTTATATTACGGGAAATCCGGCGGCCCCGGCGCGACGGACCCCGAAGGCTACGCGCAGCATAACCGGACCTGGTTCCTGTATGGCGGCATGAACCAACAGGTAACCCGGCACGCCGACGATCCTGACCGCGGGATGAGCCTGTCGCTGAGCGGCAGCTATAGCGACCAGCGTAGCAACTACATCCATACCGCCGTGGCCGCCTCGATGCGCTATCGCGGCCTGTTTGACGCCCGACCGGCGGACTGGATCGGCTTTGGCCTGACCTGGATGGATATGAGCGATAGCTACGCGCGCAATCAGCGCTATATGAACCAAATCAGCGGCGCCACGGACTACTATGATGCCAGCTATCAGCCGGTTGCCGGACATTCGCTGAACGCCGAACTCTATTACCGCTTCCGCCCGGTTTCCTGGCTTGAGCTGCAGCCCGGCCTGCAGTACTGGCACCGTCCCGGCGGCGTCGCCGAGACCCAGGATGCGTGGGTGGTGGAGTGGAAAACGGTGGTGACCTTCTAAAAAACGCCGCGGCGATACGCTATTAGTCGCGATCTGTATCACGTTTTTCCGCCTGGGCAGTTGAGACAAAGAAAGAAGTTGCTACAGTGCGGGAGTTGGATTGCTACTGCTTAGGCAGGCAAAACCTGATTTCCTGGCATCTGTCGGGAGTCAGGTTTTTTTGTTTCCGGGGTTCATATGCAAATCGCCAAAGTTCTTAATAACAATGTGGTGGTTATTCTCGACGAGCAGCAGCGCGAGCAGGTGGTGATGGGGCGAGGGCTCGCCTTTCAGAAACGCGTCGGTGACTCGCTGGATGAAAGTAAAATTGAAAAGGTCTTCGCGCTGCAGAGCGATGAGCTGGTCGGCCGTTTAGGAGAGTTGCTCAGTCAGATACCGCTGGAAGTGATGACCACCTGCGACCGAATTATTGAGCTGGCGCGCGGGCGGCTGGGCAAACTGCAGGAGAGCCTGTATATCACCCTGACCGATCACTGCCACTTCGCCATTGAACGGCAGAAAAACGGCGTGACCATCCGCAACGTCCTGCTGTGGGAAATTAAGCGGCTGTATCCGAAAGAGTTTGAGCTGGGGCAGGAGGCGCGGGCGATTATTGCCCGGCGGCTCGGCGTCGAGCTGGCCGAAGACGAGGCCGGGTTTATAGCCCTGCATCTGGTCACCGCCCAGCTCAACAGCGAAATGCCGGAAGTGATGCACGTCACCCGGGTGATGCAGGAAATTCTGCAGCTGGTGAAGTATCAGCTGCAGCTGAATTATGACGAAGAGTCGTTAAGCTACCAGCGCTTTGTCACCCATCTGAAGTTTTTCGCCCAGCGGATGCTGACCCGCACGGTGGTGGAAGATGATGACGTGACGCTGCACAGCGCGGTGAAGGACAACTACGCCAGGGCGTGGAAGTGTGCGGAAACCGTGGCCCGACATCTGCAGAAAAGCTATCAGCGGCAGCTGACGACGGAAGAGATTATGTTTCTTGCCATTCATATTGAACGGGTAAGAAAAGAGGGGCGTTAGCCCCCAGCGACCAAAAATTGGATTGTTACTGCATAACGCAGGCAAAACCTGAGCGCGACGCCATCCGGCGTTGTTCTCGGGTTTTTTTTATTTTAACACTCAGTCACGGGCTGCCTGAGGGCAGCTGAAGTCAAGGAAAACAGCATGGAATATAAAGCACTCGCGCAGGATATTCTTAGCCGGGTTGGTGGCAAAGCGAATATAGTGAGTCTGGTTCACTGCGCTACACGGCTGCGCTTTAAGCTTAAAGAGAATAAAAAAGCGGACGCGGAAGGGCTGAAGATGAATCCGGGCGTCATTATGGTGGTCGAAAGCGGCGGTCAGTTTCAGGTGGTGATCGGCAATCATGTCCACGACGTCTGGCAGGCGGTTCGCAGCGAAGCCGGGCTGACCGACGATAGCGAGCCGGTGGCGGAAACAGGGGAAAAAACCTCGATTCTCGGCCAGGTTATTGATGTGGTGTCCGGCATCTTCACTCCGTTTATCGGCGTCCTGGCGGCGTCGGGGATCCTCAAGGGGATGCTGGCGCTGGCGGTCGTGTGCGGCTGGCTGACTCCGCAGCAGGCAACGTATCAGATCTGGTTTGCCGCCAGCGACGCGCTGTTCTTCTTCTTCCCGCTCTTTTTAGGCTATACCGCCGGTAAAAAATTTGGCGGCAATCCGTTTATCACTATGGTTATCGGCGGGGCGTTAACCCACCCGCTCATGATTCAGGCTTTTGACGCCAGCCAGGCGTCGGGGGCCGGCACGGCGCATTTCCTCGGCATACCGGTGACCTTTATCAACTACAGCTCGTCGGTTATTCCGATAATTCTCGCCTCGTGGGCCAGCTGCTGGCTGGAGCGACGCAGTAACGCGGTGCTGCCGTCATCGATGAAAAACTTCTTCACACCGGCCATTTGCCTGGCGGTGGTGGTGCCGCTCACCTTCCTGGCTATCGGCCCGGTTGCCACCTGGCTGAGCCAGCTGCTGGCCCACGGTTACCAGATTATCTACGCGGTTGCGCCGTGGCTGGCAGGAGCCGCAATGGGCGCGCTGTGGCAGGTGTGCGTGATCTTTGGTCTGCACTGGGGGCTGATCCCGCTGATGATCAACAACCTGACGGTGCTCGGCCAGGATTCGATGATGCCGATGCTGCTGCCGGCGGTGATGGGGCAGGTGGGGGCTGCGTTGGGGATTTTCCTGCGCACCCGCGATGCGCGGCAAAAAGTATTGGCCGGGTCGGCTATCTCCGCGGGGATTTTTGGCATCACCGAACCGGCGATCTATGGCCTGAACCTGCCGCTGCGTCGCCCGTTTATCTTCGGCTGCGTGGCCGGGGCGATCGGCGGGGCGATTGTCGGTTTCAGCGACAGCCACGTTTACTCCTTCGGCTTTGCCAACATTTTCACCCTTGCGCAGATGATCCCGCCGCAGGGCATTGACGCCACCCTGTGGGGCGGCGCGATCGGTATGGTTGCCGCGCTGGTTATCTCCTGCGCGCTGACCTTTGTCGCCGGGCTGCCGAAGAGTCGCGAGGAGCAGGCCGCTGTCGTCACCGCTCCGGCAGGCGAAAACGATATTCTGGCGCCGATGTCCGGCAGCGTTCTGGCGCTGGATCAGGTTCCCGACGGCACCTTCGCCAGCGGCCTGCTGGGGCAGGGGGTGGCGATTATTCCCGCCACCGGCAAGGTCATCGCCCCGTTCTCTGGCGAAGTGGCCTCTTTATTTCAGACCAAACACGCGATTGGCTTACTCAGCGACGGCGGAATTGAGCTGCTGATCCATGTCGGTATCGACACCGTTAAGCTTAACGGCGCGCCCTTTACCGCCCACGTGAAAGAAGGGGATAAGGTGAAGGCCGGCGACCTGCTGCTTGAGTTCGATCGCCAGGCGATTCTGGATGCCGGCTATGACCTGGCTACCCCGATAATTATCAGTAACAGCGACGGCTATCGCAGCGTTGATATTGTATCTGGCAGCGTGGTTGACGCGGGCCAGCCGCTGCTGTCCGTCAGCCATTAATCACAGGAGAGAGAGATGAAGACATTCCCAAAAACGTTTTTATGGGGCGGCGCGACCGCGGCAAACCAGGTGGAAGGGGCGTATCTGGAAGAGGGGAAAGGGTTATCCACGTCAGATGTCCAGCCGCACGGCGTATTCGGCGACGTGGTTGAGCGCGCTGCCGGCGACAGCGGCATCAAAGATATCGCCATCGATTTCTACCACCGCTACCCGGAAGATATCAGCCTGTTCGCGGAGATGGGCTTTAACTGCCTGCGGGTGTCGATTGCCTGGACGCGTATTTTCCCCAACGGCGATGATAGCGAAGCGAACGAAGCCGGACTGGCCTTCTATGACCGGTTGTTTGATGAGCTGGCGCAGCACAACATCACTCCGCTGGTGACGCTGTCGCATTACGAAATGCCGTGGGCGCTGGTGAAAAACTACGGCGGCTGGGGCGGCCGCGAGGTTATCGGCTTCTTTGAGCGCTATGCGCGCACGGTGTTTTCCCGCTATCAGCATAAGGTCAAGCTGTGGCTAACCTTTAACGAAATCAACATGTCCCTGCATGCGCCGATGACCGGGGTCGGCCTGCCGGAAGGCAGCAGCAAAGCGGCGGTCTACCAGGCGATACATCATCAGCTGGTAGCAAGCGCGCTGGCGGTTAAGGCCTGCCACGAGATAGTCGAAGACGGGAAGATCGGCAATATGCTGCTCGGCGGCCTGATGTATCCGCTCAGCTGCCGTCCTGAAGATATCTTTGAAACCCTGCAGCAGAACCGCAGCTGGCAGTTCTTCGGCGACGTGCAGTGCCGTGGCGCCTATCCGGGCTATATGCTGCGCTATTTCCGCGAGCAGGATATCAGCCTTGAGATAACCGACGCCGACCGCGCGGCGCTGAAAGAGACCGTCGATTTTATCTCCTTTAGCTACTATATGACCGGCTGCGTGACCGCCGATGAAGAGCTGAATAAAAAGGCGCGCGGCAACATTCTCAGCATGGTGCCCAACCCGCACCTGGCGAGCTCGGAGTGGGGCTGGCAAATCGACCCGCTGGGCCTGCGTACGCTGCTTAACGTCCTGTGGGATCGCTATCAAAAGCCGCTGTTTATCGTTGAAAATGGCCTCGGCGCGAAAGATAAGGTTGAAGCCGACGGCAGCATTAATGATGACTACCGGATCGCCTACCTGAACGATCATCTCCTGCAGGTGCGGGAGGCTATCGACGACGGCGTCGAGCTGATGGGCTACACCAGCTGGGGGCCAATCGACCTGGTGAGCGCCTCGAAGGCCGAGCTCTCCAAGCGCTACGGTTTTATTTACGTCGATCGTGACGACCAGGGAAAGGGGACGCTGGCGCGCAGCAGGAAGAAGAGCTTTTACTGGTACAAAGAGGTCATTGCCAGCAACGGCGGTAGTTTGAAAGAGTAAGCCGCTCGCGGCCCGCACGCGCCGGGCCGCCTGCCGGTTACGCCGGTTTACGCGCGCGCAGTAAAAAGATCATCGGCCGTTCTTTTTCTTCATCGAGGCCCGGCTGGGCGGCAATTTGCTCCGCCGTCGGCCCCCACTCGTCGAGATGCTCAATCACGAAGCCGGCGGCAATCAGCAGGTTTATCCAGCTGGCGAGCTTGCGGTGCTGTTTTTTTACCCCATCGGCAAACCAGTTGCTGATGCGCTCACCCTCCTGCTGATAGTGGCTGACCGGCCAGCTTTTTTGCCCATCGGCATCTTCCTGCCAGCCCTGACGCAGCGGCGCGGTATAGACCGGATGTTCGGCGGAAAACACCAGCGTGCCGCCGGCGGTTAACGCCTGATAAACGGTGGCGAACAGCGGGGCCACCTCCGGAAGATAGTGCAGGGCCAGCGAGCTATAGACCAGTTCGCAGCTGTTGGCGGGCAGCGTCAGCGTTTGCAGATCGGCGCAGCGGTAGTCAATATCCTGACCCACGCTCATTTCGCGCGCGCGGTCGAGCATGCGGTTGGATAGATCCAGTCCGCTCACCTGAGCCGCCCCGCGATCGCGAGCCCAGCGGCAGAACCAGCCGTAGCCGCAGCCGAGATCGACGACCCGCAGGCCGGATAAAGGCGGCAGCATCTGCTGAATGGCGGCCCACTCGGGCGCGCCGTCAAGGCCCTTTACCGAACGGTCGAGGGTCGCGTATCCGGCGAAAAAGCGCGGATCGTCGTAAATATTCTGGCTCATGTTCACTCCGTGAATTCATTTATCTATTTTTAACCATCTGATTTGGCTGGCCACACGCTTTACTTAACGGCGCGAGGGCGATTAACTTATTATAACCGACCCTATTAAGTCATCTGACCTATCTCATGAACCTGAATCCGAGCAAACGCGTCCTCGCCGGGCTGCCCCTGGTCATTGCGCTGGCTGGCTGCGCGCCGTCACACGATACCGGCGCCCCGCAGCAGCAGCAGGCTCCTGCATCCCATGTGGCTACGGAGCTGCCTGCCAGCGTGAAAAACGGCTGGCCGCAGGAGAACTGGTGGCAGGATTACCGCGATCCGCAGCTGAACGGCCTGATTCAGCGAGCCTTAGCCAACGCGCCGGATATGCAAATAGCCGATCGGCGCATCAGGCTGGCGGAAGCTCAGGCGCGTATGTCGCAGGCCAACCTTGGCCCGGAGATGGACTTTTCCGCCAACGTTGAGCGGCAGAAAATGTCCTCAGAGGGGCTGATGGGCCCTTTTGCTACCGATACCGATGGCAATACCGGTCCGTGGTACACCAACGGCACCTTCGGCCTGACGGCGGGCTGGGATCTGGATCTGTGGGGTAAAAATCGCGCGCTGGTAAAGGCCCGCATCGGCGAAGTGAAGGCTCAGATGGCCGAGCAGGCGCAAACCCGGGAGCTGCTGGCCAGCAGCGTGGCGCGGCTCTACTGGCAGTGGCAGACCGAGGCGGCGGTGAAGGAGGTGCTGCGGCAGCTGAAGGATGAGCAGAACAATATCGTCAGCGTCGATCGGTCGCTGTACCAGCGCGGGATCACCAACTCGGTCGAAGGGGCGCAGAACGATATCAACGTCAGTAAAACCGATCAGCATCTGGCCGAT
Source organism: Klebsiella scottii (assembly GCF_036561945.1). NCBI lineage: Bacteria > Pseudomonadati > Pseudomonadota > Gammaproteobacteria > Enterobacterales > Enterobacteriaceae > Klebsiella > Klebsiella scottii. The sequence continues at coordinate 417,059 of NZ_JARXNI010000020.1, forward strand.
GTGGCCGGCAGCATGAAGGAGATTGAGGCGCGTCTGATGGCCTTGACCAACGGCCAGAGCCAGGGGCTGAACCTCCGCCCGGCCCCTTTGCCCGCCGTCAGCACGCAAATGCCGGGCGAGCTGGGCTACGAGCTGCTGGCGCGCCGCCCGGACCTGCAGGAGGCGCACTGGTATATCGAAGCCTCTTTAAGCGAGGTGGATGCGGCGAAAGCGGCATTCTATCCGGATATTAACCTGATGGGCTTCCTGCAGCAGGATGCCCTGCACTTAAGCGATCTGTTCCGCCATTCGGCGCAGCAGATGGGGCTCTCAGCGGGCCTGACGCTGCCGATCTTTGATAGCGGTCGCCTGAACGCCAGCCTGGATATCGTCAGCGAGCAGAACAAGCTGTCGGTGGCAAAGTACAATAAAGCGGTCGTTGGCGCGGTGAACCAGGTGGCGAAGGCGGCAAGCCAGGTTGAGACCCTGATGGAGAAAAACCAGCAGCAGCAGCAGGTCGAAAAAGACGCCCGGCGGATGGTGGATCTGGCGCAGGAGCGGATGAATGCCGGGCTTCTGCCGGGTTCGAAAGTGAGCATGGCGAAGCTGCCGGCGCTCGAAGAGCGGATTTCCGCGCTTCGCCTGCACGGCCAGTGGCTCGACGCCAGCATTCAGCTGACCTCCGCGCTGGGCGGCGGCTATCGCCAGGCCGCGAAGTAATCCTCTTTTCCCCGGCGGCGACGCTGGCCGGGGTGGCCGCTTACTCTTTCCTTTGCGCCTCGCGGCGCTTTAGCCACCAGTGCGCGGCGATCGCCAGCACAACCGCGAGGATCAGCCAGATCGCATGCTTGAGATGGCCGTCAAGATGATGCAGCCACGGGCCAATGGCTTCTCCCCCCAGATAGCCGAGCGTGGTAAATAGCAGCGCCCAGACAATCGCTCCCAGGATATTGAGCGGCAGAAAGACCTTCGGCGGCAGGCGGCTGGCGCCGATCAGCAGCGGCCCGATGATGCGAAAACCGTACATAAAGCGCGTCCCGATGACGAACAGATAGGGGCGGCGCTGGATCATGCGCTGCGCCTTACGGATCCGCGCCTGCTGACGGGAAAAGCGTCGCAGCAGCCGGCCGCCAAAGCGCCTGCCCAGCAGATACAGCAGCTGATCGCCGATCATCCCGCCAAGCGCTACGGAGATGACCACCAGCGGAAACTTCAATAAGCCCTGATGCGCGGCCACTCCGCCAAGGAGGGTGATAGTTTCGCCTTCCGCTATGCTGCCGATGACCAGCGCAGCGTAACCATAATGGGAAATCAGGTTATTGATATCCATACAAAAAATTCTCCCTCCGCGCGGCATTTTTCAGCTAACGCTGGCGCGTGGCCTGTGCCAGACCCGGCCGCCAGTCTTAACCATCCTGAATGACGCGACGTATTTATCCTAAAGCCTAAGCATACACCCTGGCGCTTAAAATAAGGTTAAGTGCCTTTTTATCGCTGTACACAAAATAATCTCTCAGGGTGAATTATACTTGTATCACTGCTGTACGAGGCCGTGACAAGGGGGACGCTATGAACCATGTCTGGGGACTTTTCTCTCATCCGAATCAAGAGATGAGCGTTATCAAGAGCGAAAACGAAACGATTTCGCATCACTACACGCACCACGTGCTGATCATGGCGGCGGTTCCGGTTATCTGCGCGTTTATTGGTACCACGCAGCTGGGCTGGAACTTCGGCGATGGCACCGTGATAAAACCGTCGTTGTTCACCGGGCTGGCGCTCGCGGTGCTGTTTTATGCCGTGATGCTGGCCGGGGTGGCGGTGATGGGGCGGGTTATCTGGTGGATGGCGAGAAGCTATCCGCAGCGACCTTCGCTAAAACGCTGCATGGTGTTTGCCGGCTATGTCGCTACGCCGCTGTTTCTAAGCGGGATCGTGGCGCTCTATCCGCTGGTGTGGCTATGCGCGTTTGTCGGCACGGTGGCGCTGTTCTACACCGGCTATCTGCTCTATCTCGGGATCCCAACCTTCCTGAGTATTAATCGTGAAGAGGGGCTAAGCTTTGCCAGCTCCACCCTCGCAATCGGGGTGCTGGTGCTGGAAGTGCTGCTGGCAATAACCGTTATCCTCTGGGGCTACGGTTACCGGCTTTTCTAATAACATACATTGCCAGCATAAATGGATTTTTATGCTGGCAATGCAGCATTTGCTCACTATTCTTATTAGCCAGGCGCGGCTGTGGCGCGGTATGATGGCTTTTGCCAGCGTCGTTTTTGATTCAGCGGCGCAGCGTACGTGTATAACGTGCAAAAATACTTTTCAGAATGCTCACCATGCCGAAATTTCGAGTTTCTTTGCTCAGCCTGACTTTGCTACTGGCTGTTCCTTTTGCGCCCCAGGCGATAGCAAAAACCCCCGCGACCGTTCACGCCATGCAGCCGGATATCGCTTCCGGTAGCGCGATGATTGTCGATCTTGCGAGTAAAAAAATTGTCTACCAGAGCCAGCCGGATCTGGTTCGCCCGATGGCCTCCATCACCAAAGTGATGACCGCCATGGTGGTACTTGATGCCCATCTGCCGCTGGACGAGATGCTGAGCGTGGACATCAGCCACACCCCCGAAATGAAGGGCATCTATTCACGCGTGCGCCTGAACAGCCAAATCAGCCGCCGTAACATGCTGCTGCTGGCGCTGATGTCTTCGGAAAACCGCGCCGCCGCGAGCCTCGCTCACCATTACCCCGGCGGCTATGACGCCTTTATTCGCGCGATGAACGCCAAGGCGCAGGCGCTGGGCATGACCCATACCCGCTACGTCGAGCCGACCGGCCTGTCGATCCATAACGTCTCGACCGCGCGCGATCTGACTAAGCTGCTGATTGCGACCGAGCAGTATCCGCTGATTGGTCAGCTGAGCACCACCAAAGAGGATATGGCCACTTTCGCCCAGCCGGCCTACACGCTGCCGTTCCGCAACACCAACCATCTGGTGTATCGCGATAACTGGAATATTCAGCTGACCAAAACCGGCTTTACCAACGCCGCGGGCCACTGCCTGATCATGCGCACGGTGATTAATCAGCGCCCGGTGGCGCTGGTGGTGATGGACGCCTTTGGCAAATATACGCACTTTGCCGACGCCAGCCGTCTGCGGACGTGGATTGAAACCGGGAAGGTGATGCCGGTGCCGGCTTCTGCTCTGAGCTATAAAAAGCAGCGCGAAGCGCAGATGGCGGATGCGATGCTGAAAGGCGGCGCGCAGACCGCGCAGAACGACTAATCGGCCCCCAAACTCGGCCATAATAAGCGGCCAGTTCGGGGAATTGCCCGGACTGGCGCTTTTGCGCGCTCTGCGCAAGCGCCGCTCCCGGTTTTCGCCAGAAGCTACTCCGGGATCGTCAGGTCGCCGTCGCCAAGCCGACGCTGCATAATTAAGGTATCCCGCCAGTCGCCCATCTTGTAGCCCACGCTGCGCAGCTGGCCCGCCACGCTAAAGCCAAATTTTTTGTGGATCGCCAGCGAGCCGGCGTTATTGTGCCCGTCGCCGATAATAGCCAGCATTTGCCGCCACGGACCCTGTTCGCACTTCGCGATCAACTGTGACAGCAGGGCGCTGCCGATACCGCGCCCGCCCATGCCCGACTCGACGTAAATCGACTCTTCGAGGGTGTAGCGATAGGCGGGGCGAGGGCGGTAAAAGGTGGCGTAGCAGTAGCCGACAATGCTCCCACGCCACAGCGCTACCAGCCACGGCAGCCCGTTGTCGCGTACGGTTTTAATCCGCTTGCGCATTTCGTCGACGGTGGGGGGAATATCCTCAAAGGAGGCGCGCCCATTCAGCACGTGCCAGACGTACAGCGCGGCGATGGCGTGAGCATCATCGGGCAGGGCTTCGCGGATTTCTAATTCAGCGCTGTGTAACATATCCGCTTCGGACATGGTGGGGCTCCTTAAGCCAGGTTTACCGGAGACGCGTTTTCTTCGGCATGCAGCGTAATACATAACCCCGGTAGATGAATAGCCCTTCGGCCCACCCGCCCGCTGGCGACGGATAAGCCGAATGGGTTCGGCGGTTGGCCTCTGCTGCTGCGCCTACGAGGCGCTGCCGTCGCTCTCCTGGCGCTCGCCCCAGTATTTTTGCTTGCTGGTTTTGCCGATCCCCGGGTTCATGCTGTTGGTCGGATCGTTCTGGCGGTAGAACTGCTTTAAGCTCTCCGGCGCTTCGTAAAGATGCCCGACGTTGTGCTCGGCGGGATACTGCGCGCCGCGCTCTTTTAACAGCGCCAGCATTTTCTCCTTCAGCTCGTGGGCATCCACGCCTTTCTTGACGATGTAATCCTGGTGGAAGACGTGGCACATAAAGTGGCCGTAGTAGAGCTTATAGACCAGCTGGTCGTCGATGTCGGGCGGCAGATGCTCAAACCACTCGGTGTCGTTGCGGCGCAGCGCGATATCCAGCGCCAGAATATCCTCCACCTCGTCGGCGTGAACGGCCTGGTAGCGAATGGCGGCCCCCGCCGCGGCGAAGCGGTGCAGGAACGCCTTGCTGCCTTCTTCCGCCGTACAGACAAAGAAATCGCCCTCGGCCTGTTTAAAGTACTCCGTCAGCCACGCCTGGGCTTCCTCGACGCCGTCGCCCGCCATCTTCAGCAGCAGGTGATGCTCATATTTATCGCGCCAGGTTTTCATTCGCTCCGGCAGGTGCGCCGGGAAAACGTGACCGATCTTTTGCATAAAGCGGTCGGTGAAGTGCGGTTTAAACAGCGATACCTTCTCCAGAAGCGCATCGGTGCGGCCCTTCATGGTGAAGAAGAACGGCATTTTGTCGGTGCCGAGCTTGTCGATCATCAGGAAGGTGTCTTTGCCGTAGCGCTCGGCGATATCGTAGATATCGCGGTGCATATATTCCCCCGCCACCGGCAGATTTTTAAATTCAGCAAGAATATGACGACGGATTTCGGTCAGCACTTCAGGCCTGTTGCTGCCGATGTAAAACACCTGCTGGCGCTTTTCCGCCGGGAAGGTGTCCAGACGGGCGGCAAAGACCGCCAGCTTGCCGGCGCAGCCCGAAGACTCAAACAGGCGATCGGGGTCGGCGTTGTAGCGCGCCGGCGTGTCGGCGGTGACGTCGCGTACGCGGGTGACGTAATCATGATCGTGGGCGTGGCGGCCGTCGTGAAGGACGTCTTCATCTTTAATTCGATCGTCGTCGAGGCTGCTGAGGATCTGCTCCGGGGTGCTGCCGAGGTCGATGCCCAGATGGTTAACGAGGCGCAGCTTGCCCTGCTCATCAATCTGCGCAAACAGCGACATCTCGGTATAGGCCGGGCCGCGCTGGACCAGCGAGCCGCCGGAGTTATTGCAGATGCCGCCGATAACCGATGCGCCGATGCAGGAGGAGCCAATCACCGAGTGCGGCTCGCGGCCAAACGGCTTCAGCGCTTTCTCCAGTGAATAGAGCGTGGTGCCCGGGAATGCCAGCACCTGCTCGCCTTTACCCAGCAGATGCAGCTTGTCCAGGCGCAGGGTGCTGATAATCACGATGTCGCGATCGTAATCGTTGCCGTTCGGGGTGGAGCCTTCGGTGAGGCCGGTATTCGCAGCCTGCATTAAAATAATTTTATCGGCTTCCACGCAGGCGCTCAGCACCCGCCAGAGTTCCAGCAGCGTTCCGGGAAAAACCACGGCCAGCGCATCGCCGTGGCCGGAACGAAACCCTTTGCGATAGCGCTGGGTTTTTGCCGGGTCGGTTAACAGGTGCGAGGAGCCAACCAGTCTCGCCAGCTCGGTCAGAAAAGCGTTGTTATGTGGTGTTGCTGCAGATGACATGATCCACTCCTTGTGGTGGGACAAAAAACTCTGCACTAAGAATAGCGCTTTGTATGACAATTTGGTGCATGAATGTTTCGAAAAATCAGAGCAGAAGCCGAGCTTTCTACAGGCGTCTCGCCTATGTTTATGGCAAACTGCGGTTTTTATTATACTTGTCGTCTTACAAGCTGCGCGCGCCGCCAGCCTCGCCCTGTGCGGGCCGGCGCCGGGACGATGAGTCCCCCGGCTCGAAATTGATAGAGTATAGGTTTCGCCAAAATCCTCGCTACTGGAAGAAAAGAGAGATAACCATGAAATGGCTCTGTACTGTAGGCCTCGCCGTTAGCCTGGCGCTGCAACCCGCGCTGGCGGATGAACTGTTCGGCAACCATCCTTTGACTCCGCAGGCGCGGGATGCCTTCGTCAGCGAACTGCTGAAAAAAATGACGGTAGACGAAAAGATCGGCCAGCTGCGGCTGATCAGCGTCGGCCCGGATAACCCGAAAGAGGCGATCCGCGAGATGATCAAAGAGAGCCAGGTCGGGGCGATCTTCAACACCGTGACCCGCTCGGATATCCGCGTGATGCAGGACCAGGTGATGCAGCTCAGCCGGCTGAAAATTCCGCTATTCTTTGCCTACGACGTGCTTCACGGCCAGCGCACCGTCTTCCCGATAAGCCTCGGCCTGGCCTCCTCCTTTAACCTCGACGCGGTGAATACCGTCGGGCGCATTTCGGCCTATGAGGCCGCCGACGATGGCCTCAACATGACCTGGGCGCCGATGGTGGACGTCTCCCGCGATCCGCGCTGGGGACGCGCCTCGGAAGGCTTTGGCGAAGATACCTATTTAACCACCATGATGGGCAAAGCGATGGTTGAGTCGATGCAGGGCAAAAGCCCGGCGGACCGCTACTCGGTGATGACCAGCGTGAAGCACTTCGCCGCCTACGGCGCGGTGGAGGGCGGTAAAGAGTACAACACCGTCGATATGAGCTCGCAGCGCCTGTTCAACGACTATATGCCGCCGTACAAAGCGGGGCTGGATGCCGGCAGCGGCGCGGTAATGGTGGCGCTTAACTCGCTCAACGGTACGCCGGCCACCTCCGATGCGTGGCTGCTAAAAGAGGTGCTGCGCGACGACTGGGGCTTTAAGGGCATTACCGTTTCCGACCACGGCGCGATTAAAGAGTTGATCAAACACGGCGTTGCTTCCGACCCGGAAGACGCGGTGCGCGTGGCGCTGAAGTCCGGCATCAATATGAGCATGAGCGACGAGTACTACAGCAAATACCTGCCGGATCTGGTGAAGTCCGGCAAGGTGACGATGGCGGAGCTGGACGACGCGACGCGCCACGTGCTCAACGTCAAATACGATATGGGGCTGTTTAACGATCCGTACAGCCACCTGGGACCGAAGGAGTCAGACCCGCAGGACACCAACGCCGAAAGCCGCCTGCATCGTAAAGAGGCCCGGGAAGTGGCGCGCGAAAGCCTGGTACTGCTGAAAAACCGTCTTGAGACGCTGCCGCTGAAAAAATCGGGCACCGTTGCGGTTATCGGGCCGCTGGCTGACAGCAAGCGGGACATGATGGGCAGCTGGTCGGCGGCAGGCGTTGCCGATCAGTCGGTTACCGTGCTCACCGGGATTAAAACGGCGCTCGGCGATCGCGGTAAGGTGGTATACGCCCGCGGCGCCAACGTGACTGACGATAAAGGCATCGTTGATTTCCTCAACCTGTATGAGAAAGCGGTGCAGATCGATCCGCGCTCGCCGCAGGCGATGATCGACGAGGCGGTCGCCGCCGCGAAGCAGTCTGACGTGGTCGTCGCGGTTGTCGGCGAAGCGCAGGGGATGGCGCACGAAGCCTCCAGCCGCACCGATATCACTCTGCCCCAGAGCCAGCGCGATTTAATCAGCGCCCTCAAAGCCACCGGTAAACCGCTGGTGCTGGTGCTGATGAACGGCCGCCCGCTGGCGCTGGTCAAAGAGGATCAGCAGGCTGACGCGATTCTGGAGACCTGGTTCGCCGGCACCGAAGGCGGCAACGCCATCGCCGACGTCCTGTTCGGCGACGCGAATCCGTCCGGCAAGTTGCCGATGTCGTTCCCGCGCTCGGTGGGGCAGATCCCGGTCTACTACAGCCACCTCAATACCGGTCGTCCCTACAACGCCGACAAGCCGAATAAGTACACCTCGCGCTACTTTGATGAGGCCAACGGCCCGCTCTATCCGTTTGGCTACGGCCTGAGCTACACCACCTTTAGCGTATCCGACGTCAAAATGTCGGCGCCGACCATGCAGGCCGACGGCAGCGTGACCGCCAGCGTGCAGGTAACCAATACCGGCAAGCGCGAAGGGGCGACGGTGATCCAGCTGTACCTGCAGGACGTTACCGCCTCGATGAGCCGCCCGGTGAAAATGCTGCGCGGCTTCAAGCGCGTGACCCTCAAGCCGGGCGAGACCCAGACCGTCAGCTTCCCGATTGAGGTCGACGCGCTGAAGTTCTGGAACCAGAAAATGAAATACGCCGCCGAGCCGGGTAAATTCAACGTCTTTATCGGCGTAGATTCTGCCCGCGTGAAGCAGGGTGAGTTTGAATTGCTGTAGTTCAGGCGGGCGCGACGCGCTGACGTTGACTCTCTATCAGGCCGGGTAACCGGCCTTTTCTTTTCCTCTCACTGCGCATTTGGGCTACTCTTTTCTCTTAAGCTTCTGTAAATGGAGCGCAAATTAAAGAGGGAAGCGGGATGATGATTGCAAGCAAATGGTCGGGCGCCCTCGCGCTGGCGGCCCTGGTGAGCCTGCCGCTGCAGGCGGCGGAGCCGGTCAAAGTTGGCTCAAAAATTGATACCGAAGGGGCGCTGCTGGGCAATATTATTTTGCAGGTTCTGGAAAGCCACGGCGTGAAGACGGTGAATAAAATTCAGCTCGGCACCACGCCGGTGGTACGCGGCGCCATTACCGCGGGTGAATTAGATATTTACCCCGAGTATACCGGCAACGGGGCCTTCTTCTTTAAGCAGGAGAACGACCCGGCGTGGAAAAACGCGCAGCAGGGTTATGAGAAGGTCAAAACCCTGGACGCCGAGAAGAATAAGCTGATCTGGCTAACGCCTGCGCCGGCCAACAATACCTGGACCATCGCCGTGCGCCAGGATCTGGCGCAAAAAAACCACCTCACTTCGCTGGCCGATTTGAGCAGCTATCTGCAGAAGGGCGGTGAATTCAAGCTGGCGGCTTCCGCCGAGTTTATCGAACGCCCGGATGCGCTCCCGGCCTTTGAAAAGGCCTACGATTTCAAGCTTAATCAAAACCAGCTGCTGTCGCTGGCGGGCGGCGACACGGCGGTGACCATCAAGGCGGCGGCGCAGCAGACCTCCGGCGTCAACGCGGCGATGGCCTATGGTACCGACGGGCCGGTGGCCGCGCTCGGGCTGCAAACGCTGAGCGACCCGAAAGGCGTACAGCCGATCTATGCCCCGGCGCCGGTGGTGCGCGAAGCGGTGCTGAAGGCCTATCCGCATATGGCGCAGTGGCTGCAGCCTGTATTCGCCAGCCTTGACGAAAAAACGCTGCAGCAGCTCAACGCCAGCATTGCGGTGGAAGGGCTGGATGCGAAGAAAGTTGCCGCAGACTATCTGCAGCAAAAAGGGCTGTTGAAGTAGGTTTTGGTGGCTATTCGTTGCTATAACCGCGTTTCGCTGCTGCTGGCGCTTTTACTGCTGATGATGGTGGCTCTGCCGTTTGTGAACTATGCGCCGAACCGGCTACTCTCCGGAGAGGCGCGCTGGCTGTGGCAGAGCTGGCCGTGGCTGGCCGCCGCGCAGCTGGGCATGGCGATGGCCGTACTGCTGCTTTGCGCGCTGCCCGGGCGCTTACCGCTGCTGTTAACCTTCCTGATAGCCGATGCGCTGCTGCCGCTGCTGTGGTTCGGGGCCGGGCAGGCGGCGCTACAGCTGGCGCAAAGCGGGTCGTCGCTGGCGCGCACTTCGCCGGGCAGCGGGCTGTGGCTTTCGCTGGCGCTGTGCCTGCTGCTGGCCAGCGATGCGATACGGCGCCTGACCGCCCGGGCGCTGTGGCGCTGGCTGCTCAATGCGCAAATCTGGCTAATTCCCTGCATCCTGCTGGCGACGGGGATGCTTGACTCGCTATCGCTGCTAAAAGAGTACGCCAACCGCCAGGATATCTTTGACGATGCCCTGCGCCAGCATGTGCTCCTGCTGCTCGGCACGCTGCTGCCCGCTCTGCTCATCGGAGTCCCGGTGGGCGTGTGGCTCTGGCGGCAGCCGCGGTGGCAGGCGTCGGTGTTTACCTGCCTCAACGTCATTCAAACGATCCCTTCGGTGGCGCTATTTGGCCTGCTGATCGCGCCGCTTGCCGGCCTGACGCGCCGCTTTCCCGCGCTGGCTGAGGCCGGTATCTCCGGCACCGGAACGGCGCCCGCGCTGATTGCGCTGGTGCTCTACGCTCTGCTGCCGCTGGTGCGCGGGGTGGTCACCGGCCTGCAGCAGGTGCCGCGCGAAGCGTTGGAAAGCGCGGCGGGGATGGGCATGAGCGGCGGCCAGCGCTTCTGGCACGTACAGCTGCCGCTGGCGCTGCCGATACTGCTGCGCAGCCTGCGGGTGGTAAGCGTACAAACCGTCGGCATGGCGGTGGTGGCCGCGCTGATCGGCGCCGGGGGATTCGGCGCTCTGGTGTTCCAGGGCCTGCTCAGCAGCGCCCTGGATCTGGTGCTGCTTGGGGTGATCCCGACGATTGCGCTGGCGGTGGTGGTGGATGCGCTTTTTGCGCTGTGGGGCGCGTTGCTAAAAGGAGAGGCGGGTGATTGAATTTGACGGCGTAAACAAATCTTTTGCCGGGCAGCCGGCGGTGAAAAACCTCAATCTGCACCTGCGCGAGGGGGCGTTCTCGGTGCTGATCGGCACCTCCGGTTCGGGCAAGTCGACGACGCTGAAGATGATCAACCGGCTGGTTGAGCACGACAGCGGCACTATCCGCTTCGCCGGCCAGGATATCCGCGAGCAGCCGGTGCTGGCGCTGCGTCGGCGGATGGGCTACGCCATCCAGTCGATCGGCCTGTTTCCCCACTGGACGGTGGCGCAGAATATCGCCACCGTCCCGCAGCTGCAGAAGTGGCCGCGGCGGAAAGTGGCGGAGCGGGTTGATGAACTGATGGCGCTGCTGGGGCTGGAGGCCACGCTGCGGGCGCGCTATCCGCATCAGCTTTCCGGCGGCCAGCAGCAGCGGGTCGGCGTGGCGCGGGCGCTGGCGGCAAATCCTGAGGTTCTGCTGATGGACGAGCCCTTTGGCGCGCTCGATCCGGTGACCCGCGAGGCGCTCCAGCAGGAGATGATCCGTATTCACCGGCTGCTGGGGCGCACGATTGTGCTGGTCACCCACGATATTGACGAAGCGCTGCGGCTGGCGGATCACCTGGTGCTGATGGACGGCGGCGAAGTCGTGCAGCAGGGGGAGCCGCTGCAGATGCTGCTGCAGCCGAAGAATGACTTTGTCGAGACCTTTTTTGGCCGCAGCGAGCTTGGCGTTCGCCTGCTGTCGCTGCGCGGCGTCGCCGACTATCTGCGCCGCGATGAACGTCTCGCCGGAGATACCCTGAACGTGGCGATGACGCTGCGCGAGGCGCTGTCGCTGTTCGTGGCCCACCGTCGCGAGGTGCTGCCGGTGGTGGATGAACGGGGGGCCGCGTGCGGGACGCTGCATTTTGCCGATCTGCTGCGCGAGGAGGTACGGCATGAAGGTTCTGCGTGATCCGCTGCTGTGGCTGCTGGCGCTGTTTATCGCCATTCTGCTGGCGCTCCCCTACAGCGCGCCGCTGTTTAGCGCTCTGTTTCCGGAACTGCCGCGCCCGGTCTATCAGCAGCAGAGCTTTCTTTCGCTGACCCTCGCCCACTGCTGGCTGGTGGCGCTCTCCAGCCTCGCGGCAACCCTTATCGGCGTTGGGGCGGGGATTGCGGTAACGCGCCCCGCGGGCCGCGAATTTCGCCCGCTGGTGGAGACCATTGCCGCAATGGGGCAGACCTTTCCGCCGGTGGCGGTTCTGGCGATTGCCGTTCCGGTTCTGGGGTTTGGCTGGGAACCGGCGCTGATTGCGCTGGCGCTGTACGGCATACTGCCGGTGCTGCAGGGCACGCTGGCGGGCCTGAGCGCGGTGCCCTCGGGGGTTATTGAGGTTGCGCAGGGAATGGGAATGACCCGCTGGCAGAGGCTGGTAAAAGTCGAGCTGCCGCTGGCGGCACCGGTGATGCTGGCCGGTATTCGTACTTCGACGATCGTCAATATAGGGACGGCGACGATTGCCTCAACGGTCGGGGCCAATACCCTCGGCACGCCGATTGTTATCGGCCTGAGCGGGTTTAATACCGCCTATGTGCTGCAAGGGGCGCTGCTGGTGGCGCTGGCGGCGATCGTGGTCGATCGTGGGTTTGAGCGGCTGAATCAGCGAATCAGCCGACACCGCCGCGAACGATAAAGGAGTAACCGGCAAGCATAACGCCGCTGATCCCGCCGATAGCCATAAATAAGAACAGGGTAATAACCGCAATTTTTGCTGGCTTCATAATAGGCTCCTGATGTTAACGGGGCGATTATACGGTGAAGCGCAGGTGTTAATGAAACATTAATTGCTATTTAGCCAGATCGCGCGCCCTTGCTGCTGCCACTCCAGCAGCTGTTCCTGCTCGGCGGGAGCGGGCGTTTCGCCGCACCACACCAGCAGGGTGCTCTCGGGGAACAGCTCCGGGCGAATCTGCGTCAGCGAGTGGGCGACGACGTCGACCCGCCAGCCCTGTTCGCTGGCCACCCAGCCCTCCAGCCACAGCCGGGCGATATCGCCGGTGTTCCAGCCCACGACCAGCGCGTGGCTGCCGGGGTGCTTCCAGGCGCTGGCCAGGCTTTGCGCAATGTGGCTGATGAGGACCCCGTCGAGAATGCCGCGCAGCGCGATAAGCGTCGGCTGGGGGCTAAGCAGGCGATGGCGTAAAGGAACAAACAGGTGGTTGACCAGGGTGTGCGCCGGATAGCTGTGGCTGCGCTCTTTAATCCACGACCGCAGACGACGGTAGCTGCCGTCGTGCAGCAGCGTCAGCACGATCTCCTGCTGTTCGCGCCAGCCGCCTTCCTCCTGCGGGTCGCTGTCGGCGAGCAGCGTTTTGACCTTTCCTACCTGAACGCCGGAGTCAATCCAGCGCTTAATTTCGCGGATGCGGTCAATCTCCTGCTCGTTGAACAGGCGGTGGCCGCCGTCGGTACGCTGAGGTTTGAGCAGACCGTAGCGCCGTTGCCAGGCGCGAAGCGTTACCGGGTTAACGTCACAAAGCTGCGCCACTTCACCAATCGTATAAAGCGTCATCTCTTCCCCTCCCGCAGAATTCTCCTCCCTATAACTGTAGAAGCTGTTTGGGGAAGGGGAAATATTTGCTTATTTTTTGTTCTTTTCGCCGAGAGCAAGGCGCTAAGAAGTGTGATCGCGGCCATGAATGTTCATTTTCTTGTAGCGCTTCAAAGAAAGATTTGCCGGGGCGGTGTATGTTACGCGCTTTCAGGTGATGTGTGGTCTGCGGGTATGTACGAGTTCGATCTGGTGTTGCTGCTGCTCCAGCAGATGTGCGTCTTTTTAGTTATCGCGTGGCTGATGAGCAAGACGCGGCTGTTCATTCCCCTGATGCAGGTCACAGTCCGTCTGCCGCACAAGCTGCTGTGCTACGTTACCTTCTCAATTTTCTGCATTATGGGGACCTACTTCGGTCTGCATATTGAAGACTCTATCGCCAATACCCGGGCCATCGGCGCGGTAATGGGCGGCCTGCTCGGCGGGCCGGTGGTCGGTGGCCTCGTGGGGCTGACCGGCGGGCTGCATCGCTACTCCCTTGGCGGAATGACCGCGCTAAGCTGCATGGTTTCGACCATTGTCGAAGGGCTGCTTGGCGGGCTGGTGCACAGCATCCTCGTGAAGCGCGGGCGGCCGGATAAGGTCTTTAGCCCGCTGACCGCCGGAGCGATCACCTTCTTTGCCGAACTGGTGCAGATGATGATTATCCTGCTGATCGCGCGCCCGTTTCAGGACGCCCTCCATCTGGTTCAGAGCATTGCCGCGCCGATGATGGTCACCAACACCGTTGGCGCCGCGCTGTTTATGCGTATCCTGCTCGATAAGCGGGCGATGTTTGAAAAATACACCTCGGCGTTTTCCGCTACCGCGCTGAAGGTCGCGGCCTCGACGGAGGGGATCCTGCGCCAGGGGTTTAACGAAGAGAACAGCATGCGGGTGGCGCAGGTGCTTATCCAGGAGCTGGATATCGGCGCGGTGGCGATTACCGATCGCGACCGGCTGCTGGCCTTCACCGGCATCGGCGACGATCATCATCTTCCCGGCAAGCCTATCTCCTCCCTCTACACCCAAAAGGCGATCGAAAGCGGCGAAGTGGTATACGCCGACGGCAACGAGGTTCCCTACCGCTGCTCCATCCACCCGCACTGCAAGCTCGGCTCAACGCTGGTGATCCCGCTGCGCGGCGAGAACCAGCGGGTGATTGGCACCATCAAACTGTATGAGGCGAAGAACCGTTTGTTCAGCTCAATCAACCGTACGCTGGGCGAGGGGATTGCCCAGCTGCTGTCGGCGCAAATTCTTGCCGGGCAGTATGAACGACAGAAGGCGCTGTTAACCCAGTCGGAAATTAAGCTGCTGCATGCCCAGGTTAATCCACACTTTCTGTTCAACGCCCTGAATACCCTCAAGGCGGTGATTCGCCGCGACAGCGATCAGGCCGGCCAGCTGGTGCAGTATCTGTCGACCTTCTTTCGCAAAAACCTGAAGCGGCCGTCGGAAATTGTCACCCTGGCGGATGAGATTGAGCATGTGAATGCCTATCTGCAGATTGAAAAAGCGCGTTTTCAGGCCAATCTACAGATTCAGATGCTGGTGCCCGACGCGCTGGCGCATCACCAGCTACCGGCGTTTACGCTGCAGCCGATCGTGGAAAACGCCATTAAGCACGGCACCTCGCAGCATCTTGGCGTGGGCGAGATTATCATTCGCGCCAGCCAGGACGCGCGTTGGCTGCAGCTGGATATCGAAGATAACGCCGGGCTGTATCAGGCCAATCCGGACGCCAGCGGACTCGGCATGAGCCTGGTGGACCGGCGGCTGCGGGCGCGATTTGGCGCTGAGTGTGGAATTACCGTGACCTGTGAAGCCGAGCGCTTTACCCGAGTTACGCTGCGACTGCCCGTGGAGGAGAGCGCGTGTTAAAAGTATTAATCGTTGATGATGAGCCGCTGGCGCGTGAAAACCTGCGTATTTTGCTGGAAGCGCAGAGCGATATTGAGGTCGTGGGGGAGTGCGGTAACGCCGTTGAGGCGATTGGCGCGGTGCACAAGCTGCGCCCGGACGTGCTGTTCCTCGATATCCAGATGCCGCGCATCAGCGGGCTGGAGATGGTCGGCATGCTCGACCCCGAGCACCGGCCCTATATCGTGTTCCTTACCGCCTTCGACGAATATGCGGTTAAGGCGTTCGAAGAGCACGCGTTTGACTATCTGCTCAAGCCGATTGAGGCCGCCAGGCTGGATAAAACTCTGGCTCGCCTGCGCCAGGAGCGCAGCCTGCAGGACATTTCGCTACTCGACGGCGCTCAGCAGGCGCTGAAATATATCCCCTGCAGCGGCCATAGCCGGATCTGGCTGCTGCAGATGGAGGACGTGGCGTTTGTCAGCAGCCGGATGAGCGGTATTTACGTCACCGACAGCGAAGGGAAGGAGGGCTTCACCGAGCTGACCCTGCGCACCCTCGAGAGCCGAACGCCGCTGCTGCGCTGCCACCGTCAGTATCTGGTCAATATGGCCCACCTGAAGGAGATTCGTCTGGAGGAGAACGGCCAGGCCGAGCTGCTGATGCGCGCCGGGCATACGGTGCCGGTTAGCCGCCGCTACTTAAAAAGCCTGAAAGAGGCGATTGGTCTGTAAAACGGCAGAATCGTGGTAGACTTAGCGCCAGTATTTTTCATCATGAAGGCATTATGATCAGCAACGATATCCTACGTAGCCTGCGCTACACCTTGAAAACCAATAATAATGGCCTGGTGCGTATTTTTGCGCTCGGCGATTCCGTCGTCAGCGCAGAGCAGCTGGTACCGTGGCTGAAAAAAGAGGACGAGGACGGCTTCCAGCGCTGTCCGGATATCGTCCTGTCGATCTTCCTGAATGGTCTGATTTACGACAAACGCGGTAAAGATGAGTCCGCGCCGCCGCTGGCGGTTGAGCGTCGGGTGAATAACAATGTCGTGCTGAAAAAGCTGCGCATTGCCTTCTCTCTGAAGACCGACGATATTCTCGCCATTTTGACCCAGCAGCAGTTCCGCGTCTCAATGCCGGAAATTACCGCCATGATGCGCGCGCCGGAGCATAAAAACTTCCGCGAGTGCGGCGACCAGTTCCTGCGCTATTTCCTGCGCGGTCTGACCGAGCGCGTGCACGCCGCCAAACCCTGAGTTTCTGCATCAGGCGGCCCGGCTGGCGCAGCGCTTAGCCGGGCTACGGCCTACTTCACTTCCTGAAAACCCTGCTCTTCGAGTAGTTTTGTCGACACGGACATCGAAACAAACTGCCGCGAGCAGTCGGTGAACATCGATCCCGGTAGCTTGCACAGTTCGCTGATTTTCGCCTCGTTAAAATCGACGCTCAGGTGTTCCTGCGCATAGCTGTCTTTATAGTCGATGGTTTGCTCCACCCCCTTTATGCTGCGATAAACGCTGCTCATCGGTTCAATAATGGCCCGCGCCTGCTCTTCATTGCTGGCGCCGATGGTTTTATAGGGGATGATGTTGTTGGCGTCCTGACGTAGGACTTTGTCGCCCTCATAATAATAGGTAAAACTGAGTTCGACGCCTTCGGCCGCGCGGTTAAAGGTTTTGCTCTGCTCTTTTTTATTGTCGCAGGCGGTCAGCGCCGTGGTCAGCAGAGCGACGACGGCAAGCGCGGTGAGCTTGTGTGTATATTTCATCCCGGTTCCCTGTGTTGATATTAATACCGTTCCGTTGTCAGAATAGCGTATTGATTATTGTTCTTATTAGCAGGGCGTGCAAATTAAAGAGCCTGCCGGGAGAGGCTTCAGGCAAAAAAAACGCTGCCGGGGCAGCGTTTTACGCGGAGATTATTTGACCTGTTGACCAGGCTGGGCGCCGCTGTCCGGGCTGAGCAGGAAGATATCTTTCCCGCCAGGGCCCGCCGCCATCACCATTCCTTCGGAGATGCCGAAGCGCATCTTGCGCGGCGCGAGGTTAGCGACCATCACCGTCAGACGACCAATCAGCGCCTGCGGGTCGGGGTAGGCGCTACGGATGCCGGAGAAGACGTTGCGCTTCTCGCCGCCGATATCCAGCGTCAGGCGCAGCAGCTTGTCGGAACCGTCGACGAATTCGGCGTTTTCGATCAGCGCAATGCGCATATCCACTTTGGCAAAATCATCAAAGCTGATGGTTTCCTGCAGCGGATCGTCCGCCAGCGGGCCGGTGGCCGGAGCCGAGAGCGCCTTCACCTCTTCCTTCGATGCCTCTACCAGCGCCTCAACCTGCTTCATTTCGATGCGGTTATACAGCGCTTTGAAGGTGTTGACCTTATGCGCCAGCAGCGGCTGCTGGATCGCATCCCAGCTCAGCTCGCTGTTGAGGAACGCTTCGGCGCGGGCGGTCAGCTGCGGCAGGACCGGCTTGAGCCAGGTCATCAGTACGCGGAACAGGTTGATGCCCATGGAGCAGATAGCCTGCAGATCGGCATCGCGGCCTTCCTGTTTGGCGACTACCCACGGGGCCTGCTCGTCAACGTAGCGGTTAGCCACGTCGGCCAGCGCCATGATTTCACGGATGGCTTTACCGAACTCGCGGCTGTCCCACGCTTCGCCAATGCTTGCTGCCGCATCGGTGAAGGTTTTGTACAGCGCCGGATCGGCCAGCTCAGCGGCCAGCACGCCGTCGAAGCGTTTGGCGATAAAGCCGGCGTTGCGCGACGCGAGGTTAACCAGCTTGTTGACGATGTCGGCGTTGACGCGCTGAATGAAGTCTTCGAGGTTGAGGTCGATATCGTCGATGCGCGAAGAGAGCTTGGCGGCGTAGTAGTAGCGCAGGCTGTCGGCGTCAAAGTGGTTCAGCCAGGTGCTGGCTTTAATGAAGGTGCCGCGCGATTTAGACATCTTCGCGCCGTTGACCGTCACGTAGCCGTGAACGAACAGGTTGGTCGGCTTGCGGAAGCCGCTGCCTTCCAGCATCGCCGGCCAGAACAGGCTGTGGAAGTAGACGATATCCTTACCGATAAAGTGATACAGCTCGGCGGCGGAGTCTTTCTTCCAGTAGGCGTCAAAGCTTTCGCTATCGCCGCGTTTGTCGCACAGGTTTTTGAATGAACCCATGTAGCCGATCGGCGCGTCCAGCCAGACGTAGAAGTATTTGCCCGGCGCGTTGGGAATTTCGAAACCGAAGTACGGCGCATCGCGGGAGATGTCCCACTGCTGCAGACCAGACTCGAACCACTCCTGCATCTTATTCGCCACCTGTTCCTGCAGCGCGCCGCTGCGGGTCCACGCCTGCAGCATTTCGCTAAACGACGGCAGGTCGAAGAAGAAGTGCTCGGATTCACGCATCACCGGCGTCGCGCCGGAAACCACCGATTTCGGCTCGATCAGCTCGGTCGGGCTGTAGGTCGCGCCGCACACTTCGCAGTTATCGCCGTACTGATCCGGTGATTTACATTTCGGGCAGGTCCCCTTCACGAAACGGTCAGGGAGGAACATCCCTTTTTCCGGATCGTAGAGCTGAGAGATGGTGCGGTTTTTAATAAAACCGTTCTCTTTCAGGCGCGAGTAGATAAGCTCCGACAGCTCGCGGTTTTCGTCGCTGTGCGTGGAGTGGTAGTTATCGTAGCTAATGTCGAAGCCGGCAAAATCGGCCTGGTGCTCCTGACTCATCTCGCCAATCATCTGCTCCGGAGAGACGCCAAGCTGCTGGGCTTTCAGCATGATCGGCGTGCCGTGGGCGTCGTCGGCGCAGATGAAGTTGACCTCGTGGCCGCGCATTCGCTGGTAACGGACCCAGACATCAGCCTGGATGTGCTCCAGCATGTGGCCGAGGTGGATTGAGCCGTTGGCGTACGGCAGCGCGCACGTTACCAGAATTTTCTTCGCGACTTGAGTCATAGTGAGCATTACATCTTCTGTTGTAAAAAGGGCTTTTGATATTACCAAAAGGGCACTGGGTGCGCCATAAATGGCTGACCATATATGGATAATCCCCAGCTGTGATAAACTCAATCATTACTGAAAGCATCTCATAACAACAAAGGAGTCGGGATGAATTCGCAATCCCAGGCCAAATCCCCCGAACGTCTACGCGCGATGGTCGCCGGAACGCTGGCTAATTTTCAGCACCCCACTTTGAAGCACAATCTCACCGCGCTGAAGGCGCTGCACCACGTCGCCTGGCTGGACGACACCGTGCATATCGAGATTCAGATGCCGTTCGTCTGGCACAGCGCTTTTGAAGCCCTGAAAGAGCAGTGCAGCGCCGATCTGCTGCGCATTACCGGCGCCCAGGCTATCGACTGGAAGCTGACGCACAGCATCGCCACCCTGAAGCGGGTGAAAAACCAGCCGGGCGTCAACGGCGTGAAGAATATTATTGCCGTGAGCTCCGGTAAGGGCGGGGTCGGGAAATCGTCTACGGCGGTTAACCTCGCGCTGGCGCTGGCGGCGGAAGGGGCCAAAGTCGGGATTCTCGACGCCGATATTTACGGCCCGTCGATTCCTACCATGCTGGGCGCGGAAGATCAGCGTCCCACCTCGCCGGACGGCACCCATATGGCGCCGATTATGAAATTCGGCCTCGCCACCAACTCGATCGGCTATCTGGTGACTGACGACAACGCTATGGTGTGGCGCGGCCCGATGGCCAGCAAGGCGCTGATGCAGATGCTGCAGGAGACGCTGTGGCCGGATCTCGACTACCTGGTGCTGGATATGCCGCCAGGCACCGGCGACATTCAGCTGACGCTGGCGCAGAACATCCCGGTGACCGGCGCGGTTGTGGTCACCACGCCGCAGGACATCGCGCTGATCGATGCCAAAAAGGGCATTGTGATGTTCGAAAAAGTGGAGGTGCCGGTGCTGGGTATCGTGGAGAACATGAGCATGCATATTTGCAGCAACTGTGGTCACCATGAGCCTATCTTTGGCACCGGCGGCGCGCAGAAGCTGGCGGAGCAATATCATACCCAGCTGCTGGCCCAGCTGCCGCTGCACATTCATCTGCGTGAGGACCTGGATAACGGTACCCCGACGGTGATCGCCCGCCCGGAAAGCGAGTTTACCGATATCTATCGCCAGCTGGCAGGGCGCGTGGCGGCCCAGCTCTACTGGCAAGGTGAGGTTATTCCCAGCGAGATCGCCTTCCGCGCGGTTTAACCGCCGCGCGTAAAACAACGCCCGGGACTTCGCTGCGCCATGCGGGAGCAGCAGAAGGACCGGGCGTTTTTCGTTGCGGCTAGCGGCCGCTGCGCGCTGCGTGAGCCTTGCAATCAGTGCTGGTAGAAAATCTCGCCGTCGTAAATTTTGACAATTTTACCTTCAGGCTCGGTGACCAGCACATAGCTGCCGCCCATGTAGGTCCAGTGGGTGTTAACGTCTGGCGCAGGCAGGTGGCGCTGCTGCCACTGCTTAATGGTGTACTCCGGGGTCATATACAGCGCCGGTACGGTATCGCCTACGCGAAACTGCTGGAAGTCGGAGGTGACGCCGTCCAGCTCATATTTCTGCAGATCGGCGGCGGAAACCGACCCAACGACGCCGGCGCTCGCCAGCAGTACGCCCAGAAGCAGCATTTTTGTTTTACGCATAAATTCCTCATTATTATCCTGGACACAAAATCGCAGCCTCGTATCATTCCGAAGCATGACGGCGATGGCAAGTACTGGTTGATTAAAAATGTAAGCAAACGATGGTGCCGGTTACGCGATTCAGCGAACTGCGCCAGTTTTAGGAAAAGTCCGGCGATTCGGAGGTGGGAGTTAATATGTTCAGGCTGGAAGATCTGACGTTATTTGTCCGCGCGGCGGCGCTCGGCAGCTTCAGCGACGCGGCGCGGGAGGTCGGGCAGCAGCCGGCGCAGGTGAGCGCGGCGATTAAGCGTCTGGAGACCACGCTGAATATCCGTCTTTTTGCCCGCTCAACCCGCAGCCTGCGCCTGACCCCCGAAGGGGAGACCTGGCTGCCCTATGCGACGCAGATGCTCGACACCCTGCACGCCGGGCTGCAAAAAATCCAGCTACCGGATGACGAAATCCGCGGCACGCTGCAAATTGCGGTGCCCTCCGACCTTGGGCGCAATCTGCTGCTGACGGTGTTTCGCGCCTTTCGCCAGCGCTACCCGGAGCTCAGGCTGCGCATCCTGTTCTCCGATCATCGCACCGACGTGTTTAAAGATCCGGTCGACGTGGCGTTTCGCTATGGCGATAACGACGACGCCTCGTTTATCTCGCTGCCGGTGGCGGCGGAAAACCGCCGGGTGCTGGTGGCCTCCCCGGCGTGGATCGCCGAACACGGCGAACCGCAGACCCTGGAGGAGCTGGCGCAGCGTAACGCTCTGCTGTACGTGCTGCGCGGCAGGCAGTTCGATCGCTGGTCATTAAGCCTGGCGGGGGAGGTTCAGCACGTGCAGGTTTCTGGCGTTATCGTCAGCGACGATGCGGAAGTGATTCGCCGTCTGGCGATTGCCGGGGAGGGGTTTGCCTACAAATCCTGGCTCGACGTCAGCGACGATATTCGCGCCGGGCGGCTGAAGGTTCTCCTGCCGCAGTATCAGGGCGACCGGGTGCCGCTGAATATGATTTGCCCGCACCGCAAGCAGCTCTCTGCCGCGGTGCGTTTGCTCTATGAAGAGGTGAAGGCCCGCTGCGAGGCGCTGCAGAACCAGCGCCCGGCGCCTTAGTGCCTTACCAGCGTCGCGAAGTAGTAGACCAGCGGGATCGCGAGGATCCACAGCCCTAACGGGATCTCGCGCCACTTTCCGGCAACGGCCTTAATCACGATATAGAACAGCAGCCCGCCGGCGATGCCGGTACCAAAGCTGTTGGCAATAAGGGTGATCATCACCATCATTAACACCGGTAGCCCGTCGGTAAAGTTGGCTAAATCGACCTTGCGCAGACCGCTGAACATATTCAGACCAATCAGGATCAGCGCCGGCGCGGTGGCCTCTTTAGGGATCATCAGCGCAATCGGGGTAAACAGCAGCATCAGCAGGAACATCACCGCCGCCGCCAGCGCCGTCAGCCCGGTTTTGCCGCCCGCTTCGGCCGCCGCGGAGGACTCAATCAGCGCGGTGGCTGCCGGAATACCGACCCACGGCCCGATGGCTGCGGCGATGGAGTCGACCATAAACGGCCGGTTGATGTGCACCATATTGCCCTCCTCATCCAGCAGGCCCGCCTCGCCGCCTACCGCCAGAGTTGTCCCCATGGTGGAGAAGAACTCAGAGGCGAAAAAGATAAACAGAAACGGCAGAAAGGCGATATTCAGCGCGCCGAGCATATCGACGTGACCGAGCACCGGCGTCAGCGAGTGCGGCATGGCGATAAAGCTGGTCGGCAGCCGGGTGACGCCGGCCGGGATCCCCACGAGGGTGGCAACGAGGATGGCCCACAGAATCGCGCCCGGAATGCGCCGCGCCTGCAGCGCAATGGCGAGAAACAGGCCGCACAGCGCCACCAGCGCGCCGGGGGCCAGGAAATCGCCGAGCATCAGGGCGTTGGTTTTCGCATTCGCCAGCACCAGGCCGGCGTTGCGAAAGCCGAGAACCGCCACGAACAGCCCGATGGAGGCCGTTAGCCCCAGCTTGATCGACTGCGGCACCGAGCGGGTCACTACCTCGCGCAGGCCGAATTTGGTCAACAGGAAAAACAGAATTCCGGACCAGCAGGCGATGCCGAGGCCGATTTGCCAGCCGATACCTTCGCTACCGGCCAGGGTGACGCCCACCAGCACCGATCCGCCGATGCCGGGGCCGACGATAAACGGCAGGTTAGCGTAGAACGCCATCAGCAGCGTTCCGGCGACGAAGACCAGAATCGTTCCGGTGGTAACCGCGCCTTTATCCATCCCGCCTACCGCCAGCAGGCCGGGAATAACCACCAGCAGATAGGCGGCGGCGAGAAAGCCGGTGACCCCCGCCAGGCACTCGGTACGCAGCGTACTGCCGCGTGAGTAGAGGGAAAATCGCCGTTCCAGCCAGCTGCCCCGGGTTGATGCAGGAAGTGTGTTGTCAGCCATTATCAGGCTCCGTGGTGATTATTGTTGTTGGTATGCTCCGGGGTTTCCCGGCAGGCTATCAGCGGGTCGACGATCCGGCGGGTGGTGCCGTCGGTCAAACCCAAATCGGTCAAATGCGGCCCGGCGTTACAGGCGAGGCAGGTTCCTTCGATGGCCTTAAACACCCTGTACGGCGGCTCCCAGTCGGCAATCTCGGCGCTCAGATCGCGCAGCTCGCGGAACTGGCGCGCAAGCTCCGCCGCCGGCAGGTCGGAAAGCATCCCGGCAATCGGCATGGCGACATGGGCCAGAATTTCTCCCCGCTGCGCCAGCGCCATGCCGCCGCCGGAGGCGATCAGCCGGTTGGCGGCCCGCGCCATCTCTTCGGCGTCTCGCCCGAGCACCACGAGGTTGTGCGAGTCGTGGGAGTAGCTGGTGGCAATCGCCCCGCGCAGCTCGCCCCAGCCCTCAAGCAGGGCAATCTGCGGCGTCGCCTGATGGCGCCCGTGGCGGTGCTTGACCCAAATCAGGCTGAAGCCGTCGGGCAGCTGGACGCTGCCGTCGCGGATCTGCACCTCAACTTCCCCCCACTGCGTAAAACGCGCGCCGCGAATATGCCGCAGGCGGGCGACGCCGTGGCGAATACCGCCGACCTTGAGGATAAAGTCGTCGGCGCTCAGCGGCGCAAGCTGCAGGGTATCGCGCGGCGGCGTGACGTCGGTGGCCGCAGGAATGGGCTGGCGCAGCTGTCCGTCCCGGGCAATCAGCTTCCCGGCGACATAGACCTCGCGCGCCTGCAGCTTATCCAGCGCGGGGAACACCACCAGGTCCGCGCGACGACCGGCGGCAATCAGGCCTAAATCATTGCGCTGCAGGCGGATCGCCGCGTTCAGCGTGGCGAAGCGCAGGGCATCGGTGGCCGGCAGGCCGTGCCCGATCAGCAGGTTTAGCAGGGCGATAATGCCGCCTTTTTCCAGCAGCATATCCGGCGGCACATCGTCGGTGCAGACGGTGATTTGCGAGGAGAGATGCGGCAGGGTTTTCAGCGCCTTGACGATATCCTCCAGCAGATAGGGGTGCGAGCCGCGAATTTGTAGCGTCAGGCCGGCGCGCAGTTTTTCCAGCGCATCCTCCGCCGAGGTGAGCTCATGATCGGAGGTGACGCCGGCGGCCAGATAGGCCTGCAGATCCGCGCCGTTCAGCCCGCGGGCGTGGCCTTCAATCAGCTTGCCGCTGTTGAGACCCGCCTGGACTATCTCCTGCATCCGCTCGCTGGCGTGCAGCACGCCGTGCATATCCATCACTTCCGCCACGCCGCGCACTTCCGGCCACGCCAGCATGGTGGTCATCTCTTCTCCGGCAAAATCCGCGCCGGACATCTCCAGCCCCGGCGTGGACGGGACGCTGGAGGGGGCGGCGACCATCACCTCCAGCGGCAGATTGCGGCTGGCGGCAACGGCGTAGCGCACGCCCTCCACGCCGAGAACGTTGGCCAGCTCGTGCGGATCCCAAAATACCGCCGTCGTTCCCTGGGCGAGGACGATTTCCGCGTAGCGCTCGGGAGGCAGATGGGAGCTTTCGAGGTGGACGTGGGTATCCATCAGCCCCGGAGAGAGGTATGCGCCCTGCAGGTCGCGGGATTCTGCGGCATCGCTGCGGCTACCGCGCGGGTGGACGCTGGCAATCATCTCTCCGACGATGCCGACGTCGGCGGCGCGGATTTCCCCGGTGACCATATCAACGATCTCTCCCCCGGTGAGTAAGAGATCGAACGGCAATTCGCCCCGGGCGGCCTGCACGGCGCGGCGGCGGTTTTCAGCACTGCTGGACATAACAACTCCGGCACAAGGATAATGGCGATACTCTAGGGGCACAGCAAACGTTTGCCCAGATGAATAAATTTATCGCCCGATAAGCTCGGGTTATTCTGCCTGCTCACTCTCAGCGATGGATAACATGACCGAACCGTGGCAGCGGCTGCCCGCGCTTTCTCTCAAGCAGCTACAGTATTTTGTTACCCTGGCGCAGCTGCGTCATTTTACCGATACCGCCAACCGGCTGGCCATCAGCCAACCGGCGCTGAGCAGCGCGCTGCGGCAGGTGGAGGCGGTGCTCGGCGGCAAGCTGGTGAACCGCACCGCCTCTTCGGTCACGCTAACCGAACTGGGCGCGGCGATCCTGCCCCACGCGCAGCGCGTGCTGAGCGTGGCCCAGCTGGCGTTTGATGATATGCGGCAGATTGTCGAAGCCGGCGGCGACGGTACGGTGCGCATTGGGCTGATGCCGTCGGTCAGCTCGCTGCTTTTTCCCCTGCTGCCGCAGACCCTGGCCGAGACCTTTCCGCGCCTGCGGGTCGAGTTTCACGATCGGGCCAACGACGCGCTGGTGCGCGAACTGCTGAGCGGGCAGATTGATTTCGCCGTGGGCGCCATCGACAGCTCGTTGCCCGCAGAGCTGCAGGTTTATCCGCTGCGCGAGGACCCGTTTGTGGCGGTGCTGCACGGCGACGATCCGCTCGCCAGCCAGCCGCATCTGCCGTGGAAGCTGCTGGCCGGTCGCGATATCGCGGTGTTCTCGAAAGGCAATATCCAGCGGCTGGTGGGGGCGCTGGCGGAGAGCCATCGCCTGACGCTGAATACGCGTTATCAGGTGGACTATATCGAAACGCTGTATGGCCTGGTGCGGTCGCGCCTGGCGATAGCCATTCTGCCCGAGCTCTATACCACCCATTTATGCGATCCGCAGCTGAAGATAGCCCAGCTGCAGCAGCCCGCGCTGAGCCGCACCGTGGCGCTAATGCGCGGGCCGCAGCCGCTACCGCCGCTGATTGAGTCCAGCTTCGCGTTGCTGCTGAGTTCGCTGCGGGAAGTGAATCCGTAATCAGCCCCACTCTTTCGGGGAGGCCGCAGCGGTGGGTCAGGGCAGGTGCTTAATCAGCACGTCCACGCTGAGGTGATTGATGTACTCGAGGGAGCGGGAAGCCATCACCCCCAGCAGGCGGTTGCGGTGGCCGGCAATAATCAAATCGATATTGCGCTGGCGCACGCACTCCTCGACGTCGGCAAAGCGGCGGGCGGTGACCAGCGCCAGCGTCTGCACCGGCAGGGCGACGGTGGTAGCCAGTTCGTTGAGCAGGGCTTTGGCCTGGATCACCTCCTGCGAGACGTCATCATCCATCAGGCTGTCGGAAACGTAGTTCAGCGCCCGATAGTCGGTACTGATATGGGCGATGGTTATCTTCATGGCGTTCTCTTCGGCCATTTTAGCCGCGTGCTGAAGCAGCGGAGCCCCGTCAATGCTGCTGTTAATCAGCACCAGCGCATGGTGATAAACGGACATAGCCCACCTCGGATGGTTATCTGCGCAAAACATTATTCCCACTGCTAATCTTGTGCCCGGGTAGCGGCGAAAGCAAATCGATATGTGCGTAAAAAGGGCAGGGAAATCAGGGCGGGAAGCGCATGTTCCGGGGGCTGGAAAACGGTAAAGCATCCCCCACGAGCGGCGGCGGGGTTAGTCCACTGGCAACCTGCCGTTGATGCAGTGGATTTTAGACGGTACAAACGACGACGCGATTATTAATGTCGGCCTGATTGTCGTCGTTCCAGCCTGCTTGATCGTATTAAAAATTACGGATTCGATAGCGCTATTCGGCATTATCTTAATGAGAAAAGAACGAATAAGATCAACTAAACCGGGCGGTTTCCCGTCCGGTTTTTTTTATGCCTGTGTTTTAGATTCAGCCCGGACCATGACCTCCACCAAATCCACCGCCACCACCACCACCACCGCCACCAGGCCCTTGCATCGGACCTCCGCCACCGCCTCCGCCACCTGGTCCCCACCAGGGCATGATACATCCGGATAAACTGGAGACACTTGCTACTACAAGCACGAAAAGGATTATTTTTTTCATCTTCAACTCCTGAACTGGAGTAGACAGATTATCATTCCGTTATGAATTTCTATTCAGCGTTTTCCTAAATCCAGAGTTGTCAATGACAATCTTCACATTTTCTACATTTTGTAGCTCATTATCTCGACATATCGCGATAGCGCCACCGGGGATGCCGCGTGTTTTGGTTTGCTCTTATGGTCCCCAGCGTGGGTCACTGGCGGGACGTATGCTGTTTTTAGAAAGGTTGTGTCTTTGACTTCCCGATGGCATTATCCTGATCAGAGATTAACGGAATGTTAATCGCAAGTTTTTGATTTTGAATTAAATGACTCGGGGTGCCCTTCCTTGTGAAGGCTGAGAAAAACCCGTACCACCTGATCTGGATAATGCCAGCGTAGGGAAGTCAGAGACCGCAAGGTCGTTGCTTCTTCATCGCCTGGCTGGAGCAAACGATGCAAGCTGAGCAACTGAACCCCGCGCATATCGCGCATCTGCGACATCTTTTTCGCCGCCATTCCCCCCTTATTCACTGCATGACCAACGACGTGGTGCAGACTTTCACCGCCAACGTCCTGTTGGCGATTGGCGCTTCCCCCGCGATGGTGATTGACCCGCAGGAGGCAGGCCAGTTTGCCGCCATTGCCGATGCGCTGTTAATTAATGTCGGAACCTTAACCGTCGACCGCGCCGACGCCATGCGGGCGGCTGTCCGCAGCGCGCAGCAGGCCGGCAAGCCGTGGGCGCTGGACCCTGTTGCGGTCGGCGCGCTCACTCTGCGCAGCGAATTCTGTCGCGATCTGTTAACCCTGCAGCCGGCCGCCATTCGCGGCAATGCCTCGGAGATTATGGCCCTGGCGGGGATGAGCGGCGGCGGGCGCGGGGTCGATACCACCGATACCGCGGCGGCGGCGCTGCCGGCCGCCCAGGCGCTGGCGCGTCAGCTGAATACGGTGGTTGCGGTGACCGGTGAGGTGGATTACGTCACCGACGGCCAGCGCACGCGCGCCGTAAGCGGTGGGGATCGCCTGATGACCCGCGTTGTTGGCACCGGCTGCGCCCTGTCTGCGGTAGTTGCCGCCAGTACGGCGCTTCCCGGCGACCGGCTGGAAAACGTCGCGGCGGCCTGCGGCCTGATGAAGCTGGCGGGCGGGCTGGCGGCCCGTCAGGGCGGCCCGGGCAGCTTTACCCCGGCGTTCCTTGATGCGCTGTACGAGGAGGACCATCAATGAAGCGGATTAACGCCTTAACGATTGCCGGCACCGACCCCAGCGGCGGCGCGGGGATTCAGGCCGATCTTAAAACCTTTTCCGCCCTCGGCGCCTACGGCTGCTCGGTGATCACCGCGCTGGTGGCGCAGAACACCCGTGGCGTGCAGTCGGTGTACCGCATCGAGCCTGATTTTGTTGCCGCCCAGCTGGACTCGGTGTTCAGCGACGTCCGTATCGATACCACCAAAATTGGCATGCTGGCGGAAACGGATATTGTCGAAGCCGTGGCCGAGCGGCTGGCGCGCTACCGGATCGCCAACGTGGTGCTGGATACGGTGATGCTGGCGAAAAGCGGCGATCCGCTGCTGTCAGCCTCGGCGGTGGCGACGCTACGCACCCGGCTATTGCCGCAGGTTTCGCTGATAACGCCAAACCTGCCGGAGGCCGCGGCGCTGCTGGATGCGCCCCACGCGCAGAATGAAAAAGAGATGCTTGAGCAGGGCCGGGCGCTGCTGGCGCTGGGCTGCGGCGCGGTGCTGCTGAAGGGCGGTCATCTGGACGATGCCGAAAGTCCGGACTGGCTCTTTAGCGCCGAAGGCGAGCAGCGCTTCACCGCCCCGCGGATCAGGACCAAAAATACCCACGGCACCGGCTGTACGCTCTCCGCCGCGCTGGCCGCGCTGCGTCCGCGCTACCACGATTGGGGACAAACGGTTGCCGAAGCCAAAGGTTGGCTCTCAGCGGCGCTGGCGCAGGCGGATTCGCTGGAAGTGGGGCAGGGGATTGGTCCGGTGCACCATTTCCACGCCTGGTGGTAAGCCTGATATACTGACGCCAGATTTCAGTCAGGAAAAGACAAATGGAACAGGCGCATACCCGGTTGATTCACCAGCTCGTTGAACGCATGGCCGCGACGGATAACGCGCCGCTGTATATCAGGTTTGCTGACACCATCAAGGACGCCGTGCGCAGCGGCTGGCTGGAGAACGGTAATATCCTTCCCGGCGAGCGCGATTTGAGTCAGCTTACCGGCGTATCGCGTATCACCGTGCGCAAGGCGCTGCGGACGCTGGAAGATGAAGGCGTGGTTACGCGCGCCCAGGGCTACGGCACCCGGGTCAACAATATTTTCGAGTATTCGCTGAAAGAGGCGCGCGGCTTTACCCAGCAGGTTGTGCTGCGGGGTAAAAAGCCCGACACCCTGTGGGTCAATAAGCGGATCGTCAAATGCCCGGAGGAGGTCGCGCAGCAGCTGGCGATTGCCGCAGGCAGCGACGTGTTTATGCTCAAGCGCATCCGCTACGTGGATGAAGCGGCGGTATCGCTTGAGGAGTCGTGGGTTCCCGCGCATCTTATCCACGACGTCGATGCGATCAGCGTCTCGCTGTACGACTACTTCCGCAGCCGGCAGATCCTTCCCCAGCGCACCCGCTCCCGGGTCAGCGCCAGGATGCCGGACGCCGAGTTTCAGTCGCATATTCAGATGGATAGCGCGATCCCGGTGCTGGTGATTAAACAGGTTGCCCTCGATCAGCACCAGCACCCTATCGAATACAGCATTAGCTACTGCCGCAGCGATCTATACGTCTTTGTGTGCGAGGAGTAGGGTTTCGCGATCCGGGGCGCAATCGCCGCCCCGATGACCCACCACCCACGCCGCCACGGCATTCCCCAGCGTCACCGCTTCTTCCAGGCTCCAGCCGGCGGCTAATCCGGCCAGGGTGCCCCCCGCGTGGCTGTCCCCGGCGCCGATGGTATCGACGACCGTCGCCGGGAAGGCTCGGGCCTGTCCGCTCGCCTGCGGGCTGAAAAACCACGCGCCTTCTTTATCCAGGCGGACGATCAGCGGGGCGCGGTACTTTTTCAGCCACCCGGCGCCGAACTCGCTCACCTCAGCGGAGAAGCCGTTAGCCTCGGCGGCAATCTGCGCCTCCTGACGGTTAACGGAAACCAGCGGCTTCAGCGCCATCAGGCGCGCCATTAGCGCCTCGGGGATATCGGCGATTCGCGGACCAAAATCGATAAACGGCGTGACGTCACTCTGCTTCTCCAGCCACGCCACCAGCCGCTCGCCGCTGGGGGAGGCCAGCTGGTAGCCGGAAAGATACACCAGGCCGTTGAGCCCGACATTGAGCGGTATGAGCCAGTCGTCGCACCAGCGGTTTTCGACGCCGCTGAAGGACATAAACGTGCGCTCTCCGTCCGGCTCCACCAGCGCCAGGCACCAGCCGTTGTCGCCGCTGGCGCGGGTTATCACGCTGGTTATCCCCTCCTGCGCCAGGCGATTGCGGATAATTTCCGCCCACACGCCTTCGCCGATGGGCAGCGCGTTTTGCGCCGCGATGCCCAGCCTTTTTAGCGCCACCGCAATATTCAGGGCGCAGCCGCCGACGTTCACGCTCTGCTGCTGCAGTTCGATATCGCAGCCGCGCCACGGCAGGGCGTAAGCGTCGGCAATCACGTCGATCACCGCGGCCCCGATAACCGTCACCGGCCTGACGGCGGTGAGGGTCGCGAGCTTATCGCTCAGCTGACGGCTATTCATTGCGCCTCCCGCTGCCGGCGGTAGCGGCCGAGGGCGTCGGCGTAGCGCGTGAAGTCCAGCTTATTGACCTCGTCCAGACGCGCTTTGAGCCGGCTATCGATGGCTGATATGCCGTTTATCGCCCCGCAAATGGCGGTGGCCATCGCGCCGATGGTGTCGGTATCGCCGCCAAGGTTCGCGCAAAGTACGGCGCAGCGGTTAGGGTCGGCTGCGGCCAGCTCAACCATCGCCACGGCGCAGGGCACGGATTCGATGGTGCTGGTTCCGGCCCCCACCAGCTGATAAAGCTGCTCGCAGGCGGACTCGACTCCGCCCGCGCTGCGTACGGTGCGTAATGCCAGCTCAATGCGCAGGGCCAGCGAGGCGCTAAAGGTCGTGGTACGCTGCTGCTGGGCATGATGGGCGATGGCAGGAAGCGCATCGGCGATGGCGGACCAGCTTGCGCCGTCGACGGCGCGCGAGATGGCCCAGGCGATGACCGCGGCGCCGGCGATGGCTAAATCAGATTTATGCGTCGGGCTGGAGGCGGCGGCAACCTCGTCAATAAAGGCGTCGAGGTTGCCGGTCGGCAGCAGGCATCCCAGCGGCGAGGCGCGCATGGCCGCGCCGTTGGTCACCCCGTTATTCTCCAGCTCGCTCACCGGCGTGCCGCTGCGAATGGCCTTTAAGGCGATTTTTGACGTTGGCCCGAGGACGTTCTTATTAAAGGCGTCAAACTCCTCCGCCCAGCGGAGGATGTGGCGGCCGATGGTATCAGGAACAATCCGGCCGTCGCATTCGATGATGGCATCGGCGAGGCACAGGGCCATCGAGGTGTCGTCGGTGAACTCGGCCTCGGCAAAGTAACAGGCGGCATTATTTTCCGCCGGTCCGGGCAGGAAACGGTCGATCCAGCCAAAGTGGGCCTTAACCCGCGATCTTGGCCAGAGCTCCGACGGCATGCCCATCGCATCCCCTAACGCCTGCCCGTAAAGGGCACCGAGAATACGTTCTGCTTTCATTTGACTTCCTCTTGTGTAAGCGCAGCATCCTGCGCGTCGATCTCAATGGTGGTGATGTCTTTATCCGACTCGCGGAAGAACACCATGAACAGAACGGCGATAACGGCAATCATTATGGCGCCGAACGTCCACATTCCCGCCCAGTTAAAGGTATGACCGTTAACCGGCGATGAGTAGGCAAACATTTTCTCCATCATCACCCCGCCGAGGCGGTAGCCCAGCAGGCTGCCGAACCCCTGGCAGCAGAGGGTGATTAGCCCCTGCGCGGCGTTGCGCATCGCCACCGGCGCCTTTTTATCGACGTAGATGTAGGCGGTGACGTAATAGAAGTCGTAGCTGACGCCGTGCAGCAGAATACCGAGGAACATCAGCGTATAGGTGAAATAGTTATCTGCCGCGCCGTAGACGAAAAAGCCGTAGCGAATGGCGGCGGTAATAAGACCAAGCAACAGAACCTTTTTAATACCAAAGCGCTTAGTGAAGAACGGCAGCGCCAGCATAAAGAAGATTTCAGAGAACTGGCCGAGGGTCATCCAGCCGGTGGCGTTTTTCATCCCCGATTCGCTGAGATAGCCGTTGGCAAAGATGTAATAGAAGGCCAGCGGCATGGCGAAGAGGAACGAGCAGAAGAAAAAGACGAGGAAGTTCCTGTCGCGCAGCATGATCAGCGCGTCCAGTCCCAGCATCACCTTGAGGCTCAGTTTGCCGGTACTCTTCGGCGGCGTATCCGGCAGGCACAGCGCAAAAATCCCCAGCACCAGCGAGCTGCCCGCGGCGATCAGCAGCGGTACGTTGGTGGGCGAGATGTCGCCCAGGCCGAGCATTCCCGGTAAGAAACCGCACACCAGCCCGGAGCCGATCCAGCCGATGGTCCCCATCACCCGAATGCGCGGGAAATCGCGTTCGACGTCGGCGACGTTGGAAAACGCGATGCTGTTAGTTAGGGCGATAGTCGGCATGTAGGTGAGGGAGTAGGCCAGCAGCAGCGGGAAGAAGCCGCTGAAGGTGGTCTGCTGAGCAGCGAAGTACATCAGTATCGCCCCGGCAAACATCAGAATCGCCAGCACTTTTTGCGCAGAGAAAAAGCGATCCGTCAGAGAGCCAACCAGTACCGGAGAGAGAATGGCGGCAATGGCGGTACAGGCATAGGACCAGCCAATTTCGCCGGCGCTGAAGCCGCTTTTACTCAGCCACAGCCACAGAGGAACAAACCACGCTCCCCAGATAAACCACTCAACGAACATCATGAACGACAGCTTTGCTGTAGTTTTCATTTGGAGATCCTTCATGACAGGTAAGGTACGCATTTAGAGTACCACTTGATAATACCTTTGAAATACCATTGAGCTGATTGTTTGAGCAAGCTAACACTTTTTCGTATCTGAATCGTGCCAGCAGAAGTTGCTGAAAAAATGCGATCCCGGCTGGAAAATATGCTAAGTCGGTACCAGGCTTAACCTGCCCAAAAAAGTTGGGTCAGGAACATTGACGCCGGCCGCGGCCGGCCTTACGGGAGTTATTGCTATGACTGATATTACGCAATTGCTTGGCAAAGATGCCGACAGCCTGTTACAGCACCGTTGTATGACTATTCCAGCCGATCAGCTCTATTTACCGGGATCGGATTACGTCGACCGGGTGATGGTTGATAACAATCGTCCGCCGGCGGTGCTGCGTAATATGCAAACCCTGTACAACACGGGGCGCCTGGCCGGCACCGGCTACCTGTCGATCCTGCCGGTTGACCAGGGCGTGGAGCACTCGGCGGGCGCCTCTTTTGCCGCCAACCCGCTGTACTTCGATCCGAAAAATATCGTCGAGCTGGCGATTGAGGCCGGCTGTAACTGCGTGGCGTCGACCTACGGCGTGCTGGCCTCGGTATCGCGCCGCTACGCGCACCGCATTCCGTTCCTCGTGAAGCTAAATCACAACGAGACCCTGAGCTACCCGAACACCTTCGACCAGACGCTGTACGCCAGCGTTGAGCAGGCCTTTAATATGGGCGCGGTGGCGGTGGGGGCGACTATCTATTTCGGTTCAGAAGAGTCGCGCCGCCAGATCGAAGAGATCTCTGCGGCGTTCGAGCGCGCGCACGAGCTGGGGCTGGTCACCGTGCTGTGGGCCTATCTGCGCAATCCGGCATTTAAGAAAGATGGCGTCGACTATCACGTCTCCGCCGACCTGACCGGTCAGGCTAACCACCTGGCGGCGACCATTGGCGCGGATATTGTGAAGCAGAAAATGGCGGAAAATAACGGCGGCTATAAGGCGGTTAACTTCGGTTATACCGACGACCGCGTCTACAGCAAGCTGACCACCGAGAACCCGATCGATCTGGTTCGCTACCAGCTGGCGAACTGCTATATGGGGCGGGCGGGGCTGATAAACTCCGGCGGCGCGGCGGGAGGCGAGACCGACCTGACGGATGCCGTACGTACGGCGGTAATCAACAAGCGCGCCGGCGGCATGGGGCTGATCCTTGGCCGTAAAGCCTTCAAAAAATCGATGGCCGACGGCGTGAAGCTGATCAACGCCGTGCAGGACGTCTATCTCGACGGCAAGGTAACGATAGCCTAGGTA
The DNA here is from genome assembly GCF_036561945.1 of Klebsiella scottii. Taxonomy (NCBI): domain Bacteria; kingdom Pseudomonadati; phylum Pseudomonadota; class Gammaproteobacteria; order Enterobacterales; family Enterobacteriaceae; genus Klebsiella; species Klebsiella scottii. The sequence continues at coordinate 451,392 of NZ_JARXNI010000020.1, forward strand.
TGCCAGTTTGTGTCTCGGAACATGATTTATCGAATGTTCTGGAGCCGGCTGAAACTGCGGGTGTTGTCGGCCTCAAAATCGCTGAGACGCTGCCGGCAGGCCGGGGCAGCCCGCATGGATGCGGGCTGAGGGCCGTGATTTACAGGGACGTTACCTCGGCCCGACCCGACAGCCTGACGGCATCGGTCGAAGGGACCGCGCAGCGGCGATTTTGGCTGGCCGGAGCCCGGGGGTACAGGGGGCGGCGGCGATGGGCCGCCCCCTGTGCGCTCCCTGCGCGACGGGGAACATAGGGCAGGGAAATCGCCGGGGAGCGCAACATCCTGCGGAGCAAGAAAATATCCTCCGCGGTGGCCGCTACTCCCTTATCAGCCTGGCCGCCTGCTGCAGCGCCAGATAAGCCTCATAGCGACGCTGGTGAACCGCCTGATGCTGCGTCGCGCTGAAATAGGTCTTATCCACCCGGGTAAACCGCTTCATCGCCTTCGGCAGCGACGCGCAAACCCCGCCGGCGACGGCGCCCAGAATCGCTGAACCTAACAGCACCGGCTCGCTGCATACGGTGCTCATCACCGGAATGCCGCAGGTATCGGCCAGCAGTTGGCGAACCAGCGGATGCTGCCCCGCGCCGCCGCTAATCACGATATTCTCGCTGCGCACGCCGCAGACCTCCTGGGCATCAAGAATCTGCCTCAGGCCGTAGCCAATGCCGCACAGTCCGGCCACGTACAGCGCCAGCAGATGATCGACATCCTCCTCCATCCCCAGCCCGGCAACGATCGCTCTGGCGTTAGGGTCCGCCAGCGGCGCGCGATTGCCTAAGAATTCAGGCACCACGTGCAGGCCGGCAGCGAGGCGTACCGCCTCGGAGGGGCTCTCCAGGCGGGCCAGCACCCGGTCCGCGAGATAGACCGGCAGCGGCAACCCGGCCTCCTGCGCCAGCTGACGGGCTTCATGCGCCGCCGGATGGAAGCTCAGCAGCCGGTCGATAGCGGCGCCTGCCGCGCTCTGACCGCCTTCATTCAGCCAGAAGCCCGGCACCATCGCCGAGTAGTAAGGGCCCCAGACGCCGGGCACGAAGATGGCCTCCTGCGAGGTGGTCATGGTGCAGGAGGAGGTGCCGAACACGTAGGCCATATTGCTGAGCGCGCCGTCGAGAACCCCAACGGTGCCGATGCCGCCGGCGTGGGCGTCAATCATGCCAACCGCCACCGGCGTGCCGACCGGCAGGCCCATCTGCTGTGCGGCGACGGCGGTAAGGCCGCTGCCGCAGGGCGTTCCCGGATCGACAATGCGCTGGCCGATGCGCGCAAACCCCTCGTCCGCCAGCTCGGCAAGCCCAATCTGGCGGAAGTAGTCGGCATCCCAGCGCTGCTCGTGGGCCAGATAGGTCCATTTACAGGTGACGGTACAGACCGAGCGGGCCTCGTCGCCGGTGGCGCGCCAGGTCAGGTAGTCCGCGAGATCAAAAAAGTGTCGCGCCTGCTGATAAACCTGCGGGCGGTTCTCCTTAAGCCACAGTATTTTTGGCGTTTCCATCTCCGGCGAGATAATGCCGCCGACGTACTGCAGCACCGGGTGACGGGTAGCGTTAATTTTTTCCGCCTGCCCGGTCGCGCGGTGATCCATCCAGACGATGATGTCGCGGTTTGGGTCCTCTGAAGGACCCACCGCCAGCGGCGCATCGTTTTCACCGACCACCACCAGCGAACAGGTGGCGTCGAAGCCAATGCCCGCCACCGAGTCCGGCGCGGCGCCGGAGCGGGCGATCGCGGTTTTAATGCAGCCGCACACCGCCTGCCAAATCTCGCTGCTGGATTGTTCAACCATGCTTCCCGGGCTGCGAAAGAGGGTAATCTCCCGCGTCGCGTGGGCGAGCAGTTCACCATTGAGGTTGAAAATGCCCGCCCGCACGCTGCCCGAGCCGACATCGACGCCAATAATGGTTGGTGTATCGCAGTTCATAGAGCCATCCTTTAGCCAGCCTGATTAAAGAGTTAGAGATCCACGCTGTTAGGCAGGATAACGAGGTCGCGTACGGTGACGTTTTTCGAGCGGGTCACCATAAACAGCACGGATTCAGCCACTTCAATCGGCTGCATCAGGCTGCCGTTGGCCAGCGCTTCCTCCATTTTTTCTTTCGGCCAGTCGTCAAGCAGGGCGGTAACTACCGGGCCAGGCAGGACCGCGCCGACGCGCACGCCGTACTGCGACACCTGGCGACGGGTGGTGTGCACGAACGCCTGAACCGCAAATTTTGAGGCGGTGTAGATAGGTTCCCAGATAACCGGAACCACCCCGGCGATGGAGCTGGTAAAGATGATATCGCCGGACTTTTGCGCGATCAGGTGCGGCAGAACGCTGCGCACGCAGCGGAAGGCGGCGTTGGTGTTAAGGTGGAGCACGCGATCCCACACGTCCGGATCGCCTTCGGCCACCGGCCCGCCGATATAGGCGCCGGCGTTGGCGTGGAAGATATCCAGCCCGCCCGCCAGCTTAAGAATACCGGCCAGAATATTATCGACCTGTTCGCCCTGCATCAGATCCACCTGCAGGGCGAAGGCGTTTTCGCCCAGTTCGGCCACAATCTTATTTAGCTTTTCGCCTTCGCGGTCGATCAGGACTACCTTCGCGCCCGCCGAGAGCAGGGTTTTGGCGCATTCGAGACCGATACCGGAAGCCGCGCCGGTCACCGCAGCGACTTTACCATTGAGAGAAGTATTCATAGAGGATACGGAGTGGTTCATTTTATAATCCTTCACCGGGTCTGTTTTGGTAAATCGATCTGGCCCGTAATAAGCCGGGACCAGCGTTGGAGTCAGGTACTAAATCTTGCTAAGATTTTGAATATCAGCATCATTTATTTATATACGCTGGATACTGAGCGGCGTGCGACCTGGCGCGCCGGGGAGCATAGTGGTTGCTCAATCGATGAAGCTAATGTGCGCCAGCTTCATCGATTGAGCAAGTGGGGAAATTAACAGCGAAATGAATTTGTGACGCAAGTTGGGAAAATGAAAAAAATCACTATCTACGATCTGGCGGAATTATCCGGCGTCTCGGCAAGCGCGGTCAGCGCGATCCTCAACGGTAACTGGAAAAAACGCCGTATCAGCGCGAAGCTGGCGGAGAAGGTTACCCGGATTGCCGAAGAGCAGGGCTATGCGATCAACCGCCAGGCCAGCATGCTGCGCAGTAAAAAATCCCACGTAATCGGCATGATCGTCCCTAAATATGATAACCGCTACTTCGGATCGGTGGCGGAAAGTTTTGAAGAGATGGCGCGCGAACGCGGGCTGCTGCCGATTATTACCTGTACCCGCCGTCGCCCGGAGCTGGAAATTGAAGCCGTGAAGGCGATGCTCTCCTGGCAGGTGGACTGGGTGGTGGCGACCGGGGCAACCAATCCGGACAAAATTGCCGAGCTGTGCCAGCAGGCGGGGGTGCCCACCGTTAACCTTGACCTGCCGGGAACCATTGCGCCTTCGGTAATTTCCGATAACTACGCCGGCGCGAGGGCGCTGACCGATAAAATCCTCGACAACAGCCTGCGGCGTCACGGCAGCCTGGCGCCGCTGACCTTCGTCGGCGGCCGCAGCAGCGACCATAACACCCTTGAGCGTCTGCGCGGCTTTCACGACGCGCATCGGGCGCGCGGCCTGAACGTGCCGGCGGAAAATATCCTCGCTCCCGGCTACTCGAAAGGCAAAGTTGAGGCCAGCATGCTGGCCCGCTTCGGCGCGCCGGATGAACATCTGCAGGGCTTCTTCGTCAACTCAACCATCTCTCTTGAAGGGGTCGTCCGCTGGCTGGCCCAGCGGGGCCTGACCGGCACCGGGCAGCCGCCGATGGGCTGCTTTGACTGGGACCCTTTCGTCTACCTGCTGGGGCACGATATTGACATGGTTCAGCAGAACGTGCCGGCGATGCTGGAAGCGGTGTTCGGCATTATTGATTCCGGCGACGCCGCTAAACAGCTGGTCGAAATCCCGCCGCTGCTGATCGGCAGCCGCGAGCTTATCTGAGCGCGTTGCGGGCGTTAGCGCGTCAGCAGCCAGCGGGCGGTGTGCTCATCGGTCACCAGGCCGTTGATCCAGCCGCCTTTCAGCGCCGCCAGAATTGCCGGACGCTTATATTCGCCGCAGGCTACCGCAATTCGCGGGCAGCGGTTGTGGCGGATATCGTAGCTGGTGATCATCTGGTTGATATTGCTCTCCACCACGCCGCCTTCGGCATCGATAAACCGGCCGAGGATCTCGCCGATCCCGCCCTGGGCCGTTAGCTCGTCCAGCTGCGCCTGATTAATAAATCCGTCCTTGAAGATTGGGCTGTGGGTGCCCAGCGGGCCGATGCCGACGAAAATCACGTCCGCCTGCTGCGCCACTCCGGACACGTTCTGAAACAGGCGGCTGGTGCACCACATCCGGTGCTCATCCGCCGTTTGCGCATAGCGCGGCGCGGGCCACTGGTAATATTTGGCCTGTATTTTCCGCGCCAGCAGCAGGGGAACGTCGTCGTAGTAGTTGCACTGTCCGTCGGCATCCATCGCGCTTATCAGCGCCACGCAGCGCGTGTTCAGGCTGTCGAAATCGATGCGCTGCATGGTTTTCTTCAGCGTCAGCCCGGAGCCAATGCCGATAATTTTGGCCTTATCGTCCTGCAGATAGCGGGCCATCAGCTGGTAGCAGCCGAACGAAACGCTGTCGAGGGTGCTCTCCTCGCTATAGGCCGGAACGATATTGCAGTCGATAAGCCGATATTTTTCCTGCAGCAACTGGGCGTAGTCGAGGCAGTTTGCCACCGGATGATGCAGCCCAATCGAGACGATGCCTTCCTCTTTCGCCGCGGCAATCAGCCGCTGGACCACCGGCCTTGAGGTGCCGAGCTGGCTGGCGATCTCGCTCTGATTCTGGCCGGCAATGTAGTACATCCACGCGGCGCGGACCTTCTGGTCCAGCCTGATGTCATCTTCTTTACTCACGGTTCCCTGCCTTAAGTTTGCGGCCACGGCGATAAGTTCGTCTTTCTGCAGGCCCACTGATTTTGACTATTAGCAGCATTTTGGCTGCGGCTCAGAAAACAGGCAAGCTTTTGCTCTGGTTTGGTCATTTGTAATTTAATTGGGTAATTGCTCTTTTGTGATCTATAGCTCTTATTTGGGTCAAATGATCATCTACAGTGAGCCACATCACTCAAGGAGATCAGAATATGAATCAGCAATACACATGGCTTCACATCGGTTTGGGTTCTTTTCACCGTGCGCATCAGGCGTGGTATCTGCATCGCCTGATCGCCAGCGGCGATCAGCGTTGGCATATCGCGGCGGGCAATATTCGCGATGATGCCGAGCAGGTGGTGCAGGCGCTGGCCGCGCAGGGCGGGCGCTATGTGCTGGAGACCGTCAGCCCGGAAGGCGAACGCGAGTATGAAGAAATCACCTCTATTCAGAAGCTGCTGCCGTGGCAGAAGGGGCTGCAGCCGCTGATTGATGAAGGGGCCAACCCGCAGACTAAGGTCATTGCCTTCACCGTCACCGAAGGGGGTTACTACCTGAATACCAGCCATCGTCTGGAGACCAGCAACCCCGACCTGGTTGCCGATCTGCAGGGCGACTGCCAGACCATCTACGGCACCATCGCGCGTATTCTGGAAAAGCGCATGGCGGATAACGCCGGACCGCTGACCCTGCTGAACTGCGATAACGTCCGCCACAACGGCGAGCGCTTCCACGACGGGCTGGTGGAGTTCCTGCAGCTAACCGGCAGGCAGGCGCTGGTTGAGTGGCTGGCGGCGAATGCGAACTGCCCGAACACGATGGTTGACCGCATTACGCCGCGCCCGGCGGCGGATCTGCCGGCGCGAATCAAAGCGCAAACCGGCATTGACGATAAGGCGCCGGTCATGGGCGAAACCTTCATTCAGTGGGTGGTGGAAGATAATTTCCGCGCCGGGCGACCGAATCTGGAAGCCGTTGGCGTTGAGATGGTGGCCTCGGTTATTCCTTACGAAGAGGCGAAAATTCGTATTCTCAACGCCTCGCACAGCTGCATCGCCTGGGCGGGCACCCTCATCGGCCAGCGCTATATCCACGAAAGCACGCTCACCGAATTCATCTACGCCATTGCCGATCGCTACGTCACCGAAGACGTGATCCCGTGCCTCGGCGATAACGGTATCGACCTTGCGACCTATCGCGACGTGGTGCTCAAGCGCTTTACCAACCCCTACATCCAGGACACCAACCAGCGGGTGGCGGCGGACGGCTTCTCTAAAATCCCGGCGATGATCGCCCCGACCCTGCAGGAGTGCTACCAGCGCGGCGCGCGGCCGGAAGCGACGGCGATGCTCCCGGCGCTGTTCTTCGTCTTTATGGAGCAGTGGCATAAGGGAACGCTGCCGTATCAATACCAGGACGGGATCCTCGACGCGCAGGCGGTGCACGAGATGTTTGAGGCCAGCGACCCGATCGCCGTCTACGCCAAAGACCGGGCGCTGTTCGGCGCGCTGGCGGAGAACGAGGACTTCCTGGCACTGCTGCGCGAGAAGATTGCCGCAGTTTATACGCTGATTAAGTAAGAGGTGGCTATGTACTTAGGGATCGATCTTGGCACGTCGGAAGTGAAAGCGCTGGTCATTGATGAGAACAATGACGTCGTCGCCAGCCATAGCGCGCCGCTGAGCATTCAGCGGCCCCATCCCCATTGGTCAGAACAGGCGCCGCAGGCGTGGTGGGAAGCCACGGAGTATTTGATGACCACCCTGCGGGAAAAGTGCGGCCATCACTGGTCGGCCATCAAGGCGATCGGTCTCTCGGGGCAGATGCACGGTGCGGTGCTGCTGGACGAGCGCGGGGAGGTGATTCGCCCGGCAATCCTGTGGAATGACACCCGCTGCGCCGACGAGTGCCGCGAGCTGGAGGAGGCGGCGCCCGAGCTGCACCAGGTGGCGGGAAACCTGGCGATGCCGGGGTTTACCGCGCCGAAGCTGCTGTGGGTGCGGCGCCATGAGCCGGCCAACTTCCAGCGCACGGCGACGGTAATGCTGCCGAAGGATTATCTGCGCTACCGGATGACCGGCCGGAAAATCTCCGATATGTCGGATGCCGCCGGGACGCTGTGGCTGGACGTGGCGAAGCGCGACTGGTCCGATGCGCTGCTGGACAAGTGCGGCCTGTCGCGCAGCCATATGCCGTCGCTGGTCGAAGGCTGCGAGGTGTCCGCGACCCTCGATCCGCTGGTGGCGGAGCGCTGGGGACTGAACGCGTCGGTGGTGGTCGCCGGCGGCGGGGGCGATAACGCGGTCAGCGCCATTGGCGTCGGGGCGGTCTCTCCGGGCGATGCCTTTATTTCTCTCGGGACTTCCGGCGTGCTGTTCGTGGTGACCGACGCCTATCGTCCGGCGCCGCAGTCGGCGGTTCACGCCTTCTGCCACGTGCTGCCGAACCTGTGGCACCAGATGAGCGTCATGCTCAGCGCCGCCAGCTGCCTGCAGTGGTTCTGCCGTCTCACCGGTACCACCGAAGTCGCTCTGCTGGAAGAGATTGCCCAGCTCAGCGAGGAAGAGAAAGCCAGCGCCCCGTTCTTCCTGCCGTACCTTTCCGGCGAACGCACGCCGCATAACGATCCCGATGCCCGGGGGATGTTTTGGGGGATGACGCACTCCAGCCTGCGCGCGCAGCTGGGCTACGCGGTGCTGGAGGGCGTGAGCTTTGGCATTAACGACGGGCTGCAGGTGCTGAAGGACAGCGGCACGCGGATTGAACAGTGCTCGCTGGTTGGCGGCGGCGCCCGAAGCCCGTTCTGGGCCCAGCTGCTGGCGGATATTCTCGCGATGCCGGTGGTTACCCATAAAGGGGGCGAAACCGGCGGCGCGCTGGGGGCGGCGCGGCTGGCCTGCCTGGCGGCAGGGAAACCGCTGGCTGCGGTGTGCGAAAAGCCGGAAGTCTGGCAAACCTGGCGCGCGACGCCGGCCCGCCATCAGGCCCTGATGCAGCGCTATGCGCAGTTTAAGGCCTTATATCTCAACGACCTGAATTACCGTCAGCGCTAATTATAAATAACATATCCTAAATAATTCGGGCTGCAGGAAGGCGGCGACGCAGGGAATCTCCAGGAGCTTACTTAGGTAAGCGACCGGAGCGAGTGAGGAAGGCAACGCACCTGCAGCCTGAATTATGACGGGTATAACAACCGCCCCGGTGACGCCACCGGAGCGGCATCCTGTACCCTGAAAACGAGGTCATTATGTCCGTAACCAATAAACAGTGGCTTGGTCTGCCCCTGAATCTGATATGGGGATACATTGCTATCGCCGTGTTTATGACCGGCGACGGTTTCGAGCTGGCTTTTCTCTCGCACTATATCAAAGAGCTGGGCTTCACCCCGGCGCAGGCCTCTTTCGCCTTTACGCTGTACGGCCTGGCCGCCGCGCTCTCGGCGTGGATTTCCGGCGTGGTGGCGGAGATCATCACCCCGCAGAAAACGATGATGATCGGCTTCGTGCTGTGGTGCGTGTTCCACGTTCTGTTCCTGGTTTTTGGCCTCGGACACGCTAACTATCCGCTGATCCTGCTGTTCTACGGCATTCGCGGCTTTGCCTATCCGCTGTTCCTCTACTCGTTTATCGTGGCGATTATTCACAACGTTAAAAGCGACAGCGCCAGCTCGGCGCTGGGCTGGTTCTGGGCCGTCTATTCAATCGGCATCGGCGTATTCGGCAGCTACATTCCGAGCTTTACCATCCCGCATATCGGCGAGCTCGGTACCCTGTGGCTGGCGCTGGCGTTCTGCGTCACCGGCGGCGTTATCGCGATGGTCGCGCTGCGCAAAATTGAGACGCCGCGGCATATGCAAAACCTGACCACCCGCGAGAAGTTTGCCGAACTGGGCCGCGCGGTGACGCTGCTCTACAGCAATCGCAATATTCTGCTCTCCAGCGTGGTGCGCATTATCAATACCCTGTCGCTGTTCGGCTTTGCGGTGATTATGCCGCTGATGTTTGTTGATGAGCTGGGCTTCACCACCTCGGAGTGGCTGCAGGTGTGGGCGGTGTTCTTCTTCACCACCATTTTCTCCAACGTGCTGTGGGGGATCTTAGGCGAGAAGCTGGGCTGGATCAAAGTGGTGCGCTGGTTTGGCTGCGTGGGCATGGCGCTGTCGAGCCTCGCTTTTTACTACATTCCGCAGCACTTCGGGCATAACTTCGCCATGGCGCTGATCCCGGCGGTTGCGCTGGGGATCTTTGTCGCCGCCTTCGTCCCGATGGCCGCCGTGTTCCCGGCGCTTGAGCCTAAGCATAAAGGGGCGGCCATTTCGGTCTATAACCTGTCGGCGGGGCTGTCCAACTTCCTCGCCCCGGCGATAGCGGTAGTCCTGCTGCCGTACTACAGCACCATCGGGGTGGTTATCGCCTACACCGCGCTGTACGTGCTGGCGTTCTTCCTCTGCGCGTTTATCCGCGTTGAGCAGCCGGGTTTTAGCCAGCAGCCGGCCGGTAGCGGCAAAAGCGTTGAATTTTCCTGATGAGAGTCTACGGGCCGCGATGGCAGACATCGCGGCCCGCCTGAGGTGGATGATGAGTATTAAAGCGGTAATTTTTGACATGGACGGCGTGCTTATTGATTCGGAAGGCCTGTGGCGCCAGGCGCAGATGGAGGCCCTGGCCTCTCTGGGCGCGACGGTTAGCGTGGCGGAGTGTGAAACCTTGACCAAAGGCAAGCGGCTGGACGACATTGCGCGCACCTGGTGCCGCCATTGTCAGCTCAGCGTCGCGCCTCAGCGCCTGCAGCAGATGATCCTGCGGCGGGTGACCGGGCTGATTATCGCCAGGGGCGAGGCGATGGACGGCGTCAATGAAGCCCTGGCCCATTTCCGCCACTGCGGCTACAAGATTGCGCTGGCGACCTCCTCATCCCATCAGGTTATTGCCGCCGTGCTCGATAAACTCGCCCTGCGCCCCTGGTTCGACGTGATATCCAGCGCCGATGACGAAGCGTGGGGCAAGCCGCACCCGGCGGTCTACCTCTCGACCCTGCGCAAGCTCAATCTCCGCGCGGACCAGTGTCTGGTTATCGAAGATAGCGCCAGCGGCTTTCAGGCCGCCCGGGCCGCGGGCATCCCGACGATAGCGGTGACCGAAGATTGCCAGCATCAGCAGTTCCACGGCGCCGTCGCCCGCCATCATTCGCTAACCGAGCTGCTGCTGTCGCGCGCTGAAAGCGTCAAGGCGGCCGGATAGCCACGTACCGATGAGCGCAGAAACCCTGGGGATGTAACGGTCGGTTTATCTCTTTTCTGCGCTCATTTTCACACCTTTCCCTGGCGATCGCCCATCTGCGTCACAAGATTGCGCTCATGCGGCATGGTCTGAGCCGCGAAACCCTGGAGGCCGCGGATTATTTCAGCAGCGCGCAGTCCGGCGGCAGCCGGCAGCGCAGGGCGCCGGGCAGAATTTCCATGCGGAAGGTTTTGCCGCTTAGCGGCTCGCCGTCGAGGTTAAAGGTCATCTCGTGGGCGGCGGTAATTTCAAACCAGGACGAAACGCCGTCCACCAGGTTAGGGGAGTTGTCGGGATTGGCCAGCGTACTGAACAGCGCCGGCAGCAGCTCCTGACCGGTAAAGATGCGCAGATGCAGCAGCCCGTCGTTAATTAACGCCTGCGGGCACAGCTGCTGGCCTCCGCCCGCCTGGCGTCCGTTGCCGATGCCGATCACCAGCGCGTCCCCTTGCCAGGAGAAGTTCTCCCCGCGGATTTCACAGCGGTCGGGTTTGAGGGTATCCATGCGCATCAGGCCGTGGATCAGGTAGGAGACGCCGCCCAGCGCGGCCTTGAGCTTTTCCGGCGTTTCGGTGGTGATCCGGGTGCCGAAGCCGCCGGTGGCCATATTAATAAAGCCGGTTTTATCGTTGACCCGCGCGACGTCTATCGCGATATCGCGCCCGACGATCGCCAGCTTGAGGGCGCTGGCGAGGTCCAGCGGGATCCCGACGCTGGTAGCGAAGTCGTTGGCGGTACCGAGCGGCAGGATCCCCAGCGCCGCCTTGCTGCCACGCTGGACCAGCGCGGTGGCGACTTCATTAATGGTGCCGTCGCCGCCGCCGGCAATCACCGTGCCGACGTTAAGCCGTTCGGCCTCATCGACGAAGCGCCCGGCGTCGCCTTTTTCCCAGGTGACGCGGACGTGGATATCGACGCCCTCTTCGCGTAACAGATTTATCGCTTCGCGCAGCTGCGGCTCATTAGCGCCTTTGCCATTCAGAATCAGTAAGCTGGCCGGAAACGTTGACATGATGGTTGCCTCATTGCACAAGATGCAGAAAGTGTACCGCATGAAGAGAAGGATGGATATTTCGTAAATTATCGGCCCGGGGGGCGTGGATATCGGGCTATTGATAACCGCGCCCCCCTTTTTCTGCAATGGTAGCTCAACCGGCGCGCTATTCGTCCTGTGATACGCTGCGCGGGAGTGTCAGAATTGCGCGGGTAAATTTGACCATTGATACAGTAAGGAAAAGAGGATGTCCCGTAACACATTCACCTACGTAACGAATTCCTGCATGGCGGTATTTTGTCTGGCTTTCTCCCTGCAGGCTCTCTCCGCGCAGGTGACGGAGAAGAGCATTTCCGGCGGGGAACAGTTTACCGTTACGCTGCAGGATATCCCGGGCACCGGCTACAAGTGGATGCTACGTTCCTTACCCGCGCAGGTCATGCTGGTCGCCGAGAATTACCGCCAGCCCGCCAGCTGCGGTAAGCGAGCCACGGGCTGCCCGGTGGAAAGAACCTTTACCTTCAAAGGTGTTCAGCAGGGGGGCGGAAATATTAACTTCGTCTATGGCCGCCCCTGGCTGAATATCACAGAGAAAGCGACCACCGTACGGGTCAGCGTAAGGTCAAATGCCCCTGCGCGGTAATTCGGCATTACGCTATTACTTCGCATCTTATTCGCGCACGGTTTTTAAACTGTGCGCTTTATGTTAATTGTCTTTTCAAAAAGGCTTCTTCATATTAACAATCTGCCCCTGCGAGCGTCATTATTGAAACAAAGGGCAAAAAAATTTCTCTATATATCGTGTGGTTTTAGTTTGGTTGTTCTTTACCAGGAGATTATCTGCGTAATTTGAATAACCCGGTCCATAGAGAGATATTATGAAACAGAACCAACAAGCTGAACCTTCACGTCGTACCATTCTGAAGCAGACGTTAGCGCTTTCCGCGCTGTCCATCACCGGGCTGGCGGCCTTATCGGTACCGACGATCTCTTTTGCCGCGTCTCTGAGCAAAGAGGAACGCGACGGTATGACGCCGGATGCGGTAATTGAACATTTTAAACAGGGTAATCTGCGTTTCCGGGAAAACCGCCCGCTTAAGCACGATTATCTGCAGCAAAAGCGCAGCAGCCTGGCGGGGCAGTTCCCGGCGGCGGTGATCCTCAGCTGTATCGACTCGCGCGCGCCGGCAGAAATTATTCTGGATGCGGGGATCGGTGAAACCTTTAACTCTCGGGTAGCGGGTAATATCAGCAACCGCGATATGTTAGGTAGCATGGAGTTTGCCTGCGCCGTCGCCGGTGCGAAGCTGGTGCTGGTGATGGGGCATACCCGCTGCGGCGCCGTCCGCGGGGCCATCGATAATGCCGAATTAGGTAACCTGACCGGCTTACTCGATGAAATTAAACCGGCCATCGCAAAAACCGAGTACAGCGGTGAACGTCAAGGCAGTAATTACGACTTTGTTGATGCCGTGGCGCGGAAAAACGTCGAGCTGACAATCGAAAATATTCGGAAAAATAGTCCGGTGCTGAGAAAGCTGGAAGAACAAAGGAAAATCAAAATTGTTGGCAGCATGTATCATCTTGCCGGCGGGGAGGTCGACTTCTTCGAAGTATGAGCCGGGTAACCCGGATGCGGCCTGGAGATAAGTATTCATAGCGCATAATCGGCAGGGAAGAGGGCGCAAAAATCGCCCTCTTCCCTGATAGCGCCTCTGGTGGGGAACGATCAGAAGCGGAGGTCAACGCCGAGCATTACCGTTCTGCCGGGATCTGGCATGCTGATAACCGCTCCGGGCTGGATATCATAGCGATCTGTGACATTATTAACCGCGGCAAAAAAGGTCGCATTTTTATTTAAAATATATTCTCCATACAAATCAATTTGGTACCCGGAAGGTATTTCGATAACCGGGTTGGCTGCTGTCCCCTCAAGCCATCCCGCAGGGTTTGTTTTCGCCGAGTGATATCTGTATCTGATGCCAGCATCGACGGTTTCATTGCGGAATTTTTTCCCCAGATTCACAGAGATATTTTGTTTGGCGGGAATTCTGGTGGGCGTTAATCCCCAGGCGAAGCCCATGTTATTGCAGCTGCTGGTGTTATATTTTTGCGCATAGTAGTTTGAGCACACCGCCGTTTTGCTATACAAGGTTGCGGAAATGGCAGAGTAGAACAGTTCGCTGTTGTATTTAAGCGAAAAGTCAATTCCGGATAAATCGAGCTTATCATAATTCATAAACGTGAAGTTATCCTGCCATGCCGGCATTCCCGCGGTTTTATCCTTTAATCCGGGAGAGATAAAGTTATTGGTCCTGTTGTTAAACCAGGAGAGGGAGAGGTCGAGAGCATCCTCCGCGGATAATAAAGCCGGGCGATGTATCTTAACCCCAACTTCTTTTTGCAGGGAGACTTCTGGCGCGATCGGGTCCGCCGGGTTATAGCTGAAAATCTCATTCGATACCGTGGTTTCATACAGGCTCGGCATTCTGTAGTTTCTGGCTGCTTTCACAAACACGGTTGTGCCTGGGGTCAGCGCATAGCTTATTTCGGAACTCAGGTCTGCTTTAGCCTGATATTTTACGCTTTGATTGGTCTGAAAATCGTTGGCTGCGGAATTATGATAATTAATACCCAGATTGACCTGGAGCGGACCACTCTCAATCATCCCGTTGACGAAAAGGGCATTTTCCCTTCTCTCGCCATGCCGCGAGGTGGGATAGGCGGTAAACCGGGTCAGACCGTCAGATTTTGGCGCCAGCTTTTCTTTTTGCGTTGACGACCCGTAGCGGAGCGTGAGCATGTTTAACTGGCTTTCATTGACAATGGCTATACCATTTTTATTGTTGCTATAGGCATGCAGATATTGTTGCGCATTGGTCCCCAATGCCCACAGGCCGTTATATTGCTTTAAGTTCGTATCGGTTATCCAGTAGTTCAGATTTAAGTTAATCAGCCTGTTGTTAACGGGGGTATAGGTATATCCGGCACTGTAGGCATTAACAATCGCGCTGCCAGGTTTCCATTGTGGCATGGATTCCACGCCCGCAGGCAGGGGCTCGAAGTCAATGTCATTGGCGTTTTTATACCAGTAGGCAGCCAACGTTTCACCGGCCTGCTGACGATGGTTGCGGTACGCAAGGTTGAAGTGATGATCATCATTCGCGTTGATCGCAAGCTTATAAATAAATGACTCGCTTTCAAAGTAGGTGTTTACGACCTCTTCATTTTTAAATACCACCGGATCGTTGAATTTTTTAAAGCCATTTTTCCCTGAAAAATAGTTCCCGGTAGATCTTTTACTATAGGCAAGCACGGTATCAACCGTATCATCTCTGAAGCCAAAGGCAAGCGTGGCGGAGCCATTTCTAAAATCATACCCGCGGGGCTTGTCCGTCAGCTGATAATAGCTCTGCTCCGCATAATCATCAGGGATATCAGGCTTTTTATTATTGTTGAACGTTCTTAGCTTAAGAAGTAAGCCGTAGCTATTGCCGGGATTGATAATATCCTCCGTGGAGAGGGTTTTTATATTTATTACCCCACCGATGGCGCCGGATGAAAAGGCATTGTTATTCTGTGAGGCCCCTTTGCTAATGGTGATATTGCTGATTAAATCAGGGTCGATATACGTTCTGTCGCTGGTTCCCTGATAGCCTCTTGACGTGTGGGTCGACTGCAGCGAGCCGTCAATAAACACCGGAACACGGCCTTCTCCCTGCAGTCCCCTGATTCCTGGATCAATCGCACCCGCCTCATTTCTCATATTATTTGACTGGATATATGTTTCAGAGGAAAAAATATCTGCATTCGCAATCCCTCTGAATCTGTTTAAATCAGATCCGGAGAGGGTATTTTCAGCGGTCCCTGTAGATGAAACAACCATAATTTCTTCATTGTCATTTTTTCCCTCTGCAAGCGTCGAACCTGTAAAAACCGACGTCGATAAGGTGAGGATTAAGGCGCGTTTTCCCATGAAATTTCCTTATTTTTTAAAAAGATATCGAAAATCCAACAATGTTAGTGATGAAAAACCAGTAGATGGTTAATTACCGGTTTAAAACACTAAAAAAATAAAGAATTGCAGTTTATGCCTCTAATTAAACAAATGCAAATAGTTATCATTATCATTTAATTGAGGTGGTTATAATTATCTGTCTAATGAATGATGGATAAAAAGCATGTCACTCCTGGGCCAGCGGGAGAGCGCCGTTCCGGTCAGAGCGGCTGATGGCGACAACATATTGATGGCCGCGCCTGAACGGAGGTTTTGTCGCCCAGGAGGAACCAAAGCAGCGGGAAAGGCGGGGAATTGTTTTTAATATCAGGGGAACGATCGCGGATGGGTCTCCGCTGTAAAGAGGGCACCTGGTAAAGCAAAGCCGGTATCCAGGCATGGACAGCATGCGGACGTAGATAGGTTAATAATAAAAAAATAAGCCCGCGTAAGGGAGATTACGCAGGCTAAGGAGGTGGTTCCTGGTACAGCTAGCATTTATGGGTTATGTTTTTCAGCGAAATGGATGATACCGGCTTTAAGCGAAACGGTATGTGATCCGTTTCTAATATCCGTGCATCCTGAAAAAATAACCCTGGTAAACTAGCTGCCGTGCGGGTTTCTGGTGCTCTGGCCGGCAAAGTTGCGCATCAGCAGGGCGTACTGCAGCACCATATCTTCCGGTACCGGCAGCCAGACCGTGTAGCCATCGCCGGGGGCGACCGGCATCACTTCGCCTTTGGCATTTTCCATATGCTCGAGGGTGAAGTTGACGTTGCCCTGCGGCGTCATCAGCTCAAGGCTGTCGCCGAGGGTGAATTTGTTCTTCACCGCCACCGCCGCCAGCTGGCCGTTACGTTCGCCGGTAAACTCCCCGACAAACTGCTGGCGCTCTGAGAGAGAGTAGCCGTACTCGTAGTTCTGATAATCATCATGGGTATGGCGGCGCAGGAAGCCTTCGGTATAGCCGCGGTGGGCCAGCCCTTCGAGGGTTTCCAGCAGGCTTTCGTCAAACGGTTTGCCGGCGGCGGCGTCGTCGATCGCCTTGCGGTAGACCTGGGCGGTACGGGCGCAGTAGTAGAAGGACTTGGTGCGGCCTTCGATTTTCAGCGAGTGCACGCCCATATTGGTCAGGCGCTCAACGTGGGCGATGGCGCGCAGATCCTTCGAGTTCATGATGTAGGTGCCGTGCTCGTCTTCGAAGGCGGTCATATATTCGCCCGGGCGCTTGGCTTCTTCAATCATAAATACCCGGTCGGTCGGCTCGCCGATCCCCAGCGTTGGCTCAACGTTCTGTACCGGGATCGGCTCATATTTGTGGACAATATTGCCGACGTCGTCCTGCTTGCCTTCCTGGACGTTATATTCCCAGCGGCAGGCGTTGGTGCAGGTCCCCTGGTTCGGATCGCGTTTGTTGATATAGCCGGAGAGCAGGCAGCGGCCGGAGTAGGCCATGCACAGCGCGCCGTGAACGAAAATTTCGAGCTCCATCTCCGGCACCTGGCTGCGGATTTCGGCAATCTCTTCCAGCGACAGCTCGCGCGAGAGAATGACCCGGCTCAGCCCCATCTGCTGCCAGAATTTTACCGTTGCCCAGTTGACGGCGTTGGCCTGTACCGAGAGATGGATCTGCATCTCGGGGAAGTTTTCCCGTACCAGCATGATTAAGCCCGGATCGGACATGATCAGCGCATCCGGCCCCATTTCCACTACCGGCTTCAAATCGCGAATGAAGGTCTTCAGCTTGGCGTTATGCGGCGCAATGTTCACCACCACGTAGAACTTTTTCCCCAGCGCATGGGCTTCGTTGATGCCGAGCTGCAGGTTTTCGTGGTTGAATTCGTTATTGCGCACGCGCAGAGAGTAGCGCGGCTGGCCGGCATAAACGGCATCTGCGCCGTATGCGAAAGCGTAACGCATATTTTTCAGCGTTCCCGCCGGGGAAAGGAGTTCCGGTTTAAACATGATTTTCTCGTTCTGATGACAGGTCAGATTCGCCGCACCTGGTGGGCGAGTTGGGGAGTGTCCCCACATTAAGGGCGGGCATTGTAGCGCCGTGGGGGAGGCAGGTAAACCCTTTCACGCCGCCAGCGCCGGGTCGGCGGGTCAATGACGGCAAATGCTCCTGCTGCGCGGACTCGTCGGCGCCATATGGGCGAGAGCGCCGGAGGCGTTTTTCGCATAAAAATTACCCGCCAGCTGGCGGGTAATCGCGCGGGCAGAACGGTATCCTGCGGCCTATGCCAGCCGGCAGGCGTCCGCCTCCCAGCGGTAGCCGACGCCGTAGACGGCGCGGATAAACGACTGCTCTGCGTCCAGCGACTCCAGCTTGCGGCGCAGGTTTTTGATATGGCTATCGATGGTTCGGTCGGTGACCACGCGATAATCATCGTAGAGATGGTTCAGCAGCTGTTCGCGCGAGAACACTTTTCCCGGCTCCTGGGAGAGGGTTTTCAGCAGGCGAAACTCGGCGGGGGTGAGATCCAGCAGCTTGTCGCGCCACGAGGCCTGAAAACGCCCTTCATCGACGATCAGCGGGCTGACGGCATCCAGCGCCTGCAGCTCCGGACGCGGCTTGCAGCGGCGAAGGATGGTTTTTACCCTCGCCACGACTTCACGCGGGCTGTAGGGCTTGCAGATATAGTCGTCGGCGCCGATCTCCAGCCCCAGCAGGCGGTCGATCTCCTCAATCTTGGCCGTCACCATCACCACCGGAACGTCGGAGAAGCGGCGAATTTCACGGCACAGCGTCAGCCCGTCGGTGCCCGGCAGCATCAGATCCAGCAGGACCAGGTGCGGCGGCGTCTGGCGAACGTAGGGCAGAACCCGATCGCCGTGATTAATCAGCGTCGGCGCATAGCCTGCGGCAAGCAGATAGTCGATCAGCAGCTGGCCGAGCTTGGGTTCATCTTCCACGATAAGAATACGCGGAGTGTTTTCATCAACAGGTAATTCAATCATACGTCTCTCGGTAAATCGCGTTCCAGAGGTAACTCTACTTTAATGCTAACCCCGCCAAAAGGCGAATGGCCGGCCCGTAAGGTGCCGCCGTGGGCGGCGACGATATTGACGCAGATAGCCAGCCCGAGGCCGGAGCCGCCGCTGGCGCGATTGCGCGAACCTTCTGCGCGGTAGAATCGTTCGCAGAGGCGCTCCAGCTGGGCATCGCTGACGCCAGGGGCGCTATCGGCGAAGTCGACGATCAGCATCCGACCGTTTTGACTGGCGCTAATCAGCAGCTTGCCGCCGCTATCGGTATAGCGAAGGCTGTTTTCCAGCAGGTTATTGAAAAGCTGCATCAGGCGGTCGCCGTCGCCAAAAATCATGGCGCTTTCCGGTAACGATACGCCGATCTCCAGCCCGCGGCTGGCGAAGCGCTCGCGGAAGGCCCCCGCCGCGACTTCCAGCAGGGTGATGATATCCACGGAGTTTTTCTGATAGGCCAGCGCGCCCTCATCCGACATCGACAGCTGGTGCAGATCGTCAACCAGCTTGGTCAGGGTGGCGACTTCCGCCTGCAGGGAGGGGATAGAGTCCGGGGTGAATTTGCGTACCCCGTCCTGAATCGCCTCCAGCTCGCCGCGCAGAACCGCCAGCGGCGTGCGCAGCTCGTGGGAAATATCCGCCATCAGATCGCGACGCATCTGCTGGTTGCGCTCAAGGGTGCTGGCAAGCTGGTTAAAGTCCTGCGCCAGGCGGCCAAGCTCATCGCCGCCGCTAGCGGTGACCCGGGTGGAGAAATCACCCGCCGCGAGGCGATGGGTTCCTTCTACCAGCCGTTTAACCGGCGCCAGCAGGCCGCGCGCCAGCGGGAAGGTCGCCAGCGCCGCAAGGATGGTCGCCAGGGCCACAATCAGCCAGCTGGTGCGCTTCTGTTGCCGATCGAAATTGATATCGGTATTGCGGGTTAAGCGCTCCACCGGCGAGGCGATGACCGCCCCTACCGGAGCGCCGTCAACGAGGATCTCGCGGCGGGTACCGTCTTCAGGCACCGGCTCCCGCGGGCCGACCAGCACGCGGCCTTTCTGATCGACCACCCAGAACATCGTTCGCCAGCCGTGCGGAGGCATATCCGGCCCGGGACCGCGGGGTCCGTTGTCCGGCGGCGGGCCTCGGTCTGGCCCGGGACCCCGCTCGCCGTCAGGCCCTGGGCCGTGGCCGGCGGGGGAGCGATCGTCGTTGTCGCGCTCAAAGGTGCGCAGCAGCTGGAAAATAAAGCGGTCGTTGTTGCGCAGGAACTTCCAGCTGCCGTGCTGGGCATACTGCTCGCTGAGGGCATCGCCAAGCATCGTCAGCCGCTGTTCGTTGCCGCGCTTAATGTAGTCGATAAAGCCGCGTTCAAAGCTGATACGCACCGCCCAGTGCATGCTGATCAGCAGCACGATGCAGGTGGCGAAGATGGCGAGAAACAGTTTGCCGGTAATGCCGGGACGCCAAAGCTTCACGGTTCACTCCTTTTGCGGCGGGCGATGACGGTATTGCCTTCGATGTCATCCGGTACGCGGGAAAAAATAAGCGCCGGCAGCGCGATAATGACCGCCATGCTCAGGTAGGTGTAGAGAAAGACCTGATGCGCGGTAGCCGCATCGGCGCTGAGGTGCTGCTGGCCGAACATCCCCAGCAGCATGCCGGCGATGGTGACGCCAATACTCATCGACAGCTGCATCACCATCGACAGCATGCTGTTGCCGCTGCTGGCCAGCGGGTCCGGCAGATCCTTCAGCGTCAGGGTATTCATCGACGAGAAGCGGCTGGAGTTGATCATGCCTTGTAAAAACAGCACCACCGGCAGCAGCCAGTACCAGCCCGCCAGCGCGACGGCCATAAACAGCAGGCTGACCAGCGCCAGGCCGATCGTCGCCACAATCAGCACCCGGCGGTAGCCAAAGCGGTTCACCACCTGCACCACGATGCGTTTCATGCCCATGCTGCCGAGCACCATCGGGATCATCATCAGGCCGGCGTGGAACGGCGTGAAGCCGAGGCCAATTTGCAGGAATACCGGCGTCATGAACGGCAGCATGCCGCTGCCGATACGCCCGGCGAAGCTGCCGCCGAGCCCGAGGGAGAAGGTGCGGTTGCGGAACAGGTCGAGGCTGAACAGCGCGCCGTCATTGCCCCGCGCGTGCCACAGATAGAGAACAACGGAGGCGATGCCGATAGCCACCAGCGCCGTCAGCAGCAGCGGAGAAATACCCAGCCCTTTTTTGCCGTCAAGAGCGAGGGTTAACGTCGCCATGCCGGTGGCCAGCAGGATAAAGCCGAGCATATCAAAGCGGCGCGTCTGCAGGGTGTAGTTCGGCATCAGCGAGAGCGTGGCGATAGCGCCGATAATGCCGACCGGAATGTTGATTAAAAAAATCCAGTGCCAGGAGGCATATTCCACCAGCACGCCGCCGAGGGCCGGACCCAGCAGCGGCCCGACCTGGCCGGGGAGGGTGACGAACGTCATCGCCGCCATATACTGCGAGCGGGGGACGATTTTCATCACCGTCAGGCGGCCTACCGGCACCATCATGGCGCCGCCGATGCCCTGCAGCACGCGGGCCAGCACCAGCTGGTCAAGGGTGTTGGCCTGGGCGCAAAACAGCGACCCGAGGGTGAACAGGATAATGGCAGTAAAAAAGATATTGCGCACTCCGACCCGATCCGCCAGCCAGCCGCTGGCGGGCAGCATAATCGCCACCGTCAGCACGTAGGAGACGATAACCATATGCATATGCAGCGGGCTCTCCCCGAGGCTTTTGGCCATCGAGGGGAGGGCGGTGTTGACGATAGTGGTATCCAGCGACTGCATAAAGAAGCCGAATGCCACTATCCATAGCTGCCAGCGCACGCTGGACGGGAGATCGGTCATGTTATTCGCTTACCGGTTGCCTGATTTTTCGGGAAAAACGCAGCCGCAGACGATCGAAGAACAGATACACCACCGGCGTGGTGTACAGCGTCAGCAGCTGGCTTACCACCAGACCGCCGACGATCGTAATCCCCAGCGGCTGGCGCAGCTCCGAGCCGTCGCCGCCGGATAGCACCAGCGGCAGCGCGCCGAACAGCGCCGCGAGGGTGGTCATCATAATGGGGCGAAAACGCAGCAGGCAGGCCTGGAAGATGGCCTCTTCCGGCGGCAGGTTGCCGTTACGCTGCGCCTCCAGCGCGAAGTCGACCATCATGATGGCGTTTTTCTTCACTATTCCAATTAATAGCATAATTCCGATCAGCGCGATGAGGCTGAACGGCGCGCCGAACAGCTCCAGCGCCAGCAGCGCGCCGACCCCCGCCGAGGGGAGGGTGGAGAGGATCGTTAACGGATGCACGTAGCTTTCGTAGAGGATCCCCAGCACGATATAGACCGTCGCAATCGCCGCCAGAATCAAAATGATCTGCGAATTCATAGTCTGCTGGAAAACCTGAGCGGTGCCGGCGAACGAGCCGCGGACGCTGGACGGCACCCCGAGCTGGGTCATGGCGCGGTTGATGGCGTCGCTGGCTTCCGACAGGGATTTACCGGTCGGCAGGTTAAAGGAGATGGTGGAGGCGGCCGAAAGCCCCTGATGGTTCACCGACAGCGGGGCGTTAGCCGGCTGCCATTTGGCGAAATAAGAGAGCGGGATCGGTTTGCCTTCGCTGTTGATAACGAACATCTTATCCAGCGCGCTGACGTCCTGGGTATAGACCGGGTCAACCTCCATCACCACCTTGTACTGGTTGAGGGGCTGGTAGATGGTGGAGATCTGCCGCTGGCCGAAAGCGTTGTTGAGCAGGCTGTTGGCGTCCTGCACGCTGATGCCGAGGCGCGACATGGTATCGCGATCGTAGAGCAGGTCCATCTCCGCGCCGTTGTCCTGCTGGTCAGAGTTGACGTCAGCCAGCTCAGGCAGCGCCGCCAGCGCTTTGCGAATTTTAGGCTCCCACTCGCGCAGCGCCGCCAGATCGTCCGACAGCAGGGTGTACTGGTAGCTGGCGTTGGCCTGACGTCCGCCGACGCGGATATCCTGCACCGCCATCAGGAACAGGTTCGCCCCCGGCTCTTTCGCCAGTTTTTTTCGCAGGCGGTCAATAATCTCCTGCGCCGTTTCATGGCGCTGGTCGCGCGATTTGAGGGTGATAAACATCATCCCGCTGTTGACCCGCGAGCCGCCGGTAAAGCCGGTGACGTTATCCACCGCCGGGTCTTCACGAATGATTTTCATAAAGTCCTGCAGCTTGCCGCGCATCGCCTGGAAAGAGATGCTCTGGTCGGCCTGAATGCCGCCCATCAGCACGCCGGTATCCTGCTCCGGGAAGAAGGTTTTCGGAATTGAGATATAGAGCCAGATGCTAAGGGCAATCGTACCCAGCAGGACGAGGCCGGTCATTCGGCTGTGCTTCAGCACCCACCTCAGCGATTTGCCGTAGCCGCCCTGAATGGCGACCAGCAGCCGGCCAAAGCCGCGGTTGCGCGTGGGCTCATGCGGCTTACCGCTTTTCAACAGCCAGCCGCACATCATCGGCGTCAGAGTTAACGACACCGCCAGCGAAATACCAATCGCCACCGACAGCGTGACCGCGAACTCGCGCAGCAGACGCCCCGGCAGGCCGCCCATCAACAGCAGCGGTAAAAACACCGCCACCAGCGACAGGCTCATCGACAGCACCGTAAAGCCCACTTCCCGGCTTCCCTGCAAAGCCGCCTGCAGCGGCTTCATCCCCGCCTCAAGGTGGCGGGAGATATTCTCCAGCACCACGATGGCGTCATCCACCACGAAGCCGGTGGCGATGGTCAGGGCCATCAGCGACAGGTTGTTGAGGCTAAAGTCGCAAAGGTACATGGCCGCAAAGGTGCCGATCAGCGATACCGGCACCGCTACCGCCGGGATCAGCGTGGCTCTGCCGGAGCGCAGGAACAGGAACACCACGAGGATCACCAGCGCGACCGAAATCACCAGCGTCTGCTCGACCTCCTCCAGCGAGGCGCGAATCGTTGGGGTGCGGTCCTGGGCGATTTGCAGATCGATCGCCGCCGGGATAGTTTTCTGTAGCTCCGGCAGGCGCGCGCGAATGCTGTCCACCGTCTGGATGATATTGGCTTCCGGCAGCTTGCGGATCATCAGCAGAATCGCCGGTTTCGCATTGGTCATCCCGGCGTTGCGTACGTCCTGCACCGAATCGCTGATGTTGGCGACGTCGCCAAGACGCACCGCCGCGCCGTTGCTATAGTGCACGATTATCGGCTGATACTCGGCGGCGGTTTTCAGCTCATCGTTGGTTTGCACCTGCCAGCGATGGCTGCTGTCCTCCAGCGCCCCCTGCGGCCTGCGCACGTTGGCGCTATCAATCGCCGTGCGCACGGCGTCCAGCGACACCCCTTGGTTAAACAGCGCCTGCGGATTGAGGTCTACGCGCACCGCGGGCAGCGAGCTGCCGCCGACGTCAACGTCGCCGACGCCGTCAATCTGGGCGATAGTTTGCGCCAGCTGGGTGGAGGCAAAATCGTACAGCTCGCCCTGGGAGTAGGTATCCGAGGTGAGCGTCAGGATCATGATCGGCGAGTCCGACGGATTGGCCTTGCGATAGGTCGGACGGCTCGGCATGCCGCTGGGCAGCAGGCTTTGCGCGGCGTTGATCGCCGCCTGGACATCGCGGGCGGCGCCGTTGATATCGCGGTCGAAGTTGAACTCCATAATAATGCGCGTGCTGCCAAGGGAGCTGGAGGAGGTCATTTCATTGACCCCGGCAATGCGCCCGAGGGAGCGCTCCAGCGGCGTCGCCACCGACGAGGCCATCGTCTCCGGCGAGGCGCCGGGCAGCGAAGCGCTGATCATAATCACCGGGAAATCCACCTGCGGCAGCGGGGCGACCGGCAGCAGGCGGAAGCCGAGAATGCCGCACAGGGTGATGGCCAGCGAAATTAAAATCGTCGCCACCGGACGGTAAATGAAGAGGGCGAAAAACTTCATTTACGCCTCCTCCTCGCGCCGTGGGAAGCGGCTTTTGAGGTACAGCGACAGGCGGTCGAACAGCAGATAGATGACAGGGGTGGTAAACAGCGTCAGCACCTGGCTTAGCATCAGGCCCCCGACCATGCCGATCCCCAGCGGACGGCGCAGCTCTGCGCCCACGCCGGTGCTCAGCATCAGCGGCAGCGCGCCGAGCAGCGCCGCCAGGGTGGTCATCAGGATGGGGCGGAAACGCAGCAGACAGGCCTGATAAATCGCCTCGCGCGGCGCCATGCCCTGTTCGCGCTCTGCGGCCAGGGCAAAGTCGATCATCATGATGGCGTTCTTCTTGACGATGCCAATCAGCAGGATGATGCCGATGATGGCAATCACGTCCAGCTCGCTGCCGGCGAGCCACAGGGCCAGCAGCGCGCCGACGCCGGCGGTCGGCAGGGTCGAGAGGATAGTGATCGGATGGATAAAGCTCTCATACAGCACGCCGAGGACGATATACATCGCCACCACCGCGGCGACGACCAGCCAGACGGTATTTCCCAGCGCCGACTGGAAGGCAAGGGTGCTGCCCTGGAACTGAGTGCGGATATCGGTCGGTAAATCCAGCGCCTGTTCGGCGGCCTGAATCGCCTCGACCGCATCGCCAAGCGAATAGCCATCCGGGACGTTAAACGAGATGGTGGTCACCGGGAACTGGTCGAGATGGTTGATCGACAGCGGGGCAAAGCGCTGCTCAACGGTGGCGATCGATTTCAGCGGCACGATGCCGCCATCGCTGCCGGTGAGGCGAATGCCGTCGAGCGCGGCGAGCCCCGGCGTGGCCTGGGTGTCATGCTCCAGCACTACCCGGTACTGGTTGGCCTGGGTATAGATGGTTGAGATCAGGCGCTGGCCAAAGGCGTTGTACAGCGCATTATCGATATCGGCCATGCTGATCCCAAGGCGGCTGGCGCTGTCGCGGTCGACGTTGATGTACGCCGCAAGGCCCTTATCCTGCCAGTCGCTGCTGACGTCGGAGAGCTGCGGTAGCGCCTGCAGGCGGGTCAACAGCTGAGGAACCCAGTTGCTGAGCGCATCCAGCGAGTTGGCCTGCAGCGTGAACTGGTACTGAGTGCGGCTGACGGTGGTATCGATGGTCAAATCCTGGGTGGGCTGCAAATAGAGCGCGATGCCGGGAATGCCGTCCACCGAGTGCTGCAGGCGAGAGATAACCGTCTGCACGCGATCGTCGCGCTCGCTCAGCGGCTTGAGGTTGATCTGCAGCCGGGCGCTGTTCAGCGCCGGGTTGGTGCCGTCGACGCCGACAAACGACGTCAGGCTCTCCACCGCCGGGTCCTTGAGGATCAGGGCGGAGACCTGCTGCTGGCGCTGCGCCATGCTGGCAAAAGAGGCCGACTGCGGGGCCTGCAGCGTGCCCTGAATAATGCCGTTGTCCTGAATCGGGAAGAAACCTTTCGGGATAAATACCCACAGCATAATCGACAGCGCCAGGGTGCCCAGCGCCACGCTGAGGGTCAGCCACGGATGGTTCAGCACCCGGCTCAGCAGGCGGCCGTAGGCGGCAATTACCCGCTCGAAGAAGCGTTCGCTGGCGCGGGAGAAGCGGTTTTGCTTACGCAGCGATTCGTGGCTCAGCATCCGGGCGCACATCATCGGCGTCAGGGTCAGCGACACCACGGCGGAGATCAGGATCGCCACCGCCAGGGTTACGGCAAATTCGCGGAACAGCCGGCCGACGATATCGCCCATAAACAGCAGCGGGATCAGCACCGCAATCAGCGAGAAGGTCAGCGAGATGATGGTAAAGCCGATCTCGCCGGCGCCCTTGAGCGCGGCGGTCAGCGGCTTTTCGCCTTTTTCGATATAGCGCGAGATGTTTTCGATAACCACGATGGCGTCATCGACGACGAAGCCAGTGGCGATGGTTAAGGCCATCAGCGTCAGGTTGTTAATCGAGAAGTCGAGAAACACCATCACCGCAAAGGTGCCCACCAGCGAGAGCGGCACGGCGACGCCGGGAATGATCGTCGCCGGGACGTTACGCAGGAACAGGTAGATGATCATCACCACCAGGGCGATCGCCAGCATCAGCTCAAACTGCGTATCGCTCACCGAGGCGCGGATGTTGTTGGTGCGGTCGGATAAGACCTGCACCTTGACCGATTTCGGCAGGCTTTCGGTCAGCTGCGGCAGCATCTGGCGCACGCTGTCGGCGGTGGCGATAATATTCGCGCCCGGCTGGCGCTGAACGTTCATGACGATCGCCCGCTGGTTGTTCGCCCACGCGCCCAGCCAGCTGTTTTCCGCGCCCTGCTCAATGGTGGCGACGTCGCCGAGGCGAATCGGCGCGCCGTTCTGATAGGCGACGATCAGGCGACGATAGTCTTCCGCCGACTGCATCTGGTCGTTAGCGGAGAGCGTTACCGCCCGCGAAGGGCCGTCGAGGCTCCCTTTCGCCGAGTTGACGTTGGCGCTGGTAATCGCGGTGCGAATGGTTTCACTGGTCAGCCCGAGGGCGGCAATCGCCTGAGCGTTGAGCTTCACGCGCACCGCCGGACGTTGACCGCCGGCGAGAGTCACCAGCCCGACGCCGGATACCTGGGAGATTTTCTGCGCCACGCGGGTCTCCACCATATCTTCCACCTGGGTCATCGGAATGGAGGAAGAGGTGACCGCGAGGGTCATGATCGGCGGATCGGCCGGGTTGACTTTACTGTACACCGGCGGATTAGGCAGGTCCGAGGGGAGCAGGTTGGTGGCCGCGTTAATAGCCGCCTGCACTTCCTGCTCGGCGACGTCCAGCGGCAGCGTCAGCTGGAACTGAAGGGTAACCACCGAGGCGCCGCCGGAGCTTTGCGACGACATCTGCTTGAGGCCGGACATCTGACCAAACTGGCGCTCCAGCGGCGCGGTGATCGATGAGGTCACCACGTCAGGGCTGGCGCCCGGATAGAGGGTAACGACCTGAATGGTCGGATAATCCACTTCCGGGAGCGCCGAGACCGGCAGGAACCGGTAGCCGATAATCCCGGCCAGCAGGATCGCCACCATCAGCAGCGTGGTGGCCACCGGACGCATGATAAAGATACGGGAAGGGCCGCCCGTACTGCTCGGCGGTAAGACTTGCATCAGGAGCGCGCTCCTTTTTTACCGTATTCGCGGCTGGTGGCTTTTTCCGGCGCGGCGGCGGAGGCGCTGTGCGGCTCGACGACTTCGACCTTCGCGCCTTCGGTCAGGCGGTCGATACCGTCGGTGACCACGCGGTCGCCGGCGGAAAGCCCGGCGTTAATGACCACCTTCAGGCTATCCTGGATACCCGGCGTGACCGTATGCTTGCTGACCTTATTGTCGGCGTTCAGCACCCACACGAAGTGGCCCTCATTGCCCATCTGCAGAGCGGCGGTAGGGATCACGACCGCATTCTGCTCGGTGTCCACCAGCATGCGGGCGTTGACGAACTGGTTCGGGAACAGCGCATCGTCCAGGTTGCTGAAGCGGGCTTTCAGCTTGATGGTGCCGGTGGTTGCATCAATCTGGTTATCAAGGCTGAGCAGCGTGCCGCTGGTGATTTTCTGCTTGTTGGTGCGGTCCCAGGCTTCAACCGGCAGGGCTTTACCCGCTTTCTGCGCCTGAACCACCGCCGCGATGTCATTTTCCGGCAGCGTGAAGACTAAATCGATCGGGTGGGTTTGCGTTAATACCACGATACCGGTGGTATCGCCGCTGGAGATCTGGTTGCCGATATCCACCTGTTTTAAGCCGACGCGCCCGTCGATGGGCGCGACGATCCGGCTCCAGTTGAGCTGCAGCTGGGCGCTGGCCACCGCGGCTTCGTCGGCTTTAATCGTGCCGTTGGTTTCGCTGACCAGCGACTGCTGGGTATCCAGCTCCTGGCGCGAAACGAGGTTGGTTTTTACCAGCTGCTGATAGCGGGCGAGGTCGCGCCTGGCGTTGGCAAGGGTCGCCCGATCTTTGGCCAACTGCCCCTGCGCCTGCGCCAGCGCCACTTTGAACTGGCTGGGGTCGATTTCAGCCAGCAGCTCGCCGGCTTTAACCTGCTGGCCTTCCTGGAAATGGATCGCCAGCAGCTGGCCGTCGACGCGGCTGCGCACGGTGACCGTATTGGCTGCGGTTACCGTGCCGAGGCCACTGAGATAGCGCGGCACCGATTCGCTGGTGGCCGTTGCGGCCTGGACCGGTGCCAGCGTCGCGCCTAAGCGGCCGTGACGACCGCCGCTCGGAGCAGGCGCACCTTGTCCGGCCGCCGCTGGAGCCGCTTCGCCCGCCGTATCACGACCCTGCCAAAACCAGTATGCGCCGCCGGCAACGATGACGACCGCCAGGGCGGTTGCCCAACGAAGTGTGTGACTGCCTTTCATTATTTTGCTATCTCATCCTGAAACGTTTCGCGAAATGATACTAGTTTAGTGAGGGAACGCCTCGCAAAAATGGAGGAATTATGAAAAGACTGTTGAGATATGTCTGGATTGACTCCATTTTTTGCGGCCGGCGAGCGGGCGTTTTCCCCTCCTGAACCCGCGATGGGAGGCTCATCGACGGAACCCCTTTGGAACTTTCCATCCGCCGGGGCATCTTCTCCACGTCGGCCCGGCGGCAACGCGCAGAGAAGATGCAGCGAATGTGCATTATTAAGCACTTGATGCACATCAAGCATCCTGCCAACTTTTAATTTAAAAAATAAAAAAGAGTTGTAACTGGCGCGGCTTTTATTCAATTTATACGACGAATGTTTTGGTGTGCTTCGATAATAAAAAATATATGCACACTGAACGCGACGGGTTCATAAATCAGGGGTAATTTTAGTGGCTAGTGCAAACAAACTCACGCTCTTCATCGTTATCTTCATGCTGATGGGGATCCTTTCCGGCGCGGCAATCCACGCCTACGCCTCCCAGACCGCCATCGTGGCATGGTCTGAGAACATCACGCTTTTCACCGATATGTTTTTACGCCTCATCAAGATGGTGATTGCGCCGTTGGTCTTCAGTACCCTGACCGTCGGCATCATGCGGCTGGGCGAAACCGCCACTATCGGCCGCGTAGGCGGTAAGGCGATGGTGTGGTTTGTCACCTCCTCGATCCTCTCCATTCTGGTGGGATTAGTGATCGTCACGCTGTGGCATCCGGGCAGCGGCCTGAATCTGACGATCCCCAAAGAGTCCGTGGACACCGGGCTGGCGGTCAGCGGGATGAGCCTGAAAGGCTTCCTGTCGCATACCATTCCGACCAGCATTACCGAAGCGATGGCCAATAACGAAATTCTGCAAATCGTGGTCTTCTCGATGTTCTTTGGCATCGCCGGGGCATCGCTGGGGGAGAAGTTTAACGCCCCGCTGGTGGCGGCGCTGAACGTGGTCTCCCACATTATGCTCAAGGTGACCGGATACGTGATGTACGTGGCCCCGCTGGCGATTTTTGCCGCTATCTCCTCGGTTATCGCCTCCCAGGGGCTGGGCATTCTGCTGAACTATGCCTCTTTTATCGGCGGCTACTACGTTGCGGTGCTGCTCACCAGCGCGGTGCTGATGGCGGTGGGCTATATGGTGCTGAAAAAAGAGGTTTTCCGCCTGCTCAATATGCTTAAGGATCCGGTGCTGGTCGCCTTTACCACCAGCAGCTCCGAAGCGGCCTATCCGAAGACGCTGGAGCGGCTGGTCAGCTTCGGCTGCTCGCGCAATATCGTCTCCTTCGTTTTGCCCATCGGTTACTCCTTTAACCTGGTCGGCTCGATGGTCTACTGCTCCTTTGCCTCTATGTTTATTGCTCAGGCATATAACATCCACCTCAGCTTCAGCGAAATTACGGTGATGATGCTGACGCTGATGCTGGCATCGAAAGGGATTGCCGGGGTGCCGCGTTCGGCTCTGGTGGTGCTGGCCGCGACGATCCCCAGCTTCAATATTCCCGTCGCCGGAATTTTGCTGCTGATGGGGATCGACCATTTCCTCGATATGGGGCGTTCCGCCATCAACGTGCTGGGCAACGGTATTGCCACGGCGATGCTGTCGAAAAATGAGGGTCAGCTGCAGGAAGAGGTGCCGGAGGCGGAGCCTCAGGGCGTTCAGGCCTGACGGTGGCATACGCGCTCTGGCCGGAGCGCGTATTTTCTTCTGCCGCGAAGGGCGCGGTGATAGAAAAAGATGCCCCTAACAGGCACGCAAGGGGCGATGTGACGAAGTAAATATTCCCCGCTAAATACATTGTTATTATTGTATAACCACGCATTGCTGCGCCTTTATACCGAGGATGCGCTGATGTTATCTGCTGTTCGTCGGGCATGAGAAGCTATTTTTCCGCGCGGCGGTTTTTTTAGGAATAGCATCCCTGCACAACCCCATAAATTCCTAATTTTTACCCTTCGGTCGCAAATATTCCCCGGCGATTACCCTCTTTCTCTTAGTAAATTCATAAACTGAAAAAAGTCATGGTTATTATTGAGGCGGTATTTTTCCATGATCTTACTTTTATGGTAGGTGGTCGTTTTGATGCTCACCTTATTGATGGCGGATGTTTTACCGATATCAAACCCATGAATAAGACCGTGGGCCACCGCGACCTGCGATCGCGATAGCGTTTGGTGCGGGCAGTGGCTGCAGATTAACCCGGGGTCCTTGAATAATTTTATCGGCGGATTTTCAACGTTCTTCAGCACTTTTTCTATTATCGTTCGCATCTGTTCGACGCTGGCTGATTTGATGGCGAAAAAGATAACGTCCCTCAGGCAGTTGACGATGCATGCCGGTTCCGGGAGGGTGTCGTAGCCGTGCAGGATAATAACCGAACTGGCGGGCTTACGATTTTTGATCAGCGTGTTGCACAGGTGGATCTCGCCGGGCAGAACGTCAGAGAAAATGATGTCCTCATGCGCCAGCGTATCGCTGCGTGAGGAGAAACTCACCCGGAGGCCGGCGCGA
Organism: Klebsiella scottii; assembly: GCF_036561945.1. Classification (NCBI taxonomy): domain Bacteria; kingdom Pseudomonadati; phylum Pseudomonadota; class Gammaproteobacteria; order Enterobacterales; family Enterobacteriaceae; genus Klebsiella; species Klebsiella scottii. The sequence goes on from NZ_JARXNI010000020.1 coordinate 482,523, forward strand.
TCCCGGGTGAGCTCGTTCACTATGTAAACCAGCGCATCCCGGATAAAGGTGTTGCGAGTGTTAAGAGCAATATTAATGGTTTTCATGGCGCGACTTCCTTTATAAGTCAACATGACGCCATTCCGCGACCGGACCTCCGGCGTAGGCGATGGTTGCTGTGTGTTATGCACAAAAATAGGGTCAACATCGGCTTATTAGCGCTGCCGCTTATTATATGGCGCGTTATTTTTAGTATTGCCGAAAGTCCGTCGGGCGTTATTTTTTACGCCCGTTGGTAAACGGAATCTTTTGTTTTCTTCGGTCCTTCAGATAGGACACCAGGCTGTAGACCGAAATACAAAGACAAAATATGCACAGCAGCAGGGCGAACCCCGTTTGCATGGTCATTATGAATATCCTTTCTCTAAGAGCCTGCCGGGGCAGGTTCTAATTGGTATATGGCGCTAAAAAATAGCTAAGTATGAATATTGCTCTACGCTGCATGCTGCGCTGCGGCCAATGCAGCGACAATTTCAGGCAGGGCGGCTATATCATTATATTTACCAGGGGCCGGTAGCCATGAACCGTGCCTGTCAGACGGTTCGATAAACGGGACACACCGGCAGCCCGCGCTTTATGGCGCAAAATCAGTGTAAGAAAATTCCTAATCAAGGCGTCAGTCTCATTTCTCTCATTTCTCTCAAAAAGCGAGAAAAAATTAACAACCCCAGAAAAATTAATAACGTAGCGGCAATAACGATGGCGCGGGAAGGGGCGTATCGGCCCACCGACCTCAGGAAAGAAACGCCAGCCCTTTGCCGAAAATGGCCCGGATGGGCAGGCTGATGCCGTGCAGCCGCGCCTTGTGCCGCAGCCGGCTGATGACCACGTCGATGCGGTGCAGCTCGGGTTCGCCTTCGTCGGTAAAGAGCCAGGCATGCAGATCGATCTTGCTGCACACTTCATTCCGGTTGCGCATCAGGATCTCCATCAGCCGGTACTCCTGCTGCGTCAGCGGAAGGATCAGCCCCGACGGCGCGACCAGCCGCTCAGCCTGCAGCGTCCACGGAGAGGTGAGCGCCGGGTCGGCTAATCGCGTCGGCGGAACAGGCGTCACCGCCTGTTGCTCCTTCAGCCGCGCGCCCAGCGCATGGATGGTGTCTGCGAGGTCGGAAAAGTTAACCGGTTTAATCAGGTAGAAGTCCGCGCCGAGGTTTAATGCCTGCAGCTTGTCCTGCTGGTGGCCCCTGGCGGTAATGACGATCAGACCAAACTGGCCAAGCTGATGCAGATACTCCAGCACGCTGAAGCCATCCTCGCCCGGCAATCCGATATCAATTAATACAATATCAACCGGGTCAGCGTGCAGCTGCCGCCAGAACGCCTCGGCGCTGCGTACGCCCCAGGCCGCAAATCCGCGGTGGCGGAGAAAGGCCAGTAGTTCATCGAGTAAATCAGCGCTATCTTCAATGATAGCCACACGTAATGTCATAACTTGACCTTTTGCTGTCCTGTCAGGGGAAGCGTTAACGCAAATTCGCAGCCGGCTGGCGTATTCGCTGCCAGCCATAAATCGCCGCCGTGGGCCTGGACAATTTGTCTCGCGACATACAGCCCAAGGCCGGTACCGGCCGGTGATGCGCCGCGCGTTTCGCCGCGTCGGTAGCGCTCAAAAATAAGCTCGATCTCCTCGACGGCAATGCCCGGGCCCTGGTCGCGGATCCTGATCTCGAAGTGCCGCTCCTTTTGCGCGATATCGATTCCAATTTCGCCGGAGGAGGCGTACTTCACCGAATTGTCGAGCAGGTTGGCCAGCGCCACGCACAGCAGGCCGCTATCAATAAAAAGCACCGGCGAGTGGTCGTCGGGCGTTACCAGACGTCCCTCCAGCCTGACCTTGAGATTGTGTTTTAGCGAGAGATCCACCACCGTCGCCGCCATCTGAATCACCGGCAGCAGCGCCGCGTCCTGTTTATCGACGGAGAGAGCGTCAGAGGAGAGCCGGGCATCAGCCAGGCAGTTATCGGTGAGCTGCACGAGGCGGGTGGTCGCCCGCTGCATCCGATCCAGCCGGGGCGCCTGCGCCTGCGTGGCGGCGCACAGGCGCAGGTTTTCCAGCGCGGCCTGGATAATCGCCAGCGGCGTTCTGAATTCATGCGCCACCATGCCCATAAACTGGCGCTGATGAAAGCTGGCTTCGCGCTCGATGCGCAGCTCCCGCGCCAGCTGCTGTTTCTGCAACAGCCTGCGGTTTTCCGCGCGAACCCGCAGCACGGCGATGATCAGTACGGTGATGATATGGACGATCAGCGCGTACTGCCAGGCGGAGTAAATCGCCTGATGATAGGGAATGATGCCGTGTATCGAGAGCAATACCAGCGCCGCCGAGGCGACGTAGACCGGCGGCAGCAGGCCAAGGAGCAGCGTATTTAAGTCGATCGCTTTGCGCCGCCACAGCATCCACGAGGTTGTCAGCAGCACCGGGGAGGCAATAAGGAAGATCCCTGCCTCAATCTGCATCGCCAGCCCGTAAAAGCCTAGCGGAATGCTGAGCTGGAGCACGACGTTCAAACCCACCGCCAGCAGCAGCAGCCGATACAGCCTGGGCATATTCTTCTTCAGGTCGAACACTTCGCCATGCAGCCACAGGGCGGTGGCGTAGCTGAGCAGCGACAGGCAGCTTATCATGTAGTCCTGAACGGGCAGCACCGCCTGGCCGAATAGCCACTCCGGGTAGCCGTGCAGCGCTGCAACCAGCGGGTAGTTGAGGGAGAAGAGGCAGATCCCCCACAGCAGGCGGCGGCGCAGCGCGATGGCCAGCCACAGGGCAATGCCGCTGGCAATAATGGCAAGGCCGAAATAGAAGCTCCAGAAGGCGGTATCGATGGTGGCGGCCTGTACGAACTCCTCGGGGGAAGAGAGGGTCGCCAGCAGGATCAGGGTGCTGCTGCTCTGGAGATGGAAAACCACCTCGTATCCCGCAGGTCCCGGGGGCGGCGGAAAAATCAGTACGCTTTCGCGATAGTCTATATCGCTCTCCCTGGCCGGAGCATGGTCGCCGAACGTCTTGCGAATCCAGGGCGTAGCGCTGCCGGCCGGGCGGTAGAAGACCGTCAGGTTATCGACAAAGGATGGGCCAACCTGCAGCCAGCGCGGCTGGCCGGCGAAGTAAGAGGCCGGTAAGGTGGCCTTGAGCCACCAGGCTTTGCGCGAGTAGCCAAAGGAGGGGATTTTGCGCAGCGGCTGCAGATCGCTCTCCGGCAGCGAGGCGAAGGTATCCACCGTCATCTGGCCGCCGGCGTCGACGAACCAGTAGAGGGGAATATCGATCCCCAGCTGGCGGGATTCAGCATGAGCCGGCGCCATCGCCTGGAGATAGCTAAATACGCCGCAGCAGACTAAAAAAAGGCACCTGAACCAGGCTACCGGCTTAGCCGTAGCAAAAATAGCGCACACGCGATCCAATCACGCCCCCTTGCGGCATTGATAACGGTATTTTAAATAGCGCGACAGTGAATAACCGGCAGCGTAAATCCGCCGGTATCCCGGGGAAAAGTGCAGAGGTTCAGACGCGAAAACATTTTGCTGACCCGACAGAGAATATTCCAGCTTTATTTCAGTTCGTCATTTCTCTTTATCATGACGGGCCGGAACCCTCGCGCCAGCGGCGCGGGCGGCCGGGTTTGCGCCATAGGGTATATCACGAATGGAAGAGGACGGGAGAGAGCATTTTGTGATAGCAGGCGCCCGGACGGGCTGAGGATATCTCTTTTTAGCCGCCGATATGTCCGCTACCGCCAGCAGAATTATTTACCGCTGTCCGTACCAGGCGCTAAGCCGCCGCATTGATAAATGATAATGTTCGATGACAGGGCGGCCGAAAGTCCGGCCGCCCGCAGCGGGGTTAGCTAAAGACCACCTGCGCCCAGCGGGCCAGACCGGCGGTGACCGAGCCAAAATCATCGCCACCGGCAACAGGAATGCCCGGCAGATGGGCCGCCAGCGCTTTCTTAATCAGCGGGGAGCGGGCGCTGCCGCCGGTCAGATAGATGACGTCCGGCGTTTCGCTGCTGCTGTCCAGCGCGAGCTGAACCTGCTCCATGATGCGCGCCAGCGGCTGATTCAGCGCGGCTTCCAGACCCTGCTGGCTGATGGCCGTCGCCAGGTCGGCGCTGATAAACGGCAGTCCGGCGGTGACGCTATCCTGCGCGGAGAGGGCAATCTTGCTCTCTTCGGCGCCGCGTACCAGGCGATAGCCGAGGCGCTGGCGCCACACCTTGGTCAGCAGCGCGACCTTCTCGCCATCGCGGGCATCGCGGACTAAATCGTTCAGCAGCCTGCCGTTGGCGCTGCTGTAGAAATCCGTTTGCGCCGGGACGTCGTTAATCGCCACCGCGTTCCACCACGGCAGAACCGGTAGGGCAATCCCCTTTTCGGTTTCGCCGCCCATGCCGAGCAGCGGCATCAGGCATTTAAAGGCGAGGGCGATATCAAGATCGTTCCCGCCGACGCGACAGCCGCTGTGTCCCAGCAGGCTTTGCTGGCGATCGGCCTTCTGACGCCACTCCGGGCCCATCAGCAGCAGCGAACAGTCGGTCGTACCGCCGCCGATATCGACAACCAGCACGCGTTTTTCCGCGCTGAGCGTGGCTTCGAAATCCAGCCCCGCAGCCACCGGCTCAAACTGAAACACCACGTCGCGGAACCCGGCGCGCTGCGCCGCGCGTTCGAGGATCCCCTGCGCCTGGGCGTTAGCCTCATCGCCGCCGAGGCCCTGAAAGTTAATCGGCCGCCCGATGACCGCCTGGTCGATGGTTTCCGCCAGCTGGGTTTGCGCCTGCTGCTTAATATGGACCATCATGGCGCAGACCAGATCTTCAAACAGCGCGACCTGCTGCGGCTTCAGGCCGCTGGCGCCGAGGAAGGATTTCGGCGATTTGACGAAGTACACTTCCTCCGGGTCATCGACGTACTGATGCAGGGAGGCGAGGCCAAACTGCACGCTGTTGTCGAGAACCTCGATATCTTCCTCGCGGTTAAAGTTCATCGCGCGGCGCAGCAGCGCCTGATTTTCATCACCGTTGGTCGGGACGCTATGATGCCGGTAGAGCCACTCGCTGACCGCTTCGCGGGTCGGCGCAGAGAGCATTGAAGGCAGCAGCTTGCTGCCGTTTTCCAGCGTTAACAGCTGCGGAGTATTATCGCGCATTACGGCAACCGAACAGTTGGCGGTTCCGTAGTCAAAACCAATAAACATGACCTGAAAATCCCCATGCCAGTGAAGAAGGGGGGCGACTTTAGCGGATTGCTGCCACGGCGACAACTGGAATTTAAAAGCAAGGTACGGCATCCGCGGAGCGGCTATCATTGAGGCAATTCATCGGGAGAAATTATGACGCTATTACCCTGGCACCCGCCCTACGACGGGGAGTGGATATTCGGTTTTCTCGGCGCCCGCGCGGTTCAGGGAATCGAAACCTTTAGCGAAGGGCGCTATACCCGCAGCTTCTCACTGGCAGGGCACCGCGGGCTGATAACGATCGCGCCGGACGCCATCGCGCAGGGGCTGCGGGTGACGCTATCCGAGGGGCTGCTGCCGGTCGCGGATGAGTGTCTGCGGCGCGTGGCGCGCATGTTTGACCTCGCCTGCGACCCGCAGCAGATTGTGCACGCGCTGGGCCCGCTGGCGCTGGCGCGGCCGGGTCTGCGCTTACCCGGCTGCCTCGATGCCTTCGAGCAGGCGGTTCGGGCGGTGCTGGGGCAGCTGGTTAGCGTGGCGATGGCGGCCAGGCTGACGGCGAAGGTGGCGGCAGCCTTCGGCGAGCCGCTGGCCCAGGCGCCGGGATATTTTCTTTTTCCGTCGCCGCAGCGGCTGGCGCAGGCCGATCCGCAGGCGCTGAAGGCGCTGGGCATGCCTCTGCGGCGCGCCGAGGCGCTGGTTCACCTGGCGCAGGCGGCCATCAGCGGCGACCTGCCGCTGGCGGCGCCGCCCGATATCGCGGCGGGGATGAAGCAGCTGCAAACTCTGCCGGGCATTGGCCGCTGGACCGCGAGCTACTTCGCCCTGCGCGGCTGGCAGGCGAAGGATATTTTCCTCGCGGATGATTACCTGATTAAGCAGCGCTTCCCCACCATGACGCCGGCGGGGATTGCGCGTTACGCCAGCCGCTGGCAGCCGTGGCGTTCCTATGCGCTGCTGCACATCTGGTACACCGAAGGGTGGAGCCCGGCGGCGGAATAGCCTAACGGGGCGCATAGCGCTGGTATCGCCGCGCTGAAGCCCCTATAATTGCCGCGTTTGACGCTAAAACGTCACCCTTCCTGTACATAAAATCATCCGAGATACGTCAAGGCGACGGGGAAGTGAATCCCCGGAAGCTGGCTAAAGTCAGCGACCGGAGCGCACGACGCAGCTAACGCCGGGCAGTTTGCAGGATGATGTGTATATACATCCAGGTTAATCAGGTCGCAAAAAGTTATGACTGATACGTCTCATCAGTGCGTCATTATAGGTATTGCCGGCGCATCGGCTTCGGGAAAAAGTCTTATTGCCAGCACGCTTTATCGCGAATTACGCGAGCAGGTTGGCGACGAGCATATCGGCGTTATTCCGGAAGACAGCTACTACAAAGATCAAGGTCATTTGTCGATGGAAGAGCGGGTTAAAACGAACTATGACCATCCCAGCTCGATGGACCATAGTCTGCTGTTCCAGCACCTGCAGATGCTGAAAAGCGGCCAGCCGATTGAACTACCGGTTTACAGCTACGTTGAGCACACGCGTATGCCGGAAACGATCCATATCGAGCCGAAGAAAGTGATTATCCTTGAGGGGATTTTACTCCTGACCGACGTGCGTTTACGCAATGAATTAAACTTTTCCATCTTCGTCGATACGCCGCTGGATATCTGCCTGATGCGGCGCATTAAGCGTGATGTTAACGAACGCGGCCGCTCGATGGATTCGGTGATGGCGCAGTATCAGAAAACCGTTCGTCCGATGTTCCTGCAGTTTATTGACCCTTCCAAGCAGTATGCCGACATCATTGTGCCTCGTGGCGGTAAGAACCGCATTGCGATTGATATTCTGAAGGCCAAGATCAGCCAGTTCTTTGAATAACACTAACGAATTGTGTAACGTGCAAAGAGAACCCATATTGCCCTTATCCCCGGAAGGTGTGAGGGCGCGATGCCTTAAAGGAGAAAGCTCATGCGTCTGTGCGACCGAGATATAGAAGCCTGGTTGGATGAGGGCCGGCTATCCATCAGCCCGCGTCCGCCCGTTGAGCGCATTAATGGTGCGACCGTCGATGTCCGTCTGGGCAATAAGTTCCGTACCTTTCGCGGCCACACGGCGCCGTTTATCGACCTGAGCGGGCCGAAGGCGGAAGTGACCGCGGCGCTGGATCGCGTGATGAGCGAAGAGATCGTGCTGCCGGAAGGCGAAGCGTTCTATCTGCATCCGGGCGAGCTGGCGCTGGCGGTAACCTTTGAGTCGGTCACCCTGCCTGCGGATCTGGTGGGCTGGCTGGACGGCCGTTCGTCGCTGGCGCGTCTGGGGCTGATGGTCCACGTAACCGCGCACCGTATCGATCCGGGCTGGTCAGGCTGCATCGTGCTTGAGTTCTATAACTCCGGCAAGCTGCCGCTGGCGCTGCGTCCGGGGATGCCGATCGGCGCGCTGAGTTTTGAACCGCTATCCGGCCCGGCGGCCCGTCCCTATAACCGCCGTGAAGACGCCAAATATCGCGACCAGCAGGGCGCGGTGGCGAGTCGAATCGACAAGGATTGATAACGTAAGCGGCTTGCTGAGGGTGCCATGAGACGAATTCTGACGACGCTGATGATCTTACTGGCGGTAGTTGTCGCCGGGCTTACCGCATTGGTATTGCTGGTCAATCCCAATGATTTTCGCGCCTATATGGTGCACAAGGTAGCGGAGCGTAGCGGTTATCAGCTCAAACTCGATGGCCCGCTGCGCTGGCACGTCTGGCCGCAGCTGAGCATTCTCTCCGGGCGCATGACGCTGACGGCGCCCGGGGCTGCCGAACCGGTCGTGCGCGCGGACAATATGCGCCTTGACGTGGCTCTGCTGCCGCTGATTTCCCACCAGCTGCAGGTTAAGCAGGTGATGCTCAAGGGCGCGGTTATCCAGCTGACGCCGGAAACTGAAGCGGTGCGCGATCTGAATGCGCCGGTGGTTCCGCATGACAATACGCTGCCGCAGGTGTCGGAAGACAGCGGCTGGTCATATGACGTACGGCAGCTGAAGGTTGTCGACAGCGTGCTGTTCTTCCAGCATGAAAGCGGCGAGCAGGTGACGGTGCGCGATATCCGTCTGCAGATGGATCAGGATCAAAATCATCACGCGACGCTCGATTTCTCCGGGCGGGTCAATCGCGATCAGCGCGATCTGGCGCTCTCCTTCTCCGCCCAGGTGCAGGGCGGCGATTATCCGCACTCCCTGCAGGCCGAAATTTCTCAGCTTAACTGGCAGCTGCGCGGCGCCGAGCTGCCGGCTAACGGCATCAGCGGTCAGGGCAGCCTGCAGGCCAGCTGGCTTGAGGATCGGAAAATGCTCAGCTTTGATAAGCTGAACCTGACGGCTAACGGCAGCGCGATTTCCGGCAATGCCAGCGTGGTGCTTGGCGAACAGGCCGACTGGAAGCTTAATCTCCATGCCAGTACGCTTAACCTCGACAGCCTGCTGACGCATACCGATGCCGCCGGCGATAGCTCGGCAAGCCAGCGGAGTCAAAGCCAGCCGCGGCAGATGCGTCCGGTGATTGCCGATAGCGACATTCAGCAGGATTACGATAGCCTGCGCGGCTTCAGCGCGCATATGGCGTTGACCGCGGATCGCCTGCAGTGGCGGGGAATGAATTTTACCCAGGTTAAGAGCGATATTAGCAACCAGCAGGGGCTACTGACGATTAATCAGCTGCAGGGCGAGATCGACGGCGGGCTTATCTCTCTGCCCGGCACGCTGGATGCGCGCACGGATACCGCAGAGGCATCGTTCCAGCCAAAACTCGATAATGTCGAGATTGCGACCATTCTCAATGCCTTTAACTACTCGTTGAATCTTACCGGCAAGCTCTCTCTGGCCGGTGATTTTTCCGGCCAGCGCATTGATGCCGACGACTTCCGCCGTAACTGGCAGGGGCAGGCGCATCTGCAAATGAGCGATACCCGCACCGAAGGGCTCAATTTCCAGCAGCTGGTGCAGCAGGCCGTTGCGCGAAGCACTAACGTGCAGGCGCAGGAGAACTACGATAACGCCACCCGCCTCGATTCCATGAGCAGCGACCTGCTGCTGGATAGCGGCGAGGTGACGCTCAAGAGTATGCAGGGGCAGTCAGAGCTGATGGCGCTAAGCGGGCAGGGTAGCCTGAATCTGCTGAAAGAAGATTGCGATATGCGCTTTAACGTCCGCGTGCTTGGCGGCTGGAAAGGCGAAGGCAAGCTGATCGATAAACTCAAACAGACGGCTATTCCGCTGCGAATCTACGGTAAATGGCAGGCGCTGAGCTACAGCCTGCAGGTTGACCAGATTCTGCGTAAACAGCTGCAGGATGAGGCCAGGCAGCGCCTGAACGATTGGGTTGAACGCAATAAGAACAGCCAGGACGGCAAAGACGTGAAGAAGCTGCTCGATAAGCTTTGACCGCTGCAGGGCCTGAAGACGATCCCGGATGGCGCGATGCTTATCCGGGCTACGGGACCTGCGCTAACCCGAAGCCCCGGCGAGCGCTGCGCTACCGGGGAAGGTCATCATCCTACACTTCGTAACTCAGCTCATCGTCCTGCACAGGCGGTGGGATAATCTGCACCTTCTGCACCCGGTGGCTTTCGACCTGCAGAGTACGCAGAATGTAATCGCCAATCTTAACTTCTTCTCCGGCTTCAGGCACATGCTGCAGATACTCCATCAGCAGGCCGGCGATAGTGTGATATTCGCGTTTATCATCGAGCGGCAGGGGAACGTACTGCACTAAATCTTCGAGCGGCATATGGCCGTTGACCGTCCAGCTGCCGTCAGGGTCCCGGGTAATATCGTGGCGGGCATCAATCTCTTCCGCCTCATTCGGCAGATTACCGGCAATAGTTTCCATCACGTCGCTGAGCGTCACCAGCCCTTCAACGGAGCCGAATTCATCGACCACGAAGGCAAAGTGGGTACGGGCATGACGAAACTGCTCGAGGGCTGGAAGCAGCGGCAGCGTTTCGGGGAAGACCAGCGGCTGGCGTAGCAGAACGTGCAGGTCGAGCGGCTCGTGGCGCAGCGACTGCTGGAGCAGGTCGATAACGTGCACCACGCCAAGCAGGTCTTCGTCATTTTTCCCGCCGGTAACCACCAGCCGGGTATGCTGGTTTTTCTCCAGCAGCGCGCGGATCTCGGCTTCCGGCGCGCTGAGATCGATATGCTCAATATCATGGCGTGAGGTCATGATGCTGCTGACGGTACGCTGGTTGAGATTAAGCACCCGCTCAATCATCCGGCGCTCCTGAGGGTTGAACAGAGGACCGTCTTCCTGATTGACGATTAGCGCTGAGGTGTCCGTATTCAGCTCGGCGTTTTCCTTATGCCCGCTCAGCAGGCTCATTACCGCTTCCGTGGTTCGCTGGCGCAGCGTCAGATTAGCCGACAGGAAACGACGGCGATTGAACAGCGCCAGCTGGTTTAGCGATTCGATGATCACGGAGAAGCCGATCGCCGCGTACAGATAACCTTTCGGGATTGGGAAGCCAAAACCTTCGGCGATCAGGCTAAAGCCGATCATTAACAGGAAGCTAAGGCACAGGATAACGATAGTCGGGTGGCTGTTAACAAAGCGGGTTAACGCTTTGCTGGCAAGCAGCATCAAGCTCATGGCGATAACCACCGCCGCCATCATCACCGCCAGATGATCCACCATCCCGACCGCGGTAATCACCGAGTCGAGCGAGAAGATGGCATCCAGTACCACAATCTGCGCCACCACGCCCCAGAACCGCGCTCCTTTGCGTTGAACCGGATTATCGCTGTCCTTGCCTTCGAGGCGTTCGTTAAGCTCAACCGTGGCCTTAAACAATAAAAATAATCCGCCAAACAGCATGATCAGGTCGCGGGCACTGAAGCTGAGATCATGAAAGGTGAACAGCGGTTTTGTCAGGGTGACCAGCCAGGATATCGATGCCAGCAGCAGGAGACGCATCAGCATGGCCAGCAGCAGGCCAATGACGCGAGCGCGGTCGCGCTGGGCAGGGGGAAGTTTTTCGGCAAGAATCGCGATAAACACCAGGTTATCAATCCCGAGTACCAGTTCAATAACGACAAGCGTTACCAGACCGGCCCAGATTGAGGGGTCGGCAATCCATTCCATCATTCGTTAAAACCTTTACAACATAAGCGTGCCATAGGTCGATCATGGATAAGCGACTGCTAAATTGCAACTCGAATTATTCCGTATACGGGCCCTGAGGGCCCGCCGTCGCTGAGGTTTGATACAAATAAAAGTAATCGTGATGAATATTTCACCGGGTAAAATATAAACGGTATGGCTTATATTTATGCGAATTAACTTACTTATAAGCTAGTGAAATCAGGAGCGCAGCCAGGCGGTGGGTTATTGTTACCCTGAACGGCGAAGGCGTTATATCACAGGCTCCCTGCAGGTTACCGCCAGCACGATCGCGTGAGGCACGGTACGAAGAACAGGCGCTATTTTGCCGTATCAGGTGAATGAGTAGTTTTTCCAACTACCTAATCGCGTGGCTTGTGACATATCTGTTTATATATGAGGATGTTGATAGATTTATATATCAACAGATGGCGTATCGCCTGATAAGGTATATGGATAATATATTCAAAAGATCCAATCTTAACGCTCATTTTGTCTGAGCGCTGAGCGCTATCTGGTGAGTCGGTTTGCCTGCTGGTGATGATAAATTAGTCATAAATATCAACTTGTTGTAATAGCTATATGTTTATAAATACATAGCTTCGTCTTATGCGTGAGGATGGACAGATAAGTCGGATGGGTCATGATGAGCGCATCTTGCGATCCTACGAAATAAATGGCATAAGAATTTTCTTAAATCGGCCTGTCGGCTGCCATACTTTAAGTGTATTCTCTGGTTAAACGCGTAAATTCAGAATTTGACGGGAAGTCGGGCTGGTCGCAAACATGTATTATCAGGAATAAATGCCGTTGATACATGCGGTCTGACAGGCATAGAAAGATCTATAACTTACGGATGGATATGAGAATGGCGAGTTTGAAAGCGGTTATTCCGGTAGCAGGGTTAGGTATGCATATGTTACCGGCCACCAAGGCGATCCCCAAAGAGATGCTGCCGATCGTCGATAAACCTATGGTTCAGTACATTGTTGACGAAATTGTTGCCGCCGGCATCAAGGAAATCGTGCTGGTTACCCATTCATCCAAGAATGCAGTTGAAAACCATTTTGATACCTCCTACGAGCTGGAAGCGCTGCTTGAACAGCGCGTAAAACGCCAGCTGCTGGCCGAGGTGCAGGCTATTTGCCCACCGGGCGTCACGATTATGAACGTACGTCAGGGGCAGCAGCTTGGTTTAGGCCACTCCATTCTTTGCGCGCGCCCGCTGGTTGGCGATAACCCGTTTGTGGTCGTGCTGCCGGATATCGTATTAGACGATGCCAGCGCCGATCCGCTGCGCTACAACCTTGCGGCAATGGTTGCCCGCTTCAATGAAACGGGGCGCAGCCAGGTTCTGGCGAAGAGAATGGCCGGCGATCTGGCCGAGTATTCGGTTATTCAGACCCGTGAACCGCTGGAAACGGAAGGGCAGATTGGCCGCATTATGGAGTTTATCGAGAAGCCGGATGAACCACAGACCCTCGACTCTGACCTGATGGCCGTAGGACGTTACGTTCTGTCCGCCGACGTCTGGAGCGAGCTGGAGCGCACTGAACCGGGCGCCTGGGGCCGCATTCAGTTAACGGATGCTATCGCAGCGCTGGCGAAAAAGCAGTCCGTTGACGCCATGCTGATGACCGGCGAGAGCTACGATTGCGGTAAGAAGATGGGCTATATGCAGGCATTCGTTAATTACGGGCTGCGTAACCATAAAGAAGGCAACAAATTCCGCGAGAGCATTAAGAAGCTGCTGGCCTAACGGCGTGACGGCGACAGCGTAAAATATCGGTCTACGGAAGCATAATTATGAGGGTGAGCCCTTCGTTGCTTCTGTAGCCGGTTCGCAATCGCTAAACCTGAAAGGAATGATTATCTAAAAAATTAAAAATATCAATGCGTTAGGTTTTTTAGATAAGTGCTTCAATGAATTGTCCCTAAATCCGTGAAGTAGAATACGCTGTACGTGGATAACGGTAAGATGGCGTAATGGTCAGACGAGCAGAATTTAATCTTAATGAAGAGTTACTTACTAAGATTATTCTCAAAACAGAAGCGTGATTCCGGTGGAGACAAAAAAATAAAACTTGACTGAGATCATACTTACGCATTAAACAACGATTATGAATGCATAAAAATGTGAAGTTTATGGATATGCATTCCCACATAAAAACAGTGGAAAAACGCGATGAACAGGAGATATCGTCAAAGGATGAAAAGTAAATGAGCTGGCAATTTGTCTCTTTTTTTGGCGATAGCACCGTGCTGTTACCCAGCGCGGCGGTACTGTTGATTGTTTTGTTTCTGCGCGCACCATCCCGGCAGGTGGCCTGCCAGTGGGCACTCTTGTTCGGTATCACTGGCGCTATCGTTAGCGCATCCAAACTGGCCTTTATGGGCTGGGGTATCGGTATCAGAGAGCTCGACTTTACCGGTTTTAGCGGACACACCGCACTATCTGCGGCATTTTGGCCGATTTTCTTATGGCTTCTCTGCGCACGAGCTACGGCTGGGATTCGTCGCGCTGCCGTCGTGATTGGTTATACCCTGGCGGCGCTGGTGGGTTACTCCAGATTAATGATTCATGCCCACTCCACCTCGGAAGTGGTCGCTGGCCTGCTGCTCGGCGCGAGCGGCAGCGCATTATTCCTCCTGCTGCAATCGCGGACATCGCGTGCAGGGAATGTACAGCTTTCGTTGAGTGGGTTACTCAGCGTGATTTTGATCCCCGTATTGCTGCTTAATACCGGCGTAAAGGCGCCAACTCAGTCTTTACTGGGGGAGATTGCGATGAAGATTGGCCCGCTGGAAAAGCCCTTTACCCGTGCGGATCTGCATAAGCGCTTTTATTAAAAACATGGCGTTGAGCTGGCGGTCATCGCTCAATATCAGAGATAGCGTTGGCATCAGAATGATTACAGCTTGATTAAGCGGGTTGAAGCTGATTCATATTCATGAAATAAATAACTGTTACTACATCCTGAGCGATACCCATGATTTTTATAATGCTTGTGAGATGATTCCTAAATAGAACGATAAGATTACCGTCTGATTTTAAATTAAACTTGTCAAGTATAATAACCAAACAAAATCTATTAAATTTTGTAGTTGACCGGGATGGATAGCGAAAGAATTGCGTAGAGTGCGTTTTTATAAAGTCATTTAAAAACAATCTGTTACGTGATTGGCTTGATAGTGATAGTGTTAAATTAACAAATTCTATGGCGCGGCTTAATAATCTTATTGCCAGAAGTGCGTTTGCTTTTTGCGTCGGCGGAGAAGGCCTTTAATGGGTGAATAATTTTCATTTTCTCTCCCATTTAACGGCAGAATCTCGTAAACTTGATGCCGCTAAATTTATAGTAAGTGATTAATTATTCGACGGACATGAAGTCGGTCAATTGGCTTAAAAAGGAAGTACAGTGCATTGGTAGCTGTTAAGCCAAGGGCGGTAGCGTTTCCAAATGTACTCGAATCCTTTCAGCATGACCTCCTTCAGACGTTCGAAATTCCTAAAACCTGCCTCACCTGGTGAATATCCTGACTACCTGGATATACTGAGTCGCTTTCAAAGAGCGCCAGTTGCAGTCTGCAACGACATGTCAGTCAGAACCAAACACATAAAAGAATAGTTCCAGATAGCGCTACGCGCTTTTTTTTGCTTGCATTATATGCGATATGAACGATTATCAACCGCTGAGGCGGCAACGTTTTAGCGGTAATCCTCTATATCGCTCCCCAGTGATCGTTGCTGCAGTATAGATGTGGCACAAACATACTGAAGGCTGGCGTCAGAGTACGCTCTCAATACCTACATTCCCCGCAACCGTGTTTGTTTGCTGGTGGGGCTAAAAAATGGATCTTGTATAATGATGAAAATTGCGCGTATAGCACTTGCTCTCGGGCTGCTTACCTCGGTGAGCTCGCCGGTTTTTGCTTCTGGTCTGGTAACCAATGATAATGAGCTGCGAAACGATCTGTCGTGGTTATCCGACCGAGGCGTTATCCGGCTAAGCCTTTCAACCTGGCCGCTGAGCCAGGAAGAGATTACCCGCGCATTGAAGAAGGCAAAACCTTCATACTCATCTGAACAAGTTGTCCTGGCACGTATTAACCAACGCCTTTCTTCCCTGAAAGCTGATTTCCGCGTCAGCGGCTATACCTCCACCGATCGGCCCGGGACACCGCAGGGTTTTGGCCAAGGCCAAGCGGCAGATAATTCGCTATCGCTGGCCTTCAATAACAGCGGTGAGTGGTGGGATGTTCATCTCCAGGGGAATGTGGAAGGCGGGGAGCGAATCAGCAATGGCTCGCGCTTTAATGCGAATGGCGCCTATGGCGCCGTGAAGTTTTGGAACCAGTGGCTGTCGTTTGGCCAGGTGCCGCAGTGGTGGGGGCCGGGTTATGAGGGTAGCCTGATCCGCGGCGACGCTGCCAGGCCGATGACCGGATTTTTAATGCAGCGTGCCGAGCAGGCCGCGCCGGAAACCTGGTGGCTGCGCTGGATTGGCCCATGGCAGTATCAGATCTCTGCCAGCCAGATGGATCAATATACCGCAGTGCCGCATACCAAGATTATCGGTGGACGCTTGACCTTCACGCCATTCCAGTCTCTTGAACTGGGCGCATCACGCATTATGCAGTGGGGGGGGGAAGGGCGGCCGCAGTCTTTCAGCAGCTTCTGGGATGGCTTCACCGGGCAGGATAATACCGGTACGGCCAATGAACCGGGTAACCAACTGGCGGGGTTTGATTTTAAATTTAAGCTTGAGCCAACTCTCGGATGGCCGGTAAGTCTGTACGGGCAGATGATCGGTGAGGATGAAGCCGGCGGTCTTCCTTCTGCCAATATGTTCCTCGGAGGAGTTGAAGGGCATCACGGCTGGGGTAAAGATGCAATTAACTGGTATGTGGAAGCGCACGATACCCGTAGCAATATGAGTCGTACAAATTATACGTATACTCATCATATTTATAAAGATGGCTACTATCAGCAGGGCTATCCGCTAGGAGACGCAATGGGGGGAGACGGACAGCTGTTTGCTGGTAAAGTCGAACTAGTCACGGAAGACAATCAGCGCTGGAGTACACGTTTAGTCTTCGCTAAGGTAAATCCCGAGAATCAATCAATTAATAAGGCGTTCCCGCACTCCGATACATTGAAAGGCATACAGTTAGGATGGAGCGGAGACGTGTATAAAACAGTACGATTGAATACTTCATTATGGTATACCGACGCAAACCATAGCGATAGCGATGATGTCGGGGCCAGCGCAGGGATTGAAATACCGTTTAGTTTATAGGCTGACTGCTGCGAGTATCGAAGAGAAAGTGACGCTCTCTTCCTAAGTCAGGTGACAACAAACTGGCGGATGGATAGCAGCTCAGGAATTGGCAAATTTTGGTTTACTGATGATGTGACATTATGAAGAAAAAAATTGTTAGATTTTCGGCATTAGCATTGGCAATTGGGTTTTTAACGGGTTGTACCATTATTCCAGGCCAGGGATTAAATAGTCTGCGCAAGAATGTGGTTGAACTACCGGATAGCGATTACGATCTGGATAAGCTGGTTAACGTTTATCCGCTGACACCAGGCTTAATCGATATGTTACGTCCGGAAACTGTGATGGCCCAGTCCAATCCCCAGTTAGATAATTTACTGAAAAGTTATGAGTATCGTATTGGGGTGGGTGATGTTTTAATGGTAACCGTGTGGGATCACCCTGAGTTAACAACACCTGCTGGCCAGTACCGTAGCGCTAGCGATACTGGCAACTGGGTAAATGCGGATGGAACAATCTTCTATCCGTATATTGGTAAGGTCCAGGTCACGGGTAAAACGCTGAGTCAGGTGCGCCAGGAAATTGCAAGTCGCCTTACCACCTATATTGAAAGCCCTCAAGTTGATGTGAGTATCGCTGCATTTAGATCGCAAAAAGTTTATGTTACCGGTGAAGTGACGAACTCAGGCAAGCAGGCGATTACTAATATTCCGCTGACCGTTATGGATGCGATTAATGCTGCGGGTGGATTGGCAGCTAATGCAGACTGGCGTAATGTAGTACTGACGCATAATGGTAAAGATACTAAAATTTCTTTGTATGCATTAATGCAGAAGGGTGATTTAACACAGAATCGTCTACTGTATCCTGGGGATATTCTGTTTGTCCCCCGTAATGACGATCTGAAAGTGTTCGTGATGGGTGAAGTGGGCAAACAGAGTACTATGAAGATGGATCGCAGTGGTATGACGCTTGCTGAAGCTTTGGGTAACGCTGAAGGTATATCTCAGTCAATGAGCGATGCAACAGGAATCTTTGTTGTTCGTCAGTTGAAAGGCGATAAACAAGGTAAGATCGCAAATATTTATCAATTAAATGCGCAGGATGCTTCAGCAATGGTTCTGGGAACGGAGTTCCAGTTACATCCTTATGACATCGTATATGTTACTACAGCTCCTCTGGTTCGCTGGAATCGTGTTGTTTCTCAGCTCGTTCCAACGATTACCGGTGTTCATGATATGACGGAAGCTGTACGTTACATTAGAAATTGGCAATAATTATGTTTGATTCAATTTTAGTTGTTTGTACTGGTAATATTTGCCGTTCCCCAATTGGTGAACGGTTTTTAAGAAAAGCAATGCCCGGAAAGAAAATAGACTCGGCTGGTACAGGTGCGTTAGTCGGTCATCCGGCGGATGAAAGTGCAATCAAAATTGCTTCTCTGCATGATATTTCATTAGAAGGCCATCGAGGGCGACAACTTACTTCCGCTTTGGCGAGACAGTATGATCTAATTCTTGTAATGGAAAAAGCACATATTGAACAAATAGGTAGAATAGCTCCCGAGGTCAGAGGGAAAGCAATGTTGTTTGGGCATTGGTTAAATCAACGTGAAATTCCAGATCCATATAGAAAGAGTGAAGAGGCATTCACCTCGATCTATCAGCTGATTGAAGAATCAGGACAGCGTTGGGTAAAAAAGTTAGGCATCTAATTATTGGGAATTAATGCATGTCATCAGTTACACATAAATCCACTACAAAAGATTCAGATGAAGTTGATCTGAGTCGTTTGATCGGCGAACTTATTGACCATAGAAAACTAATTATCTCCGTCACTGCATTGTTCACGTTGCTGGCATTAATTTATGCACTATTCGCGACCCCTGTTTATCAGGCAGATGCATTGATTCAGGTCGAGCAAAAACAAGCCAATGCAATATTAAGCAATTTAAGTCAAATGTTGCCTGATAGCCAGCCTCAGTCTGCACCTGAAATTACGTTATTACAGTCTCGTATGGTATTAGGTAAGACTGTGGATGACCTAAACTTACAAGTCAGAGTGAAACAAAAATTTTTTCCTATATTTGGGCGCGGCTGGGTAAGATTGACTGGAGGTGATTCCGGTACAATATCTGTTTCTAAGTTGTATATAGAAAAGAAAGATGATGATGTTCCTACAATTGAGTTAAGTGTCGTTAACGATAAAGTATATAAAGTCACTGGTGATAATTTTGAATATACTGGAGTTGTTGGTGAGTTATTACAGAAAAAAGAGTTATCGCTTAAGGTCGATAGCATTAATGCTGAGCCCGGTTCAGATTTTTCTCTCGCATATGTGACTAGATTAAAAGCTATTAATGACCTACGGGAAGCGTTTAGTGTTACAGATCAAGGGAAAGATACAGGGATGCTTGCTTTATCATTGACTGGCGATGATCCTGTATTAATTAAAGAAATTGTTGATAGTGTTAGCCATAATTATTTAATCCAAAATATAAATCGTCAGGCTGCTCAGGATGCCAAGAGTCTTGAGTTTCTTGATAAGCAGTTACCGGAGGTACGCCACGACCTAGATATAGCAGAGGATAAATTAAATAAATACAGACAGCAAAAAGATTCTGTAGATTTATCGCTTGAAGCCAAATCAGTATTAGATCAAATTGTTAATGTTGATAATCAATTGAACGAATTAACAATAAAGGAATCTGAGGTTGCACAGTTGTACACCAAAGAACATCCTACATATAAGGCATTGATAGAAAAAAGAAAAACTCTTCAAGAGGAAAGGGGGAAATTCAATAAACGCGTATCAGCAATGCCTGAAACACAACAAGAAGTATTACGCTTAAGTCGTGATGTAGAATCTGGTCGTGCTGTCTATATGCAACTTTTGAATAGACAACAAGAGTTAAGTATAGCCAAATCAAGTGCAATTGGTAATGTCCGCATAATTGATAGTGCTGTAACTCAGCCAAAACCCGTACAGCCAAAAAAAATACTTGTCGTTTTGATTGGTCTTGTTTTTGGGGTTATTATCTCTGCAGGTTTGGTGTTTATGAGAGTTCTACTGCGGAGAGGTATTGAATCACCTGAGCAGTTAGAGGAACTTGGAATCAGTGTATATGCTAGTATACCTATATCGGAAAACTTTGCGAAAAAGATGCTCCAAAATTCTGGTTGGAGCAAAAAGAAAAGACAGGAATCAGAATATCAAAATTTTCTTGCAGTTGAAAATCCGGCTGATCTAGCTATCGAATCGATTCGAGGGCTTCGGACAAGTTTGCATTTCGCAATGATGGAAGCTAGAAATAACGTTTTAATGATTTCTGGTGCGAGTCCAAATGCGGGGAAAACTTTTGTTAGTTCAAATCTTGCGGCAATAATTGCTCAGACAGGGAAAAAAGTATTATTTATAGATGCTGACTTACGGAAAGGATATACACATAAGTTATTTAATGTAAACAATGAGAATGGCATATCTGAGATTCTTTCTGGAAAATCGGACATTGAAAAATCTGTTAAGAGTCTTGAAGGTCCTGGATTTGATTTTTTATCGAGAGGGATGGCCCCTCCGAATCCGGCTGAATTATTGATGCATCAACGTTTTGGAGATTTAATAAATTGGGCTGGTAAAAATTATGATCTAGTCATAATAGATACTCCACCGATTCTTGCTGTGACAGATGCCGCTATTATAGGTCACTATGCCGGAACAACATTATTGGTCGCTCGTTTTGAGTTAAATACGGCAAAAGAAATTGACGTCAGTATCAAACGTTTTGAGCAAAGTGGTATATCAGTGAAAGGTTGTATTTTGAATGGTATAGTCAAAAAAGCAAGCAGCTATTATGGATATGGATATAACCATTACGGCTATTCGTATACAGATAAGTCAGAGTGATATAAATGCTCTGCCAAGGTAGATCCTGGTAGAGCATTTATTATGTATGTTAAATAAATGCTTTGTTGATTTAAAGGTTTCGTTCATGAAAATAATGATTTTTAATTCACTCTATTATCCTTATCGAATTGGTGGCGCAGAAGTGTCAGTTCAGTTACTTGCGGAAGAATTGGTGAAACAAGGCCATAAAGTAAGAGTCATAACTCTTCATGAACATAAGGAACGGAAAGTAAAAATGATAAATGAGGTTGAAGTCGTTTATCTACCATTAAAAAATATTTATTGGCCTTTTAATTATAAAGTAACTTCAAGAATAAAAAAAATTATATGGCATATAATCGATTGTTATAACTTCGTGATGAGAGAAAATGCTACCAAAGAAATAAATGATTTCTCACCCGACGTTGTTCATACAAATAACTTGAGCGGTTTTTCTGTATCTATTTGGGATGCAGTAAAAAAAACAAAGGTGAAGCTAGTACATACATCAAGAGACTACTACCTATTTCATCCAAATAGTACTCTTTTCAAGAATGGTACTATTATGTCCACAAAAGATACCAGTGTTATTTTTTGGTCTTTTATAAAAAAAATAAAAAGTCGAAAGGTAGACCATTATATTGGTATCAGTAATTTTATTCTATCGTTGCATCAAGCTTCTGGTTTTTTCACGGAGGTAGACAGCGTAGTTATTTACAATTCTGTCTCCCGGATAAAATCAAGAAAAAATACGGAGGGGATAATTCGAGTTGGATTTATCGGGAGACTCTCGATTGAAAAGGGGTTCGACGAATTTTGCCGACTCTCACGTAAATATAAAGATAACTCTAAGTACAGTTTCATAGCCGCCGGTAGTTTCTCTAATTCAGGCGATAATGATTCGTTAAAAAATATGGCTAATAATAGTAACGTATCAATTCCAGGGTATATGCCATTAAATGATTTTCTGGATAACGTGGATGTCGTTATTTTACCCATCAAATGGAATGAACCATTTGGGCGGACGGTTGTGGAATGTGCATTATCTGGTAAGTTAGTATTAACGACACCAGTTGGTTCGATGCCTGAGCTAGGAAAGATATTTGGAAATGTTATTGTTACTACCTCCATTGAGAAGAATTTTCCCGAAATAATGCTGAAGTATGAAGGTATATCGACAGATAATTCAGGGGTGAAAATCTTTGAGCCTGCGGAGATCGCTAATGCATATTTAAAAGTCTATAATTAATCGGATTGCAACATGACATTAAACATTTTAGAAGATAGACTTATAAAATTATCTCTTTTTCTATTTCTGATTTTCGAATTTTTTGCTGGTCCTTTGCGGTGGCTCTTCCATATGGTCGGTGCCGAGGTTTTTTTTTCGTTACCTAAAGTATTGATACTATTGACTCAAATAGTTTCTATATTTCAGGTTATATACAAAAAGAAAGTAACAACTAATGGGCTCATTGCTGTATTGACGATGGGGTATATTCTACTCGTTGGGCTTGTAAACTCAGAGCCAGTCCCTTTGTTTGTTGGGTTGTGGGGAATTATCCCGATTTTTTTAGGATATCATGCAGCAAGAATTATATTCGAAAGTGTGAAAAATAATAATACTAATAACGTTGTTTCTTTTGTTTTCCTTCTATCATGTATGGGGGTGTTCTTTAATATTCTAGTTAATTATCCATGGTATGATGTTTCATATCAAATTGCTGGTATGGATGTATCATCAGCTGAAATGGGTACTACCGGAGGGTACACTCGCTATGCCGGTTTTTTTAAAAGTTCATTACAAGCATCAGCTAATGTCTTCATTTTGTTATTATATATAGTAGCTTCAACAAGAAGTAAGTTGGCTGTTCTTTGTTTTTTCCTGCTAAGCATGGCCGTATCAATTATAACTATATCTAAAACTACATTTGCCTTACACGTTATATTACTTCTATATCTGTTTATGAAAGTTCTTCCTGTAAAGCTTTTGTGGAGGGGGACTTTATTATTCTCTATCTTAGCTACAATTTTTACAATTGTTTCAACAAACTATTCCTTTGCACTTAATGATGACCCTATGAGCGTAATGTTATTAGGCTCATTGAATGCTCGCTTAACTGCTACTTGGCCGGATGGAGTTGCTGCTATCATGAATAATGGCAATCTACTGTTTGGCGGTGGGTTAGGAACATTGGGTGTTGGTTCTAAGCTTGGAAGTGGCGCTTACAACCCCGGTGATAGTATGTATCTGTATATAATTGGTACGGGGGGCTTTATTCTTGGCTTTATATTATTAGCGTGGGGGAATTATCAGGCTAGTATCTTGAATAACTCTGCTATCCCACGATTTTTATCAATGACATTAATAGTGCTTTGTTTATTTGGAATATCGATGACAACTCCAGAATATCCATTGATGGGGCTCGCTTTGGGGATGATATTCAACTCGCGTGCTTATAAAAATATTTATTAGTTAAATTTATCAAAGAGTAAAAAAATGAAAGAAAAAGTGAACTTCGATTCTCGCTGGGGTGGAGAACACGGAATAGGAAGATTTGCTCGTGAAATAGAAAAGCGAAACCCTGATTTTATTCGAATCAATAGCCGCATTAAGCCTAGTAGTCCTGCTGATATTTTTTTTACGACTTTGTATGTCGCTTTTCATAGCGGAATATATTTCTCTCCGGGCTATAATGCGCCGCTATTTTTCCTTAAAAAGACGATTTTAACGGTTCATGATTTAAACCATATTGATGTTGATCATAACACTAGTTTTTTGAAAAAAATATATTATAGATTCGTTCTCAAAAGAGCATGCCGTAAATCGTGTAAAATTTTTACTGTTTCAGAATTTTCTAAAAAAAGAATATGCGAATGGGCTGATATTCCGTCATCGCAAGTTGATGTTGTCGGTAATGGTGTATCTGCTGAATTCCATTCTAATATCGAACCACATGAAGGAAATTATATTCTTGTCGTCGGTAATAGAAAACGACATAAGAATGAATTACGCGCACTTGAAGCATTTTCCAATGCAAACTTAGCAAAGGATATAAATTTATATTTTACTGGCGAGCAATCAGAAGAACTGGATTCCTATATTAAGAATCAGCATTTACAAGATCGTGTTTTCTTCATGGGGAGACTAGATAATAATAAACTAGCCTCTCTGTATAAAGG
This sequence comes from Klebsiella scottii, assembly GCF_036561945.1. Taxonomy (NCBI): domain Bacteria; kingdom Pseudomonadati; phylum Pseudomonadota; class Gammaproteobacteria; order Enterobacterales; family Enterobacteriaceae; genus Klebsiella; species Klebsiella scottii. The sequence continues at coordinate 506,230 of NZ_JARXNI010000020.1, forward strand.
GGCCCGGATGCTGTTGTTCCCATCCTTATATGAGGGCTTTGGGTTGCCTGTTATTGAAGCAATGGCTTGTGGAACTCCCGTCATTACTTCTAATACAACTTCCCTACCTGAGGTTTCAGGAGACGCTGCCATTCTAGTCAACCCACTTAATGTTGATGAAATTAAGGAGGCCATTGAATCTTTAAACTGCAATCCTGAGCTATGTAATAAACTAGTCGAGAAAGGACTGGAACGTGCCAAAATGTTCTCCTGGGAAAATACAGTTGAAAGAATAAAAAATGGCCTAGAGGATTCTATATATAGATCATCAGATATCAAAGGTAGATTATGAATATCATAAGACATATACTGCCCATTGTTTTCTGTGTCAGTTCTTTGCTTACAGCCCCGGCCAATAGTATTGAACTAGGTATAGGGACACATTTTCAATCATATAAGAATCCCCCAACTGTCTATTTGGATATACTAAAAAAGTATGGTTTTACTTCCTTCCGCGATGATTATTCATGGTCAAAAATTGAATCATCCCCAGGGGTTTATAGCGTATCGAAGAATTTAGAAAAAACAGATTTCGCTATTCAAAATGGAATGAAATATAATCTGAATCCTGTTGTTATATTAGATTATGGTAATGCTTTATATAATTCAGGACATTATCCTTCTGATTCTGAGTCTATAGCCGCATTTTCTAAATATGCTGCTTGGACAGCGGAAAGATTTAAAGGGAAAGTGAAATATTACGAAATTTGGAATGAATGGACGCTAGGCACAGGGATGGTAAAGTTCAGAGATGAAATACCACCAGCTGATGTTTATTTTGAACTTGTCAAGAAAACAAGTGAAGAGATTAGAAAAGTTGATCCTAACGCAGTAATAATTGCGGGGTCCATAAACCCATTAGAGCAACGTGCCAGATATATTGAACTAACAGATTGGGAATGGTTTAAGAAATTGGTGAGTTTAGGAATGATGAACTACATTGATGGAGTTTCACTCCATACGTATTCATATTTAAACCGTGATAAAAACCTAAGGACACCAATCGGGAATTTAGAATATCTAGACAAATTCCATAGCTATTTCTCCAAAATAGCAGGTAAAGATATTGATGTATATATAACGGAGACCGGAGTTACAAATTACAATGGTCCTGGTGGATTAAGCATAGAGGAGTCAGCAGCCTACATTAAAGAATATACTAAAGAAGCACGAAAGAGAAAATATATAAAAGGTCTTTGGTGGTATGACCTTATTAATGATGGCGATGACCCCTTTAAGAGGGAACATAATTTTGGCTTTTTTTCAAAAAACCTGACGCCTAAAAAGTCTGCATTGGAAATTAAAAATACGAGTAGATGATTCCCAGTAAAGTAAATTTCGCTTCAATGTCAGAACCTTTAAATCTAATTGGAATCAACGAGGTTGTATTATGATCCTCCCAGTAATTATGGCAGGTGGCACAGGTAGTCGTTTATGGCCAATGTCAAGGGAATTATATCCTAAACAGTTTTTACGTCTAAATAGTAAATACTCAATGTTGCAAGAAACTATTACACGGCTCGAGGGCTTAGGTGTCTCCGCACCTGTTCTTATTTGCAATGAACAACATCGTTTTTTGGCTGCAGAACAGTTACGGCAAATTAATCAACTTACAAGTAATATAATTCTTGAGCCAATTGGACGCAATACCGCACCAGCAATTGCTTTAGCAGCGTTGACTGCTATTAAAAATGGTGAAGATCCCCTATTGCTAGTTCTTGCTGCAGACCATGTGATAGAAAATACTGCTATATTCCATAAAGCAGTCAATGAGGCAGTTATTTTTGCGGAACAAGGAAAACTAGTCACATTTGGTATTGTCGCTACAGGTCCTGAAACTGGTTATGGGTATATCCACCGTGGTGAGTCCCAATCAGGAAAAATAGCCGCATATGCAGTTAGTCGTTTTGTAGAAAAGCCAAACATTGAAACAGCAAAAGCGTATTTGACTAGTGGCGAGTATTATTGGAACAGTGGTATGTTCCTATTTAGGGCTAGCAGGTATTTAGATGAATTGTCAAAATTCAGACCAGATATACTTGCTGCATGTGAAAAGTCAATAGCTTCGATCAAATACGATACTATAGCAGATTTTATTCGGATCAATAAGGAGGCGTTTTTTTCGTGTCCGGATGAATCTATTGACTATGCTGTGATGGAAAAAACTAGTGATGGAGTTGTAATTCCTTTAGATGCAGGATGGAATGATGTAGGTTCTTGGTCCGCATTATGGGAAGTTAATGAAAAAGACCAAAATGATAATTCATTAGCTGGTGACATATTTACGTATAACACATCTAACTGTTATATTAATACTGATGAAAAACTAGTTGCAGCAATAGGTGTTGAAAATCTAGTTATTGTTAATACTAAAGATGCAGTTTTAGTTATTAACAAATCTGGAGTACAGGACGTAAAAAAAGTTGTTGAATATTTAAAATCAAGTGATAGGCGTGAATACAGGTTACACCGTGAATCTTATCGCCCATGGGGTCATCACGATAAAATCGTAAGTCAGCCGCGATATAATATTAATCGTTTGACAGTCAAGCCTGGCGGGAAGTTCTCGTTACAAAAGCATTTACATCGTGCTGAGCATTGGGTCATTTTATCTGGTACTGCAGAAGTCACCATAGATGGGAAAATAATTCTTCTGACTGAAAATCAATCAACTTTTATTCCTGCTGGTACAACTCATATGTTAGAAAATCCAGGGAAAATACCTTTAGAATTACTCGAAATCGAATCTGGATCCTATCTTGGTGAAGATGACATTATTCGTTTGAAAGATCACTATGGTAATTGTTAATTAGAAGGACATAATCATGTCGAGCACATTGACTTGCTTCAAAGCATATGACATCCGTGGCAAATTGGGTGAAGAGCTTAATGAGGATATAGCATATCGTATTGGTCGTGCTTATGGGGAATACCTTAAGCCGAAAAAAATTATTCTGGGGGGGGATGTTCGTTTAACGAGTGAGTCTCTGAAATTATCGGTAGCCAGAGGTTTACAGGATGCGGGAACCGATGTTCTTGATATCGGGTTAAGTGGTACAGAGGAAATCTATTTTGCCACTTCTTACATGGAAGTTGATGGGGGAATTGAAGTTACGGCAAGTCATAATCCAATGGATTATAATGGCATGAAACTAGTTAGAGAAGAATCTAAACCAATCAGTGGTGATACAGGCCTTCGGGATGTTCAGCGATTAGCAGAAGAAAATAATTTTCCTCCTGTGAATGACGACAATCGTGGTAGTTATAAAAAAATCACTGTTATTGATGCCTATGTAGATAAATTACTTTCATATGTTGATCTAAACAGTTTTAATTGCCCAATCAAGTTATTGATTAATTCAGGAAATGGCGCAGCTGGTCATGTGATTGACGCTATTGAGGCTCGTTTTAAACAAGCTAATTTACCTATCGAGTTGGTCAAAATCCATCATCAACCAGATGGTAATTTCCCCAATGGAATTCCAAATCCATTGTTACCTGAATGTCGTCAGGACACAACTGATGCTGTACTAGCTAATAGTGCAGATATTGGTATTGCCTTTGATGGTGATTTCGATAGATGCTTTCTTTTTGATGAAAAAGGAAATTTCATTGAAGGGTACTACATAGTTGGTTTGTTAGCAGAAGCCTTTCTTGAGAAAAATCCTGGATCACGTATTATTCATGATCCCCGTCTTAGCTGGAACACAATAGATATTGTGCAAAAAGCAGGAGGAGTGCCTGTGATGTCAAAAACAGGGCATGCTTTCATTAAAGAAAGAATGAGATCTGAGGATGCTATTTACGGTGGGGAAATGAGTGCTCATCATTATTTCAGAGATTTTTCATATTGTGACAGTGGAATGATCCCATGGTTATTAGTAGCTGAATTACTTTGTATTAAATCTAAGTCTCTTAGCCAGTTAGTAGGCGACAGGATGAATGCATATCCCGCATCAGGTGAAATCAATAGCTCATTGAAAGATCCTAAGAAAGCGATTGATAAAGTATTAGAAAAATACGCAAAAAATGCATTGTCGATTGACCATACTGATGGTATCAGTGTTGAGTATGAAAATTGGCGCTTCAATCTGCGTAGTTCCAATACAGAACCTGTCATTCGGTTAAATGTTGAATCGCGTGCAGACGCTAAACTGATGGTTACAAAAACACAAGAAATATTAGCTCTGTTGAGATCATAGGATATTATGCAGGTGTGTTTCTCACCTGCATAAATACTATAATGAATATATTTCATACCTAATAAAGAATTATTTTGTTCATGGATTAAAAAGGTTACATTATGACTAGAGATTTCGATATTGGAATAGTTGCTGACTGGCTTGTTACCTACGCAGGTGCTGAGCGCGTCATCAAAGAGTTTGTGGACCTTTATCCTGAATCAGAATTGTATTCTGTTGTTGATTTTCTATCCGATGAATCTAGAGTGCATTTTCAAGGTAAGCAAGCAAATACAACTTTTATACAAAAGTTTCCATTGGCTAAGAAAAAATATCAGAAGTATTTGCCTTTTATGCCATTGGCCATTGAGCAATTAGATGTATCATCTCATGATGTGGTTCTCTCCAGTAGTCATGCTGTTGCGAAAGGTGTCTTGACTGGCCCAGACCAATTACATATTAGCTACATACATTCTCCAATTCGATATGCATGGGATTTACAGCATCAGTATCTGCGTGAAGCTGGTTTAAATAAGGGAATTAAAGGCCTTCTTGCTAAATGGATCTTACATAAAATGCGACTATGGGATTACCGTACCGCAAACGGTGTCGATCACTTTATTGCAAATTCGAAGTTTATTGCTCGTAGAGTAAAAAAGGTTTACGGACGTAATTCTGATGTTATTTATCCGCCAGTTGATGTAGAACGATTTAAGCTTTGTGAAGATAAGTCTGATTATTATTTTACTGCCTCTAGGCTTGTCCCTTATAAACGAGTGGATCTGATTGTTGAAGCCTTCAGTTATATGCCAGACAAAAAATTGATTGTGATTGGTGACGGGGCGGAAATGGAAAAAATAAAATCTAAAGCAGGGAAAAATATTGAAATTCTAGGTTATCAACCTAATCATATTATGGAAGAGCACATGCAAAAGGCAAAAGCATTTGTCTTTGCAGCTGAAGAAGATTTTGGTATTACCCCTGTAGAAGCTCAGGCATGTGGTACTCCGGTAATTGCTTTCGGCAAAGGCGGTACGTTAGAAACTATACGCCCATACGGAGTTCAAAATCCTACCGGTTTATTTTTCGACGAACAAAATGTTGATTCTATAGTATCGGCAATTAATAAATTTGAAAGCATCTGTGATTCCATCCTACCTGTTTCTTGCCGGAATAATACATTACGTTTTTCAAATGAAAGATTCCAGAGCGAAATGCGAGACTATATAGAGAAAAAATGGCTGGAATTTAAAGGGAATAAAAGTATAGAGTATTAATTAATTCATCTTTTAATATGGTAGAGGATGAATTGAGAATGCCAATACGTTCATACGTTAAACTGTTAACCTACAGTTAATCAGAGTGATACCAGCATGATAACTTTTTCTCATCGAGCACGAGCTAACGCGAATGCTTCTCTTATATCAATGGTTCAACGTTTTTCAGATATTATCATTATCTTTCTTGGATTATATGCGATTTGTTTTTTTAATGGTTTTCCTTTTGAATACAAGCATGCTTTAATCTCATGTACTGTACTTGTTATGTTCCAGATGATTGGTGGGATAACAGATTTTTACCGCTCATGGCGTGGGGTTAAAATATCTGCTGAGTTGATTTTAATTTTAAAAAATTGGACCTTGAGTTTATTACTTACACTAGGGGGAGTGTCACTATTACCAGAGCTTTACCTAAGTTTTAAAATTTTTATAGAATGGTATTTTATTGTTGTGATTGGTTTCGTTTGCTGTCGTTCAGCAATACGCCTTGGCTCCGGAATACTTAGGAACTTAGGTTATAACACTCGACATGTGGCTGTAGTGGGTTCATTACCTACAGGAGTTAACCTTCTAAAGGGGTTCTTAGAAGAGCCTTGGTTAGGATTCATTGTTAAAGGTATATATGATGATCATTCCGAAGGTGATTATGATGGTGTTCCTTATGCTGGTTCATTATCACAATTAATTCAAGATGCACGAGATGGAAAACTGGATCGGATTTATATTGCTCTGAGTATGAAGGATGAGGTAAAGATAAAAGAAATCGTCAGTCAACTTACAGATACAACCTGTTCAGTCTTACTTATCCCAGATCTATTTACCTTTAACATTCTGCAATCTCGTACTGAGGAAATAAATGGTGTACCTGTTGTGCCATTATTCGATACTCCATTGAATGGAATTAACATGGTATTCAAACGTCTTGAGGATATCATTGTTTCTGCCGTTATCCTTATTCTCATTTCGCCGGTGTTGCTGGTCATTGCTTGTGCTGTTAAGTTAACATCTCCAGGCCCGGTCATCTTCCGTCAAATACGTTATGGAATGGATGGTAAACCCATTAAGGTATGGAAGTTTCGGTCAATGTCTGTGATGGAAAATGATGATAAAGTTGTTCAGGCAACTAAGAACGATTTACGTATAACTAAAGTAGGGAAGTTTTTACGGAGCACATCTCTAGATGAGCTACCACAGTTTTTCAATGTACTCTTTGGTCAGATGTCTGTTGTTGGCCCTAGGCCTCATGCTGTGGCACATAATGAACAATATCGCTCCCTTATTCAGGGATATATGCTCAGACATAAAGTTAAACCAGGAATCACTGGGCTGGCTCAGATTAATGGTTGGCGAGGTGAGACAGACACTTTAGAAAAAATGGAAAAAAGGATCGAATTTGATCTACTCTATATTAGAGGCTGGAGTATTTGGTTAGATCTAAAAATAATTTTCCTTACTGTTTTTAAAGGATTTGTTAATAAATCGGCATATTGATAAGCTCTATTTTTATAGAATTCGTGCTTATTAATCATTATGAGTTAAAACTTTAATGAAAAAGCTTTCACTTCTTCTGAAGGAAAAATCTATTATCAACATTATTTGGCTAATGTCTGATAGTGTTTTGCGTCTAGGTATGGGATTTATTGTAAGTGTCTGGCTCGCACGGTACTTAGGCCCTGCAGAGTTCGGGATGTTTAATTATGCATATGCTATGATTGCGATTTATGCAGCCGTTGCTTCGCTAGGCATGAATGGAGTAGTTGTTCGGGAAATTGTTAAAGGTGACCTGAATAATGCAACCATTATGGGGACATCCTTTTCTCTTCAGGTCATTGGCAGTTTTTTTGCTTCAATTCTTGTAGTTGTCACAGTAATGCTGTTAAGACCACATGAGTGGGACTTGATGCTGGCTGTTTTATTCATGTTACCGTCAGTATTACTACGTTCTTCCGACATAATTAAATACTGGTTTGAAGCAACTGTATCTGCCAAATATACTGTCTTAGCTCAGAATTTTTCTTTTTTTATAAGTTCATTGGCAAAGTTGCTTGTTATATATCTGAATGGTAGTTATTTAGCTATTGCTGCAACAATTAGTTTAGAGGCTTTTTTACTGGCTGTTCTTTTATTTTATTTTTATAAAAAGAAAAAAAATTCATTGGCATGGAAATTTGATTTCCTAGAGGCTAAGAGATTGTTGTCAATTAGTTGGCCGTTGGTATTATCTGGTGTAGCATTAATGTTATATATGCGTATTGACCAGATAATGATTGGTAATATTATAGGGGATGCTGCAGTTGGAATATATTCTGTTGCTGTGAAAATGGTTGAAATATGGTATTTTATTCCTGTTGCAATTGTATCCTCTCTTTTTCCAAACATTATAAAGTTAAAGTCTATAGACGATAAAAAGTATAACCAGAAGTTACAGTTTCTCTATGATGTTTTGGTTATTATAGGTGTTATGCTGGCTATATTAATTACGCTTATATCCGATTATATTATTGTAACTCTTTATGGGCCTCATTATTACGAGGCTTCTGAGTTGATTAAAATTTACGCATGGGTGAGTTTGTTTTACTTCTTAAGTTCTGCAAGTGGTCGTTGGTATATTAATGAAGGGTTGCAAAAATATGCACTAAATAGAAATATATTAGGGCTAATTATCGGTGTGATACTTAATTTTATCTTAATACCAAGGTTTGGTGCGAAAGGTTCTGTTTATGCAACATTGATTGCTTATTCTTGTGCTGGGTATTTTTTTGATGCTTTGAGTTCGAAAACCAGAGTTGCATTTTACCAGAAAACAAAATCTTTATGGTTACCTGGTTCTATTCGTCGAGTTAAAAAGACAATTTTAGGATGATATATTATATGAAGCGACAAGTTATTTTATATGGTGCATTTGATAGATATAATTATGGTGATAATCTCATGCCTATATTGCTAGAAAAGTTTCTTTATAAGTATCATTATGAGAAAATAGATAGTATTGAATTTGTATTTTCCTCTATAAAAAAATCTGACTTGTCAAAATATAAATGTATGCCAACTATTCCGATGCGTGAGCTTTTAAATGCACCAGATGGTTCTTCAGTAATTATCGTAGGTGGCGAGGTACTTGGTGCAAATATTGGTATCTTATATACACACGTTCAAGATAGCTTGTTAGCCACGAAAATATTACGATTTATAAGGAAACTATCTCCCACCTTACTAAATAATATTGCTCACCGAAATTACGATGCTGTATGGGATTATCCTTATATTCCAAATAAAGATGACTTTGAAAATAATGTTAAGATTATATATAATACTGTAGGTGGTAATCCTGCAGTCACTGAGCAAAAAAATATCATCTCAGCTGATTATGTATCGGCTCGTGATGGCAGAACTTTTAAGCATTTATCTAATTTCTGTGATCCAAAGCTAGTTCCTGATTCTGTTCTAATGGCATCTGCTGTTATCGATGATGAGTTTTTCAGTACTGTCGTTAGAAAAGAAATTAGAGACAAAATTGGCAACAACTTTATCAGTGTTCAGGCATGTCCATATAAAGTTGATTTTACGGCTGTTCAGATGGCAAAAGAACTGGAGCGTATTGTTGATACTCATTCTGTTGATATTGTCTTACTACCCATAGGATATGCTAGTGGGCACGATGATGCTATTTTTCTGGAAAAAGTGAACGGCTGTGCTGATAATAAATTTATACTTCTTTCAGAGTTAAATGTATGGGAGATTATGTTTGTAATTTCCAGATCAAAAGCGTATTTTGGGACAAGTCTACATGGTGTTATTACTGCTATGTCATTTATAGTCCCTCATTTTTCTATTAATGAGAATATTGAGAAAATTACATCTTTCTTACACACATGGAGTGTTTCTCCATATAATAAACCAATTTCTATTTTTAATATGACAGAGGCTTTTTCTCTTTCGAAAGATAATGATGACTCTGACTTGAAATATGCAACACTTCAAACTCAGAAGATTATTTCTGAAAGCCTCAATGAGATTGCTAATATATTGTAAGTGTTATGCGGGAATATGCTATGCATACACAATGGTTTTGTGAGATATTATGATGCCAATAAAGGTTGCTTTTGTTATTGTTCTTTATGATAAAAAAGTAAATGATTCTACCACTATTAAGTCTTTACTTTTGTCTGGTATTTCGGATGTTACAGTTGTCATTCATAATAATGGTCCCCAAAAAATAGAGTTGGATTCTGACTTAATTATTGAGTCTAGATGTAAAAATGTAGAATTAAAGCTAAACAATTGCACTTCGAATAAACCTTTGAGCGTCATTTATAATGATTTCATTGAAGAGTATAATCATTTTGATAAGTTTATTATTTTTGATGATGATTCGGAAGTGACATCTTCATTTATTAAAGCTATCTACGATTGTGAATATGATGTTCAACTACCTCTTATTATATCTCGAATTGATGGTAAAATATATTACCCAATGACTTATGGGAAAGTTGTTGAAGGAGAAGGGACGTTTGATCCACAATGTACTCATTCAATAGGCTCTGGCCTTATTATTGATAAGAGAGTTGTTGATATTTTTAAAAGTAAGGCGACTCAACTATTTGATGAACACTATGCGTTGTATGGTGTTGATATAAGCTTTTTTCGCAGAATATGGTTGTTTTCTACTCAAGGGGATGTTTTTAAGTTTAAAACATCATCTCGATTAATTCATTCATTATCTCGAGCAGAAGGTGAAGAAAGTACATTCCGACGTAAGGAACGGTTAATCGATTTTGCTATTACTGTAAGGCATTATCCTTCAGCCCGCGGTTGGTTATCATACGGAAAAAGAATGTTGCTAAACGTACTTTATCTCAGGTTTAGTGATATTCACACTATGTGTGATGCACTAATTCATGGTAATCACCCTAGATGCAGGAATAGATAAAATTATTATTTATAAATCCAATTTCTTACTTACGATTTTTATAGGAATAAAATAAATGAAACTCATTATCACTGGTGGTGCTGGCTTCATTGGTTCTGCAGTAGTAAGATATATTATTAATGAAACAGATAATGAAGTTATTGTTGTTGATGCTTTGACGTATGCTGGTAATTTAGAATCCCTTCATACAGTGTCCGATCATCCTCGTTACCAATTCGAGAATATCAATATCTGTGACCGTCAGTCATTAGACCATCTTTTCAGTGAATATAAACCTGATGCCGTTATGCATTTGGCTGCTGAGAGCCATGTCGATCGCTCAATTGATGGCCCTGCCGCATTTATCGAAACCAATATTGTCGGAACCTATACTTTGCTGGAGGCTGCACGAGAGTACTGGAATAAACTCGATAGCGTTGCTAAAAAGGCTTTTCGCTTCCATCATATATCTACAGATGAAGTCTATGGCGATCTTCATGGTGGAGATGATTTGTTTACTGAAACGACTTCTTATGCACCAAGTAGTCCGTACTCTGCATCAAAAGCATCAAGCGATCATTTAGTTCGTGCTTGGTTGCGTACCTATGGCTTACCAACCATCGTTACCAATTGTTCAAATAATTATGGGCCTTACCATTTCCCAGAAAAATTGATCCCGCTAATTATTTTAAATGCACTTGACGGTAAATCTTTGCCAGTTTATGGCGACGGTGGACAAATTCGTGACTGGTTGTATGTGGAAGATCATGCTCGTGCACTTTACGCCGTTGTTACCAAAGGTAAGGTTGGAGAAACTTACAACATTGGGGGCCATAACGAACGAAAAAATATAGAAGTTGTTAATACTATCTGCCAGTTACTTGAAGAATTAGTACCAACTAAGCCTGAAGGTGTTCTCCAATATACTGATTTAATTACATATGTTGAAGACCGTCCTGGACATGACATGCGTTATGCTATAGATGCCAGAAAGATTGATAATGAATTAGGTTGGAAACCGCAAGAAACATTTGAAAGTGGTATCCGCAAAACTGTGCAATGGTATTTATCAAATGTAGATTGGTGGCGCCGTGTCAAAGATGGGTCCTATACAGGTGAGCGCTTAGGTATTTCTCAGTAATTACAAATAGGGAAAATTGAAAATGAAAGGTATTGTTTTAGCTGGAGGATCCGGTACACGTTTATATCCTCTGACCCAAGGGACATCTAAACAGTTAATGCCAATCTACGATAAGCCGATGGTTTATTATCCTATTTCAGTTCTTATGTTAGCTGGTATCAGAGACATTCTTATAATTTCAACTCCTGACGATATGCCTGCCTTCAAACGTTTACTGGGGGATGGAAATCAATTTGGGATTACATTCAGTTATGCAATACAACCAAGTCCTGACGGATTGGCTCAGGCTTTCTTGATAGGCGAAGACTTTATTGATGGTGATTCTTGTGCTTTAGTCTTGGGCGATAATATTTACTTTGGTGAGAGCTTTGGTCGTAAACTTGAAAATGTTGTAATGCGTACCGAAGGTGCGACAGTATTTGGCTATCAAGTTATGGATCCTGAACGTTTTGGCGTTGTAGAGTTTGATGATGAAAATTGTGCTATTTCGCTTGAGGAAAAACCTGTAAAACCTAAATCTAATTGGGCGGTTACTGGTTTATATTTCTATGACAATAGTGTTGTTGATATGGCCAAGAAAGTGAAACCGTCTGAACGTGGCGAGCTTGAAATTACAACTCTTAATGAAATGTATCTTGAGCGAGGTAATTTGCATGTTGAGAAACTCGGCCGCGGGTTCGCATGGCTTGATACTGGCACTCATGAAAGTCTGCTTGAAGCATCTCAATTTATTCATACAATTGAGCAACGCCAAGGATTTAAAGTTGCTTGTCTTGAGGAAATTGCTTATAGAAAAGGATGGTTATCTAAAGAAGCAGTCCTTGCGCAAGCAAAAATTTTATCTAAGACACAGTATGGTCAATATTTGAGAGCGTTGGCTGAGGAAAATTAATATGCAAATCATTGAAACGCGAATTGCTGACGTCAAGATTATTCAACCTAAAGTTTTTGGTGATGCTCGCGGTTTTTTTCTTGAGACATTTGAAAGAAAACGTTATCAAGAATTACTAAATATTGATCTTGAATTTGTTCAGGATAATCATTCTCGCTCTTCTCAAGGTGTCTTACGTGGCTTACACTTTCAGAATAAAAATCCGCAAGGTAAATTAGTTCGAGTGGTTCGTGGTACTGTATTTGATGTTGCTGTAGATATTCGCCCTGAATCACCAACGTTTGGTCAGTGGGAAGGTGTGATTCTCTCAGAAGAAAATAAAACTCAATTTTGGGTACCTCCGGGTCTTGCTCATGGATTTGTTGTATTGTCAGATATTGCTGATTTTGAGTATAAATGTACTGATTATTATAGCCCTTCATATGAAGGTTGCCTCTCCTGGAATGATCCTGAGATTGGTATCAAATGGCCGATAGACAATCCGTTGTTATCTGATAAAGATAAGCAAGGGAAGACACTTAAGGAACTATTTTCATGAGAGTCTTATTGACTGGTGCGAGTGGGCAACTTGGTCATTGCTTTCAGGACCGTCTTCCTCAAGGATGGGAAGTTTGGCCAACAGATACTTCCGAACTTGATATTACTAAGCATGATGCTGTCTTGGCAGCAGTTGAAAGTTATCAGCCTAACATCATCGTTAATGCAGCAGCATACACTGCTGTTGATAAAGCAGAAACTGATGTTGAGCTTGCTGACTTAGTGAATAATCGTGGTCCTGAGAATCTTGCGTTTGCGGCAAAAAAATATAATTCTCGACTTATTCATGTTTCTACTGATTATGTTTTTGATGGTAATGCTACTGTTCCCTATACGGAGAAGGATCAGACTAACCCGCTTGGCATATATGGAAAAACAAAGCTTGATGGTGAGAGGGCGGTGATTAATGTTCTACCACAATCTATCATTGTGCGTACTGCATGGGTGTTTAGTGAGTATGGTCATAACTTCCTAAAGACTATGCTACGTCTTGGACATGAGCGTAATAGCTTAGGGATTGTTAGTGATCAACGTGGTTGTCCTACATATGCTGGAGATATTGCGGATGCAATCATCGAGCTAATCAATGCTCAGGCCGATGGTGGGATTTATCACTACTGTGGTGATAATGAGGTTTCATGGTTTGAATTTGCACAGGAAATTTTCGGTTCAGCAAAAGATGCAGGGAAACTGAGTAAAATCCCAGAACTTAATGCAATCGCGACAGAACTTTATCCTACACCTGCTAAAAGACCTGTATTTTCAACTCTTGATACCACTAAAATTCAAAAGATTGGTATTTCACCATCTAATTGGCGGCTTGCCATTAGTGATGTGATAGCAAAGCTATAACTTAATTTAATTGAGTTGTACAAATCTTGCTATTGATTGATGATATGCTCACTTTGAGTTGGTATACCTATTCTCGGCGTGTTTCAGTGATTTGTCTAGTCGCTAATCAATTAGTTATATCTTTCACGAGCTTGAATTGAAGTATATACAAGGCTCAGGTATTGCAATGCTCCCTTAGCTTTTTGCGCTATGCGCCTCACCAGCTTTGAGCTAACATAATCATCACATTTAAGCTGCGAACGTGTCGCAGTGACCACACCAGACAGGAGTATGTAATGTCCAAGCAACAGATCGGGGTTGTCGGTATGGCAGTGATGGGGCGCAACCTTGCGCTCAACATCGAAAGCCGTGGTTATACCGTCTCTGTTTTCAACCGCTCCCGTGAAAAAACTGAGGAAGTGATTGCCGAGAATCCTGGCAAGAAACTGGTCCCACATTATACCGTCAAAGAGTTTGTTGAATCGCTCGAAACTCCACGCCGTATCCTGTTAATGGTGCAAGCTGGCGCTGGCACCGATAGCGCTATTGATTCCCTGAAACCGTATCTGGATAAAGGCGATATCATCATTGATGGTGGCAACACTTTCTTCCAGGACACCATTCGCCGCAACCGTGAACTCTCTGCTGAAGGTTTTAACTTTATTGGTACGGGAGTGTCGGGTGGAGAAGAGGGGGCACTGAAGGGCCCATCTATCATGCCTGGTGGTCAGAAAGAAGCTTATGATCTGGTAGCTCCAATCCTTGAGCAGATCGCTGCTCGCGCAGAAGACGATGAGCCTTGTGTTGCCTATATCGGTGCTGACGGTGCTGGCCACTATGTGAAGATGGTTCATAACGGTATTGAATACGGTGACATGCAGCTCATTGCAGAAGCTTATGCTTTGCTGAAAGGTGGTCTTGCGCTATCAAATGAAGAACTGGCTACAACCTTTACCGAGTGGAATGAAGGTGAGCTGAGCAGCTACCTAATTGATATCACTAAGGATATATTCACTAAGAAAGATGACGAGGGTATATACCTTGTTGATGTGATTCTTGACGAAGCTGCCAACAAAGGTACCGGTAAATGGACCAGCCAAAGTTCTCTTGACCTTGGTGAGCCACTGTCTCTGATCACTGAGTCTGTTTTTGCTCGTTATATTTCCTCTCTGAAAGACCAACGTGTTGCAGCTTCCAAAGTGTTGACAGGACCGCAAGCCCAACCAGCTGGTGAAAAATCCGAGTTTATCGAGAAAGTGCGTCGTGCTCTTTATTTGGGGAAAATTGTTTCCTATGCGCAGGGCTTCTCTCAGTTACGAGCCGCATCTGATGAATACAACTGGGATCTCAACTATGGTGAGATTGCCAAAATCTTCCGTGCCGGTTGCATCATTCGTGCCCAGTTCCTGCAAAAGATCACTGATGCTTACGAGCAGAATGCAGAGATTGCTAACCTGTTGCTGGCTCCATACTTCAAACAGATTGCTGATGAATATCAGCAGGCTCTGCGTGATGTAGTTGCTTATGCTGTGCAGAATGGTATCCCGGTACCAACTTTCTCTGCTGCTATTGCATACTACGACAGTTATCGCTCTGCAGTTCTGCCGGCTAACCTGATTCAAGCTCAGCGCGATTATTTTGGTGCTCATACCTATAAGCGTACCGATAAAGAAGGTGTATTCCATACTGAGTGGATGGAATAATCAGTAATTATTAAAATAATTTAACCCCGGTTATTTAATAACCGGGGGTTTTTCAGTGAATTTCTTTCAATACGAAAACTCCTGTTACGATTGTTTGCCCTCTCTTTAAAGCTTTGCTATTTACTCTCTACCAGGCCCGTTCTGTCCTTGACATGCATCTAATCAGAGAGTAAAACCGCCACAAGTGTTGATTACCAGGGTGGCTAATATGCCATTGTCCAGTTAACTGATTAAAGTGTGATCGAATGAAAATTACTATTTCCGGTACCGGTTATGTTGGTTTATCGAACGGCATCCTGATTGCGCAAAACCACGAAGTGGTGGCGCTTGATATCGTTCAGTCCAAAGTCGATATGCTTAACCAGAAGATTTCTCCGATTGTCGATAAAGAGATCCAGGAATATCTGGCCGAAAAATCGTTGAATTTTCGTGCGACAACTGACAAGCAGGACGCTTATCGTAATGCTGATTACGTCATTATCGCTACCCCAACTGATTACGATCCAAAAACGAACTATTTCAATACTTCTACCGTTGAAGCCGTCATTCGCGATGTTGCTGAGATTAACCCTGGCGCGGTAATGATTGTGAAATCGACAGTTCCTGTTGGTTTTATCCGTGATATCAAAGAACGTTTCGGTATTGATAACGTTATTTTCTCTCCAGAGTTCCTGCGCGAAGGTCGTGCGCTGTATGACAATTTGCATCCTTCCCGCATCGTTATTGGTGAGCGTTCCGAACGTGCAGAGCGTTTTGCCAATCTGCTGAAGGAAGGGGCGATTAAGCAAGATATTCCGACTCTGTTCACTGATTCGACTGAAGCCGAAGCGATTAAACTGTTTGCCAATACCTATCTTGCGCTGCGCGTTGCTTATTTCAATGAACTCGACAGCTATGCTGAGAGCCAGGGTCTTAACAGCAAGCAGATCATTGAAGGGGTATGTCTGGATCCGCGCATTGGGAACCACTACAACAATCCGTCGTTTGGTTATGGCGGCTACTGCTTGCCTAAAGACACCAAGCAATTGCTGGCAAACTACGAGTCGGTACCGAACAACATCATTGGCGCTATCGTTGATGCTAACCGTACCCGCAAAGACTTTATTGCAGACTCTATTCTTGCCCGTAAGCCGAAGGTTGTTGGCGTTTATCGTTTGATAATGAAGAGTGGTTCAGACAACTTCCGTGCGTCCTCTATTCAGGGCATTATGAAGCGTATTAAAGCTAAAGGTGTTACGGTTATTATTTACGAACCGGTCATGCAGGAAGATGAGTTCTTTAACTCCCGGGTAGTTCGCGATCTGGAAGCTTTCAAGCAGGAAGCTGACGTCATTGTATCTAACCGCATGGCGGAAGAACTTGCTGACGTCGCTGATAAGGTATATACCCGCGACTTATTTGGCAACGACTAGCGTTTTGCTGACCATGACTGGCGGTACCAGCCGCCGGTCTGTTTTAACCATCTCCTTTTAGACCCTTCTTATCTCTCCCTGTACTGTCCCTACCACCAATAAAATTGTGATGTAGCCCGTAATCTAGCATTCCATCCATTGCACCGTCAGAACAGGTCGGATATGTTGTATCTACCTTGTGAAGAGCTACCGTCACTGTGATGTAGATGCTGGAGATAAGCGCCGGAAGGTAAAACAAAGCCTGCAATGCAGGCTTTTGTTATTTTTATGGCCAGGGAAACTGATATACTCTTGGCTGGATTTCCGATTTGTTATAAAAAGAGTCCGTACTGAAAATAGAATAGTGCAGTTACCTTTCTTAAATTTTTCCTCTTCTGTCAGTATACTAATCCTGCAATTACCATTTGCGTTTATTGAACGACAACTTAGTTCTTTTTCTATCCTTTAAATAAGAAATTAAAAAATAAACAGAAACAGCGAGCAGTATGGCAGCAGTAACTAAGAAAAATAGGTTTTCCATAAGATCTACCAAGGCGAAAGTAACGGTAATAAATGATTAGGTTGAAATTAAAAGACTGATGGAAACCATCTTTATCGTAATAACATAGCTTCTTTCCAGGAAAATTCCTATACGGTAATTATGTTTTTTTTATGAAGAATAAAAAACTACGCATATAAAAAAGCTTAGCGTTAGCTTCTGATTTTTGGCAAAGACTACGCTTTTAGCTTGTTAGAGGCATTTTCAGACAGTTATAAATGGGGAAATCTCGATCCCTTTCATCAAGAGTCTAAGAGCTCGGAAGTGAAAAAGTCACTAAAATTAGCCACAGAGAATAGCTGCTAAGCGGAAGAGAGAGAACGATACCCGGAAGGGAGAACCGCAGCCACGCAGCTGCGGTTCAGAAAATGATTGTGCGATTATGCCTTGTAGTATTCTTTATACCAGTCGACGAAATTCTTCACGCCTTCATTGACGGTCGTCTGCGGTTTGAAGCCAACAAGATCGTACAGCGGTTTGGTATCCGCGCTGGTTTCAAGTACGTCGCCCGGCTGGATAGGCATCATATTTTTCTCAGCGATCATTCCCAGCGCCTCTTCCAGGGCGGTGATGTAATCCATCAGTTCAAC
The DNA here is from genome assembly GCF_036561945.1 of Klebsiella scottii. Lineage (NCBI taxonomy): Bacteria > Pseudomonadati > Pseudomonadota > Gammaproteobacteria > Enterobacterales > Enterobacteriaceae > Klebsiella > Klebsiella scottii. The sequence continues at coordinate 524,283 of NZ_JARXNI010000020.1, forward strand.
CGGAGAGCTGTTGCCGATATTGTATACGCGGTACGGAGCGGAGCTATTTGCCGGCGAGCCATTCTCAACGGTCCACTCCGGGTTCGGCTGCGGGATAACGTCCTGGACGCGCACAATGGCTTCCACAATATCGTCAACGTAGGTGAAATCACGTTTCATCTTGCCGTAGTTGTACACATCAATACTCTTACCTTCCAGCATGGCTTTAGTGAATTTGAACAACGCCATGTCAGGGCGACCCCACGGGCCGTATACGGTGAAGAACCGCAGCCCGGTAGTCGGTATCCCGTAAAGGTGGGAGTAGGTATGCGCCATCAGTTCATTCGCTTTCTTGGTGGCGGCATACAGTGAAACAGGATGGTCGACCGAGTCGTCGGTTGAGAACGGCATTTTACGATTCAAACCGTAGACGGAACTGGACGATGCATATAGCAGGTGTTCGACCTTATGCTGTCGGCAACCTTCCAGAATGTTCAGATAGCCGATCAGGTTAGAGTCGGCATAGGCATGAGGGTTCTCCAGCGAGTATCGAACGCCGGCCTGAGCGGCCAGGTGGATCACGCGGTTAAACTTCTCTTCTGCGAACAGTCGTGCAATGCCTTCCCGATCGGCAAGGTCGACTTTGTGAAAACTAAAAAGGGAGGATTGCAGTAAATCCAGACGCGCCTGCTTAAGATTGACGTCGTAGTAATCATTCATGTTGTCGATACCAACAACCTGATGACCCGCCTCAAGAAGGCGCTTGCAGGTATGGAAACCGATAAATCCTGCGGCTCCAGTGACTAAAAACTTCATGTTCATCCTCCGGGTTTGTTGTTTCCCGCTATATATAATCGCCGATTTTACACCGGGTTGCCTTGGGGGTCATCTGCTTTCCCGTTTCCGGATCTTCATGAAGCAGTCAGAGAAGGGGAGTGCTTAAGAAGCGGCAGATCGCATCTGCGCTATATTCCCTATATTATTTTTTGCAAATAAAAATCATTATCATTTAAATGTAAGTTAGCATCATAATAATACCTATAGTTTCTTATACCAATAATTGATGTTCTGCCGATAAAGTACTCAATGCGAGATCGAGCGTGTCCTATGGACTATATTGTTACTGATTATATGTTTTCCGAGTATTTCGCCGCTGAATGCTCGTTATTTCTATGTTAACTGAACGGTTTTTATTTTTTTTAGTTACATATCAGTTGGTTATGGTTTTTCTTTGAAATTATGTAAATAATGTATCCTTGTTGTTTGCTTTTTACATGAATTAATTCGCCATGCTTTTTGATTTTTATTCTTAGTTACCAGCGTTATAATGCGCGGATAATCTATGCATCACAGCATTGTTGTTTTGCAGGGTAATGCTTCCTCAGTACATTTGGTGACCTGTGTTACAAACCCTGAAATGGATATTCTTTCTCGGGGGGCAGAATATGAGGAATGGGGTGGATCGTTGCGCCAGTTTAGCTACCCTTGATGCTTTAGCGACGCATACAGCAGCTTTACTGACGCGTTGAGCCAGCGTTCAGCGAACGTACCTTTGATGTCGGTGATCCCGGGTTCTTGCTAAATGAGAAAGTCCTGATGGATAGCCGGTAGCAAAAGGGAGAAAGTGGCGCCTGCGCATCTGCCGCCTGATGAGCGACTTACGGCCTGAAAACAGAGATATGGCTACCGAGGTATATCTCTGTTTTTGGTTATTCATCGCGGGTCTCTCGGGGCTGTTTGCCTGTGGCGGTAAGACTCAGCGGAAAGGTCAGTTCCTGGGAAATGGCAATTGTTTGCTGTTACCTGCTGTCCGAGAGTCCCGAAATGATGATGACAGTGTACAGAAGCGTTACGCGTTTTGGTTGCGATAGCCAATGGCGGTAGCGTGCCTGAAATTTATGATACATGCTTAATTAGCATATAACTATTTGAAAAACGAGATAAAGTATGAAGATCCTTGTTACCGGTGGCGCGGGTTTTATCGGTTCCGCCGTTGTTCGTCATATTATTGAAAATACCCAGGATAACGTTCGCGTCGTGGACTGCCTGACGTACGCAGGTAATCTCGAGTCTCTGGCACCCGTAGTCCAAAACGAACGCTATTCGTTTTCATGCACGGATATCACCGACGCACAGGGGATCGCCGGGCAGTTCAGTGAGTTTCAGCCGGATATCGTGATGCATCTGGCGGCTGAAAGCCATGTTGACCGCTCTATCGACGGCCCGGCCGCCTTTATCCAGACGAACCTGATCGGCACCTTCACGCTGCTTGAAGCGGCACGTCACTACTATCAGTCGCTGAACGATGCGCAGAAACAAGGCTTCCGCTTCCATCACATCTCCACTGATGAAGTCTACGGTGACCTCGATGGCACCGATGACCTGTTCACTGAAGAAACGCCGTATGCGCCAAGCAGTCCGTACTCGGCCTCCAAAGCCGGCAGCGATCATTTAGTCCGCGCCTGGAACCGCACCTACGGTCTGCCGGTGGTGGTGACTAACTGCTCGAATAACTATGGCCCGTATCACTTCCCGGAAAAACTGATCCCGCTGACCATTCTCAACGCGCTGGCGGGCAAACCGCTGCCGGTTTACGGCAACGGCGAACAGATCCGCGACTGGCTGTACGTCGAAGACCACGCGAGGGCGCTGTATAAAGTGGCCACCGAAGGCCATAGCGGCGAAACCTACAACATCGGCGGTCATAACGAACGTAAAAATATCGACGTGGTGAGAACCATCTGCGCCATTCTCGATAAAGTGGTGGAGCAGAAGCCGGGCAACATCAGCCACTTTGCCGACCTGATCACCTTTGTTAAAGACCGTCCGGGGCATGACCTGCGTTACGCCATTGATGCGGCTAAAATTCAGCGCGACCTCGGCTGGGTGCCGGAAGAAACGTTCGAAAGCGGGATTGAGAAAACGGTGCACTGGTACCTGAATAATCAGACCTGGTGGCAGCGCGTGCTGGACGGCTCCTATGCCGGTGAACGTCTTGGTCTGAATAACTAATTAAGGTGGATTGCAGGATGAAAGGTATTGTTCTGGCCGGCGGCTCCGGCACCCGTTTGTATCCGATTACCCAAGGCGTGTCTAAACAGCTGCTGCCGATTTACGACAAACCGATGATTTACTATCCGGTCTCGGTGCTGATGCTGGCCGGTATCAGGGACATCCTGATTATCACCACGCCGGAAGATATGCCGGCCTTCCAACGTCTGCTGGGAGATGGCTCGCAGTTTGGCGTCAATTTCAGCTACGCCATTCAGCCGTCGCCGGATGGTCTGGCGCAGGCCTTTATCATTGGTGAAGAGTTCATCGGGAATGATGCCTGTGCGCTGGTGCTGGGCGACAATATCTACTTCGGGCAAAGCTTCGGTAAAAAACTGGATGCCGCGGCCAGCAAAACTTCGGGTGCCACCGTCTTTGGTTACCAGGTTCTGGATCCGGAGCGTTTTGGCGTGGTGGAGTTTGACGAAAACTTCCGGGCGCTGTCGATTGAAGAGAAGCCGCTGAAACCGAAATCAGACTGGGCGGTGACCGGTTTGTACTTCTATGACAATGACGTGGTGGAGATGGCGAAAGCGGTGAAACCGTCAGAACGTGGTGAGCTGGAAATCACCACCCTGAACCAGATGTATCTGGACCGTGGCGATCTGCAGGTCGAGCTGCTGGGCCGGGGTTTTGCGTGGCTGGATACCGGTACGCACGACAGCCTGATTGAAGCCTCGCAGTTCATTCACACCATCGAGAAGCGTCAGGGGATGAAGGTCGCCTGTCTGGAAGAGATCGCCTTCCGTAATCGCTGGCTAAGCGCGGAAGGGGTGGCTAAGCAGGCTGAACGGTTGAAGAAAACAGAATACGGCGCTTATTTGCAACGTCTGCTCAGCGAACGCTAGTCGCGTACCGACCAAATACAGGGTATCAATAATGAAAATTTTGCTGATTGGTAAAAATGGCCAGGTGGGCTGGGAGCTACAGCGGTCGCTGTCGACGCTGGGTGAAATGGTTGCCGTGGATTATTTTGATAAAGAGCTCTGTGGCGATTTGACCAATCTTGCGGGTATTGCGCAAACCGTCCGTCAGGTGAAACCGGATGTGGTGGTCAACGCGGCGGCACATACGGCGGTGGATAAAGCGGAAAGCGAACGTGAGCTGTCCGACCTGCTGAACGACCGGGGCGTGGCAGTGCTGGCGGAAGAGTCGGCAAAGCTGGGGGCGCTGATGGTGCACTACTCCACCGACTACGTGTTTGATGGTCTGGGCAGTCATTATCGCCATGAAGATGAGGCCACGGGACCGCTGAACGTCTATGGTGAAACGAAACGCGCCGGGGAAATCGCGCTGGAGCAGGGTAATCCGCGCCACCTGATTTTCCGCACCAGCTGGGTTTACGCGACGCGTGGGGCGAACTTTGCCAAAACCATGCTGCGCCTGGCGGGTGAAAAAGAGACGCTGTCGATCATTAACGACCAGCACGGCGCGCCAACCGGCGCCGAGCTTCTGGCCGACTGTACCGCCATTGCCATCCGTGAAGAGTTACGCAATAAAGCGGTTGCCGGAACCTACCATCTGGTGGCCAGCGGTGAAACCAGTTGGTACGACTATGCGCGCTTTGTATTTGATGTGGCGCGGGCGAACGGCGTGCAGCTGGCTATTAATACGGTGAACGGGATCCCGACGACGGCCTACCCGACGCCGGCGAAAAGGCCGCTGAATTCCCGCCTGTCGAATGAGAAATTCCAGCGTGTATTCGGCGTGACGCTCCCGGACTGGCGGCAGGGCGTTGAGCGCGTGGTTGTTGAAGTTTCAGGTAAGTAAAGTAAGTGAGCATACAAAATGAATATTATTAAAACCGCAATTCCGGATGTATTAATTTGTGAGCCGAAGGTGTTTGGCGACGCCCGCGGGTTTTTCTTTGAAAGTTTCAGCAGTAAAATCTTTGATGAGGCGGTGGGTCGCAAGGTTGAGTTTGTACAGGACAACCACTCGCAGTCGCAGAAAGGCGTGCTGCGCGGTCTGCACTATCAGCTGGCGCCGCATGCGCAGGGTAAGCTGGTGCGCTGCATTGAGGGTGAAGTGTTCGATGTCGCCGTGGACGTACGTCGCTCATCGCCGACGTTTGGTCAGTGGGTTGGCGTGGTGCTGAGTGCGGAAAACAAGCGTCAGCTGTGGATCCCGGAAGGTTTTGCGCACGGATTTATGGCGCTGAGCGAGACGGTGCAGTTTATATATAAGGCGACCAACTACTACGCGCCGCAGTCAGAGCGCAGCATTCTCTGGAATGACCCGGAAATTGGTATTGAGTGGCCTGCTATTGATGATATTCAGCTTTCTGTAAAAGATCTGAATGGATTATTATTGAGCGATGCTGAAGTATATAATTAATTCATGAATATAAACGACAAAATTGCGATCCTGCTCTGCACCTATAATGGTGAAAAGTACTTAAGAGAGCAGGTTGATTCGATTATTAATCAAACCTATCAAGAGTGGGTTATTTACGTTTCTGATGATGGTTCCACGGATGGAACCATCGCTATTTTAGAGGAGTACCAGCGTCAGCTTGGCGAGGACCGTCTGTTTATTACCCACGGCCCGCGTAAAGGATTCGCCTGGAATTTTATCTCTTCTTTGCAAAATAACGGCACTCATTGCCGTTATTTTGCGTTTTGCGATCAAGATGATATTTGGTACATCGATAAGCTCGCCCGTGGGATTCAATATCTTGCTGGTTTTAGCCAGAGAAATGAACCAGCGGTGTACTGTGGGCGAACCAAACTCATTGACGGTGATGGCCAGCCGATTGGTGATTCGCCATTATTTGAGTACAAGCCATCATTCTGTAACGCGTTAGTACAAAGCATTGCCGGTGGCAACACTATGATCCTGAATTATCCAGCTAAAGAGCTGGTAAGCAAAACACCCTGTTATGAGGAAATTATCTCCCATGACTGGTGGATCTATATCCTGGTTTCGGGCTGCAATGGCCACATGTACTATGATCCGAATCCCTCAATATATTATCGGCAGCACGGTGATAATATCATCGGTTCGAATATATCGATGACCGCAAGAGTTTTGCGGATAAGGAAGTTGATGGATGGTAAGTTCAAAATCTGGAACCAAAAAAACATCGATCTGTTGCAAAGTTTCGATGCGCAATTGACGGTAGAAAATAAACAAAAGTTAAAAGATTTTGTTAAGCTACGCAGCTCTTGTTTGGTTGACAGGTTCCGGACGTTTTGTAAATTAAAACCTTATCGGCAAACCACGCTTGGCAATATTGCTTTGTTTATGGCCGTTCTTTTAAAGAAGCTCTAAAAGCTGCTATTGACTAATTTGTTCAGTACGGTTCTATACTTTCAAGAGGATACCAGTGAGTAATCCATCTCAAAAAAAATCAGCAATCTATGAGATGCTGACTTCTATATGGCGCAACAGGAATCTTATATATCAAATGACCCGCCGTGATATTAGTGGGCGATATAAAGGTTCGGTTATGGGATTGTTCTGGTCATTTATTAACCCAATCTTTATGCTTGCAGTCTATACCATTGTTTTTTCAGTGGTATTTAAAGCTAAATGGGGGGCCGGTGCAGTAAATGAACCCAAAACGCAGTTTGCGGTTATTCTTTTTGTAGGCATGATTACCCATGGCTTTTTTGCCGAAACGCTGATGCGCGCCCCGGGACTCATTATTCAGCATGCAAATTACGTGAAGAAGGTTGTTTTTCCTCTCGAAATTTTACCTGTTGTCACCTTACTCTCCGTACTTTTCCATAGTTTTATCAGTTTTTGTGTTTTGCTAATCGCATTTATTACCTTTAATGGCTTCCTGCATTGGACGGTGATTTTCGCACCTTTCGTCTTCCTTCCCTTAGTCATCCTGACCTTAGGCCTCGCCTGGCTGTTGTCATCGCTGGGGGTCTACATCAGGGATATTGGGCAATCTATTGGGATTATTATGACCGTAGTGATGTTTCTCTCCCCGGTTTTTTACCCATTATCAGCGCTGCCCAAGGCTTTTCAGCATATTGTATTGCTGAATCCGCTGACATTTATTATTGAACAGGCCCGAACGGTGATCATCTGGGGTGGGGTGCCTGATTTTGTTGGCCTGGCAGTTTATACACTGGTATCAGTTATTATCATGTTACTGAGCTATATCTGGTTCCAGAAAACGCGTAAGGGTTTTGCTGATGTCATCTAACGATTATGCAATTGAAGTGGATAATATTAGTAAATGCTATCAAGTCTATGATAATCCACTACGCCGCTTAAAAGACTTCATTGTTCCCAAAATCGATCAACGACTTGGACGCGTCGCGCGTGTATACCATGACGAATTCTGGGCGCTGCAGGACATCTCGTTTAAATTACCACGTGGTCAGACTATTGGTGTGGTCGGTAAAAATGGCTCAGGTAAATCGACGCTACTGCAAATTCTGGCCGGCACTTTAACTCCAACTTCTGGAGAGGTTCGTGTTAACGGACGAATTGCTGCATTACTTGAGCTAGGCGCTGGTTTTAATAATGATTTTAGCGGCCGTGAAAACGTATATCTGAATGCTTCATTACTTGGTTTGACTAAATCTGAAGTGGATAATCGTCTGGATGATATCCTCGCATTTGCAGATATCGGCCACTTTATTGATTCTCCGGTCCGCTCATACTCAAGCGGAATGCTGGTAAGACTGGCATTCGCCGTACAGGCACAAATTAACCCTGAGATATTAATTGTTGATGAAGCATTGGCCGTGGGCGATGCAAAATTTCAGGCCAAGTGCTTTGCTCGTCTGAAGCAGCTAAAAGCGAACGGCACATCGATTTTGTTTGTCTCACATGCGACAGAACAAATCGTTACCCACTGTGATCGTGCGATCTTACTTAATGATGGTGAATTAGTTCTCGAAGACTCCCCTCGAATTGTCGTCAACCATTATCTCGATCTACTGTTTGGTAAATCCCCGAAAGAGAGCGCCGAGCGTGCATCGGTTTCTGCCTCAATCGAACAGGCGGCAAAAGGCGAGCAAGAACGCCTCGATCGCGAAATGGAAGTGGAAGAACAAAGTCAGACAGTAAAAGAGTCGGCATGGCAATACGGCGAGGACGGCTTTATACAGCGCGCGAACTATAACAATGCCGAGTATCGCTGGGGCGATCGTGGCGCCGAGATAGTTGACTACCATTTAGTACAAGGTAGTGAAGAATACCCGACGATCTGTAAGCACGGGCAACTGTTACGTTTTAAGTTCAGAATTAAATTCACGCAGCTGGTGGTTCGGCCAATCTTTGGCTTTGCGATAAAAACCAAAGAAGGTATTACTATTTATAATACCAATACTGAATATAAGGATGTGAATTTCGCTGATGAAACCAAATCAAACGATGAGTATATTGTCTCAGTTGAAATTCCTGGAGTCCTCAGCCAAGGGGACTATTTTATTTCTGTCGGTATTGCCAGCAGCGATGGTGTAGGCAATATTATACCTCATGACCGTCGTTATGATTCAATTCATTTGGCGGTAGAACCGACGCCTGACTTCATTGGATTAGTTGATCTTGGCGTGAAAATGAATTGTACGCCGATGTAGTTCGGTTGATAAATAATTTGGAAAGTACAACCAGATATGTCAGGTGAGTATATCTGCGTTAAATATTGCATAGGTTGAATATATGTTTCATCTCGAAGAAAGTGGGTATAAGTTTCTCGAACAATATGGCATCTGGTCTAAGATTGATTATCAGGATATCTCTTACAGCGATGGCGACTACGAAGAACAACGATTAGCAAAAATAATCGCCTCTGCGCATGATTTATCAATCTTCTCTTCTGAGTTACGTAATCAGTGTGTCGACTGGCAAACGCTTTATCACCTGAGCTCACAACGCGGCAATATCTTACGTCCGTTCCAGGATAAGCTAAAAGGCAGGGTGCTGGAAATCGGTGCCGGCTGCGGTGCGATTACCCGTTTTCTCGGAGAAAATGGTGGTCAGATCCTGGCGCTTGAAGGAAGCCAGCGTAGGGCGTCCATTGCCTCAAGCCGCACGCGGGATCTGGACAATATTACCGTTCTGGCCGAACGATTTGATGACTTCCAGACTGAAGAGAAATTCGATGCGATTACCCTTATCGGTGTGCTCGAATATGCCAGTATGTTTAGCTCAGCTGAACATGCGGCTGCTGCAATGCTGGAAAAAATTAGGGGGTTCCTGAAACCCGATGGCTATCTTTTCATCGCGATTGAGAACCAGCTAGGCCTGAAGTATTTTGCCGGCACGCCGGAAGATCACCTTGATAAAGTCATGTACGGTATTGAAGGCCGCTACAAATTAGGTGAACCAGAAACCTTCGGCAAGGTTACAATTGAGCGCTTACTTAACAGCAGTGGCTATCAAACCGTAGAGTTTCTTGCGCCGTATCCTGACTACAAAATGCCGTCATCGATCGTCACTGAACGTGGTTGCAAGGTACGGGAGTTTGACGCCGGGGCGTTTGCATGGCAGACGGTTTCTGCGGACCCGCAGTTACCCCATGAGCTGAATTTCTCGTTGACGGATGCCTGGCCGGTTATTTTCAAAAACGGTCTGGGAATGGATCTGGCAAACTCATTTCTGATTGCTGCGACGGAATCTGACGTACCTGGACTCGATGCGAATATTCTGGCTTATCACTACAGTACTCAAAGAAAACGCGCCTATGCTAAGGAGACGATTTTTTCTTTAGATAATGGCGCTGTCAGCATTTGCTATGAAAAATTTGCCAATATCGTTGAGAGTGAACACGAAGGCTACAGCTGTGAGCTGATTAAAAATCCTGCTTATTACTGTGGTACGCCATTAAGTCTTAAGTTTGTCACGCTCTTTACGTCCAGTGGTTGGACCGTTGATGCAGCGGTGAATTTGGTCACAGAATATCTGGGGTATCTGCAATCATTCCTGACCGAGGATGGTGTTGCAGGACCGATTAATCAGACTATCCCTGGGAAATTCATCGATGCAGTGCCTCAAAATATAATTCTTGATGCTGAAGGCCACGCAAATTTATTTGATTGCGAATGGTGCGCTCCGCAACCTATTGAAACCGGTCATCTGCTATTTAGGGCTCTTATCCTACTGATGCAGCAAAGTTCACGCATAATGCAGCCTGCTCAGCAGCCGGAACTGACTCGTAAAGCGTTCATTCTTTACGTCATGCGTGAAAGCGGATTTATGGTTGATGAAGCCGATCTCGAGCGTTTTAATGCTAAAGAGGTTGCTTTCCAGCAGCAGGTTACCGGTTTAGATCGGTCATTCCTGGGTAACTGGCGCCCTGATGAACTCCTTGCAGGTGGAGAGTCGGCAAATCATTCTGAAGTGCGCCTGTACTTTAAAGCAGGTGAGGCAAGCTTTACACAACAGCACAGCCTGTCATTTAAAACGCAAATGGATCGCCCGCTGCGTCATACGTTCAGCGTTGCAGGGAAACCTAATGGACCCGTCTATCTGCGTTTAGATCCATCAGAAACTAGCGGTTGGATCTTGCTAAATAACCTGACGGTTAAAAATCAGCAAGGCAAAGTTCTGTGGTCTTCAGATGATACTTCTGGCGATTATATCAATCTGTCGCGGGTCGGGGCGCTGAATAATGGTGTGTTGTATTATTCGAGCTCTAACGATCCGCAAATTATTGTGCCAGTAGCCTTCACTGACGGTGCTTTAACGGTCGATGCTGATATGGAACTGGTGAGCGCGAGCACTGTGGCAAAAGCAATGGCAGAAAATACGCTACAGTCAGATCGCTTCCGCGAGTTGGCCTGGACTCATCAGCAGCTGGAGGCATCACAACAGCAGCTGGAAGTATCACAGCAGCAGCTGCAGGCCGAAATGCTTGAGTTAAAATCAAAACTAGAATCGCAGAATATTCAACTGGCCAACTATGCTGGTCATATTCAGGTACTTAATAATACGATTACAGAGTACCGTCAGTCGACAAGCTGGAAAGTGTCTCAGCCTTTAAGGTCCTTAGGTAGCTTAAATCTAAAAATTAAAAAAGCGAATAAGCTGGCTACCAGTCTTATTCAAAAGCATGGCCTTAAGTCTGTTGCTCAGAAAGGGATATTTTATATTCGTAAAGAGGGTGTTTCCGGGGTTATTGCTCGCCTGAGACAGCAGCGCAGCCTCAGTATTTTACAGGAGACGATGAATGCTACTCACTCTTCTTCTCCGGTCGCTTCCATTTGCTTCGACAGGGAAGAGGGATATAGCCTCAAATCATCTCATTCCGGCTATTGCTATGTTACTCCCGCACGACCGGTAGATTTGGCGGAAAAGATTGCCAGCATTGAAAGCAAACCTTTCTTTTCAATAGTTATTCCTGTTTATAACACGCCACTGGATTTGCTTGACGGCTTGCTGGAATCTATCACTTCGCAATGGTATCCGCACTGGGAATTGATTCTGGCAGATGATTGCAGTCCAGATCCGGAGCTACAGCTGGCATTGAGTAAAATCTCGCATCCGCAGATCAGGGTGATCCATGCTAAATCCAATCTCAGAATTTCCGGGGCAACTAACCTCGGGATTGGTGCGGCGAAAGGTGATTTTATTATTTTTGCCGATCATGACGATGAGTTAACCGTTGACTGCTTGTATGAAATGGCATTGTGCATCGAGCAGCAGCAGCCTGATTTTATTTACAGTGATGAAGATAAGCTAACCGAGCAAGGTAACTATACGCAGCCCCATTATAAACCTGACTGGTCTCCGGATACGATGATGAGTACGATGTTTACGTGCCATGCTTCCTGCGTGCGTCGTAGTCTGCTTGATAAAACGGGCCTGCTGCGCTCTGAATTCGATGGCTGTCAGGATTGGGATTTTGTATTACGTGTTGCTGAACACACCACGCGCATTAGCCATATTGATAAAGTCCTGTACCACTGGCGTATTATTCCGGCTTCCGTTGCTTCTGATATTGCAGCGAAACCTTATGTACTTGAAGCTTCGCGTCAGGTGCGTATCGATGCATTAAAACGTCGTGGGCTGCAGGGTACAGTTGAGCCGGTGGCTCAGATGCCGGGGTATTTCCGCGTCAATTATCATGTAACCGGTACGCCGCTAATTTCTATCATCATTCCGACGCGAGATAATGTTGATGTCTTAAGCCGCTGTATTGATTCGATCCTTGAAAAAACGCAATACGCGAATTATGAAGTCATTATTGTTGATAATGGGTCAGTAGCAGAATCGACACTGGGATACTTTGCCAGAGTCGTTGCTGATAAACGTGTAAAGGTTATCCACCATGATATTCCGTTCAACTTTTCTGAACTTAATAATGTGGGCGTAGCGGCAGCACAAGGGGAGCTCCTGCTTTTCCTGAACGATGATACCGAAGTGCTGATGGAGGACTGGCTGGAACGTATGGCGGGCTACGCCCAGCTGCCGCATATCGGTGCCGTTGGTGCAAAATTACTCTATCCAGGAACTCAGCAAATTCAACATGCCGGGGTATTAAACCTGCAGTGTGGTCCGGTGCACGCATTCTTGCGTCATGATAGCAACAGCCCAGGCTACTTTATGCGTAATTTGCTTGAGTATAACTGGCTGGCAGTTACAGGTGCATGCCTGATGATCGAACGTGAGAAGTATCAGAAAATCGGTGGCTTTGACGAGTCATTCCCTGTGGCCTACAACGATGTCGATTTGTGTTTTAAATCGGTAGAGCATGGTTTCTACAACGTTGTATGTCAGGCGGTCAGCTTGCATCATTATGAATCGATTAGCCGTGGTTTGGATCAGGTGGACCCAGTAAAACAAGAGCGTCTTTATAGCGAGTTGCGTCGTTTATACGAAAAGCATCCAAATTATTATCAATATGATCCTTTCTACAACGTTAATTTGGCACCGAATGGAATTAACTTTGATCTGACGGCCTGAGTCATTTTTTGATTTTATATTTGGAGTAAGAAGATGGACGAAATTTCTATGGAACAGTTTGTATGTGAACCAGAACTGGCCAAAAAAATTGATATGGCCGAGGTTGTTTCATTCGATTTTTTTGATACTTTATATCTAAGACCTCTTTCTGACCCGGAAGATGCATTCACTCTTTTGGGGGAAAAACTCAATATTGAGAACTTCAGGGCTAAACGTCAACAGGCGCAGGCGGAAGCTTTCAGAGTGATGGTTCAGGAAGGGCGTAAAGAGATCACTCTCGATAACATATATAGCTGTTTCCCGGATAAGCAATACGCTAAAGAAACGTTGATGCAGGCGGAATATGATCTGGAAATGCAGCTGATTGAGCCTAATTATGAGCTGTTTCCGCTTTTCCAACAGTTAATCGCCTGCGGAAAGAGGGTGATAATTGTTTCCGATATGTATTTCACCGGGCAGTTCTTTGAACAGGCGCTGGCAAAACAGCAAATCGAAAACATCACTGTTTTTTCGTCAGCGGATGCCAACGCAACGAAGCGTGATAGCGGTGAGCTTTTCACTATTGTCAGTACTCAACTCGGTGTCGCACCGGGCAAGATTCTGCATATTGGCGATAGTGAAACAGGCGACGTGAAGCGCCCTGCGGAGAAAGGTCTGCTGAGTTACCATTATGTGGCGAGCCGTTTTCGCGATAAAAAGAAAAATGTTAGCGTAAGCACCTCTATTGCTGAGGGTTTACTACGTATGGAGGCCCGTGAGATTGAATACGGTTCTTATGAAGAGCTAGGGTTCTTAACCGGAGGACCCGCCAGCCTTGGTTTTCTTGAATGGATAAAATCTAAATCTCGTGATGATGGTATTGATCATATTCTATTTTTCGCTCGTGATGGTTATGTATTAACCAATATTGCGAATCAGCATATGAAAGATCGTTTACCGCCGTTCGGCTATTTCTACGGTTCGCGTACAACATTCACTTTGGCGGCAATGACTGACGCCAATTTTAGCGCTTATATACCGTTTCTGATTTCGGGCAGTGATGGCCTTTGTGCCTGTGAAGTGCTTGAAAGAATTGGGGTTAAGGTTCCGGCGCCTGATATTATGAATAAATTCGGTTTAGGTGCCCAGGTAGCGATTACTCCAGCGTTACATGAAAAGCTGGTTGCTTTCCTGTACGCCTGGCGTTGGGAGATATTAAAAGTTTGCCAGCGCAATCGTCGCGCGCTATTCCAGTATCTGAGGCAGTCTGGTATTCAAAGCGGTCAGAAAATTGCTGTGGTTGATGTCGGTTGGAGTGGAACAACCCAGGAAGCTTTTATTAATGCAATAAGCTCATTTATGAAGGTTGACGTTCATGGGTACTATTTCTGTCTTGCCGATACCCCAGAGCGTTTGCATCGTCAGAATAGCATGAATATGTCGGCTCTTTTTGATAGCTCAAATAGTAGTCCAGAGCTTGTGTCGAAGATTTATGCCGCAAGGGTTGCCGTTGAGTTTTTCTTTTCAGCGCCGCATCACTCTATCATCGGGTTGGTGCCGGGAAATCCTGTTGTTGCAGTCGAAGATGCGGGCCGCGGCGTGGATGAGAATCTCTGTGATTCTGTACAAGCGCTTTGTTATGGCAGTGAACGTTTCGCCCGCTTGTACTATCAGATTCAGGAACGCCTTGGATTGTCACTGAGCCCACAGATGCTGGCAATGCCGATGATTGAACTAGCCCGTACGGATAATTGGGACCAGTATTCACTGATTACTTGCCTAAGAAACTTTGATGCATGGGGGAGCTCAAAAAACAAACAGCTGGTTGCGACAGATTATTTATAATTTTATTGCACAAAATATTATTTGCAAATCTACATGTCCAACCTACCTTATATGCAATAAAAAAGGCCCTGCGGGGCCTTTTTTATTTAATTAATCAATAATGTCTTAGGCATGCTATCATTATTCAATGAGCAGTCGCCTCAGATTTAGTAATGTATAAATCACTAAAGATATGTTAAAGACGTACAGCACACTTTCCCCTGATGCATAAGCCGTGGGTCAAAGATCGATCGCGATCGCCACAATACTCCTCAGCATAATGATAATACCGGCGCTGTAACTTCCCTCGCATCTTCTGTTTCAATAGACCCTACTCACTATCTGGTGACAAAATAATGGTGTAGAGGTGTTGGATTGCGCAAGAGTCAAGATTTATACCAACATAAAATAAAGTGCATTATGCTATATTTTTCATCAGGCAACGTATACCAGGTAACGTATACCTTGGCTCGGAGGATTTGTTCATGTCTGTATAGTATACGGCCTCTGAACTCAGAATCGATATCTTCTGTCCATAATTAGGTGTCAGGTATAAGTGGCTGAATCGAAAAGCAGACAAGTGAATTCGCCGGTGTCGGGATAATGCATCATTCATAACACTATAATTAATATGCGAGTGTCGCCCTTCGGATGTGTTCAGGTTAGGTTTTCTCGAGATATATTCAATAACTGTGTTTAATCGAAGTTTAATATATTGCCTGTAGATAAATCCGGGTCTTTTAATAACAAGAAGGGGACCGCCAATGCAATAAAAGGTGAAGTCCTGATTTTGCTGCAAAGGCAAAAAACAAAATCAGGGCTAATCGTATTTAGATTGCGCCTGGACGCAATCTATTGATGCTCGTTTTATTATCGCCCGACGGCGGAAAATCACTTATGCCGACTGCGCAAATTCTCTATCACCGCCGTCAAGTCCAGCCCCTGATCCTGCAGCAGCACCAGCAGGTGATACATCAGATCCGACGCTTCGTTCTTCAGCTCAAACTGGTCGTGCACCGTCGCGGCCAGCGCCGTTTCCACGCCTTCTTCCCCGACCTTCTGCGCAATGCGCTTGGTGCCGCTGGCGTACAGCTTCGCGGTATAGGAGCTCTCCGGGTCGGCGTGCTTCCGCTCGGCCAGCAGCTGCTCCAGCTGATACAGAAACAGCCACTGGTGTCCCGCTTCGCCGAAGCAGCTGGACGTGCCCTTGTGGCAGGTTGGGCCAATCGGATTAACCAGCACCAGCAGGGTATCGTTGTCGCAATCCGGGGTAATGCTCACCACGTTGAGGAAATTGCCGGAGGTTTCGCCCTTGGTCCACAGACGCTGTTTGGTGCGCGACCAGAAGGTCACTTTCCCGCTCTCTTCGGTCTTCGCCAGCGCTTCCTGATTCATGTAGCCAAGCATCAGTACTTCGCCGGAAATAGCGTGCTGTACGATGACCGGCATCATGCCGTCGGTTTTTTGCCAGTCCAGCTGTTCAGTTAACATACCCTAATCTCCACGCCCTGTGCTGCCAGGTACGCTTTCAGTTCGCCAATATTAATAATCTGTTTGTGGAACACCGATGCGGCCAATGCGCCGTCGACGTTGGCGTCGCGGAAGGCTTCAAGGAAGTGTTCCATGGTGCCGGCGCCGCCGGAGGCGATCAGCGGCACGTGGCACACGGCGCGGACTTTGCTCAGCTGCTCAAGATCGTAGCCGTTACGCACGCCGTCCTGATTCATCATATTCAGCACGATCTCTCCCGCCCCGCGCTTCTGCACTTCCTCTACCCAGTCGATAGTTTCCCACTGGGTCACCCGGGTGCGGGCTTCGTCGCCGGTGTACTGATTAACATGATACTTGCCGGTATCGGCGTCGAACCAGGTATCGATGCCCACCACGATGCACTGCACGCCGAAACGATCGGCGAGGCGGGTAATCAGCGTCGGATCGGCGAGGGCAGGGGAGTTAATCGAAATCTTGTCTGCGCCAAAAGAGAGGATCTGCGCCGCGTCTTCCAGCGATTTAATCCCACCGGCGACGCAGAACGGAATATCGATAACTTCCGCCACCCGGGAAACCCAGCTTTTATCGACCACCCGGCCGTCGCTGGAGGCGGTGATATCGTAGAATACCAGCTCATCCGCGCCTTCATCGGCGTAGCGCTTCGCCAGCGGGACGATGTCGCCGATGATTTCATGATTACGGAACTGCACGCCTTTCACTACCTGGCCGTCGCGAACGTCGAGGCAGGGGATTATCCGTTTTGCCAGCATTGAATGGCCTCCGTTACGTTGAATTTATCTTCCAGCAGCGCGCGGCCGACAATGACCCCGCGTACCCCGGTTCCGCGTAGCGCGGCGATATCGTTGAGATCGCCGATGCCGCCGGAGGACTGGAACGCGACCTGCGGATAGCGAGCGCACACCTCTTCATATAAAGAGACGTTGGAACCGGCTAAGGTGCCGTCGCGGGAGATGTCGGTGCACAGCACGTGCTGCAGGCCAACCGGCAGATAGCTTTCCACCAGCTCCTCAAGGGTTACCCCGGAGTTTTCCTGCCAGCCGCTGACCGCCACCTGCTTATTACCTTCGGCATCGATGCGCACGTCGAGCGCCAGCACCAGATGCTGCGGGCCGAAACGTTTGAACCAGCCCTTCACCGTCTCCGGCGATTTCACCGCCGTAGAGCCTACCACCACGCGCGCGACGCCGGCATCCAGCAGGGTCGCGACATCCTCTTCCGTACGCACGCCGCCGCCGACCTGCACCGGAACGTCAACGCCGGCAACCAGGGTTTTGAGCAGCGAAATCTGACGCTTTGCGGGATCTTTCGCGCCGGTGAGATCGACCAGATGCAGCACTTCCGCGCCCTGGGCGGCGTAGGACTGCAGGCGCGGCAGCGGATCGTTGCCGTAGTCGCGCTGCTGGCCGTAATCGCCCTGGTGGAGACGGACAACCGTACCGTCAATTAAATCTAAAGCCGGAATTATCATCACATCTCCAGGAAGTTTTTCAGCAGCTGGGCGCCGGCGCTGCCCGAGCGCTCCGGGTGAAACTGTACGCCAAAAAAGTTATCTTGCTGTACCGCAGCGGTGAACGGCTCGCCGTAGTTGCACTGCGCAATGGTGTGCGGATTGACCGGCATCGCGTAGCTGTGGACGAAATAGAAATAAGCCCCGTCCTCGATACCGCTGAACAGGCGATTCCCCGCTTTCGGGTACACGCGGTTCCAGCCCATATGCGGCAGCGGCAGCCCGTGGTCGGTCATCTTCGGCACGTCTTCGGCAATAATGCCCAGCAGATCGACGCCGTTGCTCTCTTCGCTGCGCCGGCCAAGCAGCTGCATGCCGAGGCAGATCCCCAGCACCGGCTGGGTGCAGGCCTTAACCAGCTCAATCAGCTCGCGGTCGCGCAGCTGGTCCATTGCCGCCTGGGCGGTGCCCACGCCGGGTAAAAAAAGCTTGTCGGCGCGCAGCACCACGTCCGGATCGCGGCTCACCGCCGGCTGATAGCCGTGGCGGAGAATCGCCGATTTCACCGAATTGAGGTTGGCGCATCCGGTATCGAGGATCACCACGTTCATTACAGCACCCCTTTCGAAGATGGCAGCGTGTCGCCCTGCACGCGGATCGCCTGACGCAGCGTGCGGCCAAAGGCTTTAAACAGGCTCTCGACGCGATGGTGGTCGTTCTTGCCCTTGGTTTTCAGGTGCAGAGTCACCGCCATAGTGTAGGAGAGCGAGCGGAAGAAGTGCTCCACCATCTCGGTGCTCAGGTCGCCGACGCGCTGATAGGCAAAATCGGCCTTATATTCGAGGTGCGGACGCCCGGAAATATCCAGCGCGCAGCGGGCCAGACACTCGTCCATCGGCAGCACAAAGCCAAAGCGGCTGATGCCGCGCTTATCGCCCAGCGCCAGCTTCAGCGCTTCGCCCAGCGCCAGGCCGGTATCTTCCACCGTGTGGTGATCGTCAATATAGAGGTCGCCGCCGACGTTAATCTCCAGGCGGAAGCCGCCGTGGGTGGCGATCTGATCGAGCATATGATCGAAGAAGCCGACGCCGGTGTGGATTTTGCTGCCGCCTTCGCGATCCAGCCAGACTTTTACATCGACCTGGGTCTCTTTGGTGATGCGCTCAACGTGGGCATAGCGGTCGCGGCGGGTAAGCTGCTCGCAGATGGTCGGCCAGTCGAGGGTCTCGCGGTCGTAGCGCAGGCCGATAATGCCCATATTTTCCGCCAGCTCGATGTCGGTGGCGCGATCGCCGATGACGTAGCTGTTGGCTCTATCCAGCACGCCCTCTTCCAGCCACGGCAGCACCAGCTGAGTTTTCGGCTTGCGGCAGTCGCAGCCTTCCGTCGGCAGGTGCGGACAAATCAGCACCTCTTCAAAGTTCACGCCCTGGGAAGCAAATACCTGCATCATCAGGTTGTGCGGGCCATCAAACTCATCCTGCGGCAGGCTGTCGGTGCCCAGACCATCCTGATTGGTGATCATCACCAGCCGATAGCCTTCCTGCTGCAGCTTCAGCAGCGCAGGGATCACCCGTGGCTCAAAGGCCAGCTTTTCAAAGCGGTCTACCTGAAAATCAACCGGTGGCTCGGAAATCAGCGTACCGTCACGGTCAATAAAGAGAAACTTCTGGGTCATACATTCTCCGCAGTCAAAGCGTCAATCACGCGCTGGCTCTCTGCACGGGTACCGATAGTGATACGCAAACAGCCGCTTAATGAGGGTTGTTTATTCTGGTCTCGTAAGATAATGCCCTGATCCCACAAAGATTTAAATACCGCGCTGGAGGCTTTAATGCGCGCGAGGATGTAGTTGGTCTCGGAATCGAAAACCTGCTCAATGCAGGCGATGCCGCGTAGCTGGCCAATCAGGTACTCACGCTCGTCTACGATCTGCGCGACGCGGGCGCGCATGGCGGCAATACCCTCGGCGTTGAGAGCCTGGGCGGCGATATCGGCGACCGGCGTGGAGAGCGGGTAGGGGGCGATGACCTTCATCAGCAGGCTAATCACCTCGGCGTTAGCCAGCGTAAAGCCGCAGCGCAGTCCGGCGAGGGCAAAGGCCTTCGACAGCGTGCGCAGCACCACCAGGTGCGGGTAGTCGCTCAACCAGCCGGCCAGCGTCGCCTGCGGGCAGAACTCGATATAGGCTTCGTCGGCGATGACAATCGCCTTGCCGCGGGTCATCTCCAGCAGCGCGCGCATATCGTCGGGGTTAATCACCTGGCCGGTCGGGTTGTTGGGGCTGCAGACAAAGACCACCTTTACGCCGTCGAGATTGGCGGCGATGCCGGGGAGATCGAGCTGCCAGTCGCTCAGGCTCGGCACCGTCCGGCGATCCACGCCGAAGGTTTCGGTACTGACGCCGTACATGCCGTAGGTTGGCGGGCAGTAGAGCACCGCGTCCTCTCCCGGCTCGCAGAAGGCGCGGATCACCAGCTCAATGCCTTCATCGGCGCCGCGGCTCACCAGAACCTGCTCGGGCTTAACCCCGGCATACTGCGCGTAGTTCGCAATCACCGCTTTCGGCTGGCCTTCCGGGTAGCGGTTCAGCGTTTGCTGAGTTAGCTGGAATTCAACGGCGGTCGGGAATTCGTTGGCGTTGAGCCAGACGTCGCCTTTACCGCCCAGGCGGCGAGCAGACTGGTATGGCGTCAGGTCACGGACGTTAGCGCGGGCTAAATCTTCGATGCTCATGCTTGCTCCTTAAGCGCTGCAACGCGCAGCGTAACGGCATTTTTGTGGGCGGTCAGGCGCTCGGCGGCGGCGAGAATTTCAATCGTTGACGCCAGGGCGGAAAAGCCTTCGCGCGACAGCTCCTGCACCGTCATGCGCTTTTGGAAATCCGCCAGGCCGAGGCTGGAACAGGTGGCGGTATAGCCGTAGGTCGGCAGCACGTGGTTGGTGCCGGAGGCGTAATCGCCCGCCGACTCGGGCGACCAGTCGCCGAGGAACACCGACCCGGCGCTGGTGATGCTATCGACCAGCTCGCGCGCCCTGCGGGTTTGAATAATCAGGTGCTCCGGGCCGTACTGGTTGGAGATCTCCACGCACTGCGCGAGGTCGCGCGCCACGATGATGCGGCTGGCTGAGAGCGCCTCGCGAGCGGTTTCCGCCCGCGGCAGCTCCGCCAGCTGGCGCTCAACGGCCTGCGCTACGCGGCGGCCCATTTCGGCATCCGGGGTCAGCAGAATAACCTGCGAATCCGGGCCGTGCTCGGCCTGTGACAGCAGGTCTGACGCCACGAAGTCCGGCGTCGCGCCGCTGTCGGCAATCACCAATACTTCGGACGGGCCGGCGGGCATATCGATCGCCGCGCCGTCGAGACGCTGGCTGACCTGACGTTTAGCCTCGGTCACGAAGGCGTTACCCGGGCCAAAGATTTTGTCCACTTTGGCAATCGATTCGCTGCCAAAGGCCAGCGCCGCAATCGCCTGAGCGCCGCCGACGTTAAAGACGTTACGCACGCCGCACAGCTGGGCGGCATAGAGAATTTCATCGGCGATGGGCGGCGGCGAGCACAGAACCACCTGCTGACAGCCGGCGATGCGCGCCGGCGTCGCCAGCATTAATACGGTAGAGAACAGCGGGGCGGAGCCGCCGGGAATATAGAGGCCGACGGAGGCAATGGGTCGGGTGACCTGCTGGCAGCGCACGCCCGGCAGCGTTTCAACGTCCACGCCCGGAAGCTGCTGGGCGTTGTGGAAGGTTTCGATATTGCGTACCGCAACCGCCATAGCCTGCTTGAGCTCGTCGCTCAGGCGCTCGCCGGCGGCGGCAATCTCCTCGTCGCTGACCTTCAGCGCCTTGACGTCGGTCTTATCAAACTTTGCGCTGTACTCGCGCAGCGCCGCGTCGCCGTTTTGTTTGACGTTATCAAGGATCTCAGCAACGGTACGCGTGATGCTGTCGGAAGCGGAAATCGCCGGGCGCATTAATAATTGTTGCTGTTGTTCGGCGCTACAGCTATTCCAGTCGATGATTGTGTTGAAGCTCATGATAGTTTCCCCTGTTTACTCTTTGAGACAGGCCCGGTGGGGCCCGTGCTGGCTGGATTACTCCATCATCTTCTCAATCGGCAGAACCAGGATCGAGCTGGCGCCGAGCGCTTTCAGTTTTTCCATGGTTTCCCAGAACAGGGTTTCGCTGCTGACCATGTGCATCGCTACGCGCTGCTTATCGCCCGCCAGCGGCAGGATCGTCGGACGCTCGGCGCCCGGCAGCAGAGCCACGACTTCTTCCAGGCGCTCGGTCGGCGCGTGCATCATGATGTATTTCGATTCCCGGGCCTGGATCACGCCCTGAATACGGGTCAGCAGGCGGTCAATCAGCTGCTGTTTGGCATCGGCGATTTCGCCGTCGCGCTGAATCAGGCAGGCTTTGGAGCGGAACATCACTTCCACTTCGCGCAGACCGTTGGCTTCGAGGGTTGCGCCGGTAGACACCAGGTCGCAGATGGCGTCGGCGAGGCCCGCGCGCGGGGCGACTTCAACGGAGCCGTTCAGCAGGCAGGACTTAAACGAAATTCCTTTCTGATCGAGGTAGCGCTTCAGCAGGTGCGGGTAGGAGGTGGCGATGCGTTTGCCATCCAGCGCCGACGGGCCGTCCCAGCGCTCATCCGCCGGCGTGGCCAGCGACAGGCGGCAGCCGCCGAAATCAAGACGGCGCAGGGTGAAGTAGCGCGGGTCTTCGCCCTGAGCGCGGCGGCTCAGCAGCTCTTCTTCCAGCACGTTTTCGCCGATAATCCCCAGATCGACCACGCCGTCCATAATCAGGCCCGGGATATCGTCATCACGCACGCGCAAAATATCGATAGGCATATTTTCTGCCAGCGCAATCAGGCGCTGAGTATGCAGATTCACTTTGATGCCACAGCGGCTCAATAATTCGCGTGAATCTTCGCTCAGGCGGCCTGATTTTTGAATAGCTATGCGTAAACGGCTGTTGTCTAACATTCTTGTTTTCCTCTTATACCTGTCTGAATCTGTCCGAATTTAATTCAAAAAAAAGCCCCCGGAAGTAAATCTTCCGGGGGCTCTCTTTGCGTTCATGCACCTCTGGAAGATCCAAATGTCTTCCAGCACACATCGCCTGAAAGACTAGTCAGGATGATGGTGATGATGGTGGTTTTTAGATTGAACGCAGTTCATAAAATTCTCTTTGAATGACTATGCATTTGATGCCTTTTAACCTAAACCAGTTCAGCGGCATAAAGCAAGGGCTTTTTACTATCATTAATTCATTTCATATTGACCGAAGAAATTGTCAGCTGCCGCCGGCTGGCGTAGCCTTAAGTCAGCACAGCGAAAGAGTCAGGAGCCAGGATATGAAAAAGGTCGCGATTGTCGGATTAGGATGGTTGGGTATGCCCCTTGCGCTGTCGTTGATGGCGCGTGGGTGGGAGGTGACCGGCAGTAAGACGACGCAGGATGGCGTGGAGGCGGCACGGATGTGCGGAATTGACGGCTATCCGCTGCGTCTTGAGCCCCAGCTGGTTTGCGACACGGAAGATCTGGATGCATTGATGAACGTCGATGCGCTGGTGATCACCTTACCGGCTCGCCGTACCGGGCCGGGGGAGGATTTCTATCTGCAGGCGGTACAGGAAATTGTGGATACCGCTTTAGCCCACCACGTGCCGCGGATAATTTTTACCAGCTCAACCTCGGTGTATGGCAACGCCAGCGGCACCTTAAAAGAGGGGGCCCCCCGCAATCCGCAAACCGCCAGCGGCAGGGTGCTTAAAGAGCTGGAGGACTGGCTGCATAACCTTCCGGGGACCTCGGTCGATATTTTACGCCTTGCCGGGCTGGTGGGGCCCTCGCGCCATCCGGGACGTTTCTTTGCCGGTAAGTCGGCGCCGGACGGCCAGCAAGGGGTCAATCTGGTCCATCTGCAGGATGTTATCGCCGCGATTGAGCTGCTGCTGCAGGCCCCGAAGGGCGGACACATCTATAATATATGTGCGCCAAAGCATCCCGCTCGCGGCGTCTTCTATCCGCAGATGGCCCGCGAACTTGGCCTTCCGCCGCCGGTGTTTGCCGATAATCCGGACGGCGGTAGCGGCAAGATTATCGACGGCAACCGTATCTGCTATGAGCTGGGGTTTGAGTATCAGTACCCGGACCCGCTGGTCATGCCGATGGAATAATCAGTCAGCGGGAAATCGCGAACCGTAAGGGGGCGGCGATGAAACCACTGCTGGATGTCCTCGTTATTCTGGATGCGCTGGAAAAAGAGGGGAGCTTTGCCGCAGCGTCGGCAAAGCTTTATAAAACGCCCTCCGCGCTGAGCTACACCATTCACAAGCTGGAAAGCGACCTTAATATTCAGCTTCTTGACCGCAGCGGACACCGCGCGCGCTTTACGCCCACCGGGCAGCTGCTTCTGGAAAAGGGGCGCGAAGTGCTGCACACCGCCCGCGAGCTGGAAAAACAGGCGATTAAGCTGCACCAGGGCTGGGAAAATGCGCTGGTCATTGCCGTGGACGCCACCTTTCCCTTCTCTTTACTGGCGCCGCTGGTGGGCCAGTTTTACCAGCAGCACAATCTGGCGCAGCTGCGCTTTTGCCGCGAGACGCTTACCGACCGCTGGGAGGCGTTGGTTGAAGGGCGGGCGGATATCGTGCTGGGGGCGTTAAGCGACCCGCCGGCTCTTGGCGGCTACGGCTTCAGCCCGCTGGGCGAGCTGGAGCATGTTTTTGTCGTCGCGCCGCAGCATCCGCTGGCGCAGATGCCGGAACCGCTGAGCTGGCGGGTGATGAAGCGCCAGCGGGCCATTATCTGCGGCGGCGGCTGGCCATCCGCCGACGATCGGGAGCATCTGGCCGCGTTTGATTTTCCCGGCCAGCTGGCGCTGGTTTCCGCCGGTCTCGGCTGGGGCTATCTGCCGCGATACCTGGCGCAGCCCCAGCTGGACCGCGGCGAGCTGATAATGAAAGAGGTCGCCGCCCATCAGCCGATTCACCGGGCGTGGATTGGCTGGCAGGAGGACGCTTCCGGCCTTGCCAGCGGATGGTGGCAGAATGCAGTTTTAGCAAATAATGCTATTGGCAGGATATACAATACTAAAATCGTATGAATATTAGTCTGTTAAATAATTCCTACAATTATTTGGCTCTTCAACGGCTTGTCATCCGGCCAGTAAATGTTGCAAAATACGCGGCCTGAAAAACAGAAACTAGCCGACGCTTTTTAAAGTGTCGGTTATTTTTTTGCTTTAAAGACACATCATTCAATACCAAGAGGCCGGGCTTCGTACCGGATAGATATTTACTAAAAACCGACAGTTGTTGTCGCTGAGGAATACACAGAAATGGGGCAATTTTTTGCTTACGCGATGGCTTTCGCCGTAAAAGGGGATGACCACAATGTCGCATAACGCTACTCCAAAAACCTCTCGCGTGGAATTACGTAAAACCCTTACGTTGATTCCGGTTGTCATGATGGGCCTGGCCTATATGCAGCCGATGACGCTGTTCGATACGTTTGGTATCGTCTCTGGATTGACTGACGGTCACGTTGCGACGGCCTACGCCTTCGCGCTGATCGCAATTCTTTTCACGGCGCTGAGCTACGGTAAACTGGTTCGTCGTTTTCCGTCGGCAGGCTCCGCCTACACCTACGCTCAGAAATCTATCAGCCCGGCCGTTGGCTTTATGGTTGGCTGGTCATCGCTGCTCGACTATCTGTTTATGCCGATGATCAACATCCTGCTGGCGAAGATTTACTTTGAAGCGCTGATGCCTTCCGTTCCGTCGTGGATTTTCGTGGTTGCGCTGGTCGGTTTTATGACCGTATCCAACCTGCGCAGCATCAAGGCCGTGGCGAACTTCAATACCCTGATTGTGGTTCTGCAGATGGGTATCGTGGCGGTTATCGTCGGCCTGATTATCTACGGCATCATGCACGGTGAAGGCGCCGGTACGCTGACCAGCACCCGTCCGTTCTGGTCCGAAGGGGCCCACGTGGTGCCGATGATTACCGGTGCGACCATCCTGTGCTTCTCGTTCCTCGGCTTTGACGGTATCTCTTCTCTGTCTGAAGAGACCAAAGACGCAGAGCGGGTGATCCCGAAGGCTATCTTCCTGACCGCGCTGATCGGCGGGATGATCTTCATCGGCGCATCTTACTTCCTGCAGCTGTACTTCCCGGATATCTCTCGCTTTAAAGATCCGGACGCGTCGCAGCCTGAAATCATGCTGTACGTGGCGGGCAAAACCTTCCAGTGGGGCGTGCTGATCTTCTCCAGCGTGACCGTTCTGGCTTCCGGCATGGCCGCACATGCGGGCGTTTCCCGTCTGATGTATGTGATGGGCCGCGATGGCGTATTCCCGACCAGCTTCTTCGGCTACGTTCACCCGAAATGGCGTACCCCGGCGTTTAACGTCCTGCTGGTGGGCGCGATTGCGCTGCTGGCGATTAAATTCGACCTGGTGACCGCGACGGCGCTGATTAACTTCGGGGCGCTGGTGGCCTTCACCTTCGTTAACCTGTCGGTGATTTCACAGTTCTGGATCCGTGAGAAGCGTAACAAGACCCTGAAAGACCACATCAACTACCTGGTGCTGCCAACCTGTGGCGCGCTGACCGTAGGCGCACTGTGGGTCAACCTGGAACAGAGTTCTATGGTTCTGGGCCTGATTTGGGGCACCATCGGCCTGGTTTATCTGGCCTGTGTTACCCGTCGTTTCCGCAACCCGGTTCCGCAGTACGAAGACATTGCCTGATCGGGCGACAGGATAAAAAAAGCCGGGGGGAGACCTCCGGCTTTTTTGTTTCCGTTACTTCTGCACTTCCTGGCGCATCACTCTGAGTAGCGTATCCAGCAGCCCGGGAAAACGCGCCTCCAGATCCTCCCTGCGCAGTGAAATCATATTCTCCCGCCCCTGCGGGCGCTGCCATATCACGCCGCTATCGCGCAGAACGCGCCAGTGGTGGGTCATGGTGGACTTCGCGACGTCTTCATGGCGCAGGGCGTTGCAGCTCTGCTCGCTGCCGTCGGCGAGGATGCGAATAATCTCCAGCCGCATCGGATTCCCAAGGGCAAAAAGAACATTTTCAAGGCGGATTTGTTCACGTTCGGGGTGATTGGCGATCATAATATTCCTGTGTCGGCGGTTGCTCTGTTCCGCGGAACAGCAGCCCGTATCGGCGGCTGGCCGGTAATATACCCAAACTGAATCGCTAAAGCCACGCGCGCTGCCGCAGCTTCACCAATAGTAACGATAGCAAAAATAGTTCGAATATACTCGTACAGTTGTACTATGATAGATGCCATTGAACGAACCGCGGCCATTTCGCCGCTCACTGACAGTCAAAATGACTAAGGACGCATCATGCCCCGACCCATCCCCCTCGAACGTTATCGCAACATCGGTATCTCCGCGCATATCGATGCCGGTAAAACCACCACCACTGAGCGCATTCTGTTTTATACCGGAATGAGCCATAAGCTGGGTGAAGTACACGATGGCGCGGCAACAACCGACTGGATGGCGCAGGAGCAAGAGCGCGGGATCACCATTACCTCCGCCGCGGTAAGCTGCTTCTGGCCCGGCATGGACCGCAGCTTTGAACCGCACCGGATTAATATCATCGACACCCCCGGGCACGTCGATTTTACGATCGAAGTCGAGCGCTCCATGCGGGTGCTGGATGGCGCGGTAATGGTCTACGACTCCGTGGGCGGCGTGCAGCCGCAGTCGGAAACCGTCTGGCGGCAGGCGAATAAGTACCAGGTCCCGCGGCTGGCCTTCGTCAATAAAATGGACCGCCCGGGGGCCGATTTCTTCCGCGTGGTGCAGATGATGATCGACCGCCTGAAGGCCAATCCGGTGCCGGTGGTCATTCCCGTCGGCGCCGAAGAGCATTTCGTCGGGGTCGTGGACTTAATCAAAATGCGCGCCATTTTGTGGGACGATGCGACCCAGGGGATGACCTTCAGCTATGCTCCGGTGCCGGATGAGCTGCTGGCAACCGCCCGGCAGTGGCGGGAGAAAATGGTTTCAGCGGCGGCGGAGGCCAGCGATGAGCTGATGGACAAATATCTGGAAACGGGCGATCTGAGCGAGGCTGAGATCGTAGCCGGGCTGCGTAAGCGCACCGTTGCCGGAGAGATCCAGCCGGTGCTGTGCGGCAGCGCCTTTAAGAATAAAGGCGTCCAGCGGATGCTCGACGCGGTCGTCGAACTGATGCCGTCCCCGCTGGATATCCCGGCGATTCAGGGCGTTGATGAGAAGGGCCGGCCGGCAGAGCGCCATCCTGCTGACGATGAACCGCTCTCAGCGCTGGCGTTCAAGCTGATGACCGACCCCTACGTGGGCCAGCTGACCTTTATCCGCGTCTATTCTGGCACCCTGAAGAAAGGGGATGCGGTGTATAACCCGGTTAAAGGTAAAAAAGAGCGTATCGGCCGTATTGTGCTGATGCACGCCAACGATCGCCACGAGGTGGACGAGCTGCATGCCGGCGATATCGCCGCCTGCGTCGGTCTAAAAGACGTCACCACCGGCGACACGCTGTGCGATCCGAACGCGATCGTTACCCTGGAACGTATGGAGTTTCCCGAGCCGGTGATTTCGCTGGCTATCGAGCCGAAAACCAAAGCGGATCAGGAGAAAATGGGCATTGCGCTGCAGCGCCTGGCGGCGGAAGATCCGTCGTTCCGCCTGCACACCGACGAGGAGTCAGGCCAGACGATTATTTCCGGGATGGGCGAGCTGCATCTGGAAATTATCGTTGACCGGATGCGACGCGAATTTGGCGTTGAGGCGAATATTGGCCGCCCGCAGGTAACCTACCGCGAGACGATCCGCAAAACGGTGAAAGAGGTGGAAGGCAAATTCGTCCGCCAGTCCGGGGGTAAGGGGCAGTACGGCCACGTGGTGCTGACTCTCGAACCGCTGGAGCCCGGTAGCGGCTTCGTATTTGAAGATGCCACCAAAGGCGGGGTGGTGCCGCGCGAGTACATTCCTTCGGTGGAAAAGGGCCTGCGTGAAGCGATGGGCACCGGCGTACTGGCAGGATATCCGGTGGTGGACGTCAAAGCGACCCTGACTTTTGGTTCGTACCACGACGTCGACTCCTCGGAAATGGCCTTCCGCATGGCGGCCATTTTCGGCTTCAAGGAGGGCGCGCGCAGGGCCGACCCGGTGATCCTCGAACCGGTGATGCATGTGGAAGCGGAAACGCCGGAAGAGTACGCCGGTAATATTATGGGCGATCTCTCCTCCCGCCGCGGCATGGTGCAGGGGATGGAAGAGCGCTTCGGCAGCCAGATTATTCGCGCCGACGTGCCGCTGGCCGAGATGTTCGGCTATTCCACGACCCTGCGCTCGATGTCCCAGGGGCGGGCGACCTACAGCATGGAGTTCCATCATTACGCGGAGGCCCCGCGTAACGTGGCGGAGGCGATTATCGCCAGCCGCGCGAAAGGATAAATAACCGTTCCCGGCCTGCGCCACGCTGAGCCGGGAATTTATTTATATTAAACAATATCCTGCGCGTACTGCCACAGCGCTTTCACCAGCGTCAGCTTTTCATTATCGTCAGCATACTGCTGCTGCAATGTCTGCAGCTCATCGGCATAAGCCTGCAAAAACTCCGGCGTAAACACCTCCCGACGATGCTCTAACCAGCGCTGCTGCTCGGCTTCATCGAGGCTGCCGGGGAAGTTTCGCGCGCGATAGTTAAACAGCAGGCGTTCGATACGCGGATCGGCGAAGGTAATGTCCAGCGCCGGCAGGTTGCGCGGCTCGGTCTCCAGCACAATCTTCATCGCCGCGCGGTCGGCATCGCTGAAGAAGCCGTTATAGAGCTGAGTATCGACGTTGTCGGAAGGAACGAACGGCTCCGCCTCGGCAAAGATCGCCACCACTTTTTCCCGCACCTGCGGCTGGCCGCGCAGCAGCTGCAGGTTATCCCGACAGCGCTGACGGTTGATGCCCAGACGCTCCGCGTCTTCCGGGCGCAGCGTATTGGCCTTGGCCAGCACCGGGCATTTGTTGAGGTGGACCAGTTTGACCGGTACCGCCGGCAGGTCGCCGAGGTCGGCTTTGGCGGTATACAGCCGCTCGCGCAGCGCGTTTGCGTCCAGCTCCAGCAGCGGCGACATATCGCCGGCAAGGTCAACCATAATCACCGCATTGCGATTATCCGGATGCCAGGCCAGCGGAGCCACCCAGCTGGTGTTGCCGCGTGCGGCGCCGAACATTCCGGAAACGTGGACCAGCGGCGTCATCTGCGGCACGTCAATCAGCGTCGCCAGCTTGCGCTTATTGCGGAAGGTGTAAAGGTAGTCGAACAGGCGAGGCTGTCGGGTTTTGACCAGTTTCGCCATGGCGATAGTGGCATACACGTCGGCCATCGCATCGTGGGCGTTACTGTGCTCGATGCCGTTGGCCACGGTCAGATGCTCAAGGCGAAAGCTGGGCAGGCCGTCGTCGTTTTCCGGCCAGTTGATGCCTTCCGGGCGCAGCGCGTAGCAGGCGCGCATCACGTCCAGCAGATCCCAGCGCGAGTTATCGTGCTGCCAGCTCCAGGCGTAGGGATCGTAGAAGTTGCGATAGAAAATATTGCGGCTGACTTCGTCATCGAAACGCACGTTGTTGTAACCCACAATGCAGGTCTTTGGCACCGTGAACAGATCGTGAATGCGGCGGGCAAAAGCGGCTTCATTGTCGCCCTTGGCGATCGCTTCCTGCGGCGTTATCCCGGTAATCATCACCGCCTGGGGCTGCGGCAGATAGTCGTCAGCCGGCTTGCAGTAGAATACCTCGGGCTCGCCGATAACGTTAAGATCCGCATCGGTGCGGATAGCGGCAAACTGCGCCGGCCGGTCAAGGGACGGGCGGGTGCCAAAGGTTTCGTAGTCGTGGAACAAAAATCCGGGCTGGTTGGCGCTATCTTGCATAGTCTGTCTATTTTCCGTGGTGGTTGGCGTCCATACGCTAAATCGTTCGGGGTGAGCCACAAAGCCAGCGCACGTGCAGCTTGAAGTATGACGGGCTATGGTAAACGATTTGTCCGGCCATCAGAAGGGCGTCGGCCGCGCAGCGCGTTTATCGTGTCATATTTTCTTGCAATTAAACCATGATATGAAAGGAGAATTTCCGTAAAAAGGACGGCGGATCTGTAAATCTTGAGGATATGCCGTTGAAAGGCCGTTTTTTTATTGCTGTAACTTTGCTCGCTTCGAGCGTTTCTTGCGCCTTTGCCGCGAATGATTTTCCCGTCACCGTGACGCCGCCTTCCATTCAGGCAGGCTCCTGGGTGCTGATGGACTACACCACCGGTCAGATCCTGACCGCCGGTAACGAACATCAGCAGCGTAACCCCGCCAGCCTGACGAAATTAATGACCGGCTATGTGGTCGATCGCGCCATCGACAGCCATCGCATTACCTTTGACGATATGGTCACCGTCGGCAAAGATGCCTGGGCGAAGGGCAACCCGGTATTCGATGGTTCATCGCTGATGTTCCTCAAACCCGGCGATCGGCTTAGCGTCCGTGATTTAAGCCGCGGGCTTATCGTCGACTCCGGTAACGACGCCTGCGTGGCGCTGGCCGACTACGTTGCCGGCGGCCAGCCGCAGTTCGTTGCCCTGATGAATGAATACGTACAAAAGCTGCACCTGCAGGACACCCATTTTGAAACCGTACACGGGCTGGATGCGCCGGGGCAGCATAGCTCGGCCTACGATCTGGCGGTCCTGTCGCGGGCGATTATTCACGGCGAGCCTGACGTGTACCACATGTACAGTCAGAAAAGCCTGACGTGGAACGGTATTACCCAGCAGAACCGCAACGGTCTGCTGTGGGATAAAACCATGAACGTCGATGGCCTGAAAACCGGCCACACCTCCGGCGCCGGTTTTAACCTGATTGCCTCCGCCGTCGACGGCCAGCGTCGCCTGATAGCGGTGGTGATGGGGGCCGAGAGTCCGAAAGGGCGCGAGCAGCAGGCGGCCAAACTGCTGCACTGGGGCCAGCAAAACTTCGATACCGTCCAGGTCCTGCAAAAAGGTAAAAAAGTGGGCAGCGAGCCTATCTGGTATGGCGATAAGGACCAGATCCAGCTCGGCACCGACCAGGACTTCTGGTTAGCGCTGCCGAAGTCTGAGGTTTCGCGTATTAAGGCCAAATATGTGCTGGATCAGAAAGAGCTGGAGGCGCCGATCGCCGCCAATCAGCGGGTCGGGGAGATTTCGCTCTACGACGGCGATAAGGTCGTGGCCCACTGGCCGCTGGTGACGCTGGAAAGCGTTGGCGAAGGCGGCCTTTTCTCGCGCATGAGTGATTATCTGCACCACAAGCTCTGACCTTCGTGCCGCTCTCTCCCGGAGCGGCATCTTTTCCCGCAGCGCGCTGTTGTGGCGCTGGTTGGCGATTTGTTTAGTTTCAGTCAATTACCTTACCTGCTCACCTTTAAGGAAATACGCCGGCGCCCGTGCGCCTGAAATGGAGCTGGGAAGATGAAATTTTTCGCGCGTAGTGCGCTTTCTCTGGGACTTCTTGCCGTTTTTAGTCCTGCAAGCTTAGCCTCTGGCCTGGTTCTGGCCGATAACGACTTCCGCAATGATTTAGCCTGGTTATCCGATCGTGGAGCCCTCTCGTTGAGTTTATCGACCTGGCCCCTGAGCGAGGAGGAGATCGGCCGCGCGCTGGCCAACGCTCATCCGGCAACATCCGCAGAGAGGGCGGTGCTGGGCCGGGTGAATCAACGGCTGAGGTCGCTAAAAGCCGACGTGCGCGTCACCGGCTATAGCTCAACCGACAGGCCGGGAACGCCGCAGGGCTTTGCCGGGTCTTATCCTGCCGACCACTCGCTCTCCATCGCGCTCAATAACAGCGGCGAATGGTGGGATCTGCACCTGCAGGGCAACGTTGAAGGAGACAAGCGCATCGGCAATAGCTCCAACGTTAACGCCAACGGTGCTTACGGGGCGCTGAAGCTGTGGAACCAGTGGCTGGCGTTTGGCCAAATTCCGCAGTGGTGGGGGCCCGGCTATGAGGGGAGCCTGATTCGTTCCGACGCCGCGCGGCCGATGACCGGTTTTCTGCTGCAGCGCGCCGAACAGCGGGCTCCGGAGAACGCCTGGCTAAGCTGGATTGGCCCCTGGCAGTACCAGCTTTCCGCCAGCCAGATGAGCCAGTACGCGGCGGTACCGCATACTAAAATTTTTGGCGGCCGCCTGACGGTATCCCCCTTTACCTCGCTGGAGCTGGGCGCTTCGCGCATTATGCAGTGGGGCGGCGAGGGGCGGCCTTCCTCCTTTGGCAGCTTCTGGGAGGGGCTCACCGGGCGCGATAACACCGGCGATTCGGCGGACGATCCGGGCAATCAGCTGGCGGGCTTTGATTTTAAACTGAAGCTGGCGCCGACGACGGGCTGGCCGGTGAGCGTCTACGGGCAGATGATCGGCGAGGATGAAGCCGGGTACCTGCCGTCCGCCCACCTTTACCTCGGCGGCGTCGAAGGGCATCACCAGTGGAACAGCAGCGCGATTAACTGGTACCTGGAGGCGCACGATACCCGCTCGAATATGGGGCGCACCAACTACATCTATAACCACTTTATCTATAAAGATGGCTACTACCAGCAGGGTTATCCGTTAGGCGACGCGATGGGCGGCGACGGGCGTCTGTACGCCGGTAAGGTCGAACTGGTGACGGAGGAGAATCAGCGCTGGAGCGCGCGGCTGGTTTACGCCGAGGTGAACCCGAAAAATCAGCGGATTAATAAAGCCTTCCCGCACGCCGATACCTTGAAGGGCGTGCAGTTAGGCTGGAGCGGCGACGTGATGCCCACCGTGCGCCTCAGCACCTCCCTGTGGTATACCGACGCTAACCACAGCGACAGCGACGATCTGGGCGCCAGTGTCGGGATTGAGCTACCTTTTAGCCTGTAACCGCCGGCGGCGTTTTTCGCCGCCACGTCGTGCCTCTTCCCAGCGCAAAGCAGGCCAGCGGCAGAGGCAGGGTGACGATCAGCAGCATCCACAGCAGGGTATAGACCGCGTCAACGCCGTCGTTTTGCAGGTTGGTATAGAGTTTTACCGGGATCCCCTGGGGGAAATAGGCAAAGATCATCACAATGCCGAACTCGCCGACGGCGCGTACCCAGGCCAGCGCCACCGCGGAGGCCAGCCCCGGCAGCGCCATCGGCAGGGCTAGAAAGCGAAAGCGATTCCAGCCCGTTGCCCCCAGCGTTTGTCCGGCTTCAAGGATCGCTTTCGGCACCGTGGCGAAGGCGGAGCGGGCGACCACGATAAAGTAGGGCAGCGCGCCGTAGACCTGCGCCATGACAAAGGCGGCGGGATTGTTCACCAGCGTGACGCCCATTCGCGTCAGCCATTGTCCGGCCAGCCCGTAGGGGCCATAGGCCGAGACCAGTAAAATCCCCATCGCCAGCGGCGGCGTCAGCAGCGGGATCATCAGCAGCAGCTCCGCCAGCAGACGCCGACGACCGCTGGCCTGCGACAGCCACCAGGCGGTCGGCAGGCCTATCGCCACGATCGTCGCCAGCGCCAGGCACCCCAGCCCCATCGACACGAGGATCGCATCGTCGTCCCGCCAGGCCAGCCGCAGATGCTGCCACGGCGTGACGCTGATTAGGGTGAGGAAGGGGACGCTGAGCAGCAGCAGAGCCGGCAGCGCGAGCCAGCCGGCAATGCGCCCGGCGCGTTTTACCTGGCGTATAGGTTTTCCCCTTGTGCCGCGGCGTAGCCGTACTGTTTAAACAGCTGCTGCCCCTGAGCGCTCTCCATGAACCGGATGAATTTTTTCCCTTGTTCCACGCCGTTCGGCGCGTTTTTCAGCACCGCGGCGTAGAAGACCAGCGGCTGAGTGTGCAGCGTCTGGTCTTTACCAGCGCTGTCCTTAATGGTGAAGCTGACGGTGTCATACCACTGTTTCGCCATTGCCGGGTTGCTGAGGTTAATCTCATCGGGCAGCGCGACGTAGGGCAGGTGGGCGGAGAGGACTTCGCTTTCGTAGCCCGCCGCGGCGTCAACCTGGCCGCTCTCCAGACGGCTTAGCAGGCCGCCCTCCTGGTGGGTCTGCGCCGGGTTTTGCAGCTCGCCGAGGATTTTTTCACTGATGCCAGGCTGGCGGTAATACTTCTCGGCCAGCAGCAGGGTAAAGACGATATTCTGGCCCTTAGGATCGACGTACGGGTCTGTGCGGCCAAAGCGGACGTCTTTCTGCGTCAGCAGCTTCAGCCACGAGGCATCCTGGTTTTTATTCGCGGCGGCAAACTGCGCGGCATATTTCCCTTTGGGGCTCCAGGCGACCACCATGCTGGTGCTGGCGACCGGGACAGCATCGTCAATCAAGCCGGCGTCTTTCAGGATTTGCATCGGGCCCGGGGTAATGGAGACGAAAACATCGGCGGTCAGCTTGTGGCTTGCCAGCAGGCGCGCCATGCCGTAAGCGCCCTGGCCTTGGCCCTGATAATCGCCGTTTTGCGCTTTGGCAAACGCCGGGCCTAGCCCCTGATCCATCACTTTACCCATCGAGCCGGCATAGGTGACGCGAATATCCTGCGCCATAGCCGCGGGGGCGAACTGCAGTGCCAGCATTGCTGCCAGCGCAAACTTCATTTTTCCTTGCATCGGTAGTTCCACTCGTTATGTTTTTATTTACATAACGATTATCAATAATCAGCGCGGCGAAAACAATTTATGCGCAGGCGGCATTGAGGTGCGGTTGAAGTATCGGTTCTGCGTGTCGGCTTCCTGAATGATTTTTCAGCACCGGCCAATGGCGACTCTGTGAATCCGCGCACATACTGTTTTTTGGCTGCCTGCTACATTGCATGTATATTTATACAGTATTTCTTATCAATAGCGGAGGCAATATGAACTACAGCGTTAAGTCCCTTGGTGCGCGTAAAATCGCCGGTTTTCATATGGTTGGGCCTTGGGAACAGACCGTTAAGCAGGGTTTTGAACAGCTGATGGCATGGGTCAGCAGTCGCCAGATCCCGGCCCGGGAGTGGGTCGCCGTCTATTACGACAACCCGCAGCAGGTGCCGGCGGAAAAGCTGCGCTGCGACACCGTGGTAACGGTGGACGACGACTTCGTCATTCCAGTCAATAGCGAAGGCGCGATCCTGACCGAGATCGCCGGCGGAGAGTACGCTTTCGCCAGCGCGCGGGTGCTGAACCATGATTTCTCCACGCCCTGGCTGCAGTTCTTTGAAAGCCTGCTGCAAAGCAAAGAGTACCAGCTGGCGCCAAAACCCTGTTTTGAGCTCTATCTTAACGACGGCAATCACGACGGCTACTGGGATATCGAAATGTACGTGGCGGTTGAGCGTATCGGCAGGTAGGCGCTTATCCCCGGAGTGAACAAGGTTTCTTACATTAGCGTGATGCTTGCGGTGAAAAAGCAGTTACAATTGGCCTTTTCTTCTTAGCGGAGAGGGTCGTGCGCGCTGATAAATCACTTAAGCCTTTAGAAATTCGTCTGTATCGCCATTACCGAATCGTGCACGGCATACGCATCGCGCTGGCTTTTGTTCTCACCTTTTTACTGGTACGGCTGCTGAACGTACCGGAAGGCACCTGGCCGCTGATTACTCTGGTGGTGGTGATGGGGCCGATATCGTTCTGGGG
Source organism: Klebsiella scottii (assembly GCF_036561945.1). Lineage (NCBI taxonomy): Bacteria > Pseudomonadati > Pseudomonadota > Gammaproteobacteria > Enterobacterales > Enterobacteriaceae > Klebsiella > Klebsiella scottii. The sequence continues at coordinate 560,607 of NZ_JARXNI010000020.1, forward strand.
CAACGTGGTGCCGCGCGCGTTTGAGCGGATCGGCGGCACCATCCTCGGCTCCGCGCTGGGGCTGGTGGCGCTCAAGCTGGAGCTAATCTCCTTACCCGTTATGGTGCTGTGGTGCGCGGCGGCGATGTTCCTCTGCGGCTGGCTGGCCTTAGGGAAAAAACCGTACCAGGCGCTGCTGATCGGCATTACGCTGGCGGTGGTGGTAGGGGCTCCGCCGGGAGACATGAACACCGCGCTGTGGCGAAGCGGCGATGTTATCTTCGGTTCCCTGCTGGCGATGCTGTTTACCGGCATCTGGCCGCAGCGGGCGTTTCTGCACTGGCGTATCCAGATGGCAAATTACGTCACTGCCCTTAATCGCCTGTATCAGGCCGGGATCTCGCCAAACCTGGTCGAGCGTCCGCGGCTGGAAAAACACCTGCAAAAGGTCCTGAACGACGTGGTGAAAATGCGCGGCCTGATTACGCCGGCAAGCAAAGAAACCCATATCCAGAAGGCCATTTTCGAGGCGATTCAGACCGTCAGCCGTAACCTGGTCTGTATGCTTGAGCTGCAGGTCAACGCTTACTGGGGCTCGCGGCCGGGGCACTTTGTGATGCTAAATTCCCTTACGCTGCGCGAAACTCAGCAGATGACCCAGCAAACGCTGCTGACCATCGCCCACGCCCTGTATGAAGGCAACCCGCAGCCGATCCGCGCCAATACTGAAAAGCTTAATGAAATCGTCGCCGAACTGCGTCAGCTTATCAAAGAGCATCCGGGCGAAAACCTCTCGGAAACGCCGATACACGGCTACGTCTGGCTGACGATAGAGCTGGCGCGCCAGCTTGAGCTGCTGTCGAATTTGATCTGTCGGGCGTTGCGTAAATAAAAGCCAGATGCGCGAGAACGACCACAGGTTGCTTCGATTCAGCAGCATTTAGGGGTATGATAACCCTAAAGGAAAAAACATTGTCATCAGCGGCTGCTAACAGTTATGTTAGCCCTATATTGCAGTCGCTTTAGCGAATCCGAATCTCAAATATTAGGGGTATAAAAATGGAAACAACTAAGCCTTCTTTCCAGGACGTACTGGAGTTTGTTCGTCTCTATCGTCGTAAGAACAAACTGCAGCGTGAAATTCAGGACGTTGAGAAAAAGATCCGTGATAACCAGAAGCGCGTACTGCTGCTGGACAACCTCAGCGACTACATCAAACCGGGCATGAGCGTTGAAGCTATCCAGGGCATCATTGCCAGCATGAAGAGCGATTACGAAGATCGCGTTGATGATTACATCATCAAAAATGCTGAACTCTCTAAAGAACGTCGCGATATCTCCAAAAAGCTGAAAGTGATCGGCGAAGCGAAGGTCGAAGAGTAATCTCCCCCGACCCTGCCCGGCGGCGGTTCTCGCCGTCGGGAGTTCTCCCCGGCATTCCCTCTGAACGACTCCTTTCTTCCGTATGGCGAACCGCCGTATAACGCAGGCTGCTGGCCTGAACGTAGAAAAATATGCGCGCAACGGTCCGCTCCCTTTTAGCGCTACGAGGAACATCATGGACACACTTTCGGACCTCATTGCCGACATTCCGCAGCCGGATCGGGCGGCGATGGCCCAGGCGCAGCAGCATCTTGACGGTTTATTAAAACCCCCCGGCAGCCTGGGCCGCCTGGAGGCGCTGGCCGTGCAGCTGGCTGGAATGCCGGGGCTGAATGGTCAGCTGCGGCTGGCAGAAAAAGCGATCGTGGTGATGTGCGCCGATCACGGCGTCTGGCATGAGGGCGTGACTATCTCACCCCAGGCGATTACCGCGATTCAGGCGATAAATATGACCCGGCAAAATACCGGCGTTTGCGTCCTGGCGGCGCAGGCGGGGGCAAAAGTCCGGGTCGTCGACGCCGGGATCGATGCGGAGCCGATCCCAGGCCTTGTCGACTTAAAAGTGGCGCGAGGCAGCGGCAATATTGCGCAAACGGCGGCGATGAGTCGCGAACAGGCGACGACGCTGCTGCTGGCGAGCATCAGCTATACCCGCGAGCTGGCGTCTCAGGGCGTGACGCTGTTCGGCGTTGGCGAACTGGGAATGGCGAACACCACGCCGGCGGCGGCGGTGGTGAGCGTGCTCACCGGGCGCGATGCGCAGGATACCGTCGGCATCGGGGCAAACCTGCCGCTGTCGCGGCTGGCGCATAAGGCGGAGGTGGTGCGTCGGGCCATTGCCGTCAACCAACCGCAGGCGGAGGATGGCCTGGAGGTGCTGGCGAAGGTTGGCGGTTTCGATCTGGTTGGCATGACCGGCGTCATGCTGGGGGCCGCATCCTGCGGGCTGCCGGTGGTGCTGGACGGCTTTCTCTCCTGTGCATCGGCGCTGGCGGCCTGCCGTATTGCGCCGGCCGTTCATCCCTATCTGATCCCCTCCCATCTGTCGGCGGAAAAGGGCGCGCGCATTGCGTTTGAGCATCTGCAGCTTGAGCCGTATCTGGATATGGGGATGCGTTTGGGTGAGGGGAGCGGCGCGGCGCTGGCTATGCACCTGGTAGAGGCCGCCTGTACGGTGTTTAACGAGATGGGGACCCTTGCGGAGAGCAATATCGTCCTGCCGGAGAGCCGTTAACCGCCAATCAGGGCGCCGTCAGGCGCCCTGTTGCTATCCGGCCTACAGCGCTTTTTGCCACACGCTCTGCGGCAGCAGATAGACCTTGGCCTCGGCCTTCCTGCCATCGGTCACGATATGGTGGATGCCGCTGGTCATCACCGCCAGCGTAACGTCAAACGCGTTCAGGCTATCGCCAAAACCGGCGGTCAGGTTGAGCATCGAACCGTTGGCCATCAGGTAAACGGTTTTACCATTCATTTGATAGGCGTTGATATACGGCATCACCTCTTCATGGCTGAACTGGCGCAGGTAGCCGCAGTCAATCTCTTCCGCAACGTGGCCGACGTTAAGGATAAATACCCCGTCTTTCGCTTTATCCAGCGCGCTGCTGTTAACCACCTTTTTAGCGCCGGTTGCCGTGGCGACGACGTCAGCCGAGGCAATGGCGTCCTGCAGTTCGACGACATGCCAGCCGTCGTAAGCCGCCTGCAGGCGACGGGCAGGGTCGACTTCGGCGACCATCACCTGGCCCCCGAAGGCTTTTGCGGCGGCGGCAACGCCCTGGCCCACCAGGCCATAGCCGATCACCAGCACCTTTTTCTCATGCAGCGTGAGATGGGTGGTCTGGAAGAAGGTGTGCCAGGCGGTCAGACCGACCATGTGGCGGTTATGCAGGCCCTCTTTAACCGGCAGATCGTCCCAGTTAAAAATCGGATAGCCCGGGCGAATATCGCCCAGCCGGCTGACGCCGGAACCGGTCGCTTCCAGCCCGGCCACGATATTGCCAAATTCGCCGCGCTGGTGGAGCAGGGTGGTGATATCGGCCCCCATTTCACACAGATGCGTTGGCCCCCAGGCGATGGCCTTTTGCCACGACTGCTGCCAGTCGGCATCGCTCATATCGCGCCAGGCGCTGGCTTCTGCTCCGCGCGCGACCAGCCAGCTGACGACCTCGTCCTGTACGGTGGTCGGGTTACAGGTTGTTAAAAATACCTGCGCGCCCTTTTCCAGAATGCCCTGCACCAGCGGGATCATTTTCATATCCAGATGCATACAGCAGGCTAGTCGAACCTGGCTCAGGTCGGGAAGTGCGGCAACCTGGCGCAGAGTGCGCGGCATGTTCTGGCTGGCCCATGCCACTTCTTTCTCTAAATTAATATTATTATTCAACGTATTATGCCTTCAATCCGTAGAGTGGGTGAAATCCCGAACGAGGATGATTCTAGCGTAGTAAGGTGAAATCACATAGCCGGGGTCAATGGCTGCCGGTCAGAGGACGCGAGGGGGATAGGCATGAAAAAAACGTGGTTGTTAAAATATGGTTAAAAAAAGAAAATAAAATATAAGAAATTTATATGACCTGAGCGAGCAGTGAGATGTTAAGCGTTTTACCTTCCGCGGTGTTTTCGCGGATCCGCATTTTTATCGGCCGCCTGAAGCCTCATGCGCTGCCGGTTGCCAGAAAGCATATTCTCCTCGGCTCCATCGGCGCGGGGACGGGGCTGGCGGTCACCAGTATGTTCAGCCACTGGCTGCTGGGCGAAGTCAATCTGTGGTTTATCGCCCCGATGGGCGCCTCGGCGGTGCTGCTGTTTGGCGTACCCAGCAGCCCGCTGGCGCAGCCGTGGTCGATTGTCGGCGGCAACGTGCTGTCGGCGCTGATCGGCGTTACCGTTGGCGTGCTGGTGCCTGACCTTGCGCTGGCCTGCGGTCTGGCGGCCGGACTGGCGATTGCGGGCATGTATTTTCTGCGCTGCCTGCATCCGCCGGGCGGCGCCGTTGCCCTGACGGCCATTCTCGGCGGGGCTGGCGTACACAGCGAGGGCTATTACTTTGTGCTGACGCCGGTGCTGCTGAACTCCGCCATGCTGGCCCTGCTGGCGATCGTTTTCAATAACCTTGTTGGACGCCGCTATCCGCATCCGCTGGCGGCGGAAGAGGTGAAAAGCAAAGTGGTTCCGCTGGGGCTTTCGGTGACCCGCGAGGACATTCATGCCGCGCTGCTGGATGGTCAGTTCCTGGATATTGACGAAGATGACGTTCAGGAGCTGCTGGAAAATATCGAACAAAAAGCGCGCCGGCGCATGGCCGCTGCGCCGAGGGCGTAACGCCGCCGTCTGCGTGGGGCGGCGGTGAGCGGCTAAAGCCCGCCGGTCAGATACTGCGCCACGCCGCGGCCAAAACTCCAGTCGCCTTTTTGATTGCTCAGCACCGAAACCATCAAATCATCGGGACTCAGCCCGCAGTGTTCCTGCAGTTCTGCGAGCAGCGTCGCGTAAAACAGCTGTTTTTGTTCTTCGCTGCGTGGGCTGGTGTACACCCTGACCACCACCATCTTTTGACTTCGCGTCAGGCCTAAACCGGTGTCCTCAATCACCATATGGTGAGGCTTGTTTTCATGAACAATCTGGTAGCGATCGCGTTCCGGCACCTTAAAGGCGTGCAGTACGGCGCGGTGGGCGGCATCGAGCAGCGTTTTTATTTCATCTTCACTGCGACCTTCAATCACATCAAATGTCAGTAGCGGCATGGCAGGCTATCCTTATTATCCTGTGTACGATGAGTGGGCAAAACCGATGCTATCCAATGTGACAACGGGCAAAAACCGCTATATTTGAATTCATTGTTTTTACAGGTGAACAATCGAGATGAGCGATCCGCGCCCCGACGTTTTCTGGACCCATTTGTACTGGCTTACGGTGCTGGAAGAGCAGAAAAGCTATACCCGCGCGGCGGAAAAGCTTGCGGTGAGTAAATCGGCAGTCAGCCAGAAAATCAGCGAGCTGGAGCGGGTAACCGGCAAGACGCTGGTGCACCGGACCACCCGCAGCGTGACGCTGAGCGAAGACGGGCTTAGGCTGGTGGCGGAGCTGAATGCGCCCTTCGGCCAGCTCCGCGATATCTTTAACGGCAGCCGCGATGACGAGGGGCCGCTGCGCGGCACGCTGCGGGTTACGGCCCCGGTCGCCTTTTCCCGCCAGCAGCTGGTCCCGGCGATTACCCCTTTTCTGCACCAGCATCCGCAGCTGCAGCTGCAGCTGGAGGTCACCGACAGGCTGGTATCCCTCGCCAGCGAGGGATTCGATCTGGCGATTCGTCACTGTCGTCGCGAGGCGCTGCCGGATACCCATGTCGCGTGGACGCTGTGTCAGACCGCCACGCTGGTTGTTGCCTCGCCAGAGTATATCCGCCGCTTTGGCGTCCCGGACTCCCCCGATGCGCTACGCCACCACCAGTGCCTGACCTACCCGCGCGGTTCGCAAAGCCCGCAGTGGGCGTTTGAGTCTGAGGACGATCGCGCCGGGCGCGTGAGCGTCCCGGTGCGCGGCCCCTTTGCCACGAACAATAGCGAATCGCTGCGCGATGCGGTGCTGTCGGGGCTGGGGATTGCGCTATTGCCCGATTTTAGCGCCCGGGAGGCGATAGGGCGCGGAGAGGTGCAGGAGCTGCTGCCCGGCTGGCGGCCGGTGGACGTTTTTGCCGGCAGTCTGTATGTGATCCGCCCCTACGCGCCGCGCGTATCGCGGGCGGTAGAGACCTTCAGCCGCTATCTGAAAAGTAGCTTCAGCTGAGATTTTGCAGCTCGGTCGCCAGCGCCTGGCGGAAGCGGGGAAGCAGATCTTTTTCGCCCGGCAGGCGCTGCGCGAGAGTGATGGTTTTATCCGCGCGGTAAATCCGGCCGCTGCCCAGCTGTGACTCAAAATCATTGGCCGCCCGGTGTGCGGCGATCGGATCGATATCGATCAGGATCACCGCGTGCGCGAGAACGACATGACCGCGGCCCTCCGCCATCGGCCGCCAGTACTGCGCGGTACCGGCAATTTTACGCGCCTGCTCCCCCTGACCGCAGGCAAGGTTATAGCGTCCGTCGCAAAACGAGCCGCTCACCGCCTGAAAATGGGCATCGACGCCAAAGGTCGCCAGCGCGCGCTGCAGCAGACCGCACAACAACAGATAGATCGGTTCAGCGGCCTCGCCCAGCGGCTGATAGACCGGCCAGGCAAGGCTGAGATTAACAATCCCCGGCCCCTGCGGCACGAGACCACCGCCGGAGCGACGCAGCCACACCGGCCAGCCGCGCCCGGCAAAGCGTTCGCTAACGGCGGAGAGCTGGCTGAATTTTCGGTAGCTGCCGGGGACGACGAATCCCTGCGGGGCCTGCCACAGCTGGGCCAGCGCTTCGCCGCTACGGGCCCGCTCGAACAGCGGCAGCTCGGCAAGCGTCGGGTCGGCGTAGTAGTGCAGCGGCAGCTGTTGATGAATGAAGCGCTGCGGCCAGCAGGCCGCTCTGTTGTCCTGAATCATGGAGTCTCCTTATGGACGACGGTTTCCCGTCGTCCCGGGCGCTGTCAGACGTGCTGAGGTTTTTTCATCAACATGGCCGTGATGGCCGAGAGCAGGCAGCCGGCGGTCAGATAGATAGCAACGCTGTGCCAGGAGCCTCCGGAGAAGGTGACCAGCGCGGCGGCGATGAAGGGCGTAAAGCCGCCTCCGACGACGCTGGCGACCTGGTAACCGACGCCGGCTCCGCTGTAGCGGTAGCTGGCGCCGAACATTTCGGTGAACATCGGCTGCTGTACGCAAACCACCATATCGTGGGCGATATTCGCCAGCATCAGCGCGAAGAACAGGATCCAGAAATAGGACTGGCTTTCGAGGGCCATAAAGAACGGGAAGCCGCTTAGCGTACCGATCAGCGCGCCGGTAATATAGATGCGCCGACGGCCAAAGCGATCCGCCAGCCAGGCGAAGCAGGGAATGGTCAGGCAGCTGATCCCGCCAACAAGCAGGCCGATGTTAAGGAACAGCTCGCGCGGCAGGCCGAGATTTTGCGTGGAGTAATTGAGGGCGAAGGCGGTCACGATATACATCGTCAGCAGCTCGCACAGGCGCAGAGCGATAATCAGCAAAAAGGCGCCGGGATGACGGAATAACGCTTCGACTACCGGCAGACGCTTTTTCGCCGGCAGGGGCAGATTTTTCTGCTGCTGATGTTCAAACTCAGCCGATTCGCTCATGCCGTTGCGGATCCACAGCGCCGCCAGCACCAGCACGACGCTGAACAGGAAGGGAAGACGCCAGCCCCAGCTCAAAAATTGTTCATTGCTGGTATTGGCGCTGATTAGCGAGACCAGGCCGGTTGAGAGCAGCAGGCCGACGCCATAGCCAATCTGGACCCCGCTGCTGTAGAAGGCCTTTTTATTCTTCGGCGCGCTTTCGACGGCAAGCAGCGCCGCTCCGCCCCATTCGCCGCCGACGGCAAAACCCTGGATCGCGCGCAGAATCACCAGCAGCACCGGCGCCCACCAGCCGATTTGATTGAACGAGGGCAGCAGGCCAATGCAGGCGGTGGCGATCCCCATCATCCAGACGGTCATCATCAGCATCCGCTTGCGCCCGAGGCGGTCGCCAAAATGGCCGAAGATAATGCCGCCCAGAGGACGAAAAAGAAAACCGACGCCAAAGGTGGCAAAGGCCGCCAGGGTGCCCATTGCCGGGCCGATCTGCGGGAAAAACTCCTTGTTGAAGACCAGCGCGGCGGTGATGCCGTAAAGCAAAAAGTCGTACCAGTCGACCACCGCGCCGGCGAAGCTGCCCCACGCCGCTCTTCGCGCGCGATGAAGTGAGTGGGCTTCCCCGACGGGGCGAGGGGATGTAAGCGTTGAGTCCATACCTGTCCTGTCAATCTGTTCTGATGTTACGTTATCGTTATTGGAATGAGACGCACTCTTAGCGGCGCCATCAAAGAGACTACCGCGCCGCCGGACGAGAGAAAAGATTTTTACCCATCGTCATGCATTAACGGCAAAAAATGTGCATTCTACGGTCAGTCATAAGCCGGCGATCGGAAGGTTCTGAAATTCGGCGTTCTTTTTTAATTGAACAGCTCACAACCTTCCGATGACATCTTTTAAGAATTGCCGTAAATGGTTTACAATTAACATATCTCCAATGTCGGAAATGGTGAGTTAAATGCGTTTACTTTTCGCAGCTTTATTTTGTTTCATGATTTTACCAAATGCATTTGCAGAAAAACTGCCCGCACCTACGGGCAAGCCCGTTTTAACCATTTCCGGTCTTATTGGAAATACAAATGAAGGCGATACCGCCGTGTTTGATCTCGCGGCATTAGAGAAGCTGGGCATGCAGACCGTGGAAACGACCACCCCGTGGTACTCAGGGAAAGTGCGCTTTGACGGAATTTCCCTTAGCAAGCTCATGGACTTAGTCGCAGCAAAGGGTCAGTCGGCGAGGGTCATCGCCCTGAATGACTATACGACGATTGTGCCCATTGATGATTTCCATAAATTCCCCGTTATTTTGGCTTTAAAAATGAACGGTGAATATATGCGGGTCCGCGATAAGGGCCCTCTGTTTATTGTTTATCCCTACGACAGCAGCCCTGATTTACAAAATCAGATCTATTATTCTCGCTCGGCGTGGCAGGTTTCGAAAATTATTATTGAGTAATAGCCTGTCCCGCCAGGCGTAATTGTTGGATAGAGTTTGGACACCGGCAGGGCTTAGGGACCAGGGCGTATACGGCGTACGCGGGGGTTTTGAGCTCTGCCCAGGAGCAAACTGATAAATAAAATAGCCTAATGGGATAGGCTCTAAGGGTTTGATCTTGAATCGAATACTCACTGCCATTATTTTGTCGCTTTTCGTTATCACCGGATACATTACCTATCTGGTGCATGAGCGACAGAGCGAGCTGCAAAAGTTGACCCGTTACACGGATTCGTGGTCAATCGCGCAGATAGTCTCTGAGTATATGCGGCTGGAAGCGCATCTAGGCTCCTATGCCCTGGGCGTCGAAGGCGTCGATCGCGATGATGTCCGGCTGCGTCTGGAGATCATGATGGGCCAGATCAAACCGCTGCAGCAGGGGGAGCCGAGTGAGTTTATTCGTAAGGATGCGGGGCGTCGGGCGACTATTGAGAGCCTGATCGCTATTCTGTATCAGCTTGATGAGCAGCTGGATACCATCACCCCGCAGCGGATAAAGCCGATTTTGCATAAGATGGGCGAACTCGACGGCCCTATGACCGGGCTGGCGTCAATGTCGCTGGCGCAGGATATTAATATCGTTAACCTGACCCACGATAAAATACAGAACCTCTATTTTATCTATTCGATAATTTCCATTCTGCTGATCACCATGTGTATTTCTTTAGGGCTGTTAATGCTGCGGCAAAATAACAACCTGCGCCGCGCCCACGTCCGCATGAAGCTGCTGGCGAACGATCTGCAGGCATCAAAAGAGAAGCTCCAGGTGCAAAACCGGCGTTTGCAATACGATGCGTACCATGACTCCTTGACCGGCATGCCGAACCGGCTCTCCTTCTGGCAAAAATTGCAGGAGATCGTCAATCAGGTTCGGCCGTACAACGGTTCCGCGGTGGTTATGCTGTTCGATCTGGACAATTTTAAGGACGTTAACGATACGCTGGGCCATGATTCCGGGGATAAGCTGCTGCAGGATCTTGCCAGCCGTCTCTCCTTTTTCCGCAAAACCTCCGAAACCCTCTACCGGCTCGGAGGGGATGAGTTTGCGCTGGTCTCCTGTGATTTAAGCGAAGAGCAGGCTCTGGCGCGGGCGATGGTTATCCGTGAAAAGATCAGCCAGCCGTATCAGGTTTATGATTCGTTGATTAATATTGACGCGTGCATCGGGATTGTTATTTCTGACCGGGAAACCCGTACCGATTATTTATACAAATGCGCCGATCTTGCGCTTTATGAAGCGAAAAAAGAGGGGTCGGGTACCGTCCAAATTTTCCGCCCCGGGATGCTGCAGCGTCTGCAGGAGAATAAGTCTTTTGAGGACGATCTGCTGCAGGCGCTCGATAACGGTGAATTCCGCGTTTACTACCAGCCGATTGCCGATACGATGAGCGGCGAGATTTATGGCTATGAAGCGCTGGTGCGCTGGTTCCATCCGGTGCGCGGCATGGTGCCGCCGACAATATTTATTCCCGTCGCCGAAAAAATTGGCATGATTAACCCGCTCGGAGAGTGGGTGCTTAAAACCGCGTGTGAGGAAGCGGCGAGCTGGTCGTCACCGCTTAAAGTTTCGGTGAACGTATCGCCCGTTCAGCTGATCAACAGTTCGTTGACCGATACCGTTATCGCGGTACTGAAGCACACGGGGCTGGACCCGCATCGGCTTGACCTCGAAATTACGGAATCAGATGTGTTTAATGAAAACACGCGCTCTTTAGAAATCCTCAGCCAGCTGCGCGAGCTGGGGATTCAAATTTCTATTGATGATTTCGGTACCGGATATTCCTCATTATCGCGCCTGAGCTATTTCCCGTTTGATAAGATTAAAATCGATCGCTCATTTGTCATTAATATTCCAGCGCAGAAAGATGATTTGGATATTGTCCGGCTGATTATCAGTATGGGTAAAAGCTTACATATGCGCATCGTGGCGGAAGGCGTCGAGACGGATGAGCAGTTAAAATCTCTCCAGCAATTAGGTTGCGATTTGGTACAGGGCTACCTGATTGGCAAACCCGGCCCGCTGAACACCGCCAGTAATAAATAGTTGAGATGCTTTATTTATTGCGGATCTGTTAATACAGATCCGCCTTTTCGTATATTCAATAATATATAATCCTTGTTGGGTATAAATAGGGGTAGGGGGAAATTTCTTAAAAAATAATACCCTCAGAGATTAAAAGGGGTATATCATATGCAATATATTTTCCCCGTTCCCGACCGTGCTCAATGGTACGGAAAGAGAGGCCGAATCATGCAGCGTATCGTTATTCCGACCCACTACGTGCATACCCGCACAACCCCGTTATGGACCAAAGAAACGGCACCGGCGTCAATCTGGCAGCGGCATCTTGATGCCGGAACGCGGCAGGGCGTTTACCCTCGCCTGGCGGTCATGCAGGGCGCTATACGCTATTATGGTTATACGGATGAAACCGCGTCTGAACCTGTTGAAACGATGACGATAGAGGCCGGCCAGTTCGGCGTCTTCCCGGCGGAAAAATGGCACCGTATTGAAGCGTTGACGGAAGATACCGTCTTTAACGTGGATTTCTACGTCGATCCTAAAATTCTGATAGAGGGATAAAGCTGAACTTATGAACAGTGAAAATAAAGGCTATTCATTAGCTGTTGTTAATGGCAACAATGATGAAAGACAAGCAAAAGTCTATCTTAAACCCATGGCGCTTTATGTTCCCGATATTGCGGTTCAGGCCGTAGCAGAACTTATTGGTTCACTGTCGGTGGATAACCAGCAGGGTAAAGGCTTTGTTCTGTCGGTGACGAATAATAATAACGGCGTATCGGTAGATAAAGAGTTTGCAACCCTCGTCGAATTACAGGACCCGCTCATTGCCGCCGATGCGGTAAAAGACCTGGTTAATATCGTCCGCGGCTATGAATCGGATGAAGAGACCAACGTCTGCGGCTGGTAGCCTCGGCATCGATATATCAGGCAGGCCTCCTCGATGTCTGCCTTTCCCCCGGACCGTTATCCCACCTTGCATCATTGCCCTTAGATATTGTCCCGCCAGGCTCTCTTGTTTTGCCGTTCTCTCTTGATTTTAGTAACTAACTGGTTCGTTATGTGATGGCGGTCGTATTTACCCAACGTGTTCATTTCTATAATCCTTTGTTGAGCAAACTGATGCTCAATTTAGGTGGATTTTACGTTTTTCAGGCAAAGCAAATAACGAGGTCGCTGAGATGAATCAACCCGACAGTCGCAAACTGTCCCTCAATACCGCTACGGTGCGGCAGAAATGGAAACTTAATCAGATCGTTGAGGGCTGCGCGCGGCATGAGATCCGCGGCATCGCGCCGTGGCGCGACCAGGTCCAGACGCTGGGGCTAAAAGAGTCAGCGCGTCTTATCCGCCATCATGAGCTGACGCTGAGCGGCTATTGCCGCGGGGGGATGTTTCCCGGCAGCACCGCGCAGGAGCGCCGCGATAAGGCGCTGGATAACCGGCGGGCGGTGGACGAAGCGCTGGAGCTTGGCGCGCCTTGCCTGGTGCTGGTGGTTGGGGGGCTGCCCGCAGGTTCGAAAGATTTGTCCGCCGCCAGGCAGCAGGTGCGCGATGGTTTGAGCGAACTGCTGGAATACGCGCGCCCGCTTGGCATGCCGCTGGCGATTGAACCCCTGCATCCGATGTATGCCGCCGAACGCGCCTGCGTAAATACCCTCGCGCAGGCAAACGATCTTTGCGATGAGTTAGGGGATGAAGGGCTGGGTATTGCGGTCGATTTATATCACACCTGGTGGGATCCGCAGTTTCAGCAGCAGATTGAGCGGGCGGGCGCGGGCCGGCTGCTGGCTTTTCATATTTGCGACTGGCTGGTACCGACTACGGATATGCTGCTGGATCGGGGCATGATGGGCGATGGGGTTATTGATATCCGCAGCCGTCGCCAGGCGCTGGAGGCGTTAGGTTATACGGGCCTGCATGAAGTGGAGATTTTTTCGCAGAATAACTGGTGGCTGCGGGAGCCGGATGAGGTGCTGGCGATATGTAAACAGCGTCACCGCGAATTCGGCTAAGGGAGTGATTTTCCCAGAGTCGACCGCTCTGGGAAATCGCGCTGCGCCTCAGCGCTCAGAGGCCGTAAATTGTTAGCAGATTTTGCATTCGCCGGGCAGCCAGCGGCGGATTTTGCAGCAGGCCGGCCTGGTCGGCGAGACGGAAAATTTCAGCGTAATGGCTAATCTCCCGCGCTGACTGCATTCCTCCGGCCATCGCGAAATGATGCTGATGGCCGTTGAGCCAGGCCAGGAACACGATGCCTGCTTTATAATATTGCGTCGGCGCCTTGAAGATTTCTCGCGACAGGGCCACGGTAGGATCCATCAGGCGGTAGTATTCGCCGCTGTTGCCCAGCGCCAGTTCGTTAAGTGCGGCGGCGGCAACCGGGGCGATGGCATCGAAAATGCCTAACAGCGCATGTGAATAATAGCCATCTTCTCCTGCGATCAGCTCGGGATAGTTGAAATCATCGCCGGTGTACATTTTAACCTGTGGCGGCAGGCGCTTACGGAAGGCGACCTCTTTTTCCTTACTCAGTAGCGAAATCTTGATCCCTTCCACCTTATCGACGTTGTTGCCGATTATCTCAAACACGGTATCGGCGGCGGCGTTGAAATCTGCCGATCCCCAGTATCCGCTCAGCGCGGGATCAAACATCTCCCCCAGCCAGTGAAGAATAATTTTGCCCTTACTTTGTTCAAGCAGGCGGTTATACACGGCAAGGTAGTCCCGCGGCGATTTTGCCACCGCGGCTAAGGCCCGGCTGGCCATCAGGATAATTTTACCGTCATGCTTCTCGACCAGCTCCATCTGCTCTTCATAGGCGGCGATGACCTGCGCCAGGGTTGTCGCGTCTGCCGCCGCCAGCTGATCGGTACCGACTCCGGCGGCAAGATCGGCGCCCGGTACGGTTTTCGCCTCCTTCAGAGAACGCACGATCAGCTCTTGCGCGATATGCCAGCTTACCCCCATGCCGCGCTGAGCGGTGTCCATCGCTTCGGCAATATTAAATCCCAGCCGCCACAGATGGTGGCGGTAGGCCAGCGTCGAGTCCCAGTCAATGCGCGGATTGTTCAGCCAGTCCGCGCCCTGATGGCGGGGATCGATAACCACGTGTGCTGCGGCGTAGGCAATACGATTAAACGCGGGAGTGATGGCGCAGGAACGTTCTTCCGTCGTCACAAGGCGGTAATTCGCGATGGAGCCTTGCGGCGTGGGCAGGTCGATTTTAAGCATGTTAACTTCTCCATTAAGTATCCATTTGGTTACTTTTAAGGTGTACTTTTTGCCCAGGTAAAAGTCAAGGTATTCGCGGCCAAAGTGATAACCGGAACAGCCTACTGTGATCGGGTGGCGGCCTTTACCTGCAATATTTGTCGATGAGTTAACAACAATTATTTAACGGTATTGACAGCAACATTTATCCAATGTAGTAACTATCTGGTTATTTAATTAATGCGTTTGGATGTCGCAAAAAACAGGCGGCATGAATAATAGCCGGCAGGAGAATGACCATGTATTTGACTGAAACCCATCAACAGATCCGCGAAATGACCCGTAAGTTTGCCGACGAAGTGATTCGGCCCCAGGCCGAAGAGCTGGACAGAGAAGAGCGCTTTGCTGCCGAGATCTATCAACAGATGGGTGAACTGGGATTGTTTGGTATCACCGTTCCGGAAGAGTATGGCGGCGTTGGGCTGGATGCTGTCGCCTACGCTGTGGTGATGGAAGAGCTGTCGCGCGGCTATGCCTCGATTGCCGATCAGTGCGGCCTGGTGGAGCTGCTGGGGACGCTGCTGTCAAAATATGGTAACGATCCGCAACGCGCCCAATGGCTGCCTGGGCTGCTGAACGCGTCGCTGAAAGGGGCCTATTGCATCACTGAGGCCGGCGCCGGCTCTGACGTTTCGGGAATTAAAACCACCGCCACGCGCACCGAAGAGGGCTGGGTGCTGAACGGTAGCAAGCTGTGGATCCATAATGCGCCGGTCGCCGATGTGGCCTTCGTCCTGGCGCGCACAGATAAGGAAGCCGGTCACCGCGGTATGAGCATCTTTATTGTCGACTGCTCGCGCGACGGCGTTTCGCGCGGCGCTAAAGAGCACAAGATGGGCCAACGCTCGTCGCAGGTCGGCGAACTGCACTTCAGCCAGGTCAGGCTGCCGGCGGACGCGCTGCTGGGGCCGGAAAACCGCGGCTTCCATATTATGATGAGCGTGCTGAATAAAGGGCGGGTGGGGATTGGCGCGCTGGCGGTAGGCATTGCGCGTGCCGGTCTCGAAGCGGCGATTGAGTATGCGAAACAGCGCGAACAGTTTGGCAAGCCGATTGCTGATTTCCAGGGCGTGCAGTTTATGCTGGCAGATATCGCCAAAGATACCGAAGCCGCTCGCCTGCTGGTGCATAGCGCGGCGTATAAAATTGATACCGACGCCCCGGATACCTCGATTGCCTGTTCAATGGCGAAATGTTTCGCGGGCGACGCTGCGGTACAGCACAGCGGCAACGCGGTACAGATTTTTGGCGGCGGCGGCTATATTCGCGGCGTGGAGGTGGAGCGTCTGTACCGTGATGCCAAGATAACCCAAATCTATGAAGGAACTAACCAGATCCAGCGCATGATTATCGGCCGCAATTTGCTGGCGTAACGCCCGTCGCCCGCCGACACGGTACCTTAACCGGGATAAGGCTGATCACCTCAGGTGACCAGCCTGTTTTTATGGTTTCATGGGCTGGCATGATGCAGGTAAATGGTGAATCCGACGTTTTTCCCATACCCGCTGCGGGTGAAGGGTACGGAGAAGCGTTTCGCCCGCCCCATGACCCCGGCATATGCGATGGGGGAGGCCGAGCGGAGGCAAAGAAAACCCCGGCGCTGCCGGGGTGGGGAACAGATCACATATTCGGGTAGTTGGGGCCGCTGCCTCCTTCGGGCACCGTCCAGAGGATATTCTGCAACGGGTCTTTGATGTCGCAGGTTTTACAGTGCACGCAGTTCTGCGCGTTAATCTGTAATCTGGGCTTTCCCTCCGGGGCGATAATTTCATAAACGCCCGCCGGGCAATAACGCTGCGCCGGCTCGGCAAAACGCGGCAGCGTTTCCCGCACCGACAGTTCGGCGTCTTTGAGCTTGAGATGGCAGGGCTGATCTTCATCGTGGGACGTATTTGCCAGATACACGGAAGAGGGCTTATCAAAGCTCAGCTGGTTATCCGGCTTCGGATAGCTAATGGGCGTGCTGCGTTCGGCCGTATTCAGCTGCAGGTGATCCGCCCTGCGGTCGTGCAGCGTGAACGGCAGCTTTCCTTTAAACCAGTTCTGATCGATATAGTTAAGTGCCCCGCCTGCCAGCGTACCAAAACGGTGCAGCAGCGGACCGAAGTTACGCGACTGCCGCAGCTCTTCCCCCAGCCATGATTCGCTAAACGCCTGCGCGAAATCATCCAGCTCCCGTTTCTCATCGGGAGCTTGTACCAGCGCCTGATAGACCGATTCGGCGGCCAGCATGCCGCTTTTCATCGCCGTGTGGCTGCCCTTAATCTTGGCGAAGTTGAGCGTTCCCGCATCGCAGCCAATCAGCAGCCCGCCGGGAAAATGCATTTTGGGTAGCGCATTGATGCCCCCTTTGGTGATGGCGCGCGCGCCGTAGCAGAGACGCTTTCCGCCGCTGAGGGTTTCGCTAAAGGCCGGGTGATGCTTCATGCGCTGAAACTCATCGAACGGACTTAAATAAGGGTTGCGGTAGTTAAGATCGACAATCAGCCCGACGACAACCTGATTATTCCCAGTATGGTACAGAAAGCTTCCCCCCGACGCGCCTTCGCTCAGCGGCCAGCCGGAGGCGTGGATGACCTCTCCGGGCCGGCTTTTTTGCGGGGCGATCTCCCACAGCTCTTTTATCCCCAACGCGTAGTGTTGCGGATCGCGGCCGGCATCAAGCTGATAGCGGGCGATCAGCTGTTTGCCGAGATGGCCGCGGCAGCCTTCGGCAAAAAGGGTATATTTCGCCAGCAGGTTCATGCCTGGCGTAAAGCCCGGCTTCTCTTGCCCTTCGGCATTGACGCCCATATCGCCGGTGGTGATACCGGCGACGGCGCCCGCATCGTCGTACAGGATGCTGGCGGCGGCAAAACCGGGGAAAATATCCACCCCCAGCGACTCTGCCTGGCGGGCCAGCCAGCGGCAAAAATCCCCCAGGCTAATGACGTAATTACCGGCGTTATGCATCGGGGCAGGGATAAAGGCCGCCGGGATCTTCCACGCTTTTTCGCCATCGCGCAGCAGCAAGAGCTCATCTTGCGTTACCGGAGTCGCGAGCGGCGCGCCGAGCGACTGCCAGTCGGGAAAAAGCTCCTTGAGCGCCCGGGGTTCGAAAAGCGCCCCGGAAAGAATATGCGCCCCAATCTCGGCGCCTTTTTCAATGACGCAAACGCTCAGCGGGCGCTGCTCCTGCTGCGCCATCTGCATCAGCCGGCAGGCTGCCGACAGCCCGGCAGGACCGCCACCGACGATGAGGACGTCAAATTCCATCGTTTCACGTTCCACCATAACCTCCATCTTTCGTTGCCTGCCCCTTGCTCATCAGAGTTTCGCCACCAGCTGCGGCACAATCTCGAACAGATCGCCCACCAGGCTGTAGTCGGCGATTTTGAAAATGGGCGCCTCTTCGTCGCTGTTGATGGCCACGATGACCTTGGCATTACTCATTCCCGCCAGGTGTTGAATCGCGCCGGAAATGCCCACCGCGATGTAGAGCTCCGGCGCGACAATTTTGCCTGTCTGCCCGACCTGCAGATCGTTGGCGACCATCCCGGCGTCGACCGCCGCGCGCGATGCGCCGACGGCGCCGTGCAGTTTGTCGGCAAGCTGCGCGATCAGCGCAAAGTTTTCGCGGCTGCCCAGCGCGCGACCGCCGGAGACCACCACGCGGGCGGTGGAAAGCTGAGGGCGGTCCGATTGCGCCAGCTCTTCATGAATGAAGCGAGAAACCGGCGGATTATCGACGCGGCTGATGTGCTCAATCGGCGCGGAGGATTCGTTTTTTTGCGCCGCCGGGAAGCTCGAGACGCGCAGGGTCAGCACCGTCAGCGGGTCGAGACTCTCGACGGTGGCGATGGCGCTGCCCGCATAGATGGGGCGTTTGAACACGCTGGCGCTGACCACCGCAATCACGTCGGAGATTTGTGCGACGTCGGCGAGGGCCGCCACGCGCGGCAGGATGTTTTTCCCGTTTGAGGTGGCGGCGGCAAGGATGTGGCTGTAACCCTCGCGCAGGGAGAAGATCAGCGCGGCGACGTTTTCGGCCAGCTGGTTTTTAAAGACGCTATCGTCGGCGAGCAGCACCTTCGTCACGCCTTCAATGCGCGCCGCCTGTTCCGCGACCGTACGGCATTTTTCGCCCGCCACCAGCAGCGTAATCTCGCCGCCCAGCTCCCGGGCGGCGCTCACCGCGTTATAGGTTACCGCGTTGAGCTGGTTATTATCATGTTCAACAAGGAGTAAAGTCGCCATATCAAATCACCTTCGCTTCGTTTTTGAGCTTGTTCAGCAGTTCATCGACGCTTTCGACACGCACGCCGGCCTCGCGCGCTGGCGGGGCCTCGACCCGTAACAGCGCCGTATGCGGGCGTAATTCAAGGCCGAACTCCTCTACCGGCAGGATAGCGAGCGGCTTCTTTTTGGCCTTCATCATGTTGGGCAGGGAGGTATAGCGCGGCTGGTTAAGACGCAGGTCGGTGGTGATAATCGCCGGCAGCGTCAGCGAAACAATCTGCAGGCCGCCGTCAATTTCACGGGTGACGATGGCCTGACCATCCTCAATGCGTAGTTCAGCGGCAAAGGTTCCCTGCGGGTAGCCGCACAGCGCGGCGAGCATTTGCCCGGTCTGATTGTTGTCGCCGTCAATGGATTGTTTCCCCATCAGGATCAGCGACGGCTGTTCCTGCGCGACGACTTTCGCCAGCAGTTTTGCCAGATTGAGCGGTTCGAGGGACTGGCCGGCGGTGATGAGCAGCCCGCGATCTGCCCCCATTGCCAGGGCGCTGCGCAGCTGCTCCTGGGCCGCGTCATCACCGATGGTTACCACCACAATTTCGCTGGCGATGCCGAGCTCTTTCAGGCGAATGGCTTCTTCAACCGCAATTTCGCAGAACGGGTTGAGCGCCATTTTCGCGTTGGTCAGATCAACCTGGCTGCCATCGCTTTTGACGCGGATTTTAACGTTATGATCGACAACGCGTTTAACGGGGACGAGAACTTTCATCGTGACCTCTCGGAATGTTTTCTCTGTTTATCTCTCTTAAGTAAATAACTATTTAGTTATTTATTCAATCGATTTTTGCCCATGAGCAGAAACATGGGCAGCAATTTGTGATCAGTGCGACGCGATAATCAGATCGCTGGCTTTCTCGGCAATCATAATGGTGGGGGCATTGGTGTTAGAGCTGACCAGGCTTGGCATCACCGACGAGTCCACCACGCGCAGCCCTTCAATGCCGCGAACGCGCAGCTGAGTATCGACGACCGACAGCTCATCGATGCCCATTTTGCAGGTGCCGACCGGGTGATAGCAGGTGCGCGCAAACCGGCGAATGTACTCTTCCAGATCTTTATCACTTTGCGCTTCGTGTCCCGGCATATGCTCGCGGCGAATATACGGCGAGAAGGCGCTTTGCTGCATGATATCGCGCATCAGCTTGCAGCCTTCGATCGTCATTTTCATATCGTAAGGATCGCTGAGATAGTTCGGATCGATAAGCGGGGCGTCGCTGGCGTTCGCCGTGCGTAAAGCGACCCGGCCGCGGCTGCGCGGACGCAGGAAATAGCTATTAATCGTCACGCCGGAGCCGGACGGCACCGGTTCGATACCGGCTTCCACGCCGGCTCCGGCCAGGAAGTGAATTTGGGTATCCGGATTTACCGACTGCTTATCGGCGTACCAGAATGCGCCGCCTTCGACGATATTCGAACATACCGGACCTTTGCGGAACAGCAGATACTCCAGCCCTGCCCACATCATCCAGTGCGTCTTTTTGTACTTGTCATAGCTCAGGGCGTTGCCGAGCTCAAATATCAGATCGATGCCCACGTGGTCCTGCAGGTTTTCGCCCACGCCCGGCAGGTCGGCCGCGACCGTAATCCCTTTTTTGGTCAGTTCATCCGCCGCGCCAATTCCCGAAAGCTGCAGCAGTTTAGGCGAGCCGATCGCCCCGGCGCTGACGATAACTTCGCAGCTGGCATGCAGCCGCTGCTGCTTGTCATCCTGGTAAATCTCCACGCCGACGGCGCGCTGGTTATCGATAATCAGCCGGGAAATATGGCAGCCGGTCTTAATAGTGAGATTGCTGCGCCGGCTCGCGTCCTTCAGATATCCCACCGCCGCGGAGCAGCGGCGGGCATGGCGGGTGGTGGTCTGATACAGGCCGCAGCCGGCCTGGGTGGCGCCGTTGAAATCAGGGTTGTAGGGCAATCCCGCCTGCTGGCAGGCTTTACTGAAGGTTTTACT
This sequence comes from Klebsiella scottii, assembly GCF_036561945.1. Taxonomy (NCBI): domain Bacteria; kingdom Pseudomonadati; phylum Pseudomonadota; class Gammaproteobacteria; order Enterobacterales; family Enterobacteriaceae; genus Klebsiella; species Klebsiella scottii. Next base: position 581,220 of record NZ_JARXNI010000020.1, read on the forward strand.
CATCAGGTTAGCGCTGACCGGGCTGGAGACGCCGAGCGGACCGCCGACGCCGTGCCAGGCGTTTGAAAAGGTATCGTTATCCTCGGATTTAATAAAATAGCGCTGGATATCGGCAAATGACCAGCCGTCGCATCCCTCATCCGCCGCCCAGCGGTCGTAGTCCGCTGGGGTGCCGCGGGTGAACACCTCTGCGTTGATAGAGCTACCGCCGCCCAGTACCCGCCCCTGGGCAAACAGCAGCTCACGATTGCCCAGCTGGGGCTGGGGCACCGTTTTATAGCCCCAGGTCAGCGGCCCGGAGGTGAGTTTGCTAAAACCGACCGGCAAGTGGATGTAGGGGTTGCTGTCCTTTGGACCAGCCTCAACCAGCAGCACTTTACAGTGGCTATTTTCACTTAAGCGCGAGGCAAGGACGCTGCCCGCCGAACCGCCGCCGATAATAATGTAGTCGTACATGTCTGATCCTCTGCCAAAAATCATTCAGCGAGCCATTTGGCGCGCTTGCCCAACTGGATATGCACGGATTTAATTTCGGTATATTCATCCAGACCATAGCTGCCGCTTTCGCGTCCGATGCCGGATTGCTTAAATCCGCCTGAAGGCAGTTCAGGACCGCCGGCAATAGTGGTGTTCACCCACAGCCTGCCCGCTTTAAGATCGCGGAATCCCTGCACCGCATGATCGAGGTTCGAGGTCCAGATGCTGGCAGCCAGCCCGTAGCAGGTATCGTTGGCAATTCTGATAGCTTCTTCATAGCTGTCGAACGGGGTGACGCAGAGTACCGGGCCGAAGATCTCTTCGCGGAAAATCGTCATCTCCGGCGTCACATCATCGAAAATAGTCGGTTCGATAAACAGCCCGCAGCCGGCGTTAACCGCGCTGCCGCCGGTGAGTAGCGTTGCGCCCTCATTTTTGCCCTGTGCAATATAGCTGAGCACGGTCTGGTAGTGCTTTTCGGTGATAATCGCGCCAATCTGGGTACTTTCATCCAGCGGATCGCCGCTGCACACTCTTCGCGCGCGCTTAACCAGCTTCTGGCAGAAATCCTTATGGATTGAACGCTCAACCAGCAGGCGGCTGCCGCTGACGCAGCACTGGCCGGTATTAAACAGGAAACCAAACAGCGTACCGTCCAGCGCGGCGTCGATATCGGCATCGGCAAATACCACCTGCGGGTTCTTGCCGCCCAGCTCCAGCCCAAGACGCTTAATGTTTTTTGCCGAAGCGTGCAGCGCCATCTGGCCGACGGCGGTAGAGCCGGTGAAGGAAACCATATCAACGTCGGCATGTTCGGTAAGATGTTGACCGACTACCGAGCCGCTGCCGGTGACGACGTTAAATACGCCGTCGGGCAGGCCCGCTTCTTGAAGAATGCCGGCCAGCAGCAGGGTCGTGCCGGAAGTGATCTCAGCGGCTTTCGCCACCAGCGTACAGCCCGCCGCCAGAATGTAGGGGTAGCGTTCCGCGCCGATAAAGAAAGGAAAGTTCCACGGGGTGATGACGCCGACGACGCCGATGGGTTCGCGGGTCACCAGACCGAGCATGCTGTCGCCGAGGTTATTAAAGCTGTCGCCCTTGACGCTGCGCGCCAGACCTGCGGCATATTCCCAGATATCCGCCGCCCCCTGGATTTCTCCCCGGGACTGGGCGATCGGTTTACCGGTTTCAAGCGTTTCCAGCAGCGCCAGCTCGTCCAGCTTCTCGCGGATCAGCTGCGCGGTTTTCAGCAGTACTGCCGCCCGCGCCGCGCCGCTAATACGCGACCACTTCCCGCAGTCAAAGGCTTCTCTGGCCGCCTTTACCGCATCATCAACGTCTTCAGCGGTGCCGGCAGGATAGCTGCTGACGACAATATCGTGAGCCGGGCTTTTACGCACAAAGTTTTCGCTGCCGTGGCCTGCGGTCCATTTGCCATTGATGAACATCTGAAACTCGCGTGCTTTTTCGGGCAGCAAAGCGTGGTTAACGTCTACAGGGCGAAATGTATTACTCATAATTCTCTTCCCATCGTTCATAGCATTTCTTACCGCACGGTAAGAGCCGGTGTGTGATCGTTGTCATCCTGCCCTCAACGTGATGAGTGCTGACAGGATGAGTTGGGTTTGTTTGCGTTTAACTTGATGTTTTAAAAGATTTATGTATTATATATATAACTATATGGTTACATATGTTAGCACGCTGTTTTTCGATTGGATAAGGAAACGCCAGCCCTTGTAATGAAATTGTTAAGCGGCTAGCAGAAAGGAGAACAGCCAAAAATTTTTCTTGATTTCCTCCAATGAGTAAGGATTAATCATCAGCCAGATCCGCAACCAAAACGATGTAATGACTAAATCAGCTTCTGAAAAAACAGTGCAGGTCCGTGACCCTATTGCGACACAAAATCGGATCCTCAAAGCCGCGAAACGAGAGTTTGCGCAAAAGGGACTCGGCGGGGCGCGCATTGACGTTGTCGCTGAAAAAGCAAAGTCAAATAAGCGCATGATTTATCACTACTTTGGTAGTAAGGAGCAGCTTTTCCAGAAAGTTGTTGAAGACTCCTACCTCGATATTCGTGCGGCGGAAAAAAAATTAAATCTTGAAAAGCTGGAGCCGCAAGAGGCGGTTGAAGCGCTGGTCCGCTTTACCTGGAACTACTACCTGAAAAATCCGGAATTTCTGACGCTGGTCAACAGTGAAAACCTGCATCGCGCCGTGCATCTGAAAAAGTCGGTGGCGATCAAATCAGCGCAAAAATCGATGGTAGCCCTGATGGAGAATATTCTTCAGCGCGGCGTGGAGCAGGGCGTGTTCAGGGCCGGCGTCGATCCTGAGCAGCTGGTGATTACCATTGCGGCGGTAAACTACTATTACTTTAATAATAAATATACCGGCGCCATTCTGTTCGATCGTAATTTCATGGACGCTGATTCCCTTCAGCAGCGCCTTGATTTCAACGTCGAAACGATAATGCGGATATTACAGCCCTGATACCCGCATTACCCTCACGATTCAAAGAGCAACAATGGCGGGGCGATCGACTTTCGGGCAGAACTGCATGCGCTGCAAAATATCCCGTTCGAGGTCAACCCCGCTGACCACCGCGACCAGCTCGACGCCGTCTTCCGTCAGCCTGAAAATGGCGCGCTCTGTGACGTACAGCACCTCCTGCCCGCGTTTTATGGCTTCCGGCCCGCTGAAGGTGATATGGCGTACCTTTTGCACCAGCTTGGGAATTTGCCCGTGAGACTCGATTTGTAACTGCTCTCCCTGCTGGCACACCTGTAAACCTTTCGCTTCGAAGGTGCCGCAGAAAACCACCTTTTTGGCGCCGCAGGTAATATCAATAAAACCGCCCGGCCCGACGATCGTGTCGCCAAGCTGAGAAACGTTAACGTTGCCTTCCGCGTCCATCTCTCCCATGCCGAGGAAGGTGATATCGAGCCCGCCGCCGCAAAACAGATCGAACTGATCGAGCGAACTGACGATGGCGTGCGGATACTTTGCCGCGCCGAACAGCGCGCCGTCGAGAAGCTGGCCGTTGTGAATGCCCTGTTCCACCATCTGCCAGCAGGAGTCTACCAGCGATTTCTCCGCCATAGCGGAGATCCCGCCGGGGATACCGAAGCCGTAATTGACCCGCATATTCGGCTTCAGCTCCCGTACCGCCAGCCCAGAAATCAGGCGGCGAATGCCCTCTGCCGGCGCGTCGAGCGGGTGCTCATCCGGCGGGGCGAGCTGGCCGGAGAGGGCCGGATCGTATTCGGCAAGATAGCTTTGCCACTGCGTCGGACATTCGACGATATGGTCGATCATTACGCCGGGTACGGTCACCTTTCGGGCCGGGACAAAGTGCTCAGGAGTGGTGGATTTCACCTGGGCGATGACCATGCCGCCGTTGTTATGCGCGGCTAAAGCGACGGCATACGTATCCAGATCCGCCGGCTCTTCGCTGGTGGAGATATTCGCCACCGCGTCCGCCTGTGAACCGTGAATCACCGCGACATCAACTTTAAAAGGTTTGTAGTGCAGCCAGGTTTTCCCGTCGAGCTCAATGCGCGAAACGATATTTTCGCAGGTGATGTCGTTGCATTTTCCACCGCTAATCAGCGGGTCGACAAAGGTCCCCAGCCCGACGCTGGAAATGACTCCCGGGCGCCCGGCGCCGCTTTCGCGATACAGCGTCATGATGATGCCGGTGGGCAAGCAGTAGGCTTCTATCTCATTGTTGCGGGCCATTTTTTGCAGCTCGGATGACCACGACCAGTGCCCGCCGATGATCCGTTTGATGAGGCCCGGAATGGCCAGCCGCCCAAGACCGGACCCCTTGCCGTCGCCAATACCTAAGGCATGAATCAGGGTCAGATTCCGCGGATGCCCGGTCTCACGATAGCGCGTCGCGATGGCCGCCATGACGTAGTCGGACTCCAGCAGCCCGCCGCCTGAGCCGGTGAAGGCAACGGTGGAGTTGTCTTTAATCAAAGCCACTGCGTCATCGACGCTTTTCAGTTTGCCGTGCATTCTCGTTATCCTCGTTGTATTCGGTAATAAATAAACTAACTAGTTAGTTACAATTGCAGAAAAAAAATGAAGGATCAACGTAATTGATGACGCTTTGTTATCCAGGTAACATTTTCACAACATTCGTTTTGATATAACTATCTTGTTAGTTAATTAAATCATCAATCTGCAGGAGGGCTGGCATGGTTCCATCACAGAAGAATGCGTTTGGTCGTACAAATATTCAGGTCACCGCAATGGGCTACGGCGCAGCGCCGATTGGCAATATTTTTCGCCCCATCAGCGAGCAGGAGTCGGAAAACATGATCCATCAGGCGTGGAACAGCGGCCTGCGCTATTTTGATACGGCGCCGTTGTACGGACATGGCCTGAGCGAAGCGAGGATTGGCCACGGCCTGCGCTGGTATCCGCGCGATGAGTACGTGCTCTCCAGCAAGGTCGGCCGCCTGCTGAAGCCGAAAAAGCGCGCTGAAATTGATTCCGGGGCATGGGTCAATCCGCTGCCGTTTGAGGCGATTTTTGATTACTCTTACTCTGCTACCATGCGTTCGATTGAAGACAGCCTGCAGCGCACGGGGCTGGAGCATATCGATATCGCTTTTATTCACGACTGTGATGTTTATACCCACGGCGATAAGCAGCCGCACTATTTTCGCCAGGCGATGGACGGCGCGTGGCGCGCGCTGGCGCAGCTGCGTGATGAAGGGGTGATTAAAGCCGTCGGCATGGGCGTCAATGAATGGGAAGTTTGCCATGCGGCGCTGCAGGAGGCCGACTTCGACTGTTTCCTGCTGGCCGGGCGCTACACGCTGCTGGAACAGGAGGCGTTAAAAGCGTTTCTGCCGCTGTGCGAGGAGCGCAATGCGGCGGTGGTGATCGGCGGGGGATTCAACAGCGGAATTCTGGCGACCGGGGCGGTTGAGAACGCGAAATACAACTACGGCCCGGCCGGCCGGCCGGTTCTGGAAAAGGTCAGCAAAATTGAAAACGTCTGCCGCGATTATCAGGTTAGCCTGCCGGCGGCCGCGCTACAGTTTGTCCTGGCTCACCCGGCGGTGCCCACCATCATTCCCGGCACCCGCACGGTGGCGCAGCTTGAGAACTGCCTGGAGTGGATTGCCGCACCGATCCCGGATGATTTCTGGCGTACGCTGCAACAACAGGGGCTGCTGGATGAAGGCGCGCCCACCCCGGCAGACCGCAAGGCCTGAGTGAGGATTGCAGAATAAAAAAGGTGCTCCTGATGAGCACCTTTTTTGATCCTTGCGGCCTTATCCGCGTCGCTAAGGCCTCATTCCTGCGCGATGCGCAGCTGGACTTTCAAATACTGCGGTTGCGCGAGCAGGGAGGTGAAAACCTGCTGAATATCCTCCAGCGGATGGACGGACTGGCAAAAGGGCGCGGTGATAAAACGTTGATGCTGCAACAGATGTAGCGCCTGGTGCATGTCTTCGCCCATCCCGGCTACGCTGCCCTGAATCCTTTGCTCTTTTAAAATAATCTCCAGCGGCCTGATGGCGATGGCGGTTTCGCTGTCGGTTAAACCAAAGGCCAGCAACCGTCCGCCGGGGCGCATAAACGTCAGCGCCTGTTTGTACAGCTCGGGATGGCCGACGCTTTCGATGACCACGTCGGCGCCGCGGCCCTGGGTGAGCAGCTTTATTTGCTCCAGCGCGCGTTCGGGGTCGGTGATGACGCTATCCGCTCCGCACTGCCCGGCGAGCTCGGCGCGCTGCGGATTCAGCTCTACGGCAATAATCGGCGCGGCCCCCAGCAGGCGCGCCATCTGAATATGCATATTGCCCACCGGGCCGGCGCCGATGACCACCACCGACTCTGCCACGCTGAGGCCGATTTTTTTACCGGCGCGAACCACGCAGGAGAACGGCTCGGTCAGACAGGCAACGCTATCCGTAACCTCGTCGCTGAGAGGAATCACCAGGCGGGCCGGCACGGCCACGTACTGTGCAAAAGCGCCGTGGGTGTGAATGCCGAGCTGGCGGATCTCCGGGCAGTTGAGCAGCTCGTTGCGCCGGCAATAATAGCAGTGGCCGCAGCTGATATTGATATCGGCGACCACTCGCTGGCCCGGCGTCAGGGTCGCGACGCGAGGGCCAACGGCAACAATTTCACCGCTAAACTCGTGGCCGGGAATTAACGGTAGCTTATCCTGGGCATAGTGGCCGTTATAGATATGGATATCCGTGCCGCAGATCGAGCACTGGCTGACGCGAATGAGGACCTCGTCATCCCCGTATTCGGGGACCGGAACCTGGCGTATTTCGAATTTTTTGGCGGCGGTAAGCACCGCCGCTTTCATTAATTTGGGGATCATGGCCGGCTCCGGTTATTTAACGGTAGAAATTTTGGAACGATCGATGGTCATCGCAATGGCCGCGATCATCAGCGCCCCGAAGAAGATCTGCTGCGCCTGCGCTTCAACGTTCAGGTAGGTCATACTGGTACGAATGACGGCGACGATGATGGTGCCGATAAGCGTGCTCAATACGCCGCCCACGCCGCCGGTCAGCGGCGTGCCGCCTAACAGCACCGCGACAATCGCCGGTAGCAGGAACTGATCGGCCATCGTCGGCGATGCGCCGGACAGACGGGTCGCCAGCAGCACCCCGGCGGCGGCGGCGAACGCTCCGGCGATGGCAAAGGTGAGGATCTTCACCTTGACCACCTTCACGCCGCTGGCGAGCGCGGCGGATTCCCCTGCGCCAACCGCCTTCATATGGCGCCCCAGCGCGGTGCGTCTTTCCATCAGCAGCGCCAGCAGCAGCAGTACGGCGGCGATGATGATTTCCGCCGGCAGCGTAAAGACGGTGGCGGTCATCCAGCCAACCGTCTGGCTGCGAATATCCCCAGGAATATAAAACGCCCGCTGTCCGGAAATAACCTGTCCGGTAGCGTAGGCGATCCCCCCCACGGCGAGGGTAGTAATGAATGATGATATTTTAAAGCGGGTATGCACCCAGCCGGAAGCCGCGCCGAACAGCGCGCCGATCGCCAGCGTCAGCGGAATAGCCAGCACGCCAATTTGCGATAGCAGAATGACCAGTACGACCGTCGACATGCTGGCAATCGACTGGGCGGATAAATCTATTCCGCCGATATAAATCACAAAGGTCATGCCGATCGCCATAATAAACAGCGTCGAAGCGTCCTGCAGCAGCTGGAATATATTGTCGAGCTTAAGAAAATCCGGGTTATAGAGGCTGACCAAGGCCACTAATACCGCCAGGGTGAGTATCGGTAAATAGCGGGTGATTTTTTCACGCCCGGTTAACGGCGGCCGCGTCGGGCTACCGCTATTATTATTTGTCGGCACTGCTAATGAGTCAGAACGGATGATTTTCATGGAGATGGGCCTTAATAACCTAGACGAAATGCTGCAATAATTCATATTGCTCCGGGCGCTTCTCTTCGCAGCCGGTAAACTGATGCATCAGTCGGCCGTCCTTAAAAATAGCGATGGTGTGGGCGAGGCCGATAGCCTCCTCCAGAGAGTCGGCGATCAAAATCACGCCGCATTGCTCATCGGTGAAGTCGCGTACTAAGTCATAGACATCCTCTTTGGCACCGATATCGAGGCCGCGGGTAGGGTGGTCAAGCAGGATGATTTTCGCCTCAGCGGTCCGCCATTTCGACAGCACCACCTTTTGCTGATTGCCGCCGGAAAGCTTGCCGCATTGCGTATCAATACTGGCGGTTTTAATCGACAGCTTTTTAACCCACTCGTTTGCCAGCCTGCGCTCGTGATGGACCTGCAGCAGTCCGCCGCTGGAATAGTCCTGCAGGTTGGCGAGGGTAATATTTTCCACCACCGACATGCCTTCGACGATGCCCTCGATTTTGCGCTCGCGAGGAATATATCCCACTCCCTCGGCGATGCTGTGGGTGGGGCTAAATTTGCGTACCGCTCTGCCGTTGAGGATCACTTCTCCCCGTTCCGGCTGCATCAATCCGAAGATCGAGCGGATGATTTCTTCGGTACCCGCGCCATCGGTTCCGACCAGCGCCAGCACTTCGCCGGCGTGTAGCGACAGGGAGACGTTTTTATAATGGCCCGGCAGCGAAATATTTTTTAATTCGACTAAGGTCGTCTCTTTGTTAATTCGGTGCTTACGATGCTCGCGATAATAGCGTTCATCGATATCCCGGCCGACCATCTGGCGCTGAATATTCACCACGTCGAAGCGGTCGCGGGTGAGCATATCCATAACCTGCCCATCCTTCATCACGTAGATGCGGTCGGACAGCGCCATCACTTCATCGAGGCGATGCGAAACGAAAATAAAAGAGGCCCGGCTTTTCAGCTCCCTGACCAGCTCAAACAGCAGCTCTATCTCCTGGGCCGGCAGGACCGAAGTCGGCTCGTCGAGCAGGATAATTAAGTGGCCGCTGCTTCTCTCCTCAAGGGTTAAAACCTTCGCCAGCTCCACCAGCTGACGTTGGGTAAAGGAAAGCTCGGCGGTCATTGTTTGCGGATCGATATCCAGTTTGACTTTCGCCAGCTGCTTTCTGGCCGCCGCCGCCATTTTTTTCCAGTTGATAACGCCCAGCTTTTTAAACGGTTGTTCAAAGCCGAGGAATATATTTTCCATCACGCTGAGGTTGGAAATCAGCGACTGCTCCTGAAATACCATCCCGATACCCTGCATCATGGCGTCGCGTGGCGAGCGAAATACCACCGGCTGACCGTTAATCAGCACTTCACCTTTATCATGCTGATAGGCGCCGTAAATTATTTTCATCAGCGTCGATTTCCCGGCGCCGTTTTCGCCGACTAATCCGACAATTTCGCCGGGATTAATTTGCAGATTTATATTCTGTAAGGCCAGAACGCCCGGGAACGATTTACCAACATTTTTGAATTCAAGCATAATCGTCACTTCACTATTTGCAGACGTTTACGATTAGTGACTAATGCCACCGAGATGATAACCAGGGCGCCTAAAACCCCTTGCTGGATATAGGTCGGGAAGCCGACCAGCACCATGCCGTTGTTAATAACGTTGATAATCAGCACGCCGATCAGGCTTTGCCACACGCCGCCGTTGCCGCCCATTAAGGAGGTGCCGCCGACGACCACGGAGGTGATGGCGATAAAGGTATAACCATCGCCGAGGTTGCTGGCGACCGAGCCCAGGCGGGCGACCGCAAAGACGGCGCCCAGGCCGTAAAATACTCCGGCCAGCGCAAAGCCAAGCACGCGAATACGTTTTACCGACAGGCCGGACGCGTAGGCCAGATGCTCGCCGCCGCCGATCGCATAAAAATTACGCCCCAGCGCGGTATAGCGTTGAATAAACCAGGCAACCAGCAGGGCCGCCCCGGCGAGATAGACCATCAGCGGGAAATCAAAAATGCGCTCGGTCAGCAGTAACCGGAATACCGGGTCGGGCAGGGGAATACGCTCGCCGCCGGTCGTCACCATCGTGACGCCAATTAAGCTAAAACCGATGCCCAGGCTGACCAGGAATGAGGGGATTTTAAGCTTTACGTGAATAAGACCGTTGATTAGTCCGCAGGCTGCCGAAATAAGGATTGCGGCGGGAATTGCTAAATATCCGAGTTCGCTAAAACCGCCCAGTTTCACCATGATGATTGCCAGCATGGAGCCGCAGAAAGCCATAATGCCTTCAATGGACAGGTCGATCGAACCCATAATAATGATAAACGTCACGCCAATGGCAATCATTAACGGCGCGGCGCTGGCGGTCAGTAACCGTGAGAAATTACGCACGGATAAAAAACCGGGATAAATAACGCTGATGATGGTGCAGAGCAGCAGCAGCACCATCAGCGGCGCCCATTTGCGCAAAAAATCTTTGTAGCCTGAATGTGATGACATGTTCGACCTTCACTCATTGAATTTATAACGTCTTCATCGAGAATAAATATCTGCAGAAGGAGACAACTATAATTTGCGATACTGAATAGGCCCTTTTGACGCCTGCCAGAAATTATTCCAGTCGTTCACCGGCGTATTGACGATATTTTCCTGGTACCATTTCTGCGCGTCGTCTTTAGTTATCATGATCGTCGGACCATAAAATTCGCGATGCTCATGCGGTTCGGCGGAGGGTTTGAAGCTGCCGAGAGCCGCATGGTGCGCCAGTGAAAGCGCAATGCCTCCGGCCCAGTAGGGATCGGTGCTCACGGTGCAGAGTATTTCACCGCTGATGCACAGCTTGACGGCGTCCGGAGTGCCGTCGTAGGAAACGATCGGGATCTGTCCCGCCAGGCCTTCGGCGCGTAGAGCCTCAATAATGCCGAGGGTCATGCTGTCGTTGGAGGAGAAAATGCCTTTGATATCATCCCCGAAGCGGGTGAGCATCGTGGACATCATGTCGTTGGCTTTCGAAGTGCTCCAGTCCGCATCCTGCCAGTCCAGCAGTTTGATATCCGGGTTCTCTTTCAGCTTGTGCATCAGCCCTGCTTTGCGCTCAATCGCCGGGACGTTGGAGGCGATACCGCCCAGCCCGACAATCCCGCCTTTTTTCCCCATCGCGTCAAACAGCAGCTGCGCGCACTGCTGAGCCGGCTCGAAATCCGACCAGCTGATGTGGGCCACGTAGTTGTCGCCAAAATCCCAGGGATGCAGATCGTCGGTTTTATTCCAGATGGTGGTAATAAACGCGCCGCGCTGCTGGCAGGCGGTCACCACGGCTCGCGCGTTAGGGGCATCGTTAGGATCGCAGCCGATCGCCAGTTTCCCTTCGGTTTTGGAAAGCAGGGCTTTGATATCAGACAGCACCTTCTCGTTATTGCCGCCGTTAATCAGGCTCACCATCGTCGAGTTTTGCGTCTTCGCATAAGATTGCCCGCCGGCGGCAATCGCGTTCCAGTAGGAGTTGTCAGGGTCGCGGTAGCCCCAGGCCAGAGTGAGATTCCCCCCCTCAGCCGCCAAGGCTTTCGAGAGCGGGCTGATAAGCGGAAGCGCAGCCATGCCGCCGATGCCAAGGGCACTTTTCAGCAGGAATTCACGTCGGCTAATCACGCTTTGTTCAACGAATTTTTTAATAAATGACATAGCGATATTTCCTGTCTTTTCGGTTTACGTGGAGGAGTTTATCCCGGTGAAAAATACGCAACATGTAAATAACTAATTACTTACAAGTTGATGATATATCATTCGAGAATGAGATTGGCAATGAAGCGCTTTGGGCCGGGTTTACGTGGCTCGTTTATCGGATAGGGAGTTGCCTAGTATTTTGTTTTTTATTGTTATTTTTAAATATTTCCTTTGTGAATGAGTAAATGCTTCTCCTCGGGGGTTTTGCCTGAGAATATCTCTTATCAATATGATTTATATTAGCTTTTCCTCATTTTTTCTTCCCGGGCTGTTTTGCTTGCGTTTGAGATATCAGTCACAAAGATTTTGCTGGCGATCTTCCCCCGTCACGCGTGGAGTGCGCAGATCTCATATTTGCATATAGTAAGTAACTATTTATTTACAAGTGATGAAAGGTGTAGCTATGCTTTCGGCGTATTCTCACTCCATAATGGGACAAAAAATGACCGTTAAAACACGACAGGTAGCGTTTATCACCGGTGGGGCGCGCGGCATCGGTTTTGAGATCGCCGCAAAGCTGGCGCAGGCCGGCTTCGATATTGCGCTGAATGATTATCAGGATTCTGCGGCGCTACAGGCATCCGTGGCGCGCCTAAAAGGCTGGGGCGTTAACGCCGTTGCCGTGCCCGGCGACGTGGCGGACATCAGCCTGCACGACAGGATGCTGGCGCGGGCGGAACATGAGCTAGGGCCGCTGACGACCTTCGTGAACAACGCCGGCGTGTCGGTGACCAGCCGCGGCGATCTCCTCGACGTGACGCCGGAAAGCTACGATCGCTGCCAGGCCGTTAACGCCCGCGCCACGTTCTTTCTCTGCCAGGCATTTGCCCGACGCCTGCTTGCCGGTACCCGCTCTCCCGAACTGCACTACAGCCTGATCGTCGTCTCTTCCTCGAACGCCTCGGCGGCCTCCATCAATCGCGGAGAGTACTGTGTCTCAAAAGCCGGGGCTGCGATGGTGGCGAAACTATTCGCTTCCCGTCTCGCCAGGGCGGGAGTGCAGGTGTTTGATATTCAGCCGGGACTGATTGCTACCGAAATGACACAGCCTTCGCTGGCAATGTACCAACAGCGCGTCGATGAAGGCTTAACCCTGCTGCCGGAGCTGGGGACCCCCGCTCAGATAGGCACGATAGTAACCACTCTGGCCAGCGGCGGGATGCCCTACCTAACCGGCCAGGTGATTAGCGCCGACGGCGGAATGTTGGTTTCCCGTTTCTGATTGATAGCAGGTAAATCGCGATGAAAATAATTATTGCCCCGGACTCCTTTAAAGAGAGTCTGTCCGCCAGCGCCGTTGCCGATGCTATCGAGCGGGGTCTGCGTCGAGCCTTGCCTGGCGTGGAGTGCGTGAAGCTACCGATAGCCGACGGCGGTGAAGGGACGGTGGATGCGCTGATAAACGCGACCTCAGGCCAGCGGATCTCCGTCGCGGTAACCGGGCCGATGGGGACGCCGGTGCAGGGTTTTTTCGGCCTGCTTGGCGATGGTAAAACGGCGGTCATTGAGGTTGCCGCCGCCTGCGGCCTGCAGTGGGTAGCACCGGAAGACCGGGATCCGCTGCTCGCAACCAGCTACGGAGTCGGGGAGCTGATTAAAGCGGCGCTGGATCGCGACGTCGACAAAATCATTATCGGCCTGGGCGGCAGCGCCACCAATGAAGGGGGGATTGGTATGCTGCAGGCATTGGGCTGCCGCTGTATCACCGCCGCGGGGGAGGACGTTCCCTGGGGGGCCGGAGGGCTTGATGAGCTGGCCGATCTCGACCTCAGCGGACTGGACCCGCGATTAGCCCAGGTGGAGCTGCTGTTGGCCTGCGACGTCAACAATACGTTGCTCGGCGAGCAGGGCGCGACCGCGGTTTTTGGTCCGCAAAAAGGGGTAACCGCGCAAACGGCGGCCAGGATTGAAAGCAACCTGGCGCGGATCGCCACTATTCTCACATCCAGAACCGGGGACGATATCGCCAGCCTGAGGGGCGGCGGTGCCGCAGGCGGGATCGGCGCCACGCTGCAGGGGGTGCTGAACGCAGAGATGTCGAGCGGGATCGATATTGTGCTCAACACGCTGCATTTCGATGCGCAGGTGCGCGATGCCGATCTGGTCATTACCGGCGAGGGGCGGCTTGATGCACAGACCAGCGGCGGTAAGGGGCCTGCCGGCGTTATCAGCCGCGCTCATGCCCACGGTTGCCCCAGCATTGCGCTGGCCGGCTCGCTCGGCAGCGGATATGAAGCGCTGTATGAGCTCGGTTTAATCTCGGCGTTTTCGCTGGTCCCCGGCATTATCTCCTACGAGCGCGCCCTGCGGGAAGCCGCCGCCCTGCTGGAGTCGGCGGCGTTTAACATTGCCTCGCTCTGGCAGCAGGCTGCGAGTCAGCCGCTGCGCCGCTAAAACCGTCCTTTGAGGAAAAAGATATGAATATTCTTTATCGGCCCGAGTTTATCCGCGGTTTTGGCACCTATAAACTGCGCGGAGAACGCTTAACCACCGCCTTAGAGCATGCCTTGAGCATCGGCTATCGGGCGATCGATACCGCGCAGATGTATGAAAACGAACAGCAGATTGGGCAGGTATTAAGCCGTCATCCCGTCGCGCGCGGTGAGCTTTGCATCACGACGAAAGTCCTGCCGGCGAATTACCGCAAAGATCTGTTTATGGCTTCGGTGGCGCGCAGCCTGGCGGCGCTTAACGTTGAACAGGTGGATGTGCTGCTGCTGCATAGCCCGCCAAAGCAGGCGTTCAGCGCCACGTTGCGTTTGCTGGAGCAGGCGCAGCGGCAGGGGCTGACAAAATATATTGGCTTAAGTAACTTCTCGCCTGAGCAGATGGGGGCGGCACGCGACGAGATCGCCACGCCGCTCGTCGTCAACCAGGTCGAGTTTCACCCTCTGCTCGATCAACGCGATCTGCTGCAGGCTGCGGTAGAGACGCAGATCCCGCTATCATCGTATTGTTCGATAGCCCGGGGAGAGGTACTTAAATATCCGCTTATTCAGCGGCTGGCGGACTATTATGCCAGGACGCCGGCACAAATTATTCTGCGCTGGATTTTACAGTCGGGCATTCAGTCAAACACCATGTCATCCAACCCCGGGAGAATGGCCGAGAACTTTGCGATCCTTGATTTCACCTTGTCCCATATCGATATGCAGCAAATAGCGGAATTAAGAATCGCCAACTATCGCGTTGTGGCGCTGTAGATCCTTTAATCAACTGCCGCTTTGCTGATTTCGCAGACATCTGACGGTGTCTGCCTTTTCCTCCATGCCACCTCCAGGTCTCGCTGTTTTCCAGCGCCAGCTGGCGCTGTACCGCGCGTAAGGTTCGCCGACGGATCCGGCCGTGCAGGTATGTCTGCGAAGTGACGTAGCTCAAAAAAAATCATGATGACCTCCGTTTCGCGCATGGGCGGCTACGATTGTCATCAGACTACATCCTTAGCGGCATGGTTGAGCATAATACGACGGCGCGTGCGACTGCCAGCAAGGAGGAGAAGCCTGCGGGCATGCCGGGTGGCGAGGAGACTGTTCCGCCACTCGTGCCGGGGGACTCAGGAGGCGGTTCATACAGGCGGATATCCGCAATCAACGGCGCAGATACAAAAAAGCCCTGACCATTGCAGCCAGGGCTTTTAAGGAACTACTGATTTAAGGTTTAACATTCATGGACTTAATATGGGTACTACTCATGATACTGCTTTAAATGTACACGTTTATCACAGATAATATTGGGTGCTGATACTAACTAAAACCTCCCGCTATTTTCTTGTTAACCTACCCCACCATTTTCATAACGCTAAAAAATGGCACTTTAAACAAGTACATCCCCTCGCGACATATACTCTTTGATGCGTGGCTTGACTTCCGTTGCGATGATTTAACTTAACTAACGTACACAACTCAATCGCAAACAATAACTCTTAAAACATAGCCTTACATCGTCGCGCTACTTCCCCCAGATTTGCGATTAACGACTCTAACTGCATGACCTTAAAACATTACCGGTGTAAAAAATAATCTTCTTAACACCCGTAATCCCATACAACAAAATACGTAGCCTTTATCGCAAATTATAACAGCGAACTACCATTCCAGCGCTGTTAAAATCCAATCTACCGCTTTTAAAAGTACTGTCAATACTGTTTTTAAAAACATGCTTTTATTTACAGCAAATATATAGACCGAGCATTGAGTTGTGTCTTAAAACTCTCTTATTTATGGCTCAGGAAAGAGCACCTCTGACGTATTTTCTGATGGCTAAATTAACGCCATAAAAACTTACCGGCGGTGAGCCGCTGACAATAAAAAACAGAATAACAGGGGCAACTTAGCGGCAGACTGACGTTGACAAGGGCAGGGCGCGGAGGTCGGCGGGCTTAGTGCTCTTATCCGGCCCTCAAACTCGACAAAAACAAAAAGCCCGCTTAAGTTTCCTTAAGCGGGCTTCTTTAATATGGCTCCTCTGACTGGACTCGAACCAGTGACATACGGATTAACAGTCCGCCGTTCTACCGACTGAACTACAGAGGAATCGTGTGGGGTCGTATCTTAGCGGCGAAAAAATTTTTGTCAAACATCTATTCCGCCCCTGTCGGTCAACCGCCGCTTCTATCAACAATTTGTTGTAATTACCGACAATTTAGAAGGAAAAATGCTTTGCAGGATTAGCATTTCTCTATCATCATTTGAAATGTAGTTTCAACTTTTCTCACTAAGGTCTCCCTTGAACGTCACATCCGCAGCACGCAGGGCCGTAGAACGAACATCCTGGTTCAAAAAACGTAAGAGTTATCGCGTACTTTACTGGCGTGAAATCAGCCCGCTGGCGGTTCCCATCTTGCTGGAAAATAGCTGCGTTTTGCTGATGGGCGTAGTCAGTACCTTCCTGGTGAGCTGGTTGGGTAAAGAGGCGATGGCCGGGGTTGGGCTGGCCGACAGCTTTAATATGGTGATCATGTCGTTCTTTGCCGCTATCGATCTCGGGACGACGGTGGTGGTTGCCTTTAGCCTCGGCAAGCGCGATCCGCGACGCGCGCGGGCGGCGGCGAGGCAGTCGCTGGCGATTATGACGCTGTTCTCCATTCTGCTGGCGGCGGTAATACACGCCTTCGGCAAAGAGATTATCAATATTGTCGCCGGAGACGCCTCGGCCCAGGTGAAGGATATGGCCTTAACCTATCTGGAGCTGACGGTGCTGAGCTACCCGGCGGCGGCGATTGCGCTGATCGGCAGCGGCGCGCTGCGCGGGGCAGGCAATACCAAAATTCCGCTCTTGATTAACGGCGGGATGAACATAATCAATATTATTATCAGCAGCATCCTGATTTACGGCGTTTTTTCGTGGCCCGGCCTCGGTTTCATCGGCGCAGGGTTGGGGCTGACCATCGCCCGATACATCGGAGCGGTGGCGATCGTGTGGGTATTAGCCGTCGGGTTTAATCCCGCGCTGCGCATCTCGCTGAAGAGCTACTTCAAACCGCTTAACTTTGCCATTATCTGGGAAGTGATGGGCATTGGCATCCCGGCGAGCATCGAATCGGTGCTGTTCAACGGCGGCAAGCTGCTGACGCAGATGTTCGTCGCCGGCATGGGAACCAACGTCATTGCCGGCAACTTTATCGCTTTCTCCTTCGCCGCGCTGATTAATCTGCCGGGAAACGCGCTGGGCTCCGCGTCGACCATCATTACCGGCACCCGGCTGGGAAAAGGCCAGATTGGGCAGGCGGAGCGCCAGGCGTGGCACGTATTCTGGCTATCGACCATCATCCTGACGGTAATTGCGTGGGGAACCGCGCCGTTTGCTAACCTGATCGCCTCGTTCTATACCAGCGAAGAGGATGTCAAAGTGGTGGTTAAAGAGCTGCTGTGGCTGAACGCCTTCTTTATGCCGATTTGGGCGATGTCCTGGACCCTGCCGTGCGCGTTTAAAGGCGCTCGCGACGTACGCTACACCATGTGGGTGTCGATGCTGGGGATGTGGGGCTGCCGCGTCGTGGCGGGCTATACGCTGGGCATCGTACTCGGTATGGGCGTGATTGGCGTCTGGCTGGGGATGGTGCTTGACTGGGCGGTACGCGGCGCGCTGTTCTACTGCCGGATGGTCAGCGGGCGCTGGCTGTGGAAATATCCACGAAACAAAAGCCAGGTGCGCGAAACCTAACCATTTTCTGGGCGAAACGACAAATTTCGCCCAAAGTGGAGAATAAATCGGCAAACGGTTTGAAATGTGCGAAACAGCCTTTGACAAGGCCGGGCGTCGCCGTTAATATTCGCCCCGTTCACACGATTCCTCTGTAGTTCAGTCGGTAGAACGGCGGACTGTTAATCCGTATGTCACTGGTTCGAGTCCAGTCAGAGGAGCCAAATTCGAGAAGCCCGCTTAAGGAAACTTAAGCGGGCTTTTTCATGTTTCTTTGAGAATCCCTTCGTGATTTTGATTCAATGAGCAAGCGCGAAAAATCTTCCCGTGCATTTTCAGTTTTCCCTCCATATCGGGCAAATTTGGCGCTCAGCACGTAACACGGCGCGGACATAAAAACAGCCGGATACCCTGAACGGCGCCAGCGTTGCACCAGATGCAAAACTACGTTGTATATTCCCCGGATTATCACCTCTGACATTGTCGTTTAAGTTAACTGCACCCGACACGGGATGTAGTTTCCTAATTAATGCCGTTAATTTCAGGAGAACGATAATGAGCCATTTCACTACCTCAGATCATGTTCGCATCGCGTATAAAGATTGGGGCAAAGGTCAGCCGGTTGTTTTCTCTCACGGATGGCCGCTTTCCGGAGACGCCTGGGACGCACAAATGCTTTTCTTTGGGCAGAACGGTTTCAGGGTTATCGCCCATGACCGCCGCGGGCATGGCGCATCCGGGCAGCCCTGGGAAGGCAACAACATGGACCGTTACGCGGACGATCTGGCCGAGCTGCTCGACCATCTTGATCTGCATGATGCGATACTGATTGGCCATTCAACCGGCGGTGGGGAAGTCGCCCGCTATATCGGCCGTCACGGATCTTCCCGCGTGGCAAAAGTGGTGTTAGTCGGCGCGGTTCCACCGCTAATGCTGCAAACGGCTGATAACCCGCAGGGCACGCCTCTGGAGGTTTTCGACAATATCCGCACCGGCACCGCAGCCAATCGTTCGCAGTTCTTCCGCGAGCTGGCGGTACCGTTTTATGGCTTTAATCGCGAAAATATCGCCACCAATGATGGCCTGGTCGAATCGTTCTGGCGGATGGGGATGCAGGGCGGCATCAAAGGGGAGTATGACTGTATCCGCGAGTTTTCCGAAGTCGACTATACGGACGACCTGAAAAAAATCGACAAACCTGCCCTGATTATTCATGGCGATGACGATCAAATTGTGCCCATTGCTGCGGCAGGCATTAAGAGCGCGAAGATAATCGCAGGCGCTGAGCTGAAAATCTATCCCGGCGCCAGCCACGGTCTGGCTCAGCTAAATGCCGGGCAGTTTAATCAAGATGTGCTTGCGTTTATCCGCCGCTAGTTTAGATAAATAACCAGGCGTACTGCTTTAGCCTGGCTTCCCGCAGAAAATATCAGTTTCCTCTGCCGCCTGCTGGTTGAGGAACTGATAAATAAAATCGACAAATAATTTTACCATTTTAATGTCGCGGCGGCTTGGATGATAAAGCGCATACACCGCGGATTCATCTTCGTCAGCGGTAACATCAGCGCGTATATCCGGAAACAGCGCTAACAGGTCGCCGCGCTGAACGTCGTTATTCACCAGCCAGTCAGGAAGCAAAGCAATACCCTGCCCGCCCAAAGCCGCCTGCCTGAGTATCTGAGAATTGTTGCATCTAAGGTTTCCCTCAACGCTGACGCCTTCCGTTTTATCGCGGAAGAAAAACCATTTTGTCTGACCGGAAGAGTAGGAGAAAAGCAGGCAATTATGGCGTCGTAAATCGGCAGGCAGCAATGGCACGCCTTTTTCAGCAAGATAGGCCGGGCTGGCGCAAAGAACGCGCCTTTGCAACAGCAGCTTTTTGGCAATGACGTTTTGCGCAGAAATTTTCCCCAGCCGGATGCTGAGATCCAGCCGGTTCTCAGCCAGATCAACCACATCGTCAGTAAAAGCGAGTTCAAGCCGGATAAGCGGATATTGCTTCATGAATTCAGGCAATAAAGTGGCTAAATATTGCAGTGACCAGGATACCGGCAGGCTGGCTCTGAGGATCCCGCGAGGCATACCGGAGTGATCGCGGGCTTCGTAGTTAGCGTAGGAGAGATCGGCCATAATCCTGCAGGCATGCTGGTAGTACCGCTCTCCGGCCCCGGTTAACGATACCTTTCGGGTTGAGCGAACCAGCAGCACCGTTCCAAGATATTGCTCAAGCGTGTCAATTTGTCGGGTGACGGAAGAGGTGGCAAGCGACAGGCGCCGCCCGGCGGAAGAGAATCCGCCTTCCTCAACCACCGCGACCAGCGCCTGTAAGGACGAAAACATATCCATAGCTTTAACTTTCTCTTATAGGAAAAACGCCTGGGTGAGTCCTTACCTTAGCCTGTTTTGAGTAAGGAATACCAGTCAGCTTTGCATGCTACGCAATAGTGTTTCCGGTTTTGCTGGTATTCTCCGCTAGCGCTGAGGCTGTTATGGTTAACGTCAGCAGCCAGACAGTTAATTATTATTTATACCCTTACCTGCGTGGCATAAATAAAATGCGGAGGTGCCTGTGTCAGATATTACTCAAGCTAAAAAAGCCATTATTATTGGCGGTTCTCTTGGCGGACTTTTTGCCGGAAATATGATGAAAAAAGCCGGATGGGATGTGGATATTTTCGAACGCTCGGCAAAAAATCTGGATAGCCAGGGCGGTGGCATCGTGCTTCAGCCGCAGGTGGTGGAGGTAATTCAGGAAAGCGGCGTTAATAAAAAATGGGATGAGATGGGTGTTCGTTCACAATACCGCATTTTTTATAATCCCGACGGTACGGTTGAATACAAACAATTAGCTCCACAAATGCAAACCTCATGGTCATTAATTTATTCGACATTACTGACCACCACCGGCAAAGAGAATTACCATCAGGGGAAAAAACTGCAGCGTATCGATTCGCAAAAAGAGGGCGTTACCGCGTGGTTTGAGGACGGTAGCTATATAAAAGGCGACATTCTGATTGGCGCCGATGGCAATAACTCCACCGTCCGCCAGCTGCTCTGGCCGGGTGAAACCCCGACTTATTCTGGCTATATCGCCTGGCGAGGGCTGATTCGTGAAGATCGGCTGCCGGAGCGTGCCCGGCTCGATCTTCATGGCAACTTTGCGTTTGCCGATAATAAGGGATCGCAGATTCTGGGCTACCTCGTTCCGGGGATAAATAACGATCTGCGTCCGGGGCATCGGCTTTATAACTGGGTGTGGTATCGCGTTATGGACGACGCGACTCGCGAATCCGTGATGACCGATAAAAATGGCGTAATGCGCGGGCATTCTCTACCTGAAGGCGTCATCGCGCAAAAATGGAAAAACCATATTTATGAAGAGGCCGCGCGGATGCTACCGCCAGGGTTCAGAGACGTGGTGCTGGCGACAAAAGAGCCTTTCGCGCAATCTATTCGCGATCTGGCCGTTGATAGCATGGTGAAAGATCGGGTGCTATTGCTTGGCGATGCGGCGTCTATTCCACGCCCACACACGGCGGCAAGCACTTCCAAGGCGGCGGCAAATGCCCTGGCATTACGGTGGGCATTTCTGAATTATCCTGACGATATCGATGCCGCTTTAGCGCGCTGGGAGCCGGAGCAGCGGCATCTCGGTAAATATCTGAAGCAGGTGGGAATGAACATGGGCAACCGCCTGATGTCAATTGATATGTCATCATCATCAGGATATTAAATATCAATACGCCGTAGCGCCCGTAATGTATTTCATCTTTCGCCTAAATAATCTTTTAAACGCAATGATGTTCCCGACCCACTCATAGCCAGCAGGAGTCAATATGAATATTACCGTCAAGCTCACCTCTGATTTTATTTGCCCGTGGTGCCTTATTGGCGAACGCCGTCTGCAAAAGGTGATTCGTCGTTTACCCGATGATGTGGAGGTGACAATTCTCTGGCAGCCCTACGAGCTTAATCCCACGATGCCGGTAGAAGGCGTCGATCGTAAGAACTACCGTTCCGCCAAATTTGGCAGTTGGGAGTACAGCCAGTCGCTGGACAGAAAAACCATTCTGGCTGCCGCGGAGGATGATATCGCGTTTAATTACGACGCAATGCAGAAGACGCCGAACACCTTCCGCGCGCATCGTCTGATGAATTTGGCCCACCGGCATGGCGTCGCTGATGCCGTCGCCAATGGGATTTTCCATGGCTATTTTGAGCAGGGCCGCGATATCGGGGATGTGGCCGTTCTGGCTGATATCGCCGGGGAAAACGGCCTCAACAGAGCGGAAGCGCTGGCCTACCTCACCAGCGATGCTGGCGCAAAAGAGACCAGAGCGGCAATCAGCTTCGCCACCGGGATCCGCGGCGTACCGAATTTTGACATTGAAGGCGAGACGATTTCCGGCGCGCAGCCGTTAAATCTTATCGAGGATGCCATCATGAGGGCGATTGCCCGTAAACCTCAGGAGAAGCCCGCTCTCTGAACGTCTGATGCTCTTCAATCCTTGCATGGTGAGGTTGCTAAAAATGACCGATAAAGAAACAAACAGCATACGCATTTATGGCCGGGCGGGATCGCCGGAAGGCTATCTGCTTCGGGACTATCTGGCGCGTAGCGCGGTTACCTTTGAATGGATTGAACTAAATAGTGAAGAAGAGTGTTTGTCGGCATTAGGGGTGTCAGGGTTCAATGACCTGCGTCTTCCCGTTGTTGAATTTCCGGGACAGGTTCGCCTGTTCGCCCCGGGACTGCATGATATCGCCGCTTATTTAGGCCACATCACGCTGCCCAAATATCGTGAATATGACGTCTCCATTTACGGCGCGGGCCCTGCAGGGCTAAGCGCCGCCGTCTATGCCGCATCCGAAGGTCTGCGAACCATATTAATTGAGCGCCAGGCTCCAGGCGGCCAGGCGGGTACCAGTTCATTAATCGAGAATTATCTCGGTTTTCCCGAAGGGATCTCCGGGGCTGCGCTGGCGGACCGGGCCCGTAAGCAGGCGATTAAGTTTGGCGCTGAATTGGTAACCATGAGTGAAGGGGTGAAGGCCCATTTTAAGGATGGCAAAATCCATGTTCGTCTTGCCAATGGCGAGACGCTGACCGCCAGAACCAATATCTGCGCTACCGGCGTTGAGTATCGCCGCCTTAATTTACCCCGGGAAGATAAGTTCCTCGGGCACGGCCTGTTTTATGGCGCCGGAGCAGCAGAGGCGCCTTATTGCGCGAATGACCATGTTTATGTGGTGGGGGGCGGCAACTCGGCAGGCCAGGCGGTGATGCACTTTGCTGAATATGCTGCTCAGGTCACGATGCTGGTACGGGGAAGCAGCCTGTCTCAAACATTGTCGACGTATTTAATCCAGCGTATCGCCTCAAAAGCCAATATAAAGGTCATCTTCAATAGCGAGATAGCTGAGCTGGACGGTGAGGATTCCCTCGCGGCGATTACTCTTCACGACCGGTTATCGGGTGGAAAAAGTCGCCACGCCTGTTCCCGACTTTTTGTCTGCATTGGCGGCCAGCCCAACACCGACTGGGCCAGCGAAACGCATATTTTGCGCGACTCTGAAGGCTATCTGCTAACCGGGTCCGATCTCTTCGGAGAGAGCCGCTGGCCCGAGAACTGGCCATTAGCCCGCCAGCCATTTTATCTGGAAACCAGCGTGCCCGGCTCTTTTGCCGCGGGGGATGTCAGACATGGTTCCGTGAAGCGCGTTGCGTCCGCCGTTGGCGAGGGGGCGATGGCCGTGACATTTGTCCATCGCTACTTACAGGAACAGGGGTGAGCGCATGTCAGCAACCGTATCCTCACCGAAGGCATCTTTCCCGCGCTATGCGGGTAGCCGGCCCTACGTCTCATCACGATCTTCTGTCGGCCTTCCGTTTACTGACCGCTTAATTGCCGTTCTTAGCTTTGCGCACTGCGTTAATAACCGACAAAATAATCGATTGAGAATGCAGAAAATCTGCCGGGAAGATGCAATCAAAAATTCCCAGGCGGCGCTTGTCATACCGATTATCCGACGTTTATCCCCTAAACCGGCCCTGTTTTTGCCAGATTTGCTCCAGCGTGCGGTTGCATTAGCGACTTTACCGCCGGCAAGGACAGAAAGTAAAAAGTAGAAAAACCAGCGTATATGCTTTTGTTCGGAAGATGCGCTGACTTTCTTCGTTTCACTAGCAATTCTTTTTTGTAAAAGGACTAACGTTGGAATAATACATTCGTTCGCAACGATCGTTTGGTGGTGAGAATAATCATAAAAATTCTTTGGCGGATCGCTGATTAAACAATAAACGGACGGTGTCCTTACACAATCGTACGAGCCAGGGCCATTTTGACAGGTTGCTTGATTATATGTATCAAGCTCCTCGCGGATTTTTTTGGCAGTATTATTGTCGGCATCTCTGTTATAAATAATGTAGATTTCGCGGGTTGTTTTCGGCACCAGCGCGAGAATTAATTTATCATTGTAGGTGGCATATTCTGCCAACTCTTGCCGCATACGATGAGCCCAGGCACACGATGCCAAATTTAGCTTTTCTTGAGCACAATGCCGATCGTACTGGCGAAGCTGATCTGCCAGATAGGTGCTTGCCTGTTGGAACTGTTGAGTGTCATCCTGCAGGTGCCGTTGATTCTCTCCAGCGCCGGTATCAGCAACAAAAAATACCGCTGCGACAATTGCCATTGAGTACCAAACATGATCGTAGAAATGGCGAAATCGGTCCTGTAAGCTAAAGATATCCGTAAGAATGATAAATAAGTTCCAGCCGGTAATTAATCCCATGATGAGCAGGCAGGTCATGCCCACCGCGCTACCTAAATAGCCTGCACCCCAGACGTTATAAATCTCTGGCAAGAATTGAATTTTAGGCCAATACCCTAAGACCGAAAGCGTTCCCGGAACGCACCAAATAAATACCCCAGCCAGCAATCCTTTCCATCGTCCAACGCAGTAGGCGGCGACCATAGAAAAAACAAAAAGCAACATCAAATATATCAACAGAAAGAAAACTAAAAACCCGATACCATATTGGATATCAAAGGCCGTGATCATGGCATAGCCGCTGGAATCGATTGCTAGAGGTGTAACAAGGGATATTCCTGTGGCATCTAACGTTTGCTGGATGTTATAGGCAACACCAATAATAAATATTACGTATGGGATTGTGAAGGTTACCATCATTTCGCTCTCCTGCTCTTTCCTGATATCTTCAGGGCCCCTTTGAAACCGCAGCGGCAGCGGCCTGTAGGCAATCCTGCTCTGGATTGTGAACAAGGGTCAACCAATCGCGAAAAAAATCACATCGCAAAGAATACTTCATCTTTGGCTCTTAATAAGCGTTCCATTTAAGGCGAAAAATTTAGTTTTTGGGGGTCAAATGAGAGAGACAAACATTGCATTTAGTCCGCGAAGCTATATTTAAAAAGCCCGCTTAAGTTTTCTTCAGCGGGCTTTTTTGTCGTTTGCCGCTTTCTCAACCCAGAGCATTAAATTTCCCTGCGCGCTGACCCGCCAGGCCCCGGCAGCGCCGTGCCAGCCCTGGGCCGCAGCGCGCCTGTTTTTACGAGCGCGGCTCGTTGCCCGCGTTCTCATCTTTCCCGCGTCGGGCGTCGAACTGCAGCAGCCTCCCGGTATTCAGCAGTACCAGCAGCGTGCTGAGATTGTGCAATATCGCCGCCACCAGGGCTCCCGCCGCGCCGAGCAGCCCCATCGCCGCGGCAATCACGATTAAAATGGTCCAGCCAAGGCCGATAAATACGTTGACCCGCAGGGTGGCGCGGCACTGGCGGCTGAGCCTTACCGCCAGCGGCAGGCGGCGTAAGTCGCTGCCGGTCAGCACCACGTCGGCGGAAGCCAGCGCGATATCGGCGCCGTTGCTGCCCATCGCGATACCGACGGCGCCGGCCTTGAGCGCCAGCGCATCGTTGATCCCGTCGCCAACCACCATCGGGCGCCACCCTTCACTGACGGCCCGCTGCACCTGCTGCAGCTTTTCGGCCGGAAGAACTTCGGCCGCCAGCTCGCCAATTCCCGTCCGTTGGGCCACGCGCTGCGCGACGGCCAGGCGATCGCCGGTCAGCAGCAGGAAGCGGCCGATGCCGAGATTTTGCAGCATCCCGATGGCCTCCGGCGCCTCGGGGCGGATCGTATCGTCGAGCAGCAGCCAGCCGAGAAAAACGCCGCCTTCAGCGATACCGACCGTCGGGCCATCGTGGTCGGGGAGCGGCGCGACGTCGATCTGATAGCGGTCGAATAGCTCTCTTCGTCCCAGCAGCGCCCGGCCGGCATCGGTGGTGGCGACGACCCCCAAACCCTGAATCTCCTCCACGTCCCGCAGCGGGATCTCTTCATCTGTCGGAAGCGCGCCGACCATCGCCCGGCTCACCGGGTGATTACTTGCGGCGCCCAGCGCCGAGGCCAGCCGCAGCAGAGATTCGCGCGGGCGCGAGGTTGCCGGAACCACGTCGACCAGCCGCAGCCGCCCCTGGGTCAGGGTGCCGGTTTTATCAATAATGACCGCATCAACGTCCGCCAGCTCTTCAAGAAAGGCCGCGTTGCGGATCAGGATGCCGTGCCGGGCGGCCACCGCGATCCCCGCCATCGAGGTGGCCGGGGCGGAGAGCACCAGGGCGCAGGGGCAGGCCGCGACCAGCACCGCCAGCATCGCCTGGCTGTCGTAGGTCAAAAACCAGGTCGTCGCGGCGATCAGCAGCACGAGGATCAGATAATGTCCGGCGTAGCGTTCCAGCATTCGGGTGATGGGCGGTTTTGCCCGCTCGGCGTCCTGCATCAGCGCCAGCACTTTCCCGAGGGTGGAGTGCTCGCCCGTATGGGTAATCTCGACGCGCAGCAGGCCGTTGAGGTTCAGCGTTCCGCCGAAGACCGACATTCCGGGGCAGACCTCCGCCGGGACCGATTCACCGGTAATGGACGCCACGTCGAGGCTGGCATTACCGGAGAGGATCTTCCCGTCGGCGGGAATTTGATCGCCTGGACGAACTTCAACCACGTCGCCGGGGCGCAGCTGCTGGCTGCCGATATTTTCCAGCGCTCCGTCCTGGCGCAGGCGTCTCGCGCGGCTATGCGCCAGCTTGCTCAGGCCGGCGATGGCCTGGCGGGTGCCCATGACGCTGCGCTCTTCCAGAATGTGGCCGAAAATCATGATCACCGGCAGCAGCGCGGCGGTCATCAGATCGCCCAGCGCCCACGCGCCCAGCATCGCCAGCACGATCAGCAGGTCGGTCACCCCGTGGAGATCCGGATGCAGCAGGCTGTGCCAGCCCGCCCGGAATACCGGCACGGCAACCAGCAGCCAGGCAACGGCGGCCAGAATATCGCCGATCGCCGGCTGATCCGGCGCGACGGCGCGCCAGAGCAGGCTGAGCAACAGCAGCCCGATGGTTATCATCGCCAGCGTCAGCCGGCGCGCCATCCGCCGCTGCTCCGCAGGAGTCTGGAGATGTTGGCTAAAGTGAATATGTCCGTGGCTGCACGACTGGCTCATGGTGATTTCTCGCTGGCCGGCGGCGTGGCCGGCTGGGGGGGAAGGCCCTGAAGGATCAGGCGGCTGTCGTCTCCGGGGGCGACGGTAATAACCTGTCCCGCCTGCGACAGAATGCGGCTGACCGCGTCGCGCCACAGGCGTAGAAGCAATCCGCCGTCGCTCCCGTCGCGCCGGGTTTGCGCCAGCTGCAGGATGGTTCGGGTATCAACGCTGGCCTTCGCTAGGGTTTCCTGACGGCTGGCTTGCGCCTGCTGAATGGTGCGATCCGCCTGCTGCTGCGCCTGCTGGCTCAGCAGCGTGGCCGCGGTGCGCGCGCTGGCGATCTCCTTATCTGCCTGCTGGCTGGCGGTGAGCACGGCGTTGAAGGCCGCCACCGCGTTCGCCGGCAGCGATGAAACGATATCGACACGCTCAATGACGATGCCCGGATCGTTGCCGCCGGCGGCCATCTGCGCCAGGCTTTGTGCCATGTTGTGTCTGAAGTCGGTGCGCAGGCGGATACGCTCCTCCGCCGAGTGGCGATCGTTCTGCGGGGTTTCCGGTCTGGCAACCAGAATCGCGTCCAGACCGCGCTCCATGCAGACGACCGCGGCGGCGCGTTCGGTCAGGCGATCGATCAGCGGCTCGATATGCGGACGCTGTAGCGCGAAGCGGATCGGGTCGCTGACCCGCCAGAATACGCGGACATCCAGCTGCACCACGCCTTCATCGCCGGTTAAAAGATAGCCCGCTCCGGCGCCGGCATCGCCGTCCCGCTCCCAGTTGTTGATCCGCTCCAGCTGCTGGTCGCGGCGCAGCACCGCCACGTCCCGTTCGAGAATGCGTTCGGCGGCCGGCACCAGTTCGATGCTGTTGACGGGATGCGGCCAGGCGAACAGCAGCCCCGCGTTCGCCACGCGGATCGGCCTGCCAAACTGAAAGACCACCGCCCGGCTGTCGGGGGCGACCGGATGGATACAGGAGAACAGCCACGCGCCGGCGGCAAGAATAGCCGCGCCATACAGCGTAAAGAAGGCGATGCGGTATGACTGTCCCCAGGGCGTTGAGCCAGGCGATGCTGAGGTCATGGCTGCTGCGTCCCGGTCAACGGCGTGGGGCCCTGCACCAGGGTGCGGAACGGCTCCGCATCGGTACGCAGCACCAGGCGGGTGCTGGCGTTAACAATCGTGCTGAGCGTATCCAGCGAACGCAGGAGGTCATACAGCTGCGGGTCGCTGGCCCGCGCCTTGCCGTAGATGCCGGCCGCGTCGCGCTGGGCATCGGCGCTAATGGCCGCCGCTTTCACCGCGGCGTCGGCCTGCAGAATGCGCGCATCGCGATCCGCCCGGGAATGAATTTCCGCAGCCTGACGTTTGCCTTCGGCGGTGCGTTCGGTGGCGATGGTTTCGCGCTCGGCGCGCATGCGATCCACCGTGGCGTTCAGCGTGACGGCCGGTAGGGTCAGGCGCTCGATCCCGGTCTGGATCAGTTCAATGCCGTAGCTTTTCAGCAGCTGGGCCTGCAGCTGCGACTGCAACTGGCTCTCCAGCTGGGCTATTTTGACTTTGTTAGCGTCGACGTTAACGATATCCGACAGCGCGTAGTTGCTGGCGGTGGTCTCCAGCGCGGAGCCGATAAAGGTGCGGATTTGGCGGGCGGCCTCGTCCGGCTGGTTCTGCACGGCGCGAATAAAGCGCAGCACGTTGTCGTTATCGGGTTTGACCTTCCAGATAACCCAGGCCTGCACCAGCACCCGTAATCCGTCGCGGGTGCCCACGTCCTGCAGGCCGCTGGAGGTGGAGCGAATGCGCAGATCGACGTCCAGCGGCGTTTCAAAAGGCGCCGGCAGCCGCCATGACAGGCCGGGGGCGAGCAGGACGCGTACCGGATCGCCAAAGCGGGTCACCACGGTGGCGCTCCCGGCGCGGACTTCCAGCAGGCAGGCGGTTAATACCGCCAGCGTGACCAGAAATGCCGCCACGCCGAGGCGAATGCCGCGCCTGCGGCGCAGCGGGGCAGGCGGAGAGATCTGCCGCTTAACGGCATTCGGGGCTACGTGGGTGGCGGTTATCGCGCGGATCTTCATGGTGTGCTGGCCTTCTGTGGGGCGGTACTGTCGGATAAAGCGGGATACTGACGGAGATCGAGCACCGGTTCGCTGGTCCCCTGAAGATGGTTATCGAGGATCAGCAGCGGAGTATGGGCCAGCGCCTGGCTCAAAATGTGATAGCGTCGCTCGGTAATAAACGCCTCTCCCGCCTGCTGCCACGCCTGCTGTTCCGCAGAGAAGGTCACCGCGGCGGCCCGCGCCCGCGACCGGTTTTCGGCGGCGGAGGCCTCGGCGTTATTCAGGCCGGTCAGGGCGTTACGCTGCGCTTCGCGGCCGACCTTCTCCGCATAGCCCTGTTCGCGCGCGATCAGCGCATTTGCCGCGATTTGCGCGGCCTGCACCCCGTGATAGGCGTTGGCCGCTCCGGCGGGGGGATGAATGGCCTCTATGCGGGTGAACAGCAGCTCCACGCCGGTATTGAGGGTCGTAAGACGCTGCTGGATTTGCTGGCTGAGCGCGGTAGCCAGCGTCGCCCGCTGCTCATCAAGCAGTTCATCGAGCTGCTTGCTGGCAAACTGGGTCACCAGTATCTGACGGGCGATGCTGCGAATCATCACCGCCAGGTCTTCGGTCTGATACTGGCTGTTAAGCGCATCCCGATCGCTGAGGCCAATGCGCCAGATCACGCGGATATCCATATTCACTATCTGGAAATTCTGCTTGTCCATAGCGGCGCTGGCGATGACCTGGGACTGGTCCGTGGCGTGGCTGCTATCCCAGAGCCGCCAGCTGCTCTGCGGTGCCGGGCCTTCTGCGGCGTCGTTGGGCTGGAGATCCGCCTGCGCGGCTTCGGCGATATCGCTGAGCTGGAGTTCATGCACCGCGCCGTTCTCGACGGCGACCACCCGGCCAAAGGGCCAGGGCAGCCCGGCGTGCAGGCCGGGAGCCAGAACGGCGATCGGGCGGCCAAAACGCTCATATATCCCGCGCTGATGCAGCTGCACCTCCGTCAGCCCGCTGAGCAGCCAGCCCAGCGCGGCGATCCCCGCGGTCACCGGTAAAAGCCGGCTGCCCATCAGACGAAACGCCTGAATCTGGCGCAGATCGACGCCAAAGCGCTGCTGAAATGAGTCCAGCGCGCGCAGCAGCGGCCGCGGCGGCCACTGATACAGCCCGGCGAGCAGGCTGCGGGTCAGAAAGCGGGGGGCGGCGTTCGGCGGGAGGGGAGAGGCCATCGCGGTCAGGGCGCGCAGCACATACTCCAGCGCAACCAGCAGTATCATCAGGCTCGCCAGCTTAATACCCCACAGCGCGGGCGCGGGGAAAGCCATCGCCGCCAGCAGCGAGAGGGTGAGCAGCAGCAAGAGGCTGAGCATGAAGCGAGCGAAGCTCACGTGCTGCTGCTGATGAGGCCAGTCGCGAAGGAGGCGGAAGCTGAGCATGCGTTCGAGCAGCAGCAGCGTAAAACAGAGCAGAATAAAGAAAGCGACGGCGATCAGCCGCGGGGCATCGGCCTGGTCAACGGACCGGTCATCCGCGATATTGGCGATGGCAAAGGCGCCGGCCAGCGCGGCGGCGATCAGGGTGGTCGCCAGATGCTGATGGAAATGGCGGAGCCAGGCCTGCACGTTTTCCGGCAGCGCGCGACGCAGAAGAGTCGGCTCTTCCTCCGCGCTATTGGCGGACGGCGAGTCCTGCATCCCGCCGCCTTCGCAGCGTAACGCGTTTTCCACAAACGCCAGCGCGACCAGCACCGCGGCGAGCATCAGGCGCGTCACGGGCAGCCAGAACCCCGTGACGGAAAACAGCTGCAGGAAGAGATAAATCGCGCCGGAGATAGCGAGAAGGCAGTACAGAATAGCCTGTGCGATAAGCAAACGTCGGCTTCGCGAAGTGACCCGAGGGCGACTCTCGGGTGAGGGGGGCTGCGCCATAGACTCTCCAGTTGATCCGTCCTTGCCCCCTCAACCCGGGCAAACGATCTGCTGAGGTTACCGCTGAGACGAAGAACCGATGGTGTTATATGATAACATCCGCAATATAAACAAAGCGCTCCGTCCTGGATAGCCTGCGACCCGCGTAAAGCTGGATGTTATATTGTAACAATGTATTTATTGTGCAATATACCGCTGGCG
Organism: Klebsiella scottii; assembly: GCF_036561945.1. Lineage (NCBI taxonomy): Bacteria > Pseudomonadati > Pseudomonadota > Gammaproteobacteria > Enterobacterales > Enterobacteriaceae > Klebsiella > Klebsiella scottii. The sequence goes on from NZ_JARXNI010000020.1 coordinate 612,626, forward strand.
CCGAATGGGCGCTGTGGTAGGGTTTTCGCATCAATAACTGGCCCGGGACGCGTTTCAGATATGAAAATTTATCGCATAGTACTTTTATCCGTTGCCTTTAGTTCCCCGGCGGCCTATGCCTTCCAGGCTAAAAGCGCGGCTTCTGCGGAGGTAAGCGCCTCCCAGCTGAAAAAGGCGGAAGAGAGCATCGTCAGCAATTTCTATAGCCACAACGACGCCGGTTTTCAGACCTCAATATTGGGGACCTGCAGCGCGACGCCGGTCCCCGGCTGCCACTGCGCCTTCTGCACGATGCTGCGCGGCGGGGCGTAACCAGCCTTTCTCCTCAGGGCCTTAGTGGTTATTGTTGATAGCTGGTTGAGGGGGACTCGCGGACAATAGCGTCGCATTACCCCTTTTAACCCGCAGAGAAAGCTGATGTTTAAACTAATTTATCTGGCCGCCATTATGGCCATGCTGTCAGGATGTTCGGGCTTTATCGATAAGGTCAAAAATACCGAACTGAAAGAGGAATATTTCTCCGCCAGCGTAGAACGCACCCAGGAATGTCTGCAGTATCAGTCACTCCGCCATCAATTTTATCTTGAGCAAGACGATCCGCTGCCCAACGGCGATAAAAGATATAATCTTCTGAGAGACCACGATGCGGTGGCGAATATCGACATGGGTAAATCGGGCAAAAAGACGCTGGTCAATTTCTTCTATGACAAAAGAGACGGGCAGGTACAAGGCGCGCTGTCTGACATCATCCATCAGTGCCACCGCGACCTGGATTAGCTTCTCCGCCCGCGGCGGGGGATAAACGCCGCGCGGGCCGGGCCGCGATCGCCTCCTCTCAGGAGGCGTGAAGGGTGAAAGGAGGGATCGTTTTACCATCCACGGTCATGCCGGCGAAAGCGAGCATCGGCGCCAGGGTGGCGTTGTTTTCGGCCGGGAAGTTGAGCCTCGGCTGCGAAACCTCGCTGAGCCTGGCGATCTGCCCGGCCGACAGCCTGACCTCAAGCGAGTCGAGGTTGGTTTTCAGCTGATCGAGCCGCCGGGCGCCAATCAGCGTGGCGCTGACCCCCGCCTGCGACCTGACCCACGCCAGCGCCACCGCCGCCGGGCTGACGTTAAGCGCCGAGGCGATCTCAACCACCGTGTCGATAACATCGTAGTCCGCCGGCGACGGCATGCCGACCATGCCGCTGCGGCGGGTGTCGACGCTGCCTTCGCCGTTGCGCCTGAATTTACCGCTCAGGAAGCCGCTTTTGAGCGGTGACCAGGGCATAATCCCCATGCCCATCTCCTGCGCCAGCGGGAACAGTTCCCCTTCGCCGGTTCGCTCCAGCAGGGAGTATTCGAGCTGCAGCGCAATAACCGGCGCCCAGCCGCGAAAGCGGGCGATGGTCTGCGCTTCGGCGGTTTTCCACGCCGGAATATCTGAGAAGCCGATATAGCGAATTTTGCCGGCGGTGACCAGATCGTCGAGCCCGCGCAGCGTCTCTTCAATCGGCGCGCCCCGGTCCCAGTTATGCAGCCAGTAGATATCGATATAGTCGCTCTGCAGGCGTTTTAGCGAGGCCTCGCACTGCTGAATCAGCGCCTTGCGCCCCGCGCCGCCGCCGTTTGGATCGCCGGGAAAGAGGTTGCAGTAAAATTTTGTGCCCAGCACCAGCTCATCGCGTCGCACCGCGTGGTGCTTTATATAGTCGCCGACAATCTGCTCCGAATGACCGGCGGTGTAGATATTGGCGGTATCGACAAAGTTGCCGCCGCGGCTTCGGTACTCATCGAGCATGGCAAACGATTCCTGCGGGCTGGCGCCCCAGCCAAACTCTTCGCCAAAGGTCATGGTGCCGAGGCAGTACGGGCTGACCCGTAGCCCGGAGCGTCCCAGGGTAATGTAGTGATTAAGCGGCATAGCGTTCTCCTGCGGGTGAAAAAATTATTGTCCGATCATCCTGAGCGAAAGGTCCCACAGGCGCCCGGCCTGCAGGGGGTCTATCGCCCAGCGGCGCACGCCGCTGACGTCGGGGCTATCGTCGGCGACCGGCGACGATATGTCGCAGTCCGCGCAGTACACCCCGCCCATTCCGGCCAGCTGCGGGCTGGTGGCCGCCCACAGGCTCGTCGCCGCGCCCTGAGCCACGGTTTTCAGGGGCGAAGGTACAAAGTCCGGCCCAACCTGCGCCGCCTGGGCGACGGCCGCCTTCTCCTCCGCGCTCATAAAGCGGCTCAGCCCGGTAGCGGGGATCCTGCCGGGATGTACCGCAAAAGCGCGAATGCCCAACGGCTCGCCGAGTCGGTCGAGATGTACGGCAAACAGGGCGTTGGCCGTTTTCGACTGGCCGTAGGCCCGCCAGGGATCGTAGGGCCGCTGGCGGTAGTGGATATCGTCGAAGCAGACCGCGGAATAGCGGTGCCCGAGGGATGACAGCGCCACGACGCGCGCGCTCCCCGAGGCGACGAGCGCGTCCCAAAGCCGCAGCGTCAGCTGAAAATGGCCGAGATGGTTGGTGGAAAACTGCGATTCGAACCCGCGGGCGTCGCGGGAGAGCGGCGGGGCCATAATACCGGCGTTATTCAGCAGAATATCGACGGCGTCGGTTTCGGCGAGCGCGGCGCTGGCGAAGCGGTCAATGGAGTCCGGATCCAGCAGATCCAGCGGCAGCACGATGGCGTCCGGCATACCGGCAAGGGCGGATCGGGCCGCTGCCACATCGCGGGCGGGAACGATGATTCTGGCGCCGGCGGAGCGCAACGCCCTGACGGTTTCCAGACCAATTCCCGCGTGACCGCCCGTGACGATGGCGCATTTTCCGCTGAGGTCGACGTGACGCATGACCTCCTCGGGGGTAGAGGTTGCGCTGAAGCCTGAAACAACAGGAGACTGAGGGGTGAGCATAGCTGTTCTCCGGGACGAAGGGGGTTGTCACATGGTAGAGTGCCGTCACCGTACGATGAAGCCGTGAAAGTGCTATTTTTATGCGTAATAGTTCAAATATAAGCGTTGACCCGCTATCGGACCTGCTCGATTTCCTGCAGGTGCGCTGCGATCTCTCCGGCCGCCTGGTGGCCGGCGGGGCCTGGGCGCGGCGTTTCGCCAACCTCGACTCGATTAAGTTTTGTGCGGTAACGCAGGGGCGCTGCTGGTATTTGCTCGATGACATGCCGGCTCCGCTGCTGGCGGAGAGCGGCGACGTGCTGATTACCAACGGCACGCGTACCCTGACGCTGGCCAGCGCGGCCGAATTGCTACCCGATGCCGGGCAGGCGCCGATCGAACGCGACGACGACGATCGGTATCGCCTGGGGCAGGGAGAGGATTTCACCATGCTCGGCGGCAAAGTGCGGCTTGATGCCGATCGCCAGGCGCTGCTGTTGAGCGGGCTGCCGCCGCTGATCCACGTGCGCGGCGGCGCGGCCGAAGCAGAACCGCTCTCCTGGCTGCTCAGGCAACTGGTGGTCGAAATGAAAAGCAGCCGTCCCGGACGCTCAAGCATGGTGGCCGGGCTGACCCAGCTGCTCTTTACCCAGACGCTGCGCGCCTGGCTTGCCGACGCGCCGGCGGACGATAAGGGATGGCTGAAGGGCTTTGCCGACCCGCGGCTCTCCATCGTGCTCAGCTGCATTCACGGCGACCCCTCCCGCAGCTGGACCCTGCAGGCGCTGGCAAAAAGCGCCGGGATGTCGAGAACTTCGCTGGCGGTGCGGTTTCGCGAAAAAATTGGGGTCCCGCCGCTGGCTTATTTAACCCAGTGGCGCATGTACCTGGCGCGGCGCGAGCTGCTGGCGGGGGCGGCGATCGCCGAGGTGGCCGCAAAGGTAGGGTACGCTTCCGAAAGCGCGTTCAGCAGCGCCTTTAAGCGGGTGATGGCCGTGGCTCCCGGACATTATCGCCGGGATAGGTTGGTGGAGGATGCAGACCCGGCGGCCTCCGGCGATCCGCATGGCGGTGATTTTTAGCCGTCGCCCCGGCAGGAGGCTATTTCGCGACCGGCCCGGTCCGCATCGGCGAGGGGATCGGTAGGATCGACAAGTAGATCGCCTTCAGCCCGTCAGCGTTGCTGGTGCCGATGGGCCTGGCATCGGGACAGCAGCTGTTGATATTGCTGCGGGGTATCAACGTCCCAATGAATGCCGCTTTCCTGCACGCCGACGGTTTGGCTACCGAACTGATGAACGACCGTTTTGAGGTTATCGTCGGCTCCGGCAGAGCCTATTTTTTCAATAATCGAAAACGGCAGCAGCACCGGGTGGCCCCGACCCTGCTGATACTCCGGGATAAGGCACGTCTCCCGGCGCTGGCGCCACAACGAAGCATAAACGCCGGCGCCTGCTGCCGGCATATCGCCTAAGGCGATAAAAAAATGCCGCGCTTTAATATGCTTCACCCCGGCCTGGATGGATGAAAACATGCCTTCCTGATAGCTGGCGTTATGAACCAGCTCAATATCGGGATGATGCGCATAGCGCTGATGCAGCTCGGCCCCTCTGAAGCCGGTCACCAGGATAACCCGATCGCAGAAGGAGAGCGCATCGGCGATGGCGCTGTCCAGGACGGTGCCCTTTCCCCAGGGCAACATCATTTTCCAGGTACCCATCCTGGTTGACATTCCGGCGGCAAGAATCAAACACTCTTTAACAGGCATACGCCCTCCGCGAGTATCGGCGCCCCCGGATATCAACGCGTCCGGGGAGCGCCTCAAACTCAAGCCTTCAGTATTGCTTTTATCGAGGTGATAATTGGCTGATAGCCGGTGCAGCGGCAGAGATTCCCCTCCAGAGCTTCACAAATTTCGCTATCGGTAGGCTGAGGATTTTGATCTAACAAGGCCTTAGTGCTCATCAGTACCCCCGGCGTGCAGAAGCCGCACTGCACTCCGCCGTGGCGCACGAACGCATTCTGCAGCTTTTTCCCGACGGCATCATGCTGCAGCGCCTCAATTGTGGTGATTTCCGCGCCGTGGCACTGCGCGGCCAGCAGAAGGCACGAGCAGACCGACTTTTCATTCATGATTACCGTGCAGGCCCCGCACTCCCCGACGGAACAACCCTCCTTGGTGCCGGTTAGCCGCAGCTCTTCCCGCAGAAAATCCAGCAGGCGGGTGTTATCGTCCACTTCGCGACTGATGCGAATACCATTGACCTTCAGCTCAATTCGGTTCATTTTTTGCCACCTTCTGCTCTGCCAGCGTTTCCTGCATCATTTGTCGGAACATATCTTCAAATACCGGTATTTTGTAAGGGGCAGACCAGCGTCCGCCTATCGCCTGATGCATTATTTTGTTCAGCGCCTGCGTCGCGTCCTCAATTCGCTTCTCATCGAGGACGAACCCCGTCAGGCAGGACTCAACCTCCGTCAGCCGTTGCGGCTTGCTGAGCAGGGCGCCATCAACCAGGCGGCAGAGCGCCAGGGTGCCATCGCCAGAAAATGCGAATACGCCCGTCAGGCTTTGCCGGGTGATATTCAGCGCGTTGCGGCGTCCCAGCTGTAAATACCGCTGCTGTGAGAGCTGCGCGGGCGGGGCAGGTAATATGACCCTGGTGACTATTTCTCCTGGATTCAGCGCTGTGCGGTAGCCGCCGACGATAAAGTCGCTGAGGGCTATCTGGCGCAGGCCGGTACGGCTGCGCAGCTCCAGCCTGGCGTCATAGATAATGAGCGGCGGAACCGAGTCGGCGCAGGGCGCGGCGTTGACGATATTCCCGCCGACGGTGGCCTGGTTGCGAAGCTGGAGAGAGCCAATAGTTTTGCAGGCCGTGACCAGCAGCGGGTAGCGCGCCCTAATCAGCGGGTGCCTGACCAAATCGGTAAAACAGACGCCTGAGCCGATAATCAGCTCGTCGTTGGCCTCTTCAATCTGCTTCAGCTCCTGAAGCCCCGCAATATTGACCAGCCCGACCTCGTCGGTTTTTAGCCGCGCCTGTACCAGTACGTCGGTCCCCCCGGCGATGGGCCGGCTATTTTCCTGCGCCAGCATCAGCAGCGCTTCGTCCAGATTTTTCGGCGTCGCCATCCGCAGCGTATTGAGGCGCAGAACCTGCTTATGCTCCGCTCCCTCCGCCATGAGTTCGCTCTGGCGCTCGGGTTTTTTCAGGTTATAGCCCAAACGGACGCGCTCAAGGGTAAGGGGAAGCTGGCGGTTCCGTTTCTCCAGGGCGAAGCAGACCGCGTTATTAAGCGCCGCCGCTCCCAGCTCAAGGACCGGCTCGCCGATGACCTTGGCGCCTAAAGGCCCGGCGTTGTCGTGGTTTTCGACGGCGATAATATCGATATTGGGCATATCCTGGATTGTGGGCAGCAGATAGGTGTCAAAATTCTCTGATTTCACCGCTCCGTTTTCGGTATTGAAATCCTCCAGCATGCCGTATCCCACCATTCCCTGCAGCACGCCGCCGTACACCTGACCGGCAAAGCCGACGGGATTTATCACCTTACCCACATCGTGGGCGGCGACGACGTTATTGATAGCGATCTTGCCGGTGCGGGTATCCAGCGCAATATCGGCGATCTGGCAGCCGTACACCCAGGTGAAATAGGGGCTGCCGCAGCCTTTTTCCTCATCCCAGTGAATAGCCGGCGCCACGTGCCAGCCGTAGGAGGAGAGATTGGCGCCCGTCGCCCGGGTCAAATCAACGACTTCCTGAAAAGTCAGGGCGGTTTGCGGTTTGTGACGATTGAAGACCTTCCCTTCCTGCCACACCAGGTCGTCTATACCGGCGGCCTCAAGCCGCTGGCTGATGGCGTTGGCCATCCGTTTTTTGATTTTATTGGCGGCGCTCAGGATGGCCTGTCCGCCCATTAGCGTGCCGCGGGAGGCGACGGTAGAGCCGCCGTCGGCAATCATCGAGGTGGCAGGCTCAGAGAACATCACCCGATCCAGGCCGATACCGAAGGCATCGGCGGTAATCAGCGACATGGTGGTTTGCAAACCCTGGCCGTTTTCAGAGACGGAGGTTGAAATGTTGATGCTGCCATCGGCGTTCACCTGCATCAGCGCCGATGAGGCATCCAGGCCCTCCGCGCCGAGGGAGCATCCGCGGTGGCTGAGCGCCAGGCCGATACCGTAGCGCACCGGCCCGCCCTCGGCGTTGAGCTTGCTATAGTGCTCGCGCCTGGCGACGAACTCCGCTTTCGCCATAGCTTTTTCGAGGACTTCCTGTGCGGAGACCGTATGATTATCAAATACCTGTCCGGCCATGCTGGTATCGCCCTGGCGGAGAATATTGCGCAGGCGCAGTTCGACCGGAGAGAGACCCATCGCCTCGGCGACTTCGTCCATCAGCGATTCGTTGGCAAAAATAACCTGGGGAGCGCCGTAGCCGCGATAGGCGGAAGTGTAGTTATTGTTGGTATAGACCCCCGTCACATCGACCCGCACGTTGGGAATGTTATACGGCCCGGCGGCCTGCACCGAACTGCGCCAGGTCACGAACATGGTCTGCCCGGAGTAGCTGCCGCCATCGGCGATAATATCGACCTTAATCGCCTGGATGCGGGCCTCATCATCGAGGCCAATCTTGTACTTCATCTTATAGGGATGGCGTTTATAGCTCTCCCGCATCGACTGTTCCCGATTGTAGGAGATCTTGACCGGGCGGCCGGTAAGATGCGCCAGCAGGGCGGCGCGGCAGGCAATATTGTCGATAATATCGTCTTTTCCGCCAAACGAACCGCCCAGTATCGAGCGTTTGACGTTAACGCGCGACTGCGCAAGGCCGAGGTATTTTGCCACGATACCGCGAATCCGGTGGGCGTTCTGAATCGAGCCGCTAATGGTCATCACCTGCTCGTTGCTATCGATCCAGGCGGTAATGGATTCCGGTTCTATATAGCCATGTTCCTGAAACCCCACCTCGTACTCGCGTTCGAAAATATGCGTAGAGGCGGCAAAGCCGCTGTCGATGTCGCCCTTGACGGTGTGGTGGTGATTAATAATGTTGCTGTCGAGCTCGCTATGAATTAAGCGGGCTCCGGGTTTCATGGCCTCTTCTGGCGAAACGATGGGCTGCCAGGGCGTATAGGTAATCGCGATCTTCTCCGCCGCCAGGCACGCCGCTTCATAAGTTTCTGCGGCGACGACCGCAATCACATCCCCGCGATAAGCAATCTCATCGCGAATGATCGGCGGATAGTCGGGAATGATAACGCCGAGGCTCTTCTCGCCGGGAATATCCTCCCACGTGGCAATGCGTACCACGCCAGGAACGTTTCTCGCCGCAGATAAGTCGAGAGAGTCAATGCGTCCTGCAGGAATATCGACAAAACGACAAACGCCGTACAGCATATTTGCCATTTTAATATCATCGCCGTAAATAGCCTTGCCGCTCACCTTGGCCAGGCCATCAACGCGCGCGACTTCATTGCCAACCAGCGTAGTGGTCATATTTTTCTCCGTTTCCAGGGTCCTGTCCCTTGTACGAACGACGCCCGACGGATGGTGTCACCGTAGGTCGCACTGCCGCAGCTGCGGGTCGTGTCTGTTTGCGCGGCATAACGGTCGTAAAGACGTTTTTTGCCTATCTGGCGAGAAGTAGCAATAGATATGCCAGCTCAAGGGAAAGGGATTTTCGCGGGTGCCAACTGTGACGCCGATCGAGTTTATTGGCGAAACGACGCTGCCTGCGCGGGAGGCCGTTGCCGCTATCGTCGGGTGATTATCATCTGCGGGGCGATAATTATTATCATAATGATAGATAGCCTTCCGGCATCGGGATTAGGCGCGTGGTGATAACAGGGTGGGGCGGCTCGCGGGTTTTTCAGGCGATCCGTGCCCCCGCGCGCCGGACCGCGCGCGGGGGAGTGCAGGGAGGGAAACTAGCGGAACGGCGGTTCGTTGAAGGTGCGCAGCTTGCGCGAATGCATATGATCGCCTTCGGCCCGCAGGAGATCGATAGCCTTAATGCCAATCTGCAAATGTTCTGAAATCGCCCCTTCGTAAAAACGGTTGGCCTGGCCGGGCAGCTTTATCTCACCGTGCAGCGGTTTATCCGATACGCACAGCAGCGTGCCGTACGGGACGCGGAAGCGGTAGCCCTGGGCGGCGATAGTCGCGCTTTCCATATCGATAGCGACGGCGCGGCTGAGGTTGAAGCGCAGCGCCGAGGCTGAATAACGCAGCTCCCAGTTGCGGTCATCGGTAGTAACTACCGTACCGGTGCGCAGCCGCTGTTTAACCTCTTCGCCCGGCATGCCGCTGATCTGCTTGGTGGCGTCGTAGAGCGCGCGCTGGACCTCGGCGATGCTGGGGATCGGGATATCCGGCGGCAGCACCGCATCGAGCACGTGGTCATCGCGCAGATAGGCGTGCGCCAGCACGTAGTCGCCAATGGTCTGGCTTTCACGCAGGCCGCCGCAGTGGCCAATCATCAGCCACACGTCAGGGCGTAGCACCGCCAGATGATCGCAGATATTTTTGGCGTTAGAGGGGCCGACGCCGATGTTAATCAAGGTGATCCCCTGACCATCTTTGGTGATCAGGTGCCAGGCGGGCATCTGATGCTTTTTCCATGCCAGATCGGAAACGGCCTGCTCCGGGGCTTCGGTGTCCGCGGTGATCCAGATCCCGCCGGCGCAGGAGAGCGCGATATAGGGACTGTCGGGATCGAGGATCTGGCTGCAGCCCCAGCGCACGAACTCATCCACATAGCGGGTGTAGTTGGTGAACAGCACGTAGGGCTGGAAATGATCGACCGGCGTTCCGGTGTAGTGGCGCAGGCGGGCCAGGGAGAAATCGACGCGTCGGGCATCGAAGTGAGAAAGCGGGTGGTTTTCGGTCGGGTGGAATATCCCGTCGGCGGTTTCATCACCAATCTGCGACAGTTCGGTAGTCGGGAAATGGCGGGTCAGGCCTGCGCTCATCGAGCGGTCAAGGGTCAGCGCGGAACCGTCAATCACGTAAGGGTAGGGGATTTCATGCTGCGAAAGCCCAACGCTGATGTGCGCGCCATAGTCCTCATACAGCAGGGTTAGCTGTTCGAGAAGATAGGCGCGAAAGAGCTTAGGATTGGTAATGGTGGTGGTGTAGCAACCGGCGTGGGTGAAGCGGCCCCAGGCGCGGGTTTTGAGGGCCTTGTGATCGGCGCCATCCCACGAAACGGACAGCAGCGGATAGACAAATAGCCCCTGGGCGCGGATGGTATTGTCAGGGAGCACGTTATGGTTGATGTACTCGCCAATGGCTTTACGTAGCGCATTGACCGACTGCTCATACTGCGTTTCTAGCTGGCTCAGCGCTTGTTCCGGGGTCAGACTGGCGGCCTTGTGGTTCATCATTCGCTCCTTGTTTCAGGTCTGCTGACGTGTTCGATAGTATGTCACAGACGGAAAAGAGCGAAGGGGAATTTCACCGGCGGAGCGATGAAAATACTGCAAATAGAAACAGTTGATGATTATTTCCGGCGGCTATCTGCTCGCGGAATATGTGCTATCCGCCCAGCGTTCGGGGCTGAAGTGCGTCGCCTTTTTCACCTTCAGGGTCATCGCGGGATTATCGTTGATACCGTACCGCGCGTTTGCCTGCGGCGTGAGCTTATCGCCGACCTTCAGGCGGCAGCGGCAGGCCTCAATCTCGGCAATAATCAGCAGCTGACCGCTTTGTAAAACCACGCGGGTCGTTTCTGCGCAGACCTTTTTTACCCACCACTCCATCTATTTTTCCCTGGCCTGTAATATTCCCGGCGATAATTGTCTTTTGCTCCTCTTCTGACAATAAGAATAGCCCTTCGGTTTAGTCTATGTTTAAAAAGCATCTCGCAGGCTTTAATAACTCAGATATCCATGCACGAACGCGCAGACGGTCGTTATCTACAGCAAAGGAAATGGACAGTGATATGGCAATGATGCGCTTTACCCGACACCTGAATAAAGCTGGTTTGAAAGTCGCCTCGCTGGCGAAAAAAATCGCCGTTGGCCTGCTTATCGTTATTAGCGTTTTTTTTGCCGGACGTATTTACGAAACCCAGCGCGGGCCTGCGCTGCATTCGTGGCACACCTGGTCCGCCGATGAAATGTCGGCGGCTGAGATTGACCGCACGACCTTCGCCGGATACCTGGCGCGGGAAGGGGCTATTTTTCAGGAGATGAAGACCCAGCTAACCGATGCGCTGCATGATGATGAAAAAACGCCGCTCAATCGCTTTTATGCGCAAAGCGAGGTCTACCCGGAAAAGTTTCAGCCTAACTGGAACCGCTCCTTCGTGCTGCTGCCTGAGGGAAAGCCGCGCGGCGCCGCGGTGCTGCTTCATGGGCTGACGGACTCGCCGTACAGCGTGCGCTATCTGGCCAAAGCCTATCAGCAGCAGGGGTTCGTGGCGGTGGTGCCGAGGCTGCCGGGACACGGCACCGCGCCGGGATCGCTGACCGCCGTTGACTGGCAGGCGTGGATGGCGACGGCGCGGCTGGCGGTTCGCGAAGCGACGCGGCTGGGCGGGCCGAACGCGCCGCTGCACGTTATCGGCTACTCCAACGGCGGCGCGCTGGCGCTGAAGTATGCGCTCGACGCGCTGGACGATAGCACTTTGCCCGAGCCGCAGCAGATCGTCCTGCTGTCGCCGATGATCGGGGTGACCGCTTTTGCCCGCTTTGCCGGGCTGACGGGGCTACCGGCGGTGTTTCCGGCCTTTGCCAGGGCGGCCTGGCTGAACGTGGTGCCCGAGTTCAACCCTTATAAGTACAACTCGTTTCCGGTGAAGGCGGCCCGCCAGTCGTGGCTGTTAACCCAGGCGCTGCAGGATCAAATTGTCCAGGCCTCCCGCAGCCGGCGGCTTGCCGCGCTGCCGCCGGTGCTGACCTTTCAGTCGGTGATGGACTCCACGGTCAGCACCCGGGCGGTGGTGGATTCGCTGTATCGCTACCTGCCGGAAAACGGCAGCGAGCTGGTGATTTTTGATATCAACCAGGCCGCGAACCTGCGGGCGCTGTTTCGACCGGCGCTCTACTCCGCGGTCAGCGCGCTCCTGCCGCCAGCGCCGCGCCGCTATAGCACCACGGTGATTACCAACGCCTCGCCCACGACCTATGAGACGGTGGCCCGTACCACGCCGGCGGGAGAAAAAGAGGAGCGGGTGACGCCGCTGAACCTGGCGTGGCCGCAGGATATGTATTCGCTCTCGCACGTCGCGGTGCCGTTCCCGCTGAACGACTCCCTGTACGGCCGCGAGCCGACGGAGAAGAACCGTTACGGTATTAGCATCGGTACCATTTCGCTTCGCGGCGAGACCTCCACCCTGAGCGTCGGGCTGGATACGCTGATGCGCGTGACCTCCAACCCGTTCTTCCCGTTTATGATGGATCGCATTGACCAGCGCATTGGCTGCGGCTTCCAGCCTGACGTGCGGGCCTGCCTGCAGCCGACCGGGGGCTCAAAATAGCGAGACGTGCATTAGGGTGCGAACCGCGATGCCAACCATGGCGCCAGGCGCGACAAAGCGGAACAGGCGGACAAACCGCGAGCTGACGCCAAGAAAAATGCCGATTCCCGGGAGATCGAAGGTCTGAATCAGCAGCCCGGCGGAGGCGTTTATCTGGCTGGCGGTGACCTTGCCCTGCTGCAGTAATTCAGAGATAACGCCAAAGTAGGCCGTTCCGCCGGCCACGCATTTGACCAGCGCCGGCAGGACAAAGTTTTCCGGGATATGCAGCCACAGCAGCAGCGGCATCAGCAGGCGCTGCAGCATTTCAATCAGGCCGGCAGCCTGCACCAGCCCGACGATGGTGAGCGACAGGATCAGCATCGGCACGGCGCCGAGGGCAAGACGAATCGCATCGGAGCCGGCGCTGTTGATAACGGAAATGATCCCCTGGCTATTTTGCTCCGCGTTGGGGAGCGCTTCCGCACGGGCGTTCTCGAGGGTCGATAGCCGGCGGCCGGTGAAATACCACGTTGCCGCGGCCGCGCACAGCCCGCCAACAATCGAAATGATTATCGAGGCCATCCAGTGCAGGCCGAAGGGGGCGAGGGGGTAGAAGACGTTGCCTTGACCCATCGCAAAGACCATCGCCAGGGTTGCAGCCATCTGCCGGTCCGAGACGCCGCGTTTATCCATAATCGACAGGGTTGCCAGCGGGGCGGCAAAGCTGACGAAATTCATCTGAATCAGGGCAAAAGCGCTCATCCCGGTTAAACCAAACGGCTTGAGCAACGGCGCGACCCAGCGGACGATAACATCGAGCACCCCGCGAACTTCCAGATACTTCATGATGATCAGCATCACCACCATAATGGGCAGCAGGGTATAAAGCGCGACGTTAACCGAGGATTTCCCCGCCGACATAATAATGCTTATGACATCCATTTATTTTTTCAGCACCGCATGCAAAACCATTAATTAGCATCATGATAATCCCCGCTGCCGGGAAATGATACGATCTGCCGCTATTGGCAGTCGCCCCTGCCGGTTGTTATATATACTCATCATAAGGGGCGCGTATTACCGGTAAAATGCCGCCACGACATTTGCAAAGCGTGTTTACTGTTCCCAGAATGAATAACCAGCGGAAATTATCTTTAAGGAAAAGCCTATGCAACGTTGTCGGCTGATAGTGTGGGGAACCCTGATTATTTTTGCCTCCGCGGCGCGGGCGGAAGAAGGCGTTTACGGCGAGCAGCGCATCAGCGGCTGGTGGGACTGGCTAAAAAATGATGTCTCGCAAACCTGGAATCAGCCGCAAAACTATGACCTGTATCTGCCGTTTCTCAGCTGGCACAACCGCTTAACCTACGATAAAGAGAAAACGGATAACTACAACGAGATGCCCTGGGGCGGCGGCTTCGGCCTCTCCCGCTATCATGATGACGGCGACTGGAGCTCGCTGTACGCCATGATGTTTAAGGATTCGCATAACAAGTGGCAGCCGATCGTCGGCTACGGCTGGGAGAAGGGCTGGTATCTGGATAGCCGCCGCGATTTCCGCCTTGGCCTCGGCGTGACCGCCGGGATCACCGCTCGCGATGATTTCGCTAATTACGTGCCGCTACCGATTATTCTGCCGCTATTTTCCGCGAGCTATCGGCGGCTTAGCGTGCAGTTCACCTATATTCCCGGCACCTACAATAACGGCAACGTCCTGTTTGCCTGGCTACGCTATGGTTTTTAAACCCGAAGCCAGGCCGGGCCGGGAGGCTTAAAGGGTGATCACTTTTTTGGCGACCGGGTTGGATAACGCCAGCATCGAAATCAGTACCGAGGCGACAAACGTCAGGGCAATCAGCATTAATTTTGTGGTCAGCGAACCGATTGGGATAAGGGCGCTCAGGAGATGAAAAATTGAGTAATGGAGGATATAGACCCCGGTCATCGTTTTGCTGATTGCCGCCAGAATACTCTCTTTAAACTCGCTGTTTTTACGGAAACGGACGCCGTTGGCCGCAATAACCAGCGCGACCACCAGAATATAAATTTGCGAACCGGTGAGGATGAACGCATTTCTGTCGGCCTTGAACAGGGCGAAAAAGAAATGGCGCTCGTAAAACCAGGTGAAAAGATAAATAAATGGTATGGCAAACATCGCGGCTTTGACCACCTTATCGCGGTTCAGCCAGCGCACCACCAGCGGGTCGCTGAACAGCTGGCCGGTTAAATAGAACAACAGCCAGGTCCACAGGCGATACTGCGGCGCCAGGCTCAGCGCATGAACGTTGGGATAGAGGGCCGCCAGCAGGTCGTAGCCATAGGAGAAAAGCAGGAGGACAAACACTACGCCAAAAAAGAGCCTTCTGCGCTGGCTTAGCCACTCGATCAGCGGGTGGAAGGTATAAATCACAATAAAGGCGAAGACGAACCACGGCTGAATAAGATAGCCGCGCTGGTAGGGCTCCCAGAGGTAGTAAATCGTCATCCAGAAAAGAAAGACGATCACCACGCTTTTAATTTTCCCCATCTGCCAGCGCGCGCTGTGCCGGGACTGAGCGTCGAGATAGCCCGCCACCACAAAAAATAGCGGCGTGGCGATGGTCGAGATAAACGTCAGAAAGCCGAGGATCCAGTGATAATCGTAATCATACAGATCCCAGGTGTTATAGATGGTAAAGAACGTTACCGCCGTCATGCATCCCAGCGTTTTAATAATATTTAACCCGGTGGTGTTCATTGTGGTTGCTGCATATCCTTAGGGTGGAAACAGGCGTAAATAACCGGAAGAACCAGTAGCGTCAGAATGGTCGCAAAACCCAGCCCAAACATGATGACAACCGCCATACTCTGAAAGAATACGTCCAGCAGCAGCGGCGCCAGGCCGAGCACGGTGGTGAAGGCCGTGAGCAGTATAGGGCGTAAGCGCGAGGTTGCGGCATAGATAATTGCCTGATGCTGCGGCTTTTCCTGCTTCTGCTGTTCAATCTCTTCCACCAGCACGATGCCGTTGCGGATAAGCATGCCGCTCAGGCTGAGTAAACCGATAAGCGCCATAAAGCCGAAGGGGATGCCGGTAATTAAAAAGCCCGGGGTCACGCCGATAAGCGCCAGCGGCACGGTCAGCCAGATGGCGACCGCATTTTTCAGCGAGCTGAACATCAGCACGGTGATGACAAACATCACCAGATAGCCCAATGGCAGGGTGGTGAACAGCCCCTGCTGCGCTTCGCTGGAGTTCTCGGCATCGCCTCCCCACTCAATGCTGTAGCCGTGCGGCAGGCTGAGCGCGTCAATCTGCGGCTGGACCCGCGCCAGAATATCCCCCGAGGTTTGATTGCTCAGAGGGTCGGGATCGGTCATTACCGTGAGTACCCTGCTGCGGTCGCGGCGCAGAATTAACGGATCTTCCCATTCGAGGTTAAAGCCGCTGACCACGTTGCTCAGCGGAATATACTGCTGACGGCTTTGGCTCCACACCAGCACGTTATTGAGATGGTTGGCATCCTGACGTTCGGCGGCCGGCGGGCGGACCACCACCGGCAGCAGATCGGCGCCTTCGCGGTACAGCCCGGCGCGGCTGCCGGTGAAATTCATCTGCAGCGCACCGTCGATATCCTGTTTATCCACCCCCAGCTCGCGCCCCAGGGTGGGCGAATACTGCGGCCGGATGGTTTTGCTGCGGTTTTGCCAGTCGTTGCGCACGCTGCCGATGGCCGGGTCCGCCGTGAGGATCGTGCTCACCTGGCTGGCTATCAGCCGCAATCTGTCGGGATCGGGGCCTTTAATCCGCACCTCGATTGCGCTGTCGCCGGAAGGACCGAACATCACCCGCTTGCTGCTGGCGTTCACCTGCGGATAGTTACGCGCAATATAGGCGTCAACGTGGCGGGTGAGGGCGTCAATGCTGCGCCGATCGTCCATACGAACCATGATCTGCGCATAGTTGCTGTACTGCCGCTGGCCGCTGTAGGTGAGGATAAAGCGCATGCTGCCCTGGCCGACGGTAGCCACGGTGGTGACGACGCCGGGCTGACCGTTAATCGCGGTTTCGATATCGCTGGCCATCTGTTCGGTTGCCGCAATATCGGTACCGTAGGGCAGCCACAGGTCAACGAAGAAGATCGGCGTATTGGATGAAGGGAAAAAGTTCTGCCGCACCGAACCGAACCCCCAGATCGCGCCGGCCAGCAGCGCCGCCATCAGCACGAGGGTGACGGCTTTGCGCATCAGCAGGGCGTTAAGGATCTGCTGATAGCCGTGGTAAAAGCGCCCGCGATAAGGATCGGCCTCGGCGGCCGGCGTCGGGGAGGCCGCGCCTTTAAACAGCCACCATTTGATCAGCACCGGGGTAACGGTGAGCGCCGAGAACCAGCTGAGCATCAGGGAGATTAACAGCACCTGGAACAGCGACTTACAGTATTCTCCCGTTGAGTCCTGCGACAGGCCGATCGGCGCGAAGGCGAGGATAGCGATTACGGTTGCCCCCAGCAGGGGCAGGGCGGATCGGCGGATAACGTAGTTGACGGCGGTCAGCAGCGTTGACCCCTGCTGACGGGCAATCAGCACCCCTTCGACGATGACGATGGCGTTATCGACCAGCATGCTGAGGGCGATAATCAGCGCGCCTAGCGAGATCCGCTGCAGCTCAATGCCCCATAGATACATAATCAGCAGCGTGCCCAGCACGTTGAGGGCCAGCGAGAGCGCGATAATAATGCCGCTGCGCACGCCCATAAAGATCAGCAGCACGCCGACAACAATAGCCAGCGCCATCAGGAAATTAGTGATAAAGCCGCTAACCGAGTGGCCGACTTCGGCGGCCTGATCGTAGAACAGGTCGATTTTAATCCCGGCGGGCTTTTCCGCCGACATTTGCTCAAGCCTGGCCTCCAGCGCGTGGCCAACGTCGATGACGTTGACGCCGGGGATGAACGAGACCCCCATCGTCACCGCCTGGCGGCCGTTGGCGTGGTAGATGCTGGACGGCGATTCGCTCAGGCCGCGCGAGATGGTGGCAATATCCCGCAGCCGGGTCGCCGCCCCGGTGCCGTGCGGGTTGATCGGCAGATCGCCCAGCTCGTCGATATTCTCAAATTCCCCGGTCGGATGCAGGCGAATGGACTCGCTGCCGGATTTGATCTCCCCGGCGCTGGAAACGACGTTCAGGCGGCTGAGAATGGCGGAAAGCTGGTTAAGCGTGATGCCGCGGGCCGCCATTTTAGGCAGCGAGATATCAATGTTAATTTGCTGCGGGATCGCCCCGCCGATGGCGACCTTGCCGACGCCGGGCACCAGCACCAGCTCCCGGCGCAGCTGCTCGGCATAGCGGACCAGCTCCGGATTGGTAAAACTGTCGCCGGAAATGGCAAAGAAGAAGCCAAACACGTCGCCGAAATCGTCGTTCACGAAGGGGGAAACCACGCCAGGCGGGAAGAGTCGGGCCGCGTCTCCCACTCTGCGCCGCAGCTCGTCCCAAATCTGCGGCAGCTCGCTGGAGTGATAGTGCGAGGCGATGTTAACGGTAATCTGCGACAGCCCGTTGGAGGAGATAGAGCTGACGTTATCCAGGTAGGGCAGCTGCTGCAGGGCATTTTCCAGCGGCAGGGTGACCTCCTCCTCGACCTGCTGAGCCGATGCGCCCGGATAGTGGGTAATGACCACGGCGGTCTTGATAGTAAACGCCGGATCTTCCAGACGGCCGATATTGAGCAGGGCGAAAACACCGCCAACGCCCAGCAGCAGAATGGTGAGCCAGACGCGAACGGGATTATTAATAAACTGGCGGGATATATCCATTAAAGGCCTCGTTCACGCGTCCAGATTCGAACCGGCTGCTGCGCATGCAGTTCGCTTACGCCGGCCGCCACTACGCGCTCGCCGGCGCTGAGCCCATCGGTAATGACCACCCCTTGGGTTGTCACCTGCCCGACGCTCACTTTGCGATCTTCAAGATGCAGTTGCTCGCCATCGCCTTTAATCACCCACACGTGCGGCTCGTTGCGCTGATGATTATCAGGATTGAACACCGCCTCAACCGGCACCACCAGCGCCTCGCGGCCCGCGTTGGCGGGGAGGTTTGCCAGATTCACCGTCACGGTGCCGCTGACGCCGCCGACCGTCGGGAAATCGTCCGGGCGCGGCATGGTCAAAATCACCTGCCAGGTGAGGGTGCTATTGTCGCTGCTGCCGGAATGCTCTTTGTACTGCGCGGTGAACTGGCGGTCCGGCAGGGAGTTGATTCTGACGATCGGCCGATACCGGGCGTTGCGGATATCAAAGGCGGTAAAGAGGTTTTCAGGGATGCTAAAGACCACGTCGAGCAGATCGGTACGCGTCAGGGTAACCACGGTCTGCCCGGCGGCCACCACCTGATGATTGCGGACCGGGACGCTGGCCGCCACCCCGCTAAAGGGCGCGTTTAGCGTCATCTGGTCGAGCTCTTCGCGGGCGATTTTCAGCGCGGCGTTTGCCGAGTCGCGGCTGGCGCGCTGAACGTCCATTTCCGCTTTCGAAATAGCCTGGCGGCCGGCGAGGGTCTGAAAGCGATCGAACTGCCGCTGGGCGAGCGTGGCGGCGGTTTGTCGTTCATTGACGCGCTGCTGGGCTTCGCGCGCGTTGAGGCGGGCGAGGACCTCCCCTTGCGCAACGTTCGCGCCTTGCCGAACCTCGAGCGATTCAACCTGGCCGCCTCGTTTAAAAGAGAGCTCCGTGGAGTCCCCGGATTCGATGCGTGCGGGGAAAACGCGCTGCTGTGAATCACCTACCGCGGTCACCTCAGCGGCTTTCACCATCCGCGGCAGCGGCGTAACCTGCGGCGCTTTCTGGTCGCAAGCTGTTGTTATTAAAATAACAACAGGAATGAGAGAAAAATAACGGTTCACTGTATTCCCCGCAGAGCTAAGAGATTTATTTTACATATTAGTTACAAGCGTCGGACTTATTCAGCCAGGGCAGAGACGACGACGTAGGTGAATAATCCTGTAGCCGTACAGGCAATTATTGCCAGGGCGATAAACAGGCTCAGGCGAAACAGACTATAGCCAAACATCGTTCCTCCTTTGGTACTGGTTATATTGTAAGTAGATTCTTATCTACCTAATTACTGAGTGGTTTTCAGAAGCGCTGCGGCTCCTGATAATGAGCATAGTCGTAGAAAAGCGGAAATGTTAAAAAGAGTAAAAATTGCCCTTATGTCGACGGTTTAGCGGCGTTTTCAGCCGAATTGTCTGAGGCGGGCTATCTCCGTGATATTTTTCAATATATTAATTGGCGGCTTAATCATGTTAACCGTCGTGTGCTACGTTTAATCATACCGACTTCTGTGCCAGCTTTGTTCCTGAGATTTTTTCCTCAACGCGTCTCGTTGGGAGTTATTCGCTATCTATTCTATTGGTAATAAAAGGATTGTCTGTATGTATAAAAATATTCTGGTCCCGGTTGATGTCTTTGAAATTGGCCTTGCCGACAAGGCGCTATCCCACGCTCAGTTTCTCGCGCAGAGCTCTTCCGGGAAAATTCACCTGCTGCACGTAAATCCTCTATTTTCCCCGGCGCTGACGCGTGGATTTATTTCCGATGCGCGAAAAATGGAAGACTATCTTGTTAAAAATTCTCAGGAAAAGCTGACTGAGTTAGCCAAAAAGGCGAGCCTGCCGGAAGGTGATATTCATATTCACGTCCGCAGCGGCAATATTCGTGATGAAGTGACGAAGCTGGCCGACGAGCTGCAGGCGGATGTGGTGATTATTGGCTCACGCAACCCCAATATTCAGACGCATTTGCTGGGTTCCGAGGCGGCCAGTATCGTTCGTTATGCTCACGTTCCGGTATTTGTTGTGCGTTAAGGGCGGCCTGATGCTGTTCTGATTTCCGTTACAGGAGTGAGGAGATAACTATGAGTACAGACAAACCGGGCGGCCCGTTCTACAAGCTCTCCGTCGATGAAACCCTGTCCAGCACCAACAGCTCCCCCGAAGGTATTAGCAGCGCAGAAGCGGCATCGCGACTCCAGCAATACGGCGAGAATGCGTTACCGCAAAAGGCGGGTAAACCCGCGTGGCTGCGCTTCCTGGCCCATTTCAACGATGTTCTGATTTACGTCCTGCTGGCAGCGGCGCTGCTGACTGCGGTCATGGGCCACTGGGTCGATACCCTGGTGATCCTCGGCGTCGCGGTGATCAATGCTCTGATCGGGCATATTCAGGAAAGTAATGCGGAAAAATCGCTGCAGAGCATTCGCAATATGCTTTCCAGCGAAGCGGTGGTGATCCGCCAGGGGAACCATGAAACGATTCCGACCACCGCGCTGGTGCCCGGCGATATCGTGGTGATCCGCGCGGGCGACCGCATTCCTGCCGATCTGCGGGTTATTGAAGCCCACAACCTGCGCGTGGAAGAGGCGATACTCACCGGCGAGTCGACGGTGGTTGAGAAAAGCACCGAGGCGCTGAGCGGCGAACTTCCCCTCGGCGATCGCACAAACCTGCTGTTTTCGGGGACCACGGTCAGCTCCGGCGGCGGTAAAGGCCTGGTGGTGGCGACCGGCGGTGATACCGAGCTGGGCCATATCAACCAGATGATGGCGGATATTGAAAAACACCGCACGCCGCTGCTGGTGCAGATGGATAAGCTCGGTAAAGCCATCTTTATTATTATCCTGGCGATGATGGCCGCGCTGTTTGTCTTCAGCCTGCTGTTCCGCGATATGCCGGTTTCGGAGCTGATGCTCTCGCTGATTAGCCTTGCGGTGGCGTCGGTGCCGGAAGGGCTGCCGGCGATCATCTCGATCATTCTCTCTTTGGGCGTGCAGACTATGGCGCGGCAGAAGGCGATTATCCGCAAGCTGCCGACCGTTGAGACCCTCGGGGCGATGACGGTGATTTGCTCGGATAAAACCGGGACGCTGACCATGAACGAGATGACGGTCAAAGCCGTCATTACCGCAGATGCCGTCTATCGGGTCGAAGGGGATAGCTATGAGCCGATCGGTAATATTCATCCGATAGATGATTCCGGGCCGCTGGTGGTGGCGCCGGGTACGCTGCTTGAGCGCTATCTGCGGACCATTGATTTATGTAACGACAGCCAGCTCATCAAGGATGAAAGCGGATTATGGAAAATTACCGGCGGCCCGACGGAAGGGGCGCTGAAGGTGCTGGCGGCGAAGGTGGCGCTGCCGGCGGTGGCAACCGAGCTGCGCAGCAAAATTCCTTTCGATTCGCAGTATAAATATATGTCGACGCTCTACCGGATCGGTGATGAGGAGGCGATCTTAATTACCGGCGCCCCTGACGTGCTGTTCCGACTCTGCCAGCAGCAGCAGACCGACGGCGGCCTGCAGCCGCTCGATCAGCCGTACTGGGAGGCAAAAATTGAAGAGTACGCGCGGGAAGGGCTGCGCATGGTGGCGGCGGCGTGGAAACCTGCGGCCAGCGGGCAGACCGAGCTGGCCCACCAGGATTTGCAGCAGGGGGTTATCCTCCTCGGCATCGCCGGGATGATGGACCCGCCTCGTCCGGAAGCCATTACGGCGATCGGCGACTGCCTGCAGGCGGGGATTCGCGTGAAGATGATCACCGGCGATCACCCGCAAACGGCGATGAGCATCGGGCAAATGCTGGGCATCGGCAACGCCGGCACCGCCATTACCGGGCGCGAGCTGGAGGTGATGGACGACCAGCAGCTCAGCGAAGCCGCGCAGAAGTTTGATATTTTCGCCCGTACCAGCCCGGAGGATAAATTCCGCCTGGTGCAGGCGCTGCAGAGTAAAAAAGAGGTGGTCGGGATGACCGGCGACGGGGTGAACGATGCCCCGGCGCTGAAGCAGGCTGACGTTGGGATCGCGATGGGCATCAAGGGAACCGAAGTGACCAAAGAGGCGGCCGATATGGTGCTTACCGATGACAACTTCGCCACCATCGCCAGCGCGGTCAGGGAAGGGCGGCGGGTGTACGATAACCTGAAGAAAACCATCCTCTTTATTATGCCGACTAACCTGGCGCAGGGGCTGTTAATTATTATTGCCCTGCTGGCGGGGAATTTAATTCCGCTGACCCCGGTGCTGATCCTGTGGATGAACATGGCGACCTCGGCCACGCTGTCGTTTGGCCTGGCGTTTGAGGCCGGCGAGAAGAACATTATGAAGCGCCCGCCGCGCGATCCTAAGCTGCACGTTATGGACGGATTCGCTATCTGGCGGGTGATTTTTGTTGGCTCGATGATTGCCGTGAGCGCCTTCGTGCTGGAAGCCTGGCTCCAGCCGCGCGGCTACTCTCCGGAGTTTATTCGTACCGTCCTGCTGCAAACGCTGGTGACCGCCCAGTGGTTTTATATGCTCAACTGTCGCGTAGCCGACGGCTTTTCTCTGAGCAAAGGATTACTGGCCAACAGAGGCATCTGGGTCGTCAGCGGCGTCCTGCTGGTGCTGCAGCTGCTGATAATCTACGCGCCGTTTATGCAGATGCTGTTTGGCACCGCGGCGCTGCCGTTCCGCTACTGGGTGATCACCTTCATCATCGGATTTGTGATGTTCCTGATTGTGGAAATCGAAAAACCGTTAACCCGCAGATGGCGTACGGCCTGACGGGCGGCGAGCGGGATCAGGCAAGCGAACCGTGGAGCTTACGGGGGCAGGCCATCCGGGGCCTCCCCTTCCAACGTAGCGTATCGATAAAATACCCGAACCGTCGGAGTGACCCGGCGGCTCGGGTAATTAATTTTTAATCTCCCGCGGGCACGCCGTCGAGCCGTGGAAGAGGCGTTAAGCAGAATGAGAGGCGGTTTGAATGTGGGCGCTCGTGGGTTATTTACCGCCAGGCCAGAAGATGACGGCGACCGGAGGCGCAAAGATCAGCAGGAAAATCGGCAGTTCTTCAGCAAAGCTATAGCCCGCCCGGATGATACCGAGAGCCATATTGGCTGACGCCAGGCCGAACCACAGCAGGGCAAACAGCAGCGCGAGCCTGCCGGCGGCCGGTGGATGAGCCGGCATGAGCCGCCGCGTCAGCAGGCGGAACAGGCCCGCCAGCAGCAGACCGCTGAGCAGAAAGAGCAGGGTGCGCATAGGCAATTTTCCTCAGCTGCCGACCGTAATTTCCGGCCGGCGGCGGATATTACGCCCGGCGATGGGGAGCTAACAAATCCCCTAATCCGATGCGCTGTAAAAACTCTTTGCGGATGCGATCGGCGACCGCATTGACAACGACGGCGCCATCGTCCGACGGATCGACATGCAGCCGGAACGGGCGTTTCTTAAGCGAAGCCGCCGTTAACGCGGATCACCTGAGAGTTGATCCAGCTGCCGTCCGGGCCGGCCAGCGCGGCAACCGCGCCGGCGATCTCTTCCGGCGTGCCGATACGCTCCAGCGGCGCCAGTTTGGCGATGGCGCTGATTTGCTCCTCGCTTTTGCCATTGAAAAACAGATCGGTACCGGTCGGCCCCGGAGCCACCGCGTTAACGGTGATGTTGCGGCCGCGCAGTTCATTTGCCAGCACGTGCACCAGGCCCTCCACGCCCGCCTTGGAGGCGATGTACGGACCGTAGGCCGGGAAGGATTTGGCGATCACGCTGGTAGAGAGCGCAATAATGCGTCCCCCGTCACTCACCGTTTGCGCCGCGTTTGCCAGCACGAGGAAGGCGCCGCGCAGGTTGGTGTGAATGACCTTGTCAAAATCAGCCAGGCCATCCGGGGTGATTTTTGCCATCGGCATGATCCCGGCGCTGTGCACCACCACGTCCAGCTGACCGGTCACGGTCTTCGCTGCGCTGAACAGGCGGCTGACGTCATCTTCGCTGGCGACATCGGCTTGTATGGCAACGGCGCTTCCCCCGTTGGCAATAATGCTCTGCACGGCTTCGTCAGCGGCGCTCGCGTTCCCGGCGTAGTTAACGATGACGGTAAAACCCTCCTGCGCCAGGCGCTCGGCGATGGCGCGACCGATACCGCGGGATGCGCCGGTAACAAGGGCTGTTTTATTGGTTTTGCTCATGGTGTTCTCCGGAGGTTGATTGTTTATCCGTGCTGGCACGGGTTGATAGAGATATTAATGTTTTCTTATGAGAGATAAATGGGGATATTTTGATATGATAATTCCATTAAAATTAATAATGGGTCGCGTGAGAGGTTTCAAATGGATAAGTTCGACACTTTGCTGCTCTTCACCCGCATCGTCGAGCTGGAAAGCTTCAGCCTGGCGGCGGACAGGCTGGGGATCCCCAGAGCCACCGCCAGCAATGCGATAAAAGCGCTGGAAAAAAAGCTGGAGTGCCGGCTGCTGGAGCGGACAACCCGCCACGTGCGAACGTCGCTGGACGGTAAGGCTTTCTACGAACGCTGCGTGCATATTCTTTCTGAACTCGACGACGCCGAGTCTTCTCTACGCCACTCCGTTGCGCGGCCGCGCGGTATTTTGCGCATTGACCTGCACGGCGCTCACGCAACGCGGATTGTTCTGCCGTGTATTGATGAGTTCCACGCCCGCTATCCGGATATCGAGCTGGTTATCAGCAGCGGCGATCGGCTGGTCGATCTGGTGCGTGAGGGAATTGATTGCGCCGTTCGTGCGGGGAAACTGCATGATTCATCGCTGATTGCGCGCTATTTGGTCACCATGCCGCAGGTTATCTGCGCCAGCCCGGAGTATCTGCTCCGGCACGGCACGCCGCGCTCACCCAACGATTTGCTGTCCCACCAGTGCGTGAATTTTTTCTCTACCAGCCGGGGAACGAACTATCCGCTTGAGCTTATCGTTAATGGCAAAATACAGAGCTATCAGCTCAAAGGCTGGATGACGGTAAACGATGCGGAGAACTACGTCATTTGCGCGCTGCGCGGCGCGGGGCTGGTACAGCTTCCCCGCTATCACGTCGCGGATGCTCTGGAAGACGGGCGGCTGGTGGAGGTGCTTGGCGGATGGCAAAGTCCGGGGATGTCGCTTTCAGCGCTGTATCCGCAGCACCGGCAGCTCTCGCCGCGGGTCAGGGTATTTATCGACTGGCTGAGTTCCCTCTATAAAGCGCATTTTCCCGAGGCGGGATAATTATCCCCGGCTGGGGGTAAACCACGCCCTGGCAGCAATCCAGAAAGCTCGTGTATTGCCGCGTTTTGCTTTCAGCTCTTGAATCTCGGCCTGTTTTTTGGCATTAGGATACGGCTTCGGGAGGAGGGGGAAGTCCACGAGGGTGAACCTGAAAAAAGGGATAATCAACCGCCAGAATGCCCCCCCCCAATCGGCGCGGGGTAAATAAAACTGATTTGAGCGGCCTGTCAGCAACCTTATTCATGTTTAATTAAAAAATGTGGCTAAATAAGATTGGTAAGAATGATTCAGCGTAGCTAAATTCACGGCTTGAACCAAAAAATTAACCGCTGTTTTCGCCCTCGGCGGCAGAAGACACGCACCTTATAAATATGATTCGTGGTCAGTGTTGAGTTTCAGAATACCCTCTGGCGGGCATGGTCAAACTGGGCGCGGACGGCTCCCGCTCGGGCTGAAACCGCCGGCAGCAGTTTTATAATAAATAGCTTAATCGCGGCATTATTAAATAATAAAGGAGTCAGTTCTACTGAATTAATTAGTCATGCATTGCGGGCGCTGGTATTAGCTGCGCAACTGCGTTTCGCCAGCTGTTTTGATTTTTTTTGACTTTAAATAGCCGTAATACGCATAAAGGTCGGGATTGATTTTGTTAACCGTCGGTTATAGTGTTTTTAAAAATTAGCATTCACAAAGTTGTTTCTCCGCTTATTTGCGGAGCTTTTCTGGAACATCTCGTTTCCGTTATTGCCAGGGGTATTATGCGTAATCAATCCGCTTTGTCGTCGCCTGCGGCTGACGGCAGTTCGTCTTTTTTTGATGTTTTCGCTGCTGCTCACGCGCTGAGAGAGGAGCTGGATGCGCTGGCGGTGACATCCGATCTCCGCAGTGACTATCAGCAGGCGCGGGAAAAACTGCGGCAGTCTGGCCTGCTGGCACTGCGGCTGCCCCGCGCCGCCGGAGGGTTCGGCGGCAGTCAGGCGCAGGCGATCGCCGTCAGCCGCATTCTGGCGCAGGCGGACGCCGGCATCGCCCAGCTGCTTCAGCCCCATTACGGTTTTACCGATGCCATTTCCCTGCTCTCCTCGGATGAGGCGCAGCGCGTGCTGTTTCAGGACCTCCTGAACGGGGAGCGTATCGCTAATGCCGCCAGCGAGCGGGGCGGTAAACATTCTGCCGACTTTTCCACCACGCTGCGTCGCGAAGGCGACGATCGCTACCGGATCAGCGGACGTAAATATTACGCCACCGGGTCCATTGGCGCGCGCTGGATAACGGTGATTGGCAAACATCAGAGCGGCGGGCAGGCACTGGCCTTTATCCGCACCGATGCGCCGGGCGTCACGCTGATTGACGACTGGAACGGACTGGGACAGCGCGGTAGCTCCAGCGGATCGTTGATTCTCGAGAACGTGGTGGTGTCAGCGGATTATGTAATCCCGGTATGGGACGCGGAGCATCGCGGCGTGGCCTGGCATGAAAGCGGACGCCTGATCCACGCGGCTATTGACCTGGGCATCGCTGAGGGCGTTATCCAGTGGGGGTTACGGACGGTCGCAACGGATAAACGTATTCCGTTTGAATCGCCTTATCCCTCGCTGGCGGAAGATCCGGTGCTGCAATATCAGGTTGGCGTGCTGAGCGCGCGCGTTTTGTCGACGGCCGCGCTGCTGGAGAGCACGGCGCGGCTGCTGGATGAGGTGCAGCAGGGCGATGCCGCAAAATTACCGCAATTGCAGGCGCAGCTGGCAGCAACCAAGGCGCTTGCTGCTGAAGTCGGCCTGGCGGCCAGCAGCGACGTTTTCTCCTGGAGCGGCGCGCGCGCCGCCGACCGCTCGCTACGTCTTGACCGTTACTGGCGCAACGTGCGCACCCATACCCTGCACGACCCGGTTCGTCTGCGCTATCAGGAGCTGGGGCGCAGCCAGATATTCCGCTTTGTTGAATCCTCTGTCGATCGGGAGTCTCGTTCATGAGCGCATCGCGCCCGCTAATTTTTAACGCTTTCGAAATGAACGGCGTAGGCTACTACGCCCAGGGAAGCTGGACTCACCCGGATTCGCAGCGTCATCGCTATAAAGACCTGGATTACTGGGTGGAACGCGCGCGCTTTCTCGATAGCGCCGGTTTTACCGCGCTGTTTTTTGCCGATGTGCTGGGCGTCTATGACGTTTACCGGCAGTCGCCGGTTCCCGCCATTGAAGGGGCGGTAGATTTTCCGCTGAATGATCCCTTTATGGTGATCCCGGCGATGCTGGCGGTAACCCAAAACCTCTCCTTCGCGGTGACGGCATCCACGACCTATGAACACCCGTTTACCTTTGCCCGCCGCTTCGGCACCCTCGATCATTTGGCGAAAGGGCGAATCGGCTGGAACGTGGTGACGTCCTATCTGCCGAATGCGGCGCGCAATTATGGCCTGCCGGATCAACTGCCGCATGAAGTGCGTTACGCGCGGGCCGAAGAGTTCCTGACGGTGTTCTATAAACTGCTGGAAGGGAGCTGGGAAGAGGACGCGGTGCTGTACGACAAGGCCGCGAAACGCTATGCGGATGCCGACAAGGTGCATCGCATCAACCATCAGGGGGACTATTTCTCCGTACAGGGGCCTTCGCTGACGGAACCGAGCGTACAGCGCACGCCGGTGATTTTCCAGGCCGGGGCCTCGGCACGCGGGCTTGCCTTCGCGGCTCGTCACGCTGAGGTGGTGTTCGTCAATGGCATGAACCCGGATGCTCTGCGCAGCAACGTGGATAAGCTGCGCGCCGCCGCCGTCGCGGCCGGCCGGGCGGCGGATTCCATTAAAGTGCTGACGGATCTTTCCGTGGTCATCGGCCGTACCGAGGCGGAAGCAGAACAAAAAGCGGATCTCATTCGCGCCGCGCAATCGCCGGAAGCCCAGTATGCGGCATTTGGCGGCGCCAGCGGCTTCGATCTCTCCCGCTATGGCGATGACGACACGCTGTCTGCCGAACCGCATAACTTCTCCCGTTCTGAATCGGCACGCTTCACCAGCGAAAAAGCCCGTCCTGACAGCGTGGGCGCCATCAGGCAGCGACTGGTGAATTTGAGCCCCTACGCTCCCACCCTGGTGGGCACGCCGGAAAGCATTGCCGAGAGCATCGAAAAGATTGCTCGTCTCACCGGCGTGGACGGCTTCAACCTGCACGAGTTTGTCAGCCCGCACGATTTTATCGAATTCGCCGAACAGGTGCTGCCGGCGCTGGCGAAGCGCGGGCTGTTCCTGCCGCCGGGAAAAGAGTCATCCTTGCGCAACCGGCTGTTTGGCAAGGGCGATCGGCTGAGCGCCCCCCACCCGGCAGCGGACTTTCGCGGACGTTTTACAGCGCAAAATAACAACAATGATTTGAAGGGGTAATGACATGATAGCACCAGCAAAAGCATCGACCGTTGTCCTGGCGGGAGCCATTCTGGCTGTGGGGGCAGCTAGCGCTGCGCCAATCCCGGCGGTAGAAAACCTGAAAGCGCCGGAGAAAACCATCACCCTCAATTACTTTGGCGGCGCGGTCCCGGCGGAGCGCGCCAACAAAATTATCGCGGCATTTGAGAAACGCTACCCGACGATTAAAATCAGCTACCACGCGGTGCCATTCAACAGCTACAACGAAACGCTCGGCGCGCGATTTGCCCAGGGTAACGTGGATATTTTCGACATCGACCAGCCGCAGAGCGCCAGCTACGCGGTACGCGGCTGGGAAGCCGATTTGACGGATGCGTTCGCCGCGAAACGCCAGCTGATCGACCCGCCTGCGCTGAAAGAGTCCACCATCAACGGTAAGTTACTCAACCTGCCGTACCAGATTGGCACCACCTTCCTGTATTACAACAAAAACGTGCTGAAGCAAATCGGCGTGGCGTACCCGTCCAACAAGGCTGGGGAAGCGCCGACCTGGGAATGGGTGGAAGCGACGGCCCGCAAAGCGGTGGCAGCGAAAGCCTCGTCTTACGGCGTGACCTTCTCCACCCCGGATATGTATTACTACCTCCAGCCGCTGGCGGAATCCCTTGGCGGCGGAACCGGCGTCAAAGGCGAGAAACAGCTCACGCCGGACGTTAACAATCCCGGATGGGTGAAGGCCCTGGGCTGGTATGGCAAATTGTACGCCGATGGCCTGGCGCCGCGTGGCGTGCGAGAAACGGCGCTGGCCTTCGCCAACGGCGACAGCGCGTTCTTTTATGGCGGCATCTGGAATTCGCCAACGATTACTAAAAATGCCGACTTAGATTTTGGGATCGCCACCGCGCCTAAGTTTAAAGATGGCCAGGACGCTACCACCAGCGGCGGCTGGGCGTTAGGCATCAGCGCGCTTTCCAGCCCGGAAAAACAGCAGGCGGCCGCCTTATTCCTCAACTGGTATCTGTTTGGCGAGAACGGCGGTTTTATCTCTGCCGATCCGCAAACTGAAAACGTTCCGACCACCGAAGCCACCCGCGCCGTATTCTGGAAAAATCCGACCTACGCCGATCCGCGGCTGAGCGGTTTGCAGGATATTTTGACCTGGCAGGCCCAACATTCTGCCCGTATTCGTCCGCAGACCGTGGGCGGCGCGGAGTTCACTCAGCTGATGGGGGCGGCCATTGGCGACATTATCAACGGCGCCGATGCGCAGAAAACGCTGGACGCGACGAATGCCAGACTGAAAGCCGCATGGAGAAAGTATCAGTGACCAGCAGGGCTGCCCGCCATGAAGCGCGCGCCGCGCTGTTATTGCTGACTCCGGCGCTGGCGCTGCTGCTGTTACTGCGCATTATTCCGACCGGGCTGGCGATTGTGGAGTCGTTTTATACCTCGGTGCCGGGGAGCGTGATCCCGCCGAAGTGGGTTGGCTGGCAGAACTATCTCGATCTGTTTGAAGACCCCGGCTTCTGGGATTCCGTGTGGCGTACGCTGCTGTTCGCCGCGCTGGTCAATCCGCTGACTATGGTCTTCGCCCTGTTTCTCGCCTGGCTGCTGACGCGTAACGTGGCGTTGACCGGCGTGTGGCGCACCCTCGCTTTTTTGCCAACGGCTCTGCCGCTGATGGGGACCACGGTGGTGTTTGGCGTGCTGCTGCGCCCGGAAGGGGTGGTGAACAACCTGCTGGCGCTGGCGCACCTGCCCACCAGCGGCTGGTTTACCGACGTCGATGGCGCGATGGCGGCTCTGGTGATCTTATCCACCTGGACGGCGGTAGGTTACTGGATGATCTTCCTGATTGCCGCCATCCGCGACGTGCCGCAGGACTACTACGATGCGGCGATGCTGGATGGCGCCGGAGAATGGCGGCAGTTTGTCAATGTGACGCTGCCGCTGATCCAGCGGCAGCTGCTGTTCGTGCTGACGGCCAGCACGGTATGGAACTTTATCCTTTACGCCCCGATCGGCGCCCTGACGAAAGGCGGCCCTCAGGGCTCCAGTAACTTTCTTATGTACGACATCATTACCCGCTACTACGCCCTGAGTTCGCCGGGATCGGCGCTGGCGGAGATGACCATCTTATTTGTCTTAATGGGGATCACGGTATGGCTGCAATTCAGGCTGTTGAACCGGATGAGAAGCGCGCCGTGAGGCGTCACGTCGTCCTGCGGCGTCGCCAGCTGCGGCGGGTGATCGCCACCTGCATAGCGTTGCTGATTTCGCTGCTGTTTGCCGTGCCCTTTGTCTGGCTGGTGGCTTCGGCCTTCCGCCCGGTGACGGAGACCTTCCAGGCCCACGTGGATTTGTGGACATTCATACCGCGCCGCTGGACTCTGGAAAATTTTACCTCGGCGTTCAGCCGGGGATTCGCCACCAACTTGTTTAACTCGCTGTGGGTGACCGGCGTTTCGGCGCTGGTGGGCACCGCGCTGGCGATTCTCGCGGCTTTTCCCCTGGCGGTGATGCGTTTTCCGGGGCGTGACTGGCTGTTTGTCACCGTGGTGTTCGCCTTCATGATCCCTTTTGAAGTGGTGGCGCTGCCGTTAACCACGGTGTTTACCGGGATGGGACTGGCTAACACCCTGACGGCGCTGATTGTTCCGGGGCTGGTGCACGGTCTGGCGATTTTCAACCTGCGCCAGTTCTTTTTGAGCATCCCGCGCGAACAGCTGGAGGCCGCGCTGCTGGATGGCGCCTCCTGGTGGCGCATTCTTCTGCAAATTTACCTGCCGCTGGTGCGCCCGGCGGTGATTGGTACGGCAATGATTCTGGCGATGGCGCAGTGGAATGCCTGGCTGTGGCCGTCGCTCATTATCACCGACAACAGTAAGCAAACCGGCGCCGTGGCGATGGGGTTGTCGGATTCGGCCTATACCCAGGACTACGGTCTGGCCTTTGCCGAAGTCTTTATCCTTGCGCTGATCCCGGCGCTGCTGATCTTTTTCGGTCAGCGTTCATTTACCCGCTCGCTGAGCCACACCGGCGGCAAATAATATGCTGAATGCAGCAGGAGAATAGCATGACACAACGCGTTGAATTCCTTGATGAGCGGCCGGACCCCAATACCCCCTGGACGCCGCCCGAAAACCGTTTCAAGCGGTATGCCTATAACCGGGTCGGCAACAGTGGTCTGGTGGTTTCGCCCATCGCGCTCGGGACCTGGTACAACTTCGGCGACGACACGCCGTTCCAGAAGCAGCGCGACATCGTCCGTTTTGCCTTCGAGAACGGGATTAACCATATTGATATCGCCAACCAGTACGGCCCGCCGCTGGGCGCCGCCGAAGAGAACATTGGCCGCATCCTGCGTAAAGATTTCCGTCCGTACCGTAATGAGCTGGTGATTGCCACCAAAGCGGGCTGGCCGCAGTGGCTCGGGCCAAACGGCCGTCTCGGCGGTAAAAAGCACCTGCTGGGCAGCATTGATGAATCTCTGGAACGTCTTGGCCTCGATCATGTGGATATTTTCTATTCCCATCGCTATGACCCGGATACGCCGCTGCATGAAACCATTGAAGCGCTCGACGCCCTCGTCCGTCAGGGGAAGGCGCTGTATGTCGGCATCTCGTCCTATTCGGCGCAGCGTTCCCGCGAGGCGCTCAGCATTGCTAAAGAGCTGGGGACGCCGCTGCTGGTCAATCAGTCATCATACTCGCTGCTTAACCGCTGGATTGAAGACGAACTGTTGAGCGATCTTGCGCAGTCCGGCGCGGCGGCGATTGCCTTCACGCCTCTGGCGCAGGGTCTGCTGGCCGATCGTTACCTGCAGGGGTTTGAGGTGCAGCGCGCGCAGCACCGGACTTATATCAGCGCCGAGGCGCAGTCTGAAGACAACCTTCGCCGCCTGCGCGGGCTGGCGGCTATCGCGGCGGAACGCGGCCAGACGCTGTCGCAGCTGGCGATCGCATGGACGCTGCGGGACCCGCGCGTGGCTTCGACGCTGGTGGGCGTATCCAGCAAAGAGCAGCTGGCTGAGAATCTGAAAGCGCTGGATAACCTGGTCTTCAGCAGCGATGAGCTGGCTCTGATCGACAACTTTGCGGTACACGATGGCGGCGTCAATCCGTGGAAAATTTCGTCCGAACTGTAAGAGGAATATGACGTGGCTGGTCAGCAATATGATGTGGCGGTGGTAGGGCTGGGCGCTATGGGGGCCGCAGCGCTGTGGCGCCTGGCGGAGCGGGGGGTGAGGGCGATCGGCATCGATCGGTTTACTCCGCCTCACGATCTCGGCGCGACCCACGGTCAAACCCGGCTGTTCCGTACCTTCTGCCTTGAGCATCCTGCGCTGGGGGAGTATGCCCGCTTATCCCGTAGCCTGTTTCAGCAGCTGGAACTCCACGCGGGAGAAAGCCTGCTGTCGGTAACGGGCGGCACCATTATCGGCCGTCGCGATTCGCTGGCGGTCAGCGGCACGCTACGGGCCGCAGAACGGCTCGGCGTCGCGCTGAACGTGTGGACCGCCGCGGAGCTTGCGGCGCGTCAGCCGCAGCATCTCGGGTTACGCGCTGATGATGTGGCCGTGTTTGATGCGGAAGCGGGCGTGGCGAACCCGGAAGGCTTTATTCGCGCGGCATTGCAGCGCGCTGAAGCGCTGTCGGCGCAGGTGCTGACGCAGGTGAGCGTCGAGGCGATAGAGGATGACGGCAACGGAGTGCGCATTGCTACCTCGGCAGGGGACGTACGGGCCGATCAGGTCGTGCTGGCGAGCGGGGCGTGGCTGGCGCGCTTTGCTGCCGATCTCCCGCTCGATCCTGTTCGCACGGTGATGACCTGGTTTGATGTCGCGCCTGGTTACGGCCTGGCTGAGTTCCCGGTGTTTGTGCGTGAAATTCATCCGTCGCTCACCCTGTGGGGGCACGGCGCTTTACCCGGCGGGGCGGTGAAGCTTGGTCTGGGAGATATCGGCGTACCTCGTCGCGCGCTCGACCCTGACTATATTGACCGGCATATCACCCGTGAAGATACCGCCGAGCTGCGTCAGGCCGTTAGCCAGTGGCTGGGAGGGATTCATCCGCAACCGGCCAGCGCCCGTCCGTGCATGATCACCCGTACGCCCGATGCGCAGTTTATCGTCGGGCGATACCGGAAAAACGTGCTGGTGGCCGGCGGTGACAGCGGTCATGCCTTTAAACATGCCCCGGCTATCGGCGAGATCATTGCCGCAGAGGCGCTTGGTAAGACGGTCGAACTCGACACGGCGTTTATTGCCCCACAGCGGTTTTTATAACAACAGAGAGTACTATGGGACAATTAGAATTACGGGGCGTGGGGAAAACTTTCCACGCTCAGGGAGTGGTACAGGATATCGATCTGACCATTGACGCCGGCGAATTTGTGGTCATTGTCGGCCCGTCCGGCAGCGGCAAATCCACGCTGCTACGGATGATCGCCGGTCTTGAAGATATCAGCACCGGTGAGATGTTCCTGGATGGTCAGCTGATAAACGATACCCTGCCTCAGGAGCGCAGTATCGGCATGGTGTTCCAGTCTTATGCCCTGTACCCGCATATGACGGTCGCGGAGAACATGGCATATAGCCTGACGCTGGCGAAGCGGCCGAAAGCGGAGGTTGCCCGGCGGGTTAGTGAGGCGGCAAGTATTTTACAGCTCACCCCGCTGCTGGAGCGCAAACCTGCGATGCTGTCCGGCGGACAGCGTCAGCGGGTGGCCATTGGCCGCGCGCTGGTGAAAGAGCCGGCCCTGTTTCTGTTTGATGAACCCTTATCCAATCTTGATGCCGCTCTGCGCGTGGAAATGCGCGTTCAGATTGCTCGCCTGCATCAAAAGCTGCGTTCGACCATGATTTACGTCACCCACGACCAGGTAGAAGCGATGACGCTGGCAGATCGCATCGTCATGATGTCATCGGGACGTATTGCCCAGGTAGGGACGCCGTTGGAGCTGTACCAT
This sequence comes from Klebsiella scottii, assembly GCF_036561945.1. NCBI lineage: Bacteria > Pseudomonadati > Pseudomonadota > Gammaproteobacteria > Enterobacterales > Enterobacteriaceae > Klebsiella > Klebsiella scottii. Next base: position 647,331 of record NZ_JARXNI010000020.1, read on the forward strand.
CATCCGGCCACGCTGGAAGTGGCGACCTTTATCGGATCGCCGCGAATGAATATCCTGCCGGTGAAAATAGAGGAGGGCAGTGAGCAGGGCATTAAGGTTCGTCTGCCCGGCGATGTACCGCTGCTCGTGACGGTGGATGGTCGTCATGCCGTGGCGGGTGAGCAGGCATGGCTGGGCGTGCGTCCAGAGCATTTACCCTCAGAGGAGATCCCCGGACCGCAGCTGGACGCCTTGCTGGTGTTGATTGAAAATCTGGGCTACGAGACATTGCTCTATTACCAGATTGAAGGGGTAGATGAGCCGCTGATACAAAGAGTGCCTGGAGAATCGCAGCGCAAAGTCGGCATGACGGTACGGCTGGGCATTAGCAGCCGCCATGTTCAGCTGTTTTCGGCCGGCGGTAGGGCCTATTCCAGACTGTAAAGCGGCAAACCAGCCCACTGAGCGTAGTTAGCGACAAGAATAGCTACATGTCGGGAGAGGAGGTTGGCCCAGCGGGTATCCCCAGAAAATGATGTGCGACGAAAGGGAAGAAAGCGCACGGCTTTACCGGCAAGAGATGATTGGATAAACGCGTCTGGTATTTCTCAAATAAGACTTTTCTTTGCTGGTTTTTGCATTTCAGCATTACTGTATACATTGGTATTCTTTTCTGGTTCCATTTTCATCGCAGACCAAAGGATTCAGCTGAGTGCGGTACTTCGCCTCCTGAAGCCGCTATTTCATGAGCCGGAGCTGTATTACCTATGTTGAATCTGATAATCAAACGTCTGATGCAGGCATGCGTGGTGGTTTGGTTAATGGCGACGCTGGTCTTTTTCGCCCTGCACGTTATTGGTAGCCCGGTCGATATTTTATTGTCTCCCGATGCCACCGAGCGCGATCGGCAGCAGCTGATTGCTGAACTTGGACTTAATCTTTCGCTGTGGCAACAGTACGGGCTTTTTTTACAGGGCCTCCTGCACGGTGATTTGGGACGCAGCTACGTCTTTAATCAGCCCGCTCTGACGCTTATTCTGCAGCGCTTCCCGGCCACGCTTGAGCTGGCGGTCAGTGCGACTTTGCTGGCTATTATTATCGCCTTGCCGCTCGGTCTTTATGCGGGGCTAAAACCGGATAGCTGGCTGTCAAAAACCATTATGGCGGGCAGCATCCTCGGCTTTTCTCTGCCGACATTCTGGGCGGGTTTGCTGCTGATTATGTTTTTCTCGGTCGGTCTGGGATGGCTGCCCAGCGGCGGACGCGGCGAGATGAAAACCTTTTTGGGCGTTCAGTGGTCTTTCCTGACCGGCGATGGATTACGCCACTTATTACTCCCGGCCATTAATCTGGCCTTATTTAAAACCGCCCTGTTATTGCGTCTCACCCGCGCCGGCGTGCGGGAGGAGATGTCAGCGAATTATATGCGGCTGGCCAAAGCGCGTGGGTTATCTGAGTTCAGAATGACGTTTGTCCACTTATTAAAAAATATTGTGATTCCCCTGATCACCGTGGTGGGAATGGAGTTCGGTTCGGTTATCTCTTTTTCGGTGGTCACTGAGACAATATTTGCCTGGCCCGGCATGGGCAAACTGATTATTGACAGTATTAATATGCTCGACCGGCCGGTTATCGTCGCCTATCTGATGATCATCGTCACCCTTATTGTTGTTATAAATCTCGTCGTGGATATTCTCTCATCGCTGCTTAATCCGCGAATCAGAATAAATGCGGGAGCAAATGCGAATGGCTGAGGCAAATATGGTGATACCGTCGACGCCGCAGCGCAAACAGGGCATACGGCAATTTTTAAGGCGCTACTCGCGTTCAAAAAGCGCGTTATTTGCTGCGTTGTTGATAGGGCTGATTATTATTGCGGCCTTTGCCGCGCCTCTGCTGGCTGCGCAAAACCCTTACGATCTTCAGCAGCTCAGCATTATTGACGGGCAGCTGGCGCCGGGCGCACAGGGCAGTTCCGGCATCCTGTTCTGGCTGGGCAGCGACGATCAGGGGCGGGATATGCTATCGGCGATACTGTACGGATTGCGTATTTCGCTGGGCGTCGGTTTTGTTTCTGTTTTTTTCGCGGCCATTATCGGCGGGTCCCTGGGGCTGCTGGCTGCCTATCGCGGCGGTAAAACCGATGCCTTCATTATGCGGCTGGTGGATTTGCAGCTCTCCTTTCCGGCCATTCTGGTGGCCTTAATGCTGCTGGCTTTCTTAGGTAAAGGTATCGGTAATGTGGTGCTGGCGCTGGTTATTGTTGAGTGGGCGACCTACGCCCGGGCCACGCGCAGCACCGCGCTTGTCGAAAGTAAGAAAGGCTATATTGAGGCCGCGGTCTGCCTTGGGCTGCCTTTACATCGCATTCTGTTTCGCCATCTTCTGCCGCAATGTTTGCCACCGCTGATTGTGATTTCCACCGTACAGGTAGCGCGGGCGATTGCGCTGGAAGCGACGCTCTCCTTTCTGGGGTTGGGCGTGCCGGTGACGGAACCGAGTCTCGGCTTGCTTATCGCCAACGGCTATCAATATATGTTATCGGGTGAATACTGGATCTGCTTTTACCCCGGCATTGCGCTGATGGTGACCATCGTCGCGATTAATATAGCAGGGGATCGCCTGCGGGACGTGCTCAATCCATGGGCACAATAAACGACTTACTCCGGCGGGGAGAGGCATGATGAGGCCAGTTCTTGAAGTTGAAAACCTGAGCGTGGATCTTCAATCCGACGGCGAGTGGCGGTCGGTCGTCCGCCATATTTCCTTCACGCTTGACGCCGGTCAGACGCTGGCCTTGGTCGGCGAGTCGGGCTCGGGGAAAAGCGTTACGGCGGCGGCAATCATGCGGATTTTGCCCGAAAAGAGCACGCGCGTTACCGGCAGCGTACTGCTGAACGGGCAGGCGTTATTGCCGCTGAGCGAAAAACAGATGCGCGCGGTGCGCGGCGGCGATATCGGCATCGTTTTTCAGGAGGATTGCCTGAACCCGGTGCTCACGATTGGCTATCAGCTTATGGAACATCTGATTCAGCACCAGCAGCTGAGCCGCCGTCAGGCGCGACAGGAAGCCATCGGTCTGCTGAAGAAGGTCCGACTTTCTGCAGCGGAAACGCGGATGGATGACTATCCGCATCAGCTCTCCGGCGGGATGCGTCAGCGGGTGATGATTGCGCTGGCGCTGGCGGGACGTCCGAAAGTGCTGATCGCCGACGAGCCCACGACCGCGCTGGATGTGACTATCCAGGCGCAAATTATGGCCCTGCTCAAGCAATTGCAGCGTGAAGAGGGGATGGCTGTCCTGTTTATCACCCACGATATGGGCCTGGTGGCGGAAATGGCCGACAGAACCCTCGTGATGCAGGCGGGAGAAGTAAAAGAAACGAATCTTACCGCTGCTCTGTTTGCGCATCCGCAGGATACCTATACGGCGCGGCTGCTGGCGGCCGCCCGCCATGATGCGCCGCCTCCCACCGCGCCCTCCGCCGCAGAGCCGCTGCTGGAGATTGAGGGACTGACCTGCCGTTTTAACCTCCGCGGCGGCCTGCTGGGACGGGTGAAGCAGCGGGTGCATGCCGTTGAGCAAATATCCTTACAGCTCAGGCGCGGCGAAACGCTGGCGCTGGTGGGCGAGTCGGGCAGCGGCAAATCCACGCTGGGGCGAGCGCTGGTGGGGCTGGTCGCGCCGCAGGCTGGCCGCGTCCTCCTCAATGGCGAACAGATCGTTGCGCCAGGCCTGCCGTTACGAACCGATCGCGCATGCCGCGTGCAGATGATCTTCCAGGACCCGTGGTCCAGCCTGAATGCTCGCATGACTGTCGGCGAGGCGATTGCAGAGCCGTGGATTTACCATCGGCATGGCGACCGGCATCAGGCGCGTGAAAGGGTTAGCGAGCTGCTGAAGCTGGTCGGGCTTACGCCGGGCATGGCGACGCGCTACCCCAATGAATTTTCCGGCGGCCAGCGTCAGCGTATTTGCATCGCGCGGGCGCTGATCATGGAGCCTGAGGTGATCATTGCCGACGAATCGGTATCCGCTCTCGACGCGCTGGTGAAAATGCAGGTCATGCAGCTGCTGAGCGACCTGCAGCACAAGCTCGGTACGGCCTTTCTGTTTATTTCTCATGATATGTCGGTGGTCAGACAGTTCAGCCACCGTGTCGCCGTCATGCAACGCGGCGTCATTGTCGAAACGGGGCGTAATGAGGATATTTTTCAGCGGGCGCAGCACCCCTATACCCGCCGTTTACTCAGCGCGGTCCCCGTTGCCGACCCTTCCCGACGCAGCAGGGCGCCTGAACTGGATAACAGCGAGATAGTGCATGCGGTTATGCCGGCCAATGCCGATGTTCCAACGCTGGTTTATCGTCAGATTGCGGCTGAGCATCAGGTCGTGGTGAACCGCTGATATGACCATGATGCTGACCCGCGAACTGGGGGACATGATTGCTTCCGCCCGCCAGATACCGTTCGGCGACGATGCGCTGCATTACGCCAGACGCGACCTGATCGACACGCTGGCGGTGATGCTGGCGGGCAGAAACGAGGATACCATCAGCAGGCTGGCGCAAACGCAGCGCCTGCTGGCGGAGGATACGCCCCCGGATATTCTCGCCTTCGCGCTGCAGGCGGGCGCGGCGGCGCACGTGCTGGACTATGACAACGTCGCGCTGGGCGGGCACCCCGCTGCCGTACTGATCCCGGCGCTACTGGCGCTGGCGAGGCGCTTTCCGCTGTCCGGGCGCGCGCTACTGGTTGCTTACGCCACAGGCTATGAAGCGTGGGGCGAATTACGGCGGCGGCATCCGGTGCTGGCGCACGCGGCGGGCTGGCATCCCAGCGGGTTAATCGGCCCCATAGCGGCGGCGGCGGCCTGCGCCTCGGCGCTTGAACTTGATGCGGTTAGGGCCCGGCACGCGCTGGCGATTGCGGCTTCGCAAAGCGCGGGACTGATGGCGAATTTCGGCACGCCGGTTAAGGCGTTGCATATTGGCTTCGCCGCCAAAGCCGGTCTGTTTGCCGCGCTGCTCGCGCGTCAGGGCATTACCGGCAATGACGCTATTCTGGAACAGGAGCGCGGCTGGCTGACGACCTGGTCGCCGCACCATCCCGCAGACAGAACGACGGCGCTGGCTTTACGGCAGCAGGACTGGCTACTGGCGCGCCAGCCTGCGGCAATTAAATATTATCCGGTGTGCTATGCCGCTCACCGGATCGTGGACGCCGCGCGCCAGCTCTATTTACAGACGGCCGCGCGCCGTGCGGATATTGCGCGCATCCGCCTGATGACCAGCCAGCGTCACAGCGATATTTTGCGTTTCCGTAAGCCGATGGACCGCACGCAGAGTGCCTTTAGCCTGGAGTTTGTCGCCGCAAGCGCGCTCATCGATGGCGAACTGACGCCAGGTTCCTTACAGGATAAGAAACGTGCGCGTGCGGAGGTCTGGCGGCTGATGGCATGCTGCGAACGTATTGTCATTGCAGAAAGCGATCCCGAGCGCGAAGGCTTCGCGCCACAGGACCGGATCGAGATTGTTTTTCGTCAGGGAGATACGCTCTTTAGCCCGCCGGTGCGCTATGCCACGGGCGATGCGCGATCGCCATTAAGCACTGAACAGCTGCAGGAGAAATTTATTCATTGCCTGCACTGGGGCGGCGTAACAGAAAATAGCCACGCGCTGTGGGCGTCATTACAAAATATAGAGCAGCTATCCTGTGTCGATGAGTTAGATATTTATCGGCTGTTGCCGTGCTGTCAGTGATAATGACTAATAAAAATTAAACATATTCATAGCAATATTAATTATTAAAATATTCCAGGCCGGATCGGCGAGAACTGTCAGCGGTGCGGGAAGGGAATGTCTTATCTTTCTGATTAAATGAAATTAATAAATACAATTTGCCTAAATTAAACCACCAGGAGACAGTCATGAATATTAACAGAAGACAATTTCTCTTCCGAACCGGCGCGCTGGCGGCGGCGTCGTTTATTCCCGTGGCTGTCACCTGGCCGGTGACCGGCTGGGCCGCCCGCTCCGTAGATAGCCTGGTATTGGGGTTCAGCAACGAACCGTCGTCGCTCGATCCGCACTGGCATATCGTCAGCGCTAACGCGGCGCTGACCACCTATTTATTCGATCGGCTGGTAAGATCGGATAATAAACAGCGCCCGCAGCCGGGGCTGGCAAAATCATGGCAGGTCATTGATGACACGACCTGGGAGTTCGAATTACAGGCGAACGTGAAGTTTCATAACGGCGCGCCGCTGACTGTCGATGATGTTATTTTTTCTTTCGATCGCGCCAGCCATATTGTTGGTTCGCCTTTTGCGTTACGAACCTATTTACATGATAAAACCGTCATTAAAATCAGCGACACGGTATTAAGAATAAAAACCCTTGCGCCAAATCCGATTGTACCTAATGAGCTGGCTACGGTAGCGATTATTAGCCGCAGCAGCGGGGAGGCGACGACCGCCGACTATAACAGCGGCAAAGCCGTCATCGGCACCGGTCCTTATAAGCTGGTCAATTATATTCCCGGCAACCGTATTGTACTGACCCGCAATGATGATTACTGGGGTGAGAAGCCGCAGTGGAAAGAGATTACCATCCGCCCGATTAGCGCGGATGGCGCGCGCGTGGCGGCGCTACTCTCAGGGGACGTCAGCGTCATTGAAAAAGTCGCGCCCAGCGATATCGCCCGCCTGAAAACCAACGACGCGGTGAATTTGACCCGCAGCGTGACCAATCGAGCCATCTTTCTCAGCTTCGATCACGGGCGTAAACGTTCGCCGTTTATTCGCGATAACGCGGGTCAGCCAATTGATAACCCGCTGCTGGACTTACGGGTCCGCCAGGCGTTTCAGCTGGCGATCGATACCCGGCTGCTCGTCAAACATATTCTCACCGACGCCGCGGAAGTGGCCGATCAGCTGGTGCCGGAAGGCATTTTCGGCCACAGCAACGCGATTAAACCCGTCATCGCGGATGCGGAAAAGGCAAGAGCGCTGCTAAAAGCCGCAGGGTATCCGGAGGGCTTTCGCATTACGCTGCATTCGCCGAACGATCGGTTTATTCGCGACAGCGCCGTTGCTCAGGCCGTGGCGCAGATGCTGACGCGCGTCGGCATCAAAACCGAGGTGGAGACCATGCCCAGCAGCGTGTTTTACAAGCGCGTCACCGGCGACGCGCAGGGCAGCGAATTCAGCTTCTTCCTCGTCGGTTACGGCAGCGCCACCGGCGAGTCTTCTTCGCCCCTGCGCTCACTGCTGCACACCATCGATAAAGAAAGGGGCTACGGCTCCAGCAACCGCTCTTTCTACAGCAATAAGAAGGTGGACCAGATTATCGAACAGGGGCTGGTCACCCTTGATGATGGCAAACGCGAGGCGCTTTTCGCCTCGGCTATTGAGCTTGCCATTGCGGATGTGGCTCTGCTGCCGCTTTACCATCCCATCAACGTTTGGGGGTTGCGTAAGCCGCTGGTCTATCCGGGACGCAGCGATGAGCAAACCATTGCGATGGAGATCGGCGTATCCGGCGACGCCGGAGCGCAAAAATGAAACACCGGGATCCGATCCGCGCCGGGCTGCTGGTACCGGCAGGCAATATGGCGCTGGAGTATGAGCTACCGCGCTGGCTGCCGGAGAGCATCGCGCTAAACGTCGCTCGCGTGTGGCGACCGGGCGGTACGACGCTCTCTGCCTCAGCGCTGGCAGCGATGCAGCAAAATATCGCCCCGGCGCTCGATCAGCTGGATCGTCTGCCGCTAAGGGTGGCGCTGTTTGGCTGTACCAGCGGCAGTTTTGTCGGCCAGCCCGATGCGCCGGAAGCGATTGAACGTCAAATCACCGCCGCTCTCGGCGTTCCCGCCGTAACGACCGCCCACGCGGTTATCAGGGCATTGCGGGCGCTGGAGGCGAAGCGAATTTATATGATCACCCCATACCCGGAAGAAATTAATCTCGCCGAGGTGGCGTTTTTACATCGCTACGGGGTGGAGACCACCGGCTATCAGTCGTTCAACTGCTCGTCGGCGTACCCCATTGCGGCCGTGGATAGCGATGAAATTATGGCGCTCGCCATCAGGTATGCCGGAGCGATCGGTCGGGCCGATGCGCTATTTATCAGCTGCACCAATCTGCTGACGCTGGAGATTATTCCGCTGCTGGAAGAGGCGCTGGGCGTACCTGTAGTGACCTCTAATCAGGCATCGCTGTGGGCGCTCCTGCGGGCGCTTAATATGAAGTCGCGTAGACCGGCGGGCCATCTGCTGTCAGTAAACGAATGAGCTAACTATACGGAAACTGGTTATGTTGCAAAGAGGAACCCGAATTGCCGTCGATATCGGCGGCACATTCACCGATATTGTATTGCAGCGCGCCGACGGCACGCTGGTGTCGGCCAAACGTCTGACGACCCACGGCGCGCCGGAAGAGGCCGTATTACAGGGCATTGATAATTTGCTCAATGAGACGGCGACGGCGGCGACGGAAGTGAGCGCTGTCGTGCATGGCACCACGCTTGCCACTAACGCGCTCATTGAGCGCAAGGGCGCGAAAACGGCTTTGATCACGACCCGGGGTTTTCGCGACACGCTGGAAATCGCCCACGAGCATCGTTTTGACGTTTCCGACCTGTATATGAAACGTCCGGAACCGCTGGTGCCGCGCGCGCTGCGCTTGGAGGTCGTCGAGCGGCTGGCCGCCGACGGCAGCGTGCTGACGCCGCTGGACCCGCGCTCGCTGGAAGAGTTGCTGCCGCAGCTGGATGCGCAGGGAATTACGTCGGTGGCGATCGGTTTTCTGCACAGCTATGTCAACGGCGAGCACGAACGGCAGGCCGCGGAACTCCTCCGCCGCGCGCGCCCAGGCCTTTCGATCACCCTGTCGCATGAGGTCTGTCCGGAGATCCGCGAATACGAACGTCTCTCCACCGCCTGCGCTAACGCCTACGTGCAACCGACCATTGCCCGCTATCTGCAGCGGCTGGATCGGGGGCTGCGTCAGCGCGGCATCGCCGGTCAGACTCTGCTGATGATGTCGAATGGCGGCCTGACCTCGCTTGAGCAGGCCTGCCGTTTCCCTGTACTGCTGGTGGAGTCAGGCCCGGCGGGCGGGGCGGTGTTTGCCGCCCATATTGCCCGCGAAGCGGGGATCGCCGAAGCCATCGCCTTCGATATGGGCGGCACCACGGCGAAAGTGGTGTTTATTGATGACGGCGTGCCGCAATACGGCCGCGAGCTTGAGGTGGCGCGGGCGTATCGCTTTCTGAAAGGCAGCGGCATGCCGCTGCGTATTCCGGTAGTGGATATGGTCGAAATCGGGGCAGGCGGCGGTTCGCTGGCAAAGCGCAACGCGCTCGGCCTGATTGACGTTGGTCCGGAAAGCAGCGGATCGGAGCCGGGGCCCGCCTGCTACGCGCGCGGCGGCGAACTGCCGGCGATTACCGATGCCGACCTTCTGCTGGGCAAGATCGACGTCGCGCGATTCGCCGGCGGCAAAATCGCCCTGTCGCGGGACAACGCCGTGCGCGCTTTACAGACGCACCTCAGCGATGATTCCGATCGCGACGGGCTGCAGGCGGCGATGGCGATGGTCGAAGTGGTTGATGAGAATATGACTAACGCCGCGCGGGTTCATGCGACCGACCGGGGCCTGACCATTGAAGGCCGGACGCTGATCGCCTTTGGCGGCGCGGCGCCGATGCATGCGGCGCGCGTCGCGCAAAAGCTGGGTATCGATCGGGTCATTATTCCCAAAGGCGCGGGCGTCGGATCGGCGCACGGCTTTTTGCTGGCGCCGCTGGCCTGCGAGGTGGTGAAAACGCAGCTGCTGGCGCTGGAAGCATTTAGCGCCGATCGTGTGAACGCCATTTTCGGCCAGCTGTACCAGCAGGCGAAAGCTACGCTGGCGGCTGGTTCGCAGGATGAGTCCGCGCTGCATCAGGAACACACCGTTTATATGCGCTACCGGGGGCAGGGGCATGAGATTCCGGTGCGCCTGAGCGGAAAAAAACGCTATGAAGATCGTGACGCCGCATGGCTGACGGCCCGCTTTGAAGAGGAGTACTCCCGCCACTTTCATCGCACCATTCCCGGCATGCAGGTGGAGTGCCTGACGTGGGGCTTGCGGCTGAGTCTTGCGACCGACGCTCCACAGGCCCCCGCTATACCGAATCACGATCCGTATACGCCCACGCCGCAGGGTGAGCAGACGTTGGTTGATCTCGCCACGCTGTCGGCGCAGCGGGCGGGGATCTATCTGCGCGAGGAGTTACGCATCGGCGCACGACTGCTGGGACCGGCGGTTATCGCAGAGAGCGAAACGAACACCGTTGTGCCGCAGGGATTCAGCGTCACCCTTAGCCGCCAACAACATCTTGTTTTGCAAGCCCACCGGGAGGAAAAATGAGCGCTGCTATTTCCGATATTCAGCTGCAGGTTATCTGGAGCCGCCTCATCGCGGCGGTAGAGGAGCAGGCCAGGAGCCTGATTCGCGCAGGGTTCAGCACCTCAACCCGGGAAGCGGGTGACGTTTCCGCCGGCGTATTCTCCCGGGAGGGGGAGATGCTGGCCCAGGCGGTGACCGGTACGCCCGGACATGTGAACTCAATGGCCCGTTCGGTGAAGCATTTTCTCGCCGCCTATCCGCTGGAGACGCTGGCGCCGGGCGACGTGCTCATTACGAACGACCCCTGGAAAGCAACCGGCCATCTGTCGGATATTTCGGTGGTCACGCCGGTATTTCGTCATGGACGCGCCGTCGCGCTGTTCGCCTGTACCACGCACGTGGTGGATATCGGCGGCAACGGTCCGTCGCCGGAATCGCGCCAGGTCTTCGGCGAAGGGTTGTTTATCCCGATCATGAAGCTGGCCGAGGGCGGCGTCGTCAACGAAAGCCTGCTGCAAATCGTGCGCGCCAACGTCAGGGAGCCGGTGCAGGTCGAGGGCGATATTTTTGCGCTGATGGCCTGCAATGATGTCGGCAATCGCCGCCTGCAAAAAGTGATGGACGAATATGCGCTGGCGGATTTCTCCGACGTCGGCGCGCGCATTCTGGCCTTCAGCCAGCGGGCGATGATGGCCGCGATCGGCGCGCTGCCGCACGGAACATGGCGCAATAGCATGCAGGTTGACGGCTATGAGCAGCCGATCGATCTGGTTGCCGCGGTCACCATCGACGACAGCGGCATCCATATTGATATGGAAGGGACCTCCGGGCCGTCGCGCTACGGCATTAACTGCCCCTTGTGCTATACCGAAGCCTATGCGGCGTTTGGCGTGAAGAGCCTGATTGCCCCCGCGCTGCCTAACAATGCGGCGACGCTGGGATGTATTACGCTGCGGGCGCCGGAAGACTGCATCGCTAATGCCCACTGGCCACGACCCGTCGTGGCGCGTTCTCTGGTTGGGATGTTTCTGCCGGACCTCATTTTCGGCTGCCTGCGCCAGATCCTTGCTGATAAAACCCCGGCGGAAAGTACCGGCAGCCTGTGGAATGTGCGTTTGGCCGCACCCGCCTCTGAATGGGGAAAGGCGTATATGACTACCAGTTTCCACAGCGGCGGCGCGGGCGCGAGGCCGCAGAGCGACGGGCTTTCCGCCACGCCGTTTCCTTCCGGCGTGAAAAATGTGCCGGTGGAAATCACGGAGGCCATGACCAGCGTCGTGGTATGGGAGAAATCTCTGCTCCAGGATTCCGGCGGCGCGGGGCAATACCGCGGCGGGCTGGGGCAGCGCATGGTTATCGGCAACCGTTTTCCCGTACCGCTGGCGCTGTATGCTCGCTTCGACCGGGTTAATCATCCCGCGCGCGGCAGCGAAGGAGGGTTGCCGGGACGCACCGGTCGGCTTTACCTGGCATCGGGTAAGCCGCTGAACGCGAAAGGCATTCAGGAGATCCCTTTCGACGATCGACTGGTGCTGGAAATGCCCGGCGGCGGCGGTTGGGGAAAGCCGCAGCAGCGGACAGAGCAAGATATTCTTGCCGATGTTGAGGCGGGATATATTAGCCAGGAACAGGCCATCGCCGTTTATGGCATATACGCGCAGCGCCTGAGATAAATTAATCAACGTTGTTAGTACGCTGGCCCATTCACAATAATGGGCCGGGGATTTTATTACCTAAACTCTGGGGAAGTTAATGAAAAAAATAATTCTTATGGCATTATTTGTCAGCGCCTCATCGACCCATGCGGCGGAAATTTTTAATAAGGATCAAAATAAGCTGGATCTGTATGGCAGCATCCGTGCGAGACATTATTTCAGCGATAGCAGCAGCGTTGATGGTGACGCGTCTTATGTCAGGCTGGGATTTAAAGGCCAGACTCAAATTAACGATAGCCTGACCGGATTTGGTCAGTGGGAATATAATTTTCAGGCCAATAACTCCGAAGGCAGCGATGCCCAGGACGGCAATAAAACGCGTCTGGCCTTTGCTGGCCTGAAGTTTAACCGCTTCGGCTCCATCGACTATGGACGCAACTGGGGGGTGACTTATGATGTGGCGTCGATCACCGATAAAGCGCCGATCTTCGACGAGCTGACCTACAGCACTGCGGATAACTTTATGACCGGCCGCTCGACCGGTTTGCTGACCTGGCGTAACAGCGATCTGTTCGGCGCCGTTGACGGACTGAACGTGTCGGCACAGTATCAGGGGCGCAACTCAGAGCGGTCGGCTACGGCTACTAACGGCGATGGCTACGGTTTCTCGCTGAGCTATGAACTGGTCGATAATCTTACCGTTCTTGGTACGTACAGCACGTCAAAAAGAACTTCGGCTCAGCAGCAGCTGAAGTGGGGGGAGGGCAACCGCGCCGAGATTTGGGCTACCGGGATTAAATATGACGACAACCATTTATATCTGGCGGCGCTCTATTCCAACAGCCATAACCTGAATAAAATCAGCTCATCCGGTTATGCCAACGAAGCCAACAGCTTTGAGGCCGTTGCCTCATATCTGTTTTCCTCCGGTGTAAAACCTTTTGTGGGATATTTCCAGTCGCGCGGGGAAGATATTGAAGGGGTAGGTGAAACGAACATCATAAAATATGTTGATGTCGCTATCTCATACTTCATTAATAAAAATATCCTGGCCTATGCCGATTATAAAATTAACCTCCTGGATGATAATAATCCGCTGGGCGTCAATAGCGATGACAAATTTGGCATTGGGCTAACGTACCAGTTCTGATATCAGATGACATAACGCAGACGTTAATAAAAGGGTGGCGGCATGAACAATGAAAAAATGCATAGCTCGCACTGGGGCGTTTTTCGCGTCTCTGAGGAGAGTCAAAGGCTCAAAGTGAAAGCCTGGGATGACGATCCGGACCCCAGTCCGCTATTAGGTAATTTTACCGGTTCTGCCGACCACCCGACGCGAATTGTTAAGCCGGCCGTCCGACGCGGCTGGCTGGAGAACGGCCCGGGCCCTGACGATCGCCGGGGCGCGGATGAGTATATTGAGATGGAATGGGAGCAGGTCCTCGATCTCGCCGCCGATGAACTGGCGCGGGTCAATCGCCAGTACGGGCCAGAAGCGGTTTTTGGCGGATCTTACGGCTGGTCAAGCGCCGGGCGCTTTCACCACGCCCAGAGCCAGGTGCATCGCTTTCTGAATACCACCATCGGCGGCTACGTTCGTTCGGTCAATAGCTACAGTTCTGGGGCGGCGGCGGTGATCCTGCCCCATATTATCGGCGAATTAAATGAGGTGGCCCGTCGCGGCGTCAGCTGGGATGATATCGCCGCGCATACGGATATCATTCTCTCTTTTGGCGGCATGGCGCTGAAAAATTCGCAGGTGGCCAGCGGCGGCATCAGCCGCCATACCGAGCGGGAGTTTATGCGTCAGGCCGCCGCAAGAGGGGCCAGGTTTATCAATTTCAGTCCTCTGCGAACGGATATGCCGCCAGAGGCCCGCGCCGAATGGCGGTCGGTCGTCCCCGGCAGCGATGCGGCGCTGATGCTGGCGCTGATCCACGAAATTGTCGTCACCGGGAGTGCCGACCGGGCGTTTCTCAGTCGTTACTGCGAGGGCTGGCGGCAATTTGAAGCCTACGTGCTGGGCAATACCGACGGCCAGGCGAAAACGCCGCGCTGGGCGGCGGCGATTTGCCGGACCCCGGAAGACAAGATTGCCTCGCTGGCCCGCGAACTTGTCGGTAAGCGGGTGCTGGTAACGGTCTCACACTCATTACAGCGCGCGGAACACGGCGAGCAGCCGGTATGGCTGGGGCTGGCGCTGGCGGCGGTATTAGGCCAGCCCGGATTACCCGGCGGCGGCTACGCCTATGCGCTGGGGGCGATTGGGCATTACGGCAAGCATCATAACGTGGTTGCTTTCCCGGCGTTCCCGCAGGGGGTGAATCAGGTTAATACCTTTATTCCGGTGGCCAGAATTGCCGATATGCTGCTTAATCCCGGCGAACGCTATGATTTTAACGGCCAGCGGCTGACCTATCCGGCGATTAAGCTGGCATGGTGGGCAGGCGGCAACCCGTTCCATCACCATCAGGATCTCGGCAGGCTGCGTCGCGCCTTCAGCCGGCTGGATACGCTTATCGTTCATGAACCGTTCTGGACGGCCACGGCGCGTCATGCCGATATTGTTCTGCCTGCCACGATGACCCTTGAGCGTGATGACATCGGCGGCACGCCGACCGATCCTCTGCTGGTGGCGATGCAGAAAGTGAGAGCGCCGCAGGGCGAGGCGCGGGACGACTATACGATTTTTGCGGCGCTGGCGCGACGGTTTGGCGCGGAACGCGCCTTTACCGAAGGTCGCAGCAGCCAGCAATGGCTGCGCCATCTTTACGGCCAGATGCAGGCAAAACTGGGCGAGCACGCTATTCGCGTACCCGATTTCGACGCCTTCTGGCAGGCAGGAACGCTGCTGTTGCCGCAGATTCAGGACGGCGATCGGCTGATGCGGGGCTTTCGAGCCGACCCGGACAACGCCCCGCTAGCGACGCCCAGCGGGAAAATAGAACTCTTTTCCCGCACCATCGCGCGTTTCGGCTATGCGGATTGTCCGGGACATCCGGCGTGGCTGCCGCCGACTCAGCAGCCCGATCGGCAGCACTCTCTCTGGCTTATCGCGAATCAGCCGGCCACGCGCCTGCACAGCCAGCTTGATTTTGGACAGTGGAGCGCGCGGCACAAGCAAAAAGAGCGGGAAATATGCCAGATTCATCCGCGGGATGCGCTGAAAAGGGCGATACGTACGGGCGATATCGTGAAGATTTTTAATCAGAGAGGAGCGCTGCTGGCCTGCGCGAAGGTGACGGAAGACATCATGCCCGGCGTGATCCAGGTGCCGACCGGCGCATGGTTCGATCCGCTGGAGCCGCTGGCTGACGCGCCTTTTTGCGTCCACGGTAACCCCAACGTCGTCACCCTCGACGCAGGCACTTCATCGCTGGCGCAGGGGTGTACCGGGCAGATAGCCCCGGTAGAGATGGTCAAATATGAGGGCGTTCTGCCGCCGGTAAAGGCGTTTATTCCGCCGCGGCTGACGGCAGCCATCAAGCCGCCGCCGGAGGTATAATGCGCCGCCCGCGAAATTGCGGGCGTGTTTTAATTATCCAGCTGGCTGATGATGGCAAGGCGTGCGCGGTAGCCGTTGCGGATATGCAGGCAGGCGGCCTCCTGCGCCGCGTCGGCGTCGCGGCGGGCGAGGGCGTCCACCATTGCCTGATGCTCGCATTTCGCTTCTTCCGCCCGATCGGACAATGCGTAGGTCGTGCCGCGCAACAGAGAGAGATGGATACGCAGGTTATCAAGCATTTCATTAAGATAAGGATTATGAGTGGATCGATAAATTTGACGATGAAACAGGCGGTTATGATCGTGCAGCGTTTTACTGTCGGTCATCGTTTTTTCAGCGTCGACCATCCTTTGCAGGAGCGCGATTTCTTCATCGGACGCGGCGGTCACCGCCAGCTGTATAGCGATTTTTTCCAGCCCTTCACGGACGGCAAAAAGCTGACGCAGACGATCGTAGCTGATATTCGCGACAATCAGCCCGCGTTTGGGGCCCGGTTCCGCCAGGCCGAGCGTTTCCAGCCGGTGTAACGCCTCACGTATAGGCGTTCTGCTCAGACCAAACTGCGCTGCCAACCGCGTTTCCTGTAATCGTTCTCCGGGGAGAAGTTCACCGCGTTCAATCGCGGTAATCAGTATCTCAAAAGGTGACAATGTCACATCACGCTCGCCAGGTTTTAAGTTCATAATTTTTAGGGGATATTTTCCAGTTTGCAGGTAAGGCTGCTGGGGTCGAGTGCAATTGATGATAGCGTCATATTGCCACAGTAAATAATGTTTTATCGCTCATTTTGTTATTAGCATAGCTAAAAAACATCTTTTGACCTTCGCTCCGTCGCTGATATGTTTACGCCATGATTTATTGTATACAAATGAATTCAATTAAGCATTGTATTGTTTTATATGATTTATTTTAGTTACCAGCATCAGGGAAACCCATCATGACGATATCAGACGTCGCATCTGTCCCATATCAGCGAGGGGCGCAACTCAGCCATTTTATTCATCACGCACATGAAATTCGCATCCCGGACCCGGTTCTGCATGAAGCGAAACGCGCGCTGATTGATTACCTCGGCGTAGCGCTCGGGGCGGTGAACGATGACGCGGTGCGGGCGGTGCGGCAGGTCGCAAGCGTCTGGAACGCGGCAGGCGAGGCGCGCATTCTGCTTGGCGGAACGACTACGCCGGGGCTGGCGGCGCTGATTAACGCCACTATGGCGCACGCGGCGGATTACGACGATACCCATCCCGCCGGGGCGGGCCATCCGGGCGGCCCGTGCTGGTCGACGGCGCTGGCAATGGCGCAGGCGCATCCGGTCAGCGAGGAACGCGTGCTGAAGGCGTTTATCGCCGGATTTGAAGTGATGGCGAAACTGGGCGGCGGCTGGGTGCCAGGCGTCGGACGCAATCTGCAGCGTCGCGGCTTTCATCCGACCTCGATCGTCGGGCGAGTCGGGGCGACGGCGGTAGCCTCTTCAATTCTTGGGCTTAACGAAGAACAAATACAAAACGCGCTCGGCGCGGCGGCGACCATGATGGGCGGCCTGCAAAAATCCTCCGGTACCCACGGCAAGCCTTTCCATGCGGGTAAGGCGGCAATGGACGGTATTCTTGCCGCGCAGCTGGCGTCCGAAGGTTTTGTCGGCGCGCACCATTTCTTTGAAGCCGACGGCTGGGTAAAAAACTTTATTCAGGACGGCAGCGCGGAGATCCCGCCGCTCGATTTCGGCGAAAGTTGGGAACTGCTGACCAATGGCTACAAGCTGTATGCCAGCTGCCGTGGAACGCATGCCTCCATCGAGACCGCCCGCCAGCTTTACCCCCAGCTTAAAGGCCGGAAGATCGCCCGCATTGAGGCAAAGGTGCATCCAATGGGAATGGTGAACGCGGGGATCCTCAATCCGCAAACGCCGCTGGAGAGCAAATTCAGCATTCCGCACTGCATTGCGCTGGCGCTCAGCGGGTACGCGCTTACCGATACGGATTTTACGCCGCAAACGGTGGCCGATCCCGCCGCCCGCGCGCTGCTGCCGCTAATGAACGTGCAGGCCGTTGAGGGGCAGTCCGCCAGTTCGGCGTTTATTGACGTCTGGCTGGAGGACGGCGAGAAACTTCACGCCGCGACCGAGGTGTATCGCGGCCACGCGCAAAACCCGTTAACCGATGAGGAGCTGCGCGCCAAATTCGACTCTCTGGCGATTCCGGCGCTAGGCGCAGAGCGCAGCAGTGCGCTCTACCTGGCCGCCGCGCATTTTGAACGCCCCGGCTCGCTGGCGCAGATTACCGCGCTGCTGGCAGGCGACAACGCCGACTTTAGTAAGGATACCTATTAATGACCATTGCCAGACAAATGGCCGCAAACATGCTGCGTTTCTCGCGCCAGACGTTTTCACCGGCGGCGCAGGAGCAGGCGCGAACCGCCATTATTGATACGCTCGGCGTAACGCTGGCAGGCGGCGTACAGGACGGGGCGGAGAAACTTCGCCATGTGATTGCGCCTTCTGCGGCAACCGGTAAAAGCCGCGTTTTTGGCACCGCTTTGCGCCTTAACGCGCTGGATGCCGCGCTGCTGAACGGCGCGTCGTCCCATTTGCTGGATTTTGATGATTCCAACTCCTGGCTACATGGGCATATTTCTGTCGCCGTGCTGCCCGCCGTGCTGGCACTGGCGGATGAATATGAGCTTAACGGCGAGGCGATCGTGCGCGCTTATCTTTGCGGGTATGAAACCGCCGTGCGGATGGGCAAAGCGGTCAGCCCGTTCCAGTACCGGCACGGCTGGCATCCGACGACGACCGTGGGGATTTTTGCCGGTGTTGCCGCCTGCGCCGTACTGCTGGCGTTAACGGAAGAACAAACCGCGACGGCGCTATCAATTTGCGCGTCATTATCTTCCGGCATTAAATCCAACTTTGGCAGCCAGACCAAGGCGCTGGTGGTGGGGCAGGCGGCGCGCAGCGCGGTCATGGCGGCGCTGCTGGCGCGGGAAGACTTCAGCGCCGGACAGACGGCGTTTGAGCACCATCACGGCTATTTCAACGTCTTCAACGGCAGCGACAATGTCGACCCGTCCGCGCTGACCGAACCCTGGGACGGTACGCCGTACATTCTTGATACCGAGAAGAGCAACAACTTTAAATATTTTTCCTGCTGCTACGCGATCTTGTCGCCGGTTGACGGCGTGCTGGCGCTGCGCGAGCAAACGGGACTCAACCCGGAGCAGGTGGAGCGTATTGAGGTGCAGGTCCATCCGATCCGTTTCCCACATATCAATATTCCGCAGCCGGAAAATCCGCTGGCGGGGAAATTCAGCCTGCATTATTGCGTGGCGCGTGCCTTTGTCGCCGGCACCCTGACGCTGGACGATTTTATTGAAAACACGCGTTTTGCCGATCCGGCAACCCAGGAATTATTACGCAAGGTGACGCTGAGCTGCCATGACGAGCCGACGACCCACAGCGCGTACGTGACGCTGACCGCCACCGACGGACGACAGTTTCATCAGCATATCGCGGGGGCTCGGGGCTCCAGCCCGGCGAACCCACTGCCGGAAGGCTTGCTGGCGCAAAAATTCCTCGATTGCGCTGGCCGGGTATTGTCTCCTGACGATGCGCGGGGGCTCTATGCGCGCCTGCTGCAAGACGACTATCGCTGAGCGGGACGGCCATGACATTACACTTAATCCCCGCCGATATTTCGCCGCTGTTTGCCGGCGTTATGGTGTTTTGCAGCTTTCTTACCTCGGCGCTGACGGCCGCGATGGGGCTGGGCGGCGGTACGGCCCTGCTGGCCGTGATGGGGCTGGGGATGCCGGTAGCCAGTCTGATGCCGGTCCACGGGATGGTGCAGCTGGGATCGAATCTCAGCCGTACGCTCATTCAGCGTATTTACGTCGTCTGGCCGCTGGTGCTGTGGTTTTTGCTGGGCAGTGCCGTCGGCATCGCTCTCGGCGCGCCGCTGGCGGCCGCGATTCCGGACAGCGTGGCGCGCATCGCGTTAGCGGCGTTCATCCTGTGGACGGTTTTTCATAAGCGTGGCGAGGCGAAGCCGCTCAATAAGCTATTTTTCGTCATCGGCGGCGGGATCAGCAGCCTGGGGACGATGATTGTTGGCGCGACCGGCCCGATGGTCGCCGGGCTTATCAGCTCTCAGGGGCTGAAACGGCAGCCGCTTATCGCCACGCATGCGACCTGCATGGTGCTTCAGCACGGGCTTAAGATTCTGGCCTTCGGCCTGATGGGGTTTGCCTGGGCCGCATGGCTGCCGGTGCTGACGGCGATGATCGTCAGCGGGGCGCTGGGTACCTGGCTGGGCTCGCGGCTGCTCGATAATCTGCCGGAAAAATTGTTTCGCGTGGTGTTCAGGCTAACGATGCTGCTGTTGAGCGCACAGCTGATATGGCAGGGCGTGCAGGGATGGCTGAGTTAGACCATTTTCTCATTTGTTCCGGCATATTCGTTCTTTGCCAGGGGCTGGGGGATGCGCTGAACATAGTCAGACAAGTTGATAGCAAATATTAGTAAATATAAAAAATTAACCGGGAAAAGGGGCGATTATGCGCAAAAGTATCAAAACGGTGGCGGCAATTCTGCTGATCGCGTCCGGGAGCTTCGTCCTCCCGGCGTATGGCGCAGACGCGTCCGCCAGCAGCGGCGAAACGCTGAAGAAAATTAAAGCCCGCGGAGAGCTGATTTGCGGCGTGCATCCTGCGCGCCACGGTTTCTCATCCATCGACAATAAAGGCAACTGGGTCGGGCTGGACGTCGATTTTTGCCGCGCGCTGGCGGCGGCCGTTTTTGGCGACGCGAAAAAGGTTCGCTTTACGCCGCTCTCCACGGCGCAGCGATTCCCGGCGATTCAGTCCGGCGAAGTGGATGTGCTGTCGCGCAATATCACCGCCTCGCTGACCCGCGACGTGTCGCTGGGGCTGAATTTTGCGCCGCCTAACTTTTACACCGGCACCGGCTTTATGGTGCGCGCCAACAGCGGTGTAAAGAAGATCGAGGACCTTGACGGCGCGACCGTCTGCATCACGCCCGGCAGCAGCACGGAGCAAAACGTGGCGCAGATCTTCACCTCCCGTCATCTGCACTATACGCCGGTCGTTATTGAGAATAACAAAGAGTACGTTGCCGCCTACCTGGCCGGGCGCTGCGACGCGATCGCCCGCGACAAGGTTGCGCTGCCGGGGGTGAAAAACTTCGACGCGGAAAAGCCGGACGACCATACGATCCTGCCGGGTATCTATTCGAAGGAGCCGCTGGCAATGGCGGTGCGCAAAGGCGACGACCAGTGGTTTGATATTGTTAAGTGGGTGGTTTATGCCACTTTCAACGCCGAGGAGCTGAAGACCAGCCAGGCCAACGTGGACGAGCAGCTGAAATCTGCCGATCCGGATGTTCAGGCTCTGTTGGGCGTGAGCGGCGACTTTGGTCAGAAGCTGGGGCTGGATAACAAATGGGCTTATAACGTGGTGAAGCAGGTCGGTAACTACGGCGATATTTATAACCGCCACTTTGGGCCGCAAAGCACGGAACCCCTCGATCGCGATCTGAATAAGTTATGGAACGACGGCGGCCTCCTGTATGGCTTACCGATCCGTTAACCTGAATGTCCCTGTTAGCAGGGACCTTTCTTTTGGTTTGTATGCCCGATCCTGACATGATGAAACAACCAGAACAAGCAAACACCTGCACAAGATCTCCCGCCACGCCGACGCAGGACGCCGCGTTTCGTCCTTCGTCGCTCGTCGGCAGCAAAACCACGCGCGCCTGGTGTTACCAGATCCTGCTGGCCGCGCTGCTGGTGGGTTTTTGCGGATGGCTCTACAACAACGTGGTGGAAAACCTGCAAACGCAGCGCATCACCACCGGCTTCGGCTTTCTGAAGCAAAGCGCCCAGTTCGCCATCGGCGAAACGCTAATCGACTATACCCCGCGCGACAGCTACGCCAGGGCAGTGCTGGTCGGTTTACTCAACACCCTGTATGTCACCGCCTGCGGCATCGTGCTGGCAACCCTGTTGGGATTCATCGTCGGTCTTGGACGCGTCTCGAAAAACTGGCTGCTGGTGAAGCTGGCGGAAGGCTACGTCGAGCTGCTGCGCAACGTGCCGGTTATTTTACAGGTGATTTTCTGGTCGGTGGTGATCCGCAACCTGCCTTCGCCGCGCGCGGCGATCGAACTGGGTGGGGCGGGTTATCTGACCAACCGCGGTCTGACCTTTACCGTTTTGCAGGCGCACCCCGGCTGGCTGTGGACGTTTTGGGCTCTGCTGGCGGCGCTGGCGTTAAATATCGTCCTGTCGACGCTGGCGCGACGGTTACGCGAGCAGCAAGGACGCCTGCTACCTGTCGCCCGCCTGCGCGTGGCGCTTATTATCGGTTTGCCGCTGCTGGCCTGGTGGTTAGGCGGCGCCCCCCATGCTATTGACCGCCCGGAACTGCGGGGCTTTAACTTTCGCGGCGGCTTTACCATCAGTCCGGAATTCACCGCCTTGCTGCTGGGAATTGCGCTTTATTCCTCCGCTTTTATTGCGGAAATCGTCCGCGCCGGGATCCAGTCGGTGCCGAAAGGGCAGCTTGAGGCGGCGCGTTCGCTGTCGCTATCGCCCTGGCATGTGATTCGGCACGTCATTATTCCGCAGGCGATGCGGGTGATGGTGCCGCCGCTGGCCAGCCAGTACGTCAGCCTGGCGAAAAACAGCTCCATTGCCGTGGTGGTGGGCTATCCGGAACTGGCGAATATCAGTAATACCTTAATGAATCAGACCGGACAGGCGCTGGAAGCTATCGCCATTATGATGGTGGTGTATTTGATTATCAGCAGCACAACCTCGCTGCTGATGAATATCTTTAACCGCTACGTCGCCATTAAAGAGCGCTAAGGAGTGGCAATGCAACATTCGGCTATTTACTGGCTACGGCGTAATCTGTTCAGCAACGTCGCTCAGACTGCGCTCACCCTGGCGCTTCTGGCCCTGATTTTCATGGTTGGCGGCAAGCTGCTGCGCTGGGGCGTGACGGATGCGGTATTTACCGGCGGCGTGGAGCAGTGCCGCGCGGCGGCGGGCGCGTGTTGGGCGGTGATCGGCGAAAAATACCGGCCGATTCTGTTCGGGCTGTATCCTTATGAACAGCAGTGGCGTCCGGCGCTGTGCATGCTGATTTGGTTCGTCAGCGTGGGATTGTCGCTGTCGCCCGCGTGCTGGCACTCGCGGTTTCTGTGGCCGCTGTGGGGCGTCGCGCTGGCGGCAATGTCCTGCCTGATGAGCGGCGGCGCGTTTGGCCTGCCGCCCGTTCAGTCTGCCGACTGGGGCGGGCTACCGCTGACGCTGCTGCTGTTTTCCGGCACGGTGGTTATCGGCATGCCCGTCTCGGTAGCGCTGGCTCTGGGACGACGTTCGCCGCTGCCGTTTTTGCGCGGGCTGTCGGTGATCTTTATTGAAGGATTGCGCGGCGTGCCGCTGATCACCATTCTGTTTGTCGCGGTGAACGTGTTTCCGCTGTTTTTGCCTACCAATATGGAGATCAACAAGCTGCTGCGGATTATCGTCGGCATCGCGCTGTTTTTCGCCTGCTATCAGGCGGAAGTCATCCGCGGCGGCCTGCAATCCGTACCGCGTGGGCAGTATGAAGCGGCGACCGTGCTGAACCTCGGCTACTGGCACACTACGACGAAAATTATTCTGCCGCAGGCGCTGCGCATCTGTCTGCCGGCGGTAACCAACCATATTATCGCCGCGATGAAAAATACCTCATTCGTGATTATTATCGGCCTGTTTGACGTCCTTACCGCCACCAGTGCGGTGATGCAGGACCCGTTGTGGCGGCGCTACTACATCGAAACCTACGTCTTTATCTCGGCCATTTATATTTTGTTCGGCTTTATGCTTTCCCGCTACGCCATCTGGGTAGAAAAACGCATTGATGCCAGCCACCACTCAGAAGGAGTCGCCTGATGTCCGTCGCATTACCAAACCCGATTATCGAAATGAACGCCGTCAGCAAATGGTACGGAAAATTTCAGGTGCTGGACAACGTATCCCTGAACGTGGCGAAAGGGGAGCGAGTGGTGATCTGCGGCCCCTCAGGGTCGGGAAAATCCACGTTAATCCGTTGCATTAACCGTCTGGAAGAGCATCAGCAGGGGCAGATCCTGGTGAACGGCATCGAAATGAATGACAACGTGCGCAATATCAACCGCATTCGTTTGAGCATCGGTATGCTGTTTCAGCAGTTCAATTTGTTCCCGCATCTTAGCGTGCTGGACAACCTCACCATCGGCCCACGGCTGGTGCGTAAGATGAACCAGAAGCAGGCGACGGAGCTGGCGATGTACTATCTGGAGAAAGTGCATATTGGCAATCAGGCGCATAAATTCCCGCTGCAGCTGTCGGGCGGCCAGCAGCAGCGCGTAGCGATTGCCCGCGCGCTGTGCATGCAGCCGGAAATTATGCTGTTTGATGAGCCCACCTCGGCGCTCGACCCTGAGATGATTAAAGAGGTGCTGGATGTGATGCTGGATTTGGCGGAGGGCGGAATGACCATGATTGTCGTTACCCATGAGATGGGTTTTGCGCGCACGGTGGCGGACAATGTGATCCTGATGGCTGACGGGCAGATTGTTGAATCCGCGCCTCCGGAACGCTTCTTCAGCCAGCCGGAACATCCACGCACCCGGCAATTTCTGGAGCAAATATTGAGCCATTAACTTAACGGTGCGCGTTAACTCATGTTGGCAAGTCTGCCTGCCAACATGAGTGGGACTTTCGGTTTAACCGGTCGGTTGCATAGCGACTGATACCGGTGCAGGAGCGATTCAGGGAGCCTGCATGTGGCTACTTATGGTTGGAATTCGGGGCATGCTGCTGCATCAATTCAATGATCCAATCAATAAAAACTCGCAGTTTGGCGTTGACATGGCGGTTCGGCGGAAACGCCAGGTGCAGGGGCATTGGACTGATACGCCATTGTGTAAATAACGGAATTAAAGCGCCTACAGCCTGATGTGCTGCCGCCATATAGATTGGCAGCGCAATCACTCCTAACCCGGCTAACCCGGCTTCGAGGTAAGCATTGCCATCATCCACGGCAAGTACATAGCGGCCCGTGATTTCAATATGTTCACTCTCACTGCGCAGCACCAGAGGATCAATCTTACCGGTGCGCGAAGACAAAAAACCTACGATGCGATGGTCGGTGTTTTCCAGCTCCCGCGGGTGCGCAGGGGTGCCAAGGCGTTCCACATAGCTCGGCGCGACGTACACGGCGATTGGCAAATCGCCGACATGGCGTGCAATCAGGGACTGGTCGTTGATTTCGCCACCGCGCAGGACGCAATCCACGTTGTCGCCGATCAGATCCACCACCCGGTCGCTCACGCCCATGTCGAACTGGATATCAGGGTAGCGTGCGTGGAAAGCCGGTAGCGCCGGCACCAGGAGGAGGCGGGCCAGCGGACTGGGCACATCCACCCGTAGCCGTCCCCTGGGCGTAATCGCCGCACTGGACAGGCTGTTTTCAGCATCTTCCATGTCCGCCAGCAGGCGGATGACGCGTTCGTAGTAGACCGCGCCATCGGGAGTGACGCCGAGCCTGCGGGTGGTGCGATGGAGCAACCTGACGCGCAGGCGCGCTTCCAGCTGCTGAATGAGCTGCGTCACCGTGGTTTTGCTCATATGCAGCGTTTGGGCGGCCTTTGTGAAGCTACCGGCCTCCACCACGCGAGCAAAGGCGCGCATCGCATCGAAACGATCCATTCCTTATCCTCTCTTTTCAGCGATTGTTTGGATTTTACAAACAATGATGAACAAAGTCGCTTGTTTATCCAGCCGATCCAGCGCGTGTAAAGTGTCTTTATGTTCACCGGGCAGATTTCGCCCCCTTGCAAAGGTACAAACATGACAGCACGCGAAGCAGTTTTTCCCTTCGGTCGGCAGGCGCTCTATGAGCGCAATCGCTATTCACCGGCCATCAAATCCAACGGTTTCCTGTTCGTTTCGGGGCAGGTGGGTAGCCGCGAGGATGGTTCGCCTGAACCGGATCTAAAAGCACAGGTCAGGCTGGCATTCGATAATCTGAATGCTGTTCTCGCGGCTGCGGGCTGCACATTCGGTGACGTGGTTGACGTCACCCTCTTCGTCGTCGATCCCGAGTCGAACCTCGACGCTATCTGGAGCGTCCTGCCAGAATATTGGGGGGAAGCGCCTTACCCCACGTTGACCGGGATCGGCGTGACGTGGCTTTACGGATTCCAGTTTGAGATTAAAGTGATTGCCAGGCTGCCGTAAGCGTTACGGATCTTCGGACAGTCGAAAATTCAGCAGGGCAGCCTGCGCGGACTGTGGCCATTACGGCCTGGCAGCATCGACGAAAACCCACCGCGGGGAATGCGGCAGTGAGTTAATGCAATGCCGCCGAATAGCGGTTGTGGCTGCCTACCGGTCAGAGGTCGAGGAGATTTCTGATGTGCCAGGAGCCGGATCGGTCTGGATTGACTGATGAGACAGAGGAAAATTTATGAAAGCAGCGGTTTATGACGTGCAAGGCGCGCCCGGCGTCCTGAAATATGTCGATATCCCCGATCCGGTCGCGGGACCTGACGACGTCCTGATTTCTGTCGAGGCTATCTCGATTGAAGGGGGGGATCTGATCAACCGCCGTTCAACGCCGCCGCCTCATCCTTCATGGATCGTCGGCTACGCGGCCGCGGGCACGATTGTCGCTGTCGGATCGAACGTCCGTAGCCGTACGGTTGGGGACCGGGTCGCTGCTTTTAACATGCAGGGGTCGCATGCGGAGCTTTGGGCCGTGCCCGCGGAACGAACGTGGCTGATACCCGATGGGGTGGAGGCGGCAGAAGCGGCGGTGCTCCCGATCTCTTTCGGCACCGCGCATCACTGCCTTTTCACGCGGGGCATGCTTCGGCACGGAGAAACCGTCCTTATTCAGGCGGCAGCCGGCGGCGTGGGTCTCGCGGCCGTTCAGCTTGCCTCACAGGCAAGCGCGACGGTCATCGCCGTGGCAAGCGGAACGCAGCGCAGGAGCCGGCTGCTTGAACTTGGCGCCGACCACGTCGTGGATCGCGCCGCGAATAACGTGGTGGACAGTGTCCGACAGTTCACCCACGGCGCCGGTGTTGACCTCGTCATCGATCCTGTGGGGACGACGTTGCCTGCTTCACTTTCTGCACTCGCCCCGGAAGGACGTCTCGTCTTCGTCGGTAATGCGGGGGGTGGCTGCCTGACTGTCGACCTGTGGCCGCCAATGCAGTCCAACCAGACGCTCATGGGGGTATTCATGGGACCTCTTTTTGAAAGGCCCGGAGTTCGCTCAAGTGTGGACGACATGCTGCAGGCCGTAGCTGCAGGGCGCATCAGGGTTGTCATCGACCGCATATTCCCCCTGACCAACGCTGCCGAGGCTCACGAATTCGCCGAGACCGCAAAACCGCTGGGCCGCATCGTTATGAAGCCATGAGGCGCGTTTGAGCTGCGTGAGTGCGCGGGGTGAATTAGGTGGTTCTGGCCGATCCTGAAATTCGGATCATGCTGGAGCTGCCGTCACGTCGTCCAGGTTTGCGGATACCTTCACGCAGCTGCCTTACTTCAGGCAGGGAGACTGTAAATATCCCGCTAAAACGAACCATTCACTTTTAGAGATCTTTTGTCATAGTCATCTGTTTTATTGGTGACATAAGGATTTTATTATTAACATCCGGCATCGGTATTAAATCGGGTAAGGCTATAATAATGATATCTTAGTAAATAACGGTAACGACTTTGTCTTTATCGAGTTGATAATAACCGGTGCGCTGGAATCCAGCTGGAAGCGCGGGAGTCAGGGCGTGTGTCAGCTGTATACTGAAGGTTTGCTTGTGCGTGTTTATATCGGTAATTATGGCGCTTTCAAAACCGAAAATTTGTCTCACCTGGGGATATAGCGCCTTGTAGAGACTTTCTTTTGCCGAAAACGCGATGTGTAATGCAATATTATAATCTATTTCACTTTTCGCCAGGCGTTTTCGCTCACTTTCTTGAGCGATCGTCCCGGCTATTTCGTCCAGCGCTTCGGGGTTAAAATTCTCAATATCAATACCGAGAATGCATCGTTTATTTTGCGGGGCTATAACCGCTATCGCACAGTGATCTGTATGAGAAATAGAACCAAGCCATCCCCCAGGCCATATTGGTGCCCCGTCTGTTGATTGGGTTATCTGTGCGTAAATTTGTTTTTCGTGTAATAGCGTTTGAGCTGCAAGACGCCCGCACAGATATTCGGAACGACGCTTTGCTACCGCGGCGAAGAGCTTTTCTGGAAACTGAATTGAATGCTCTGTGAATAGTGCATCGCGATAGTTGTTTGTTTGAAACGCTATCTCACAAACACCTATTGAGGGTTCGTGAATAAGATGGCCGGTTCTATGTGAACGAATGAATTTGCCATCAGGTAACTTTTTTGTAAACACAAACATGATTAAAATGACACCATGATTGAAGCTGGAGATATATTCTATTGATGCTATACGGCCCCGTCTGTTTTAGCAATTTTATTGTGGTTTAAAATGTCAGGCGTCGGGCGCGGAAAATCAGCTTGTTTGCAAAGCAGGGCATTTATCGGGGAACGGGTGAGCGCTTATCCATGTCATTGAACAGGATATCCGGCGCTTGCATCGCTGCGATCGGCCGCCGCCACATTGGCGGATAAAATAAAAAATCGTATCAGCCCTGACCGGGGCGGTTTTGATTTTCAGCACCGGGAATTGATGGAGCAGGCAGGAGCGCGCTTTTCTCTGCCGACAATATAGGCTGGGGCACAGGGTCCACGGCACGAATCCCGATAATCCGACCACTGCATTATCGTCTAACGGCCTTCCATTATTATAATAATTGCCGCCTTTCTGAGTTAAGGGCACAGATTCGATGCTGTTATTTGGCCCTTCGCATAGTCAAATGTCTTAAGGCATAACTTATAACGCATGACGGCGGACAGTGATTAAAACCAACATATCTCCTCATTGGCAAGGAAATAGCCAAAACCTGTTTTCGGCTATTGACAGGAGATATCACCACCATGAGTTCGCCAGAAGCGCTGTTAAAAAGTCTGTTAACCCGGCTGTTAGATGTGCCCTCAGAGCAGTTGCATGACGAAAGTGACTTGATCTGCCACGGCCTGGATTCGATGCGCACCATGCGTGCGGCCAGTGAACTGCGCCGCGCAGGTATCTCCGTCAGGTTTACTGAGCTGATTGGAAAAAGAACGCTGGCGGAATGGATGGCCATTGTGCGGGCGGCCAGTAGCATCACCGTGCCTCCAGCCATGCACGTCAACGCAGGCGAAGCCCCTTTTGAACTGGCGGCGATGCAACATGCCTTCTGGATCGGTCGCCAGGAGCAGCAGCAACTTGGCGGCGTCTCTGCCCATTTTTATGCTGAGCTTGATGGGGCGGAGCTGGAACCTGAGCGTCTTAATCAGGCATTTAAGCAGCTTATCGCCCGCCATCCGATGCTACGGATGCGCATCAATAGCGAAGGGTTACAGCACACCGTCGCGGTTTCAGATTGTCAGTTACAGGTGAATGACTTAATCGATCTCTGCGCAACGGAAGTGACGCTACAGCTGGAAAAATATCGTCAACGCTACACCCACCAGCGGCTGGATATCGAACAGGGCCAGACGATGATGCTGGCACTGACGCGGCTGCCCGGAAAGCGCAGCCGGCTGCATCTGGATCTGGATATGATCGCGGGTGACGCCGCCAGTCTGCGCATTCTGCTGCGCGAACTGGCCTCACTCTATGCCCGCCCCGACGCGTCCCTTCCCGAGCTAAATTTCAGCTACCAGAGCTATCTCCGGCAAAAACGTGAAAATCAGCAATCGCAGTGGCAGGAAGATCGCCGCTGGTGGCAGCAGCAATTAGCCGATTTGGCCGGTCCGCCTGCCTTACCGCTGCGCACGGCGAGCGCTGTTCCCCGTACTGAACGCAAACACTTCTGTCTTAATGAAGCTCAAAGTCAGACGCTGTCACAGCTGAGTCAACAGGCCGGGCTGACCGTTCCGGTCGTGTTGGCAACGTTGTTTTCCGAGACAATTGGTTTGTGGAGCGGGGCCGCTCCCTTCGTGCTTAACCTGCCCGTATTTTCCCGCCACTCCGACCATCCTCAGGTCGATCTCCTGGTCGGTGATTTCTCCAGCTCGGTGCTGGTGACGATTGAGCCTGCCAGCCAGCCTGACTTTATCGCCCAGGCGAGGGGATTCCAGGGGCAACTGCATCAGGCAATGGCGCATTCGGCCTACGGCGGTGTTGAGGTGCTGCGCGATCTGGCCCGGCAGCAAAGTGGGGAACAGGTGCTGGCTCCGGTGGTTTTCACCAGCGCGCTGGCGCTGGGTGAATTGTATGAACCCGAGGTCAAACAGACGCTGGGCGACCCGGTTTGGTCAATCTCGCAGGGGCCGCAGGTGTGGCTGGATGCCCAGGCCACAGAGTATCAGGGGGGGATCCTGCTGAACTGGGATTTCCGCGCCGACCTGTTCTTACCCCAGGTTATTGATGCGATGTTTGACTGGTTCCGTCAGCGTACGCTTCAGCTGCTGCAAGATCCCGTCAGCTGGCGGAAACCGCTTGCCACGCCGGTTCCGCTGGCGTCATTCCCTCAGCCCGAAGCGCCTGTAGCATCGGGTATCCCGCTCCATCAGCGCTTTTTCCACCAGGCTCAACAACGGCCCCTGGCGATTGCGCTGATGTGGGGGGATAAGCAGCAACTGACCTATGGCGAGCTGGCGCATCAGGCGTTATGCGTTGCCGGATATCTGCAGCAGCAGGGCGTGAAGGCAGGCGACTACGTTGCTGTCAGCATGGGGAAGGGCATCGGGCAGGTCATCGCCGCGCTGGGTATTTTGGCCGCCGGCGCAGCCTATGTCCCCTGCGGGATAGATGTGCCGTTACAACGCCGCCAGCAGGTGTATCAGACGGCTGACGTGCGGTGGGTCCTGAGCGACGATCGGCCCGGTTGCCAGCCGTCATGGCCTGAAGGGGTGGCCGTGGTGCCGCTCAGCGCGGCGTTAGCCAGCCCGCCATTGCAATCTTGCCTGCCGGTTTCGCCTCAGCAGGCCATGTACGCGATCTTCACATCCGGATCGACGGGGACGCCAAAAGGCGTGGCCGTTTCACATGGCGCGGTAGCCAATACCATTGATGCCGTCGACGGCTTGTTCCGGTTCACGCCGGCGGATCGCACCATCTCGCTTTCTGAGCTGGATTTTGACCTGTCGGCTTACGATATCTTCGCCAGCCTGAGCCGTGGGGCGGGTCTGGTGGTGGTCGATGAATTCCAGCGCCGGGATGCCCACGCGTGGGTGGCGTTGTTACAGCGCTGGCAGGTCACGATCATCAGCTGCGTTCCGGCGCTATTGGATATGATCCTCACCGCCGCGGCCGACAAACCCCTGCCATCGCTGCGTCTGGTGATGATGGGGGGCGATCGCATCCCGGCGGAGATGGCCTCGCGCTGGTGGTCGCTGACCGGGCAGGCTGCATTTGTCGGGCTGGGCGGGATGACGGAAGCGGCTATCCACTCAACGGTTTTTGTCCTGCAGCCGGATGATACGCGATGGTCAGCGGTGCCTTTCGGGCAGCCGCTGGCAAATATGCATTGCCGTATCGTCGATGATCGCGGTCGCGATTGCCCGGCCTGGGTCGGCGGCGAGCTGTGGGTTAGCGGACCCGGCCTGGCTCTGGGTTATCTGAAAGATCCTGTCCGTACCGCGGAAAAGTTTGTTGAGGATGCTGGCCGCCGCTGGTATCGCAGCGGTGACCGGGTACGCTACTGGCCTGAAGGCATCATTGAGTACATTGGGCGTACCGACCAGCAGATTAAAATACGCGGCCACCGTATTGAATTGGGTGAGATTGAAACCGCGTTACTCAGCCATCCCCAGGTGCTTCAGGCAAGCGTTGGCATCGTATCGCCGGCTGCCAGACAGCTGTGCGCCAGCCTGGTGACGTTGCAACCCCTGAGTCATGCAACGCTGCGCAGCTGGCTACAGGCCCAGCTGCCAGCCTATGCCGTGCCGGAACACTATCAGTTCCTCGCAGAAATGCCGCTGACGGCGAACGGTAAACTGGATCGTCGCGCGTTGCAGCAGCAGGCAGAGCGGCAGCTGGCGAGCGCTGAACGACAATTTCAGCCTCCCGAAGGGGAGATTGAGCAACGGGTCGCCGCCCTATGGCAGCAGCTGCTGCAGGTCGCGCAGGTGGGACGCGAGGACAATTTCTTCGTGCTGGGGGGCGACAGCCTGATCGCCACGCGCCTAATCGCCAGGATGCATGAACAGAGCCTTACCGCCCCCCTGGCCGAACTCTTCGCCACGCCAACGCTGGCGGCATTTTGCGCCCATGTGCGACGCCAGCATCAGGTACCTGACCAGCCGCTTAGCGCCGATGAAGCCAATCGTTATCAGCCGTTCCCGCTCAGCGATATCCAGCGTGCTTTCTGGATAGGTCGCTCCGGGGAAATGACGCTGGGGGCGGTAGGGTCGCACTTCTACATTGAGTTCGACGGCCAGGGGCTGGATGTCGTGCGGCTAGAACAGGCCTGGCGTAAGCTGATGCTGCGTCATGACATGTTGCGCGTTCGCGTAACGGAAGAGGGGCAGCAGCAGGTCGCGGAGCAGCTTCCCGCGTGGGAAATTGAGCAGCACTGGTTGAACGAAGATGCACAGGCTGAACTGGCAACCCTGCGCGAAACATTGTCGCATCAGGTTTACGATCCGTGTCAGTGGCCGTTGTTCGCCATCCATGTCGCCCATTATGCGCAGCGCCAGCGCTTATTCGTCAGCCTGGACAGTATGATGCTGGATGGCCGCAGCATCATGGTGCTGTTTACTGAATGGGATCGGCTGTATCGCGATCCCTGCTCCAGCCTGCCGGAACTGTCCATCCGCTACCGCGACTATGTCTTGCAAAATCGGCCCGCTGCGGAGCGCGAGCGGCAGGCGCAGGCATGGTGGCAGCAGCATCTCTCAACGTTGCCGGAACGTCCCGCGCTGCCGCTGGCGGTCGCGCCTGAAACCCTGCAACAGCCGCGTTTTCGTCGCTGGAGTCACGAGTTATCTCCCGGCCGCTGGCAGCAGTTAAAGGCGGTGGCGAAAAGTTACGGCATTACGCCGAGCGTGGTGCTGGCTGCGGCCTATGGCGAAGTGCTGGCTCGCTGGAGCAACCAGACCGCGCTGGCCATCAACCTGACGATGTTTGATCGTCAGCCGCGCCATCCGCAGATTAACCATGTGGTCGGTGATTTCGCCTCAATTCTGCTGCTGGGTTATCAAAGCAGCGCCGGAGGCGATTTCCTTGCCGCGGCCCGTCGCCTGCAGCAGCAGGAAGGGGCGGCCCTGGCGCAACGCGGAGTGTCCGGGATCTGGGTATTGCGCGAACTGGCCCGCCAGAAAGGTCAGACTATGGCCTCAATGCCGGTGGTGTTCACCAGCGTTATCGGGCTGGATAAAGACGCGTCGCTCGATCTTTCGGATGCCTTCCCCCAACAAATCTACGCCATCACGCAAACGCCGCAGGTGTGGCTGGACGCAAAAATCAGCGAGTCGCGCGGGCGTCTGCTGCTGGAGTGGGATGCGCTGGAGGCGTTATTCCCGGCGGGCATGATCGAGGCGATGTTCAGCAGCTACTGTCAGCTGGTGGCGCAGCTAACCCAATCCGACTGGCGCCAGCCGGTGACGCTGCCATTACCGGAGAGCCAGCAGCAGGTACGCCGGCTCACCAATCAGACCGCGTTCTCCTTCCCGGATTCACGGCCGCTGTACCTGCGCTTCTTTGCCGAGGCCCATCAACATCCGGACGCCACCGCGCTGCTCTGGGGCCGGGAAGGGCGGATGGATTACGGCACCCTGGCGCAACAGGCGCTGGCGGTTGCGGGCTATCTGCAGCAACGAGGGATACAACCCGGCGACAGAGTCGCCATCACCCATGCAAAAGGCCCCCGGCAAATTGTCGCGGTGCTGGGCGTGTTAGCTGCGGGGGGCTGCTATGTCCCTTCCGGCATCGGTTTACCGGAAGCGCGCCGCGCGGTGGTCTATCGCGATGCCGGGGTAAAGCGGGTGCTGTGCGATGAAAACAGTTTGCATCAGCTCAGCTGGCCGCAGGGCGTAGCGGTAACCAGCCTTAGTGAGGCATTACAGGCGACCCCCCTGGCCGCGCCCCGTGTGCAGCCTGCAGAAGCCGCGAAGTACATTATTTTTACCTCCGGTTCAACCGGCACCCCCAAAGGGGTGGTGGTGAGTCATGGCGCGGTGGCGAACACCGTTGACGCCGTCGCGGCGCGGTTCGGCATCAGCGACAAGGATCGCTCCATCACCCTGTCGGCCCTCGATTTCGATCTCTCCGCCTACGACATTTTCACCTTCCTCGGGCGTGGCGCCTCGCTGGCGGTGGTGGATGAGGCGGAGCGCCGTGATGCCGCCGCCTGGGTGGGGTTAATTAACCACTGGCAGGTCAGCGTCATCAGCGCCGTACCCGCATTGATCGAGATGATTACCGTTGCTGCTCAAGCGCATGGACTCACTCAGGCGCTGCGTCTGGTGATGGTCGGGGGCGATCGCGTGGTGCGCCAGCTGCCGCAGGATTTATGGCAACTGTCGCCGCAGGCGCGTTTTGTCTCCCTCGGTGGGATGACCGAGGCGGCGATTCACTCGACGTGTTATGAGATCCAGCCTGACGATCCCTGGTGGGCATCGGCGCCGTACGGCGTCCCGCTGGCGAATATGCAGTGCCGGGTGGTGGACCAGCAGGGAGGTGATTGCCCGGACTGGGTCAAGGGCGAGCTGTGGGTCAGCGGGGCCGGCGTGGCGACGGGCTACCACGGTGATGAAAAGCGCAGCGCAGAGAAGTTCGTCGCGTGGCAGCAACGTCGCTGGTATCGCACCGGCGACGTCGCCAGCTATCGTCCCAACGGCGTGCTGGAGTTCTTTGGCCGGGCCGATAATCAGGTCAAGATCCGCGGCCACCGCATTGAGTTGGGCGAGGTGGAAGGCGCGCTCAGTCGTCTGCCGCAGGTGGAGAGCGCCGTGGCGGTGGTGTTAACCGGCACAACGCGGCAGCTGGCGGCGGCGCTGGTGGCCTCCCGGCCGATCGACCTGGCCGCGGTAAAACACGCCGCGCAGGCCAGCCTGCCGGATTATGAGGTGCCTGAGCACCTGATTCAAATCAGCCAGATCCCGCTCACCGCCAATGGCAAAGTCGATCGTGAAGCTATCACCCGACAGATTGCGGAGCGGTTGGAACAGGCAGCGCATGCCGGTGAGCAACAGCCCATCAGCGGCGAGGCGGAGACCCTGCTGGCGCAGCTGTGGCGTGAGCTGCTGGCGGTGCCGCACGTTGCCGCGAGCGATAACTTCTTCAGCCTTGGCGGCGACAGCCTGGTGGCAACCCGCCTGATGAGCCGACTACAACAGGCGGGTTTCCGTGGGGCGCTCTCGTCCCTGTTTAGCACCCCTGAGCTACGCCCGTTTGCTGCCAGCCTGAAACGTGAAGCAACGGCGCAGCAGCCGGTGCTAGCGCATGACGCGACCTGCCGCTACCAACCCTTCCCGCTGACCGATGTGCAGCAGGCGTACTGGCTGGGCCGCCAGGAGGCGTTCACGCTCGGTGATATCGCGGCGCAGTGCTACAACGAATATGAACTGCCGGGTATGGACGTCGCGCGCATGGAGCAGGCATGGCATCAGCTGGTGCTGCGTCATGACATGCTACGTTGTCGCATCACCGCTGACGGCCAGCAGCAGATTATGCAGGAGGTGCCTTTCTACCACTTCCGCCAGCATCACCTGGGCGCCGCTTCTTTGGATGAACTGCGTCAACAGATGGCGCGACAGAAACTCGCCCCCGACAGCGGGCGTCTCTACGACGTCCAGGTCATCCATTACGGCGATCGCCAGCTGCGGCTGGCCGTGCTGCTCGACAACCTGATTGTCGATGGCCTCAGCATGCTGACGCTGTTCACCGAACTGTTCCACTACTACCAGCATCCTGAGCAGCCTTTGCCGCCGCTCGGCGTGGAGTTCCGCGATTACCAATGCCTGCGCCAGCGGCAGGGGACGTCCTCTGAATCCCTCCAGTACTGGCAGCAGCGGCTGGCTTCGTTGCCTGCCGCGCCTGCATTACCGACGCAGGTTGAACCGGATACGCTGACTCAGCCTGTATTCCGCCGCCTGCAGGCCCGGCTGGCAACGCCGCAGTGGCAAAAGATCCTGCAACGGGCGCGCCAGGCGCAAATTACCCCCTCCGTGCTGCTGTTGACCTGCTTCTCCGAGGTGTTGAGCCGCTGGAGCGGGCAGCGCTCGCTGGTGGTTAATATGACGCTGTTTGACCGCAAGCCGCTCCATCCTGATATCAACCGGGTCATCGGCGACTTTACCTCGCTGATACTGGCGGAATACCACGCCCGGGCGGACGAGGGCTGGCTTAGTCATGCCCTGCGGATGCAGGCGCAAATCTGGCGCGATTTGGATCATCAGGAGGTCTCCGCTGTCAGCGTGATGCGGCAGCTGGCGCAGCATCATGGCGGTGAAACGCGAGGGGTGCCGGTGGTGTTCACCAGCATGCTCGGCGTGGCCGATGCGCTGGCGAAAGCCGCGCCCTGGCCCGATTTTACGCTGTCTCAGACGCCGCAGGTGTGGCTGGATCATCAGGTGATTGACCTCGAAGATGGCCTGCTGCTGAGCTGGGATTATCTGGAGGATCTGTTCCCGCCGCAGATGGTGGAGCAGATGTTTGCCAGCTATTGCGCGGCCCTGCAGCGGCTGGCCGACGACGACTGGCAGCTGCCGCCGTCGCGCCAGCTGCCGCTCGCTCAGCAGAGCGTTCGCGAGCGGATCAATGCCACCGAAGCACCGCAGCAGGGCCCGGCGCTGCTGCATCAGGGCTTCTTTGAGCAGGCGCGTCGTCACCCGCAGCGGATAGCGCTGTGGGACGGGCAGAGCGGCGGCATCAGCTACGGCGAGCTGCGGGAAAGAGCGCTTGCGGTGGCGGCGGGTCTTCAGCAGCAGGGAGTTAACGAAGGCGACTGCGTGGCGATAGGTCTGCCGCGCGGCGTCGATCAGATAGCGGCGGTGCTGGGCGTACTGGCGGCGGGCGCCGCGTATCTGCCCGTCAATGGCAAACATCCGCCCGCCAGGCAGGCATTGTTATGCCGTAAAGCACAGGCGAAGCGGGCGATTGGCTGCGTGGACGGCGCCATATCTCTTCCTCTGCAGCAGCTACTCAACTGCGCGCCGCTGCCTGAGCCGGTGCTGCCCGATGCGGCCAGCCTGGCTTACATCATCTTTACCTCCGGATCGACCGGTGAACCCAAAGGCGTGGAAGTTGAACACCGCAGCGCCAGTAACACCGTCGACGACATTTGCCAGCGTTATGCCATCCGCAGTCAGGATGTGTTTTTGGCAGTGGCCGCGCTCGATTTTGACCTGTCGGTTTTCGATATCTTCGGCGCATTGAACCAGGGCGCGCAGCTGGTGCTCAGCGCGGAAGAAGAGCATCGCGATGCCGAGGGGTGGCTGGCGCTAATGCAGCAGCACCGGGTCAGCGTCTGGAACAGCGTCCCCACGCTGATGGAGATGACGATCGAAATCGCGCAGCTGCGCGGCGGTGAATTACCGGCGCTGCGTCTGGCATTGCTGTCAGGCGATTGGGTCAGTCCGGACATTGCCGCCCGGCTGGAACCTGTTGCGCCACAGTGCCGGACCATTGCGCTGGGCGGGGCGACGGAAGCCGCCATCTGGTCCAACGCCTGGGCGGTCCCGGCCCGGCCGCCGCGCGACTGGACATCGGTCCCTTACGGTTTACCGCTGCGCAATCAGCAGTTCAGGGTGGTGGATGAACTGGGCTGCGATCTGCCGGACTGGGTGGCAGGTGAGCTGTGGATTGGCGGGATGGGGGTGGCGCGCGGGTACTGTGGCGATCGGAGTCTGACCCAGGCCAGTTTTAGCGGCGACTACCCGCAGCGCTGGTATCGCACGGGCGACATGGGACGTTACCGCCCCGACGGCGTCCTCGAATTCCTCGGGCGACGCGATGGTCAGGTGAAGTTACGCGGCCACCGCATTGAACTGGGCGAAATTGAACAGCAGCTGCAGCGTTGTCCGGGGGTACGCCGCGCGGTGGTGTTACTCAAGGGGAGCGGCGTCAGCGCCAGCCTGCACGCCTTCTATGAGGGCGGGACAGCGATCGACGAGGTGCAGCGCGGGCTGCGTAGCGTGTTGCCTGGCTGGGCGATCCCTGCGGCCATCACTTCTCTCAGCAGCTGGCCGCTCACCGCTAACGGCAAAATCGACCGCAAGGCGCTGGCGCAGCTCACCGCTCAGGCTGCGGAAACCGCGCTGTCCCTGGACGACCCTCACCAGCAGGCGCTGGCGGACATCTGGCAGCAGGTGCTGGGCGCGCAGCCGGGCCATGCCAGCGAAAGCTTCTTCAGCGCTGGCGGTAATTCGCTACTGGGCACCCGCCTGGTCGCGCAAATCTGCAAACACTTCGGTATCCGTCTGACACTACGAGACTTTTTTGCTGACGCTACCCTCTCGGGCCTTTGCGCATCCGTCGAAAGGCATTTGGCTGACAAAAACAGTATGGAAGAAGGTTTATTGTGAAAATTTCTGACGTTATCGTACGACTGGAAACTCAGGGCATTGAACTGTGGCAGGAGGAGAACAATCTGCGCTTTCGCGCGCCTGCGGGAGTGATGACCGAAGCCATTATGCAGGAATTGCGCGACCATAAACCGGCCATCCTCGACTGGCTCAGGCAGCAGGAGAGCGGGGCAGTGCTGCAAGCCGATCCCGATGCGCGTTTTACGCCTTTCCCCTTAACGGAGGCGCAGCAGGCCTATTTTGTCGGGCGCCATAGCGCGTTCGCGTTCGGCGGCGTCGCCTGTCGGGGATATCTGGAGATTTGTTTTGATCGGCCCGTCACGCCTGCGCAGCTCAGCCAGGCGCTTAATCAGCTGATTGCTCGCCACGACATGTTGCGGGTGGTGATTGAGGAAGAGGGATTCCAGCGCGTTCTGCCGCAGGTGCCGCTATTCCAGCCGCAACAACACGAATGGCCAGACCTGCCAACCACAGAAATCGGGGCGCGTATCGCTGAGTTGCGCGAAGCGATGCTGGCTGCCCCGGCGGATTACCAGCGCTGGCCGCTTTTTGCCGCGGCCACTATCTTCGCGGCAGGACAAACCCGCCTGCTGTTGTCGATTGAGCTGATCCTGGTGGATTCCGCCAGCCTTTATCTGCTGGTGGATGAACTGGATCAACTGCTGTTTGCGCCAGGGACGCTGCTGCCCGCGCCCTCGTTGGGTTTCCGTGACTACGTGATTGCCCGGCGCGCAGCGCGCCAGGGCGCGCGCTACCGTAAGGCGCAGCAATACTGGCGGGAGCGCATCCCTGAGCTCCCCAATGCTCCGGCCTTGCCCGCTAGCGCCGCCGCTGAGAAAGCCACATTTGTCCGTCGCCATCTGCGCTTGTCCCATCAACAGCGTCAGCGGCTGAACCAGCTGGCCGCGAAGGCGCAGGTAACGCTGAACGCGCTGCTGCTGGGGGCGTTCTCACAGGTGATGGGGTTCTACAGCGACAGTCGCCACTTTACGCTTAACCTGCCCATTTTCCGCCGTGAGGGGCAGCATCGTGACCTTGAACGGGTGGTCGGGGATTTCACCTCTGTCACGCTGCTGGAGGTCGATCTGCGTGGAGATGAGGTGTTTGCCAGGCAGCTGCTGACCCTCAATCAGCGCCTGTTTGCCGATCTCGACCATAGCGCGTTCTCAGGCCTTGAAGCGTTGAGTGAACTGTCACGCCATCATGGTGAGGCGGTGCTGATGCCCGTGGTGTTTACCAGCACGCTCGGCCAGGGGGAACGGCAGGAGGCCCCGGCGCGCTATCGTATCGAGCAGGGTTTAACCCAAACCCCGCAGGTGTTGATTGACTGCCAGGTCACCGCCCAGCCCGATGGCATGATGCTGGCGTGGGACTCGCGCGAGGGGCTATTCCCCGAGCAGTTTATTGAACACGCGTTTAATGCCTTCAGCGGTTTAATCCAGCGGCTGCTGGAGGACGGCGAGTCTTGCCTTAACCAGCGTCAGCTGCTGACGCTGCCTGCGGCACAAGCCGCCGTTCGCCAACAGATTAACGCGGATAGCCAGCCAGATTTCGCCCGGCTGCTACAGCAGGGATTCCTGGATAAGGCGGAACGGCAGCCGGATGCCATTGCGCTGTGGGACGATGAAGGGAGCCTGACTTACGGCGAACTGGCCGCCCGGGCTTACGGACTGGCGGCGGATTTGCAGCGGGCGGGGCACTGTCCAGGCGAAGCCGTCGCGGTGATGTGCGGGAAAGGGCGCGCCCATGCGCTCGCCCCTCTTGCCATCCTGCTGAATGGCGGGTGCTATGTACCGGTTGATGCGCAACAGCCTGCCCGCCGCCGGGAGGCGATTTTGCGTAACGCCGGGGTGCGCCGGGCAATCTGTGACGATCCGGAACAATTACCTGAGGACGTAGATCCGATCGCCTGGCGTACGGAGACGTCCGCTGGTGATTTCCAGCCGCTCAGAATCGGTCTCCATCAGCCTGCCTATATTATCTATACCTCCGGGTCGACCGGTGAACCGAAAGGCGTGGTCATCAACCATCATGCCGCCTGGAATACGATTGCCGATATCAACCGTCGCTTTGCGGTGAGCGCCCGGGATCGGGTCCTGGCGGTCGCTAACCTGAGTTTCGATCTGTCAGTGTACGATCTGTTTGGCGTGCTGGCGGCGGGAGGCGCTCTGGTCTATCCGCAGGAAGCGAGAAAAGCGGATCCTTCACACTGGGCTGAATGCATCACTCAATATGGCGTCACGCTATGGAACAGCGTGCCGGCCCAGCTGCAGATGCTGGCCGATACGCAACAGCCCCTGCCGACGCTACGCCTGGCGCTGGTATCGGGAGACTGGGTTCCACTCAATCTGCTGGAACAACTGCAGGCCATCTCAGCCGATGGTCAACTGATAGCGCTGGGAGGCGCGACTGAAGCGGCAATCTGGTCGGTATTCCATCCGGTCACGCACGTCGCGCCGTCCTGGCAGAGCATTCCGTATGGTAAGCCGTTGGCCAATCAGCAACTGCATATTGTTGATGAGAGCCTGCACGACCGCCCTGACTGGGTCAGCGGCGAGATCGCCATCAGCGGTGACGGGCTGGCGGATTGTTACTGGATGGACAGAGAGAAGACCGCCGCGCGTTTTGTGACCCGCGATGACGGACGGCGCCTGTACCTGACCGGAGATCGGGGGCGGTACTGGCCGGATGGCAACATCGAGTTTCTGGGGCGGGTCGATAACCAGGTCAAAATCCGCGGACACCGCGTTGAGCTGGGTGAAATCGCCGCGGCGATGCGCCAACACCCGGCTGTCGCCGATGCTGCCGTATGCCTGACGGAAGGTCATGGCACCGCCAGTAATCTGCTGGGATTCGTGGAACTGGCGGCGGGCGAGCAGCCCGGCAGTCGGCCGGCGATGGAAAGCGCCCGGCAGCGTGCGCGACATATTGAACAGCAGATTGATGGTGAAGCTTTCGAGGCGTTAATGGCGGGAGCGGATCGCGTGGCGATTCTCGCGATGTCCGATCGCCTGCGTCAGGATGGCCTGTTCGCCACGATCGCTTCCCGTCACTCGCTGGAAGAGATCTATCATGCGACCGGGGTGGCGGAGGTTCATCAGCGACTGCTGCGCCGCTGGCTGGCCGGATTGGTCAGCGCCGGTGCGCTCACCCAGGACGCGCAGGGATGCTACGCAGACCTGATCCCTTGCGATGCGGCCACGTTGCAGCAGTGCTGGCACGAGGTGGAACAGCTTGAGCAGCGTGCCGGTTATGGCAGCCAGACGTTGCACTATATCCGCGTTTGCAGCGATTGCCTGAGCGGGCTGCTGCGTGGCGAAACCGATGTCCGCGGTATTCTGTTCCCGGAAGGCGAGCTGTCGACCGCCCACGCGGCCTACCGGGATAACCTGGTCAGTCAGAGCATGAACGCGATCGTGATTGCGGCGATCTCGGCGCTGGCGGCTTCCAGCGCCCGCCCGTTACGGGTGCTGGAAGTGGGGGCCGGCGTGGCGGGGACCGCCAGCGATTTGGTGCCTGCTCTGGCGCCCTGGCAGCCTGAATACTGGTTTACCGATCTGTCAGAGTTCTTCCTCGTTGAAGCGCGTAAGCTTTTCGCCCCTTATCCGTGGATGCACTACGGCATTTTTGACATGAACGAAGATGCCGGGCGGCAGGGGATGGCGGCGAATAGCTTTGATGTGATCCTGTGCGCCAACGTGCTGCATAACGCCCGTAACGCCGGTGACGTGCTGGCGCAATTCTCCTCATTGCTGGCGCCCGGCGGTACGCTGGTGTTTATCGAACCTTTCCGTCGTCATAACTACCCGCTGCTGGTTTCGATGGAGTTCTTCCCGGAGCTGACGGGCTTTACGGACCTGCGCGCCAACACCGATCAAACGTTCTTCACCCGCGAGCAGTGGCTTGACCTGCTGGCGCAGGCGGGGGCGACGATATCTGATTGCGCCCCGCCGGCGGAAAGCGCGCTGTCCAGCTCCGGGCAGGGGGTATTTATCGCCCGGTTCAAAACGGACCGCGCCAGCCTCCGCCGCGATGAGCTGCGGGATTTTCTGCGCGATCGGCTGCCGGGCTATATGGTGCCTGCGCATCTACATCTGCTGGATCGTCTGCCGCGTACGGCTAACGGTAAAACCGATCGTCAGCGGCTGCTGAGCGCCGCGCCGCAGCAGCTGACCAGGGCGGAGCAGGCAGGCAGCGGTAACGCCCCGCGCGATGCGCTGGAACAGCAGATTGCCGCCGTCTGGGCGGAAGTATTGGGAGTGGCGGACGTGCAGCGCGATGCTGACTTCTATGCGCTGGGCGGCGATTCCCTGCTGTTATCACGCATGATCGGACGTCTGCGCGCCCGGGTCGCGGCGGCGGCTCATTTCGAATGGGAAACCCTGCTGCGCCATCTGCTGCGGGAATCCACGGTGATGGCGCTGGCGGATTTGCTACGCAGCAGCGCGACGCAGAGTGAGCAGCAACAGCAGGCTCGCGCCGTGCTGGTTCCACTGTGGGGCCCGCAGGATTATCACCGCCACTGCTGCGTGCTGCTTCACGCCGGTACGGGCAATCTCCAGCCGTATCAGCATCTGCTGGCGAGCCTGGACAAGTCGCTATTTGCCCGCGGCGTTGGTCTCGAACTGCCCAGCCAGCAGGCGTTTATGGCGCTGGCGCCGCATGAGGCGTTGGTTACGCTGGCCGGCCACTATGCCGATGCGTTGTCAGCGCAGGGGGAAAGCTTCACTTTGCTGGGATATTGCCTCGGTGGCTTGCTGGCCGCGGAAATCGCCCGTCAGCTCAGCGAGCGCGGCAAAAACGTGCGCGAGCTGGTGGTCATCAGCGCGTATCAGCCGCCGCAGGTGGATGACGCGCGGCTGGTGGATTACGTGTTTGCCCGGGCGATCGGGGCCGACCTGGAGAAACTGGGGCTGCCGCAGGAGCCGGCGCTGGCCGCCGCCGTGAGCGCTATCCTGCAACGGACCCCGCAGCGTATCGCCGAAGACGCATTTGATTGCCTCGACGACCATTCGCAGGTCGCGCAGGCGCTGACGCGCTGGTTCCAGCAGCCGCAGTCCGTTCGCCTGCAAGCATTGCAGACGGCCGGCATGGCCCAGGGAGCCTACCATCAGGAGGATGAAGCCAGCGCGTTGTTTGCGAGTCGTTACGCCCTGTTCGGACACAGCATGGCGTCAGTGGGCCAATATCGCCCCGATCCCTGGTTTGGTAAAACCATCCTGGTGCGTAACAGCGAAAGCGATCCTCTCTTGCCCGGTACGCCCGGCGACGTCCACGACTACTGGCGCCGGCTGTGCCTGGGTGAACTCATTGTTGAAGATACGCCCGGCGACCATTTTAGCTGCCTGGCTCGTCAGCATGCGCCCGCCCTGGCTGCGCTGATCGCGCGCCACACCGCGCCGGGAGAAGCCTGATGAACGACAACATCATCGCGGTACTCGGCGCCACCGGCGGCGCAGGGCGCTATGTCAGCCGCTGGCTGGCTCAGGCCGGATTTGCATTGCGGCTCGGCGGTCGCCGTCGCGATCCCTTACGGCAGCTGGCGACACGGCTGGATGCGGAAGCTCAGCTGGTGGATCTATGGCAGGAGGCGGCGCTTCGCGAGTTTTGCCGGGGTTGCGTCGCGGTGGTGAACTGCGCCGGTCCCTCCTATCAGGTGCTCGATCGGGTGGCGCGTGCTGCCGCCTCGGCGCATGCGCATTATGTGGATGTCTCAGGCGATGGCCCGGCGTGGCATCTGTTACAGCGGCAACCTGCCGGCGATAAGCGCTGGACTGCGGTGCTCTCCGCCGGGATGTTGCCCGGGCTGGCGAATCTGGTCCCGGGCTGGATGAGCCAGCGTGCTGGCGGCGATCTGACGGTCTACAGCGGCGGTATTGAGCGGGTGAGCGGCGCGGCTGCCGCCGATCTGGTGCTGTCGTTAAATGAACAATGCAATGCGTTGCAGGGCAGCGATTACTGGTACGGCGAGGCCGGTGCCGGCTGGCGGCTCGGCCGTCGCGCACGCCACGTTCTGTCAACGCAGCAGACGGATACGCTGGCGCATTTCACCGGCCACGTTACGTTACTGCCCTGGCTGAGCGCCGACGCCGAGCGGCTGGCGCTGCGCCATCATCTCTCCGCTCTGAGCTGGTACAACGTTTTCAGCGGTCAATGCCTGCGCGAAACCCTGACCGGGCTGCGCGGCAAGGTGGATGGCACATCGCAGAGTCTCGCGCTTGCCCGTGCAGCGGTGGAGA
Organism: Klebsiella scottii; assembly: GCF_036561945.1. Lineage (NCBI taxonomy): Bacteria > Pseudomonadati > Pseudomonadota > Gammaproteobacteria > Enterobacterales > Enterobacteriaceae > Klebsiella > Klebsiella scottii. The sequence continues at coordinate 691,755 of NZ_JARXNI010000020.1, forward strand.
AGGCCAGTGAAATTGATCTGGCGGGCTACGCCCCTTATTACCAGATGGTGTTTGACTGGCAGCAGGAGGGGGAGCGGCGTCGGCGCGTCGTGGTGCGCACGGACAGCAGCCTGGCGCTCACCGCCGCCACCGCCGTCAGTACCGTTCTGAGCCTGATGCGCGGCGAGATTGCGCCGGGCGTGCATTTTGCCGATTGTGTACTGCACCCGGCGACCGTGCTGGCTGATATCACGCGGCTGCATGCGGGCACCCACATCAGCCAGTATCTGCCGGATATGCAGCCAGAGCAGGGGGTGATATGACTCCAGCTTCGACACCCCGCCGCCGCGCGATTGTCTGTGGTACCAGCTTTGGCCGCTTTTATCTGCGCGCGCTGGCCAACAATCCGACGATTGAACTGGTCGGGATTCTTTCCAGCGGCTCTGCCGCGTCCGCGGGCTACGCGCGTGAGCTGAATATCGCTCACTACACCTCGGCGGCAAGTCTGCCGGCCGATATAGACCTTGCCTGCGTGGTGGTGAGGGCGGCCGTCTCCGGCGGCAAGGGCGCGGAAATCGCCGGCCAGCTGTTAACGCGGGGCATTCATGTATTGCAGGAGCATCCGCTTCATCCTGACGAGCTGGCCGATTGCCTGCGCACGGCGCACCAGCATCGCGTCCGTTTTGGCATCAATGCCTTCTACCCCTTTGTTGCCCCCATCCGCCGCTTTCTTGAGGCGGCCGAGATTCTGCGTCAGCGCCAGCCGGTGCAATACATTGAAGGCGTGTGCGGCGCGCAGGTTCTCTACCCGCTGCTGGATGTGATTGCGCGCGCGCTGGGAAAACTGCGCCCGGCGCAGCTGGAGCTGATGCAGCCCCGCCAGGTGGGACCTTATACCTGCCTGCACGGCAGTATCGGCGGCGTACCGCTGACGCTGCGTGTTCAGAACCAAATCCATCCGGCAGACGCCGACAACCACGCGCTGTTGCTGCACCGCCTGACCATCACCGCCGAAAGCGGCGTACTGGCACTCGCGGATACCCACGGCCCGGCGATCTGGAGCCCCAGATTACATACCCACCGTGATGAAACCCATCGCCTGGTGCTGGAGGGCGAGGGGACAGAACGTTTATCGGCAGCCAGCAGCACCCTTTTGCCTGGCAGCGAAGCCGTCAGCTTCAGCGAGATTTTCGAACAGCTGTGGCCGCAGGCCATTAATTGCGCGGTGGCGGATTTTCAGCGTTCCATCGACGCCCCTGCGCTGGCGCAGCAGCAGGTGCAATGGGCGCTGGGCGTGACCGGATTCTGGCATCGGGTGTCATCGGTGCTGGGGCCGCCAGAACTGATTTATCCCGACACGCCGGCCATCCTGCCGCTTATTGATCGGTTAACTGAGGAGACCCCGCGATGAGTCAGCATTTTTTACGCTTTTACCAGCCCGCACCCGCTGCGCCGCTGTTGCTGGTTTGCTTACCCCATGCCGGCGGGGCGGCCAGTACGTTTCGCCCGTGGCCTTATTTGTTCGATGCGTCTGAGGCGGAGCTGGCAGTGGTGCAGTATCCGGGACGCGAGGACCGCTTCGCTGAGCCCTTCATCGACAATATGCCCGAGCTGCTGACCGCCTTGCAGGAGGAGCTGTTGCCGCATCTGGCGGGACGCCGTTTTGCCCTGCTCGGACACAGTATGGGCGGTGCCATCGCCCATGAGCTGGCGCAGTCGCTGGCCGCCCACGGCCGGCATCCAGAACTGCTGATCGTCTCAGGCCGCCAGCCGCCGGATTTTCATCCGCTGGATAGCGGCATTCATCTGGGTAGCGATCGGCAAATTATCGAGGAACTGCTGCGCCTCAGCGACGATAACCAGACGCTGCGCGAACAACCAGAGCTGGCGGAGCTGCTGCTGCCGGCGATCCGCAATGATTACCGACTGATTGAGAATTACCGCCCGCAGCCTGCGCGTTTGCTTACCTGCCCGATAGTGGTGTTGAGCGGCGAAGGCGACGGTGAACTGCCTCTGTCGCAAGCCGAGGCCTGGGCGGCATACACCTCAGCTGAAAGTATCGTGCATCGTTTTCCAGGCGATCACTTTTTCATTGCCAGCCAGCGTGCCGCCGTGGTGGCTTGCGTGCGGCAGGCATTACGGCAGTTCTCACCCTTGTTCAGTGAAGGATAATCTATGGAAGACTTCTACTCGCCGGTCGCTGAGTTTTACGATCTGGTTGGTCGCGCGCACTCCGCGGGTGAAACCGCGCTGCGTGAGCGGCTGTCGGCATTCACCGATATTCACGACCCGGTGCTGGATATCGGCGCTGGCACCGGACGAACGGTGCAGGCGATAGCCGAAACCGTGCCGCTGGTGGATATTCTGGCGGTGGAGCCAGCCCCGGCCATGCGCGCGGTGCTGACCCATTGCGTGGCGCAAAGGCCGGAGCTGCGGCGGCGCGTCACGATTATCCCGGACACGGTGGACAAGCTGCAGCTACCCGAGCGGCTGGGCGCGGTCGTGGCCTTCGGGGTGCTGGGACACCTGACGACGGAGGCGCGTCAGGCGCTGTGGTCAATATTGCTGCCGCGGCTCGCACCCGGCGCGCCGGTGTTCGTGGAGCTGCTGCCGGTCGAAAAACCGATGGTATTGCCGACGATGACGTTGGCCAGTGAAACGATCGGCCAGCGTCACTATCACGCGACCCTCGAGGGTGAGCCTGGACCCAACGACACCATGCTGCTGACTTCATGCTGGACGGTTAGCGGCGGACCCTGCGCCACGCAGGTGATCCGTAACCGGAGCGTCTGGCATACCTTTGGCCTGGACGATCTCGCCCGCGAAACCGGGCTGCATGCTGAACGTCTGACTGCGCAGGCGGGGGTGCTGTATGTCTGAACCGATTGCCTCCCCCGATCGCCGTATCCTGCCGGAGGAGATGCGCTGGCCGGTGGCGTTGGCCGAGCGCTATACGCAACGCGGCTACTGGCAGCCGGAAACGCTCGGTCAGTTGATTCTGCAATGGCGGCAGTATGGTGACCGCACCGCCCTGATCGAACCGGGCCGCAGCTGGAGTTATCACCAGTTAATCAACCAGGCATGTCGTTTCGCCGGTGAACTCAGGCGGCGAGGGATGCAAAGCGGGGAAACGGTCGTTATTCAGTTGCCCAACGGGGCCGATTTCGTGGTGGCCTTGTTCGCGGCGATCCTCAACGGGGCGGTGCCCGTGCTGATGTTACCGGCTCACCGCCAGCGTGAAATCCTGCACGTGGTGGAGCTGGCGCAGGCGCGCTGGTTCCTGAGTGACGCCGAACAGGCGGGAATTGAGGCGCAGAGCCTGCGCGCTAAGGCACCCGACTGTCATAGCCTGCTCTCAACGGCGGAGCAGCGTTTTGCCGCCAGCCAGGCTCCGGCGATGGAGGAATTGCCTCCCGGCGATGCGCCCCAGCATATTGCTTTGCTGCTGCTTTCCGGCGGTACAACCGGCTTACCCAAGCTGATCCCCCGCACCCATGCCGATTATCACTACAACTTTCGCGCCAGCGCCGCGCTTTGCCACGTCCAGCCGGATGACCGTTACCTGGCCGTGCTTTCAATGGCGCATAACTTTCCCCTCGCCTGTCCGGGCATCCTCGGGATTTTTTCCCGCGGAGGCTGCGTGGTGGTCCCGGCCACCGTCGCCGCTGAGGACGCGTTTGACGCGATTCATCAGCACCGCGTGACGCTCACGGCGCTGGTCCCTTCGCTGGCAACGTTATGGCTGGAAGCGGCGGAGTGGGAACAACCCGACCTTAGCTCACTGAGGCTGGTTCAGGTGGGGGGCGCGAGGCTGGGAGCCGATGCCGCCCGCCAGCTGCTGGCCCGGTGGGGATGCCAGCTGCAGCAGGTGTTTGGCATGGCGGAAGGGCTGCTGAACTACACGCGACTGGATGACTCACCTGAGCTGATTACCACCACGCAGGGCCGACCGCTATGCGACGATGATGAGATCCGGGTGGTTGACGAGCAGGGCCTGCCGGTGATTAGCGGACAGACCGGGGAATTGCTGGTTCGCGGGCCTTACACCATCCGAGGCTACTATCGCGCGCCTGAACACAATCGTCGGGCGTTTGCCGCCGGGGGGTTCTACCGCAGCGGCGACCGGGTACGGCAGTTGCCAGGCGGCGAGCTGCTGGTGGAGGGGCGAACCCGCGACACGATCAACCGCCACGGGGAGTCGGTCGCCGCCGATGAAATCGAGGAGTGCCTGCGGGCGCATCCGCTGGTACGCGACGTGACGGTACTGGCGGATGCGGTCGGAGAGCAGCAAGAAGCGATCCATGCGGTCGTCATCGCCCATTCCCCTCTCACGCTGGCCGAGATGCGGGCGTTTCTTGAACAGCAGCAGGTCGCGCCATTTAAATGGCCGGATCGGCTGACGCTGGTTGATGCTTTCCCGCTGACGCCGATTGGCAAAATCAATAAACAAGCGCTGGCAGCCCGGCTGGCGGTTTAACTTTCAGGAGTCAACATGACGGATACACGCACCGAACTTCGACTCAACCTGCCTGCAGATCGGACGCTGGCCGCGATTGTCAGCCTTATCCGGCAGAATCCGACGGAGGATTACTATATCTATGAGCGGCCACCATGCTGGTATGTGGGCCTGGGTAAACGGGCGAGTTTAACCCTTTCACCCGATGGCTCGCAGGCCATAACCGAAAGCGAAGAGGGCTGTCAGACAGCGCCCGTCACCTCATCGCTGGCGGATTACGCCCGTCAGTTCCGTGCGCAACATGCCAGCGCAGGGCAACGCGTCTTCGGTATGGCCGGATTTAATTACGCGGCCTGCATTCGTGGGATCGCGTTTCCGGCCGGCGAGTGGCCACTGCTGTCTCTCCTGGTGCCGCGTGATGAACTGGTTTTTGACGCGGGGGAAGTGACGATCCTGGCGCAGAGTGCTGACCAATGCCAGCGCCTCGCCCGGCAATTACAGGACATCTTACCGGCACCGGCTGGCGGCGCGCTGCTGGCCGACCTGACCGCGCAGGGCAAAGATTATCAGCACCAGGTGACACGCGCGCTTGAAGAGATCGCCGCCGGCGAATACACCAAGGTGATTGTGTCGCGCGCTCTGGCGCTTGCCGAGCGCATCGACATGCCCGCTACCCTCTGGCGCGGGAGAATGTCCAATACCCCGGCACGCAGTTTCCTGCTGCAGCAGGGGGCGTTTGCCGCGACCGGTTTTAGCCCGGAGATGGTGGTGACGGTGGAGCAGGATATCGTCACCAGCGAACCCCTGGCTGGCACCCGCGCGCTATCCGGTTCGGCGGGTGAAGATGCTTACAATCGGGCTGAGCTGCAAAGCGATAGCAAAGAGATTGTGGAACACGTTATCTCGGTCAAAGCGGCGATTGGGGAGCTGGAAACGCTGTGCGTGCGTGACTCCGTGGCGGTCACCGACCTGATGTCGGTACGCGAAAGGGGGAGTGTGCAACATCTGGGATCTCAGGTGTGCGGCAAACTGGCGTCGGGGCGCGATGCCTGGGACGCTTTTGATGTGCTGTTCCCGGCGATCACCGCATCCGGTATTCCCAAGCTCCCGGCACTGGCTGCCATCCTCCGCCTGGAAGCGATGCCGCGTGAGCTTTACTCCGGCGCGATACTGATGCTGGAAGGCGATCGCTCGTTCGAGGCGGCACTGGTTCTGCGTAGCGCATTTCAGGATGCGCAGAGAAGCTGGATCCAGGCCGGAGCCGGGGTGATTGCTCAGTCGAACGCATTACGTGAGCTGACGGAGACCTGCGAAAAACTTTCCAGCGTGGCGCCTTACCTGGTGGTTTCGCAGGCGAAATGACGGATGACGCCTGACTCAACTGGCACGAGATCTATTGGTATTTTCTGGTTAATTAACCTGTTGCGGATGCGCCCTCTTCGGCTGAGGAGGGCGCGGCTATCATAGCGTCTGACCGGTTTGTTTGTTGCATGGGGAGAGTGTCAGGAAAGGGTCATCAATTGATAATGATTATTATTTACATATTTATAAACCCCAGTATGATGATTCCCTGAGTTTCGTTTCGGGAACTAAGCACCTGGCGAGTTCGCCAGCCGGGTACTTACAAAAGAGGGTTTTTTATGCAATCCACTCACCAGTTACATTCTCTGCAGCAGTTAACCGATATGGCGCACAAATGGGGCTACGACTATGAGCTGGCAAATACCAACTGCGCGGTTCGTCAGTCTGGCGAGTTTGAAGGGACAATCAAAACGGTCACGCTGCCCTACGGCGTCAACCTCTGTCTCAATGAGCTGACCGCCAACGGTGACGACCATCGCAGCGGCACGCTTCACCATTGTTTAACTATTTTACTGACGCTCGGCGGCGATGAACCCAACTATCATCTTGATGACGGCAGTCCGTTGCCGGCGGAAAGGGGCATGGCGAAGGTGATTGCCACCAAAGATCGTATGCGCCTGTGGTGCCGCAATCCGCGTGGACATCATTGCCGCAGCCTGGTGATTCAGGCGGCGCCGGATCGTATCAGCGATAAAGAGCTGGCGGATCAGGTCGAACGTATTTTGCAACGTAACCATGTCTTCAGCTTAATCATCCCGCAGTACACCATCGATCGGGCCAATGAGCTGTTTGGCTTTTGCGATAACTGCGTGATTGGTCGGCTACAGACCCATAGCTGCGTACTGGATCTGATGGCCCAGGTGCTGCGCGCGGCGAATCCGGATTTACCTCAGGTGGGGGTGATGGCGCCGCATCGCGATGTGACGCGGATGCTGAAAGTGCGGGATAAGCTGGTCACGGAACTGGACTGCAACCATTGCCTGTGTGACCTGGCGCGTGATGTTGGCATCAGCGTCAGCGCCCTGAAAAGTAAGTTCCAGGCGGTCATGGGGCAGTCGGTTTTCGCCTTCCTGCGCGACCAGCGCCTGACCCGTGCCCGCCAGGGATTAGAGTCAGAAGGGTGGACGGTAAAGCAGGCCGCCTACTATGTTGGTTATCAGCATCCCAGTAACTTTTCAACGGCCTATCGGCGCAAATTTGGTATGCCCCCGCGCGACTCTCTCAGCCTCTGACTGGCTGAAAACATAACTCATTTGGCTTTGCTCATAGCTGAGTTAACTAGGGTGTCGTATGACCACCCCCATATAATTGTGACAGATATAAAACGATTTTTTTTGTTTCTGTTTCAGCACCATGGGGATGGTCATGCGCACCAGTTCACACCAGCTTCGCTTAAAACAAAATCTACCTGCCACCATTAAACCGCTCTGCCTGCTGTGCGGTCTGGCGATTTCAGCCCCGGCTTTTACCGCGGAACAAACCACCGATAGCAAAAAAGAAGAAACCCTGGTGGTGACGGCCCGTAAGGTGAAAGAGGATCCGTTGAAAGTCCCGGTCAGCATGACCTTGTTCGATCGCCAGACGCTGGGCGATCGCCGCATTGATGATGTGGAGCACTTAATCCGTGACGTGCCAAACATCAGCTTCAGCTCGCTGGGGGATATGCGCTCAACCTATATGTCGATCCGTGGGGTCGGGCCGATGGCCCAGCCGCTCGGCTTTGATGATACGTCGGTCGTGACCTATATCGATGGCGTGCCGCAACCGGCCTTCGGTTCGGATCTGCGTTTCCTGGATGTTGAACGGATTGAAGTCTTGCGCGGCCCGCAGGGCACGGTGTTTGGACGCAATGCGCAGGCGGGGGCGATTAACATCACCACGCGCCAGCCTGGCGATACCTTTGAAGGCACATTGCGTGCGGAAGCGGGCCTGAACAGCGAATCCGAGAACGTGGGCCAGCTGACGGTTTCCGGGCCACTGATTGAGGACCGCCTGGGCGGGCGCTTCTCCGCCGCCTATTCCAACCTGGGCGCCGATGTGGATAACAAAGCGCCGGGTGGCAAGCTGGGCAAGGTGGAAACCGGGGTGTTCCGTGGTTCGCTGGTCTTCACCCCCGACGACCGTACCCGCTTCGTGCTGACCGGCAACTACGAGCGGGACAACAACACGCCGTCAAACTTCATTCTCAAAAATGGTCCGAACTTCCCCACGGTAGAGCTGGCTCCTAAAGGCTGGGTCGATCGCGAGATTTCCGGTCTGTCATTAACCGCCAGCCGTCAGCTTGATCGGATGCAGTTCACCTCCGTATCCGCGGTGAACCATTACGATTTTAAAAACCTGACCAATAACTCCGAGGCGCTGACGTATAGCAAAGTGTTCGGTATGCCGACGTCGGCATTTATTCCAGCCACCGACTGGAGTACTTATGACGAAAGCCAGAACAGCCTGTACCAGGAGCTGCGCCTGAGTAGCCTCGATGACGCGGATATTGTCTGGGTCGGCGGCATCAACTATCTGCATGACAGCTACAAGCTGACCACCAAATATGATTCCGCGTTCTTCGCTTCCACCAACGGTACGCGTAACGGGGATTACACCACCAACAGCTATGCCGCTTTTGGCGAGGTGACGGTACCGCTGTTTGGCTCCGAGAAACTGAAAGGGACGTTAGGCGGTCGCTATACCCACGATCGTAAAAGCTATGAATCGCTGTATCGTTCCAACGGTTTCCCCGGGACGGTGGCCTCCTTCAATCAAAGCGGGGTGCTGAATTACGACATGGTGACAGGCCGCGCGGCGCTGAGTTATGACCTGACCGATGACTCGACGATCTATACCAGCGTCGCACGCGGCGCGAAAAGCGGCGGTTTCCCTAATTTTACCAACAACGCACCCAGCGGCTTGAAGGATGAGCCTTATAAGGATTCCTCCTCCTGGAGCTACGAGATCGGCAGCAAAAACCGTTTCCTGGACGGGCGTGCCGAACTGAACGCCTCGTTGTTCTATAACATCGTAAAAGATGAAAACCTGTTCGCGCTGGATTCCGCGTCATTCACCTTTGTGCCGAAGCCGATGGATACCCGTAACTATGGCGTGGAGCTGGAGGGCTCGCTGCAGCTGGCTGAGCACTGGAAGGTCAGCGGCGGGGCGGGTTACACCCATACGGAATTACGTAATGTTTCGGATGATGTCGCGGCCTCATCCGGCGCACGCGATGGCAACCGGGTACCGGCGGTACCGAAATTCAACACCAACCTGACGCTGCAATACTACGATTCTGCCGCCTGGCTGGGGCTGCCGGAAGCCAATATCTTCGCCCTGGCGCAGCATCAGTATGTCGGCAGTCGTGAAGCGGATGTCGGCGGCCACTTCAAGCTTGATGCCTACCAACTCTACAACGCCAAAGTGGGTCTGGAATTCTCCTCCTTTGATGTCTATGTCTTTGGTCAAAACCTGACGGATGAACGTCCGCAGTACATTGGTCTGTACTACGGCCCGGGCAGCGAGGCGGTCACCGTTGGACATGGACGTGTGTTGGGCGTCGGCACGCAAATAAAATTCTGATTACGCGCTGCGCCCGGATTGGTATCCGGGCGCGTCATTCAGTTTTCCCGGATGCAAATATGATGAAATTACGCCTGTCAGGGTGGCTGTTCCTGGGTGTGACAATGGCTCTGCCCGCCGCGCAGGCTGCCGCTGAGCGTACTCTCCGGGTGGTGATGTTGGGCAGCCAGAGCGAAACGCTCGATTACGGGCGCGCGCAAACCTATTACCCCTGGGTGGTGACCGGCAATGTCTGCGATGTGCTGGTGGCGGATAGGCAGGGCAGTCCCGACTATCAGTTGAGTCGTGCCATTACCCCCAATCAGGATGCCACGCGCTGGACCGTCTCACTGCGTGCCGGGGTGCGCTTTTCCGATGGATCGCCGCTGACCGCTGATGATGCGCTGGCGAGCCTGCGCTTTCTGGCCGCTTCTCCCGGTTTTGCCGGATTCTTCAGCGATGTCGATATGCAGGCCAGCCATGTTGTCAATGCCGAAGCGCTGGAGCTGGTTCTTACCCGGCCACGTGCCGATCTGGTCACCACCGTGCTGACCGCCGCCAGTATGGTATGGAAACAGGGGCGGGGCGATGCGGCGATCCCGGTATGCAGCGGCCCGTATCAGGTCACCTCCTTCAATGCACAGAACGGGGCGTTGCTCAGCCGCAACCCTTATGCATGGCATCCTGCGGCGTGGTTTGATCGCATTGAAATTCGCCCGCTGGCCGATGCCACGGCGCGGGTGAACGCGCTGCTGAGCGGCGCGGCAGACTATGCCTTTGATATACCGGTCAGCAGCGCCCGCAGCGTAGACGGACGTCAGGGCTGGCAAATCATCCGCAGCGGTGTGGCGAATGCCAGCGGTTATTACTTTGCCATGAATACCAGGGTAAAACCGTTTGACGACGTTGAGGTCCGGCAGGCGCTGAAAACGCTGGTGAACCGTCAGCAGCTGCTTGATGTGGTCCTCGGCGGCTATGGCTATCGCGGGAATGACGTTTTCGGCCAGGGGCTCAGTGGTTTTGACAACCAGCTCCCTCAGCGCCAGACCGATGCTGCCGAGGCGCAGGCGCTGCTGCGCAAAAAAGGGATCACGCAGCTGACCTTGCTGACCGCCGATCTGACCCCAGGGCTGAACGACGCGGCAGAACTATTACGCCAGCAGCTGGCCGACATGGGCATTACCCTCAGGGTTGAGACGGTGGCTGCGGCTGATTATCTGGGGGATATTTCACGTCTCCATCAGGCGCAGATGTTATCGATGTATGCGTTAAATCGCCCCTTCCTGGCGGCGATCCCGATGCTGTTCGGTGATGACAACCCCTATAACTATGGCGGGTGGTATCCGGACGATTTTGCGGCAGGGGTTGAGCAGGCGCGTAAAACGCTCGATCCGCAGCGCCAACAGCAGCAACTCGACCAGTTACAACAACAGTTGTGGCAACAGGGGCCGTATTTGCTCTGGGGGTATCGCGATCAGCTTTCGGCGGCGGTGACGGCTTTGCAGGGCGTTGAGCTCAACCAGGGGATCCCTCTGTTCCGCAGCGCCCGGATGGCGGCCGGCCAATGATGGCCAGATTTGTCCTCTGGCGTCTGCTCAGCACTCTGCTGCTGCTGTGGCTGGCGAGCATGTTGATCTTCTTCACCCTGGCGCTGGCGCCCGGAGATGCCGCAGTGCAGGCATTGGGCGAACGCGCCACCCCGCAGGCGTTGCAGACGCTACGGCATCAGTTCGGCCTCGATCGGCCCGTCGCCGCAAGATACTGGCAATGGCTTAGCGGTATTCTGCGCGGCGATCCCGGCATCTCTTTGACCAGCCAACAACCGGTAGCCGATATTATCGCTCCCGCCGCACGGCGGAGCGGGCTGCTGGCGCTGCTGGCCGCCTGCGGGATGCTGCTGCTGGGAGGCGCCGGCGGTGTACTGGCGGCGATGCATCGCGATCGCTGGCAGGACCGGCTGCTGTCATTCATCGCGATGAGTGGATTAAGCACCCCGGAATTTATTGTTGCCACGCTGATGATCCTGCTGTTGGCGGTTGGGGCGGGGTGGTTCCCGGCGGTATCCCTGCTGCCGGCTTCCGGCAACATCAGCGACCAGTGGTCGATTCTGGTTCTCCCCGCGTTGACTCTGGCACTGATCGGCGGCTGTTATTTGCTGCGTATGATACGCGCCTCGTTGATAAGGCTGACTGCCGCGCCCAACATTCTTAGCGCCCGCCTTAACGGCGTGCGCGGGCTGACGCTGGTGGCCCGCCATTTGCTGCCTCAGGCCGCGGGGCCGCTGGCCCAGTTATTTGCCGCCAGTTTACCCTACCTGATTGGCGGCGCCGTGGTGGTGGAACGCGTATTTGGCTTTCCCGGCCTCGGCGAGCTGCTGCTGACGGCGCTGAATACCCGTGATGCCATTTTGCTTCAGGGGGTGGCGATGCTGCTGGCGCTGATTACCGCCCTGTGTTGGTTCGCGGCGGATATCCTGGCGGTCTGGCTCGATCCCTGGCGGAGGCGCTCGTGAGAATCGTCGCTTTATTGATGATTGCCCTGATTATCTGTAGTCCGTGGCTGGCCCCCTATAACCCTCAGCGTAGCCTCGGTCTGGCCTGGCAACTGCCGGATGAAAGACTGTGGCTGGGCAGCGATGGCCTGGGGCGGGATGTCTTGAGCCGGCTGCTGAGCGGTGGTCGCAATATTCTGCTGTTCCCCCTGTTGTGCGCATTGTGCTCCTCATTTTTAGGCAGCCTGTGTGCGCTGCTGCTGGTTGCTTTGCCCGATCGCGGCAGAAGGCTGGTGGTGTTACTGGACCCGCTACTGTACATGCCCCCGCTGCTGGTACTGATTGGGGTGATCTATGCCTTTGGCAACGGGCAGGTCGCGCTGTTGATCGGGATTACGTTACTCAATATCCCTTTTACCCTGCGCTACGTACGTTCGCTGGCGGATCCCGTCCTCGATACCGGTTATGTCGAGGTCGCGCGTGCGGCAGGCGATGCGCTGCCGTTACTGTTATGGCGCGAAGTCCTGCCGGTGATTGTTCCCGGTATCCTGGCAGATGGGACAACCCGTTTAGTCGCTGCGATTTACCTGCTCGCCTCGGCCAGTTTTCTCGGTATCGCCACTCCCGGCGGGATCGACTGGGCGTCAATGGTGCGCGACGGGTTGCCCGGACTGATGCTCAATCCCTGGGCGGCGCTGTTACCTGCGCTTGGTATCGCGCTGGTGGTGGTGGCGATGAGTTTGCAGACTGACCTCTGGAGCAAGGGCTGATGCGTTGGGTGGTGCAGGTTTCCGGCCTGACGATCCGCAACCCGCAGGGTGATGCGGTGTTGCAGGACATTAACTTTGAGCTGGCCGCGGGTGGTTCGCTGGCGCTGATTGGCAGCAGCGGGGCAGGGAAAAGCACCCTTGGGCGCGCGCTGCTGGGTGACCTGACCTCCGGGCAGCGCCACGCCGGCGGGCAGATTATCTGCTGCGGATGCGAGGTATTGCAGGCGACGCCTCGCCAGCTCCGGCAGCTCAGATTCAGGCATACCGCCTGGCTCGGCCAGGACCCGGCACAGGAGCTGACGCCAGGTATGTCGGTGCGGCGTCAGCTTAATGAATTTCATCATGGCGATGCCAACGCCATTAGCGAGGTGCTGGCTTCACTCGGATTGCCGCAGGATAACGCTTTCCTGCAACGTTTCCCCCACCAGCTTTCCGGCGGGCAGCGTCGTCGGGTCGCACTCGCTCGGGTGTTATTGAAGCGCCCGCAGCTCCTCATTCTCGATGAGCCCTTCGCCGGATTAGATCGGCGACATCGTGAGCAGATGATGGCGGAACTGCGTCAGTTACAGCGGCAATATCGCTTTGCCCTGTTGCTGATCGGTCACCAACTCAGCGCCGTGGCGGAGATAGCGCAGCGGATGCTGGTACTGCATAACGGGCAGCAGCTGGAATATGGCGACACCCGGCAGCTTTTCGTCGCTCCCAAAAGCCCGCTGCTGCGCGCGTGGTTGTCTCCTGTGACCTGGCCGCGACCGGTAGCCACTCAGGGTGAGCCACTGCTGCGGGTTTCGCGCTGGCATCCGGGGCATTCCCGACAGATCGCGTTGCCAGAGCTGAGTTTCGCGCTGCATCCGGGGCAGTGCCTTGCGGTCACCGGGCCATCCGGCATTGGCAAAAGCACCCTCGCGCGATCGCTGGCGGGTTTAAATCCACCCCATCAGGGCGCTATCACCCTTGGCGATCGAGCGCTGGCGAGCGATGTGCGCCGGCGCTCTCGCGAACAGCAGCGCGCCATCGCGCTGGTGCCTCAGGACCCAGCCCATTCGCTGCACCCGCTACGCAGCGTTGGACAACAGCTACAGCAGGCGCTCGATCGGTACCGATTATCCCACCCAGGCAGCGTGGCCGCGCTGCTGCACCAGGTCGGACTGCCCGGCGATTACGCCCGCCGCTTGCCACGAGAGCTCTCTGGCGGCGAACAGCAGCGCGTGGCGCTGGCGCGGGCGCTGGCAGGTCAGCCCAGCGTGCTTATCTGCGATGAAGTGACCTCGGCGCTGGATGTGCTCAGCACCCGCACGATTCTGCAACTGCTGAGTCAGCTACTGACGCAGGGCATGGCAGTGCTTTTTATTACCCATGATTTACCGGCAGCCAGACAGATTTGCACCGCAGGTCTGCATCTCAGCAGCGATGATGCTGATTCAGGCGCGGTGTTTGACAAGGAGATTTGTGATGACTTCAACATGCGAGACTGAACCTCAGCAGGTCGGGCTATTACGACCGGTTCGCGGCTGGATTGCGCTGGCGGTGGTACTTCAGGTGGGTTCATCGGCGCTGGTGCTGGCCCCGCTGATTGGTCTGACTGAACTGGCGCGGGTGCTGATGAGCGCGCAGGCAGATCGCGCGGCCCTGGCCTGGCATATCGTGAAAATATCCGCTTTCTGCCTGGGCGGAGGATTGGCGTTGCGCGGGCTGGCCGATCTCACGACGCACCTCGCTGATAATGCGTTCTCCTTGTGGCTGCGCCGCCAGTTAGCGCGTCGTATGGCGCACGCGCCGCTCAGTTGGTTCAGCGCCAACAGCAGCGGCAGGATTAAGCAGGGTATGCAGGATGACGTGACCGCCATTCATCACCTGGTGGCGCACTCCTATCTGAATCTGGCAAACGCCGCCGCCACCCTTCTGTGCGTCTACGGCTACCTGCTGTTCATCGATTGGCGGATGACGCTGATTACCTTGATTCCGCTACCGTTCTTTTTTCTGCTCTATCGCCAGATTATGCGTGCCAGTCAGGCCAAAATGGCGGAATACGGCCAGGAGCTGGAGCAGGTCAATCGCTCGGTGGTGGAGTTTGTCCAGGGCATTCCGGTGGTGAAAACCTTCGGCCAGCATGGCGTTGCTCATCAGGCATATCGCCGGGCGGTAGACAGCTTTCGCGATTTCTTTCTCGACTGGGTGCGCCCGCTGATCAAACCGGAAAGTCTCTCAGGGGTGATTATCGCGCCGATCACCTTGTTGCTGTTGGTGCTGGTTGGCGGCGTCACCTTTATTCATTTCGGCTGGATGGATATCTGGCAACTCCTGCCGTTTGCGGTGCTGGGGCTGGGGATCTCGGTGCCTATTGGCACGTTAAGCAGCAGCGCACAGTCGCTGCAGATGGCGAAGGGGGCTTTTGCTCGCCTGGCCGGGTTACTGGCGATCCCTCAACAAAAGGAGCCGGAGCGGGTGATGCTCAATGCGGGCAGCCAGGTGCGTTTTGATCGCGTCAGCTTCAGCTACGGGCCCGATCGCCAGATTCTGCATGACATCTCGCTGAGGCTGGAACCCGGTACGGTAACGGCGCTGGTTGGCGCATCCGGGGCGGGCAAATCAACGCTGGCGAAGTTACTCCTGCGCTTTGCCGAACCCGACGCTGGGCGGATTATGCTGGGGGGTGTCGATCTGGCGAATATCGCGACCGACCATCTCTATCGCCAGATTGGCTGTGTCTTTCAGGAGGTACGACTGCTGCGACTCAGCATCAGAGACAACATTGCCCTGGGTCATCCGCAGGCAACCGATCGGCAAGTGATTGCCGCGGCGCAGGCAGCCAATATCCATCAACGCATTCTGCAATTGCCGCGCGGCTATCAGTCGGTCTATGGCGAAGATGCCCGCCTGTCGGGCGGGGAAGCGCAGCGCCTGAGTATTGCCAGAGCGCTACTCAAGGAGCCGCAGCTGCTGGTGCTGGATGAAGCCACGGCACAGGCTGATGCCGAATCAGAAGCCGCCATTCAGGACACGCTCTCCCGGCTCATTTCTCAACAGGGTAACCGCTCGCTGCTGGTGGTGGCTCACCGCCTCGCGACGGTGGTTAACGCCGATAATATCGTGGTGCTGGCGCAGGGACGTATTGCGGAACAGGGAACGCATAGCCAGCTGCTGGCTAACAAGGGGGAATACGCGCGTCTGTGGCAGGCGCAGTTCTCACCATCAAAGGAGGAGGTATGCTGCTGACCCGTCTCTCGTCACTGCTGGGCAATGATAACGCCAGGGTTCTGCGACGTTACCTGATCCTGATGGTGCTTTTCTGCCTGGTGCAGGGGATCGCTTTTGCGATGGTCGTGCCGATCGTCCAGGCGCTATTGCAGGCTGATATCACGCGGGCGACATGGTGGTTATTGCCGCTCACGCTGGGTACGCTGCTCGCCTGGTATCTTAACTACGTTGCCTCGTTGGGCGGCTTCAAGGTGGCCATCGCGCTACTGAATACCTTACGTCACCGCATTGGCGACCATGTGGTGACTCTGCCGCTGGGCTGGTTCAGTCCCGCCAATACCAGCCAGCTTGGCGTGCTGCTCAGTCAGGGGGTGATGGAAATCCTGGGGCTGCCCGCCCATCAATTAAGCCCGTTAATGCGCGCCACCTTGACACCGCTGGTGGTGGTGGCGATTACCTTTTTCTTCGACTGGCGTATCGCGCTGATCGCGCTGGTGATTTTTCCGCTGGTGGCGCTGGTTTACTGGTGGGCGGGCAGGCTGGGTCGCGCCGCGGACGAAGCCGTTCACCATGCCACGGCAGAAGCCAGCGAACGTATGCTTGAGTTTGCGCAGAACCAAATGGTGTTGCGAACTCACGGCTGCGGCGAACAGGGACATGCCAATTTTGATGCGGCCTTAGTGGCGCAAAATCGGGCCAGTAAACGCCAGCTGTGGCTGGTGCTGCCGCCGTTACTGGCGAACTCCTGGCTGGCGCAGCTCAGTTTCCTGACGTTGATGGCCAGCGTCACCTGGCTGGGGCTGGCCGATAACGATCCGCAGCAGCTGGTCACGCTGCTGGCGCTGCTGGTGCTGATTAACCGGGTGATTGATCCCCTTACCGAAGTGGCCGCCTATGGTTCCGGGATCCGTATGGCCTCTGCCCAAATGGATGCGGTGGAACGGGTACTGGCCGAGCAACCGTTGCCGCAGGCCGACGATCCGCAGCCATACAGCGGCGAGGCCAGCATTCAGCTGCATAACGTGACCTTTGGCTATCAACCCGAGCGGCCGATCCTGAAAAATGTGTCGGTTACGCTGCCCGCCAACACCACCACGGCGCTGGTGGGCCTCTCTGGCGCCGGTAAAACCACCCTTATGCGTTTGATCGCGCGTTTCTTTGATCCCGACGGCGGCAGCATTACGCTGGGAGGCACCGATCTGCGCCAGTTAAGCAGTCGCGAGCACATGTCGCTGATCGCGCCAGTCTTTCAGGACAATTATCTGTTCAGCGGCACCCTGCGGGAAAACGTATTGATTGGCAATCCGCACGCCGATGCGCAGGAAATTGCGCAGGTGGTCAGGCTGGCGCGGCTGGACGAGCTGCTGCAACGTCTGCCGGATGGCTGGCAAAGTCAGGTTGGCGAGGGCGGCGGCCTGCTTTCCGGCGGTGAACGCCAGCGTGTCGCCATCGCTCGCGCATTGTTGAAAAACGCGCCGATATTGCTGCTGGATGAGGCCACCGGCGCTCTTGACGCAGAGAATCAGTCCGCGATCGCCGCCGGATTACAGTCTCTGCACCATCGCTGTACGTTGCTGGTCATTGCCCATCAGCTCTCGACCATCCAAAACGCTGACCAGATTCTGGTGCTGGATCGGCAGCACATTATCGAACAGGGCAACCATCAGCAATTACTGGCCGCAGACGGTCGCTATGCCGATTTCTGGCAGGCGCGTAACCGTGCTGAAGGCTGGCGTCTGCAATAAACCGGGGAGGTAACGATGTCCGAAGCGATTATCAACAGTGAACAGGCCGCGCAGTTTTGGCCGCTGCCTGACGTGGATCTGACCAATCTGGACCTGTTCAGCCGCGGGTTTCCACATCAGGTATTCACCGACCTGCGTCGCCACCACGGGGCATTGTTCCATCCCCGGACGGCGCTAACGCCCGATGGCGAAGGATTTTGGGTATTTACGCGCTATCACGACATTGCGGCCATCGCGAAAGATAACGACACCTTCTCCTCCGCTGGTGGCGGCGATCGGCAGGGCGGGGGTACCATGATTGAGGATTTGCCGCGGGAAATGGGGCCGGGATCGGTAATCAATATGATGGACGATCCGCGCCATAAGGCGCTACGCAGATTGATTGCTCCGGCCATCACCAATGCCCGTGTGGCGGCGATGGAGGATGTTCTGTTTGCCGCTGCAGGGGCTGCCGTACAGGCCGCGCTCCAGCAGGAACGTGTCGATTTCGTCTCTGCCATCGCGGCAGAGCTGCCGCTGTTTGCTATCGCCAGTTTAGTCGGTATCCCACACGACGATCGCCATCAGATTTTTGCGTGGATTAACGCCGTGTTGGACTATTCGGACCGTCAGTTGGGGGAAACCAGCATCAGTAGCCAGCAGGGGATGAAGAACTTTATGGCCTACGGGCATAAGTTCGTCGAAGAGAAACGCCAGAACCCAGGCAGCGATATTGTGTCGCTGGCCGTGACAGGCGAGCTACCCAAAGGGCTGGGAAAACTGACGCCGCTGGAGCAGTTGATGGTGTTCAGCGTGGTCATGGTGGCGGGGCTGGAAACCACGCGTAACGCCATTGCCGGCGGTATTCTGGCATTTATTCACCATCCAGAGCAGTGGCTGCGCCTGCAACAGGACGGCGGCCTGATGAATTCAGCGCTCGACGAAATACTGCGTTGGACTTCACCGACCCCCTATAACCGTCGAACGGCAACGCGCGATGTGACTATCGGCGATCGGCTGATTCGCCGTGGGGAGAAAGTCACGTTATGGTGGGCGTCGGCCAACCGGGATGATGCTTATTATGAGCAACCTTTTGCGTTCGATATTGGCCGCCAGAAAAATCTGCATATGGCATTTGGGGGCGGGGGACATAGCTGTCTTGGCGCTCAGCTGGCGAGGCTGGAAATGCGCGTTATTTTGCACCACCTGCTGGAGCAGGTGGATGGCTTCAGGCTGGATGGCGATGTCAATTGGGTGCGCAGCAATAAGCACACCGGGATTCGCAGTATGCCGGTGCGGTTTGTTAAGCGTTACTGAGAAATATTACTGCGGAAAGAGTACAGGACGACGTGGCGGATACCCGAAACGTGAACCGCCTGGATGAGCTAAAAGATACAGACCGTGATAATCGGAAACTTTGAATAGGTTTGCGGATGGATTTAAGCTGCGGATTTTTGTGTCGCCAGGAGATATCAGGGGTTATTCCGTTATCGAACTCGCCTGACCTCAGATTCTCCCGATGCGGAGGAAAAACTGCAAATGCATCGGGAAGACTTTCACGCTGGCTTATTGAATTCGAATTAAACAGGGATTCGCAAAGCGGCATGAAAACAAGAATTTGGCTCCTCTGACTGGACTCGAACCAGTGACATACGGATTAACAGTCCGCCGTTCTACCGACTGAACTACAGAGGAATCGTGTGAACGGGGCGCATATTAACGGCGGCGCTCCACCTTGTCAAAGGCTGAATCATCGGAATGAGTTTGACTGCTGACAATTTCAGCAGTTGGGTGATGTTCACGCAGTTTTACGCCGCTGCGCACCGCGATGGTGCAAATGTACCCCTAATGGGGCATATCGTAATCTGCTTACCGGGCAAAAAAATCCCCTGCAGCAATCGGAATCGCTTATTACGCCGCGTCCGGCGGCTTTTACGCCGGGCAGAATAAAACTGGCAAGTAAATTGCAAAACCTTCTGTATCTCAATTGCCAGCGTTGGTACTGGCGTTCCTTACAGGAGGCAAAATGAACTTAAGACGACTGAAGTATTTTGTGAAAATCGTCGATATTGGCAGTCTGACCCAGGCAGCCGAAGTCTTGCATATCGCACAGCCCGCGCTGAGTCAGCAGGTTGCGACCCTGGAAGGTGAACTGGACCAGCAGCTGCTGATTCGTACGAAGCGAGGCGTCACGCCGACGGAAGCAGGGAAAATCCTTTATACCCACGCCCGGACCATTCTGCGCCAGTGCGAGCAGGCGCAGCTGGCGGTCAATAACGTGGGCCATATCCTCAGCGGCCAGGTCTCTATCGGCCTGGCGCCGGGAACGGCGGCGTCCGCCATTACTATGCCGCTGCTGCAAACTGTACGTAACGAACTTCCTGAAGTGATGGTCTATCTGCAGGAAAGCAGCGGGACGATCCTTAACGATAAGCTGCTCAGCGGTCAGCTGGATATGGCGGTGCTGTACGAGCGCTCGCCGGTTGCCGGTATCGTCAGCCAGCCGCTGCTGAAAGAGGACCTGTACCTGGTCGGTACCCGGGATTGCCCGGGGCAAAGCGTTGACCTGACGGCGGTTGCCGAGATGAATCTGTTCCTGCCCCGCGATTACAGCGCGGTGCGGGCGAGGGTGACGGAAGCCTTTACCCTGCGGCGGCTGTCGGCAAAAATCATCGGCGAAATCGAGTCTATTACGACCTTAACCGCGGCGATAGCCAGCGGAATGGGGGCCACCGTGCTGCCGGAATCCGCCGCTCGCTCGCTGTGCAGCGCCGCTAACGGTTGGATGGCGCGTATCAGCACGCCGTCCATGAGCCTGTCGCTATCGTTGAATATGTCTGCCAAGGGAAGCCTGTCGCCGCAGGCGCAGGCGGTGAAGGAAATTTTGCTGTCGCTGGTGAGCCGCCCTTCGCTGGAGAACCGTGAACTGCTGCTGGTGAGTTAATGTATATTCCTGAATGGAATAAGTTGCTGGTTTTTATTATTTGTTAGCAGGGACAACAGACTCTAACAATAGAGCATATGTTATGTCTGATAGCCCGGAGGAAAGGGTGAATTTCCAGCAACTAAAAATAATTCGTGAAGCGGCCCGTCAGGACTATAACCTGACGGAAGTCGCCAATATGCTCTACACATCGCAATCGGGCGTCAGTCGCCATATTCGTGAACTCGAAGAAGAGCTGGGGATCGAAATCTTTATCCGACGCGGCAAGCGTCTGCTGGGGATGACGGAACCGGGTAAAGCGCTGTTATCGATTGCCGAACGCATTCTTAATGAAGCCAGCAACGTCCGCCGTCTTGCGGACCTGTTTACCAACGACGCCTCGGGCGTATTAACCATCGCCACGACGCATACCCAGGCGCGCTATAGCCTGCCGCCGGTGATTAAGGCCTTCCGCGAGCTTTTTGCCGACGTTCGCCTGGAGCTGGTGCAGGGGACGCCGCAGGAGATCGAAGCGCTGCTGCACAACGGAGGCGCCGATATCGGCATCGCCAGCGAGCGGCTGAGCAACGATCCGACGCTGGTGGCCTTTCCCTGGTTCCGCTGGCACCACAGCCTGCTGGTTCCAAAAGATCATCCGCTGGTGCAGGTGACGCCGCTCACCCTGGAAGCCATTTCCCGCTGGCCGCTGATTACCTATCGTCAGGGGATCACCGGACGCTCGCGTATCGATGAAGCCTTCAATCGCAAAGGGCTGATGCCGGATATCGTGCTCAGCGCCCAGGATTCCGACGTCATTAAAACCTACGTTGAGCTTGGCCTCGGGGTAGGGCTGGTCGCCGAACAGTCGGGCGATGCCAGAGAGTCCGACACCTTCACGCGTCTTGAAACCCGCCATCTGTTTGATGCCAATACCGTCTGGCTAGGCTTAAAGCGCGGACAGCTGCAGCGTAACTACGTCTGGCGCTTTATCGAGTTGTGCAACGCCGGACTGTCGCTGGATGAAATTAAACGCCAGGCGATGGAGCCGGAAGAGACGGCGATCGATTACCAGATCTAACGGAATACCGGCAGTGGACAAGGGAACGTGGTCCACCGCCGTGAGTCGGTATATAAGATTTCGATAATAAAGCTATAATTCATTCACGATTGTCGCGACTGAGGAAGGGAAATGGTGCGGCGTGTGAAACTGCTTTGCTCTCTGTTATTTATCCTGTCAAGCCAGAGCGTTCTGGCCGTTAGCTACCCGTTGCCGCCGGAAGGAAGCCGCCTTGTGGGTAGCCCGCAAACCATCACCGTCCCGGACGGTAATACGCTCCCGCTGGAGGCGTTTGCCGCGCAGTACGGGCAAGGGCTGAGCAATATGCTCGAAGCCAATCCCGGGGTCGATGTCTATCTGCCGAAGTCGGGTTCGACGCTGATCGTACCGCAGCAGCTTATTTTGCCCGATACGGTGCGTGAGGGGATTGTGGTTAACGTCGCGGAAATGCGCCTTTACTACTATCCGCCGGAGGGGACCACGGTTGAGGTTCTACCGATAGGCATCGGCGAGGCGGGCCGCGAAACGCCGCGCAACTGGGTGACGGCGGTTGAACGTAAGCAGGAGGCGCCAACCTGGACGCCGACGGCGAATACCCGCCGCGAGTATGCCAAAAGGGGAGAAAGCCTGCCCGCATTCGTGCCTGCCGGCCCGGAAAACCCGATGGGGCTGTACGCAATCTATATCGGCAGGCTGTACGCCATTCATGGCACTAATGCCAACTTTGGTATCGGGCTGCGGGTAAGCCAGGGGTGTATCCGCTTGCGTAACGACGATATCAAGTATCTCTTCGATAACGTTCCGGTGGGGACGCGGGTGCAGATTATCGATCGGCCGGTGAAATATACCCTCGAGCCGGACGGTAGCCGCTGGCTTGAGGTTCACGAGCCGCTTTCGCGCAACCGCGCGGAATACGAATCAGACCGAAAAGTGCCGCTGCCTATGACCACGGGGCTGCAGGCGTTTGTGCAAGGAGAGGGCGTTGAGGCTAACCGGGCCAGCGAGGTCATGCTGCGTCGTTCCGGAATGCCGGTGAATATCGGCTACTCAGCGATACCGTCCACGTTCGGCGGCTAGCGTAGGCGAAAGTGAGTTGAGAAAGCAAAAGCCTGCCGGGTTTCCTCCGCGGGCTTTTCTCATTTGGCTTCTCCGACGGAGCGGCCTTCGCTCGCGTCCGGCAAATCGACGGCCTCAGGACGCTCCCGTTCTGCCGATCGGCCCGGAACGGTGGAGATCCGGGTATCGCGGTAAGTCTCCTGCTTATTTACTGCCGGGCTCCGGAGGGTACTCACTGAGTACGACCTGATTGCGTCCCAGCTGTTTGGCCTGATAAAGCGCCCGATCGGCCATCCGAAGAAGCCTTTCCCTGTCGCCATCGCATTCCCGCAGCCCGGCCACGCCCGCGGAGATGGTGATATGTCCTGCACGGGAGAAGGTCGCCCCGGCCATGACTCTGCGGATCCTCTCCGCCATCGTCATAGCTCCGTTAAGCGTCGAGTCGGGGAGCAGTACAATAAACTCTTCCCCGCCGAAGCGGCTGATGATATCCCCATCCCGGCAGGTCTGCTTCAGCAGGTCAGCAATACGAACCAACACGTCATCTCCCGTGTCATGCCCGAACCGATCGTTAATGGTTTTAAAATGATCGATGTCTATGGCAATCACGTACTGATTCTCCGCGTCCCCGACGCGGGCCGACTGTTCATAAAATCCCCGGCGGTTATACAGTCCGGTCAGCGGGTCCGTCATGGCCTCATCGCTCAGCGTGGCGAAGCGGGCCGATACCGAGCGGAAGCTGTTTTCCATCGCGTCCCGCAGCATGTCAGCTTCCTGATACCAGGCCCTGATCGTCGAGAGTTTTTCCGGCGATGTCAGGCCGTCCGTGGCGCGAACTCGTCCCGCAAGCTGCTCCAGCGGACGCGCAATGTAGGAGGATAAAATAGCCACGCCCCCGGCGATAAGAAGAAGGATAGCGAGAACAAACCCTGAGATTTTTTCGACCGTCCGCCATAGCATGCGGGTGACCGTATCGGCGGGGGTTGAAACGAAAATATTCCAGTTAGTTTGGTTAAGGCTGGCATAGCCGACCAGGTTTTTATGGCTTTCATAAAGCCCGGTATAGTTTCCGCTTTTATTCGCCCGCAGTGCGGCCTGGACCTGCGGAGGCAGGGGCAGGAACGAACCCTTTTGGGCCGTATCTCTGCTGAAGATAATCCGGCCATGATTATCGACGACGCTGATGGCGATGTTATCTTCATAGAAATGGAGGCTCAGAATATCGCTCAGCATGCTCTGTTTTTTCAGATAGATGCTGCCCCCTAAATACCCCAGATAGCGGCCATCGGGTGCCAGAACGGGCTGTGAGAGCAGAATCATCTCATTCCCGGCGACCGACGTGAATGGTTCGGAAATCAAGGGCGACCGCGCGGCCAGAGCGAGCTGGTTGGCGCGCGAATGCAGCGTCACTCCCGTAAGCGCCGGCAGGTATGGGGACGTCGAAACCAGTGCTGCCTGAGCGTTGACAACCCCCACAGAGTTAAAGATACCGGACTGAAGGCGAAGGCGATCCACTTCATGCTGGCTGTAAGAGAGGCTACGGATAGACGAAGCGCTCCAGGCTAACTCGCGCTGGGCAAAAGCCAGGTAACGGTCCGTCGTGTCGGCAAGCTTTCGGGCGTAGGCCTGATTGCTGTCAAGGAGTGACGCCTCAATATTGTTCCTTTGGAAAATCAGCATCGTTCCTGACAGAAGGAGTGACGTGAGTACAACGCCTCCGGTTGTGAGCAAAATAAGCAGAGGCCGGAGAAAGGGTTTTTTGCTGAACATCTGTTTACCTGTGATTCAGGCCATCCCGTTAAACTGGCTGCGGGCCGTCCCGTCCCTGGAGGGGTCAAAAATCTTCCGATATGCCTGGCAAAGGTAACAACAAGGCTCTCCTGACCTGAGACCTTGCATCGTCAGGACGCCCGCTTGCGGCGAACCGTATTCATCGCTAAAGGCTGTCGGATAAGACACGCTTAAAGGGGCTCCCGCACTGGAGTTCGCCCCAGGTTCACTTCATAAAGCGCTGTATATAATACTGCGATATGCGTTGGGACATAAATAAATATGCGGCAATACTCAACGGACCGCGGCTCGTCCACTCAATCAGCCGCTGGTTAAAATTTGCACATTCGGCGCCGTGGTCGGCCTCACGCCCTCTGCAGCAATCTGACTCCAGGTTATCCACAGAGTTAAGTAGCCACTTTGTGGACAGACTCAGCGCCGTGCCCGCGGGTAAGCCTGGCGGTTTTGCCGCAGGGGGAAAACGTCCCTGGCCTCAATGAATGCTGGCGCCGCGAGGCCATTCTGAATTTAGTCTGTTGATTTTTATGTATTTATTCTTTTCAGCTATTCAAAGTCAATAAGGTTATTTGTTTTTAATGTGGGTAATGCATAAAAGTGAGGTAACGCAGAAAACAGATTTATCGATGTGATTTTAAGAAGGATATTATTATGCCGGAAGCGGGTGAATTGTATCTCATGCCGAAAAGAGAAAATAACTGGCATTTAAATAATGTCGTCGATGAACTGCGTCGCGTTCGTCAGGCGTGGCGCGATGAACATTCGAAAAATAATTATCGTAATAAACGTAGTTTACCTTCCCGGGCAAGCGTTAATTCAGTCGCCGATACGTTGATAAAAGTGCTTTATCCGATGCGGTTAGGCGACGTCGAATTACGCAAAGAGGGCGAAGATTATTACGTCGGCCATTTGTTAGGCACCGCGCTTGACAGGCTCACCGAAGAAGCGCTTCTGGAACTCTATTATCAGTCGGATGAGCAGGACGAGGAGGGCGCGAGTCAGGCGCTGTCGCAAGAGGCGGTCAGGCGGGTTCAGCAGTTTGCCAACCGTTTGCCGGTCATCCGTCAGCGTCTCGACAGCGATATCCTCGCGGCTTATCAGGGCGATCCCTCCGCGCGCAGCATGGATGAAGTGCTGCTCTGCTATCCGGGAATTCATGCCGTGATCCACTATCGTCTGGCCCACGAGCTGCATCAGCTCGATCTGCCTCTGCTGGCGCGAATTATGTCCGAGAAGGCGCACAGCCAGACCGGAATAGATATTCATCCCGGCGCGCGGATCGATGATGGATTCTTTATCGATCACGGGACCGGCGTGGTGATTGGTGAAACGGCCATCGTCGGTAAACGGGTGCGTATTTATCAGGCCGTCACCCTGGGGGCCAAACGCTTTATTGCCGGTGAAGACGGGCAGTTGCAAAAAAACTACCTTCGCCATCCGATAATAGAAGATGACGTAGTTATTTATGCCGGCGCGACAATATTAGGGCGAATTACCATCGGCGCGCGTTCCAGCATCGGCGGGAATATATGGCTGACCCGCGACGTTCCGCCGGACAGTAATGTGCTGCAGGCCCGAGCGCAACAAAAACATTTCAGCGACGGTGATGGGATTTAATTATTCCAATAATGCAATGGAATGGTCAGTGCAGCACAACAGACAAAAATAACGGCGTGATAATTATTATGAATTTGCTTGAGACGATCGGCGCTACGCCGTTAATAACGTTGCCCTCTTTTGCCGCAGAGTTGCCTGGCGTAACGCTGCTGGCAAAAGCAGAGTATATGAACCCCAGCGGCTCAGTGAAAGACCGCGCGGCGAAAGCCATGGTGCTGGACGGGATTGCGCGGGGTTTATTAACGCCGGGTAAAACGATTATTGATGCGACCAGCGGCAATACCGGCATTGCCTACGCGATGATTGGCGCGGCGCTGGGATATCACGTCCGGCTATATCTGCCGCAGAATACCAGCCCGGAACGCAAACGAATTATTCGTCATTATGGCGCCACGATTGTGGAAACCGATCCGCTTGAAGGTTCCGACGGCGCATATATTGAAGTTCAGGCACAAGTTGCTGCGCATCCGGAACGCTATTTTTATCCCGACCAATATAACAACCCCGTTAATCCGGATACGCATTTCGCGACCACCGGAAAAGAGATCTGGGACCAGAGCGGGCAACAAATCACCCATTTTGTCGCGGGGATGGGCACCTCCGGCAGTTTTGTCGGCACCGCGCGGCGGCTCAAATATGAGAATCCGCAGGTTAAAACGCTCGCCGTGCAGCCCGCTTCGCCGTTCCACGGCATTGAAGGGACCAAGCATATGGGCAGCAGCATTAAACCGGGCATTCTCGACGAAACCCTGTTCGACGACATTATTTCTGTCACCACCGAAGAGGCCTACGCCATCACGCGGCGTCTGGCCCGGCGCGATGGCATTTTTGTCGGCATTTCATCCGGCGCAAACGTAGCCGCCGCCGTGAGGCTGGCCCGCACGCTGCCGGCGGGATCTGTGGTGGTCACGCTGCTGTGTGATGTCGGCTCGCGTTACCTGACTGACTCTTTTTGGAATGAAACCGATGATTGAATTGACCCACAAAATCGCAAAGCAGATTGGCGCTGAAGGGGAAAAGGCCTATCCCAACGAATGCTGCGGCGCGCTCTTTGGCCATTTCTCCGCGCAGGGCGATGCCCGCGTGACGGCGATTTTCCCCATCGTCAATGCCCGCGAATCGGAGGAGCAATACCACCGTTTTGTCATCACCGCCGATGACTCCCTGCGGGCGGAGCGCGCGGCGCTGGCTCAGGGAGTGGACGTGGTCGGCTATTACCATTCGCACCCCGATCATCCGGCTATTCCGTCGGAATTTGACCGCGAGCATGCGCTGCCGTTTTACGCCTACATCATCGTGGCGGTCGCGCAGCGGCAGGCGGGGGCGCTGACCAGCTGGCGGCTGACGCAGGACCGCCAGCGCTTTTTGCAGGAGGACGTGCAAACCGTTCCATGACGTGAATAGCAGGCACAACGCTGCCTGAAACCAGAGCAAAACACGGAGAGATTATCACTATGGCATCGACATTACTGATTCCCACCGCACTACGCGCCTTCACCGACGGCCAGGGGAAAGTGACCCTCGAAGGCCACACCGTAGGTCAGCTGGTCGCGGCGCTGGCGGAGCGTTTCCCGGACATTCAGCAGCATTTGTATGACGACACCGGAGCGCTGCGCAGTTTCATCAATCTGTACGTGGGGGAGAACAACATTAAAACCACCGGCGGGCTGGAGACCCCGGTCAGCGATGGCGCTGAGGTGCTGCTGGTCCCCGCCATTGCAGGCGGCGTCGGGAAGGCGGTATGAGCAGAGAGAGCATTATCCCGGACGACCGCCTGACGGAGCTGACGCATGCGGAGATTGCCCGCTACAGCCGCCATCTGCTGCTGCCGGAAGTCGGGCTTGAAGGGCAAAAGCGTCTGAAGGCAGCCCGCGTGTTGCTTATCGGCACCGGAGGGCTGGGGGCGCCGGTGGCGCTTTACCTGGCCGCTGCCGGGGTCGGTAAGCTGGGGATTGTCGACTTTGATTTTGTCGAAATATCCAACCTGCAAAGGCAGATCATTCATAGCACCAAAGATATCAACCGGCCCAAAGTGGCCTCGGCGAAAGACAAGATTAAAGCGATCAATCCCGACCTGCAGGTGGAGACCTATAACACCACCCTGAGCAGTAAAAACGCGCTGGAGATTATTCGCGAATACGACCTCGTCGTCGATGGTACGGACAACTATCCAACCCGATATCTGATTAACGATGCCTGCGTTTTGCTGGGTAAGCCGCTGGTCTACGGCTCCATTTTCCAGTTCGAAGGGCAGGCCAGCGTCTTTTATGCCGGGGAAGGGCCGTGTTACCGGTGTCTGTATCCCGAGCCGCCGCCGCCGGGGCTGGTGCCCTCCTGTGCCGAAGGCGGCGTTGTCGGCGTGTTGCCGGGGATTATCGGCACCATTCAGGCGGCAGAAGCGATCAAGCTGATCGTCGGCGGCAGCGAGAGCCTGATTGGCCGCCTGCTGCTCTTCGATGTCTGGCAGATGAAGCAGCGTGAGCTGCGGCTGGCGAGAGATCCCGGCTGCCCGGTATGCGGTGAGCACCCGTCGATTCATGAGCTGATTGACTACGAAGAGTTTTGTGGACTGAAACCCGATGAGGCGGAGGTGCCGGTTGAAAGCGTCACGGCCCAGGAGCTGCACGCCTGGATAGAGGAGGGTAAACCCCTGCAGCTGATCGACATTCGTGAACCCCACGAACGGGCGATTGCCAAATTTCCGCAGGCAAAAGTGATGCCGCTGGGCCAGATAGTCAGGCGTATCGGTGAATTCGACCCGACGGTCGATGCGGTGTTTCTCTGCAAGATCGGGCAGCGCAGTATTTTCGCGATTCGGGCACTACAGCGCGCGGGCTATCAGGGCCGCGTGATGAATTTAAAAGATGGCCTAAACGCCTGGGCGCGGGATGTGGATACCCGTTTGCCGCAGTACTAACCTTCAGCTCCACTATTTCAAACACTAAGGAATCATCATGGCAGAACAAAAAGGCATTAATGCACTGGGGCGTGAAGCCGCGTATCAGTTAGCGAACGTGACCAAAACGGCTCCGCAATTTGCGGCGATTACCCCGCGCTGGGTCAGCCGTTTTCTCGACTATAAAGGCCTGGAGTCGGGGATTTATCGGGTGAACAAGGTCGTGGAGGGGGATACGCCGCTGGACGTATTATGCAGCCAGGACCCGACGCGCGTTGAAATACCGCAGGGCTACATCGAGTATCAGACCACGCCGCGTGAATACCAGCTCGATTCCATTGCGACCATTATTAACGTGGACACCAAAATCGCCGATCTCTACAGCTCGCCGTACGACCAGGCGTCAGAGCAGATTGCGCTGGCGATTGAAAGCCTGCGCGAGCGCCAGGAGAGTCAGCTGATCAATAACGATGAATATGGATTGCTGAAAAATATCGATGACTCGCAGCGTATTCAGACCCGCAATGGCCGTCCGACGCCGGATGACCTGGATGAGCTGCTGTCAAAAGTCTGGAAGGAGCCGTCCTTCTTCCTGGCCCATCCGCGTGCGATTGCCGCATTTCAGCGTGAAGCCACGCGACGCGGCGTGCCGCCGGTCACCGTGAATTTGCACGGGGGCACTTTTATCCTGTGGCGCGGTATTCCGCTGATCCCTTCCGATAAGCTGTTTGTTGATGGTTTGAAAAACCCGAAAGGCCAGGGCGGGAAAACCAATATCCTGCTGATTCGCTCCGGTGAAAGCAAACGCGGCGTGCTGGGGCTTTATCAGGAAGGGCTGCCAAACGAACAGTCTCGCGGATTGTCGGTGCGCTTCCGGGGGATCGACGATAACGGCGTGGCATCCTATTTACTCTCACTTTATTGCTCCGCTGCGATCCTGGCCGATGACGCCATTGCCGTGCTGGAAGACGTTGAAGTGGGTGAATATTATGACTACGAGTAATTTATTCACGCTTCCCCACGCGCCCGGCGGATGGCCGGGCGAGGCGGGTGACGCTCCCTCCGCGCGGGATTACGGACTGCCCGACGCGCGGGATCTGAAAGGGCTGCTGGGCGACACGCCCGCACGCCCGCGGGCCGCCGAGGCCGCGTACGCGCCGCGGGTGGTGCCGCTGGGGCAGGAGAGCCGGGGGGATATCGCGCCTCGCGGATTCGCGGCGCGACCTTCTGTTGGCGCAAAGCCGGCGCCGCCGGCGCGTGTCGGGCAGATCCCGGTTGAACGGATCCGCGCTGATTTTCCGATCCTTGCCGAACAGGTGGACGGTCATCCTCTGGTCTGGCTGGACAATGCCGCGACGACCCAGCGCCCGAAGCAGGTTATCGATCGCATCAGCCACTATTATTTGCACGAAAACTCGAACGTTCATCGGGCGGCGCATACCCTTGCCGCACGTTCCACCGATGCTTATGAAGCCGCGCGTGACAAAGTGGCGCGGTTTATCGGCGCGCGCGGCCCGGAGAATATCATCTTCGTGCGCGGCACCACGGAAGGGCTCAACCTGATTGCGCACAGCTACGTGAAGCCGCTGTTACGGCCGGGGGATGAAATTATCCTCACGTTGCTCGAGCATCACGCCAACATTGTGCCGTGGCAGCTCATTGCGCAGGAGACGGGAGCGGTGATCCGCGTGGCGCCGGTTGATGAGCACGGGCAGCTGATCGTTGAGGAATATGTCCGTTTGTTCAATGACAAGACCCGTTTTGTGTCCGCTACCCACGTTTCCAACGCGCTGGGTACCGTCACGCCGGTTCAGGAGCTGGTGCAAATCGCCCATCGTTTTGGCGTGCGCATCGCCATCGACGGCGCGCAGTCTATTTCGCATATCCCGACCAACGTCACGGCGCTGGATGCCGATTTCTTCGTCTTCTCCGGGCATAAAATTTTTGGACCGACCGGGATCGGCGTCGTATATGGCAAGCAGGAGGTGCTGGAAGAGGCGCGCCCGTATCAGGGCGGCGGGAATATGATTGCCGACGTAACTTTTGAACTGACGCGCTATCAACCCTCGCCGAATAAGTTTGAGGCGGGCACGGGCAATATTGCCGATGCCGTCGGGCTGGGGGCGGCTATCGATTATGTCACCTCGCTGGGGATAGAAAATATTGCGCAGTACGAGCACGCCTTGCTGGAGTATGGGATCGAGAAGCTGTCGGCTATTCCGGGCCTGACGCTGGTCGGCACCGCGGCGAACAAAACCAGCGTCTTATCTTTCGTGCTGGCGGGTCATGAAAATGAAGCCGTGGGGCGCTATCTGAGTCAGGTCGGTATTGCCGTGCGATCCGGACACCACTGCGCGCAACCGATCCTGCGCCATTTTGGTTATGAAAGTACCGTCCGGCCGTCGCTGGCTTTCTATAACACGCCGCAGGAAATTGATTTTCTCGCAGAGCATGTCGTCCGGTTTGCTTCGCGGTAGCGAGGTCCGGCCCGGTCAGCGGTGTCAACCACGTAACGGGTGGACAACCGCGACGATCACCTAAGCCCGCCGGTTTCCGCGCGGGCTTTTCTCATAAAGCATCCATGCCTGGAGGCTGGATCTCATGTGCAGCAGGACGGCGCAAGGTACCGTTTGGCAGCAAAACTGGCGGGCTCCCGTATTCGCTACCGTGGCTCTCACCGGGTGATTAAGGGAGCGATTTCACAGGACCTGGCTGTTGAGATAGCTGGCGCTAACGCTGCATCCCCCAGCGCTTAATCGTGATCTTTTCCAGACTGGCGAATACGATGCCTTCCACCAGGAGGCCAATCGCGATGACCGTTAGCAACCCGGCAAAGACCCGGTCGGTGAAGAGCTCATTGCGATTCTGGAAAATATACCAGCCAAGACCGCCCTCGCCGCTGGAGGCGCCAAATACCAGCTCGGCGGCAATCAGCGTTCTCCAGGCGAAAGCCCAGCCGATCTTCAGGCCGGCAAGGATTGCCGGCAACGATGCCGGAATAAGAATCGTAATTACATAGCGTGGCCCACGGAGGCCATAGTTGCGTCCCGCCATGCGTAGCGTTTCCGGAACGCTGCTAAAACCGGACCAGGTATTCAGCGCGATTGGCCACATCACCGAATGTATCAGTACAAATATCAGGCTGACATTCCCCAGACCAAACCACAGCAGGGCCAGCGGCAGCAGAGCAATTGCAGGCAGAGGATTCAGCATCGCGGTTAATGTGCTCAGCAGATCGCGGCCAAACTGGGTGGTCACTGCCAGCGCGCTGGCAATGAGCGCCAGCGCGCTGCCTGCCAGATACCCTTTCAACAGGGTGCTAAGGGAGTTGGCGATTTTTTCCGGCAATTCGCCATTGCGCATGTCTTCGCTAAACGCCTGCAGGGTCTGAAGTACTCCGGGTAACATCAGATCGTTTTGCTGTACCCGCGCGGCGATCTCCCATAGCGCGAGGACAAGGGCCACAATCAGACACTTGCGCAGCCATGTTTGATTCCACAGGCGCTGGCTTAAGGGGAGCGGCGTTTCCACCGGCAGATCTCGCAGCGGCGGTAATTCACGTTCGAATTCAGGACGAATGTACGGTGACTGGGACATACTCTGGCTCCTCGCCGGATGAGTGAGACGAACTGCTGCCGGTTGTCGGGAATAACAGGTGGTGAATATGACGAGCCGCGTGCTGGAACGCCTCGCTGCCGAAGTCATTAAGCGTGAACTGATGACAGTTAAGCTCCGCCCTGACGCGCCCTGGATGCGGCGAAAGCACCAGGATACGGTTGCCCAGCACCAGCGCCTCCTCAATCGAGTGGGTGACGAACAGCAGGGTAAAGCGCTCCTCTTCCCACAGCGCCAGCAGCTCCTCCTGCATAGTGCGGCGGGTCAGCGCATCCAGCGCCGCAAAGGGCTCGTCCATCAGCAGGATTCGCGGTTTCATCGCCAGAGCGCGCGCGATGGCGACGCGTTGCTTCATTCCGCCGGAGAGGGTATGGGGCATCGCTTCGGCAAATTCCGCCAGCCCAACTTTGTGCAGGAAATGCAGCGCCGTCTCTTTTGCTTGCGCGCGGTTGGCTTTCCGGCTGGCCAGCAGAGGAAACATGACGTTTTCCAGCACGGTTTTCCACGGCGGCAGTTGGTCGAACTCCTGGAAAACCATCATCCGCTCCGGGCCGGGGGCGCTAACCGGGGTCCCCGCAAGAGAAATTTGACCGCTGCGCGGGGTGAGAAAACCGCCTGTGGCTTTTAACAGGCTCGATTTCCCGCAGCCTGACGGGCCAAGTAGAATAAAGCGGTCGCCGGGCCAGACATCAAAACTGACATCATGCGTCGCGCGTATTTGCCGTTCGCGGGTGCGGTATTCGATATCGACATTGCTGACCTGCAGCAGCGGGCCATTGATTTGCTGAGTTGCCACTAGAGCCTCCGGTGTCGCGGTTTAACTGCCAGGTTTTTCCCATGCTTCGTCGAAGAAATAATCTTTCCACGAATCGGCTTTATTTTTCAGTACGCCAAGCTCATGAAGTTTTTCCGCATATACGCCGGTACGCTCAGGGGAAACCGTAAAGCTGATTTCAGGGTCGTTAACGATTTTTTGCACCAGCGGTAAGGGCAGTCGTGATTTCTCGACGCGAATATACGTTTCAGCCGCCGCATTTTTATCACGGTTAATGATATTCGCGGCTTCGCTAAGTGCGCGATAAAACGCTTTATAGGTTTTTGGGTTTTCGTCATGGAATTTCTGGGTAGTGTAGAGAACGTTAAATGTTGCCTGTCCCCCCAGCACATCATAGGAGCTGAGTATCTTATGAATATTGCTGTGCTCCAGCGCCTGATACTGGAACGGCGGGCTGGAAAAATGGGTGTTAATTTCCGAACCACCGGCAATTAATGCCGCGCTGGCATCCGGATGCGGTAAGCTGACGCTAATTTTATCGAAGCGTTTGAACTCTTTGTCGCCATATAGTTTTGCGGTCTCGATTTGTAATGTCCGCGACTGGAAACCGACCCCAGCCGCCGGAACGGCAATACGGTCTTTATCCGTCAAATCTTTGATGCTTTTTATCGCCGGATTATTACTCAATAAGTAATTGGGCATCGATCCCAGCGAGGCTATTGCTTTCACATTTTGTTTACCTTTGGTGCGATCCCAGAGGGTGAGTAGCGGGGGGACGCCCGCCGATGCAACGTCCAGAGCCCCGGAGAGCAGGGCCTCGTTCATCCCGGTCGCGCCTGAGATGGTGCGCCACTCGACCTTGATATCCAGCCCCTCTTTTTGCCCCTCTTTTTCGATAAGCTGCTGGTCTCGTACCACATCAAGAATTAAATAACCGATGCCAAATTGCTGCGCGATACTAATATTCCCTTCGGCGAATGCCGGCTGGCTGACTCCGCCAAGAACAGAAAATGCCAGCGTCCAGGCTAATACCCCGTTAATTTTACTCATCTCTTCTCCCCGGAAAGGTGCTTTTCAGCAAAAAATCATGGGCAGAGGCGGGAGGGAAAGGAAATGATTTAAATGGCTATGAATATCAGGAAAACGAATAACGATATTTGGCACTTATTATTCGATAAATGGAAAAGCTTAGCCATTATTCGTGTTTATGTAACAAAAATATCTTTGCTATAGTCGGCCCACTCTTTAATAGCCCTTTGCATTGTATGGGCAACGGCCGTGAGTAGAACCATGCCTCTATTTTCACATCATCACTTACGTTCGCTTTTACAACGGCATCTGGAACGGGTTGGCACTGGATCTGATATCGCCAAAAAGGTGGCAGATAACCTGGTCGAGTCCTCATTAAAAGGCCACGATTCCCACGGGGTGACCCTCTTGCCACGCTATATTCGGGCAATTCTGGCGGGAGATTTGAACCCCGGCGCCACGCTGACCACCTTATCTGATGCCGGACCGATTGTCTCTTTTGATGGCGGTCATGGCTTCGGCCAGGCGTTGGGCGAGCAGGCTATGGCCGCCGGTATTGAGCGCGTGCGCCAGTTTGGAGTGGCAATTATTGGCTTGTCTAATACCCACCATCTTGGGCGGATTGGCGCCTGGGCAGAGCAGGCGGCGAGCGCCGGGCTGGTCTCGATCCATTTTGCCAACGTGGCGGCGCCGGCGGTGGTCCTGCCGTTCGATGGACTGCGCCCCAGGCTTGGCACAAACCCTTTTTGCGTGGGGGTTCCGCTTCGCAACTCTCCCCCGGTTATCCTTGACTTCGCTACCAGCGCCATTGCGGGGAATAAGGCGCGTATCGCATGGAGCGAAGGGCGCGCTATCCCGGAAGGGTGCGCGGTAGATGCGAACGGACAGCCCACGACCGACCCTGCCGTATTAATGACTGAGCCGGCTGGCGCCTTGCTGCCTTTTGGCGGCCATAAAGGCGCGGGACTGTCGCTGATTTGCAGCTTGCTCGGCGCGGCGCTGACCGGCGGCGAGACCGAAAGCCGGCAGATCCCGCCACGTGCAGGGATCATTAACAATATGCTGTCGATTTTATTTGACCCTGCGCGATTGGGCGCGGAGGAAAGCTACCCCCAGGCGTTATTAGCGCAGGTTGACTGGGTACGCTGCGGGCAGGAAGGGCGCGATGTGCAGATCCCTGGAGAACCGGAATTGCGCGCTTATCACCGGCGTCAGGAAGAGGGGATCTGGATTGATGAGGTGAGCTGGCAGGCGTTTGTCGCCCTTGAGGAATTAAACACCGGAGGTTGCCTGCACGCCCAATAATTATTTTAGTTATCTGTTTTCCCGGATCGACATTATGGTCTGCTAAGCAGCTGTGGCGAATAAATAAAGTGACCACTTTTTTTATATATATTTTATCAACATAACCATAGCTGAAAAACTTGGTAAACCGCGAGTGGAAAAATCAATATAGTCACTCCCATATTCCACGAACCTTTCTTACTCCCGCCGGCGAATTTTAATTTGCTGCGGAGCCTTTTTTTACAGGAGATATTATGCACCTGGCGCGTTTTCCCCGTCTTCATTTTGGCCATTTCCCGACGCCACTGGAGCCTCTCACTCAGCTTTCGCGTTTGCTGGGGGGGCCAAATATCTGGATAAAACGTGATGATTGTACCGGCCTTGCCACCGGCGGTAATAAAACCCGCAAACTTGAATTTTTGCTGGGGGATGCTCAGGAAAAAGGGGCGAACATTATTATTACCCAGGGCGCCACGCAGTCTAATCATGTGCGTCAGACCGTCGCGGCGGCGGCCAGACTGGGTCTGGAAACGCATATTTTTCTCGAACAGCGCGTCACCACGTTGGGTGATGAATATCAGCAATCCGGCA
Organism: Klebsiella scottii; assembly: GCF_036561945.1. Taxonomy (NCBI): domain Bacteria; kingdom Pseudomonadati; phylum Pseudomonadota; class Gammaproteobacteria; order Enterobacterales; family Enterobacteriaceae; genus Klebsiella; species Klebsiella scottii. The sequence continues at coordinate 727,909 of NZ_JARXNI010000020.1, forward strand.
ATGTGCTGCTGGATGGTTTGCTCGGCGGCAAAATTATTGCCCATTTGCCCGGCGGTACGGATATGCAGCAGGCGATGGAGCAACATGCGGAAAGCCTGCGCGCGCAGGGTCATACCCCTTACGTCATCCCTGGCGGCGGTTCGAATGCTATCGGGGCTCTGGGCTATGTAGCCTGCGCGGAAGAGTTGCTTTGGCAGTCCAGCCAGCTACGGCTGCGTATCGATCGTATCGTTCATGCCACCGGCAGCGCGGGTACGCAGGCCGGCCTGATCGCGGGCTTAAGCGCCACCAACAGCGATATTCCTCTGCTCGGGATCAGCGTTCGCGCGCCGCGCGATAAACAGGAGCAAAACGTCTGGCGCCTGGCGCAACAGACGCGGGAACTGCTCGGCGTGCCGGGTGAATTGCCGCGTGAGGCGGTGGTCGCGAACGGTGATTATGTGGGTGAAGGCTATGGCCTGCCCACCGCGGGGATGCTTGAAGCGCTGCAGCTGCTGGCGCAGCACGAGGGGATTCTGCTCGATCCCGTTTATTCCGGTAAAGGCATGGCCGGACTGATTGATCTGATCCGTAAAGGTCATTTTCGCCAGGATGAGAATGTGGTGTTTATCCATACGGGCGGAAGCGCGGGCCTGTTTGGCTATCGTCAGGTGATTGCGGACTCTTTGTCATCATGAGTAAACCTTTTCTTCTGGGGATCGTTGGCGGCATGGGTCCGCTGGCGACGCTGGATTTGATGCATAAACTGCTGCGCGCAACGCCCGCCGAAAGCGACCAGCAGCAAATTCCACATGTGGTATGGAACGTCCCGCAAATTGCCGATCGTCAACAGGCGCTGGCGGGGAAGGGGCCATCGCCGCTGCCGCAGCTGCTGCACGCGGTGGAGCAGCTGAATCGCGTGGGCGCCAGCCATATTGCGATCGCCTGTAATACCGCGCATCACTGGTATGAGGCGCTGGCGCAGCGCAGCGATGCGCCGTTGCTGCATATCGTGGACGCTACGCTGGCGGCGTTCGAGGGGAAAGAGAAGCCTCGCCGGGTCGGGGTTATCGCCACTCAGGGGACGCTTGATGCCGGTTGGTTCCAGCACGGTTTCTCCGCACTGGGTATCAACAGCGTGCTGCCGACGGCAGAAGAGCTACGGCAGCTGTTTGTGCCGGGGTGCTATGCCGTGAAACGGGGCGAACTGCGTGCCGGCGGTGAGCTGCTGAGTTTGCAGGCTCAGGCACTGCGCGATCGTGGCGCAGAGAGGCTGGTGCTGGCCTGCACGGAAGTGCCGGTTGCGCTGGCGGAGGTAGCATCCCCGCATTTAGCCGTGTCGATTGACCCCGCAGAAGCGCTGGCGCAGCAGTGCGCGCACCTATGGCTGGCGCAGCGCGAGACGTGGCATTAATAACGTTATTATTTAAAGGATAAATTAAATGAAGAAAAGTCTCTGCGTATTCCTTGCAGCAGGTGGCCTGTGGGTCAATACCAGCTTTGCCGACGCGCCCGCGGAGGTCCGGGTAGCATATAGCGGCGGCTCTCAGGTGCTGATGCTGGCAAAAGCCGATGGTTCTTTGGATAAGGCATTAAACAGTAAGGTGAAATGGGTGCAATTTGCGTCCGGCGCGGATGCGTTAAATTATTTTGCCAGCAACGCGATTGATATTGCCAATTTCGGCTCCAGCCCGGCAACGGCGGGCATTGTCAGAAAGCTGCCGGTGGAGATTGTCGGCGTTTCGGGGGTGATCGCCAGCTACGAGCGTTTGATAGGTAAAGACGGCATTAGCAGTATTAAGGATATAGAGGGCAAACGGGTCGCCTATCCGCCAAACTCGACGGCGCAATATGCGCTTGAGGCCGCTATCAGCGTCAACCGGCTCGATCGCAGCAAAATAACGCTATTGCCGCTGCGTCCGGCGGAAATGGTCGCAGCCTGGAAACGCGGCGATATCGACGCGGGCTATGTCTGGGCGCCGTTTGCTCAGGAACTTGAGGCCTCCGGCGGGCATCAGGTGTTCGCGACCAAAGATCTGCAAAAGGATGGCTACCTGATTTATAACAACTACGTCGTGCGTAAAGCCTTTGCCGAGCAGTATCCGCAAACCGTCAGCGCGTTCCTGCGAGTTCATCAGGAAAAAGTTGATGAGTTTAAGGCCGACCCGGAACGTGCGGCGGCGATTGTGGCGAAAGAGGTGGGGGCGCCGGTGACGACTGCCGCGAATACGTTGGGTGGGCTGGAATACCCAACCCTGACGCAGCAGGGTACGGCGGACTGGCTTGGCAACGGAACCCATACGACCGACAGCGGTATCGGGAAAGCGCTGACAAAGACCTCTAACTTCCTGGCGGGGATTGGCGAGATCCGCAAACGTGATATCCCGGCGAACTGGGATAGCGCCATAAACTCCCGCTACATCCGTGACGCGGCGGTAGTCGCGCCATGAGATTGAGTTATCACATCGCCATCAGCGTCGTTTCGGTGTCTGTTTTCTTTATCCTCTGGCAGGTGGCGGCGATGCGGCAATGGGTGGACCCGCTGCTGCTTCCGTCGCTGCAGGAAATTGGCCTGACGACCGAAGAGCTGCTGGCCGATGGCTATCGGCAGGTGCCTTTGTGGGAGCACGTTGCGGTTAGCCTGGCTCGCGCATTAAGCGCTTTTTCCGTAGCCATTATCATCGGCATTCCCCTGGGATTACTGATGGGCTTGTCGGAAGGCCTGGCGGCGGTACTGAATCCATTTGTACAATTTTTGCGCCCGCTGCCCAAGATCGCGCTTATTCCTCTGGCGGTCGTCTGGCTGGGGATCGGGGAGGCGTCTAAGTTCTTCCTGATTTTCATCGCCACCTTTCTGAGCGTGGTCGTGGGGGCGTCCGCTGCGGTGGAGCGTATTGGCCGTTCGCGCATTCGTGTCGCGCAAACGCTCGGCGCTTCGCGCAAACAGATTTTTCTGCGCGTGGTGTTGCCGGATGCGCTGCCAGAACTATTTACCACCGTCAGATTGTCCATCGGGATCGGCTGGACATCGCTCATCGCGGCGGAAATGGTGGCGGCAAGTTCCGGTCTCGGCTGGATGGTGATTAACGCCAGTTCTTATCTGCGAACCGATATCGTGATGCTGGGGATCCTGCTGCTCGGCGGTATCGGTTATTTACTGGATTTATTGCTGCTGGGTCTGCAGCGATTTTTTGTGCCCTGGGCGGGGAAAGAGTAATGAGTGCTATTACATTGGAAAACGTATCGCTCTCTTTTGCGGCAAAACCGCATCCGTTTACGGTGCTGGAAGATATCAGCCTGTCGCTGGAAAAAGGGGAGTTCGTGGTGCTGCTGGGGCCCTCCGGCTGTGGCAAGTCCACGATTCTGAACCTGGTCGCCGGATTCAATAAGCCGGACCGCGGGCGTGTGGCGGCAGGCGGCAAAACGGTGCGTCTGCCTGGGCCGGACCGGGGAATGATCTTCCAGCAGCCGAATTTGTTCCCCTGGCTGTCGGTACTGGAAAACGTCACATTTGGCCCACGATTGAGGAAATATCACAAACCAGAGGTCAACGCGCAGGCGCTGGAGTGGCTGGCGCGGGTAGGATTGAAAGGGTTTGAACATCATGCGCCGTGGCAGCTCTCGGGCGGGATGAAACAGCGCGTGGCGCTGGCCCGCGCCTGGCTGCCGGGGCCGGAAGCGTTGCTACTTGATGAACCGTTCGGGGCGCTGGATGCGCAAACGCGTCTGATGATGCAGGAACTCTTGCGCGATGCCTGGCTTAATACCGGCACCACGCTGTTGTTTGTGACTCACGACGTCGAAGAGGCGCTGTTCCTTGCCGATCGTATTCTGATTATGTCGGCGAAGCCCGGAAAAATCGTCGAGGAGATCGTCCTGCCTTTTGGCCGGGAGCGCGATATCGAGACGCTGTCTGAACACCCGGCCTATAGCGGGATCAAACATCATGTACTGCACCGGGTACGTCAGGAGGCTAAGCGACATTTAGGATGAAAACGGCGCGTTCGTGTCTCTAATTTGCTGAATGTAATGCGTAATTCTCGCTTTTTGCTCGTAAGGAAGAGCAACGCCTGCCGGTGCGTAATCCGGTGCTTCTGGCAACGCCGGAGGGACTCAATCAGAGCGGAGCCATCAAGATACTAAAGAAGACGTGAACCGCCTGGATTAAACAGCTGGTACAGGGCATGAGAATCGGAAACTTTGAAGGGTTTTGCGGATGGTTTTAAGTTGCGGATTTTTGAGTCGTTAAGAGACATTTGGGGGTCACTCCGTCATCGAACCAACTTGGCCCCAAATCTGACCACCAAATTCTCCCGATGCGGAGAGAAAACTGAAAATGCATCGGGAAGACTTTTCACGCTAACTTATTGAATCTAAATCACATAAGGATTCGCAGAGCGGCATGAAAACAAGAATTTGGCTCCTCTGACTGGACTCGAACCAGTGACATACGGATTAACAGTCCGCCGTTCTACCGACTGAACTACAGAGGAATCGTTTGAACGAGGCGCATACTACTGGCCCCGCATTTTTGTGTCAACACTAAATTTAACTAGCTGATTCAGATGGCTAAATTTAGCTCAGCTCGTTGTTTTAGTGCACAATTCGCGTGTCGTCCGCGTCCTGCTCTTCATTATCACGTAATCTTTGCAGCGGGTCCTGGCGGTAAAAGTGGCAGAAACGTTGCCAAAGCGCCGGAAAACGTGGGGCGAAGAGTTCTGGTGCGCTAAAGAAATATTCTGACAGGACGGCAAAACACTCCGCCGGGTCGGTTGCGGCGTAGGCATCAATACTGGCGGCGCTCTCGCCGACCAGGTCAATCTCATCCTGAATGTTGTTCATGGCCGCATGGAGATCGTGTTCCCAGCCGGCAACCTCGCGTAAGGGTATTAGCGGTACGCCGCTGGCGCGATCGCCGTTACGGGTATCAAGCTTGTGCGCCACTTCGTGTACTACGAGGTTAAAACCAGATGCGTCGAAAGAGTCCTGAATATCCAGCCAGTTAAGAATAATGGGCCCCTGCTGCCAGCTTTGTCCTGATTGCACGACCCGCTGGTTATGCACCAGGCCAATGTCATCTTCCCACTCATCATCAACGACGAACGGGGCAGGGTAGATAAGCACCTCGTGGAAACCGTCCAGCCACTCAATACCGAGCTCGAGAACCGGCAGGCAAAACAGCATCGCGATGCGCGCGCTTTGTAGCGGACTCAGCTCCAGCCCCTGTAGGGCAACCAGGCGTTTTTGCTGCAGAAAGCGCGCCGCCATCTGCACAAGCTGCTGCTGCTCCTGTGCGGACAGGTTGGCTAAAACAGGAATGGCAAGCGCCTGTTCCCACGGAATTCCCGCACTGTCGGACTCTTCATTTGCTTTCCAGGGCCATTTAAACATCACATTGCTCGCAAAGTCGTCACTTGAACATAATTAAAGAGACAGGAACTATTAAAATGCCAAAGAACCTGGCATTATAGCAACCTCAACAGCGGAGAGATGCCGGAGCGGCTGAACGGACTAGTCTCGAAAACTAGAGTAGGGGCAACTCTACCGGGGGTTCAAATCCCCCTCTCTCCGCCACTTCATCTTTCCATCTATCTGATTCGAAATCCTTTAATTAAATTCCTGTTGTTCAGTATACCGTTACGTATGCCATCTGATGCCGGCTCTCGCTGGACGGGATTGAACGCTTCTCACGCCCTCATAAGCTATCACTTAGCGATTGCTCAAGGTAGCAGTTTGCCAGTATCTCCTTCATTTTGTGAGCTAAGTCGTGTGATGCAGCCTGTGGTTGCGCCCATTTAAAAATGAGCCACTGCCGGCGATTGCGCCTTAGGTTATCTCTGAATCTGGTATCGGTCAGCCGCTAACAAAAAAGCCCGCACGAGGCGGGCTTAGGTTGGTGAAATAGCATCAGAACTGATAGTTGATACCGACCGCGAACTGATTGTCAGTCGCCGCACCGGTGACAATGCTGTCTTCCTCATCGAGAAGATTGAATTTATAGGCGGTGTAGACGTTGAAGTTTTTGTTGAAGTAGTACCAGGTACCCAGCTCAACATAGTTCATGATCTCTGCATTGCCGTGCCTGTTGTTGCCGAGATCCTGACCTTTCGCGAAGACGTAGCCCAGGGAAGGGCGCAGACCGAAATCGAGCTGGTACTGAACGACGGCTTCAACGCTCTGCGTTTTATTGGCGATGATGCTATTTTCCATCGGGAGCATATTGCGTGATTCGGCATACATAACGGCCGTATACAGGCTATTGGCATCATACTTCGCCGCGATGCTCCAGACTTCCGCCGTTTCGCCTTTGCCGTCGGCAGTCTGTTCGTCAGTACGGTCGGAATTACCGTAGGCGGCGGCAAAACCAAATCCGTCGAGGCTGTAGTCAACGGACATGCTGTAACCGTCGCCGTTTGCTTTCAGACGATCGCGGTTGGTATTTTTACCCTGGTACTGGAGAGCAAAGTTCAGCCCATCGGACAGGCCAAAAAAGTCAGTATTGCGATATGTAGCAACGCCGTTGGCACGGCCGGTCATAAAGTTATCGGTATGCACCAGACCGTCGCCGCCCCACTCAACCAGCATATCGGTGTAGCCCGCTGCGTCGTATACCGCCCCGTAGTTACGGCCATAATCAAATGAACCGTAGTTGGCGTATTTTAAACCGGCAAATGCCAGACGGGTCGCGCTGCCCTGGTCGCCTTCTGGCCGGTTAGCTTTCATATTGTACTCAAACTGACCGTAGCCGGTCAGGTCGCTGTTGATCTGCGTTTCACCCTTAACGCCGAACCGCGCATAAGAGGTATCTTCAGAGTTGCGATTGCCTTCGTCGGTATCGGTCATAATATGCTCGCCGACCATTTTGCCGTAGAAATCGACTTTATTACCGCTCTTATTATAGATTTCCGCTGCGCTAGCGGCCCCAGAAATTAATAAGGACGGCACCAGAATTGCCAGTACTTTTCTTTTCATTATATATTCCCTTTTATTTATAATTAATGTGAATGTCAAAGAGTCGTGCTCGATGCAAAATAAATACTATCTGCGAAGGTTCATTTTTATTTAAATTAAAAATGTAAGTAAATTATATGTAATATTACAAAATGTTTCATTTTGGTTCTTTATATTAATATTCTATAGGTTGCAAGTGAGCTATTATTTTGGTTTATTGTCTTTTATAACAATGAATTATTGATGATGGTTGTGAATTCATGCTTGTTATAAAATTTATGGTGTTTATGGTTTAGCGTCTCAGGTATGTTCTGGCGATAAATATCCTTCTTCTACGATCGGGGATTTCGGAAAATAACCGCTAACGGAGGAATATAAAATCGGTTGTTCAGGGAAATAATATAGCGGGGGAGTGTAGGACATATTATCTATCAGGAGCAGGCGAGAGGCGGCGCAGGAGGCATCGATTCGTCGATGAAAATCCCCGGACGTTGCGGATGCCTGACGGCAAACTTCGCTGTATAATGTGACTAAAATCACATTTTTATTGCAAGTGACGTTTCGTTACTGAGGAAGGAGAGCGGTTAAATGGAAGAGAAAGCGAAACGGAGTCTCGGCGGGAAGCTGGCGCTATGGGCTTTTTACGCCTTTTGCGGTTATTTCCTGTGGGCAATGGCGCGCTACTGGTGGGTCGTCGGGCACATTCAAAGCATGCCCGGAGTGGGTATTGACGGGGATCTGGGTTCGACGACGGGTAAATGGCTGGGCGCGCTGCTGGGTTTTCTTGTCCTGGGGATCGTCGGGTTAATCCTTGGGGCTATCGCCTGGTATACGCGGCCTGATGGCAGGAGATATGAACATCAGGATTAAAGTTGCTATGATCGCAGCCTACCTTCTCTCAAAGGAAAGCGCATGGAACTGGTTGACTGGCAGCAACGATTTGAAACCTGGCTGATAGGGCATCACTCGCAGGGCGACTCCGCTCACGACATCTCACATTTTCGTCGCGTGTGGAGCACCGCTCAACGGCTGGCCGCCAACCGGCAGGTTGACCGTTTGGTGATCCTGACCGCCTGCTACTTTCATGACATTGTGAGCCTGGCGAAAAACCACCCCGAACGCAGCCGCTCATCGGTGATGGCGGCGAAAAAGACGCAGAGCATTCTGCAGTCGTCATTTGCCGATTTTCCCGTCGACCGCTATCCGGCCGTGCTGCACGCCATCGAGGCGCATAGCTTCAGCGCCGGTATTCCTCCCCTGAGCGAAGAGGCGAAGATTGTCCAGGATGCCGACCGGCTTGAGTCCCTGGGGGCGATTGGCCTGGCACGCGTTTTCGCGGTTTCCGGCGCGCTGAATAATATCCTGTTTGATGCTGACGATCCTTTTGCCGACAGGCGTAAGCTGGACGATCGTACCTATGCGCTGGACCATTTTCAGTGCAAGCTGCTGAGGCTGCCAAAAACGATGCAAACCGATGAAGGGAGAGCGATGGCGGAACACAACGCCCGCTTCCTCGTGCAGTTTATGGCGAAGCTCAGTTCGGAGCTGCAGGGCGACCCCATCGCGCTGGATGAAGCGGTTTTGCGTCGCTTTGACCCACAGGCTTAAAACTGCCTGTGCTATGTGTGATATCTGCGCTCAACACCCCCTGGCCTGAGGGTAAACTCATGACCCACTTTTTTATCCAACCCCGGCTTCCGCTGCCAGGGCTACCCCTTCCTTCAATGCTGACAGAGATGAAGGGAAAGGAAAAACAGTGGATCAATAAAGTCCCAAAATGAAAAAACGCCCCTTCGTTCGAAGGTGCGTTTTTTTAACGCTCAGACAGTCCCGAATATGGGCACTAAACTTCTCTATCCTCATATTAACTAAATAACTCCCGGATCTGTTATATCCGGGAGTTATTCCATTACTGTTGGATACCTTCAACCGAGATAATAAGCTCCACATCTTGTGATGCCGGCCCGAGGTCGCTTTTAATATTGAAGTCTTTGAGGTGAATGTTGCCTGTAGCCTCAAATCCAGCACGTTTGCCGCCCCATGGGTCATCGCCCTGACCAATAAGTTTCGCGTCCAGAACAACAGGACGGGTAACGCCATTCAGTGTCAAATCACCGGTGATATCAAGCTTTTCACCATTCTTTTTGACTGCCGTAGATACAAACGTCGCTTCAGGGAACTTGGCTGTATTGAGGAAATCAGCACTTCTCAGGTGTTTGTCACGTTCAGCGTGATTGGTATCAAGGCTATTGGTAGCGATTTTTACATTAACCTTATCAGCCGATGGATTACTTTTGTCATAGGTGAAAGTGCCATCGAAGTCTTTAAATGTCCCGTACAACCAGCTGTAACCAAGATGTTTAATTTTGAAGTTTACAAATGCATGTTGGCCTTCTTTATCAATTTTATAATCAGCAGCTAAAGCTGATCCTGAAATGAACATCGCGGTAAACAGAGAAAGTCCCAGCAAGCGTTTCTTCATTTTTTAACCTCAGGGTGTGAAGACGTTTTACCCAGCATTCTGAGTAGCGTTTCGTCTTTATCAATAAAATGGTGTTTAAACGCTATGAGTCCATGAAGAATAGATACAATGACAACTCCCCATGCCACCCATAGGTGTAATACGCCGGCAATGTCGGCCTGTATCGCAGCATCCGATACGATCGCCGGTACACTAAACCAGTCAAAGACGGTTATAGATTTTCCATCAGCTGTAGATATGAGATACCCGCTAATGACGATAGTGAAAAGTGCCAGATAAAGTAATGAATGAGCGAATCCAGCAGCGACACGCGTTAACTTAGAATAACTTTTTAACGCAGGAGGGGGAGGGGATATAAACCGCCACAAAATACGAATTATGAGCCCCATCATTAAAAGAATACCAATTCCCTTATGGATTCCTGGGGCCCTATGGTACCAGGTATCATAATATCCTAATGTAACCATCCACAACCCGAGTGCGAACATCGCATACACCACGACAGCCGTTAGCCAGTGCAGCGTCATGGATATAAAGCCATAATTTGATTGTGAGTTTACCAGACGCATTTTCAAAACGCTCGATTATGTAACAAAAAAAGTACAATGACTTTGTTTCATTAATTAATCAATCATTAAGTTAAAATTAATCTTGATTTTAATTCTGATTCAAATTTATTGTTCAAAACTCCTTTTTTTCTACAAATATTCAGCGGCAAGCCAAATTGAATGCATTTATTTATGTAAATGAGGTTTACATAAATTCAAAAAAATATTCATTTCTTTATTTTAAAAATAGAGAATCTTATAACCGATCGCATTAGTCCGGATGGTTGATACGATGGACTTTGGTTGAGTTATAGTTAGCACCGGGTTTATCCCAATATATCCATTGAGGACGATGCGGCACTAATCCGCAAAATACTTTGCTCAAGCCGCGGCATCACCTGTCACAAACTCATTTCAGATCGGCTATCAGGATTTCATGACGTTGGCGTACCCAGATACGCTAAGGGATTCCATACTTGTACTGGAAAGGCTGCTCCGGACAAACCCGACTGAGATAATGACAAATATGGCCGGCTCCAGCGATCCGATCTTCGGTCTTTTGTGGTTCCCAGGCTATCAGTTTTCTCTCCGTCTGGCTGATGCAGGAGCTACTGTATTCTGGCGTGTGGATAAATATGTCGATTATGGCGTGCTGAAGGATATCACCCGTTATGCAATGGCGCGAGCGAGCGCCCACGGACCGCGCGCAGAGATCGGAAAACGGTATTGTGAATGGCAGGAAGAACGACTGGGTTCAGCAGAGCTGGTTACTAACGCCGGGGTGCTGTGGAACACGCTTTATATGCAGGAAGCCGTGAGCTGGATGCGCAGTAATGATGAAGAAATCGGGGATGAGAATATCGCCCGGTTATCCCCACTGATGCAGAGGTATATACGTCCACGCTGGCGGAGGATATTCTGAAGGGAGAATTGAGAACATTAAATTTCTATTTAAACAATCAATTATCTGCTTTGCTTACGTTTCACAATCTATCCGGGCTGTATAAAGAACCGGCTTTTCTGCCTCAGGAGCGAGCTGGGCGTGACGCCAAATGCTTTCCGGAATGCATGACTGAAGTGAGTGAAATCAGAGAATCCGTAGTCAAGCGCAGCCTCAGATACGCTGCATACTCGCCCTTGTTCTAGCGCATCGCGGCTGGCCAAAAGCCGTTCCTGCCAGATAACGGCTGCTGGCGTTTTCTGATGCCGGGCAAAAGTCCGGGTCACGGTGCGTACTGACACGTGGTGAGCGAGAGCAATATTCTCAACGCTTAGCTCAGGATTAGTTAGATTTCTGCTGATATAGCTTCGCATTTTTGCGTATAAATCGCGTTCTGAAGCCACGTTATGGTGATCCTGAAGCTCCAGGCTCAGTATCAGCAGATCCAGCATCGTTTGTGAAAAGCGACTGGCCACATCCGAATTGTTGACCAGAACGGGCGTATTCGCTGCCTGGCAAATCATCTCACGCAGCGGAATAACGCCCGGACGGGTATCATCAAGGACCGTGGCGGTCAGGGCGTCGCTGGCAGGCACTTTTCCTGCCAGCAGATGTCGGGGGATCCGTATGAGATGGTTATTTTTGCCCCCGATGCTGAAGCGAAAAGTCTGTGCCGCATCATAAAGAACCAGGTCATTAGACGCCAGGCATGCCTTTCGTCCCCCCTGTTCCAGCTGTCCGTATCCCCCCTGAATATAACCGAGCCACAAATCATCGTCCGGTCCCGTTCGCAGATGTCGTGATTTTCGCTCCCAGTGGTGAAGCGTTGAAGTGAGAGTGCAGACATCCACCAGACCCACTTCACGCACGGCCAGTTCACCGTCAAACCTGCCGTCAGCAAGCGGTTTGCCATCTGAAGGAATGCAGTGACGAAGAATAACATCATTCCAGTATTCGAAACGGTGATGCACTGAAACATGTTCGGTGGAATAGCGTATATCCCGGGAGGCGGAATGACTGTTCACGGCGACACCTCATATCAGAATGAATTGTTTCAAACTGAAAGCAATATTTGCGCCATGACTGTTTTGCGAGAGATTTCAGAGCGAATTGATGTATTCAGATATGCCAAACGACGGGGGGCGCACTATTAACGGGCAGTGCTGCACTGTTTCTTTTCATCACGAGTCACCCCCTGATTTATAAATATCAGGGGTGTCCCTCCCAGCCAGACGATTGTCCGGTTGAGCCAGGTATCCGGCAGATTTCTCCTTAGTATCAATGGTGAATTAACCCATCGCTGAAACTATTTACCGGGAGTCTTTATGGAATCTGCCATTGATAAACACCTGAAATGCCCGCGAACGCTTTCCCGCCGGGTTCACGACGATTATCAGCCACCGTTCCCGATGTTTGCCGGACGGGCCGGTAGCGATCTGACGCAGGTCGTTATGGCCTATCTGGGCGTGCAGTTTCGGGAGGAAAAGCGTGAGAACGCTGTCCGGGCAATGCAGCACATTGTGTCGACCTTCAGCCTGAGCGACGGGCCGGGTAATCATGATATCTCTTTTCATACCGACAACCAGGGCTACGGTAATTTTATCGTAGTGGGGTACTGGCGGGATCCGGCTGCGTACTGCCGCTGGGTCCGTCAGCCGGAGCTCGATCACTGGTGGTCTTCTGATGAACGTCTGCAGGATGACGTCGGTTATTTCCGGGAAGTTATTGCCCCGCGGGCGGAGCAGTTTGAGACGCTGTATGCCTTTAAAGAAGATCTGCCGGGCGTCGGCGCGGTAATGGACAAGATCAGCGGTGAGATTCAGGAGCACGGCTACTGGGGATCCGTGCGTGACCGTATTCCGGCCTCTCAGAATGACTGGCTGCAGCCTGACGATGGACTGCGCATTATTTCGGGCGATCCTGATGCCGGCGGCAGGGTGGTGGTGCAGGGCCATGACAACATCGCGCTTATCCGTTCAGGGCAGGACTGGATGGCGGCGGATGAGCAGGAGCGTCAGCTTTACTTCACAGAGATGCTCCCTCCTTTGCAGGCTGGTATGGATTTTCTGAGGGATGAAGGTCAGACGCTCGGCTGCTACAGCAACCGCTTTGTCCGCAACGTGGATATCAACGGAAATCTGCTGGATATTGCCTACGATATCGGCTTCTGGCGTTCACTAGACCGGCTTGAGCGCTGGGCCGAATCGCACCCCACGCATCTTCGCATCTTCACCACGTTTTTCCGGGTGGTAACCGGTCTGCAGAAACTGCGGCTTTACCACGAGGTTTCCGTTTCAGACGTCCGCTTTCAGACCTTCGAGTACATCAACTGCCATCCTATGACCGGGATGCTGCGTGACGCTCAACGCTGAACAACATCGCTATCCATCAACAATTCTCCGGGGGATTACTTTATGCACGCATTACGCTTTTTCCTGCCTGCCATATTGCTTGGTTCTGTGCCAGCGCTCGCCGTTGAAGTCGCGCCTGGCGACTACAGTCAATTTCCCGACGGCACCACGGTGGGGCTGCTTTATTATCAGCACGCCTCAACCGGCTCAGCGCACTCCCGCGGTGACAAAGTCAGCTCTGATTACAACCTGACTTCTGATATCGGCATGTTGCGTCTGCTGCATACCGTACAGATTTCTGAGTCAGCAACGCTGGACCCGCAGTTTCTGTTGCCTTTCGGGCGGATATCTGGCGGCGGCGATGCGGCTTCCCTCGGCTCAGCCAATGGTACCAGCGATCTGATCCTTACCGTGCCTTTGAAGGTCAAACTCAACGCAGGAGGCGACATTTTTGGCTTTGCCCCTTATCTCTATGTGCCCAGCGGCAGCTATGACCACAACGATGCGCTAAATCTGGGTGAGAACCGCTGGAAGGTCGACCTGCAGGCGGCCTGGGTGAAATATTTCACTGAAAAGTGGGCGCTGGACGTGGTCGGTGACGCCATCTGGTACGGTGACAATAACGATTATGGGCCTGGTTCATCCCGCCTTCAGCAGGATAACGCGTGGGCAGCCCAGATTATGGGACGTTATATGCCTGATCCTACACTGGCGTTCGGTCTGGGGTTCGGTCAGACCTGGGGCGGTGAAACAACCGTTGACGGTGAAAATCAGGATAATCCGGCGCAGACCACCAACGTCCGTATCACAGCAACCAAATTTGTGACCCCTCGCGATCAGTTCCAGATACAGCTGGGAAGGGATCTGCGCGTTGAAAACGGCGCGGAAGAGAATTTCCGGTTGAATCTCCGCTATGCACGCGTTTTCTGACGCTGTCCTTTGTGACCAGGTCACTGTCCGTCTCAGCCAGGTAGAGGCAGTGCCGGTGCGTTATGTTCAGAACAGGATTCAGTCAGTCATTTTTCATGTAAGGAATAAATATGTCCATTGAACGTCCCAATGCCAGTCAGTTGCAGCAGCTTGCACGCGAGCTTCATCTGCAGATTTCTGAGAGCGAAGCGGCAGAATATCTTGCCCTTATGCAGCCAAATCTCGATGCCTATGACCTGATTGAGGAGCTACAGGATGAAATCCCACAGGTTGAATATCCGCGTGAAAAAGGATACCGCCCGGAGGGCGAAGAAAATCAGCTGAATGCCTGGTATTACAAAAGCGAAGTGCAGGGGGCTCCAGAAGGCCGGCTCGTCGGGAAAACCGTGGTGCTGAAGGATAATATTTCCCTGGCCGGCGTCCCGATGATGAACGGCGCCGCTTCGCTTGAGGGGCATGTACCTGCTTTTGACGCCACCGTAGTAACGCGCCTCCTTGAGGCCGGCGCCACCATTGTGGGGAAAGCCACCTGCGAACATTTCTGTCTCTCCGGGGGCAGCCACACGTCAGACCCGGCTCCGGTACATAATCCCTGGCGCAGGGGGTACAGCGCCGGCGGTTCTTCATCGGGCAGTGCAGCGCTGGTCGCCGCCGGGGAAGTGGATATGGCGATAGGCTGTGATCAGGGGGGCTCCATCCGTATTCCGTCCGCTTTCTGTGGCGCTTACGGCATGAAGCCTACTCACGGTCTGGTTCCCTATACCGGCATTATGCCGATTGAAGCCACCCTCGATCATGCCGGACCGATTACCGCGAATGTGAAGGACAATGCCCTGATGCTGGAGGTCATGGCCGGACCGGACGGGCTTGACCCGCGCCAGTACACCTCTCGTGGCGGAAACTATACCGCTGCGCTTGATAAAGGGGTCAGCGGGCTGAAAATCGGGGTGGTAACGGAAGGATTCCAGTTGCCCAATCTCCAGCCTCAGCTTGCTGAAAAGGTCCGTAATGCCGTTGCGCGGCTGGAAAGTCTTGGCGCATCCGCCCGGGAAGTATCAGTGCCCGGTCATCAGCTTGCCGCCGCGCTGTGGTCGCCTATTGGTTGCGAAGGACTCACCATGCAGATGATGCATGGCAACGGTATGGGATTTAACTGGGAAGGGCTCTACGACGTCCCCCTGCTGGACAAACATGCGGCCTGGCGCGACAGCGCAGACACGCTTTCTCCCTCGCTCAAAATCTGCATGCTCATCGGCCAGTATGGCCTGACGCGCTATAACGGTCGTTATTACGCGAAGGCACAGAATCTGGCCCGCCGGGCACGGGCAGACTATGACCGCGCGTTCGGTGATTTCGATCTGCTGGTCATGCCGACCGTCCCGGTGACGGCCCAGCCGCTGCCGCAACCGGGCAGTTCAATTACCGAGTATATCTCCAGGGCATTCGAGATGATTGGCAACACGGCTGCGCTAGACGTGACGGGTCATCCAGCCATGTCTGTGCCCTGCGGGCTGGTTGACGGGTTGCCGGTCGGCATGATGCTGATTGGGCGCCATTACGCCGAAAGCACTATCTATCAGGCCGCCGCCGCGTTTGAAGCGAGCGGTAACTGGCAGGAGATGTAGCCGTTAACAGCCCGTATGCTCAGGGTGAAACCGCCGGACCAAAGGCCCGGCAATAACCTTAAATTTATCGGAGAAATATCATGGCTCTCGACCACGAACACCACCATGACCACACCGAACCGCCGGAGGAAATTGCGCTTCGCGTGAAAGCGCTGGAGTCGCTGCTGACGGAAAAAGGCCTGGTAGATCCTGCGGCGCTGGATGAACTTATCGACACGTATGAACACCGAATTGGCCCCCGAAACGGTGCGCTTGTCGTGGCAAAAGCCTGGAGCGACCCTGATTACAAGGCCCGTCTTCTTGCCGATGGCACAGAGGCCATTGCCGAACTGGGTTTTTCAGGCGTGCAGGGGGAAGACATGATGGTTGTTGAAAATACCCCCGAGGTTCACAACGTGACGGTCTGTACGCTCTGCTCCTGCTACCCCTGGCCAACACTCGGTCTTCCGCCCGCCTGGTACAAATCGGCGCCGTATCGATCGCGCATTGTCATTGAGCCGCGCAGCGTTCTGGCCGAGTTTGGTCTGAACATCAGTGAAGACAGGGAAATTCGGGTGTGGGACAGCAGCGCTGAGTTGCGTTATCTGGTTCTGCCGGAAAGGCCCGCCGGAACTGAGGGCTGGAGTGTGGAGCAGCTTGTCGCGCTGGTCACCCGTGATGCCATGATTGGCACGGGAGTGGCGCTTCAGCCGGGCGATAAGTAGCAAGCGCTATTTCTTTCAACTCTTTTGGAGAATTCGATGAACGGGATACATGACCTGGGCGGTATGCATGGTATGGGCGCCGTCATTACTGAAGAAAACGAGCCTCCCTTCCATCACGAATGGGAACGGCGCACATTTTCGCTTTTTGCCTCTCTGTTTGTTGGTGGTCACTTCAATGTTGATATGTTCCGGCACGCCATTGAGCGCATGACCCCGGCGCACTATCTCGAAGAAAGCTACTACGAACACTGGATGCATGCTTTCGAGACGCTTCTGCTGGAGAGGGGCGTTATTACCGCCGATGAGCTTGCCGGCGCGGTTAAGCCGCGGTCAGCATCGCCGGAAACGCCGGTGCTGCGGCAGGATATGGTGCAGGCGGTTGTCAGTACCGGGGGTTGCGCACGGGTAGATATTGATGTACCGGCCAGCTTCCAGCCTGGCGACCGCGTCAGAGCAAAAAATATCAATCCTGCGGGGCATACCCGCCTGCCGCGCTATGTCCGCGGTAAGATCGGCACGATTGTGATTGATCATGGGGTCTTTATCACCCCGGATACGGCTGCTCACGATCTGGGCGATCATCCTCAGCACGTTTACAGCGTGAGCTTTTACGCGACTGAGCTGTGGGGCGATAAAGCACCGCCTAAAGACACGGTGCGAATCGACCTGTGGGACGACTATCTGGAGGCGCTATGAGTACAGAAATCCGGATAGCCCCCGATGCTACCGCCGCGGATAACGCCCCATTTGAACATCCGTGGCAGGCGCAGATTTTTTCGCTGATCGTCTACCTCCATCAGGCCGGGCAGTTCAGCTGGAAAGCGTGGGTTGATGTTTTCAGCGAGGAAATAAAAGCCAGTCCATTGCGGGAGGGGGAAAGCATTAACGATGCCTATTACCGGCAGTGGGTCTCCGCCGCCGAAAAAATGCTGTTCTCCCTGGAACTGACAGGAAAGGAAGATATGACCCGGCGAACCGATGAATGGCGCCAGGCTTATCTGAATACCCCGCACGGGATGCCGGTTGCACTGATCAGCGCCACCTGCGCGCCAGCGCATAATCACCACCACCCGGCACTTCGTGTCCCCGTGGCGGTCAGCCTGGCATCCGCCGGTCTGAAACCCTGAATATTATTCACAGTCAGATAGAAGGAAGAAAAATGGACCATACCGTTAATGACATTCAAGTCAAGCAGGCACCCATCCCGCTTAATGCCATCCTGCCGTGGATTACATTTATCACTCTGCTGGTGATGCTGTCCGTCTATTTTATCGGGGCGGAGCAAGGGGCAACTGCCGTTTTCTCCGGCAATCAGGTACACGAATACTTCCATGATGCCCGGCATCTGCTGGGATTCCCCTGCCACTGAGGACAAAATCATGACGGGAAAACTTCTGTTACAGGGGATGATGGCGGGGATACTCGCTGGCATTATCGCCTTCAGCTTTGCCCACGTCTTCGGCGAGCCGCAGGTCGATCGCGCGATATCATTTGAAGAAGCCCTTTCCCATAAGCCGGTGGGTGAGGAGGGCGGGCATCACCACGAGGGAGAAGCCGATGGTGAAGCGTTTAGCCGGAAGACGCAATCCGGTGCCGGTCTGCTGAGCGGGATGATCCTGTTCAGCGCGGCGATGGGCGGCGCGCTGGCTCTGGTCTGGTCGCTGTGCTGGCAACGAACCGGACCGCGCCAGGCAAGAGCGCTGGCGCTGTCATTGTCGTTGGGCGGGTTTCTGATCATGAGCATGATGCCGGGGCTGAAATATCCTCCTAATCCCCCTGCCGTGGGTGATCCTTCAACGATTGGCTATCGGACCGCGCTCTACTTCAGCATGCTGTTGGTTTCCGCTGTGATTGTGGTGACTGCTGCCTGGAGTGCCCATCATCTCAGACCGCGGCTGGGGAGCTGGAACGCTGCGCTGTGGGGAGGGTTGGCGGGGCTGGCGATGCTGATTACCGCCTGCATGCTGATGCCCGCAGTGAATGAGATCCCGGAGGTCTTTTCCGCCGATCTGCTGTGGCGTTTTCGCCTGAGCGCTTTCGGTACTCAGCTGACAATGTGGTGCGTAACGGGGCTGCTGTTTGGTACCTTTGCAGAAAGGACGCTGCGCAAACCGAGGCATCGTGACCTGGCGGAAGGATGCTGATGGCATGACCTCAGTGATCCAGCTGATTTGCCAGGGTGAAACCCTGGCAAACAGGAACTCGCGCTTCCCGTTTGACGATCCCCTTACCGAAACTTCCCTGAACCAGGTCCGCCAGCTCAGGCAGCGCTTTGGGCCATTCAGTCAAATCTGGACCGCCCCGGAGCTGGCAGCACGGCAGACTACGCGTGAGCTGGGCCTGCGTGGCGAGTCAGTTCCGGAACTTGCTGAACCCGGATATGGCCGCTGGGCAGGGAGCCCGATTAAAAAGGTTGTTGAGCAAGATTATGGGGAATTTCAGCGCTGGCTTTCCGGGGAAGCTCCGCCGGGAGGGGAAAGCATTGCACAAGTTATGGACCGCGCGGGAACATGGTTGTCTGTTAGAGCGGCTGATCGAGGGGAGCAGGGCGCGATTGTTTCCTCTGCAGTTATTCGTGCGATAGTTATTCAGCTGCTCAATGCGCCCGTTAGCGCCTTTCAACTGATTGATATTCAACCATTAAGCGTGACGATGCTGCGCAGTAATGGAAAACGATGGCATCTGGCCTGTCTGGGAAAAGAAATGGATGGATGAGTCCTGAAACGGACCATGTTTAACAGAAGTAGCCAGGCAAATTGTTGATTATGGTGCCCTTCGTCATCGCAGATACTCATTGCTCGGAATGTCGCTGCACAGTAGTTCATCTTCTAACAATAGCCGAAATATTTACTCAAATGCCTTTTCTTTACTGTCGGCATTTCAACGCCAAATTCCTACCCTTCAACGACAGCATATTTAATATAGCATTGATCTATCGTCGTTCTCTGTTGATGATTAAGGAAGATGAAGAGAAGTTTTTATATACTGCTAATAAATAGCACCGTCTTATTATAATAAGACATCGAGGAGTCGCTAATATGAATATAAGGAAAAACCGCTTAAGGTTACTTAAGCGGTTTTCTGCTATCAATTATCAATCCTAAACTACCGCTATGGAGGTGGCGATCATTCTCTTTCAGCCGCTCGTTATTCCACATCTATCGGCGGCGTTCCAATAGTACAAAATAGATGATGGTCATCACCAGCACGATCAACAGTAAAATCAGCGCGGCGGCGGCCCCTTCATTGAGCGACAGGCCCAGGAACGCCCGGCGATAGGCGAAGAAGCTCAGCACTTCGGTGGCATTTCCCGGCCCGCCACGGGTCAGGATATAGGGCAGGTCGTAGGTCCGAAGCTCGTTAATCAACTGGATAACAATGGCGATCGCCGAAACCGGGCGCAGCATCGGCAGGGTGATATACCAGAACTGCTGCAAGCTATTCGCCCCGTCAATTTCGGCGGCTTCGTACGGGTCATTAGGTAGTGATGCCAGCCCTGCGGCGAGGATCAGCACCACAAATGACATCTGCTGCCAGACATCAATAAACACCATGCTCCAGAACGCCAACGTAGGGTTGCCCAGCCAGTCGACGCCCGGCAGGCCGATGCTTTCCAGCATATGGTTGATAATGCCGAGGTTCGGCTGCAGCAACATACGCCAGATCAGCGCCACGCTCACCGGTGACATCGCCATAGGAATGGTCAGTAAGGCGAAATAGACCGGACGGGTCTTCACCACCCGGTTAAGCATCAGGGCGATACCCAGCCCGACAATAAATTCACCGCTCACCGTCAGTAATGAATAACGGATCGTCAGCCAGGCAGAATGCCAGAAAGTATCGCTGCTCAGCACGCTGATAAAATTATCCAGCCCGGCAAAAGGGAATATTTCAGTATGCAGCAGCGTATATGACGAAAAAGCCAGTACGACAGAATAAATAACAGGGAAGCCGAGCACAATCGCCAGGGCCAGCAACCCAGGCAGGGCGAATGCCCAGCCTGTTACACGGAATCTGTCTATTGTTACACGGTACTTCGGTTTCACGATAAATTCCTCAGCTAAAGCCATCTGCCGGCCCCCTTTTCTTATTTCACCAGTAACTTATCAAGTTGGTCTGATGCGCTTTTCAGAGACTTGTCGACGGTATTTTCGCCACTCGCCAGCAGGGACAGCTGCGTCCCCAGAACATCTTCATACTGGGCGGAATAAGAGAAAACAGGGAAGGATTTGCCGGACGCCACGATATTCAGCGCGTCTTTATAGTAAGGATACTTCTTCAGTACCTCGGCGTTTTCATACGCATCGGCGCGAACAGGCGCATGCCCCTGCAATGCCCGTGCGGTGGTGACCTCTTTGCTCTGTACCCACTGAATAAAGGTCCATGCGGCCTGTTTTTCTTTATCTGAGACGTTTTTCGGAATGCCCCAACCCCAGCCGCCGCTCTCTCCGTGTCCACCTGGAACGGTTGTCAACGCGAGTTTACCGGCTACGGCCGGGCAGGTGGTGGCGTTATCCAGTTGCGGCAGCATCCACCAGTAGGTCAACATACTGAACGCTTTACCGCTACACATCAGACGCACGGTATCGTCGAGGGTGGCAGAAAGCGCGCCGGTTTGCGCGGCATTCTTGATGGCGTCTGCATACAGCGTCATCGCTTTATTCCCCGCCGGGCTGTTCAGGGCCGATTTGCCTTTATCGTCAATATAAGCGCCGCCGCTGGCGAAGAGATAGTTCGAGAACTCCATGCTGTTTGGATCTCCGCGCTGCCCCTGCATGGCCGCTCCGGACATGTCGCTGTTCTTTTTAATAAATTTGGCAAGCGATACGTACTCTTCCAGGGTTTTGGGCTGCTCGAGCGGCTTTTTAAATTCGGTCTGATACGCGCTCTTTAACTTCTCATCCTGCAACACATCCGTACGGTAAATCAGGCCCATGGAATAGTTGTACATCGGGATCAGAGAGGTTTTATTGGCCGTGACATTAATGAGCGATACGGTCGCCGGAATAAAGGCCGACATATTAAAGTTTGATTTTTTCACGTCCGACGTGAGGTCCGTCAGCCAGCCGGCTTTGCTGAATTCCCCCGCCCACAGAAAATCCACTTCCAGCAGGTTGTAATAGCTTTGCGACTGAATTAGCTGTGAAACCAGTTTGTCATGCATATCGCCGTAACCGATTTTTTCGAACTGCACTTTGATGTGGTACTGCTTTTCGAAATCAGGCAGCATTTTTTCAATGATTTGCGTTTCCGGCACATCTTCCATCAACGCACGCAGCACAATATCTTCTGCCCGAACGGACGCCGAAAGGCTAAGGACTATCAGACCCGATAACAATGTGACTTTCTTACGATTCAACATAATTAACTCCTGGTGAAGGTGCCGGAGTGTTAACGGCGACGATTTTCGGTCTGGTTGGCACGACTTTACTTAACACCGCCGAAGGTCAGCCCTTTGACGATGTAACGCTGAATAAAATGTGAGGCGACCATCAGCGGCAGCACGGCCAGCACAATGCCTGCTGAAACCTTGCCAATCTGGACGCCGTTCGAGGTTTGCAGCGCAGCAAGCGACACCGGGATCGTGGCGGTCTCTGGTCCGCTGAGCACCAGAGCAAAAAGAAACTCATTCCATGACAGGATGAACCCCAGCACGGCGGAGGCTGCGAGGCCCGGCAGCGACACCGGCAGCACCACATGCCAGAACGCGCCCCAGGCGGTAGCTCCGTCGGTCATCGCCGCCCACTCCAGATCCACCGGAATCCCTTCAAAAAAGCCCATCAGGATCCACGTCAAAAACGGCAGGTTTAACGCGGCATAGACCAGCGTCAGCCCGAACAGCGAGTTGGTGAGCCCCACGGAACGCAGCATGGCGAAGGCGGGTAACACGAGCGCCACCGCAGGTAGCATCTGGGTTGCCAGCATTATAAAACGCGCCGCTTTACCGCCCGTTTTAAAGCGGGCAAAAGCGTAGCCGGTAGCGGCCGCGAACGGTAGGGCGAAGATCACCGACCCGGTGGCGACAATCAGGCTGTTGCTGTAGCGACGTAAAAAACCGTTGTTCTCAATCAGCGAACGAAAGTTTTCCCCGGAAAACTGCGGGAAGATATCGCTGCTGTAGGCCATGGATTCCGGCACCAGGCTGGTTCTTACAATCCACAGTACCGGCAGTAAAATGGAGAGGCAGGCCAGTACCAGCCCGATATGAAGTCCGATTTTTCGTAGCATGGTTGCTCCTCACGCTCCGATGGCGTCAGCGTTATCCGGGGTTTTGCGGCGATCGACGACGTCTCCGCTGCCGGTGTGGAAAAGATGCAGTGCGTTCGGATCCAGCCAGATGCTGAGCGTTTGACCTGCCTTCGGGTGCGTGTGGTGATCAAGGCGAACAACCACCGGCACGTTGCCGAGGGTGCCGCTGACAATGTTTTCCGCGCCCAGCGCTTCCACCCCGCTGACTGCAATCTCCAGGGGGACCCAGTCCGGTCTGCGCGGGTGGGCATGGAAATCTTCCGGCCGCACGCCGAGAGTCATCTTTTTTCCCGCCAGGTTTTGATAGTCGGCAGCCATCCAGTGCGGCACCGGGATCTGCGGGCCGTCGAATAGTTGCAGGCTGACGCCCGCGTCCGTCCGTTGCACAAAGCAGAGAAGAAGGTTGATGGAGGGCGAGGAGAGAAAGCGAGCGACAAAGATATTCACCGGATAGTTATAGACTTCCAGCGGTGTTCCGCACTGGATCAGATGGCCATCACGCATGATGCAAATGCGATCCGCCATTGTCATGGCCTCGACCTGATCGTGGGTAACGTAGACCATGGTTTTACCGAGGCGACGGTGAAGCTTGATCAGCTCGCTGCGCATCTCGCCGCGCAGCTGGGCATCGAGGTTCGAGAGCGGTTCATCTAACAAAAAAGCCTGCGGTTCACGCACAATGGCGCGGCCCAGGGCAACGCGCTGGCGCTGACCGCCGGAAAGGGCGGCCGGTTTTCGGTGTAGCAGTTTATCCAGCCCCAGCATGGAGGCAGTCTCTGTCACTTTGCTGTTGATCACGTTGCCCGGTACGCCGCGCATTTTCAGGCCAAAGGCCATGTTTTCGGCAACGGTCATGTGCGGATAGAGGGCGTAGCTCTGGAACACCACGGCGATGTTACGATCGCGGGGCGCCACATGGCTCACATCGCGCCCGTCGATTAATAAGGTGCCGTCGGTGATGCTTTCCAGCCCGGCAATCATACGTAAGGTGGTGGATTTCCCGCATCCGGAAGGGCCAAGGAAGATAACAAATTCACCATCCCGGATATGCAAATTCACATTACGGACGCTGTGCTGATTGCCGTTGTAGGACTTCGACACGTTCCGTAATTCAATGGAGGCCATATTGGGTTACCTCTGTTACGTGTTGCCCACCCTGGGACTGGTAACATCCATGTTCGGTTTTGTGCGAAATGAATCTGGCGTGTTCATCGTGAAATGCGATCAGCCTGTATAAACGCCGCCCGTCACATTGACGCCCTGGCCGGTCATAAAACGGGCGGCGTCGGAGCTCAAAAAGGCCACCACTTCGGCGACATCTTCGGGCGTTTCCAGGCGGCCAAGCGGCGTCTGGCGAATGTAATCATCAATCACCTGTTCAGGCGTCATGCCGCGCAGCTGCGCTTCCCACTCTACTTCCCGGCTCTGCATCCCGGTTTTAACAAAGCCTGGGCAGACAGCATTCACGCGGATCCCATCGGCGGCCAGTTCCCGCGCCAGCGCCTGGGTCCAGCCGAGGACGGCGAATTTACTGGCGGAGTAATGGGCCAGTAACGGCGCGCCGACTTTGGCGGCAAGCGATGCGGTGTTGACGATGGTGCCGGACTTACGCGTCACGAACTTGCGCGCGGCAACCTGATTGGTCAGGAAGATCCCACGGGTGTTGACGTCAAAGTTGAAATCCCACTCATCATCCGTCAGCGCAAGGGCCTTTTGCATAGTCGATACGCCAGCGTTGGCTACCAACAAGTGATAATCGCCCAGCGTTTTATCTACCCAGCTAAACCCTTGTTCAACGGATTCACGTAAACGAACATCCAGGTGAAACGCCACTGTGTCCGCGCCCAGTTCGGTTGCTGCTGTCCACGCGGCTTCTTCATTAATGTCTCCGATGGCGACGCGCATGCCCTGGCGAATCAAATTACGGGTGATGGCGTAGCCAATACCCGTGGCACCGCCGGTAACAATCGCCACTTTGCCTTGCAGGTCCGGATAGTGCCCGGACGTCGAATGTGATGTGTGCATGTTTTTTCCCTCTGTGTTGATGGTTATTTTTTACACCAATATAACGAACACAACAAAACAAATTTCTTATGATAAAAACAATTGCGATCACAATTTTTGTTTTGTATGTTTGTTTTTGTTAATTTGAATGTTCGGAGTAAACCGATGACGCACAGCGACACACTGCCTGTTCAGCCTGGCACACCCGGATCCGGTATGCGCTTACGTCGTTCGTCCGCGTCGCGTCAGACTGAGGTTATGCAGCTGCTGGTCCAGCAAGGGGCGGTTTCTGTCCCAGCGCTGGCCGCGAGGCTGTCGGTCTCCGAGATGACCATCCGTCGCGATCTGATAGAGATGGAGCAGAAGGGCTGCCTCTGTCGTACCCACGGCGGTGCGGTATTGCCGCAGAGTGGAAGCGCGGTGGTGATTGACCAGGTGGAGCCGAGCTTTGAATCCCGGCTGCGGCAAAACCACGATGCCAAGCTGCGCATTGCGGCTGCAGCAGCAGAGTTAGGCAAGAAATTTCGCACACTGGCACTGGATGTCGGCAGCACGACTTTCCTTGCGGCGCGTTATCTCGGCCAGTGTTCACATTTGAAAATTTTCACCAACAGCATCCGCGTGGCGCACGACATTGCCCCCGCGAAAGCGGAAATCTATCTCGCGGGGGGGCGGATGCGCCCGGATGAAATGTCGACCGGCGGCTCAGCGGCTCTGCGCCAGTTTTCAGGTCTCTGGTTCGATATCACCTTCATCGGTATCTCGGGCCTGACGGCGGAGGGAATTTATGACTACGCCTTCGAAGATGCGGAACTCAAACGCCTTTATCTCAACCGTTCCAGCCTGAAAGTGGTGCTGTGCGACTCCAGTAAGTTTCAACGGATGTCGCTGGTTCACCTGGCCACGCTGGAGCAATTCGACATCCTGATAACCGAGCTGGCGCCGCCGCCCGCGCTGTCAGCGATGCTCGATGCGGCAAATATTGATGTGATCATCGCGCCTGAGCTGTCGAAAGACGCGTGATCGCTTTTTCACCATGACATACCAGCCAACACCGGAGAAAGTTATGATCTTTGATTTTTTGGGTAATAAGAAAAAAGCGGTTATCGCAATGGCCCATATTGGCGCGCTGCCTGGCGCGCCGCTGTACGACGCCAAAGGCGGTCTCAACAAGCTGATTGACGATGTCCTCAGCGACGTTGAGAAGCTGCAGGCAGGCGGCGTGGATGCGATCATGTTCGGCAATGAAAACGATCGCCCTTACGTGTTTAAAGCCTCACTGGAAGGCGTTTCCGCCATGTCAGCCGTGGTGCAGGCGGCGAAATCGGTGCTGAAAGTCCCGTTCGGCGTGAACTACCTGTGGGATCCCAACGCCAGCGTCGCCATCGGTGCCGCCACCGGGGCGAGCTTCGTGCGTGAAATTTTCACCGGCGTGTTTGCCTCTGATATGGGGATCTGGGAACCGGATTGCGCCAGCGCGTCTCGCCTGCGTCGCAACCTTGGCCGGGAAGATATGAAATTGCTCTTTAACATCAACGCCGAATTCGCCCATTCTCTGGATGCACGCCCCATCGAACTGCGTGCGCGCAGCGCCATTTTCTCTTCGCTGGCAGATGCCATCCTGGTTTCCGGGCCAATCACCGGCGAACCGGCGGAACATTCCAACCTGCGTAAAGTCTGCGAAGCGGTGGAAGGCGTTCCGGTTTTCGCTAACACCGGCACCAATATCGACAACGTCACCGATATCCTGAGCGTGGCCAGCGGCGTGGTCATCGGCACACACTTTAAAGTGGAAGGGCATACCTGGAATCAGGTTGATGGGGATCGCGTAAAACGCTTTATGGATGTGGTCGAAAAACTGCGCTAAGCACAGCCGTCGGAACGGGAGGATAACATGCAGTATCTATTAGGTATTGATATTGGTACGACCTCAACCATCGGCATTCTGATCGCTTTGCCCGACAAGGTACTCGGTACGGCCTCCCGGCCGGTCACGCTCTCGGCCCCGCACAGCGGCTGGACGGAAGAATCGCCAGAGCAGTGGTGGGCGAATGTCGGCGAAATTTGCCGGCAACTGCTGTCGCAAAGCGGCATTGCGGCGAGTGATATCAGCGGCATTGGCGTGACAGGGATGCTGCCTGCCGTGGTCCTGCTGGATAATGAAGACCGGCTGCTGCGCCCGAGCATTCAGCAGAGCGACGGCCGCAGCGGCGCACAAGTGCAGCAAATGCGCAGCGAAATGGACGGTCAGCACTTCTTGCAGCGGGCAGGAAACGGTATCAATCAGCAGTTGGTGGGGGCCAAAATCCGCTGGATTGAGCGCCATGAACCTGCTGTGTTTGAACGTATTGCGACGGTGTTTGGTTCCTATGATTTTATCAACTGGAAGCTCACGGGCGAGAAAATCATCGAGCAGAACTGGGCGCTGGAGGCGGGGTTTGTCGATATTAGCAGCAATACGCTGAATGAGGAACTGATCGCCTTTGCCCATCTTCCGCGACACGCGGTTCCCCGGCTGGCGCGTTCCCACGAGGTCATTGGCTCCATCACCGAGCAGGCGGCGGCCTGGACGGGGCTCAGTGAAGGCACGCCGGTGATTGGCGGGGCCGCAGATTTGATTGCGTCCGCTCTCGGCGCGGGTGTGACGGCTCCGGGTGAGGTGCTGCTTAAATTCGGCGGTTCGGTGGACATTCTTACCGTGACAGCAACCGCCAACCCGGACCCGCGTCTGTATCTGGATTATCACCTCGTGCCGGGGTGCTATATGCCGAACGGCTGTATGTCGACCGGCGGATCGGGGCTGAACTGGTTCGTGCAGAACTTCGCCGCGCAGCATGAAGCGGCGGCGCGTGAAAAAGGGATGAGTCTGCACCAGTATCTGGACACGCTGGCGGAAAATCGTCCGGCGGGCAGCGACGGCCTGATTTTTCTGCCCTATTTTCTCGGGGAGAAGACCCCGCTGCACGACCCGGATGCCCGTGGCATCCTCTTTGGTCTGACTCTTACCCACGACGCAGGTCATATCTGGCGCGCGCTGCTCGAAGCCTACGCCTATGCCATCAAACACCATATTGAAACGCTGGTTGATATCGGTTATCCGGTAAAACGCTACGTTGCGTCAGACGGCGGGTCGGCAAGCAAACTGTGGATGCAGATTGTCGCCGATGTGCTGGGACAGCCGCTCAATCGTCTGGACGGTCACCCCGGTTCTTGTCTGGGGGCGGCCTGGACGGCGGCGATTGGCGTCGGGGTGTCGACAGACTGGAAGGGGGCCAGCGCGTGGGTCAAGCTGAAAGATGTGATTACGCCGCTGCCTGAACATGCGGATGTCTATCGCCAGGGATACCCGCGTTTCCGCCAGCTTTATGAAGCCTGCCGCCCGCTGACTCGCCAGGAGACGCCATGAAATTTAACGCTATTGCCTGGGATGTTGACGGCACGCTGGTGGACAGCGAGCCTCTCCATCATCGGGCGCTGCTCGCTGCCTGCCATAGCTTCGGGCTGGATCTGAGCCATATTCCCGAGACGCGTTTTTACGGCGTGCATATTAACGATGTCTGGCTGGCCTTACGCGCCGAACTGCCCGCAGATTTAGATCGGGACGTATGGCTGCAGGCGATTGAGGATTACTACCACGACCACAGCAGTGAACTGGTTGCCATTCCCGGCAGCCGGGAAACCATCCGCCAGCTGGCGGCGAAAGGCGTCAGGCAGGCCTGCGTGTCAAACTCATGCCGACGTATCGTCGAATCGAATCTCGAGGCTTTAGGCGTGCGGGAATTCATTGACGTGGTGGTGACGCTGGACGATGTGCGCTCTGGTAAACCGGCTCCCGAGCCGTATCAACATGCGTTGGGGGCGTTCGGGCTGCCTGCTGCTGCCGTCCTGGCGGTTGAGGACAGTATAACCGGAATGCGCTCGGCGCAGGCTGCCGGAATGCACGTGGCTTTTTATGGCGCATCACCCGCCTCTGAGCAGGGGGTAACCGAGATAACGTCGCTGGCCCGGATCCTCGACTGGTTCTGATTCGCACAGTTTCGCGTGGGGCAGGGAGGTCCCCGCAACGAAATGAACAAATTCGAACAAATCTGGTTTTAAATTACACCACTTCCCCTTAATATTGTGAGCTATATCGTTTAAGCCACCCTCAACCCGAAACAGAGTGTCCATCGTCATGTCAGCCAAACCCGAGATTCAGGCCCGTTATCTTCCCCAGGAACGCAAAAAGCGGATTCTAAACATGCTGGTCGAACAGGGGCGTGCGACGGTGGTTGATATCTCGGCGGAGCTGGCGGTTTCGGAAATGACGGTTCGCCGCGATCTGGCCGAACTGGAAACCGAAGGCAAACTCAGCCGGGTACACGGCGGCGCCGTACTGACGGAAACGGTCAGCCAGGCGATTATGGACCCGCTTCCGGCGCACTTTGATGCGCGCCTTTCACTGCACCGTGACAGCAAGATGCGTATTGCCCGAATGGCCGCCGAGGTTGCCGGGCGCTATCAGAGTGTTGCGCTTGATATCGGTACCACTACCCTGTTTATGGCCGAAGAACTGGTGAAGCATGAGCGCCTGAAAATCTTCACCAATAGCGTGCGTATCGCCCATGCGCTGGGGCGTTATGCGCAGGCGCCGGAAGTCTATCTGGCGGGGGGAATGATGCGAGATGATGAGATGGCGATTGTCGGACCGTCTGCCATTGAGCAATTCCAGCAGTTCTGGTTTGATATAGCGTTTATCAGCGCGTCGGGTATTACCAGCCAGGGGATTTACGATAGCGCGCTGGATGAGACGGAAATGAAGCGGGTGCTGATCCGCCGCTCCGGCTTTAAAGTGCTGCTTTGCGATGCCGCGAAGTTCCAGCATATGTCGCTGGTGCAGGTTGCGCAGTGGCAGGATATCGACCTGCTGATCACCGACAGCGCACCGCCTGCAGTGCTGGCCACCGCCCTTGAGCTGGCGAATGTGCAGGTGATGATTGCAACCTGACTGGTAATCAAGCTGCTGAGGCTGCCAAAAACGATGCAAACCAATGAAGGGAGAGATGGCGGAACACAACGCCCGCTTCCTGGTGCAGTTTATGGCGAAGCTCAGTTCGGCGCTGCAGGGCGACCCCATCGCGCTGGATGAAGCGGTTTTGCGTCGCTTTGACCCACAGGCTTAAAACTGCCTGCGCTATTTGTGATAATCTCTGCGAAAAGTGTCCAGCTGGTTGAGGTTATGCCGCAAAATTTATCTAAGGAAAATCCCCCGTCTCTGCCGGTCACGGGCGCCGGGGAAGATGCACAGGCGTTATTGCGCCAGCTGATGGCAATATATGATGTGAAAACGCTGGTGGCGCAGCTGGTGGCCGTCGGCGAACAGCACTGGAGCCCGGCAATACTCAAACGCGTTGCGACGGTGTCCCGGGCGGCTGGCCGCTTAGGCCGCCGGGAGCTCGCGCATCTGGCATCGCTGCTGCCGCAGCCGCCGGCTCACCATCCGAATTATGCTTTTCGCTTTGTCGATCTGTTCGCCGGTATCGGCGGCATTCGTAACGGCTTTGAAGCCATTAACGGGCAGTGCGTTTTCACCAGCGAATGGAATAAACATGCGGTGCGCACCTACAAAGCGAACTGGTATTGCGACCCAGAGCAGCATCGCTTCAACGCCGATATCCGGGATGTCACCCTCAGCCATCGTCTCGATATCAGCGATGATGAGGCCGCGCAGCATATCCGTGACACCATTCCTCAGCACGATGTTCTGCTGGCCGGCTTTCCCTGCCAGCCTTTTTCCCTCGCCGGGGTGTCGAAGAAGAACGCGCTCGGACGCGCCCACGGCTTTGCCTGTGAGACGCAGGGCACGTTGTTTTTCGATGTCGTCAGGATTATAGCGGCGCGGCGGCCGGCAATCTTTGTTCTGGAGAATGTCAAAAACCTGAAGAGCCATGACAAGGGGCGAACGTTTAGCATTATTATGCAAACCCTCGACGAACTTGGCTATGAGGTGTCTGATGCCGGGCATAGCGGGGCGGACGATCCCAAAGTTATCGATGGCCGCAACTTCCTGCCGCAGCACCGTGAACGCATCGTGCTGGTTGGCTTTCGCCGTGACCTGCAGCTGCACGATGGGTTTACCCTGCGCGATATCTCCGCGCTTTACCCGGCCCGGCGCCCGACGTTTGGCGATCTGCTTGAGCCGACGGTGGATGCCAAATTTATTCTTACCCCGGTGCTGTGGAAGTACCTCTATCGCTACGCGCGTAAACATCAGGCGCTGGGCAACGGTTTTGGCTACGGGTTAGTCGACCCGCGCAATCCGCATAGCGTGGCGCGCACGCTGTCGGCTCGTTACTACAAAGACGGCGCCGAAATTCTTATCGACCGCGGCTGGGATCGCCCGCTTGGCGAAAAGGACTTTGACGATCCGCAAAACCAGCAGCGCCGCCCGCGCCGGCTCACGCCCCGCGAATGCGCGCGGCTGATGGGCTTTGAGGCCCCGCAGGGATACCGCTTCCGCATTCCCGTTTCCGATACTCAGGCGTATCGCCAGTTCGGTAACTCGGTGGTTGTGCCGGTGTTTGCCGCAGTCGCTAAACTGCTACAGCCGCGAATTGCGCAGGCGGTGGCTCGCCGCGATCCCGAGGATGGTGCTGATGGACGTTCACGATAAGGCCACCCGCAGTAAAAATATGCGCGCCATCGGCAAATTCGATACGGCGATTGAAAAACGACTGGCCGGGCTGCTCACGCAGGCCGGTTTTTCTTTTACCGCTCAGGAGGCCACGCTGCCGGGGCGCCCGGATTTTGTGGTTAATGATTACCGCTGCGCTATCTTCACCCACGGCTGTTTCTGGCATCATCATCACTGCTACCTGTTCAAGGTGCCGGCAACCCGGACGGAGTTCTGGCTGAAAAAAATCGACGGCAACGTGGCGCGAGACCGGCGGGATGAGACGCTGCTGCTCGAACAGGGATGGCGGGTGCTGATCGTCTGGGAGTGCGCGCTACGCGGGCGGAAAAAGCTCAGTGATGAAGCGCTTAGCGAACGCCTGGAGGAGTGGATCTGCGGCGGCGGCGACCGCGCGCAGATTGATACTCAGGGGATCGGGCCGTAGCCTACTTTTCAACCTTACAGGGCGTTACTTCGCTGCGGGCGGGAAACAGATACTTGCCCAGCGTCACCAGAACTACCGCAAAAATGATGACGCCTAGCGCCGTCCACTCCGTCAGCGACAGGCTCTCTCCGGCGAACCCGGTGCCTAATAACACCGCTACTACCGGGTTAACGTAGGCATAGCTGGTGGCGACGGCGGGGGTGACGTTGCGGATCAGGTACATGTAAGCATTAATGGCAATCAGCGAGCCGAATATGGCCAGGTAGGCGACGGCAATAATGCCGGACCATGATGGCATATGGGTGAGCTTTTCGCCGGTCAGCGCCGAGGCGACCATCAGCACAATTCCCGCCGCGAGCATTTCAATCGCGCCGGCCATCATGCCGGTCGGAAGTTCAATTCTCGAACCATACACTGAGCCAAACGCCCAGCTAATGGAACCGATCAGAATCAGCAGCGAGCCCCAGGGGTTGCCGCTTAAATTGCCGCCGCTATTGAGCAGGATAATCCCCGCCAGGCCGATGGCAATGCCCAGCCACTCGATTTTACGCGTGGCGATGCCGAAAAAGCGGCTAAAGCACAGGGTAAATAGCGGGACGGTGGCGACCATGACCGCCGCAATTCCTGAAGGCACGTGCTGATGCTCAGCCAGGGTGACGAAGCCGTTGCCAACGGCAAGCAGCAGGATACCGATCAGCCCCGCGTTAAGCAGCGGTCTACGCGCCGGGAGCTTGTGGCCGGTAGCCAGCAGATAGACGATCAGCAGCCCTCCGGCGGAAAGGAAGCGAATGCCGGCCATCATCAGCGGGGGCCAGCTGGCAACGCCAATGGCGATGGCAAAGTAGGTGGATCCCCAGATGATATATAGCGCAAACAGCGCCCCGATAAGCGGTAATAACTGGCGGGTAGACATACGTCCTCACGACGGTACAAAAATAGGAAGGGGGCATATAGTAAACGTGAAAACTACCTCGCTGGCGAGCGCTTTAATTGCCCGGTGATTGTTAATTTTTTGTTGACTATTCGCTTTGCTGGGCGAGAGGCCGATTTTGCCCCATACTCTATGTTTCATAACCATAAAATGAAGGAATGGTATTTTGGCGGGAAGTAGTCTTTTAACCTTGTTGGACGATATTGCTACGCTGCTCGACGATATCTCCGTTATGGGTAAGCTGGCGGCGAAGAAAACGGCAGGCGTGCTTGGGGACGATCTTTCCCTCAATGCCCAGCAGGTAACCGGCGTACGGGCGAACCGCGAACTGCCGGTAGTCTGGGGGGTGGCGAAGGGGTCCCTGGTCAATAAAGTGATCCTGGTACCGCTGGCGCTATTAATCAGCGCATTTATTCCGTGGGCGATTACGCCGCTGCTGATGCTTGGCGGGGCCTTCCTCTGTTTTGAAGGCGTCGAAAAAGTGCTGCATAGCGTGCAGGCTCGCAAACACAAAGAGGACCCGCAGGCCCGTCAACAGCGTCTGGAGGCGCTGGCTGAACGCGACCCGCTGGCATTTGAACGCGATAAAGTGAAAGGTGCTATTCGTACCGACTTTATTCTCTCCGCCGAAATTGTCGCGATCACCCTCGGCATCGTAGCGGATGCGCCGCTGTTAAACCAGATTCTGGTCCTTTCAGGAATTGCCATTCTGGTGACCGTTGGCGTGTACGGCCTGGTGGGAATTATCGTGAAGCTGGACGATATGGGCTACTGGCTGGTGGAGAAAGGCGGCGTGCTGGCTCAGTGGCTCGGCAAAGGTCTGCTGGCGGTGGCGCCTCGTTTGATGAAGTTGCTGTCGATTGTCGGGACGCTGGCGATGTTCCTCGTCGGCGGCGGAATTGTGGTCCATGGCATTACCCCGCTGCACCATGCGGTGGAAAATCTGGCCAGCGGAATGTCCGGGTTCGCCGCTTCACTGCTGCCGACGGGCGTAAACCTGGTTTTGGGTTTCATCATTGGCGCCGTGGTGCTGGCGGGCGTGAAAGCCGTTTCCGGACTTCGTCGCGCGGTAAAGTAAATCCGCCGGCGGTTATGCAAAATGTCGCAGCTTCGTCTAAGGTGAAACAGTTTCTCCCGGATTACGGAGCGAAAAATGGTCTGGTCCATCAGCGATGAAGTGAGACGAAAAAGCGGCGGGCCGCGCATGGTTATAACCGGTTTTGCCAATGGCATGGTTGAATGCCGTTGGTATGACGGTTATGCCGTCAAGCGCGAGGCGTTCCGTGAAGATGAATTGGTTCGTGGGGGAGGGGGAGCGGAACAGGTCTCCTGAGCCCAATAACGCCCGGTATATACCGGGCGTTTTGTCATGGTATGGCCTGTCTTTCCGACAGGGAGCGTTGATGATTGCACTGCGAGAGAACGATGAATAAGCCGCTGTGGGTGAGAAAACTTCGCCGCTTTTCGAGCCCTGGACATGTGGTAAATTTTTGTTTTGTTGCGGTGCTGTTCTTTTCCACACTGCTGATATGGCGAGAAATAATGGTGCTGGAGGAGGCGTATGTCGATAACCAGCGCAACAATCTGGCAAACGTCGCCCATGAAATGGATGGCCTGCTGCAGTTTAATATCGACCGGATGATCTTTTTCCGCAACGGGATGCAGTCGGCGCTGGAAACGCCGTTAGATTTTACGATCCTGCGTAATGCCGAGCAGGAGTATATGAGCAGGCGCCATCAAGCGATCTGGTCGGTGGCGCTACACAACCGGCGTACGCTGCCGGTCTACGGCGTGTCCGATGCTTTTGTCGACAAAGCTAATACCCTGTCCCGCGACAACCCCCTTTCCGGCAACGAGCTGATGGCCACGCTTGAGCTGGGCTATCTGCTGCGCCTGACCAATAATAACCGCGGCTTCACCGAGCGTATGCTGTATGTGTCGCGCAGCGGCTTTTTTATCAGCACGGAAACGCTAAAAAACACCGCCCAGGCGCTGGAGCGGTATAGCGATGCCACCCGCTCCCCGTGGTTTACCCGCCAGGCCCAGCGGACCAATCCCGGGCGCGGCGTGGTTTGGCAAACCTTTCCTGAGGAGGGGGCGCTGCGCGATGCCCAGGTGGTGACGGCTTCCGTACCGCTGGATTTCCGCCACTACTGGCACGGCGTGCTGGCTATGGACTTCTCCGTTCGCGAAATGAAGGCCTTTCTGGTGAGCGCGGCAAAGGGCGGGCAGGACGGCGAGTATCAGCTGTATGACAACCGGCTGAACCTGATTGCCTCTTCCGCGCCGGGAACGGTGCTCACGCTGCTCTCGCCCCGCGAGCAGGAGATGCTGAGCTACGCCTTCTCGCATGACAACGAAGGCGGCATGCGCCTGCTAACCCGCTACATCAGCTGGGAAAAACTGCATAATTTTGATGGCGTCCTGCTGCGTATCCACACCCTGCAGGAAGGAGTCCGCGGTGAATTCGGATCGATTACCATCGCGTTGATGCTGATGTGGCTGCTCTTTACCTCAATGCTGATAATCTCCTGGCTGGTTATTCTGCGCATGGTGCGCAATATGAGCGTGCTGCAAAAGTCGCTGGAGTGGCAAGCCTGGCACGATGCCCTAACGCGGCTGTTAAACCGCGGGGCATTGTTTGCAAGAGCTATTGCCGCGGCCGGTGAGTGCGAGCGCGGGAGGCGCCCGTTGGCGGTGATCCAGCTCGATCTGGATTACTTCAAGCGGGTTAACGACCTGCACGGCCATCAGTCCGGCGATCGGGTGCTGTCTCTGGTCGCCGGTACGATAGCCAGCAACATCCGCGAAGGCGATCTCGCCGGGCGCGTGGGCGGGGAGGAGTTTTGCGTGGTTATGCCTGATACCACGCTGCAGGAGGCGGCTGCGATAGCGGAGCGTATCCGCATTCGCATTAACAGCCGCGAAATACTGCTCTGCGACAACACGAGCCTGCGTATCAGCGCCTCGCTGGGCGTCAGCTGCAGCGAGGATTCCGCGGAGGCTAACTTTGAAAACCTGCAGTCGATTGCCGATCGCCGGCTCTATCTTGCGAAACAGAACGGCCGAAACCAGGTCTGTTTTGCGGGATAGGCGTCCGGGTCTGGCCGTCGTTATCCGGTTGCGGCGGCACGATTATCTCCTGATATGGGATTTTTCTTAAAAGAGGGGGCGGGGTTAAACGTGACTCATGGCGCAGCGATATCGACGAAGCCTTCTGCCGCCTGGGTTATTCAACGCCCTGACGTCCTTGGCCACATTTCTCAATTATTTACTTCATCAATAGCTCTTGTCATACAAAATAATTGAGGATAATGTTTTCCACGCATCGG
Source organism: Klebsiella scottii (assembly GCF_036561945.1). NCBI lineage: Bacteria > Pseudomonadati > Pseudomonadota > Gammaproteobacteria > Enterobacterales > Enterobacteriaceae > Klebsiella > Klebsiella scottii. The sequence goes on from NZ_JARXNI010000020.1 coordinate 764,032, forward strand.
ATCTCCCGGTGTAACGAATTTTCAAGTGCTTCTTGCATTAGCAAGTTTCATCCCGACTCCTGCGAGTCGGGATTTTTTTCGCCTGCGCCTAGCGGTTGACTTCGGTGACGCTAAAGTCATGGATATCGAGCTCAAAGGCTTCCGCTAGTTCACGCCAGGTATGGTAATCGCGACCATCAATGCTCACATGATGGGGATCGTCGCGGGTGCGCTGCACTTCACTTTCGCTAATCTCATTAATTGCCGCCAGCAGGGCGTCAACATTGACGTTGCCCCCGCCGCTACCCGAACTGCTCTCTTTGGCGGATTTCATCTTCGCTACCTCGCTTGGCTCCGACAGTGCCTATTCAAGTATAGACGGTCTATAAAAACAGCGCTCGTCGGGCGGGACGCTGCGCATCTGGCGGTTTTGTTCTACACTGGCTCAAAAATAGAGGAGACAAGTTATGCAGGTGAACGATCGTGTCACGGTGAAGACCGACGGTGGCCCACGTCGATCGGGGGTAGTACTGGCAATAGAGTCGTTTAGCGAAGGGACAATGTATCTGGTTTCGCTGGAAGACTATCCGCTGGGGATCTGGTTTTTCAACGAGAAAGGGCATTCGGACGGTATCTTTGTTGAGAAAGTTGACTAGCGTGCTAAAAATCAAAACTGGCGGTTGTTGCCGCCAGTTCTTTTACCGCATGTTGACGTAAATTCCTGAAGTAATGTTTTCCGTCAGACGGACAATATGGTAAATCACCTGTTTATTGTGGGTCTGGATTTTCTTTTTAATATTGCCTTTGTGCGATGATACGGTCTTCGCCTTGATGTTCATCTGCGTCGATATTTGCGATGTCCCGTGTCCGGCCATCCACATTTGCAGCATATTTGATTCGGCCCGGCTTAATGACAGCGTTGGTATATTGATCCTTCCGGCGCTGAATCGATCGTATTTCAGATGATTACCCAGAATATCATCAAGGTCTTTTGGCGTAAGCGATTTCGAGCTAATAAGTAAATTTTTGCGCACCAGCAGATAGTGGTCAAAATGAACGTTAGCCAGCGCCATAAAGATGACAAATAGCGTGCCGGGATACTCCGTAATGATTTGCCGGATTAGCTGATTACTATCTTCGCGATGAATAAAGCAATCTTCGTTGAGAAACACCACCTCCGGGCGGGACGATTCACAGCTCTCTTTCAGGCTTACCGCCGTATCTACTTCTCTGATGTCACGTTTTCTTATTCCTCTGCTTGTCAGATACCCGGTTAATCCCAGTCGGGTATAGCTGCACAAATCCATGATAATCGTTGACATGACCCATCCTCAATCAACACGTAACGATAATTCATCCCTCGCCGGTAAGCGCGATGAAGTCCATTTAAGTGGGTAATAAAACAAGGTACAGTGTTGAAACCATTAAGTAACCTGAACTATTCCGTAATATTGCCTATAATTTGCCAGGAATACTCCCAAAGTAAAGGCGTGCATCATGTTACGTCAGAGAATTAAAAGCAAAAACTTCCAGTTACAGATATGGTTGGCGGCCATGAGTTATTCTTTTTTCAGATTTTCCTTATACTGGCTGGATAAATTCTCACCTCACCAATATGCCCGTTTCATCAAAAATATTAATTAATGTCTGAATAAACCACGCCGCCATTTAGCGACCCGAGCGATCGGCGTGGATTGACGGCCGCTGAGCGCGGGTGTCGGACACCGCTTTTCGTTCGCTGCAAGAGAGGTGGCAGCCTTAACGCTTTAATGCCACAATACTTTTTTATCGGTGTGTGGGATGAATGATGAAAAAGATAGTAATTGCTGGCGCGCTGTTGACTCTCGCCGGATGCGTTCAGGTAGATAATTATAACGAGGTTGTCAAAGCGCCGGCGCCCGCCGGGTTAGAGGGATACTGGCAATCGAAAGGCCCGCAGAGCGAAATGATGAGCCCGGATGCGATTGCCAGCCTGATTGTGACCAAAGATGGCGATACCCTCGATTGCCGTCAGTGGCAGCGGGTTATCGCCACGCCGGGTAAATTAATGCAGCGTGACGAGCAGGTTTACAACGTCACGTCAGGTCTGGATATCTACCCTATAGAACGTTCTGGCAATAGCCTGCAATACGATCGCATGACCCTGACCCGCGTCGACCGCCTGACCCCTGAGTGTGAGCAGGCGTGGAATAAAGCCGCCGCCGCGACGAAAAGCGCGCGCTAAGGCATCGACGGGCTGGCAGCGCGTCCAGCCCGCGATATTTACCTGATTTATAACGTCTCTTCGATAACCCACACGCTGACGCTCCCGCCGCTGCAGGTAAACGTAGCGCAGCCTTCGTCGTCGGTTTCTACCAGCCCCTGCTGGTTGCCGAGAAAATCCTTCCAGCGCTTATTGCCGTAATTGGCGCCAAGAGTCAGCGATTTTTCACCGTCATCGCCGTTCGACAGCACCACCACGCATCCCGGATCGTCATCGGTACCGCTGCGGCTGAAGGCGATGCAGTTCGGATGATCGAACCACAGCGTCTGCACGCCGTGGGCAAAGCGCTGGCGGGCATCAATCAGCTCATGCAGCTGTTCGATCACCGGCATCTCGATTGCGTAAGTCTGGCCATCTCCGCCGGTATCTTCATAGCTGGCGCCGAAGAGGTCGGCGTAAAAGACCGACGGCACGCCGTTCTCGCGCAGCAGAATAAGCGCATAGGCCAGCGGTTTAAACCACGGCTCAACCGGCGCCTCCAGCGCCTGCAGCGGCTGCGTGTCGTGGTTGGTCACCAGGGTGACGGCGTGGAAAGGATCGGCTTCAACCAGCGTGCCGCTAAAGATCTGGCTCATATCGTAATCGCGGCCCTGGCGCGAGGCCTCGTGAAACTTCATCTGCAGAGGGGCGTCAAACAGCAGCGTATTGCCGTCAACCATCGCAATATACTGCTGCAGCTTTTCGACTTCGTGCGACCAGTATTCCGCCACGATAAACAGCGGCTTTGTCGCCACCTCCTGAACGTGATCGATCCACTCCTTATAGAACCAGGCCGGAATATGCTTCACCGCATCGAGGCGAAAACCGTCGCAGCCGGTCTGCTCCATCACCCAGCGCGCCCAGTACTTGAGCTCCTCGGTAACCGCATGATTGCGGAAATCAATATTTTCGCCCATCAGGTAGTCGAAGTTGCCCATCTCATCATCGACCTGCTCGTTCCAGCCTTCGCCGGTATAGTCGTTAACGATTTTAAAAACGCCGTCTTCGTCCGGGTTTTCAATATGATCGATGCCGCTAAAGCATTTGTAATCCCAGACGAACTGCGAATATTTACCGCCGCGGACCGGGAAGTCGTAGCGGGTCCAGGCCTCGCACTCCACGACCTCTTCGGCAATTTGCGTGCGGTCCTGCTCGTCCACCCGCTGAACGCGGATGCTCTCTTTTTTATCGGCGCCCATTTTATGGTTGACCACCACGTCGAGCAGGACGGCGATGTCGTGCTGTCGTAGCGCGGCGATGGCCGCCAGCAGCTGCGCCTTATCGCCGTATTTGGTGGCGATGGAGCCCTTTTGATCGAACTCGCCAAGGTCAAAAAGGTCGTAGCTGTCATAGCCGACGGAGTAGCCGCCGGAAGCGCCTTTATAAGCGGGAGGGAGCCAAATCATATTGACGCCGATTTCGTTCAGGTTAGGTGCCAGCGCCTCAACTTCACGCCACAACTCGCCGCCGGTGGGGTAATACCAGTGAAAGCACTGCAATAACGTGGGGTTTTTCATCTTCCGTGCTCCAGACGTCATCAAGCTGACTCTTGCAGTATGAGAGATCTCCAGCAAATACGATCAATTTTGCGCGCGTTTTTCACTATGCCATAAACGGCATCGTATATAATAAATTGGAATAAGATGTAGCGGATAGATGTTGGTTCGTAAGGATAAACGCCTTACACTACAAAAAAATATCACTCTGTGGGGTCTCTATGAAATTAGCACTTCTGGGCCGCCATGCGCTGATGGGCGCAATGGCTGTGGTTTTGATGACTGGCGTTAGCGTAAAAACGCTCGCAGCAGAAAACCTGTTTAACCAAATTAAAGAGCGCGGCACGCTGCGCGTGGGTCTGGAAGGCACCTATCCTCCGTTCAGCTATCAGGGTGATGACGGCAAGCTGACCGGTTTTGAGGTCGATTTTGCCAGCGAGCTGGCTAAGCATCTGGGCGTGAAGGCCGACCTCAAACCGACCAAATGGGACGGGATGCTGGCGTCGCTGGATTCCAAACGCATTGACGTGGTTATTAACCAGGTGACCATTTCCGACCAGCGCAAGAAAAAATATGACTTCTCCACCCCGTATACCGTTTCTGGCGTTCAGGCGCTGGTGAAAAAGGGCAATGAAGGCGCTATCAAAACGGCGGCCGATCTGAAAGGCAAAAAAGTCGGCGTGGGCCTGGGCACCAACTACGAAGAGTGGCTGCGCCAGAACGTGCAGGGCGTGGATATCCGCACCTATGATGACGACCCGACTAAATACCAGGATCTGCGCGTAGGCCGTATCGACGCCATTCTGGTCGATCGTCTGGCGGCGCTGGATCTGGTGAAGAAAACGGGTAATACCCTGGCCGTCACCGGCGAAGCGTTCTCGCGCCAGGAGTCCGGCGTAGCGCTGCGTAAAGGTAATGAAGACCTGCTGAAAGCGGTGGATGATGCCATTGCCGACATGCAGAAAGATGGCAGCCTGAAAGCGCTGTCGGAAAAATGGTTTGGCGCTGACGTGACGAAATAACGGCCGGCGGTGAAAAAGGGCGCTCATGGTAGCGCCTTTTTTTATTTCGTCCGCAACTACGTGCATAATAAAGATAAAGGGCCTGTTTCATCAGGCTATTTTATGGGCCAGTTTGCCTGGAATAATAACGCCTGAGGGATAGGCTCTCAGTCAGGAGATATCATGTCACTGCAAAATTTAACGCGTTTCCCGCGCCTGGAGCTGATTGGCGCCCCGACGCCGCTGGAATACCTGCCGCGCCTGTCCGATCATCTCGGTCGCGAGATTTTTATCAAACGTGACGACGTGACCCCGCTTGCTATGGGCGGCAATAAGCTGCGCAAGCTAGAGTTCCTGGCGGCCGATGCGCTGCGGGAAGGCGCCGATACGCTGATCACCGCCGGCGCTATTCAATCCAACCACGTTCGTCAGACGGCGGCGGTGGCGGCTAAGCTTGGCCTGCACTGCGTGGCGCTGCTGGAAAACCCGATTGGCACTCGCGCAGAGAACTACCTGACTAACGGCAACCGCCTGCTGCTGGATCTGTTCAATACTCAGGTTGAGATGTGCGATGCGCTGACCGACCCCAATGCGCAGCTGGAAGAGCTGGCGACGCGTATCGAAGCTCAGGGCTACCGGCCGTATGTGATCCCGGTCGGCGGCTCCAGCGCGCTGGGTGCGCTGGGCTATGTGGAAAGCGCGCTGGAAATCGCCCAGCAGTGCGAAGGCGCGGTAGAGCTGTCGTCTGTCGTGGTGGCATCCGGCAGCGCCGGCACCCATGCGGGCCTGGCGGTGGGTCTGGAACAGCTGATGCCGGGGGCCGAACTGATTGGCGTCACCGTGTCGCGCAAAGTCGCGGACCAGCTACCGAAAGTCGTTGCCCTGCAGCAGGCGGTAGCGAATAGCCTCGAACTGCAGGCAAAAGCAGAGATTACGCTGTGGGACGACTATTTTGCGCCAGGCTACGGCACGCCGAATGACGAAGGAATGGAAGCGGTAAAACTGCTGGCGCAGCTTGAAGGTATCCTGCTGGACCCGGTCTATACCGGGAAGGCGATGGCCGGGCTGATCGACGGTATTCAGCAGAAGCGCTTTAAGGATGAAGGGCCGATCTTATTTATTCACACCGGCGGAGCGCCGGCGCTGTTTGCCTACCATCCTCATATCTAAAGCAGAACAAACAGAATGCAAGAGAGTATCCAACTGGTTTTTGATTCCGCACCTTATCTCCTCAAGGGGGCGGTATTTACGCTACAGCTGAGCATCGGCGGCATGTTCTTTGGCCTGGTGCTGGGCTTTATCCTCGCGCTGATGCGAATGTCGCCCCTCTGGCCGGTAAAGTGGCTGGCGCGGGTCTACATTTCTATTTTCCGCGGCACGCCGCTGATCGCCCAGCTGTTTATGATTTACTACGGCCTGCCGCAGTTTGGCATTGAACTGGATCCGGTTCCGGCGGCGATGATTGGCCTGTCGCTCAATACCGCGGCATACGCCGCCGAAACGCTGCGCGCGGCGATTGCTTCTATTGATAAAGGGCAGTGGGAAGCGGCGGCGAGCATCGGCATGACGCCGTGGCAAACCCTGCGCCGGGCGGTTCTGCCGCAGGCCGCGCGCGTCGCGCTGCCGCCGCTCTCCAACAGCTTTATCAGCCTGGTGAAAGATACTTCGCTGGCGGCGACTATTCAGGTACCGGAACTGTTCCGTCAGGCGCAGCTTATTACCTCCCGCACGCTGGAAGTTTTCACCATGTATCTGGCCGCATCGCTGATTTACTGGGTGATGGCGACGGTGCTGTCGACGCTGCAAAACTATTTTGAAAATCAGCTTAATCGCCAGGAGCGTGATCCAAAATGAGTGCCATTGAAGTCAAAAACCTGGTGAAAAAGTTCCACGGCCAGACGGTGCTGCACGGTATTGACCTGGAGGTGGCGGAGGGAGAAGTGGTGGCGATTATCGGCCCCAGCGGCTCTGGTAAAACGACCCTTCTGCGCAGCATCAACCTGCTGGAGCAGCCGGAAAGCGGCACCATTCGGGTCGGTGACGTCACTATCGATACCGCGCGCAGTCTCAGCCAGCAGAAGGGGCTGATTCGCCGTCTGCGCCAGCACGTCGGCTTCGTCTTCCAGAACTTCAACCTGTTCCCGCACCGCACGGTGATGGAGAACATCATCGAAGGGCCGGTTATCGTGAAGGGTGAAGATAAAAACGAATCCATCACCCGGGCGCGCGAACTGCTGGCGAAAGTTGGGCTGAGCGGGAAAGAGAATAGCTATCCGCGCCGTCTTTCCGGCGGCCAGCAGCAGCGCGTGGCGATTGCGCGCGCGCTGGCGATGCGTCCGGATGTCATTTTGTTTGATGAACCCACGTCGGCTCTGGACCCTGAACTGGTGGGCGAAGTGCTGAATACGATCCGTCAGCTGGCGCAGGAGAAGCGCACTATGGTTATCGTAACCCATGAAATGAGCTTTGCCCGCGATGTGGCCGACCGGGCTATCTTTATGGATCAGGGACGTATCGTCGAGCAGGGTGAGGCTAAGGCGCTGTTCGCCAATCCGCAGCAGCCGCGCACGCGGCAGTTCCTCGAAAAATTCCTGATGCAGTAATGGCTACCGGCTTGCGGTAGCTGAGCCCGGCGAAGAGGGCGGGAGCGACCAGATGACCGGCGCTCCCGCCAGCCGTATAGGTAAACGCCGGCGCCCGAACGCCGACGAGCGCTTGAGTCGCGAAGTGACAATCCTCCTGGACGAGTAGGGCGATAGCGCTGAGCGATGGCGTCGGTCTGAGAGAGCAGAACTATTAAACGCTGCTTATCGATTGGTTTTTTTATATTAGAAGCGCGCAGCGTTTTCCCGGAACAATCCCTTCTTACTATGTCGGTTCGTGCCGGTTAGCCGGATCGATACGCCGACCTTATCGCTGACGGCAAAACAGGAGCGCCTGAGAGAATGCAATATCTGCGGCAGGTTGAGCGCTAAACTCCTTCCACAGTTGAGAATATATCCTCGGCTGAGATAAATGAGACAACATTCTCTTCTCCCGTCGGCGCTGAATAGCACCGGTAACGATCTAATATGTGCGGTGTATACGATATTTTATACATATAAATAAGATTTATGTGTTAGTTTTTGTATTTGTAATAATGATAATTACTCAGGAGTTATTTGGTCGGTTATGAGGGACAATGATTTTTTCAGCTGGCGGCGGGAAATGCTGCAACAATTTCAGTCAATCTCGACGGGGGAGGATGTTTATAATCTCCTGCAGCAGCAAACGGAAGGGCTGGAATACGACTATTTTGCTCTCTGCGTACGCCATCCCGTGCCCTTCACGCGCCCCAGGGTAACGCTGCAGACGACCTATCCGCAGGCGTGGATGGCGCACTATCAGGCCGAGAACTATTTCGCCATCGATCCGGTGCTGCGGCCGGAAAACTTTCTTCGAGGTCACCTGCCGTGGAATGACGGGCTATTTCGTGATGCCCCGGAGCTCTGGGATGGCGCGCGCGATCACGGGCTGGTCAAGGGGATCACACAGTGCCTCACCTTACCCAACCACGCGCAGGGTTTTCTTTCGGTCTCAGGGCAGAGTCGTAGCCTGGGGCCCTATCCGGCAGACGAACTGGAAATGCGCCTGAGAACGCTGATCGAGCTGAGTTTGTTAACGCTATTACGCCTGCAGGACGCGATGGTGATGCCGCCGGAAATGAAGTTCAGCCGGCGTGAGCTGGAGATTTTGAAATGGACTGCGGAAGGGAAAACCTCGGCGGAGGTCGCGATAATTCTGTCTATCTCAGAAAATACCGTCAATTTTCATCAGAAAAATATGCAACGAAAGTTCAACGCACCGAATAAAACGCAAATAGCCTGTTATGCGGTCGCCACTGGCTTAATTTGAGTTCGCCCATCGTTCTGCGTGTCAGGCGTGAAACCGGCTGTCAGTTATACTTTCAGCCGGTTTATTGTTACTGACGGTAAGCCTGTTTAATTTGCTTAACGGTGCTGGAGAATACGGCAGCCTGAGCCTCATCTTCCATCTGCGTGATTTGCCTTTCCATCTTAATAATCACCCGACCCGCATCGGCCTGACCCATTGCCTGGAGCATCAGCGTCAACAGCGTTTTCAGGCAGGTCACTTCCTGCGCCAGTTCTTGATTATTTTCTGCAGTGGAAAAATCTGGTGTGCTCATCGATATCCTCGTTTGCTATCTGCGCTTTTGCGCAATACTAAATCTCAAAGCGGCGCAGTATACCACAAGAGGAACAAAAAAAAGGAGCGCGTAATTTGTGTTCTCTGATCAGAGCTGTAGAGGGTTTAATTTCCTGGATAAAGCCCGTTCCGCCGCCCACAAATTGTTAATTTTTGGTGTGATTTTTAGAGTTAATTATTGTTACATATTTTCTTTCGTATTTATCAACTAGTATTGTGTTGTGTTTATTACGTTTTCTGTATGACGAATGTTAAAAATACGACCTTATACAACTCTCTGTTATGTATGGGTTTCCACCAGGTGTGCAAACAACTTGCCATAAATGGCAGATAAATCCTCTGAAGAACACTTTTGGCTTTTAAAATTATGCCAAAACCCGGTAATATGGGTTCGATAAACTATCAGTTGTGTTATCCCTAATTCTGGAGATTATTCCTTTGATCAACGTCCTTCTTGTTGATGACCACGAACTGGTGCGCGCAGGGATACGACGCATTCTGGAAGATATAAAAGGGATTAACGTCGTCGGCGAATCTTGCTGCGGCGAGGATGCCGTTAAATGGTGTCGGGCTAATCCCGTTGACGTTGTCCTGATGGACATGAATATGCCGGGGATTGGCGGTCTTGAGGCGACGCGTAAAATTGCGCGTTCTATCGTCGATACCAAAGTCATTATGCTCACCGTACATACCGAAAACCCGCTGCCGGCGAAGGTCATGCAGGCAGGGGCTGCCGGCTACCTGAGTAAAGGCGCCGCGCCGCAGGAGGTGGTCAATGCGATTCGCTGCGTGGCATCCGGGCAGCGCTATATCGCCTCGGATATCGCCCAGCAGATGGCGCTCAGCCAGATCGAGCCGGAAAAGACGGAGTCGCCGTTTGCCAGTTTGTCGGAACGAGAATTGCAGATTATGCTGATGATCACTAAAGGTCAGAAGGTCAATGAGATCTCAGAGCAGCTGAATCTGAGTCCCAAGACGGTGAACAGCTATCGCTATCGGATGTTCAGTAAATTAAACATCCACGGTGACGTTGAGCTGACTCACCTGGCAATCCGCCATGGCCTGTGCAATGCGGAGTCGTTAGCAAGTCTGTGAGTGATGTTTTTGATGCTAAAGCTTTCCTGAAGACAGTAACCAGCCAGCCGGGCGTCTATCGGATGTACGATGCTGGCGGTACCGTTATCTACGTGGGTAAAGCAAAAGATCTGAAAAAACGGCTAAGCAGCTATTTTCGCAGCAACCTGGCTTCGCGTAAAACCGAGGCTCTGGTGGCTCTGATCGCGCAAATAGACGTGACGGTAACCCATACCGAAACGGAAGCCCTGCTGCTTGAACATAACTATATCAAGCTGTATCAGCCGCGCTACAACGTGCTGCTGCGTGATGATAAATCCTATCCTTTTATTTTTCTCAGCGCCGATACCCATCCGCGGCTGGCGACCCATCGCGGCGCAAAGCATGCAAAGGGCGAATATTTCGGTCCTTTCCCGAACGGCTACGCGGTTCGCGAAACGTTAGCGCTGCTGCAAAAAATCTTTCCCGTTCGCCAGTGCGAAAATAGCGTCTATCGCAACCGCTCGCGTCCGTGCCTGCAGTACCAGATTGGCCGCTGCCTGGGCCCCTGCGTGGCCGGGCTGGTTAGCGACGAAGAGTATGCTCAGCAGGTTGAATACGTTCGGCTGTTCCTTGCCGGCAAAGACGATCAGGTACTGACGCAGCTTATTGCCCGCATGGAGAGGGCCAGCCGGGCGCTGGAGTTTGAAGAGGCGGCGCGCATTCGCGACCAGATCCAGGCCGTACGCCGGGTGACGGAGAAACAGTTTGTCTCAAATAATGGCGACGATCTGGACGTTATCGGCGTCGCCTTTGATTCAGGCATGGCCTGCGTCCACGTGCTGTTTATCCGCCAGGGGAAAGTGCTGGGCAGCCGCAGCTATTTTCCAAAGGTTCCCGGCGGCACCGAGCTCGGGGAAGTGGTGGAGACCTTCGTCGGCCAGTTCTACCTGCAGGGCAGCCAGATGCGCACCTTGCCTGGGGAGATTCTGCTCGATTTTAACCTTGGCGATAAAACCCTGCTCGCGGATTCGCTCTCCGAGCTGGCGGGGCGGCGGGTGAATGTCCAGACTAAGCCTCGCGGCGATCGCGCCCGCTACCTCAAGCTGGCGCGCACCAATGCCGCGACGGCGCTGACGACCAGGCTTTCCCAGCAGTCAACCATCCATCAGCGCCTGCAGGCGCTGGCAACGCTGCTCAAGCTGCCGGCGGTGAAGCGCATGGAGTGCTTTGATATCAGCCACACGATGGGCGAACAGACGGTCGCCTCGTGCGTGGTGTTTGACAGCAACGGGCCGCTGCGCGCCGAGTATCGTCGCTATAATATCACCGGGATTACGCCGGGGGATGACTATGCGGCGATGAACCAGGTTCTGCGCCGGCGCTACGGTAAAGCTATCGAAGAGAACAAGATCCCGGACGTTATCCTGATAGATGGCGGTAAAGGGCAGCTCGGGCAGGCGAAAAGCGTGTTTGCCGAGCTGGATGTGGCCTGGGATAAACATCATCCTCTATTATTAGGGGTAGCAAAAGGCAGCGATCGTAAGGCGGGCCTGGAAACGCTATTCTTTGAGCCTGAGGGCGAAGGCTTTAGCCTGCCGCCGGACTCTCCCGCGCTGCACGTCATTCAGCATATTCGCGATGAGTCGCACGATCATGCCATCGCCGGACATCGTAAAAAGCGGGCAAAAGTTAAAAGCACCAGCACGCTGGAGACTATCGAAGGAGTGGGGCCAAAGCGTCGGCAGATGCTGCTGAAGTATATGGGCGGCCTGCAGGGGTTACAGAAAGCCAGCGTCGAAGAGATAGCCAAAGTACCGGGTATATCTCACGGTCTGGCAGAAAAGATCTTCTACTCGTTGAAACATTAGGGGCTCTGTAGCAACATAGGGCTAATTTTTACTTCTAACAGATAGTTACCCGTCACTATGCAATTTAATATCCCTACATTGCTTACTCTGTTTCGCGTCATACTGATACCGTTCTTTGTGCTGGCGTTTTACCTTCCCGTGGTATGGGCACCTTTCGCCTGTGCGCTGATCTTCTTCGTCGCCGCAGTAACCGACTGGTTTGATGGTTATCTGGCGCGCCGCTGGAATCAAAGCACGCGCTTTGGCGCGTTTCTCGATCCGGTAGCAGATAAGGTTATGGTGGCGATTGCGATGGTGCTGGTTGCCGAGCATTACCACACCTGGTGGGTTACTCTGCCGGCCGCGACGATGATCGCCCGTGAAATCATTATTTCTGCCCTGCGCGAATGGATGGCTGAGCTGGGTAAACGCAGCAGCGTGGCGGTTTCCTGGATCGGCAAAGTCAAAACGACGGCGCAGATGACGGCGCTGGTGTGGATGCTGTGGCGGCCAAATGAGTGGGTTGAAGGGGCAGGGATCGTGCTGTTCCTCGTCGCGGCGGTGCTAACTCTGTGGTCAATGCTGCAATATTTGAACGCGGCGCGCGGCGATTTGCTTGATCAGTGATCGTTTCGGCGTAATTTTCAGCAAACGACGCAAGGTTTTAAAAAATATCGTTGACTCATTGCGCCAGGTAAGTAGAATGCATCGCATCGAACGGCGGCATGACTCGCCAGACGATAACAAAATCAAGTGATTAGCAATTACCTTGATAATGCGGGAATAGCTCAGTTGGTAGAGCACGACCTTGCCAAGGTCGGGGTCGCGAGTTCGAGTCTCGTTTCCCGCTCCAGTTTAAAAACATCGGCAGTTGCGGGTGTTGCAGCATTAAGGGCGCGTTAGCAAAGCGGTTATGTAGCGGATTGCAAATCCGTCTAGTCCGGTTCGACTCCGGAACGCGCCTCCAATTTACATCCCGAGCCCGGATGGTGGAATCGGTAGACACAAGGGATTTAAAATCCCTCGGCGTTCGCGCTGTGTGGGTTCAAGTCCCACTCCGGGTACCATTGGGATGATGCAGAATAATCAAAGCAATAAGCAGTGTCGTGAAACCACCTACGGGTGGTTTTTTTGTGTCTGAAATCCGCCATTTATAATATCACTTCATAATATTATCTTTCCCTTCAGCATATTCCCTTGCCGCGCAGGGCTTCGCCCGCTAACCCTGTTACTATCCGTAAGATCGTACTTATCAAAAATAACGAGGAGTTCTGATGCCCGTTTCAGGCCTGCCCAGGAGCCGCAAAATTTTTATTGGCGATATTCATGGCCAGTACGGCAAGCTTTCCGCTCTGCTGGGTCATCTGCAGTCCCGGGAGAATCTGGATCGCAGCCTCCTGATTTTTGTCGGCGACCTTATTGATAACCAGCCGGGGAGCCACATCGATCATGCCTCCGTGCTGGAACAGGTGAGGGGAGATGTGGCCGCGGGCCGCGCCGTTTGCCTGATGGGCAATCATGAATTTAATGCCGTTGGCTGGCTGATGCGGCATCCGGAGACGGCGCAGCCCCTGCGCCCGCATACGCCGAATAACCGCCGTCAGCATCAGGCCTTCCTCAACGACGTCACGGAAGACAGCGCGCAGCACCTGCGGTGGGTTGAGTGGTTTAAAACGCTGCCGCTGTTTGTCGATTTTGGCGATATCCGTGCGGTGCACGCGTGCTGGGACAAGGACGCTATTGCCCAGCTTCGCCCGTGGCTCGATGAAGAGAACCGGCTGAAACCGGAGTGCTGGGTACACGCCTTTGATAAACGGCACGTCCTGTTCCACCTGCTGGAGACGATACTCAAGGGGCCAGAGCTGGCGCTGCCTGAGGGCTATAGCTTTCAGGATAAAACCGGGATCGAGCGGCGCCATATTCGTATCCGCTGGTGGCTGAATGAGGCAACAACCTATCGCCAGATTGCTCAGGTCCAGCCCGAGATGATTGACAGCATCCCGGATATCGCGCTGGAAAAAAACGCTCACCTTTTGCCCGAGGTTCCCGTGGTCGTTGGGCACTACACCCTATCCGCCGAACCGCAGGCGCTGAGCGAGCGGGTGGTGTGCGTTGATTATAATGCGGCAAAAGCGAACCATCCGCTGCGGGCGTGGATCTATGACGATGGCCAGACGGAAGTGGCAAACGGACGCTTCGTCAGCGTATGAGGCTGGTTTGCCGCATTATCGTCATGGCGCCTGGCGGTCAAGCCCTAAGTTTTCTCCGGCACATTCCGGGAAAACTGCGCTAAAATAGCGCCCGGTGCGCGCCTGCGGGCCGGATAAACTGCCTTTGGGACAATATGCCGTCACGGCAATAATAATTATTTTTGATGAGGGATCTTATGGCCACGTTGCTTGAAAGCTACGGTAACTGTTTTCGGAAATATGCCACCTTTCGCGGCCGCTCGGCGCGCAAAGAGTACGCCGTATTTACCGTCGCTAACTTTGTGCTGTCCGCGGTACTGGGGCTGATCCCGGTTATCGGCGGGCTGTTTAGCCTGATTATTATTATTCCGGGTATCGCGGTGGCGGTACGACGCCTGCACGATCTGAACAGATCCGGCTGGTGGCTGCTGGCGCCTTTTCTGATCCTGATTATCGGCCTGATTGGCGTTGCCGGCAGCGTTGAAGACGGCGGGGCTGCGGCATGGGTATGGCTGATGGTCGCTGGCGGAATCATGTCGCTGGTGATGTCGATTTGGCTGCTGTTCGCCCGAGGTACCGCCGGGGTTAACCGCTTTGGCGATGCGCAGCAAGATAACGCCGACGGCGCGCAGAGCGCCCCCGTTTCTTCCGCCGACGATGTCAGAGAGCGCCTGGCCCAGGCCACGAAAATGCGCGATGACGGTACGATCAGCGAAAGTGAATATGAAACGATGCGCTCGAGCATTATTAAAGATATTTAACCCGCGCAGAATGCCCGCGCCGGGTGGTTTTCTCCCGGCATTTCCGCTACTGTATGCGCCATTTTTATAAGACGACGAGCCTGTTTATGAAAACCGGACCCCTGAACGAAAGCGAACTTGAATGGCTGGACGATATCCTGTCGAAATACGCCACCGACGGCGCCATTCTTGATGTCTCCGAGCTTGATGGCCTGCTGACGGCGATTCTCTCCGGGCCTGCTGAAATTGAGCCCGCCCGGTGGCTGCTGGCTATCTGGGGCGGTGCCGACAACGTACCGCGCTGGGCAAACGATCGCGAGCGCGACCGCTTCGTTAACCTCACTCTCCAGCATATGAGCGATGTCGCCGAGCGCCTGGACGACTATCCGGAGCAGTTCGAGCCGCTGTTTGGCACGCGTGAAGAGGAAGGCCAGGAGCTGACTATCGTTGGCGAGTGGTGCTTTGGCTATATGCGCGGCGTCGGCTTGAGCAACTGGGCCGCTTTACCGGCGGAGCTGCAGGCCGAGCTGGATATCATCGCTCTGCACGGGACGGAAGCGCAGTTCCCGGCGGTTGAAGCGCTCTCTGTCGACGATTTTCTTGCCAGCGTGGAGCGTATTAAACCCGCGGCGCTGGCGCTCTATCAATACTGGACGGAGCATGCGCAGCCGGCGGAAGTGCAGCAGCCAATCAGAAATGATGCCAAGGTTGGACGTAACGATCCGTGCCCGTGCGGCAGCGGTAAGAAATATAAGCAGTGCTGCTTAGCGAAATAAAATAAGGGGCCGACAGGGCCCCTTACTCTTTTATCCGACGGCAGGTAAAACGCCGATCGCGATACAAAACTGAATCAACACGATAGCGATACCGCACAGCAGGACCAGCCATAGCGCCGGCGTGCCGCCGACAACCCGCCACGCCGCCTGCGGATGCTGCTGGCGGCTCTTCATCACCAGCAGCGCAGGCAGCATCAGCGCCAGTACGGCCAGGGCCACGCCGGCGTAGCCCAGCGCCATCACGAAACCCCGCGGATAGAACAGGGAGAAGGCCAGCGGCGGCACAAAGGTGATGACGCCGCTTTGCACGCGCCCGCCCGGCGTATTTTTACGCTGGAACAGGTCGGCCAGATAATCGAACAATCCCAACGCGACGCCGAGGAACGAAGTGGCCAGCGCCAGATCGGCAAACAGATGAACCGCCAGCTCGACGTGCGGTGAGGCGACGACTTCCCGGATGGCTTCCAGCAGGCCGTTCAGTCCCGCATGCTGTCCCAGCAGGACGGCAAAGGTCGGTGAGCTAATACTGCCCAGAGTCGCCAGCTGCCAGAAAATATAGGCAACCAGAGGGATAAAGCTGCCGATGATAAATACCCGCCGCACTTTACGAATATCGCCGTTGAGGTAGCTGACGATGCTCGGTACGCTGCCGTGAAAGCCAAAAGAGGTAAAGATAACCGGGATCGCCGACAGCGCCAGCCCCTGCTGAAGCGGTAAGGTCAGCAGGTTTATCTGATGAATATGCGGCATCAGCAGCGCCAGCATAATGGCGAGAAAAATAATTTTGGCGCTGAATAAAAAACGGTTGCACAGATCGACCAGAGAGGTCCCGAGGCAAACTACGGCACTGCCAATGGCGGTAAACAGCAGCACTCCGCCGGCCGGCGGAAGGTTCCACTGCAGCCACTGATTCAGGCTGGAGGCTAACAGCTCCCCCGCGCCGCTAATATAGGCGGCCGTCAGCGCGTACATCAGGAACAGCATGCAAAAACCGGTGACCCACTGCCCATAGCGTCCGAGATAGCGGGCGGCGAGAGAGCCTAGCCCCATATCGGCCGGGACGTGCTGGTAGACCTCCAGCAGCAGCAGTGCGGTATAGCACATCAATGCCCACAGGGCGATCAGCAGCCCGAGCGTGACGCCGAAACCGACGCCAGCGGATGCCAGAGGCATTGCCAGCATCCCTGCGCCAATAGTGGTCCCTGCCACGATTAAAATACTACCAAGAGTGCGGTTCTTCACGTTTCTCTCTATCCATGAAGGAATTAACAATAAAATATGTCGCGCAGAGTATGTGAAATTGGCAGGCTCGTCAAATGAGGGTTACAGTGCTTGTCAGGAAAAGTTTACATGCTGAAGACCGCTCTAATGCTGCGCTGGCGCAAAACTTTAGGCCGTAAGGTCGTTTAATCTGGGCACTTTACAGGAGGAGTTATGCAATCTATTCACGGTCATGAAGTTCTGCAGATGATGCTCGCTTCGGGCGAACCATACAGCGTTGCCAGTCTTGAAGCTGCGATAGTCGCCCGCTTTGGTAGCGACGCCCGTTTTCACACCTGTTCGGCGGAAAATCTGACCGCTGGGGAGCTGGTGATATTTCTACAAAAGAAAGGGAAGTTTATTGCCGCAGACGCCGGGTTTAATACCAGCGAAAGCAAAATTTGTCAGCATTAATCGGGCGACAATGCCGAAGCATCGTCGCCGACTTCATTATTTTTGCGTATCGAGCGTTGCCAGGTCTTTATCAATAAAGTACAGACCTTCGCCGCTTTTACCGGCGAGGGTAAGTTTATCAATAACGGATTTAAACAGTTTTTCTTCTTCGTGCTGCTCGGCAACATACCACTGCAGGAAATTAAAGGTCGGATAATCCTGAGCAGACATCGCGGCGTGGGCCAGAGCATTAATTTGCTGCGTGATCAGCTGCTCGTGTTCGTAGGTGACGCGGAACAGCTCATCCAGCGATGCGTACTCGGCGAACGGCGAGGCAATGGCGTTGATGCACGGCAGGCTGCCGGTGTCAGTCAGGTAGTCAAACAGGCGCTGCATATGGGTCATCTCTTCCTGAGCGTGACGACGGAGAAACGCCGCCGCCCCTTCGAAGCTATGATAGCTGCACCATGCGCTCATTTGCTGATAAAGCAAAGAGGAATAGAGTTCAAGGTTCATCTGCTCATTGAGCTTATCGATCATTTCTGTTTTCAGCATAGCGCGTGCTCCAAAATATAGGCATAAAGTTTATTGTGTGCTCACTATAATTTGTTATTTATTTATTTGCAAAAAGTAAATTAAAAAACTCATTTATTAAAAATGCAAATGGGAATAAAACGCATTGGCAATTTAATAATTAATGAGAATGGTTTTAATTGATATTTAATAAAATAGCGATGAGCGCGCGCCGGATAAATATGAGATGCCGGACGACTGACGACTGAGAGCTTCGCGCGGGTTTGCCGATTGGGGCCAGGCAGGAAAGCGGATGCGGGAAGGGCGGGTAGTGAAGCGTGAGGGCAAAAGTGTGAAGCGCTACGTAATTTATAAAACAACTTTTCATAAAATTTGAAAGTGTGTTTGTTAAGTAGTAATGTCATACCAACGTTAACGACCTAGCGCGGAAGTACCCGCAAAGCATTCAGGAGAGTAAAGCATGAAAATTGCACTGATGATGGAAAACAGCCAGGCAAACAAAAATGCCATCATCCTCAACGAGCTCAACGCCGTTGCCGACGAGAAAGGTTTCCCGGTTTACAACGTGGGTATGAGCGATGAGCACGATCATCACCTGACCTATATCCATCTGGGCATCATGGCCAGCATTCTGCTGAATTCAAAAGCGGTGGACTTCGTAGTCACCGGCTGCGGCACCGGGCAGGGCGCGCTGATGTCTTTGAATATCCACCCGGGCGTGGTGTGCGGCTACTGTATCGATCCTGCCGACGCTTTCCTGTTTGCCCAGATCAACAACGGCAATGCGCTCTCTCTGCCGTTTGCTAAAGGTTTCGGCTGGGGCGCAGAGCTGAACGTGCGCTTTATTTTCGAAAAAGCGTTCACCGGCCGTAACGGAGAAGGCTATCCGCCAGAGCGTAAAGAGCCGCAGGTACGTAATGCCGGTATCCTGAATACGGTGAAAGCGGCGGTGGTGAAAGAGAATTACCTGGATACGCTGCGCGCCATCGACCCGGAACTGGTTAAAACCGCCGTCTCTGGCCCGCGCTTCCAGCAGTGCTTCTTCGAGAATTGCCAGGATAAAGAGATCGAAGCGTTTATTCGCCAAATCGTCGGCTAATCACCAGCAGGGTCAGCCGCGGCTGGCCCTGCTTTCGCTTAGGTTTTTTTGTTCGACACGCTGCTTCCCGCATCCTCGGCCAGCTTCAGGCTATCCACCATTCCTACCAGACAAATCAACGCGATAAACACGAATGACAGGCGAAAGCTGATGCCGGGCAGGGTCGCTAAGGTTAGCCATTCGCTCAGCTTTTCCCCGATACGAATACCTATCGCGCCAAGAGTTATACCTAGGCCAACCGCCAGCTGCGACGCGGTGCTGAACAAGGTGTTGGCGTAGCTCATTTGCGTGGAGGGCACATCGGAAAAGGCCAGAGTGCTGATGCCGGTGAACTGAATTGAACGGAACACGCCGCCAAGAAACAGGATCAGCAGAATTAACCACGCCGGCGTTTGCGGGGTCAAAAATGCGCAGGCCAGCAGCGAAATAACGTTGAGCGCACCGTTAATCAACAGCAGACGGCGAAAGCCGAGCCAGCGGATAAGCGGCGTGGTGGCGGGCTTAATCGTGAAGTTGCCGACGAAGACGGCGAGCACCAGCAGCCCTGAGTGGAAAGGATCCATACCGAATCCGACCTGGAACAGCAGCGGCAGCAGGAAAGGTACGGCGCTGATGGAGGCGCGAAATAGCGAGCCGCCGTACATTGTGACCCGGAATGTGGGGACCTGCAGCGCATCGAGGCGCACCATCGGCCAGGCTGCGCGGCGGAAGTGGCGCAGCGAGAACAGCATGCAGCCGATCCCAAGCCCCAGCAGAGCCAGGGTTTTCCAGCCCTCGGGCCGGTTATCGCCAAGGATCTCCATCGCGCTGACCAGGCTGACCATCGCAACCGCTGTGGCCAGGAAGCCGGGAAGATCGAACGGCCGCCGCTCCTCCTCGCGGATATCGGGAATAATGCGCAGCGACAGCGCCATCGCCGCGAGACCCAGCGGGACGTTAATAAAGAAAATCCAGTGCCAGCTGGCGTAACTGGTAATAAAACCGCCCAGCGGCGGACCAACGATCGGCGCCACCAGCGCGGGCCAGGTCAGCGTCGCAATGGCCTTAATCAGCTGGTGTTTCGGGGTGGTACGCAGCACCGCCAGACGGCCGACCGGGACCATCAAAGCGCCGCCCATCCCCTGCAGGATACGCATGGCGACGAAGGTATCGACGTTGGTTGAAAGGCCGCAAAATACCGAGGCAAGGGTAAAAATCGCCAGCGCGAGGGTGAAGACCCTGCGCGCGCCGAAACGATCGGCTATCCAGCCGCTGGCCGGGATCAAAACCGCTAGCGTAATCAGGTAGGCGCTGATCCCGATATTGAGGTCCACCGCCGCCACGCCAAAATCTTTCGCCATGTCCGGTAGCGCGGTGGCGATCACCGTGCCGTCGAGAAACTCCATGAAAAAAGCCCCGGCAACCAGCAGCGCTGGCGCCGAGAACGCCCGGTCTTCCCGGGCGGAGATGTTTGTCGTCATTGTGTTGTTGCCATAGCCTGCAGAGATCGTGAGCAGGAGAGGGGGAACGCTCCGGCTCCGCTCGCTTTTTGTTAAATTTAAAATTCAGTCTGCAATTATTTTTGTGATTTAGCGCACATTTAAATTGATTTTTGTGATATTGGTCATATTATGGTCGCACAAACATTAACACCTGCATAACAAAACGGAGTGACTCCATGAAGCTGCGCAAGATCCTGAAAAACATTTTCGACACCTACTGCAAGACCTTCAAAGATGTGCCGCCGGCCGGCATGTTCTGATAAAAAAACCTGCTGCGGCAGGTTTTTTTATCTCAGCAGATTTAGGGTACTATTACGCTCCTGCAAAAAGGAGTAAAAAATGTCTCAACACCTTACCGAACAAGACGAACTGGTTTCCGACGTTGTTGCCTGTCAGCTGGTTATCAAACAGATCCTCGACGTCATTGACGTTATCGCCCCTGTAGAGGTGCGCGAAAAGATGGCGACTCAGCTTAAAGCTATTGATTTTTCTAGCCATCCTTCGTCATCCGACCCGGTTACGCTGCGCGCGGTGCAAAAGGCGATTGCGCTGATTGAGCTGAAGTTCACCCCGCAAAGCGAAGCGCACTAATTCGTTTTACCCCGCCGCCGGCCGCGGCGGGGCGTCATCAGGCCTGATGGGAGACGGCGGGACGGGCCGGGGTAGCCTCTTCGCCCTTAAACAGCTTGCTGTTACCCCAGCACTCTTCATAGCGATGGCCGACTAAATCCTCAACGATAACGCGTACCTCCGGCGCGATATCGGCGATTTTGCCTCCTGCTTTAATCCGCGCGACCTCCTGTAAGACAACCATATGGGCTTTGCGATCCAGCTTCATCTGTTTGCTGAACACGATCGCTGCCAGAGCCAGCAGCACCACTCCGGTACAGAACACCACGGCAATTGCCGTTACCGCGCTTTCCGGCTGGGTGTGCGCCTTCGACTGGAATCCGTAGAAGCTGAGAATAGCCCCCATGGTGAAGACGATGACGGAGCGTAATATTTTCCCGGAGAAGGTCATCGCGCCGGCATAAATTCCCTCGCGACGGCGGCCGGTGTAGATCTCATCCACATCGGCAAGGAAGGTGTAAACGGTCCACGGGATGTAATACACGCCGCCGGTGCCAAGGCCAAACAGGACGGTGATCCCGAACATCAGAACGGTGGCGAGGTGCGCCGGAAGATGGAAGAACCACAGCGAGGTGTACAGCAGTACCGAGAAAATGACGACGCTCAGCGCGAGGATATAGGGCTTGCTGAAGCCTTTTTTCACGCACAGGCCGATGAACAGCGCGGTAGAGACGAGCTGCAGAATTGAGTTCAGGCTGTTTAGCCCGGCGACCATCGCCGGATCGTGCTGCAGAACGAAGATCACAAAATAGGTAAAGATAGAGGCGAACAGCCATTCTGCGCCAAAACCACACAGATACATGCCGAGATGCTTGCGGAAGACGCGTAAATAAAAAGTCGAACGCATATCTTTTGCCAGCAGCAGCAGCGTATTAAGCAGCCCTTTCTTCTCGCTGACGCTGCTTCCTTCTTCACGCGGACGCTCCCAGCTGCAGTACCACAGGCAGGAGATAGCGGTGACAAGGATGATCCCATAGGTCAGCCCGGTCAGGAAGAACGGAGTAGCGGAATCCTTGCCGTATAGCAGGATGAACTGCCCCGGAATAAAGGCCGCGAGGAAGTTCGCCAGCTTGCCAAAAATGGCTTTATAACCGGTTAGCTTAGAGCGTAATGAGAAATCGTCGGTCATTTCGGTGGCCAACGTTTCGTAGGGCACCATGATTGAGGTATAAATAATTTCGAAGATGACGTAAGTGCTGAGGTAGTACCAAAAGCCGAGGCCCTCGACCCACAGCAGAGGGTAAAACATCATCAGCGGAATGCCGATGAGCAAAAAGAAGCGCCGCCGCCCAAAGCGTTTGCCGAGCCGCGTTTTACCGAAGTTATCGGTCAGGTAGCCCATTAACGGGTTACTGATGGCGTCGATAATGCTGGCGATCGAGAAAATTAACGAGGCCTCGATCAGCGTCAGCCCGCAAAACGTTGTATAAAAATAAAGTAACCATGCGCCGCTGATTGCCAGCGCGCCGCTCCCCAGTAAGTTGCCGCCGCCGTAGGCGAGCTGATGGCGTAACAAAATCGGTCTTCCCTGCAGCCCTTGCGAGGCTGAAGCCGCGTATCTTGCCATTAATATAAACCTCTTGTTTTAAATTTTTGAAACGATGTTTTTATATTCTTAACTCATGGCGTAAAAAGTGATCCCGGTCACTAATCATCAGTAAGGTGATTTACCTGCGCAGTAATGCGATCGGGTTAAAAGTTTTTAATACTTTTCAGGAATAACAAATGGCGCTGGAGCGCCAAAAAGTCAGGGTAGCGGGACGAGAGGGTCATGCCGGGGAGCTCTGAAGCGATGCTGAACAGAGGGCGACTGCGCCCTGAAATAGGGTTGGCGATGACGGGACGCAGCGGGACGGGGATTATCAGGCACCTTTCATTCACCGCTCGAACGGTGCCTACAACGGTGCGTTGCAGCGGTTGCTTCCGGCTTTATCCCGTCTGAAGGAACCGCTGATGCGGCGTGCGCCGGAGCGGAATTAATGGCGCTGCTGAGCAACCAGATCCATCAGGCGGCGGTCGGTTTGCTGCAGACAGATGCCGGCCTTATCGGCGTTACGCACTTCGTCGAGGACGGTTTTCAGGAGAATGCCGTCCTGCTGCTGCTCTTTCTCTAACAGGGTTAAAAAGCGCCAGGTGGAATCATCGCTTTGCGCTTTGGCTTCTTCTGCCAGCCCGGCGAGCAGGCTGCTGCGCTGTTCATAGTCGGCAAGGGTTTGGGTAAACAGATCCTCGAGGGAGCTGCACTCCTGGTGGTAGGTCCCTTCGGCTTTCACGATAGGCCACTCACCGCCCTTTTTCATGAAATCGAATACCCGCATCATCAGCGTGACGCTGGACTGCGCCTGCGAGCGGAGAAACGTCGCGGTGCCGTTCAGGCGCCGCTGCGCGCACCATTCGCTCAGATGCAGATACGAGTTCGACGCGCGGAACTCAAGATTCATCTGGTTATTCAGCTTTTGAGCCATTTCTGCAATTACCATAAAATATCCTTATTAATCTGGAAGGGGGCCTTCGCGGGTTAAGGGCTTGCGCCTACAAACAGCTTCAATACGAGACCTTTACGCAAAATTTACTGGCGGAATAATATAATTCCACGCTCTCCATTGGTGGCCGGAAATGATATTGCTGATGACCACAAATATAGAATACTCTCAGAATTTACTTAAGAAAACTCTTAACCAGAGGGATTTACCTTTAGTTACACCATCCTGTGGTGGCAGGCCGTTTCTCAACGTTTTCTCTACGAGAGTAAATTTACAATATTTTGATTTTATTAATTTTTTATTGTTTTTCTTACCGGGCTTATCAAACTGCTCATTCGTATTACGTAGATATATGATGTTTACATGAGTATTGCTTAGTGCAAATAAAAGCGCCGGATGTTTAAACCCGGCATTTAATTTAATGATGCGGCTGGCTAACATTGCGCTGGATCATTTTTTAATTTTTATTGCTGAATATTCTCCGTAATAATATTTCAAGACGATGAAGCTTTTATCAATAAAGCGTGATGTCATCTTTGCCGCCTGAAATCGTCGGGAGGGCGGGAGCGGGGGATTGAAAAAAGATTCCGCCGATTGCGGGCCCGCATGTTGCCCGCGTTTCGCTGAGGCGTGCCACAGGGATAACTCTGCTGGTGATATGGATAATACTGCTGATACTTGCTCTAATTGTCTGACAATTAGCGCTTTTTTTATGTCATTTTTCGCTGAATTTATGCACTCAATTACTGTAATTCCGTGGTGTGATAATGCTCTCGTATGGAGAATTGATTTCCAGCTATTACTATTTCAACAACGACATCGTTGGATGAGTTTTTTCTAATGCCTTGTTTTAAGCCTGATAAAAATTTTAGATCCGATATTTCCCTACATAAAAGCGAATTTAAGCTGGAGTTTACCATGCACAAATTTACTAAAGCGCTGGCGGCGATTGGTCTCGCTGCGGTTATGTCACAATCAGCTATGGCGGAAACGCTTAAGCTCGGTTTTCTGGTCAAGCAACCGGAAGAGCCGTGGTTTCAAACTGAATGGAAATTCGCCGATAAGGCCGGCAAAGATTTAGGTTTTGAGGTCATTAAAATCGCGGTCCCGGACGGCGAAAAAACGCTCAACGCTATCGACAGCCTGGCCGCCAGCGGTGCGAAAGGGTTTGTCATTTGTACCCCGGATCCGAAGCTCGGGGCGGCGATTGTCGCCAAAGCTCGCGGCTATGACATGAAAGTGATCACCGTCGACGATCAGTTCGTTAATGCCAAAGGTAAACCGATGGAGAGCGTTCCGCTGGTGATGATGGCCGCCAGCGAGATCGGCGCTCGGCAGGGCCAGGAGCTGTATAAAGAGATGCAAAAACGCGGCTGGGAGGTGAAGGATACCGGGGTGATGGCGATTACCGCCGATGAGCTCGATACCGCGCGTCGCCGCACGACCGGTTCGCTGGATGCGCTGAAAGCCGCCGGCTTCCCGGATAAACAGATCTACCGCGTGCCGACGAAATCCAACGATATTCCCGGCGCCTTCGATGCCGGCAACTCGATGCTGGTCCAGCACCCGCAGGTAAAACACTGGCTGATCGTCGGTATGAACGATAACACCGTCCTGGGCGGCGTTCGCGCCACCGAAGGGCAGGGCTTCAAGGCTCCGGACGTGATTGGTATCGGTATTAACGGCGTTGATGCGGTCAACGAGCTCTCCAAGGCGCAGGCCACCGGCTTCTACGGCTCTCTGCTGCCTAGCCCGGATATCCACGGCTACAAAACCAGCGAGATGCTCTACAACTGGGTAACGAAGGGCGCCGAACCGCCGAAATTCACCGCGGTGACCGATGTCGTCCTGATTACTCGCGATAACTTCAAAGAAGAGCTGGCGAAAAAAGGGCTGTAAGGCCTGCTAACCATGCCTCCCGCAGCTGCGGGAGGCTGAGCGCAGTAAAGCGGAGTCGTTATGCAACAGTCTACCCCTTATCTCTCATTTCGCGGCATCACCATGACTTTCCCGGGCGTTAAAGCGCTGTCCGATATTAGCTTTGACTGCTATGCCGGCCAGGTTCACGCCCTGATGGGAGAAAACGGCGCCGGAAAATCCACGCTGCTGAAGATCCTCAGCGGCAACTATATACCGACCGCGGGCAGTCTGCATATCCGCGGCCAGCAGCTGGCGTTTAGCAACGCCACCGAGGCGCTTAACGCCGGGATCGCCATTATTTACCAGGAGCTGCACCTGGTACCGGAAATGACCGTCGCGGAAAATATCTACCTCGGCCAGCTTCCGCATAAATACGGCATGGTGGACCGCAAGCTTCTTAACTACGAAGCGCGGCTGCAGCTGGAACATCTGGGTCTGGATATCGACCCGCAGACGCCGTTGAAGTATCTCTCTATTGGTCAATGGCAAATGGTGGAGATCGCCAAGGCGCTGACGCGCAACGCCAAAGTTATCGCCTTTGATGAACCGACCAGCTCCCTTTCCGCCCGTGAAATTGACAACCTGTTTCGGGTCATTCGCGAGCTGCGTCAGGAAGGGCGGGTCATTATTTACGTCTCGCACCGCATGGCGGAGATCTTTGCGCTAAGCGACGCGATCACCGTCTTCAAGGATGGCCGCTATGTGCGCACCTTCGACGATATGCAAACGGTGAGCCACGACGCGCTGGTACAGGCGATGGTGGGGCGCGATTTGGGCGATATCTACGGCTGGAAGCCGCGCGAGTACGGCAATGAGCGCTTGCGTCTGGAGCAGGTAAAAGCGCCGGGCGTGAGAACGCCGGTTAGCCTGGCGGTGCGCAGCGGAGAAATCGTCGGCCTCTTTGGCCTGGTGGGTGCCGGACGCAGCGAGCTGCTGAAAGGGCTGTTTGGCGGCACCCGGATCGCCGGCGGTCAGGTGTACATCGACGGGGAAGCCATCGATATTCGTAAACCGGCGCAGGCCATTCAGGCCGGGATGATGCTGTGTCCGGAGGATCGTAAAGCCGAAGGCATTATTCCGGTGCATTCGGTGCGCGACAATATCAACATCAGCGCCCGACGTAAGCATATTCACGCCGGTTGCCTGATTAACAACGGCTGGGAGGCGCAGAACGCCGACCGACATATTCAGTCCCTTAATATTAAAACGCCGGGACCTGAACAGCTGATTATGAACCTCTCCGGCGGTAATCAGCAAAAGGCGATTTTGGGGCGCTGGCTCTCCGAGGAGATGAAGGTGATCCTGCTCGACGAGCCGACCCGCGGTATCGACGTCGGCGCCAGGCATGAAATCTACAACGTCATCTATGCGCTGGCGGCATCCGGCGTGGCCGTGGTCTTTGCCTCCAGCGATTTACCCGAAGTGCTTGGCGTTGCGGATCGCATCGTCGTGATGCGCGAAGGGGAAGTGGCGGGTGAGCTGCTGCATGAAGATGCGAATGAACAGCAGGCGTTAAGCCTTGCGATGCCAAAAGTGAGCCAGGCGGTCGCCTGAGTAAAGGAGCCTATGATGTCCTCTGTTACCACCTCAAATACCCGTCGATCCGCCTTCAGCTTTGCCCGTATCTGGGATCAGTTTGGGATGCTGGTCGTCTTTGCCGTGCTGTTTATCGGCTGCGTGATTTTTGTGCCGAACTTTGCCTCTTTCATCAATATGAAAGGACTCGGGCTGGCGATTTCGATGTCCGGAATGGTAGCCTGCGGGATGCTGTTTTGCCTGGCATCCGGTGATTTTGATCTTTCGGTCGCGTCGGTTATCGCCTGTGCGGGCGTGACGACCGCCGTGGTCATCAACCTCACCGAAAGCATGTGGATTGGCATTGCCGCCGGCCTGCTGCTGGGGGCGTTAAGCGGCCTGGTCAACGGTTTTGTTATCGCCAGGCTGAAAATCAACGCCCTGATCACCACCCTGGCGACGATGCAGATTGTTCGCGGGCTGGCCTATATTATCTCCGATGGCAAAGCGGTGGGCATTGAAGATGAGCGCTTCTTCACCCTCGGCTACGCCAACTGGTTCGGCCTGCCGGCGCCGATTTGGCTGACCGTGGGCTGCCTGATAATCTTCGGCCTGCTGTTGAATAAAACCACCTTTGGCCGTAATACCCTGGCAATCGGCGGCAACGAGGAGGCGGCGCGTCTGGCCGGGGTGCCGGTAGTGCGTACCAGGATTATTATCTTCGTTATCTCCGGCCTGGTTTCTGCCGCGGCGGGGATTATTCTGGCATCGCGAATGACCAGCGGCCAGCCGATGACCTCGATTGGCTATGAGCTGATTGTGATCTCCGCCTGCGTGCTGGGCGGCGTGTCGCTAAAAGGGGGGATCGGTAAGATTTCGTACGTGATCGCCGGGATACTGATCCTCGGCACCGTCGAGAATGCGATGAACCTGCTCAATATCTCTCCCTTCTCGCAGTACGTGGTGCGCGGCGTGATCCTGCTGGCGGCGGTTATCTTCGATCGCTACAAGCAGAAGGCAAAGCGTAGCGTGTAAATACTCCAACCTTTCAGTTTAATCCTGGAATATCACCAGCGCCCGCTGCGCTGGTGATAACTATCAAAAATGGCGAGCTCCGTCACACTGTCTATACTTACATGGCTAACAATTCGTTAACAGCCAGCGAAACGCTGGTCATGAAAGGAGGAGTTCAGGGTGGCTGACCAGATATCTGTACCGCCTGTACCAACCGGAAATTGCGCATTTTTCTTTGACCTTGACGGTACTCTTGCCGATATCAAACCTCATCCCGATCAGGTTGTTATCCCGGTTAACGCGCTTCAGGCGCTGCGGCAGCTCGCGCAGCAGCACAGTGGGGCGGTGGCATTGATTTCAGGGCGCTCAATGGTTGAGCTCGATGAGCTGACCCGTCCTCACCGGCTGCCGCTGGCCGGCGTCCACGGAGCTGAGCGCCGTGATATCAATGGGAATACGCATATCGTTTCCCTGCCGGATGCGCTACAGAAGGAGCTTCATGCGCGCCTGGCGCTGGCGCTTGAGGCGCTGCCGGGCTGTGAGCTTGAGCATAAGGGGATGGCTTTTGCGCTGCACTATCGTCAGGCGCCGCAGCACCAAAGCGCGGTGCTGGCGCTGGCCCAGGAGGTGGTGAAGAGCTATCCGCTGCTGGCGCTACAGTTAGGCAAGTGCGTGGTCGAGATAAAACCGCGCGGAGTGAACAAGGGCGAGGCGATTGCCGCCTTTATGCAGGAGGCGCCGTTCGAGGGGCGCAGGCCGGTATTCGTCGGTGACGACTTAACCGATGAAGCGGGTTTTGGCATCGTTAACCAGCTGGACGGCGTTTCGGTAAAAGTCGGCGGCGGCGAGACGCAGGCGCGCTGGCGCTTGCCGGACGTCGCGGCGGTGCACCTTTGGCTAAATAATATTGCGAATAATGGACAGCAACCAGACGCGCTAACCGACAGGAGAGATGGCTATGAGTCGCTTAGTCGTAGTATCTAATCGTATTGCCCCACCGGATGATAAAAAGGCCAGCGCCGGCGGCCTGGCGGTGGGGATTATGGGGGCCTTAAAAGCGGCCGGTGGGCTGTGGTTCGGCTGGAGCGGGGAAATTGGCGACGATCGTCAGCCGTTGAAAAAGGTGACTCAGGGAAATATTACCTGGGCCTCCTTTAACCTTAGCGAGCAGGATCATGATGAGTACTACAACCGCTTTTCCAACGCGGTGCTGTGGCCCGCGTTTCACTATCGCCTCGATCTGGTCGATTTTCAGCGCGACGCCTGGGAGGGCTACCAGCGCGTCAACGCGACGCTGGCGGACAAACTGCTGCCGCTGATTGAGCCTGACGATATTGTGTGGATCCACGATTATCATCTGCTGCCGCTGGCGCACGAGCTGCGCCAGCGCGGGGTCAATAATCGGGTCGGCTTTTTCTTACATATTCCCTTCCCGACGCCGGAAATATTTAACGCGCTGCCGCCGCATGCCGAGCTGCTTGAGCAGCTCTGCGACTACGATCTGCTGGGCTTTCAGACCGAGAGCGACCGGCAGGCATTTCTTGACTGCATCGCGGTGCAGACCCGCCTGACCACCCGCAGCGGAAAAGCTCATCTCGCATGGGGCAAGCCGTTCCGCACCGCGGTCTACCCGATTGGTATCGATCCTGATGAGATCGCGCGTAGCGCCAAAGGGCCGCTGCCGCCGAAGCTGGCGCAGCTCAAAAGCGAACTCAAGAGCGTGCAGAATATCTTTTCCGTAGAGCGGCTGGACTACTCGAAAGGGCTGCCGGAGCGCTTCCTGGCCTATGAGGCATTGCTGGAGAAATATCCGCAGCATCACGGCAAGATTCGCTATACCCAGATTGCCCCGACCTCACGCGGCGATGTTCAGGCCTATCAGGATATCCGCCACCAGCTGGAGACCGCCGCCGGGCGCATTAACGGCCAGTATGGTCAGCTGGGCTGGACGCCGCTCTACTACCTGAATCAGCATTTTGAACGCAAGCTGCTGATGAAAATTTTCCGCTATTCTGACGTCGGGCTGGTGACGCCGCTGCGCGACGGGATGAATCTGGTGGCGAAGGAGTTTGTTGCCGCCCAGGACCCGCAGAACCCCGGCGTTCTGGTGCTGTCGCAGTTTGCCGGAGCGGCAAACGAACTGCCGACGGCGTTAATCGTCAACCCCTACGATCGCGATGAGGTCGCCGCGGCGCTGGACAGCGCGCTCACCATGCCGCTGGCCGAACGTATTGCGCGCCACTCGGCGATGCTGGCGGTGGTTAAGGATAATGACATTCACCGCTGGCAGGAGCGGTTTATTGCCGACCTGAAGCAGATAGAACCGAGAAATGAGGAGAGTCACCTGCAGCATAAGGTGGCAACCTTCCCCAAACTGGCTTAGCTCGGTCGTAAGGCTGGCGCTTCTGCGCTAGCCTTTTTCCAGCGAGATCAGCAGCACGTCAACGCCGCTGCTGCCGACGATATTTTTTGCCGAGCAGGTCGCGCGGGAAAACAGGCTGTGATTGTGGTTGCCGCAAATCACCAGATCCACCCTATGCTGCTGGCAAAAATCTTTCACGTGATGGCCGAGTTCGCCGCTGGCGATGACGATTTTATCAATCGGATACCCGGCATCCTGGGCCAGACCGTTGAGAAAGCCGCGGGTCTCTTCATGCATCAGATCCCGCAGGTTCTCTAACATTGGCGCCGCAAACTGGTTATACATTTCCGGGTCTGTTGCCAGCGTTATCAGGCTAATTTTAGCGTCAAGCGGACGCGCGATAGAGACCGCCTTGCTGATAAGCGTACGGCTTTCCGGCGTTGGGGCAACGGCTACGAGCAGATGTGAGTAGGGCATCAAGCCTCCTTGAGATACGCAAAATAACCCTTCTTCTTTTCTTTACTCCGATTTCCCTGTTCCCGCAAGGGCTATTGTCTGCTGCAAAGTACGCGCTTGCCGAGGGCGCGCAATCGCGATTTTGACAACCCAGCCACAAAATTGGTCTCTGGTTTTGCTATAAAAGAAATGCTGTTTTATAAATCGGTGATGCGCGTTCACTCTCTCTTTGCGTTTTTGCCATTGCCGGGCGAGGGCTGGCAAAAATGAAAAGGTAAGCCCGTTTCCATACTTTTACTGTAGCCGGGTACCAACTCCCTTTTGGCCTGGCCAGAAAGATTGTCGGAGTTCTCTAAAAAAAACGACACAGGATTTACGGCGATGAAAACACGTAAAATCGGTTTGGCTAATTATCTTGCCTATGGATCGGGCGATTTTCTCGGCGCGGGAACCACGGCGCTCACCGCGGCATGGCTGCTCTATTTTTACACCACCTTTTGCGGCTTATCGCCGATTCAGGCAACGCTTATCTTTGCCACCGCCAGAGTGCTGGATGCGGTCATTAGCCCGCTGATGGGGTTCCTGACCGATAACTTTGGCTCCACCCGGCTCGGCAAACGCTTCGGCAGACGAAAGTTCTTTATCCTGCTGGGGATCCCCTGCGTATTCAGCTACTCAATGATGTGGGTGGGCGATATGGGGTTCTGGTACTACCTGCTGACCTATCTGCTGTTTGATATTGTCTACACCATGATTCTGGTGCCGTACGAAACCCTGGTTCCGGAAATGACCGATGATTTTAAACAGAAAACAAAATTCTCCGGCGCGCGCATTTCGATGGCGCAAATGTCGGCAATTCTGGCCTCGTTCCTGCCGGGAGTGCTGCTTAGCCACTTTGGCAAGGACAATGCCGTCTCCTTCTTTTACGCAAGCCTGGTGTTTTCGATCCTGTGCGCAGTGATGCTGACGTTTGTCTGGTTCTTTACCTGGGAGCGCTCTCGCGAAGAGTGGTCGGAGACGGCGCTGCGGGCCGAGGGGGAGAAGCGTAATCTCTCGCTGGCGCAGAGCCTCAATCGTCTGTTTATCGAGCTCACCTCGACGCTGCGCATTAAGATCTTCCGCCAGCATTTGGGCATGTATCTTGGCGGCTATATTGCTCAGGACGTGTTTAACGCCGTCTTCACCTACTACGTGGTCTTCGTGCTGATGCAGGAAGCCGCGGTGGCATCCAACCTGCTCGGCACTATGGCCATCTTCCAGTTTATTGCGGTCATTGCCATGATCCCGCTGTGCATTCGCTTTGGGCCGGCGCCGTCCTATCGGATGGTGGTGGTTCTGTTCGGCCTCGGCTCGCTCTCATATGCGATGCTTTATTATGCCGGGCTGAGCGACGTTTATTCGCTGCTGCTGCTGATTTCCGCCATTGCCGGCCTCGGTCGCGGCGGGATCAACTATGTTCCGTGGAACACCTACACCTATATTGCCGACGTCGACGAGGTGATTACCGGCCAGCGTCGGGAGGGCATTTTCGCCGGCATTATGACGCTGACCCGCAAGGCGTCTCAGGCGGGGGCGGTGATGCTGGTGGGCATCATCATGCAGCTATCCGGCTTTGTCTCCGGGCAGAAAACGCAGCCCTATGAGGTTAGCCACACCATCCTGTTAATTCTCAGCGTGGGCACGCTGCTGGTGCTGGCCTGCGGTTTCCTCGTCTCCCTGCGCTTTAAGCTCAACCTCGAAACCCACGGCGTGCTGCACGCCGAAACGCGCAAGATGCGCGAATCGGGCCGGGTGCAGCCAGAGCTGACCCGCGCCGAGGATCGTGCGGTGGTGGAGATGCTGGCCGGTATGCCTTACTCATGCCTGTGGGGAAATAACAACATTGGCTATTTGAATCGTAATAAACCTGCCGCGCCGTCCCTGAAGCAGGGTGCTGAAATGAATTCGACATTCAACAGAGGTTAATAATATGAAGGTTTGGCCTGTCAAACATAGTCCCTTACTGCGTCAGCCGGAGCACTTTATTGCGCGCAACGAGCTGCAGGCGCTTATTCAAAAAGTGACCGACAATCTGGTCAATATTAAGGATGAAACGGGCGCGTTTCTGCTACGGCTGGACGATGGGAGGGTCATTGATACCAAAGGGTGGGCCGGCTGGGAGTGGACCCACGGCGTCGGTTTATACGGGATCTACCAGTACTACCAGCAGACCGGAGATATCGCGATGCGCGATATTATCGATAGCTGGTTTGCGGATCGCTTCGCTGAAGGCGCGACCAGCAAAAACGTCAACACCATGGCGCCATTCCTGACCCTGGCCTGGCGCTATGAGGAGACCGGCAGGCAGGAGTACCTGCCGTGGCTCGACAGCTGGGCCGAGTGGGCGATGAACGAGATGCCGCGTACCGATCATGGCGGGATGCAGCACATTACCCTGGCGGAGGAGAATCATCAGCAGATGTGGGATGACACGCTGATGATGACCGTGCTTCCGCTGGCGAAGATCGGTAAATTGCTCAACCGACCGCAGTATGTGGAAGAGGCGGTGTACCAGTTTTTACTCCACGTGCAGAACCTGATGGACCGGGAAAGCGGGCTGTGGTTCCACGGCTGGAGCTATGAAGGGCGGCATAATTTCGCCCGGGCCCGCTGGGCGCGCGGCAACAGCTGGCTGACGATGGTGATCCCGGACTTTCTCGAGCTGGTGGACCTCCCCGAGCACAGCGCGGTGCGGCGCTATCTGCTTCAGGTACTGAATACGCAAATTGCGGCGCTGGCACAATGTCAGGACGAGAGCGGTCTGTGGCATACGCTGCTGGACGACCCGGACTCGTATCTTGAAGCGTCGGCAACCGCCGGTTTTGCCTACGGAATTCTGAAGGCGGTACGTAAACGCTACGTGAGCCGGGAGTATGCGAGCGTCGCGGAGAAGGCCATGCGCGGGATTGTGCAAAATATCTCTCCACAGGGGGAGCTGCTGCAAACCTCATTCGGCACCGGAATGGGCTCGAATCTCGATTTCTATCGCCAGATCCCGCTCACCTCGATGCCGTACGGGCAGGCGATGGCGATCCTGTGCATGACGGAATATCTGCGCCGGTATTTCTGACGGCGAACTTTACCGGCTCTGCGCCGCGCGGCCGGAGGAGGGCGCAAAAAAAGAAACCGGCATAAGCCGGTTTCTTTATCGTTTATCAGAGCGGTATTACATCCGCTCGACGGTTTCAATACCTAAAGTATCCAGACCGGTCTTCAGGGTTTTGGCGGTCAGCTGCGCCAGCTTCAGGCGGCTGTTGCGCGTCTCTTCGCTTTCAGCGGAGAGGATCGGGCAGTGTTCGTAGAAGCCAGAGAACAGACCTGCCAGATCGTACAGGTAGGCGCACATGACGTGCGGAGTCCCTTCACGCGCGACGACGGTCAGCGTCTCTTCAAACTGCAGCAGGCGTGCTGCCAGCTGCGCTTCGCGATCTTCGGTGATGATGACCGGCGCCGCAGCCAGCGCGCTTTCGTCGATCTCCGCTTTACGGAACACCGACAGCACGCGGGTATAGGCATACTGCATGTAAGGCGCGGTATTGCCTTCAAACGCCAGCATGTTGTCCCAGTCGAAGATGTAGTCGGTGGTGCGGTTTTTGGACAGGTCCGCATATTTTACCGCCCCGATACCGACCGCATTAGCCAGCTTCTCCAGCTCGTCGGCAGGCATATCCGGGTTTTTCTCGGCAACCAGGCGACGCGCGCGCTCCAGCGCTTCGTCCAGCAGGTCGGCAAGCTTCACGGTACCGCCCGCGCGGGTTTTAAACGGCTTGCCGTCTTTACCGAGCATCATGCCAAACATATGGTGCTCCAGCGGAACTGAATCCGGCACATAGCCCGCTTTGCGTACGATGGTCCACGCCTGCATCAGGTGCTGGTGCTGGCGGGAATCGATGTAGTAGAGCACGCGGTCGGCGTGCAGGGTTTCGTAGCGGTATTTGGCGCAGGCGATATCGGTGGTGGTGTAGAGATAGCCGCCATCCTTTTTCTGGATGATAACGCCCATCGGTTCGCCTTCCTTGTTTTTGTACTCGTCAAGGAATACGACGGTGGCGCCTTCGCTCTCAACCGCCAGGCCCTGCGCCTTCAGATCGGCAACGATACCCGGCAGCATCGGGTTATACAGGCTTTCACCCATCACGTCGTCGCGGGTCAGGGTCACGTTCAGGCGGTTATAGGTAATCTGGTTTTGCGACATGGTGATGTCGACCAGCTGGCGCCACATCTGGCGGAAGTACTCGTCGCCGCCCTGCAGTTTAACCACATAGCTGCGCGCGCGCTCGGCGAAGGCTTCGTCTTCGTCGTAGTGCTTTTTCGCTTCACGGTAAAAGCCTTCGAGGTCCGCCAGCGCCATTTCGCCGGCATTTTCCTGCTGCTGCTTTTCGAGATAAGCAATCAGCATCCCAAACTGGGTGCCCCAGTCGCCGACGTGGTTGGCGCGAATAACCTTGTGGCCGAGGAACTCGAGGGTGCGAACCGCGGCATCGCCGATGATGGTGGAGCGCAGGTGGCCGACGTGCATCTCTTTTGCCACGTTGGGCGCCGAATAGTCGACGACGATAGTCTGCGCCTGCGGCTGGGCAACGCCAAGGCGCTCTGCGGTCAGCGCCTGGCTAACATTTTCCGCTAAAAACGCCGGGTCGAGGAAAATATTGATAAAGCCAGGCCCGGCGATTTCGACCTTATTGGCAATGCCGTTCAGATCAAGATGAGACAGCACCTGCTCTGCCAGTTGTCGCGGTGCCATACCCAGTTTTTTAGCCACCGCCATCACGCCGTTGGCCTGATAGTCGCCGAACTGGATTTTTGCTGACTGGCGGACCTGAGGTTCGCAATCGGCAGGGGCGCCTGCCGCGATCAGGGCGTGGCTGACTTTTTCTGAGAGAAGAGCCTGAATATTCACCGGAATACCTTACTTTTAAGGCGCCGTAACCCCTGCAGGGTGGCGCCGGAATGTGGACAAATTAGGGCGGGAGTATACTGCATTTGCACCCCTGCGTCAGCCCTGCGCGCGCGTCGCCGGGCGGCACGCTTAACGAATAACCAGCGCGGGCGGAATAAAGAAGATTGCGGGTTGGTCGCCGTCGGGAAACGCGATAAATTAGCCCCCTTTAGCGAGCACCGAGGTCAAGAATGGCGAACTGGCAGCAAATTGAAGAACTTCAGGATATTACCGCGGATCTGCCGCGCTTCACCGAGGCGTTAGGCAGGCTGGCCGCGCGGCTCGGGCTGGATATTGCGCCACTCTCTGCGGACCATATCTCTCTGCGCTGTCATCAGAATACGACGGCTGAGCGCTGGCGGCTCGGGCTCGAGCAGTGCGGCACGCTGCTCTCAGAAAACACCATTAACGGTCGGCCAATCTGCCTGTTTAAGCTGGATGAACCTGTCATCGCGGCGCACTGGCGCTTTAGCGTGGTTGAGCTGCCGTGGCCTGGGGAAAAGTGCTATCCGCACGAGGGCTGGGAGCACGTTGAGATTGTGCTCGCCGGCGACCCGGAAACGCTTAATACCCGCGCGCTGGCGCTGCTCTCCGACGACGGCCTCAGCCAGCCGGGGATCTTCGTCAAAACCAGTTCGCCGAAAGGGGAGCGCGAGCGCCTGGCAAATCCGACGCTGGCGGTGACGGACGGGAGCGTGACGATCAAATTTCATCCGTGGTCCATCGAGCAAATTATCGCCAGTGAAAAAACGGATGCGTAACAGTGTGAAGCTACGCGGTTTCTGAACGGAAAAATCGTGACATGCTGTGTTGCCCGCGGCGTGAATGGAGAAGGGAATGACGCTACTGGAAGTGTGCTGTTACAGCACGGAGTGCGCCGAGGAGGCGCAGCGACGCGGCGCTGACCGCATCGAACTGTGCGCCGCGCCGCAGGAGGGAGGGCTAACGCCGTCGCTGGGCGTGCTCAAAGCGGCCCGCAGGGCGCTGACCATCCCGGTGCATCCGATTATTCGCCCGCGCGGCGGTGATTTTTGCTACACCGAGGGCGAATTTGCCGCGATGCTCGACGACGTGGCAACGGTGAGGGAGTTGGGTTTCCCGGGCCTCGTGATTGGCGTTCTGGACGCCGATGGTCGGGTTGATACTGCGCGTATGCATAAAATTATGGCCGCGGCGGGACCGCTGGCGGTCACCTTCCACCGGGCTTTCGATATGTGCGCAAACCCGCATCAGGCCTAC
Organism: Klebsiella scottii; assembly: GCF_036561945.1. Classification (NCBI taxonomy): domain Bacteria; kingdom Pseudomonadati; phylum Pseudomonadota; class Gammaproteobacteria; order Enterobacterales; family Enterobacteriaceae; genus Klebsiella; species Klebsiella scottii. The sequence continues at coordinate 800,928 of NZ_JARXNI010000020.1, forward strand.
GCTGCGTTGGCTGAATCAGGCGTTGCGCGGATCCTGACCTCCGGCCAGCAGGCGAGCGCAGAAAAAGGTATTTCATTAATTTTGGAACTTATTGCCCTGGGCGATACTCCAATCATTATGGCCGGAGCAGGGGTGAGGGCAGCGAACCTGTCGCAGTTCCTGGAAGCCGGCGTGAAGGAAGTGCATAGCTCTGCCGGCCAGTGGCTGCCTTCGCCGATGCGCTTTCGTAATTCCCGGCTGTCGATGTCGACAGACGCCGACGCAGATGAATATTCACGCTACGCCGTTAACGGCGCAGCGGTGGCGGAAATGAAGAGTATTATTTCCGCCTGAATGCCCCGAGTTGTTTGCGCGCAGCCTGCGGGCTGGTGAGCTCAGACTCTGTGGGTAGAGAAAGAAAACCGTTTTTTGCTGCACATCATGTCGCCCAATATGATGATTGCCCGTACCAGGCCCCTGCAATTTCAACAGGGGCCTTTTTTTAGGCAAAATTTCGCTACCGATCGCCGAGGCGCGATGCCTGGCCCGCCGGCGTTAGCCCGCTTTTCTGGCCAGAGATTGCTGGGTTTCGGGCCTGGTGGCGATAATCACCGCGCGCAGCGGCGCGGGATAGCCTTCGAGGGTTTTGCTGCTGTCGTTCGGGTCGAGGAAATCCGCCAGCGATTCGGTGGTCATCCATTCGGTGCGGCGCTGCTCTTCGGTACTGGTCATGCAGGCGTCAACGATGCGCACGTCGACAAAACCGCATTTTTCCAGCCACATTTTCAGCGCAGCGGCCGAAGGAATGAAGTAGACGTTGCGCATCTGCGCGTAGCGATCGCCCGGCACCAGCACGGTATTTTCATCACCTTCAACAACCAGCGTTTCCAGCACCAGCTCGCCGCCTTCAACCAGCTGATCTTTGAGCTGCCACAGATGGTCGAGCGGAGAGCGGCGATGATACAGCACGCCCATTGAAAATACGGTGTCAAAGGCATTTAGCGCCGGAAGCTGCTCAATACCTAGCGGCAGCAGATGGGCGCGCTGGTCGTTGCCCAGCAGCTTGCGCACCGCTTCAAACTGACATAAAAACAGCTGCGTAGGGTCGATACCCACCGCCAGATGAGCGCCGGCGCCGATCATGCGCCACATGTGATAGCCGCTGCCGCAGCCGACGTCGAGGATCGTCCGGCCGGTCAGATCGGAAAGATGCGGCAGAACGCGATCCCACTTCCAGTCCGAACGCCATTCGGTGTCGATATCCACGCCATAAAGCGACCACGGGCCTTTGCGCCACGGCATCAGGTTGCGCAGCAGGTTTTCAATCCGCAGCCGATGGCCTTCGCTCAGCGGAACTTCGCTTTCCGCAGTCACGCTGTGCAGCAGGTCCAGACGATAGGGGGAGAGCTCGGGAAGAAACTCAACGGCCCGCTCCCATTCGCGGAATTTACCGTGCAGGGCTTCGCGCTGCCAGGCGGCAACCTGAGCAGGGAGCGTCTCCAGCCAATGGGAGAGCGGACCTTTGGCGATACGCTGATAAAAATTGCTGAAATCGATCATGCCGTTTCCCCGGACTTCACCGCCACCAGTGAGCCAAAGTTAAAGCACTGGAACCACAGCTCGGCGTGTTCGAACCCGGCCTTGCGCAGCCGCGCTTTATGGGTTTCTACCGAATCGGTGAGCATGACATTTTCCAGCATGCTGCGCTTCTGGCTGATTTCCAGCTCGCTGTAGCCGTTGGCGCGTTTAAAATCGTGATGCATGTTAAACAGCAGTTCGCCGACGTTGGCGTCTTCAAAGTTGAATTTTTCCGACAGCACCAGCGCGCCGCCCGGATTAAGCCCTTGATAGACCTTATCCAAAATCGCCTGGCGTTCATCGGGCTCAAGGAACTGAATGGTGAAATTGAGCACCACCATCGAAGCATTTTCGATGGTGACATGGCGAATATCGCCTTCCACCACTTCAACCGGCGTCGGCGCTTTGTAGGCGTCGATATGGCGACGGCAGCGCTCAACCATCGCCGGGGAATTATCTACGGCCACAATCCGGCAGCCGGCGTGGGAAATATTACGCCGTACGGACAGCGTGGCTGCGCCGAGGGAGCAGCCGAGATCGTAGACCTGGGTATCAGGCTGCACAAAACGCTCGGCCAGCATGCCAATCATTGAAATAATGTTGGAATAGCCGGGAACGGAGCGCTGGATCATATCCGGGAAGACTTCAGCAACCCGTTCATCAAAGGTCCAGTCGCCAAGGCTGGCGATCGGCGCGGAAAAAAGGGTATCGCGGTGAGACATAAGGTTAAACCCGAAAAAACGAAAACGGCGTATTGTGCGCTAATGTAAGGAGAAAACCAACTCCCAGGGCATATACCACAGGTTAGCGAGCACCATCAGCACCAGCGCGCACCAGGTCGCGCTCATGCCCGAGCGGCGCCAGCTGTAGAGCCGATGATGGAAACCGTAAGAGTGCATCAGCCGGCCGGCGATAAGCAGGATACCGCAAAGGTGCACCATCCAGTTCTGCGCGCCGTCCATCTCGACAAACAGCAGCAGGATAAGCCCGATGGGCAGGTACTCAACCGCATTACCGTGCACGCGGATAGCGACCTGTAGCTCGCTAAAGCCGCCGTCGCCGTATCCGACGTGGTACTGCGTACGCAGGCGTACGACGTCAAAAGAAAACTTGATTAACAATAACGCACCCAGGACGGCATACAGCGCGCTAACCATACAAAAAACTCCCTTTCACTTTGTCAGATGGCTCCGATTATCATAGCAGGATATCAGAAAAGAGAGGTCTGCTGAGGAATTGACGGCGCCGCACCCACTTCTGGCAGCACGGTGCGTAAATCTTCCCACAGGGTGTCGACCAGCGCCGGCGCGTGGGCGATATCCGGCGTATGCAGGAACAGGTAGGGCGTGGTCGAGCGGCTCCACTTCGGCAGCGTCTGGAGCCAGACGCGAAACATCTCATGGTTCTGCGCCATATCGTCGCTGCCGATGAAGCGAACCAGCGGATGATGCGCGGTGACCACCGCGTGGACCGGAAGCTTCGGCTTTTTACGCTGCGCGTCGAGCGCGGCCGGGCTACGGGCGGTAACGCTGTGCACCGGGCGGCTATCAAGGATCACGCGGTTAACGGCGCGCTGGTGCAGCCCGCGGTTGAGCTGCTGCTCGTCGTCACCTTTGGCAAAAAAGGACGGATGCCGTACCTCAACGCCGTAGGTGAAGCCGGCGGGCAGCGCGTCGAGAAACTGCCACAGGGCAGGGAGGTCGCGCGGGCCGAATGTCGCGGGCAGCTGCAGCCAGTACTGGCCGATACGCGTCTCCAGCGGCGCGAGGCGGGTAAAAAACTCGCGGCTTAGATCGCCGCAGTTACGCAGCGCCGCGTTGTGCGAAATGGTTGCCGGAAACTTAAAGCAGAAGCGAAAGTCGTCGTGGGTTTGCTCGAACCAGCGGGCCACTATCTCGGCTTTCGGCAACGCGTAGAGGGTCGTATTGCCCTCCACGCAGTTAAAGTGGCGAGCGTACTGTTCCAGACTGGTTATGCCAAGGCGCACCCATTTCGGATGCGACCATTGCGGGAGCCCAATGTAGATCATAGCGCGGCGAGAATGTCCTCAGTGCTGCGCACGCGGGCGATGCGCGGGAAAATATGCGTCATGCTGCTCTGGTGCTGCTCGGCGGAGGCCGCGCTGCAGGCGTCTTCGGCGATCAGCAGATTGAAGCCCAGCTCCCAGGCGTTGCGCGCGGTGGATTCAACGCCGATATTGGTTGAGATCCCGCACAGGATAATGGTGTCGATACCGCGGCGGCGCAGCTGCAGTTCGAGATCGGTGCCGTAAAACGCGCCCCACTGACGTTTGGTGACTTCGATATCGCCATCCTGTTTGCCCAGCGCAAGCGGCCAGGTCCACCAGTTGTCCGGCAGCGCGTGCGCGCCCGTCTGCGCATCAACCGGCTGTTTCAGCGCTTCGCCGAAGTCGGCAGACCAGCCGACGCGAACCAAGATGACCGGCGAGCCCTGCTGACGGCATTTTTCCGCCAGACGAGCGGCGCGAGTGACCACCTCATCGGCGCGGTGTGGACCTCCGGCGAACGGCAAAATGCCTTCCTGCAGGTCGATGACCACAAGCGCCGTTTTTTTCGCATTGAGTTCTGGCATAGTATCCCCGTATCTTCTGTAGTTTGGCCGTTACAATACCGTTGCCATTCCCGCTCCAGGGTAACAAATTTTGTTAATTTTTGTGAGCGTAGCCAATAAGCGCGCAGCAAAGCAACGTACAAACTGCGTCGGGCTTATCGCGCGGCAGAATTTCCAGTATAATAGCCGCCTTTTTTCATTCAGTTGTGACATTCAGCTAAAGCCGCAACTTCGTGGCCTGCAGAGCAGGCAACAATCCGCCAGTGGCTAAGTTAAGGGATATCTCATGCGTACAGAATATTGCGGGCAGCTGCGTCTGTCCCACGTGGGGCAGCAGGTGACTCTGTGTGGTTGGGTCAACCGCCGTCGTGATCTTGGTAGCCTTATCTTCATCGATATGCGCGACCGCGAAGGCATCGTACAGGTGTTTTTCGATCCGGAACGTGCGGATGCATTAAAGCTGGCCTCCGAACTGCGTAATGAGTTCTGTATCCAGGTGACGGGCACCGTGCGTGCGCGTGACGAAAAAAACGTCAACAGCGATATGGCCACCGGTGCCATCGAAGTGCTGGCTTCCGATCTGACCATCATCAACCGCTCAGAAGCGCTGCCGCTGGATTCCAACCACGTCAACACTGAAGAAGCGCGACTGAAATACCGCTATCTGGATCTGCGTCGTCCGGAAATGGCCCAGCGTCTGAAAACGCGGGCAAAAATCACCAGCCTGGTCCGTCGCTTTATGGACGAGCACGGCTTCCTCGATATCGAAACCCCGATGCTGACCAAAGCCACGCCGGAAGGCGCGCGCGACTATCTGGTTCCGAGCCGCGTTCATAAAGGCAAGTTCTACGCGCTGCCGCAGTCTCCTCAGCTCTTCAAACAGCTGCTGATGATGTCCGGCTTCGATCGTTACTATCAGATCGTCAAATGCTTCCGTGATGAAGACCTGCGCGCCGACCGCCAGCCGGAATTCACCCAGATCGACGTGGAAACCTCCTTCATGACCGCGGCGCAGGTGCGCGAAGTGATGGAAGCGCTGGTGCACGAGCTGTGGCTGAACGTGAAGGGCGTGGATCTGGGCGAGTTCCCGATCATGACCTTTGCCGAGGCCGAGCGTCGCTACGGTTCCGATAAGCCGGACCTGCGCAACCCGCTGGAGCTGGTGGATATTGCTGACCTGGTGAAAGCGGTTGAATTTGCCGTCTTCTCCGGCCCGGCAAATGATGCCAAAGGTCGCGTTGCCGCCCTGCGCGTGCCTGGCGGCGCGGCGCTGACCCGTAAGCAAATCGATGAGTACGGCAAATTCGTGCAGATTTACGGCGCGAAAGGCCTGGCGTATATGAAAGTCAACGAGCGCGCAAAAGGCCTCGAAGGCATTAACAGCCCGGTGGCTAAATTCCTCAACGCGGAAATCGTTGAAGCTATTCTCGATCGCACCGCTGCGCAGGACGGCGATATGATTTTCTTCGGCGCCGATAATAAGAAAGTGGTTGCCGACGCTCTGGGCGCGCTGCGCCTGAAGCTGGGTAAAGACCTCAGCCTCACCGACGAAGCTAAATGGGCGCCGCTGTGGGTTATCGACTTCCCGATGTTTGAAGACGATGGCGAAGGCGGCCTGACCGCGATGCACCACCCGTTCACCTCCCCGCGCGATATGACCGCGGACGAGCTGAAAGCCGCTCCGGAAACGGCGATTGCTAACGCCTACGACATGGTCATTAACGGTTACGAAGTCGGCGGCGGCTCGGTGCGTATTCACAGCGGCGAAATGCAGCAGACCGTGTTCGGTATCCTCGGGATCAACGAGCGGGAGCAGCGGGAGAAATTTGGCTTCCTGCTGGATGCGTTGAAATACGGTACGCCGCCGCACGCGGGCCTGGCATTCGGTCTCGACCGTCTGACGATGCTGCTGACCGGCACCGATAACATCCGTGACGTTATCGCTTTCCCGAAAACCACCGCCGCCGCCTGTCTGATGACCGAAGCACCGAGCTTCGCTAATCCGACTTCGCTGGGGGAATTAGGTATTCAGGTTGTGGCGAAAGAGACAAAAGAGTCTCTGGAGAATAAGTAAGATGTCATTCAAGCTCCCCGTTTCTGTTCTGGTGGTGATTTATGCCGAAGATACAAAGCGGGTGCTGATGTTGCAGCGGCGCGATGATGCCTCTTTCTGGCAGTCGGTAACCGGCAGCCTGGAAGAGGGGGAAACCGCGCTGCAAGCCGCCGCGCGCGAAGTAAAGGAAGAGGTCGTGATAGATGTTGCTGATGAGCATCTGGCCTTAATTGACTGTCAGCGTACGGTGGAGTTCGAGATTTTTTCTCATTTACGTCATCGCTATGCGCCGGGCGTTGAGCGCAATACGGAATTTTGGTTCCGCCTTGCGCTCCCTCATGAACGCCAGATTGTTTTTACCGAACATCTGGATTACCGCTGGGTCGATGCGACGGAAGCCGCCGCGTTGACCAAGTCGTGGAGTAACCGGCAGGCGATTGAAGAATTTGTAATTAACGCCAACTAATATTCCCCGCCTTTTGCTGGTCAGAAGGCTTCGGGAAAACGGCATTTTTGGAGAGTTTTTTATGGCAGGTCATAGTAAGTGGGCCAACACCAAACACCGCAAAGCGGCACAGGATGCCAAGCGCGGTAAGATCTTTACTAAAATTATTCGCGAACTGGTTACCGCCGCGCGTTTAGGCGGCGGCGATGCGGCTTCTAACCCGCGTCTGCGCGCAGCGATTGATAAAGCGCTGTCCAACAACATGACCCGCGATACCCTGAACCGCGCTATCGCTCGTGGCGTAGGCGGCGATGATGACGCGAACATGGAAACCATCATTTATGAAGGCTACGGCCCGGGCGGCACGGCGGTCATGGTTGAGTGCCTGAGCGACAACCGCAACCGTACCGTTGCCGAAGTGCGTCATGCCTTCAGCAAAACCGGCGGTAACCTCGGCACCGACGGCTCGGTGGCCTATCTGTTCAGCAAAAAAGGGGTGATCTCCTTCGAAGCTGGCGACGAAGACGTGATTATGGAAGCGGCTCTGGAAGCGGGTGCGGAAGACGTTGTGACCTACGACGACGGCGCGATTGACGTCTACACCGCGTGGGAAGAGATGGGCGCCGTACGCGACGCGCTGGAAGCGGCTGGCCTGAAAGCTGACGCGGCCGAAGTTTCGATGATCCCGTCGACAAAAGCCGATATGGACGCGGAAACCGCGCCGAAGCTGCTGCGCCTGATCGATATGCTGGAAGACTGCGACGACGTGCAGGAAGTTTATCATAACGGCGAGATCTCTGATGAGGTCGCCGCAACGCTGTGATGCCCGTAATCTTTCAGCCCACAGCGGCGTTGGCTCTCCTCGCTTACCCCGGTCACGTAGTGAATCTACGCTCCCGGGGATGCGCTGCGTGGCCGCCCGGCTGTGAACTGAAATATTTAGGGTCTCAGGGATTCGTTATTACCGGAGATGCGTGATGGCTATTATTCTCGGTATTGACCCGGGTTCGCGCATTACCGGCTATGGCGTTATCCGCCAGGTCGGGCGGCAGTTAAGCTATCTTGGCAGCGGATGCATTCGTACCAAGGTGGACGATCTGCCGTCGCGCCTGAAGCTGATCTACGCGGGCGTAACGGAAATCATCACCCAGTTCCAGCCGGACTATTTCGCCATTGAACAGGTGTTTATGGCGAAAAACGCCGACTCGGCGCTGAAGCTGGGGCAGGCGCGCGGGGTGGCTATCGTCGCGGCGACCAATCAGGATCTGCCGGTCTTTGAGTACGCCGCGAGGCAGGTCAAGCAAACCGTGGTCGGCATCGGCAGCGCGGAAAAAAGCCAGGTGCAGCATATGGTGCGCACCCTGCTGAAGCTGGCGGCTAACCCGCAGGCGGATGCGGCGGATGCGTTGGCCATTGCGATTACCCACTGCCACGTGAGTCAGAACGCGACGCAGATAGGCGATAGCCGGCTAAATCTGGCGCGCGGACGCTTGCGATAACCTCAAATCAGGCTGGATATTTATCCAGCCTTTTTTTATGATACCGGCAGATACTTTAGCCCTTAACGCAGGAGCAGCATGTGATAGGCAGACTCAGAGGCATCGTTCTCGAAAAACAACCCCCGCTGGTATTACTGGAAACGGGAGGCGTTGGCTATGAAGTGCATATGCCTATGACCTGCTTTTACGAACTGCCGGAAGTGGGCAAAGAGGCGGTCGTATTTACCCATTTTGTGGTTCGCGAAGACGCGCAGCTGCTGTTTGGTTTTAATAACAAACAGGAGCGTACGCTGTTCCGCGAGCTGGTTAAGACCAACGGCGTAGGGCCGAAGCTGGCGCTGGCGATCCTTTCCGGCATGTCGGCGCAGCAGTTTGTTAACGCCGTTGAGCGCGAAGAGGCCGCGGCGCTGGTTAAGCTTCCTGGAATTGGCAAGAAAACCGCCGATCGCCTGATCGTTGAAATGAAAGATCGTTTCAAAGGGCTGCACGGCGACCTGTTTACTCCGGCGGCGGATCTGGTGCTGACCTCGCCGGCCGGCCCGTCCGATGACGACGCCGAACAGGAAGCGGTTGCTGCCCTGGTGGCGCTGGGCTATAAACCACAGGAGGCCAGCCGAATGGTGAGTAAAATCGCGCGTCCGGATGCCAACAGTGAAACGCTAATCCGCGAAGCGCTGCGCGCCGCGTTGTGAGGTAAGGGATGATTGAAGCAGACAGGCTGGTATCGGCAGACAGCACCGGGTTTGAAGAGACGGTCGATCGCGCAATCCGCCCTAAATTACTGGCAGAGTACGTGGGCCAGCCGCAGGTGCGGTCGCAAATGGAGATCTTTATCCAGGCGGCTAAGCTGCGCGGAGACGCGCTCGATCATCTGCTGATCTTTGGCCCTCCGGGGCTGGGGAAAACGACGCTGGCAAACATTGTCGCCAATGAGATGGGCGTCAACCTGCGTACCACCTCCGGGCCGGTGCTGGAAAAAGCGGGTGACCTGGCGGCGATGCTGACCAACCTTGAACCCCACGACGTGCTGTTTATCGATGAGATTCACCGTCTTTCGCCGGTGGTGGAAGAGGTGCTCTATCCGGCGATGGAGGACTATCAGCTGGATATCATGATTGGTGAAGGACCCGCGGCGCGCTCGATAAAAATCGACCTGCCGCCGTTCACCCTGATTGGCGCGACCACGCGAGCCGGTTCGCTAACCTCGCCGCTGCGCGACCGCTTCGGCATCGTCCAGCGGCTGGAGTTTTATCAGATTGCCGATCTGCAGCATATTGTGAGCCGCAGCGCCCGCTATATGGGGCTGGAGATGAGCGAAGAGGGCGCGCTGGAAGTGGCGCGTCGCGCGCGGGGTACCCCGCGTATAGCCAACCGCCTGCTGCGGCGGGTGCGCGACTTCGCGGAGGTGCGTCACGACGGCAGCATCTCCCTCGACATTGCCGCCCAGGCGCTGGATATGCTTAACGTTGATGCCGAAGGCTTTGACTATATGGACCGCAAGCTGCTGCTGGCGGTGATCGATAAATTCTTCGGTGGTCCGGTGGGGTTGGATAACCTGGCGGCGGCGATCGGCGAAGAGCGGGAAACCATTGAGGACGTGCTGGAGCCGTATCTGATCCAGCAGGGGTTCCTGCAGCGAACGCCGCGAGGGCGGATGGCAACGGTCCGCGCCTGGAACCACTTTGGCATCAAGCCGCCGGAAATGCCGTAGCCGTTCGCTCCAGCCGGTAGCCCTGCTAAGCAGCGCTACCGGAAGAAGAGTAATCAGGCGGCGGCTTTCTTCATCATGCTGAAGATAAACAGCACCGCAGCGCACAGCACCACCGACGGGCCGGCCGGCGTGTCGTACAGCGCCGAGAAGGTCAATCCTCCGGTGACAGCGATCGCCCCGATGCCAACGGCGATAGCCGCCATTTGTTCCGGCGTACGCGCAAAACGGCGCGCCGTGGCGGCAGGGATAATCAGCAGCGAGGTGATGATCAGCGCCCCGACAAACTTCATCGCCACGCCGATGGTCAGCGCGGTGACCAGCATCAGCAGCAGCTTCACCCGCTGCAGCTTCACGCCGTCAACGAACGCCAGATCCGGGCTGATCGTCATCGACAGCAGGTTGCGCCACTGCCAGAGCAAAATGGCCAGCACGATCGCCACCCCGATGGCAATCGAGATCAGGTCCGTCGGCGTCACCGCCAGCAGATCGCCAAACAGATAGGCCATCAGGTCGACGCGGACGTTCGACATCAGGCTGACCACCACCAGGCCCAGCGACAGCGCGCTGTGGGCCATAATCCCCAGCAGCGTATCGATGGCCAGGTGAGGGCGCTTCTCCAGCCATACCAGCCCGCCGGCCAGCAGCAGCGTGATCGCGATAACGGCATAGAAAGGATTGACGTTGAGCAGCAGGCCAAAAGCGACGCCGAGCAGCGAGGCGTGGGCGAGGGTATCGCCAAAATAGGACATGCGGCGCCAGACGACAAACGATCCCAGCGGGCCGGCGGCGCAGGCGAGCATCACCCCGGCCAGCCAGCCGGGTAACAGTAGTTCAATCATCAGCGGTCATTTCCCCGACGCAGTACAATCCGCCCCTGCAGGTCGTGGCGGTGATTATGATGGTGACGATAAATGCCCAGCTGTTCCGCGCCGCGCTGGCCGAACATCGAGATAAACTGCGGGTGCATTGAGACCACTTCCGGCGTGCCGGAGCAGCAGATATGCTGATTCAGGCACAGAACTTCATCCGTTTTCGCCATCACCAGGTGCAGGTCGTGGGAGACCATCAGCACAGAGCAGTTAAGCTCCTGTCGCAGCTGGTTTATCAGATCGTAAAGCGCCACCTGGCCGTTGACGTCGACGCCCTGCGTCGGCTCATCAAGCACCAGCAGCTGCGGCTGGTTTAACAGCGCGCGGGCGAGCAGCACGCGCTGCGTTTCGCCTCCGGAGAGTTTCTGCATCGGGGCATCGATAAGGTGCCCGGCCTGGACACGCTTCAGCGCCGGCAGAATATCCTGCTTATGCGTATCCGGACGCAGGCGTAAAAAGCGGCTGACGGTGAGCGGCAGCGTGGCATCGAGGTGTAATTTTTGCGGGACATAGCCAATCCGCAGCTTTCCCTCTCGTTTGATAACGCCGTCAGTTGGTGCTACCAGCCCGAGAACGACCCGCACAAGCGTGGACTTACCGGCGCCGTTTGGGCCGAGTAGGGTCAAAATTTTGCCTGGCTTAAGCGTTAGCGAAATGTCAGACAGCACGCGTCGCTGGCCGAAGGCCACCGAGACGTTTTCCAAAGTTACAAGATTTGTCATGTCAAATTAAGGGTTGCACAAGCTAGTGAATGTTATAATATCACATCTTTCTCATTCATTACGATGATTAGACGCATTATGTTACATAAAAATACGCTTCTTTGCGCTGGACTTAGCGCCGTTTTTTTGTTCACCCATGCCTCCGCGGCGAATGCCGCCGTGGTTACCTCAATGAAACCTCTTGGCTTTATCGCTTCCGCTATCGCTGACGGGGTCACGGACACTCAGGTTCTGCTGCCCGATGGCGCATCCGAGCACGACTATTCGCTGCGTCCATCGGATGTAAAACGCTTACAGAACGCAGACTTAGTGGTGTGGATTGGCCCGGAGATGGAAGCCTTTATGGATAAGTCAACGCAAAGCATTGCGCCAAACAAAAAGGTGACAATCGCCCAGCTTGACGGCGTGAAACCGCTGCTCATGAAAGGCGCGGATGACGACGATGACCATCACGACCACGACCATGCTGCAGGCGGAAAAAGTGACGACGATCACCATCACGGCATATACAACATGCATCTGTGGTTATCCCCAGATATAGCGCGGCTTTCGGCGGTTGCAATCCACGATAAATTATTGGAACTTATGCCGCAGAGTCGAGCCAAACTTGACGCTAACCTGAAGGAGTTTGAGGCAAAATTAGCCTCGACCGATAAACAGGTGAGTCACGAGCTGGCACCGCTGCAAGGGAAAGGGTATTTCGTTTTTCATGATGCCTACGGCTACTTTGAAAAACACTACGGTCTGACATCGCTTGGTCATTTCACCGTCAACCCTGAAATTCAGCCTGGTGCCCAGCGTTTACACGAAATCAGAACACAGCTGGTTGAGCAGAAAGCGACCTGCGTTTTTGCTGAGCCACAGTTCAGGCCTGCCGTCATAGAAGCTGTTGCCAGGGGCACCTCCGTGCGCATGGGGACCTTGGATCCGTTGGGTATTGGAATTAAGCTGGGTAAAGATAGTTACCCTCAGTTCCTCAACCAGCTGGCGAACCAGTATTCGAGCTGCCTGAAAGGAGATTAACGAGGAAGTGAATACGTGCAACAGATAGCCCGCGCTGTCACTCAGGCATTTAACAATTTGCCACGACCTCACCGCGTTATGCTGGGGTCGTTGAGCGTTCTAACCTTAGCGGTCGCCGTCTGGCGACCGTACATCTACCACCATGAATCAGCCCCTATCGTCAGAACGATTGAGCTGGAAAAAAGCGAAATCCGTTCCCTGCTGCCGGAAGCTTCTGAGCCTATCGATCAGGCCGCGCAGGAGGAAGAAGCTATCCCTCAGGACGAGCTGGACGATAAGGCGGACGGCGATTCAGGCGGCCATGAGTACGTCGTATCAACCGGCGATACCCTCAGCAGCATCCTCAATCAGTACGGTATCGAAATGGGCGATATCTCCCTTTTATCGACCGCTGATAAAGAGCTGCGCAACCTCAAGATTGGTCAACAGCTGTCATGGACCCTGACGGCGGATGGCGATCTGCAAAGCCTGACCTGGGAAATGTCCCGTCGCGAAACCCGGACCTATAATCGCGTGGGCAACGGCTTCAAGATGAGCAGCGAGCTGCAGGAAGGGGACTGGGTCAACAATGTGCTGAAGGGCACCGTTGGCGGCAGCTTCGTCTCCAGCGCGCGTAACGCGGGCCTTACCAGCACCGAGGTCAGCGCGGTTATTAAGGCCATGCAGTGGCAGATGGACTTCCGCAAGCTGAAAAAAGGCGATGAATTCTCGGTGCTGATGTCACGAGAAATGCTTAACGGCAAGCGGGAACAGAGCCAGCTGCTGGGCGTGCGTTTACGTTCAGATGGCAAGGATTACTACGCGATCCGTGCCGAAGACGGCAAGTTCTACGATCGTAACGGTACCGGTCTGGCGAAGGGCTTTATGCGTTTCCCAACCGCGCGTCAGTTCCGCGTGTCGTCAAACTTTAACCCGCGCCGCCTCAATCCGGTGACCGGGCGCGTTGCGCCACACCGCGGCGTAGACTTCGCGATGCCGCAGGGCACGCCGGTTCTTTCCGTCGGCGACGGCGAGGTGGTGGTGGCCAAACGCAGCGGCGCGGCGGGGTACTATGTTGCAGTGCGTCATGGGCGTACCTACACCACCCGCTATATGCACCTGCGTAAGCTGCTGGTGAAACCTGGACAGAAGGTGAAACGCGGTGACCGTATTGCCCTGTCGGGAAATACCGGCCGTTCTACCGGGCCGCATCTGCACTATGAAGTATGGATTAACCAGCAGGCGGTAAACCCGCTGACGGCGAAACTGCCGCGTACGGAAGGGCTGAGCGGTTCCGATCGCACGGATTATCTGGCGCAGGTGAAAGAAGTGATGCCGCAGCTGCGATTCGACTAACGCGCTGTTAATAAAAGCCGGTGCCAGAGCGCGCCGGCTTTTTCTTTTGTACCTTCCCCTACGTGTCGCTAAACTATAGCCTTGAGTATCTCCTTATCTTTATTCAGCACCATTTTTGCGGATCGGGCATGGAAACGAAAAAAAATAATATTGAGTTTATTCCAAAATTTGAGAAATCCTTTTTACTCCCGCGCTACTGGGGCGCGTGGCTGGGCGTTGTTGCCTTTGCGGGGATTGCGCTGACGCCCCCGTCGTTCCGCGATCCGATTCTCGGTAAGCTGGGGCGTTTTGTCGGCAGGCTGGCCAAAAGCTCGCGCCGCCGCGCACAGATAAACCTGCTGTACTGTTTCCCGGAAAAAAGCGAGCAGGAGCGCGAAGCGATTATTGATGAGATGTACGCCTCTGCGCCTCAGGCGATGGTCATGATGGCAGAGCTGGGCCTGCGCGATCCGCAGCGCATTCTTTCCCGCGTCGACTGGCAGGGGAAAGAGATCATCGACGAGATGCAGCGTAATAACGAAAAGGTGATCTTCCTGGTACCGCACGCCTGGGGCGTGGATATCCCGGCCATGCTGATGGCCTCCGGCGGACAAAAAATGGCGGCGATGTTCCATAATCAGGGTAATCCGGTATTTGATTACGTGTGGAATACCGTCCGTCGTCGGTTTGGCGGGCGCATGCACGCGCGGAATGATGGCATCAAGCCGTTTATCCAGTCGGTGCGTCAGGGCTACTGGGGCTACTACCTGCCCGATCAGGATCACGGCGCGGAGCATAGCGAGTTCGTCGATTTCTTCGCCACCTATAAAGCTACGCTGCCGGCGATTGGCCGCCTGATGAAGGTGTGTCGGGCGAGGGTGGTGCCGCTGTTCCCGGTCTATGATGGCAAAACCCACCGTCTGACGGTGCTGGTACGCCCGCCGATGGACGACCTGCTGGAGGCTGACGATAATACTATTGCCCGGCGGATGAACGAAGAGGTGGAGATTTTCGTCAAGCCGCATACCGAACAGTACACCTGGATCCTCAAGCTGCTGAAGACCCGCAAACCCGGTGAAATCGAACCCTATAAGCGCAAAGAGCTCTTTCCTAAGAGGAAATAGCGCCCGCGCACGCTCAGGGTACCGATCCTTTAGCCACTGCACGCCGAGGCGTCAGTGGCTAAATTGTTTGAGTAATGAGTCATGTTCCACAATCAGCCGATAGCGATACTCCGGCCTCCCCGTGGCGCCGTAGTGATTGCTGGTGCGTAAAATATTTATCTGCGCCAGCCACAGCAGATACTTGCGGCAGGAGACCCGGGAAATATCCAGCTGCGCCGCCAGCTCATTCGTTGAAAACTCAGCTTCAGGATGCGCGCCTATCCAGCGACATACCGTGCGCAGCGTTTGGGCGGTCAATCCTTTTGGCAAGCGGCGGCTCTCCGCGCGCTGCTGCGAAGCGTGGTTGAGCAGGCCGTCAATGTCAGACTGCTCGTAACAGGGCCTGGCGTGGCGCAGGCTACGCTTGTGGCTCCAGGCGATCAGCGCTTCTTCAAAGCGGGAGAACTGGAAGGGCTTGATTAAATAATCCACCACCCCGTAGCGCATCGCGCTCTGAACGGTAAGCGCATCGGCGGCGGAGGTGATCATGATGACGTCAATATCGTGCGCCGCCCGGCGCAGCGTTGGCAGCAGGTCCATCCCGTTTTCCTTATGCATATAAACATCGAGCAGTATCAGGTCGATACCCTGCGGCCGTTCGCTGATGATCCGCTGCGCTTCGCCGAGCGTCGGAGCGATGCCGCAGCAGAAAAAGCCGGCAAGCCGGCTGAGAAACAGGCGGTTTAGCTCAGCGACCATCGGATCGTCATCGATAATAAGGACATTTATCACGCAGGCCTCCTTTTAAGGCCGGGAGGCCATTTGCCTCCCGGGCAGCACATGACCAACCGGACCCGTTTATCAGAACGATGAGCGTTTGTAGGCGGTGTACCGCGCCTGCCAGTAGGTCTGTTCGATGCGCTCGATCAGTCGATCTTCACTTAGCTGCGGCGCAACGCCCTCCTGCTGAGCGACCTTGACGATCGCCAGGGCAATAGCGCGCGATATCGTTTCGATCTCCCCTACCGGAGGCAGCAACCCGCCGCTTTCCGCCGTTGCCAGCGGGGAGTGAGCGGCCAGGGTTCGGCTTGCGGCGGTGAGCATTTTTTCCGTTATCCGCTCAACCTTGCCGGCCAGTACGCCGAGCCCGAGGCCAGGGAAGATATAGGCGTTATTGCATTGGGCGATATCGTAGGTTTTGCCGGCGTAAACCACCGGCGCAAAGGGGCTGCCGGTGGCGACCAGCGCCGCCCCTTGGGTCCAGGCGATCAGGTCCGCAGGCTGGGCCTCGGCGCGAGAGGTTGGGTTCGAAAGCGGCATGATAATCGGGCGGGCGCAGTGCCGATGCATCTCTTTGACAATCTCTTCGCTGAACAGACCGGGCTGCCCTGAGACGCCGATCATTACCGTCGGATGCGCGTGGCGCACAACGTCGAGCAGCGAGATGGGGCCGCTGCCGACCTCCCAGTGCGCAATGCTGTGCCGGGAGGTGACCAGCTTTTGCTGGAAATCGAGCAGGTCAGGGATGGCGTCCGTCAGCAGGCCGCAGCGGTCGACCATAAACACCCGGCCGCGGGCCTCGTGCTCAGACAGTCCGTCATCGACCATCAGCGCCACGATCTTTTCCGCAATACCGCAGCCTGCGGAGCCGCTGCCTAAGAAGACCACGCGCTGATCGCATAAGCGGCTGCCGGCCGCCTGAGCGGCGGCGATTATGGTACCCGTCGTAACGGCGGCGGTACCCTGGATATCATCGTTGAAGCAGCAGAGCCGATCGCGATAGCGCTGCAGGAGACGGGTGGCGTTCTTTTGGGCAAAATCTTCGAATTGCAGCAGAACGTCAGGCCAGCGGCGCTTCACCGCCTCAATAAACATATCCATAAACTCAAGGTAGCTATCGTCGTCGATCCGCGGATGACGCCAGCCCATATAGAGCGGATTATCGAGCAGCTGCGCATTGTTGGTGCCAACGTCGAGCATGATCGGCAGGGTAGAGGCCGGATGAATCCCGCCGCAGGCGGTGTAGAGCGAGAGTTTGCCAATCGGGATCCCCATTCCGCCAACGCCCTGGTCGCCGAGGCCGAGAATGCGCTCGCCGTCGGTGACCACGATGACCCGGATGTCGTTGCGCGAGAAGCTGTGCAGCATTTCATCAATTTGGTGGCGGTCCGGCCAGGAGATAAATAAGCCCCTGGCGCGACGATAAATTTCCGAAAAGTGTTCGCAGGCCTCGCCGACCGTCGGCGTATAGACGATAGGCAGGGTTTCGGTCATATGCGTGCGCAGGACGTTGTAAAATAACGTCTCGTTCGTATCCTGAATATTGCGCAGATAGACGTGGCGAGAGATATCGCGTTTAAACTGGCAAAACTGTTCCCAGGCTCTTGCCGTTTGCTCCTCAATCGTCTCCACCTTCTGCGGCAGAAAACCGTGCAGGCCAAAGGCGTCGCGTTCGCCGTCGGTGAATGCCAGCCCTTTATTAAGTAACGGGTTTTCCAGTAATACGGAGCCGTTATAGGGAGTGTAAATAGTGTCCTGGTTTAACATGGGTTACTCCTGAATATATATTTTGCAAAACGGTAGTCAATATTGATAGCCAATTAATAGGGTGGTGCCGCCGGGCATAATTTATGAAATCAAATAGATCATTATGCCTTCCGTCACCACGCCGATAGCGGTGCCAATTAAAATAGATGAGGATGCCGATTCAATATATGTATCGCTGCGCAGGGCAAACATTCCTGCGGCAATAGCGGATGGTGTCGCGCCGATAATAATAACCTGCTGCATTAAGCTATGGCTCAAGCCCAGCGCCAGTCCGGCGGCGGCCATCATTCCCGGTTGGATTAGATTTTTAATTCCAATGTTGGTGCATACCTGGCGATTAAATGCCGGACGCTCGCCATAAAATAGCAGTCCGAGGGCAAACAGGGAGAGACCGCCGGCAATTTTACCGACCATTTCTATCGGGGCGCTCAGGAGGTGTGGCAGCTTTATTCCGGCAAGACTTAACAGGACGCCTAATATCGGGATCCAGACAATCGGGTTTCTGACCGCCTTCATCAGGTTTTGCCATATCAGCATCGCGGGGTTGAGCCCGGCTCCCTGAGTATCGGCGTTTTTATCGCCGAGACGAATGAGGATAATCGTCAGTGGAATCATAAATACGCTGGTGATGAGATTGCCGATCAGGACGCCAAGAAATCCTTCCGGCCCGATAAGGACCGCCAGCACCGGCGCGCCAAAATAGGCCATGTCGGGAAACGAGCAGACCAGAGACTGGATCGCGCTGGTCTTGATATCGTGGCGAAAAACGTAGCGTGAAAGAAGCAGGGTCAGAAAATAAGAGCCCATCAGGCCAATAACCAGCACGGCCATAAAAGTGAAGTTTTTAATTTTATCCGGGTTGGTGTTTAGGGCACCAATAAAGAGATGAAAAGGTAACGCGAAGCGAATAACCACGGTAGCTAAAACCGTAGCATCTTCACGACGGGTATAGCCGAGCTTGCCGCTGATCCAGCCGAGCAGCATGATAAACACCAGCGGGAACAGTGATTGTAATAATAATGAAGGCATAGGATGTCCTGATAAAGTATGGTCTGCGACTACTGTTTTTTTAATCTAACAATCCCTCGTGCGGTGCAGGGTGATAGAAATCACAGTCTGTTTTCTTTAAATACTTTTACAGCGAGGACTTTACTTACAAATATAGCCGGGAGGTAACCCGATGTTTTCATTGAGGGCGGTTAAAAATAGTCGCATCGATAAATTTAATTACAAAATGCCGACTTAAATTACTTAAAGTTGAGATTCAAGGTCAATCACAAAAGCATCATTAGAAATGGCGCATGGCTTTTTTATGTTCGATGGCTGTGCTACTTTTTTTCAGGTTCAATGTGCTCGATGTACTATTTTATTCTCGATTTTATTCTGGTTGAATAACATTGTTGTTATTTATGCCCCTACATAGCTATTTATAAAAAGTCAGGTGAAAGATGGAAAATAATTCACTAAATCATCCTATTGAAAATTCACTGCCCAACCGGCCCGCGCTCAGAATGCTGGGGAATGCGGAAGTGGGGTCCGTCCCCCTGGTGCTGTTTGTCGGTATCGCGATCGTAGTGGCTATTGCCGCCTACGCCAGCGTACTGCCAAAAAATATGATCGGCGGCCTGGCGGTGATTATGACCCTGGGCTTTGCGTTTGCCAAAATTGGCCGCATGGTCCCGGTACTGAAAGATATCGGTGGCCCGGCGATACTGTGCCTGATGGTGCCTTCGGCGCTGGTCTACTTTGAAATGTTTGCCCCGCATACGCTAGCGACGGTGCATCTGCTGATGAAAGAAGCCAATCTGCTTTATTTCGTTATTGCCTGTCTGGTGGTGGGCAGCATCCTGGGGATGAATCGGGTTATCCTGATTCAGGGGATGGTCAGAATGTTTGTCCCGCTGGTTGTCGGGACCTTTACCGCCATCCTCACCGGCCTGCTGGTGGGCACGCTGTTCGGCTACAGCCTGTACCATACCTTCTTCTTTATTATCGTCCCGATCATCGGGGGAGGGATCGGCGAGGGCATTCTACCGCTTTCGCTGGCCTATTCAGCGATCCTTGGGCAAACCCCCGACGTCTACGTTGCGCAGCTGGCCCCGGCGGCGGTCGTCGGCAATATCTTTGCGATTATCTGCGCCGGGGTGCTGGCGAGAATTGGCGTTCGTCGCCCCTCGCTTTCCGGAGACGGGATGCTGATCCGCAGCCATGAAGATAACAGCGTCTTCACGCAAACTCAGGGCCCGCAGCAGACGGACTTTCAGCTGATGGGCGGTGGGCTGCTGATGATTTGCGCCTTTTTCATCGTCGGCGGGCTGTTGGAGAAGGTGGTGCATATTCCCGGTCCGGTACTGATGATCCTCGCCGCCGTCATTTGTAAATACACCAAAGCGATCCCGGCGGCGATGGAGGTCGGTGCCTACAGCTGCTACAAATTTGTCTCCGCGGCGTTGGTATGGCCGCTGATGATCGGGCTTGGGATGCTGTACGTGCCGCTGGAAAGCGTGGTGGCGGTATTCTCCGTCGGCTATGTCGTGGTGTGCGGGTCGATTGTTATCGCTATGGCGCTGAGCGGGTTCTTTATTGCTTCACGACTCAATATGTACCCTGTGGAAGCGGCGATCGTCACCAGCTGCCATAGCGGCCTCGGCGGTACCGGAGACGTTGCGATTCTGTCCGCCTCCAACCGCATGTCGCTGATGCCGTTTGCGCAGATTGCGACCCGTATCGGCGGGGCGTCGACGGTGATTGCCGCCACGCTGCTGATGAACTGGGTGGTGTGATGTTCTTGCCGGCGAGCGCCAGCCGCAGAGCCGGGATAAAAAAATACCTGCCGATTTTACGTCGGCAGGTAGGTGGTACGCGGGGTCCGTTGCGCGATGGCTTATTCGACGGTCAGGATACGCGTGGTGTTGGTGCTACCGATGGTGCTCATGACGTCGCCCTGGGTGACGATAACAAGGTCGCCGGAGACCAGATAGCCTTTATCACGCAGCAGGTTTACCGCATCGTGAGCGGCGGCAACGCCATCGTTGGTGCTGTCAAAATAAACCGGCGTCACGCCGCGGTACAGCGCAGTCAGGTTGAGGGTGCGCTCATGGCGAGAGAGGGCAAAAATCGGCAGGCCAGAGCTGATGCGCGAGGTCATCAGCGCGGTGCGGCCGGATTCGGTCATGGTGATGATAGCGGTTACACCTTTCAGGTGGTTCGCGGCATACATCGCTGACATGGCAATCGCTTCTTCCACGTTGTCGAACTGGATGTCCAGACGGTGTTTGGAAACGTTGAGGCTCGGGATTTTTTCCGCGCCGAGGCAGACGCGAGCCATGGCGGCAACGGTTTCAGACGGATACTGACCGGCTGCGGTTTCAGCCGAAAGCATCACCGCATCGGTGCCGTCCAGCACGGCGTTGGCCACGTCCATCACTTCCGCACGAGTCGGCATCGGGTTGGTGATCATCGACTCCATCATCTGGGTGGCGGTGATGACCGAACGGTTCAGCTGACGGGCGCGGCGGATCAGGGCCTTCTGAATACCGACCAGCTCCGGATCGCCGATCTCGACGCCCAGATCGCCACGGGCAACCATCACGACGTCGGAGGCGAGAATAACGTCGTCCATCGCGTCCTGATCGCAAACGGCTTCCGCGCGTTCCACTTTCGCTACGATCTTCGCGTCGCAGCCCGCTTCACGCGCCAGGCGGCGAGCGTAGTTCAGATCTTCCCCGCAGCGCGGGAAGGAGACGGCCAGATAATCGACGCCAATTTTTGCCGCAGTAAGGATATCGGCTTTGTCTTTTTCGGTCAGCGCTTCGGCGGAGAGGCCGCCGCCAAGCTTGTTGATGCCTTTATTGTTGGACAGCGGTCCGCCGACGGTGACTTCGGTGAACACCTTCATGCCCTGAACTTCCAGCACTTTCAGCTGAACGCGGCCATCATCAAGCAGCAGGATATCGCCAGGCACCACGTCCGCTGGCAGACCCTTATAGTCAATACCGACTTTTTCTTTATCGCCTTCGCCTTTGCTCAGCTCTGCGTCCAGCAGGAATTTATCGCCGATATTGAGGAAAATTTTGCCTTCTTTGAAGGTCGAAACGCGAATTTTAGGCCCCTGCAAATCGCCGAGGATGGCCACGTGGCGGCCCAGTTTGGCCGCGATCACGCGAACTTTATCCGCGCGAATTTGATGATCTTCCGGGGTACCGTGAGAGAAGTTCATACGTACGACGTTAGCGCCTGCAGCGATAACCTTTTCAAGGTTGTTATCGCGGTCGGTTGCCGGGCCTAAGGTGGTAACGATTTTGGTTCTGCGAAGCCTTCTGGACATGTAATACTCCGTTGACTAAAACAACTTTGGTGTTGCGTGAACATGGAATCGGTCGTTCCGGCCGGTAAAGTTGCTATGCTGAAACGTAACCGAAGTGTAATGGGTTACTACTTATTATCAGGTTTTATGGGTTGTCGCTGTGTACGGGAAGTTCTTTATCAAAACGCGATTCTTTCAACGCTTCCTTGACCCTCTTCAAGTTATCTCTGAATTTTGCGCCGCGGCGCAGGGTAAAGCCGGTAGCCAGCACGTCGATGAGGGTCAGCTGGGCGAGGCGCGAGACCATCGGCATATAAATATCGGTATCTTCGGGAACATCAAGCGTAATGGACAGCGTCGCCTCGCGAGCCAGCGGCGTACCCGCAGAGGTAATCGCGATAACCATGGCATCGTTTTCACGGGCCAGCTGCGCCAGCTCCACCTGACTTTTCGTTCTGCCGGTGTGAGAGATTATCACCACCACGTCATCATCATTGCAGTTCATACAGCTCATGCGTTGCAGGACAATGTCATCGGAGTAGATAACCGGCACGTTGAAGCGAAAAAATTTATTCATCGCGTCATGGGCAACGGCGGCCGAGGAGCCGAGGCCGAAGAAGGCGATTTTTTTCGCCTGGGTTAAAAGATCGACGGCCCGATTAACCGCGGACATATCGAGAGAATGGTGGACCTGATCTAAACTGGCCATCGCGGACTCGAAAATTTTTCCGGTATAAGACTCTACGCTGTCGTCTTCATCGACATTGCGGTTAACATAGAGGGTGCCGTGCGCCAGACTTTGCGCCAGATGCAGTTTAAAATCAGGGAAGCCGCGGGTTTCAAGACTCCGGCAAAAGCGATTGACGGTGGGTTCGCTGACGCCGGCTTCCAGGGCGAGCGCGGCAATGCTTGAGTGGATGGCCTGCGCGGGTTCCGCAAGAATGACCTCGGCCACTTTGCGTTCGGATTTGCTAAGGTGTTCCAGCCGGGACTGAATTTTTTCCAGCATATTCATGGTAACAAGGCGCTCATCAATGGAAGCGATTTCATTAATGGGTGAAATCATCAGGCGTTTTAGCAAGAATATACCCCTCCGCAATCATTAGCGGGGAAGAATGACCTAAAAAAATGTTGTTTTTTTTCATTACATGATCAGAGTCGTATTTTACTAACTGATAATCGGTCGGAACAACGAACAATATTAGCCGTCTGCCCAAATTGTCGCCTGAAGTTTTCTCCTTGTGCGGTTTAGCGCCTGGAAAGGGGGGCCGAGGCTTTCGGGAAAATCGTAAACACAGTACAGTGCAGTGTAAGAAAATTACAAATTATAGCCTGGCATAAGCACCAGACTATCAACTGAGGAGAATGACATGGCGGTAACGCAAACGGCCCAGGCATGCGATCTGGTCATTTTCGGCGCGAAGGGTGACCTGGCGCGTCGTAAATTGTTGCCTTCCCTGTATCAGCTTGAGAAGGCTGGCCAGATCAACCCGGATACCCGCATTATCGGGGTCGGACGTGCTGACTGGGATAAAGATGCTTACACCAAGGTAGTTCGTGAAGCGCTTGAAACCTTCATGAAGGAAAAGATTGATGAAGGGCTGTGGGATACCCTGAGCGGGCGCCTGGAGTTCTGTAACCTTGATGTTAACGACACCAAAGCTTTTACCCGTCTGGGCAAAATGCTCGACCAGAAAAACCGCGTCACCATCAACTATTTTGCCATGCCGCCTAGCACCTTCGGCGCCATCTGCAAAGGCCTTGGCGAAGCGAAGCTGAATGCGAAGCCGGCGCGCGTGGTGATGGAAAAACCGCTGGGAACCTCTCTTGACACTTCGCGCGAGATTAACGACCAGGTCGGCGAGTTCTTTGAAGAGTGCCAGGTTTATCGTATTGACCACTACCTTGGTAAAGAAACGGTTCTCAACCTGCTGGCGCTGCGCTTTGCCAACTCCCTGTTCGTCAACAACTGGGACTGCCGCACCATCGACCATGTGGAGATCACCGTAGCGGAAGAGGTGGGTATTGAGGGGCGCTGGGGCTACTTCGATCAGGCCGGACAGATGCGCGACATGATCCAGAACCATCTGCTGCAGATTCTGTGCATGATCGCCATGTCTCCACCGTCGGATCTCAGCGCCGATAGCATCCGCGATGAGAAAGTTAAGGTCCTGAAGTCGCTGCGTCGTATCGATCGCGCCAACGTGCGTGAAAAAACGGTACGCGGCCAGTACACCGCAGGCTTTGCGCAAGGCAAAAAAGTGCCGGGCTACCTTGAAGAAGAGGGGGCTAACAAATCCAGCAATACCGAAACCTTCGTGGCGATCCGCGTGGATATCGACAACTGGCGCTGGGCCGGCGTGCCGTTCTACCTGCGTACCGGTAAACGTCTGCCGACCAAATGCTCTGAAGTCGTGGTGTACTTCAAGACGCCGGAGCTGAACCTGTTCAAAGAGAACTGGCAGGAGCTGCCGCAGAACAAGCTGACTATCCGCCTGCAGCCGGATGAAGGCGTCGATATCCAGGTGCTTAACAAAGTGCCGGGTCTTGACCATAAGCACAACCTGCAGATCACCAAGCTGGATCTGAGCTACTCGGAAACCTTCAATCAAACGCACCTCGCCGACGCCTACGAGCGCCTGCTGCTGGAAACCATGCGCGGGATCCAGGCGCTGTTCGTGCGCCGCGATGAGGTGGAAGAGGCGTGGAAGTGGGTTGACTCCATTACCGAAGCCTGGGCCGCCGACCGTGATGCGCCGAAGCCTTATCAGGCGGGTACCTGGGGACCGGTTGCCTCCGTGGCGATGATCACCCGCGACGGTCGTTCATGGAACGAATTCGAGTAAGCGTTCGTTATCCGGAGGAGTTATTTTACCGGTAACATGATCTGGCGCAGAAAGCCGCATAATTTTTAATCTTTTAAGCTCCGGGAGGATTCACCCCCGGAGCTTTTTTTATTACACTGCGGGCAGACATTTTGCCTCTGAGCTGCAGTGTTGGTGCCTTTTAACTCTTTTGACATCGTAAAAATGCCGCGGCCGGACAGATAAATTTTTAGGAGCCTTTATGAATTCGACAATGTTACGGGTAACAAATCGCATTATCGAACGGTCGCGCGACGCCCGTACTGCCTACCTCGCACGGATTAATCAAGCCAAAACGGATACCGTCCATCGCGCCCAGCTGGCGTGCGGTAACCTGGCCCACGGTTTTGCTGCCTGTCAGTCGGATGATAAAGCCTCGCTGAAAAGCATGCTGCGTAACAACATTGCCATCATCACCTCCTATAACGACATGCTGTCCGCGCATCAGCCCTACGAGTCCTATCCGGATATCATCCGCAGGGCGCTGCATTCGGTGAATGCGGTTGGTCAGGTTGCCGGCGGCGTGCCGGCGATGTGCGATGGGGTAACCCAGGGGCAGGACGGAATGGAGCTGTCCCTGCTGAGTCGCGAAGTGATAGCCATGTCTACTGCTATCGGCCTGTCGCACAATATGTTCGACGGCGCGCTGTATCTTGGCGTCTGCGACAAAATTGTCCCCGGCCTGACGATGGCCGCGCTCTCCTTTGGCCATCTGCCGTCCGTCTTCATTCCGTCTGGCCCGATGGCCAGCGGCCTGGCGAATAAAGAGAAAGTGCGTATTCGCCAGCTGTACGCCGAAGGTAAGGTCGACCGAATGGCGCTGCTGGAGTCGGAAGCCGCCTCTTACCACGCGCCGGGCACCTGTACGTTCTACGGTACGGCTAACACCAATCAGATGGTGGTGGAGTTTATGGGCATGCAGCTCCCGGGCTCCTCGTTCGTGCATCCGGATGCCGAGCTGCGCGCAGCGCTGACCGTCGCCGCCGCGCGCCAGGTTACCCGTATGACCGGCAACGGCAACGAGTGGATGCCGCTGGGCAAAATGTTTGATGAGAAAGTGGTGGTTAACGGCATCGTGGCGCTGCTGGCGACCGGCGGCTCAACTAACCATACGATGCACCTGGTGGCAATGGCGCGCGCCGCGGGCATCATCATTAACTGGGATGATTTTTCCGATCTCTCGGACGTGGTGCCGCTGCTGGCGCGCCTCTATCCGAACGGTCCGGCGGATATCAACCACTTCCAGGCGGCAGGCGGCGTGCCGGTGCTGATCCGCGAACTGCTGAAAGGCGGGCTGCTGCACGAAGATGTTAATACCGTGGCCGGCTTTGGGCTTTCGCATTACACCATGGAGCCGTGGTTGAACAACGGCGAGCTGGACTGGCGTGAAGGGGCAAGCGCGCCGCTCGACGACCAGGTCATCGCGACGTTCGACAAGCCGTTCTCTCGTCACGGCGGCACCAAAGTACTGAGCGGCAACCTTGGCCGTGCGGTCATGAAAACCTCGGCGGTGCCGGTGGAAAATCAGGTTATCGAAGCGCCGGCGGTTATTTTTGAAAGCCAGCACGACGTACTGCCTGCTTTCGAAGCCGGGATGCTGGACAAAGATTGCGTCGTCGTGGTTCGTCATCAGGGGCCAAAAGCGAACGGCATGCCAGAATTACATAAACTTATGCCGCCACTTGGTGTATTATTGGACCGCCGTTTCAAAATAGCGCTAGTCACCGATGGTCGACTCTCTGGCGCATCGGGCAAAGTCCCGTCAGCCATCCACGTCACGCCTGAAGCTTACGACGGCGGGCTGCTGGCGAAAGTCCGTGATGGCGATATCATCCGCGTCAACGGCCAGACCGGCGAGCTGACGCTGCTGGTGGACGATGCTGAACTGGCTGCGCGGCAGCCGCATATTCCTGACCTGAGCGGTTCGCGAGTCGGGACCGGTCGTGAAATGTTCTCTGCGCTGCGTGAGAAACTCTCCGGAGCCGAACAGGGCGCAACCTGCATCACTTTTTAAGACCATACAATTTGTAGATCTGGCGAGAGAGAAACTCTGATGAAAAACTGGAAAACAACTGCAGAAGCAATCCTCACCTCCGGCCCGGTTGTCCCGGTGATCGTGGTGAAAAAGCTGGAACACGCCGTGCCGATGGCAAAAGCGCTGGTTGCAGGCGGCGTACGCGTACTGGAAGTGACCCTGCGTACCGAATGCGCGCTGGATGCTATCCGCGCAATCGCCAAAGAAGTCCCGGAGGCGATTGTCGGCGCCGGCACCGTGACTAACGCGGCGCAGCTGAAAGAAGTGACCGAGGCGGGAGCGCAGTTCGCTATCAGCCCGGGCCTGACCGATTCTCTGCTCAAGGCGGCGACTGAAGAAGGGACTATTCCACTGATCCCGGGTATCAGCACCGTATCCGAGCTGATGCTGGGCATGCAGTACGGCCTGAAAGAGTTTAAATTCTTCCCGGCTGAAGCGAACGGCGGCGTGAAGGCGCTGCAGGCAATTGGCGGTCCGTTCGCCCATATTCGTTTCTGCCCGACCGGCGGGATCTCTCCGGCTAACTACCGCGACTACCTGGCGCTGAACAGCGTTCTGTGTATCGGCGGTTCATGGCTGGTACCGGCGGATGCGCTGGAAGCAGGCGATTACGACCGTATCACCACTCTGGCTCGTGAAGCGGTAGAAGGCGCGAAGTAATTTCCGCGCCTCAGTTCTGACCCGGTAAGCGACAACGCTACCGGGTTTTTTTATCCCTCAACCACCACCGCTGACGCCGCGGCTTTGGCGCGCGCAACCGCCTCATCGACGCTCTCCGCTACCGCCAGCGTGACGCCCAGACGACGGGAACCGTCAATTTCCGGCTTACCGAACAGACGCACCTGCAGGCCCGCGCCGACCGCGGCCTGAAGGTTGCCGAAGGTTACGTTGTGGCTGGTGAGCTGCGGCAGAATCACCGCGGAAGCCGCCGGGCCATACTGGCGAATCGCACCAACCGGCAGACCGAGGAAGGCGCGGACGTGCAGGGCGAACTCCGACAGATCCTGCGAAATGAGCGTAACCATTCCGGTATCGTGCGGACGCGGCGAGACTTCGCTAAAAATCACCTCATCGCCGCACACGAACAGCTCGACGCCGAACAGGCCGTAACCGCCGAGCGCCAGCACCACGTTGCGGGCAATTTCCTGCGCGCGGGCCAGCGCCAGCTCGCTCATCTGCTGAGGTTGCCAGGATTCTCGATAGTCGCCATCTTCCTGACGGTGGCCGACCGGGGCGCAGAAGTGCACGCCGTCGACCGCGCTGACGGTGAGCAGGGTGATTTCAAAATCGAAGTTCACCACGCCTTCGACAATAACGCGGCCGGCGCCGGCGCGGCCGCCCTGCTGGGCATAAAGCCACGCGTCGGCCAGCTGTTCGCGGCGGCGGATAAAGCTTTGTCCTTTACCGGAAGAGCTCATCACCGGCTTGACGATACACGGCAGGCCAATCTCGTTCACGGCGTCGTTAAAGGCGGCTTCACTGTCGGCAAAACGATAGGCCGAGGTTGGAAGCTGCAGCTCTTCAGCGGCCAGGCGGCGAATGCCTTCACGGTTCATCGTCAGCTTTGCGGCGCGAGCGGTGGGAACGACTTTTTGTCCGCACAGCTCCAGCTCGACCAGAGTATCGGTGGCGATGGCTTCAATTTCCGGCACGATAAAGTCGGGTTTTTCTTGCTCAATTATGGCGCGCAGGGCATCTCCGTGCAGCATGTTGACGACATGCGAACGGTGCGCGACCTGCATGGCTGGCGCGTCAGGGTAGCGATCGACGGCGATGGTCTCAATGCCCAGACGTTGACACTCGATGGCGACTTCCTTACCCAGCTCGCCGGAACCTAACAGCATAACTCGCGTTGCCGCAGGGCGCAGCGCTGTGCCTAATACAGTCATGACTCTCTTCCGCAGTAAAAAAACATGCGCCGTAGTATAAACGAAAACGTTTGCGTCTGTCTTTATGCGCGTGAGTTGAGTCCTGGCCCTAAATTTGCTATACTGTATATAAATACAGTATAAAAAGGTGCTGCACAATGGCGGTTGAAATCAAATATGTGGTGATTCGCGAAGGTGAGGAAAAGATGTCTTTTACCAGCAAAAAAGAGGCCGATGCTTACGACAAAATGCTCGATCTTGCCGAAGTCCTTAACGACTGGCTGGTAGACTGCCCGCTGACGCTTGATGAAGCCCAGCGTGATGAGATGGCGATGTGGCTGGCGGAGCGCAAAGACACCTTACATCACATTATGAAGTCCGGAAAACTCCCGGAAGCGGAAGAGCACGCCGCCGGGCAGGATGAAAACGAACAACAGTCCGCAGACGCTGGCGATGACGCCATCAGCGCCAGCGCGGATGACAGCGTGGATGACGGCGCGGCGGAAAAAGCGGCGGAAAAAGCGGCGCCAAAATCGCGCAAGGCGAAAGCGGCCTGAGCCACCCGGAATTTGCGCATCTTTAGCCACTGATAACATTTCCTGACATCGCGTCGTTTAGGCTGATGACATCGCCTATTGTGCAACGAGGAAATCATGGCTAACTGGCTTAATCAACTTCAGTCTCTGCTGGGTCAGCAGGGTCAATCTTCTTCATCTGACGATCGTTCGGGCGGTAAAAATCTGCTGCTGCCCGGCGCGCTTGGCGGCCTGGCGGGACTGCTGGTCGCCAGCAAATCGTCGCGTAAGCTGCTGGCGAAATACGGCACCAGCGCGCTGCTGGTTGGCGGCGGCGCGGTGGCAGGAAGCGTGCTGTGGAACAAGTATCAGCAGAAAATGCGCGCCGGTTCGCCGCAGCCGGCCGGCCAGGTTCCGTCGTCACCTGAACCTGATGCCCGCAGCGAGCGGCTGATTCAGGCGCTGGTTTTTGCCGCCAAAAGCGACGGGCATATTGATGAAAACGAACGCGCGAGCATCGAAGAGCAGCTGCGCGCGGCTAATATCGACGTGCAGGGGCGGGTGCTTATCGATCGCGCATTGACTCAGCCCCTGGACCCGCAGCGCCTGGCGCAGGGTATCAGCAGCGAGCAGGAAGCGCTGGAAGTCTACTATCTGAGCTGTGCGGTGATTGATATTGACCATTTTATGGAGCGCAGCTACCTCAACGCCCTGGGCGAAGCGCTGAAAATCCCTGCGGACGTGCGGTCCGAGATCGAACAGGATATTCAGGCGCAAAAGCAGGCTCTTCCCTCTTAAATCATCACGTTCCGCTTGCATCGCTGGCAACTTTTGCCACCCTTATATACGGGTCATCTCTCAGCCTGACGTCGCGCAGGCCGGGGATGATCCTCTCTCCGGCGTTTTCTCACCAGCGGTAGCCGAGCGTCGGTCCGCTGTTGGCCGTTTGCCAACCTTCGGGGCAGAGCGATTTATGCCGTGGAGATTTCTTGTCTTGCCGTCCGGACGCGCGTCGATTAACGTTGTGCGCATAAAATTAAGCCGAAGAAGAACAAAGAGATGCTACCAAAAGCGAAACGGGTTCCCCACGCGATGACCTTACATGGCGATACGCGTATTGATAACTACTTCTGGCTGCGTGACGATGAGCGTTCGCAGCCGGCGGTGCTGGATTATCTGCGCGAGGAGAATGCCTACGGCAAAGCGGTGATGGACACCCAGCGTAGCCTGCAGGAGCGGGTGCTGAAAGAGATTATCGACCGCATCCCCCAGCGCGAAGTCTCCGCGCCTTACAGTAAAAATGGCTATCGCTATCGTCAGGTCTATGAGCCGGGCTGCGAATACGCGATTTACCAACGCCAGTCGGTGCTCAAAGAGGAGTGGGACCCGTGGGAGCTTCTGCTCGATAGCAACCAGCGCGCGGCGCAAAGCGAGTTCTACACCCTCGGCGGGCTGGGGATCTCTCCGGACAACGGTCTGATGGCGCTGGCGGAGGATTATCTCTCCCGGCGGCAGTACAGCCTGCGCTTGTGCAACCTCTCCGACGGTAGCTGGTATCCCGAAGTGCTGGAGAACGTCTCCCCGGGATTCGCCTGGAGCAACGACTCACGCACCCTGTGGTATGTGCGCAAACACCCCACCACGCTGCTGCCGTACCAGGTCTGGCGACATACCGTCGGCACCTCGGCGGAAGCGGACGTGCTGGTATACGAAGAGCAGGATGAAACCTTTTACGTCAGCGTCCATAAGACCACCTCGCAGCAGTTTGTGGTTATCTACATTGCGAGTGCGACCACCAGCGAAGTACGGCTGCTGAATGCTGAAATGCCCGACGCCGAGCCGGTGTGCTTTCTGTCGCGGCGCAAAGATCATGAATACAGCCTCGATCACTATCAGCACGCGTTCTACCTGCGTTCTAATCGTGAAGGCAAAAACTTCGGTCTCTACCTTACTCATCAGCGCGACGAGCAGCAGTGGCAGGCCCTGATCCCGCCGCGCGATGACGTGATGCTGGAAGGTTTTACGCTGTTTACCGACTGGCTGGTGGTGGAGGAGCGCCAGCATGGGCTTACCAGCCTGCGGCAGATCAACCGTACGACCCGGGAAGCGGTGGGTATTGCCTTTGATGACCCGGCCTACGTCACCTGGCTTGCCTATAATCCCGAGCCGGAAACCTCACGCTTACGCTACGGCTACTCCTCGATGACCACGCCGGATACGCTGTTTGAGCTGGATATGGATACCGGTGAACGGCGGGTGCTTAAACAGCAGGAGGTTAAAGGTTTCGACGCCAGTCATTACCGCAGCGAACATCTGTGGATCCAGGCCCGCGACGGCGTTGAGGTTCCGGTCTCGCTGGTCTACCGGCACGAATACTTCCGCCGCAGCGCCAGCCCGCTGCTGGTTTACGCCTATGGTTCATACGGCGCCAGCGAGGACGCAGATTTCAGCGCCAGCCGCCTTAGCCTGCTTGACCGCGGCTTTGTTTTCGCCATCGCCCACGTGCGCGGCGGCGGCGAGCTGGGGCAGCAGTGGTATGAGGACGGGAAGTTTCTTTGCAAGAACAATACCTTCAATGATTACCTCGACGTCTGCGATGCGCTGCTGAAGCAGGGCTACGGCGATCCGCAGCTGTGCTATGGCATGGGCGGCAGCGCCGGTGGGATGCTCATGGGCGTGGCCATCAATCAGCGCCCGGAGCTGTTTCATGGCGTGGTGGCGCAGGTGCCCTTTGTTGATGTGCTCACCACCATGCTCGATGAGTCGATTCCCCTAACGACCGGGGAGTTTGAAGAGTGGGGCAACCCGGAGGATGAAACGTACTATCGCTATATGAAGGGCTATAGCCCCTACGATAACGTTACGGCTCAGGCCTATCCGCATATGCTGGTGACCACCGGGCTACATGACTCCCAGGTGCAGTACTGGGAACCGGCAAAATGGGTGGCGAAGCTGCGTGAACTGAAAACGAACGATAATCTGCTGCTGCTGTGTACCGATATGGATTCAGGGCACGGCGGGAAATCGGGACGTTTTAAAAGCTATGAGGGCGTGGCTCTCGAGTACGCGTTTCTGATAGGCCTGGCGCAGGGAACGCTGCCAGGCCAGGCCGACGTATAGGGCAGGCGCTTAATCCCCGAGGTAGTGCTTGAGGGTTAAGCGCAGCTCGGGGCTCATCCGATCCAGGTTGTTGAACAGCCAGCGTAGGTAGCCCGGATCGTTTTCCGCCACTTCAGCAACCGGCTTGCCGCGATACTTGCCAAACGTGAAGGTGGTCAACAGCGCCGGACGGCCGGTGATGGTCGCCATATCGTCAGGCGACCAGCCGGAGACGTTGATAATATCCAGGAGCAGCGCGGCGGTGATATAGCAGTCATAGAGCGCGCGGTGGTGGTGCAGGCCTGCGGGCGTGGTGACGTTCAGCTTGCGCGACTTATAGAGCCCCATATTGCTATATTTAATCCCCGGCCACAGGCGGCGCGCCAGCTTCATGGTGCAAATCCAGTCGCCGTGCATCTCTGGCAACACCCGCCGGTCAAAGCTGGCGTTATGGGCAACGTACCAGGGACTACCCAAATAGTGCGGGACAATCTCTTCAATCCACGGCTGGTCGGCGACCATCTCTTCGGTGATGTGATGAATAGCCATCGCCTGCGGGCTGATAGGCCGATCGGGACGGACCAGATGGCTCATCGGATTGGTTATCTGGCCATCGACAATATCGACCGAGGCGATTTCTACGATGCCTCCCTGCAGTCCGCAGGTTTCTGTATCGATTACGCGTAGCATTGCGCGCTCCGGGTCAAAGGGGTCAGCGTAATAGAATGCGCCGGTCTTGCCAACCCGGGCGTCCGCAGGAGGGCCGAATTATTTCGTTTTGGGTTCATAGGGCAGGCGCGAGAGTGAAACGGATGCCAGGCGATGGGCGATCAGGCGTTCGCGGAACCAGTCCCGGAGATGAGCAGGCTGCTCTCTTTCGACTAAATCGGCGACCACCGGCATATTGTAACGTTCTTTAAAGGCGACGCCGGCTGCCGCAAGATCGACATTGACCTTGTCCATCTCGTCCTGCGAGATTTTTGCCAGATTATTTTCCATTGGGTTTCTCCTGGGTGATACCGAAAGCCGGTCGAGGGTAACGTAAGACTTAAACGCATGGCTCGACTACGCCATTATACAGGGTTATTCTCTGTGCTACATACATAACGAAAAGGAATGACGATTATGCGTATTCTCGCCGGTAGCGCGCTGCGCGTTTCTGCTCTTCTCGCCGGTTTGCTGGTCAGCGCCGGGGCTTTTGCCCACGCGCATCTGCAGCAACAAACCCCCGCCGCAGATTCTACGGTGAGCGCTTCGCCGCAGGCGCTAACGCTGAGCTTTTCCGAGGGTATCGAAACCCGCTTCAGCGGCGTGACGCTTAACGGCCCTCAGCAAAAAGCGGTGGCTACCGGCAAGCTGGCGCTTAGCGATGATAATAAAGCGCAGCTGATCGTCCCGCTGGCGCAGCCCTTAACGGCGGGTGAATATACCGTTGACTGGCACGTGGTCTCCGTCGATGGTCATAAAACCAAAGGGCAATACCACTTTACCGTCAAATAAACGATGCTCGCGGCACTCTATATCGCTTTACGCTTTGTCCACTTCGGCTCGCTGATGGTGGCTTTCGGCTGCGTGCTGTACGGCGCGTGGTGGGCGCCAGCGACGCTTCGTCGCCTGCTGATGCAGCGGTTTTATCCGCTGCTTCGCTACCTGCTGTTGATTAGCGCGCTTTCAGCGCTGCTGATGCTGATGGCGCAGGGTGGCCTGATGGGCGAGGGCTGGCCGGATGTCTGGCAACCCGCCATCTGGCAAGCCGTTGCCGGCACGCGGTTTGGTAGCGTGTGGGTGTGGCAAATACTGCTGGCCTGGGTGACGCTCATCGTCGTCTGGCTTAAGCCGCGCCATCCGGCGCGACTGCTGCTGGTGCTACTCTGCGGCCAGCTGCTTCTGCTGGCGGGAGTGGGCCATGCGGCGATGAGTGAGGGCGGGCTGGGGGCGCTGCAGCGCACCAATCATGCGGTGCATTTGTTCTGCGTCGCCGGCTGGTTTGGCGGGCTGCTGCCGTTTATCTACTGCCTGCGTTTGCTGCAGGGGCGCTGGCGGCAGGCGGCGATTGGCGCCATGATGCGCTTTTCGCGCTACGGGCATCTGGCGGTGGCCGGAACCATTGCCAGCGGCGTGGTGAATACGCTGCTGATTCAGGGCGGGTTGTTCAGCGATTCTCCGTGGGGCAGGGCGCTGTTGATCAAATGTGCTCTGGTCGCGGGGATGGTGGCAATCGCGCTGGTGAACCGGTATGTTCTGGTACCTCGAATGTCGATGGACGAGGCGCGGGCAGAGCAGCTCATTTTGCGTACCACGCAGGTGGAGATGGCGCTGGGGGCGCTGGCGCTGCTGGCCGTCAGCCTGTTTGCAACCTGGGAACCTTATTGAATTAACTGGTTAAATCATGAAAAAAATTGTTCTGACACTGATGTTACTGGCAAGCTCCAGCGCCGCGCTGGCGGCCCCGCAGGTTATCACCGTTAGTCGCTTTGAAGTCGGTAAGGATAGCTGGGCATTTAACCGGGAGGAGGTCATGCTGACCTGTCGTCCGGGAAATGCGCTGTATGCCATCAATCCCAGTACCCTGGTGCAGTATCCGTTGAATGATACCGCCATTGAGCAGGTCAAGGCCGGTAAAACCAGCGGCCAGCCGATTTCTGTGATCCAGATCGATGACCCCCTGCATCCGGGGCAAAAAATGAGCCTGGCACCATTTATCGAGCGTGCGCAAAAGCTGTGCTGATTTTTGGAATTATCTGGCTGTATTAAAATGAAAAAACCGCCGTTTACCTGCATCAGGAACGGCGGTTTTTTTATGCGTCTCCGCGATTTTACCAGGAATTATTGGCCCACTTTTGTTGCGGACTGGAAAACCTGACGCGGTAAACTATTCTTATAAGGCAAGGCGACTTAGCCTGCATTAATGCCAACTTTTAGCGCACGGCTCTCTCCCAAGAGCCATTTCCCTGGACCGAATACAGGAATCGTGTTCGGTCTCTTTTTATCTATATCTTTCAAAAACCTATCTTCAGAAGGCCCGAAACGATCCCTCATTTCCCGACGCAACCTTTTTCCCTTATACCACAACAAAAAACGCATTCACATTTCCTTTACAGAAAAACGCGGCGTTAAAGCCTCTCCAGGAGACGGTCACGGTGACTGTATCGCTCTTACTGGCGCCAGCCGTCGCTGCCGGGCGCGCTGCCAGGAAAGCAGTCGTTGGCCACCTTCAGCGTAACCTTGAGTACCACCTGCTGATGGCCGATGGCGTAGTTGCAAGGGTAAAGGAGTCAGCTGAACCAAAACGAGGTTACAGATAAAGGGATGCAAGGAGAACGATGGTTCTAAGCGGATGATTCAAAGAGGGAAGAGCGCATTGGCATCGGACCCGGCATTGGGTCCCTGCGCAGCACCCGGAGCGATTTTAGCGCCGGATAAATTGACCGGGCGGATTCGTCTGTTTGTGGATGAGTAAACCGTAATGATTAGTATTATTGATACTGTTTTAGGCATCAAAAATGAGCGATGAAGTGAGAAAAAGAAAGCGCAGAATGAATTCGTAAATAAAAAAACGGGTTTATTCCGGAGCGACTAAAGAGGGATATAGCTGCGTCTCCAGATAGCTGACGAGGGACCAGATTTCACCGCTGAAAATAAACCACAGGGAAGTCGTCAAAATAATCAAGACGATAGCCAACAGCACTGCTTCTGCTTTACTCATAACTTCAATGGCTACCTGAACGGAAACGGAGAAGTGATGATAGTAACGAAAGCGCAGGATAAGATGCAAACGCCGTTGCTAAAACGGCGTTGATTTGTTGGAAAGCTACGCCTGCGAGGAGCCGGCGGCGAGTGCGATAACCCGGGCATTCAGCTCATCGAGCAGCTGGAAGCGGCGGCGATACTCAGCCCGTTTTTTGCTGGCAATCTCGTCCAAAGACTTGCGCTCAAGGCGCAGCGGCAAGCGCCAACGCCACGCGCCGTCGGCCGCGCCTTCAATAGACTTCCAGAACTCGTCATAGCTGGCGTGGAAGTGGCGTCCTTTACTCAAGCGATAGCGTAATGCCCTGAAAACGTGGCCGTTATCGCTGACGCCATAAATCGCCCGGATATTGCTTTGCGCCGCCAGCGCCCAGATAAACTCCAGCAGCAGGCGTTTAGGAAACAGGCCGTAGCAGGCGCGGGTAGCCTGCTTTATCGCCTCGTGCGGGACGTTGCGGCGCGGCCCCTGCAGCCCGCCGATGGTCAGCTGCCACTGCTCCTGTTCGCGCACCACGCTGAACGTCGCGCTGGCCAGCACCGTTTGGCTACCGTCGCGCAGCCAAAGCGTAGTTTCGCCTTCGCGCTCGGCTTTCCCGGCAGAGGAGGCCGAGATCGTGAACCGGGAGTCATCTTTGCCCTGCAGCTCCAGCAGCGGCATCTCCTGTACCGCGGTCATGGCGGCACTCAGCCGGCTGGCGGGTAAGGTATCGATATATTGATAGTGGCTGACAATCGCCGCGGAGCGCTGGCCGGCGTTGAGCCCGCGCCTCAGGTACTGACGATGAACTTTGCCCGGCAGAGTTGCCTGAGCGGCGAGCAGCTGGCTGAAGTTGGGCCGCGCCGCGAGATTATCCAGCATCAGCCGGGTCGGCGTGTAAAATAATGCTGTTCGCAGCAGGAACTTAAGCCGGTAATTACGCTTTTGCCAGATTGGCGCGGGAATAAGTCTGCCCATAACCAGATCGGTAATTAGATTTGTGCGTGGCTGTAGTACGTAGGCTGAATGCAGGCTATTGTCCGTCACGATGAATACCTCGGCGTTATTTAGTCTCTATTTTAGTGAGACTCGGACGCGAGATTAATGCCCCGGCGGACTATATTTCCGTTTCGTTTAAATTTTATTGAGGTGTGTTTCCGGGAGGGGAACAAGAGAAATAACTCGCTATAATTATAGCTGGAGGAACAATATGTATCAGCATCTTGATGGTTCAGGCTGGCGTAATATTTGGCTCGTCGGTGATCTGCACGGCTGCCTTGCGCAGCTGACGGCAAAACTGCGGCTGCTGAGGTTTGACCCGTACCAGGATCTGCTTATCTCAGTGGGCGATCTGATCGATCGCGGGCCGCAAAGTGCGGCATGTCTGGGCCTGCTCGACCGTCGCTGGTTTCGCGCGGTGCGGGGCAATCATGAGCAGATGGCGCTGGAGGCGCAGGAGAGCGGGAAGCCGGCGCTGTGGATGCTCAACGGCGGGCGCTGGTTCCAGGAGAGCTCGCCAAACGCGCGACGGCAGATGGCGCCGCTCTTTGCTCGCTGCCGTCAGCTGCCGTTGATTATTGAGCTCTGCGCCAGCTCGCAGACGCATATTATTGCCCACGCAGACTATCCGGCGTCGTCCTACCGGTGGCAGCAGCCGGTGGACGCATCCCAGGTCCTGTGGAACCGTCAACGTCTGACGGACCATCTGGCCGGGCGACATGGGGCTATCGGCGGCGCCGATCATTTCTGGTTTGGCCATACTCCGCTCAAGCAGCGCTACGACAGCGATAACCAGCACTACATTGATACCGGAGCCGTCTTTGGCGGCGAGCTGACCCTCGTGCAGCTGCAGCAGGCAGGTTAGAAATCGCTGTATTCGCTGGCGGGGCGCCAGAAACCGTCGATAAAATCTTCTACCGGAAAGCAGCCGCCCTGGCGGATCCGCTGATCGTCCATCGCGACTATACAGCGTCGTTCGTCGTCATAAATATCCA
Organism: Klebsiella scottii; assembly: GCF_036561945.1. Classification (NCBI taxonomy): domain Bacteria; kingdom Pseudomonadati; phylum Pseudomonadota; class Gammaproteobacteria; order Enterobacterales; family Enterobacteriaceae; genus Klebsiella; species Klebsiella scottii. Next base: position 838,747 of record NZ_JARXNI010000020.1, read on the forward strand.
CGACAATATCCTCGCAGCCGCCGTCCAGGTAACAAATGAACAAAACTAAGGCAAACATCCTGGCCACATGTTCAGGTTAACATGCTAATAAGTATAGGGGGGTTTAGCGAGTGCGGGGGGTAAATAACCCGTCTCAGGCGACGGGTTCTTTTTGAGTCAGGCTACGCGCATGACCCAGGCGTCAGATTGTTGATCGTAGTGCTTACGGTAGAGAACAGAATGTTGACCATCAAGAATAGCGGGAACGCTGGTATCAGCATCCCAACCGTCGAGCTGCATACATAAATCCGGGTCGGATTTGCAGGGAATGCTTAACGTTCGCTCTCCCTGCTGTTCACCGTGCAGTTCGGCATCGTCTATCTCAAACGCGCCGATGCGTATGCTTGTTTTGCTCATAAATTCACCCCGTTTGTCTGCTGAATTGTGGTACGACCAGTTAAGGCCGCAATTTTCAGCGTAGACAATGGGGCGCAAATCGCCAGTTAAAAAATGCTGTTTTTCTGCGCTTAATCACACCTTGCCGGCAAATAGCTTCCCGTCGCGCACCAGCTCGCGCGGATAGCTGTTCTTCAGGCGCGAACCGACTTTTTTCGCCAGGCCCAGGGGAGCGCCCTGATAAGTGACGATCGCTTCGTCCTGCTGCGGCGCGGTTTGCGGGTAAATATCGCGTCCGCGATACCACTCTTCGGCTTCACTCTGCGTTAGCTCAAAAGGCGTCGCGGATGCGGCAAGGGCGATAACCGCCTCGTGCTGCCAGCGGAAGCCCTTGTTGTGCGTTTCCGCCAGCCGGAGCCCAATCCGCGAAAAGCGGACCTTGCCAATAAACGCTTCCAGGGCGTGCGGAAATAGCCAAATTTCCTTATCGCGTTGCCAGAGGGTATGGCTTTCATCCCAGCGCAGGCCAACGGCCGCCGCGGCGTCCGACACGGCGGCGCTTTCCCGCCGCTTGAGGGGAACAAACGGAAACTTACCGACCTTGTAGCCCGGCGCCGGCAGCGGTTCAACGGCGGCGGTTTTACGCAGACGGGCAACGAAGAATCCCTCGCAGTCATAAATCTGCGGGAAGACGTGAAGAAAGCCCTCTGTGGTCAGGGCCTCGCTGGCCTGGGGGAAGAGTGCGCCAAGAGGCAGCGTCTCCACCGCCTGCGGGTAGCGCGCCAGCAGCCAGTGCACCACGTCCTCATTCTCTTCGCGGTTCAGGGTGCAGGTTGAGTACACCAGCGTGCCGCCCGGTTGCAGGGCGTGAAAGGCGCTATCGATAAGCTCGCGCTGGGTTGCGGCGATCTGCTGGTTGCTTTCCGAGGACCAGTTTTTCAAGGCATCGGGATCTTTGCGCACCACGCCTTCGCCGGAGCAGGGGGCGTCGAGCAGGATGGCATCGAAGCACTCCGGCAGCGCGGCGCCAAATACCCGGCCATCGAAATGCGTCAGCGCGACGTTGCTTATTCCGCAGCGGCTGATGTTGGCATGCAGGACTTTGACCCGGCTGGCGGAATATTCGTTGGCGAGGATCCCGCCTTTGTTACCCATCCGGGCGGCGATTTGCGTGGTTTTTGACCCCGGCGCGGCGGCGACATCCATCACCCGCTGCGGCATATCGCCATCGGCAAACAGGGCGGCAACCGGCAGCATTGAGCTGGCTTCCTGAATATAGAAGAGTCCGCTGAGATGCTCGGCGGTGCTGCCTAACGGCAGGGACTCCTCATCCTCGCGCTCGATCCAAAATCCCTCTGCGCACCACGGCACCGGCGTAAGCTGCCAGCCATAGGGGGCGACCAGCTGCAGAAAGTCAGCCACGCTGGTTTTCAGCGTGTTAACGCGGATGCTGCGGCGTAGCGGACGTTGGCAGGCGGCAATAAAATCGTCGAATGAGAGATGCGTCGGCATTGCCGCACGCATTTGAGCGAGGAATTCGTCAGGAAGAAAGACAGCGTTTTGAGCCACTGGAGCGCACCACAAGAAAAAAGGGTGCGCAGTTTAACATAAATGCTCCGGCATCGGACACCGGAGCGTTTAGCCAGCGCGGAGTTCAGGCGTCGGGATGGCGGCTGAACTCCGTAGGCCAGCGGCCTAGCGCGGCAGGGCGGTGCCCCATTCGCGCCACTCTTTCGGTTCGCTCTCCAGCAGCAGGAAGTGTTTATCATCCTGCGCTTTCGGCGCCAGCGGCGTACCCGGCGGCGTGGCAAAGGAGATGCCGCCGCGAATGAACTGATTGAAGGTCCCGGTTTTCACCACTCCGCCAATCAGGCCAAAGTCGAGGTTGTAGCCGGAAGAGAGCCAGAACACCGAGTTGTTACGCACCAGATACTGATAACGCTTACTGATACGCAGTTTGACCATCACGCGGTCCGATAGCGATCCCAGCGTCAGCCCGGTGACCGTTCCCACCTCGAGGCCGCGGAATAACACCGGCGTACCGATATCCAGCGAACCGGCTTCCGGAACCTCAACCACGATGCTCAGGCCATCGATATAGCGAGAGTCGCTAATGGTCGTTTCCTGAATTTCGAAGTCGCGACGCGGCGTCCCCCGGCCCGGCTCAACGTTGATATACGGCTGGAAGATGGTATCCAGATGCTCAACGCCCGCCGCGGAAATTTGCGGGGTGATCACCGAGAATCGGGTGCCTACGCGGGCGAAGGTCTCCACGTATTCCGGGTAGAGCACGGCTTTCGCCTGCACTTCGTTTTTGGCGGTGATCAGGTTCAGCGATTGGATCTGGCCGATGTTAATCCCCAGATAGCGGATAGGCATCCCGGAGGAGAGTTTTCCCGCATCGAAGGCATGGAGGGTGATCTGCCCGCCCACCGCGCGGGCGGCGGTCTCTGAAGCATACAGAATACGCTTATTACCACTGCGGACGCGGGCGCTGGTCCCGCTCAGATCGTCAAAGCTGATGGCCCCTTTGAGGGCGCGGGCCAGCGGCGAAGCCTGGACGGTCAGGCCGTTGCCGTCGAGCTGGACCTTAGCTCCGCCTTCCGCCCAGAACACGCTATTGCTGGTGAGCAAATGGCGGTATTCCGGCTTAATGTGCAGGTCGATATCAAACGCGTTGCTGCGCGGTTTGACGGAGGTCACCTCGCCCACGGCAAACTTACGGTAGAGCACCACCGAGCCTTCCTGAACATCCGGCAGCGTTTCCGCAGAGAGGCTCAGCGTGGTTGTCGGGAGGTCGCTCAGGCTATTCTCCTGCGCTTTTTCCATATTGGCATACAGCGGATAGCTGGACTGAATCGCCCCTTGTGCGCCGGGAATAATGCGGATGCCGCCGTCAACCCACTCGCTGGCGCTGGCGCCAAGCACCTTAATACCGTCGAGGCCGACCTTAACGTCAAGGCGGCTGTTGACCACAAATTTGCTATCGCCGTGCACCAGGTCGCGATATTCCGGCGTAATGGCCACCTGGAAGGTGACGCCTTTCGCCGTCAGCTTGCGCTCCAGCACCTGGCCGATTTTAACACCGTGCAGCACCAGCGGCTGTCCGGCGTCGATGCCGAAGCTCTCCGATGCCGTCAGCGTAATGGCCGCGACGTTCGGCTCTTCCAGCAGCGATTTATCCGCCGGCAGCACCACGAAATGGCTGCGCGGCTCACCTTCTCCCGGTACCAGTTCAAAGGTATTACCGGTCAGCAGGGCGCTGAGGCTCGGATTATCCAGCGAAATTTTCGGCTTTTTCATCTGAATAAGCGTCTTATCACGCAGCAGGGTTACGACGCTGGGGTCGACGGTCATCTCGCCGGTAACTTTACTTCCGGGCTGGAGGTTGAGCTTAGTGAGCTGTCCGACCTCGAGGCCCTGGTACATCAGCGGCGTAGAGCCGGCTTTCAGCCCCGCGCCGTCAGGTAAATCGAGCGTCACCAGCACGCCGCGCTGGCTGTGGGCTAAATCTTCGTACAGCCCGTACTCATCGTTTTGCTGCGCTGCCTGGGAGTCTCCGGGGGAGTCAAAGGCAATCGCTCCATTAACCAGGGCCGAAAGGCTTTCCAGCTCAACTTTAGCGCCGCTCAGGCCGACGTCGGCCTTGACGCCCGAAACGTTCCAGAAGCGGGTGCCTTTTTTGACCAGGTTGGTAAAGCGGCGTTCGATCAGCACATCGATGGTAACGCCCTGGTTGTTATCGTTGAGCGCATAGTCGTAAACCCGGCCAACGGGGATCTTGCGGAAATAGACCAGCGATCCGCTGGTTAGCGAGCCGAGATCCGCGGCGTGCAGATGAATCATCAGCTCGCCGTTGTTGATACGGTATTTCGGCTGGGTATCGAGGGCGACAAAGTGATCTTCCGGTTCGCCCTGGCCCGGCATCATGCCGATATAGTTGCCGCCTACCAGCGCATCAAGGCCGGAAACGCCCGCCAGCGAGGCTTTCGGCGTGACCAGCCAGAACTGCGTGTCCTTGCGCAGCGCTTCTTTCATATCGCCTTTGACGCTGGCCGAAACCTCTATCTTACTCAGGTCTTTACTCAGCGAGATATTCTGCACGGTGCCCACTTCTACCCCTTGATAGCGGATAGGCGTGCGCCCGGGGACAATACCGTTCGCCGACTGGAAGTCGATAGTGATCGTCGTCCCGCGATCGTTATAGCTGGTCCAGATCAGCCAGCTGGCGATCATCAGCGCAATGACCGGCAGCAGCCAGAATGGCGATATGCGACGTTTGGTTCTAATTTTGGCTTCAGTCGGCGAAGCGGGCGTTTCCTGACTCATGTGCGTCCCAAAGTAAGCGGCTGTCCAGCCATTCAACAGCAAGGATAGTTAATATTACCGCGGCGCCGAAATATACCGCAGCAGGCCCCATCGTAAAAGCGAGGAGTTGATCGCGGTTTATCAGCGACATGGTTAATGAGATAACGAAAAGATCCAGCATCGACCAGCGGCCAATCCAGGTAATCAGCCGCAGCAGCAGGATGCGGGTGCGCAGCCCCTGTTCGCACTTGAATTGTATGCTGACCAGCAGCGTAAACAACACAATAACTTTGGTAAACGGCACCAGAATACTGGCGATAAACACCACTCCGGCAATGGCGACGTTGCTGTTGGCCAGAGACATAATCCCGGAGAGGATCGTATCATCCTGGCGCGCGCCGTTGACGTAGATAATGGAGATCGGCAGCAGGTTCGCGGGGAGCAGGAACATCACCGACGCAATCAGCGCCGCCCAGCTCTTCTGCAGGCTTTGCGGCCGACGGTGGCGTAGCGGCGTATGGCAGCGACGGCAGCGTCCGCGGGGATCGCGGTGGCCGGTATAGTGGCAGCCGGTACATACCTGTAAATTCGGGTCCGGGCGCAGCGCCGGGCGCTGGGGATAAAATCGCTCCCAGAGCTCTTCGACGTTCATATGAATGAGCGTGAGGATGCTGAGCAGCGTTAATGAGACGAAGGCGATTAAGCCGACGCCGGGCTGCAGGAACGCGTAATCCTGCACCTTGATCGAGGCCACGCCGATCCCGACCAGGTAAATATCGAGCATCACCCACTCTTTGAGCCGCTCCAGCATCAGCAGCACCGGGCGCAGGTTCATCCCCAGCACGTTGCCTAGCCAAAGATAGGCGATGGAGATAACCAGCAGCGCCGGCGCGCCAATGGCGCAAAATAGCACCATCGCCGCCGTCAGCGGATCGCCCTGGTCGGTCATTTGCCAGATGCCCTGTAATACGTTAGCGTCGATACGGACGCCGAGCAGGTGCAAACGCAGCAACGGCTCCATCCAGGCGAAAGGCATCAGCAGCATCATGGCGATAGCCATACTGCCAAGGCGCGAAAGCGACCAGTCGCGGCCGTCGCGTATTTTGGCGCTGCAGCGCGGGCACCAGGCGCTCTGATTCCGCTTCAGCACCGGCAGGCGAAACAGAATGTCGCACTGCGGGCAGCGGTGATAGTGGGCCTGAGGCAATGGCGAGCTGACCGCATGTACGGTCATCTTTTTTGCTGGCGTAATCTGGGGTGTTTTTAGTGGCATTTATTACGTACGGCAATGAATGTATTTCACTATATTAACCTAGGAATGAATTCATCTTGAGCCTGAACGCATTTAATGCTTATTTTATTAGGCAGTGAGTGTAAGGCAGTAAGACAACTAAGTGATTATATAATGAGCAAAACAGAGTTTTACGCGGATCTGAACCGTGATTTTCAGGCATTAATGGCAGGAGAAACCAGTTTTCTGGCCACGATCTCTAATACCAGCGCGCTGCTGTTTGAGCGGCTGACGGAGGTTAACTGGGCCGGGTTCTATTTACTCGAAGGCGATACGCTGGTGCTGGGGCCCTTCCAGGGCAAGCTGGCCTGCGTGCGAATTCCGGTAGGGCGGGGCGTTTGCGGGACTGCCGTTTCACAAAATCGCGTGCAGCGCGTGGAGGACGTTCACGCCTTCGACGGGCATATCGCATGTGATGCCGCCAGCAATTCGGAGATTGTCTTCCCGCTGCGGGTGAACGAGCGGATTATTGGCGTCCTGGATATCGACAGCACCGCGTACTCCCGCTTCACCGCTGAGGATGAACAAGGGCTTACGGAACTGGTAGCGCAGCTGGAAAAGTTCATTTCTGCGACCGACTATCAAAAAATATTTGCCCACGTCGCAGGATAATCAACGGATAACGTAGCATTTAGCGATGGCGTCATTATAATGGCGCCTGTTCATGCCTGCGGCTTGTTGGCTACGTCCGTTGTAATCAGGAAATTTCATGGAAAATCAACCTAAGTTGAATAGCAGTAAAGAAGTTATCGCATTTCTGGCCGAACGTTTCCCACAGTGCTTCAGCGCTGAAGGTGAAGCTCGCCCCCTGAAAGTCGGTATTTTTCAGGATCTCGTTGAGCGCGTTGGGGGTGAGATGAATCTCAGCAAAACCCAGCTTCGTGCCGCTTTACGTCTTTATACTTCGAGCTGGCGCTATCTGTACGGCGTTAAGCCAGGGGCGATTCGCGTCGACCTCGACGGCAACCCGTGCGGCGAACTGGAAGAGCAGCACGTTGCTCATGCCCGTCAGCAGCTCGAAGAAGCAAAAGCTCGCGTCCAGGCACAGCGTGCAGGCCAGCAGGCTAAAAAACGCGAAGCCGCAGCTGCCGCTGCTGGTCAGCAGGAAGACGGCACCCGTCGTGAGCGTAAGCCACGTCCTCAGGTTCGCCGCAAAGAAGGCACCGAACAGCGTAAGCCGCGTCCTGCCGTTGCGAAAGCACCGCGCGAAGAGCGTCATACTCCTGTATCAGATCTGACCGTGCTGTCCGTCGGCCAGGCTCTGAAGGTGAAAGCAGGCAATAACGCAATGGACGCCACCGTTCTGGAAATCACCAAAGATGGCGTTCGTGTACAGCTGACTTCTGGTATGTCAATGATTGTACGCGCAGAACACCTGGTGTTCTGAAACGGAGGCCGGGCCAGGCATGAACACATTCTTTAAGCTCACCGCGCTTGCGGGCCTGCTAGCAATAGCAGGCCATGCGTTCGCCGTGGATGATATTACCCGAGCCGATCAAATCCCCGTGCTGAAAGAAGAGCCGCAGCACGCGACGGTGAGTGAGCGCGTAACCTCGCGCTTTACTCGTTCGCACTATCGACAGTTTGATCTCGATAACGCCTTCTCGGCAAAAATTTTTGACCGCTATCTGAACCTGCTGGATTACAGCCACAACGTGCTGCTGGCCAGCGACGTTGCTCAGTTTGCCGCGAAGAAAAATCAAATCGGTGACGAGCTGCGCAGCGGAAAACTGGACGTTTTTTACGACCTGTATAACCTGGGGCAGAAGCGCCGTTTCGAACGCTATCAGTACGCGTTGAAGGTGCTGGAGCGTCCGATGGACTTTACCGGCAACGATAACTTCAACCTTGACCGCAGTAAGTCACCCTGGCCGAAAGATGAGGCCGAGCTGAACGCGCTGTGGGATGCCAAGGTTAAGTTTGACCAGCTGAGCCTGAAGCTTGCGGGTAAAGACGACAAAGAGATCCGCGAAACACTAACCCGCCGCTATAAGTTTGCTATTCGCCGTCTGGCGCAAACCAATAGTGAAGATGTGTTCTCGCTGGTTATGACCTCCTTCGCCCGCGAAATCGATCCGCATACCAACTACCTGTCGCCGCGCAATACCGAGCAGTTCAATACCGAAATGAGCCTTTCGTTAGAAGGGATCGGCGCGGTGCTGCAGATGGACGACGACTATACGGTGATCAACTCGCTGGTGGCCGGTGGCCCGGCGGCGAAGAGCAAGTCAATTAGCGTTGGCGATCGTATCGTTGGCGTCGGCCAGTCCGGTAAAGGCATGGTTGACGTTATCGGCTGGCGTCTTGACGACGTCGTGGCGCTGATTAAAGGGCCGAAGGGCAGTAAGGTACGTCTGGAAGTGCTGCCGGCGGGCAAGGGCGCGAAAACGCGCATCGTCACGCTAACCCGCGAGCGAATTCGTCTCGAAGATCGCGCGGTTAAAATGTCGGTGAAAACCGTTGGTAAAGAAAAAATCGGCGTGCTGGATATCCCCGGTTTCTACGTTGGCCTGACGGATGACGTTAAGGTTCAGCTGCAGAAGCTGGAAAAACAGAACGTCAGCAGTATCGTTATCGACCTGCGCAGCAACGGCGGCGGCGCGCTGACCGAGGCGGTATCGCTTTCCGGTCTGTTTATCCCGTCTGGCCCGGTAGTGCAGGTTCGCGATAATAACGGCAAAGTGCGTGAAGACAGCGATACTGACGGCGTCGTTTACTACAAAGGCCCGCTGGTCGTGCTGGTTGACCGCTTCAGCGCTTCGGCTTCTGAAATCTTCGCCGCTGCGATGCAGGACTACGGTCGCGGACTGATCGTTGGTGAGCCAACCTTCGGGAAAGGCACCGTGCAGCAGTACCGCTCGCTGAACCGTATTTACGATCAGATGCTGCGTCCTGACTGGCCGGCGCTGGGTTCCGTGCAGTACACCATCCAGAAGTTCTACCGTATTAACGGCGGCAGTACTCAGCGTAAGGGCGTAACGCCGGACATCATGATGCCAACCGGCACCGAAGATCGCGAGACCGGCGAGCAGTATGAAGATAACGCCCTGCCGTGGGATAGCGTTAATGCAGCGACCTACGTCAAGTCCGGCGACTTAACGCCGTTTGGCCCCGGTTTGCTGAAGCTGCATGATGAGCGGATTGCCAAAGATCCGGAATTCCAGTACATCATGAAGGACATTGCTCGCTATAACGCGATGAAAGACAAGCGCAATATCGTTTCCCTGAACTACGCCCAGCGTGAAAAAGAGAACGAAGAGGATGATGCGACTCGTCTGGCCCGGATTAACGATCGCCTGAAGCGTGAAGGTAAGCCGCAGCTTAAGAAACTGGACGATCTGCCGAAGGATTACCAGGAGCCGGATCCGTATCTTGATGAAACGGTACATATCGCGCTCGACCTGGCCCATCTGGAGAAAGAACAGCCAGCGGTGGAACCACCGGTTAGTCAATAAGCACCCGACGGGCACACATGGTTGTGCCCGTTTTTTTATCTGCTCCTCCCGCCAAAAACCTCGATTCCCCCGTGCCTGATGTCAATATATTATGCAGATGTCAGCGATATGCTACAAAATGTAAAGTTGTGTCTTTCTCGTGACTTAGCGGGGGAGGATGGTTGAAAATTAACGTTGCACCCATACGATATGGGTAATCGCATAGTGCGTTTTGTTAAATCGAGGTTAGAAGAAAATTATGATGCGAATCGCGCTCTTCCTGTTGACCAACCTGGCCGTTATGGCGGTGTTCGGGCTGGTGCTAAGCCTGACGGGAATACAGTCAAGCAGCATGACCGGGCTACTGATCATGGCGCTGCTTTTTGGTTTTGGTGGTTCGATCGTTTCGCTGATGATGTCGAAATGGATGGCGCTAAAATCGGTGGGTGGGGAAGTCATTGAGCAGCCGCGTAATGAAACCGAACGTTGGCTGATGAATACCGTCGCGCAGCAGGCGCAGCAGGCGGGGATCGGCATGCCGCAGGTTGCTATCTACCATGCTCCGGATATTAACGCGTTTGCCACCGGGGCGCGCCGTGACGCTTCGCTGGTTGCCGTCAGCACCGGGCTGCTGCAGAACATGAGCCGTGACGAGGCGGAAGCCGTTATTGCCCATGAAATCAGCCACATTGCCAACGGCGATATGGTGACCATGACGCTGATTCAGGGGGTGGTGAACACCTTCGTTATCTTTATCTCGCGCGTTATCGCGCAAATTGCCGCAGGATTCCTTGGCGGCAACCGCGATGAAGGTGAAAACAGCAACGGCAACCCGCTGATTTACTTTGCCGTCGCCACCGTCCTGGAGCTGGTGTTTGGGATCCTGGCCAGCATCATCACCATGTGGTTCTCGCGCTACCGTGAGTTCCATGCGGATGCGGGCTCTGCCCGTCTGGTCGGCCGTGAGAAAATGATTGCCGCCCTGCAGCGTTTGAAAACCAGCTACGAGCCGCAGGAAGCCAGCAGCATGATGGCGCTGTGCATAAATGGCAAAGCGAAATCTATGAGCGAGCTGTTTATGACACACCCGCCGCTGGATAAACGTATTGAAGCTCTGCGCAGCGGGGAATATCTGAAGTAATCACGTCCTTCCGAGCGCAAAAATAAAAACCGCAGCCTTAACCGGGCTGCGGTTTTTTTTGTGCCGTAATCGGGCCCGGCTACTGTCCGGGACGCGGCTGGGTGACGCGAAGCCCGCTAACGGTGGCCGCAATGACCGCCAGCCCTCCGGCCAGCAGCAGCGCGGTATGAGTGCCGCCGTTGCCTTGCAGATTGAACAGCAGCGCGACCAGCGCCGCGCCGGTGCTTTGCCCCAGCAGTCTGGCGGTACCGAGCATTCCGCTGGCCCCTCCGCTGCGGTGGCTCGGGGCCGATGAGACGATAGTGTGGTTATTCGGCGACTGGAACAGACCGAAACCCGCGCCGCAGAGCGCCATGCGCCAGATAATATCGAGATCGGACGGCGATGAGGGCAGCAGCGCCAGGCCAAACAGACCGCAGGCCATAACCGCCAGTCCCACCGCACCTAGCAGCCCCGCGTGAATTTTCTCAATCAGATAACCCGCCAGCGGCGCCATCACCATCGTCGCTAAAGGCCAGGGCGTCAGCAGCAGCCCGGTCTCCACCTCGCTGCGTCCGATCGTTGCCTGCAGGAAAAAGGGCAGCGAAACCAGCGCCAGCATTTGTGCGCAGAAGGAACAGATTGACGTGCAAATGGAGAGCGAGAACAGCGGGATACGCAGCAGATCAACCGGCAGGAGCGGCACCGGCATCCGCAGCTGGCGGCGAATGAAGAAGAATCCGATAACCAGCATTGCAACCACTTCAGCCAGCACCAGTTGACCGGACTGTCCTTGGGCAAAGCCGCCGAGCGCGGTGATCAGCAGGCCGAAGGTCAGCGCGTTCATGACGGCGCTGGGAAGATCGAAGCGGGTAATTCGGCTGCGGCCGCTGTTGGCCGGCAGGTAGCGTATGGCGAGCGTCAGCGAAACAATCCCCAGCGGAATGTTGATTAAAAACAGCCACTGCCAGGAGGCGATGGAGAGTATCGCGGCGGCAATCGTCGGGCCGGCCGCGGAAGATACGGCGACCACAAACGAGTTGATCCCCATTCCCCGGCCAAGGAAGCGCTTCGGGAAGATAAGACGAATGAGCGCGGTATTCACGCTCATCAGCGCGGCGCCGCCGAGCCCTTGAGCGACGCGGGCGAGAGTCAGCATCTCAAGCGAGTGGGAGAGGGCGCAGGCCAGTGAGGTAAAGGTAAAAACCAGCAAACCGATTTTGTAGATGCGCCGATAGCCAAACATATCGCCCAAAAAGGAGAGCGGCAATAGCGCAATAACGATGGCGATTTGGTAAGCGTTGACTATCCAGATTGAGGCGGCGGGCGAAGCGTTAAGATCTGTGGCGATGGTCGGCAGGGCCACGTTAGCAATGGCGCCGTCGAGTACGGCCATCGCTATGCCTAAAACGATGGTCAGAATGGCGCCGTAACGCTGCGGCAGGGGCAGACCATCGGAAACGTTTTTATCCATGTTAAGTTTGTGTCTTTATCGTGACTATTCTCTGGGTAATGATTTTAGCATTGATTATTCGGCTGTATGTCGCAGATTTGTAACGAATGGGCAGAAGAACGATTGCGGGCATCGGGTTGCGAATTTATAATAAAAACCGGTTCTAATTTTTATAAAACAGTAGCGATGAGGTGATAAATGGCAGTTGCAGATTTGGATAAACAGCCAGATTCTGTCTCTTCAGTATTGAAGGTTTTTGGCATCCTGCAGGCGCTTGGCGAAGAGCGTGAAATTGGTATTACCGAACTATCTCAGCGCGTTATGATGTCAAAAAGCACCGTTTATCGCTTTTTGCAGACTATGAAGTCGCTGGGCTATGTCGCCCAGGAAGGTGAGTCTGAGAAATACTCCCTGACGCTGAAGCTGTTCGAGCTCGGCGCGCGTGCGCTGCAGAATGTCGATCTGGTGCGCAGCGCGGATATCCAGATGCGCGAACTATCGCGCCTGACGAAAGAGACTATCCATCTCGGTGCGCTGGATGAGGACAGTATTGTCTACATCCATAAAATCGATTCGATGTACAACCTGCGCATGTATTCGCGCATTGGCCGCCGCAACCCGCTGTACAGCACCGCAATCGGCAAAGTGCTGCTGGCGTGGCGCGATCGTGCCGAAGTGGAGCAGATTCTCGAAGACGTCGAATATAAGCGCAGCACCGACCGGACGATTACCAGCACCGAAGAGCTGCTGGGGGTGCTGGACAGCGTTCGTCAGCAGGGCTATGGCGAAGACAATGAAGAGCAGGAAGAGGGGCTACGCTGCATTGGTGTACCGGTCTTCGACCGCTTTGGCGTAGTGATTGCCGGGTTGAGTATTTCGTTCCCGACGCTGCGCTTCTCGGAAGAGCGGCTGCACGAATACGTTGAAATGCTGCATACCGCGGCGCGTAAAATTTCTGAACAGATGGGCTATAACGACTATCCGTTCTGATCGCGGCAGGCGTTAGCTGCGTCGGGCTACTGCGGGAAGAGGGTTCCTGCCGTAGCCCGAAGCGGATTAACCTTTGTCGATAACGGTTTCGCTTTTGCGCAGAACCGGACAGTCAGTCAGGCCAATAATACCGCTATCAGAATGAACGTACTGTACGGTGCTGGTGCCGCGGGCGGTCAGATACTTACACTGGAGGCCCAGCCCCGCTGCGTTCTCATTGCTACCAATCAACATGCCGTAGCCGCTTAATAATACGCCAATCCATAAGATAGCCAGTACCACAATCGTACGAATGATCAATCGCATTGTTGCCTCATAATTTGTATTATCCTCGGCGTTTATTTTGACAGGTACACGAGTTGAAACAAGTCTATGATTCTTAAACTTGCCTTTCGTATTACAGTTAGCCGCGGTTTAAGATGAGCGTGCTATCCTGGCAACATCTGGTATTGATGCGGAGTGTGGAGTGAAAAAATTACGCTGGGTTTTGCTGATTGTTGTCATAGCGGGCTGTTTGTTGCTGTGGACTCAGATGCTTAACGTAATGTGCGATCAGGATGTGCAGTTTTTCAGCGGCATCTGCACCATCAACAAATTCATCCCCTGGTAAGACATTTTTATAACGACTGATTTTCTTCTGCTGCGCGGGTGGTAGAATAAACGCCTTCTCTTTGAGGTGGTGAAATGAGTGAGTTACTAAGTTCTGGGATCGTAAATCTGGCATCGCTGGCGCTTTCTATTGTGCTGTTGCTTGTCGGCCTGTTGTTATGGTTTTTTGTTAATCGCGCAAGTTCGCGCGCCAACGAGCAGATTGCCCTGCTGCAGGCTCTGCTGGATCAGCAAAAGCGCCAGAACGCGCTGCTGCGTCGTCTCTGCGAAGCCAATGAGCCGGAGAAGGAAGAGGCTACCGGACCTTCAGCCGTTGAGAAGGGGAAGGATGACGACGACTTTATCCGTCTCGTCGCTGAACGGTAGCTGATAAACGGGTGTACACCGCCTTGGTGTACGCCTGCCTCATCGCCTTGCGCAATAACTTATTCTTATCCTTTTGTCCTGATTGCCACATTTCTTAGGCTACTTAATGTGTTAGCGATCGCAATTTTATCCAATAAGCTATGGATTTTTGAGCTAATCAAATAAAATAATAACATCGTGATTTAATTGCATGATGAAAGAAAGTGTCATCGAAATTTCATTATTCAGGTGCAATATAAACACTATTTATAGTGGGGCGAACAACATTTAATTAACCCTGCATATTCTCGGCCTAAGCCAATTTTCAACTATCAATATGCGCGTTTATGCGCATCGTTATGCACGTACCCTGCCGCAACCCCCTGAAAACTGGCAGGGTGCATGCCTGCCGGCCTGGATGGACCGAAGTTGTTGAGCAATGGTGAAAAAGTTGCCACGCTCATCCATGCGTAATTGTATGTTTGCCGCGCTGGGCGGGATTAACGACGGGGCGGAAAAGGCGCATAAACGTGCAGTTGGTCAAATGATTCCCTTATATTTTGTGCGAAGGATCGAGACCCGTTTAAAAATGGCTTGCCATTATTAACGTTGTATGTGATAACACCTTTCGGGTTAAACGAGGTACAGTTCTGTTTATGTGTGGCATTTTCAGTAAAGAAGTCCTGAGTAAACACGTTGTCGTTGAATACCGCTTCTCTGCCGAACCTTATATTAGTGCCTCATGCAGTAGTGTGTCAGTTTTATCTATGTAAGTGCCTGCGGGCGAAGAAAACAGTCTAAGGAATTTTGCAAATGGCAAAGATTAAAGGTCAAGTTAAGTGGTTCAACGAGTCTAAAGGTTTTGGCTTTATTACTCCGGCTGATGGCAGCAAAGACGTGTTCGTACACTTCTCCGCTATCCAGGGTAATGGCTTCAAAACTCTGGCTGAAGGCCAGAACGTTGAGTTCGAAATTCAGGACGGCCAGAAAGGTCCGGCAGCAGTTAACGTAACTGCTATCTGATTCAAGACCACTCATCTTGTAAAGAAAGCCTCGCCTTTGCGGGGCTTTTTAGCGTTTATTGCAAAACATTTCCGATTTCTCCCCTTCGTTGTGCTTTGTTGCAAAACAACATCTTTATTAGCACTGTTTCGCATCCTGTTTTGTCGATTTTCTGTTAAATCAGAGGGTTGCAAAATAATGCTGGAGCTACGGTGCAAAAGAACAAAACTAAGTCAGGCGCGAATTTCACCCCGATTCGCTTTGGGCTGCTGTGTGCGGCGATCCTCAGCTGCCTTGGGCTGCTATTGGGCCGGGTGGGATGGCTGCAGATTGTCTCCCCCGATAATCTTGTTAAGCAAGAGGATATGCGCTCGCTGCGCGAAGAGCCTATCGACGTCCAGCGGGGGATGATAAGCGACCGCGAGAATCGCCCGCTGGCGGTCAGCGTACCGGTTAGCGCTATCTGGGCCGACCCGCAAACGATAGTGGAAAAAGGGGGCGTCGGCTATGGTCCGCGCTGGCAGGCTATGGCCGAAGCGCTGCACCTTAATCTGGGCGATTTGGCAAAGCGGGTTCAGGCTCATCCCCATATGCGGTTTGTCTATCTGGCCCGCCAGGTTAACCCGGAACAGGCCGAGTGGATCGATAAACTGCATCTGCCGGGGATTAATCTGCGCGACGAATCCCGCCGCTTTTATCCGGCCGGCCACGTTGCGGCCAACCTGCTTGGTTTTACCAATATTGATAATCAGGGAATTGAAGGCGTTGAGAAAAGCTTTAACTCCCAGCTGACCGGAAAGGCCGGCCGCCGGCTGGTGCGTAAAGATCGCCACGGCCACGTGGTTGAAAATATCACCGAGGTTCCGGCGGTTCCGGCGCACAATTTACAGCTAAGCATCGACGAGCGGCTGCAGACGGTCACCGAGGATGCGCTGGATAATGCGGTCAGCTGGAACAAGGCGGAGTCCGGGGCGGCGGTGCTCATTAAGATCGATACCGGCGAAATCCTGTCGATGGCCAGCTATCCCGACTTTAACCCCAATAATCGCGATAACGCCCGGCTGGATGATTTTCGTAATCGCGCGATCAGCGATACCTTTGAGCCGGGCTCGACGGTTAAGCCACTGGTGCTGATGACGGCGCTGCAGCAGGGGATTGTTCAGCCAGACAGCGTGGTGGATACCCATCCTTTCGTCCTCGACGGTCACCGCATTCGCGATGTCGGCTACTACCCGGAGCTGACCCTGACCGGCATCCTGCAAAAATCCAGCGATACCGGCGTCTCGCACCTGTCGCTGGCAATGCCGGTCCAGCACCTGATTGACACCTATAAGGCCTTTGGCTTTGGCGATCCGACGGGCCTGGGGTTAACCGGGGAAAGCGCGGGGCTGATGCCCCAGCGCCGCTACTGGGGGCAGCTGGATCGGGCGACTTTCGCCTTTGGCTACGGTCTGATGGTCACCCCGCTGCAGCTGGCGCACGTCTACGCTACCATCGGCGGCTTCGGCATCGAGCGGCCGCTGTCGATTACCCGCATCGATCCGCCGGTCATCGGCACGCGAGTGATGCCGGAGCAGATCGTCCATCAGGTCGAACATATGATGGAGAGTGTGGCGTTACCGGGCGGCGGCGGGACAAAAGCGGCCGTCCGCGATTACCGGATTGCGGTCAAAACCGGCACGGCTAAAAAGATTGGCCCCGACGGCAAGTACATCGATAAATATATCGCCTATACCGCAGGCGTGGCGCCGGCCAGCAACCCGCAGTTTGCGCTGGTGGTGGTCATCAACGATCCCAGCAACGGCGCCTATTACGGTGGGGCCGTTTCGGCGCCGGTATTTAGCCAGATAATGGGCGATGTTCTGCGTCTCGAAAACGTGATGCCGGACGGAATGCCGGCGGGCTCGGACAATCTTATCGTTATGCATAACGGCGAGAGCCTGCCCCCGGCGCTGTAACAGTGGTCTGAAAGAGCGAATAACGCTACACTTTCGCTCTTTCAGCGACACCGGAGTTGTCATGTCTTACAGTTGCCCCCTTTGCCACGCGCCGCTTGAGCGCCGTGAAAATAGCTATATCTGCCCGCAGCGGCACCAGTTTGATTTAGCGAAGGAGGGATACGTTAACCTGCTGCCGGTGCAGTTCAAACGCTCGCGCGATCCGGGCGATAGTGCGGAGATGATGCAGGCGCGGCGCGCCTTCCTCGATGCCGGCCACTACCAGCCGCTGCGCGATGCGATCGGCGAGTTCCTGCAGACCTGTGCGCCGGCCGATCTGCTGGACATCGGCTGTGGAGAGGGCTACTACACTCACGCGTTTGCCGCTATCTCAGCCAGCTGCTGGGGCCTTGACGTCTCAAAATCTGCGGTTCGCGCGGCGGCCAAACGCTATCCGCAGGTTAATTTCTGCGTCGCTTCAAGCCAGCGCCTGCCGTTTGCTGATGCCAGCTTTGACGCGGTGGTGCGGATCTATGCGCCCTGCAACGCTCTGGAGCTGGCGCGGGTTGTCAGGCCCGGCGGCTGGGTGGTTACCGCGACGCCGGGCCCGAAGCATCTGCTTGAGCTGAAAGGTCTGATTTATGACGACGTGCATCTGCATGAGCAGAATACGGAAGCAATGACCGGCTTTACGCTGCGCCATCAGCAGCAGCTGGCTTACCCAATGACGCTAAGCGGGAGCGAAGCCGAGGCGCTGCTGCAGATGACGCCGTTTGCATGGCGGGCGAAACCGTCGGTTCGTGAGGCGCTGCGTGAGCAGGCGTTATTCAGCTGCCAGACCGATTTTATGATCCACTGCTGGCAGCGTGATGCCTGATAGCTAGCCGGCGAAATGGCTCCAGAGAATTTCGGCGCCGATACCTATCAGCACAATTCCTCCCAGAATTTCAGCCCGCTTGCCTAGCAGCGGGCCGATAAATCGTCCCAACATAATACCCAGCGTTGACATCACCAGCGTCGCGCAGCCAATCGCCAGCGCGGTGGCGATGATGTTCACCTGCAGGAATGCCAGACCGACGCCAACGGCCATAGCGTCAAGGCTGGTGGCAAATGCGGTAGTGACCAGCAGCCAAAAGCCGTGGCGATGGGGCGCTTCGCACTCGTCGCCGGCGTCGCCGCGAAATCCTTCAATCACCATTCGGCCGCCGAGGAAGACCAGCAGCACAAAGGCAATCCAGTGATTCCATTCGAGGATGAACTGGCTGGCAAGCATCCCCATTCCCCAGCCGACAAGCGGGGTCAGCGTTTCAATCGCGCCGAAGATAAGCCCGGTACGTAACGCTTCGGAAAATTTAGGTTGGTGGAGAGTTGCACCCTTACCGATAGATGCGGCGAAGGCGTCCATGGACATGCCAAAGGCCAGAAGAATCGTTGCGGATAAGTTCATAAGTGCGTCCTGACCGGGGATATTCCATATGACACATCGCTGCCCCCAGTAAATATACGCAATAAGTCTAATGATTATATATTGCGTACTGCAGTGATGCGTCTATGGTCTCGCCTGATTGAATGCGTTCTTCAACCCGTACGTGCCACGTTTTGCAACGAGTATGTTGACACGTACATCTCCTGGCCTGGCGGACAGGACATCGGCTACTCCCCAACGACGGGCGCAACCTTAACATATTTTTAGAATATAAAACAATAACACTATTTAGATATTTTAATAACCAAATGATAACGATTTTCATTTGAATTTAGGTGTCAAGAATTGGTTAATAAATATGAGGGAAGTGGGCAGATGAAATATAGCAAGGGCTATATATCCATCTGCCTGAATGAGCTGAAATATAGCGTAGGCTATATTTGTAACCTACTGAGTGGAAACGAGAAGTTTGTATATTTTTTCCAGATCGTCGATATTTCGTACGCGAATAAGCAGGCGTCTTTGCTCTAATTGCATCACCAGCACGCCGTCTTCCGATAAATTCATCTCTTTAATACGCTTATATTCAATCCAGATATTGGCGAAGAAAAAACCAGCGGGCTTGAAGATGATTTTGGGCGTGCGGATCCAGAACAGGTAGAGACCCATTAATGCCAGAGCAGATAATAACCATGTGGTAATGAGCGCGCCGTGGCTGATAATGTTGTTATAAATCAGTAT
Source organism: Klebsiella scottii (assembly GCF_036561945.1). Classification (NCBI taxonomy): domain Bacteria; kingdom Pseudomonadati; phylum Pseudomonadota; class Gammaproteobacteria; order Enterobacterales; family Enterobacteriaceae; genus Klebsiella; species Klebsiella scottii. Next base: position 857,778 of record NZ_JARXNI010000020.1, read on the forward strand.
GGCAGTTAGACCGACGAAGATTATTCCATCAACGCGGCTGCGGCGGAGCAGGGGAATGGCCAGCAGCTGCGGGCCGTTACGGCGCGGCATAATAAACTGGTCGTAAATCGCAAATGCCAGCAGAACCAAAATAAACAGCACCAGCACCAGATCCGTGAGTGTCATCCATCCTCCGAACAAAAACTAAAAAAAAAGCCGGGGGCAAGCCCCCGGCGTACAGCAGGATAATTACAGCCCCAGCAGGCCGATTGCGTAGCCAACGATACCGATGACGAAGAAGCCAACGATGATCCACAGGGCGTTAACTTTCTTACGCAGCAGCCACATACAGGCGAAGGTCAGCAGCAGAGGCACCAGACCCGGCATCAGCTGGTCAAGGATAGTCTGCACGGTGGTCACGCGAGTCTGGCCATCCTGACCGGTGATAGTCGATACCACCAGCGGGATGTTCACGTGCGTCCATTTATTGACCAGCGCCCCCATGACAAACAGGCCGAGAATCGATGCCCCCTCGGTCAGTTTCTGCAGGAAGCCGCCGCCCATATCTTTAACGATGTCGATACCTTTACGGTAACCGTACGCTACGCCGTAGTAACGGGTCAGCAGACGTACTGCGTTAAACAGAATAAAGAACAGCAGAGGACCAAGCAGGCTGCCGCTCATCGCGATACCGGCGCCCAGCGCCGCGAATACCGGACGCACGGTGCCCCAGAAGATCGGGTCGCCTACGCCAGCCAGCGGGCCCATCAGACCGACTTTGATACCGTTGATGGCACCATCGTCGATTTCCGCACCGTTAGCGCGCTGCTCTTCCATCGCCAGCGTTACGCCGAGCACCGGCGCCGCAACGTAGGGGTGGGTGTTAAAGAACTCAAGGTGACGCTTAATCGCCTGTTTACGCGCATCGTTATTCTCCGGGTACAGGCGACGAATTGCCGGCACCATAGAGAAGCAGAAGCCCAGCGCCTGCATACGTTCGAAGTTCCATGAACCCTGGAACAGGTTAGAACGAATGAACACGCCACGAATATCACTCTGAGTGAGTTTTTTCTCGGTGGTATTTTTAGTCATATCAACCATTTCGCTCACCTGTTAGTCCAGTTCGTTATCGAGATCGTTATTACCAGCAGCCTGCGCTGGCGCACCCGCTACGCGGTTGTATTTCGGGCTCAGCTGGATGTAGAGGATTGCCATTACGGTACCAATCACGCCCAGAGCAACCAGGTTGAAGTTGGTGAACGCAGCGGTAACGAAGCCGAGGTAGAAGAACGGCATCAGATAGCCTGCGCGCATCATGTTGATGACCATCGCGTAACCAACTACCACGATCATGCCACCCGCGATGTTCAGACCGCCGGTTACCACTTCCGGAATGGCGTTCAGCAGGCCCTGGACTTCACTGGTACCGACGGAGATAGCGACGATAACGGCCGGGATAGCGATACGCATAGCCTGCAGGAACAGAGACGAAACGTGAAGCCAGGAAATGGCCGTCAGGTTTCCGCTCTCCGCTGCTTTATCCGCAGCGTGCTGGAAGGCAACGGTAATCGTACGGACGATAATGGTCAGAACCTGGCCTGCCGCCGCCAGCGGGATAGCCAGCGCGATACCGGCACCAATGCTTTGGTGACCCGCGATAACCAGAACGGTCGAGATGATGGACGCCAGGGCGGCATCCGGCGCAACGGCGGCACCGATGTTCATCCAGCCCAGGGCGATCATTTCCAGGGTACCACCGATGATAATACCGGTTTTCATATCCCCGAGAACGGCGCCAATCAGCGTACAGGCCACCAGAGGACGGTGGAACTGAAATTCATCAAGTACCGACTCCATACCCGCAATACACGCGACGATGAACACCAGCACAATCTGAAGAAGGGTAATCTCCATTGTACTTCTCCTGTTGATTAAGTCTTAAGTTGAAAAGTCAGGCGCGAGCGCAGGGTTATTTATTAACCTTGGCGATCAGGTCCATCATTTTCAGTTTCTGGTCGGTGGAAACTTTGCGTGCTTCCAGTTCGATACCGCGGGCGTTCAGCTTCTTGAACGCTTCAATATCTTTCTCATCGACCGAAATCGCGTTGTTCACCTGCGTTTTGCCCTGGCGGAAAGCCATACCGCCGATGTTGACCGTGGTGATATTCACGCCACCTTCAACAACGCGCTCAACGTCAGTCGGGTTAGTGAACAGCAGCATAATGCGCTCGCCTGCGTATTTAGGGTTGTTGTAGACGCGGATCATTTTAGCCACATCAACAACGTGGGCGGTGACGCCCGGAGGTGCAACCTGAGTCAGCAACGTTTTGCGTACGGTATCGGCTGCGACTTCATCGCTGACGACGATAATACGGGTGACGTTGGTTTCTTTGGTCCAGCGGGTCGCTACCTGGCCGTGGATAAGACGGTCATCGATACGCGCCAGGCCGATAACCATGTAATCGTTTGGACCCATCGGTTTAGCTGGGGTTGCCGCTCGTGGCGCTGCCGCCTGAACGGGAGCCGGAGCCGCTTTTTCAACCGCTTTCGCTTTCAGCGCTTTCACGCCTTCACGACCGGTTTCCACCGCTAACGCCACCAGCTCGTCGAACGACGGGTCGTCGTCACGGGCCATTAGCGTTTCAACCAGCATTGGAATGTTGACGCCGGCGATGACTTCGTAGTGCTCTTTATCGACGACAATGCGGCTCGCCGCATTGAACGGGCTTCCTCCCCACGTATCGACGAGAAACAACACGCCTTTAGCCGTGTCCAGCTTCGCCAGCTGTGCGTTGTATTTTTCGATCAGCGTTTCGGCGTTTTCACCGGGAACGAAATCGATCCAGCCAACGTTTTCCTGCTCGCCCAACAGCATTTCTGCCGTTTTCAGCAGCTGTTCTGCAGCCCAACCATGTGTGCCTATTACAATAGCAATCGTCACTTGCTACCTCCTTTATTATGGTGAATGCATCATCTGTTGTGATACATCCTGAATCACTCTTGCGAACAAAATCGATTCAGTAAGGGTGTAAGATATAAAATAATCACTACAGCGAATTATTTTAGATAGTGAAAAAATAATTAATGTGATGAAGATCCGTTAATCACGCATCTACGAATAATAATTTCGCGGCGCAAAAAATAGCCTTAGCTATTGCAAAAACAGGTAAATTTTTTTCCAATCTGGTTCTGTTTTTTGCTATGTTTAGCTTCCGTTTAACTACTCAGGAGTATAGGGCATAGCCCGCTGTATGGACCCTCATCGACGTCTTTTCACCTTTTGGCACCTGTCTGCCACCGCTACCGCTATCTGCTACGCTTTTTTACCAGCAATAATTGTCTCGCCTGTGCATGACATAGCGATGACTGCGTCCGTCGTTAACTGGAGCAACTCATGGAATTCTTAATGGATCCCTCTATTTGGGTCGGCTTGTTGACGCTGGTCGTCCTCGAGATCGTGCTCGGTATCGACAACCTGGTATTTATTGCCATCCTTGCGGATAAACTGCCGCCAAAGCAGCGTGATAAAGCACGTCTGATTGGCCTGTCGCTGGCGCTGTTCATGCGTCTGGGGCTGCTGTCGGTTATTTCGTGGATGGTGACCTTAACCAAACCGCTGTTCAGCATCGCTGATTTTTCCTTCTCCGGGCGCGATCTTATTATGCTGCTGGGGGGGATATTCCTGCTGTTCAAGGCGACGACCGAACTGCACGAGCGGCTGGAAAACCGCCAGCATGATGCCGGTCATGGTAAGGGGTACGCCAGCTTCTGGGTGGTGGTGCTGCAAATCGTCGTGCTTGATGCCGTGTTCTCGCTGGATGCGGTGATTACCGCCGTGGGTATGGTAAACCACCTCCCGGTCATGATGGCGGCGGTGGTGATTGCGATGATGGTCATGCTGCTGGCATCGAAGCCGTTGACCCGCTTCGTTAACCAGCATCCAACGGTGGTGGTGCTGTGCCTTAGCTTCCTGCTGATGATTGGCCTGAGCCTGGTGGCCGAAGGCTTTGGTTTCCATATACCGAAAGGCTACCTGTACGCTGCGATTGGCTTCTCAATCACCATTGAGTTCTTCAACCAGGTGGCGCGGCGCAACTTTATCCGCCATCAGTCGACGCTGCCGCTGCGCGCGCGCACCGCCGATGCGATCCTGCGTTTGATGGGCAGCCGTAAGCAGAATCCGGTGACGCACGATGGCGACATGCCGTCCGCGGTACCGGTGCCAGAGGGCGCGTTCGCCGAAGAAGAGCGCTATATGATTAACGGCGTGCTGACTCTCGCGCAGCGTTCGTTACGCGGCATCATGACGCCGCGCGGTGAAATCAGCTGGGTGGACGCCGAGCAGAGCGTAGAAGAGATTCGCCGCCAGCTGCTCTCCTCTCCGCACAGCCTGTTCCCGGTGTGCCGGGGCGAGCTGGATGAGATTATCGGTATTGTTCGCGCCAAAGAGATGCTGGTGGCGCTGGAGGCCGGCGAGAACGTTGCGGCGCTCGCCTCGGCATCGCCGGCGATTGTGGTTCCGGAAACCCTGGACCCGATCAATCTGCTGGGCGTTTTGCGCCGGGCCCGCGGCAGCTTCGTCATTGTGACCAATGAATTTGGCGTGGTGCAGGGGCTGGTGACGCCGCTGGACGTGCTGGAGGCGATTGCCGGCGAGTTCCCGGACGCCGATGAGACGCCGGAGATTGTTGCCGATGGCGACGGCTGGCTGATCAAAGGTTCAACCGACCTGCACGCCCTGCAGCAGACGCTGGGGCTGGATGACATCGTCAATGAAGAAGAGGATATTGCGACGGTGGCCGGGCTGGTGATCGCCGTCAACGGCCATATCCCGCGCACCGGTGATGTGGTTGAGCTGGAGCCGCTGCGGTTCACCATCGTTGAGGCCAACAGCTACCGCGTCGATCTGGTCCGCGTCGTTAAAACGCGGCACGAGCACGACGAAGAAGAGTAATCCCGCCGACCTGCCGGTCTCCTCAGGAGGCCGGCAGGCTATTGACTATCCGTTTCCTCATCCGCCGCCCGATCGTGCGCCGCCAGCCATTGCGGGAATTCGTTAACCGGCATCGGCCGGGCGTAGCGAAACCCCTGCAGGATATCGACGCCGTGGTTACGCAGGTATTCCGCCTGCTCCTCTGTTTCAACGCCTTCCGCGATGGTGACAATTTCCAGGCGATGCGCCAGGGAAATAATCATATCCGTCACCGTTGAATTTACGCTGTCGATGCCGATTGCGCTGGTGAAGGACTTATCAATTTTTAAGATGTCGGGGCGGAGTTTTTTCAGCCATGACAGCGAGCTGTTGCCGGTGCCGAAATCGTCGATTGCCAGCTGCACGCCTTTGAAATGCAAATGTTCGGCCATATGGCGATCGCCATCCTGCAGCACGTCGCGCTCCGTGAGCTCCACTACCAGCTGCTGGACGGGATGGGCGCTAAACCAGTAGTGATGCAGATCGCGCAGCAGCTCGCCGTTAGCAAAATGGCGGGCGGCGACGTTGATCGAAATATGGAAGCTTTTGTCCTGAGGGAAAAGGTTGAGCTGGCGTGCGGTTTCCGCGATCACGTAGCGGGTGAGGGGAACGATAAGATTGTAACCCTCGGCAATGGGAATAAAGACATCGGGGGAGATCCTCCCCCGGCGCGGATTGTTCCAGCGCAGTAATATCTCGACTCCGCAGCACCTTTGGCTGCGCAGATCCTCCAGCGGCTGGCACCAAAGTTCGAACTCACGCGCGGTGATACCGAGGCTGATTTCACGGGAAAAGCTGAGCCTGCCTGCGGTTATGAGCCAGGTTATGCCGGTCGTTAACAGCGTGAAGATCAGCGCCAGCGGCAGCTCGGCGGGGAGTTCGTGCAGGGCGATTGCCGAGGCTCCGGGGCCGCTGACGTTGATGGTAAAGGGGAACTGCGAAGAGCTCTGGCGATAAATGACGCGCTCGCCCGGAATGGCGTCGTGGTCCACCAGTCCAAGGCCGTTAATAAAGCTTTTGTTACCGACCCGCAGCCCAATACCGGTAATCAACGGTGATTTCGCGTTGAGAATTAACTCCCCCAGCAGCTCAATATTAATCATCAGCATTACGCCGTCGGAGCCGCTAATCGATGCCGGATACCACTGAATTAATACCGGCGAGCCGACCAGCAGCGATCCATCGGTGGAGAAGACCAGAAGAGGGTGGTTGCTCGGCAGCATGGGCTGGCGCTGATGAAGGTTAAAATTACGTTCGCCATAAATACTGGAGCAGTAAAGAGTATCCGCTTTCACCAGCGCGATAGTTCGCACCGTTTGCAGCGAAGACGCCAGCTTGCGTAAGGGCAGGTGAATTTCCCGGCACGGCTGACCGACGAAATTCAGCATCGACAGGTGCTGCTTTTCAAGAGGGCGAAGAATTTTATCCATGGCCATCACCATCTGACTGGTGACCGTCTGGATCCGTTGCTGATTTAGGCTACGCTGCGAAATAAATCGGATAACCAGAGTGGTTGTCAGCGTTAATAACGCAACAATCAAACATACGACGATACGTTTACGGCGGTATGTCGTGATGACCTTATGTGCAGTCTGCATGCGCGACACCCTGTCGACTCTGAGTACCGTTCAGAATAACAATCGTCAGACAGTAAGTGTAGTGGGTGTAAATGAATAGAAGAAGAAAAATGCGCCGGTTAGGGCGCATTTCGGTTGCGAAGGTTTAGTCACACTGTACTTTGATGGCCAGACCGCCGCGGGAGGTCTCGCGATATTTGGCGTTCATATCCTTGCCGGTTTCGTACATCGTCTCGATAACTTTATCGAGGGAGACGCGCGGTTCGCTGGTGCGGCGCATCGCCATGCGCGCGGCGTTAATCGCTTTAACCGATGCGATGGCATTACGTTCGATGCACGGCACCTGGACCTGACCGGCGACGGGATCGCAGGTGAGGCCCAGATTGTGCTCCATACCGATCTCCGCCGCCACGCACACCTGTTCAGGGCTGGCGCCGAGCAGCTCCGCAAGACCGGCTGCGGCCATGGAACAGGCCACGCCAACCTCGCCCTGACAGCCCACCTCTGCACCTGAAATAGAGGCATTCATCTTGTACAGCGCGCCCACGGCGCCGGAAGCCATAAAGTAGCGAATGTAGATATCAGGGCTGACGGATTCAATAAAGTGGTCATAGTAGGCCAGCACCGCGGGCACAATCCCGCAGGCGCCGTTGGTCGGGGCCGTGACGACGCGGCCGCCGGCGGCGTTCTCTTCGTTGACGGCGAGGGCAAACATGTTCACCCAGTCAATGACGTTCATCGGGTCGCTGGAGAGCTTATCGCTGGCCACCAGCAGGCGGCGCAGCGCAGAGGCGCGGCGCGGTACGCGCAGCGGCCCGGGCAGTACGCCTTCGGTATTCATGCCGCGATCGATGCAGGCGCGCATGGTCTGCCAGACGTTGGCAAAATAGTCTTCAATCTCTTTTTTACTGTGCAGCGCCAGTTCGTTCTGCATCACCATCCCGGAGAGGGACAGCCCGGTCTCTTTGCAGTAGCCCAGCATCTCCTGCGCCGATTTAAACGGGTAAGGAACGCTGAGCTCTCCCGCATCCTCTTTGCCGAAATGATCTTCGTCGACGATAAAACCGCCGCCGATGGAGTAGTAAGTTTTGCTGTAGATTTCTTTGTCGCTGGCCCAGGCATGAATCGTCATCCCGTTTTCGTGCAGCGGCAGGTTGTCGCTGCGAAAACGCATGCCGTCATCCTGCGGGAAATCGACTTCCTGCTGCCCTTGCGCCAGCAGCAGGCGTCCGCGAGCCTCTACGTCGCGAATAAATGCCGGAATCGCGTCAATGTCGACCGTATCGGGCTGATTGCCCGCCAGCCCCATGATAATGGCGATGTCCGTGTGGTGGCCTTTGCCGGTTAATGACAGCGAGCCGTAGACGTCAACCGCCACGCGCGTTACGTCATTAAGTAGTCCCTTTTCGACCAGGTCATCGACGAACTGTTTACCGGCTTTCATCGGCCCTACAGTATGGGAAGATGAGGGACCAATCCCCACCTTGAACATGTCGAATATACTAATCACCATAACACTCCAGTACAGGGTTGCCGCGGCTGCGGCAACGATGTGATAACTGCGCATAGTGTAAGAGGGAACCGTAGCATCAGCTTAACTATTCACATGAATTAAACTAATGGATAACCATGAATTTACTAATGCTGAGAGCGCCGTCATATTTAAGTATATACCCTAAATAATGTGGCCGATGAGGGCGTCAGAAGAAGGGAAGAAAAGCGCGTCGCGGGGGAGTCCAGCGGGCGAGCGCCGCCGGCAAGGCGGCTGCGCAAAGTAGGGGGGGCGCTAGGGCTTGACGCCGATTTGCAGGGCCAGCTCGCGAATAATCCCTGCGGTCATTCCCCAGACAAAATAATGCTGATACCACGAAAGCCAGACCCGATGTGAGTTCCCGCGGCGATGAATATCCAGCGGATGATAGCGGCCTAAGCGCAGCGCTTCGGCCAGCGGCATTTCAAAGACCGCCGCCACCTCATCCTGGCTGGCGTGATAGCGCAGGTTTGGCGGAATAATCCCCACTACCGGGGTCACCTGAAAGCCGGTCACGCTATCCACCGGCGGCAGGACGCCGATGATCTCCACCAGCTCAGGAGGAATAGCCACCTCTTCCTGCGCCTCACGGAGCGCGGCGGCAATCAGCGTCGCGTCGCTGTTATCGACCGCGCCTCCCGGGAAGGCCACCTGGCCGGCGTGCTTACGCAGTCGCGGCGAGCGCTGGGTGAGCAGCAGCCCCGGCTGCGGGCGACGGACGATCGGCACCAGCACCGCGGCCTGGCGCTGATTCAGGGCGCTTTGCGAAGGCTGCGGGCGCAGTAATTGAAAGCGCGAAAGAAAGTCGTCCAGCTCAAGGGCGTTATCCGCCATATCCTAGCTCTCCAGTTGTTGCAGAATGCGGTTAACTTTATCAAACGTTTCCTGATATTCAGCCTCTTCTTCGCTATCCGCGACAATCCCGCCGCCCGCAGAGCAGTATAGCTGCCCCTGCCACGCCGTCAGCGTGCGGATCGTAATGCTGGTGTCCATATTGCCGCACAGGCTGAGATAGCCGATGCTGCCGCACCACGCGTTGCGCCGCTGCGGCTCCAGCCGATCGATAATTTGCATCGCGCGCACCTTGGGGGCGCCGGTAATGGAGCCGCCGGGAAACGCCGCGCGCAGCAGGTCGCTGGCGTGAAGACGGGCCGGTAGCCTGGCGGTAATGGTGCTGACCAGATGGTGGACCGCCGGGAAGGGTTCGACGACGAAGAGTTCCGGCACGCGCACGCTACCGGGCTCGGCAACCCGGCCAATATCGTTGCGCATCAAATCGACGATCATCAAGTTTTCCGCGCGGTCTTTCGCCGAGTTAGCCAGCTTTTCTGCCTGGCGAGCGTCCTGCTGAGGATCGGCCAGCCGCGGGAGGGTGCCTTTAATCGGCCGGGTCTGGATTTCACCCTGATGAAGCTGGATAAAACGCTCCGGAGAGAGGCTCAGGACCGCGCCTTCCTCGAGGCGAATAAAGGCGCTGAACGGGGCTCTGTTGGCGCGGTTAAGCTGGCAAAATGCCTGCCACTCGTCGCCCTGATAGCGGGCCTGGAAGCGCTGAGCCAGGTTGACCTGGTAGCAATCGCCGCTCTGCAGCCACGCCTGTACCTGGCGGAATTTCTCGCCATACTGCTCGCGGCTCATATTCGAATGCCAGGCCGAGGTCAGGCTAAAAGGTGCCGCCGCTGGGGCCGATTGCGCCCTCAGCCACTGCAGGCGCGCCTGGGGATCGCCGTAGCTCAGCAGCGAGACTTCACGACGCTGGTGATCGACGATCAGCGCCCAGTCGTAAATGCCGACCGCCATATCCGGCAGCGCAATATCCGCGTCGGCCTGAGACGGCAGGTTTTCAAAACGACGCCCCAGATCGTAGCCGAACAGCCCCAGCGCGCCGCCAAGGAACGGCAGGTGCGGATGGGCCTGCGGCGCTAATCCGCACTGCGCCAGCTGTTGCGCCACTATTTTTAGCGGATCGTCGGCGGACGTCGTCAGCGTTCGGCCGTCGTTCACCGTGGTGAGGCCGCCGCGGGTAGTCAGCGTTGCGCGCGGCTCGGCCACCATAATATCAAAACGGTTATGCGGATGATCGGCAAAGCCTGAGTGTAGCAGCATCGCCCAGGGCGCTGCGCTTAAGGGCGCAAAGTAGCGCTCGGCGGCATCCGGATGCCAGGGCAGGGTAATAATAGCGGGGGACAACATCTTCCTCGATCCTGATCGTTACCGCCCGCTGGCTTATAAGGGGACGGCGTGAAATAATTACGCCCCACAATGTAGCAGGAGTCAGTTATGTTTGCAGGTTTACCTTCGCTGAGCCACGAGCAACAGCAAAAAGCAGTAGAACGTATCCAGGATCTGATGTCGCAGGGGATGAGCAGCGGTGAGGCGATTCGTCTGGTCGCCAACGAACTGCGCGCCACGCATACCGGCGACCGGATCGTAGCGCGCTTTGAAGATGATGAAGACGATGAGTAAGTAGATAGCGTCTTTGATATATCAGCAGGGGAGCCCGTTCCCTGACAGTCCCCCTTCAGGCCGATGATTACCGGCGAAAAAAGTTAAACGCGCCCTCCGTTACCGGAAGGCGGCGGGTCAAATAATCACATCTGGCAGCAGGCCGGGATCTTCATGCAGCGTCACGTGGGTCACGCGCTCACCACGCCAGAAGTTCAACTGAGTACCGAGGGGCGTGTGATGTACGCTCACTTCGGTCAGCGGTGACGTTTTCGCCAGATCCCAAACACAACAAAAACGCGCCTGCGGCAGATGGTTGCGTAATACCAGATAGCTGAGGTCGCCGATCGCCGGATTATCGGGAGCCAGCCCTTGCCACAGTTCACCGTCACCGGCTAGCCACAGGGCAAAGGTGTCGTTCTCGCGGGCAAAGTGGCGCGGCTGACAGCCGTGAAGCGGCGTCACGGTTGAATCCCGCATATCACGCAGCGGCCCTTTGAGCGAAAAGGGTTGCGGCATGCCGCTTTGGTCGAGCGCCTTCGCGGCCAGATGCAGCGTCCAGTCTAGCTGCTGACGATGCGGGTTTTCCACCGTTGACAGGTCAATCAGCAGATCGTCCAGCCACAACAGGCGACGGCGAAAGCGCACTTCGCGCCATGCCTCGACATCCCATTCTACCCGCGTATGGCTTTTAAGCGTTGGTGGTGGCTTCTTCCAGTTAACTTCTGCGTCTATCCAGTGATAATCATCGCCCATATGCCAGCCTAAGACCTCGGTGTTGGCAGGCGGCTGATTGGTCTGGTTGACGGACAGCGTGTTGTGGGTGGCGCTGTTTTTGTAATAATCGTAGTGCATTTTCGCACCGTAGCCTGTGGTGCCGAGATCCGGGAGTAACCAGCCGTTGCGTTGCCACAGCATCAGACTCAGCCGATCGTAGTGATCGTGCTCGCCGCCCCAGGGGCTGTGTTTGATCAACACCGCCAACTGCTGCTGCGGGCGTCGCCACAGCGTCAGCCCGGCGCCCGGAGCAAAGATCGAGCGTTGTGGGATCGGATTGATTGCGGTTTCAGGCAGCGCCCGGTCGCGCCACAGCAGCGTCTCCCGCCAATCCGCGTCATCTTCAGTCAACTGCAGGACCGACGCGTAGAGCGGGTCATGCCAGATAAACCAGGCAAATTCGTACAGATCGCGATGATACAGCTTCTCTTGTCCGGCGAGGCAATCGTTCAGTCGTGGGAAGGTACCGTCAGGGAGCACAAGCGAGAGTGGGAAACTGAGCATTCGTGGATACCACGGGCCGTCAAGCAGGCTCCAGCGGGTGCCACGCGCCAGCTTCTCAAAGGCAAAGAACCCCTGCAGCGCGTAGTAGTGGTAGTGAATCGAACCTTCAAACCATAAACCTTCAGCCAGTAATCCATGCTCGAGCTGCCAGCGTAGGCCGTAGGGCTGATTTACGGCAAAATCCAGCAGGCTCTCATCTTCCAGCACAAACCCCAGCACCCCGAGCGCCGCGCTGATTTTCACTTCATGGTTATGGATTTGTGGGCTGCGATGCGCGCGCAGAAACGTTGCCGCACAGCGCAGCAGGATCTCGCCAATGTGCTGCTGCTCACCGGGCGGTAAGCTGTCGCGAATAAAATCATATCCTAGCGCCATATCCAGAATGCAGTTGGCTTCGCACAGCGTCTGGGCATTCATTTTGCCAGGACCATTGTGCGGGATATCGCCATGGACTTTATAGTCGGGATAAACATCCGCATAGCCCATTAGCAGCGTGCGGACTTTGTCGCGGTACGGCGTTTCCCCGGTTAGACGCCAGAGCAGCCCCAACTGCTGGCAGGCGCTGGCGTTGCGACCGTTCATTTCACGCCACCATGCGCCGTCCCAGGGCTCGCCGCTGAATGTTTCGCCATCCACCGGGCAAGCGTGCTGGTGGGGAGAGTCCGCCTGCCACGTCAGCCGCACCCCATGGTGCGGACAAAAGTAATAAAGATTCCAGCTGGCTATCCCGGTTTGCGGGATGCGAACGGCGGCTTCAAGTATCGGTTGTGCATCCTTCACGAGCTGTTCAATCTGCTCGACATTACCGGCTGCACGTCTGGCGATGTCGGGCCATAGCCCAGAAAATTGTTTCATTATTGGTTATCCCCGACCTCGGTTGACGCAGGAAGCGGGGCGATGAGCGTGGTGATATCGTCAGGATATTTCGCTCTCAGCCAGCGCGCTTTCTCGCTAAATAGCGGATTGTTCGGCCATGCGTGGGCGGCGCTCGCAATGTTGCGTAGCGCTTTTTTATCGTCCATTTTGTCGAGGTCTTTCCACGGCCACGGCGTACCGCTGTTAATAAAGCCAGCCACATATTGATAGCCTTTTTGCAGGCTATGGTCGTCGAGGGTAAAGTTCCAGATATCGACACCGGCTTTTTCGCCCAGACGTCCCAGACGGTTATAGGCTTCGAGGTTGAAGTTGCTGTAGTGCCACGGACGGGTGCGCTCAAGCTCAGCCATCTGGCGGCCTTGCATATCAAACTGCCCGGCGATACGGCGCAATTGAGTGATGTACAGGCGCTTTTTCGCTTCTTCGATTTTGCCGCTGAACAGCGCAAAGGTGGCGGCTTGCATATCAAAATAAGTGCCGTGATTGTTGTGCCAGTTCTCTTCTTCAAAGCCGTTCTGGCTGGTGGTCATCCAGTGATAAAACTCGCCGAACCACTGTTTAAGCGCCGTTACGTCCGTTTCACTCAGCGCGCTGGATGATTGCAGCAGGGCGATGGCATCAACCACCTCAACCAGCGCCCGGCTATCGATAATGCCAATGCCACGTCCGGTATTAATCCCGGGGATGGCCTGCGCGTATTGCAGGTTCGGGGTCATGCGGGTATTGGCGTCGAGGAACCAGCTTTTAATCTGTTGAACGGCCTTCTGCGCGTAGCGTTCATCCTGAGAGAAATACCATGCCAGCGCCAGCGTCGAGACATCGTTGCTCATTTTCACCAGGCGATTTTTATCAGTGGCATTACTGTTTGCGTCCGGGTTAGTTTGCCCATCTTTGCGGATGTACGGCAGACCGTCTTTGGTCTCCGGGTTTGGCCACCAGTACGGCGGAAAGCTGTAGTAATCGTGCTTATTGCCGCTGGCGGCGACCAGCGTTTTATCCATCACCGAAAGCAGCGGATGTTTAAGCGCCAGATCCGCCTTGTTGAACAGCGCGCTTGCGGCCTGCACGAACAGCGGGTCTTTAGCCGCTATCTGCTGGCGGCTATAGGCTAGATCTTCACCGTCAAGGGTATAGGGTTCAGCGGCATACAGGGATGCACTGACGCTACAACAGAGAAGCGTAATGCCTAATATTCCTCGGCGAGGTATTGAATACATAGTAATAACCCTTCTTCAAATATGAGAAAAGATAACAAGAGAATTATGCCTGTTGCGTATTTCCATGACGCAAAAGGTAGGCGAATTAATTAAAAAATAATGCTTTGATGAATAGCGTGGCGTGCAGTGTAAAAGACAAAGTAATTTTTTTTGTGATGTTCATCATGATTGTTGCGGCGGATGAAAAATGACTCATTTAATGCGGTGTAGTTCACGGTTTTCGATGTTTTTCAATTTTTATTGATAAATTTAACAAAATAAACAAGTTTATAACTTATTGATTTTTAACTATTAAGTTTTATGTCACTTTTTATGTCACTCTTTTATGTGATCTGATTCAACTTTTAAGTTTTTGAAATGCGATTTCTTTTTTGTGTGGTTGTATTGAGAAATACATTTCTATTTAATGTTTGGAAATACTTTTTTATGCATATTGAATTAATGCCGCGATGTTAATCGCGCTCACAGAAAAACAGCTGTTGCGAATTTAATTACCGTTGTGCCCTACAATAAAGGATATGCAATCATGTCTGCGAATAAATTACGTTCATTATTACTTGTTACCGCTCTGGGTGTTGGCGTCGGGCAAAGCTACGCCGCCACGACCCTTAACGTGTGGATCCGTGCAAGCAATGACTCCAAAAATATCTATAAACAAGAGGCTGAAAAGTTCGAAGAGAATACCGGCATTAAAATTGAGTATTTCAATGCCACGACTGATTTTGAACAGCGCCTGGCGAGGGCGACGGCGGGCAACGCCTTACCGGACCTGATTTTTAACGATGCGGCATCGCTGGGACAGTTTATTCAACTGGGCATAGCGGAAGAGATCGACCCCTCAGGCATTAAGGGGGGTGACCAGCTGTATCAGACCGCCTGGAACAGTACCCGCTATATCGACGGCAAATACTATGGCGTTCCAACATCCGCGCAAACCTTCGCGCTATTTGTGCGCAAGGACTGGCGCGAGAAATTAGGCCTGCCGCAGCCGAAAAGTTGGGATGATATTCAAACGCTGGCCAAAGCCTTTACCACCCAGGACCCGGACGGGAACGGCAAAAACGACACTTACGGATTTGTTGTTCCGGCGTCCACGACCCGTGGCTATGCCAGCTGGTTTATGAGCAGCTTTATCTGGCAGGCGGGCGGTGATTTTGTCAAAGAGAATAACGGCAAGTTCAGCGCCTCGCTGCAAACCCCGCAAGTCGCGCAGGCGTTGACGTTTATGCGTACCATGATGTGTGAAAAAGTCACCCAGCCGGGGGCGATTAACGCCACCACCGCCGACGTTATCCCATCCTTCCGTTCCGGACAAAGCGGCATGTTCTTTAGCGGCCCATACCACATCGCGCTGTTTGATAAAGACCCGGGTAAAGACAACTTTGAGGTCTTGCCGGTGGTGGGGCCAAAAGGGGAAGCGACTCTGGCTGAAGGGACCTCCGTCTTTATGATGAAGAGCAGCAAGCAAAAAGAGGCGGCGCGTAAATTTATCGAATTTATGATATCGACCGAAGGCCAGGAAATTGGCATGGGTAAAGGCAGCAAGCACATTCCGGTGGTGCGCCTGCCGGTAAATAAAAATGTCGATGTCAAAGCAGTCTATCAGGACCCGCGCTGGGAAACCTTCGCTCGGCTCTACAACGAGCAGGGCCGTTACGTACCGCAAATTCCGAACTGGACGCCGGTTCGTCAGGTGGCTGCCGATGGCTTTAACCGTATTTTCGCCGATTGCAACAGCGATATTGCCGCTGAGCTGAAAGCGATAGATGGCAAGGTCGACGCCGAGTTGCAAAAGCAAAATGTGCTGGCTAAGTGAGGGAGTAAGTTATGACGCTGCATGAGACGAAGTCTTCGCCGCTAAAGCAAACCGCTTCGCCTGACGCCACCGGATGGTTGACGCCAAAGCGCAAGCGGGCGCTGATTCCGTGGCTGTTTTTAGCCCCGGCGCTGATTATTTTTAGCTGGTTTAAGTTCATCCCGATGATTCAGGGGCTGGTGATGAGCTTTTACAAGGTTAACTTTAATCAGCCGGACGAGTGGGTGGGATTGGCGAACTTTACCCGCGCTTTCGCCGACGTTGAGCTACATGCGGCAGTGGTGAATACCCTGCTGTACGTGGTGGTGACCATGTTTGCCGCCGCAATCCTGGCGTTTTTCCTCGCCATGCTGCTTGAAGGGCCAGCGCGCCACCTGCGATTTATTCGCACCGCCATCTTTTTACCGGCAGTGACCAGCGCGGCAATTGTCGCCGAAATGTGGCGCATCCTGTTTAACCCTACGCCAAACGGGGTGGTAAACCATATTCTGAGCTGGTTTGGCGTTGCCGATCAGGGTTTCCTTGCCAGCTCCGATCAGGCGCTGGGGGTTATCATGTTGCTGCATATCTGGAAAGCAGTGCCCTACAACATGGTTATTTTTATTGCCGGGCTGGCGGGCATCAGCCGCGATCTGTACGACGCCTCGAACGTTGACGGCGCAAACTGGTGGAACCGCCTGCGTTACGTCACCTTGCCCGGAATGATCCCGGCGCTGTCGGTGGTGCTGATGCTCTCCTTTATTCGTGGTTTCCGTGTCTTTGCGGAAGTGTACGCCACCACCGGCGGCGGGCCCTCTAACGCCACGGAAATGGTCATGACCCACATCTATAAACTGGGTTTTGAGCAGTTCGACTATGGCTACGCCTCGGCGGTGTCGTTCCTGCTGTTCACCTTTACGGTGATCTTAACCATCTGTCATTTAACGCTAAAAAAACGTATCGCACGTTACTAAGGAGCCGTGATGTTAAGTAAACGTTGGGATACCGCAGGACGCTGGTGCATTTACGCGCTGTTGTTGATTGTTTTTGTCGGCCCGTTCTGGGGCATCGTCGCCACCGCGTTCAGCGGCGCGCCGGTCAAGCCGGGCGAACTGTTGGCCTGGCCGCATCAGTTCTCCTTCGATAACTTTATCTTCGCCTGGATGGATATCGGCGTCTGGCAGTACCTGCTGAACTCAGTGCTGGTGGTGTTCTTCGGCACAGTTTTGCAGGTCTCGGTGAGCGCGCTGGCGGCCTACGCGCTGGCACGCAAAAAGTTTCGCGGCGTGGCGCTGGTCAGTCTGGTGATTTTGTCCACCATGATGCTGCCGGAAGAGGTTATCGCCATTCCGCTGTACATGATTATTAACTGGCGGCTGCCGTTTATCGATGCGTCGCTCTACAACAGCTACCTCGGGATGATTCTGCCGGTGGTGGGCTGGGCATTCTCCATCTTTGTGCTGACCGAGTTTATGTCGGCCATCCCGAAAGAGCTGGAAGAGGCGGCACGCATCGACGGCGCTAACGAATGGCAAATCTTCTTCCATGTGATCCTCCCGCTGGTGAAACCGGCGCTCGGCACGGTAGTGACCTTTGGCTTCATCATGATTTGGGACCAGTACCTGCTGCCGCTGATTGTGGTTAACCAGGACAGCCTGAACACCATTCCGGTGATCCTCGGTACGCTGCGTACCGATGAGAGCATCACACCGAACATTTTTATCGCCATTACGCTGCTGGCGATGCTGCCAAGCATCATCGTCTATCTGGGTCTGCAAAAACATTTCAATCGCGGGATTATGTCCGGCGCGGTCAAAGGATAAGGAGTTACCTATGGGATCTGTTGTATTGAATAGCGTGCGGAAGTCTTATGGTGATGCGCACGTCATTAAAGACGTGTCGCTGACTATCCCGGACGGTGAGTTCTGCGTCCTTGTCGGGCCAAGCGGCTGCGGCAAATCGACGCTGCTGCGCATGATTGCCGGGCTGGAAGAGATATCCGCTGGTGAAGTGCATATTAATGAACGCAACGTCACCGAGGTGGAACCGAAGCGGCGTGATATCGCGATGGTGTTTCAGAGCTACGCGCTGTATCCGCAGATGACGGTGCGCGAAAACATGGGCTTTGCGCTGAAAATGTCGCGGTTGCCGAAGGCGGAAATCAACCAGAAGGTTAACGATGCGGCGGCGCTGTTGGGGCTGGAACCGCTGCTTGAGCGTTTGCCAAAAGATCTCTCCGGCGGTCAACGTCAACGTGTGGCGATGGGACGCGCCATTGTACGTAAGCCGCAGGTATTCTTGTTTGATGAACCGTTATCAAACCTCGATGCCAAGCTGCGTACCCAGGTGCGCGGTGAAATCCGCGAGCTGCATCGTCGGTTGAAAACCACCTCGGTATACGTGACGCACGACCAGATTGAAGCCATGACCATGGGGCAAATGATCGTCGTGCTGCGCGACGGGCGAATCGAGCAGGCGGGCACCCCGCTGGCGCTGTACGACCAGCCGGCGAACCTGTTTGTCGCCGGTTTTATCGGCTCACCGGAAATCAACCAGCTGCAGGGCGAAGTGGTGCTTAACGGCAACATCACCGCTCTGCGTCTGAAGGACGGTTCGCTGCTGGCGCTGCCTGCGGGATCGCGGGTGCAAAACGGGCAGCAGGTGGTCTACGCTATTCGCCCGGAGCAGGTCAACGTGGTGCACGAAGCTCGCGACGACGCGCTGGCGGCAAAGGTCACGGCGGTGGAGAATACCGGCTCGGATATGCAGCTGTTCTGCGATACTGGCGGCGGGGCATTCACTTCGGTGTTCAAACAGCGTCTGGCGGTCAAGGAGGGCGATAATATCTGGCTGCAGCCGAAGCTTTCCGGCGTGCATCTGTTTGATGCGCAAAGCGGCCTGCGCATCGCCTGTGCGGAGGATGAATAAGGTGGCGATGAAGCTGTACACCCTTGATGAAAGCTGTCTTGAGAATGCCCGCGCGGGACTAAAGCAGCCATTTTCTCCACTCCAGCAGGCGCTCGGGAAACTGGTGACGGAAGCGGACTTGCTGCGCCGCGAGCCGCCGGAAAGTGTGGTGCATAAAAAACTGCGTCCGGCGAGCGGCGACGCCCATGATTACTACAGTCTTGGTACCTACTGGTGGCCTAATCCGCGGCGGCCCAACGGGCTGCCCTATATTCGCCGCGACGGGCATATCAATCCGCAGTGCGAAAATAACGACACCGACACCACGCGCATTATCCGTATGTGCGAACGTTGCCTGACGCTGGGGCTGGCATGGTATTTCACCGGCCACCGACAGTACGCGCAGGCCGCCGCGCTGCAGATCCGCTGCTGGTTTCTTGATGCGGATACGCGGATGAACCCGCATCTGAACTACGGTCAGGCGATCCCGGGGATTGTCTCCGGTCGCGGTACCGGGCTTATCGACACGCGCCTGCTGTGGATGGTGGTTGACACCATCGGACTGATTAATGCGGCAAGCGTGCTGGATACGGATGATATCATCGGCCTGCACCAGTGGTTCCGCGACTTCAACCATTGGATGTATTACAGCGAAATAGGCCATTCTGAGTATGTCTGGCACAACAACCACGGCACCTGGTATGACGCCCAGCGTGCGGTGAACGCGCTGTTCTATGGAGATAAAGGCCTGGTGGCGCGGATAATCGAGCAGGGCATTACCCAACGGATGGCGGCGCAAATCGACCAGGACGGCAAGCAGACGATGGAACTGGAGCGCACCATTCCGTTTCACTATTCGCTGTTTAACCTGGAAGCGCATCTGCTGCTTAACCGCTACGCTGAACACGTCGAGTTTGATCGCTGGAATACAGTCCGCGACGGGCGAGGGGTGAAGCAGGGGATTGATTATCTGGTGCCGTTTATCCGTGAGCCGGACCTGTGGCCGTATAGCGACTTGCAGGGAATTGTCTGGGATAGCGCGCTAAGAGTGTTATTGCAGTCGGCGCGGGGATATCCACAGCAGCTGGCAACCTATCGCGAAGCCCTGAAGTGCTTGCCTCAGGAGACGTTACCGTTAAAAGAGCAGTTGATGTGGTGCCCGGCCAGATAGGACAGGCACCTTTCCGGGCGAGGCGCTTGCGCCGACCCCGGAAAGGCTCAGCGTAAAAGTGCTTACGCCGCGGCGATAATTTTAATTTCGACTTTGTATTCTGCTTTCATCAGCGCTGCCTGAACGGTGCAGCGAACCGGCGCGTGACCGGCAACAACCCAGGCGTCCCAGGCTCTGTTCATCGCGGCAAAATCGCTTTTGTCCGCAAGGAAAATGGTGGCGTCGAGAATACGCGATTTGTTGCTACCCTGTTTCTCAAGCACCGCGTCAATCTGCGCCAGAGTATTGGCGGTTTGCTCTTCAGCGCCCGCGTCGAGATTTGTCGGCACGCCGGTGTAATAAAGCGTCTGGTTGTGGATCACTACATCAGACCAGCGGGCTTCGGCATCGATACGCGTAATAGTCATTTCAGTTTCCTCTCTATCCAATGAATTTCAGGCAGCTCTGCCGGCGGAACCGGCGCGGAAAGCTCCCGAAAGACGACGGGTATATCCATTTGACGGGGGCAAGACTGCCATAATGTTCCGCCCGCGTCACTACCCGGGCTGGTGAAAAGACCTCCTCCCTGACATAATCACTGTCCAAATAACCAGGGGGCATTGTGATCGACGATTTTGCAGCAGACGGCCAGTTGGCCAACGCGATTCCGGGATTCAAACCACGCGAGCCGCAGCGCCAGATGGCGGTGGCGGTGACGCAGGCTATTGAGGAAACGCGGCCTCTGGTGGTCGAAGCAGGGACCGGAACCGGTAAAACCTACGCCTACCTGGCGCCCGCGCTGCGGGCAAACAAAAAGGTGATTATCTCCACCGGCTCGAAGGCGCTGCAGGATCAGCTCTACAGCCGCGACCTGCCAACCGTGGCCAAGGCGCTTAAATTTAAAGGTAAACTGGCGCTGCTGAAAGGGCGGTCGAACTACCTGTGCCTGGAGCGTCTTGAGCAACAGGCGCTGGCCGGGGGCGATCTGCCGGTGCAAATTTTGAGCGATGTCATCCTGCTGCGATCGTGGTCCAACCAAACCATCGACGGCGATGTCAGCACCTGCGTCAGCGTGGCGGAGGACTCCCAGGCCTGGCCGCTGGTCACCAGCACCAATGACAACTGCCTGGGCAGCGATTGCCCGCTGTATAAAGACTGCTTCGTGGTCAAAGCGCGTAAAAAGGCGATGGATGCCGACGTGGTGGTGGTCAACCATCACCTGTTCCTTGCCGATATGGTGGTTAAAGAGAGCGGCTTCGCTGAGCTCATCCCCGAAGCGGAGGTGATGATCTTCGATGAAGCGCATCAGCTGCCGGATATTGCCAGCCAGTATTTTGGCCAGTCGCTCTCCAGCCGCCAGCTGCAGGACCTGGCGAAAGACATCACCATCGCCTACCGCACCGAACTGAAAGATACCCAGCAGCTGCAAAAATGCGCCGATCGCCTGGCCCAGAGCGCGCAGGATTTTCGTCTGCAGCTCGGGGACCCCGGCTATCGCGGCAACCTGCGCGACCTGCTGGCCGATAGCCATATCCAGCGCGCGCTGCTGCTGCTCGATGACGCGCTGGAGCTCTGCTACGACGTGGCTAAGCTCTCCCTTGGGCGCTCCGCGCTGCTGGATGCCGCCTTTGAGCGGGCGACGGTTTACCGCGCGCGGCTGAAGCGGCTGAAAGAGATTAACCAGCCGGGCTTCAGCTACTGGTACGAATGTACCTCGCGCCACTTTACGCTGGCCTTGACCCCGCTGACCGTCGCCGAAAAGTTTAAAGAAGTGATGGCGCAAAAGCCCGGCAGCTGGATTTTCACTTCGGCAACGCTGTCGGTAAATGACGATCTGCGCCACTTTACCTCTCGCCTCGGTATTGAAGAGGCCGAGTCGCTGCTGTTGCCCAGCCCGTTTGATTATGCGCACCAGACGCTGCTCTGCGTGCCGCGCAATCTTCCGCTGCCGAATCAGCCCGGCGCGGCGCGTCATCTGGCCGCGATGCTTAAGCCGCTAATTGAGGCTAACGACGGGCGCTGCTTTATGCTGTGCACCTCCCACGCCATGATGCGCGATCTGGCGGAGCAGTTCCGCGCGACCATGACGCTGCCGGTTCTCCTGCAGGGGGAGACCAGCAAAGGACAGCTGTTGCAGCAGTTCGTCAGCGCCGGTAACGCGCTGCTGGTGGCGACCAGCAGCTTCTGGGAAGGGGTTGACGTGCGCGGCGATGCGCTCTCTTTGGTGATTATCGACAAGCTTCCCTTCACCTCTCCCGACGATCCGCTGCTGAAAGCGCGAATGGAAGACTGCCGGCTGCGCGGCGGCGACCCGTTCGACGAGGTTCAGCTGCCGGATGCGGTGATCACCCTCAAGCAGGGCGTGGGGCGCCTGATCCGCGATATTGACGACCGCGGAGTGCTGGTCATTTGCGATAACCGTCTGGTGATGCGCCCCTACGGCGCGGTATTCCTTGCCAGCCTGCCCCCCGCGCCGCGCACCCGCGATATCCGCCGGGCGGTGCGCTTCCTCGCCGTGCCGCCGGGGCGGTGATCTGGCGTAAAATGTGATAAACTGCGCGCCATTTTGTCAATCTGCTATAGCGAGAGCGCGACAACTCATGCGAATTTTGGCTATCGATACCGCCACGGAGGCCTGCTCCGCGGCGCTGTGGAATGATGGCACCCTTTGTGCTCATTTCGAAATCTGCCCCCGCGAACATACGCAACGTATTCTGCCTCTGGTGCAGGATGTCCTCAATGAAAGCAACGTCTTACTGACCGAACTGGATGCGCTGGCGTTCGGCCGCGGGCCGGGTAGCTTTACCGGCGTGCGCATCGGCATCGGCATTGCGCAAGGCCTGGCGCTCGGCGCCGAACTGCCGATGATCGGCGTTTCTACGCTGGCCACTATGGCGCAGGGCGCATGGCGTAAAACCGGCGCCACCCGCGTGCTGGCCGCCATTGATGCCCGCATGGGAGAGGTTTACTGGGCGGAATATCAGCGCGACGAGCAGGGCGTCTGGCACGGCGAAGAGACCGAAGCGGTCCTCAAGCCGGAGGCCGTCAGCGAACGTCTGCAGCAGCTCGAGGGGACCTGGGCAACCGTTGGTACCGGCTGGCCGGCGTGGCCCGATCTGGCGAAGGACTCCTCGCTGACCTTAACCGACGGCGAAATTGCGCTGCCGGCAGCGGAAGATATGCTGCCGCTGGCCTGTCACCTGCTTTCCGTCGGTAAAACCGTTGCCGTAGAGAACGCCGAGCCGGTTTATTTGCGTAACGAAGTGGCCTGGAAGAAACTTCCTGGCCGAGGATGAATCTCAGTAAGCATAAGACTGAGAGAAGGAGTCGCATCATGGCGGGTCAAACTAAAGTAGTACGTTGGCTG
Source organism: Klebsiella scottii (assembly GCF_036561945.1). NCBI lineage: Bacteria > Pseudomonadati > Pseudomonadota > Gammaproteobacteria > Enterobacterales > Enterobacteriaceae > Klebsiella > Klebsiella scottii. Next base: position 880,875 of record NZ_JARXNI010000020.1, read on the forward strand.
TTGGCGGGCGCCGTTGCCGCCGCGTTAAGTGGCTGCGTTTCGGTACCGGATGCCATCAAGGGCTCTACCCCGACGCCGCAGCAGGATTTAGTGCGGGTCATGGCCGCACCGCAGCTGTACGTTGGTCAGGAAGCTCGCTTTGGCGGCAAAGTGGTCAACATTATGAATCAGCAGGGCAAAACCCGCTTAGAAATCGCCACGGTGCCGCTGGACAGCGCCGCCCGGCCCGAGCTGGGCGAGCCTTCGCGCGGGCGTATTTTCGCCGACGTTAACGGCTTCCTCGACCCGGTGGACTTCCGCGGTCAACTGGTAACGGTGGTTGGCCCGATTGCCGGCGTTGTCGACGGCAAGGTCGGCGGCACGCCGTATAAGTTTATGCAGATGAACGTCATCGGCTATAAGCGCTGGAACGTTGTGCAGCAGGTGGTTATGCCGCCGCAGCCGATTGATCCGTGGATGTTCGGCCCGCGTCGCTGGGGCTACGGCCCATCCCCATGGGGCTACGGCGGCTGGGGCTGGTATAATCCAGGCCCTGCGGAAGTCAGAAATGTGGTAACCGAATGATTTTGCGGTTTTTCTAAGCTATTCGTAAGCTAAAAGAAACAGCGGCCAGTCCGCTGTTTCTTTGTTTCTGGTCTGATAAGAAAAATAAATAGTGACGCGCTTCGCAACCTGCAAAACGCCTAATTAATAAACTGGTACGCTGAGTTAATATAATGTTAACAGAATGTTTGTTGATCAGGGGGTGTGATGACGACGAATAACTATTTCAGAGGTGATGCAGTGAAAAAGGTTTGGCTAAACCGTTATCCCGCCGATGTTCCTGCGGAGATAAATCCTGACCGCTATCAATCCCTGGTTGAATTGTTTGAACAAGCCGCCGCGCGCTATGCCGACCAGCCGGCGTTTATCAACATGGGCGAGGTGATGACCTACCGTAAGCTGGAGGAGCGCAGCCGCGCTTTTGCCGCTTACCTTCAGCAGGGGCTGGGGCTGAAAAAGGGCGACCGCGTGGCGCTGATGATGCCCAACCTGCTGCAGTATCCCATTGCGCTGTTCGGGGTCCTCCGCGCCGGGATGATCGTGGTTAACGTCAACCCTCTATATACGCCGCGCGAGCTTGAGCATCAGCTGAACGACAGCGGCGCCGCGGCAATCGTGATCGTCTCAAACTTTGCGCATACCCTGGAGAAGGTGGTCGATAAAACTCAGGTCAGGCACGTGATTCTGACGCGAATGGGCGATCAGCTGTCGACGGCGAAAGGCACCCTGGTTAACTTCGTCGTCAAGTACATCAAGCGGCTGGTGCCAAAATACGATCTGCCTGACGCCATCTCGTTTCGCAGCGCGCTGCAGCACGGCTACCGGATGCAGTACGTCAAGCCGGAGATCGTCTGTGAAGACCTGGCGTTCCTGCAGTACACCGGCGGTACGACCGGCGTAGCGAAAGGGGCCATGCTGACCCATCGCAATATGCTGGCCAACCTTGAACAGGTCAACGCCACCTACGGGCCGCTGCTGCACCGGGGCAAAGAGCTGGTGGTGACGGCTTTACCGCTGTACCACATTTTTGCGCTGACCATGAACTGCCTGCTGTTTATCGAGCTTGGCGGGCAGAACCTGCTGATTACCAACCCGCGTGACATTCCGGGGCTGGTGAAGGAGCTGGCTAAATATCCGTTCACCGCGATGACCGGGGTCAATACCCTGTTTAACGCCTTGCTGAATAACAAAGAGTTTCAGCAGCTCGATTTCTCCACGCTGCACCTCTCCGCCGGCGGCGGGATGCCGGTCCAGCAGGTTGTGGCCGAACGCTGGGTGAAGCTCACCGGACAGTATCTGCTGGAGGGCTACGGCCTGACCGAGTGCGCGCCGCTGGTCAGCGTTAACCCGCACGATATTGACTACCACAGCGGAAGCATCGGGCTGCCGGTCCCGTCGACGGAAGCGAAGCTGGTGGACGATGACGATAACGAAGTCGCGCCGGGCCAACCGGGCGAGCTGTGCGTGAAAGGCCCGCAGGTGATGCTGGGGTACTGGCAGCGCCCGGACGCCACCGCGGAAATCATCAAAGACGGCTGGCTGCACACCGGCGATATCGCGGTGATGGACGACGATGGCTTCCTGCGGATTGTCGATCGTAAAAAAGATATGATCCTGGTCTCCGGATTTAACGTCTACCCCAATGAAATTGAAGACGTGGTGATGCAGCATTCCGGGGTTCAGGAAGTGGCGGCGGTCGGCGTACCGTCCGGCAGCAGCGGTGAAGCGGTGAAGATTTTTGTCGTCAAGAAAGATGCGACGCTGACTGAAGAGGCGCTGATCGCCTTCTGCCGCCGCCAGCTGACGGGCTATAAGGTTCCCAAGCTGGTTGAGTTTCGTGATGAGCTGCCAAAATCGAATGTCGGGAAAATTTTACGGCGAGAACTTCGTGACGAAGCTCGCGCTAAAGTAGACAATAAAGCCTGAGCTAAGAGTGAATCGCCAGACGCCGGCTAAGCCGGCGTTTTTTATGGGCGCCAGTTAAGAGAGCATGATTTGAACTATCAGATGATTACCACCAACGATGGTCTTCGCACCGTCTGTGAAGCGGCAAGCGCGGCAGCTGCGGTTGCGCTGGATACGGAATTTGTCCGCACCCGTACCTATTATCCGCAGCTGGGACTGCTGCAGCTGTTTGATGGCGAGCAGGTTTCGCTCATCGACCCGCTGGAAATCACCGATTGGGCGCCGATGCGTGAACTGCTGCTAAATCAAAACGTCACCAAATACCTGCACGCCGGCAGTGAAGATCTGGAAGTGTTCCTCAACACCTTTAGCCTGATGCCGCAGCCGCTGATTGACACCCAAATCCTGGCGGCGTTCTGCGGTCGCCCGATGTCATGGGGCTTTGCATCGATGGTTGAAGAGTATTCCGGCGTGGCGCTGGATAAGAGCGAATCGCGTACCGACTGGTTGGCCCGTCCGCTGACCGAACGCCAGTGCGACTATGCCGCGGCGGATGTCTGGTATCTGCTGCCCATCGCCAGCAGGCTGATGGCCGAAACGGAAGCCGCCGGCTGGCTGCCAGCCGCGCTGGACGAGTGTCGCCTGATGCAGCAGCGCCGCCAGGAAGTGCAGGACCCTGCGCAGGCGTGGCGCGATATCGGCAACGCCTGGCAGCTGCGCACCCGCCAGCTCGGCTGCCTGCAGCTGCTGGCAGAGTGGCGCCTGCGCAAAGCGCGGGATCGCGACATGGCGGTCAATTTTGTCGTGCGTGAAGAGCACCTGTGGAGCGTGGCGCGCTATATGCCCGGCAGCCTCGGAGAGCTCGATAGCCTCGGGCTATCCGGGAGTGAAATTCGCTTCCACGGTAAAACGCTGATAAGCCTGGTGGCGAAAGCGCAGGAGCTGCCGGAAGAGGCGTTGCCTGAACCGCTGCAAAACCTGGTCGATATGCCGGGATACCGCAAGGTGTTTAAAGAGATTAAAGCGCTGGTGCAGGAGGTGAGCACCGGGACCGGGCTGAGCGCCGAACTGCTGGCGTCCAGACGGCAGATTAACCAGCTGCTGAACTGGCACTGGCAGTTGAAGAGCGGAAATGCTCTGCCGGAGCTGATTTCCGGCTGGCGTAGCGAACTGATGGCCGATCGCCTGCGGGCGCTGTTAAGCGAATATCCGCGCTAGGCAACGACAAATAGCCCGGGGTGATCTCCGGGCTTATGCAACAAACTGGCCCGACAGCGCAAGGCTATCGGGAGGAGCCAGCGTCAGGATTTCGACTCTTCCGTTTCTGGTAAAGTCACGTTCAACTCCAGAATCGAAATATCACCGTCTCGCTGCTCCAGCTGCACGCTGACCATTTCCGGGTCGATCTGCACATACTTACAGATCACTTCCAGAATATCTTTTCGTAGCTGCGGCAGGTAATGCGGTTCAGCATCGCCGCGACGACGCTCCGCGACGATGATTTGCAGGCGCTCTTTCGCAATGTTGGCCGTGTTCTTTTTCCGCGAGAGAAAAAAGTCGAGTAATGCCATAATTTATCCTCCGAACAGGCGTTTGAGGAAACCTTTCTTCTCTTCTTCAATGAAGCGGAAAGGACGTTCTTCTCCGAGCAGACGTTCGACGGTATCGGCGTAGGCCTTACCTGCGTCCGACGCATCATCCAGAATAACCGGCTCACCCTGGTTCGACGCACGCAGCACGGACTGATCTTCCGGAATCACGCCTACCAGATTGATACGCAGAATTTCCAGAACGTCTTCCATGCTCAGCATGTCGCCTTTATTGACGCGACCTGGGTTGTAGCGGGTCAGCAGCAGATGCTCTTTGATCGGCTCTTCACCATTTTCCGCGCGGCGGGATTTGGACGCAAGAATACCGAGGATGCGGTCGGAGTCACGAACGGAGGAGACTTCCGGGTTAGTGGTGATGATGGCTTCGTCAGCGAAATACAGCGCCATCAGCGCACCGGTTTCGATGCCTGCAGGTGAATCGCAGACAACAAAATCGAAATTCATTTTTTTCAGTTCTTCAAGAACCTTGTCTACGCCTTCGCGGGTCAGCGCGTCTTTATCACGCGTCTGGGAAGCGGGGAGGATGTAGAGGTTTTCGGTGCGCTTATCTTTGATTAACGCCTGATTCAGCGTGGCGTCACCCTGAATAACGTTAACGAAGTCATAAACCACCCGGCGCTCGCAGCCCATGATCAGGTCAAGGTTACGCAGGCCAATGTCGAAGTCGATAACGACGGTCTTCTTTCCCTTCTGGGCCAAACCAGTAGCGATGGCCGCGCTGGAGGTGGTCTTGCCGACGCCCCCTTTACCCGAAGTCACAACAATAATGCGTGCCATAGAAATTCCTTGTTAAAAAGGGACTAACTCAACGGTTGAATAGTCAAAGCGTTATCGCCCAGACGCAGACGCGCCGCTTTGCCATAAAATTCGGCCGGGATATTATCACTCAGCCAGTATTCCCCAGCGATGGATACCAGCTCCGCCGTGAGGTGTGAACAAAATATTTGGGCTTCTCTGTCGCCGCCTGCGCCTGCGAGTGCACGACCTCGCATCATGCCATATACATGGATATTGCCGTCGGCGATAAGTTCCGCTCCGGCACTCACATGATTTGTAACAATTAGATCACAGTTTGGTGCATAAATGCGCTGACCGGAACGTACCGGCAGGTCAATCAAACGCGTTTTTGTGATCTGATTAACAACTGGCGCAGCGACGACCGGTTCCGGCGGCGCCTGACGCGGCATTTTTTCTTTCCCTTCCGTCAGCAAAGGGATCCCCGTGCGGTCGATTTCCGTTTTCAGACGCGGGGCTTTGCAGCCGCTCACGCCGATAATGCGTAAACCGGTGCCGGCGATCGCCTCCTGCATAGCGCGCCAGTCGACGACATTTTCGATGTTGCTAATATTCACAACGACCGGGGCGTGACGTAAAAAAGCGGGGGCCTGGGCGATTTTGTCTTCTAACGCCTGACGAATAACCTCGGGATTTGCGTCGTGCAAATGAACGACAGATAAGGTGAAGCTACTGCCCTTAAGTTCGATTGGCGTATTTGACATCCTGGCCTTACTCAATTTGCTGTTTATCACCCGCCGAAGTGCGGTGATATTCCGAAGACTAAAAGGCATGTTATAGTCACTCATATATTGAGGCAAGTGACCACGAGTCTAATTCCGGGTAAAACTATGTTTTGTGTGATCTATCGAAGTACTAAACGTGAGCAAACCTATTTATATGTCGAAAAAAAGGACGATTTCTCACGTGTGCCCCCTGAATTAATGAGCAGCTTCGGCGCGCCGAAAATGACCATGCTGCTGCCGCTCGACGGGCGTAAAAAACTGGTCGGCGCTGACCTGGAAAAAGTCAAACAGGCGTTGAGCGATCAGGGCTATTATCTACAGCTTCCTCCACCGCCTGAGAATTTACTCAAGAAACACCTGGCGGAACAGGGGAATAATCCTTAAATAATTCAGACTGCCGGAAGGAGAACGTCGTTCGCGCCGAGGCGGCCTGAAGTAAAAGGGTATCACTCTGATTCACCCACTAAGGGGAAATAATGTACCAACATCATAACTGGCAGGGAGCATTACTGGATTTTCCGGTAAGCAAGGTCGTTTGCGTGGGCAGCAATTATGCAAACCACATCAAGGAAATGGGCAGTGCGACGCCGGAAGAACCGGTGCTGTTTATTAAACCTGAGACGGCGTTATGCGATATCCGTCAGCCGTTGGTGCTTCCTGAGGGGCTGGGATCGGTGCATCACGAAGTGGAGCTGGCGGTGCTGATTGGCAGCACGCTGCGGCAGGCGACCGAAGAGCACGTGCTTAAAGCGATCGCGGGCTACGGCGTGGCGCTGGATCTGACCCTGCGCGACCTGCAGGGCAAAATGAAAAAAGCCGGCCAGCCGTGGGAGAAGGCCAAGGGATTCGACAACTCCTGCCCGATCTCCGGTTTTATCCCCGCAGCCGAGTTCCACGGTGACCCGCAGAACACGGCGCTGAGCCTGAAGGTGAACGGCGCTGCTCGCCAGCAGGGCACCACCGCCGATATGATCCATAAAATTGTGCCGCTGATTGCCTATATGTCGCGCTTCTTTACCCTGAAGGCCGGCGACGTGGTGCTTACCGGCACCCCGGAAGGCGTCGGCCCGCTGAATAGCGGCGACGAGCTGGAAGTCGGTTTTAACGGTTTAACCCTGTCCACTCGCGTACTGTAACGTCCTTTTGCCGCCTCCCGAGGCGGCAAAACTTGCATCGGCGTGCCAGACTGGTTATAAGGTGCACCCTGAATTGCAATGACGGACATCCCTATGAGCGAACAACTCTTCTGGCAACATAAAACGCTGGAGCAAATGACCGACGCGGAGTGGGAATCACTGTGCGACGGCTGCGGACAGTGCTGCCTGCATAAGCTGATGGATGAGGATACTGACGAAATCTATTTTACTAACGTCGCCTGCCGTCAGTTAAATATTAAAACCTGCCAGTGTCGTAACTATGAGCGGCGCTTCGAGTATGAGCCGGACTGCATCAAGCTTACGCGAGACAACCTGCCGACCTTTGAGTGGCTGCCGCCAACCTGCGCCTATCGCCTGCTTGCTGGAGGTCAGCCGCTGCCGCACTGGCACCCGCTGTTAACCGGATCGAAGGCGGCGATGCACGGCGAGCGTATTTCCGTGCGCCATATTGCGGTGAAAGAGTCCACCGTCAACGACTGGCAGGACCATATTTTAAACAAGCCTGACTGGGCGCAGTGATAGCTTGATTCATAAGGTGTTTTCCATTACATGGAAATGGCCTGGGGCATCTGTGGGGCATCGGTGTTGAAATTAGCATTAAGAATGCTCAACTGATCGACGTTGTTATCGCTCATCCATTTGCCGTAAACGTTGTAAACCATCTGGGCTGAAGTGTGGCCCATTTGAGCTGCAATAAAGTTTGGGTTTGCCCCGGCACTCAACGCCCAACATGCGTAGGTATGACGTGATTCATACGCGCGGCGATGTCTGATCCCCGCACGCTTGAGAATGTCATTCCACGTGGCACCAAATGACCCGGGCGCGTACCAGTGGCCGCCCATTCCATTTCTGGCGGTCAGCCGCGGTACGAAAACGAAAGTGCAGGCATCCACCCGAACCCGTCCAAACTCGCGCAGATGAACGTCAATCTGGTGCTGCTTACCCATCCGTGTATACGCAAGTTGGTTCTTCAGCGCCTGGATGGCCGGCTCAGTCAGATTAACAACCCGATTCCCGCTTTCAGTTTTGGGCGGGGTGAAATGTCCTTTTATGGCGATGTTCCGGCTTATAGTTATCGTGCCTTCTTTCAGGTCGATATCCTCCCATGCAAGGGCAGAGATTTCGCCATGCCGCATACCTGTGTTAATCGCGAGCACCCACAAATTGCGGATCTGTTCAGACGGGCAACCATCCAACATTCTCCGATATTCGGTTTTTGTTAACGGGTCCGGGTCGGCTTTGCTTTTCCTGAGCGGAGCTATCCCGGCAAATGGCGATTTATCGATGTATCCGTTCATCTCAGCAAACTTGAACATCTGGGAAAAGCAATTCAGATAAACGTTCACCGTTCTGACCGTCCTCCCTTTTTTTGCCGATCGGTTTTTCTGGTGTTTACCGCAGATTTGAAAACCGGTTAGCAGTTCTTTGCGCACAAGCAGCACATCTTCGTTACTGAATGCTCCTACTGGTTTCTCTGGCCCGAGAATTTCAGTGCATATTTTAATGTAAGAGACGTACCGATTGTGCGCATTCTCCGTTATCTCCATGCGTTTCAGTTCGAGCCACCGATCTGACAGATTTTTCAATGTCACACCAAGCTGGCTGAAACCAAATCTTCGCAGGTTAGGTGATTGCGGGAATTGGGCGGGGTAATTGAAAGCCCCTGTTTTGACCGCATAGCAGATAGAAGTACGCAATTCGCCGGCTACTTTTCTGTTTTTTGGCGTATCTGGTACGCCAAGACTTTCCCTTACCCTGACTCCCTGGTAGATAAACCACAAGCGGAGCGTGCCGCCGTGGTTTTCCACCCCTGTTGGGTATTTGATCATAACGATTCCTCGTTGGTTGAAAGGAAAGAGTATTTAAACAGATTGCTTTCGTGGTTTCGCCGGCTTCTGTCTTTCGATCCACATATCGATTTCATCGATGTTGTAAAAACATGGGCTGTTGTCCCAGGGCTCACAGTCGAAAGACACGTGACGGTATTCCTTCCCTTCGAGAAAGGTGTTTTCACGAGCCTTTTTGAGCGTCCCCTTTTTGATTCCCTTCATGGCGATCAGCTGGTCTTCAGCAACCCATTTTCCGGGGGAAACCATCACAACAACTTCACCCATAATCACCTCCGATGCTTTCCGCGTTCTTCAGCCACTTCCTGACAATCCGCGCAGCGCTGGCAGCCTGCCACCACCTCCCGGCGCCGCATCGGTATCTCATCCCCGCATTCCACACAATGAGTCGCCGATACTGCGTTATGGTTGATGCGGCACTTTGCAATGGCGGCTTCTCGCTGAAGCTCGGCCAGCTCGTTGGCCTGATCGATGATTTCTGCGCTCATGCGTCGACTCCTTTAAAGGCCAAAAACGTAGTCATCGCTTTATCAACAATCTTCGCGTTGTGGTATTTGCTGATGGCCCAGGTGATAGCAAACAGAATCCAGCGGAAATGGCTGGTATACGTCTTAAAGGTCAGGCCGTCGCAGATGTCCCAGGCGCTAAACCTTTCAGGCCAATCAGCATCATAAACAGCGTTATAAGCTTCAAAATCGTTGTTGAACTCAGCCCTGCATAATTCACGGACAATTTCGCGCACCCTTGCTTTATCGCTATCTGGCGTATCGTCATCGTCGTCCCAGTCTTCATCTTCTTCTGGTTCTAAGCCCTCCTCATCCTCCAGGTAATCACTAAGCGACTCTTTCAGGCTTTTGCAGAACGCCTCGTGGTTATATTCTTTTGCCAGCATTTCGCGCGCCGAACAGCCAGCGCCAGCTTCCAGCTTTTCAGACCAATAACTGGTATTAATCTCTCCTTCAAAGGCTCCAAAAAACTTGAACATGTCCGCGATACGGGAGAAGGTCCAGGTTCCCATGTCACCGGTGACGGTCAGGTAGCCAGGCCAGGTGATCACGTCGTAGTAGTAGCAGGACGTTCCCGGCTGCTGCATGCGCAGGTGCCGATACAGACCATCATCACGGATGATTTCCAGACGGTGAAATGCGGTATCGATCAAAAATCGCGAGTCAATTTCGAAGAAGCTCATAACTCGACCGCCTTACTCAGATTCTCACCGAGTGCAAAGATGTAGTCGCGCAACTCTTCCAGTGACTGCGCTTCTGATTGCAGGATTTCCCGGTGGCATAACTCTTTCACCAGGTGCTCAAATTTGCTGTAGTAACCGATGCGAGAGAGGGTTTCATTGCCGAAGTTTTTACTTTTCTCATCGGTTACTGTTTTCTTCTCGCTCAAAACAAGGTCTTGTGCTGACCCGGTGACGACGTATGTATCGCCAAGTTCGATGTAAAGTTTTTTGCTCATGATTCCACTCCATACCGCCCATTCATGCGGCCAATGCTGCTGACGAATGCCGTAAGGCTGATGCCCATTGGCTTTATCTTTTCGTGATGCTTTTTGAGGATCGGCGGCACCACGTCATTCCATTTAGGTTTTGGTTTAGCCTTTAGAGCCCGGCGTATTTCCTCCGCGCATTGGCGGCCTTGGTTACGCATAACGTTTTCGATTTCTGGAGTAATGCTGCCTCCCGCTTAGCTATCAAACGGGCCCCGAAATTCATCAGAGCATCACGCTCAACGGTCGTGAACTGGCAGTGGGTGCGCGGGTAGGGATGCCAGATAATCAGCATTGAGCCTTTGTTGTTGCCGCTAACAGGCTTCCCGGATACCGGATTGATGAAGGCCAGGCGACCGCCGACGATGAACCGTACTTCGCTGGCAGTCTCGATAGCCTCACGGAACCAGCCGACGGATGTATCTGCCGGGACCAGCATCACCGTGCCGATCTGATTGGCGCTCTCGGCGGCTGCCTTTTTCACGAATGGCGTAATGTCGCTGTATGGCGGGTTCAGCCAGACGTAGCCGGGAATGCTCAGGTAATCAGCCCATGGCGTTTCAAGCGTGTTCTGCTCTTCCGTGATATAGCGGTTGCACAGCGCGTTATCAGCTGACGCGGCTGCATCCAGTTTTAGGCAGAATTCCGCATCCAGAGCGACGAACAAAGGGATCGGCGTCTGCCATAGGTTGCGCTGTTCTATAGGCGTTTTGCTTCCGCCATAATCACTCGCAGATTTTTTAGCAGGCAGAGCTGCTGCGATACGTTCGCCTATCCAGCGCATAACTGGCACAGCCATGCTATTGCCGATAGCGCGATAACGGGGGCCATCCGGGCATTCAGCCGCTTCTTTCCCGCGCCATGAAATCAGCGTGTGGTTGTCAGGGAAGCCCTGCAGGCGCTCGCATTCGATAGGCATAAGGCGGCGAACCTGCATCCCAAACTGAACGGCGTCGGCAGATGCTTGAGAGTCCATAGTAAACGCGACGTCTTCCTGCCAGCCCTTTCCTTGCGGGCCCGCATCATCATGTCGGCCTATACTTGCATGCTGAATGCATATGGCCGGAGGCTGTCCGCTGTTAGCGTTTCCTTTATCTGAATTCCCGGCGCGTAATGTCGGAGACAGGTCTTCTGATGCGTCTGCTCCATGGTCTTTGTAACTGAACGCGATACAGGCATTTTCCTGTCCGTGATTTCGGCCCAGCGTGTGAGCTACTTCGCGGTTGGTATCCGGATCCTGCGTGCCATGCACAGCGAAGGTCTCGACATCAAAATCAATACGCTGGCCCTTGGCTGTCAGGCAGGCGGCAACATCGATGTTTCCGCTGGTATTTCCGCCACCGAAAGCAATTACAGGAATTCCTCGCCCGGTACCGTCTTCACTTCCATCAAAGCCTTCCGCTTTCAGCGTGTGGCTGATATCTCCGTTGGCACACTCTGCGATGATGTGTCCTGCTTGGGCCTGATTGTCATCTGCGCCACACGTTCCAACGCCTCGCGCAGTAAGGGCGGCAACTGCCGATTTCGGTTCTCTGCTCGGCGGAGTATCCCGGCGCACGCCTTCGGACTCAAAAAGTACTTGGCCGGGATCGAATCCTTTTCGAGCACTTGCGACAACGAACACACGCTTGCGTCGTTGGGCCACTCCGAAATATTGGGCGTCTTTGACGATCCAAGCGATTGCCCTTTGGGGTCCATACACACAACCAGAGTGCGTCCATTTTCCCCCTGATGGGTGCAATTCACTGCTTTCTCCGGCAAGTCCTGCCAGAAAGCAACCAAAGGCGTTGTCGTGGCTTGTGAGGACGCCGGGGACGTTTTCCCAGACGAAGATCGCTTCTTCTTCTCCGCGCTCGATGCGCTTGTCGTCGATTGCATTCGCTAATTCCACATATGAAAGGGTTAACTGACCACGGGCATCGGCAAGGCCATTGCGCAGACCCGCAATGCTGAACGCCTGGCAAGGTGTGCCGCCGACCATCACATCCGGCGCTTGCACATCTCCAGATCGAACCGCAGCAGCGATTTTTGTCATGTCGCCGAGGTTCACGACTTCGGGCCAGCGTTCTGCAAGTACCGCTGACGGGAAAGCTTCAATTTCAGAGAACCATGCAGCCTTCCATCCGAGAGGCCCCCAGGCGACCGTCGCGGCTTCAATGCCACTGCAAATAGATCCGTAAATCATTGCGCACCTCTTTTCATGTCCATCGCTTCAGCCAGCCGCTGAGCCTTAAACGGGTTTCTAACAACTTCACCCCAGGGCATTAGCCAGCCACTTTTTAACTTCAGGAAGGGGAGGCGCACAGCGCCAACCCTGATATCGTCCTGAGCGTGTTTCATGCTCACCCGCCTTTTTAGAACGGGATGTCATCGTCAAAATCCGGCGGATTTTGGATTTGTTGAGAATGCTGGTTAGCCGCCGTCTGCAGGCGAGACTGAGGGACAGCATTGGGGTTTTGCGCGTAAGGGTTTGCGCCAGCCTGCTGGCGACCACCGCCGGAAAATTGAGCGCTACCCTGAACGCGATCGTCTTTGTCTTTCATAGACTGCTCGAGAGCGCTGATCGCTGTCGCCGGCTCATTCTCGCTGTATTCCGCATAAGTGCGGCGCGTACCAGGCTGGAACACATGGCGGACCTCGAATTTATAGCCGTCAGAACCGTCGCCTTTGGTGTACAGGACCTTCTGCAGGAAGAGTCCGACTTTCTTACCTTCCAGTGCAGGGCAATGCCACTCAGTGCCTTCAGTAGTCTGGATCTGTTCTGGTTGGGCGTTCTTCACTTGCGCAGCCCAAAGGATGGCTGAAATTAAGCCCATGCCGAAGGTCTGCTGACCATCTTTCCCGATAAAGTTGATACGCAGGTAGTTCGCTTTGGCTCCGTTACTGTCCAGGCTAAGCTCAAGCGCCTGGGACTGGCTGCCGTCTTTCCCGAAGGTATAAATTGCGGAGGCGATTACCCCCTCATATGCTCCCGTTTCGCTGATGCCGCCAGTGCTGCCGGCTTTCTTAGCCATCGACGCTGCTTCGGTGTTCCATACAAAAGGCATTGGTTGGTTCATAGTGGTGATTCCTTATAATTCAGTCATAAATTCGGTGATAGCGACGTCAACAGCTTTCAGGTCGTTATCCATTTCAGTAAGCCCCGGGAACAGGTCTGGCGGCGCTTTGGCGGTGTCGTTGTCGTCACCCTTAATCAAAAAAACGTGCTTCCCGTCTTTCTTGATGGCCCGCAGGACGATGGAGAAATAGCCCTCAGGGGTAAGCTTCTCGTTCAGCATCTTGCCGGTTGTCTTCATCCGGATTTTCCCGTCTGACTCTTCTGTGTGAGCCAGGAAGTAAACCCGGAAGTCATCCGGCAGACGGGTGGCAGCCATGATGATTTGCCAGACGTGATCGGCCATTTCGGTAAATTTCTGATACCCGGTCTGGTATGCGCGCATCATGTTTTCGTGCTGCATAACAACCTGAAAATCGTCGATAACCAGAATGCGGCGATTCTTCGACAGAACCATGCGATTAATGGAGTCCAGCACCGCATCCCAAGCATCAAAGCGGATGATGTTTCCGCGCTGCACAGAGCCATCCGGTAACTCTTTCCCGTTCAGCTTCCATCCGGTAGCGCGGAACGGGAGCATCTTGGGAATGCATTGCAGCAGGATCACTTCGTCGGGCGTGAAATTGCGCAGGCTGAACGACTTGCCGGCGCCGCTGTCGCCCAGGATGAGTACAGGCGTTCCCATATCAGGCTCCTTTCAACCAGTGCTTAACGGTGAATTCCATGTCTTCATCCAGATCGGTACCGAGTAGCCAGCGGAGATATCCCTTATCTTCTGATGCAATTTCCGCGAAGGTTTTTCCCTTGTGCTTGCCGAAGCGGATCCGGTAAAGCAGGGACGGGCTTGCTGAAATTTCACGCATTTCGCGGATTGTCCATTGAGCTTCCCGGCCCATGTACATCAACAGTTCTGCGGTGACGTAGCAGTCGTACAGCGCGCGGTGCGCATACAACCCTTCTGGCACATCAGGCTTCAGGCCAAGGCAGTAGCGCAGATACTGGTTTCCATGGCTTTCCAGTTCCGGATAGAGCTTTCTGGCGAGCTTCAGCGTGCAAATCCACGGAGCATCAATCTGCGGTAACTTGCTCTTGTCGAAGGCGGCGTTGTGCGCCACGTAAACATCGGCGCCAAGGTAACGACCGATCACGTCAGAAATCAGTGGAGCATCAGCCACCATGTCTTCGGTGATGTGGTGGATAGCCATTGCTGCGAAGCCAATCTCTTCAGGTGGGCGAACCAGGTCGCTCATAGGGTTGCAGATGACACCGTTAACGATGTCTACGCTTGCAATCTCAACGATGCCGCCTTCAAAGCCGGTTGTTTCGGTATCAACTAGGCGTAACATTTTTCATCTCCGTGTTCGCATCGGTAACTGCGTCATATTCGGCCAGTTGGCTGGCCGCGCTTTCGAGGTCTTCAGGCTGCAGGCCAAAGGCGAGGATCACCATTGCCAGCGCCAGCATTCCGCTTTGTTGGTTTACCATTGGGCCCTCCGGGTTGATTTCTGCCGGTTCGAATGCTTTGCGAAATAGAACTCAGCACACCCTTTGTCCTCACAGAAGCAGGCCTGACGGGTTGTCATATAGGTGTGAATGGCGCGTTTAACGCAGTCTGTTGGATGGCGCAGTACGCCGCAGAACTCACAACGCACGGCATTAAGGTGTTCGGTAGCGGTGGACAGGAAAATATTTTCCTCAAAGCTGCCCTGCACACCGCGGGAGTCGATGTATTCGACCATGCTCTGAGTGATGCCGGCGGCGTTGGTAAATGACCCAAGGCCAACCAGTTTCACGATGTGTCCGCCCATTTTCAGGCGAGTGCCTGCAGGCAGAACGGCGAGACGATCGGCGGTTAAGCGTGGTAATGGTTGCATGGTTTAACCCTCCAAAAGGTTGAGAGATGTCCGGCGCGATAAAAGCCGCCTGATAGCTCAGTTAAATTCGTGCGCTGATATGCGCGGGTTAATGCGTCCCGGCTGGCACCAGGTTTGGCAGCAGGTCGCGCGCCTCGAATGCCTTACGAATGTGGCGCAGGTTTCCCTGTGGCTCGAACCAGAAGGTTTCTTTCAGGTAATCCCGCGATACCTTCCATGTGGCGCCAGTTTTAGCGTTGCGCATCATCACTGCACGGCCGTTGTTTGGAATTGGCTTAGCCATTGAACACCCCCGCAACATGCAAAATCTTGATAATCACCGCTGACCAGACGACAAGCCCGATAGCAACCGCGAAAACTAATGAGCGAATGCCGTTTCTGCTCATGCGTCACCACCAGGTAGCAGGCAGAACGCGCTTACAACCAGAACGCAGACCACAATTGCAAATGCGTGGGCCAGGAACTTAAACCACTCGTGTTTATCTTCTTCACGGATCATCTCATCCCCTTCGCCTTATAGCCGGCAAGCTGAGCTTTGTTACGATTACCGGCGTTGCCGGTGTTGTTTGGATGAGTTGATAATAGCAATGGCTATTGGTTATAGCAATGCGTATTGATATTAATCAATAGCAAAAAGAATTAAATGACTGATAGCAAAACGAATTTATTTTTATTTGCGTGATGACTTGCTCAAAAAATCATCGCGAGAGGCCGACTAATAAAACGTGACGAGTTGGAAGAGGACCGCAAAGCGTTCATAGCTGCATGGGCAGACATACGGGTTTTCTGCTGAAGAGGTGCGGAAGGGGGGGGTAGGGAGCAGGCAAAAGAAAACCCGGCGCGGTGGCCGGGCTGGGCTTGGTTTAATCAGTGTCTTTATCGTCGGTTTTAGCAGGGGGAAGGTACATGGTCATCTGCACTTGCTTCTTGCCATAGTGCTGAGCCACTCGGGCTCTCAATTCATGCATTGTATCGCATGTTTTCGCTACACCAATAACCTCCCAGCATCGTGACACCAGTTGTCTTACGCCTAAGTTCTCTGTTAATTGCCTGTGCCAATGAACTCCCGCAGCCGGTTTATTTTCTTTTAAGTATCTTGCTACATCGGCATCCAGCGTATCGTAGATAAGCTCAATAACAAGCTTTCCCCACCATTTTGGTCGAGTTTGAAGCGGCGTACTCCATCCGGTAAGTCTGCCGAATTCCTCCCAGAGCTCATCGGGAAATGTCTTTTCCCACGCCCTAAGCTCTTCAGCAATAAAGGCCCTGAGTTTTACCTGGAGTGCGTCCTCAGCGCGCTCGTATTGATATCCGGTTGCTTCATCGATAAGGGCATCCAGACCTGTCCTTGTTAAGCCCGCGGTAAGAACTGCACACTTAATAGCTATTTGACGCTGTCGTTCCGTGAGCTGAGCGTCTTGGTATAATGCTTGAACATAGCCACGACATATTAGTTCGAAGTGCTCTGTTTTTAATCCTTGGCTTTTGAATTGGGTTCCTGGGATTGAAAATTCAATAAGTTCCGCCAGGATTAAGTCGCTGTTAATAAAAGGTTTTATTGCTTTTGCGCCAATGTAGTCCGCCAGCGCACTCGATTCAACTTCTGCTATGGCTTTTACTGTCGCACGCAGGGCAATTACTCGTTCACCGGTGTCAAGAACATAACAATCAATGTCCTCACCACCAAGATTGATTTTTCCTTTCCATTTAGCGAAAGGGGATGGCATTTGTAGCATTTCTTCACTTTCCATTACTCATCCTTTTGCTGTGTAAAAAACTTACCAAACACCTCATCAGGCCACTGGCTGGCTAACCATGCTTCCTGTACGTCTGGGGCATGCTACCGATAACCTTCCCGAACACGAATACCCGGTTCATTTCGTCTTTCTCGATCGGTTCCCAGGCTGCATAAATCTTGTTGTCTGAGATAACAATCAGTTTGTCTTTCATCTTCTGCAGGCGCTTAACATGCGCTGTGTCGTCGTAAAGGAAGGCGTAAATCCCGTCACCGTCGAAGCTCTTCACGCTGATGTCAACAAACAGCAGATCACCTGGCTCAATCGTACCCGACATGCTGTCGCCTCGGACGTTGATAATTCTGATGTTTTCGGCCTTGCGCCCATCGAACATATGGCGGGCCTCAGCTGGCGCATATTCGACAGAGTGCAGTATCTCCACAAACTCCTGATTTATCACTCCCTGGCCAGCGCTGACTAAAATATCCAACACATCCAATCTGAAAACGTCCGGATCACCATTTTTCGGCGAAATTGATTTTGGCTGCTGCCCGTCTTCTCGCATCGGCCCCCGCCCTGTTGATAGCCAGTCAGATCTGACACCCAAAGCATTAGCTATCTCAACAATCTTTGTTGATCCCCTAGCGTTTCCACTGGCAAGGCGCCATATGGTCGGCTGCGCAATTCCGGAGGCTTTTGCAAGCGCCCCTTGGGACATTCCAGCCACATTCATGGCCTCGTTTAGACGATCTGCAAGAGTTTCTTTTTTCATAGTCTCAAATTTATACGCTTGCGTATTGATGGTCAAAAAACGTTTTGCTATTGCCAAAGTCAATACGCATTGCTATTATCAAATCACACCAATACTTATAGGAATTGGAATATGACAAACAAAACCATCCAGAAGGCAATTGATATCGCTGGCAGTCAAAAAAAATTGGCCGATCTGTGTGGCGTAGCACAGCCGACGGTTTGGCGCTGGCTGCATGGAGGCGGCATTGATGCACGCTATGTAATGAAAATCGTGTCTGCAACTAACGGCAGGGTTCTAGCGGCAGACATTCGCCCTGACCTTGCGCAGTTACTGAGTGCGCATTCTCCGGCCGCCTAACCGGCGGCCTTTCAAACAACACCAGAGGAAGTATCACAAATGGAGACATCAACAGCACGCAACAAAGTGGAGGCCCGGAGGATAGAGAGCTGGTTACACAGCCAGATAAACGACCTGGGCGCCACGGCAATAGCGAAGGTGGCCGGCGTCAACAAGTCAACGGTGAGTCGGTGGCGGGAAAGTTTGCTGCCGAACATGTCACTGCTGCTGGCCATCCTGATTTCGAACAGGCTGGGAGAGAAGGGGGATTTTGAGGCATGAAGGGTAACAAAAATGGAGAAAGCCGCGGTGCTGGAACACCAACGGCTTTCAGGCGAATTAACTGGATCAATTCACAGGAGTAATTATGGCAAATACTGCCGAAGTAATCAATTTCCCTGTGCCTGTCGTGGCACTACAGGAGCTGCGCGTGGCAGATCTCGACGATGGGTTTACGCGCATCGCCAATGAGCTCCTTGAGGCTGTCATGCTTTCGGGGTTATCCCAGCATCAGCTTTTGGTGTTCATGGCGGTCATGCGCAAAACATACGGCTTCAACAAAAAATCTGACTGGGTGAGCAACGAACAGATTTCATTGCTGACAGGCATTCTTCCACATAAGTGCTCGGCAGCGAAAAGCGCGCTGGTCAAGCGAGGGATTTTTACTCAAGCCGGCCGGATCGTGGGCATTAACAAAGCGGTCGGTGAATGGTCATCCTTACCCGTAACAGGTAAAGAAAATAAAGCTTACCTTAAAGAGGTAAATTTACCCGAATCAGGTAAGAAAAGTTTACCCGAATCAGGTAACGCCTATTACCCAAATCAGGTAAACACAAAAGACAAACATACAAAAGACAATAAAGACAGTATTAATAACCCCCATAAATCCCCCAAGGCGGTTTCGTTCGACCCGACGAATGTTCAACTTCCAGGCTGGCTTTCTGCAGAAGTCTGGTCGTCATGGGTGGCATACCGTCGTGACCTGAAAAAGCCGATCAAGTCCCAGCAGACTGTCACCCAGGCCGTCAACCTGCTGGACCGCTGCAGGCAGAGCGGGTACCCACCTGAAGAAATTATCAACCAGAGCATCGCCAACGGCTGGCAGGGACTGTTTGAGCCGAAAGGTTCTAAACCACAGCCGCGCCCTCAGAGTCGTGTCACCGAAAACTTTTCCGGCAAGGACTATGGCAAAACTGAAATGCCTTCATGGATGGGGGATCAGCAATGACCATCGACGAAAAAATCACTCTGCTGAAAAAACACCTGGTGGAGTTATCACAGCCAGCTGCGTTCATCGAAAACACCGAAGTTCTGACAGAAACTGTGGTTTGTGAAAAGCACGGGGAGTATGAGCAGCGTAAACGGGTTTCAACCAGCCCGGTAAAACTGTCTGGAGCCCCAACTCGCTGTCCGGGATGCCTGCAGGAAGAACTCGCGTTCATGCTCAGCGAAAAATCCCGCTGGGATGACAGGAGTCGTCGATCAAACGTAGAGCGCATGCTGCTTGAGCTAAAAATCCCTGCGCGATTCGAATCCTGCACGCTGGAGAGCTACCAGCCGGTTAGCGAAGACGCCGGACGTGCCCTGAAAATCTGCCAGGCATACGCAAGCCGCTGGCCGGAACGCCTGAAGCAGGGCGGTGGTCTCGTCATGTGCGGCAAGCCAGGGACGGGAAAGAACCACCTCGCGCTGGCTATAGCGCGGCATGTGATTTCTGAGCATCAGAGCCCGGTCATTTTCACAACGGCGCTGAAAATCTCTCGTGAGTTCAAATCAACCTGGTCGAAAACATCCACGCGGACTGAGGACGAAGTGATCCGCCACTTCACCAGTCCTGACCTGCTCATCATTGACGAGGTCGGTGTGCAGTTCGGCACTGACGCCGAGAAGATGATCATGTTCGAAATCATCAACACCCGCTATGAACGCCTCAAGCCGACGATCCTGATTAGTAACCTCCCCAAAGAGGAGCTGACGCAGTTCATTGGCGAGCGCGTTATCGACCGAATGAACGACGGCGGCGGATGCACTATTTCGTTTACCTGGGACAGCTATCGGGAGAACCGGTCATGAAAGTTATCAGCAATAGGCAGCGAATTATCAATTACATAGGCAAACACCCCGGATGCACTTTTGCCGAGGTTATCGAAGGCACAGACCTGCTTAAGTCCTGCGTTAACTCAGCGCTTTGCAAGCTATCAGAAAGCAAAGAAATCAGGCGTTCTGGCCCGAAAGGAGCTTACACATATTCACTTCCTTCATGGCAAAAAATCGTCGAGCCGGTACGGGAATTCACATTCGAGTTTACGCCCTATTTTGGCTGCAAAAACCCAATGACAAACCTGTTTAACCAGTGCCTGGCGGGAGTGAGAAAATGAACATTGAAACGGTAAACGAGCTCATAGCCTCTCTGGAGAGCGCAGGCGAGCTCTCAATCAAAGAGCGGAAGTATCTGGAACTGGCTAAAGCGTATGTGCAGCTGGCTGCGGAGAATGTGGGTCTGAAGGCGACGAGTGATGATCGTCGCGTGTTCATCATGAACGGGGTGCAGTTGGGTTATATCAAGGTGCCAACAGTTGAAATAGACCCGGCCCTTGAAACCATTCGTATTGCTGTATCGCCGCAAGAGCCAACTCCCGCCACCGATCGCATCGTAGCCGGGATTAAGGCTGATGGGGTATTGCAGTACGCCGAAAATCTTGACAGTGCCGCGGATGATGCGGAGCGAGGTGGTTACGATGACGCTGTTAAGTGTTTGCGGTCAGAGGCTTCGGCGGCGCGCTTGTTTGCCGCACAGCTTCGTAAAGGAGCAGCCAAATGAGCAAGATTCAAAAACCTACCGTCCCTGATTGGATGCAGCCAACGGCTCCGCTCACTGATGCGCAGCGCGAGGAGCTACGGCAAGCCATCCGTGCGTATATCCGTCGCCGGAAAGACGAGGAGCGTGCCGCATGAGCAACGCTATCGACGCACACCTCACCGACGAAGTGATCAACGCCGCATTCGAAAACACCAACTTCGGGCGCGATGACTTTCGAACCATCCTGGCTGAAACCGTTATGAAGCGTGCCGCCGGTTATCACTCTGGCTGGACGGCAACAACCATTTGCACCCGTCTCAAACTGCTGGGTAAGCAGGAGCGGCCAACAAAGCTCGGCCTGACGTTCGCCTTTCACCACTACTACCGCCAGAGCGTCCGCGATGCGCTGATGCCAAAACAGGAGCCTTCAGCATGAACAAAATCACAGCACTACCGGTAACACGCAACGCTACCTACGGATTCTGGACCCATCCTTGCTTTGACGAGCTTTGCGGCGACCGCGAGGGGGTTACGACCGCAGAGTTTAACGAGTGGATTGATGCCAATGGCCTGCAATCCTCCATGTCATTTCTGGAATGTAGCGACGATGAAGAGGCCCGCGCCGAGTATGAAAGCGGCGAAGGTTCATTCACGAAATGGAGCCCGGAGCGCCCGGACGGCGACGGCTGGTTTGTCGGTTCGATTCATGACACAGAAGACGGCCCGGTATGCATCTGGTTTCGCCATGTCGAAGGTGGTGCCGCATGACAACTGATATCACCGAACTGGCGCAGAGCCTGAAAGCGGCAGCAGAGAAAGCGACTCCCGGCGAGTGGGTGCTTCAATTATGCGATGAGATATACGCCACTAATGACGGTGTGGATTATGAGCAGGTGGCAATCGCAACGCTCGACGCCCGTGATGCGGATTACATCGCCCTGGCTAACCCTGCCAATGTTCGTGCGCTGGTAGAGGCGCTGGAGAAGGCGCACGCCAAAGCAACTCAGCAGGGGAATATTGCTGCGCTCTGTTTGACGAGGTTACCCAGCTGCGCCGCCATGCTCCAGGCTGGCAACTCTCCGCAATCAATGAAGTGCAAAACAGCCGATGAGCTGCTGGCATGTGTGCCACGGAATACAGGACGCTCACGCGAGCACTTCATCTCCCTGTGCAATGAGTTCTGGAACTGGTCAGAAATGGACCTGGTTTGTGCTGATGACAGGGGTTACGAGCTGAGAATGGAGTGGGACGGCAAGGTATTTAAGCATCCCGTAACGCAGGCACTGTGGCGAATGTATCAGGCTGCACCCGGAAACTCTCCGGTAATTCCGGATGGTTACGTGATGGTGCCTATGAGGTTAACCGCTGAGAACGGTGCGAAAGCAGCGCTTCTCGGGGAGTTCAACCTTGAATACTCGCTGACCTGCCATGAATGCTTTGGTGAAGGGTGCGACGACTGCAGCGGCGAGGGGACATGGACAAACACTATCCCGATTGATTGGACAACCATCAAAAAAATCTGGGCTAAAGGCGTTGAGCATTTCGCAGCAGCCCGCAGGAGGTGAAAGGTGAGTAGCACAGCAATCAGAGCTCACACCGAGCGGCTTGAGAAGGTTATTGAGCATGGCGTTGAACTGCGTGACGAGATGCGCAAGAAGATTGCCAGCCTTGAGAAGGTGGTCAGCGCACAGAAGGCGCAAATTATCAATGCCACTCGGGCCAAAGAACTCTACCAGCGGCGGCTTTCCAACTACAAGCGCACTCTGGTAGCTGAACGGGAGAAGCGGCAGAAGTTGGAAGGCCAAATTATCAAGCTTAAGCGGAGGATTGGTGATGCCTAAATCCCCCGCAGAACGCAAAGCCGCGCAGTAAATGACGTGGAACAATGGCTTTGTAAATTTTATGATTTTGAGAATTAGTGCAATATAGACTCTGAAATCGACAATCTGAACGAGAGGGATCTATGTTTACATCTGATAAGTATGACTTCATTACTTTTGGCGGGTGCCATAATGGTTCCATTACTACAGGTGATTATGAAATCTTCAAAGAGCCTGATGTGTCAGGCCATACAGGCAGAACAATGCTTTTTGCAAAGCCTTTAGTGACGCATCGGGATCCAAACTCAAATAGAAAAGTTGACCCAATTGCTCTTGAAGAGTTTTTGGTCAAAGAGCATTTGTCGGTTAATGGTAATACCTACCTCATAGCAACTTATGGTCCTGTTGAACCATTATCTGAAGAAAGGATTGAGCAGATAATAACAGTATGGTCTCCAAGTCCATACGTTAATTCCTAGATAGCAGTCTGTTGGCAAGCTACAATCCCCTCCACACCAGAGGGGATTTTTCTTATGTCGAAGTGGAACATTGCAGCCAAACCGAAAGAAGAGCAGGACAAGGTTAACGTTGACCTTGCCGCCTCCTGCGTTGCGTACAAAGAGCGTCTGAACATGCTGTTCTTTGCTCAAAAACATAACAATTGGTACCGCCGATGAAAAATATATTACTTCTGGTTTGTACAGTGCTTATATCAAACATGGCATTTGCTGTTGAAAATCCGAAAGAAACAATACCTGTACGAATAAGTTGTCCTTTCCCACTCTATCCTGCTTCCGCAAAAGCTCTAGGGATTGGCGGCACTGTAAAATACGCTGCCTCAGTAAATGAAAAAGGGGAAGTTACTTCTGTCGAGACAACTGGTGATGAGCTCTTTTTTAGAGAGACTAAATCAGCAGTGAGAGAATGCAAGTTTGAGCCCGGAAAGCCTGGTATTTCTCGGAGTACAATAAACTTTCGAACGTCCAGGCCGTAAAAGTCACTTCCTGCGCGAGTATTTTATGGAGAGATTGCGCTACTACCGGGAGCAGAACATCCAGTTGCTGCGGGCATCCGATCCGCGTTACATCGAGATGGCGGCACAAAACGAAAAAAATAATCACTATATGAGGTTTTGCTTTTCTCCTGACTCCCCGTCATAATTCCTTGGTCAGTCTGAGCAACTGACACGATTACCGGCGCCAAGTGGGGACACATGGCGCACAAAACCTTAAAGCAATACCTGTCACCGATGGCGAAAGCCACCGGCGATTTTCTGCATTCAGCGTTTGACCTCTCTGGAGGTGAAGCGTGAACTTCCCTCAAGAAGGCATAAAGCTGCATAACGGCAATTTCGCCGCTATAGGTCAGCACCTGCAGCCATACCTCGCCAATGGCGATACCTACCGGCTGATACTCAAACGGTGGCGTGAGAAGCGTAGCCTTTCGCAGAACTCACTTCTGCATATGTGGCTGGGTGAAATCAGTGAATATCTGATTAAATCCGGCCGCACAGACGCCACACCTGAGTGGGTTAAGCGCAACCTCAAGAAAACCTATCTCGGTTGCCAGGAAGTCACCTACACCGACTTCATAACCGGCTCCAAAGAAACCACCTGGGAACCTCGGCACACGTCCGAACTCGACACAGGGGAGATGCATATCTTTCTGTGCAAGGTAGAGGCGTGGTGCGCTCAGTTTGGCCTGGCGCTGACCATCCCTCACGGTTGCGAATATCAGCAACTCCAGCAGAAGCAGGAGGTATGATGAGCAGCCAACTCGCTAAAGTCATCGAGAGCGGCATCTTCCGCGTTCCTGCGCGCCGCCGGCGCAAAGTCGAGGTTAAGCCCTCCGATATTCCAACGATGCTCGGCTATACCGCGCGCCTTGTCGATAAGAAGTGGCTCTGCTTGAGAGCGCGGAGGCCGCATGCGTAAAACAGCACGCCGTAAATGCTCCCACTGCCGCGAATGGTTCCATCCTACCCGCAACGAGCAAACAGTTTGCTGCATCGCCTGTGCGGCAGAAGTTGGCAAAGCGCAGCGCGAGAAGGATCGGGCTAAAGCTCTGACCAAACAGAAAGCAGAACGGACCAAAGCAGAAAAAGAGGGGCGCCAGCGCCGCCGGGCGAAACGCATTGAGCTGAAGACGAAGTCACAGTGGCGCAGCGAGGCGCAAGCGGCATTTAACAAATATGTGCGACTTCGTGATGCCGGAAATCCCTGCATCAGCTGCGGCAGGCTGCCGGAGCAGAAACTCGGTGGGACTATGGACTGCGGACATTACCGCACCCGCGGTGCCGCTCGTCACCTGTCGTTCAATCTGCACAACACAGCAGCGCAGTGCGTTTATTGCAATCGTGACCGCGCCGGCGCTCAAAAGGCATTCGAGCAGGGACTTATCAAGCGAATCGGTCCGGCGGCCGTGGATACCCTGAACAACGACAACACCATTCGTAATTTCGACATCCCATACCTGCAGCGCATCAAGTCCATATTCACCCGCAAAGCCCGCGCTATGGAAAAACGCCGCGCCCGCCACCCGGAGGCCGCATGAATCAGGTCGCCATAGAGCGCATCCGGGAGCGCTGGCAAAAGCTCCGCCTCTGCCGGCACCGCGGAACGGTGATGACCGACTATCGCATCCTCAGAAATTACATCCGCATCTATCAGACCCTGGGAGAGACAGCATGAACATTCAATACCTCCAGTACGTGCGCGAGCAACTGATGGTTGCAACTGCAGATCTGAGCGGAGCGACGAAAGGGCAACTGGTAGCCTTTGCTGAAAACGCGATGTTTGAGGCGACTCCGCGCAGCCGCGGCCGCAAGAAGGTTTACGACCCCCAGAAAAAGCGAATGGTCAACCCTGATAGCCCGCCGATGGCCGGCAGCCAGTCGCGCGCCAAGGGTTCGGCGATCGCCCTGGTGCTGCCCGTAGAATACTCAACCGCATCATGGCGCCGGGCGCTGCTGTCGCTGGAAGAGCACCAGAAAGCGTGGCTGCTCTGGAACTACAGCGAAAACATCCGCTGGGAACACCAGGAAACAATCACCCGGTGGGCGTGGGAGCAGTTCAGCCTGCAACTGTCCGGCGTGCGCATTGCGAAAAAAACGATCGAGCGTTTGCGTCAGCTTATCTGGCTGGCTGCCCAGGATGCGAAAGCGGTGCTGGTAGGGCGCGACCAGTATCAGTACGGAGACCTTGCGGCAATGGTGGGGGTGACACCTAAGAACTGGTCTGAAACCTTCACAGCGCGATGGGAGGGCATGATAAGCATCTTCATTGGCCTGGATAGCGATGCACTTTTGCAGGTGACGCGATCACGTTCACAACAAAAGACGACAAATTTAGATGTGAGTCTTGCAAAACTGGATTAAATACGTCATATTTGAGTCTACTTTGATATGCTGCCTTAACTTTAAGTGGCGGCATAAAGAATAAAAAGAGCCCTGGCGGAAACGTCGGGGCTTTTGCGTTTCTGGAGGCAGGAAATGTGAATGGGAACGGGTCGACCGCGGCCTAATGGCCATGCTGCAGTAGTGATGCTGCCCCGAGTCGCTTAATGTCGAGCCTGTGTGGTGATGGGTAAGGGTTCATAAATAACATAAGCCCCGGTAAAGCAGCGCGATCGCCAGACGCGCACCGGTTATAAGCGGCGATGACGCGACAGGTACCCAAGGGCATGGGCGCGACCACTGCGAGAGTGTGGTTGTGCAATCCGGTCAGGGCTCCTGGGTAGAGGCGTGCTGCACGACACGTCAAAGCCCTTCCGCGCAGAGCCCTGAACCAGATTGCATCTGTCGTAGTTTGGTAATTACGTATGGCTTCCACCCAGAAGATGCGGGTTCGATCCCCGCCAGATGCTCCAATCCCTCTACCTTGGGACCCTTACGGCTACCGAGCCGTCATTATTTACCCTTGGTATTTCTTCCCGCCTTGAGCGGGTTTTTTATTATCAGGTCCCGCAGGAATCATCCTTGACGCTTTGTTGATAAATCCAGCCTGACGGGCCTGACCCTTTTCTTACACACAGCACCCGCTAACTACGCGAGGTGGAGACTATGAAAATGCCTGACAAAATCTTTTCGGCGGCCTCGTACTGCACGTCAGGCGGCCTTATCTGTACAGGTCTTGCGAGAGCCTTCGACTGGTTTCACGGGCTGGACTGGAATTTCATTGCGCTGGCAAGCGGCGTAATAATTGGCGCCGCGACTTATTTCACCAATCTCTACTTCAAGCGCCGCTGGACGAAGATGTATCAGCAGTCACTGGACCGTGGCTACGGTGGCCCGCCTCCGCAGGATAATTGATATGGCTAACCTGAAAACGAAGCTCAGCGCGGCCATGCTGGCGCTAATTGCCACCGGCGCATCAGCACCAACGCTAATGGATCAGTTCCTGAATGAGAAAGAGGGTAACAGCCTGACGGTTTACCGTGATGGTTCTGGCATCTGGACGATTTGCCGCGGGGCAACCCGTATTGACGGCAAGCCAGTAACGAAGGGTATGAAGTTAACCCAGGCCAAATGCGACCAGGTAAACGCTATCGAGCGAGACAACGCGCTGGCGTGGGTTGACCGGAATATCAAGGTTCCTCTCACGGCACCGCAAAAGGTCGGTATCGCGTCATTCTGCCCCTACAACATCGGCCCGGGTAAATGTTTCCCATCGACGTTCTATCAGCGCATTAACGCCGGCGACCGAAAAGGTGCATGCGAGGCGATTCGCTGGTGGATTAAAGACGGTGGCCGCGATTGCCGGCTGACAAAAGGTCAGAAAAACGGTTGCTACGGTCAGGTCGAAAGGCGAGACCAGGAAAGCGCGCTGACGTGCTGGGGAATAGACCAATGAGCCGCTTAACCGCCATTATCAGCGCAGTGGTTATCTGCCTGATTGTTTGCCTTGGGTGGCTGGCTAACCGTTACCACGACAACGCCACCGAATTCAAAGAGCAGCGCGATAAAGCAACTGAGCAGCTTAACCTGGCTAACGCCACCATCACCGACATGCAGACCCGCCAGCGCGACGTTGCTGCGCTGGATGCCAAATACACCGGAGAACTGGCTGATGCTAAAGCCACTATCGATCAGCTTGAGCGTGATGTTGCTTCTGGCAAGCGTCGGCTGCAGCTCAACGCCACCTGCTCAGCGAACGGAGCGACCGCAACCGGCGGCGTGGGCGATGCTTCCGGCCCCCGACTTACTGACTCCGCTGAACGGGATTATTTCACCCTCAGAGGGCGAATTGTCACAGTGACGAAGCAGGTAGGTTATCTGCAGGAATATGTTCAAACTCAATGTTTGAGGTAAAATTCGTCTTTTACTTGGGGTTGAGCCTATGAATGACCACGAAATCGCACTTCAGACTTTCTATGTTGCACAGTTTTCAGCAAGATGGGCTAGATACGCCTTGTGGATATCTGGATTATCTGCAGCCATCGCCTTTATTGCGGGAGTGGTGACCTTTTGGGCTGTATTGGTAGCACGAAAAGGTCTAAGTTCATGGAAGGATCAGCATATTAGCAATGCTAAGGCTGAATGGATTGCCTCGCTAGTGAATTTCGCTTCAGGAGTATCTTATCTGCCATGCCGAATTAATTCGGAAAATGAAAATGATGCTCAACATATTGCCAGGGTTGCTGCGCTTCAATACGAATGTATTAAGTGCTGGAAAGTTCTTCAGGTTCATTTGGCTCATAATCCTAAATTAGAAAAAGAGTTCTATGATAGATATGCTCAACTGTGGGGCAAATTTAGTTATGACTCACATAATTCCTACATGAATGGCAAGATGGATATGAAGGAACTAAAAAATATCTGCATTAATTTATATAACACTTAAGCGGACGGATTACTCATTCGGGTGCTTTTTGAACAGCATCACAAAGGCCACCCATGGGTGGCCATTTTTAATGGCTTGAATTGCTATACAAGGCTGGCCTTTGAGGCTGCCATAATTAGTTCGTTCATGAAATATTCTTCCACTGACCTTGCGTAGTCTAGATCCACTATTGGTGCCTCAGCATTGCCGGGAACGCTTAACTCATTATCTTGATTGATATGAAAAACGGCGAAGGGTATTTTTTTATCGTTATCCTTTGTGAAAAACGTAATCTCGTTAACAGGTTTAGAATCGTAAAACCTTATCCTGGACTCTCCAAAGCAGTGAAAATCGCACTGTGGGATAACAATTTTGAGTCCTTCAGCAGTTTTGGAAAATTTTATCTGTGAGTTAAGTGTTTGTGACTTGTTCCAGTAATTGTAAACACGTTCAAACAGGTTTTCTGCTTTGAATTGAAGATCTTCACCGTGCTGACTTAGCATGCGGGACAATGTTGAAAACTTTAACGCGTCCATAATCTCTCCAGAGGTATTTAAATGGCACTCACCGACAAACAAGAAATGTTCTGTCGCGAGTACCTCATCGATTTAAACGCCACCCAGGCAGCAATTCGTGTGGGGTACAGCGCTAAAACTGCCAATCGTACCGCTACAAAGTTGCTGTCAAAAGCTGTCATCCAAAATAGAATCGCCGAACTCAAAACGAAGCGCAACGAAGATGTGGGCATTGATGCCGATTATGTACTCCGGCGCTTGGTTGAAATCGACCAGATGGACGTTCTCGATATTCTTAACGACGACGGCAGCCTCAAAGCAATCAGCCTGTGGCCAAAGTCGTGGCGAACGACGCTCACTGGAATGGATATCAGCACAACTATTCAGAGCTTCGACGAAGAGACAGCCGAGACCATCCTCAAAAAGATTAAGTGGCCTGACAAGGTGAAGAATCTTGAGTTGCTCGGTAAGCATGTGCGCGTGCAGGCATTCAAAGAGCAAGTCGAACAGAAAGTTGTGGCTACCCACAGCATTATGCCGGTCCCGTCCTGCGATAACGTTGAGGACTGGGAAAAGGCGGCGCAAAAACAGCAGGGCGAGGTATTGGGTGGATGAATTACAAAGCAGTATGGAAGCCTCTGCCTGGCTCGCAATCGCTCTCGCTTAGCTGCCCATGTAACGAGATTCTCTACGAGGGAACGCGCGGGCCCGGAAAAACAGCGGCGCAGTTGGCTCGTTTCCGTCGCCTGGTTGGCCTCGGCTATGGCTCGTTCTGGCGTGGAGTAATTTTCGATACCGAGTATAAAAACCTCACCGACATCATCACGCAGTCGAAGCGTATGTATCGCCTGTTCAATGACGGCGCACGATATCTCGCTTCAGCCTCGGAATTGCGCTGGGTATGGCCGACTGGTGAAGAGCTTCTCTTCCGGTTCGGGAAAGAAGAGAGCGACTACTGGGATTATCACGGCCAGGAGTTTCCGTTTATTGGATTTAACGAGCTGACAAAGCAGCAATCCGCTGAGTTCTACGAAATGATGTTCTCGTGCCGGCGCTCATCGTTCAGGCCTGAGAACTACCCGCTTGCTAACGGTTCTCTGCTTAGGCCGATCCCGCTTGAAACGTTCAGCACGACTAACCCCTTTGGTATCGGCCATACGTGGGTGAAGAAACGCTTCATTGAGCCAGCGCCTCGCGGCACCATCATTCGCGAAACTCAGCGGGTCTTTAACCCTCAGACCGAGAAAGAAGAGGATGTGACGCTTACACGCGTTGCAATTCACGGTTCGTTCAAAGAAAACCCGTATCTCGACCCTCAATACATCGCAACGCTGATGGCTATCAAAGACCCGAACCGGCGCAAAGCGTGGGTAGAGGGCTCCTGGGACGTCACCAGCGGCGGTCGCTTCGACCACCTGTGGAATGAATCGCTCCATGTCATTAAGCCGTTCCGCATTCCCGATAGTTGGACTGTTGACCGATCCCATGACTGGGGTGAGTCGAAGCCATTTTCTAACCTGTGGTGGGCGCAGGCAGATGGAACCGCAGTTGAATTACCAGATGGTAATCAGTTCTGCCCGCCAGCCGGCTCTCTTATCCTGATCGGCGAGTGGTATGGCTGCCCGCCGGATGAGCTGAACAAGGGCCTGAATATGTCGTCCACGAACGTCGCTAAAGGCGTGGCCTGGATTGATAAGCGACTGGTTGGCGAAGATGCAGATGAGCCGGAAGAGATTCAATTCGACGGGGTTACGCAGGGTCAGTTGCACATTATGCCTGGCATCTGCAGCGAGGTTATTCCGGGGCCAGCTGACGGCGCGATATTCAACACCGGAGATAACGAGTTATCGATTGCTCAGAAGATGGAGAGTCAAGGCGTTGAATGGCTTGCTGCCGACAAAAAACCAGGCTCTCGCATCAATGGTGCGTCGATATTCGCTGACATGTTGGAAGCTGTAATCGAAGGTAAGAGGTTGGAAGCAGGCGTGCCTGAGAAGCCAGCCTTCTACGTTTTCGACTACTGCCGAGGCTGGATTAGCCGTATCCCTGTGCTTGTCCGCGACGATAAAAATCCTGACGACGTAGACACCCAGCAGGAAGACCACGACTGGGATGGCACTCGTTACCGCGTACTTCACTCACCACAAAAAATAACCGGCATGTTGGTGCGTTCGCGCTGACGGAGGACATCGTGACCGAAAGCGAAATGAAACAACAGCGCGCTAGTAACGCCAGCATTGAGCGGGAACGCAGTAAAAATCTGTCGATGCTCTTTAACGGAACCAGCAACACAAAACGCCAGCGACTTTATCAAGAGTTTGGCTACCCGCAGCATTTAACGTTTGAAGATTTCTTCCGGGCCTATCGGAGAAATGCGGTAGCCGGCGCCGCCGTCACTCGCATGGTCGACGGATGCTGGGAGGACTACCCGGAGGTATATGAAGGGGATCAGACGAAGGATGCATCGAAGCAAACACCATGGGATAAGCGCGTTAACAAGCTTCTAAAGCGTTGCTGGGAGCAGATTAAAGGTGCAGACCGCCGCAATCTTGTAGGCCGGTATTCGGCGCTGCTGCTTCAAATTAAGGACAGCAAAAACTGGTGGGAACCGGTCGATACCTCCGTGGTTGGTCGCATCCAGGAAAAGGCGCTCGTTAAGCTGATCCCTGTCTGGGAGGCGCAGATTGATCCAATTAACTGGGACGATAACCCGGAAAGTGAAACCTTCGGCGAAGTTACCATGTATTCGTTCACCGAGTTGCCCGTCGACGGGAACTTCGATGCGCGTCCAGGTCGGATCGTCAATGTCCACCCGGACCGCGTCATTATCCTGGCTGAAGGCTCTGACGATGGCGTGATGACATCAGGTAAGTCATTGCTTGAGGCGGGGTTCAACAAGCTGCTTGATATCGAGAAGGTGAGCGGCGGGGCTTCCGAGGGTTTCCTGAAGAACGCCAGCCGGCAGCTCAACTATTCATTCAGCGAGAAAACAAACTTCTCAGCTCTGGCAAAAGCCCTCGGTGTGGCCGAGAACCAACTCGCCGAAGCGCTGGATCAGCAAGTTCGTCGGCTTAACGACAGCACCGATAGTGCCAGCTTTATGCAGGCAGGTACCGCCGAGGTGTTGAGTGTTGCCGCGGCTGACCCTGAACCCACATGGCGAACAGCGTTGTGCGAGTTTTGCGCTACCGTGCCGATCCCGGTCAAAGAGCTGATTGGCATGCAGACTGGCGAACGAGCCAGCACTGAGGATGCCAAAGGGTGGGCCAGAACCAGAATGAGCCGACGCAAGGGATTTCTTACCGACGTGATTACTGATGTTGTCTCGCGCTTCTGGATGCTGGGTATTATCCCTCCCTCACAGGGCGAAGAAATCACCGTCGGTTGGTCTGATCTGCTTGCACCAAGTCAGGCAGAGAAGATTGCCAACATGGACAAGCTCGCAGACGTTGCTGTGAAGTCGACGAATGCCTTTGGACGTTCTGCTATCAAAGAGAACGAAATCCGCGCGGCGGGCGAACTCCAGCCATTGCCTGAACTTGACGATGAGATTCCGCCTGATGACCGCAAACCAAAACCTGATCCTCTGGCCGACCCAGAACCAGAAGCCGAAAAGTCCGGTGATACCACGGTCGAAAGTTGACCCCACGATGTCGCGCAAAGCAGTCAGTAAGATGGAACGCGACATCGAGGACCGTTACTACGCGATAAAGGTTGCATTGAAGGCTCTTTTCGACCAGCGCATGACCGGGCGAGAGCGCGAGGTTAACAGCCACAAATGGCACTTCCTGTGCCACGTTAACGGCGAAGATCAAACGCTTTACCAGGTCAATGCTGGCCGTTTTATCTACGACATGTCGCCGCAGGAAATGGCCGACCTGCTGGGCATCGTACAGACCATTCTGGACAATTATCTGTTGCAAGGCGGTGAGCAAAACCTCTGGGCGATGGAGTACGTCACCAGAGAGGCTCAGCGCGGCACGCTTGAAGCCTTCAACAACCTGTCTCAGCAGTCTCCGGTCTACGCCAGCCAGACTACGCTGCAGATGCTGTTGTCCAGCCCCGCTTACCAGAGCCAGATCGCTGCTGCTTACATCAGCACGTACAGCGACTGGAAAATGGAAAGCGACCGGGCGCGCGGCGACCTCGCAAACGTCATTGCTGATTCGATTGGCCGGGGCGTGAATCCGCGCGAAACGGCGCAGGTGATAAGCAAGCGCCTCGATGTCTCAATGAGTCGCGCCAAGAACATGGCGCAGACTGAGCAGGTAGGAGCGCTGCGGCAGGCGCAATGGAACGAAACGGACTGGGCGGCCGACAGGTTGGGGCTTAAGACAGGCCTGTTATGGCTGTCAGCGCTAAAGCCAACGACCAGGTGGTGGCATGCAGCCGAACACGGAAAAGTCAAAACGACTGAATGGGTCAGGGAGTTCTACTCTCGCGACGGCAACAAATATCACTGTTACTGCGGCCAGATTCCGGTTCTGCTCAACGACGACGGCAGCATATTCAACAAAGGGCTGGCTGAGAAGTTGGCGAAAGAACGTGAACAGTGGAACACCAAGGAGGCAGCATGATTGCAGTCATTGTCCTGTTTCTGCTGGTCATAATGGTTTTCATTCTTGTGGGGGCAAGTTCTGGGTCGGCTGATCCATGCTCTTGCCATCTCTGCGGTAAATATGTTCCTGCACCAGCGAGGTTTTGCGATGACTGCCGGCCAGTTGCGTCTGGCGGGTATCAACCGAGTAAAACAACGTCATTAAGCAAAGTGCTTCCACCACCAAAACAACTCTAAGAGGACGCAACGTGAAGCTATCCAGCATCCACGTTAAATCCCTCGCCATCAACGCATCCAACATCTCCACGACAACTCTCAACGGCCAGGAACACTACGTTATTCGTGGTGCGGTCCCGATCGTCGATGACATCGTGATGAATGGCGGCTTGTACCCGGCGGAGGAGATTAACAACAGCTACCAGACGATGGAAGGCAAGCTGATGCCTCTGCCGCATCCGATGGTAGATGGCAAGTATGTCAGCGCTAATGACCCACAAGCCATCAATACCTATCACGTAGGCGCATGGGCGCAGAACGTCAGTAAGTCAGGCGATCAGGTCGTCATGGACGTCTACATCAATAAGGCGGTCGCCGAGACAAAGCCTGATGGTAAGCGCCTGATTAACCGTCTCGACGAGATGATCGCTGGCACAAACACCGACCCGATCCACCTTTCTACCGGGCTGCTCACCAACAAAGAGAAAAAGTCCGGTGAGTCGAAGGGCAAGAAGCATTCGTGGATTGCCCGGAACATGCAGTTCGACCACATCGCTATCTTGCTGGATGAGCCGGGCGCCGGCACCCCAGCGGAGGGTGTAGGCATGTTCGTGAACGCCGACGGGCAGGAGGGGGAAGTGGAAACCGCCAGCCTCGTCGAAGCCGCTAATAACATGAAGGATAACTGGTGGGACAGGGTTAAGTTTTTCATCAGCAACGCTTCCGAAATGTCATTCGACGATATCTACCAGGCGCTGCGGATGGCTATTAAGCAGGACGACAAAAAGTGGCGCTACGTCGTCAGTGTCTGGCC
The DNA here is from genome assembly GCF_036561945.1 of Klebsiella scottii. Lineage (NCBI taxonomy): Bacteria > Pseudomonadati > Pseudomonadota > Gammaproteobacteria > Enterobacterales > Enterobacteriaceae > Klebsiella > Klebsiella scottii. Next base: position 915,248 of record NZ_JARXNI010000020.1, read on the forward strand.
TGACCATTTCGTCTACGAAGAAGACGCCGACGGCGCTAAGCCGAAACTCCTCGACCAGAAATACCTCATCTCCGACAAAGTCGTAACGCTTGTCGGCGATCCAGTAGAAGTCGTGCGCAAACCAACTGAGTACGAAGTCAAAACCAACGGAGAAACAAACCCGATGAAAGAGAAGATGATCGCCGCGCTTAATGCCGCCGGCGTAAAAACCGAGGGGCTGACCGACGATCAGGTCTGGGATGCCTACAACCAACAGGTGCAGAAGAAAGACGGCGGCGGCGACCCTGGCCAGGCTCAGATTAACTCCGAAGCGATTACCGCGGCGGTCAATCTGGCAATTAAGCCGCTGACCGATGAGATCGACACGCTGAAAACCCAACTGCAGGCAAACGCTGAGAAGGACCTCACTACAAAGCGTCAGGCCGTCAAAGCTAAATTCCCGTTCATGACTGAAGCGGCGGTTAACTCGTTGGACGGCGATGCGCTGAACGACATGTACTCGCAGTGCCAGACCAGTACTGGTCTTAACCCGGCATTCCAGCAGGTAAATGCTGAGAATGACCAGTGGAAAGATTACGACCTCAACGCTGGCATGGATCAGGAGAAAAAATAATGCCGAATGTTATCTATCGTGGTCCGGTCGAGCGCGAACCGGAAACTATCAACCTGCCAGTTGCGGCAGCGTCTACCCCTGGCATCGCGGTCAAAGTTGCGTCAGGAAAACTGGCTGTAGCTACTGACACCACCGGTCGCTGGTTCATTCTCGGTAACCGTCGGTTCATCGGTCAGGCAATCACTACCGCCTACGCAGCGAACGAAACTGGCGTGGCGTACCGCGTAGAAGGCGAGCAGGAATATAACGTTCGTCTGGTGGCGGCAGCCTACACCGTAGGTCAGGAACTGACCGTCGGTGCCGGCGGTGTGTTCAAAGCGGCCGCAACCGGTAACCAGGTCGTCGCAACGTTCGACGAAAAAGCAGGGCGCACTCTGGCGGCGGAAGGCTTCGCCGACGTGGTGATCCTCTCCACTCCGTACGCCAAGGCATAAGGAAAACACGAATGTTAAAGTTTACACCACAACAGCAGAGGCTAATCCTTAACGCCCGTCGCCGCTGGGACATGATGCAGCGAAACATGGCTGCACAGCATGGCTTTGCGGTTAACGACGCAAACGGCCAGTTCATCGCCTTCGACGAGCTCGTTGGTAATGCGTCAGTGCTGCCTAGAGATGTATGGGGCGAGTGGGACCGTTCGGCGATCACTGTTCAGCGTGATGTGCTGGCGGTATTTAATGACCTTGCATCCAGCGTATCCCGCCCGATGGCTCTCGGCAAAATCGTCCATTACTTTATGACCCTGTCCGACTCCGGTGATGTGAATATCAGCCTGGATGGCCGTGGCAAGTCGAAGGGTGATCAGCCCGTCATGGATTACGAAGGTACGCCGCTGCCGATCATCGACAGTGAACTGACCTTCGGCTGGCGTCAGATGCTGGCGGCTCAGACTGAAGGCTATTCGCTGGACAGCGACGCCATCTCCAACCATCAGCGCAAAGTCGCTGAGAAGTTGGAAGACATGGTGCTGAACGGTGATCCGAATATCAACGTTGGCGGCGCTACCATTTATGGTCTGCGTACTGCGCCTAACCGCGGAACCGGCACTCACGGCCTGACTCTGAACGGCGCTAGCGGCGCTCAGTGGGTTGCGGCAATCTCCAACCTGATTAATCTGCTGCATAACGAAAACTTCTATGCGCCGGTGACCATTTACCTGAACTACAAGGACTGGTTCTACGCGTCTGTGAACGACTATGCGGCGAACTATCCGAAGACCATCCTGTCCCGCATCATGGAAATTCCTGGTGTATCCGCGCTGGTTCCGGCCTCCAAAGTTCCGACGGATGAGCTTCTGGGCGTGGTTAAACGTCCGGACGTCGTTCAGATCCTGAATGGTATGCCGATGACCATGCGGCCGAAAGCGCGCCTTAACCCTGAAGATGATTACGTTTTCTCGGTTCTCGCCGCCGCGGCGCCGCAGTTCAAACACGATGCAAACGGCCAGGCAGGTTACGTCCAGCTTACCAAAGCATAATCAATGGGGCTCCGGCCCCATCTTTTTTACGGAGGCCGCATGGCTGGTAAAGAACAACAATGGCTGCTTACCCATGACAGTCACGAACTGAAAAAGGGTGAAGTCTACAAAGGCGAAACACTCCCGCTTTGGCTGGCTGGTAAGGCTATCCCCGTAAGCGATCAGGTACTTGAGGTGGCAACCCCGGGCGAGCTGGGGAAGCTGCAGGCTGACCTCGAAGAGGCCAACGGTAAGGTAGCGTCGCTGACTGAAGCGAATACCAAGCTGCAGGCTGACCTCGAAGAGGCTCAGAAGCAACTGGCTGAGTTGCAGAAGAAGGCGAAATAATCATGGCTGACCCAATCACAGCGGCAGACGTGCAGGCGTTCCTCGGTGAGTTGGGTTATGCCATTCCCGGCGCGCTGCTCGATCCGATTCTCTGCGTGGTGAACAAGATTATCCCGTGCCTCGACGGTGCGGGATACGACGAATGCACGGCAAAGCTCATCCTGATGTATGCCGCCGCGCTCATGGCGACGTCTTCCGGTGCCCGGCGTATAAAATCGCAGGGGGCGCCATCAGGAGCGTCGCGCTCGTTCGATTACGGCGAAGACGGGATTACCTGGCTGCGTGACTCGCTGGCGAAGCTCGATACGAGCGGATGCACCAGTGAGCTGCCGATTAGCGCCGGTAACAGCGTGGGCCTGTTCATGGTCGTTGGTGGCTGCTGATGGCATGGATTTCAGTGCAGCAACGGCTGCCGCGGACGTTCTCCCGGGTGTGGGTCATGACCGATACCGGCGAGCAAACGACGGCATACGTTAACGGTGCCGGGCAGTGGATGATTAACTGCCCTCGCATACAGGCTACAGGCGCAATCGTGCTGCGATGGAGGGATGGCTGATGTCGTCTACAGCTTCATGGTCATACAACAAGCCATGCACTCTCTGGAAAAGGATTCGAGATGCTGATGGAAGTGATACTGATGGCGGCGGACAGCCGTATGGCTTCCACCCTCCAATAAACATCATGTGTGATTACATTGGCGGACTTTCGTCAAAGCTCAGCGAGCTTGGGAAAGGGATTGTCGTAAAAAACACTTTCTTCACTGCTTACGCTGATGCTGAAGAGGGCGATTACATCCTTATCGGAACAAGCACCGATACCAACCCCTACAACACCAAAGCGGACGAAATAAGGGCTTTCACTCAGTGGAACGATACCCTTGACGGTGTTGAAGATGACTGGGCCATTATTACGGGAGTCTGATCATGGGAGCTAAAGTTCGCGGCATCCGCCAGGCTAAGGCCAATCTCGACCGCATCATTAAGGACGTGCAGGGGCGCAAGGTTGTGCGCGCACTGCAGTCGGCGATGCTCATCGGTAGTGCACAGGCGGCGCTCTACACCCCGATCGACACGTCGACGCTCATCAATAGCCAGTTCCGGGAAATCACCGCGAACGGCGTGCGGGTGACCGGGCGCGTTGGCTATACGGCTAACTATGCCGTCTTCGTTCATGACCCTGAAGTGAAGCAAAACTTCCGGCGCGCGACTGCGCAGAAAGAGTTCTTAACGAAGGGCTTCGAGGATACCCGCAGCCAGATCGACGCCGCGGTCAAGAAGGAGTTGTCATTATGAATCGCAACATCCTCATTATGAATCGCACTATCCATTTTGCCGGAGACGGCCTCGGTCCTCGCAAAGTATTTGTGAATGGCAACCAAATCGACGGGGTGTTTTTTGCTGATATCCAGCGCGGAATTGTTCGATATCATCCAAGGCCATTCAGAGCCCATAAACGCCATAAAGGCGAGCTCTACGAGCGTACTCTAAAGGGGCGCGTCGAAGTCGTTCCATGTGGAGAAGGCCAATGAATCCTCCAATGTACATGCGCCTCAAAGACCTGTTTGTAGCCGAAGGGCTAACTTCCGGGTTTAAGGTGCAGTGGCGGATATGGCGCGATACTGGCAAGGATGCCGACCAGTTCATCGTGTTCCGGCCTTCTGGCGGTACCAATATAGAGTACGACCGCGGCGGCGACTGGTATGTGATGGTTGATGTCGTTTCATCAAAATCGAATCCTGATGGCGCGGACTCCGCGGTTAACGCCATTGTCGAATATATCAGCGCACAATCTGGCGCGGATGACTGCGTTGGCGCACTGAGCCTTGTCGGCAACGTTCCGGCGCCAATATCCACCGAAGAGGGCCGGTTAGTAACCCGGCTGCTCGTCTCATGCACATACGGCGAATAATCGCCAGAATCACCCATCAGGCTGCCATCTGGCGGCCTTTTTTATTTGAGAGGTACACATGCAGGGCTGCCAGAATGATACCGGTAAGCTGATCGGCAAAGTAGCGGTACTCCGCATGGCTATGGGCTGTGCTGATACCGTTCCGGCTCTTTCCGAATGGAAGCGCCTGGGCGCGCTAACCACGAAAGGTTTCGACTACTCCATGAATACCGTCACCTCTGAGGCTGACGATACGAAAGGTCTGGTTGAGAACCTGGTCAACAACATGGATTTCACCATCTCCGGGGAAGGGGAATTCCGTAAGCAGGATAAAACGACTGAAATCGGCGCCATTGCTATCTCGAAATATATTTTCGATGAAGTGCAGGCCGGCCGCCAGCCTACGGTCTGGGTCCGCTTCGACTTTGTGGGCGAGGATGCCGGGACCTACATCATGGGGTACTTCAACACCACTTCATGGTCTGGTGACTTCGGCACCTCCGACATTTCCACCTTCTCTGGTGAGTGGAAAGTTGCTGACGCGGACACCGTCGTATTTGAAGTCGCTCCGCCGGCGCTGGCATTCACCACGAACCTAACGGCGACTAAATCCGTTGCTACTGGCTCCGCTCTTAACATGCAGGTGGTCGTTGAAGGCGGCACGTCTCCATACACCTACGTATGGAAAAAAGACGGATCCGTAGTCAGCGGACAAACCACAGCTACGTTTAACAAGGCCAGTGCGGTCTCTGGTGACGCCGGGGTTTACACCTGCGAAGTCACGGACTCTGCAGCGACGCCAGTCAAGATCACCTCAGTGGCATGCACGGTCACGATCAGCTAATCACCTGGCTGTTTCGTGAATAGTACAAAGGGCGTTGCGGCGCCCTTGATACTGTTTATGGAGCGACTATGACCCCCATTAAAGAATTAGGTGAGTGCCTTATCGGTACCGATGACCGGGAATTCTTTTTCCGACCGTCATTCCGCAACATGGCACGTATAGGCGAGCCCGCGGAAATCGTCCAGACGTTCTATGAGCTGTGCAACGATGATGCGACGCCATTAGTGCAGCGCGCAGCAGAGGCTTATATCCGCGACGAGTACAGCCGGCTTCCGGATTGTGTGTTGCGGTATATCCAGAGCGGCCTTCTGACTCGCAAAGCCATCATGGCGGCGCATACAGTGCTTACGGCGTGCTGCGATGACGATATTGGCGATCTGGTTGGCTGGATGAAGCCGGCTAAATCACGAAAGCATGGCTTTGTCTGGCGGCCTGGCAGCATGCCTCCGGAGAACATGATTATAGTCGCGCAAAACCTGATGATGCACGGCATCGTTGGCAAGGCGAAGATTCGCCAGTTGCAGCGCTATGAAAGCAACGAAACCACCTCGGAATTCCGCGCTGCCGATTACATCATGGCGGCACGCAACCATTTCGGCATAAGCCGGGATGAGGCTGAGAACCTCACCATGACGGAATTCGCGATGATGCTCAACGCCAAATACCCGAACCAGAAAGGATTTACTCGCGAAGAGTTCGACACAGTCATGGAAGAAGACGATCGGCGCTGGCAGGCGATGATGGAGAAAGCGTCTTAGCAATCGGGAATGCATCGACAATTGAATCGAAATCGTGACATGTCACAACACAAAGTTTGTGAGCGCCGCGCTTGACCACCAGATCAACATAACTTAATCTTCAATCACAACAACAAATATTGTTGAAAAAATTCGGTTAAGGGCTTGGCGGCGTATGGTTCGCTAAGCTCTTTTTACACCCAAAAAGGTAGATTGAGGAGGAGCTATGTTTAGTTTCTCGAACAAAGGAAAGCCAACAGTTAGCGCTGAAAGTCCCGTAGAGCGCTTAACGAATATCCTTGTCGATAACCAGGACAGACTCACAATTGATCGTGATGGCGTAATCAGCTTAAACCTGGAAAACGATAAGGTTCGCAAAGAGATGAAACGCCAGTTTCAGTTCCTTGCAAGAGTAGAACCTGCCAAGGCAAGGTGACTGATGGGGACTCTTTTGCTATCAGTCATCCTGGTCAGTGGTTACATTTTTACGGTTACATCAGTATCTACGAGATACAAATTTAAGCGCTCTGATGGTTGGGGCGCTTACTTTTATGTGGCGACATGGGGAACCGGGTTCTGCATATTGAGTTGGATGATATGCTCAATAATGGGATTCATGGGGCTCATTGATTTCTCAGCGAAACTGGTGGGAATGAACAAGGAAAATGCCAAATTACTTATTCCACTGTCTGCAGATGCAGTTGCAACAGGGAAGAGCTTAAAGATAGCTCTATGGTTGGTTGGCTCTATTGCACTTTCTACATTTTGTGGCCTTCTAAACAAGGGGTGGCATGCATGGGGAAACAATAGGTTCAAAGCCCTCGCAAAGGCGGCAAGGAACCATCCTCTTGAAACTTTGGCCATTGAGGCTTCTGCTACGTTAGCGCCCGTCATTTTCACTTTGAAATCAAAGAAATTTTATGTCGGATGGGTTATTCGTCCTCCCTTGGAGCATGGAAAAATTGAGCACATGGCTTTCATCCCACTGCTCAGCGGTTATAGGGATAAAGACACGCTAAAAATTGTCGTCACGACAAACTATATAACCCATTATGAAAGCATCGGCTTATATGGTGATGTTTTAGGTGTAAATGGTCCGCCAAGGGTTAATAGCAATCTAACCTTTAATGACTTCAGGGTTGTATGCCCAGTTTCAGAAATTGAAAACTTATCCTTTTTTGATTTTGAAACCTACAACAACTTTAAGTCGCAGGAAGAAAAAGAAGAAAAAAATCTGCGAAGGATTAGAACTAAAGTTGCAAGGCTGTAGCGTTAAGAATGAAACCCGCCCTCCGGCGGGTTTTTGCTTTCTGGATTACCGGGCGTGTGTGACAACGATAGCCAGACCAAACCCTAACGCCATCATCAATGATCCGGCCCCTGCCGCACCACCCACGGACACCATTGCTGCCAGGGATGCACACATTTTCGTGAATCGGCGATCATTGACAGCGTTTTTCAGTCGTTTCATTTCTTATCCTCGGTCAGGCAGAGACGTTCTGGTAGTAGAACAGTAAGAGCCTAATCTGATTTATGGGAATCTCTGGCATAAAAAACAGGACAAAACGTCCTGTTTCATTAAATAGTTTCCGCCCCATGGCTTTTGTCGTGCCCCACATCCCTGATAGGATTGCTCAGAACAATACCAAAGGGATGATTAAACAAAATGAAGAAAATTTTAGTCGCAACTGCGATTGCTTTAACACTGGCTGGTTGTGCCTCTTCTGGAAATCAGCAGCTCAGTAAAGAGTCTGAAACCAGCGTCCAGTCAAAGCTTCAGGAAGGGAAAACCACCAAGGCAGAGGTTAAGAACACCTTCGGATCGCCTGATAACGTGTCTTATACCGACGGCGGTAATGAAATCTGGAAGTATTCCTTCGCTAAAGTGAAAGTTAATGGCACCTCATTCATTCCGTTCTATGGGCTTTTCCATAACGGTACGAACGGGACAAAGAAAGAGCTTACGATCCTGTTTAAGGATGACGTTGTGGCGAAGTATACGATGGCTGAGTCGGCCATTAACACAAAGACAGGCTGGGCCGACTAAGCACAAAGATAACCTCACTTCGGTGAGGTTTTTTGCTTCTGGTTGCATTGAATCCTGAGACATCCCTGCTAATCTGTTCCAAAATAAACCAATGGAGATAGGGATGTGAAAAAATTTATTTTTGCAGCAATAGCTTTGGTTGCATTTAGCACACACGCAAAAGATTGGACGCCTTCATATCAAAACGATGAAATGCGTGGTACAGCTCAGAAGTTTCTAACACTTGACTCTGAAAATTCTGCCGATTTTGATTTTCCCTATAACGGTGGTTCTGAACTGTCAATTGTCCTACGCTCCAAAAAGACCACTTTGAAAAAGGGTCAGAGGCCGGAGGAGTTGATGCCAACAGAGGCGCTGTTACTTATAAGTAAAGGCCAGTTTTTATGTAACTCGTATGATGGTTGCCATGTGTCTGTTAAGTTCGATCAAGACAAGATAAAAACATATTCAATGAATGAAGCTGCTGATGGCAGCGCTGACGTGATTTTCTTCTCAGCACCCTCTGGATTCATAAAAAACATTAAATCTCATAAGCAAGTAATTATCGAGGCTGAATTTTACCAGGAAGGGAAAAAACAGTTTAAGTTCAATATAGATAATTATCCAGGGTAGTACCTTCACACGAACTCATAGAATTCTATCAACCCGCTCCGGCGGGTTTTTTAATCCCCGGAGAAAAGTAAATGGCAGAGAACGCCGGCGGCATTTATTACGATATTGAGATGGATGTACGCGGTCTGCTGACTTCGCAGCAGCGTGTAAATCAGCGCCTGGACCTGATGGAGCGTGGTTTTGATAAAACGTCACGCTCTATTGATACGACAGAGCGCTCGATGTCGAGTCTATCGCGCGTAGCTGTTGGACTTACTGCGGCGCTTTCCGTGCAGCAGGTGGCTGGATATGCTGATGCGTGGGCCACGGTTAATAATAAATTATCTAACTCCCTTCGCCCGTCTGAACAACTCGCTGATGTAACCGAACGCGTTTTCAACATCACGCAGCAGACTCGCAGCAGCTTGGATGCTACTGCATCCCTATATGCACGTTTAGAGAGAGCCACCAGGCAATACGGAACCAGCGCTGGAGATCTGGCAAAATTAACCACGATTATCAATCAGGGATTTGTGGTTTCGGGCGCAACGGCACAAGAGGCTGAAAATGCCATTATTCAGCTATCTCAGGGCTTGGCCTCTGGCGCGTTGCGCGGTGAGGAATTCAACTCTGTAAACGAGCAGGGTAACCGCCTTATCGTAGCCCTTGCTGACTCTATGGGGGTCAGCATCGGCCAGATGCGCAACATGGCGGCACAGGGCAAGCTAACGACAGATGTTGTGGTTAACGGCCTGCTTTCCCAGGGGAGTGTAATCGGTGCTGAATTTGCCAACACCACTACGACTATCAGCCAGGCTCTTCAGGTTGCTGGCAACAACATCACTAAGTTTTTTGGTGAAAATTCTACGGTTAAAACAGGCGCGGCAATTTTCAGTGATGCAGTCGTCACCATCAGTGAAAATATTGGCGGACTGAGCGCGTTGCTGACTGGTGTCGCGGCTATTCTTGGGAGTCGGTATGTCGGCGCCTTAACTATGGCCACTGCGGCTAAAATCAAAGCAGCTGCCGCATCTCGCACGCTTTCAGCAGAAGAATCATTAGCAGCTCAGGCTGCCGCGAATAAAGCAGCGGCAGACCTCAGGGCTGCAGCGGTCGCAAAAGAACGGGCCTTAGATGAGATAAGGCTCGCAGAAATGATGCGGCTTACTGCTATCAGCGAGACCAACGCTGCGGCAGCTGAACAGCGCTTGTCCGTTGCCAGGGTTGCGGCTGCCGGTGCGGTTGATAATTACAATCGAGCACTGGCGGCAAACAGGGCTGCTCAAATGGCTCTCTCATCTGGTGCCAGCCTGGCTAGCAGAGCTCTCGGGTTAATTGGTGGGCCTGCCGGAGCGGCAATGCTTGCTGCTAGTGCAATCCTTTACTTTTCACAGCGCGCAAAAGAGGCCAGGAATGACGCTAATGCCCTTGCAGATAGCGTTAACGATCTGAGCTCAAAATTCCAGACGATGTCGCATACAGAGCTGGCGGCAACGATAGGAAAGCTAAGCCAAAGCCTGCCTGAATTAAGTGACGCGGTATCCGACGCACAAAAGGAATTCAATGACGCGACATCTGCTGTCCAGCGACAACAGCGAGAAATTGCAAACTGGGGTACGAATACAACGAGAGGGCGGCAGGCTGCCGAGGCGCTTGGCGGCGCACAGGATAACCTAGCTATAGCCACCCTTGAGCTGGAGAAGGCCCAGAACAGACTAAGCCAAACCCAAAACGCCATTAATATTGGTCGAGCTACGCTAAACGGAACTATGAAGCAAGGTATTGATTTGCTTCGCAGGGATGGACAGGAAGCGGGAATTGCTGCCGGCATGATGAGCAAATTGGGAGATATGATTAATTTTGCTTCCAAGGCAAAAGACAAATTTAATTCCAGCAGTCTCATGGTTGAGCGCCCGAAAGATGTTCAGGAATATCTGGATAAGCTACAGGATCAGGTAACGCTTCAGAGTGAGCTTAATGACAGAAAGCGTGCTCAATTAAAGGCTGAGCAGGACATAAGAAAACTTGGTGGCACAGATGCTGATGTAAACCTCGCAAGGGATAGGGCAGCAGCTGAATATGATGCTCAGCAAGCTCAACAAAGCAATAAGAAAGCGACCAAGGAAGCAGCTTCAGAAGCTAAAAAGTTTGGTAATCAGCAGGAATCTGTAACTCAGAAACTTTCCGACCTCAAGCAGCAATCTGAACTGGCTGCAGACTCAACTCAGGAGTTGAGCCGAGAGCAGGCCATTTTGACAGCTCAGCTTTCGCTCGGTAAGGGAGCCACTCAGGAGCAACTCGCACTTGCTGGCCAGTATGCGGCTAAAAAGTGGGATACGGCTAACGCCATCAGGGCTCAGGCAGCGGCTGAAAAACTACTCCCTGAAGCTAAAGAGAATGCGTCTTACCAGCAGGATGTAAAGGACTTACAGACTGCGCTGGACGCAAAAAAAATCACCCAGCAGCGGTATGACCAAACCAGTGAGCAACTGGAGGCTCAGCACCAGGCCAATCTCGCAAAAATTCGCTCACAACAGGCTGTGACGCCACAGCAGCATGCCGCCGGTGATGTCGACCCAGTCCAGAACCTGGCAAACCAGCACGCGCAGCAGCTTGCGTTAATCCAGCAATATGAGCAGCAGGGCGTTATTGTTCACAACCAGGCTCTGCTGTTGAAAAATGCAGCTGACATGCAGTATGAAAAGGCCAGGACGGATGCGCAATGGGCTCTGTTCACTCAGCAGAGTGTGGGCTATGAGGCGCTGGGCGCCGCCGTCGACGCATTTGGTGCCCAGGCATCTAATGCGCTAACCGGAATAATCACCGGAAGCATGTCGGCGAGCGACGCACTCCGCTCAATTGGCAGCACCATTTTGAACGATGTGATCAACACGTTCGTGCAAATGGGTATCCAGCAGGCTAAATCAGCAATCATGGGGGCAACGGCTCAGAATGCCGCGATTGCCACCACGACTGCGGCGCAGGTCGGTTCCTTGGCCACCACCACGACAGCCAGTGCAGCATCAGCGACAGCGACTACAGCGGCATGGACTCCGGCCGCCTTGGTTGCATCCATCGGTTCCTTCGGTGGCGCGGCAGTGATTGGCTTGGGCGCGCTGATTGCTGCCCTTGCTGTAGGGTCATCTCTGGCTGGTAAGCGCAAAAACGGCGGGCCAGTTTCTGCGGGCTCGATGTACCAGATAGGCGAAGGCGGCATGCCTGAAATCTACAAGGCCAGTAATGGCAGCCAGTACATGATCCCCGGTGATAATGGTTCTGTTATCAGCAACAAGGATTTGAGCGGTTCTGGCGGAGGCGGGTCACTGCAGGTGACCAATAACGTCTACAACTACGCTAGCGGGGTAAGCGTTGACACGCGCAGCAGCCAGAATGGAAGCGAACTGCTGATAGAAACGTTCATTACCGACATGGAAACCGGTGGCCCAATGTCAAGCCAGATGGAGTCCACCTACGGCCTCCGCCGGCAGGCAAACGGCGATTACTAAAACCAACCCGCTTCGGCGGGTTGTTTCATTACTGAGGAAGAGAATTCATTACCCCATCCAAATCTCGCCTCTCAAACTCTGAAACCCAACCACAGGATGCGCAATGAAAAGTGGAGTCACTGAAGTCGGCGCCGACCGCTTTAAAACAGTTGGGGCAATAAACAGCCCTTGCGTACCCACCCGAGGAATCTTTTCTAAAGGCCGCAGTGCGATGAAGGACAAATTGCTCCTTTGCCCGGTAAGCCTCTATCTGCTTCGTAAGTTCTACGTTTTTGGCTTCCGCCTCGGAAAGTTTCTGCTCGGTGGCAGTATGGGCTTTCTGAAGTACGTCAATCTGCTCGCCGATGAAAGCGATGCGTTCGCGCAGAACCTCGTTGCTTTGAACGGCAGAAAGAGTACCAAGTCCACTTTTGAGGGACGTAATCAGTAAGCCAAAATCCATATTCAACTCCTTTGCTGTGTGAGACAACAAACTATCCTGGGTTTTGGCGCTTTCCTATCCTGATAGATGATCAGTGCTTATTGTTTGGACAACAAAAATACATTCTCAGCCAAAGGCATTTCTTATAGGATATTATTTTTTAACGCAAAAGGAGATTCGTTATGTTTAGAAGCTTTAATGACATGATTAATAAGAAAAATTTACTCGATGAGCAGTTTTTGACTCGAATAAAATTCTTAGAAGAGAATATTAAAAATTTATTACGGGCTTATCGCGTGTCGATTGGTCTTAGTGATGATAAAACATGGAAGGATAAGGATAATTTTGAAAGAAGTTATGTTTTGCCTATGGATTTAGTTAATGATGAGTATGTGCTTAAAGGAACAAATGCCATAAAATCAAACCCATGCAAATACTTTATCGGCACAGTATTGGGATTTAAGCAATCTAAACCCGAGGTTGCGGGGTGCTGGGTGATACTGAAAACAGACGTCAATGCCAAAAGTCTATTTGTGACCGTTGGCAGCCATCCAACCTTAAAGGAGTTTGAAGTTGAAGGCGGAGATTTTTCTAATGTTTGTCTAGAAATTCAAAAAATAACATTTCAAGATATTGATAGATTTAAGAAAAATTAATTCCTTAAACCTGCCCTCCGGCGGGTTTTTGCTTTCTGGACACATCAAACAACAAACCTCGCTCCGGCGGGGTTTTTTATTGCCCGGAGGAAACGTGGCTACAGTTTCATACCCGGATATGCTGCCGCTTCCTCAGCGCGCAGACCAGAACATGACGCAGGATACTGCGTGGCAGACGACGACTCCGGCGGTCGGTCCCGTCATCTTCACGCCGTTAACCACTGACCTGAAATCGACCTGGTCGCTGCAGTGGAAATTCACGTTGCAGCAGGCCGAGCGCTTTAAATCGTGGCTCCGCTCACCGACGTACTGTGACCGCGGGCGTAACTGGTTCCAGATGCGGATTGACCTTGGCGATACGCAGGGCGTGCAGTTGCAGACCCTGCATTTCATCAGTATGCCGGTACAGACCAGCAAAAACGGGAACATCGTCACCTGGACCGCTAGCGTCATCTGTAACGGCATTGAGGACATCACCGAGGACTACGACGACTGGATCGTCGAGGCGCCAGAGAATTACGGCTACTGGCTGGATTATCTGGTCACTGCTGTTATGCCGAGGGCTGACTAATGCCGACATTGAGAGAGTGGAAGGAGCGCCGGCCGGCGAGCGATATCAAACAGACCGTCGAGTTTTATCACCCGGCATTCGGTTACTACCGCGTGGTCAATAAGCTGTTTCGTGAAGCGTCGTTCGGCGGGAACGTTTACCAGCCTGCGGCCTTCGAAATTACAGAGCCCACACAGAACGGATCGGCCATCATCACAATGGCTATCACATTCCTGCAGGGCGCCGAGGACGTCAGGAACACGCTGAAGAGCTGGAAAGGAGCTGGGCGCATGACCCCCATAACCTGCGTATACCGACAATGGAATGCGATCGGTGATTCGGATCCGCTTAAGGCCTGGTCACTCTTTGTGAAGGACGTCGGTGCAGACGGCAGCAACGTCACTGTGAACTCTGGCAAGACCAACCCGCTCACGCTGGCCAACCCCATCATTTACACCACGAAAGACTACCCTGGGCTAATTACGGTATGACACAGAGCGAATTTATCGGGCTGGTTAATGGCAAGCCCTGGGCTAACCGCGCCTGCACTTTCGACGAGCTGGATTGCTGGGGCCTCGTGGTGTTGTATTACCGGCATGTACTGGGGCTGGAGCTTCACCACGTCGCCGGCTACGAGTCTGGCTCAGATTTCATCACCTGCTACGAAGAAGAACTCGAACACTGGCGCCGGGTTCCGGTGCCGGTTTCCGGCTGCCTTGCGGTGTTCTATTACGGCAATCAGCCGGCGCACGTCGGCGTGATGATTAATCCGGGGAAATGCCTTCACTCCCGCGGCGAGTTCGGCTTCGTGAGAATGGATAGCGCAGTCATCCTTCAGAAAATCTATAACAACGCGGAGTATCTGGTGCATGGTTCGATATGAGCTGCAGCGCCTGCCGGGCGCTCCCAAGCAACGCGGAACGGAAGAGCCTGGCACTCAGTTGATCGCCTTGCTCGACAAGCTGAAATTGCATAACAACGTCGTGGTTAAGCTCAACGGCCGTAAGCTGGATGATGATTTCGACCTGTCATGTCCGTTGCGCGCTGGCGACGTCGTTGCCGTATTTGACCAGCCAGAGGGCGGAGGCCTGATAAAGACGCTTCTTAACCCGATTGAGCACCTGAACCCGATCCGCTTCACCAAGAAGGTGCTGGCGGGAATCACCGGGCAACAGACTGCATCATCACCCTCTATTTCAACCGGCGAGTCACCGAACAACGACGCAACAGGGCAAACCAACCGGGCCCGACTGTATAAAGGGCGCCCGAATATTTACGGCCAGTGCCGTGTCTTTCCTGACCTGATTCAGCAGGCGCTGTTTGAGTTTATCGACAACAACAAATACATCACTGAATGGTTTGAGGTCGGCTACGGGAAATACACGATTTCCTCTGTGCGCTACTCAGAATCAAACCTCGGCAGTTTGGCCGGCGCCAGCTACCAGACGTTTGACCCAGGAGTGACGATCGGGACTATCGATGTCGGGTATCAGTTTGACGATGTCGATAACGAAGAGGTTCCGGGCCTGAACGAAAGTGAGGATTTCCCGGCCCAGACCGCGACGACTACAGCGCCGACGGCGATGGTGATAGAGAGCAACCAAATCAAGGCAACGGTGCTCTCGAACGATGACAACTTTACGTACTTCGCCGCTCTGGCCGTTCCGCACCCGGTGACGTTCGTTATCAATGCCACCTGGAATGCTGGCGGCAGCACTGTAACGCGCAACGTAACCGGCAGTGCCAATATCGTCTATTCGGAGAGCTTTATCGGCGACGACACCCTGTCTTATACCACTTTCTATCTCGGTGAGATGACAGGGGAGATAACCACGCTACCGGCGGACGCAACCATCAACCTGACGCTGTTCACTCTGAACGACCAGACGCCGCTGGTGATTGGGCCGTCAGTGTCGCCGCTTGAGTCATCTCAGGTATGGGTGCACGTAATGGTTCAGCTCGGCGCAACGGCGGGAACGTCACGCTATCGGATCCGGTTCTGGAAAGTCGACGACAGTAACAACCAGATACCGGGCACTTCCGAGCAGTACGATTATTTCTTCGATAACGATTTCCAGGTGACTACGCGGTATTTTCGCACCTCGCACAAATACACACCGGCCGCCGGCGCCGGTCGGTATGCTGTGACGATTGAACGCCTGGATAACAGCAATGACGGCAACGTTGTGACGCTGATGGCGATCCACGCGGTCAATACGCGTGAAAACGTGGTTTATCCAGATGACACTATCGCGAAGGTCACCATCAAGGGGCCGAACAACAGCAACAGTAACCGCGAGCAGAAATACAACATGCTCGCTCAGCGCCATACCATCAGCTATGACCGCGCAACTGGTCTGATTGACTATACGCTGCGCCCGAGCCGCTCTTTTGCCGATGCGGTTCTGCACGAGTGGATTGTGATCGGCCGACAGGACGTTTCGAGTATCGATGTCGCAACGCTGTACGCGATCGCCGACTCGATAACCGTTCCGGAGTTAGGATATTTCGATTACACCTTCTCGGATGAAAAGCTCTCCCTTGGCGAGAGAATCAAAACCATCTGCAATGTAGCCCGCGTCGACGGGAACAATATTGGCGATGTGCTGACGTTCTGGCGCGATGAAAAAGTAGCGAATCCTGATGCTGTTTTTGCGCGTTCAAACATGTTCTGGGACGAGTACAAAGTCACATGGACTATGTCACTGCCCGGCGGCTATGACGGCGTCACGTTGGATTATGTCGACCCGCTCACCAATAAAAAGTCGTACATCTATCTGCAGATAGACCAGAGCGGCATCGTTGAAGTCGAAGATGCGACTATCAACGCGCTGCAGATCAGTCTTGACGGCTGTCGTAATAAAACGCAGGCGGAGGACCGGGCGTGGCTGGAAGCGCGCCGCATTCTGCTCTCGCGCGTCGGTATGACGGTGAAAGTGCTGGACTCAACGCAGGTTATCCGCGGCGCAGTGGTGCAGTGTCCGGACATGTACGACAACAAGCAGCAGAACGGCTATATCACCGCCCGCAGCGGGGATGTGTTTTCGACGTCAGAGCGCATTGATTTCACTCTCGGAGATCTGTGGGTGGTGATGACGGATAGCCTGGGTAATTACCGCGGGCGCTGGCGAGCATACCCCGTAACCGGAAAGACTAAAGCGTTCCAGGCTGCAGCTGATGCATTCGACCTGAATATTTACGACCGCACTACGGTGCAGAACGCCAGTCGCTATTTCATCGCAACCAGCACAGAACTTAACTCCACCATCTGGCGCGTCGAAACAGCCAAACCCAATGGCGACGACACTCAGACGCTAACTCTTTCTGAATATTCAGACTCGATTTATCCGTAACACACAGCAGCAATAACCAACCTTCGCGCACTCCATCAGATTTGTTTCTGAAGGTTTCGTGCGCCATTTATATAGGGCGACAAGCACAATGGCAGAATTACCAACCCCGACGCAGAAGGCGGTTCCGAGTGATGATATTCGGGACCACATTTATGCAGGTGGAATGCTGGATAAGGTAGTAACCAGCACTGAATTGACCTACACGGATCGCCTTGGTGGGGTGCACTACACCGTCGATGGAATGAAGGCTGAAGGGGATGCAGTGGTTGAGGAAACTCGCCTGAACCTTATCCCCCTTGGTAAACAATACATGACGCTGACGGCAGCCCAGGCTGATATTGCGAATATCCCTGATGGCAGCACCACTTACGTGCGTAATGCCACGGGCAGCTCTCTGGCTGATGAATATATCAATAATGGTGGGACGCTAACGGCAACCGGGCGGAAAATGCCTGCAATGTCCAACATCGGACAGGTCCAGACACTGGTTGGTAATTATGCATCATCCGATCCCGTTGCCGACCTGATATCTGCCTCGGTCAATAACGGGTCTTCGTTAAGTCAACTTACTGGCATAGTCTTTAGTGAGCGGGTCAACCAGGTATCGGCTGCCGGAACACTGACTATCAGAGAGCTGACCCTGTTGCGTCTCGACAGCTTTGCGAATGCTTCATCTTCAGCCTCAACCCTTAATTTTGCAGGTGGTGCTGTTGCATCGTTAATGCTGCTGCCGGGGGAGTCGGTTGCTGCCGAAACCAAAACCACACCATTTATTCCACGTCATCTTGCATCGTTTTCTGATTTTTCGGTGCGTATTGATACTGACGTTGTCCGGTTTATCGCAATTTTTCCGGACGTGGATTTCATTATCAGTCAGACAGCACAACGTAACGTTTTTGATAAAACAGGGACATTTACAGCCTCAACTCAGGTGCCGGAAACCTGGAATGGTCGTTATATCTCTACGCATACGGACGGCGGCATTCAGCTGATTATCCCCAAAACGGAAGTGACTGCCGCCGGGTATGACATTTCTTATCAGGGCGTTCACGATTATGTGGTAGCGACATATCTGGACAGGACGTTTTTCGTTAAAACGGCTCAGTCACATAAGGAGCCTGCGCAGGGGCTTTTCCTGACCGGTAGTGACGTCACGCTTTCACTGACCGGAACCGGAACATTTCAGGTATCCGCATATGCCCAGACTATCAGTGCGTTTGACCCTGGCGACACAACGCCGGTGAAATACAGCGCTGATGTGCAGAATAATATTTCCACGTCTCTGTCGGCGATACCATCCAGCATTTCCGTGGAGTTTGCCCCGGGGGAGTGCCCGAATCCGTCATGCATTGAAGTGACCGATGGCGACGGAAATGCTGTATCAGCCCAGTGGCTTCCAGAGCCAAACGTGAACTACTCAACAGGGGAGCGTTACGGTTATCACTCTGATGGTTCATTGCGCTGCGGTACGTTGATTTTTGAGCGTAATTACACCTCGGGTGAAGTGGCGCACTTCATTATCAACGTGTACCAGAACCGCCGGTTCCGGGCAGTCCGTCCGCTGCTGGTTGCCACAACTGACGGGTACGCACTGAGCTTCGGGGGAAGAACGTATCTTTTCGGTAGTGCGAACGGCTATCAGCTGTCTTCTGTCACGGAAAACAGCGTCGCCCTGATGACAAAATACTCCGCATATTGTGCGTTTGGGCTGAGTAATGATGTGCCGATGTCGCAGTGGGGCGGCTCAGTTCAGGTGACGGAATACGGCGATGTGTTTGTCGAGGTCACCACCACGCTGAAGAACCAGTATGTAGAAGCCGTGGTAAAAACCCGCATGATGGCCAGCGGGAAGGTATTTATTGATACCGTGTTTACCGCCATTACTGATATCCCTGTCAATTCTGTTTACGGACTTACCGGGCGCCTGGAATTTGATTCCGTTGTGACGGACAAGGCGATCGACCTGGACAGAACCACGACGTTCTGGAGCAACAGTGGGGTTAAACGGTCGGCGAACCTGCTTTATTGTCACGGCGATATCCACCGAGACGGTACACAGTATGCGCCGACGCTGCCGGCCTGGTCCACGATTGTTGACCTGAACAGTACCAGCGCGGGTCATGTCCGCATGTACGGCGGCTGGGCGTATCGTTCAGCCAGTTACCCGGTCGTTGCGCTGGAAGAGGGAAGATCATTCGCGCACGGGTATTATATCGATCTGAACCAGCAGCGCGCTAACCTGTTCTCTGCGAATAATGCAGCACACAACCTGCCATATGGACTGGCCGGGAGCGGCGTCATTGAGCGTGCAGCCCGTCGTCAACTGTACCGGGACCTGATGGATTATGTCGATGCGCAATCAGCGTGGTGGGATGCGAACGGAACGAACGCGAAAACGGTCGCCTACTGTGCCCATCTGGCGATTCGAAAGCTACTGGGTGAGGGAGATTCGTTTGAAACCATCTATGCGAATTTCCTGCAGTACTGTGTCACGTACCACGGCGGCATAACTAATCTTGGTCAGTCGTATTTCGATAATATTCTGGTCCTGCAGTTCGCCAGCCGGACTATTCTGCCTAACATCCAGTGGTTTTATCGTGAGGCTGTGGCAAATGGCGACACGGCGAAGCAGGCTCAGTTGAAGGCGGGTATCGTCTCTCTCGCAGATGCTCTCGTTCAGACATTTAACGAGAAAGGTTTTGTACCGTTGCAGTACAGCTTCACTGCTGCACCGCCATCAAATGCTAACACCACCGCCATTCGTTGCCTGGCAATAGCTATTGCACTAACCGGCGACGCGACAGGGAAATATCTCGCCGCCCTGCAGGGGCTGGAAACCTACATCAATCAGTATCTGAAAACGGAGAATATTTTCACTGAGAATATCGCGTCCATCCTGGGCCAGGCGCATTACCTGCACTATGCAGACTATGCGTATCACGACTATCTGAGGGCCTGCGATTTACTGGAAAGAACCCCGATACTGAACATGAGCACGTACATGCTGCAGGCAACTGCGGCGTATGGTGCCCTGCGTGAGCAGATTTACTGCATCTCAAACAGTCGCAAGGGGAGCTCTCTCACCTATGCCTATCAGATTTATGCGCTGGATAAGCAGATGGGGTTATCGGGGCAGAATGCCTGCCGGGCGCTGCTGGGCCACCTGAAGGAGCAAATCAACCCGGATGGCTCCATGCCTCGCCCAATGGACAACTGGCCGCCAAACCTCAATACCACAGCAGCGTCACCGTTGCCGTTTGAGATCCAGGCGCTGGCAGAGATTCTGCTTGAAAAATACTACGGGTAGTTAAGTCAACAGGTTGCTCCTGTCGCGAAAATTGATAGGCGCAACCGCTATTGATCTGCCTCCTCGATAAAACTACTGTATGAACAACCAGCATTAATCGGGAGGCAGACAATGCTCCAGTCAAAAATCAGAGAGGCGTTCTGCGCCTCTATCTCTCGCAACCCTAAAGGGTATCAATATTTACGCACCAGAGACTTTGTCTGCGCGCTGCAGGAACGAGGCGTTCATTTCTCCGGCCGCGAAGCGAACCAGTGGATAGAACGCTACCAGATGTATTTTGTCGACAAAACAACGGATGGAAATGAAAACAGGCTGTGGATGCTTCGCAATATGGGGAGGGTGCTCTGATGGGGTTTTCGTCGCCAGCAGCTGATTATGTAGAGGACACTCTCACCGTCACGAAACTGTGCCTGATGGACGCCAACTCACGGGTTGTAAAAACAGACTCAGGCTACGCTATTTTGGATATGTCGCTGAGACCAGAGCAGAACGATATTGTTCTTATCCGGTACGACGGCATGACGGATTTTGGCCGGCTGCAGGGGCAATCGTTCATTACCCGGGATGGGGAGGCGATCGAGGGGGAGGGAGTAGAGGTTTACGGCGTCGTCACGTTTTCGGTTAACGATCTGCGTCGGGATGACTGCCCGATTTGATGCTGGGGCATGCATGGGGCATAAAAGCACCGCAGATGTCCCACATTAAAACACAGGAGGTGAAATCGTCTGCGGTAACTTATTCAAATATACCTAGATGCTCCAGATAAAAACCCAGAACCAAAAAATACTGCCGCCTATTTTAAACAAGCCTGACTGGGCGCAGTAGCCGCTCGCTGCCCGCCGCGCCAGACAGAACGGCTAAAACAGAAAACCCGCCACCGGCGGGTTTTCTGTTTTAGCTCGATGGTCACTGGTGATAAAGTGTTTCCGTTTGCAATTAATGGAAACATAAAATGAAAAAAATAGTGATGATAGCAATTGCCGGGATCCTGCTTAGCGGATGTTCGGCAAAATACAACACAGCAGAAGTTACCAAAAGCACTGAGTTGTTGCTGAAAGATAAAACGGTCGTTATTGCTCAGCCGGCAAACGGGGTTTATGAAACCAAAGTATACAGCGGCTCTGGGGAGGCTACGGCTCTCGCGGTTCAGTCTGCTTTCTCCCGATATACTGACAGCGTATCCGTTGCCCCTGAGTGTACGACGCTGAGCTGCCTGAAGGATAAACGCCCGCTTAGCGAAGGCTATTATGTCATTCCTCAAATACTGCATTGGGAAGACAGAGCGACAGAATGGTCCGGAATTCCGGATAAAATTGAAGTGAAAATCACGGTATATCATTCCTCCACGGATCGCGTGGTCGCCTCATCCATTCTGAGTGGTAAGAGTAAGTGGGCCACTTTCGGTGGCGATCATCCTCAGGATTTGTTGCCGCAACCCATTAATAGCTACGTTGCGGGCCTGTATTAATAACCCTGCCCGGCGGAGAGCGAATTTAATCTTCACTCTGCAAACCACGTTAGCAAAACCCGCCACCGGCGGGTTTTCTGTTATCAGCCATCGGCAGGCGGGGTTACGACTTTTTGCTGTGGAACAGCCCGTTTTCGCCGTCGGCGTCATCTTCAACCCAGAAGTTGATATTGAACTGGGCATCGTCGCTTAATTCGATGCGATGCCAGTACTGAGGCGGGCTGGTCGCAAACTGCCCGGCGTTAATCACCACTTTGACCTCCGGCTCTGTCGCCTGTTCATCAGCGAAACCATAATAAGTTACCGTCCCTTCCATCACGCAAAGCTGGCCGAAAACGGCGGCGGCGGTGTTGTGGTGGGTGAGCAGGGCGGCAGGTACGTTCTCTTTGGTAAAGAAGGGGGTGGAGCGTTTAACTTTCCAGTTAGCCGGAATACGCAGGTGAGACATCGTGAGCTCCTTAGCGGACGCGAATAAGATGCATTTAATATGCAACTTATAGGGGCGAACGTCAACTCGCGGGAGAGAAAAAACGCGCAAAGGCGCTATGCTGCCGACCCGAACCTCAGGCGGAACATGCGCCTTCGCTGCGCCTTTTCATCAGCGAACGTTCAGCATCGTGGAGAGAATACGGGATGGGGCAAAAAAAAACCTGCCAGCGGTTTCACTGACAGGCTTTGCTCTCGGCGGCGCGACTTCACCGCGACGGGATTAGCGACCGAACAGATCGCGTTTTTTAGGTTTGAACGGCTGAGCAATCACAACCAGCACCGCCACAACCAGGTAGGCGGCAAAGATCCCCACCAGCCACTGCGGCATCTCCAGCGTCAGAAACTCCCATTGACGCACGGAACAGTCGCCGCTGGCCACGAACATCTGCGGCAGCCACTTATCCAGCGGCAGCCACGTTGGGAAGCGGGCGGCAAAATCGCAGGTCTGGAACGGAGAAGGGTGAAGCTGAATCATGGTATGTTCCCATGCCAGCTGCAGCCCCCGCAGCGCGCTATAGAGCCAGATAACCAGCGCCACATAGCGCAGCGGCGTTTTCGGTGCGATGGCGCCGACGATACCGGCTCCCATAATGCCTAATAGCGCACAGCGTTCGTAAATACACATTACGCAAGGCTGCAGCAACATAACGTGCTGGAACCACAGCGCAACCAGCTCAAGAGCGAAAGCGGTGAACGCCATCAGGAGCCAGGCTCCGCGTCCCCTTGAGCACTGGTTTAAATATCGCAACATAGTCTTTTCCCTGAAACATGCTAAATCATGGCAGTGTAAACGAAAACCGAACCGACGCCAGCAGCTAGTCCGAAAATATTACGTAAAAATATTGCACATCCGGCGGCGGGTTGCGGATGTGCCGATATCGCGTCAGCTTCAGGGAAGCTGCGGCGTCACGAGCCAGCCCTGTTCGAGCATCCACTGCGTCGCTGGCATCAGCGTAAACTCAACGCCCAGCAGCCCGACCAGGGTCATCACGATGGTGTAAGGCAGCGCCATCCATACCATTCGCCCGTAGGAGAGGCGAATCAACGGCGCCAGCGCGGAGGTCAGCAGGAACAGGAACGCCGCCTGCCCGTTAGGCGTGGCGACCGAAGGCAGGTTGGTCCCGGTATTAATCGCGACGGCCAGCAGCTCAAACTGCGGCAGGCTGATGGTGCCCTGCTGGAGCGCGGTTTTGGCCTCGTTGATATAGACCGTGCCGACGAAGACGTTATCGGAAATGGATGACAGCAGGCCGTTAAACAGATAGAACAGCGACAGCTGGGCGTGCGGCGACGCCTGCAGCACGAACTGGATCACCGGGGAGAACAGGCGCTGGTCGATAATCACCGCGACCACGGCGAAAAAGACCGTCAGTAGCGCGGTGAACGGCAGCGCCTCGGTAAAGGCTTTACCAATAGCGTGCTCATCGGTCACGCCGGAGAAGGTAGTGGCCAGCACAATCACCGATAAACCGATCAGGCCGACTTCCGCCAGATGCAGGGCCAGCGCGGTAATCAGCCAGATACCGATAATCCCCTGGGCGATAAGCCGCAGGCGATCCTGACGGCTGCGCTGGCGCCGGCTGCGATCGTCATAATCCTGCAGAACCTTACGCACCGCGGGCGGCAGCGGTTCGCCGTAGCCGAACAGCCTGAACTTCTCCACCAGCAGGCAGGTGAGCAGGCCGCAGACGATGACCGGCAGCGTCACCGGCGCCATGCGCAAGAAGAATCCGGCAAAGTGCCATCCGGCGGCTTTCGCGACGATCAGGTTTTGCGGTTCGCCAACCATGGTCATCACGCCGCCCAGCGCGGTACCCACGCCCGCGTGCATCATCAGGCTACGCAAAAAGCCGCGGAACTGCTCCAGTACGTCGCGATAGTGCGGATCGATATGGCTATCGTCCAGCAGATCGCGATCGTCGGGCCGCGCGGAGGCCACGCGATGATAAATACCGTAGAATCCAACCGCGACGCTAATCACCACCGCCACCACGGTTAGCGCATCGAGGAAGGCGGAGAGGAACGCCGCCGCCAGACAAAAGGCCAGCGACAGCAGCATTTTGCTGCGGATACCCAGCAGCAGACGGGTAAAGATAAACAGCAGCAGCTGCTTCATAAAGTAGATCCCCGCCACCATAAATATCAGCAGCAGGAGCACTTCGAGGTTGCCGGCGATCTCATCGCGAATATGCTCCGCGCTGGTCATCCCGATAAATACCGCTTCGATAGCCAGCAGGCCGCCGGGCAGCAGCGGGTAGCATTTGAGCGCCATCGCCAGGGTAAAAATAAACTCAACAACCAGCAGCCAGCCGGCGACAAACGGATTGAAGCAGAACAGCAGCGGGTTAAGGATTAAGAAGACAATTAAGGTGAGCTTATACCAGTCCGGAGACTGGCCAAGAAAATTACGCCACAGGGCGCGACCATAAGACATTTCCACGACAGACATCCTTCCCCGTCAAATATTGACATGATTTTACGTATAACTATTTGCAAGACTAACAGTTGAGTAAAAAGGGTAGCAACCTGGTTCGCCTCGCGCCCGGTTTCATCAAGTACCAGGAGCAAAATCTCAAAATGAAACGGCGATCCCCTTTTAATTACCTTCTGGCGCTATCTGCCCTATAGCTGCTCTGGTATGATGAGTAGAATTTGCAACGCTGTGTAATGGAAATCTTACTATGGTCATTAAGGCGCAGAGCCCTGCGGGCTTCGCGGAAGAGTACATCATTGAAAGTATATGGAATAATCGCTTTCCCCCGGGCACAATTCTCCCCGCCGAACGTGAGCTTTCTGAACTTATTGGTGTTACCCGTACGACCTTACGCGAAGTTCTGCAGCGTCTGGCACGTGACGGTTGGTTAACGATACAGCACGGCAAACCGACGAAGGTGAACAACTTCTGGGAAACGTCGGGTCTGAATATTCTCGAAACGCTGGCGCGCCTCGATCACGACAGCGTCCCGCAGCTGATTGATAACCTGCTGTCGGTGCGCACCAATATCTCCACTATCTTTATCCGCACGGCCTTCCGTCAGCATCCTGAAAACGCGCTCCAGGTTCTTGCCGCGGCGCGTGAGGTGGAAGACCACGCGGACGCCTTCGCCGATCTCGATTACGGTATTTTCCGCGGCCTGGCGTTTGCCTCCGGCAACCCGATCTACGGTCTGATCCTCAACGGCATGAAGGGCCTCTATACCCGCATTGGCCGTCACTATTTTGCCAATCCGGAAGCGCGCAGCCTGGCGCTGGGCTTCTATCACCAGCTGGCTAAAGTCTGTGAAGAGGGGCAGCACGAGCAGGTTTATGAGATCGTCCGTCGCTACGGGCATGACAGCGGTGAAATCTGGCATCGTATGCAGAAAACGCTGCCGGGTGATTTAGTCATCGGTATGCGCTAAGACCCGCGATAAGATAAAAAACGCCCGGCGATTATGCCGGGCGTTTTGTTTGCCGCGATTTACAGCGCGTTCTGCCGCGGCGGGCTGCGTTCCAGCAGTTCGATGCTGCCATCGGCATTTTGCTGCTCCAGCAGGATGTCGAATCCCCACAGGCGATGGACGTGCTTAAGTACCTCGCGACGCCCCTTATCCAGCGGTACGCGGTTATGCGGCACGTAGCGCAGCGTCAGCGAACGATCGCCCCGCAGGTCGACGTTCCACACCTGAATATTCGGCTCCAGATTGCTCAGATTGTACTGGGCGGAAAGCTTGGCGCGAATCTCCCGATACCCCTCTTCGTTATGGATGGCGGAAATCTCCAGGTAGTTATGATGGTCATCATCGAGCACCGTAAAGAAGCGGAAATCACGCATAATTTTCGGTGACAGGAACTGGCTGATAAAGCTCTCATCCTTGAAGTCGCGCATGGCAAAATGCAGCGTCTCCAGCCAGTCTGAGCCGGCGATGTCGGGGAACCAGTATTTGTCCTCTTCGGTCGGCGACTGACAAATGCGCTTGATATCCTGGAACATGGCAAAGCCCAGCGCGTAGGGGTTAATCCCGTTGTACCACTGGCTGTTGTAGGGCGGCTGGTAGATAACGTTGGTGTGGCTGTGCAGAAACTCCAGCATAAAGCGTTCCGTCACTTTCCCTTCATCGTACAGGTGGTTGAGGATCGTGTAGTGCCAGAACGTCGCCCAGCCCTCGTTCATGACCTGGGTCTGCTTTTGCGGGTAGAAATACTGGCTCACCTTACGCACGATACGCAGGATTTCACGCTGCCATGACTCCAGCAGCGGGGCGTTCTTCTCCATAAAGTAGAGCAGGTTTTCCTGCGGCTCAGAAGGATAGCGGCGCGCGGTTTCGATGGCTTTCTCTTCTTCCCGCTTAGGCAGGGTGCGCCACAGCATATTCACCTGGCTTTGTAGATACTCCTCCCGGCTTTTCTGTCGCGCCTTCTCCTCCTGCAGCGAGATTTTCTGCGGACGTTTATAGCGGTCAACGCCGTAGTTCATCAATGCGTGGCAGGAGTCGAGCAGCTTCTCCACCTCATCAACGCCGTAACGCTCCTCGCACTCGGTGATGTATTTTCGGGCGAAGATCAGGTAATCGATGATCGAGCTGGCATCGGTCCAGCTGCGGAACAGGTAGTTATTCTTGAAAAAGGAGTTGTGCCCGTAGCAGGCGTGGGCCATCACCAGCGCCTGCATGGTAATGGTATTCTCCTCCATCAGATAGGCGATACAGGGGTTGGAGTTGATGACAATTTCGTAGGCCAGCCCCTGCTGGCCGTGCTTATACGCCTGTTCGGTTTCGATAAATTTCTTACCAAACGACCAGTGCGGGTAGTTGATTGGCATGCCGACGCTGGAGTAGGCATCCATCATCTGCTCGGAAGTAATGACTTCGATCTGATGCGGATAGGTATCGAGACGATACAGCTTCGCCACCCGGTCAACCTCGGCGAGGTAGGTTTCCAGCAGTTCAAAAGTCCAGTCGGGTCCATCGCTTAAACGAGTCGTGTCCCTGTTCATGGAATCAATCGTAGCCATTAGCGCGCCCTCATTGTCGGTGACTCTCTCTATACGGAGAGCCTCCCAATAAGCATAGAACACGGCTCGACAAACTGCGCCTGCGGACAATTTCTTTTCTTCGCGATTTCACAATCTTAAAGGCCTGATTCAGCCTTTATGGCAGAATTTTATTCTGAGGAAAAATGAAGCGCAGCAGGAGATAGTAAATCTACCGGGTCAGTGCTGGTGCGGTTTGGTGTGAGATTAGTCACCATAAATAAAGCGTATGTTGAATAATATTTTCAACTGAGTTATCAATTTGTAATCAGATGATTGTTCTTTAACTATTACGGAGTCGCTATGCGAGTCGTCATACTGGGAAGTGGGGTGGTTGGGGTAGCTAGTGCGTGGTATTTGAGCCAGGCGGGACATCAGGTCACGGTTATCGATCGTCAGCCGGGGCCGGCGGAAGAGACCAGCGCCGCCAACGCCGGACAGATTTCTCCGGGCTACGCCGCCCCCTGGGCCGCGCCCGGCGTGCCGCTGAAGGCCATCAAGTGGATGTTCCAGCGCCACGCGCCGCTGGCGATCGGTCTTGACGGCACGCAGTTCCAGCTCAAATGGATGTGGCAGATGCTGCGCAACTGCGACACCCGCCACTATATGGAAAACAAAGGCCGCATGGTGCGTCTGGCGGAGTACAGCCGCGACTGCCTGAAGGCGCTGCGCGAAAGCACCGGCATCCAGTATGAGGGACGGCAGGGCGGGACGCTGCAGCTCTTCCGTACCGAAAAACAGTATGAGAACGCCACCCGCGACATCGCCGTGCTGCAAGATGCCGGCGTGCCGTACCAGCTGCTGGAGGCGAAACGTCTGCTGGAAGTCGAACCGGCATTAGCCGAGGTGAGCCACAAGCTGACCGGCGGTCTGCGTTTGCCGAACGATGAAACCGGCGACTGCCAGCTGTTTACCACGCGCCTGGCGGCGATGGCGGAGCAGGCGGGCGTCACCTTCCGCTTTAATACTTCGGTTGATGCGCTGCTGTACGAGGGAGAGCAGATCTCCGGCGTGAAATGCGGCGATGAAATTGTGAAAGGCGATGCCTACGTCATGGCCTTCGGCTCCTACTCGACGGCGATGCTGAAAGGGCTGGTGGACATTCCGGTCTACCCGCTGAAGGGCTACTCGCTAACGATCCCGATCGCCGAGGAAGACGGGGCGCCGGTATCGACTATCCTTGATGAGACATACAAAATTGCGATTACCCGCTTTGACCAGCGGATCCGCGTCGGCGGGATGGCGGAGATCGTCGGCTTTAACAAAGAGCTGCTGCAGCCGCGTCGCGAAACGCTGGAGATGGTGGTGCGCGATCTGTTCCCGCGCGGCGGCCACGTAGAGCAGGCGACCTTCTGGACCGGTTTACGTCCGATGACCCCGGACGGCACGCCGGTTGTCGGCCGCACGCCGTATAAAAACCTGTGGCTGAATACCGGGCACGGCACCCTCGGCTGGACCATGGCATGCGGCTCAGGACAGCTTTTGAGCGATTTAATATCGGGTCGCACTCCGGCTATTCCGTACGACGATCTTGCCGTCGCCCGCTATAGCCCGGGCTTCACTCCGGCGCGTGCTCAGCACCTGCACGGCGTTCACAACTAAGGAGTCTTCATGTCCCGTCCGGTACTGGCCAGCATTGATTTGTCGGCCTTGCGGCAGAATTTACAGATTGTCCGGCGCGCGGCTCCTGGCTCGCGGCTGTGGGCGGTGGTTAAAGCCAACGCCTACGGTCACGGCCTGGCGCGCGTGTGGCACGCGCTGAGCGGCGCAGATGGCTTTGCGCTGCTGAATCTTGAAGAGGCGATCCTGCTGCGCGAGCAGGGCTGGAAAGGGCCGATTCTGCTGCTTGAGGGTTTCTTCCACGCCGACGAGCTGGCGCTGTTTGATAAGTATCGCCTGACCACCAGCGTGCACAGCAACTGGCAAATTAAGGCGCTACAGCAGGCGAAGCTTCACGCTCCGCTGGATATTTACGTTAAGGTCAACAGCGGAATGAACCGGCTGGGCTTTATGCCGGAGCGTATCCATACCGTCTGGCAGCAGCTGCGGGCGCTGGGCAACGTCAGCGAGATGACGCTGATGTCGCACTTTGCCGACGCGGAAAACCCGCAGGGGATCGTTGAGCCGATGCGCCGCATCGAGCAGGCGGCGGAAGGGCTGGCGTGCTCGCGCTCGCTGGCGAATTCGGCGGCGACGCTGTGGCACCCGGAAGCGCATTTTGACTGGGTCAGGCCGGGGATCGTGCTGTACGGCGCCTCGCCGTCCGGCCAGTGGCAGGACATCGCCAACAGCGGCCTGAAGCCGGTCATGACCCTCAGCAGCGAGATTATCGCCGTGCAGAACCTGAAGGCGGGCGAGGCGGTGGGCTACGGCGGCCTCTACCGGACGACGCAAGAGCAGCGGATTGGCATTGTGGCCTGCGGCTATGCCGACGGCTATCCGCGCATCGCGCCGGCTGGAACGCCGGTGCTGGTTGACGGCGTGCGCACCACGCTGGTGGGGCGCGTCTCGATGGATATGCTGGCGGTAGACTTAACGCCTTGCCCACAGGCCGGGATCGGCGCGCCGGTCGAACTGTGGGGCAAAGAGGTTAAAATCGACGATGTTGCCGCCGCCAGCGGCACCGTCGGCTATGAGCTGATGTGCGCCCTGGCGCCGCGCGTTCCCGTTGTGACCGTGTAACTTCTCGTGAGGCGGCTCACTCCGCCTCATCTTCCGCAACGCGCACCCCGACCTTCAGAACGTGGTCCTCTTCTTTTTCTGCGACCGTCCATACCATTCCGGCAAACTCAACGTGGTCGCCCACCACCGGCGCGGCCCCGAGCTGGTGCTGCACAACGTCGCCCAGCGACTGCTGGCGATCGCGATACTCTTCCCCGCCGTCGAGGCCGTAAATTTGCGCGACGTCGGCAAACTTAGCGCTGGCGTCAAGAATAAAGTCACCGAAGAAGCGCTGATCGAGCGCCACCGGCGGCGACTGGCTGAACATTTTACCCAGCGCGGGCAGGTCGCGCTCGCGGCCGATAACGCACAGAATATCGCCTTCCAGCAGGCGGGTGCTGCCGGTGGGATGCAGCAGCGCGTTATCGCGAAACAGGGCGGCAATGCGCGTTTCCGGCGGCATATGCAGATCGCGCAGCGCCGCGCCGACGCACCATTTATCCGCGCTGAGCTGATAGACGAACTGCTCCCACGGATTTTCCGGATGAATATCCAGCCCGACCCGGGAAATTGGCCAGCCCACCGGCGGGACCACCACTTTGGCTTTTTTCGCCGCCCACGACAGCGAGGTCCCCTGCAGCAGCAGCGAGACCAGCACCACGAAGAAGGCGACGTTGAAGAACAGCCGCGCATTCTCAAGGCCGGCCATCATCGGAAAGACGGCGAGAATAATCGGTACCGCGCCGCGTAATCCCACCCAGCTGATAAATATCCGCTCGCGCAGGTTAAACCCGCGAAATGGCAGCAGGCCGGCGAAAACCGACAGCGGACGGGCGATAAAAATCATCCACATCGAGAGCAGCAGCGCCGGGATCGCAATGGGCCACAGGTCGGACGGCGTCACCAGCAGGCCGAGCACCAGGAACATGGCGATTTGCGCCAGCCACGCCAGGCCGTCGAAGTTTTGCAGAATGCCGTGACGGTTGCGAATCGGCCGGTTGCCGAGCAGGAAACCGCACAGATAGACCGCCAGGATGCCGCTGCCGTCCAGCGAGGTGGTGACGGCGAAAATCATAATTCCGCCGCTCAGCGCCAGCAGCGGATAGAGACCGGTAGGCAGCACGATGCGGTTTATCATCTGCAGGAGCAGGTAGCCGCCGCCGAGACCAATGACGATCCCCAGGCCAAACTGCTGCACGATGTGGACCGCAAACATCCAGCTCAGGCCGGATTCGTGCTGCTGAATCATCTCGATAAGCGTGATGGTCAGGAACACCGCCATCGGATCGTTGCTGCCGGATTCGATCTCCAGCGTCGAGCCGACGCGTTCGTTCAGACCCTTGCCGCCGAGCAGGGAGAACACCGCCGCGGCGTCGGTTGAGCCGACAATCGCGCCGATCAGCATCCCTTCAATCAGGTTGAGGTGAAACAGCCACGCCGCCATCAGCCCGGTGAGGCAGGAGGTGATCAGCACCCCGACGGTGGCCAGCGAAAGCGCCGGCCACAGCGCCACGCGAAAGGAGCTGGCCTGGGTGCGCATCCCGCCGTCCAGCAGGATCACCGCCAGCGCCAGGTTACTCACCATATAGGCGAAAGGGTAGTTGTCAAAAGGGATGCCGCCGATACCGTCAACGCCCGCCAGCATCCCGATAGCCAGGAAGATGACCAGAATCGGAATGCCGAGACGTGAGGAAAAGGAACTCAATAAAATGCTACAGGTTACTAATACAGAACCCAGAATAAACAGACTAATAACCGCACCGGCATCCAATGTTCATGTACTCCTTACGAGTATGAAGATTTTGATAATTTGACATCATATTAACCATCTGCGGGGGATCCGGAAATGTGTCACGGAAAATTTTATTCTGTCAGCACCGGATGGCCGCTCAGCGTTAAGGTGGTGGTGGCCGAATTGTTCACCAGCAGCGCCCTCGCGCCAAGCGGCAGGGTGACGGTGCGCTGCTCGTGGCCGAAATCCAGGCCGTCGATCAGCGGAATCGCGAGCTGCGCGCGCAGGTATGCGTAAACCGCCGCTAAATCGTACCCGGCGTCGTAATCGTTGGGCGCGGCTCCGCTGAAGCTGCCGAGGATAATCGCCCGCTGGCGCGCAAGAATGCCGCTATGCAGCAGCTGCAGCAGCATACGCTCGACGCGGAACGGGTGCTCGTTGATATCTTCCACGACCAAAATGCCGTCGGTAATCTGCGGCAGCCACGGCGTGCCGATAAGCGAGGTGAGCATCGCCAGGTTGCCGCCCCACAGCGTGCCCTGCGCGCGGCACTCCGGACCGTCGCCGTGCCATTCGAGGGTAAACTCCGGGCTGCTCAGCGCCTGCCAGAAGTGAAATTCCGTGAACGGGTCCAGCGTTTCCGCACCAAAGTTACCTGCCAGCATCGGCCCGCTGAAGGTGATTATGCTACCCTTTGCCAGCAGACCCAGCTGGATCGCCGTGAAATCACTGTGGCCGCAGATCAGCAGCGGGTCGCGCTGCTGGCGCGCGGTTAAGCCCTGCCAGTCGATGTGCGGCAGCAGGCGGCTGGCGCCGTAGCCGCCGCGCACCGGCATCACGATGCGGTTGCTGCCGCTGAGGGTAGCGAGCTGGTTGATATCGCTCAGGCGTTCTTGCTCAGTCCCGGCAAAGCGCTGCTGTCGGCGGGTAATGACCTGCTGATGCATCACCTGGTGTCCGGCTTCCTGCAGACGGCTGACGCCGCGGGCCGCGGCCTGCTGGTTGGTGCAGTAGCCTGAGGGGGCGACCAGATAAAACTGAGACATGACAATTCCTTGCTAAGAATGAAAGGGTTATCATGCCGCCTGGAGCGATTATTGTCATCTCCAGGCGGCAAACTTCAGCCAATAAGGATAGATGTGTGAAATTGAGATGGTGCGTTTTTTTATGTGTGTTATTGGCCGGCTGTAGCTCAAAACATGATTACCGCAATCCGCCGTGGAACGCCGAGGTTCCGGTGAAGCGGGCAATGCAGTGGATGCCAATCAGCGAAAAAGCCGGCGCGGCGTGGGGCGTTGACCCGCAGCTGGTGACGGCGATTATCGCCATTGAGTCCGGCGGTAATCCAACGGTAGTGAGTAAATCCGGCGCGGTTGGTTTGATGCAGCTGAAGCCTTCGACCTCCGGGCGCGACGTCTATCAGCGCATGGGCTGGCGCGGCGAACCGTCGGTTAGCGAGCTGAAAAATCCTGAGCGCAATATTTCGATGGGCGCGGCCTACCTGAGCATTCTTGAGAACGGTCCGCTGGCCGGGATTAAAGATCCGCAGGTGATGCGTTACGCGGTGGTGGTCTCCTACGCCAACGGCGCCGGCGCGCTGCTGCGCACCTTCTCGTCGAATCGCCAGGACGCGATTGACGAGATCAATGATATGGATGCCGACGACTTCTTCGAGCACGTAGCGAAAAAGCATCCGGCTCCGCAGGCTCCACGCTATATCTGGAAGCTGCAGAAAGCGCTGGATGCGATGTAATCATTGCCGCCTTCCCCCGGTCGCGCCGCGCTTAACGGGGCTACAGATCGCGTGATTTTGTAGCCCGGCAGGCGCAGCGGCCGGGGGGAGAGTTATCGGCTATCTCTTAAAAATCGTAGCCGACGGTGGCCGTCACGCTACGCTCCGCGCCCCAGTAGCAGTTGCCGGTTCCGTAGCAGCCGGACAGATACTCCCGGTCGCTGAGGTTATTCGCGTTCACCTGCACAAACGCCCCTTTCAACGACGGCGACCAGACGCCGAGATCCGCACGCACCATCGCATCCAGCAGGGTCACCGACGGCAGGCGCTCGGTATTGGCGTCATCCGCCCACTGTTTACCAATGTAGCGTACGCCCGCGCCGGCGCTGATCCCCGCCGGGAACTGATAGTGCGCCCAGAAGGAAGCCATCTGATCCGGCGAGAGCTGCGGCGTATTATCGTTGGTGCCATCCTTGGTTTCCTGGAAGCGCAGGCGGTTCCAGGTATAGGAGGCGATGGTGCTCAGCTGCGGCGTAATTTGGTTATGCATCTCCAGCTCGACGCCCTGAGAGTGAACTTTCCCGGCCGGAACAAAGGTCGCGGTGGCGATATTCGGATCGCGGGTGGCCACGTCTTTCTGGGTTAAATCATAGATGGCGATGCTGTACATATCGGCGCTGCCCGGCGGCTGGAACTTCAGACCCGCTTCTACCTGTTCCGCGGTCGTCGGTTTGAGCAGGGTGCCGTCGGCTCCCGGCAGCATCGCCGGGGTAATTGCCTGGCTGTAGCTCAGGTACGGCGAGAGGCCGTTTTCCAGCGCGTACAGCAGGGAAGCGCGGCCGCTGATATGGTCATCCGAACGGCGGCTGGAGGTGCCGAACGTGTCGCTGACCTGCTGGGAAACGATGCGATCGTAGCGGCCGGAGAGGTCCAGATGCCAGCGATTCCACACCATCTCATCCTGCAGATAGAGCCCGGTTTGATAGTAGCGGCGGTTATTGTTATCGCTGTAGGTGACGGTGTGTCCGGTTTGGGCTGTATAGCCGCTAAACGGATCGAGCGGCGAGGCGCCGCCGGCACCGGTCCATAAATCGTTGCGGAAGCGGTGGTATTCCGCGCCGAGGATGAGGGTATGCGCCAGCTCGCCGGTACTAAAATCGGCGCGCAGGCGGTTATCCGTGGACCACGCGTCCAGCGAGCCGCGAGAGCCGCTGTAGCCGCGGGAGAGCATATTCTTGTCGTCAACCCAGCCCACCTGATACACCTGATCTAACGAGACGTTGGTGTGGGTATAGCTGCCGGCGGAATAGGCCGACCAGACGTCGCTGAACTGGTGATTAAATTCATAGCTGTAGATCTGCTCGCGACGCTGATAGCCATCGGACGGATCGCCTTCGTTGGTGCCGGTGGAGAGCTTACGCCCGTTGTGCGC
Source organism: Klebsiella scottii (assembly GCF_036561945.1). Classification (NCBI taxonomy): domain Bacteria; kingdom Pseudomonadati; phylum Pseudomonadota; class Gammaproteobacteria; order Enterobacterales; family Enterobacteriaceae; genus Klebsiella; species Klebsiella scottii. The sequence continues at coordinate 950,089 of NZ_JARXNI010000020.1, forward strand.
GTAGCGGGTGCCGTCCAGCGGCAGCGAGCCGTGATAGCCGCCCGACGGATCTTTTTGCAGATAGGCGCGCAGCAGCAGAGAAGTGTCGGTATCCGGCTGCCAGAGCAGGGACGGCGAAATGGCGTAACGCTCTTCGCGGGAATTGTCATACTGGGTATCGCTGGAGCGCGTCATGCCGATAATCCGATAGGCCCACTGGTCGTTAATGGCATCGGTATAGTCGAAGGCGGCGCCTTTGGTATTTTGCGTTCCGCCGCTAAGACGGAAATGACCTTCGGAAGTGAACTGCGGGCGCTTCGAGGTCAGGTTGACCACGCCGCCCGGCACGCTTTGCCCGTACAGCGCGGAGGAGGGGCCGCGGATGACGTCCACCCGCTCGATAAACCACGGATCGACCTGAATGACGTTGTGGCTCCCGCCATCGCTCATCAGGCGCATTCCGTCGAGGAACAGGTTGTCCACGTCGCCGCCGTGATAGCCGCGCAGGGAGACGGTGTCAAAACGCGTCGCGCCGCCGCCAAAGCTTGAGTAGACGCCGGGCGTGTACTGCAGCGCCTGGCTAATCGTATTCGCCCCCTGGTCGGCCATTTGTTGTCGGGTAATGACCGACACCGACTGGGCGGTAGTAATCAGCGGCTGATCGGTTTTGGTGGCCCCGGCGGAGGTCTTTGCGCTATAGCTCGTGGTCGGCGTGCTGGCGGAATCGACGGGCTGGGCGGTGACGACAACCGTCTCTTCCGCAAGGCCTGCGAGAGGGAAGGCGGTAGCAAGGGCGCACAGCAAGGCGGAGCGTTTGAAGGTGACGCGAGCGATCATTGCATAATCCTGAAGTTACGCAGCCTGGTACTCCCTCCTGTACGCCGCCACGAGTAAAAGCGAAAGTGTCAATTTCCGTCATAAAGTAATGCGAATTATTATTGTTTATTTTTTCGTTATCAAGTTGTAATTGGCGCACAGGAAAGTAAAACCCTATGATAAATATGGTGTTTATCGGCGCATGCGTGGCGGACAGGGGATGTCGCGGCGAAAGCCGCCGCGCCGGGCTACCAGATTTAGTAGCCCGACGCTAAGGAACTGCGGGGGCTAAGAGCGGCTTTGCAGACGTAGCAGAGCCAGCGCTCTCCAGCCATCGGCAAGGAACGGCATGGCTGAGAGCGCCAGCAGCTCTTCAGACGTACCGCCGTCGCTAAAGACGATGGCCTGCACCCGGCTAAGCGGCCAGCCCTCCGCCGGCCGATCGAGCAGCACAAAGCTGTCGCTGCAGCCGGCCTCGCCGGGGGTGAGTACCCGGTAAAACCAGCCGTTGCGCGACTGCTGGTGCATCAGTTCCGGGGCGTGAGGGTCCCGTAGCCGCTCGGCCATAGTCTGACAGGCCACGCGTCCCCAGGAGATCTGGATTTCAGCGTTGCCGAGGCGAAAAACATCCCCCGGACAGACGTTGGCTTCCGTCATCCCCCGGGTGGAAAAGTTCTCACCGAACAGTCCGATATGCAGCTGCTGCCCCGCCAACGCCGGATAGCGTTCGCGCCAGTAGTCGTAATGCTCCCGCGCGTAGTGCATCAGCGCGCAGTCGGGATCGGCAAAATGCTCCTCAATACCGTTTTCTGCCTGCAGACCGTGGGTGTTGAGAAAGACGCGTCCGCTTAACGCCGTTTTACGCAGGGAACCGTCCGCCTGGCGCTGGTTGCCGAGAATGCTGCGCAGCATTACCGGAAAATCTGCAATCATGATGTCCTCCTTCTTCTCCGCCGCGGCGGAGAAGGTCTCAGAATTTATATTCCACGCCGGCCCAGAAGTTACGCCCTTCCTCAATAAATCCTTCGCCGTAGTAGTAGCGGGTATCGAAGAGGTTATTGACCGAGGCGTTGACGCTAAAACCGTGGCCGATGGCGTAATCGGTCCGCAGATGGGTGATGGCAAATCCCGGCGCTTTTTGCGATCCGTCGCTATTGCTATAGCTGGAGGTGCGCGCCTCTTCAGAGAGCGTGATTTGCAGCGGCTCGACGGGCTTGAGCGTCAGCCAGGCGGTCAGCGTCTGCACCGGCAGGTCGGTGACCTTGCCCGCCTCTTCGCGTTTGGCATCAGCATGAATCAGACCGTAGCTTAGCCCGACGTCGAGCAGGTCGAACGGCGAGCCTTTGATCCCCACATCCAGGCCGGTATAGTCAACCCGGCCGCTGTTTTGGTTCTGCACCGTATCGGCATCGATATTGATCGCCAGGATGGCGTCGCTGACCCGGTTATAGTAGGTGCTTATCTCGTAGGCCCAGCGGTCGTTGAGGTGTCCATTCCAGGTCAAATCGACGCCGCGGGCGCGCTCGGGCTTGAGCTGCGGATTGACCAGCGCAATCTGGTCTTTCGACGGTTTCGAGGTGGTATAGCGCTCTTTGAGCGTCGGGAAGCGGGTGCGATCGGACCAGGAGAGTGACAGGGTATCTTCGTTGCTAAAGCGGTAGCGAGCCATTGTTTCCCAGTTAAACGCGCTCTGCCGGTTGTCGTCGTAATGGGTAAGGCTGCCGTTCTTTTCGTGCTTCATTCCCTGAAGGCTGTTGCGCCAGTCATAGCTCATCCCGGCGACGAGGTCGAGATTATCCGCCGCCGCCCACTGGTATTCGCTGGCGACGGACCAGGTGCGATCCTTATAGCGATCGTAAGGACCGTTGACGGCGCTCTTCTCCCGATGCACATCATCTTTCCAGTTAACGGCAAAAGAGAGCTGGTCGTTCTGGCGGACGTCGGCGGCGAGCTGCAGCCCCGCGCCGGTGCTGTAGTCGCTATAGTGGCTGTAGCTGCCGTTTTTATTGTGCAGGTCCGCCAGCGAGTTATACATCAGCAGGGTGTTTTTGAAGGTGTCGTGATAGAGGCGGCTTTTCAGGGTGAAGCTGTCGCCGAGGTGCGTCGTGCCCTGGTAGTAATAGCTCTCCTTATCGTACTCCGGCCACTGCCAGTAGCGGGATTTCTGGCTGCTGGTTCCGGCGTAAGGCGGGTTCTGCTTCTCGCCATCCTGCTTGATATAGGTCAGGGCGTACTCGTCGTTAGCGCGCGGCGTGAAGCCGAGCTTAATAATGCCGCGCTTATCATCGCTTGCCGAGTTGACCAGCTTGCCGTCTTCCCCGGCGACGGGGTTATTCGTTCCGTGAGGCAGGCCGAGGAAATCCTGCTTCAGGCGGCTGCCGCTGAGCTGGATGTAGCCCAGATCGCCGCTGGCCCCAAGGGAGGCATGGGTGTCATAGGCATTAGTTTCGCTGCGGCTCCAGCCCTGACGATAGCCGATGCTGGCTTCCAGCGGTTTACTGGGGCGCGGGGTGGTTATGTTGATCGCCCCGCCCATTTGGTTGGGGCCCTGCAGCAGGGAAGAGTAGCCTTTTGATACCTCCACCGAGGCGATATCGGAAGTGAGAAACCGGCCCAGGTCGAGGTTGCCGTCGTAGGGGACGTAGATCGGCACGCCGTCAAAAAAAACCGGGACCTGACGGCCATCGAAGCCGCGGACTTTTACCTGCAGCTCGTTGCGGCTGCCTGACTTTTGTAACACCACGCCGGGGACCACCGATAGCGCGTGCGCGACATCCTGCTTATCCAGACTCTTGATGGTCTCCTGTCCGAGGATATTGGTGGTCGCCGCCGGGACGGGGCTTGACCAGACGGTCATGGACTCCTCCGCCGGGTCTGCCCAGGCGGTCTGACCTAAGCTGAGGCTAATCAATGTGCAAAGATAGCGCTTCCTGATTCTCATTTTTATTGTTCCTGTTTTCGTTTTTTTATCTTGAACTGTCCGGCTCCAGGCGAACCTGAATATCCGCCGGCGGCGCATACCACGGCGCCGAAGTAATAAACAATTCAATCCCACAATCGAGGTAGTTGGTTAAGGTGGTTAAGGTAATTCCGCCCGTCAGCGCGAGCGTGCAGCGCGGGGCAATACGCTGCGCCAGGTCAGCAACCTGGCGCGCCTGCGGCGGGGTAAATTTATCCAGCTGCAGGATGTCGGGTTCCGCCTGCAGCGAGGCCAGCGCTTCTTCGAGCGTGTCGGCCTCAACGGCAACCTTTTTCTCCGGTGCCGATCGGCGCAGGAGCTGAACGGCGTGTCGCCAGTCGCCGTCGTCGGCGAGGAACCGGCGATGATTGGCGAACAGCAGCAGGGTTTCCGCGCAGCCGGCCCGGTGGATCAGCCCGCCGGCGGCGACGATGGCCTGGGTACCGAGCAGCCGGGTGCCGGGAATGGCTTTGCGGGTACAGGCGATGTGCGCTGCGGGATGGCGGGCGCGCAGCAGCGTCAGCATTTCCGCGACATAAGCCGATACGCCGCAGCTCCACTCCAGCACGTTCTGCGCCGCTTTCCAGCCCTGATGCAGCGCCTCAGCGCTGCCGGTCGCACGCAGCAGCGGCGCATCGGGCGGGACGTGCGCGCCCTCTTCCTGTAGCGCGGTTACGCTTAATCCCAGGCTTTTCAGCATCTGTCCAGCCGGAGAGATACCGCTGACGCAGCCGCCCTGACGGTGGCTGAAGGTCATGACGCCGGGGCGCGCGCCAATCGCCAGCGCACGGGTGGTCAGGTCGCCGCCCTGAATATCCTCCATCAGCCACGCGTCGGTCAGCGCCTGGGGGAAGTAGATCATACGTTTTCCCCACACTCCCAGGAGATAAGCGCCCAGTCGCGGTTGGTTGGCGCGATGGCCTGCGGGTCCTGCCGCTGATACCAGTGACGAAGCCGCGCGCGATCCTCTTCGTTGAGTACGCCAAGCGTCCATTTGACGTTCTCTTCAAAACGTTCAAAGGTGGCGTTATCCCGTTGGCAGCTGGGGCCACGGATAAAATCGACCCGCGCGTGAATGCCCATTTGATACAGGACGTTCAGCGCATAGATATAGTTCGGTAGTTCGATCACTTCGCGTCCCAGCGCGCGCTGGATTGCCGGCGGCATAAACGTTGGCTGAACGAGGTGGGTGGTATAGACGCGCAGCCGCGCCTGGCGGTTGAGCTTATCCATCGCCTGGCGCATATTGCCGACCAGCGTTGAGCGTGAGGCCACTGCAATATCGCAGCGCGGAATATCGTGCCACGACTCCTCCCACGCCCGGAGATGCCAGCAGGCGTTGGCGATGCGCATCTGCGCCGCGCGCTTTTCGGCTACCTCCAGCATTCCCTGGCTGTAATCGACGCCGTGTACCGCAGCGAGTTTATCCGCCAGCGCCAGGGCGACGGTTCCCGGCCCGCAGCCCATATCAAACAGGCTTTGCGCCCCGGTTAAGTCTATTTTTGCCAGTAGCTGCAGCAGGTAGCCGTCCGTAGGCTGGGCGCAGCTGTCGGCCATTTTCTCCGCCCTCGCGTCCCAGTGGGCGGGCGATTTCTCGGTGCGTCCGGCGAGCCTGAGCTGCTGTTGGTAAAGCCCGGCAAAATCAATATCGTCAATGAGCATAATTATTCCTGAAAGTGTGGGTGGCCAAGATGGTGGCGGATCTGGGCGGGCGTCACGCCGTACAGGGTGGCGAGGTTGCCCGGTGAGAGCTGCTGCTCCGCCGTTCCCTGAGTGACGAGGCCGTTTGGTTCGACCGCGATCACGCTATCGGCGATGGCGAGGGCGTGCAGCGGATGGTGGGTGGCCATAAACAGCGTCATCCCGGTTTGCCGCAGCTGGCGCAGGGTGTCGAGCAGGCGGATCTGGTGGCCGAAGTCGAGGCTTGAGGCCGGCTCATCCAGCAGCAGCAGACGCGGGCGCTGGACCAGCGCGCGGGCAATTAAGGTCAGCTGGCGCTCGCCGCCGCTCAGCGTGGCCCAGTTCCGCTCGGCGAGATGAGCGATACCCAGCGCCTCCAGCTGGGCGTAGGCGATACTGCGTTCGCTTCTGGCGGGCTGGGTGAAGGTACCGATATAGGGGCTAAGGCCCATCAGCACCATATCGAGGACGCTGAAGGCGAAGGCCCCGTCGTGCGCCTGCGGCACCCAGGCGATCGCGCGGGCGCGATCGCGGGAGCACAGCTGGGTTACCGGCAGACCGTCGATCAGGATCTGGCCGTCGCGCAGAGGAAGGAGGCCGAGTATGCTGCGCATCAGCGTGGTTTTCCCGCTGCCGTTGGCGCCGAGCAGGCAGCACAGCGTGCCAGGCTGCAGCGAAAACGACACGTCGCGCAAAACGGCGCGTTTGGGATAGCCAATTTCGGCATGGCGTACCGTCAGTAGCGTCATGGTCGGCTCCTGCGCAGCAGCAGCGCCAGAAAGAAGGGCGCGCCGATAAAAGAGGTCAGGATCCCGAGCGGGATTTCGCTGGCGCTCAGTCCGCGCGCCAGGGTGTCGGTGAGCAGCAGCAGCACGGCGCCAAGCCCCATCGCCACCGGCAGGAGGCGCTGATGATTGCTGCCGGTCAGCAGCCGCCCGATATGGGGGACGATCAGCCCGACCCAGCCGATAATGCCGGCAATAGCGACCGCGCTGGCGGTCGCGAGGGTCGCGCAGGCGACCACAATTAGCCGCAGGCGATCGACGTTGATCCCCAGCGATCGCGCTTCGTCATCGGACAGGGTCAGCAGATTGATTCGCCAGCGCAGCAGCCACAGCGGCAGGCACCCGGCGATCATCAGCGGGGCGGCGACGGTCAGGTCGGCGGGGGTAATATCGGAGAGACCGCCCATCAGCCAGAAGGTGATGGAGGGGAGCTGGGTGTAGGGATCGGCGAGAATTTTGATAAGCGAAATTCCCGCCCCGCACAGCGTACCGAGGCAAATCCCCACCAGCACCAGCGTCAGCGCCGGATCGTGGCGGACGATGGCGCGGGAGACGATCCCAACGCCGGCCACCACCAGCAGGCCGCCGCAGAAGGCGAATAGCTGAATATAGAGCGTCGACATTCCGCACACCAGCGCCAGGCAGGCGCCGAGACCGGCGCCGCCGGCGACGCCAAGGATATCCGGCGAGACCAGCGGATTGCGAAACATTCCCTGGTAGGCGGCTCCGGCGGCGGAGAGCGACGCGCCGATGGCCAGCGCGGCGCCGATGCGCGGCAGGCGTATCTGCCAGAATACGATGCCGGCCTGCGGAGGAAGCGAGGCGCTGTGCGGATCGAACAGCAGATCGAACAGCCGTCCGAGGGTCAGGTTCCACGGGCCGGTTAGCAGGGCTGCCGAGAGGACCAGCAGGGCGGCAAGCAGCAGCGCGGCGCTCAAAGTTGCAGGCTTCATGGACGATTCACCAGCCTCGTGTAGCGCTCGGGCGTTAACGCCGCGTGCCAGAATAGCGTGCTGTAGCGGGTCAGATCCTCCTGCAGCGTGGCGCGGACCTGCGGATCGAGCCAGGCGTGCAGGCGGCGCATCCCGGCGAGGCGGTTGATCCCCGGCGGCGCGTCCAGCCAGCCAAAAGGCAGGCCGTCAAGCAGCAGAACCCGCCGCTGCGCCACGGCGGCGACGCCCTGCCAGGCGGGGTCGTGTAAAATCGCGTCCCGCGTCGTGGCCTGCTGGGTGAGGATGATATCCGGCTGCCATTCCAGCAGATTTTCCAGCGAGACCTGGGCCAGCCCGCTGCGTCCGCTCACCCGCGCGACGTTCTCTAATCCCAGCAGCTCCGCCGCCTCCGTGTGCAGTGAACCGGCGAGGCCCGTTTCCAGTCCCCTGGCTCCCCGGGCGGCGTAAAAACGCGTGCGCGCCCCGGCGCCGGAGGAGAAGGCGAGCGCCTCGGCGATAAACGTTTGCGCCAGCGCTGCCTGCCGCCGGGTGCGTTCGACGGTGCCGACGATATCGCCGATCGTCAGCAGCTGCTGCGCCGAGGAGTCCAGGGTGCCGGTAATCAGCACCCACGGAATATGGCTGCGGGCGTGAACCCGGCGCGCCTGCGAGATCCAGGTGTCGTCCGCATTCCCGCAGTCCACCACCAGATCGGGCTCAAGCGCCAGCAGCCCCTCCAGCGACAGGGTGCTGGCCCGGCCGGCAAGACGGCCCGTTTTCGGCAGCCGGGCGATGTGCTCGGGCAGCGGAGCGTCCGGGAAGAGGGCAAAATCAAAAGAGGAAAATCCCAGTAGTTTTTCCGGCGCGGCGGCGAGCAGCAGCATATCGGCGGGCCCGCCCGCGCTGACAATCCGCCGGATAGCCGCAGGCGCAGGGCGTTCGCCAATGCTCAGGGCCAAAGGCGTGGCGGCGCGACTCTTCTGGCCGGGAAAGCACAGCATGAGGCTTAAAGCCTGCAGGAACGTACGGCGCGAAAAAGGCATATGTTTCTATCCTGAAACAAAGTGATGAAAAAACCGCTATATATTTACATATATAACGTTGATGAAGTTGCCAGAGATCAAAAATCGACACATTAGTTTCCGCCTTACTCCATAAGGGTAAGGTGAAGTCGAAAGGCCATTCGGGAGGGGAAAACGCCCGACATTGCTGAGCCGCCGGGCGTAAGTCGGGAGCGGTGAGGGGTTAATGCGCGGCGGCAGGCGCCGCCTTATCCGTTCCACTGGCGCTATCGTTTGCCGTCGGTCGCGCGGCAGGCGCCGCCTTATCCGTTCCGCCGGCGCTATCGTTTGCCGTCGGTCGCGCGGCAGGCGCCGCCTTATCCGTTCCGCCGGCGCTATCGTTTGCCGCCGGTCGCGCGGCAGGCGCCGCCTTATCCGTTCCACCGGCGCTATCGTTTGCCGCCGGTCGCGCGGCCGGGAGCGAATCGCAGGGTTTCTCTTTCGGGCACACCAGGTCGAGCATTTTCAAGGTCACGCCGTTGGTCCAGCCGAAGCCATCCTGCAGCGGATACTCACCGCCTCCGCCGCCGGTGCCGGTTGAGCTGACGTCATACTTTTCCACCAGCTTCTGCTGGCTGTCATAGGTATGCTGCACGTTGCTGAGGAAGCGCCAGCTGACCTCCATCGCGATTTTCTGCTGGCCGTAGTTTTGCAGCCCTTCGGCGGCCACCCACTGCAGCGGCGCCCAGCCGTTCGGCGCATCCCACTGCTGACCGCTGTTGACGGTAGTGGTGGTTAAACCGCCCGGTTTTAGCAGACGAGACTGCGTCGCGGCGGCAACTTTGGCCGCGCGTTCGCTGGAGGCGGCGTTGACGTACAGCGGGAACAGGGCCGCGGCGGTGAGCTGATTGCGCACCTTGTGGCTTTTGAGATCGTAATCGGCGTACCAGCCCTCTTTGTCATTCCACAGGTATTTCTCCAGCGCCTTCTGGCGGGCGTTAGCCAGCGAGTCGTACTGCGCCGCCTTCGCGCTATCGCCGGCGGCTTTGCTGGCGCGGGCGAGGGTTTTCTCCATGCGGAACATCAGCGAGTTAAGATCGACCGGAATGATGCTGGTGGTGCGAATGGTGCCCAGCTGCTGCGGGTTATCCATCCAGCGGGAGCTGAAGTCCCAGCCGGAGGCCGCGGCGGAGCGCAGATCGCGGTAGATCTCGGTCGCCGGACGGTTGGGGTTGTTTTTGGCGGTGGTCACATCATCGAGCCAGGACTCCGGGCGCGGCGTATCGTTGTCATCCCAGTAGCGGTTCAGCAGCGCGCCGTCCTCCATGCGCACCACGCGCTGATTCGCTTTACCCGGCTCCAGCGCATCGGCGCCCGCCATCCAGTAGCGGTACTCTTTCTCCATCTCAGGCAGCCAGGTTTTCAGCGCCTGGTCTCCGTCGTGGGTCGCCAGCAGCTCCACCATAAACGGAAAGAACGGCGGCTGTGAACGGCTCAGATAATAGCTGCGGTTGCCGTTCGGGATATGTCCCCAGGTATCGATTTCATAGGCAAAGTTAGCCACCATATCTGCAACTTTGTCCCAGTGCCCGCTCTCGGCCAGGCCCAGCATGGTGAAGTAGCTATCCCAGTAGTAGACCTCGCGAAAGCGGCCGCCCGGGACGACGTAAGGCCTGGGCAGCGGCAGCAGCGAATCCCATTTCTCGACCTCAACGGTACTGCGGGTCAGCACCGGCCACAGGCCGTCAATATGCTGGCGCAGGGTCTGGCCCTTGGGCGGTACGTACGTATCGTTATCTTTCGGTAGCGTAAAGTTGAGCCCGACGAAGTGGCGCAGGTCGAAGCTGGCCTGATTTTTCTGCATGCGATAATCGGCGAGGATCATCAGCGGATCGCCGTTCGGCACCGCATCGGCGAAGGTTTTCTGATCGGGGAAGAGTTTGGCGCTTTGCACATCGTTGAACAGCGGGCCTAGCAGAATATCCGGCGACTGCGGCGGGGCGGGCTTTGTCTCATCGGCCTGGGCTGCCAGCGCCGACAGCGCAAAGAGGGCGCCTCCCAGCGCCAGACGCAAAGCGTAGGGCAGCGTTGCCGGGCGACGTGAAACGGATCTCGTCATGGGTAGTTCTCCTTATCATTACAGACGATTTTGCCACTGCGATTGACCATCAGAAAACCTTAGACGAATATCCGCCGCTACGCGTGTCGCAGCTAACATTTTGCGTGAAAACAGATAATTTACCTGCATTTTGCGCCGCCGCCGGGCGGATAAGGGCGCCATGCGGGTGGCCGCTTTCTGCTAAAATCGCGCTACCGTAACAACGAGCTAAAAGCCCACCGGGAGCGAGCCGTGAACCGACGTCATTTTCTACTGTTTAGCGCCGCGGCGCTGCTGGCGGCCAACCGCGCCATCGCCCGCGATCCTGAGCAGGAAACCCTGTGGCTGTGGCCCGGCGACGCGCCGGGCGGCGGCGGGCCGCAGGGCGCGAGCCGGCGGTCGGCCCGAGGCGCCCTCAGCCATATCGCGCGGCCGCAGCTGTCGGTGTGGCAGCCGGCGGCGCCTCGCGGACACGGCGTGCTGGTCGCCGCCGGCGGTGGCTACCGGCGGATTGAAATGGCGAAGGAGGCGTGGCCCGCCGCCCGCTGGCTAACGGCCCGCGGCTATACCGCCTATGTGCTGAGCTACCGTCTTCCCGGCGAAGGCTGGGCGGCGGGTGGCCTGGCGCCGCTGCAGGATGCCCAGCGCGCGCTGCGTCTGATTCGCCAGCGCGAGCAAAAGGTCAGCCTGCTGGGCTTTTCCGCCGGCGGCCACCTGCTGGGAATGACCGCCTGCCGGGCTGATTTTGCCTCTTATCCGCCGGTCGACGCGAGGGATGCGCTGTCCGCCCGCGCCGACGGAGCGGCGCTGATCTATCCGATTATTTCGCTGGAGCCGCCCTATAGCCATACCGCGACCCACCGGGTCCTCGCCGGACCTCACGCCTCACCGGCGGTTGACCGCGCCTGGTCGGTGCAGACCTACGTGAACCGGCGCACGCCGCCCTGCTTTTTAACCCAGGCGCAGGACGATCCGGTGTCCGATCCGCACAATACGCTGATTATGGCCGACGCCTGCCGCCAGCATCAGGTGGCGGTCAGCCTGTATCGCTACGCCAGCGGCGGTCACGGCTTTGGGATGGGACGCCCGGGCACGCCAACCGTCGCCTGGCCGGAGCGCTATGCGCGCTGGCTGGAGACGCTCTCGCCGTAATGGCGCAAAGCGGCTTTCCGTGCCTCATCGTGGTGCAGTCCGGGTGAAATATAAGAAAAATGACGGGTTGTTTTTTGCACAGTTAAGCGGCGCGAGGCTGCGGGCTTGCACAGCCAGGTTACCGGCCGTGACCTGGCATAATTAATGCTTATCTCTTCCCGGGGTTACCCCAAAGTGAGTACAACCGGAGGAGACGGCCATGATAAAAATAACGCTTCCTGACGGGCATTATTATGACGAGATGCTTACCGTCGAGGGACAGCAGCGCCAGCACTATAACGCCTGGTGGCAATGGTTTCACAACACCGATCAATTCTCTATCCGGCAAAAAAAAGAGCAGGCGGAGCTGCTTTTTCACCGTATTGGCATCACCTTTAACGTGTATGGCGAAGGCGAGGGGACCGAACGGCTGATCCCGTTTGATAGCGTACCGCGCATTATCCCCGCCGCCGAGTGGCGGCGCATCGATCGCGGCATCCGCCAGCGGGTGAAGGCGCTGAACGCCTTCCTTTACGATATCTACCACGAGCAGAATATCCTGCGCGCCGGGATTATTCCGGCGGAACAGGTGCTGGCGAACGATCAATACCAGCCCTGCATGCAGGGGATTAATCTACCCAATAATATCTACGCCCATATCACCGGGGTCGATATGGTGCGCAACAGCGACGGCCAGTACTACGTGCTGGAGGACAATCTGCGCACGCCGTCGGGCGTCTCCTATATGCTCGAAAACCGCAAAATGATGATGCGTCTCTATCCCGAGATGTTTGAACAGCACCATATTGCGCCGGTGGAGCGCTATCCGGGCTATCTGCTGCAAACCCTGCGTGAAAGCTCCCCCGTGGACGATCCCTGCGTGGTGGTGATGACGCCGGGCCGCTTTAACAGCGCCTATTTTGAACACAGCTTTCTTGCCCAGCAGATGGGGGTTGAGCTGGTGGAGAGCGCCGATCTGTTTATTAAAGCGGACGCGGTCTATATGCGCACCACCGAGGGGCCGCGGCGGGTCGACGTGATCTACCGCCGCGTCGACGACGCCTATCTTGACCCGCTGGCCTTCCGCGCCGATTCGATGCTCGGCGTGCCCGGCCTGCTGTCGGTGTACCGCGCGGGAGGCGTAGTGCTGGCGAACGCGATCGGCACCGGCGTGGCCGACGATAAATCGATCTACCCCTTTGTGCCGGAGATGATCCGCTTCTATCTCGGCGAACAGCCGATCCTCAACAATATCCCGACCTGGCAGTGCCGCAAGCCGGAAGACCTGCTGTACGTGCTTAACAACCTCGATCGGATGGTGGTTAAGGAAGTGCACGGCGCCGGAGGCTACGGCATGCTGGTCGGCCCGCGTTCGACGAAAGAAGAGCGTGAAGCGTTCCGCCAGCGCCTGCTGGCAAACCCGGCCAACTACATCGGCCAGGATACCCTGGCGCTCTCGACCTGCCCGACCTTCGTCGAAGACGGCCTGTCGCCCCGGCATATCGATCTGCGTCCTTTCGTGCTTTCCGGCCAGGAGATCCGCCTGGTGCCCGGCGGCCTGACGCGGGTGGCGCTGACGGAAGGCTCGCTGGTGGTGAACTCATCGCAGGGCGGCGGCACCAAAGATACCTGGGTGATGGAGGATGACGAATCATGCTAAGTCGTACAGCGAGTGAACTGTTCTGGATGGCGCGTTATCTGGAACGCGCGGAAAGCTACGCCCGGGTGCTCGACGTAACCTGGAAACTCTCGATGATCCCCCGTCATAGCCAGCAGGCGCGGGATCTGGCCCTACCGCTGAACCTGTCGCAGACCCACGAGCTGTTTCAGGAGCGCCACGCGCGCTTCTCGATGGGCAATCTGTTTAACTTCTTTGCCCTCGACGGCAACAACCCCGGCAGCATCTACAGCTGCGTCGAGATGGCGTGGAATAACGCCCACGCGGTGCGCGGCAGCCTCTCCGCGGAGGTATGGGAGTGCATTAACGCGACGCGGATTGAGCTGCGCAGGCTACGCCAGCAGGGGATTAGCGAGCTCGGCAGCGATGGTTTCCTTGAGTGGGTAAAAGAGCGGGTGCACCTGTTTCGCGGCGCGGTGCTGGGCACGCTGCTGCGCAACGACGCCCTCAGCTTTATCGGCATCGGCACGCTGATTGAACGGGCCTACGCGACCACCCAGCTGCTGCTGATCAAGGACCAGCAGCTGAGCAGCGACCCGGACCCGGTGCGCGAGTACTACCGGCTGGACACGCTGCTGAACGCGGTCAGCGCGCGCGAAGCCTACAACAGTATTTATCGCCAGCCGGTGAGCCGGGAGACGGTTATGGAGCTGCTAATTTTGCGCAACGACGTCCCGCGCTCGCTCCGGGCCTCAATTTCCGATCTGATCGGCCAGCTGGAGCATATCGCCAACGATCGCTCCCATCTGCCGCTGCGCCTGGCGCATCAGCTGAACGTCGACCTGCGCTTCAGCACCCGGGAAGACCTGGCCAGCGCCGACCTGCAGAGTTACCTCAACGGACTGCTGGCGCGGATCAACGCCCTGTCCGACAGCATCAGACAAACCTATCTGGAGGCGCTATGAAACTGGTTATCGACCACCTGACCCGCTATGGCTACGATGAAGAAGTCAAGTTTTCGACTCAGTATCTGCGCCTGACGCCGCGCAGCTCCGGCCGGCAAAAAATCAGCTCCTGGACGCTGACGCTGCCGGACGGGGCGAGCATTACGACCACCGATGCGTGGGGCAACGTGCTGCACGTATTGACGCTGGATAACCCGCATAAAGAGATCGCGATTCGCGCCAGCGGAGTGGTCGATATCGCGCAGGAGGATGAGGAGTGCGGGGTAGACGAAGAGGAGCTGCTCTCACCGCTGGTCTTTTTACGCTGTACGCCGCTGACCCGCCCCGACGAGCGGATCCGCGAGTTTGCCCGGAACCTGTACCGCGCCGATGAGCCGGAGGCGAGCCTCAATCAGCTGATGGCGGAACTGCTGGTAAAAATGCCATACTCGCCGGGAGCCACCCAGGTGCAGGACTCCGCCGCCGACGCTTTCGCGCGATCTAAGGGCGTGTGCCAGGATCATACCCACGTTTTCCTCGCCTGCTGTCGGGCGATGGAGATCCCGGCGCGCTACGTTAGCGGCTATGTTTATAGCGATAACGCGCAGCACGTGGCGATGCACGCCTGGGCCGAGGTGTGGCTCAACGGGCGCTGGAAATCGTTTGATATTACCAATAATACCCGTAACCTGAATCAGCACCTGCGGCTGGCGACCGGGCTGGACTATCTTGACGCCTGTCCGGTGCGCGGTACCCGACTGGGCGGCGGCGGGGAAATTATGTTAACCAACGCTGAAGTGCGCGAGCATTCGCAACAGGCACAGCAGCAATAAAGGCAGGAACGGAGAACGATGACCTACTGTGTGGCCATGTGTTTAGCGGATGGGCTGGTATTCGCCTCAGATTCGCGCACCAATGCGGGCGTGGATCATATTGCGACTTTCAAAAAGCTTCATGTTTTTCAGCAGGAGGCTGAACGGGTGCTGGTGCTGCAGTCCGCCGGCAATCTGGCTACGACCCAAAGCGTGATTAGCCTGCTGAGCGCGCGAATTCGCACCCAGCAGGAGCCTAACCTGATGCAGGTAAGCTCCATGTATGACGCGGCGATGCTGGTGGGCAAAACGCTGCAGGAGGTTATTCAGCGCGACAGCAGCAACCAGCAAAACTGCGGCAATACCAACTTTAACTGTAACCTGCTGCTGGGCGGCCAGCTGGCGGGGGAGACGCACCGCCTGTTCCATATCTACCCGGAAGGTAATTTTATTGAGGCCACCCGCGATACGCCCTATTTCCAGATTGGCGAAAGCAAGTACGGCAAACCGATTATCGATCGGGTGCTGACTATAGACACGCCGCTGGAGCAGGCGATGTGCTGCGCGCTGATCTCCATAGATTCGACGCTGCGCAGCAACCTCTCCGTCGGCCTGCCCCTTGATACGCTGCTCTACCGCAGCGGCAGCCTGAGCGGCGCGGAGCAGCATCGGATAACCGAAAGCGATCCTTACTTCAACACCATCCGCAGGGCGTGGTCCGAAGGGCTGCAGAATACGTTCCAGAAGCTGCCGCCGTTTGCGCCGGAGCGCGAGCGTTAAATCACGGTCGATGACGAAAGATAGCGCCCCGGCGTCATCCCCGTCATGGTGCGGAAAAAGTAGATAAAGGCGCTGTCGCTGGCGAAATCCAGCGCCTGCGCGGCATCGGTAATGCGTTTCCCCGTCGCCAGCAGCTCCACCGCCTTCATCAATCGCCACTGCTGCCGCCACTGCTGCCAGGACATCCCGGTGTCGCGGCGCAAAATACGGCTGATGGTCTTTTCACTGGCGCCGCACTCTGCGGAGAGCGCCCGTAGCGTCGGCGGCAGCGCGTGGCCGCCCAGCGCGGCGAGGCGCTTATCCTGCGGCAGGGCGAGCATCATCGGCTCATGGGCCGCCGCGCTAATCTCCGCCGCGCACAGGGCGGCAAGGTGCCAGCCGGTACCGCTCTCCCAGTCGCTTTCCCACGGGCTCGCCGCCACCCGCTCCAGCAGCTCGCGCAGCAGCGGGCCGACGTTGAGGATCGCCGGGCGTTGGGGGAGAGCCGGAAAGCGGGAGGGCTCAAACCACACCGAGCGATAGTCGACGATGCTTTTCATCTCCGCGCGATGGCGTATGCCCGCCGGGATCCACGCCGCCCGGGTGGGAGGGAGCAGGCACAACAGCGCGCCGTCGTTGAGCGTCAGGCTCACGCAGCCCTGACGGGTAAAAAGGATCTGCGCCATGTCGTGCCGGTGGCTGCCGGAGTCATGGTTGCCCAGCGCCGACCGGACGCCAACCACCGTTTTGTTCAGCGCATCCGGGTTGAATGCCGCCTGCGCATCGAGCCACGCCATAATGTCCGATTTCCGATATATATAGTCACTATGTTTATAATGTCCGATCCGCGGCCTGCCTACAATAGCGCCTCTTATTATCAGGAGGTGGATATGTTCGGGCGTTCGGCCATAGTGCTGGTTACCGCATTACTGATGTTTCCGCAGATTGTGGAAACCATTTACAGCCCGGCGTTGACCGATATCAGCGTCCGTTTTGCCGTCAGCGCGCAGCAGGCGGCGCAAACCCTGGCGGTTTACTTTATCGGCTTTGCTCTCGGGGTTCTTTTTTGGGGGCGGGCGAGCGATCTGTACGGTCGGCGTCCGGCGCTGCTGGCGGGGATCGCGGTGTACGCCCTCGGCTGCGCGATGGCGCTGGCGGTAACGGATTTCACCCTGCTGCTGCTGGCGCGGATCGTAGCGGCATTTGGCGCGGCGAGCGGATCGGTTGTCAGCCAGACGATACTGCGGGACCGTTTTAGCGGCCGCCGGCTCGCCGGCCTGTTTTCGCTTATTGGCCTGGCGCTGGCGGTGAGTCCGGCGGCAGGCGTCTGGATCGGCGGTTTACTTGCCGCCGGCTGGGGAGTGCGCGGCGTTTTCTTCGCCCTGGCGCTGCTGGCCGGCGTCTTGCTGCTGCTGTGCCATTGGCTGCTGCCGGAGACGCGGCCGGCGCAGAGCGCGAAGACCGCGTTTGTGCCGGTGCTGCGCCGGATGGCGACGGACGGGCAGATTGGCCTGGCGGTCATCCTGATCGCGGCGTTCAACGTCAGCCTGTTCAGCTATTACAGCCTGGCGCCGTTTATCTTCGCGCAGCTGCGCCTGCCGGTCGCCGCGTTTGGCTACAGCGGTATTGCGCTGGCCAGCGGCTCCCTGGCCGGGGCGTTGCTGAATCGCCGGCTGCTACGCAGGGGCGTGACTCAGGGACGGATGCTGCTGCTCGCCTGCTGGCTCCATCTTATCGGCGGCGCGGCGGTGTACCTCTGGCGCGACTCGCTTTGGTTCCTGCTGCCGATGGCCGGCATCGCGCTGGCTTTCGCTATGGCGATCCCGCTGGTGCTCGGTTCGGCGCTCGGCGCCTACAGCGATTGTCGCGGCACCGCCGGGGCCATTTTCGGTCTCGCCTACTATCTGCTGATTGGCCTCGGGCTGGCGCTGGTCGGCTGGGGGCAATCGCTGGGAATGTCGCTGATGATCTGCGCCGCGGCCGGCGTCATCGCCGGTATCCGCTATTTACCCTGTTTCGCCGAAAACAGCGCGGGCGCCGCCCAGGGCACCCGCGTCGGCTAGTCCTCCTCCGCCAGCCGCTCGCCGCTGGCGGCATCGAAGAGGTGGATTTTCTCGCGTCGGGCGGCGAGATTCAGCGGCTGCTGGAGCCGGGCGTCGATACGTCCGGCAACCTGCACGTGCACCGGGAATCCCTGCCAGTCGAGATGCAGCAGGGTGGATTCCCCGGTAACCTCCATAATATTAACCGTCCCGGGCAGGCCGTCAGCGGCCGGCTGGATATCCTGCGGGCGCAGGCCGACGGTGACCGGCGCGCTTCCCTGCTGAGCCGCCGCCCGCTGCCAACGTTCCGGCAGCGCCAGCCACAGCTCGCCGCAGCGCACGCCGGGAACCCCGTCGCGGCTGACGATCTCTCCCGCCAGCAGGTTCATCGGCGGCGAGCCGATAAAGCGGGCCACAAAGGTGTTGCAGGGGCGATCGTAAATCTCCAGCGGCGGCCCCTGCTGGACGATAAGGCCCTCGCGCATGACCACGATTTGGTCGGCCAGAGTCATAGCTTCAACCTGATCGTGGGTGACGTAAATCATGGTGGTTTTAAAGCGCTGGTGCAGCGATTTGATCTCCGCCCGCAGCTCCATGCGCAGCTGGGCGTCAAGGTTGGAGAGCGGTTCATCAAACAGGAAAACCTGCGGGTTGCGTACCATCGCCCGGCCCATCGCCACGCGCTGGCGCTGGCCGCCGGAAAGCGCGCGCGGGTAGCGGGCCAGCAGCTTATCGATCCCCAGCAGGCTGGCGATATGCTGGACTTTGCTTTTCTGCGTCTCTTTATCGACCTTTTTGACCTGCATATGGAAGGCGAGGTTTTCGGCCACCGTCAGGTGCGGGTAGAGCGCGTAGCTCTGAAAGACCATCGCCACGTCGCGGTCGGCGGGATCGAGATCGCCGATCGGCTGGCGGTTCATCAAAATTTGACCGGCGGAGAGGGCCTCAAGTCCGGCCAGCAGCCGCAGCAGGGTCGATTTCCCGCAGCCGGACGGCCCGACCAGCACCGTGAAGCTGCCGTCAGGAATGGTCAAATCCAGCGGCTGAAGCACCGTCTGTTTGCCGTAATGTTTGGCGACTTTTATCAGCTCAACGCTGGCCATCGGCGGTCTCCTCAATGTGGTGTTGCAGGGTTCGCCAGTCAGGATAGTGGCGGGGAGAGGTGCTAATAGCGTGCGCGGCGACGGCGTTGCCCCAGCGCAGCGCCTGTGATGCCGGCTGGCCGTTTAACAACCCGGCGAGAAAGCCGGCGTTAAAGCTGTCGCCCGCGCCGATGGTGTCAATCACCTCGACCGGCTTCACCGGCGCGCGGTCGCCGCGCTCCGCGGTCCACCACCAGGCTCCCTCCGCGCCGCACTTGACGATGCAGCCGCCCCGGCCGCTGAGGCGCGACGCCAGGCTGCGGGCCGCCTGCGGCAGCTCGCTCATCGCGGCGAGGCCGAGGGTTTCGACTTCATTGAGCAGCAGCCAGTCGCAATCGGCAAGCCACTGGTGCGCCGCTTCGCGCAGCGCCGGGTCCCAGCTTTGCGGCGGCCATCCGGTATCCACGGCGACCTGAAAACCGCGCTGACGCAGCGCCCGCAGCAGCGCCGGATAGTGCGGCAGCAGGGCGGTGCACAAAAATGTCCCGCAGAGCAGCACGATATCGCCGGCCGTCGCCTGGTCGGGAAGCTGGGCGAGAACGTCGTCGGCGGAGAGGCGGGTAATATGCCCGTAGTTGCTGAGGAAAGAGCGCTCTTTATCGGGATGCGTTACCGCCACCGTCAGCGAGGTTTCGCAGGCGTACTGCGGCCAGCGCTCGGCGCTGCCCGGAAACTGGGCCGCCAGCCAGGCGGTAAAGGCGTCATCGCCCTGGCAGCCGATGGTGCGATGCGGGATCTGCATGGCGGCCAGCGCCAGGGCGCAGTTGCCCGCCGAGCCGCCGGGGCGCAGGGCGCTATGCTCCAGCATCACCTCCGTCCCCGGCAGAGGCCACTGCGCGAGGGTGCCCATAATCAAATCAATATTGTAATTGCCCGCGATATAGAGCACGGGCGCGGCGAGCTTGTGCATAGTTATCCTTTACTTCCACCGTTAGTGAGGCCGCTGACCAGCGTTTTTTGTAACCAGATAGCGATAAACAGAGGCGGGACCGAGGCGAGAATACCGACGGCGGCCACCAGACCATCGTCGGTGGCGCGACCGGCGGTAAACCCGGCGATGGTGACCGGCAGCGTCTGGGCCGCGATATTGCTGGTAAACAGCAGCGAATAGAAAAACTCATCCCATGCCAGCAGCCAGCCAAACAGCGCCGAAGCGCCGAGCATCGGTTTCGCCAGCGGTATAGTGATGCGCAGCAGCACCTGCCACACCCGCAGCCCGTCGAGGCGCGCGGCCTGCTCAATATCCTGCGGCAGCGCGTCAAACTGGTTTTTCACCATCCAGGTGAGGAACGGCATAATCAGCGAGCAGTAGACCAGCACCAGCCCGCTGCGGGTATTGAGCAGGCCGAAATGTTCGAGAATAAAATACAGCGGCAGGACGAAGGCCACCGGCGGCACCATATAAATACCCAGACCGGCGTACAGCCAGCCGTCGCGGCCCGGATAGCGCGAGAAGCTAAAGGCGGCGGGCACCGCCAGCGCCAGCGAGACCAGCGTCGCCCCGGCGGCGACCAGCAGGCTGTTGCGCAGCGCGGGTAAAAATAGCGCCCCCGGCTCGCCGGGCTGCAGGGAGAGCAGGCGGCCGTAGCGGCTAAAGTCCCACTGCCGCGGTAGCCACTCCAGCGGGACGCGGGTCAGATCGGCGGGGGTGCTGACGCTCATCAAAAATAGCCACAGCATCGGCGCCAGAATCGACAGGGCGACCAGCGCCGCCGCCAGATAGCGCAGGAGAGTACGGACTTTACGCTTCATATTCAGTGCTCCGGCGGCGCTGGCGCAGCAGCATAAACAGATACAGGGCGATCAGCAGAGCGCACATCAGGGTCATCAGAATGGCGTAGGCCGCGCCGCTGCCCGCCCGCAGATAGCTGAAGGACTCCTGATAGACGAAAAAGCTGAGGGTTTTGGTGCTGTCGAGCGGGCCGCCGCGGGTCATCACGTAGATGATATCGAACACCTTGAAGGCGTCGATGGTCCGCAGCACCAGCGCCACGCCCAGCGGGGCGGCGATGGCCGGGAAGGTGATGGCGCGAAAGCGCCGCCACGATCCGGCTCCGTCGAGGCGCGCCGCCTCGTACAGATCCTCAGGAATGGACTGCAGCGCCGCCAGCACCAGCAGCGTGACCAGCGGATAGTTTTTCCAGATATCCGCCAGCATCACCGCATTCAGCGCTGAGTCCGGCGACCCCAGCCAGCTGCGGTAGCCGTCGATAATCCCCAGCTGGCTGAGCAGCGCGTTAATGCTGCCGTAGTCCGGGTTAAAGTTAAGCCGCCACATCATCGCGTTGACGATGGTCGGCAGCGCCCAGGGCAGTATCACCAGCACCCGCAGGATATTGCGTCCGACAAAGCGCTGATTGAGCAACAGCGCGACCAGCACGCCGATAACGCCTTCAATGGCGACGGAGACCACGGTAAAATAGAGCGTACGGGCAAAGGCGGCGCGAAAATCCGGGTCGGTCAGGGCATAGAGATAGTTCTCCAGCCAGACGTAGTTCGTCGCCTCACCGTTTCCCACCAGCGCGGTATCGGTAAAACTTAGCCACAGGGTGCGCGCCAGCGGCCAGGCCGTCAGCAGGAACATCGCCACCAGCATGGGCGCCAGCAGCACCCATGCCTGACGACGCTCGCGTTGTTGCAAACTCAGCATCAAAAGTCCTTAACGCAGGCGGGCCGCGCTTTTATCCACGGTCTGCATGGCGACTTCCGGGGTTTCTTTACCCTGAAGCACCGCCTGAAGCTGCTGCTGCAGGGTGTTGGAGAGCCGCGAATAGTCGGCGGTTTCCGGGCGCGACAGCATGACGTTCAGCGATTTGTCCGCGGCGACGATCAGGCTCTCCTGGCCCTGAGCGACCGCCGGGTCGTGGTAGGAGGATTTCCACACCGGCAGGCTGAGTTTGGCGTATTTATCCTGCACCGGCTGCGAGGTCAGGTAGTGGATATACTGCCACGCCTGCTCCGGGTGCTGGCTGGCTTTAGCAATGCCTAAGCCCATCGAGCCGTTGACGGCTCCTGCTTTATCCGGGGTATCGCCGGGGGCGGGAATAATGCCGACGTCGCCGGCGACTTTACTCTGTTTCGGGTCGTTGGCCATGTTGTACATATAGGTCCAGTTCAGCGCGAACGCCGCATCGCCGTTGGAGAAG
Source organism: Klebsiella scottii (assembly GCF_036561945.1). NCBI lineage: Bacteria > Pseudomonadati > Pseudomonadota > Gammaproteobacteria > Enterobacterales > Enterobacteriaceae > Klebsiella > Klebsiella scottii. The sequence continues at coordinate 971,933 of NZ_JARXNI010000020.1, forward strand.
GCTTTACGGACATCCTCTTCGAGATATTCGCGCGAGGCGGGGTTGGTCAGGCCGTCGTCCAGCGATTTCTTCATCAGCGTAACCGCTTTCAGCGAAGCCGGCGTGGAGAAGTCGAGCTTGCCGTCCTGGTAGAACTTACCGCCGAAGCCGGAGACGAGGGTGGTGTAGTCGCAGACCAGCGCTTCCGCCTGGGACCAGCTCCACACCAGCGGGTATTTCACCACGCCTTTATCTTTAAGAATTTTGGCGTCGTCCAGCACCTGCTGCCAGGTGGTCGGCACCTGCTTGATGCCGGCTTTTTCGAGCATGGCTTTGTTGTAGTAGAGATACTTGGTGTCGAGGATCCACGGCATCCCGAGGGTTTTGCCTTTGTAGACCACGGTATTCATTGCGCCAGGGAACACCTTTTCCCGCTCGTCGGCGGGGATCCGCGCCGAGACGTCCTGCAGCAGATCGAAGCGGCTAAACTCCGCCGGCCAGATGGCATCGAAGAGCACCACGTCATAGCCGTTACCGCCGGCACCGCGCGCCGCGACGATCTTGTCATGCAGCGCTTCATAGGGGACGAACTCAAGGTTGATTTTAATATCCGGATTTTGCTTTTCGAAGTCGGCGGTCATCGCACGAATATCGTTTTCGCTGTACGCCGCCTGGGTCATAAACAGGGCGTTGACCTGGGTGGCGGCCGCGGCCGCGCTGCCGCTGATGACGAGCATAGCCAACAGACCGGCCTTCACCCGAAGTGTGCTGTGGTATTTCATGTTGCTCTCCGCTGTACTGAGAAAAAAGGGATATGATTTATTAAATCAATTTGATTGATTTAATCGGGGCGACAATACAGCCGCAAGGTCATTCGTGGCCCTTGGCATAAGCGTAGCAAAGCTTGTGCCAGGCGAAAGTCCGCCCGAGAATGTGATTGCGGGATTTGTGACGAGGGCTAGAATTGCAGCATCAGGCGCCTGGGAAAGGCAAGGAAGGGAAAGGATGAAAACATCGGGAACAAACCTTGAGCACGCGCGGGTGCACAACCGGCGGGTGGTGATTGAAGCCGTGCGTCTGCACGGCAAATTAACCCGCGCGGAGCTGGCGCGCTTAACCGCGCTGACCCCGCAAACGGTCTCTAACATTGTCGCCGAGCTGCAGCAGATGGAGATCCTCACCAGCCACGCGCCGCGGCGGGCGGCGGGGCGCGGCCAGCCCGCGGTGCCGGTGAGCCTCAACCCTTCCAGCGCGTGGTCAATCGGCATTCATCTCGATCATCAAACGCTGATCGTGGTGCTGGTGGATCTCACCGGCGAGATCCATTTTCGCCGGCTCATTTTGGTGCAAAAGCCCCAGCCTGGTGCCACCTTTGCCCGCATTGGCGAAGTTATACAGCAGCTGCGTATGCTGCCGGGGCTCGACTGGGGCCGGGTGCTGGGAATTGGCGTGGTGATGCCCGGGCCCTTTGGCGTAGAGGGGATCTCCTCCACCGGGCCGACGACTCTGAACGGCTGGGAAGGCGTGGACGTCGAATCTGAACTGGCGCGGCTTAGCGGCCTGCCGGTCACCCTCGAAAACGACGCGACGGTGGCGGCCATCGGCGAGCGTTTTCACGGCGTTGCCCGCCATCTGAACTCCTTTGTCTATCTCTATATCGGTACCGGGCTGGGCGCCGGTATTTTTACCGACGGACATATTTATACCGGACATGCGCACAACGCCGGGGAGGTCGGGCATATCGTCGTCCAGCCGGGCGGCCGGACGTGCTACTGCGGCAATCAGGGCTGCCTTGAGCGCTATGTTTCGCTGCAGGCGGCCTACGAGTTTTGCGGTCTTGACCCCTATCGGGCGCTGCCAGAAGACCTGCTGGCGGTGGATGAAGCGCTGTTCGACCGCTGGATTGACAGCGCGCTGCCGCCGCTGCGCCAGGCGATCAACCTGCTGGAGTGCGTCTTTGATGCCGAAACGGTGGTGGTGGGTGGGACGATGCCGGCGCCGCTGCTGGAAAAAGTGCTGGCGCGCCTGCCGCCGCTGTATCAGTCGGTGCGCGGGCGCTACCTGACGGGGATGCGGGTGAAAATGGGGATGACCGGCACCGATACCGCCGCGCTCGGCGCCGCCGCGTTGCCTATTTTCGATGAGTTTAACCCGCAGTTCCAGGCGCTGATGAAGTAGCCCGGCGGCCGCTGTCGTGGCCGTCGGGACTAAAGCAGGGGATTGAGCAGGGCCTGCGCCGTCAGCTCGTCGGTGACTAGTGGAGCCCGGCTGCCCGCAGGCTCAGGGACTCGTCGCCGTCGGGAGGAGAGCTTAATTTCATCTTCTCAGGCTTTTGACAGCGGCAGACGATGGATCTGCAGTACCGCCTTCGCCGCTTCCTGGCCCTTTTTCACGAAGTGCTCGCGATAAAAATCGATAAATTCGGCGGCGGGCTGGAAGTTGTGCGGCGTCAGAGAGACCGAGAACATCGGCACTTCCGTCGCCAGCTGCGCCTGCATCAGACCGCTGACCACGGCCTGGGCCACGAAGTCATGGCGATAGATCCCGCCGTCAACCACCAGCGCGGCGCAGACGATGGCATCATAGTTGCCGCTTTTCGCCAGCCGCTGGGCCAGCAGCGGCATTTCAAACGCCCCGGGGACATCCCAGCTATCGACAGCGTATTCCGCCTGCTGACGATCCAGCTCCTGGCGGAAACCGGTCTCGGCCTGGCTGACGATTTCCGCGTGCCAGTTGGCTTTGATAAAGGCGACTCTTAACGATGGCATGACACACTCCTGTTAAACGGTCGGCATCAGGCGATGCGGACCCAATCATTTAGACCTGCAGATCCTCGACTCCGCTATCGATGTCGGGGCCGAAAAGGCCACGCTTTCAGCGATATCGGCGACAACCTGGCTATCGGTCGGTTCGCGTTCTTTAAAACTGAGCTCAAGGCAGATCTCGTTATCCTCGGCGCCGCCGCGTATGAGCGCGCCGGGCAGCGGTTCGGGTTGGATCCGTCCGTTAACATTATACTGTAATGTAAACGGTCGATGCCCGCCTTTATCCAACATGCTTTGTTTAATATGGATAATCGGCGAGTCGCGGGGGACGGTTTCGGCCCAGGCATAGGGGTCATAGTCGCGCGGGTCGGGGAGGTGACGTCTCCGCGGTCAATATCCGCCATCATCCGCATCGGCAGCGCCCTGCAAGCGCTTCGCCAAACTCGCGGTTCTGGCAAAGCTAAGTGATTTAAATACTTTGTTATTCTCCGTGTTATCTCACATCTTCGAAGGATAAAAGATAACGCGGAAACGGTATTTGCAGTAATGGCAAAAAAAACGTCTGTCTATTTGCACCCCCAGCAGCGCGACCTGATTCACCAGCTTTCACGCAGCCGCCTATGGCGCAGTGAACTTCCGACCTGGCTCCTGATTATCACCATCTACGGCGGCTGGTTCGCCACCCTCGCGTACTGGCAAACCCTGGGGCTGTTGCCGGCGACGCTGCTGCTGATCTGGTTTAGCGCCTGGTATATGTCTTTACAGCATGAGCTGATACACGGCCATCCGACGCGCTGGCCGCGGCTGAACCAGCTGCTGGGCATCCTGCCGCTGGCGGTGTGGTATCCCTACGGCCTGTACCGGGATTCGCATCTCGCGCACCACGATAATCACCATCTCACGATACCGGTCGATGATCCCGAATCCTACTATTTTACCGCCGAGAGCTGGCGGCGTTTCGCGCCCTGGCAGCGCAAGGTGATTCATCTGCGCAACACCTTTATCGGACGGCTGCTGCTGGCGCCGCTGCTGGATATTGCGCAAACGCTCGTCAGCGCATGGCGCGCTTTTCGCCTGCGTCAGAAGGCGGCGATGGCGATGTGGACTACGCACGGCCTGCTGCTGGCCGGCCTGTTTGCGCTGATGGCGCGCGTTGATTTTTCGCCACTCTATTTTGTCGCCGTCGTCAGCTATCCGGCGCTGGCGCTCACCAAGGTTCGCTCCTTCCTTGAGCATCGGGCCGCCGACGATCCGCTGGCGCGCTCGGTGATTAATGAAGCGGGGCTGCCGTGGCGCGTGCTGTTTCTTAACCTGAACTATCATTCAGTCCATCACGACCTGCCGGGGGTTCCCTGGTACGGATTGCGTAAACTTTATCTGCTCGAACGGGAGAACTACCGGCAGCGTAACCACGGATTTCTGGTGCGCGGCTATGGCGAATGGCTGCGGCGCTTTTTGTTCCGTGCGGTAGAGGTGAACGCCCATCCCGGCGTTAAAAAGCAGAGCGGCGCGGGGGAGAACCATGAGTAACGTTGTCGATTTTCCCATGTATGCGGTTAATCATGAAGAGACGCGGGCGCTGTGGCTGGCGTTGCGCGAGATCCTCGCGGCCCGCGGGGTGGCGGTGGAGGACCTGCCGACGCGATGGCCCCGGGATGAGCTGCTGAACCACTGGCGCGATCCGCAGCTGCTGCTGAGCCAGACCTGCGGCTATCCGCTGGTGACCCTGCTCCCGGAGGTGCAGATCGTCGGCTGTTTTCACTACGCGGCGGCGGGGTGTGAAGGCGTGAACTACCGCAGCCTGCTGGTGAGCCAGGCAGTGAATCAGCATCGGACGCTGGCGGATTTTCGCCAGCGGCGGGCGGTGTGTAATTCGCCAGATTCGCAGTCCGGCTACAATGCGCTGCGGAACATGGTGGCTCCGCTGGCCGAGAGCGGCCGGTTTTTTTCCGCCGTGCGCTGGAGCGGCAGCCACCGCCAGTCGCTGATTGAATTACAGCAGGGAACCGCCGATATTGCGGCGATTGACTGCGTCAGCTGGGCGCTGCTGCAGCGCCACGAACCGGCGCTGCTTGCCGGTCTGTGCGTTATCGGACGCAGCCCGTCGGCGCCGGGGCTGCCGCTGATAAGCAGCAAGGATACGCCGCCGGCGACGATTGCGCTCTTACGCGAGGCGCTGCATCAGCTGGTTAGCGGGGCGCAGTATCGGGATATTTGCGAGGCGCAGCTGATCGACGATTTTAGCGTCGTGACGCGCCAGCCGTATGCGCAGCTGCTGGCGTGGCGCGCTGAGGCGGCGACAAGGGGCGTGACCCGGCTGTAAGTTTGTGAAGGAGGCCGGGCCTCCTTCGGCGCGGGCTAGCGCGGATCGGCCGCAGCAAAGCGGTTTTCCGCCGCCGGTAGCCCGAGCTTCTCCCGCAGCGTGCCCGGCGGGTAGCTGGTGCGCATCGCGCCGTTACGCTGCAGAATCGGCACCACCTGGTCGACGAAGCGATCGAAATCCCCCGGCAGCAGCGGGAACATCAGGTTAAATCCGTCCGCCGCGCCGGCGCGCCAGGTGGCGGTCAGCGCTTCGGCGACCTCCTCCGCGCTGCCGATCAGCAGCCAGCTGTCGGAGCTTTGCAGCAGCAGGCGACCCAGCTGCAGAACGGTCAGGCTGGGATCGTAGTGGCGGATAAGCCGCAGCGCGGTGCGGATGCCGTCAAACGTCTCCTCGTCCGGCAGCGGCGGCAGGGGCTGGTCCGGCGAATGGGCGCTTAAATCCATCCGCAGATAGGATGAGAGCAGATCTATCGCCATCTGGTCGCTCATCAAACGCTCGTTAAGCCGCTGCCGCTCCTCCTTCTCGGCGTCGGAATTGACCACCACGGGCAGAACGCCGGCGATGATTTTAAAGTGCGCCGGATCGCGCCCGTAGCCCCGCAGCCGCTGATTCATCTCCTGACGATAGGCCAGGCCCTCTGCAATGGATTTAATGAACACGAAGTGCATATCTGACCACGCCGCGGCGAGGTTTTTCCCCGCCTCGGAAGATCCCGCCTGGACCAGCACCGGATGGCCCTGCGGCGGACGCGGGACGTTGAGCGGCCCGCGAACGTTAAAGAACTCACCGCGATGGTTGAGGTGGTGCACCTTATGCGAATCGGCAAACAGGCCGCTCGTTTTGTCATACAGCACGGCATCGTCCTCCCAGGAGTCCCAAAGCCGGGTGACGACATCGATAAACTCCCCGGCGCGCTGGTAGCGGTTGCCGTGCTGCGGAAGCTGGTCGAGGCCGAAGTTCGCCGCTTCCTCTTCCAGCCACGAGGTGACCACGTTCCAGCTCGCCCGGCCGTTGCTGAGGAAGTCCAGCGAGGCGAAATAGCGGGCAAGGTTGTAAGGCTCGTTGTAGGAGGTGGAGGCGGTGCCCATCAGGCCAATATGTTCGGTCACGGCGGCGAGGGCGGCGAGCAGGGTGATGGGCTCCAGGCGCGCGTTCGCGTAGTGGGTTAAGCCGCTGGGTACCGTATCCCAGATGGCGATGTGATCGGCGATGAAAATGGCGTCGAGGGTGGCGGCCTCGGCCTTCTTCGCCAGCTCCGCGTAGTAGCCGAGGGTGAAAATTTCTTTGCCCGGCGCCTGCGGATGGCGCCATGAGAAGCGGTAATCCCCCTGCGGATTAAAGAAAAACAGGTTCAGAATCATATGATTTTCAGACATTTTGCGGCTCGTTTCCTGTCATTGCCGATCCCTGGCATGGAGAGATTAGTGGCTTGCCAGATGGGTATTGACCCACTGTTCGGCAACCGCTGCCGGGTCTTTATGCTGCAGATCGACCTGCTGATTGAGCTCAATCAGAGCGGCGTTATTCAGCTTGCCGGATACCTCGTTCAGCACCTTGCTCACCGTCGGCGTGAGGCTGGCTTTACGCACCAGCGGCACCACGTTCTGGCTCGGCTGCTCGTGCTTATCGTCGGCCAGCACCACCCAATCCTCTTTCGCCAGGTTGCCCTGGGTGGAGATAACCGTCGCGACGTCGATTTTGCCGGAGTTGAGCGCCAGGCGGGTCAGCGGCCCGCCCATATCAAGAGACTTTACCGCCTTAAATTCGATTCCATAGACGCGCTTAAGACCCGGCAGGCCGAGCGCGCGTACCGCCAGCTCCGGCGGCCCGCCGATCGTCAGCTCATGAGCGATGGGCTGCAGATCGGAAAGCTTACTCAAACCGTATTTTTTCGCCGTGTCGGCGCGAACGGCCCACGCGGTAATCGAGGTTGCCGGCGAAGGCGTCAGCAGCGCGAAGTCGGCGGGCAGGGCTTTAGCAAGCTCGGCGCTGACATCGCTCTGGCTGGTGGCCAGGGTTTTACCGTCGTAATAGTTAAGCAGGGCGCCAAGATATTCCGGCACAATATCAATTTCGCCGCTCTTTAATGCCGGAATAATAATCTCGCGGTTGCCGAGATTAAGCCGAGTGCTGACCTCAATATTATTTTTCTTCAGCGCGCTGGCATAAATATTAGCGAGAATAGAGCTCTCGGTGAAATTAGCGCCGCCAATCGTGACGCTTTCCGCTAATGAGCTAAAGCTTAAGCTGAGTAAACCGACGGCTAACAGGGACAGGCGAAAACGGCGATGATGAAAAGGGAAAGCTAATATATTCTGCATAGTGCCTCGCTAAGTGTATAAATATCCGTGATGCGTTAAGCCACGGGTACGCTGCGGCCCGGTTGAAATATTCGGGACGCCGCTACGGGTGATAAAAAATTAATACTCCGGGGTGCTGACGGTATGGGTGAAGCGCCGGTCAATGAATGAAAAGAGCAGCTCGCTGCCGATGGCCAGCAGCGATACCACCAGCGAGCCGGCGATCACCTGGGGAATATCGCGCTGGCCGAGTCCGTCGATCAGAAACCGGCCGAGGCCGCCGAGCCCGGCATAGGCCGCGACGACGGCGGTGGCGATCAGCTGTACCAGCGCCGTGCGCATCCCGGCGAAAATAAGCGGCGCGGCCAGCGGGATCCGCAGCTGCCAAAGGCTTTGCAGCGGCGTCATGCCCAGCGCTTTCGCCGCATCGCATAGCTGGCGGTCGGCATGATAGATCCCGACCCAGGCGTTGGTGAGAATCGGCGGAACGGACATGGCGACCAGCGCGGCGAATAGCGGAATATCGTTAAAGCCAAATAAAAGAATGCACAGTAAAATTAATCCTAGCGCCGGAATAGCCCTGCCGATATTAAATAAGTTAATGATTATAAAGGCGCCTTTTCGCCAGTAGCCAAGAGCGATCCCCGTGGGCAGGGCAATGGCCGAGGCGATCAGCATGCTCAGCGTAACGTAATAAATATGCTCCCGCAGGCGCACCAGGATACCGCTGTCGGTGAGCCAGTGTTCGGGCTGTAAAAACCAGCCCAGCGTTGCCTGTATGATGTCCATCAGCGTGCCCAGGGCGTAATCCAATAGCCTACGCGGGCTATCAGAGAGTCAAATAACAGCGACAGCGCGAGGCTCAACGCCAGGCTGACAATGACAGGAGTGATAAAATCCTGGTTAAACCCCGCCAGCAGCAGCTGCCCCAGCCCGCCCTGGCCAATGAGCGCGGTCACCGTCACCAGACCAACGAGGGTAACTGAGGCAATGCGCAGACCGGCAAAAAGCGACGGCGCCAGCAGATGCAGCTCGATATCGAAAAAACGATAGCCGCGGGTGTAGCCCAGCGCGCGGGCCGACTCCAGCACCGCCGCCGGCAGCTTCTCGATGCCGGCAAGGGTGTTGCGCAGCAGGATCAGCAGGGAATAGAGCGTCAGGCCGATGACTGAGGTGGTCAGCGACAGGCCGGTAAACGGCAGCAGTAAAATGAACAGCGCCAGCGAGGGGATCGTAAACAGGACCCCGCAGAGATAGAGCAGTGGCTGTGCGGCCTTCGGCCAGCGCAGGGTCAGGATAATCAGTAATCCCGTCAGCAGGGTGCCAAAAAACAGCGAGATAACCACCAGCTGCGTATGCTGCCACAGCAGCGCACCAATCATCATCCGGTTGTCGACGATCCACTGCCAGTCAACCATAACGACGAATTTCCACCAGACCATCCAGCACGTGCTGGAGCAACGAGTGCGAAATGGCGCCCTGATATTTTCCGCTGCTGTCGACATGCACCAGCACGCCGCCCGGCGCATCCAGCAGGGCGCTGTAGGCAAAACGCAGGCTATGCAGCGCGGCCAGCGGCTGGGTGACAGGCAGCGAGATTCGCCTGTGCGGGTCGAACCACTGCAGCGGGCGCTGGTGCTTATCGAGGATCAGCTGCAGCGAGCTGCTGAGCGTCGGGTGGCTGCTGGCGATAGGCGTATATTGCTCATCGACCAGCGCCACGTCATGGCGCGGAAGCTGGCCTACCTGAATCATGCCCAGCCGCTTGAGGTTGGGCTCGGGGCCAATAAAGCGGCGGACAAACTCGCTGGCCGGGTGCGATAAAATATGGTCAGGGGAGGCAAACTGCGCCAGCACGCCGCCCTCCTCGAAAATGGCAATTCTGTCGCCCAGGCGGATGGCCTCGTTAATATCGTGCGTCACCAGCACGATCGTTTTATGCAGGCGCTGCTGGAGCAGCAGAAGCTCGTCCTGGAGGCGCTCGCGCACCAGCGGGTCGATAGCGGCAAAGGGCTCATCCATCAGCAGCACCGGCGGGTCGGCCGCCAGCGCCCGGGCGATGGCGACGCGTCCCTGCTGCCCGCCGGAAAGCTGGTGCGGATAGCGCTCAAGGAGCAGGCGGTCCAGCGACATTAAATCGACCAGCTCGGCAATGCGCGCGCGGATCTGCGTTTTGCTCCAGCCGAGCAGACGCGGCACCGTAGCGATATTTTGCGCCACCGTGCGGTGCGGAAATAACGCCGCGCTCTGCATCACAAAGCCAATTTTGCGGCGCAGCTGGATAATATCGCTATCGGCTATTTTTACTCCCTGAACGTAGACGTGACCGGAGTCCGGTTTATCGAGCTGATTAATCATCCGTAATAGGGTGGTTTTACCGCATCCGCTGGGGCCAACAAAGGTGCACAGTTCGCCGCTATTAATCGTCAGGTTAAGATTGCTAATTGCCGCATGCGCGCTGCCGGGGTAGGTCTTATGGATATTTTCGAGTTTAATCATGTGCCGCCGTCGCGCCCTGAAGTTTATTTCATGGAAAGCATGAATAAACTACAAGCTACAGAGGCGGTGATTAACGAGCAAATATGATATTTGCATTTGCAATGCCGCTATTTGAATTTAACGCGTTGGGTAAAACTGATAATGAAAAGGCCACGCGGAGCGTGGCCGAGGAGCAGAATTAAAGCAGCAGGTAGCTCAGTGCGGAAAAAGCGACCATCCCCGCAATCACCGTGGCAAACAGACTACGGGTGAGTACACCGGCCACCGTCGCGGCGGCGGCGGCCAGCAGCGAAATACTGATGCCCGAACCGCTCAGCGCCGGCTTGCCGAGCAGCTCCGCGGCGATAATTGCCGCCATAATGGCTGACGGAATAAAGCTCAGCCACTGCTGGAGAACCGGCGCCAGGCGAAATCGCGAAAGCAGTAACACAGGTACCGTGCGCATCAGCGCGGTGACCAGCGCGGAGGCGAGAATGGCAAGGATGATATTTCGTTCCATCTTATTTTTCCCCTTTAGACGACAGGCGCAGCCCGACCGTCGCCAGCGTTGCCGCGACCGATGCCGCCACGATGACCACCACGCTCATATCGGTGTGCCCGGCGGTGAACAGCGTGATGACCACCGCCGTCGCAATGCTGAAGGCCTCCAGCGCCTTGCGTCGGCTGGCAAACCAGATCATCAGCACCAGCCCGATAAACATCGACACCAGGCTGAAGCTCAGCCCCTCCATCAGCGACGGCGGAAGGGCGGAGGCTAATCCTGCGCCCACCACGCAGGCGAGGATCCAGTTCAGCCACGCGGCGACGTTAAGCCCGAGCATCCACGCGTAGGGCACTTTGTTGTGCGCGCTGCCGCGCTGGACCGCGACGCCGAAGGTTTCGTCGGTCAGCAGCAGCCCGCTGATAATTTTTTGCCCGGTGCTGTATTCCCGAAAGAATACGCTCATGGCGGAGCTCATCAGCAGGTAGCGGAGGTTCACCAGCAGCACGCTCAGCACCACCGAGGCGACTTCGGCGCCCGTGGCCCACAGCGAATAAAACAGGAACTGGGCGGAGCCCGCGTACAGCGCGCTCGCCAGTAAAGCCGTCTGCGCGGTGGTGAACCCGGATAATGTGCCGATCGCTCCGGCGGCAAACCCAATGCTCCAGTAGCCGGGAATTGTGGGCAGGCAGGCGATAATGCCCGCGCGAAACTCCGCCGCTGCCTCATCCCTGGGCGAGGTCTTCTTGTTCATCAACATCAAATAGTCCCGAATTGTGCATCACTGAATGATAATCTTAAGAAATCCCGAGGATCGCTATAGTAAAATCCTGCTCATTGATTGAAATAGCAATATTGCGCAATAAAAAGGGTACCGGCATGGTGAAAGAGATGCGGGATGATATCAAGCTCTGGCGGGACAGCGAGCTTCACGGCGGGATGGAGATCCTCCGCGCCTCCTGCTACGAGCACAGCTATCCGCCGCACTTTCATAATGAATATGTGATCGCCGCTTTCGCCCGCGGGGCCCAGCGCACGCGCATCTGCCGGGAGCGCGGTATCGCGGCGGCGGGGACGGTGATGGTGATCATGCCCGGCGAAGTGCACACCGGCGAAGCGGTACAGCGCGATGAAGGCTGGGATTACTGCGCATTTTATCCTTCGGCGCAGCTGATTGATGAGGTGGCCGCAACGGTACTCACCGGCACCGGCGAGGTCCATTTTGGCGGCGAAGGGATGCGGCACGATCCGCTGATGGCCCGCAGCATGCTGCAGGCCTCCGCCGTGCTTGGCGCCAGCCGCGACCCGCTGGAAAAAGAGTGCCTGATGTACCAGGTGCTGAATATGCTGGTGGGGCGCTATGCCGGACGTAGCGCCCGCGGCGGCCGACGGGACGCGATCCGCGCCGATATTCGGCGCGCCATCGAGTTTTTACACTGTGCTTATCAGCAGCCGCTGGCGGTTAAGGAGATTGCCGGGGTTGCCGGGCTGAGCGAGTTCCATTTTATGCGCACCTTCCAGGCGCAGACCGGGCTATCGGTCCACCAGTACCTGACGCAGCTGCGCCTGGTCAGAGCCAAAGGGCTGCTGGCGAAAGGCTTCGGCGCCGCGCAGGTGGCGACGGACGTCGGATTTTACGATCAAAGCCACCTGATTAAATACTTCCGCCTGCATTTCGGCATCACGCCCGGCGCCTTTGCGACCTCATCGATATAGGCCACCTGTCAGACTCTCCCCGGCAAAGCGAATGATTTTGCGTATGCAACTAACATATCCGCATTTGCGCGACGGCGCCGATCGGTTATTTATTGCGGCTGGCATTCCCTGCAGGAGGCATTGATGGAGATTAACTCTGTTTACCGGATCGCCGCCGGACTGGAGCAGGTCTGGCGCTCGCGGGTATTGGGAACGGTAGGCAATAGCGCAATAAAGGTCATAAAAATGGGCGGCGAGGGTATCGCCCCCGAAGCGCATGCTGATTTCGACGAACTGCTGCTGGTGCTGGAAGGGGAGCTTCCGCTGGTTATTGACGGCAGGCGGTTCAACCTCGCTGCCGGCGATTACTGCTTTGTGCCGAAGGGCGCCGTGCACCACGTACCGACCGGGAGTTTCGGTACGCTGCTGCTGGTTGATATCTGGGACGCGCCCCTGTCTTAATCGCTGCCGACCGGGCAGGTTTCAGAACGGGCTGGCGCTGCTGGCGTTGATAAACTCTCCGCTGACCGGGTGAGTAAAGCGCAGCTCGCTGGCGTGCAGCATCAGGCGCGGCGTGCTCTCGGTGCCCGGCAGCAGCAGGCCGCCGTAGAGATCGCAGCCTAGAATAGGGTGACCTGCAAGCTGACAGTGAATACGCAGCTGATGGGTGCGCCCGGTTTCCGGGGTCAGCTGCACCCGGGTCAGCGGCAGCTGAGTCCCGTCTTCCTGCGGGCGATACAGGCGCTCAAGCACCCGATAGCGGGAGCGGGCCGGCTTGCCGCGGGTGGCGCAAATGGTCATCAGCGGAAACAGCGCCGGGTCTTTCGCGATGGGGGCGTCTATCACGCCTTCATCATCGGCCAGGTGCCCGCACAGCAGCGCGCTGTAGACCTTGCTCACCGCGCGCTGGCTAAACTGCTGGCAAAGGGCAGCGTTGATGGCCCTGCTGCGGGCGATCACCATCACTCCGGAAGTCCCGAAATCGAGACGATGAACCAGGGTACAGCCGGGAAAGGTCTGGACTAACCGATGGTGCACCGAGTCGAGATTGCGCGGGTTTTTGCCCGAGAGGCTGAGCAGGCCGGCGGGTTTAGCGATCAGCAGCAGATGATCGTCCTGATAGAGGATCTCAATCTCTGCATGGCACGGCGGGGCAATAAAGGTATCAACGATCGTGGACATCGGGCGGCACGCCTGGAAAAGGGATGCGGATGATAGCGAATTTTCAGTCAGCTGGCGAATTCGTTATTTAACCGGCAATTTGCGCAAATCGCCGATTCTGCACCTCAGGCGTGCGGGGCGTTTCGGGATTTAATATGCTGCCAGAAGCGCTCGGCCGATTGGTTCAGCCGCGAGCCGGAACGATACATATATGCCCCGATCGGCAGCGAGAGGGTGGCGTCCATAATAGCCAGGCGGCCCTCATCGAGCTCGCGCTGGATAGAGTATTGCGGCAGCCAGCCCACGCCGTCGCCGTTGAGGATCATGCGTTTAAGCAGTTCACTCATCGAAGAGACGAAGGTTAGCGAGAAGGTGATCCCCGGCGTGCGGTCGATAACCTGATTGACCTGGCGCCCCATATAGCTATCGTTGGCATACCTCATCAGCGGCAAGACGCCGCGGTGCAGATGAAAGAGCGGCCTGCCGCTATCATCGCAGGGCGAAACAAGATGTACCGAGGAGTCAAATATTTTGTGGTTAATAAACGGATAGTTCATTAACTCCTCATTATAAAACGACAGAATAAAGTCGCTTTTGCCTTCCTTGAGGTTAAATACGGCCTCGTTAACGTTAATCGATTCTACATGGAAGGTTTTATTTTTTATGTCGGTGTAGCCGGCAATTAATTCCGGAAGTACCAAAACTGAGAGCGACGGAGCGGCATCGATTCTTATTTTCTGGGTGGTATTATTTAGCCCCTTAATGCGGCTAATCTGAAAATCCATGTCGTCCAGCATATTTCGCGCATAGCCGACGAAGATCTTTCCGCGGGTGGTGAGCTGCAGCGGGTTAACCCCGCGGTCGAAAATGCTGAAGCCCAGCGACGCTTCAAGCGCCTGAATCCTGCGGCTGAAGGAGGACTGCGATATATTTCTGGTTTTAGCCGCAAGAGTAAAGCTTCTGGACTCCTCCAGAGCAATGACATCGTACAGCCACTTCACTTCAAGATTCGCCAGCACGGACCCGTTCCTTACGCTGTATTTAATGCTATGCAATTTTAGCATAACGCATAGAAACTATGCAATTAACATAACCAATCACAGGTGTTAACATTTTTCTCAGATTTAGCGTATTCCTTAGTTGTAAATACGAGTATTAGTAAAGTACAGGCGATACCCTACGAGCACCGTTATAAAATCGCTGCTCCAGGCGGCTCATCCTGTTATTTCATTTTGCTGTGGATTTTTTCCAGAAGGGAATTTACAGAAGAACGCAATAGCGGGCTGAAATAATGAATACATCTTACTAGCCAGTTGTTTGTCAGGAGTTCCATGCCACGTATTGAATTAGTAAAACAGGCTCTGCTGGAGCTTGGCATTAAGGATAGCAGCGAGTTATTTTATAACCCCGATTACGACCTGCTGATTGCCCATGAAACCAGCCCGGAACTCACCGGCGCAGCGCGCGGCGTGATGACCGCATCCGGCGCCGTAGCCGTTGATACCGGGATATTTACCGGACGTTCGCCGCGCGACAAATATATCGTCAGGGATGACCTGACCCGCGACACCGTCTGGTGGTCCGATGCCGGGCTTGGCCGCAACGACAATAAACCGTTAACGCCGGAGATTTGGACCAGCCTCAAAACGCGGGTTGCCGGACAGCTGAGCGGCAAAAAGCTGTATGTGGTTGATGCCTGGTGCGGGGCAAGCCCTGATACGCGCCTCGGCGTGCGCTTTGTCACCGAGGTGGCGTGGCAGGCTCATTTCGTCAAAAACATGTTTATCGTTCCCGAGGCTGAGGAGCTGGAGCAGTTCACGCCGGACTTTGTCGTCCTCAACGGCGCGGGCTGCACCAACGACCAGTGGCAGGAGCAGGGCCTTAACTCTGAAAACTTTGTCGCATTTAACCTGAGCGAGAAAATTCAGCTCATTGGCGGCACCTGGTACGGCGGAGAGATGAAAAAAGGGCTCTTCTCGGTAATGAACTATCTGCTGCCGCAGCAGGGCATTGCCTCAATGCACTGCTCGGCTAACCGCGGTGAAGAGGGCGACGTGGCCCTGTTCTTTGGCCTTTCCGGTACCGGCAAAACGACCCTTTCCACCGATCCGCTGCGCCAGCTTATCGGCGACGATGAGCACGGCTGGGATGACGATGGCGTATTCAATTTTGAAGGCGGCTGCTACGCCAAAACCATCAATCTTGATCCGCAGGCGGAACCGGAAATTTATCAGGCGATTCGCCGCAATGCGCTGCTGGAAAATGTGGTAGTCAGAGCTGACGGCACGGTGGATTATGCCGACGGCAGTAAGACCGAAAATACCCGCGTTTCATATCCGCTGTCGCATATCGAAAATATCGTCAAACCGGTATCTCGTGCCGGCCATCCGGCGCGGGTGATTTTCCTCGCCGCCGACGCTTTCGGCGTGCTGCCGCCGGTGTCACGTCTGACGACCGAACAGATGCAGTACCACTTCCTGTCGGGCTTCACCTCGAAGCTGGCCGGGACCGAGCGCGGTATCACCCAGCCGACGCCAACTTTCTCCGCCTGCTACGGCGCGGCGTTCCTGCTGCTGCACCCAACGCAGTACGCCAGCGTGCTGGCCGCAAAAATGGCGGAAGCCGGCGCGGAAGCCTGGCTGGTTAATACCGGCTGGAACGGAGAAGGGAAACGCCTGTCGTTACGCGATACCCGCAGCATTATCAGCGCTATCTTAAATGATACCACCGGCCCTCTGCGCCCCGAGACGATCCCGGTCTTTGGCCTGGCAATTCCTGAGAATATCCCGGGCGTTGACGGCGCGCTGCTCGATCCGCGCAGCGGCTGGAGCTCTGCCGACGGCTGGCAGGAGAAAGCCGAAAGTCTGGCCCGGCTGTTTATCGATAACTTCAGCCAATATAGCGATACCGAGGCCGGCGCGCGCCTGGCCCTGGCGGGCCCAAAACTTGAACCGTCCGCCGCTACGGCGAACTAATTGGCGCTGTAAATAGCGTAGCCCGCTCTAAACCCGGATGGCAAAGCGATTGCCGTCCGGGTTTTTTCTTTTTTGAGGGCCGACTGACCGCGTTTTAGCGGTAAATGTCGGCCACCTCAGCTTTCGCTTGCCCGTTGACGCGATCCGTTAGCCTTAATGATCAGGGGCATCCTGCTGGCAGCTTGCCCGCCTTCAATCCAGCCGATTATTTTCATATATCAGCAGTAAATTAAACGATCTATGCCGCTTGTGATTTTTTAAATGTCCAGTATTGGACTTGAAAAATAATGTTTTATTATTTCAGTTATTAATCGAATTGCCATTATTGCTGATGTGAATGTTATTTGTTTTATGCTGCGTGGTTTTATTGCAAATAAACATTGACGGTCGGCGTCGTTCCAGGCCTGTTATGTCGGGCTTATGGCGCGGGTGAGTTTTAATTAGCGGTTGCTGTTAAGGGTTATTTTAATTATTGATGCTTTACGTGGCGATAAATTTAGAGTAAAAACAAAAAAGCCACATCCGCTATGGTGACAATATTTCAGATTAAGTGATTAATTTATTCAGGAGATAAGTATATATGTCTGAATCATTTCAGAACGAAATACCTCGTGCGCGTGTAAATATAAAACTGGATCTTTTGACCGGGGGAGTCCAGAAGAAAGTAGAGCTACCGTTAAAGCTCCTGAGCGTGGGTGACTTCAGTAACGGCAAGGCAGAGGGCATGCTTTCTGAGCGCGATAAGATCGACATCAACAAGAACAATTTTAACAGCGTCCTGGCTAATCTTAATCCCGAAGTAAATCTCACCGTTAAAAACACCCTCGCCAACGATGGTTCTGAAGAAGATGTGAAGCTGTATTTTCAGAATATGAAGGATTTTGAGCCGGAGGCGGTGGCACGTCAAATACCGCAGCTTCGGGCAATGCTCTCTATGCGCAATCTGCTGCGCGATTTGAAATCAAATCTTCTTGATAATATGACTTTCCGGAAAGAGCTGGAAACCATATTAAAAGATCCCGCGCTTTCCGAAGAGTTGCGCAATGAGCTGAATGCGCTTGCCCCGGCCCAGGATTAATTACTGGAAGTTCTTTTCACGGAATAATGACGAGTAAATGCTAATGTCAGTCAATAACGAATCCCAGAATCTGGCGGGTGGCGCCACTGTCGAAAAATACCTGCCTCAGGGTGGAGTATATGCCTCCCTGTTTGACAAAATTAATTTAACGCCGGTGGCTGAACTCGGTGATTTAAACGGTTTTGATGATACTACCGTGATGGCGGAAACCTCCGTTGATGCCCGCGTGACCGCCGCGGTGAAAGTATTTATGCAGTGTCTGCAAAAATCCGGGCACAAAGTGGAGAAGCTGGATAAGACGATCCTCGACCAGCATATTGCGGAGCTGGATTTTCAGATCGGCCGTCAGCTTGATGAAGTCATGCATCACCCGGATTTTCAGCGCACTGAGGGCGTCTGGCGCGGGCTTAAATCGCTGGTTGATAAAACCGATTTTCGCCAGAACGTAAAGCTGGAATTACTCGATTTGTCTAAAGAGGAGCTGCGCCAGGACTTCGAGGACTTTCCGGAAATTATTCAGAGCGGGCTGTATAAGCAGACGTATATCGCGGAATACGACACCCCGGGCGGTGAACCTGTTGCCGCGGTTATCTCCGCGTATGAGTTCGATGCATCCGCTCAGGATGTGGCGCTGATGCGTAATATATCAAAAGTCGCCGCCGCCGCGCACATGCCGTTTATTGGATCTGCGGGACCGAAGTTCTTTTTAAAGGACAGCATGGAGCAGGTTGCGGCCATCAAAGATATCGGCAACTACTTCGATCGCGCCGAGTATATCAAATGGAAAAACTTCCGCGACACCGACGACTCTCGCTACATCGGTCTGGTGATGCCGCGCGTGCTGGGCCGCCTGCCGTATGGTCCGGATACCGTGCCGGTGCGCAGCTTCAACTACGTCGAAGAGGTGAAGGGGCCGCAACACGATAAATACCTGTGGACCAACGCCTCCTTCGCCTTTGCCGCAAATATGGTGAAAAGCTTCATCAACAACGGCTGGTGCGTGCAGATCCGAGGGCCGCAGGCCGGTGGCGCTGTGCAGGATCTGCCCATTCATCTGTATGACCTCGGCACCGGCAATCAGGTGAAAATTCCGTCAGAGGTGATGCTGCCGGAAACCCGCGAATTTGAGTTCGCCAGTCTCGGCTTTATTCCGCTTTCCTATTACAAGAACCGCGATTACGCCTGCTTCTTCTCGGCCAACTCGGCCCAGAAACCGGCGCTGTACGACACTGCGGAAGCTACCGCAAACAGCCGGATTAACTCGCGCCTGCCCTACATCTTCCTGCTGTCGCGTATCGCGCATTACCTGAAGCTTATTCAGCGTGAAAACATCGGCACCACCAAGGATCGTCGCCTGCTTGAGCTGGAGCTCAACACCTGGGTGCGTAGCCTGGTGACCGAAATGACCGATCCGGGCGATGAACTTCAGGCTTCACACCCGCTGCGCGATGCAAAAGTGGTAGTTGAGGATATAGAGGACAATCCGGGCTTCTTCCGCGTGAAGCTGTTTGCCGTGCCGCACTTCCAGGTCGAAGGCATGGACGTCAATCTGTCGCTGGTTTCCCAGATGCCGAAAGCGAAAGCGTAACGTAAGGCAGGAAGCCGATGAAAACGGAACAACCGTTGTGGGGCAGGGGCATCATGGTCTCTCCCCAGCACTTCCAGCAACAGGCTGCGTATGCGGCCTGGTCTGTGGAATGCATTGCCCGACTGGGACTCAATCATCCTTGGGGGGTGATTGAGTCGACCTTTGAACCGGACATACTGAAACTCGGTCGTCTTCAGGCCCGTAAGCTGCATGTCCGTTTTCAGGACGGTACGCTTATTGATACGGATAATGCCGATGCGCTGCCGCCGGTTCTGTCACTGGACGGCGAATCACATGACATCGTGGTGGTGCTGGCACTGCCCTTGCTACGGGCTAATGGCGGTAACTGCCTTAAATCCGATGAAGTGGCCGAACGTCCGGTACGTTACCGCCAGTGCTGGCGGGACGTACGCAACCAGTATGATGTGGACACCCGCCAGATTGCGGTGCTGCAGCCCGAACTGACGCTACGCTTTGCTCATCAGAACAACAGTGATTATCTGACCTGCCCGGTGGCCCGTCTGCAACAGGATTCGCAGGGTATCTGGGAGCTTGATGGCTGTTTCCTCCCGCCGCTGCTATCCGTACAGAGCAGCCGCTGGCTGATGACCCAGCTCGAACAGCTGATGATCCAGCTGCGAGCCCGCCTGAGCCGTCTGATGGCCATGCGCCGGGAAAGCAATGCGCGGATGGCAGATTTTGCGGTGGCCGACGTGTCTCTTTTCTGGCTGCTAAATGCCCTGAACAGTGCAGAACCGGTACTCGGCCAGTTTCTGCGTTATCCGCAGAGCCCGGCTGAGCGTCTGTATCCAGAACTGGCGAGGCTTGCCGGCAGCCTGCTTACATTCTCCCTTGAGCATCAGGTCAGCGCTATTCCGCTCTGGCATCACGAACGGCTGAGCGCCGTTTTTCCGCCGTTGTTTGACTTATTGAGCGACCTGCTGGAAGCAAGCCTGCCGTCACGGGTGGTGTCCGTTGAACTTGAGTACGATAAGCGCCTGCATTTCTGGCAGGCGCGTCTGCACGATCCCCGTCTGCGCGAAAGTGCCGACTACTACTTATCTGTGCGTTCCCGCATCCCGGTGGCGCAGTTGCAGGAACAGTTCCCGCGCCAGTGCAAGGTGGGCAGCCCGGATCACGTCCGGGGTATCGTCAATTCCTCGCGGGTAGGGGTGCCGTTGACACCGCTACGTCATGTACCGGCCGCTATTCCGTTGCGTCTGGAGAATCAGTATTTCAGCCTTGATGTATCCCATCCCCTGGCAATCGACATGCTCGAAGGCGGCTGCTGCATGTTTTATGTCCCGGGAATGCTCGGCGAGCCTGAACTTGAGCTCTTTGCGGTACTGAGAACATGAGTGAGCATAAACGCGGCGTTGCCGCGTCCATCGATATTGATGCGCTGTTGCAGGATACCTGGCTGCAGGTTATCAGCCTGCGTTATGGCCCACAGTTTCAGGAAGGGGAAGGACGATTACTCTGGGAGCGCTGTGCCGCTGACGTGGAGCGCGTACAGCGCGCGCTGAAGGAGAGCGAACTGGATGACGCCAGCTGCCAGCATATTCTCACAGCACAATGTGCCCTGCTTGATGAGGCGGTTAAAGGGCGCGGCATAGAGGATGACGCCTGCGTACAGTGGTATGACATTCCTCTGCAGGGGCACTTCCTCGGCACTATGGATGCCGGCGATACACTGTGTGACCGTATGCGCGACGTGCTGCGTGAGCCTGCACCTGACGATGCGGTGCTCACCTGCTTTCAGCGCGTCATGATGCTGGGGTTCCTCGGTGATTTTCGTTCGTTGAACGATCCCGAACGACAGAAACTGATACTGGCACTGAATGACCATACCTCCCCCTTCGGCTATCCACAGACCCATATGGTAATGGCTGAAAGCCGGGCAGGGCGGTTTATGGGCGGCTGGCTGTCCTCATGGTCCGTACGCATCGGCATCAGCATTCTGGCGCTCGCTGGCCTGTGGTGGGTACTGAGCTACTGGCTCGATCAGATGCTGGCAGCCCTGCTGCCTGGGACCGTGAAATGAGTCCGGCGCAGCGGCGTGGGCTTGCGCTGTGGGCGGCTCTGCTGACCGCTGTCGTGTGTCTGGGGTTTCTGCCGGCATCCCGACTGGTTTCCATTCTCATGCTGCTGGCTGGGCTGGGGCTAATTGCTGCAACTGGATATACCACAAGGCGGCGCTGTGAGCAGGAAGTGCCCCTACGGCTGGATAATCTTCCTGAGGCCACGTATCGCCAGCCGGTAGTGCTGGTCTGCGGCGATCTGCCGCAGGTTTGGCCTGAGCAGTCTCAGGTGCTTACCGTCACACAGGGATGCTGGATCAGGGTCGACGAGAGTCAGAATCTGGAGCAGGTGGCCCGGCAGCTGTTATGGCTGCGTCCGAACTGGGGGCGTCAGCTTTCGGTGATGGTTAGCATCTGTCCGCAGAAGCATGCGGACAGCGAAGCCCTGACCAGCCGTCTGCTGGCCCTGCGCTGGTTTATCAGCCAGCTGCGTCGCGATACCGGACATACCGTACCGCTGGTTTTGTGCGTCCGGGCCGGCAGCTCGATGATGAATGACATGCTCTGGCAGGCTGCTATTCCAGGGGAAGGGAGCCGCGTCTGGCGGGAGTCCTCAGCACCCGGTCCCGTTTCTGCATGGGTCACGACCGGTGGCACGGTGGTCATGCAGCAGCAGGTGCTGATGAACAGCCTGATGACCTGGTCCCAAAGCCACGTCAACGCGGTGTTTACGGATAAGAATCCGGATATCCCGCAAATTGCGCCCGCCGCAATGTTATGGGGGATTGGGCCGACCCTCTCTGGCGGTCTCAGTTCTTCCCTCTGGAGCGCCTGGCTGACACGACACACCGCCATGCGGCACGTCGCGGGCTGGCTACCCGTGGAGGATGGCCCCAGGGGCGCGTCTCCGTTCCCGGACTTTGTCCTTCCGCACTTACCGGAAAGCCAGGGCCTCACGCCCCGCGGCCGCGCCTGGCGCTGTGCGCTCGGACTTTTCACCCTGGCGTCCGCTGCGGCTCTGCTCAGCAGCGGCTGGAACAATCGTGAGCTGTTGCACCGTCTGAGTTTCGATATAGCCCATTATTACCGACTTTCCATGGACGACTACGGGCCGAAAGCCGATGCGGTCAAGATCTTACGCCAGGATGCCGCTCAGCTGGACGGCTGGGCGCGTAACGGCGAACCGCTACGGATGAGGCTTGGCCTGTATCAGGGAGAAAGATTACGCGTGCCGGTGCTGAATGCGATCCGCTCTTATGTGCCGCCGCCATCGCCGCCAAAACCGAAGGCAAAGTCGGCGCCAATACCGAAAATTATCCGTCTCGACAGCATGTCGCTGTTCGATTCCGGCAGTTTCGCACTGAAAGCCGGCTCCACCAAAATGCTGGTCAATTCGCTGGTTGGCGTCAAGGCCAAGCCGGGCTGGCTGATCGTGGTCGCAGGGCACACCGATAACACCGGCAATCCACAACTCAATCAGACGCTGTCCCTGAAACGTGCCGAAGCGGTGCGGAACTGGATGCGGGATACCGGCGACGTGTCGGAAAGCTGTTTTGCGGTGCAGGGCTACGGCGCAAGCCGCCCAATAGCGACCAACGACACGCCGGAAGGCCGCGCGCTGAACCGCCGTGTCGAAATCAGTCTGGTACCGCAGGCGAACGCCTGCCAGATACCGGGCACCCCCCAGGCGCCATCGCCGGATGATGGCGCATCACAACACAATGGAGAGTAATTCATGGCAATTCCTGTTTATCTTTGGCTGAAAGACGACGGCGGTGCGGATATTAAAGGTTCCGTCGACGTGAAAGATCGTGAAGGCAGCATCGAGGTGGTGGCGCAGGAGCACAACCTGTACATCCCGACCGACAATAATACCGGCAAGCTGACCGGCACCCGCATTCACACGCCGTTCCTGTTCACCAAGGAGATCGACTCCTCCAGCCCGTATCTGTACAAGGCGGTGACTACCGGCCAGACCCTGAAGTCCGCCGAATTCAGGTGGTACAAAATCAACGATGCGGGTCAGGAGGTGGAGTATTTCAACACCAAACTGGAAAACGTCAAGCTGGTGAAGGTCGCGCCGAAAATGCACGACATCAAGGATCCTGCCTACGAAAAGCATAACCACCTCGAGCAGATTGAGCTGCGTTACGAAAAAATCACCTGGACCTACAAAGACGGCAACATCATTCATTCCGACTCCTGGAACGAACGCGCCACCGCGTAAGCCTGATGCGGACGGGGCAACCTGTCCGCAGTTTTCCTGAGTATCTGCCCGACGGGTACTGAGTAAAACATCCCGTAAACGAGAAATCTGACCTGATGCGCTTTAGGTTCCTTACGACAAGGAAAAGCGATGGGCGGTAGCGTGCCCGAAGGTCCCCAGACAGCGAGTTCAAGAACATGGAAAATCCGGCAATCCTCCTGCGACGTCTCAACCCCTACTGCGCCCGTGCGCTGGAAGGGGCCGCCTCCCTGTGCCTCACGCGAGCGCATGCTGAAATTCTGCCGGAGCACTGGCTGCTGAAGCTGCTGGAGCAGGGCGAGGGTGACCTCATCGTACTGGCGCGTCGCTATGAATGGGATATGGACGCTCTGTGGCAGGATTTGCTCGGCTGGCTGGATGCGCAGCCGCGCTCGGTACGCAGCCGCCCACAGCTGGCAGAGAGCACCCAGACCCTGATGCGCGAAGCCTGGATGCGGGCCTCGCTGGCCGGTGAAGAACGCATTCGCGGCGTGCATCTGCTGATGGCGCTGGTCGATAAGCCTAAGATGGCACGCTGCGACGGCCTGTGGCCGCTGCTGACGCTGGGACAGAGCCAGCTGCAGCGCCTGCGCCCGCTGCTCGATACGCAGTCCGACGAACGCCCGGAAGCCCAGCAGGACGCGGAGCTGGCGCAGAACGGCAGGGAGGTGCAGTTTGTTGGTCGCCCGGTCGGTGCCGGGATAAAAGAAGGTGAGCTTAATCCGGCGCTACAAAATGCGTTGGATAAATATACCCTCGACGTCACCGCCAAAGCGCGCGAAGGCGGCATCGATCCGGTATTTGGTCGCGATACGGAAATCCGCCAGATGGTGGATATTCTCTCCAGACGCCGCAAGAATAACCCGATCCTGGTCGGCGAACCGGGCGTCGGCAAAACGGCCCTGGTGGAAGGCCTGGGGCTGCGCATCGCCGAAGGTAATGTACCGGAGTCGCTGAAAGCCGTCAGCCTGCACACTCTCGACCTCGGCCTGCTGCAGGCGGGGGCGGGCGTCAAAGGTGAATTCGAACAGCGGCTGAAAAACGTTATCGATGCGGTGCAGCAGTCGCCGACGCCCGTTCTACTGTTTATCGACGAAGCGCACACTATTATCGGCGCCGGCAATCAGGCAGGCGGCGCCGATGCGGCCAATCTGCTCAAGCCCGCGCTGGCGAGGGGGGAGCTGCGCACCATCGCCGCCACGACATGGAGCGAATACAAACAGTATTTTGAGCGCGATGCCGCGCTCGAGCGCCGTTTCCAGATGGTGAAAGTCGATGAACCGGATGACGAAACCGCCTGCCTGATGCTGCGCGGCCTGAAATCCCGCTATGCCGAACATCACAACGTCCACATTACCGATGACGCGGTACGCGCTGCGGTCACCCTGTCGCGGCGCTATCTGACCGGCCGCCAGCTGCCGGACAAAGCGGTCGATCTGCTGGATACCGCGAGCGCCCGCGTGCGTATGAGCCTCGATATCCTACCGGAGCAATTTACCCGTATCCGCATGAAGCTCACCGCGCTGGAGATGGAAAAACAGGCGCTGCTGGAGGATATAGCCGTCGGGAATCTCGCTGATGGTGAACGCCTGATCATGATTGAGCAGGAAGAGGTGCGCCTGATTGTCGAACTTGATGAGCGGGAAACCCGGTACGGCCAGGAGCTCATGCTTACGGAGCAACTGCTGGAGAGCCGTCAGGATATCTCCCGTCAGGGTGAGACACGCGAACTGCAGCAGCGGCTGCAGGACATTCAGCAAAGCAGTCCGCTGCTTTCGGTTGATGTGGATGTTCGCACCGTCGCTAACGTGATTGCCGACTGGACCGGCGTCCCGCTCTCCTCGCTGATGAAGGACGAGCAGACCGAACTGCTGAATCTTGAAGGCGAAATCGGTAAACGCGTGGTGGGGCAGAGTGCGGCCCTCAACGCCATCGCCCGACGCCTGCGGGCCGCCAAAACCGGGCTGACGTCTGAAAACGGTCCGCAGGGCGTATACCTGCTGGTGGGCCCCAGCGGCGTTGGCAAAACCGAGACCGCGCTAGCGCTGGCGGACGCGCTGTACGGCGGCGAAAAATCCCTTATCACTCTCAATTTGTCCGAATACCAGGAGCCGCACACCGTTTCCCAACTGAAGGGGTCGCCCCCGGGATACGTGGGCTACGGCCAGGGCGGCATTCTGACCGAAGCGGTACGCAAGCGCCCGTACAGCGTGGTGCTGCTCGATGAGGTGGAGAAAGCCCACCGCGACGTGATGAATCTGTTCTATCAGGTGTTCGACCGCGGCTTTATGCGCGACGGCGAAGGGCGCGAAATCGACTTTCGCAACACCGTGATTCTGATGACATCTAACCTCGGCGGCGACCCTATCATGCAGCTGCTGGACGAACGGCCGGAAGCTACCGAAGTCGATTTACATGAACTGCTGCGCCCCATTTTGCGCGACCATTTCCAGCCAGCGCTGCTGGCCTGCTTTCAGACGGTGATTTATCGCCCTCTGAGCGAGCCTGCAATGCGCACCATTGTGGAATTGAAGCTTAAGCAGGTAAGCCAGCGGTTGCAGCGCCACTACGGCCTGGAAACTCATATCGGCGAGAGCCTGTATGACGCGCTTACCGCGGCCTGCCTGCTGCCGGATACCGGTGCGCGCAACATTGACAGCCTGCTCAATCAGCAGATTTTGCCGGTGCTGAGCCAGCAACTGCTGGCTCATATGGCGGCGAAGCAGAAGCCAACATCGCTGACGTTAGGCTGGAGTGAGGATGGCGGTATTGCACTGGAGTTCAGCGGAGCCAGAGGAGAGGCATCATGAGTACAAATCCAAAAATCAGATTCAGCCATAACCACCACCAGCTGGCGATTAAAGGATGTAAGCCCGCGCTGGACGTGCTGGCCTTTGAAGGCGAGGAAGCCCTGAGCAGACCGTTCAGCTATCGCATTGAGTTCACCAGCGCCGAGCATGCCATCAGCAAAGAGATGATGCTGATGAAGGCCGGTTCTCTGACGCTGCAGGCCCCGGTGGATCAGGGTTTTGGTATTAAGCTGCAGCAGCCGGTGCGGGTGATTCAGGGCGTGGTCAGCGGACTCGAGCGGCTCGGTACCTCGGCGGATGAAACCCACTATGCGCTGACGCTCCAGCCGCGTCTGGCGCTGCTCTCTCGTTCACGCCAGAACGCTATTTATCAGGACATGTCGGTCCCACAGATCGTGGAGAAAATCCTGCGTGAACGGCATAACTTCAAAGGCCAGGACTTTCTGTTTTCACTGAGTAAAGAGTACCCGCGCCGGGAGCAGGTGATGCAGTACGGCGAAGATGACCTGCACTTTATCACCCGCCTGCTGGGGGAGGTGGGGATCTGGTTTCGCTTTACCGCCGACACGCGCCTGAACATCGACGTGGTGGCGTTTTACGACAGCCAGCAGGGCTACGAGAAAGGCCTGACGTTGCCATCGGTACCGCTGTCGGGCCAGCATTCGAAAGGGGTGGACTCGGTCTGGGGGATGGAATGTCATCACAACGTGGTGCAGCAGCAGGTCAGCACCCGCGACTACAACTACCGTCAGGCTAATGAGGATATGAATGCGCAGGTGGATGCCACCAGCGGGGATACGACCACCTACGGCGATGCGTATCACTATGCTGATAACTACCTGACGCAAGGTAGTACGTTCGACCGCAGCCCGGACCCGGAGTCCGGGGCGTTTTACGCCCGTATCCGCCATGAACGCTATCTGAACGGCCAGACGCAGGCCTTGGCTATTACCAGCTGCCCGACGCTCTCTCCGGGTCAGGTGCTGAAGGTCACCGGTGGCTATGAAGTGGCGGAGACGTTCAGCCAGGGCGTGGTGATAACCGCGATCGCCAGCTTCGCCCGTCGCGATCGGGATTTTGAGCTGCACTTCAGCGGTATCCCGGACAGCAGTGATTTTGGTTTTCGCCCGGAGCCCGGCACGCGGCCGGTGATGGCGGGCACGCTGCCCGCACGCGTAACCAGCACCAGTGAAAATGATATCTACGGCCATATCGATAAAGATGGCCGCTATCGGGTGAATATGCTGTTCGACCGCGATAGCTGGGAGACCGGGTTTGAAAGCCTGTGGGTGCGTCAGTCCCGCCCGTATGCAGGCGACACTTACGGCCTGCACCTGCCGCTGCTGGCGGGCACCGAAGTGGCAATTGGATTTGAGGACGGCAACCCGGACCGGCCGTATATCTCCGGCGTGCTGCACGACTCGACCCACGGCGACCACGTCACCATTCGCAACTACAAACGCAACGTCCTGCGGACGTCTGCGAATAATAAAATCCGCCTCGACGATGAGCGCGGAAAAGAACATATCAAGGTCTCGACGGAGTACGGCGGCAAGAGCCAGCTGAATCTCGGCCATCTTGTCGACAGCGAAAAGCAGAAGCGCGGCGAGGGATTTGAGCTGAGGACAGACAGCTGGGGCGCCATCCGGGCGCAGAAAGGGATATTTATCAGCGCCGACGGGCAGGCGAAGGCGCAAGGGCAGGTGCTGGAGATGGGGGCGGCGCTGGCAAGGCTTTCCGTCGCCTTAGTGGAAATGCAGTCTCTGGCGGCCAGCGCGCAGCAGGCTCATGCGCTGGCGGCGGATGTCGGTCGTCAGCAAAAACTCCTGAAGCAGAAAATAGAACAACTGCATGAAGAGGTTATCTTAGGCAGTGCGCCAAAAGGCATGGCGCTGGTGAGTGGTGAAGATATGCAGCTATCGGCCAGCGATAATCTGACGCTGACAGCAGGAAAACAGCTTGATGTGGGAGCGCAGAAAGACTTCACTCTGGCCGCGGGTAAGCAACTCAGCCTGTACAGCCGTGAAGGGGCAAAACTGTTCAGCTCTCAAAATGATATTGATATTCAGGCTCAGGGCGGAGATATCACCACCTGGTCCACACAGGACACACATATTTCGAGTGGCAAGAATCTGGTCGTTACAGCCCAGGATGAACTGACGCTGATATGCGGCGGTGGTTATATCAAAATCAAAGGCGGGAATGTTGAGATTGGTGGGCCTGGCAAACTGCTTATAAAGAATGCGGGAATAAAGAAGGCCGGCTCCGGCAGTATGCAGGGTGTGATGAAGTCGTTTGAGCCATCAACGTTTGATGAGAAATTTGTTATTACTCATCCCGTATCAGGAAAGCCTCTCGCAAATCAGAACTATGACATTCATATGCCAGATGGAAAAATCCTTTCAGGTATAACTGATGCTTCAGGAAATTCGTCATCGATTACCTCACAGGCAGTTGATGGACTAAAAATAGTGTTGAAAAAATAAAGAAAGGAATAGGGCCATGATTAATCTGATTATGCGGATGTGCTTTATATCTGGTGTGTTTGTTCTGAGTGGTTGTGTGGCCGGACCTTATGGTGGAGGTGTTGCCTTTGTGAATCCTTTTTCTGCAATGAATAATACGCAGAAAGAGCCGGAAAAGAAAAAACAGCAGCCTGAGGTTTATGGTCCGCCGCAGATAATTTATCGCATTGATAAAGAACGTTACTTTACGCTGGAAGAGTATACCCGCTGCGAAAACGGGAAAACGTTTTATAACAACAAGGCTAAAGGAATTCATACACAGATAGCACCCTCATCAGGTTATTTATTTAAAGGACGGCTGTTCTGGCTATCAAACCGGGATGACTATTTAGCCTTTCCAATCACAGCAAATGATAATAAGGCAGCATGTAAGGGATCGGATAAAGGGTGCCTGAATGTTGTTTCGGTGACAACCGATGGTGGGAAAACCGTGCACTCAGTGACTTACGGATCAAATACACAGGATCCTAATGGTGACACAAAAGACTACGATATGCTGGTGACTAATGACAGTTTTTATCTGATTTATTATCGGGGAAAGGGAAGAGTATACCCTGTTGTAGATAGATGGGATCTTGATAAAGAAAACTGGCTGGGTGTGGTTAAATCTGAGGATGAATATAGTTTACTCAGGCCTGGAGAAGAAAAACCTGTTGGGGGCTTTTTTAAAATAGATATGTCAAAGTTTTACCCAAAAAAAGGAGAGGGTGAAATGCAGTGTGATCGGCAGTTGGAACCAGTACAACCCACAGGAAGGATTTCAGATGAATAATCAAACATCTCCCACACGGAAAGTCGATGTTCAGATGACAGATAACGGGACGCCGTTTGCTCATTCAATAACCTCGCATAAAAATATTCATGTGAATGCTGAAGTTCAGCCGCCATTACAATTGCCTGGATTAGTTATCTTTGTACATGGAGTTAACTCGGAAGGTGAGTGGTATAATGACGCTGAAAAATCATTATGTGAGGGATTAAATCAGCGGTTGGGCCTTAATGGTGAGCATGTTCTTGTAGAAAATCAATATGCCGAAGGCTACTGGGAACCCTGTGATAAAAATAGTCCTGAATGGAGAGGATGTTATAGTGATATGTATGATGAGAAGAAACAGAAATGGGTTCCTCCGCCCAGGGAAATCAAAGAAGAAGGCCGTTCTCCCGTCATTCGGTTTTACTGGGGCTATCGTGCCGCTGATAATGAAACCGATAAATATGCCATTCCGCTTAAAAATAAGCAGGGAGATAATTATTACGACCTGACGCCTGAACAACGAAAAAGCAAAGGCCCTTTTTACTGGGGAGGTGGCCCTTTCCAGAACGGTTGTAATCAGTTAGTCAGTCTTTGGAGCGAAAAAGGGTTTGATAACTGGCCGTCAGCGCTGGACATTCCGGTGCCATTCAGCACTCAGCTATTGAACGGAGAACGTGACAGGCTTCTGACAGCCGCACCTCCACGTCATTATTATGCTCATGCAGCAGGCCGTCTGGCAAAGCTCATTAAAACCATTCGTGATAAACATCCCGAGGATACAGTGACGGTGCTGTCCCACAGTCAGGGAACGATGGTTGCCTTAGCCGCTGCTGCAATCGAAGCGCCGGATGCACTGTTTGTGATGAATTCGCCCTATGCGCTGGATAATGAAATGACAACCTATATTTCGTATCCCATGAATGAAATCATCAGCAAAGAGGCCAGAGAAGCGACATTTGCCGATATTGTAAAAAAAGTGGCTGAAAATAAAACACGTTTACAAAAGCAAGGGTGTGAAAGATTACTTGCAGGAGCCAGCAGTGATGGTGAAAGTTGGTCACCGGCCGGGAAAACGCACGGTGGTGTGCCAGAGCGTGATAACCATGGAACAACCTGGATTTACTGCAACCCTCACGACCGGGTAATGGGCTCTGCCCCTTTACGCAGTATTGGATGGCAGGGCCTGCCCAATACGGAAACCAGCCGTTTTACAGAACCCCATCCCCTGTTTAAGGCAGCGGGAGACACGCTGTACGTGCGTATGCTCGGGCGGAACACGCCATGCGGCGTTGAACCCAGCACGCAGACCCACTTTAGCGATCTTGATGATGGGAAACCATTCTGGGACAGCACCACAACCCTAATGCAGAAGATGACCTGGCCCGCGCCGGTAAAAGAGCAAAAGCTGACGATTAATGCGCCTCTTGTGCCTGACCCCTTGTCTGCTGAAGAATTAAAGGATTTTGACCAGGATTATCGCAGCAGGGATAAGCAATCCGGTTCGACAGGCTTTGGCTACGGACAAACTGATGCCGACAGGAATGCCCCCATTGATGTCGATTATCGCTATTACATATCGCTCTACGGCTATTTTGATCAGAAAATGAAACTTAAAGAACCTTCAGGAATTCAATTGCCGGGGCCCGGTTCAAAAGAGGATCGTAACAGATATGAAAAAGAATCGAGAGCTGAAATGCTGGAAGATATTCGTACTTATGTTCAGCGACCGACAGATCACAGTACGTTACCGATGGATGAACGTTTCATGAGTAGGGTCGTTGCTTATGACGTGCCAGTTGGCTATTGCTGGCATTCCTGGGACAGAGAAAGTCTTGCTGAATTACGCTACCAGGCTGACTGGCTGGAAAGTGATGACTATTACTGGTCAGGCAAATTAGATATTCCGGCAATGCCAAACGTTATCAGAAGAAATATTGCCAGTGACGCGGTTGAAAAAAGGGCCAGTGAGCTATCGCGACTCGATATCAGATAATAATATCAATGTGCTTATACATTCTGATTTAGGAGAAGGGATTAACAAGGGATGAATTAAAGATGGAATTACATCAGAGTTTGATTGTGCACCAGGAGAGAAGGCATGAGCAACAACCCTCCGATAAGATTCAGCCATAACCACCACCTGCTGGCGGTGAAAGGGTGTGAATCAGAGCTGGATGTACTGGCGTTTGAAGGTGCTGACTGGCTATTCTTACAATGCTCACAATAATCGGAACAGATATTGCAAAATATGTAATTGATAGAAAGTCTGATGAAATGACCAGTATCAATGCCAAAAAATGATGCAGGGAATGTCTATGCAATCATTAACCTACAAGTTTAATTGTTGAAGAGTGATTTTTGATTCTGAGTGGTTTACAAGGTTTTTTCTGATATTTATGTCTGGTGGCGTTAGTTAATGGGTTTTGGCCATTATTCGTAATGGATATTGAATTTTATTTATATGGAGATGCTGATGTTTGCACCAATTAATATTGGGATGCTTTATTTTGTTATAGCTATAATGTTAGTGTTAGGGCTCGTCTGCATTGGTTGTGCTGTGTATGGGCTTGTTAATTATAAAACTAATAAAGGTCAGTTTTGTATTGTTGTTTCTCTTGCGATAGTGGGCGGGTATTTTATTATGACTAGCCTGCCATAAAGCCTTTTTGGGGTAAGTTATTTCTATTGATTTTATTTAAAGTAACACTTCAACATAAAGAGATAACAAATGGGTAAATATGTCGTCGTTTTAGGAGATGCCACTACGCATGGCGGTAAAGTCACATCAGCCTCATCCAGTTTCGATATCTCAGGGAAGTATGCTGCGCTTTTAAATGACACAGTGTCCTGCCCCGAGCATGGCACAAGTAAAATCATTGAGTGCGATGTTTCTGCGTATGAAGAAAATAGCCGAGGTATTGTATTACATGGCTGCAAGACGCAGTGCGGTGCGAGCATTATCGCAAGCATGCAGGATATGGAGGTTGGTTGATGGGTTGGTCTCTTCCGGAGGTGCCTGAAAAAGAGCAGGCACCATCCTGGTCATCGTGGGTTTGCCTGTTGATTATTTTTCTCGGGCTTTTCATTGGGTTACTTGTTGCTGTACTGAAATCACCGACGACAGGGTTACCTTCATTGAGCAGTGGGGCCTGGCTACCACTGACGGCCTGGACATTTGCGGGCATTTCGGCAACCATCGCGGTTTACAGCTTCTGGTGGGAAACGCTGGCAATCCGTGTCTGGAACTGGAATGAGTGGTGCCGGAGCATGCGTCTGATGTGGCGCAGGCGCGCGCATCAACATCTTGTCATTCTCAGCCATGCTTTCATTGCTGCAGATCCGGGATTGCTGTCTCGTCTTGCACATACACAGGAAGGGGATAGTGCGGATACACTGCCTTTAACGCTGTTGCCGGACGACCCCTTTACGCCCGGAATTTCACGTTTTGAGCAGCTACTTCGCCATCTCACTGCTCAGATAATGCCTTCGATTCGGCGGCGATATCCTTCCGGCACACTCCAGATTATTGTTCAGACCAACGGTAGCGACAAAGACCGTGAATCTCAGTCATTCCATCGTATCTGGACAGCAGGATCTCCCCCCTGGAAAGTCGAGATTCATTTTCAGGACGGTGACTCATCCTTTGATGACTGGAATCAGTTTTTCGGGTCCACAAAGAGAGCCGTACTGGTGCTGGCGATGCACTATCGGCTACCCGATGATGTTCTGCCTGAATTTGCCAGCGCATTATTTTTGATGCCTCCGTCGATGTTAAATCCGGGCGAACAAAAAAATGCGTTACGCCTTTTCCGGGCGATGCCGCTCGACACCCGTGTGCTTGTAACTGAACTCAGTGAATTACGGGATATGGCCCTCACACCTGCCAGCAAGAAGCACCTTGTTTGGCACAGCGGACTGTCAGATGCGCCACGGCAGTCAGTGGGCAGGGCACTGAATGACCTGTCGGTTGCTCTGTACGATGGCATTGGTACTGGCGGTGTCATTGATTATGACAGTGCATGCGTTCGGTATGGCGGTCTTGCTGGCTGGGCAATGATTGGGGCTGCGGCTGAGATGGCTGCTTACGACCCTGCCTGCCAGTGGCTTTTTCTTGAAGGTGAGACTGATGCCTGGGCAGTGACGCTCGGAAACGCCGCCCCCGCAGTCGGGCACGATCATTTCGTTATTCAGCCACCCTTTCCCGGGGGCTCTGTTCTGATGGCATTGCTGCTGAATGTCGGGCTGTACAGCCTGATGATCCATTACTTCCCATCAACTGCATTCTCCTGGTTGGGGGTAACTCTTCTTCTGCTGTCACTGATAGTGACATTGCCTGGGCTGGCCATTTTGCTGAAACGAATTACAGCCCGTCTTCAGCGCCCAGGATTTATCAGGGTTGCACGACACTCCGGAAAGGAATAACCGGTATGAAAAAGGTTTCAAAGCCCCTGGGAGCTGGATTACTCATTGTGGCAGTTCTGCTGATGGTGCTCTTTGTTCTTGCACAGACAACGCAGTTGCCCTCTGACAATAGTGACGATAATTTCTGGTATGTGCTGTCTGGTTTTATCACTCTCACTGCCGCGCTGTGCACCATGGTCTTTTTTACGTTGTTCAGGCAGCAAAATCCTTCTCCCGTTACGCCTGATGGCGAAAATAATCACGCTCAAGAAAAATCGCCGGATCATTATGATTTTACTGCACTAAGCAAATATCTCAGAAGACGTTACTCGTCGTTCTGGCGGCGCAAGGTTCGTCTGCTGCTGGTCACCGGCGATGAGGCGGCAATCGAACTGCTGGTTCCAGGCCTGCAGGAAAACCAGTGGCTTGAAGGCAACCGTACCGTTCTTATTTACGGTGGCAGTCTGACTGCTGAGCCCGATAAGGAAAAATACACCGCGCTGCGTAAACTGCGCCGGGGTCGTCCTCTGGACGGGATTGTCCGGGTCATGCCTCAGTTGCTTAACCTGACCCCGCAAATCAGTGACAGCGACCTTCGCGGGCTGGAAAAAATCAGTGAATTGCTGCATTACTCAGCACCTGTCTGGCTGTGGCAGTTGTGTGACAGCAAATGGGCGCAGACAACGCGCACTGAGCAGGCGGTCGGGGCAATGTTCCCGCTGCGTGCAAAAGCTGATGATATTGCCCGTCAGCTCAAGCTGATGCTGTCGTCCCTGCGAACGCAGGGAGTGAGCCAGATCGCGGAAAACAACAGTCACGACTTCCTGCTGCGCCTGGGCCAGTACCTTAAAGATGGTGGCATCGCTAGCTGGGCTCAGCAACTGCTGCCATGGCTGGCCGCCTCCCAGCAACGCGTTCCGCTGCGTGGCCTGATGTTCAGTCTGCCAGGGTATAAACCTGTCGATACGTCAGAGGAAACAGCCGGTGCTGAGACATTTATCCCTGAGTCACAGCGCCATGCGCTGACCCTGCCGTTAACCTGGCAGGGCATTGTGGATGACTGTACCCGCGTGCGTGGCCGTCGTGTCGGTATGGCATGGGAGCGGACGCTGGCCTGGGCCGTCATGGCTGTCATTGGCGTGTGGGGAATCGGGCTGCTGCTCTCCTTTGCGCTTAACTGGCAACAGATTTCTTCTGTGGCCGATAAAGCGCACGCCCTGGTGGAACACCCCTCCATATCGGATTATCAGCTGACGGCTCTGCATACTTTGCGTAATGACACCGGTCGCCTGCTGCATCATGTCCGGGAGGGAGCGCCCTGGTATCAGCGCTTTGGTCTGGACCATAACCAGCCGCTTCTCGACGCGATGCTGCCGTGGTATGGCGTGGTAAATAATCGCCTGATACGCGATCCGGCTAATGCTGCCCTGACGCAGAAACTCAGCGCGTTGGTGAACTCGTCGCCTGGCAGCGACCAGCGTGCCCAGTTGGCGAAACCGGGCTATAACCAGCTTAAAGCCTGGCTGATGATGGCCCGCCCGGATAAAGCCGATGGCGCGTTCTACGCGCAGACCATGAAAGCCGTGCAGCCGACCCGGACAGGCATCTCCACCGGCCTGTGGCAGAGCCTGTCTCCGGATCTGTGGGCATTCTACATAACTGAACTGCCACAGCAGCCACAGTGGAAAATAACGCCGAATGCGCAGCTGATCGGCCAGAGCCGTCAGGTGCTGTTGCAGCGGATTGGACGGCGCAACGCCGAAAGCACGCTGTATGAAAACATGCTCAAATCGGTGCGTCGTAATTTTGCCGATGTTTCTCTGGAAGAGATGACCAGCGGTACCGATGCCCGTCGCCTGTTTACCACTGATGAAGTGGTGCCGGGGATGTTCACCCGTCAGGCATGGGAAGGGGGCATTCAGCAGGCCATCGAGAGGGCGGCCAGTTCCCGTCGCGATGAAATCGACTGGGTGCTGAGCGATTCCCGCAAGACAGTCTCGGCCGACCTGTCGCCGGAAGCGCTGAAAGCGCGTCTGACCCGGCGCTATTTCACCGACTTTGCCAGCAGCTGGCTGAACTTCTTCAACAGTCTCCACTGGAATCCTGCCAACAGCATTGCCGACGTCACCGACCAGCTGACGCTGATGAGTGATGTGCGCCAGTCACCGCTGATTGCCCTGATGAACACAATCGCCTGGCAGGGGCAAACCGGAGAACGGAGCGAAGGCCTTTCGGACTCTATCATCAAATCCGCGAAAGACCTGATGAGCGGGAAAGACAAGCCCATAATTGACCAGTCAGCGTCAGGCCCACAGGGGCCACTGGATGAAACCTTTGGCCCGCTGCTGACGCTGATGGGCAAAAGCAAGGGCGGCAATGTGATGTCTGCCGACAGCACCCTGAGCCTGCAAACTTATCTCACGCGAATTACCCGAGTGCGTTTACGCCTGCAACAGGTGGCGAGCGCTACCGATCCGCAGGAGATGATGCAGACCCTGGCGCAGACGGTTTTCCAGGGCAAAAGCGTGGACCTGACTGACACCCAGCAGTACGGCAGCCTGATTTCCGCAAGCCTCGGCGAGGAGTGGAGCGGATTTGGCAGCACGATGTTTGTACAACCGCTGACCCAGGCATGGGAAACGGTCCTGCAGCCCTCAGCCGCCAGCCTTAACGACCGCTGGAGCCGCTCTGTTGTGGCGAACTGGCATACGGCCTTTGATGGTCGCTTCCCGTTTGCGGTCAGCAAAAGCGATGCCTCGCTGCCGATGCTGGCTGAATTTATCCGCAAGGACAGCGGACGTATTGACCGGTTTCTGACCACCGAACTTAACGGCGTACTGCATAAAGAGGGCAGCCGGTGGGTGCCGGATACGGTAAACGGCCAGGGGTTGACGTTCAACCCGGCGTTTCTGCGGGCGGTCAACCAGCTTAGCCAGCTGTCAGACATTCTGTTTACCGACGGTAGCCAGGGAATAAGTTTTGAACTGCAGGCACGACCCGCATCTCAGGTGGTGGAAACCCGGCTGACCATTGACGGGCAGAAATTGCACTACTTCAACCAGATGGCCGACTGGCACTCTTTCCGCTGGCCCGGGGACACCTTCAAACCCGGAACCATGCTGACGTGGACCTCTACCAGCGCCGGAGCGCGTCTGTTCGGTGATTATAGCGGCAGCTGGGGCTTTATTCGCTGGCTGGATCAGGGCAAACGTCAGCGGCTCGACGGCAGTCAGTGGATGATGAGTTTTACCGCCCCGGACGGACGCACCCTGCAATGGGTACTGCGCTCCCAGCTGGGTAATGGCCCGCTGGCGCTGCTGGCGTTACGCAACTTCAGCCTGCCAGAGCAGATATTCAGCGTGGATGCCTCTGCAACCTCTCTGGTTCTGGCTGATTCGAATAATGCAGCCATGGATGGAATGGAATAATGACGACATTACAAAATGTACTTCACGTTGATGAAAAGACGCTCCTGAGCCTTGCCCGGTCGCGCAGTGCTGACTGGGAGCGCTGGCTGAAGCCGATTAGCGACAATGAGCCAACCGGAGAGGATCCTGGATACGACGATGATTTTCAGCGCATCCGCGAAGAGGTCAACAAGCTTTCCGGCGTTGATACCGGCCTGATTTGCCAACTGGCGGAAAGGCTGCTGACCGGCGTCAGTAAGGATTTACGCGTTATCACCTTTTACGTTTGGGCGCGCCTGCATCAGGATGGTGAGCCTGGGTTTTCGCAGGGACTTGAGCTGATGGCCTCGATGCTGGAGCGGTTTGGCCGCCGGCTGCATCCTCTTCGCGATCGCAGCCGTAAAGCTGCCCTGGAATGGCTGGGCAGCAGTCGCGTGACAAATAGCCTGTCGCTGTATCCTGAGGTTGATATGGCTATCATGCAGCGCATTGGCGCGGCTCTGTTGCTGTCTGAACGGTCTTTGCAGAAGTTTGATGAAGATGCCCGCCCGGATCTTGGGAGGCTGTATCAGGCCCTGGATAACCGACTGGTACAGAACGGCGGTGCCAATAGTCTGGTGCCACAAACCAGCCGGGAAGAGGGCGCGATTGCCCCGTCAGCGCCGGTGATGAACGCCGTCACGTCGGGACGAGATTTGCTCGATCAGACCAAAGTGCTGGCGAAATATCTTCGCGATCGGCCGGGAGGCTGGCTGGCCGGACACCATCTGCTAAAAAGTGTGCGTTGGGATACGCTGATGGAGCTCCCGCCTCTGGATGCTTCCGGGCGCACCCGTCTGGAACCACCGAAGCCAGATAATAAAGCGCACCTCAAACGCCTGTATCTTCAGAAAAGCTGGGTTGAACTGCTCGAGCATACGGACACTTTACTGGCGCAGGGCGTCAATCACCTGTGGCTGGATGTGCAGTGGTATACCTGTCAGGCGCTGATGAAGCTGGATAACGACAGCGTGCGCGCAGACATTATCTGCCGTGACCTTAAGGGTTTGCTGACCCGTCTCCCGGGGCTGGAAGTTCTGGCTTTCAGCGACGGCACATCTTTCGCTGATGAAGTGACCCTGAGCTGGATAAACGAAAGCGTACTGGATGACATACCCGGATGGAAAGATGAACCGCTATCAGCCGTTACCGCTGGCAGCCATGATGTGCTGACTCTGGAGCCAGAAGTGCTGGCGAAAGCAGACGAGGACGGAATTGAAGCCGCGCTCAACTGGCTGCAGGCTCAGCCGGGCTATACCACCTCCCGGAACCAGTGGCTGATGCGCCTGTTGATGGCCCGGGTAAGTGAACAGTATGGGAAAAACGAAATGGCCCTGCATCTGTTGGGTGAGCTCGACGGCAGCGCCAGGGGGCTCACTCTT
This sequence comes from Klebsiella scottii, assembly GCF_036561945.1. Lineage (NCBI taxonomy): Bacteria > Pseudomonadati > Pseudomonadota > Gammaproteobacteria > Enterobacterales > Enterobacteriaceae > Klebsiella > Klebsiella scottii. Next base: position 1,010,361 of record NZ_JARXNI010000020.1, read on the forward strand.
GAACAGTGGGCGCCTGAGTTGGCGTTTGAAGTTAAAGCCCGGAGGCTAAAACTGTTGCGAAGTAAGGCCGGACGCAGTGAAGCCGACAAAACGCGGCTGCAGCCTGAAATGGACGCTCTGTTGTCCGGGCTGATCTCTCTGGATCCTGCACGGGCTGCGGTGCTTTGCAACTGACCCTCTTACCAGAAGGAACGGACTAACATGGCAGAACTTCCTCCCTCCTTTCTTCAACGCATAGTGCATGTTTCGTGTCGGTTTAAATACATGAAGTGTTGAATGGTAAGGTCGTTGAAAATGCACCCGGTGGGTTGCGTTTAAAGAGGGTGAAATTATTCAGGTATCAATATTATTTTATATCAATGTAGTGTTGGAAATAATTTCAATGAATCGGTAAATACGAAGTTATTAGATTCCAGGTGCCGATTCAGGAATTATTCTCCGCTCCCCAGTAAATAAACATTAATTAAGACGAATCTATGGACGACTTAACCCTGCGTTATTATGACGCCGAAATGCGCTATCTGCTGGAAGCCGGGGAAGAGTTTGCCCGTGCTCATCCGGAGCAGGCGGCAATGCTCAATCTGGATAAAGCGGGCGCGCGCGATCCGTTCGTGGAGCGCCTGTTTGAAGGCTTTGCCTTCCTGATGGGCCGATTGCGCGAGAAGCTCGATGACGACCTGCCAGAATTGACCGAAGGGCTGGTCAGCCTGCTGTGGCCGCACTATCTGCGTACCATCCCATCGATGTCGGTGGTGGAGTTCACGCCGGACTGGCGCGAAATGAAGGAGCAGATGCGTATCGACAAAGGCTTTGAGGTGCATTCCCGGCCGATCGGTGAGAAGGGGACGCGCTGTCGTTATTCCACTACGAAAGCGATAGACCTTCAGCCCTTGTCGCTGGATCGCGCCAGCCTGGCGACCGATTCTGATGGCCGCTCGGTTGTCACACTACGCTTTAGCTGCAGCAAGCTGGCGGACTGGAGCCGTATCGACCTGCACCATATTCCGTTCTATTTCAATGCCGACGCTCCGCTGGCCTGCGCCATGCATGAAGTCTTCACCATGAATGTAGCCCGGATGTGGCTGCGGATGCCCGGTGATGTGGAGAGAAAACCGCTGGACGGGTATTTCACCGCGCTTGGGTTTGGCGATAGCGATACCCTGTGGCCGAAGGGCAGCAGCAGTTTCAGCGGTTACCAGCTGCTGCTGGAGTACTTTACCTTCCGCGAGAAATTCATGTTCACCGACCTGCGCGGGCTGGATACCGTGGCATTTCCGCCTGAGTTCCCCTGGTTTGAAATCGACGTGGTGCTGGCGGAACGCTGGGAGCATGACTTCAGTTTTACCGAAAAGCATCTGCGCCTGAACTGCGTGCCGGTGATTAATCTGTTTCCGCTGGAATCCGATCCGCTGACGCTCAACTCGCTGCAGATGGAATACATGCTGCGCCCGATGCGGGTACAGGATGGTCATACCGAGATTTACGCCGTGGATTCGGTCATGTCATCAAGCCAGCATACTTATGTGCCGTTCTCAAGCTTTCGCCACAAGGGCGGGATGATGCGTCATGAGGCCCCGGAATATTACTATCACACCCGCGTGCGTCGGGGGCCGTCCGGGCTACATAACACCTGGCTGATACTCGGTGGCGAAGCGTTTGATAATCACACCGTGCCTGTAGATGAAAGCCTGTCTCTGACGCTCACCGGCACCAACGGTCAGCTGCCTCGTCGGGCTCTGCAAAGCACCGTGCTCGATACGGTGATGAAAACCACCTCGGTCAGTATCGCCGTACGCAATCTCTGTGCGCCGACGCTGCCTTGCTATCCACCGAACAGGGATCGCTTTCACTGGCGCGTGCTAAGCCACCTCGGCAGCGGTTTCCTCTCAATGATGGATAATGCCGAAGTGCTGCGCGGTACCCTGGCGCTGTATGAGTGGACAGACAGCGAGATGAACCGCCGCCGTCTGGAAGCGATTATCGACGTGAAACACAGCGAAACCGAGCGCTTTGAACAGGGCTACCTGGTGCGCGGTGTGCAGATAGAAGTGACGCTCGACGCTCACGGCTTTGCCGGAAGAGGGGATATTTGCCTGTTTGGCGAGATGTTGAGCCGCTTCTTCGCGCTTTATACCGACATCTATCTGTTTAACCGCCTGATTATCATTCTGCAACCGACCGGAGAACGCCTGGAATGGGAAGAGAAGCACAACCGCCGTATTCCCGGCTGACCCCACGGCTGGAGGCCGACCTTCAGCGCATTAACTTTTACCGTTTCTGCCAGCTGCTGGAAAAGCTTCATCCGGGTAAACCGCTGATGGGCTCAACCAGTCATCCCGCTGACGATCCGGTGCGCTTTGCCCCTCACCCGGGGATGGGGTTTCCGGTCAGCGAACTGAAAGCCGTCGAATACGACGAAGACGATGACAGTAAACCACCGGTGATCCGTACCAACTTTATGGGGATGTACGGCGTCGACTCACCGCTGCCGACCGCTTATCTCGATGACATCGCCCAGCGCCGGGAGGGGCATGACGCGCTGCAGGGCTTTCTGGATATCTTCAGCCACCGCATCCTGACGCAGTTTTACCGCATCTGGCGGAAGTACTCCTGGCCGGTCACGTTCGAGCCCGGTGGGAGCGACAACATTTCACAGTCGCTGCTGGGTCTGGTGGGACTGGGTATCCCCGGTACCGCAGAGCATATTGCTACCCCCGTGTCGCGCTTTTTGGCTCTGCTCGGCGTGTTGCGTCAGCCTGGGAAAACCCAGGAGGGGATGCAGGCGCTGGTGAGTCTGCTGGCACCTGAGACAACGGTGCTGCTTAGACCGTACTGTCTGCGGCCGGTGGAAGTCAGTCAGCCTATGGGCTTTTACGGCGAGAAGGATTTTTTGCTGGATGGCAACACGCCGCTTGGTGATGAAGTGATGGATGCCAGCAGCCAGCTGCTGATTGCGCTTTCAACGGACAACCTGCATGAAGCGCAGGGCTGGAAGCCGGATGGCCTGCTGTATCAGGATTTTCTGGTGATGCTGCGGGTCTATCTGGGCTGGCGCTTTAAGGCAAAAATCACCCTAACCACGCTGACTCGCTTGTTGGTCGTCCCGCCGCTCGGTGAAGGCAATTTCTGGCTCGGCATGAATGGCGTGCTGGGAGCTGAAGATGAAGTGTTTCTGGACCATATCCCGCAGACCTTTACGACGGAACTGGGTAATTACAGCGGCATGCACCCCGCCACACCACAACAAGGAAACCGATGTGTTACGTATAAGTTCGACTAAAATCGCATGCCGGCTGCTGCCGCTGCTGGCGTTTAGCCTGATGGGATGTGGGGTGACGCAGAGCGTCACTGATGGTACTAAATCGGTCTTTAGCGCCTTTTTTTACAAGAAAATTAAAGTCCTGCATCTCGATTTTGTGGCGCGCGAGGCGCTGAATACCGATGCACGTGAGAGCAATTCGCTATCCGAGCCAGTGGTAGTCAGAGTGTATCAGCTGAAAGAACGCAAAACCTTCGACAAGACGGTATATCAGCAGCTGCTGAGAGATGACGATACCCAGCTGAACGCTGATTTGCTGGCCACGCGTGATGTAGTTGTGAAGCCGGGCGGCGATGCGAATCTCGATATGCCAATGGAAGCCGATGCGCAGTTTGTGGCCGTTGCCGGGCTGTTCCGTCATCCGGATATGGTGAATAACACCTGGAAGCTGGTCATCGAACGTGAAGACCTCGATTCCGACAAACCGCGAATTCTGGAAGCCGGAAATAATCATCTGACGCTACAGCCCGTTAAGGATGATTAATGTCACAGGGACACAATACCCCCTCGCTGTATGAAATTCTCTACGGCAACTTCGCCGGCGGCCTCGATCTCAACCACGTCAGCGAGCAGAACCAGGCGATTCTGTCAGTGCTGGACAACATGCAGCGCATTCTTAACTGCCGCGCCGGCACGCTGGCGCATTTGCCGGACTACGGTCTGCCGGATATGACTAAAATCCTGCAGGGTATGCCTGGCTCCGCCCATGAGCTTATGGGGACGCTGTCGGCCGTTCTGCTCAAATATGAACCGCGGCTGAAAAGCATTAGCGTTATTCTCCTTGAGCAGGAGGTCCCCGGCGAGCTGCGTTATGCGATCGATGCTGAGCTGAAAGGGGTGGGCCTGGTGCGCTATGGCACCGAGTTTATGCCCGAGGGCCGGATATTAATTCGCCACTTAAAGCAACAGCATTACTTCGACCGAAATACCCGCATGTAGGGATACCGGACAGGCCGGCAGGTCTGCGGACAACGATACCTTCATCGCGATGCACAACCTCCAGCTCCCGGAGCAAGTTACAAATCTCTGCCTGCAAATCCACGGATGAATCCATCATGAAAAACACAGAACCCCGAAATATCCGGACGGGCGGCGATCCGCGCCCGTTCCCCGACTTTATCGCCCTGCGCGATGAAATGAGCAAGCAGGCACATCCGGCCAGGCCTGATATTCACTGGGAGCGGGTGGAACAATTGTCGCTGGCGCTGTTTGATAAAAACGGAATCGAGCTGCAGACTGGGGCCTGGTATACCCTGGCGCGCAGCCATCTGGCGCGGGTGGGGGGGATGAACGAAGGGCTGAACATCATTGCGACTATGCTGAGCCATCAGTGGGCACAGTACTGGCCGCGGGCAAGCCATCCACGGGCAGAAATTCTTTCTGGTTTGTTTCGGCGGCTGCAGAAAGTGTTCCGCACCTTTACCCTGAGCCATGAGGATTATCATCAGCTCCAGCAGCTGGAATCGACGCTTGATTTCCTGAGCCGCATCCTTGCCCGCCAGGAATTGCTGCAGGTAAGCCAGATAGAGCCTCTGCTACAGCAGGTATGCAGCGCGGTGACGCGCGTGGCGAATATACCAGAGCCACAATTATCCGCAGCAGCCATTACTCTTCCGGCCGCGCAGGCCCCGCAGAACGAATGTAAGGAATCAGCACCTGAGCCTCAGCGTCTGCATGCGATCCAACCGGGCTCCGCCGCACCCGTTGTCAGGGGGCAAGAAACGACGCCGGCCCCAAAGCGTGCCGGCATATTCGCCTGCGGGATGCTGACGGCTTTTGTGTTGAGTACCGCCGTTTTTACCGGCGGGCACTACCTGGCTCGCCCGGAGCAAATCGGCCAGCAGCCTGAGCGTAGCCTGCAACCGCTGCCCCGGATGCCCGGCGCGACGGCAGGCGAAGCGTCCGGGTTTGGCTCAGCAGCCAGCTGGCTGAAGAACGCCTCACTGAGGCTGGAGGAGCTTTCTGCGCTGCCGCCGGACTGGAATCTTCGCGCCGGCCAGGATCTGATAAACCAGGCTCACGCGCTGTGGCCGGGGCTTTCCGGGGCTGAACAGCTGGGCACTCAGTGGCAGCAAAAGCTTGCCCTGAACGGGACTCCGGATGATTCGCTCGCAGGCTGGCATCAGGGCATGCGCAAGCTCCAGAGCCTGAGCGAACAGCTCAACGCCCTGGATGGACAGAAGGGGAAATACATGACCGTCAGCGAGCTGAAATCACAGGTGTTTGCCGCCATTCAGGCATTTAATAAATCCGTGCCGGTGGAGGAGCAGCTCCGTCAGATGTCTGAGCGGCAAGAGCCAGGGATGATCCCGCAGGCGCAGAAGCTTCAGGTGGAGCAGCACTTACAGCAGCTCATCACCCGATACTCGGCGCTAACCAACCGGGAATAGCACTCCTGGCCGGGCAGTTTGTTTGCACTGCAACCGCGCTGAATAGTCATGTGAAAAAGCGCCTAAGGGCATTTTTTCGCGCTGCGGCAGCGTCAGATACAAAAAACCACGCAGTTGCGTGGTTTTTTTATGCTGTCTTCCGGCTGTCATGAGATTCCGTGAAGCCCCATGAGCCAACGGCAACTCTTAGACGTTGAACCGTGATTTGTTACTTATCATGTTGATTATAATGTTTTTAATTTTTATTTTCTTGATTTGAACTCATTTTTGTACTCACTTTCGAAAAAGCAGTGGTTCAGAAAATATGTTATTCATTTTTTAACCATGGATAAACAAAGAACCAGTGCTTTGGTAATCAAATGGTGTGCATAACACCTTCATTTCCAACCACCTCCGTGGCGAGATAGTTATGTATGACTGAGCGAACTGTCAGTATGGCTTGTTAAAATACCAAATATCGATAGATGTCATCTTGAATACTAACTCAACCATCATCTAAGCCTTGACCTGTCATGACGTGAGTCATCATTCTGCTTCCAACTTCTGGTCAGACAGCAAAGGGTCCACCGGCTTCTTCGAAGGCGTTACGTTGGTTTTGATCGATTGATATCAGTGGAACGGCACTATCAGAGACTAGATCATCTAACATTGGCTCTCCGTACTCGTAGAAAGCATGGCCTGTGGCATTTTTCAAAATAACCCAATGTATACGTTCTATCTCAGATAGCCAAAGAGTCTGCTGTCTGCCATATTCAGTCACTGTCATCTGCTTAGCTGCCTGTAGTGGAGCTGCCAGGGATGGGTTACGTTTAGATTTCCCTGTGCTGAAGGGGCTGTGCTTCCTGCCTGTTCACAACTTAGAAAAGTAATGAGGTACTCTTCATCCAATGAGAAGCCGGTATTACATTCCTTACATACTTTGACTTGTGGTACATTGGATGGCAATCGTCTGTTTAGTAGGCCTTTTGTCAGAATGTGATCTCTATTTATCTGATGGCTAACAATAGGTGAACCGCAATGAATGTACCAAAAATTGTGCCGATCGACGGTAAAATGTTCTATGCCTTCCATACATTCTCTCTAAATGTGAATGACTCGGTTATACGGGATGCTCTTTCAACATTGTCCGATGTAGATCAAACTTGCTGTGAGTCCTGAAGATCAGTTTGAAGCGGTAAAAGAGAAACCTTGGATTTTTTATGTAAGAATTAATCATATAAATATGAAGGAGGTGTCATGCAATTTTACTTTAGTACATCCAAAAACTTGCCTAAAGACGAAGGTGTATATCTCATCCAAGACAATGTTGAAAAGCAATGGGGAAATCCATGGGATGACTTTGGGCATGTAATGTTATTCGCTATTTATTATATTCCTTCTGGAATGGAGAAAATCAGACTTGGGTATGTGAGAGTATTATGTCGGGATGATTCGAATACATCAAGCTATTTCAAAAAACATGGGAATGATAAAGGTAATGGTCTTTTTGATGTCACTAGTGTTTTAAATAAAAATAGTATAGTGTCTTTACCAGAGAAAATTGAATTTTATCAGGCCGTAAATAAAGCTTTTTTGACTGATGATAAAATCCGTTCTTATCTCAGAGGAATATGCGATGCGAGTTATTTAGTAAATCTCAAAGCTACACATGAAACATGGGATGGATATACTGGTGCGCTATTTCGAGATAGCTCTAGCAATGAAACAATCTTGACGAGAGGTGTTTCGATAGCATTAGGGCAGTATAAAATAAATAATGAACTATCCATACTTGTCAATGACCTGCCGGACACATTTGAATCTATTAAGTTTGATTTTTTCAAAAATGGTGATGCTCTTATAGAGAATAATAATATAAATCTTATGATAGGAAAAAATGGACTGGGTAAAACTTACATACTTCGGCATTTAATCGATATATTAGCTGGTGTTTCCGATTTTGAAAAAAGACCTTACATCAATAAAATTTTGGTAATTGCGTATTCGCCGTTCGAAAATTTCAAAACCAAAAAAGACATTATAAAGGAGCTAAAAAATAAATACTCTAGTTATTTAGGAGATGTGACTGATGACGAAAAACTCCTGACTGTGAATGATTATGAATATATTGGATTTAAAAATGAAGATAGCGTTTTTGATATCGAGCATCCAAAAAAATATTCAATTGAAGCTCTAAAAAACATTATCAAGTTAGATCAGGAAGATTGGTGGAAAAATACTAAAAGATTTCAGATTCTTCGCGAAACATTATTGACCGCTATCAACTTTACACAAATGGGTGTTTACACGAAAGATAATGTTTTCATTGATGTTTCCGATTTGAATAGCCAAATCATTGAAATTAAAAATGAGGATTTTGATTTTAAAAAAGGTATCGTTTTTATTAATGATGAAGAAATAATTGAATTGAGTGCAGGGCAAATTATTTTCTCTTATATGATTCCATCTATTCTGTCAGAAATAACAGATGAAACGCTACTTGTTATCGATGAGCCTGAATTATATCTTCATCCAACGTTAGAAATTGAATTGATAACAATGTTGAAAAATATTTTGAAGAAATTCTTTTCATATTCAATCATTGCTACTCATTCAGCTGTATTAGCGAGGGAGATAAATAGTGTATGTGTCAATGTATTAAAAAAACAAAATGAAATGACAATCATTAACAGGCCTTCAGTTGAAACTTATGGAGGAGCTTTAGATCAAATTATTGGCGAAGTTTTTGATGATTTTAGAACTACAAAATCTTATCAAAAGGATATTGATAATTTGATTGAAAAGAAAGGTATCAGCCAGGATTTAGTGAATAGCCTTTCAGAAAATGTTGGAGATGAAGCATTATTTTACCTGACCTCACATTTAGATGGAGAGAATGATATTGAAGTGGAGCCAATAAAATGAAATATGTTCAAAATTTAAAAATGGAAGATGAAATTGACTGGCTTACTCAAGCACTAGATTCAAAAAGGCAAGATAAAGATAAGTTAGAGTTAGAAAAGGAGAATTTACAAAAAATCTATAAAAATTATGATGCTATTATAGTTGCGTTCAATTTAATTCCAACAAATAGTAACTATAGATCTATTGAAGAGGATAGTGGAAGAGATAAAAATAAATGGTCAAGTAAAAAAATGTTTATGGATTATTACAATAATCCACCTAAAAAGCTTCGTGAGTTATTGACGAGCCGAAGAAAAGAGCATGAGCTCACAAGCTGTCCATACTGTGGGAATCCTGTTACACCAACGACACTTGATCACTTTATGCCCAAGGATCTTTGGGCGGAGTATTCAATGTATCCTAATAATCTAGTTCCTCAATGTGTGGATTGTGCACCAATAAAAAGCGACTTTTATTATTGTAAAACATCAAAATCATGCTTGTTCATTCATCCTTTATATAATGATATGCTTTCAAAAATAGGTATTAGCATAACAACTGAAATAATAGGGAAGGAGAAATTTAATTTTAAAGTCACATGCAAATATGATCCTAGCATTCAAAAAGATGAACTTGAAAGAATAATACTTCATCTAAACAATCTTAATATTAGTAATAGAGTTAAGGATTATTGTCGACGAAAAATTAAAACAATAACTAAGGAGCAGAAAAATAAAAAAAATGATATCAGAGATTATATAGATGCAAAATTGTCAAGATATACTCATCCTTTGAATGTTTATGATAATTGGGAGGTTGCATTTTATGCCTCGCTACGAGACGAAAAATTAATTATGTATTTGAATGGGTTATGCCCCCCAAATACCCTAGAGGAAAAGCAGGAGGACTTGAATGAGTTAACTTTTTGATAAATAACGGGGAATACATTACGTTATATTCCCCTTTAAATTCAAAGTTCAGTGGAACCTCATAAGATAATTTTTTAAAGTTAATGCTCTTTTTATTCTTATTTTATTGACTTTCAATGTTTTAATTTTTTGTTGTTTGCTTTGTACTCATGCTGGTACTCACTTTGGTTGGTGCTCATAATGTAGTGGCACACTGAATTTGGCCACCTGAACAGAGGTGATATGCTCACCTCAGAACATTACAGGTGCCTCAATGAAAAAAAGAAATTTCAGCGCAGAGTTTAAACGCGAATCCGCTCAACTGGTCCTTGATCAGAACTACACCGTTGCAGCTGCGGCCAGTGCTATGGACGTGGGGCTTTCTACCATGACGCGATTGGTAAAGCAGTTGCGGGATGAACGACAGGGCAAAATACCTAAAGCCTCCCCTATAACCCCGGAACAGATTGAAATACGTGAGCTGAAGAAAAAGCTGCAACGCATTGAAATGGAAAACGATATATTAAAAAAAGCTACCGCGCTCTTGATGTCAGACTCCCTGAACAGTTCTCGTTAATTGGGAAACTCAGAGCGCTGTATCCTGTGGTCACACTCTGCCACGTGTTCGGGGTTCATCGCAGTAGCTACAAATACTGGGAGAAAAGCGGCGAAAAGCCAGACGGCTGGCGAGCTGTGTTACGCAGTCAGGTTCGGGAGTTGCATAACATCAGCCATGGCTCTGCTGGTGCAAGAAGTATCGCCATTATGGCAACCCTGAGAGGCTTCAGAATGGACGCTGGCTTGCCGGCAGGCTCATGAAAGAACTGGGGCTGGTGAGTTGTCAGCAACCTACCCACCGGTATAAACGTGGTGCCCATGAACACATCGCCATCCCGAATCGCCTTGAGCGACAGTTCGCAGTGACAGAACCTAACCAAGTATGGTGCGGCGATGTGACGTATATCTGGACAGGCAAGCGTTGGGCTTACCTTGCTGTTGTTCTAGATCTGTTCGAAAGAAAGCCTGTGGGCTGGGCAATGTCATTCTCGCCGGATAGCAAGCTGACCATCAGAGCGCTGGAAATGGCGTGGGAAGCTCGCGGTAAACCAGCCGGAGTGATGTTCCACAGTGACCAGGGTAGCCACTATACAAGCAGGCAGTTCCGGCAGTTACTGTGGCGTTGCCGGATCTGGCAGAGTATGAGTCGACGCGGAAACTGTTGGGACAACAGCCCGATGGAACGCTTCTTCAGAAGTCTTAAAAACGAGTGGGTGCCAGTGACAGGTTATATAAACTTTAGCGAAGCTGCTCATGCGATCACAGACTATATCGTCGAGTATTACAGCTCGCTAAGGCCGCATGACTATAACGGTGGGTTGCCCCCAAACGAATCGGAAAACCGATACTGAAAAAACTCTAAAGCGGTGGCCAGTTTTTGTTGAGCACTTCAGCATGAACTATCGCTTCAACGGGAAAGAGAAGCGCATGGCCTATGGCGTGTACCCTACCGTGACTCTCGCGCAGGCGAGGGCATTGCGTGATGAAGCCAAGAAAAAGTTGGCCGAAGGGATCGATCCATCAACAACAAAGAAAGAAGAGAAACTGGTTTGCGATGTACAACTCAACAACACGTTCCAGACCGTGGCGCTTGAGTGGCATGCGACAAGAGCTGGTCGACGGTCTGAAGGATATGCCTCTGACATTCTGGAGGCTTTCAATAAATACATTTTCCCCTTCATACAGGACATATTCTTACCTCGTTCTGTTGTGGAATGGATTCTATGGATAACTGGCTAAAACCGTGGGCGATGATGAACCAGCTTTCCGTCGCATCCCGCACGTTGGTCTGCTTCGACGATGCTAAGGTGCTTCCTACTCGCAGGCTTCCAGCGCTGTAACAACAAATACTGCCCCCGTGCGCTTTTGTCGCAATATGTCTTACACGATCCCCTTCTAGTGCTGGGATGCCTAGAGGTGGATAAATCGCTACATAGCCAAGGTTTGGGGCTGGCACTGATACGTGACGCCGAGTTGCGGGTAATACAGGTGGCGGAAACCATCGGTATTCGCGGGACGCTGGTTGATGCGTTATCTGACGAAGCGCGGGAATTTTATCTGCGGGTGGGGTTTGAGCCGTTGCCGATGGATCCGATTTTGCTGATGGGGGATTTGGTGGGAAGCACTATCTTAAGAACGGCCATTTAGTAATACCTTAACAACAAAAACACCACTCCCCCCTCAAAAGCTAAGTATATTGATGTAAGATTCTTTACAGAGAGGTATAATCTTTCTCTATGATTTTAAGGCAAATTAACAACCAGTTACGGTTTGTTAGAAGAAGATATTTGGTATGGGCGTATGAGCAGTGTTTTTGAGAGAGAGAACGATAATATTCGGGTACTTTCACTTTTCTCCGGTTGTGGTGGTATGGATTTTGGAATTACCTCAGCTGGTGGAGACATCGTCTTTGCCAACGATGTTGCAGAGAATGCCTGCAAAACATTAGGGAACTATTTCCCCGATAGTGATATCAGGCATAGTGATATCTCTCAAATTCTGTCTTTTCCGGATGTTGATATTGTTGTTGGAGGCTATCCCTGCCAGTCATTTTCAATGGCAGGTAACAGAAAACCTAACAATGACGACAGAACAAACCTTTATAAACACTTTCTACGGGTATTAGAGACTGTTCAGCCGAAGTATTTTGTTGCTGAAAATGTTTCTGGCTTGAAACATTTAGGGGCAGGTAGCTTTCTGGAACAACAGCTCACGGCATATAAAGCTGCCGGGTACCAAGTCAGCTATCATATGGTAAACGCGAGGGCTTACGGCGTGCCTCAGTCGCGCAAGCGTTTGTTTATTATTGGCGTCAGAAACGATCTGGGGCAATACTTTGAATTTCCTGCTGAAACACATGGCAAAGCGACAAAAAAGAATCCTCATTTAAAACCCTATGTTTCACATGGTGAGGCTATTAGGGATTTACCACTATGGCCTGAAGGTGAGTTTTACGAACGACCACATGATCCTGATGGGCATTTCTCATGGTATTTCATGTCCCGAAATCGTAAAGCTCTATGGGACAGCCCTGCTTACACCGTCGTAGCTAACTGGCGTCATGTTACATTACATCCTGCCAGCCCGGTGATGAAGTTAACATGGTCAAACCTGGAGGATGGCTGGAAGCAGCGCTGGGACTTTTCTGATGAATATGAGCATCTAATTGTTGATACTTCTCGTCCCAAACTGGAACAGGCAAGGCGGTTATCATGGCGGGAATGTGCACGAATACAAACTTTTCCACAGGGTTTTGAGCCTGTAGGAGACGTCGAGTCAAAATTTACCCAAATTGGTAATGCTGTTCCTCCACTGCTGGCTGAGGTACTTTTTCGGCATTTATTTTCTGGTGCTGGTTTGAAAAAGATGACAGCGAACGGTAATTAGGCGGTGAGTATGGATGATTCTTTCCCTGTTACTTTAGAAGAATGGAATGCTGAACTAGTAAAGATAGTCTTTCTTGAGTCTTCGCATACGGGCTCGACTTTAAGCCGAATTGATACTACGGGCCGCATTTTTGAGCAACTTGCAGGTCCACGTAGCAAAGAGGATGCTAAGCGAAGTTTCCTGATTTCGTTTGGAAAAAAAGCGTCTAAAATCCAGGATGCTCTCAGAGATGAGTCGCGATTAGACATTTTAGCGCAAATAAAAGGATACCCTACTTATTTTGCCGTTTTATATTTAACATTACTTGCTGCCAGTGCTGATGATGAAACACATGACGAAGGAGATTTCCGGGTTCGATTTTCTGTGCTGCTTGGCTTTGATAAAAATAAAAAATTTGTTTTTACTGAATTACCCAACTTATGGGAAAGGTTAGAAAGATGGAGTAGTAAAAGACAAAACTGTACCCGTTTAATCTTGCCAAGGCCATCAAAGCATGAAAGATTGATTGGGTATTCCAAGAGAATTGCTTTTCCTTGCTACAAAGATGAGGTCTTTTTACGGAATATTCTCATCGATAATAAACTAGATAACTATTCAACTTTTGAATCAGTTAATAAGGTAGTACATCAATATATATCTTATTTTAGCGAGGTTTTTAACCAAGAGTTTATTGAGTTCAGAACATTACTTTCAAAGGCTGCCATGCAGCAGGCTTATGACTCTCCTTTTTGGGGCGCTGTTCGTGATATCACTGTACATACGGAGAGAGAACAACTCAAAGAGAATGGTAAGTATTGTATTCACATGGAGTTTAATGATTCAGGTAATCCGGAGATTTATCTTCTTATGGATGACGCTGCTGCTACAGCCTCAGAAATCCAGCATTATTGCTCCTTGCCTAATGAAATAGAGAACTATAATAATATATATTACGAACGAGACATAGGCACCACATTAAATTCCTTGGATTTATTATTAAAAAAACGGAAGGGTTATTTCTATAAATCACGAGTGGGAGTCGCACTGCGGTCTGGGTGTTTGCCGCTTTTTCGTGATGATTTTTGTCATATTAGTTCAGAAGGAGAATATTATGAAGATTCTCCAACCTATTTAATACTTCATCATACATATGCAGACAGTGTTTTCACTGTCTTGAAGAAGGTTGGCGAAAGAGTACAACGTCGGGATATTAAATCTACCAAATGGTCGATAGTTTCTTCCGATAAAGTTGGCAGGCAAACGCTGGATAAGATTGCCCGTTTGTTACCAGAAGAAGCCCGTCGTTTTCTAATACAGGGATGGCAGCCTGCTCGACCTCGTATGTCAGGTGCAGCGCGATTTGGACAGGCTATACTACTTAACCCTGCCAGTACACCGATAATTCATATGCCTGAAGTACTAAGAGGATGCTATGTCATCAGCAATAAAGACGGAGAAGAATTAACTCATGGCTCGCTATCTCAGGGAGCTGAAGGATTATTCATCCCACCAGAGGAGTTGATGGAAATATCTGGTCAGGCATTTTGTCGCTACGAACTTACGTTAGCGCATTCAGATATCCCAGTAAATTTTGATGTACACGTGTTAGATCATGCGCCTTACGCCACTTATTGTAAAATCACAGAGCCACATGATTGGCTTATTGATGGACCATCGGGAGTATTAATGGCGTTAGGGGATACGGCAGTGCTCCGCCCACTAAAACGCGAAAAAATAACACCATTGAGTGGTGCTCAGATGTTATGGCAGTATGAAAATTGCCTTCCTGTAACATGCCAATATACCGAGTTACATAATATACCCGCAGCATTTGACTGGCTCGCTGAGGCGCTGGCATTGCGTTTTCAACGTCGTAGCACATTGCCTTTTGGTGAATTAAAACAACATATTGACCCCGTATCACAGGTAACGAGGATACCCGAGTGGCAATTGCGTCGCATGCTCTTTGCTGCTGGCTGGCTTTGTGTAGTACAACGACGTCATGCGCCATATTCGTTAGTCTCATTAGCTGAAAGAACCATTTCCGTTGATGTCACTGAGCAGGGAGTTGTTGCCCGAATTCTGGGGATGTTTACAAGAAGTGAAAGTAATCTTCTCCAAGAAGCACTTAATAACGGTGAGCGAATAGGGCGTCGGTTGGTTGAGGATAAAGGTTGTTCAATGGGTTGTATTGAATTGCATCTATCAGCCAGAGAGCGTATTCATGCTTTCATTGAACAGTTTGGGTTACGTTTGGTTAGTCACGACGATTTCCCCGTAAATGCTTTGAGCGGAGTATTGCTACCACTGTCTCAAATGCAGTTTATCCCGGCTTTACCCCCGGAACTCTATGTGTCGCTATGGCAAGCTGAAAAATACCAATGGTCAGAAGAACAGCGGCTAACTCAAACGGCTAATAATCTATTGATACGGTGTCAGGAAAAGCAGCGTTATCGTTATTTTATTCGGCAGAACACCGGATACTGGCAAACTGATAGCTTCTCCTGGGCATTAATGGCTCAGATGATATGTACAGGAGAAACGGTTGGCGTGCAAAAAGGCGATACTGACTGGTGCTGGTCAAAGAAAATCTTTGCGTTACCGCTCTCCGTTTTACAGTGGTGGATCCATGTTGCCCATGGATGCTTGTCGATAACAGATAATGGTGGTTACTTATTTGCAGGGGGGAAATTTCCACTCTGGGACAATGTAATGGTTTCCCCTTCGTGCCAACGCGCGTTGGAACGACGTAACAGAGCGCTAACAACACGCAAACTGCGTAGAACCTTACAGTAATTTTACAGAATCAGGTGGTAAGGAGAACGTTTAACATGGCTAAAAAGAAAAGTATTATCAGCGACCGGCTGGGCCAAATGTACAGCTTCGGTACAGAATCTCATGAATTGATCAGATGCTTGCAAGAGTGCAAGCAAAGGCTCACCAGAAATGGCGCTAAAGCAGATAATTTACCGAAAGCACCAGAGAAAAGGTTACATTTTCTCCGTACGTTACCACCTAAGGCCAAACTTGTTGTGTCTGATTGGCTTCGTGAAAATTTAACGTTTTCTGAACAAAATGACCCAGAAAATGTTCTTAGAGATCTGTTAGAAGCAGAAAGTAATGCGGAAGATATTGAACTCTGTAAACCGTTATGGCGCACTATTCTGGGATTCTATATTTCTTCTGACTGCCCTGAAATTATAACGAAATTTCTGAATGGTGAAGAAATAGATTTATCCCAACATGGTGTTTCTGACTCTTCGACAATTAATTTCACTGACGAAGACATTGAACAATGTGCCTTAATTAGTCAGGGTAAAGAAATTTCTATGCCAGAGCGCACTATTCCACTGTTTGTTGGGGGATTGGTTGACGCACTTAGGGGAACGCGTACAGCCGATAATCGATGGCGGACAAAGCTATCAGAACATTCTTTACCGCTGGCGCGAAAATTGGGTGAACTTATCGATCAGTTTGAAGCCAGTCACGACCTTAAAAAAATGGATGGTACCAGTGTAATACAGGCTCCTCCCGTTGTTTCCAAAGAAATCGACAGTTCGATGGACGAAGTTATGTTCATTGGAAAAGTGTTAGCGTTAACCGCGTCCGGCGCTTTTTTTGTTATGCCGATTAGTCTGTTAATTAATGGCAACCTACGAGACCTCCCGGAGGAACTGGTAAAAGATTTTTTCCCCCATGGAGGTGAAGCCATTGGTTTTGAAAACTATTTCAGCAAAAAATTTACTCGGGATGAAATAGCAATATGGAAAGCCCGATATCAGCCGTCTGATAAACCCGCGCAGTATGTTATTACTGACTACCTGTCGCGCGTTTATCCTGTCGTTGCGCTGCCTCATGCCTCTGATGAGCCTGATGCTGTCAGAGAGTGGTTACTGACCCGCTACCAGCCGCAAAACGATACGGCGGTCATTTTTCACCTAAGTGATGGCGTATCCCTAAGATTACCGGGTGACTTGTCTGATCCTAAAAAATATGACTTTGATATGCCGCTAGAGAGTTATCGTCAGGTTTCTCAGACACTACTTGGTTCTCATGCCCTCAGGGTGATCACTGAACTCCCTCAGGTGAGTAAAAAATATGATTGCGCTGAAGCCAGCACGTGGATCAAACGCCTGCTTAAACGCACTGATTCAGCAAAAGATTTCCCTCAGTTCAGTAAAGGACAGCTACAAAATTTAACCCATTTTATTGCTGAACATGAGTCTGATAATGAGGCATCCTATCTTCGTGCAGTATCTCACCTGGAACAGATAGCAGATACAAGATCCTTTCTTAACGATACGACTCAACAGTTATTGGCTTTACCTGAGGTTGAAGCGCAAATTAATATTGAGAAACAAGAAATACTGACTCGTTATGAAGAAGAACAGTACCAGATTAAACAATCAATAAAGGTATTATCTGAAAAGAAAATACAGCTTGAAAATGAAATTGACGACCAGAAGAAAAAACTGAAAAAAGAGACCGATCGTATTAATAAAGCGCTACGTCAGCAAGAAAATGAACTTGAACAACGGATTAAAAAGACCTTCGAAGCTGCATCTCAAGCGGGAATTGAAACGCTGGCCCAGACAGCGTTACTGAGGGCGGTAATTAAAAATGAAACAGTGCAGGAACAACCTGCCCAACGACGAATAGCACCAGAATCTGTAGCCGAATCAGTAAATTCTAATTTTCCATTGGCAGAGACGAATGCCCTGACTCGCAAACATCAACTATCATTGGCTATCGAAAAACAGGCTTTGGCGACGGGACTAAGTGAATCTTTATTATCCAGCCTGATTGCCGCTGCGAGTGTTACACCCGCAGTCGGATTGATGGGAAAAGAGACGAAAGAGACTATCGCCTCACTAGCGAACCTCTTAGCCGGGAATGTTTGGGGTGAAGTATCGGTACATAGCGATCATTTTAGCTTCAGTGATTTAATGAACTCCCCCACATTGATCCGTTTATCCGGCGATACTAATACCATGACGCTAGGCGATTTTTTGACCCATCAACAAGAGGCAGGGCTGGCGAGCATCGTTGAATTGCGTGGTTTTAACCGCACTCCTCCAGAAACGCTGCTCCCTGAACTCCAAGAGTGCTTATTCAGAACTCGCCATCCTGCTGCATGCAGTTGGACGGATCGGCGGCAGGCTCTACGACATTTGCCCATCCGACACCCGATACTTTTTTTACTCACATTCACCACCGGGAAAAGCACGTTTCCATTACAGGCACCTCTTGCTTACCAGTTACCCCTGTTTCTTGCAGAAAATATATGGTCGGATGAGCGGCCACTTGAGCAAAATACTGACATCACGCCTTCTCGTATTACCCTTGAACTATGGCAGACAATCTATGTGGACAACCCCCAGCCAGAGTACCAAGCTTGTGCCCCAAGGGAAGTGCTAGAAGCAGCGCTACTCTCTTTACTTCCTGATGAACAAGCACAAGCTGTTGCCCGTCTGGCTTATAGCCTAGGCCGTAGTACGGCACAAGATATTGCGACCACGATTGACGCTCTTGCCCCGGAGTTAGGGCCATATGTTCAGGAAATGACTACCGGTGAATCTGCAAGCGTACTTGAGACCCTTTTCCAGTTATAAGCAAAGGATTAATAATGAATAACCCACTGGAAACATTTGAATCAATAAGAGATTTTTATATTTCGTACCTTGAAACGGCCTTCCGTATTGGTTCATCAGACATACAGACCGAACGGCGAGCGTTACTGGAACAGCAAGGGACATTATGCGCCGATCTATTTCTTGAGCCGATGTCCCGATATGAGAACTATGGCTTAACTATCAGTGAATTACGAAATGATGCTCATGGTCAGACATGGTTGCCAGGGTTTAATGCGCAACAAAGGGCGGCATTCATCGACCTCTGTTTAGGTGGACTTCTGCCCCGCAATAAAACGGATTCAACTAAGGGACGTTTTAATCTTTATACCCATCAACTGGACATGCTGAAAAGAGGGGTACAGCCAGGGAAACCGGGCATTGTCACCTCCGGGACCGGTTCCGGTAAAACCGAATCATTTTTACTGCCTGTTCTGGCACAGATCGCAAAAGAAGCTACCGGCTGGCCGCAAAGCCCGGCGTTGAAGCGCTGGCAACCGTGGTGGCATAAGGTAGCGGATAAACAGCCCAGCTTCATGCGCGAGCATGAAGCCGCTGCTCGTCCGAAAGCGGTACGCGCGCTGATCCTCTACCCGATGAATGCCTTGGTAGAGGACCAACTGGTACGTATGCGACGGGCGCTGGATTCCAGCGAAGCTCATGATGTCATGGATACGCATTTCGGCGGCAACCGGATCTTCTTTGGCCGTTATACCAGCGCAACTAAAGTAACTGGCTGGCTTAAACATCCCCGACTCAGTGAAGAAAAAAATGAGAAAAAGCGCGTGGCTAAAAAAATCACCGAGCTGCGTGAATATATGCAATTAACGGAAGAGACCCATCAGGAGGCGGTACGACAAGCGCAGCAGGACAAGGATAACGAATTATCGTTTAATTTCCCCCGAACCGCTGGCGGAGAGGTTCTCAGCCGCTGGGAAATGCAAAAGACACCGCCCGATATTCTGATCACCAACACCAGCATGCTCTCAACGATGCTGGTTCGCGAGGTGGACGATCCTATTTTTGAGCAAACCCGACAGTGGATTGAGCGCGATCCTGATGCCTATTTTTATCTTATTCTTGACGAACTTCATCTACAGCGAGGAACCGCTGGTACTGAAGTCAGCTACTTGCTTAAACATTTGATCAGCCGGCTGGGGCTGGATCAGGAAAAACACCGACACAAATTGCGCATTCTGGCCTCCAGCGCCTCTTTACCCGTTGAAGGTGCTGAAGGTGATCAAAGCGTCGAATATTTATGGGGGATGTTCGGTCAGCGGGGATTACCCGCAGGTGCCTCTTCCAGCGACTGGAGAGAATGTATTATTAAAGGTGACCCCCTTCCCCCGGGCAATATGTCTCTTTTCCAGGGGGATCTGGAGGCGTTTTATCACGCAGTGCTTCAGTTACAGCAAGCACCACTTACCTCATTACAACACTGGCAGAATGTCGCCCGTAGCATGGAAATGACAGCCAGTGAAGCCTCTACAGAACAACTAGCGCAACGTGTCGTTTTACAGGCGAGCAACCTGCTTGAAAGTGGCTGCTATACGGACGATCATTCTCCGAGAGCTACGTCAATCAAAATGCTTAGTTCACGCCTTTTTAACGCCCAACCCCATAGTGACAAAGCGCTCCAGGCATTAATCTGGTTACGTTCGACTGAGGGAGATTGGCCGCAATGGTTTTCACATGCCTTTCCTGATGATATCGGTGCGCCACGTTTCCGCGCTCATGCTTTTTTGCGCGCTCTTGAGGGGTTATATGTCGCGCCATTGCCCGTCCCTAGCGCTGCATCTGCGCAAGAAATTAATCAAAGATATTTTGGCGATCTTACCGTGGAGTCCGGCTTACGTTACGGCAAAGATAAAAAATCGCGGCGTGTCGAATTACTCTATTGTGAATGTTGCGGTAATCTCTTTTGGGGGGGTAAACCTTCGGTCTTTTCCGGTTCAGAAAGTCGAATTGAACTTTTACCCAACGACCCTGATACGGAACAACTGCCCGAACACGCAAAATCAGTCATGGTAGAACGCCGATCTGCTGAAGAATATGCGCTATTTATGCCCGTTGTCGAACGTTTCTGGCCGAAAGGAAATGAGGAGCTAAACAGCGATAATGACAATACTTTTGGTACTTGGGTAAAAGCCAGTTACGATCCATTTACCGCCACTATTCAACACCCAGTATCGCTCTTAAAACCGCTACCGGAAAACCATATAGCGGGCTGGTTCTATTACGTCAAACCCGGTGAATTTGCCTCCTCGGAAAGAGGCCAGTCATCCAGCCAGTCACCGGGAACGGCGCTACCTTTTCAGTGTCCGGCGTGTGGTACGTCCTATAAATACGGCAAAGGTAAGCTCTCCCCAATCCGTAGCTTTCGCGTCGGTTTTTCGAAAACGACACAACTACTGGCCAGCTCGCTAATGGCGGAACTACAGCGATCGGGTAGCCGTGAGCAACTGGTAACGTTTTCAGACAGTCGTCAAGATGCCGCAAGGGCGGCGCTCGATCTGGAATCGGGTCACCATGACGACGTCAGACGAGAAATTGTTGTCCATTCGCTACAGACTATTGCGGCTGATAAACCGTCCCATAACCAACTAAAAATACGCCAGGCAGAGATAGAGAACCGGAACAAAACACTAGTTAACCTCAGCGTAAGGTCGGATGAGGAAGAGGATGAATTGGATCAACTTGCTGATGAACGAAAGAAAATCAGAGGGTTATTATCAAAGCCTGAATCTGACAGCATACCTCTGCGTGAAATCCTCGAACCTGAATCACCGGATGCAGGTCAACCGCTTGGCCCGCTGTTAAGGGCGCAGGTAGATGCAGGTATTCACCCTTCCGATCGTACTGGCATCGCGCCTGTTCCCGATCCAGAAAAACATGAAGAAGGCACGCTGACCTTTGCATGGCAACAACTCTTTGAAAAGAACACGCAGGGGGAGTGGTGCTGGAAGGCGCTTCCATCCTATGAAGACAACCTGCTTGTGGCACGACAGGAGATTTCACGCGATCTGAAACGGCTGGTGGGGGAAAGCGTATTCAGTAAAACCTACTTCGCGCTGGAAGAGTCCGGTTGGGGTTATCCCTGCCTTCCCATTACCGGAAACGACTCACGGGAACATCTCGCGATTTATGACGCAATGTTTCGTGTGTTGGCGGACGCATACCGGGTTACCCCGTCACAATATACAAAGCCAGAAACTCCATGGAGTTCAGCGCGCGATGTCAATCGTAGAAACCGCCTGTACCGTTTTACACAGGAGATATGCCAGTGTTCAGGAGGCGAGCCTTTATCTTTAATTGATAGTTTTCTCCGGCGACTAGAGCTGGCGGGTCATCAGGGCGGTATTATTGATATTGGTAAAATGCATTTTCGCCTGGCGGAACCTACAGATCGCGTCTGGCGCTGCTCCCGCTGTGGGCGTATACACATGCACACCGGCGCGGGAATCTGTACTCGCTGCTACTCTCCTTTACCAGAAACGCCGTGCAGTGAGGCAAAAACGCTCCAGATGCAACACTATCTCGGCAAACGTCTCTCACATTCTTCTGGTATTCACAGGATGCGCTCAGAGGAACTGACTGGAATGACCGAAAATCCGGCGGCAAGGCTACGCCGGTTTAAAGGTATTCTGATTGCCGACGACGATGATATTTTACCGGAAGGAATGAAAGATTTTGCGCCCGATAGAGACCTTGACCGGGCAGCTCGCGTGGTCGATGTGCTTTCCGTAACCACCACCATGGAAGTGGGCGTTGATATCGGTGATTTACGCGCGGTCTTTCAGGCCAACATGCCACCACAGCGCTTTAATTATCAACAGCGTGTCGGACGTGCCGGACGACGTGGACAGGCGTTTTCATTCGTCTTAACCGCGTGTCGCAGCAAGAGCCACGATCTGTTCTACTTCCGCCACCCGGAAAAAATTACTGGCGATCTCCCTCCGCCACCGTTTCTGACCACAAAGCTGGAAATGATCTGCCAGAGACTGGTACGAAAAATCTGGCTGGTGTCGGCATTCAAGTGGTTAAGGCAGCAAACGGAAAAAGCCGATCACCCATGGCCGGTTGACGACTACGCACACGTCCCTGATAACCATGGTGAGTTTTTCCCGGTGCACTGGCTGAAAGAAAACCAAACGGACTGGCTGCCAAAAATCCGGCAGGCTATCGAAGCAACCATCCTGGCGCGCGATGAATTTGCCCGGACCAGCACACAGCAAAACCCCTATTTGTTCCAGAAAATTATTCAGCCTTTGACGCCGGAACAGCTGATTCAGGATATCAACGCCGTACTGAACGACAGCGCGATGGAGGCGAAAGGACTGGCAGAAGCGTTGGCGGAACACGGTAAATTCCCAATGTATGGCATGCCGACCCGATCACGCCTTTTGCTGACAAGGCCAGTCAGCACAGGTGAAAAAGAAATCGAATTCGCCAGCATGGACCGCGATCTGGATATTGCGATACAGGAATTTGCCCCCGGAAAAATTCTGGTTCAGGATAAACGACGCTACTTTACAGCAGGTTATAGTGGACTGCTTAAACAGAGCAGAAAAAATCCACGATCATTTTATTCAAATGCCTGCGAACCGGGTGAACTCAGAACAATGACCGCCTGTCCGGTGTGCAACATCTGGGCTCAGGCAAACTCTCTGGCCACCGAATGTACTATCTGCGGTGCCGTTATGGATAAGGCAGAGCGCTATCAATGCTATGTTCCTTATGGATTTATCACCACGCTGGAGCCAAAATCGGCCAAAGAGGATTTTGATCAGATCCTGACCACGGCCAGTCGTGTATCAATTGCAGAAGCCTACACTTTTTCTGCCACGCCAGAGCCTGACGTTAATGTGGCGATACAGCTTCAGCCGCAGACATGTCTGCACCGCCTGAATCGGGGAATTTATACCGATAAAACATGGCGTGGTTTCAGCGCAACACAGGGGAGCCTAACGGTCCCTTTCAGAAAGCAGGGGACCTACCAGCCGCTTTGGGCTAACCGGGTTTGGATGGATAGTCAAATTATTGAGGCCGACCTGTTAGTTAAAAACCGCTTTAACGATCGGGGAGAAACCCGAAACACATTTTATCTTGCCGCGCCTAAAGTGACTGATCTACTTGCGCTGATGGTTGCCCAAACCCCGCCGGGTCTCCGGCTACAGTTTTCCACTCTAACTCCGGCATTCAGAGCTGCTGCGCTCTCGGCGTCTTTTATCATTGTTAACTATGCATCAAAAGAGCTATTGGATATTGATCCTGAAGAAATTGAAATTCTGGAACCCCGCGTTCAAATGCTGAAAAACGGTAAGTCGGTACCAGTTCTGCAAATGGCCGATCGTCTGGTTAATGGTTCAGGGTTATGTGAACGGCTGCAGCAGAAGGACGCATCCGGTTCTCTCATTATACTTGAGGTCATGAAGAAGATTTTAAATAACAAATCGGCTTACCCGCTGGCTGAGTTCCTGCAATCCGATCATCGCGAACGATGCTTTCAAGGATGTTATCACTGCCTGCACCGATACGGAAACCAGCCGTATCACGGGTTGCTGGACTGGCGTCTGGGACTGGATGTTATTCAACTTCTTCTGGATCAAACCTATAACGCCGGGCTGAACGGTGATTTTACATCTCCGGGCGTGTCTGACTGGCCGGAAAATGCCCTACGATTAGCTAAAGAGGCCGCTTCGCTATACAGCGACAGTGACGTAAAAGTGATGGGGAATATACCCGTGATTCGCACCGGTGACGGGCGGTGGGCCGCCGTACTACATCCATTCTGGGATCCCGATGCTGCATTTGCTGCAAACCCCGAACTTGAGGCATTTTCATATGAGGTGGACGTAGACGCGACGAATACTTTTGCGTTGTCCCGCCGCATGGGGACTGAAATGGCGAAATTACGGACTCAGGCGTCCTCATCTCAGGAGTGATAATGCAATGAATGAAATGACGCTATCGCGTACTCGTCCGGTGCTTCCTTCCTTGTTGGGTTATTTCGCCGTTTGCCCGGCGAAATACCTGCTGGAAAGTGAAGCTCATTCTTACGCTCGTTTACCGCTGCACCCGGGAGTGATTCTGGGCCAGGTAATACATCAACGGGTCAATTCAGTGATACGCAGGGAGGCCGCTTTTGGGAATTATACCCTCAGGCAACTGGAAAATGATTTTTCGATCGAGCTGACAGCCAATAGACGTGCCGGGCCGGTAGCAAACTGGATATATGACCGTCACGGCGTTGCCGGGCTGGTGTCACGCCAAATGCTTGTTACCCAGATCCGCTACGTCAGATCGCTTATGCCACCTGTTTTCGTAAAAGGGGGCCCTGCACACGAAAAAACATTACCCGTTGGCCGGGAGGTTATGCTGACCAGCAATGATTTCGATATGCATGGGCGGGCCGACCTCATATATCAGGAGCGACCCGATCGGTTAAACGTAGTTGATTTGAAAACCGGAAAGGTAACAGACGAACTAAACCAGCCGAAAGAAACTAACCTGTTACAGATTGCGGCCTATGGCATAATGGTAAGAGAGCGAGCACCTGATATGAACATTGGGTTAGTTCTGACGGGGAGCCGTGATAGTTGGGAAGGGGTACTGAATACAGACCTGATTGAACGGGTCACTACGATTATCAAAAATATTAATCGACTTTTGCCACGGAATATCCCACTTTCAGTATATGAGTTGGCTTGTCCAGGCACGTACTGCTCCCATTGTTCCTGCCGTTGCTCGTGCCCGGCCTGGACAGAAAAGCTACGCAAGCAGATGCAACCGTCTCTTTCTGAGTATCAGCATGGCGGAATCGATATCAGTGGAAAATTACTTGATGCGGAAAGTGACGATCATCTTCTTACGCTGAAGATCCTGCTACCCGATAATTCAGTTGTTAAGGTCTTTCGTGTGCCTTCCTGCACCATCCCAGACCCAACGGAAATAACAGGAAAACAAATTGCATTGTACGGATTAAACACCTTCAGTGAGACACCAACAGAGTATTTTCCCCGCAACTTCTACGTCATCAATATGCAGGATACAAGAAGATCGGCGTTTCAGTTTCACTGGCAGAGTGAAGGAGAGAATTAGACCTGGAGAAAACGCTTACCTTAAACAACGCTCGATGATCTTACCCGTAATATATTGACGCTCAGCCAGCGGTGATTACTCATGATAAAACCAGCATCGACCAGCAAAATGGCCCGTAAGCAGTACACACCCTAATTCCTCGATGAAGCCCTGAAACTGGCTGAGCGTATTGGTATCGCTGCCGCTGCCTGTGAGCTCAGCCTGTGACCTGCTCCCTTTTGATTAATACATGCGTTTCTTTTTAATGTCTGCATATGGCACGGAGCGCACATATAGAGTCAATTAAGTTAGCGCGTCGGAACAACGGCGTCGGTCATTGATTGGTCACAGTCCCTAACAATACTAATGTGTAGCATGAATGTCTTCGGTTGTTGTGCTAATCTGAATCAATCCCATCCACCGGTCAAATTCTAAAAAAAATCCTCTTCTTGTCGACTGGCATC
Organism: Klebsiella scottii; assembly: GCF_036561945.1. NCBI lineage: Bacteria > Pseudomonadati > Pseudomonadota > Gammaproteobacteria > Enterobacterales > Enterobacteriaceae > Klebsiella > Klebsiella scottii. The sequence continues at coordinate 1,036,458 of NZ_JARXNI010000020.1, forward strand.
CTTTGCCGTTTAACTATCATAAACCATACACATTTATATAAAATTGTCCCTTGCCATCCTCTGTTTTCTGTATCCGATACGAAATTGGCAACGAGTCTTTCATGTTTGGTTTGGCGAAAGTTAGATCAGCAGCACACTGATAAACTTCAAGACCTGGCTCATGACTTAAAGTCCTGACATTATCGACAGAAATTCGGACATCCTTATCAAACGTCATTCCTTTCTCTATCGTTTTCCTCGCTATATCAACGACCAGATTCTTGGCATCATCACTGTTGCATTTGGGCATCTTATCACCGCAACCGACCATTAAACTCGCTGCAATCAACACCAGAAGCATGTTTACTTTCATTTATTGTTTTCCTTCAATTCAAAGTTGTTGTCTTGTTATTTTTTGTTGTATTGGCCATCCATTAAACCCGACGCAGAAGCACCGCAGTATCCTTCACAACCACGCGTCATAACACCGGCTTTCCCATTATTCATTTCACTGAACACTGCAACGCACTGGCTGGAACTATCATTCCAAACCCAACGGTGCTTCTGATTCTCGCCAGCAGCTATTTGTTGTGCTGTCCCCTCCATATTGCAGGTCCCTGAGCCATCCCTGACTGATGCACTTATACTGAACTCCGCATTACTATTACTTGGTTTCAAGGCTAAAACAGCGCCGGGTTTGGAGTACTGAGCAGCGATTGTCGGAAGGGCAACGCCTGCCAGTAATAACGCAACAAATATTCTTTCCATCATTAAATTCCTTGTTAGTTGATACGAATGTTTTTGGTGATTTTCCCCAGTGCCAGAGGTCTGCGTTTTTCCACAAAGAAATACACAACGTTGAAAGCTGATTTACGGTGATTCCCCCGACCCAGGGAGGGCCAGTTACGGAAAGATTCGATCTGTTCTTCTGAATAGGGTGTGTCAGAGAAGTCAAATAGCACAAGCAGGGCTTTGCCGTCGTGCTTCATCAGCTTCTTTACCTCCGTGCTGTTGACGGTTGCGGAGACATTGGAACGAGCAGCTGTTGGCTTACGGACTGCAAACTCAACGGCCACATCGTCAATCACAAAATCAATGAAACCATGCCCGGATACCGTTCCTGGTAGCCTGCTTTTGACTTCAGGCGAGACGTTGTCTGCAAACCAACCCAGCAAATAGCAACGTACCAAAGGCAGTAATTCCCGCTCGCTACATTCGTTCAGACGCAGTGTTTTGACAAATTCTCGCCGGTAAAGAGAGCTGAAAAAGTACTCAAAGCAATCCGTTATCTCAGTAATGGTGGTTGCCACAATATTCTCCTTTTTGTCCACCTTTGCTCTGCTGCTCAACAGATGGGGCTTTCAATCCAGCCTGGTTGATCGGCTGCAGCCGTTTTTGTCTATAAAAGACGTAAATATCAATTTTATGTCCATTAGGGATGTTCATGCAAGAGTAAAAAGGCCCCAGAATTCCTCTTATGGACGTTCTGGAGATAAAATGATGGTTAAACTGATGGCAGATTCAGCTGATAAGCTGGTAGGACAGCGTATTCAGGCCAGACGTAAAGAAGCAGGGCTAACTGCTGCCGATCTTGCAGAGACTATCGATATCTCTCAACAACAACTTTCCCGCTATGAACGCGGAACGAATAAGATCAATATTGCTCATTTAGTCAAAATTGCCGTTGCTTTAAAAACTCCAATCAGCTGGTTCTTTATTGATTGTATGGAGGATTTAAATGTTTCTGATATCCCGATTAACTATGCCACTGGGCTTGACGTTGAATTAAAACAACGTCTCGAGCAAGTCTGGAATAAGCTAGATAACACTAAGAGAAAAAGCTTGATTATGTTTTTAGATGAGTTTATAAAATAACAACCAAATTAGTTCCTGAGTGAAACTATTTGCATTAAAAGCATAGCCCTGGTAAAATAACATTGCTGGATAGTGTCATATTGTCCAGTGGCTGATACAAATTAATTGCCAACTTAGCATTTCATTTTATTATCCCATTCTGATGGGAGGACGTCTATCGTCTAAACAGTCAGTATGGGAAATGGTCAATTATTGGTTTGTATCATCAATCCAAATGCATATTTTTCGGAATGAAAACGATGAGTGTTATCCATCAGGAAGGGCTGGCTATGCCCGTCGATCAGGAATTAATAAATATCATATTAAATGAAGCGGGAAATCCACCGCCGCATAAAGCCCAAATTACAGCCGTCAGTCTGTTATTTAAAGACCTGAGTTACAGCGCTGAAAAGGGCGGTTTCCATCCCGTCGAAATACGGCTTATTTCATGCAATGATGAATGGTATTTCGATTACATCACCGACTTCAGTTATATGGGAGTGGTTTACCCCGAACTGGAAAAGGAAATTGATATTAGCTGGAGTCAGCAATATGTCTTTCTTGCTCATGTTGGTGACCTGCCTGTTAACGCCGGAAGGGAGTTATTTGAACTCTGGCAATACAACTTTATTCAGTATCACGCCATGAACGTCTACACCATTACCGTCCTGTGGGAAAGCTAATCCCGCCGCACTAATCATCACTACCTTATGGGGAATTATCTGTGACTGATAACAGAGGGATACGTGCGTCTCAACAGGGAGAACTGGACTGTCTTTGCGGTGCTTATTGCGTGGTCAATATGCTGAGCTGGCTGTATGACGGCAGAGTGAAACGACGCCCGTTAATGAATCGGCTTATTCAGACTTATCAGCAGCGCTGGCCTTTGCATGAATGGCTGACTGAAGGAATTGAAGAAGACCGCTTAGACTGGCTGATGGCTCAGGTTTTGCAGAAAGGGCATCACAGCCGGCAATTCCCGGTTCAAATCACCAAACCCTTCGCAGGGAGGCGGGGATTATCAGACGGGCGGCTTTTCAGGGAAATGCAGCGGTTTCTTGACGTCACTGATCACTCCCGTCTGATTATGCTCAGCGACCAGTTTCACTGGTCCCTTCTGGTCAAAATAGATGAAGAAACGCTCTGCTTCTTCGACAGCAACGGGCGAACCACCATGCCCCGTAAAGCTTTCTCCCTGCGTACTGGCGTAACCCGCCGCCAGTTGTTTCCCGACGCCATTTACTTCATTGAACGGGAGTTCTGATATGACCATGTTTACCCAGCGTGAAACCCGTATTCTTGACCAGGCGCGTGACATCATCAGCCGGTACTACCAGCGTGGGGTTCAGCTTTGTTCCCCTGATGATGTCCAACGGTGCGTGATGGTTGAGCTGGCACCGCTTGAACATGAAGAGTTTGGCATCATCCTACTCGATAATCAGAATCAGCTGCTGCACCGAGAAATCCTGTTCAGGGGTACGCTAAACTCGGTCAGCGTTCACCCCCGCGAAGTTATCAAACGCGTGCTGAAACATAATGCCGCCGCAGTCATCCTTGTCCACAACCATCCCAGCGGCGAGCCTGAGCCCAGCCGTTGCGATATCAAGTTGACTAAAAAGCTTCAGGAGCTGCTGGAAATGCTGGATGTGCGGTTGCTTGACCACTTTATCGTCGCCGGGACTGAAACGGTGTCGATGGCTGAACGGGGGCTGGTGTGATGCTGAAAGTTACCTGGTTTAATGTACGTTATTGCGGGTTAGGCACATGAACAGGGCTGCGTTACGTCAGGTTGTGCCGGTGGCGCAAACCACCGTGTTAGATGCGTATATTGGCGGTCTGGCACCCTCGGGGCGGCGGGGCATCACCAGCCTGTTAAGCCGCAGCGCCAGCATACTTAAACGCGGTACTAATGCAGCAGTCTATCCGTGGGAGCAACTTAACTACGCCGCCGTCGCTAAAGTACGTGCGGCACTGCTGGATGACGGTTACGCCGTGTCGTCGGTCAACATGGCGCTGTCAGCGCTCCGGGGAGTGGCGCAGACAGCCTTTAATCTTAATTGTATGAATGCCGAAACGCTGGCTCGTATCCGGTCTGTTAAGCGTGTGAGCGGCGATATCCAGCGCAAGGGAAGGGCGCTGGACAGGCAGGAAATCCGCGCGTTGATGCATGCCGCAAAACAGCATCCGCAACCGGTACGGCGCTGTCGTGATACCGCCATTGTGCTGACGCTTTGCGGAACAGGCTTGCGGGCCGGGGAACTGGTTAAACTTGAGCGCCGGGACTATGACAACGGCATCCTGACGGTGAGGCAAGGGAAGGGGCGTAAATACCGTGAAATTCACGTGGCGGATGCAGTTGATAAAGCTATCCGCGCTTGGCTGAAGGTCAGCGTAAACGAAGCTGAAAACGCACTGTTCAGCCGTATCCAGCGCAACGGGAAGACCGCCAGCCAGCCTCTGACAACAACCGGGTTAACGGGTATCCTGGTGGAGTTACAGCATACGTCAGGTATTGCACGTTTTACTCCACATGACATGCGGCGTACCTTCATCACCCGCTTGCTGGAGCAGGGTGTGGATATCAACACCGTCCGCCAGTTGGCAGGACACAGCGACATATCCACGACTACACGCTATGACTGCCGTGGTGAGAGCATGAAAATCAGCGCCAGCAAACGTATCAGGTGTTTTTAGCTGCTGAGGAGATTCAGTAGCGACTTAAGTTTTATCTTCAGCACTCAACCGCGCGTACTTTTGATTCTGGACGTTAATTTGTGCATTGATATTTTCAGGCTGAAGCATCCATGCAACATCCTCACGCGTCCATTTTTTTCCGTCAGATAGTTGTTTAAACGGGGGTTTCCACTTTCCATACTCATTAAGTTTTTCTGCTACCGATGCATATTTCTCACGATCTGACTCCCCCGTGTGGAGTTTATCAAAGCGGCCTTTAACGACCTGGTAAGCAGTGTAGATTTTTAATGAATTTGGGGATCTGACCGGAACAATCATGGGGTGTTCTTCAAGCCTATAAACCCCGTTATGCTCCCCTTCACTGAACAGATCGTTAAACATGTGATTTACGCAGGCACTCAGCACATCCGCCGCTTTCTTTGCGTCGATTTTATCCGGGCTAAAACCCGTTCCCGTCAATTTCCGGGCAATCAGCGCCAGCTTTTGCCGGGTATCCCGCCCCAGATAGAGTTTCTTCTCCAGAAATTCAAAGACCTCGTTACTGCTTTTCCGTTCCCGGTGGCATTTAGCGTCAGCCTTGTTGCTTTGGTTACCAATCACTGGTCACCTCCATGAAAATGTTTTGTTTAAAATATCATCATTGAGCCTCAGTAGAAAAGGGCTCTTTATGTGACCGTTTCAGAGACATAAAAAGTACTTCCGAATGACATAAACATGAACGATGCCTTCAATGTGCTCAACGAAGGCAGCGTTGGGCGAATCCTTGCGTTTTTTGGTGGTTGTAAATAACCCCGCTCCTGAAACAGCTCAAAGGAGCACAAGCATGAACACTAACCGTATTTTGCGTAAAAAAGAGGTTCTTCATCTGACGGGGATCTCGTCAGCGACGTTGTACCGACTCATCTCGAAAGGAGCCTTTCCAGAATCTAAAAAACTGACTGGTGATAGTGGCCGGGCAGTGGGCTGGGGATTAAATGAAATTCAAAACTGGGTTAACGGTCGTATGCAGGCGGGAGAGTAAAATGAAAGAGATAAATTCGAACACCAGTGCAACGAACAAAAAGTTAGTTCCCTGGTTTAAAACCATGGGGAAACAAATTGGTTTACCACAATATCAGATAGCTGCTGTGTTAAAGGAGCAGAAGGTTCGGATAGATAAGCTTAACTATGTATCTGCTTACTGGGTTTCCATCGCCCTCACGCAGGATATTAGGGGACGCGACGGCCTGTGGAATGTCTACGGCAAACTGGCGCTAATTCTTGAGCGTTGCAAATACATTCCCTGCGGGAGCAGGGCCTGTGCATATTGTACAGCAGCTCAGCAATTGCATTATCAGGGGTGGGATGTTACCGGGAAGCATAAGTTATATCAGGGGCCTGCAGTGCGTATAGATTTTTTTAACCTGGACGATCCGAATTCATCCTGTCACTGGGATGAAAATAAGTTAGTCGAAATGCATGGGGATGGCATGCTGAAGTAACCGGTGGACTGCCATTTCTGTTTAGTCAATAAATGAACCTTACCCTGTTACTCTACTCTGGTGGCAGGGTAATCAATTCAATCAGGAATAATCAAAGATGAACGAATCTTATTACTTCAGAACATCCAACCCGGATTACATTCGCCACGCCCCCTCAACGCTTGAGATTTTAAGTCAGGCATTCCCCACACTTATTACGCAGCAGGAAAGTGAGCATGAACTGCAGCATCTTATCCATCTGCTGAATAAACTGAAAGGGAGCAATCGCTGCTATAACGTCATTGCCCAAAAACTCGGGCAGTGCAGAAATGAAGCTCCGTGCAAAAGTATTGTCTGTCCGCATTGCCAGCGGGAACGCATTCTGAAGCAACTGGCAATGTGGCATGTCCTGCCGGGGAATTCAGCAGAATACGTGGGAGTGGTCCTGTTTTACAACAAGGAGACGCAAACTCCGCCGCCATGGAAGAACACTGGGGCGCTCAGGGCGCAAATCGGTCGTTATAAGCAGAGGATAAGCCGGGTTCTTAACCGTCTGGGATACGCCGGACCGGCCACAGGAACTTTTAGCATGATGCGACATATGCCTGATGGCCCAGAAGAGCGTATTTTCTGGGTTCCACAGTTGTGTTTATTCCTGCCCAATGACAGTACGTTGATTAAGGGGCTAAAAGCGCATATGTCGCGAAGTGGTGGGGCATTCATTGATTCGTCGACTGTCAACACGCCGGTAATCGTGCTCAGGTATAAAGACCCCGCGAGGCTGCTTTCATGCGCCCTAAATACAGTCTGGCACACAGCAGATTACACACTGACTGATAAAGACGCCCTTGTTAAGTCAAGAATAGAGCCACTGAAAGGCCGGACACTGTTAAAAAGCCTGCTTACCCTGGACTCACTCGGAACAGGTGTCGTTTCTTTTTCGTTTGGGCAACTCCCAGGGAAGGTGCACTGATTTATCGGTAATGCAGCAACCGCAATGCACTTTTGCTGGTGATTAAATTGCAGTGGAACGACGAATAACACCGGCGACCACTGCAATTTTGTAGTTGTAAAACTGCAGCGCTGGCCAGTGATTTTGATTGCGTTGATGCACTTTAAAATTCCAACTGCTCCGGTTTTAACGTAACCGTCTGTTTTCTGCAGGGTCTTACGGATGCCTCTGCGCACCCGATCCTTGTCATCAACTGACGAGTTAGCGCATCTGCGAGGGCTTTCTGCGTTTCTGCCAGTGAATATTCTACACACAATGGGGGGAGCGGTCAGCGAGCACCATTGCCATTGAGCGCAACGGAGAGCCTAGGGGCATGCAGCACTACGGAGGCTTCATCCCCTTCTCATGTCATTAAACAATACGGCGAACGAGCGCAGTGAGTGAGGGAAGGCGTCAGCCTGAACAGGGGGAAAGATTTGCGACCGGAGTGGAGCAAATCATGGGCGGAGCCCATCCTCGCGACTGGGGTTTTGACTTTCGAATTGCCCAGCGTTGAGTTTGGTTAATGTAGTGAGACGAGGATGCTGAGAGGGGACCGTGAGTACTGAAAAGGATTATCCAGTGAAGATCCCGAAGTGGGTTTATGACCGTATTACCGAAATAACGGACTGTTTGGTAGGGGATACGCAATGGGCTGTCACCCGACGACGGACATTGCGCCGGTTCTTAGCCCACATATGGCTGGAGGCAGACGATGATGGATGGACTATATGCACTGTCCGGGATATCCGTAGCTGTTACGCCAGCCTTCTAAGTGAATGTGAGATCAATTACCAAGGCAGGGCCTCCATATCTATGCTGGTCGATTTCCTGCCGACACTGCCGGATATCGAATTTCGTGCAGGGAAAGCGTGCGTGGATGTTAAAAAGCGTAAAGCTAGTGTATGGCGGTTCAATCCGCAGCAATCAGTGTCTGCTTTTGGCAAGTTAAATCTGGTTGACCTTGAGACTGGTGAGTCTGTCAATTTTCGAGATCTGCTTAAGGCGAACGGGAAAGCTCCTAGGCATGTAATAGATGTTGAAAAACGCCAGACTGACCTAAAGCGAAGGGAAACGGCGTTCCTGGGAAGGATTGCGCGGGGGCGAATGCACATCAGCTTGGTGAGGGCATTACGTAGCCGGGAGCCTGATGCCTATTACCGCGCAGGTACACGCAGCCTAAACCATCTCTACAATGGCAGGATTGAGGGACAATATGTTACTTACGACCATTATTATCGTCTGACGTTTGGAGGACGGTACTACGATGCCGCCTTTCAGAACCTGCCCAATGAGTTGAAAGCTAAGTTTCGGGCCGGGTTACTCAACTATGACATCGAAGCCTGCAATCTGGCCTGCCTGAACCATCTGTTCAGGGAGTATAAAGTCGATTACTGCGTGGATGCTTCTATCTATGGGGAGATGATGGAACATACCGGGCTGACCCGTAAACAGTGCAAACAGATGGTCCATACCACCACCTACAGAATTGGGCGTGTGACTATTGGTATTAATGATGGCCTTGGAGCAAAAGTGTATGGATGGTGCGGTAACAGGAGGAAAAAGGCGCTGAAGATCCTGCGTTGGTGGAACCAGTATGTCAACCCGTTGAGATGCGCGCTTGAGTCATTGCTGGAACGTGTGCATGACGCACACCGCAAAAATTGTTCATCACCGCGTAACTATCACAGGTATGCCAATGAAGTCGGATTAATACTGGACCTGAATAGTGAGGATTATCAACGTGAAAAAACTCACCATCAGCAATATGCGCGGAATAAGGCACTGTTGGCGTTCATGATTTGTGGTGTTGAGCAGGCGTATATACGCGAAGTGGTGAGGATGAATCCCGGGCGAGTTTGCATGCTGGATCATGATGGGGTAGTGGCAACGGGCGCGCTTTCACTACCAGACTGGCGTGGTTTCACGATGAAAGTGAAGGACTAGCTTACATTATTGAATATAATTATATGCGCCCTGTTATACGGGCGTATTACATTGCCAGTCATAATGGGATATGTGCATATCCAGCAAGTGAGCCATGTCCGGTTTGAGCGAACAGCGAAGAGCGGAAGTCGGAATGCATACTTAAATTGAGCAATTTTGAGTTATGGGGAGCTGGTCAACCCACTGAGTTGTTTTTGCCTATGATAACGGTCACAATCAACCTCAAAGTGTGTGGATTTGAAAGTGATTACCATGAAGAAAACAAAGGCTGATTTTGGCGTAACAATTGACGACACTTTAATAATGGATTTTCGCGATGTGGTTAATGAAGGGGAGTTTGCTTACAGCTACTTCATAAACAGAAATGGTAAAAACCAGTTCAGCCCTATCTGTTCGTGCATGGATTGGATAAGCGTTACTGTTCGCAATCTGATGAACTTCCCTGAGCTGTCTGAAGATATTGATGTCAAGGCCATGCAGGTTTACTCCCTTATTTCATCTATTGATATTGCTGTGGAGGCGTTGCAGCAGCTTCACCGCATCATTGAGAGTGATCATAAGTTGGCGAGGTGGCCTTTCAAAAAATCTACGAATGTCTTTAAGAATAAAACACCCTATCTTTCACATGAGGATGATGACGCATACTTTAAAAGTATTCGTGCTATCTTTGGTGCTCACCCTACAAATCTTAAAAATAGTGATGGTGAGCGACTGTTTGCAAGCTGGCCTCATTTTCATGCTTTCAATGGAAATGATTTCACTATAAGCCTTTACAACAACACGCCAGGGAAAGATGATGTTATTTTTGGCATTAAGTTTGATGAGCTTATTGCATATATTGAAGACAGGTATAAATACCTAACAAGCCTAAAGGGTTCAGTAATAGCAATCCGTATAAAACATTACAGCACTCTATCCAAACAGATTATACCGTATACTAATAACATTCATGCCGAGTTAAAATTGCTTCTTTCAGAAGTTACGGTGCGAGGTGATAATGATTATTACCGAATGAAAGTGGAGGAGTTAATAAATTTGTTTGAGGGGAATGTTAAAGAGGCACATCTCAAGGATGAAGTTGACGTGTTTTTAAGTAAACTACACCCTATTGCTGTAGAGATTAGATATAATCTTCAGGAAATGAATATTGAGGATTTAACAACTACGCATGGAGTGATGATTTCAACGCTTCCGAAAAATGCCCTGCATTACGTTCTTCAGAAAATGTTTACCTGGCTCCACTCTGATAGGTATGACCCAATGGGTGGTTATTACTTGGACGCGTTAAATGAATATTCAAACGGGAGGTACAATTTTTGTTCTGAGGATGATGACAGTACAACCCTGTTGAAGCTCCGGATGATGTTGTATCGGTATCATCAACAAAAAGAGGCTTAGCCACGAAAACAAACAATACAGTTTGAAGTTCGTGTGACCTAAGCGCTAGGCATTCTGAGACGACACGTGTTACATGCAGATTAATTCATCGTTACATCCATAATGTCCGCTTCACGCCCTGAGACATTCGACAAGCTTTTTATGGCTTCAGTAAGGGCGACTTTCGCGCTTCCAGTGCCAGCAAGTATTTCGCTTCGTCGTACCGGGTTCTGGTCTTCCAGCAGCGGTAAATGATCCTTATCCATTTAAACGCCAGAGCCCGGATAGCTGATTGATGCGATTTCCCTTTTTGTCGCTGGCCCTGGTAATAAAGTCTGGCCCAGTACGATGAGTTAACCGTCTTCGCAGTCCATTCCACGAATGTCTGTCGGACGAACTTTGCGCACTGCCAACGCCAGTGTACCCAGGGTTTTTGACCACTTCGCTCGGTTACTGGTGCGATGCCAGCGTAGTTTTGAATTTCTTCTGCGCTGTTGAAGCGGTCGCGGTTATCACCCAGTGCGGCAAGCATTCGTGGGCCCATACACGGGCCCATCCCAGGGTGTGATTTGAACAGTTCTGCATCCGGAAGCGTATCGAATAAGGATTCAATACGTTCGTCGTAGGTTCTGATTAGGTTGCCTGCCAGGTTGATTTGGGATGCAAGTGCTGTTGCCATCAATGCATTTGCCTCGATGACCGTTTTATCTGTGGTCAGGGGAATAGCGCTGGCAATACTTGCAACCCGCTGTTCGGTATATGCAACAGCAGGACCACCTTTAGCGTTCATAAAATGACGGACAGTATCGCTGCGAGCCCGTTTGAGTTGTTGCAGGCTTGGCCAGCGAATGATTAGCTCGCAGAACAGTGAGCTGTCCCGATGGGAGAACCATTCCAGGGGCTGGGGGTAATACTGCTTAAGCGTGTTGATGAGCCGATTAACAAAACGACGCTTGTCTTCGACCAGCAGTCGGCGCTGCTCAACTAATTGCTGGAGTAATCGGATATCCGGATTGTCGGCTTCAATGGCTTTTATCTTGTGGGGATAACGTAGCATCAGGTCTAATGCCAGCTCAGCATCCTGCGGATCATCCTTCGCACCGCTGGGCCAGAAAGCCTGTCGGTAGCGGGCCAGTGACAACGCGTGTACTGGAAAAACAGTGACACATGGGTACTTCTGGAGTGCATACACCACCGGGCCTTTCTTCAGCTCAACGGCAATAGCAATCCTGCCTTTCACCCTCTGGTGTAACTCATTAAGCCAGATATCAAGTGCCTCAGGCGTATGTTCAATCACATGGAATATGCGATCACCGTTTTTAAACTGAACGCAGACATCGTGTTTTTTATCCGCCCAGTCCAGACCAACATGAGCAGCAAACTGATCTTTCGCAGTCATCACCAACTCCTTTTTATCGGGGATTGGTACGCATTCCACGCTCTTCGAAAGAAATATAGTCAGCAGTTTTTCTGCATGCCCTGAGTATTCGTTAGCGAACGTGGAGCACTTACTGGCTCGAAAGCAAAGCGGCAATCATCAAATCACATGATTCTGGCACAATATTCGTAACCAATAAGCGCATACCCTGAATCACTTAAAAGTGTAACTCTCAGGGTGTGAATGACTATATCTGGCACAGAATGGACAAGCTTACTGGGTGATGTAGCCTCCTGAAACACCAGACCGTAGTTGTGTAAGTATGTAAGCATTCCTGCAAAACATGCTATTCACTTATAGAGAGCCTCTGGCAATCTAGCTGCCGCTGCTGGCCCGAGGCCGCCGATTGGTCGCTACTGGGGGACTGCTGCGAGCCCGAACCTGCCGAGTGGCGGTACACACGAATTAGAGCCACACGCGGCCACTGCCAAAGAATTTTGCAGATCATCGCAAAGATTCACGCATAGCTTAGGACAACTATTAACAACCCTTGGTAGTTCGGTGTGTGGTGGACACTGCTCTCGAACCATAATAGAATTTGCTTCGAATGGAACAGCGTCAGATTGCCTGTTTTACTTGTCGCAAGCAACACCAAATAAGGAGTTCTTTTTGACTATAGATTTTAAATGCTCAGCTGGAAAGGTTGAGCTATTTTATAGCGGTACTTACCTGATGGATAGTCCACAATATAGTAAGCTACAAGTAAGCGGGACTGATTTCCTGTCAAAACTGAACGGGACAAGAGTTGAAGATATTCCGCCTGGCATTAGTTTTTATATAGGAGGGGTTCAAGAAGTTTATCCTTCCTTGTCAGCTCTCTCTCTTGATAACTCAGAAAGAGGGATGACGATAACTATGCAGACGAAATATATGAATATCGGCGCTTGGGTTAAGCCGTTTTCTTTTGATGAATATCTTTTTAAAATACAGTCACTAATGAGTGATATTCTCCCGCCAATAAAAAAATATTATCAGCATGACGATGTAACACTTATTAATTACACCGTATTGGGAGTGGTTTTTTCAATTGGAAACGGAGATCTGTTAGATGCTATTTCAAGTCGTTTGGAGAGCTTCGCTCGCGCACAGCGTGAAGCTGAGAGAATGCTATACAATCAAACCTTATCAAATTATACATATCTGGCCCGAGAGTTGAATTTTGTTGAGGGAGAAAAATTTTGCTTGGAAGAAGACTTGACAGTGGAGTTCAAGGAGGTCAAGGGGAATAATCCAGTAAAGTCAATTCAGAACTTAGTAGATGAATATATTCTAGCATTTTTTAATAGCCAAGGTGGTAGCGTTTTTTGGGGGGTAAATGATGATGGCATAGTCACAAGCTTGAAATTGACATCTAAAATGAAGGATGATATCAGGAAGTCTGTTAGCGATAAAATTAACGTGATTGAGCCGCCTATAGATCCCACGCAGATAGGTGTGTTTTTTCACAAAGTATCAAACACTGATAGTGGCTACGTGCTGGAAGTGAACGTACCAAGCTCTCAATCAGAACTGCTTTACTTTAACTCATCTGGAGAAACTTGGGTTAGGTTAAATGGCTCGAAAAAAAAGATTCAGGGTTCTGCATTGCAGGACTATATTATCAAGCGAACTCATAAGAGTTCCTGAGGTTATTTTGCAAATCTTGAAAATCTACCATTGGTTTCGGCCACTAACGAACTGCATGCCAGATTGATATTTTCCCAAGGGTCAACGATCTACCTTCTGCCATGAGCAAACCGAAGGTAAATCGCCGAATATAAATGGCAGCATTGTGGAGAACAAGCTTTCGTTAATGGCGGTTATTGGTACAAAGTGGACCCTGAAGAATGAGTTCTATCCTCGTGGTTCACTAAGTGCTGTAAGTTCTACTCGAATTCTGTTATCCATTTGTCCAACATATCAGCCCATTCCTGCATCATCACTTTACGCTCATCAAGATAAGTTGCATGGTTGTATGTGCGACGAACATTGTTGGTATCAGCGTGCGCAAGTTGGGCCTCAATAGCATCAGGTCGATAGCCCATCTCGTTTAAGCGGGTACTTCCTGTGGTTCTGGTTGCATGTGGGCTATAAGTACCGCTCCAGCCGAGGCTTTTAAGTAGTTGACGCAGAGAGTGTGATGTCATTGGACCTAGCGGATTATCCCTGCCCGGAAAAAGGTGCTGTCGATGCCCGGTTAATCCCTGTAGCGTTCTGAGCATGTTGACGGCTTGGGAGGGGAGGGGAATAACATGTTCTCTGCGGGCTTTCATCCGCGCTGCCGGAATGGTCCACAGGGCGTTATCAAGATCGAATTCTGTCCATTCAGCTTCGGTGGCTTCTGCAGGACGCGCCAATGTCCACCACATGAGCCACATGCAGTAGTTAACCTGGTACGAGCCACGACTATTGTCAAAACAGTTTAATAACTTTCCGATTTGCTGAGGATTCAGTGCTTGTTTGTGCTGTGTCTTATTGGTCGGAAGGGCCTTGCGCACAGGCCAGACAGGATCACTATCAGCTCTAAGTGTCGCTACTGCCAACTCGAAAACTGATGAAATGGTGCGACGGGCTTCAGCGGCAACTGTTGGTGCTCCTCGTTTAGCTGTTTCCTGAAGAATTTTAAGTATATGGTGTGGAGTGATCTCTCTGACAGGGAGCTTACCGATGGCGGGAAAAACCACACGTTCAAGCATATCCAGTCGCCGCGTTTTGGTGATTTCGGCCCAGTCTTTCATCTGCAGCCACTCTTTAGCGATCAGCTCAAAGGTGTTGGATGCGTCGTTGACCTTGCGGATCTTATCTAACTGGCGAGCCTGTGTCGGGCTAACTCCATCCGCGACTTGTTTACGCGCTTGCTCACATTTTTCGCGAGCTTCGGCAAGTTTGACCGTTGGGTACTCACCCAACGCGAACATGCTGGATTTGCCGTTGAGTTTAAACCGATAGCGCCATGCCTTTTTGCCGTTGGGTTTCACTTCAAGGTAGAGACCATTGAAGTCATTGAGTCGATAGAGTTTTTCTTTCGGCTTAGCAGTGCGGCATTGCGTATCAGTGAGCATAGCGAGTCCTTGTCTATTTCTTATACCGCTATTGTACTCACTTAAAATGAAGATGGAAGAATGTTGTACTCATCAATGTACTCATTTTTGACAGCGTTTTTACGAGATGAGTTGAGACGTTATGAAATGAAAAATCCACGCAATTGCGTGGATTTTATAGAGTTTTACCGTTTTTATGAGATTCAGTGAAACCTCATGAGACAACAAATTTTATTTAGACGTTGAACAGGAAGTTCATTACGTCGCCATCTTTAACGATGTAGTCTTTGCCTTCGGCGCGCATCTTACCGGCTTCTTTCGCGCCTTGTTCGCCTTTGTAAGCGATAAAGTCTTCATAGGCGATAGTCTGAGCGCGGATAAAGCCTTTTTCGAAATCGGTGTGAATTTTACCCGCCGCCTGCGGCGCGGTCGCGCCGACAGGGATCGTCCACGCGCGGACTTCTTTAACGCCGGCGGTGAAGTAGGTTTGCAGGTTCAGCAGCTCGTAGCCTGCGCGGATAACTCGGTTCAGGCCCGGCTCTTCCAGGCCCAGTTCGGCCATAAACTCATCGCGGTCAGCGTCGTCAAGTTCCGCAATATCGGATTCAACGGCGGCGCAGACGGCAACCACCACTGAGCCTTCGGCGGCAGCGATTTCGCGGACTTTATCGAGATACGGGTTGTTCTCGAAGCCGTCTTCGTTGACGTTAGCGATGTACATGGTTGGCTTCAGGGTCAGGAAGCTCAGGTATTTGATGGCGGCTTTATCTTCGTCCGTCAGCGCCAGCGCGCGCAGCATGCCGGCGTTTTCGAGCTGCGGCAGACATTTTTCCAGCGCGACCAGTTCAGCTTTCGCGTCTTTATCGCCGCCTTTTGCCTTCTTCTGTACGCGATGAATTGCGCGTTCGCAGGTATCAAGATCGGACAGCGCCAGCTCGGTGTTGATAACGTCGATATCGTCAGCCGGGTCCACTTTGTTGTTCACGTGGATGATGTTGTCGTTTTCAAAGCAGCGAACAACGTGGCCGATAGCTTCGGTTTCGCGAATGTTGGTCAGGAACTGGTTACCCAGGCCTTCGCCCTTGGATGCGCCTTTTACCAGGCCCGCGATGTCGACGAATTCCATGGTAGTCGGCAGGATGCGCTGTGGTTTAACGATTTCGGCCAGCTTATCCAGACGCGGATCGGGCATCGGTACGACACCGGTGTTCGGCTCAATAGTACAGAAGGGGAAGTTGGCCGCTTCAATACCCGCTTTGGTGAGCGCATTGAACAGGGTGGATTTGCCGACGTTGGGCAAACCGACGATACCGCATTTGAATCCCATGATTTAAATCACCTTAATCTTTGGATAATCAACCTGTTACATTGAACAGATTGTAGAAAAGTAAATAGCTTCGCCTATTATACACGGTGTGCGGCAAAAATTCCGCACGTCGGCCGGTTATTGCGCTTTAAATGCGTGTAAACGGTTGGTCGCTTTGGTCAGGCCTTCTTTCAGCCAGACTTCCGTGCAGCGCGCGGCTTCATCAACGGCCTCATCAATCAGTTTCTGCTCGCTAAGCGGCGGTTTACCTAATACAAAGCCGACAACTTTGTTTTTATCGCCCGGATGGCCGATTCCGACGCGTAAGCGATGAAAGTTCGGGTTATTGCCCAGTTTGCTGATGATATCCTTCAGGCCGTTATGCCCGCCGTGGCCGCCGCCGAGCTTAAATTTCGCCACGCCGGGCGGTAAATCCAGCTCATCATGCGCGACCAGGATCTCATCGGGATTAATCCGGTAAAAGGTGGCCATCGCCGCCACGGCTTTACCGCTGAGGTTCATAAAGGTGGTCGGCACCAGCAGACGGACATCCTCGCCGGCAAAGTTAATCCGCGAGGTGTAGCCGTAGAATTTGCTCTCTTCGCGCAGCGGCGCGCGGTGGCGGTCGGCCAGGAGGTCTACATACCAGGCGCCCGCGTTATGGCGTGTTGCCGCGTATTCCGCACCGGGGTTAGCCAGGCCGACAATCAGTTTTATCGTCACTTTTATATCCTGCATGGGTCGTTCTCTGGCGCGTAGTGTACTGTCTGCGAGCGCGCTTGACAAAATTCTGCCAGCGCAGCGCTATTGCCACGATAATTTCGCCGGTGAACCATTAGAATTTGATGTTGTTCAGTAAGTTATTTGTAAACTTTTGTTGGTTTGATGTTCGCTAATGTGATCGCCAACGCAATCACTCTTCTGCCCGTTGTCTATACTAGACCTATAAGTTCTGAGGGTACTCTCAGATAACCCAAGGTTCCGGAGGTGACATATGAAACGCAGAAACGCTTCGTTACTCGGTAATATACTGATGGGTTTAGGGTTGGTCGTCATGGTTGTTGGCGTCGGCTACTCCATTTTAAACCAGCTTCCGCAGCTTGACCTGCCGCAGTTTTTCGCGCACGGCGCAATTCTAAGCATCTTCGTCGGTGCCGTTCTTTGGCTTGCCGGCGCGCGCGTCGGCGGTCATGAACAGGTCGGCGACAGATACTGGTGGGTGCGTCACTACGACAAACGCTGCCGTCGCGACCAGCATCGCCACAGCTAAGTCAGTCCGTTGCCTGCACCTGTCGCCAGGCGGGTGCAATTTTGTGAACTTATCCGCACTGCCGCCAGCCGCGATCTAACCGGCTGGCTGACTATGTTACGCCTGCTTATTTTACTCCCGCAACGCCCGTCCCGCTGATATTGTTGCCCCAGTTGATAAATATGCGCTTGACCCTGACGTAACGTCAGGCTGCAGAGTAGCGCCACTGGCAGACACAAGGAGCAGTCATGTTAATTCAGGTGGGGGAACTGGCGAAACGCGCCGGAATGACCGTCCGTACGCTACATCACTATGAACAAACCGGGCTGCTGACGCCTTCGGCCAGAAGCGCGGCGGGTTATCGGCTGTACGATCTGGCGGCCGTTCAGCGGCTGCATATGATTAAGGCGCTGGCACAGGCCGGGCTGGAACTCGCCGCTATTAAGGAGCATCTCGATCGCGGTTCGCTTTCGTTATCCGATTTGCTGGTGCGGCAAATTGCCACCCTTGATACGCAGCTGCGCACTATTTCAACGCTGCGCGAAAGGCTGGCGCTGCTCCGCGATGAGCTGGGTAGCGGGCATGAACCCGATCTGGAGTCCTGGCTACAAACCCTGGAGCTTATGAAAATGTACGATCGTTGGTTTAGTCCACAGGAGCTACAGACGCTGCCGTTCGCAGAACAGGATGAACAGCGCAATCAAATCTGGCAGGCGCTGGTCATTGAAGCGCGGCAGCTGATGCAGGAGAACTGCCCGCCTGATTCGCCGTCGGCGATGGCGCTGGCTACCCGCTGGATGGAGCGCCTGGAGCTTGACACCGCCGGGCGGCCGGAATTTCTCACCCGCCTCAATGAGATGCACGCTGCGGAACCGCAAATGCGCGCGCAAACCGGTATCACGCCCGAGGTCGTGGACTACATTACCCACGCCTTTGCGCAAAGTAAGCTGGCGATTTGGGCGCGCTATCTGAACGCCGACGAGCTGGCGTTTACCCGTGAGCACTACTTCGATCGGCTGATGGAGTGGCCGGGGCTGGTATCGGCGCTGCATCAGGCCTGCGCTGAGCAGACCGATCCGGCATCCGAGGCGGGGCAAAATCTTGCGCGGCAGTGGCTGGCGCTGTTCCAGTCGTATGCCGGCACCAGCCCGCAGACCCAGCAAAAGTTTCGCCACGCGATGGAGCGCGAACCGCATCTGATGAAGGGGACGTGGATGACGCCGCCGGTGCTCGGCTGGCTCCAGCAGGCGATAGGCGTGATGATGCAGGCGCGAACGCCCGCATCCCGCTAGTTAAATATCCGCCAGCGCGGCGTTGCGGTCGGGGTAGAAGCTCAGGCGTCCGGCAATGGGCTGGACTCCGGCGCGCGCCAGGGTACGCAGCGGCTGAAACTCCAGATTAGACACCCGCAGCTCGCAGCCTTCCGGCAGCTTTTTCACGAAGCGCTGGAAGGCATCCAGGCCGCCGGCGTCCAGCACCGGCACCGCATCCCATTTCAGCACCACGATCCGCTTACCCTCAATCCGCGTTTCCAGATCGTTAAACAGCCCCTCGGCGGCGGCGAAGAACAGCGGGCCGATAACCCGCAGCACCAGCACGTCGTCGGGCACGTCTACGTTGACCGGGGCCAGGCGCGTCATGCGGGCGATACGGCGCATAAACAGCAGCGAAGCCAGCACGATACCGACGCTAATCGCGATGACCATATCAAACAGCACCGTCAGCGACATGCACATCAGCATGACCACGATGTCGTCTTTTGGCGCGTAGCGCAGCAAATTCACCACCTTGTGCGCTTCGCTCATATTCCACGCCACCATCAGCAGCAGCGCCGCCATCGCCGAAAGCGGCAGCCAGGAGAGCAGCGGGGCGAGGATCAGCAGCGCCATGATCACCAGCAGCGCATGGATCACCGCGGAGATCGGTGAGGTCGCCCCGGCGCGCACGTTTGCCGCCGAGCGGGCAATCGCCGCGGTCGCGGTAATGCCGCCGAAGAAAGGCGCGACGATATTGCCCAGACCCTGACCAATCAGCTCGCTGTTAGCCTTATGCTTGGTGCCGGTCATACCATCCAGCACCACCGCGCACAGCAGCGATTCAATGGCGCCGAGCATCGCCATTGAGAATGCCGCCGGCAGCAGCGCCTGCAGCGAAGCCCAGCTGAGGGTGAAATCAGAGCCCGGCATATCCCAGGGCAGCACCAGCTGCGGCAGCAGCTGTGGAATGCCGCTTCCCTGGCTGCCGTCGGCGAGCGTGTAGTGGAACTGGGAGCCGATGGTAGCGACGTGGCCGCCCAACAGGGTGACAACCGCCATCACCGCACAGCCCGCCAGCAGCGCGGGAAGATGACCCGGCAGGCGGATCCCAAGGCGCGGCCAGATGATGAGGATTGCAAGCGTCACGATGCCAATCGCGGCGTCGCCAACGTTGATCGTCGGCAGCGCCATAATCAGTGCGGAGACTTTCTGCAAATAGTGCTCCGGCACGTGCGCCATCTGCAGGCCAAGGAAGTCCTTAATCTGCATGGTACCGATAGTAATCCCGATACCTGAGGTAAACCCGAGGGTCACCGAGAGCGGGATATATTCAATCAGCCGCCCGAAGCGTGCCAGGCCGAAGAGAATTAAAAAAATACCGGACATCAGCGTCGCGACCAGCAGCCCGGCGAGGCCAAACTGCTGCGATACCGGGTAGAGGATCACCACAAAGGCGGCGGTCGGGCCGGAAACGCTAAAGCGCGAGCCGCCGGTCAGCGCAATGATGATCCCGGCGACGGCGGAGGTATAGAGTCCGTACTGCGGCGCTACGCCGCTGCCAATTGCCAGAGCCATTGCCAGCGGAATGGCAATAATCCCCACCGTTATCCCGGCAATCAGGTCGCGGGTGAAGCGCGAAGCGGTATATTTTTCTTTCCAGCAGGCGTCGATGAGAGCGCGGAAAGGCATCACGTGTGAGGAGAATAATCTGTTCACGATAATGTTTCATCCATGGGCATGGGCGCATCATCTGTCAACTAAATGGCAGGTGAAGGAGGCAATAGTCATACAAATTGGTTTGAGAGACAAAAAAACCCGCCTCAGCGGGTTTCTTTGGGCCGTGCTCGATTAATGCTCGAACATTGCAGAGATAGATTCTTCGTTGCTGATACGACGAATCGCTTCTGCCAGCATACCGGAAAGCGTCAGGGTGCGGACTTTTTCCAGCGCTTTGATTTCTGGCGCCAGCGGGATGGTATCGCAGACGACGAATTCATCAATCACAGAGTTTTTAATGTTCTGGATAGCGTTGCCGGAGAAAATCGGGTGAGTAGCGTAAGCAAAGACGCGTTTAGCACCACGTTCTTTCAGCGCTTCAGCCGCTTTGCACAGCGTGCCGCCGGTATCGATCATGTCGTCAACCATGACGCAGTCGCGGCCCGCCACGTCGCCGATGATATGCATCACCTGGGAGACGTTAGCGCGCGGACGACGTTTGTCGATGATTGCCATATCGGTATCGTTCAGCAGTTTGGCGATAGCGCGGGCGCGCACGACGCCGCCGATGTCCGGAGAAACCACGATCGGGTTATCCAGATTCAGCTGCAGCATATCTTCCAGCAGGATTGGGCTGCCGAATACGTTATCAACCGGAACGTCGAAGAAGCCTTGGATCTGTTCAGCGTGCAGGTCAACGGTCAGCACGCGGTCAACGCCAACGCTGGACAGGAAGTCCGCAACCACTTTAGCAGTGATTGGCACACGGGCGGAACGAACGCGGCGGTCCTGACGAGCATAGCCGAAGTAAGGAATAACAGCGGTGATACGACCCGCCGAAGCGCGACGCAGGGCATCAACCATAACAACCAGTTCCATCAGGTTGTCGTTGGTGGGAGCACAAGTGGACTGGATGATGAAAATATCACCACCGCGTACGTTTTCATTGATTTGTACGCTGACTTCGCCGTCGCTAAAACGACCTACAGCGGCGTCGCCAAGAGAAGTGTACAGGCGGTTGGCAATACGTTGTGCTAGTTCCGGGGTGGCGTTACCAGCAAAAAGCTTCATATCAGGCACGAGAAGAACCTCAGGCATGCGTCCAGTGGTGGATGAAAAGGGCCAAAAACTGTGCGGCGGCGCCATTCCATCCAGGCGGTGTATTTAAAGAGAGCGATGCAACGTCTGGAACAGGGTGACGTTGTCACCGTAACTCAATTTGCCCGGCGTACTTATCGTTGCTCACGCTAAAACGGAGCAACTTAGAGTAGGGCTAGCCTGAGCGGCGAGATGTTAACTCCTCGCGCAACAAAGCCTTGTAGCCATTCCGGGGCTTTCTCCAGCACCTGACGAGCGGCAGATTCGGTGTCAAATTCAGCAAAGACACACGCTCCTGTGCCAGTCAGGCGCGACGGCGCATATTCTAACAGCCAGGAAAGCGCCGCATCAACCTCGCGAAAACGTTTTCTTGCGATAACCTCGCAATCGTTGCGAAATTCACATTTTAGCAACGTATTTATTGACCTGATTGGGGTATCTCGTGGTAGCTCGGGGTCGCGAAAGATGATCGGAGTAGGAATGCTGACGCCAGGGTGGGCGACGAGGTACCACTTTTCCTGCGGTTCGACCGGGGTCAGAATTTCGCCGATGCCTTCGGCAAAGGCCGCATGACCGCGGACGAAAACCGGCACATCGGCGCCGAGCTGCAGCCCGAGCGTTGCCAGCTGGTCTTCAGACAGCCCGCAGCCCCAAAGCTGATTCAGCGCCACCAGCACCGTGGCGGCGTTGGACGAACCGCCGCCCAGCCCGCCGCCCATCGGCAGGCGCTTCTCGATGCTGATATCGGCGCCGCTGCCGTCTGCCAGCCGCCCGCGTTCTGCCGCCGCCTGCATCAGCAGCCTGGCGGCGCGAATAATTAAATTCTCTTCATTCGGCACGCCGTCCACCGGCGTCAGCAGGCGCAGTTCGCCGTCATCGCGCGCTTCTATGGTTAACGTATCGCCATAATCGAGAAACTGGAACAGCGTCTGCAGCTGGTGATAACCGTCGGCGCGCTGCCCGGTAATATATAAAAACAGGTTCAGCTTCGCGGGAGAGGGCCAGCGGGTCATCATTTCACAATCCAGTTATCCATTTTCAGCTTGATGCGCTGACTGCCGTTGTTGAGCTCCATATTGGCCGGCAGCGATGGCGTGGTATCGCTGGTATATCCGCCGTAGGTGACGCGCCAGGTTTTGCCGTTTTGCGTATAGTTCAGGGTGCTCAAACGATACTGCTGATCGAGGGTGTAGTCGGTCGCATCCCCCGGCAGGCCGACGATCCACTGACGCAGGCTGTTCAGCGGGATCGGCATTCCGGTCAGACGGCCAATCATCTCTTCCGCGTCGGTTGCGGTGTAGGTCTGACCCTTGTTATCGATCAGCGTCACGCTACCCGGCTGCGCGGTCAGCGACAGCTCGGTGCTGCCCAGCGGGTTGGTCAGCAGCAGGCGGTAGCGATCCTGACCGGTCTGCTGCCAGAAGAAACGGGCGTAAACCTTTTGCTCGTCTGAAAGATAAGCAAAGGCGCCGCGGGTCTGGAACTGGCTAAGATTGCGGACATCCTGCTGGTGCTGACGCCACTGCGGCGAGTCCGGGCTTTTACCGGGGCCTTTCGGGGCGTTGAGCGTACAGGCGGTCAGGACCAGGCTTGCCAGGGGCAACAGGCGGAGCAGTCGATTCATAATGATGACAAATCCTTGATGTCTACAGTGAAATCCGGCGAAGAGTGAATACGCACACGATTTGTGTAGCGGGTTACAATAATAACCTTTAATGCTAGCGTTGCCCGGCGGTAGCGTCTACGTTCAAATTGTCTGAAATCAAAAAATTACCGTTAGTGGCTGTTACGCATTGGCTATTACTCCAAAAGGGGAGCGTCTCTTTTATTGATTCCGCGCATCCTGTATGATGCGCTCAGACTAACCTTAGCAACGCTGGTACTACTCCCTCACAATGACCCTTTTAGCTCTTGGCATTAATCACAAAACAGCCCCGATAGCGCTGCGAGAACGCGTAACGTTTTCGCCGGACACGCTCGATGAGGCGCTGGAGAGCTTGCTGGCTCAGCCAATGGTGCAGGGAGGTGTGGTGCTGTCGACCTGTAACCGCACGGAGCTCTATCTCAGCGTTGAGGAGCAGGATAATCTGCAGGAAGTGCTCATCCGCTGGCTGTGTGATTACCACCATCTTAATGAAGACGATCTGCGAAACAGCCTCTACTGGCACCAGGATAACGATGCGGTCAGCCATCTGATGCGCGTCGCCAGCGGCCTGGATTCGCTGGTGCTCGGCGAGCCGCAGATCCTCGGCCAGGTTAAAAAAGCCTTTGCTGATTCCAGCCGCGGGCATCTCAACGTCAGCGAGCTGGAGCGCATGTTCCAGAAGTCGTTCTCCGTTGCTAAGCGCGTGCGGACCGAGACGGACATCGGCGCCAGCGCGGTCTCCGTCGCATTCGCCGCCTGTACGCTGGCGCGACAAATCTTTGAATCGCTGTCGAGCGTTACCGTACTGCTGGTTGGCGCCGGGGAGACCATCGAACTGGTGGCCCGCCACCTACGCGAACACCACGTACGCAAAATGGTCATTGCCAACCGCACCCGTGAACGCGCCCAGGTGCTGGCTGATGAAGTCGGCGCTGAGGTTATCGCCTTGAGCGACATCGATGAACGGCTGAAAGACGCCGATATTATTATCACTTCCACCGCCAGCCCGCTGCCGATAATTGGCAAAGGGATGGTGGAACGTGCGCTGAAGGCGCGCCGCAATCAGCCGATGCTGCTGGTCGATATCGCGGTGCCCCGCGACGTCGAGCCCGAAGTCGGCAAGCTGGCGAACGCCTATCTCTACAGCGTGGACGACCTGCAAAACATCATTCAGCACAACCTGGCGCAGCGTAAAGCCGCCGCGGTACAGGCGGAATCGATCGTCGAGCAGGAAACCAGCGAATTTATGGCCTGGCTGCGCGCCCAGAGCGCGAGCGAGACTATCCGCGAATATCGCTCCCAGTCCGAACAGGTCCGCGAGGAGCTGACGCTAAAAGCGCTGGCGGCGCTGGAGCAGGGCGGCGATGCCCAGGAAATCATGCAGGACCTGGCGCGTAAGCTGACTAACCGCCTGATCCACGCGCCAACCAAATCTCTTCAGCAGGCTGCCCGTGACGGGGACGATGAACGTCTGCATATTCTGCGCAACAGCCTCGGGCTGGAATAGCGCCATTTCTCTCTTTTTTCAGGACAGGGTTAATTCACACCTATGAAGCCTTCTATTGTTGCCAAACTGGAAGCTCTGTACGAACGCCATGAGGAAGTTCAGGCGCTGCTGGGGGATGCTGCGACCATCGCCGATCAGGATCGGTTCCGCGCGCTGTCGCGCGAGTACGCGCAGCTGAGCGACGTTGCACGCTGTTACACCGAATGGCGCCAGGTGCAGGATGATATTGAAACCGCGCAGATGATGCTTGACGATCCGGAGATGCGCGAAATGGCGCAGGAAGAGCTGCGCGACGCCAAAGATAAGAGCGAAGAGATGGAGCAGCAGCTGCAGGTTCTGCTGCTGCCGAAAGATCCGGACGATGAGCGTAACGCCTTTGTCGAAGTCCGCGCCGGTACCGGCGGGGACGAAGCGGCGCTGTTTGCCGGGGATCTGTTCCGCATGTACAGCCGCTATGCGGAAGCCCGCCGCTGGCGCGTGGAGATCCTCAGCGCCAACGAAGGCGAGCACGGCGGCTATAAAGAAGTGATTGCTAAAATCAGCGGCGACGGCGTCTACGGCCGGCTGAAGTTCGAGTCCGGCGGCCACCGCGTACAGCGCGTGCCGGCGACCGAATCCCAGGGGCGTATCCATACTTCCGCCTGTACCGTCGCGGTGATGCCGGAGCTGCCGGAAGCCGAAATGCCGGACATCAACCCGGCCGATCTGCGTATCGACACCTTCCGCTCCTCCGGGGCGGGCGGGCAGCACGTTAACACCACCGATTCCGCTATTCGTATTACCCACTTACCGACCGGTATCGTCGTTGAGTGCCAGGACGAACGCTCCCAGCACAAGAACAAAGCGAAAGCGCTGTCGGTGCTGGGTTCGCGCATTCGCGCCGCGGAAGTGGCCAAGCGTCAGCAGGCGGAAGCGTCTACCCGACGTAACCTGCTGGGCAGCGGCGATCGTAGCGATCGTAACCGCACCTATAACTTCCCGCAGGGCCGCGTGACCGACCACCGCATCAACCTGACGCTCTACCGCCTGGATGAAACGATGGAAGGTAAGCTGGATATGCTCATTGAGCCGATTGTCCAGGAGTACCAGGCCGATCAGCTGGCAGCGCTTTCCGAGCAGGAATGATGATTTTTCAACAGTGGCTGGCGCAGGCGATTGCCCGACTGAGCGACAGCGAAAGCCCGCGCCGCGACGCGGAGATCCTGCTGGGACACGTGACCGGCAGGGCGCGGACCTGGCTCCTCGCCTTTGGCGAAACGGCGCTCACTGACGACCAGCTGGCCGAGCTGGAGGCGCTGCTGAGCCGCCGTCAGCGCGGCGAGCCGATCGCGCATCTGGTGGGGCAGCGCGAATTCTGGTCGCTGCCGCTGCTGGTGTCACCGGCGACCCTGATCCCGCGTCCGGACACCGAGTGTCTCGTCGAGCAGGCGCTGGCGCGGCTGCCGGCGACGCCGTGTCGGATCCTCGATTTAGGTACCGGCACCGGCGCGATTGCGCTGGCGTTAGCCAGCGAGCGTCCGGACTGCCGGGTGACGGCGGTCGATTTTATGCCCGACGCCGCCGCGTTAGCCGCGCGCAACGTGGCTCAGCTCGGCATCACCAACGTGACGGTGCTGCAGAGCAACTGGTTCAGCGCGCTGGCGGGCCAGCAGTTTGAAGCCATCGTCAGCAACCCGCCCTATATCGACGAAACCGACCCGCATCTTGCGCAAGGCGACGTTCGCTTCGAGCCGAAAACGGCGCTTGTCGCCGCCGATAACGGTCTGGCCGATCTGGCGCACATCGTTCGCCAGGGGCGTCATTTCCTGACGCCTGATGGCATAATGCTGCTGGAGCATGGCTGGACGCAGGGCGCCGCGGTGCGCGGGCTGTTCCACGACGCGGGATATATTGATGTTGTGACCTGCCGCGATTACGGCGATAACGACCGCCTGACGTTAGGACGTTTCCCGGCTACGGATAAGAAGGTTGACGTATGAATCTGTTTAACGCGGTGCTGTATCTGCATATCGCGGCGGTGGTCGTGTCGGTCAGCCTGTTCGCGTTACGCTACTGGTGGAGCTACAGCGGCAGCCCGTGGCTTAATCGGCGCTGGGTACGTATCGTCCCGCACTGTAGCGACACGCTACTATTTCTTAGCGGCGCCGGATTAATGGCAATAACGCACTATCTGCCGTTTACTGAAGACGGCACATGGCTGACTGAGAAGCTGTTTGGCGTTATTATTTACATTGCATTGGGTTTTATCGCGCTGGGCCGTCGGCGTCCGCGCAGCCAGCAGAGCAGGTTTATCGCTTTCCTGCTGGCTTTGGTGGTGTTGTTCATCATCATACAACTCGCCATCACAAGAACACCGTTACTGGGGTAAGTCATGAGGTCACTAGCTGATTTCGAATTTAATAAAGCGCCACTGTGCGATGGAATGGTCCTCATTTCTGAATTGATCCGCGACGACTTTCCAACAGGTTACGTGCAGGACGAGCTGGAGCGGCTGCTGAGCCTGGCGCAGGAAGAGATCGCGACCTCGTGGGATCAGGAGCGTCAGCTGGAGCGGCTGCTGGAGCTTTTCTATCATGAATGGGGCTTCAGAGACTCCCACGGCGTCTACCGGCTGTCCGATGCCCTGTGGATTGATAAGGTATTGATTAACCGTCAGGGGAGCGCCGCGTCGCTGGGGGCGATCGTGCTGTGGATTGCCCAGCGCATGTCTCTGCCGGTGGTGCCGGTGATTTTCCCGACGCAGATGCTGCTGCGCGCAGACCCTGAAACCAGCGAAGAGATGTGGCTGATTAACCCGTTCAACGGGGAAACGCTGAACGAGCACACGCTGGAAGTGTGGCTGAAGGGCAATATTAGCCCGGTGGCCGAGCTGTTCAATGAGGATCTTGATGAAGCGGATAACGCGGAAGTGATCCACAAGCTGCTCGACACCTTAAAATCGGCGCTAATGGAAGAGCGGCAGATGGAGCTGGCCCTGCGCGCCAGCGAAGCGCTGCTGCAGTTCAATCCGGAAGACCCGTACGAGATCCGCGACCGCGGGCTGATTTACGCCCAGCTCGAGTGCGACCACGTTGCGCTGCTGGATCTGAACTATTTCGTCGAACAGTGCCCTGAAGACCCGATCAGCGAAATGATCCGCGCGCAAATCAACACGATTTCGCACAAACAAATTACATTGCATTAGTCGATATACGCGAATACGCCGCGCTGAGGCGGCGTTTACGTATGACGCGTATTTATCTGGAATGATTCCGGTTACACCCTGATAAGGCGATCTTATGAAACAAAAAGTGGTTAGCATTGGTGATATCAACGTAGCAAACGACCTGCCTTTCGTCCTGTTCGGCGGGATGAACGTGCTGGAATCCCGCGATCTCGCGATGCGTATCTGCGAACACTACGTGACGGTGACGCAGAAGCTGGGCATTCCTTATGTGTTCAAAGCCTCTTTTGATAAAGCCAACCGTTCTTCCATCCACTCCTATCGCGGTCCGGGTCTGGAAGAAGGGATGAAGATTTTCCAGGAGCTGAAGCAGGCTTTCGGCGTGAAAATCATCACTGACGTTCATGAAGCAAGCCAGGCGCAGGCCGTGGCCGATGTTGTCGATGTGATTCAGCTGCCGGCGTTCCTCGCTCGTCAGACTGACCTGGTTGAAGCGATGGCGAAAACCGGGGCGGTGATCAACGTTAAGAAACCGCAGTTCGTGAGCCCGGGCCAGATGGGCAATATCGTCGACAAGTTCATTGAAGGCGGCAACGACCAGGTGATTCTGTGCGACCGCGGCGCTAACTTCGGCTACGACAACCTGGTTGTTGATATGCTGGGCTTTGGGGTGATGAAAAAAGCCTCCAACAACTCGCCGGTTATCTTTGACGTTACCCACGCGCTGCAGTGCCGTGACCCGTTTGGCGCCGCTTCCGGCGGCCGTCGGGCGCAGGTTGCTGAACTGGCGCGTGCGGGTATGGCGGTTGGTATCGCGGGTCTGTTTATTGAAGCGCACCCGGACCCGGATCATGCGAAATGCGACGGCCCGTCCGCGCTGCCGCTGGATAAGCTGGAGCCGTTCCTGAAGCAAATGAAGGCTATCGACGATCTGGTTAAAGGCTTTGACGAGCTGGATACCAGCAAGTAACGGCCCCTGATAAGACAAAAGCCTGTCGGTTGCAAAACCGGCAGGCTTTTTTATGCGGCAGACCGCAGCGAATCTCCCCCGGCCGGGGGGCGGTGAATCAGGCAAAAATGGTCATCAGATAGGCGGCGAATAGCGCCAGGTGCGCCGCGCCGTTCAGCACGTTCGTTCGTCCGGTCGAGAAAGATATCTGGCACAGCAGCAGCGAGGCGACCATCACCACCATTTCCGGCGCGCCGAGGCCAAAGTGCAGCTCATTGCCGGTTAAAAAGGCAATCAGGGTCACTACCGGTACGGTCAGAGAAATGGTGGCCAGCACCGAACCGAAGAACAGATTCATCGCGCGCTGCACCTGATTGTTTAACACCGCCTTCAGGGCGCCCAGGCCTTCCGGCGAGAGGATCAGCAGCGCCACCAGGAAACCGGTAAAGGCCACCGGCGCGTTCATGCTGGTCAGGAGCGTCTCCAGCGGGTTGGCGTTCATCTTAGTTACCGCAATCACGGCAATCAGGTGAATGAGCAGCCAGACGGTGTGCCAGCCGCTGCTGTGCGCCGACGGCTTACCGTGATGCGGGTCATCGTCGTCGCCGTCATCTTCATGCTCATAAATAAACAGGCTCTGGTGCGTTTTGGTCTGAATCAACAGGAACACGCCGTACATGGCCGCAGAAATAAGCGCCACCAGCAGCGCCTGGCCGGTCGAGAAATTGGCGCCGGGCAGGGCCATTGGAAACACCAGCACGATAATCGCCAGCGGGAACAGGGCGATTAAATACTGCTTAATACCGAACAGATTCATATACTGCGTGGCGAATTTACGCCCGCCCAGCAGCAGCGAGAAGCCGACCAGGCCGCCGGTAACGATCATGATGATGGAATACAGGGTATCACGCATCAGCGTCGGCGCCGCGTCGCCGGTAGCCATCAGCGCGGAAATCAGGCTGACTTCAAGAATAACCACCGACAGGCTTAAAATTAACGATCCGTACGGCTCGCCCAGGCGGTGGGCCAGCACGTCCGCGTGGCGTACTACGCTGAATGCGCTACTGAGAATACCGACTAACGCCAGAATATTAATCGCAATAACCACTGGCAGTGACTGGCTACTTCCGAAGAAGAAAAGCACCGCCAGTGCCAGCAGCGGAAATACGAGGGACGTCTCCTTGTGGCGGGTTTTTACCGCCTCATGTGCATGGGTCATGAACCATCTCCATATTGTGCAGGTGTTATAATTATAGATACTGTAAGTTGATAAAATAACAGACATTACGGAAATTGATTTGTTTTTTTACTTAAATTTACCGCTATCAACCACTAATGGTGTTAGATTGCTATAACCTGCTGTTATTATGCTTTTATATTTACTATTCAGATAATTACTAAAGTCCACTTCTCACTCCCTCGCGCCTTGCGTAGCGCAATATTGCGTTCCAGACTTAAATTCCAGCCCCTTTCTGGAGAACACTATGCCTTATCACAGTAAAAAAGACCTACCCGACAGCGTCCGCCACGTCCTGCCTGAACATGCCCAGGAGATTTATAAAGAAGCCTTTAATAGCGCCTGGGACCAGTACAAGCATAGCGAGGACCGTCGGGGCGACGCCAGCCGCGAAGAGACGGCGCATAAAGTGGCCTGGGCGGCGGTAAAACATGACTATCAAAAGGGAGACGATGACCGCTGGCACAGGAAGTCATAGCCGATCCTGCTACCCGCGCGGCGCCTGAGCGGCGTTAATTGCTAATTGCCAAATAAAGCTGGATAATAATTCAGCAATGTTTCACAAGAATGTTTCACAGGGATGGCATCAGATAAACGCCGGGAAGCGGGCAGTGGCGGAGGTAGTAGAAGTGTTAACACGTGATTTCTTAATCAATGCGGATTGTAAAACGGCGTTTGGCG
Source organism: Klebsiella scottii (assembly GCF_036561945.1). Lineage (NCBI taxonomy): Bacteria > Pseudomonadati > Pseudomonadota > Gammaproteobacteria > Enterobacterales > Enterobacteriaceae > Klebsiella > Klebsiella scottii. The sequence continues at coordinate 1,067,025 of NZ_JARXNI010000020.1, forward strand.
CTATTGAGGAATCGCTACTCTGGTCGGCAGAGCAACGGGCGGCCTCGCTGGCGGCCACGTTAGCCTGTCGTCCGGATGCGGGATCGGTCTGGATTTTTGGCTACGGTTCGCTGATGTGGAACCCGGCTCTGGAGTATCGCGAGTCCTGTACCGGTACGCTGCCGGGCTGGCACCGCGCCTTTTGTCTGCGGCTCACCGCCGGGCGCGGAAGCGCGCATCAGCCCGGACGCATGCTGGCGTTGAAAGAGGGCGGTCGCACCACCGGCGTCGCCTATCGCCTGCCTGACTGCACGCTGGAAGAAGAGCTAACCCTGCTCTGGAAGCGGGAGATGATCACCGGCTGTTATCTGCCAACCTGGTGCAAGCTGGAGCTTGACGACGGCAGGACGGTCAACGCGCTGGTCTTTATTATGGATCCGCGCCATCCGCTGTTCGAAGCCGATACCAGCGCCCAGGTGATCGCGCCGCTGATCGCCAAAGCCAGCGGTCCGCTAGGCACTAACGCTCAGTACCTTTTCTCGCTGGAGCAGGAGCTGCGCAAGCTCGGCATGCACGATGATTGCCTCGACGAGCTGGTCGGCAAGGTGCGAAACCTGCTGGGTGATAGCAGCCAGCCGGGGCTGGCCTGAGAAATGCCCGGGAAACCCGGGCATGAAGACGCGTTTGAATCTGTAGTCAGAACGAGCTCAGCGGATGCCTCAGGCGGGAACGTAGCTGATTGAGTGCTCCAGCGACTGGCTGTGGCTGTCGATAAGCACGTTCCAGGTTCCGCTGTAGGGCACGGTCATATACGCGCTGTCCCGGTCCTGCACGCTCAGCACATCTGCGTGGCTGTCGCCTGGAACCTTAGCGCTCATCAGGTGAATATGGCAGCGCTCTGAACAACGAACCACCAGCGTATCACCGCCAAACAACGTCAAACTTGCTTTTACCATTGCCATTTTCCTACCCCGTATTTGTCAGTCCACAGCATCCTGCCCGTTCAATCCTGTGCGTGATATTGTTCACACTTTGCTCATGGCATAACACCAAATGGGGAAGGTACGGATGATGATTTTGATCAAAAAAAAGGATAAAGATTAAACAAAAATGATGTTGTTCCTGAAAGCATTCAGCTGGCATATTTTTTAACGCAATAAACGCTGCCAGCCTGACATTTAATCCTGCTAAAGAGGGTTAACTCAGAAGGTCAGGACTTTATCCGCCGCCAGCGTCCACTGCGCCAGCTCAACCAGCGTACCGATCTCGACGCCCTCAATCAGCGGCAGGGAGGTTATCCCGCGGCCGTCGGTGCAGGTTTTGCACAGCTTCACCGGCACATTCTGCGCGGTGAGGATCTCCAGCATCTGCTGAATGTTATAGCCTTCCGCCGGTTTTTGACCGCGCAGCCCCGCGGTGACCGCATCGGACATTAAAAACACCTTCAGCACCAGTTCGGACTGCTGTTCACGCAGGGCAATCGCCAGGCGCAGGCTGTTGAACAGGGATTCGCTACCGTAGGCAGCGCCGTTGGCGATAAGCACAATACTTTGCATAAGGACTCCTTTGTATAAGGCACGGTTATTGCTTAGCTGAAGTATAAAGCGTTAACCCGGGAGGGGGTATGAATAATACGGCTGGCACTGTGCCTGAAGCAAACGACTGGTTCCAACATGCGCGTCAGCTCCAGAAGCAGCAGCTGCGTCAGCTGGCGCAGCAGGGAGCGCTGGCCAATCAGATCAGCGCCCTGGTGCATATGCTGCAGTGCGAGCGCGGGGCGTCCAATATCTGGCTGTGCTCCGGCGGCCGGCTCTACGCCGCGGAGTGTCGCGCCGGCGGGGCGCTGGTGAATGAGCAGCTGGTCGCCTTTCGTCTGGCGCTGGAGCCGGCGCGCAGCAGCGCCAGCAGCGCCCTGTGCTGGCGTATCGCCAGCGCGGTGTGGTATCTCGGGCAGCTTCCCGCCCTGCGCGAATCCGTAGGTCTTCGCACCATTGCCGCCGAAGAGGCGACCGGCCAGTTCAGCCGCATTATCCGGCATCTGCTGAATATCGTCCCGCAGCTGAATGACAGCATCGACGATCCGCAGATAGCCGGAGGGATGGTGGCGCTCTACAGCTTTATGCAGGGCAAGGAGCTGGTGGGGCAGGAGCGCGCGCTGGGGGCGTCAGGCTTTGCCCGCGGTCAGTTCAGCGACGAGCTGCGCCAGCTGCTGGTGGACCGAATCGACGGGCAGCAGCCGTGCTTTGACAGCTTTCTGGCCCTGGCCGACGCCGCGCAGACCGCGCTGTTTAATGAGCAGTGCCAGGCCGGCCTCGAAATAGAGCAGCTTCGGCGCATCGCCTGCACCCGTCTGCCCTCGGCGGATAGCGGCGAGACGGCGCTGCGCTGGTTCTGCGCCCAGACGCAGCGGCTGGAGCTGATGCGCGGTCTGGAAGAGCGGCTGATTAGCGATCTGCTCGATGCCGCCGATCGGCTGCTGCAGGGGAGCGGACCGGAGATGCCCCCCGACCGGTGGCCGGAAGAAGAGGGCGGCGATGACGTTGCGCGACGGCTGGACAGGCAGCTGCTGCCGCTGGTGCGCCGGCAGGCGTATGAGCTGCAGCAGCTCTCCGGCCAGCTGGCGTCGCTAAAAGATAGCCTCGAAGAGCGCAAGGTCATTGAGAAGGCCAAAAGCGTCCTGATGTCCCATCAGGGAATGAACGAAGAGCAGGCCTGGCAGGCGCTGCGCAAGATGGCGATGGATAAGAATCAGCGGATGGTGGAAATCGCCCGCGCCCTGCTGATGGTGAAGTCATTATGGCCGCTAACCCCAAAGGAGTAGGTGCACAATGAGTGGGCATTCTCTGCCTGTAGACGGTGCAATTTTGGCCCTGACCGCCGCCGCCGCAGGGGGAAAACCGGCAAAAACGGCCATATGGAAAACTGGCATCCCGTTTGCATTAGATAAATTGAGTTAGTTCATCATTTTTGGGCAGCAGGCCAACGGCGGCATGCGGGTCCATGGATAAAGGCGTCCTGCAGTGCGTAAGCACTGTCGGGCGCTTTTTTTTTGCGCGTTCTGGAGCGGGTATGGGCGATAAGATTTCGATAACACGGCGGCGTTTTCTACAGGCAGGGGCCGCGCTTGGCGGCGCGATGCTGCTGCCTGGGGTGATGCAGTCAGCGTGGGCGGCAGGCTCCGATAAGCCGGAGCAAACCACCGTGCGGGTGGGCTTTATTCCGCTAACCGACTGCGCGCCTTTGGCGATCGCATCGCTGAAAGGCTTTGATAAAAAATACGGCATTACTCTTGTGCCGACCAAAGAGGCCAGCTGGGCGGCGGTGCGCGACAAGCTGATCTCCGGCGAGCTGGATGCGGCGCATATCCTCTACGGCCTGCTGTACGGCCTCGAGCTGGGTATTGCCAGCAAACCGCAGTCAATGGCCAACCTGATGACCCTCAACCGCAACGGGCAGGCCATCACCTTGTCGCGCGATCTGCAGGACAAAGGCGTCACCGATCTTGCCGCACTGAAGCGGCTGGTTAGCCAGAGCGCGCCGGGCAGCTACACCTTTGCCCATACCTTTCCTACCGGCACCCACGCGATGTGGCTCTATTACTGGCTGGCCAGCGGCGGCATCAATCCGTTTGATGATGTGCGCACCGTCGTCGTGCCGCCGCCGCAGATGGTGATGAACATGCGGATCGGCAACATGGTGGGCTTCTGCGTCGGTGAGCCGTGGAACGCGCGGGCCATCAACGATCGCATCGGTTTTACCGCCGCGACGTCGCAGGAGATCTGGCCGGATCATCCGGAAAAAATTCTCGGCACCCGCAGCGAGTGGGTGGAGCGTAACCCGAACACCGCCCGGGCGCTGGTTGCGGCGGTGCTGGAGGCTTCGCGCTGGATAGAGGCTTCGCCAGACAACACCCGCGAGACGGCGCGCATCCTGGCGAAGCGCGCGTGGCTGAATACCAAAGAGCAGTACCTCACCGGGCGGATGCTGGGTGAATACGACAACGGGCTGGGTCGCCGCTGGCAGGACGCGCACCCGATTCGTTTCTACGATCGCGGCGAAGTCAGCTTCCCGTGGCTGTCGGATGGCATGTGGTTTATGACCCAGTTCCGACGCTGGGGGCTGCTCAAAGCGGCGCCGGATTATCAGGCGGTGGCGCAGCGTATTAACCGGATTGACGTCTGGAAAGAGGCGGCGCAGGCCGTTGGCGGCATCAGCGCGCCGGGTCAGGTGATGCGTAGCAGCACATTGATGGACGGAACGGTCTGGACGGGGGCCGATCCTGAAGGCTACGCCCGCGGCTTTGCGATTCAACGTAAGGGGGCATGAGATGAAACACGCGCAAAAAAATAGTACCCAACCGGCAGTAGCCCGCGCTGAAAACGCGCCGGGCGAAGTGATTATCCTGCCTCCGGTGCAGGTCCGGCGCCCAACGCCCGCCGTCAGGCGCTGGCTGCGCGAAAGCGTCCAGCGGGTGCTGCCGCCGCTGCTGGGGCTAGGGCTGCTCCTGCTCTGCTGGCAGCTGGCGGCGATCAACGGCAAAGGTTTTCCAACGCCGCTCAGCACGCTTGATTCGGCGCTGACGCTGTTTGCCGATCCGTTTTATCAGGATGGTCCTAACGATATGGGCATCGGCTGGAACGTGCTGGCATCGCTGCAGCGCGTGGCGGTTGGCTTCGGTCTCGCGGCGCTGGTCGGTATTCCGCTCGGCTTCCTGATTGGCCGTTCGCTGTTCTTTGCCCGCATGTTTAATCCGCTGATCGCGCTGCTGCGTCCGGTCAGCCCGCTGGCCTGGCTGCCAATCGGCCTGCTGCTGTTCCAGAAAGCCGAACCCGCGTCGAGCTGGACCATTTTTATCTGCTCCATCTGGCCGATGGTGATAAATACCGCCGAAGGCGTACGACGAATCCCGCAGGACTACCTCAACGTAGCGCGCGTTTTGCAGCTCTCCGAATGGACGGTGATGCGCCGCATTCTCTTCCCGGCGGTGCTGCCCGCGGTGCTGACCGGGGTGCGCCTGTCGATAGGCATTGCCTGGCTGGTGATTGTCGCCGCCGAGATGCTCACCGGCGGTCTGGGGATTGGGTTCTGGATCTGGAACGAATGGAACAACCTCAACGTGGAAAACATCATTATCGCCATCGTCATTATCGGCGTCGTCGGCCTGCTGCTTGAGCAGGGCCTCATGCTTATCGCCCGCCGCTTCAGCTGGCAGGAAAAATAGGGAGTCGTTATGAAACCATTAATTCAGGTGCAGGCCGTCAGCCAGCGTTTCAATACTGCCAGCGGCGAGTTTCTGGCTCTGCAAAACGTCTCCTTCGATATCTACGAAGGGGAAACCGTCAGCCTGATTGGCCACTCCGGCTGCGGCAAATCGACGCTGCTGAATCTGATTGCCGGGATCGCGCTGCCGACGGAAGGGGGCCTGCTGTGTGATAACCGCGAAATCGCCGGGCCAGGACCGGAGCGGGCGGTGGTGTTTCAAAACCACTCCCTGCTGCCGTGGCTGACCTGCTTTGACAACGTGGCGCTGGCGGTGGATCGGGTCTTTCGCCGCACCATGAACAAGGCCGAGCGCAGGGAGTGGATTGAGCACAACCTCGATCGGGTGCAGATGGGCCATGCGCTGCACAAGCGCCCGGGGGAGATTTCCGGGGGAATGAAGCAGCGCGTGGGGATCGCCAGGGCGCTGGCGATGAAGCCAAAGGTGCTGCTGCTGGATGAACCGTTCGGCGCGCTCGACGCCTTGACCCGCGCCCATCTGCAGGACGCGGTCATGCAAATTCAGCAGGCGCTGAACACCACCATCGTGATGATTACCCACGACGTTGATGAGGCGGTGCTGCTGTCGGATCGGGTAATGATGATGACCAACGGCCCGGCGGCGACGGTCGGTGAAATCCTCGATATCAATCTGCCCCGGCCGCGCAATCGCGTGCAGCTGGCGGACGATAGCCGCTATCACCACCTGCGCCAGCAGATCCTGCATTTCCTCTACGAAAAACAGCCGAAAGCGGCGTAGGGGGCGGCGATGAAGCGGCGACTGGTGATTATCGGCAACGGGATGGCGGCCACCCGATTAGCGGAAACGCTGGCGGCGCGGGCGGACGGCGCGTTTCACATCACGATTATCGGGGATGAACCTTGCCAGGCCTATAACCGCATCCAGCTGTCGCCGGTGCTCGGGGGGGAGAAAACGCTGGCCCAGACGCTGCTGCTGCCCGCGCAGTGGTATCAGCAGCACGACGTGACGGTACGGACCGGGGAGACGGTTGAGGCCGTCGACGTGCGGGCGCAAACCCTGCGCACCACCCGGGGCGAGCTGCGCTGGGATGAGCTGATTTTCGCCACCGGCTCGCAGGCAGTGATTCCGCCGCTGGCGGGCGCCGGGCTGCCGCACGTTTACGCCTTTCGCACCCTTGCCGACGTCGAGGGCATTCTGGCGACCGGCGGCCCGGCGGTGGTGATTGGCGGCGGCGTGCTGGGCGTTGAGGCCGCCGCCGCCCTGCGTCGTTCTGGTGATGAGGTCACTTTACTGCACCGCGGCGAGTGGCTGATGGAGCAGCAAACCGATCGGTTTGCCGGCCAGCAGCTGCAGAGCCAGCTGGAGGCGCGGGGAATTGGCTGCGTGACGGCGTGTCGTATCGCGGCTATTCGCGAGCGCGACGTGGTGCTGGAGGACGGCAGAACCTTTGCCGCCAGCCGCGTGGTGCTGGCAACCGGCGTCCGTCCCAATATTCAGCTGGCGCAGAGCAGCGGCCTCGACTGCCGGCGCGGAATTGTCGTCGATCGCCAGATGGCTACCGCGCTGCCGGGCGTCAGCGCGATTGGCGAATGTTGTGAAATAGACGGCCGCACCTGGGGGCTGGTGGCGCCCTGCCTGCGCCAGGCCGAAGTGCTGGCCGCGAAGCTGTGCGCAACGCCGGAGGCGGACTTTAGCTGGCAGGACAGCGGGACCCGCCTGAAGGTGACCGGTATTGAGCTGTTCAGCGCCGGCGAGCTGCGGGCCGAGGAGCGGGATGAGCAGTGGACCAGTTGGGATCCGCTGGCCCAACACTACCGCCGGCTGCTGCTGCGAGACGGCAAGCTGCGCGGCGTTTTATTGCTCGGCGACTGCGCGAACGCGGCGCCGCTGACGGCACAGCTGGGAACCAGCGCGCCGCCGGAATGGCTTTTTGATCCTTCTTCAACGCAGCCGCGCGCTGCAGGACAAATCACTATGACAAAACCTGTTTTGGTGCTGATCGGACACGGCATGGTCGGCCACCACTTTCTTGAGCAATGCGTCAGCCGGAACCTGCATCAACAGTATCGTATCGTGGTGTTTTGCGAAGAGCGCTACGCCGCCTATGACCGGGTGCATCTGTCGGAATATTTCGCCGGCCGCAGCGCGGAATCGCTGTCGCTGGTGTCGGGGGACTTCTTTACCGATCACGGGATCGAGCTGCGCCTGAGTGAGCCGGTTGCCGCCATTGACCGCGAGGCGCGGGTGGTTCGCGATGCCCGCGGCCACGAAACCCACTGGGACAAGCTGGTGCTGGCTACCGGCTCTTACCCCTTCGTCCCGCCGGTGCCGGGCCACGATCTTGACGGCTGCTTCGTCTACCGCACGCTGGACGATCTCGACCGGATCGCCGCCAGCGCCAGCGGGGCGAAGCGCGGGGTGGTGATTGGCGGCGGCCTGCTGGGGCTGGAGGCCGCCAATGCGCTCAAGCAGCTGGGGCTGGAAACCCACGTGGTGGAGTTTGCGCCGAACCTGATGGCGGTGCAGCTGGACGGCCCGGGGGCGGCGATGCTGCGGGAGAAAATTAGCGATATTGGCGTCGGGGTGCATACCAGCAAGGCGACCCAGGCCATCGTGCGCGATGCCGAGGGGCTGACGCTTAATTTTGCCGACGGCGGCTCGCTCGGTACCGATATGGTGGTGTTCTCCGCCGGCATCCGCCCGCAGGATGCGCTGGCGCGCAGCGGCGGGCTGGCGGTAGGCGAGCGGGGAGGTATCTGCATCGACGATCGCTGCCGTACCTCCGACCCTGACGTGCTGGCTATCGGCGAGTGCGCCCTGTGGGAGAATAAAATTTACGGCCTGGTGGCGCCGGGCTATCAGATGGCGAGAACGGCGGCGGCGAACCTCGCCGGAGAGGAGGCGCGCTTCAGCGGGGCGGACATGAGCACTAAGCTCAAGCTGCTGGGCATCGACGTCGCCTCCTTCGGCGACGCTCAGGGGCGCACGCCCGGTAGCCAGAGCTATCAGTGGACCCACGGGCCGGAGCAGATCTATAAAAAAATCGTCGTCAGCAAAGATGGCAAAACGCTGCTTGGCGGCGTGCTGGTCGGCGACGCCAGCGATTACTCCACGCTGCTGCAGATGATGCTCAACGACATGGCGCTGCCGGCGCGCCCGGAAAGCCTGATCCTGCCCGCTCTCGAAGGGAGCGCACCGAAAGCGCTCGGCGTAGCGGCGCTGCCGGATAGCGCGCAAATCTGCTCCTGCCACAACGTCAGCAAAGGCGATATTTGCCAGGCGGTCAGCGGCGGCGCGGGCGACATGGCGGCGATCAAAAGCTGTACCAAAGCCGCTACCGGCTGCGGCGGCTGTAGCGCGCTGGTCAAGCAGGTGATGGAGTATCAGCTCTCCGCCCAGGGCGTCGAGGTCAAAAAAGATATCTGCGAGCACTTCCCGTGGTCGCGGCAGGAGATTTATCACCTGGTGCGCGTGAACCACATTCGCACCTTTGAACAGCTGATTGCCCGCTACGGCCAGGGGCACGGCTGCGAAATCTGTAAACCGCTGGTGGCCTCGGTGCTGGCTTCCTGCTGGAACGAATATCTGCTGAAGCCGGCGCATTTGCCGCTGCAGGATACCAACGACCGCTACTTCGCCAACATCCAGAAGGACGGCACCTATTCGGTGGTTCCGCGGATGGCGGCCGGAGAGGTGACGCCGGATGGCCTGATTGCCATTGGGCAGATTGCCAAACGCTATCAGCTGTACAGCAAAATTACCGGCGGCCAGCGTATCGATCTCTTCGGCGCCCGCCTGGAGGAGCTGCCGGCTATCTGGCGCGAACTGGCGGAGGCCGGGTTTGAAACCGGCCACGCCTACGGGAAATCCTTGCGCACGGTGAAGTCCTGCGTCGGCTCCACCTGGTGTCGCTACGGCGTGCAGGATTCGACCGGCCTGGCGGTGACGCTGGAGCATCGCTACAAGGGCCTGCGCGCGCCGCATAAGATCAAAATGGCGGTCTCCGGCTGTACGCGGGAGTGCGCCGAGGCGCAGGGCAAAGATATTGGGGTGATCGCTACCGAGAAGGGCTGGAATCTTTACGTCTGCGGCAACGGCGGCATGAAGCCGCGCCATGCGGATCTGTTTGCCAGCGATATCGACGACGCGATGCTGATCCGCACCGTCGACCGCCTGCTGATGTTCTATATCCGCACCGCCGATCGCCTGCAGCGCACCAGCACCTGGCTGGATAACCTTGAGGGCGGCATCGGCTATCTGCGCGAGGTGATCCTCGAGGATAGCCTCGGGATCGGCGATGAGCTGGAGCAGGAGATGGCGCGGGTGGTGGAGAGCTATCAGTGCGAGTGGCAAACCACCCTTAACGATCCGCAGCGCCTGGAGCTGTTCCGCTCTTACGTCAACAGCGAGCAGCCGGATGACGCGGTGCAGCGCCGGTCGCTCCGCGGCCAGCCGCAGCCGGTGACGGCGCCCGTGTTGCACGAAGGCGCTCCTTCGGCCCGCCCGTGGCAGGCGATTTGCGATCTCGAAGCGATCCCCGCCGAGGCCGGGATCGGCGCGCGGCTCGGCGAGCGGCAGATCGCGCTGTTCCGCTTTGGCGAGCAGATTTACGCGCTCGATAACCTTGAGCCGGGCAGCGACGCCAACGTGCTGTCGCGGGGGATCCTCGGCGACGCCGGAGGAGAGCCGATCGTTATCTCCCCGCTTTACAAACAGCGTATTCGCCTGCGCGACGGCCGCGCCTGCGATGGCGGCGAGCAGGCGGTACGCGCCTGGCCGGTAAAAGTTGAGAACGGTAAAGTGTGGGTGGGCAACCAGGTTCTGCTGGCGCGGGCGGAGGCTTCCTGATGGCGGAGACGCGAACTACCTGCCCCTATTGCGGAGTGGGCTGCGGCGTGCTGGCTGAAGTCGATGCCGGGGGCCAGGTCAGCGTGCGGGGCGATGCCGAACATCCGGCTAACCTCGGACGCCTGTGCGTAAAGGGCGCGGCGCTCGGGGAAACCACCGCCCTGGCCGGACGGCTGCTGACGCCGGAGCTGGATGATAAACCCGTCGGGTGGCCGCAGGCGCTGGCCGCCGCGGGTTCACGGCTGCGGGAGATCATCGACCGCTACGGTCCGCAGGCGGTGGCGTTCTATGCCTCAGGCCAGCTGCTGACCGAGGACTATTACGCCGCCAACAAGCTGATGAAGGGCTTTATCGGCGCGGCCAATATCGATACCAACTCGCGGCTGTGTATGTCCTCAGCGGTGACGGGCTACAAGCGGGCCTTTGGCGCCGACGTGGTTCCGTGCAGCTACGAAGACGTTGAGAACAGCGATCTGGTGGTGCTGGTGGGCTCGAATGCCGCCTGGGCGCATCCGGTGCTTTATCAACGTCTGGCGCAGGCAAAGCGCGACAACCCGCAGCTGCGGGTGGTGGTTATCGATCCTCGACGCACCGCCACCTGCGATATCGCCGATGTGCACCTGGCGCTGGCGCCCGGCAGCGACGGCGGTCTGTTTGTCGGCCTGCTGAACGCCATTGCCGGCGCCGGGCCGCTGGCCGGCCATTTTAGCGATCAGCAGCAGGCGCTGGCGGCGGCGCAGGAGTGGGATGTGGCAACCGTCGCCGAATTCTGCGGCCTTGAGCCGCAGCAGGTTGCCGATTTCTATCGTGACTTTATCGCCGCGCCGCGCGCCGTCACCCTCTACACCATGGGGATTAACCAGTCGGCCAGCGGCAGCGATAAGTGCAACGCCATCATTAATGTTCACCTGGCGAGCGGTAAATATGGCCGCTGCGGATGCGGGCCGTTTTCGCTGACCGGACAGCCAAATGCGATGGGCGGTCGCGAAGTGGGCGGGCTGGCAACCATGCTGGCGGCGCATATGAACTTCGAAGCGCAGGATTTACATCGCCTCTCGCGCTTCTGGGGTACCGAACGGCTGGCGCAGACGCCGGGGCTGACGGCGGTCGATCTGTTTGCCGCCATCGGGCGCGGGGAGGTGAAAGCGGTATGGATCATGGGCACAAACCCGGTGGTTTCGCTGCCGGATAGCCACGCGGTGAGCCAGGCGCTGGCCGCCTGTCCGCTGGTTATCGTTTCCGACGTTGCCGCTGACACCGATACCGGCCGCTTTGCCCATATCCGTTTTCCGGCGCTGGCGTGGGGCGAAAAGAACGGCACCGTCACCAACTCGGAGCGCCGTATCTCCCGCCAGCGCAGCTTTCTGCCGCCGCCGGGCGAGGCGAGGGCCGACTGGTGGATCATCTCCCGCGTCGCGGCTGAGCTGGGCTTTGGCGAAGCCTTTTGCTGGCAGCATGCGCACGACGTCTTCAGCGAACACGCCGCGCTTTCAGGGTTCGAGAATGACGGCCAGCGGGCGTTTGATATCGGCGGGCTGGCCAGCCTTAGCCGCGAGGAGTGGGACGGCCTGGCGCCGGTATGCTGGCCGGTCAGCCGCAGCGGAGCCGCGCTGAACCTGCACCAGGGCTGGCACCGCGATGGCAAGCTGCGCATGGTGCCGGTGACGCCGCAGGGCACCCGCGCCGAAACCGATGCCTTCTATCCGCTGATCCTCAACAGCGGGCGTATCCGCGATCAGTGGCACACCATGACCCGCACCGGAACCGTGCCGCGTCTGATGCAGCATATTGCCGAACCGGTGGTGGAGGTGGCTCCGGCGGATGCCCGGCGCTGGCAGCTGCAGAACGGCGAGCTGGCGCGGATCTGGTCGCGCAATGGCGTCATGGTCGCCAAAGTGCTTATCAGCGACGGGCAGCGCTGCGGCTCGCTGTTTGTGCCGATGCACTGGAATAATCAGTTTGCCCGCCAGGGACGGGTGAATAATCTGCTGGCCGCGGTGACCGACCCGCACTCCGGCCAGCCGGAAAGCAAGCAGGTGGCGGTGGCGATCGCCGCCTGGCTTCCGGCATGGCACGGCGAGCTGTTCTGTCGTCAGCCGGTTCCGCTACCGGAATGGCTCCACTGGCGGCGGCGGGCGGCGGTGGGGGTAACGCACCTTTCGCTGGCCGGGGATAAAAGCCCGCGCGCCTGGCTTACCGACTGGTGCCAGCGCCAGGGCTGGCAGGTACAAGTCGCTCAGGCCGGGGCGCTGTGGAATCTGCTGGCGTGGCATGAGGGCGCCCTGATGCTGGGCTGGTGGAGCGACGCGCGCGAACCCGTCGTGGAAAGCGAATGGATTATCGCGGCCTTTAGTTCCCCGCCGACGACGGCCGAGCTTCGCCACGCGCTGCTGGGCGGCAGAAAAGGGGGCGAAGTCGCGCCGCGCGGGCGGATCATCTGCAGCTGCTTTAGCGTCGGCGAACGGGCGATTAGCGACGCTATCGCCGGGGGCTGCCGCACGCCGGCCGAGCTGGGAGAGAAGTTAAAATGCGGCACCAACTGCGGCTCCTGTATCCCGGAACTGAAAGCGCTGTTAATGGAAAATAAGGCCCAGGCATAAGATTCAGCATATTCCTGAAATTGGCCAAAGGGCTGCGGGCGATGGCAAAAAACGGTAAACTTAGGTTCTGTTGCCATCCTTCGCGAGCCTATGTCATCCGTTTAATGCCTTTGCCATTCCGCCTTACGCCACTCCTCCCCGTACTCCTGCTGCTGGCCGGCGCACCGGTTTGTGCCCTGCAGGGAAGCAACGCTTTTAGCGAGAAACAGACGACGCTGCCCGATCTTGGCATCGCTCCCCAGCTTGATGAAGATGCGCAGCATTTTGCCGAAATGGCGAAAAAGTTCGGCGAGGCCAGCATGAGCGATAATGGTCTTACTACCGGCGAGCAGGCGCGGATGTTTGCGATCGGCAAGATTGGCACCGAGGTCAGCCAGCAGCTGGAAAGCTGGCTATCGCCGTGGGGCAACGCCAACGTTGATTTGCTGGTGGATAAGGAGGGCCGCTTTACCGGCAGCAAGGGCAGCTGGTTTGTGCCGCTGCAGGATAACGGCGACTTCCTCACCTGGAACCAGTATGCGGTGACCCAGCGCGATAGCGGCCTGGTGGGCAATATCGGCCTGGGGCAGCGCTGGCGGGTCGGAACATGGCTGCTGGGCTATAACTCATTTTACGATAAGGTGCTGGATGAAAGCCTGGCGCGCGGCAGCATCGGGGCCGAGGCGTGGGGAGAGTCGATACGCCTGTCGGCTAATTACTACCATCCGCTGGGCGGCTGGCAGCAGGGTGAGAGCCTGGCCCAGGAGCAGCGCATGGCAAGCGGCTACGACGTTACGGCCCAGGCGCGGCTGCCCTTTTACCAGCATATTAATACCAGCGTCAGCGTCGAGCAGTATTTCGGCGACAGCGTTGATCTGTTCCATTCGGGCACCGGCTACCATAATCCGGTGGCGGTCTCGGTGGGGCTCAACTACACCCCGGTTCCGCTGGTGACGGTTACGGCAAAGCATAAGCAGGGCGAAAGCGGACTCAGTCAGAACAACGTCGGGCTGAATCTGAACTATCGCTTCGGCGTGCCGTTAAAACAGCAGCTGGCGGCCGACGAGGTGGCGATCAGCCGCTCCCTGCGCGGCAGCCGCTACGACAGCCCGGAGCGCGATAATCTGCCGGTGGTTGAGTATCGTCAGCGCAAATCGCTGTCGGCCTATCTGGCTACGCCGCCGTGGGATCTGCAGTCCGGGGAAACGGTACAGCTTAAGCTGCAGGTTCGTAGCCTGCATGGGATTAAATCGCTGAAATGGCAGGGGGATACGCAGCTGCTGAGTTTGACATCGCCCGTGGATGCTAGCAGCCCTGACGGCTGGAGCGTGATTTTGCCGGCCTGGAGCGGTGAGCCGGGCGCGACCAACCTGTGGCATCTGTCGGTGGTGGTAGAAGATAAAACGGGTCAGCGCGTCTCTTCCAATGAGATCGCACTGGCGCTGACCGAGCCGCTGGTAAAATTCTCGGCCCAAGGCGTATCCTGGCGGGAACTGCCCTAGAAAACTCGCTCCTGGTGTACCCAGACCGCGGCTTCGACGCGCGATTTCAGCTTCATTTTCTTCAGCATATGCTTAACGTGTACCTTGACGGTACTTTCGGTGATCTCCAGACGGCGCGCGATCATTTTGTTCGGCAGGCCCTGGGCGATAAGCTTGAGAATATCGCGCTCGCGCGGGGTCAGCTGGCTGATATCGCGGTCCGAGGTGGCGCGGTTGGCGCGCAGGCTGGCCGCCAGCACCGGCGTTAACGCCTCGCTCAGCACCATCTCGCCGGCAGCCGCCTGCTGCAGGGCTTTCAGCAGATCTTCCGGCTCCATGTCCTTGAGCAGATAGCCGTCAGCGCCGCGTTTTAAGGCGGTGACCACGTCCTCTTCATGGTTGGAGACGCTGAATACCACCACCCGGCCGGAGAGCGATTTCTCGCGCAGCTTATCGAGGGTTTCCAGGCCGTTCATGCCCGGCATGTTGAGATCCAGCAGGATCAGGTCTGGATCCAGCGACTCCGCCAGCGCAATACCTTGTTCGCCGTTACTGGCTTCGCCGATCACCTGGATGTCGGATGCCATGCTAACCAGCTGTTTAACGCCGGTGCGCAGCATCGGGTGATCGTCAATGAGAAGGATGGTTGCCCGTTCCTGTTGACTCATGGGGTTCTCCTATTGGATTGAAAACGATTTTTCCGGGATAAAAGTGACGACCACTTCGGTACCGCCCGTCTCGCGACGGCGTACCTGGCAGTCTCCGCGCAAACTCTGGGCGCGATCCCGCATAATAATTAAACCGTAATGGTTACTACGTTCGGCATGGTCGGGTACGCCGCGGCCATTATCCGCGACCGCCAGCCTGACCTGATTATCCCGCAGCGACACGGTTACGGTGACTTCCGTCGCTTTGGCGTGCTTCAACGCATTACTGAGCGCCTCGCGGGCGATTTGCAGCACATGGATCGCCTGGTGCGAGGGGACGAAACGCGGCGGCAGCTGGTAGTCCAGCCTTACCGTAAAGCCGAAATGGGCGCTATATTCCAGGCAGCTCGCTTCCAGCGCCGGACGCAGTCCCGGTTCGGTTAACTGTAGCCGGAAGGTGGTCAGCAGCTCGCGCAGCTGCGCCCAGGAGGTATTCAGCTCATTACGAATCTGGCCCAGCAGCTGGCGACTCTCTTCCGGTAAATTTTCTCCCTGCATCTGCAGACAGCTGACCTGCATCTTCATGCAGGAGAGCGACTGGGCAATCGAGTCATGCAGTTCGCGAGCGATAGTGGCGCGCTCCTCCATGACGATCAGCTGCTGCTGATGCTCCTGATGCCTGTCCAGCGCCAGCGTCGAGGTCAGCTGCTCGACCAGGGTATCCACCAGCTGCTGCTGATCGTGGCTCAGATGGCGGCCCACCGGCAGGGTGGCCAGCAGAATGCCGTACTGGTTATGGGCATCAGACAGCCGCCACTTCAGCGTTGCGCCGCCGTCGGGCAGGGGCGGCAGATCGCGCGGACATAAATAACAGCCTTTATCATCGCAGTGAAAATCTGAATGACAGGCGAATTCCTGATGGTTGTCTTCATCTTCGAAGTCATAGACCCTGACTTCAATATCGCGCAGCAGCGTCAGCCCCTGCAGGCCGTTGAGCACCGGCGAGATTCGCTCGCAGAGCGGGGCGCTGGAGTGCAGGCGGCGGTTGGCCTGCCACAAAAAAGCGAGGATTTCGTTTTTCTGCTCCAGACCCGCGGTTTTTTCCTGCACCCGCCGCTCGAGCACGGAATAGCTTTCCGCCAGCTCTTCCGACATGTTGTTCAGCGCCATCCCGAGGGTGGCCATTTCATCGCGTCCGCGGATGTGCACGCGCTGGGTAAAGTCGCGATGGCTGATCGCGCGGGCCATCTCCAGCAGCTGTTTCCACGGGCGTAGCAGCCTCGCCCGCAGCCAGACGATGGTGAACAAAAACAGCAGCGCCATGCCGCAGCCTAAGATCCGCTGGATCCAGACAACGTGCCTGATGCGCTGTTCGGTCGTATGGTCAAAGGCGGTGACCAGATGGTCTATCCGGTCGACAAAGCTGGCGACATCGGTGGCGACGGTCGCCTGATTTTGCGCATGCCGCATCCCCGGCGCCAGCTCCTGCTGCCAGTAGTGCTGTAGCGCTTTAAGCTGGTTTTGCTGGCCGTCACGCAGGGCGGCGTCCTGCAGCTCTTTGCTAAATACGGTGGCGGTCATTTCGTCGATCAGCCTGCTGTCGCTCGCGTTGAGCGGCACCGCGGCCAGCAGGCGATAGCTCTGCATTCTCAGCGAGCCCGCTTTGTTAATCGCGTGCGCGCTGCCCTGGACGCCGTGCACCAGCCGCGCGGATATGCCGATCCCGGTGACGCCAATGGCCGTCGAAAGCAGGACAATCAGCGCCAGTTGATTCACCAGCGTGAGCGGGGTAAAAAGACGTTTTAACATAGAATGAGTGGCTCCTGACCGGCAAACCATCCGGGAGTGGGACCTATTCTCGGATATCCGATGGAGTATACCCATACCTATAAAGGATTACCCCTTAATTGTCGGTGGTAGGTGGTCTGCCAGGAGGGGATCGGTCAAAGCTGGCAGCCTTGTGAAAAACCACACTTTTTTAAGCGAAAATAACTACCCCCTTCGGAGGATGATTTTTTTTTAAGCCAATTGGTGACAACTTTTCCTTTGATTTATATCAACTTACTGCCGCCTGTAACCCCTAATGTATCTGCGGGATATATGAATAATCAGAGGTATATATGAGTCAATCTTCCCTCCCGGAGAAGACTACCACTTCGGTCATCACCGACTGGCGTCCGGAAGATCCTGAGTTTTGGCAGCAGCGCGGTCACCGTGTCGCCAGCCGCAACCTGTGGATCTCCGTGCCGTGTCTTTTGCTGGCGTTTTGCGTTTGGATGTTGTTCAGTGCCGTGGCCGTTAACCTGAATAAGGTCGGCTTTCAGTTTAGGACCGATCAGTTATTTATGCTGACCGCGCTGCCGGCGCTGTCTGGCGCGCTGCTGCGCGTGCCTTATGCGTTCATGGTACCGCTGTTCGGCGGCCGCCGTTGGACGGCATTCAGTACCGGGATCATGATCGTACCTTGCGTCTGGCTGGGCTTCGCGGTGCAGGATACCTCTACGCCGTTCAGCGTCTTCGTTATCATCTCCCTGCTGTGCGGTTTTGCCGGGGCAAACTTTGCTTCCAGCATGGCGAACATCAGCTTCTTCTTCCCGAAACAGAAGCAGGGCGGGGCGCTGGGTATTAACGGCGGTCTCGGCAACATGGGCGTCAGCGTCATGCAGCTGGTTGCGCCGCTGGTGGTGTCTGTGTCTATTTTCGCCGTCTTCGGCGGGACCGGCACCGAGCAGCCGGATGGTTCAATTCTGTATCTCGAAAACGCGGCCTGGATTTGGGTTCCGTTCCTTGTCGTCCTGACTCTGGCGGCATGGTTCTTTATGAACGACCTGTCGGCCTCGAAAGCCTCGCTGCGCGAGCAGCTGCCGGTGCTCAAGCGTGCGCATCTGTGGATCATGGCGCTGCTGTACCTGGCGACCTTCGGCTCGTTTATCGGCTTCTCCGCCGGTTTTGCGATGCTGTCTAAAACGCAGTTCCCGGACGTGCAGATCCTGCACTACGCCTTCTTCGGGCCGTTTATTGGCGCCCTGGCGCGCTCTACCGGCGGGGCTATCTCTGACCGTCTGGGCGGGACCCGCGTCACGCTGGTCAACTTCGTGGTGATGGCTATCTTCTGCGGCCTGCTGTTCCTGACGCTGCCGACTCACGGTGAAGGCGGTAGCTTTATCGCGTTCTTCGGCGTGTTTATGGTGCTGTTCCTGACCGCCGGGCTGGGGAGTGCATCTACCTTCCAGATGATTTCGGTTATTTTCCGTAAAATGACCACCGATCGGGTGAAGGCGCAGGGCGGTAGCGAAGCGCAGGCGATGCGTGAAGCGGCGACTGATACGGCGGCGGCGCTGGGCTTTATCTCAGCGATCGGTGCGATTGGCGGCTTCTTTATCCCGAAAGCGTTCGGTATCTCTTTGGATCTGACCGGCTCTCCGGCGGGGGCGATGAAAGTCTTCCTCGTGTTCTACGTGGCCTGCGTAATCATTACCTGGCTGGTTTACGGACGTAAGCAGAAGTCCTAAGCGACGCGGTTTACCGGCAAAAGGCGCAATCTGATTTGCGCCTTTTTTTACCCCGCAAATCGTTGCCGCTGCCGTCGCGCGGCGGCGCGCAGAAATTCAGCAAAACCGTCTCCGGTCGTCCGGTCTACCCCTTAATACCTATATGGATAATGCTCGTGCTTCGAATGGCGTACTTTTCCACTAAAAACCTTATAAAACAGTTAGATAAAAAATAGAAAAAGCTAATACCAAAGTGGTAGCTGGCGATTTGGGCGATGTTTATAAGGCATTTCGCATTGATCGTTATCAATTCTCTCCCTCTTTCATAGCGTTACCTTCGCTGCAAATCCAGCAATGTCGATTTATCAGAGAGCCGTCAGGCTCCAAACAGGAGAAACCCATGAGTAAATTCCTGGACCGGTTTCGCTACTTCAAACAGAAGGGCGAGACCTTTGCCGATGGGCACGGCCAGCTTCTACACACCAACCGGGACTGGGAGGATGGATACCGCCAGCGTTGGCAGCATGACAAAATCGTGCGTTCCACCCACGGTGTAAACTGCACCGGCTCATGCAGCTGGAAAATTTATGTCAAAAATGGCCTCGTCACCTGGGAAACCCAGCAGACGGACTATCCGCGTACCCGCCCGGATTTGCCCAATCATGAGCCCCGCGGCTGCCCGCGCGGCGCCAGCTACTCCTGGTACCTGTACAGCGCTAACCGCCTGAAATATCCGCTGATGCGTAAGCGCCTGATGAAAATGTGGCGTGAGGCTAAGGTTCAGCACAGCGATCCGGTTGCGGCCTGGGCTTCGATTATTGAAGATGCTGATAAAGCCAAAAGCTTCAAGCAGGCGCGCGGCCGCGGCGGCTTCGTACGCTCCTCCTGGCAGGAAGTGAATGAGCTGATTGCCGCGTCCAACGTTTATACCGTCAAAACCTACGGCCCGGACCGCGTCGCGGGCTTCTCGCCGATCCCGGCGATGTCGATGGTCTCCTACGCTTCCGGCGCGCGCTACCTGTCGCTAATTGGCGGCACCTGCCTGAGCTTCTACGACTGGTACTGCGACCTTCCGCCGGCGTCTCCGCAGACCTGGGGCGAGCAGACCGACGTACCGGAGTCCGCCGACTGGTACAACTCGAGCTACATTATTGCCTGGGGTTCTAACGTTCCGCAGACCCGTACCCCGGACGCCCACTTCTTTACCGAAGTCCGCTATAAAGGCACCAAAACCGTTGCCATCACGCCTGACTACGCCGAAATCGCCAAGCTGTGCGACCTGTGGCTGGCGCCGAAGCAGGGTACCGATGCGGCGATGGCGCTGGCGATGGGCCACGTTATGCTGCGCGAGTTCCATCTCGACAAGCCGAGCCAGTACTTCACCGACTACGTCCGTCGCTACACCGACATGCCGCTGCTGGTGATGCTGGAAGAGCGCGACGGCTACTACGCGGCGGGCCGTATGCTGCGCGCGGCCGATCTGGTCGATTCTCTCGGCCAGGAAAACAACCCGCAATGGAAAACCGTGGCGATTAACGCCAACGGTGAGATGGTGGCGCCGAACGGTTCAATCGGCTTCCGCTGGGGTGAAAAAGGCAAATGGAACCTTGAACAGCGCGATGGCACATCCGGCGAAGAAACTGAACTGCAGCTGAGCCTGCTGGGCAGCCAGGATGAGATCGCGCAGGTCGGCTTCCCGTACTTTGGCGGCGAAGGCACCGAACACTTCACCAGCGTTGAGCTGGAAAACATCCTGCTGCATAAGCTGCCGGTAAAACGCCTGCAGCTGGCGGATGGGACGACCGCTCTGGTGACCACCGTTTATGACCTGACTATGGCCAACTACGGCCTGGAGCGCGGTCTGGACGATGAAAACTGCGCCAAAAGCTATGATGACGTCAAGGCGTACACGCCGGCGTGGGCTGAAAAAATTACCGGCGTTGCCCGGGCAAACATTATTCGTACCGCCCGTGAATTCGCCGATAACGCCGATAAGACGCACGGCCGCTCGATGATCATCGTCGGAGCGGGTCTGAACCACTGGTATCACCTCGATATGAACTATCGCGGCCTGATCAACATGCTGGTGTTCTGCGGCTGCGTCGGCCAGAGCGGCGGCGGCTGGGCGCACTACGTGGGTCAGGAAAAGCTGCGTCCGCAGACCGGCTGGCAGCCGCTGGCGTTTGCCCTTGACTGGCAGCGTCCGGCACGTCACATGAACAGCACCTCTTACTTCTATAACCACTCCAGCCAGTGGCGCTACGAGTCGGTCACCGCGCAGGAGCTGCTGTCGCCGCTGGCGGATAAATCCCGCTACACCGGCCATCTGCTGGACTTCAACGTGCGCGCCGAACGTATGGGCTGGCTGCCGTCCGCGCCGCAGCTTGGAACTAACCCGCTGCGCATCGCCGAAGAGGCGAAGAAAGCCGGTATGACGCCGGTTGACTACACCGTGAAGGCGCTGAAAGAGGGCTCCATCCGCTTTGCCGCGGAGCAGCCGGAAAACGGTAAAAACCACCCGCGTAACCTGTTCATCTGGCGTTCTAACCTGCTGGGCTCTTCCGGTAAAGGTCATGAATATATGCTGAAGTACCTGCTCGGTACCGAGCACGGTATTCAGGGGATGGATCTGGGCAAACAGGGCGGCGTGAAGCCGGAAGAAGTGGAATGGCAGGATAACGGCCTCGACGGCAAGCTGGACCTGGTGGTAACGCTGGACTTCCGCCTGTCGAGCACCTGCCTGTACTCCGACATCGTGCTGCCGACCGCGACCTGGTACGAAAAAGATGACATGAATACTTCGGATATGCATCCGTTTATTCACCCGCTCTCTGCCGCCGTCGACCCGGCCTGGGAATCGAAAAGCGACTGGGAGATCTACAAAGGCATCGCGAAGAAATTCTCCGAAGTCTGCGTCGGGCACCTCGGAAAAGAGACCGACATTGTGACCCTGCCAATCCAGCACGATTCGGCCGCCGAACTGGCGCAGCCGCTCGACGTGAAGGACTGGAAAAAGGGCGAATGCGACCTGATCCCAGGGAAAACCGCGCCGCACATCATTCCGGTTGAGCGCGACTATCCGGCAACCTGGGAACGCTTCACCTCCATCGGCCCGCTGATGGAGAAAATCGGCAACGGCGGTAAGGGGATTGCCTGGAACACCCAGAGCGAGATGGATCTGCTGCGCAAGCTCAACTACACCAAGGCCGATGGCCCGGCGAAAGGCCAGCCGATGCTGGATACGGCGATTGACGCGGCTGAGATGATCCTCACCCTCGCGCCGGAAACCAACGGCCAGGTGGCGGTGAAAGCCTGGGCGGCGCTGAGCGAGTTTACCGGTCGCGATCACGCGCACCTGGCGCTGAATAAAGAAGACGAGAAAATTCGCTTCCGCGATATCCAGGCGCAGCCGCGCAAGATTATCTCCAGCCCGACCTGGTCAGGACTGGAAGATGAGCACGTCTCCTATAACGCCGGCTACACCAACGTTCATGAGCTGATCCCGTGGCGTACGCTCTCGGGTCGTCAGTCCCTCTATCAGGACCACCAGTGGATGCGTGACTTTGGTGAAAGCCTGCTGGTGTACCGTCCGCCGATCGATACCCGCTCGGTGAAAGCGGTGATGGGTAAGAAATCAAACGGCAACCCGGAGAAAGCGCTCAACTTCCTGACGCCGCACCAGAAATGGGGCATTCACTCGACCTACAGCGACAACCTGCTGATGCTGACCCTCGGTCGCGGCGGGCCCATCGTGTGGATGAGCGAAGCGGATGCCAAAGATATGGGCATTGAAGATAACGACTGGATTGAAGTCTTCAACAACAACGGCGCCCTGACCGCGCGTGCGGTAGTGAGCCAGCGCGTGCCGGCCGGGATGACCATGATGTACCACGCGCAGGAACGAATCATGAACCTGCCGGGTTCTGAAATTACCGGTCAGCGAGGCGGGATCCACAACTCGGTGACCCGTATTACGCCAAAACCGACGCATATGATCGGCGGCTATGCGCACCTGGCATACGGCTTTAACTACTATGGCACCGTCGGATCGAACCGCGATGAGTTTGTGGTTGTACGTAAGATGAAGAACATTAACTGGCTGGATGGCGAAGGCAATGACCAGGTACAGGAGAGCGTAAAATGAAAATTCGTTCACAAGTCGGCATGGTGCTGAATCTCGATAAATGCATCGGCTGTCATACCTGCTCAGTCACCTGTAAAAACGTCTGGACCAGCCGTGAAGGGACCGAGTACGCGTGGTTCAACAACGTTGAAACCAAGCCGGGCGTCGGTTTCCCGACCGACTGGGAAAACCAGGAAAAATGGAAGGGCGGTTGGGTTCGTAAGATCAACGGCAAACTGCAGCCGCGTATGGGCAACCGCGCGATGCTGCTGGGTAAAATCTTCGCTAACCCGCATCTGCCGGGTATCGACGACTACTACGAGCCGTTTGATTTTGACTACCAGACGCTGCATAACGCGCCGGCTGATAGCAAAGCGCAGCCGATTGCTCGTCCGCGTTCGCTGATCACCGGCCAGCGCATGGCTAAAATCACCAAGGGTCCGAACTGGGAAGACGATCTGGGCGGTGAGTTCGAGAAGCTGGCGAAAGATAAGAACTTCGAGAACATGCAGAAGGCGATGTACGGCCAGTTCGAAAATACCTTCATGATGTATCTGCCGCGTCTGTGCGAGCACTGCCTCAACCCGGCGTGCGTGGCGACCTGTCCGAGCGGCGCTATCTACAAGCGTGAAGAAGACGGCATCGTGCTGATCGACCAGGACAAGTGCCGCGGCTGGCGGATGTGTATCACCGGCTGCCCGTACAAGAAGATCTACTTCAACTGGAAGAGCGGTAAATCTGAGAAATGCATCTTCTGCTACCCGCGCATCGAAGCGGGCCAGCCGACCGTGTGTTCAGAAACCTGCGTCGGCCGTATCCGCTACCTTGGCGTACTGCTGTATGACGCGGATGCGATTGAAACCGCGGCGAGCACCGAAAACGAGAAAGATCTGTACCAGCGTCAGCTGGACGTCTTCCTCGATCCGAATGACCCGAAAGTCATCGAGCAGGCGCTGAAAGACGGCGTACCGCAGGGGGTTATCGACGCCGCCCAGAGGTCGCCGGTCTACAAGATGGCGATGGACTGGAAGCTGGCGCTGCCGCTGCATCCGGAATACCGCACGCTGCCGATGGTCTGGTACGTGCCGCCTCTGTCACCGATTCAGTCCGCGGCGGATGCCGGCGAGCTGGGGAGCAACGGTATTCTGCCGGACGTGGAAAGCCTGCGTATTCCGGTTCAGTACCTGGCAAACCTGCTGACCGCAGGCGATACCCAGCCGGTGCTGCTGGCGCTGAAGCGCATGCTGGCGATGCGTCACTTTAAACGCGCTGAAAGCGTTGATGGCGTAGTGGATACCCGCGCGCTGGAAGAAGTGGGTCTGAGCGAAGCCCAGGCGCAGGAGATGTATCGCTACCTGGCGATTGCCAACTACGAAGACCGTTTCGTGGTACCGAGCAGCCACCGCGAGCAGGCGCGCGACGCCTTCCCGGAAAAAAGCGGCTGCGGCTTCACCTTCGGCGACGGTTGCCACGGTTCGGACAGCCAGTTCAATCTGTTCAATAGCCGCCGCATCGACACTATCGACGTGACCAGCAAAACGGAGCCGCACCCATGATTGAACTCGTGATCGTGTCGCGCCTGCTTGAGTATCCTGACGCTGCCCTGTGGCAGCATCAGCAGGAGATGCTGGAGGCGCTGGCGTCATCGGAAAGATTCGCCGCGGAGGATGCCCGCAGGCTGGGCGACTTCCTGCGCCATTTGACCGCCCGGGACGTGCTGGATACCCAGTCTGATTACAGCGAACTATTTGACCGCGGACGGGCGACGTCGCTGCTGCTGTTCGAACATGTTCACGGTGAGTCCCGCGATCGTGGTCAGGCGATGGTCGATCTGATGGCGCAATATGAGCGTCATGGCCTGGAGCTCGACAGCCGTGAGCTTCCTGACCACCTGCCGCTGTACCTGGAGTATCTGGCGCAGCTGCCGGAAGATGAAGCTATCGCCGGGCTGAAGGACGTGGCGCCGATTCTGGGTCTGCTTAGCGCCCGCCTGCAGCAGCGCGAAAGCCGTTATGCGGTACTGTTCGAACTGCTGCTGAAGCTGGCGGATACCCGGGTTGATAGCCAGAAAGTCGCGGAAAAAATCGCCGATGAAGCCCGCGACGATACGCCGCAGGCGCTGGACGCGGTATGGGAAGAAGAGCAGGTGAAATTCTTTGCCGATAAAGGCTGCGGCGAATCAGAAATTGCCGCTCACCAGCGTCGTTTTGCCGGAGCTGTGGCCCCGCAATATTTGGATATCTCTAACGGAGGACAGCAATAATGCACTTCCTGAATATGTTCTTCTTTGACATCTACCCGTACATTGCCGGTTCGGTATTTCTGATCGGTAGCTGGCTGCGTTACGACTATGGTCAGTACACCTGGCGGGCCTCTTCCAGCCAGATGCTGGATCGCAAGGGGATGAACCTGGCGTCTAACCTGTTCCATATCGGGATCCTCGGTATTTTCGCCGGCCACTTCCTCGGGATGCTGACGCCGCACTGGATGTATGAGTCCTTCCTGCCGATGGACGTGAAGCAGAAGATGGCGATGATTGCCGGCGGCGCCAGCGGCGTGATGTGTCTGGTCGGCGGCGTGCTGCTGCTCAAGCGCCGTCTGTTCAGCCCGCGCGTGCGCGCAACCACCACTAGCGCAGATATCCTGATCCTCTCGCTGCTGCTGGTTCAGTGCGCGCTGGGCCTGCTGACGATTCCTTTCTCGGCGCAGCATATGGACGGGAGCGAAATGCTCAAGCTGGTCGGCTGGGCGCAGTCGGTGGTGACCTTCCACGGCGGCGCTTCACAGCATCTGGACGGCGTGGCGTTTGTGTTCCGCCTGCACCTGGTGCTGGGGATGACGATGTTCCTGCTGTTCCCGTTCTCCCGCCTGGTGCATATCTGGAGCGCGCCGGTAGAGTACCTGACGCGCAAATATCAGATTGTTCGCGCCCGTCGCTAATGACGCTATCGGTCGTATCAAACCCCGCTTCGGCGGGGTTTTTTGTCGCCCAGCGCCAGCCCATCTCCCCAGCCCAGATTATTTCCCGCCGCCGCAAGCAGAATCAGCACGCCTCCGGCCAGCTGCACCGGCGCCAGCGCATGATTAAAGACCAGATAATCGACCACGATCGCCACAATCGGATAGATAAAGGAGAGCGAACCGATCGCGGGCGTCGGCAGTTTCTGAATCGCACTGTAGAGCAGCTGGTACATGATGCCGGTATGCACGATGCCCAGAATTAGCAGATGTCGCCAGGGGAGCGCCGCGATAAAAGCGGGGGCGTGAACCAGCGGCAGCAGCATAATTGTCCCGACGATGACCTGAATAAAGGCAATGTGCTGGGGCGGGAGCGGGCGCAGCTTACGGGCGATTATCGCCGTTAACGCATAGAAAAAGGCGGCGCCAAGGGCCAGTGCAACGCCCGCAGCCAACTGACCGCCGTGCGCCTGCATCAGCTCGCTGGACAGCAGGATCACCACGCCGAAAAAGGCCAGCGTCAGCCATCCCCATTTAATCAGCGTAACCCGCTCACCTGCCAGCATCCCCATTAATACCAGCATAAACGGCTGGGTGTTATAAACGACGGTGGCCATGCCAATAGAAATTCGGGCGTAAGCGGCAAAAAGCAGCAGCCAGTTAATGACCAGGGCTACGCCTCCGAGGATCGCCAGCAGCAGCGTCAGGCGCGTGAGCTGGCTGAACGGCTGATGGCTGAGGTAGATAAAGCCCGCCAGGGTCAGCGCGCCAATCAGGCAACGCCAGAAGACAACGTCGATAACCGGCAAACCGGAGAGTAAAACGAATGCGCCAATCGAACCCGAAATTATCATCGCCAGGCTCATTTGCCAGACGCCCGTCACTGTATGTGTCATTTTTCTACCTCCGTTTTCATATCGCTATTGTCGTTCATCAGATGACAGGTTGATATGCATGATATAAGGTGAAAAACGAGTATTGCTTTTATTTATAAGGTAAAAACGGTGGAAAACTTAATTGATAATATCGACCGCGCCATTCTGGCCTGCCTGGCGGAAGATGCGCGCATATCGCTAAAGGTGCTGAGCGCCCGGGTGGGGCTGAGCTCGCCAGGTACCGCCGAACGGGTAAAGCGCCTGGAAGAGCGCGGGGTGATTCAGGGATATGGCGCCCGGATTAATCTGGCAGCGCTGGGATATGGCCTACAGGCGCTGGTCCGCGTCAGGCCCTTGCCGGGGCTACTGCAGAAGGTTAATAAATATATTCAGGCGATGCCGGAATGTATCGAATGTGACAAGGTCACGGGGGAAGATTGCTTCGTCATGCGCCTGACGGTGCGGGATATTGCGCAGCTTGATACCCTGCTGGACGGCCTGGCAGAACATGCCCAGTGCAACACCTCAATAGTAAAAAGCTCGCCGGTGACGCGCCGTTTGCCGCCGATGTAGCTTTTAGCGCGACGAGATATCCGGAAGCGATGGTGGTGGGGGAAGGATTATTCGCAGCTGAAGCTGCTCACCCTTCGGGCCGTTGCCTGCGGCAACGTTCTCTCGCTGGCGCTCGGGTCGAACCTTGGTCGAAGCTTCTCATCCTTCCCGCATGGGTAGAATGTGCAACGCTGGCGTTTATTTGGGAGTGATGAGATGTCTGGCAGTGATGGTGGTGGGGGAAGGATTATTCGCAGCTGAAGCTGCTCACCCTTCGGGCCGTTGCCTGCGGCAACGTTCTCTCGCTGACGCTCGGGTCGAACCTTGGTCGAAGCTTCCCATCCTTCCCGCATGGGTAGGATATGCAACGCTGGCGTTTATTTGGGAGTGATGAGATATCTGGCAGTGATGGTGGTGGGGGAAGGATTATTCGCAGCTGAAGCTGCTCACCCTTCGGGCCGTTGCCTGCGGCAACGTTCTCTCGCTGACGCTCGGGTCGAACCTTGGTCGAAGCTTCTCATCCTTCCCGCATGGGCAGAATGTGCAACGCTGGCGTTTATTTGAGAGTGATGAGATATCTGGCAGTGATGGTGGTGGGGGAAGGATTCGAACCTTCGAAGTCGATGACGGCAGATTTACAGTCTGCTCCCTTTGGCCGCTCGGGAACCCCACCAGGGGTAAATCAAATTGTAGGTTATTCAGCACAGTGAATAATGGTGGTGGGGGAAGGATTATTCGTCGCTTTGCTCCTCACCCTTCGGGCCGTTGCCTGTAGCAACGTTCTCTCGCTTGCGCTCGAGTCGAACCTCGGTCGAAGATTCTCACCCTTCCCGATAAGTGCAAACCTCGCTAAGGCCTACCGGGGTTACCACATTGCTGTAGTGAATAATGGTGGTGGGGGAAGGATTCGAACCTTCGAAGTCGATGACGGCAGATTTACAGTCTGCTCCCTTTGGCCGCTCGGGAACCCCACCACGGGGTAATGCTAATACTGTCCTGCTTCCTTCTGGGGAAGCGGGGCGCATCATACCAAATGATGCGCCCCTGTAAAGCATTCCGTTGATAAAAATAAACTGGTTGCCTGCTTTTTGCGCGCAAAGACGCAAAGCTAACCAGCTAATTTATCTATCGATTAAAGAATAATCGTTCGGTTGCCGTAGACGAACACGCGCTGCGCCAGCACCTGATACAGCGCACGGCTCAGCACGTTCTTCTCAACATCACGGCCGGCGCGCATCATATCTTCTGCCGTATAGGTGTGATCGACATGAATCACGTCCTGCATAATGATCGGGCCTTCATCTAAATTATCGTTCACATAGTGCGCGGTGGCGCCGATGATTTTGACGCCGCGCTCGTAAGCCTGATGATACGGACGGGCGCCAATAAAGGCTGGCAGGAATGAGTGGTGAATATTGATAATCTGGTTCGGGAAGCGGGAAACGAACTCTGGCGTCAGCACGCGCATATATTTCGCCAGCACCACATAGTCTGGTGCCAACGCTTCGATAGCATCGCCCATCTGCTTATCGTGCTCTTCACGCGTCAGGCCTTCATGGCTGACCAGCTGGAAAGGAATATCAAAACGCTCAACCAGCGTGCGCAGCGTCTCGTGATTACCGATAACCGCGGCAATCTCCACATCCAGACCGCCATAGTTAGCTTTCATCAGCAGATCGCCAAGGCAGTGCGCTTCTTTGGTGACCAGGATGACCACGCGGCGACGGCCCGCAGGCGTCAGTTCACGAATTGAACCTTCCGGCAGCGCGCTATCCAAATCGGCCAGCAGAATGGCGTCATTGAAAATACCTTCCAGCTCGGTACGCATAAAGAAGCGGCCGGTTCGGTGATCGACAAACTCGTTGTTCTGCACGATGTTCAGCTCGTGCTTGTAGCAAATGTTGGTGATACGCGCGATGAGTCCTTTCTGATCAGGGCAAATAGTGCGTAGTACTTTACGTTGTAATGAATGCATCGCGGGGGAAATCCTGTAGTGTTTGCTATTGCTGACGCCGGTTTATTGGCCGCAGCATTTTTTAAATTTTTTACCTGAGCCACAAGGGCAGGGGTCATTACGACCAACCAGCGGTCGCGTGCCGTCGATATAGTACCACTGTCCATTTTCTTTTAAGAATCTGGAACGTTCAATAATTACGCCGGAACGGCTATCGTCGTTAAATCGTGCAATAAAGCTGACGAATCCTTCATCGGGATTTCGCCCCTCATCGGCGGCAAAGACGGTCAGCCCCAGCCAGTGCGTTTTGGTAAAACCGCTCTCCAGATCCGCGCGGAACCGCTGCGCCTGGCAAGAGGAGTGCCAGGTTTTAATCAGATAATCGGCATCTTTCATAACAAACGCACTGTAGCGGGATCGCATCAGCTGTGACGGGCCTGGCGCTGGCAGCGCGCCGGACAGATAACGCTGGCAACATGAGCTATACTCCAGAGCGCTGCCACAGGGACATAATGGCGACAAAGCGGCCTCCATGGAAAAAGAATTACGGCGTATCGACGCCAAAGTGTTTTATGTTAACTGAGCTGTGGCGATGATGCCATGTTCGCGGTGGAAGGAAGTATATCGGTAATAATGAGAAAGCTTAAGATTGGTCTGGCCTTAGGGGCGGGAGCTGCCCGAGGGTGGTCGCATATCGGTGTGATTAAAGCGCTACAGCGAGCAGGTATTGAAATTGACGTTGTTGCAGGGTGCTCTATCGGATCGCTGGTTGGCGCGGCCTACGCGTGCAACCGTCTTCCGGTTCTGGAAAAATGGGTCTGCTCTTTTAGCAACTGGGACGTACTGCGGTTGATGGATCTCTCCTGGCGTCGCGGAGGCCTGCTGCGCGGGGAGCGCGTATTCAATCAATATCGACAAGTCTTGCCTACCTCCGAAATTGAACGCTGCGATCGCCGGTTTGCGGCGGTGGCGACCAACCTCAGCACCGGCCGCGAACTGTGGTTTACCGAAGGCGATTTGCATCTGGCGGTCCGCGCTTCCTGCAGCATGCCTGGCCTGATGTCGCCCGTTATGCACAATGGCTACTGGTTGGTCGACGGCGCAGTCGTGAACCCCGTCCCGGTCTCTTTGACCCGAGCGCTGGGGGCAGATATTGTCATCGCCGTTGACCTACAGCACGATGCGCATCTGATGCAGCAGGATTTATGGTCTATCGAGAAACCGCGTGTAGAAGATGAGAAAGAATTTTCCTGGCATTCGCGTCTGCGCGCGCGGCTGACGGGAATGACCTCCCGGCAAACGACTACCGCTACGCCGACGGCAATGGAGATTATGTCCACCTCTATTCAGGTGCTGGAAAATCGCCTGAAGCGTAACCGTATGGCGGGTGACCCACCGGATATTCTGCTACAGCCCTTTTGCCCACAAATATCGACCCTTGATTTCCATCGCGCCGGCGAAGCGATTGCTGCCGGTCACCTGGCGGTGGAAAAAAAGATGGATGAACTATTACCTTTGGTGCGCGCTTCGGCGTGACGCCCTTGACTTAGACTTCAGTAAATTCTGACAGGCGATAGTGTGAATTGCATGCCAATATTTAATTATCGTCAGCCAGAGGAGAGATCATGACGCAGCCATTGGCGGGAAAACAAATTCTGATCGTTGAAGACGAGCCCGTTTTCCGCACTCTTTTGCACTCCTGGTTAACCTCGCTAGGCGCAACTACCGCGCAGGCAGAGGATGGCGTTGAGGCACTACAGAAAATGGCCGAGTCGAAGCCCGACCTGATGATTTGCGATATCTCGATGCCGCGCATGAATGGCCTCGAACTGGTGGAGTATCTGCGTAACCAGGGCGAGCAGCTGCCGATTCTGATGATTTCGGCGACGGAGAATATGGCAGATATTGCCAGGGCGCTGCGTCTTGGCGTTCAGGATGTTCTGCTTAAACCGGTAAAAGATTTTGACCGCCTGCGTGAGACGGTGTATGCCTGCCTGTATCCCCACATGTTCAGTTCGCGTGTGGAAGAGGAGGAGCGGCTGTTTGAGGACTGGGATGCGCTGGTCAGCGACCCGAACGCGGCGTCCAGGCTGCTGCAGGAGTTACAGCCCCCGGTGCAGCAGGAAATATCGCGCTGCCGCATTCACTATCGTCAGCTGGTAACCGCCGATAAGCCCGGTCTGGTTCTCGATATTGCGCCATTATCGGAAAAAGATTTGGCATTTTACTGTCTGGATGTAACACGAGCAGGCGATAATGGCGTTCTCGCGGCGCTTCTGCTGCGCGCGCTGTTTAACGGTTTGCTTCAGGAGCAGCTGGCCCATCAAGGCCAGCGCTTGCCGGAAATGACCGGGTTGTTAAAGCAGGTCAACCAGCTACTTCGTCAGGCGAATTTACCGGGGCAATTTCCTCTGCTGGTGGGTTATTACCACAGCGGGTTGAAAAATTTGATTTTGGTATCGGCGGGGTTAAACGGCACGCTGAATACCGGAGAACATCAAATACAGATTAGTAATGGTGTGCCGCTTGGCACATTAGGTAATGCTTATCTCAACCAAATTAGCCAGCGCTGCTCCTCATGGCAGTGCCAAATTTGGGGGGCTGGAGGCCGTTTACGCTTGATGTTGTCTGCGGAATGAACAGTTAAGTTTATTTTCACGCTGGTAGGATTACCGCGCTGCCTTTGGCGGTGATACTATCGATGGGTTTTATACGTATAAGTCCTAATTCGAGAAAATCCGCACCTTTCAGACCAGGCTTACCGGGATGGGCTGATATACTCGGTGCGTTATATTATGACTAGTTTAAAAAACACACAGTCCAGGAGATTTCAATGGCTGCCCTTAATTCTAAAGTAAGAAAAGCTGTTATCCCGGTTGCGGGATTAGGCACCAGGATGCTGCCCGCTACCAAGGCTATTCCGAAAGAAATGCTGCCACTGGTAGATAAGCCTTTAATTCAGTATGTTGTTAACGAATGTATTGCGGCCGGGATTACTGAAATTGTTCTGGTGACGCACTCTTCCAAAAATTCTATCGAAAACCATTTCGATACCAGTTTTGAACTGGAAGCGATGCTCGAAAAACGTGTAAAACGTCAGCTTCTTGAAGAAGTCCAATCTATTTGTCCGCCGCACGTCACCATTATGCAGGTCCGTCAGGGTCTCGCTAAAGGCCTCGGCCATGCCGTGCTGTGCGCGCACCCGGTAGTAGGCGATGAGCCGGTAGCTGTTATTCTGCCGGACGTTATTCTGGATGAATTTGAATCCGATCTTACCCGCGATAACCTGGCAGAAATGATCGCTCGTTTCGACGAAACCGGATCCAGCCAGATTATGGTTGAGCCTGTTGCTGACGTGACCGCATATGGCGTCGTTGATTGCAAGGGCCAGTCCCTGCAGCCGGGTGAAAGCGTGCCGATGGTTGGCGTGGTAGAAAAGCCGAAAGCAGACGTTGCGCCTTCTAACCTGGCCGTCGTGGGACGCTACGTGCTGAGCGCGGATATTTGGCCGCTGCTGGCTAAAACGCCTCCGGGCGCAGGCGATGAAATCCAGCTGACCGATGCCATCGATATGCTGATCGAGAAGGAAACGGTTGAAGCCTACCATATGAAAGGCAAGAGCCATGACTGTGGTAATAAACTGGGTTACATGCAGGCTTTCGTTGAATATGGCGTGCGCCATAAAACGCTGGGTGCAGATTTTAAAGACTGGCTGGAAAAAGCCATCGCTAAGTAATCGTTATCTTTAGATATGAGAGCCGGGGGCACAGGTATTGTTCCCCGGCTTTTTTATCTCAGTGAGTAAAGATAAAAAAAATCCCGCCGCGGCGGGATTTTTCAAATATGACGACTTATTAAAGCAGGAAATCGTCCAGAGATTTGCCTTGCTCATCCATCGCTTTTTTGATCACTGCCGGGGTGCGGCCCTGACCAGTCCAGGTTTTGGTTTCGCCGTTTTCATCAACGTAGCTATATTTCGCCGGACGTGCCGCGCGTTTGGCTTTGGTGCCCGCTTTAACTGCAGCCATGGTGCTCAGCAGTTCATTCGGATCAATACCATCAGCGATCAGCATTTCACGGTATTGTTGCAGTTTACGAGTACGCTCTTCAATTTCTGCAGCCGCAGCGCTTTCTTCTTCGCGACGTTCGTTAACGACAACTTCTAATTTTTCCAGCATTTCTTCTAGCGTTTCAAGGGTGCATTCTCTCGCCTGCGCACGAAGAGTACGGATGTTGTTCAAAATTTTAAGTGCTTCGCTCATTGTAGTAATCTCAAACTTATATTGTGGGGTGGTTTGTTGAACTAATAATAGAGCGATATAATCAGATGTGCAATAGGGTAGAATGTAAGGAATTCAAAATTACTTGTTATTTGTCCCGGTAATTAATTAATTTAAGTTAAATTTTTCGCGCGAGTTCACATCTTTCTAGCTTATAGCCTAACCGGAGTCGTAAGCTAAAACCCTGAGATAGTATGCTTTTCCCGGCAGCCAGGGAGTAAAATTATACTTTGCAGGGATAAATATCCACCTTCAGTATTAGCGCATTAGTTACGATGATGTTTAATATAAAACGCTGAACAAAATCCCTTATAACCGCCTGCAAAATGCACCGATTCGCACGAAAGGACAACTGCCGCAGCTCGCTGCACCCCGCGGTTTGGGCAAATAGCTGATGGCCTGATTGTATTAAAAAGCTTAATCTTTCAGAAGTCGGCGCGCGCAACATAAACCTCCAGCGCTTCCCTGAAGGGGCTGGCAGCGGCAGAAAATATGCTACAATCCCGCCGCGATAAAACACATTGATTGGGGTTACGCAGCCGATGGCACAACTTTATTTTTACTATTCTGCAATGAATGCAGGTAAGTCGACTGCGCTACTGCAGTCCTCATACAATTATCAGGAACGAGGCATGCGTGCCTTAGTTTATACGGCTGAGATTGATGACCGCTTTGGTTCCGGTAAGGTCAGCTCAAGAATTGGCCTCTCATCGCCGGCCCGACTGTTTAACCCGCAGACTTCATTATTTGCCGAGATTAGCGCTGAGCATGCAAAGCAGCCGGTTCATTGTGTATTAGTTGATGAAAGCCAGTTCCTGACGCGTGAGCAGGTGCATGAGCTATCCGAGGTTGTTGATGGGCTGGATATCCCGGTGTTGTGCTACGGCCTGCGTACTGATTTTCGCGGGGAGCTGTTTATCGGCAGTCAGTATTTATTAGCCTGGTCAGATAAGCTGGTTGAATTAAAAACAATCTGTTTTTGTGGCCGTAAGGCGAGTATGGTGCTGCGCCTCGATCGGGAAGGGCGGCCGTACAATGAGGGCGAGCAGGTGGTTATTGGCGGCAATGAACGCTATGTATCGGTCTGCCGTAAACATTATAAAGAAGCCTTAAAAGAGGGCTCTTTAACGCTTGTGCAAAGCAAACATCGCCCCTGCTAATCTCCCCTCGTCGATCTCGCTCAGGCGCACATCAGGCGCCTGATGACCTCCTGCTGTAATTCCCGCTGTCTATGATGGCCCGACGCTTTAGCGTCGCTCTGCGTCGGTTTTGCGACTGTAGCCAAAATCGTGACGATAAAAAAAGGCCTCATCCAAAGATGAGGCCTCATATTTATTACCAGCGTAAATTAAGCGGATTTTTTCGCTTTTTTATCGGCTTTCGGTGCTGCGACAGTCTCTTTCTTCGCGGCAGCTTCGCCTTCGCTGAATTCGTTACCGTAGAAGGTATCCAGCAGAATCTGTTTCAGCTCGGCGATCAGCGGGTAGCGCGGGTTAGCGCCGGTGCACTGGTCATCGAATGCATCTTCAGACAGCTTGTCAACGTGGGCCAGGAAGTCAGCTTCCTGCACGCCAGCTTCACGGATAGACTTAGGAATACCCAGTTCAGCCTTGATGCTTTCCAGCCATGCCAGCAGTTTCTCGATTTTCGCTGCGGTGCGGTCACCAGGTGCGCTCAGGCCCAGGTGGTCAGCAATTTCTGCGTAGCGGCGACGAGCCTGCGGACGGTCGTACTGGCTGAATGCGGTCTGTTTGGTTGGGTTATCGTTCGCGTTGTAGCGGATAACGTTACAAATCAGCAGGGCGTTCGCCAGGCCGTGCGGGATATGGAACTGGGAGCCCAGTTTGTGTGCCATCGAGTGACATACGCCGAGGAAGGCGTTAGCAAACGCGATACCGGCAATAGTCGCTGCACTGTGCACGCGTTCACGCGCTACCGGGTTCTTAGAACCTTCATGGTAGGACGCCGGCAGATACTCTTTCAGCAGCTTCAGCGCCTGCAGAGCCTGGCCGTCGGAGAACTCAGACGCCAGTACGGAAACGTAGGCTTCCAGGGCGTGAGTTACGGCATCCAGACCACCGAAAGCACACAGGGACTTCGGCATATCCATGACGAGGTTCGCATCGACAATCGCCACATCCGGAGTCAGCGCGTAGTCTGCCAGCGGATATTTCTGACCGGTCGCATCGTCGGTAACTACCGCAAACGGGGTCACTTCAGAACCGGTACCGGAAGTGGTAGTGACGGCGATCATTTTCGCTTTCACGCCCATTTTCGGGAACTTGTAGATACGTTTACGGATATCCATAAAGCGCAGCGCCAGGTCTTCGAAGTGGGTTTCCGGATGTTCGTACATCACCCACATGATTTTCGCGGCGTCCATCGGGGAACCACCGCCGAGGGCGATGATGACGTCCGGCTTGAAGGAGTTGGCCAGTTCTGCACCTTTACGTACAACGGTCAGCGTCGGGTCAGCTTCAACTTCAAAGAACACTTCGGTTTCAACGCCGGATGCCTTCAGTACGGAGGTGATCTGGTCGGCATAGCCGTTGTTGAACAGGAAGCGGTCGGTCACGATCAGCGCGCGTTTGTGACCATCAGTAATCACTTCATCCAGCGCGATTGGCAGAGAGCCACGACGGAAGTAGATAGATTTCGGAAGTTTGTGCCACAACATGTTTTCAGCTCGCTTAGCAACGGTTTTCTTGTTGATCAGGTGTTTCGGACCAACGTTTTCAGAGATGGAGTTACCACCCCAGGAACCACAACCCAGAGTCAGGGAAGGCGCGAGTTTAAAGTTATACAGGTCACCGATACCACCCTGAGAAGCCGGGGTGTTAATCAGAATACGTGCGGTTTTCATCATCTGGCCGAAGAAGGCCACGCGAGCAGGCTGGTTATCCTGGTCGGTGTACAGGCAGGAGGTATGACCGATACCGCCCATCGCCACCAGTTTTTCAGCTTTCTCAACGGCGTCTTCGAAGTTTTTGGCGCGATACATTGCCAGAGTCGGAGACAGTTTTTCGTGAGCAAACGGCTCGCTTTCATCAACGTCGGTCACTTCACCAATCAGAATTTTGGTGGTGTTCGGGACGGTGAAGCCTGCCAGTTCGGCGATTTTATACGCCGGTTGACCAACGATAGCGGCGTTCAGCGCGCCGTTTTTCAGGATGATGTCCTGAACCGCTTTCAGCTCTTTACCCTGCAGCAGGTAGCCGCCGTGGCTGGAGAAACGTTCGCGAACGGCGTCGTAGACGGAGTCAACAACGACTACTGACTGTTCAGACGCACAGATAACGCCGTTATCGAAGGTTTTGGACATCAGCACTGATGCAACGGCACGTTTAATGTCAGCGGTTTCGTCGATAACAACCGGCGTGTTGCCTGCACCAACGCCGATAGCGGGTTTACCGGAGCTATAGGCTGCTTTAACCATACCTGGACCGCCGGTCGCAAGGATCAGGTTAATGTCAGGGTGGTGCATCAGCGCGTTGGACAGCTCAACGGAAGGCTGGTCGATCCAACCGATCAGGTCTTTCGGCGCGCCGGCAGCAATGGCAGCCTGCAGTACGATATCGGCCGCTTTGTTGGTGGCATCTTTAGCACGCGGATGCGGGGAGAAGATAATCGCGTTACGGGTTTTCAGGCTGATCAGTGATTTAAAGATTGCTGTAGAAGTTGGGTTCGTCGTTGGGACGATACCGCAAATAATACCGATAGGTTCTGCGATGGTGATAGTACCAAAGGTGTCGTCTTCGGAGAGAATACCGCAGGTCTTTTCATCTTTATAAGCGTTATAGATGTATTCAGAAGCGAAGTGGTTTTTGATCACTTTGTCTTCGATAATGCCCATGCCGGATTCGGCAACGGCCATTTTTGCGAGAGGGATTCGAGCGTCTGCGGCGGCCAGAGCGGCTGCACGGAAGATCTTATCAACTTGTTCTTGAGTGAAACTGGCATATTCACGCTGGGCTTTTTTTACGCGCTCTACAAGTGCGTTAAGTTCAGCGACATTAGTAACAGCCATAATGCTCTCCTGATAATGTTAAACTTTTTTAGTAAATCAGTAGCTCGATTCGACAGTATAGACAGGCGGTTAATAGCTTGCATCTAAATGTTAACGTATCGAATTTTGCTTTGCTGACTTCACTGATTTACTAACGAAGCTTTATTTCTCTATCCTCAGGTACTGCCGGCTTCCACTCTTTGGTGTAAACAAGATTACTCACTTCTGAGTACGATTTATGTGATTTAGATCAATTTTATGTCAAGCTGACACCTTTCAGCAGGCTATTTTTTGACCACTTAGATCAAGTGTAATGAAAAGGTATGCAAAATAAATGAATAAAACAGGTAAAAGAAACAAATATACAACATACGCAGTTTATCATTACGGTATGCATTTTTGAGATGAATTATGCTGTTAAAAAGCGTATCTTCTGCGCGAATATTTTATGACACCTACTGTCAATAGCCATATTTAATGATGCCGCGGAGCGCACTGTGACTCTATCGTTGTTTGATTTTTCAGCTTATTTCAAGTTTTTCATAGGGTTATTTGCGCTGGTTAACCCGGTTGGCATCATTCCGGTCTTCATTAGTATGACCAGCTACCAGAGCGCAGCGATCCGTAATAAGACCAATCTGACGGCGAACCTTTCCGTTGCCATCATCCTGCTGACCTCGCTGTTCCTTGGGGACGGTATTTTGCAAATCTTCGGTATTTCCATCGATTCATTCCGTATTGCCGGCGGGATCCTCGTCGTTACCATCGCGATGTCGATGATTAGCGGCAAGCTCGGGGAAGACAAACAGAATAAGCAGGAAAAGTCAGAGACGGCTATCCGCGAAAGCATTGGCGTGGTGCCGCTGGCATTACCGCTGATGGCCGGGCCAGGGGCGATTAGCTCAACCATTGTCTGGGGAACGCGTTACCACACGGTAGCCCACCTCTTCGGCTTCTCGGTGGCGATCGCGCTGTTTGCCCTGTGCTGTTGGGGGATTTTCCGCATGGCGCCGTGGTTGGTTCGCCTGCTTGGGCAAACCGGCATTAACGTCATCACGCGTATTATGGGTCTGCTGCTGATGGCGCTCGGAATTGAGTTTATCGTTACCGGCCTGAAGACGCTTTTCCCGGGTCTTCTGGTCTGAACGACCGCGCTGTGCGGGGCTTGAGGCTCCGCGCTTGCTTTATTATTAGCAAAACATATCAATAAAGCTGATAAAGGCGAGAAAGATAACTTTCTATGATGTCTGTTTATTCTTTTTAATATCAACGAATTACTTAATAATTCCGCGTTTCTGTTTCCCTTTTCCTCACCGCAACCACTGTTATTTTCTTCACATCATTCTCTGGTGCTTGCCGTCAGATAATTGAAATGATATTAGTAATTTCATAACAGCGGCAGATGAATGTGCTAAATAATAACCGATTGTTAAATTTTCGTACAAAAAAGCGCCTTTGCAGCGTTCCGCAGCATGTGTAGCGACCTGTTTTTTGTATCTGAATGATAAATAAACACTTTAATGCTCTTTTCGTGGAAAAGAATGGCAGGAGCCTGCCGCGGCAAGAGCAATAAAAGAGAATCCGGTAACATATTTGCAAATTGCATTGGCGGATGAGAAAGCCTTTTGGTACTTTCCGGCGTGATCGCTAACTGAATAACACCCGTAAATGAGAATTATTATTAAATAACTCATTGCGCATAAAGCGCCCCTGGACAGGGGGGGAAAGAATCGACGTCAAGGCTGCCGTTTGAGCGGTCGTAATAAATAAGTCGGTGATAGCAAGCAGTAAAGTCTGACAGCAGCAAAAACTCCTGCACTGTACAGAATCCCGAATAAGGGAAAAAAAGAGGCTGGTTAAATAGCCAGTAATTATAATGAGTGGAGTAACAACACAATGACCATCATCACCAAAAAAAATCTGGTAGCAGCGGGAATTTTCTCCGCGCTATTTACCGCGAACGTTGCTATGGCAGCAGATGTGCCTGCAGGGGTGCAGCTGGCGGATTCACAATCGCTGGTACGTAATAACGGAGCAGAGGTTCAGTCTCTGGATCCGCATAAAATTGAAGGTGTGCCGGAATCCAACATTAACCGCGATCTGTTCGAAGGTTTAGTGATTGGCGATATTCAGGGCCACCCGATTCCTGGAGTTGCCGAATCCTGGGATAATAAAGATTTTAAAGTCTGGACCTTCCATCTGCGTAAAGATGCAAAATGGTCCGACGGCACGCCGGTAACCGCACAAGATTTCGTTTATAGCTGGCAGCGTCTGTCCGATCCGAAAACCGCCTCACCGTACGCGAGCTATCTGCAGTATGGCCACGTTGCGAACGTTGATGAAATTATCGCCGGCAAAAAGCCAATTACCGATCTGGGCGTTAAGGCGCTCGATGATAAAACCTTCCAGGTTACCCTGAGCGAGCCGGTTCCTTATTTCTATAAACTGCTGGTTCACCCGTCCGTTTCACCGGTGCCAAAAGCGGCGATCGAAAAATATGGTGAGAAATGGACTCAGCCGGCAAATATTGTCACCAACGGCGCCTATAAACTGAAGGACTGGGTCGTTAACGAACGTATTGTGCTTGAGCGTAATACTCAGTACTGGGATAACGCTAAAACCGTTATTAATCAGGTGACCTATCTGCCTATTTCTTCAGAAGTCACCGACGTTAACCGCTACCGCAGCGGCGAAATCGACATGACCTATAACAACATGCCGATTGAACTGTTCCAGAAGCTGAAAAAAGAGATCCCGAAAGAAGTTCACGTTGATCCGTATCTCTGCACCTATTACTACGAAATTAACAACCAGAAAGCGCCGTTTACTGACGTTCGCGTGCGTACCGCGCTGAAAATGGCGCTGGATCGCGACATTATCGTTAATAAAGTGAAGAATCAGGGCGATCTGCCGGCATATAGCTATACCCCGCCATATACCGACGGCATGAAGGTTGTTAAACCAGAATGGTTTACCTGGACTCAGGATAAGCGTAACGAAGAAGCGAAAAAACTGCTGGCTGAAGCCGGGTATACCGCTGATAAACCGCTGACCTTTAACCTGCTGTACAACACGTCCGATCTGCATAAAAAGCTGGCCATCGCCGTGGCATCCATCTGGAAGAAAAACCTTGGCGCCAACGTGAAGCTGGAAAATCAGGAATGGAAAACCTTCCTTGATAACCGCCATCAGGGCACCTTCGACGTGGCGCGTGCGGGTTGGTGTGCTGACTACAACGAACCAACCTCATTCCTGAATACCATGCTGAGCGACAGCTCAAACAACACCTCGCACTATAAGAGCCCGGCGTTCGATAAAATTATCTCTGCAACGCTGCAAACCAATGATGACGCCAAACGTGCGGAGCTGTATGCACAGTCAGAGCAGCAGCTGGATAAAGACTCTGTAATTGTACCGGTCTTCTATTACGTCAACGCCCGCCTGGTTAAACCGTGGGTAGGCGGCTATACCGGTAAAGACCCGTTAGATAATATCTACGTTAAAAACCTGTATATTATCAAACATTAATGGCAAGACGTGGGGCAGGCATCGCTTGCCCCACCGTGTCTGAATTCATCGCATACGATAGGCACACGCCAGAAGGTACGGGCAATGTTAAAATTTATTTTTCGTCGCTGTCTGGAAGCGATTCCGACGCTGTTTATTCTTATAACTATCTCTTTCTTCATGATGCGCCTTGCGCCGGGAAGTCCATTTACCGGCGAACGTACGCTGCCGCCAGAAGTGCTGGCGAATATTGAAGCAAAATACCATTTAAATGACCCCATCATGACCCAGTACTTCAATTATCTGAAGCAGCTGGCGCACGGTGATTTCGGTCCTTCTTTTAAATATAAAGACTATTCGGTGAACGACCTGGTGGCCTCAAGCTTCCCGGTTTCCGCCAAATTAGGCTTTGCCGCCTTCCTGCTGGCGGTGGTTCTCGGCGTGAGCGCCGGCGTAGTTGCGGCCCTCAAGCAAAATACCAGGTGGGATTATGCGGTCATGGGGGTGGCAATGACCGGCGTCGTCATACCCAGCTTCGTGGTCGCGCCGCTGCTGGTGATGATTTTTGCCATCACCCTGCACTGGCTACCCGGCGGCGGCTGGAACGGTGGGGCGCTGAAGTTTATGATCCTGCCGATGGTGGCTTTGTCACTCGCCTATATCGCCAGCATCGCGCGTATCACCCGCGGTTCGATGATTGAAGTTCTGCACTCTAACTTTATCCGCACCGCGCGGGCGAAGGGGCTGCCGATGCATCGTATCATCCTGCGTCATGCGCTGAAGCCTGCGCTGCTGCCCGTCCTCTCCTATATGGGGCCGGCGTTCGTTGGGATTATCACCGGTTCAATGGTTATCGAGACTATCTACGGTCTCCCGGGGATCGGCCAGCTGTTCGTCAACGGCGCGCTTAACCGCGACTATTCCCTGGTACTCAGCCTGACGATTCTGGTCGGTGCGCTGACTATTCTGTTTAACGCGATTGTTGATGTGCTGTATGCCGTTATCGATCCGAAGATTCGCTATTGAGGCTGGGGTTCGCCATGATGTTAAGTAAGAAAAACAACGAGGCGCTGGAGAACTTCAGTGAAAAGCTGGAAGTCGAAGGGCGTAGCCTATGGCAGGACGCCCGCCGCCGCTTTATGCATAACCGCGCGGCCGTGGCCAGCCTGGCGGTGCTGATCGTCATCGCGCTGTTCGTGACCATTGCGCCGGTGGTGTCGCAGTTTTCCTATTTCGACACCGACTGGGGCATGATGTCCAGCGCGCCTGATGCGGCGTCCGGCCACTACTTTGGTACCGACTCATCCGGTCGTGACCTGCTGGTTCGCGTCGCTATCGGCGGGCGTATCTCGCTGATGGTTGGCGTCGCCGCCGCGCTGGTGGCGGTGATCCTCGGTACGCTCTACGGCTCGCTTTCCGGCTATCTCGGCGGCAAGATCGACTCGGTCATGATGCGTCTGCTGGAGATCCTCAACTCCTTCCCGTTCATGTTCTTCGTTATCCTGCTGGTGACCTTCTTTGGCCAGAACATACTGCTGATATTCGTCGCCATCGGGATGGTTTCCTGGCTGGATATGGCGCGTATTGTGCGCGGCCAGACGCTGAGCCTGAAGCGCAAAGAGTTTATCGAAGCAGCCCAGGTCGGGGGCGTCTCGACGTTCAGTATCGTGGTTCGTCACATTGTGCCTAACGTACTGGGCGTGGTGGTGGTGTATGCCTCGCTGCTGGTACCGAGCATGATCCTGTTCGAATCCTTCCTCAGCTTCCTGGGACTGGGCACTCAGGAGCCGCTCAGCAGCTGGGGAGCGCTGCTGAGCGATGGCGCGAACTCAATGGAAGTGTCGCCGTGGCTGCTGCTGTTTCCTGCGGGGTTCCTGGTGGTAACGCTGTTCTGTTTTAACTTTATCGGCGATGGCCTGCGTGATGCCCTCGACCCGAAAGACCGCTAAGGAGCGCCGTCATGAGCATAATTGAAACGGCAAAAGCGCCGCAGGCGCAGCAGCAATCCGGGCTGCTACTGGATGTTAAAGATCTCCGCGTGACCTTTAAGACGCCGGATGGCGATGTCACCGCGGTTAACGACCTTAACTTTAACCTGCGGGCCGGGGAGACGTTAGGAATCGTAGGAGAGTCGGGGTCCGGCAAGTCGCAGACCGCCTTTGCGCTGATGGGACTGCTGGCGGCCAACGGCTATATCGGCGGCTCGGCGACGTTTAACGGCCGGCAGATCCTTAACCTGCCGGAGCGCGAGCTGAATAAGCTGCGCGCCGAGCAGATTTCGATGATTTTTCAGGACCCGATGACCTCCCTGAACCCGTATATGCGGGTCGGCGAGCAGCTGATGGAGGTTCTGATGCTGCACAAAGGGCTGGGGAAAGCCGAAGCCTTTGAAGAATCGGTGAAGATGCTGGATGCGGTTAAGATGCCCGAAGCGCGCAAGCGGATGAAAATGTATCCGCATGAGTTTTCTGGCGGTATGCGCCAGCGCGTGATGATCGCCATGGCGCTGCTGTGCCGGCCAAAGCTGCTGATCGCCGATGAACCGACGACGGCGCTGGACGTGACGGTTCAGGCGCAGATTATGACCCTGCTGAATGAACTTAAACGCGAATTCAATACGGCGATCATTATGATTACTCACGATCTGGGCGTGGTCGCCGGGATCTGTGACAAAGTTCTGGTGATGTATGCCGGTCGCACCATGGAGTACGGCCACGCGCGGGATGTCTTTTATCATCCGTCGCATCCGTACTCTATCGGTCTGCTGAATGCGGTTCCGCGCCTGGATGCTGAAGGCGATGCGCTGTTAACCATCCCTGGCAATCCGCCGAACCTGCTGCGCCTGCCTAAGGGTTGTCCGTTCCAGCCGCGCTGTCCGCATTCGATGGAGATTTGTACTAGCGCTCCGCCTCTGGAGGAGTTTGCCCCTGGCCGCCTGCGTGCCTGCTTTCAACCGGTGGGAGATCTGCTATGAACGCCGTGACTGAACAAAGAAAAGTCCTGCTCGAAATCGCCGATCTCAAAGTCCACTTTGATATTAAAGATGGTAAGCAGTGGTTTTGGCAGCCGGCTAAAACGCTGAAAGCGGTTGATGGCGTAACCCTGCGTCTGTATGAAGGCGAAACGCTGGGCGTGGTGGGCGAATCCGGCTGCGGTAAATCCACCTTTGCCCGCGCGATTATTGGTCTGGTGAAAGCGACCGAGGGTCGGGTTGCGTGGCTTGGCAAAGATTTGCTGGGCATGAAG
The DNA here is from genome assembly GCF_036561945.1 of Klebsiella scottii. Classification (NCBI taxonomy): domain Bacteria; kingdom Pseudomonadati; phylum Pseudomonadota; class Gammaproteobacteria; order Enterobacterales; family Enterobacteriaceae; genus Klebsiella; species Klebsiella scottii. Next base: position 1,110,793 of record NZ_JARXNI010000020.1, read on the forward strand.
CCGGACGAGTGGCGCGACGTGCGCAGCGATATTCAGATGATTTTCCAGGACCCGCTGGCGTCGCTGAACCCGCGTATGACCATCGGGGAGATTATTGCCGAGCCGCTGCGCACCTATCATCCGAAAATGTCGCGCCAGGAAGCTCGCGATCGGGTGAAAGCGATGATGATGAAAGTCGGCCTGCTGCCGAATCTGATCAACCGTTATCCGCACGAGTTTTCCGGCGGCCAGTGCCAGCGTATCGGTATTGCCCGTGCGCTGATCCTTGAGCCTAAGCTGATTATCTGCGATGAGCCGGTGTCGGCGCTGGATGTGTCGATTCAGGCCCAGGTGGTAAACCTGCTGCAGCAGCTGCAGCGCGAAATGGGGCTGTCGCTGATCTTCATCGCTCACGACCTGGCGGTGGTTAAGCATATATCCGATCGTGTGCTGGTCATGTACCTGGGCCACGCGGTGGAGCTGGGCACCTACGATGAGGTGTACCACAACCCGCTGCACCCTTATACCAAAGCGCTGATGTCTGCGGTGCCGGTTCCCGATCCGGATCTGGAAAAGAATAAAACCATCCAGCTGCTGGAGGGGGAGCTACCCTCGCCGATAAACCCGCCGTCGGGATGCGTTTTCCGTACGCGCTGTCCCATTGCCGGGCCGGAATGCGCTAAAACGCGGCCGGTGCTGGAGGGGAGTTTCCGACATGCGGTTTCCTGCCTGAAGGTAGACCCGTTATAATCTCCGGGGCTGACGTTGGTCAGCCCTTTTTTTTGCGAGGTTAACGTGGCTGTCAATATTCACGCCGCCCGTCAGCGGCTATTTCATTTGCTCTTCGATCAGCATCGGCGATCCGGGCGGCGCTTTGAGGGGCTGTGCGGGGTTTTTGCGCTCCTCAGCGTGGTGGTTATTTTTATCGAGTCGGGCGTGGGAACCCAGTACCACCTGTCCGTTGACGAATGGCATATTTTCGTCTGGCTGGAGCTTTTTGTTACCGCCGTTTTTACCCTCGAATATATCCTGCGCATTGTCAGCTGGCCCAATCCGCTAAGGTATATTTTCAGCTTCTGGGGGCTGATTGATTTAGCGACGATTTTACCGCTGTACGTGATGTGGCTGTGGCCGGAAATAAGCCTTAACTACGTCTTTGCCTGGCGCGCGATGCGCGCAATTCGCGCCTTGCGTATTCTCAAGCTGCTGCGGTTTATGCCGTCGCTGAATATTTTCTGGGCTGCTATCGTCAGCGCCCGCCATCAGCTGATACTGTTTTATTCATTTATTGCCATTGTGATGGTTATCTTTGGTTCGCTGATGTATCTGATTGAGGGGCCGCAGTATGGTTTCACCACGCTCAATGCTTCGGTGTACTGGGCTATCGTGACGATAACAACGGTTGGCTATGGCGATATTACGCCGCATACGCCGCTGGGAAGAATTCTGGCATCGGTGCTGATATTAATTGGGTATTCAATTATTGCGATCCCAACCGGCCTGATTACCACCCATATGACCACGGCCTTTCAGAATCGCCGCACTCAGCGGATCTGCCCGAATTGCCAGCAGGGAGCTCATGATAAAAACGCGCGTTATTGCCACTCCTGCGGGAGCGAGCTGGCGGAACCGGCGGCTGAATAAATAAAAATGCCTGCCGGTCGTTGAACGGGCAGGCATTTTTCATTCCGGCAGACGCCGGAATGAAATCTTATTCACGCCACAAAATATGGCACAGCTTGTGATCTTTCTCGCGGCACAGCAGGACGCGGGCGAAGATATCGTTGATTTCGCCGCCGTCGGTGTCAGCCAGGCCAATCACCACCTCGGCGAAGAAGTCCGGGTTGAGATCGTAATCGACGTGCTCTTGCCAGTCTTCTGCCGGATCAAAGAGTTCGGCACCGCCGCGCTCTTCAAACTGCAGGTTAAACAGAATGACATCCGCCGGGTCGAGGTTGTCGACCGCCAGCTCGAGAAAGATATCGTAAGCCTGCTCAAGCGTTTCATCTTCGGTCAGGCGATTGTTTAAATCCATATCCATGATTGCTACCCGTTTAACATCTGATTGGCACGTTTTACAGCAACGGACTGAAGAAGTAAAACAGTCGCTCCGCTATCCGCTGCCAGAGCGGACGTTTTAACCATAAGCGGGCGTCGAGCAGGCGCGAGCGGGAAATATAATCATCCTGTACCGCCGCCAGATCGCCGCCAAAACCGGCGTCATCAATAACCAGCGTAATTTCGAAATTGAGCCACAGGCTGCGCATATCGAGATTGACGGTACCCACCAGGCTCAGCTCGCCGTCGACCAGCACGCTTTTGGTGTGCAGCAGCCCGCCTTCAAACTGATAAATTTTCACCCCGGCTGCCAGCAGCTCGGTGAAGAAGGCCCGGCTGGCCCAGCCGACGAGCAGCGAGTCATTCTTGCGCGGCAAAATGATGCTGACGTCAACACCGCGCTGGGCGGCGGTGCAGATTGCGTGCAGCAAATCGTCGCTTGGCACGAAGTAGGGAGTGGTCATGATCAGATGTTCTTTGGCGGAATAGGCGGCGGTCAGCAGCGCCTGGTGAATCAAGTCTTCCGGGAAGCCTGGGCCAGAGGCGATGGTATGGATGGTGTGTCCGCTGGCCTCCTCAAACGGCATAATATTGAGATCCGGCGGCGGCGGCAGGATCCGTTTACCGGTTTCGATTTCCCAGTCACAGGAGTAAACGATGCCCATCGCCGTAGCGACCGGGCCTTCCATACGCGCCATCAGATCGATCCACTGGCCGACGCCGGAATCCTGCTTAAAGAAGCGCGGGTCGACCATATTCATACTGCCGGTGTAGGCAATATAGTTATCAATCATCACCATTTTACGGTGCTGGCGCAGATCCATCCGGCGTAAAAACACGCGCATCAAATTAACCTTCAGCGCTTCGACCACCTCGATGCCGGCGTTGCGCATCATCGCTGCCCACGGGCTGCGGAAGAAGGCGACGCTGCCGGCGGAGTCCAGCATTAAGCGGCAGTGCACGCCGCGCCGGGCGGCGGCCATTAGCGATTCTGCGACCTTATCGGCCATCCCTCCGGGCTGCCAGATATAAAACACCATCTCGATATTGTGGCGAGCCAGCTGAATATCGCGAATCAGCGCCTGCATCACGTCGTCTGACTCGGTCAGCAGCTGCAGCTGATTGCCCTTGACGCCGGCGATCCCCTGGCGACGTTCGCAGAGCTGAAACAGCGATTCGGCGACCGGACTATTCTCGTTGGCAAAAATATGCTTGCAGGCCTTGAGATCGTTGAGCCACTTCGCGGTTGAGGGCCACATTGCCCGCGCCCGTTCGGCCCGGCGCTTGCCGAGATGGAGTTCACCAAACGAGAGGTAGGCGATAATTCCGACCAGAGGAAGAATATAAATAACCAGCAACCACGCCATTGCTGAAGGGACGGCGCGCCGTTTCATCAATATGCGTAATGTTACACCGGCGATCAGTAACCAGTAACCGAGGATGACTAGCCAGTTCACCACCGTGTAAAAGGTTGTCATAGATGAAAAATCCTTTTGAATAACTCTATTTTATGAGTTTACGCATCAACATCCATCTGGCAAATAAAAACGCAGCGAAAGCGTTGGTCAGCCGGATTCATAGGCCTATAATGCAGGCTGTTTTTCACTTGTAGAGTAGTAGCAATGAAGCGTAGTAGAACGGAAGTAGGGCGCTGGCGCATGCTAAGACAGGTGAGTCGCCGTAAATCGCGCTGGCTGGAAGCCCAATCGCGTCGCAATATGCGCATCCTTGCCATCCGCAAGGAGCTGGTGAAACGACAGCGTCATTCCCTGTTGTTCGTCTTCACTGAGTACTGAAATAAAAGGCACCGCATGCGGTGCCTCTGTGTTTTTGTCGGCGGCTGGCCCTAAAATACCTTTTTGTAGGGCTTCACCGCGACGTTCTGGTAAACCCCGGCGGCAATATAAGGGTCGTCGTTCGCCCATGACTGCGCCGCTTCCAGTGATTCAAACTCGGCGATAACCGTTGAACCGGTGAAGCCCGCAGCGCCAGGTTCGTTGCTGTCGACGGCAGGCATTGGCCCGGCGGTCAGCAGGCGACCTTCATCATGCAACAGTTGTAAACGCGCCAGGTGGGCGGGACGGACCGACGACCGCTTTTCCAGAGAATCGGCGATGTCTTCAGCGTAAATTACGTAAAGCACGGCAAGGCTCCTTATCAATAAATAGGCGAATCACGTTAAGTGAATCCGGCGTTGACTGCAATGCAAAGATGCTCAACGGGTTAAAATGCCCGATGCCGGGCTTTTTTTTAACGGAAAGGAGGCAAATTTTGATACAAGGTAACAAGGCTTATTGAATATGATTGCTATTTGCATTTAAAATCGGGGCATCATTTTTCAACTGAAACGACTATGAGCGCAATGACCATTGATTTACCTCGCCGCTTTCCGTGGCCGACGCTGCTGTCCGTGACTATCCACGGTGCCGTTGTGGCGGGGTTGCTTTATACCTCGGTACATCAGGTTATTGAACGGCCATCTCCTTCTCAACCGATTGAGATAACCATGGTGGCTCCTGCGGATCTCGAGCCTCCTCAGGCGGCACAGCCGGTGGTTGAACCGGTTGTTGAACCGGAGCCAGAACCAGAAATCGTGCCTGAGCCGCCGAAAGAAGCGCCGGTTGTTATTCACAAGCCTGAGCCGAAACCCAAGCCAAAGCCGAAGCCAAAACCCAAGCCGGAGAAAAAGGTCGAGCAGCCGAAGCGTGAGGTTAAGCCTGCGGAAACGCGTCCGGCATCGCCGTTTGAAAATACCAACACTGCGCCAGCGCGTACGCCGCCATCCACTTCCACGGCCGCCGCGAAGCCAACGGTTACCGAGTCAAGCGGCCCGCGGGCGCTCAGCCGCAACCAGCCGGTCTACCCGACTCGCGCCCAGGCGCTGCGTATTGAAGGCGTGGTGCGCGTGAAGTTTGACGTCACCCCGGACGGCCGTCTGGACAACGTCGTGATCCTTTCCGCGCAGCCGGCCAATATGTTTGAGCGTGAAGTGAAAAACGCCATGCGTAAGTGGCGCTACGAGCCCGGCAAACCGGGTACCGGCGTGACGATGACCATTAAGTTCCGTTTTAAAGGCGTTGAGATCAACTAACCGCCGTCAATAAGGCCCCTTACGGGGCCTGCTCTGCGAAGACATCGTCGAGCGCTTTTTGCGCCGTCACAAGGTGCTGGCCACCGAACAAGATCGCCCGGTTGAATAGCGTATAGAGTTGATAAATGGGCTGACGATCGAGGAACCCGGACGGCAAAGGCGAGACCGACTGATAGCCGTCGTATATTTGCGGCGGCTGCTCAGGATGCAGCGGCAGCATGGCGAGGTCGCATTCCCTGTCTCCCCAGTAGCAGGCCGGGTCGAAAATATAGGGTCCGTTCGGCCCCAGCGCGCAGTTGCCGGACCAGAGGTCGCCGTGCAGTAAGGAGGCCTGAGGCTGATGGTTGCTGAGGCGCTGCTGCACGTAGTCAACAATGGTATCGATATCGCCGAAGTGTAGCCCTTTTTCTGCCGCCAGCTCAAGCTGCCAGCCGATGCGCTGTTCGGCAAAGAATGTCGACCAGCGGCGTTGCCAGGCATTAGGCTGGGGAGTCGTGGAAAGGTCATTATCAAAATCGAGCCCAAACTGCGGCTGATCGCTCCACTGATGCAGATGCGCGATTTGCTGACCGAGCAGAAAAGCGTTGTGCGCGTCGAGCGGGCGAGGGGGCAAATACTCCATCACCATGAAGCTGTAATCGCGATCGCTGCCGACGGCAAACACCTGCGGTACCTGAACGGTTTTACTCCGCGACAGAAGCTCGAGCTGATCCGCCTCGGCGGTAAAGATAGGCAATAGCTCACGTTCGTCACATTTTACGAAGTAATCCTTTCCACCGAAGCGCAGGTGCCATGCCGCGTGGATTTCTCCGCCGGGCAGTTCGTTTCGCAGTTCGATTTCAGCTGCTTCAGTATGCCACTCGCTTAACAAATTGCTGATAGCCTGCCACATGCCGTCTCTCCCCATGTTTTCCACCATTTCATAAGGTTAGCGCATAACCTCGGCGTAAAATTCGAACTGACGCACAACTGACGCTTTCCGCAGCGCCAATCGCACTTATTGAGCTTCCAGCCACTGAGAAAATGTGGTTATCGTGACTTCGGCAGGCCGCCCCAGCGCCGTTTCCGCTAATCCTGCGCTCAGGGCCTGCACCTCCTGCGCACTTTGCGGGGAAATCAGACCAAAGGTGTTGGTTCCCAGCTCGTGAGGTTTTCCCTCGTCGTCATTGAGTACCAGGGTGAAACCCGCGCGGGTAAGGTGATTGCTTAGCTCGTTTATCTCGGTAAGCGTCTCTTCGTGAAAACGGATCGTCACGACAAAGGTTTGAATTTCGGCGCTCATTTTTCACCCCGTTGTTATCCATGGAATTTTCAGCATAGACCATGCTGGACATTTGGCGACTCCCTCTGCCTGGGCAGAGGGAAAGGATTAACGATCGCATAAGTAGGAGTAGATTTTATGCGTGTTCTCCTGCGAGCAGAGCCGGGTGCCCTGATTGACGGTAGCGGCGCTGCCTGCGGCGACGCCAAAGCGCACCATATCTTCAAGACCGGCATTTTCGGCAAGGCGCAGGGTCATCGCGCCTACCATGCTGTCGCCTGCGCCGACGGTGCTTTGGCTCTTCATCGGCGGGGGGACAACCTGCACGCTGCCGCTGCTATCGACGCCAAGCGCGCCCTGCGGGCCAAGGGAGACGACAACCCTTCGGGCCTTGCCCGAGCGAATCAGCTCCTGCGCCGCTTGTCGAACATCGTTCGGCTGGCTCAGGTCGCGCTGGACGAGCGCGCTCAGCTCTTTCTGGTTAGGTTTAACAAGCTCAATGTTGCCCACCTCAAGCGCGGCCGCGAGCGCCTCTCCTGAGCTGTCGATAATGCAGCGAAGCTGGTGCTGCTGCGCGCTTTTTACCAGCTGGGTCAGGTTTTCAATGTCGATCCCCGGCGGCAGGCTGCCGCTGATCACCAGCAGAGAGCCGGGCTCAATGGCCAGCACCTTTTCTTCGAGACGGCGGAACTCCTGCTGGGTTAACGCCGCGCCGGGCATCACGAAGCGGTATTGTTCGCCGCTGGAATCAACGTGCACGTGCAAATTTTGCCGCGTCCAGTCGCCGGTCTCGACGGTTTCTACGGGGACCTGTTCATCGGCAAGCAGGGCGGTGAGATGTTCGCCGGTTGCGCCGCCGGCGGGGTAAATCGCCGTCGCCTCGCCGCCGAGAAAGGTGATCGCGCGGGCGACGTTAATGCCGCCGCCCCCGGGCTCGAAAACCGGCGCGCTGCAGCGTAGTTTACCTTCCGGATAGATTTGCGGGGTCTGGGTGGCGCTGTCGAGCGAAGGAGCCAGCGTAAGCGTATAAATTTTGGTCATCAAATTTCCTCCATGATACGAGTCAGGCTGTTCTTTTTTTAAGCATGGCACTTCTTATTGCGAAGGGAAAGCATACGAGGCGGGGATTTGTCGGGAAGAAGACATGTTCATTATAAAATAAAGATAGTTCTGAGGGCGGTCTTATTCAAAAAATGAAAGAGTAATTGATTGCTATGTTAATCGTGCTTTTTTATAATTTATCGCCTTTCATTGGACCAGCAGCAGCGATCCTCGCGAAAGTTTCCGGGACCATCTGGGTCTCTCTTTTTGTTGTACGGACTCTAAATTAAATGAAGCTTTTGAAGACAGTACCCGCAGCGGCTATGCTGGCGGGGGGGCTATTTGCGTCTGCGTGCGCAATGGCCGACGATTCCGTTTTTACTGTTATGGATGACCCTTCCACTGCCAAAAAACCTTTCGAAGGTACTGTTAACGCCGGCTATCTGGCGCAGTCCGGAAATACGAAAAGTTCCTCAATGACCGCGGATTCTACGCTGACCTGGTATGGCGATACGACCGCATGGTCGCTGTGGGGTAATGCCAGCAACACCTCGTCCAACGATCAGCGCTCTTCGGAGAAATACGCGGTCGGCGGCCGTAGCCGTTATAACATGACCGACAGCAACTACCTGTTCGGCCAGGCCAGCTGGCTTACTGACCGCTATAACGGCTACCAGCAGCGCGATGTGCTGACCGCCGGTTACGGTCGTCAGATTCTCAACGGGCCGGTGCACAGCCTGCGTTTTGAATTTGGTCCTGGCGTGCGCTATGACGAATATACCGATGGCGATAATGAGACCCAGCCGCTGGGTTACGCTTCAGGTACCTGGGCATGGCAGATGACTGATAACACCAAATTCACGCAAGGTGTTTCCGTGTTTGGTTCCGAAGATACCACGCTGAACTCAGAAAGCGCGCTCAACGTCGCTATCAACGCCCACTTTGCGCTGCGTGTTGCCTATAACGTGACCTGGAACTCCCAGCCGCCGTCATCGGCGCCGGAGCATACCGATCGTCGTACCACGCTGTCGCTTGGCTATAAGATGTAATATTTTCAGGCCGGATATTCCGGCCTGATTGTTTTAAATTTAGCAATAAGTGACATTATTATTTTTGGTCTTTTGTTTTGTTTTTTATAAAAAGAAAATAACCTCCATAATTTCCTCACAATTGATTATCTTGATAAATATTTAACTTTTTTGACACGAAAAGCTAAATATTCAGTCGGACATAAATGTGATCTGGATCTATACTGTCTGTCACGGGCAGAGATGATGTCTTTGCTCGAAATCCTTAAGTAAATAAGAGAATCATCACTATGAAAAATAGCAAAATCGCAACTGCGGCCGTGATGCTGTGCGCGCTCTCGTTCGGCGCCTTAGCCGCTAGCCCCGTCCCGCAGTCAGGCAGCAAGGACCATACTCAGGTAGGCATCGCGAAAGCAACCGACGTTGAAGCGGGATCTAATATTGCCCCGGGATCGCAGTCAACGGGTCAGACTATGGGCGATGCTTTTAATGTTCATAAACTTGTCGCCGGTGAATGGTCCTGATATTTCATTCGTCCGTCGGGCTGTCTCTTATATTTTGAGAAATATAAAGCCGGGTAACGATGTACCGGTTTGACAGACATATGTTTGGCTCCGCGTTTTGATTTTGTCCCCTGATGGCTACCGCACGTAAGCAATACGTCGCGGGGTTTATTTTTGTCCTTTGTTATCTAAAAAAGTCTTGCCTCGCGATTTTTGGCCTCTTCCTCCTTGTTTTATCATTAATAGCAGCCATTTAGTGGGTTGTGACTTTTATCACGCACTAATGATGTGTAAACTAAAGCCCGGTGTTATCAGCAGGCGGCCGCAGGTGGGAACGGAGTGGTTAACCTCGTGCTCATATTTTCGCAGAGTGAAGCGGGAGCTCGGTCTGAACTTGTTGATAATTATGATTATATTGTTTTGTATGTGCTCTTTCGTGCGGGGCACCACTGCAAATAAGGACATGAAATGCCTGTAATTACGCTTCCTGATGGCAGCCAACGCCATTTTGACCACGCGGTTAGCCCGCTGGACGTTGCTCTCGACATCGGCCCTGGCCTGGCGAAAGCCACCATCGCTGGCCGTGTGAACGGCGAGCTGGTTGATGCCTGCGATCCCATCGAAAACGATGCAACGCTCTCTATCATCACCGCTAAAGATGAAGACGGCCTGGAGATTATTCGTCACTCCTGCGCGCATCTGTTAGGTCATGCGATTAAGCAGCTGTGGCCGAACACCAAAATGGCTATCGGCCCGGTTATCGATAACGGCTTCTATTATGATGTTGATATCGATCGTACGCTGACCCAGGAAGACATCGACGCGCTCGAAAAACGTATGCACGAGCTTGCCGAGAAAAACTACGACGTCATCAAGAAAAAAGTCAGCTGGCATGAAGCGCGTGAAACCTTCGTGCAGCGTGGTGAGACCTATAAAGTGTCGATCCTTGATGAGAATATTGCTCATGATGACAAGCCTGGCTTGTATCATCATGAAGAGTACGTCGACATGTGCCGCGGGCCGCACGTGCCGAACATGCGTTTCTGTCATCATTTCAAACTGATGAAAACCGCTGGCGCCTACTGGCGTGGCGATAGCAACAATAAGATGCTGCAGCGTATTTATGGCACCGCGTGGGCGGATAAAAAGGCGCTCAATGCCCATCTGCTGCGTCTGGAAGAAGCGTCTAAGCGTGACCACCGTAAGATCGGCAAGCAGCTTGACCTGTATCACATGCAGGAAGAAGCGCCGGGTATGGTATTCTGGCACAACGACGGTTGGACTATCTTCCGTGAACTGGAAACGTTCGTCCGCTCTAAGCTGAAAGAGTACCAGTATCAGGAAGTTAAAGGTCCGTTTATGATGGACCGCGTGCTGTGGGAAAAAACCGGCCACTGGGACAACTACAAAGATGCGATGTTCACCACCTCTTCTGAGAACCGTGAATACTGCATCAAGCCGATGAACTGCCCAGGTCACGTGCAAATCTTTAATCAAGGCCTGAAATCCTACCGCGATCTGCCGCTGCGTATGGCGGAGTTCGGTAGCTGCCATCGTAACGAGCCGTCGGGCGCGCTGCATGGTCTGATGCGCGTTCGTGGCTTTACCCAGGATGACGCGCATATTTTCTGTACTGAAGAGCAGGTGCGTGATGAAGTTAACGCCTGTATTCGTATGGTCTACGATATGTACAGCACCTTTGGCTTCGAAAAAATCGTCGTCAAGCTCTCTACTCGTCCGGAAAAACGTATCGGAAGCGACGAGGCGTGGGATCGTGCTGAGGCGGATCTGGCAGTCGCGCTGGAAGAAAACAATATCCCATTTGAATATCAGCTGGGTGAAGGCGCGTTCTACGGTCCAAAAATTGAATTTACTTTGTATGACTGCCTCGATCGTGCATGGCAGTGCGGAACAGTACAGCTTGACTTCTCTCTGCCGCAGCGTTTAAGCGCCTCTTATGTAGGCGAAAGCAACGAGCGACAGGTACCGGTAATGATTCACCGCGCTATTCTTGGTTCTCTGGAGCGCTTTATCGGCATCCTGACCGAAGAGTTCGCCGGCTTCTTCCCAACCTGGCTTGCGCCAGTGCAGGTAGTCGTCATGAATATTACTGATTCTCAGGCCGATTACGTTAACGAATTGACGCGTAAACTACAAAATGCGGGAATTCGTGTAAAAGCGGACTTGAGAAATGAGAAGATTGGCTTTAAAATCCGCGAGCACACTTTACGTCGTGTCCCGTACATGTTGGTCTGTGGCGACAAAGAAGTCGAAGCCGGTAAAGTAGCCGTGCGTACCCGTCGCGGGAAAGACCTCGGCAGCATGGACGTAAATGAAGTGATCGAAAAGCTGCAACAAGAGATTCGCAGCCGCAGTCTTCAACAACTGGAGGAATAAGGTATTAAAGGCGGAAAACGAGTTCAAACGGCGCGTCCGAATCGTATTAATGGCGAAATTCGCGCGCAAGAAGTTCGCTTAACAGGTCTGGAAGGCGAGCAGCTTGGTATTGTGAGTCTGAGAGAAGCTCTGGAAAAAGCTGAAGAAGCCGGAGTAGACTTAGTCGAAATCAGCCCTAACGCCGAGCCGCCGGTTTGTCGTATTATGGATTACGGCAAATTCCTCTATGAAAAGAGCAAGTCTTCTAAGGAACAGAAGAAAAAACAAAAAGTTATCCAGGTTAAGGAAATCAAATTCCGACCTGGCACCGATGATGGCGACTACCAGGTAAAACTCCGCAGCCTGGTTCGCTTTCTGGAAGAGGGTGATAAAGCTAAGATCACGCTGCGTTTCCGCGGTCGTGAGATGGCTCACCAGCAGATCGGTATGGAAGTGCTTAACCGCGTCCGTGACGATCTGAGTGAACTGGCAGTTGTCGAATCCTTCCCATCGAAGATCGAAGGCCGCCAGATGATCATGGTGCTCGCTCCGAAGAAGAAACAGTAAGGCCTTCAAGTAACAATTCCTGTGGAGCCCTTGGGCTTCGCAGGGACTGTTCGCCTACGTTTCGTTTATTAACAATGCGAAGTGGAAGTTATTAAAATGCCAAAAATTAAGACCGTACGCGGTGCTGCTAAGCGCTTCAAAAAAACCGGTAAAGGTGGTTTTAAGCACAAGCACGCTAACCTGCGTCACATTCTGACCAAAAAAGCTACCAAGCGTAAACGTCACCTGCGTCCGAAAGCCATGGTTTCCAAAGGCGATCTGGGCCTGGTAATCGCGTGCCTGCCGTACGCATAAGTCGTTAACCCTTTTAACTTTTTAATTAGAATAGATACAGGAGAGCACATATGGCTCGCGTAAAACGTGGTGTAGTTGCCCGTGCACGTCACAAGAAAATTTTGAAACAAGCTAAAGGCTACTACGGTGCGCGTTCTCGCGTATACCGCGTTGCCTTCCAGGCTGTTATCAAAGCAGGTCAGTACGCTTATCGTGACCGTCGTCAGAAAAAGCGTCAGTTCCGTCAACTGTGGATTGCGCGTATCAACGCAGCAGCACGTCAGAACGGTATTTCTTACAGCAAATTCATCAACGGCCTGAAAAAAGCCTCTGTTGAAATTGACCGTAAGATCCTGGCTGATATCGCAGTATTCGACAAATTAGCGTTCACCGCTCTGGTCGAAAAAGCGAAAGCAGCTCTGGCATAAGCCAGTTGAAAGAGGGAGCTTGTCTCCCTCTTTTTGTTTCAACACTATCAATACATTGACTTTTATTGTCGTAAGCTTTTCAATACAGGTCTTACGTTCCGTGCCAGACAAGGTAATGCAAGCATGAATGCTGCTATTTTCCGCTTCTTTTTTTACTTTAGCACCTGAACTCAGGAGGCTAGCGCGTGAGAAAAGAAACGAAAAACAGCGCCAGAAAGCCTCCCACCGTGGAGGCTTTTTTCGTATATGAACTGGCTCGTTCTATTTCAAGCTGCAGGTGCGTTGCTTAACTCGCGTCACTCCGCCGGAGCCATCCGGGCTGGATGACGGATTGACCCGCTGCCTGCGACTCGAAATAGTCAGAGCAAAATAATGACCATAACCGGTGTCTGCACCGACATAATGAGGAAAACCATGTCACATCTCGCAGAGCTGGTTGCCAGTGCGAAGGCAGCCATTAATGAGGCATCAGATGTTGCCGCGCTGGACAACGTCCGCGTGGAATACCTGGGTAAAAAAGGGCATCTGACCCTTCAGATGACGACCCTGCGTGAGCTGCCGCCAGAAGAGCGCCCGGCTGCAGGCGCGGTTATCAACGAAGCCAAAGAGCAGGTCCAGCAGGCGCTAAACGCGCGTAAAGCCGATCTGGAAGGCGCGGCGCTGAATGCGCGTCTGGCCGCTGAGACGATTGATGTCTCGCTGCCGGGGCGTCGGGTCGAAAACGGCGGTCTGCATCCGGTGACCCGGACTATCGACCGCATCGAGAATTTCTTCGGTGAACTCGGCTTTACGGTAGCGACCGGTCCGGAGATTGAAGATGACTACCATAACTTCGATGCGCTGAATATTCCGGGCCATCACCCGGCACGCGCTGACCACGATACCTTCTGGTTTGACGCCACTCGCCTGCTGCGTACCCAGACTTCCGGCGTTCAGATTCGTACTATGGAACACCAGCAGCCGCCGATTCGTATTATCGCGCCTGGCCGCGTTTATCGTAACGATTACGATCAGACCCATACTCCGATGTTCCATCAGATGGAAGGCCTGATTGTTGATAAGAATATTAACTTCACCAACCTGAAAGGGACGCTGCACGACTTCCTGCGCAACTTCTTTGAAGAAGATCTGCAAATTCGTTTCCGCCCGTCCTACTTCCCGTTTACCGAACCGTCTGCTGAAGTTGACGTAATGGGTAAAAACGGCAAGTGGCTGGAAGTGCTCGGCTGCGGCATGGTGCACCCGAACGTACTGCGCAATGTCGGTATCGACCCGGAAGTCTATTCCGGCTTCGCCTTTGGTATGGGAATGGAGCGTCTGACCATGCTGCGCTATGGCGTTACCGACTTACGCGCGTTCTTCGAAAACGATCTGCGTTTCCTCAAACAGTTTAAATAAGGGCAGGACAGAACAATGAAATTCAGTGAACTGTGGTTACGCGAATGGGTTAATCCGGCGATCGACAGCGAAGCATTGGCGAATCAGATTACGATGGCCGGCCTCGAAGTTGACGGCGTTGAGCCGGTTGCCGGCAGCTTCAACGGCGTCGTGGTTGGTGAAGTCGTCGAATGCGGCCAGCACCCGAATGCCGACAAGCTGCGGGTGACCAAAATTAACGTCGGCGGCGAGCGCCTGCTGGATATCGTGTGCGGCGCTCCGAACTGCCGCCAGGGTCTGAAGGTCGCGGTCGCCACTATCGGCGCCGTACTGCCCGGCGACTTCAAAATTAAAGCGGCAAAACTGCGCGGCGAGCCTTCTGAAGGGATGCTGTGTTCGTTTTCCGAACTGGGCGTTTCCGACGATCATAGCGGAATTATCGAACTGCCGGCAGATGCGCCGATTGGTACCGATATCCGTGAATATCTGCAGTTTGACGACAACACCATCGAAATCAGCGTGACGCCGAACCGTGCCGACTGTTTAGGCATTATCGGCGTAGCCCGCGACGTAGCGGTGTTGAATAAAGAGCCGCTGAACGCGCCGGAAATTACCCCGGTCGCGGCAACGATTGCCGATACGCTGCCAATCACCGTCGAGGCGCCGGACGCGTGCCCGCGCTATTTGGGACGCGTTGTTAAAGGCATCAATGTTAAAGCGCCAACCCCGCTGTGGATGAAAGAAAAGCTGCGCCGCTGCGGCATTCGCTCCATCGACGCGGTAGTTGATGTCACCAACTACGTTCTTCTCGAGCTCGGCCAGCCGATGCACGCCTTTGACCGCGACCGCATCGAAGGCGGCATCGTGGTGCGCATGGCGAAAGAGGGCGAGACGCTGGTTCTGCTGGATGGTTCTGAAGCCAGGCTCGACGCTGACACTTTGGTTATCGCAGACCATCAGAAGGCCCTGGCGATGGGCGGCATCTTTGGCGGCGAGCACTCCGGCGTTAACGATGAAACGCAGAACGTGCTGCTGGAGTGCGCATTCTTCAGCCCGCTGTCTATCACCGGTCGCGCGCGCCGTCACGGCCTGCACACCGATGCATCCCATCGCTACGAGCGTGGGGTCGATCCGGCGCTGCAGCATAAGGCTCTGGAACGTGCCACCCGCCTGCTGATCGATATCTGCGGCGGCGAAGCCGGCCCGGTGATCGACGTGACCAACGAAGCGACCCTGCCGAAGGCGGCAACCATTACCCTGCGCCGCAGCAAGCTGGATCGCCTGATTGGGCATCACATTGATGATGCCCAGGTTAGCGATATTCTTAGCCGCCTGGGTTGTGAAGTGACCGCAGGCGAAGGCCAGTGGCAGGCCGTTGCGCCGAGCTGGCGTTTTGATATTGCGATCGAAGAAGACCTGGTTGAAGAAGTTGCCCGCGTATACGGCTATAACAACATCCCTGACGAGCCGGTCCAGGCTGGCCTGATTATGGGCAGCCATCGTGAGGCGAACCTGTCGCTTAAGCGCGTGAAAACGCTGCTCATCGATAAAGGCTATCAGGAAGTTATCACCTATAGCTTCGTTGACCCGAAAGTACAGCAGCTGATTCACCCGGGTGAAGAGGCGCTGATCCTGCCAAGCCCAATCTCCAGCGAAATGTCGGCGATGCGCCTGTCGCTGCTGACCGGCCTGCTGGGCACCGTGGTGTACAACCAGAACCGTCAGCAGAGTCGCGTGCGCATCTTCGAGAGCGGTTTGCGCTTTGTTCCTGATACCCAGGCTCCGCTGGGGATTCGTCAGGACGTGATGCTGGCTGGCGTGATTTGCGGCAATCGTTACGAAGAGCACTGGAACCTGGCAAAAGAGTCCGTCGATTTCTATGATTTAAAAGGCGATCTGGAATCCGTTCTGGACCTGACCGGTAAATTATCCGCTATTGAATTCCGCGCAGAAGCGAACGCCGCGCTGCATCCGGGACAGTCGGCAGCGATTTATCTGAAAGGTGAACGCATTGGTTTCATTGGGGTTGTTCATCCTGAACTGGAACGTAAACTGGATCTGAACGGTCGCACTTTGGCGTTTGAGCTGGAGTGGAACAAGCTTGCAGACCGCGTGGTGCCTCAGGCGCGCGAGATTTCCCGTTTCCCGGCTAACCGTCGCGACATCGCGGTCGTCGTCGCTGAAAACGTACCCGCAGCTGATGTTTTAACCGAGTGTAAGAAAGTTGGCGTAAATCAGGTAGTTGGCGTAAACTTATTTGACGTGTACCGCGGTAAAGGCGTTGCAGAAGGCAGCAAGAGTCTTGCAATTAGCCTAATCCTTCAGGATACCAGCCGTACACTCGAAGAAGAGGAGATTGCCGCTACCGTCGCCAAATGTGTAGAGGCATTAAAAGAGCGATTCCAGGCCTCATTGAGGGATTGAACCTATGGCGCTTACAAAAGCTGAAATGTCAGAATATCTGTTTGATAAGCTTGGGCTTAGCAAGCGGGATGCCAAAGAACTGGTAGAGTTGTTTTTCGAAGAGGTTCGTCGTGCTTTGGAAAACGGAGAACAGGTAAAACTCTCCGGGTTCGGCAACTTCGATTTGCGTGATAAAAACCAGCGCCCGGGTCGTAACCCGAAAACGGGGGAAGATATTCCGATTACAGCCCGGCGTGTGGTGACCTTCAGACCCGGCCAGAAACTTAAAAGCCGTGTCGAAAACGCTTCGCCCAGAGACAAATAATCTGAACTAACTAAAAAGGCCGCTTATGCGGCCTTTTTTCTTTTCATTTTCAGGATCAGGCTGTTACGGCGGCGATCATCACTTCGACGAGAATATCCGGGCGCGCCATCTCTGCCTGGACGGCTGCTCGCGCTGGGCTGTGGCCTTCCGGCAGCCGGGCGATCCAGGCCTTGTTAAAACCGGCAAAATACCGGGGCATATTTTTAAGCCATACCTGCGCAGAAAGAATGAGCCCGCTATCGCCCGTTGGATAGCCTGCCGATATGCGCCGTGCGCCGATGTTTTGCTTTTCTCCCCGCAATACCCACCGTAAAATCAAATACATCTCTTTCTTGCATCCCGGTATCTATGCAGACTTTTGCTCAAATTCAACAGCGCCGCAGCCGGCGTTGGCTCGTTGCTCTCCTGCTGCTGCTGCTGGCGATGATCGCCGCCAGCCTCTGCGCGGGAGATCTCTGGATCCCGCCGCAGGAGTGGCTTAGCGCCAAAGGGCAGCTGTTCATCTGGCAAATTCGCCTGCCGCGCACCCTGGCGGTGCTGCTGGTGGGCGCCGCTTTAGCGCTCTCCGGGGCGATAATGCAGGCGTTGTTCGAAAACCCGCTGGCGGAGCCGGGGCTGCTTGGCGTCTCCAACGGCGCGGGGGTTGGGCTCATCGCCGCCGTCCTGCTGGGTAAAGGATTCCTGCCGGGCTGGGCGCTGGGGCTGTGCGCCATTGCCGGAGCGCTGCTCATCACCTTTATTTTGCTGCGTTTTGCCCGCCGGCATCTGTCAACCAGCCGTCTGCTGCTGGCGGGTGTTGCGCTAGGGATTATCTGCAGCGCGCTGATGACCTGGGCCGTCTATTTCTCCACCTCATTTGATTTACGTCAGCTGATGTACTGGATGATGGGCGGCTTTGGCGGCGTAGACTGGCAGCAGCTGTGGCTGATGCTGGCGCTTCTGCCGGTGCTGGCCTGGGTGGGACTACAGTCCCAGCCGCTGAATATACTGGCTCTGGGAGAGGTATCGGCTCGCCAGCTGGGTTTACCGCTCTGGCTGTGGCGTAAGCTGCTGGTGGTCGCGACCGGTTGGCTGGTTGGGGTGAGCGTGGCGCTGGCCGGGGCTATCGGCTTTATTGGCCTGGTGATCCCGCATATCCTGCGGCTATGCGGATTAAGCGATCATCGCGTTCTGCTGCCGGCCTGTATGCTTGCCGGCGCCAGCGCGCTGTTAGGCGCCGATATTATCGCCCGTCTGGCGCTGTCGGCAGCGGAACTGCCGATCGGCGTGGTCACCGCGACGCTGGGGGCGCCGGTGTTTATCTGGCTGCTGCTGAAATCCGTGCACGCGCAGTAAGCGCCGAACTTAACCGCATCGGCAGGACGTGTATCGCCTGCCGATGCGGAGATTAACCGGTATTACCACCCTTTGATGGCATCACCTTTATAAACTTCCAGCGCTTTATCGGCGACCTCTTTGGTCTGGAACGCCTCTTTCAGCTCCTGAATCTTTTTGCTGTCTTTATTATCTTCGCGAGAAACAATGGCGTTCACGTACGGCGAGTCCTGGCCTTCCATAAACAGGCCATCCCGCGCGGCGGACAGGCCAACCTGCGCCGAGAAGTTGGTGTTAATAATCGACAGGCTAACGTCAGGATCGTCCAGGGTACGAGGCAGCTGCGGGCTGTCCACTTCGACAATTTTCAAATGCTTAGGATTGTCGATAATATCCAGCGCCGTTGGCAGGTAGCCGACGCCATCTTTCAGCTTGATGAGGCCCTGCGCCTGCATCAGCAGCAGGCTGCGTCCCAGCGTCGTGGTCTCGTTGGAAATAGATACCGTTGCTCCATCAGGTAACTCGCTGATATTTTTTATTTTGCGAGAGTAGGCGGCGATAGGGAAAACGAACGTTTTGCCGACGATGGCAAATTTGTAGCCTCGCTCTTTCGACTGCGCTTCGAGGTAGGGCAGCGTCTGGAAAGCGTTAGCATCAACGTCTTTATTATTTAACGCTTCATTCGGCAGGACGTAATCATTAAAGGAGATCACCTCAACGTCGAGGTTATATTTGTCCTTCGCAACCTGCTCAACCACTTTCCAGATAGCTTCATCCGGACCCGTATTGATTGCGACTTTGACCTTATTACTATCGTCAGGGGAGCAGGCCGATAACAACACAACCGATGAGGCAATTAACACCGAACTCAACAGCTTCTTCATCTATAAAACTCTCTTAAATTAATCAGTAACGAAATGCTATTACATCCGTTTAACACTGTACACTGAATTGCACGATGCCCCTATTGAGAGGAATTCATGTCGCTGCAGAGGCACGGTACGGTATGCCCGTCAGAGGATTCAAAGTACAATGACCGCGCCTCAATCCGCTACAGTAGATAGGGATCACCTGAACCAGAAATCGCTTTTATTCACAGAGGGAAGGCTATGCAACACACTATTCTTGATACCGAAGTTACCACTATCGATGGCGAGAAAACCACGCTCAACGCCTATGCGGGCAAAGCGTTGTTAATCGTAAACGTGGCGTCAAAATGCGGCCTGACGCCGCAATATGAACAGCTGGAAGCGCTGCAGCAAGAGTTTGAGAATGACGGCTTCACGGTGCTTGGGTTCCCATGTAACCAGTTTCTTGGACAGGAGCCGGGCAGCGAGGAGGAGATCAAAACCTTCTGCAGCACCACCTATGGCGTGACCTTCCCGCTGTTCAGTAAAATTGACGTCAACGGCGAAGATCGTCATCCGCTATATCAGAAGCTGGTGGATGCCGCACCGCAGGCCGTAGCGCCGGAAGGCAGCGGTTTTTACGAGCGGATGGCAAGCAAAGGCCGCGCGCCGCTGAACGACAGCGATATTTTATGGAATTTCGAAAAGTTCCTGCTGAGCGCCGACGGCCAGACTATCCAACGCTTCTCGCCAGATATGGCGCCGAACGATCCGCTGCTGGTGGCGGCGATTAAAGGAGCTTTAGCGAAATAATGCCGTTTTTGATGCAGCTACAGGATGTAGAGGAGCCGGGGCGGCTGGCACCGTTTAGCGCCGAGGTTCGACCGGGAGAAATGATCCATATCGTCGGGCCAAACGGTGCCGGGAAGAGCACGCTGCTCATGCGCATGGCCGGCCTGACGACGGGGCCCGGGCGCATCAGTCTCAACGAACGGCCGCTAAAAATGTGGCCGGCTTCCGAGCTGGCGCGGCATCGTGCTTACCTGAACCAGCACCAGATGCCGCCCTTCGCGATGCCGGTCTGGCACTATCTGTCGCTGCATCTACAAAATAACGCGCGGAGCGATCTGCTCGGCGCGGTGGCCGAGAGGCTAGGGCTGAGCGATAAGCTTGGCCGCCAGGTCAATCAGATTTCTGGCGGCGAGTGGCAGCGCGTGCGGCTGGCGGCGGTCATTCTGCAAATCGACCCGCTGGCCAACCCTGCGGGACAGCTGCTGCTGCTCGATGAGCCGATGAACAGCCTCGACGTGGCGCAGCAGGCGGCGCTCGACGGCGTTCTGAGCGAACTGTGCGCGGCGGGGATCTCGGTGGTCATGAGCAGCCACGATCTCAATCACACGCTACGGCATGCGCAGCGGGCGTGGCTCATCTGCCGGGGAAAAACTATAGCCTGCGGCTATACCTCGGAGGTATTGACCGAAGAGAATTTAACCGCGGCCTATGCGATTTCTTTCCAGCGGGTGGCGTTTGGCGGTCATTTTATGCTCATCGCGTCACAGTAGCGCGAAGCACGCTTGCCAGTTCATTGATAAACCAGCTAAATTATTCTGACAATAAGATAAGGAACAGAGGAATCGTCTGAGATGCGTTTGTGGTTCGTTCTTTTGACGGCACTATTTCTGGCAGGCTGCAGCAGCCATCGGGCGCCGCCGCCTAATCCTCGGCTTGCGGATTCTATTACCGTCATCGCTAATCTTAACGATCAGCTGCGGAACTGGCGGGGCGCGCCGTATCGCTACGGTGGGATGACGCCGCGCGGGGTGGACTGCTCCGGCTTTGTGGTGAGGACCTTCCGCGATAAGTTTTCCATGCAGCTACCGCGTGAAACCCGCGAGCAGGCAGAGATCGGCACCCGCATCGATAAAAGCGAGCTGCTGCCTGGGGATCTGGTGTTCTTCAAGACGGGCTCCGGCGAGAGCGGTCTGCACGTAGGGATCTACGATACCGATAACCAGTTTATCCATGCTTCGACCAGCAATGGCGTTACGCGCTCATCGCTGAATAACGTGTACTGGAATAAAAAATTCTGGCAGGCACGAAGAATATAGCGCTCTGCGCGACTTGCCGGGTTCACGTCGGTCGGCTGTGAGGTGTTCCGTTCACCGGACGCTTTGCAGAACATGCGGCCTTGATGCCAGGTGACCGGGTTAAGGGGAAGATAACCGTCTTCCCCTTAACAATCCCCGCGGTCCCGCACGGAAATCGCTGCTGCGCACTACGCTCACCTCCCGGCCTGCAGCCTGCGGTCGGCTCAACTCGACCTGCTCGCCCGTTCCGGGGCTCGCTCCTGTCTCGATTCGCCTCTTGACGCCATCCCTGGCGGCCAGCCCTTGTCTTCCGGCCTTCTGTTCGCCGATTTCAGCGGGGAGCCAGGGCCCCGCTGCACGCCTTTCCGTCACTGGAGCCCATCATTGCGGTCGTGTTCGGCGGGAGCGTAGCGATGGATGAGACAAAAATCGCCTGGCTGGCAAGCGCAGGACCTTCGGCTTCCCCACTTTTATGTTGATAACCCTGCCATTCGCCCGTGTTAATACCTTGTTGAAGGCACTACACTGAAGGTCGGAGGAACTCATGACCCTGTCTTTTACCACCCACTGGCGTGATGAACTGCCAGATTTCTATACGGCCTTAATGCCGACACCGCTGAGCAACGCGCGGCCGATCTGGCATAACGCGCCGCTGGCGCAGACGTTGGGCGTGCCTGAGGCGCTGTTTCAGCCGTCAACGGGCGCCGGCGTATGGGGCGGCGAAGCGCTGCTGCCCGGTATGTCGCCGCTGGCGCAGGTCTATAGCGGCCATCAGTTTGGCTCCTGGGCCGGGCAGTTGGGCGATGGCCGGGGGATCCTGCTGGGCGAGCAGCAGCTGCCCGATGGCCGACGAATGGACTGGCATCTGAAGGGCGCCGGACTCACGCCTTATTCGCGAATGGGCGACGGGCGCGCCGTGCTGCGCTCGACGATCCGTGAAGGCCTTGCATCGGAAGCGATGCACGCTCTGGGCATACCAACCACCCGCGCGCTGGCGATAGTGACCAGCGACACGCCGGTATATCGTGAAACCGCCGAGCACGGAGCGATGCTGATGCGTATCGCCGAAAGCCACGTGCGCTTTGGCCACTTCGAGCACTTCTACTATCGTCGGGAAGCGGAAAAGGTACAGCAGCTGGCCGACTACGTGATTCGTCATCACTGGCCTGAGCTCGACGGGCAGGCGGATAAGTACATCCTCTGGTTCCGTGACGTTGTCACCAGAACCGCGACGCTTATCGCCAGCTGGCAAACGGTCGGCTTTGCGCATGGGGTAATGAATACCGATAACATGTCCATTCTCGGCCTGACGATGGACTACGGCCCGTACGGATTCCTCGATGACTTCAAGCCCGACTTCATCTGCAATCATTCGGATTACCAGGGGCGTTACAGCTTTGAGAATCAGCCGGCGGTAGGCCTGTGGAATCTGCAGCGCCTGGCGCAGTCGCTGTCGCCGTTCATCAGCGCCGATGCGCTAAACGCGGCGCTGGATGGCTATCAGCACGCCCTGCTGAGCGCCTACGGCCGCCGCATGCGCGACAAGCTTGGCCTGTTCACCCAGCAGCAGGGCGATAACGATCTGCTGGACGGTCTGTTTGCGCTGATGATACGGGAAGGCAGCGATTACACCCGCACCTTCAGGATGCTGAGCGCCAGCGAGCAGCTAAGCGCCGCGTCGCCGCTGCGCGATGAGTTTATCGATCGCGCCGCCTTTGATAGCTGGTTTGACGGCTATCGCGCGCGCTTGCGCGATGAGCAGATTGATGATGCGCGGCGCCAGCAGCATATGCGTGCCGTCAACCCGGCGATGGTGCTGCGTAACTGGCTGGCACAGCGGGCAATTGAGCAGGCAGAGCAGGGTAACACCGGCGAGCTGGAGCGTCTGCACGAGGCGTTGGCCCAGCCGTTTATCGACCGGGAAGATGATTACATCAGCCGTCCGCCGGACTGGGGAAAAGGGCTGGAAGTCAGCTGCTCCAGCTGATACGCCGGTGCGCCCGGGCACCGTACTCTCCTCGCGCTAACCGGCGGGGAGAGCTATTTTGTCAGGATCAGCTTGCCTGCGTGGGTCTGACGCAGCAAATAGCGCTGACCGTCATGTTCGATCACCACCCGACCTTCAGTACCTAGCAGCACCCGGCTGCAAATCTGACGATCCGTGGCGACAGGGTAAGGGGCATTGTCTTTTGTTTTTTCAGCTGTGGCAGTGTTATCCATTCGCGTCATAGCACCAAAATAAAAATAAAAGCAACAATGATAATCATTATCAGTAATGTTAATTTTCACGGCAAGCGTTTTTTATCAAAGTACTATATTTGGCAGGCTGACGGTGGGGATATTCCGCCGCGTGGGGGGAGAATTCCCACCGCATGCGCGGTGGGAGAGAGCGGCTACAGGCGAGCGGCGGTTGCCGCAGCCAGTTCAGCCAGCAGACGCTCGCTGTCTTCCCAGCTCAGGCACGGGTCGGTAATCGATTGACCCCAGGTCAGCGGTTGCCCGGCAACCACTTTCTGCGTCCCTTCCTGCAGGAAGCTTTCCGCCATGATGCCGGCGATGGCCGTCGAACCGTTGCGGATCTGCTGGCAAACGTTCTCGCACACTTCCAGCTGACGACGATGCTGTTTCTGGCAGTTGCCGTGGCTGAAATCGACAACCAGCTGCTCCGGCAGATCAAACTCACGCAGCGCATCGCAGGCCGCGCTAATATCCGCAGCGTGATAATTTGGCCGTTTCCCGCCGCGCATAATGATATGCCCGTAGGGGTTGCCGCTGGTCTGATAGATGGTCATCTGACCCTGCTTGTCCGGAGAGAGGAACATATGGCTGGCGCGGGAGGCGCGAATCGCATCAACGGCGATACGCGTGTTGCCGTCGGTCCCGTTTTTGAATCCTACCGGGCAGGAGAGCGCAGAGGCCATCTCGCGGTGGATTTGGCTCTCGGTGGTGCGCGCGCCAATGGCGCCCCAGCTGATAAGATCGGCGATAAACTGCCCGGTCACCATATCGAGGAATTCGGTGGCGGTCGGCACGCCCAGCTCATTGATCTGCAGCAGCAGGCGCCGCGCCAGTTCGATACCGTGATTGACTCGATAGCTGCCGTTAAGGTCAGGATCGGAGATCAATCCCTTCCAGCCGACAACGGTACGCGGTTTTTCAAAATAGGTGCGCATCACGATTTCCAGCTGAGGCTGGTAGCGCTCGCGCATAGCCTGAAGGCGGTGCGCATACTCCAGCGCGGCCTGGGTATCGTGAATGGAGCAGGGGCCAATAATCACCAGCAGGCGGCGATCTTCGCCGTTAAGGATCTTTTCAATTCGGCGGCGGGAAGCGGAGACGTGTGCCGCGACATCGGCAGATACGGGATGCCGCTGGGCCAGTTCCGCAGGCGTTACCAGGCTTTCAATGCGCGCGGTACGCAGTTCGTCTGTTTTATTCATTGGGGTCTCAAAAATCTGTTTCTTCCGCGACGAAAATGCCGGGAAGTGATGCGCATCACGATAAACCAATCCCCGCTTATTGCAAGAGCGGGGGATGATCCTGTATAGGCCACGGGTGATAGCATAAACAAATTTTCAATAACGTACTAGTGTGTTAGTACATCCTTCGGCTCAGCCCCATGATGTCCATGATTTTGGTCGCGATCTCCTCCACTGAATAGTTGGTACTATTCAGGCAGGGAATTTTATTCTTGCGGTACAGCGCCTCCACCTCGGTGACTTCCATTCGACACTGACGCATCGAGGCATAGCGGCTGTTTTCCCGGCGCTCTTCGCGGATCGCCGCCAGGCGTTCCGGACTAATGGTCAGGCCGAACAGCTTGTGCTGTAGAGGCTTGAGCGAAGCGGGCAGGATTAAATTGTCCATATCGTCGGCGATAAACGGATAGTTGGCGGCGCGAATGCCGTACTGCATGGCCAGATACAGGCTGGTTGGCGTTTTGCCGCAGCGCGAGACGCCCAGCAGAAT
The DNA here is from genome assembly GCF_036561945.1 of Klebsiella scottii. NCBI lineage: Bacteria > Pseudomonadati > Pseudomonadota > Gammaproteobacteria > Enterobacterales > Enterobacteriaceae > Klebsiella > Klebsiella scottii. The sequence continues at coordinate 1,135,721 of NZ_JARXNI010000020.1, forward strand.
CACCTGCGCCTGATCGAGGTTGCGCAGCGAGATGCCGTCGTCGTGGGCAAGGGTGTAATCAATGGCGGCAATACGCGCATCGTACTTGTTCAGGTTACCCGGCGTGAGGCCGTGGGTACGATGAGCGATCGGCGTGGGGTCGAGGCGCAGCTCCTGCTGCAGGGGTGCCACCAGCGCCTGCACGATATCCTGACAGAATCCTTTACTTTGCATGATGATGTCGCGAATTTCCGGAATCACGATGGAGTAAAAGACCAGCGGACGGATGCCGCTTTGCTCATAGATGGCGTCAATTTGCTCCTTCACCGCCCGCGCCCGGCTGATATTTTCCACGAACGGCAGGGTAACGCTGCTGATAGCGACCGGAAACTGCGACATCACCGCGTGCCCCAGCACCTCGGCGGTAATGGCCGTCCCGTCGGAAATATAAAACACGTGGCGATCTACAGCACTTTCCATTTTGACCATCCGGTATAATGAGTTTAATTACCTGAAAGCAGTTATTAAATTTAAGCATATCCGTTTATGTTTTGTCTCACTTTAAAAATGAAACGCTATTTTTATTTTTAATGAAAAGGTAGGTTCATTTTTGCCGGCTGGTTATTTTTTGTCTCTTATTGCAGCAGATTTAAGAAGAATCATTGAGTTAGCTATATCAGGTGAACTGTCCTAAAAAAGAAAAAATAATTTGCTTGAACGATTCACCGTTTTTTTCAGCCGCATAAATATGTCAGGATAAATCCCGTAGTTGATCGTGAGTTTTTTATCACTGGTATTAAATCACAAAAGGATTGTCTCGATGTCCAACAATGGCTCGTCACCGCTGGTGCTTTGGTATAACCAACTCGGCATGAATGATGTAGACAGAGTTGGGGGCAAAAATGCCTCCCTTGGTGAAATGATCACTAATCTGTCCGGTATGGGCGTTAGCGTACCGAACGGATTTGCCACCACCGCTGATGCCTTCAATCAGTTCCTGGACCAAAGCGGTGTAAACCAGCGCATTTATGAACTGCTGGATAAAACCGACATTGACGACGTTTCCGCATTAGCGAAAGCGGGGGGACAGATCCGTCAGTGGATCATCGATACCCCGTTCCAGAGCGAACTGGAAGACGCGATTCGCGATGCTTATAAGCAGCTGTCCGCCGACAACGCTGAGGCCTCTTTTGCCGTGCGCTCCTCCGCAACGGCAGAGGATATGCCCGATGCCTCCTTCGCCGGGCAGCAAGAGACATTCCTCAACGTGCAGGGCTTTGATGCCGTGCTCGTCGCAGTGAAGCACGTGTTTGCTTCGCTGTTTAACGATCGCGCGATCTCCTATCGCGTGCATCAGGGCTACGATCACCGCGGCGTGGCGCTATCCGCCGGGGTGCAGCGTATGGTCCGCTCCGACCTCGCCTCGTCCGGCGTCATGTTCTCCATCGATACCGAATCCGGTTTCGACCAGGTGGTGTTTATCACCTCTGCCTGGGGCCTGGGTGAAATGGTGGTGCAGGGCGCGGTAAACCCGGATGAGTTCTACGTCCACAAGCCAACGCTGGCCGCTGGTCGCCCCTCTATCGTGCGCCGCACCATGGGATCGAAAAAGATCCGCATGATTTACGCGCCGACCCAGGAGCACGGCAAGCAGGTGCGCATCGAGGATGTGCCGCAGGCGCAGCGCGATATTTTCTCGTTAGCTGACGAGGAAGTGCAGGAGCTGGCGAAGCAGGCGGTGCAGATTGAGAAGCACTACGGACGTCCGATGGATATCGAGTGGGCGAAAGATGGCCATACCGGCGAGCTGTTTATCGTTCAGGCGCGCCCGGAAACCGTACGCTCGCGCGGCCAGGTCATGGAGCGCTATACGCTGCATGCCCAGGGGCAGATTGTCGCCGAAGGTCGCGCAATCGGTCACCGCATTGGCGCGGGCCCGGTGAAGGTTATCCACGATATCAGCGAGATGAACCGCATCGAGCCGGGCGACGTGCTGGTCACCGACATGACCGACCCGGACTGGGAACCGATCATGAAGAAAGCGTCGGCCATCGTGACCAACCGCGGCGGACGTACCTGCCATGCGGCGATTATCGCCCGTGAGCTGGGGATCCCGGCGGTGGTAGGCTGCGGCGACGCGACCGACCGCATTCAGGAAAACCAGAACGTGACTGTCTCCTGTGCGGAAGGCGATACCGGCTACGTTTATGCTGAGCTGCTGGATTTCAGCATCAAGAGCTCCAGCGTCGGCGAAATGCCCGACCTGCCGCTGAAAATTATGATGAACGTCGGTAACCCGGACCGGGCCTTTGACTTCGCCTGCCTGCCGAATGAGGGCGTGGGCCTGGCGCGTCTGGAGTTCATCATCAACCGCATGATTGGCGTTCACCCGCGCGCGCTGCTGGAGTTTGATGACCAGGAGCCTGGCCTGCAGAACGAAATCCGCGAGCTGATGAAGGGTTACGATTCACCGAAAGAGTTCTACGTCGGTCGCCTGACGGAAGGGATCGCCACGCTGGGTGCGGCATTCTATCCAAAACGCGTTATCGTGCGTCTGTCCGACTTTAAATCTAACGAATACGCCAACCTGGTGGGCGGCGAGCGTTATGAGCCGGAAGAAGAGAACCCAATGCTCGGCTTCCGCGGCGCCGGCCGCTACGTTTCCGACAGCTTCCGCGACTGCTTTGCGCTGGAGTGTGATGCGGTTAAGCGCGTGCGTAACGACATGGGGCTGAGCAACGTCGAGATCATGGTGCCGTTCGTCCGCACCGTCGCCCAGGCGAAAGCGGTGGTGGAAGAGCTGGAGCGTCAGGGCCTGAAGCGCGGCGAAAATGGCCTCAAAATTATCATGATGTGTGAAATTCCATCCAATGCCCTGCTGGCGGAGCAGTTCCTTGAGTACTTTGACGGCTTCTCTATCGGTTCGAACGATATGACGCAGCTGGCGCTGGGCCTTGACCGTGACTCCGGCGTCGTCTCTGAGCTGTTTGACGAACGTAACGACGCGGTGAAAGCGCTGCTGTCGATGGCGATTCGCGCGGCGAAGAAACAGGGTAAATATGTCGGTATTTGCGGGCAGGGCCCGTCCGACCATGAGGACTTTGCCGCCTGGCTGATGGACGAGGGGATTGATAGCCTGTCCCTGAACCCGGATACCGTGGTGCAAACCTGGCTTGGTCTGGCTGAACTCAACAAATAACGCGTTCTGTGCACAGGTAAACTCCGTCAGCAATGGCGGAGTTTTTTATTTTTTATAGCGTCCCGATCACATATTTTGCGGTCAGTCACATAAAGCGAAAAAAAACAAAATATCGTAAGCCATCAGTTAATTTCTACAATTGTCGTTTAGACGGTCATTTCTAATACTTACATCGCGTCATCAGGCTCTCATACTAGTTATTAAGTGAGAATCGTTTGTTCTCGCGTAAAGGATAATAATAATGACCTTGTCGTCTGTACTGACTACAAAAGATAAAATAGGTTACGGCCTCGGTGATATGGCCAGCGCGCTGGTGTGGCAAACCGCAACGCTGTTTCTGGCTTATTTTTATACCGATGTATTTGGCCTGCCTGCCGCCATTATGGGCACCATGTTTTTAGTCGTGCGGGTAGTCGACGCGGTGGTCGATCCGTGCATCGGCGCGCTGGTGGATCGCACCCAAACCCGACACGGCCGGTTTCGTCCCTGGCTGCTGTGGTTTGCCATTCCCTTCGGCGTGAGCTGCATCATCACCTTCTACGTTCCTGATGTCGGCGAGACGGCAAAAATCATTTATGCCTGCTTGACTTACACTCTTCTCAGCTTTATCTACTCGGCGATTAACGTCCCCTACTGTGCGATGCCGGGCGCCCTGACGATGGACCCGCACGAACGCCACTCGCTGCAATCATGGCGCTTTGCGCTGTCGTTTGTCGGCGGACTGATCGTCACCGTGATTGCGCTGCCGCTGGTGGCTCATCTTGGCGATGGTAACGCGCAGAAAGGCTACTTCTATGCGATGAGTCTGATGGGCCTGCTCGGAATTGTGCTTTTTTTCAGCTGCTTTTTCCTGACCCGCGAACGCTATACGCCGCAGAACGACGCCTCCGGGTCGCTAATAAAAGACCTCAAGCTGCTGGCCGCAAATAGCCAATGGCGCATTGTGTTCATCTTTAATATTTTATTATTAACCGCCGTGGTTACCCGCGGGTCGGCGACGATGTATTACGTTAAGTATGTCATGCAGCGCCCCGAAATGGTGTTTACGTTTATTGTTTCCGGAATGATTGCCGCCCTGCTGGGGGCATTATTATCGGAACGGTTGCTCGGGAAATTCGATCGGGTGCGGGCGTATCAGTGGACAATTATTACCTTCGTACTCTTCGCCTGCGCCATTTTCTTTATTCCGGCCAATCAGATCTGGCTGATATTTGGCCTGAACGTGGTCTTCAGCTTTATTCAGAACCTGACAACCCCGCTGCAGTGGACCATGTTTTCCGACGTCGTGGACTATGAAGAGCACCGCAGCGGACGCCGCCTCGATGGCCTGGTGTTCTCCACCGCGCTCTTCGCCATCAAGTTTGGCCTTGCGCTGGGCGGCGCCGTGGTGGGATGGGTGCTTGGATTTGTCGACTATATCCCGAATGCGGCAACCCAGTCGGCGGCGGTGCTCGGCACGATCAATGCGCTGTTTTCCATCGTCCCCAGCGCGCTGTTTATCGCGATGGCGCTGCTGCTGATGCTCTACAAACTGAATAGCCGTACGGCGGACAGTATCGCCAGAGAACTGACCCGCAAGCGCGAAATGCGGACCCCCGAAGCCCCCGTGTCGGCGCCAGATTCAGCCCTACAGGAGTAATAACATGACCGTAATTTATCAGGATGCCAGCCGCCCGGTAGAGGAGCGCGTTGCGGATTTACTGTCGCGCATGACGCTGGAAGAGAAGTTTGCCCAGATGCACGGGTACTGGCTGGTGCTTGACGAAAACGGCGAGCACCGTGAACGCAGCGATATGAGCGATGAGTTTGCCGGCGTCAGCGAGCAGACCTCCCTCGCGGAGAGGCTGAAGCTGGGCGTCGGGCAAATCACCCGTCCGCTGGGCACCCACATCGTGGCGGCGGACAGCGGCGTGCGCGCCGCCAACCGGCTGCAGAAGATGCTGATGGAAGAGACGCGGCTAGGGATCCCGGCGCTGTTCCACGAAGAGTGCCTGGTGGGGCTACTGTGCAAAGAGGCGACCCTGTTCCCCTCGTCGCTAAACTATGGCTCGACGTGGGATCCTGAGCTGGTGGCGCGGGCGGCGCGGGAAATCGGCGCCGAAGCGCGTTCGACCGGCTGCAAGCAGGGGCTTGCCCCGGTGCTGGACGTCTCTCGCGACGTGCGCTGGGGGCGTACGGAAGAGACCTTCGGCGAGGACCCGTGGCTGGTCGGCGTCATGGCCTGCGCCTACGTTGACGGGCTGCAGGGCGAAAAGCGCGACGTGCTGGAAACGCTAAAACATTACGTCGGCCACTCTTTTAGCGAAGGCGCGCGCAACCATGCTCCGGTTCATCTCGGCTTTTGCGAACTTAACGACACCTTCCTGCTGCCGTTCGAGATGGCGGTGAAGCTGTCCAATGCCGGATCGGTGATGCCGGCGTATCACGATATCGATAACCAGCCGGGGCACAGCGACGGCTTCCTGCTCACCACGCTGCTGCGGCAACGCTGGGGATTCGACGGCATTATCGTCGCCGACTACGGCGGCGTTAGCCTGCTGCATCAGCATCACGGCATCTCGCACGATGCGGCGGAGTCGGCCGCGCTGGCGTTTAATGCGGGGCTTGACGTGGAGCTGCCAAAAGATGACTGCGCGCGTCACCTGGATGAAGCCCTCGATCGCGGGCTGATCGCCGTCGAGAAGATTGACGAGATCGTGGCCCGCACGCTGACCGAGAAATTCCGTCTTGGGCTGTTCGAGCGGCCCTATACCGACGTAGCGGGGATCACGCTGCAGTCGGCCAGCGCCCGCCAGGCCGCGCGCGAGGTGGCGACGCGCTCGCTGACCCTGCTGGAAAATCGCGCCTGCCTGCCGCTGCAGGGAGAACCAAAGGTCGCGGTGGTCGGGCCTACAGCTGACGATCCGCTGGCGCTGCTCAGCGGCTACAGCTTCCCGGTGCATCTGATTATCAGCGATATGCTGGAAGAGGTCTCGCAGGTGACGACCCCGCTGGCGGCGCTGCGCCACTATCTTGGAGACCGGCGCGTCAGCTATGCCAAAGGGTGCCACATTATTGAACAGCGCATGGCGGGCGCGCCGGTATTCCCCGGCGACAGCGGCGGTAAGCCGATGCAGCAATCGCCGGTCTCGTTCGACACCAGCCTGATTCCGGCTGCGGTAAGAGCGGCCGAGGAGAGCGATGTGGTGGTGGCCTGCGTGGGCGATCTTGCCGGCTTGTTCCAGAGCGGCACCGTGGGCGAAGGCTCCGATACCGACAGCCTGAATCTGCCTGGCGTGCAGCAGCGGCTGCTGGAGGCGCTGGTGGCAACCGGGAAGCCGGTTATTGTGGTGATGACCGGTGGGCGGCCCTATAACCTGCAGGGGCTGGAAGAGAAAGTTGCGGCCCTGCTGATGGCATGGGCGCCGGGGCAGGAGGGCGGTTGGGCGATCGCCGACGTGCTGACGGGGCGAGAGGAGCCGCAGGGGCGGCTGGTGGTCAGCGTGCCGAAAAGCGCGGGCGCGATGCCCTATTATTACAACCACAAGCTGAAAAGCGGCGGTACGCCGTTCGCCTTCCACTTTGGCTCCCGCTACCCGTTCGGCTACGGGCAAAGCTGGACGACCTTCAGGTATGGCGAACCGCAGCTGCTGGCGTCACAGGTGGCAATGGAGGGGGAGATTGCCCTCCAGGTGACGATCCGCAACGACGGCGAGCGTCGCGGCAGCGAGGTGGTGCAGCTCTACGTGCGCGATAAGGTCGCCTCGATGGTGCGTCCGGTTCAGGAGCTTAAAGCCTTCCGGCGGGTGACGCTGGATCCGGGAGAAACGGCGACGCTGACCTACTATCTGCCGGTCGATATGCTTAACTTTACCCGCCGTGACGGGCAGCGCATCGTTGAACCCGGTGAGTTTGTGCTTCAGGTCGGCGCATCTTCTGCTGATATCCGCGGGACGGCAACCGTGACGGTAAAAGGCGAGGTTCGTGAGCTGGCGCAGAGGTGGCGAATGATGAGCCGCTGCGAGGTGAGTTGATAAAAAAATGCCCATCGTGGGAGATGGGCAAAGACTACACACAGCAATTCGTTGTTTCACTCAGGGGATTTCCATGCTTATAAATCAATGTGTTGATTTATAACCGTGCTCATATAGTAGCCACAGGGATTTTTTGCGTCGATCGGATTCCTCTCAATAGTTAAATTGAGGTGAAGAATATGCGTGGGATATGTAGCGAAAGCTGTGGTTGAAGCGCCTGACAGGCACCAATGCATAAGGTTTATTTATGATTAAGGCGGGTTTCCCCGCCTTAATTTTTGTGCTGCCGGCGTTACTCGCCGCTTTTGATATTGCCGGCATTAAGCTCGGTGAGCTCGGCCAGCACCTGATCGGGATCTTTCGGCGGCGGCGGAACTTCATGCACCCAGGCGTCGTACAGTCGCCATGACACGGCGAGCAGGACCGGGCCGATAAACAGGCCAATCATGCCAAAGGCAATCAGGCCGCCGATAACGCCGGAGAGGATCAGGATCATCGGCAGATCGGCGCCCATGCGGATGAGCACCGGACGGATGACGTTATCCATTGTCCCCACCACGCAGCTCCACACCAGCAGCACGGTACCCCAGGTGGTATCGCCGCTGTAGTACAGCCAGATAATGGAGGGGATGAGCACAATCAATGGCCCCAGCTGAACGAGGCAGGTGAAGATCATTACCACGGTCAGCAGCGCGGCGTAAGGCACGCCGGTTACCGCCAGGCCGATGCCGCCCAGCACCGCCTGAGTCAGCGCGGTAACCACGACGCCCAGCGCCACGGCGCGAATCGCCTGGCCTGCCAGCAGCACCGCGGCATCGCCGCGTTTTGCCGCCAGCCGGGTGGCGAAATAGCGGAAACCATAGGCTACCTTTTCACCCTGCCAGTACAGCAGGGCGCTGAACAGCAGCATCAGCCCGCAGTAGACCAGCAGTTTGCCAATGTGCGCCGCCTGCCCGACAAACCAGGTGGTGGTGGTGCCGATATAGGGCCGGATTTTGGCCATGATCGCCGCGCCCCCCATATCCAGCAGGCCATGCCACGCGGAGTAGAGCTTGTCGCCAATCAGCGGGATGCTGTTGAGCCAGGCGAAATCCGGCAGGCTCACGCTACCGGTGGTGAACATTTTAATCAGCGGCGCGCTGTTATCGACCAGGCTGTTGACCAGCAGCGCGATCGGGATAACGAACAGTAAGAATAACAGCAGGGTCATTACCAGCACCGCGAGGGCGCGTTTGCCAAACAGCAGCCGCTGCAGGCGCAGTAGTACCGGCCAGGTTGCAATGACCACGGTGCCTGCCCAGGCAAAAGACAGGATAAAGGGCTGTACGATCCACAGGCAGGAAACAATAATCAGGGACAAAAACAGCACCGATAGCAGAACCTGCGGTATATCCCGGGGCTGACGCTCGTTAATCATAGAGAAAATTTACCTTTCCAGTGGCGCCAAAAGGCTGACGCAGCGTAATTCCATATACGGATAATAATACCAATAATTTAACCCGCCTGATTCTGCACATAAATCTGGTGGGCGCATATGAAAAAAATGTGATAAAAAGTTGACTGCACTACGCAATCGTTTAGTTACCTATACACAAAATCATCCAGGATACCTCGAACCGGCAGGTGAAAGCTCGCGGCGTTTGCCTAAGTCAGCGATCGGCGCAGCGGAAGCGGCTGACGGAAAGCGCTCCGAAGGATGAAGTTTTTACAACACAACATAGTCAGGCAGGGTCAAGCGTTATGATCCCACAAATTTCTCAAGCACCAGGCGTCGTTCAGCTGGTATTGAATTTTTTGCAGGTACTGGAGCAACAAGGTTTTACCGGCGATACCGCCACCAGCTATGCCGACAGGCTAACGATGGCGACGGACAACAGCATCTATCAGCTATTGCCGGACGCGATTTTATTCCCCCGTTCCACGGCGGACGTCGCGCTGCTGGCAAGAGTGGCGGCGGATGAGCGTTTCAAAACGCTGGTCTTTACGCCACGCGGCGGCGGCACCGGCACCAACGGCCAGTCGTTGAACGCGGGGATTGTTGTTGATATGTCCCGCTATATGAACCGCATTATCGAAATTAACCCGGAAGAAGGCTGGGTGCGGGTCGAAGCCGGGGTCATTAAAGATCAGCTCAACCAATATCTTAAGCCGTACGGCTACTTTTTCGCGCCGGAGCTGTCAACCAGCAACCGCGCTACGCTCGGCGGAATGATCAATACCGATGCCTCCGGCCAGGGGTCGCTGGTGTACGGTAAAACCTCCGATCATGTGCTGGGCGTGCGCTCGGTCCTGATGGGGGGCGATATTCTGGACACCCAGGCCATTCCCGCGGCCCTGGCAGAAACTCTGGCAAACGAGCAGTCGGCAATCGGGCGCATTTACCGCACCGTCTACCAGCGCTGCAAAGAGCAGCGCCAGCTGATTATCGATAAATTCCCTAAGCTTAACCGCTTCCTGACCGGCTACGATCTGCGCCACGTCTTTAATGACGATCTGAGCGAATTCGATCTGACCCGGATATTAACCGGTTCCGAAGGCACGCTGGCGTTTATTACCGAAGCGCGTCTCGATATTACCCGGCTGCCGAAGGTGCGTCGGCTGGTGAACGTTAAGTATGATTCGTTTGATTCCGCGCTGCGCAATGCGCCGTTTATGGTGGCGGCAAATGCGCTGTCGGTGGAAACCGTCGACTCGAAGGTGCTTAACCTCGCGCGCGAAGATATCGTCTGGCACTCCGTCAGCGAACTGATCGCCGACGTGCCGGATAAAGAGATGCTCGGGCTGAACATCGTCGAGTTTTCCGGCGATGACGTCGAGCTGATTGACGGCCAGGTGGCTTCCCTGTGCCAGCGGCTGGATCGGCTGATCGCCCAGGGTGAAGCCGGCGTCATCGGCTGGCAGGTGTGCGGCGAGCTGGACGGCGTTGAGCGTATCTACGCGATGCGTAAAAAGGCGGTAGGGCTGCTGGGTAACGCGAAGGGGGCGGCTAAACCGATTCCTTTTGCCGAAGATACCTGCGTGCCGCCGGAACATCTGGCGGATTACATCGTTGAGTTTCGCGCGCTGCTGGACGCCCACGGCCTGAGCTACGGCATGTTTGGCCACGTCGATGCCGGGGTGCTGCACGTGCGCCCGGCGCTGGATATGTGCGATCCTCAGCAGGAAGTGCTGATGAAGCGGATCTCCGATGAAGTGGTCGCGCTGACGGCCAAATACGGCGGCCTGCTGTGGGGGGAGCATGGGAAGGGGTTCCGCGCCGAGTACAGCCCGGCGTTCTTTGGCGATGAGCTGTACCGCGAGCTGCGGAAAGTGAAGGCGGCATTTGACCCGGATAACCGCCTTAACCCCGGGAAAATTTGCCCGCCGGAAGGCGTCGATGCGCCGATGATGAAAGTGGACGCGGTGAAGCGCGGCACCTACGACCGTCAGATCCCTATCGCCGTACGCAGCTCATGGCGCGGGGCGATGGAGTGTAACGGTAACGGCCTGTGCTTTAACTTTGATGTTAAGAGCCCCATGTGCCCGTCGATGAAGGTGAGCAATCATCGCATCCATTCGCCGAAAGGCCGGGCAACGCTGGTGCGCGAGTGGCTGCGTCTGCTGGCCGATCGCGGTATCGATCCCAATCAGCTGGAGAGCCAGCTGGCGGAAAAACGCGCCAGCCTGCGCGAACTGATCGAGCGTACCCGCAACAGCTGGCACGCGCGCAAGGGCGAGTATGACTTCTCGCATGAGGTCAAAGAGGCGATGTCCGGCTGTCTGGCCTGTAAAGCCTGCTCCACCCAGTGTCCGATTAAGATTGACGTTCCGGAGTTCCGTTCACGCTTCCTGCAGCTTTACCACAGCCGCTATCTGCGCCCGGTTCGCGACCATCTGGTGGCGACGGTGGAGTCCTACGCGCCGCTGATGGCGCAGGCGCCGAAAACCTTTAACTTCTTTATTAACCAGCCGTGGATGCGCAAGCTGTCGGAGAAGCACATCGGGATGGTGGATTTACCGCTGCTCTCCACGCCGTCGCTGAAGCAGCAAATGGTCGGCCACCGTTCGGCGAATATGACGCTGGAACAGCTTGAAACGCTGAGCGCCGAGCAAAAGGCGAAAATGGTGCTGGTGGTGCAGGATCCGTTCACCAGCTACTACGATGCGCAGGTGGTGGCTGATTTCATCCGTCTGGTGGAAAAGGTCGGCTATCAGCCGGTGCTGCTGCCGTTTTCGCCAAACGGTAAGGCGCAGCATATTAAAGGCTTCCTGTCGCGTTTCGCCCGTACGGCACAGAAAACGGCGGACTTCCTCAACCGGATGGCGCAGCTCGGGATCCCGATGGTCGGCGTCGATCCGGCCCTGGTGCTGTGCTACCGCGATGAATACAACCAGACGCTGGGCGACAAGCGCGGCGACTTCCGCGTGATGCTGGTACATGAATGGCTGCCGCAGGCGCTGCCTGAAAGCGCGGTGCAGGATAACGGTGGCGAGGCGTGGTATCTGTTTGGTCACTGCACTGAGGTCACGGCGCTCCCGGCCGCGCCGAAGCAGTGGGCTGAAATCTTTGCGCGCTTTGGCGCGAAGCTGGAAAACGTCAGCGTGGGCTGCTGCGGCATGGCCGGAACCTACGGCCATGAGGTTAAAAACCATGCCAACTCGTTGGCGATTTACGCGCTTTCCTGGCAACAGGCGATGCAGCGTTTGCCGCGCAACCGCTGCCTGGTGACCGGCTATTCCTGTCGTAGCCAGGTTAAGCGTATTGAAGGCAGCGGCGTACGTCACCCGCTGCAGGCGCTGCTGGAGATTATTGGATGATTTGGAAACGTCAGACAACGCTGGAACAGCTCAACGCTATGGGCGAGGGCAATATGGTTGGTCTGCTGGATATCCGCTTCGATGTGTTTACCGATGACACCCTTGAAGCCACGATGCCGGTAGACAGCCGAACCCATCAGCCGTTTGGCCTGCTGCACGGCGGCGCGTCGGTGGTGCTGGCCGAAACGCTGGGTTCGGTTGCCGGCTACTTATGCAGCGAAGGCGAACAAAAGGTGGTGGGGCTTGAGGTTAACGCTAACCATATCCGCTCGGTTCGCGGCGGTCGGGTTCGTGGCGTCTGCAGGGCCCTGCACGTCGGCTCGCGCCATCAGGTGTGGCAGATTGAAATATCCGATGAGCAGGGGCGTCTGTGCTGCTCATCGCGGCTCACTACGGCGGTGGTTTAAGACCGCGATCGTTGCCTGAAGTGATATATGGGGGAAATTTTTCCCCCATATTGTTTATAGCGTTTCATCCTTAATTATTTCACTCGGGCCATTCTTCTGCACCGAGGCAATTCCTTTTTTCGCCGCATCCTTCGAGGAATACATTTCACTGGTGGCAATGGTTTCGTGGTTATCGGCCTTCAGTAAGAAATACCAAGGTTGGGACACGCTCTTCTCTGACTTCTTAATGACGTAATACCCCATCTTTTACCCCTTTTCACGTTAACAGCTCCCCATGATATGTAGACCATGACGGCTTGTGCGGCAAGTAATCATCTAATAAATATATAATTCATGATTCATTGGTTCTGTGTATGCTATTATTTAGTCACTATACACTTGCAGAGCAACAAAGAGGACGGAGTTAACCATGGGTATCATTTCCTGGATCATTTTTGGTCTTATTGCCGGTATTTTAGCTAAGTGGATCATGCCGGGCAAAGACGGCGGCGGCTTTTTCGTCACCATCATTCTGGGGGTCATCGGTGCGGTAGTGGGCGGCTGGATCAGCACCTTCTTTGGTTTTGGCAAGGTTGACGGATTTAATTTCGGGAGCTTTGTCGTTGCGGTAATTGGCGCGCTGGTCGTGCTGTTTATCTACAGAAAAATTAAGAGCTAATAGCCCTTCAGTATCAACTGAGTCATAAGCGATAAAAGCTGCCACTATTATTGGCAGCTTTTTTTTCGTCACATAATAGCGATGCTGGCGGATCGGATGATAATAAAAACCACAACAAACCGGCGGGCAAATCTATTAGACAACCCGTACATCGTACCGGCCGAAGGGGCCGCTAACCTATTTCCCTACGCCCGCAGGGTTTAATTAACCCGCCATAATCACCAGGGACCGGCCTCTGACATATCGGGTACGGCGACAACTTCGACATGAACTTCATAATGCCGGGCTTTGCTGGCCGGGATTAACGCGGTGAGCTTATTAATGGTTTCAGTCGGATTATCGCTGGCAACGGTCGCGGAGAAGAGCACCGGCTTTCTCGGCGGCAATGGCGGCATGGGCATTGGCATGGGGCCACGTTCCTGATTCATCTCAAACGGCGGCTGCCCGGCGTTATTCCGCGCTGGGGCTGGCGTTTCGTTTTTATCCGCGGCGAAGGCGCCGGCGGCGGCAATAGAAACGGTTGCTAACAGGGCAATGATTGTTCTTTTCATCTTTGTTACCTCTTAAGAGTGTGGCTAAAATCTTAGAGGTTACGTTTCTGGCCGACAATCCCACCAGGGGCGAATCCTACAAATCTCCTTATTTATTAACGAATGTGGAGGGTCTGCAGGGAAGCGTGCGGCACGGTGAAACCGAGGGCCGGTCTCATCAGGAGATGGCTGCGGCCAGCCGATAAAAGGCAAGAATTGAAACAGCGGCGACAAAGATTTGTGGCACAACACGCTTTCAGTCCAGCAGTACGCTCATCACCAGAAGGACTACCATGCACATCGACATAATACTGATATCTATCATCCGTTACGACAAAAGCTCCAGGTTATCAGCGGCTCCGGCATCATGCCGAAAACTGTAGAAAATATAGACGGAGATTGTACACCAGCTTGATCATGGTGATTAAAACTTAATCCCCGAAGGACGGTCGACTTTATAACCAAAATGTCTACACATAGCCACACAACAACCCCGGTTTTCAGATAATGCTTATAGATTGGCCGTGATATTCGTAGGATCGGCCCATGCTATGGGGAGTGGGGCATATTTGGGTCGGCGCATCCTGGAGCGAGGTAAGACGAAATTTCAACCTGATTAATACCTGTCGGTCAAATGGCCGAAGGGCGGCAGAGCGTGTCCGCTGCTCGACTGCTATGACGTCGGAGATTGTCGAGTGCGGCCGCCGGAAAACGGCGCCTGCGGGGCTAATGCGAAGATATTTCCCGGCGCTATCGCTATGAGGTGGCCCGCCCGGGATCCCTATGCAAAAGCACGAGGGCGGGCCTTGGCTATAGGGGGTCTACAACCGGCACGGATTTTACCATCCAGAATATGGCCGAAATATTAAAAACCTCTCCCGGGAAACGTTTTAAGATTTACCTCATCTGATAAGGCAATACGCTGCGACAGAGTGAGCTATTTGCAACTGCTCTGCTTAGAAGGCGTGACAGTCAATGGTAGGAATGCCGTCATAGGGGCATAATCTATACCTCGCCCCTAAAACCCGGCACATCTTCGCCAACGCGAATGCAGAATTTATGGCATACCGCTGCCTGCGCAGGTTATAACAGCTGAATGAAAAAATAGCATTCAGGGGAGATCTATGAGCGACAAAAGCAGAGCTTTTCGTCTTCTTCACGAATCCGGGAATACCTTTGTCATTCCTAATCCCTGGGACATCGGCACCGCCAGAATACTTGAGCAAATGGGCTTTATGGCCCTCGCCACAACCAGCGCTGGGCTCGCCTTTTCTCTGGGGTTGGCGGAAGGCCAGGTCTCCTGGCAACAGACCATTCATCACTGCCGGAACCTCGCCGCAGCGACCGCTCTGCCGGTGTCAGCCGATCTGGAGAAAGGAGCGGGCAACAGTCCGGATAGCGCCGCTGAAACCATTGAGATCGCAGTGGACGCCGGTCTTGCGGGCTGTTCCCTTGAGGATTACAGCGGCCGGCCGGAAGTTCCTATCTTCGATTTGAGTCTTGCGGTTGAGAGAATTGCGGCGGCGGCTGAATCACGCGCTATTTGTGATCCTGATTTTGTTATTACTGCGCGAGCTGAAAATTTCATGTGGGGCAATCGGGATCTTGATGAAACAATCCTGAGGCTTCAGGCTTTCGAAAAGGCGGGCGCAGATGTTCTCTATGCCCCGGGGATCGACGATCTCTCTATGATTCAAACCCTCTGCAGCTCTGTTACAAAACCGGTGAATGTTGTCATGGGATTGCCCGGAAATGTTTACAGCGTCGAAGAACTCTCGCAAGCCGGAGTCCGGCGTATAAGCGTGGGAGCCTCAATGGCCCGATTCGCTTATGGCGCGTTTGTTCAGGCAGCGCGGGAGGTCAGCCGTGATGGCACTTTTACCTATGCAAAACAGGCCATCGGTTTTTCAGAACTTGAGGCCTTTTTTCGCCGGGCTAATCAATAATCAGCAGACGTGGCGGCGTGCATCAATTTCGCGCTGCGTTTTTCCAGCGCATAGCGGTCAATTATCCTGGATACGTGACGCCGGCGTTCAGGTGAGTTCCTGTATCCATTCCAGGTGAAAAGATCGGCAGCAGCGCCACCGTCGGCTACAATCTCTTCTCCTGGCTTGAGCCCGGCTATTTGGCGGGCCATAACGGGGACAGCGGAGCTGATGGAGGGCGCTTTTGGGGACAGCGGAATCTCCTTTTATGCCCCGGATTGTCCGCCGGTGTAATAGTGTAACCTGTTGAATATCCGATAAGTCGCTGAAAGCAGGATTTTTTCATCTCCTATCTCAAAAATCGGTATTTTCGATACATCTTTTCCATTGCCGCACCTTCTGCCAATTCGCATCAAATAACTTATTATTTTTCAATCTATTAAATAGAAAAAATGAGACCTGATAAGCAGTAAAGCAGGGTCTATGCTTATAAAAAGGGCCGTAAAAGGGTCGCAGGGGCGAATACCCCTTCTCCAGATGGGTTGAAGTGATAATCGTTATCACTAACATGGTGAGATGCCCTGATGGCGCCAACCAATGAGGTAGAGCTATGGAATTACAAGCAGGAACCTTTAATCCCGACGATTTTAGCTGGCGAGGTCTGATAATGACGCCCGCCGCCGCCGCCCATATCCGTGACCTGGTGAGCAAGCAGCCGCCGATGCAGGGGCTGCGTCTGGGCGTGAAAACCAGCGGCTGCGCTGGATTTGCCTACGTCATGGAGCTTATCGCTGAGCCCGCGCAGGACGATCTGCTGTTTGAGTTTGATGGCGCGAAGCTGTGGGCGCCGCTGCAGGCAATGCCGTTTATTGATGGTACGGAGCTGGATTACGTTCGGGAAGGATTAAATGAAATCTTTAAGTTTCATAACCCGAAAGCGCAGCACGAGTGCGGCTGCGGTGAAAGCTTTGGGGTTCAGGCGGAGTAATTATGTCTCGTAATACTGAAACAACTGACGATGTCAAAACCTGGACCGGCGGGCCGCTGAATTATAAAGAAGGCTTTTTTACCCGGTTACAGACCGATGAGCTGGCCAAGGGCATCAACGAAGAGGTGGTGCGGGCAATATCCGCCCGTCGCAACGAGCCGGAGTGGATGCTTGAGTTCAGGTTGAACGCATTTAAGGCGTGGCTGGAGATGGAAGAGCCGCACTGGCTGAAGGCGCACTACGATAAGCTGGACTATCAGGACTACAGCTACTATTCCGCGCCGTCCTGCGGCAACTGCGACGACACCTGCGCCTCCGAGCCGGGAGCGGTGCAGCAAACCGGCCCCGGCGACTATCTGACCAGCGAAGTCGAAGAGGCCTTTAATCTGCTGGGCGTGCCGGTACGTGAAGGTCGCGAAGTGGCGGTAGACGCCATATTTGACTCGGTTTCGGTCGCCACCACCTACCGGGAAAAGCTGGGAGAGCAGGGCATCATATTCTGTTCCTTCGGCGAAGCGATTCACGATCATCCGGAGCTGGTGAAAAAATATCTCGGCACCGTGGTGCCCGGCAATGACAACTTCTTCGCCGCGCTGAACGCCGCGGTTGCCTCCGACGGCACCTTTATCTACGTGCCGAAAGGCGTGCGCTGCCCGATGGAACTATCGACCTATTTTCGCATCAATGCGGAAAAAACCGGCCAGTTTGAACGCACGATCCTCGTCGCCGATGAGGGCAGCTACGTCAGCTATATCGAAGGCTGCTCGGCGCCGGTTCGCGACAGCTACCAGCTGCACGCGGCGGTCGTTGAGGTCATCATCCACAAAGATGCCGAAGTAAAATATTCCACGGTGCAGAACTGGTTCCCCGGCGATAACAACACCGGCGGGATCCTGAACTTCGTCACCAAACGGGCGCTCTGTGAAGGTGAAAACAGCAAAATGTCGTGGACCCAGTCGGAGACCGGCTCGGCGATAACGTGGAAGTATCCGAGCTGCATTCTGCGCGGCGACAACTCCATCGGCGAGTTCTTCTCGGTGGCGCTGACCAGCGGTCACCAGCAGGCGGATACCGGCACCAAAATGATTCATATCGGTAAAAATACCCGCTCGACGATTATCTCCAAAGGGATTTCCGCCGGTAAAAGCCAGAACAGCTACCGCGGGCTGGTAAAAATTATGCCGACCGCGACCAACGCGCGAAACTTTACCCAGTGTGACTCGATGCTGATTGGGCCAGACTGCGGGGCGCATACCTTCCCGTACGTCGAGTGCCGCAACAATAGCGCCCAGCTGGAGCACGAAGCCACCACCTCGCGAATCGGTGAAGATCAGCTGTTCTACTGCCTGCAGCGCGGGATCAGTGAAGATGATGCGATCTCAATGATCGTTAACGGTTTCTGTAAGGATGTTTTCTCAGAGCTGCCGCTGGAATTTGCCGTGGAAGCGCAAAAACTGCTGGCGATAAGCCTTGAACACAGCGTCGGTTAACAGTCTGACCCACACCGGCTGCGCGCTGACGCCGCCTGAATCAGACTGCCGAATTAAGGAATATACATGTTAAGTATTAAAGATTTGCAGGTTTCCGTTGACGAGAAAGAGATCCTGCGCGGATTGAACCTGGATATCCGACCTGGCGAAGTTCACGCCATTATGGGGCCCAACGGCTCCGGGAAAAGTACGCTCTCCGCAACGCTCGCCGGGCGGGAAGATTATGAAGTGACCGGCGGCAGCGTTGAGTTTAAGGGCAAGGATCTGCTTGAGCTTGCGCCGGAGGATCGCGCGGGCGAGGGGATCTTTATGGCCTTCCAGTATCCGGTTGAAATTCCGGGCGTCAGCAATCAGTTTTTCCTGCAAACGGCGCTGAATGCGGTACGTCGCTATCGCGGGCAGGAGCAGTTAGATCGCTTTGATTTTCAGGATCTGATGGAAGAAAAAATTAAGCTGCTGAAGATGCCGGAAGACCTGCTGACCCGCTCGGTCAACGTCGGCTTCTCCGGTGGCGAGAAAAAGCGCAACGACATCCTGCAGATGGCGGTGCTGGAGCCGGAGCTGTGCATTCTCGATGAGTCTGACTCGGGGCTGGATATCGACGCCCTGAAGATCGTTTCTGACGGCGTCAACGCGCTGCGCGACGGCAAGCGCGCGTTTATTATTGTCACCCACTACCAGCGTATTCTCGACTATATCAAGCCTGATTACGTCCACGTGCTGTATCAGGGGCGGATCGTCAAATCCGGCGACTTCACCCTGGTCAAACAACTGGAGGAGCAGGGCTATGGCTGGCTTACCGAACAGCAGTAACGCGCTGCAGCAGTGGCACCACCTGTTTGAAGCGCAGGCGGAGCAGAGAACCCCAGAAGCGCACCAGCACCTGCAGCAGGCGCTGCGCCTGGGGCTGCCGACGCGTAAGCATGAGCACTGGAAATATACGCCGCTGGATGCGCTGCTCAGCGGCACCTTCGTCGCACCGCAGCCCGAGGCGTTAACCACGGCGCAGCGGGACGCGCTGGCGCTCTCCGTCGATGCCTGGCGGCTGGTGTTCATCGATGGCCGCTACAGCGAAGCGTTGAGCGATGCGCTGGCCGACAGCGGCTACGAAGTCAGCATCGATAACCAGCGGCAGACGCTGCCCGACGCGCTGCAGCCGGAGCTGTTTCTGCACCTGACCGAAAGCCTTGCGCCGACGGTGACGCGCATTCGCGTGAAGCGCAACCAGCGCCCCGCGAGGCCGTTACTGATTATGCACGTGACGCGCGGGCTGGAGGGGGAAGAGATGAATACCGCGCACTACCGGCATCATCTGGAGCTGGAGAGCGGCGCGGAGGCGACGATCCTTGAGCACTATGTCAGCCTTAATGAGCAGCGTCATTTTACCGGCGGACGGCTGACCGCCGCGGTGGCGGACAACGCGCATCTGCAGCATATCAAGCTGGCGTTTGAAAACGCGCAGAGCTTCCACTTTGCCCACAACGACCTCTCTCTGGGGCGCGATGCATCGGCCTTTAGCAGCAGCTTCCTGCTCGGCGGCGTGGTGCTGCGCCAGCATACCAGCGTGCGGCTGCGGGGTGAGAACAGCAACCTGCGGATCAACTCTCTGGCGATGCCGGTAAAAAATGAGGTCTGCGACAGCCGCACCTGGCTGAACCATGACGTCGGCTACTGCAACAGCCGCCAGCTGCATAAGACCATCGTCAGCGACAAAGGTCGGGCGGTATTTAACGGCCTGATCAACGTTGCGCCGAACGCGATTAAAACCGACGGCCAGATGACCAATAATAATCTGCTGTTAGGCCGGCTGTCGGAGGTGGATACCAAACCGCAGCTGGAGATTTACGCCGATGACGTCAAATGTAGCCACGGCGCCACCATCGGGCGTATCGACGATGAACAGCTGTTTTACCTGCGCTCGCGCGGCATCACCCAGCAGGCGGCGCAGCACATGATTCTGTACGCTTTCGCCGCGGAGCTGACGGAAGCCATCGGCGATGTGGCGCTGAGGCAGCAAATCCTCGCGCGCATCGGCCAGCGTCTACCGGGAGAGGCAGCATGACATTTTCTGTTGAACGAGTCCGCGCAGATTTTCCGCTGCTCGGCCGGGAGGTCAACGGCCAGCCGCTGGTCTATCTGGACAGCGCCGCCAGCGCGCAAAAGCCGGAGGCGGTCATTCACGCCGAGGCGGAGTTTTACCGGCACGGCTATGCCGCCGTGCATCGCGGCATTCACACCCTGAGCGCGGAAGCGACGACGCGAATGGAGCAGGTTCGCCAGCGGGCGGCAACCTTCCTCAACGCGCGCTCTGCGGAAGAGCTGGTGTTTGTCCGCGGGACCACCGAAGGGATTAACCTGGTGGCGAATAGCTGGGGCAACGCCAACGTGGGGGCCGGGGATAACATCATCGTCAGCGCGATGGAGCACCACGCCAATATCGTTCCGTGGCAGCTGCTCTGCGCCCGGGTGGGCGCCGAGCTGCGGGTGATCCCGCTCAATCCGGACGGAACCCTGCAGCTGGAGGCGATAGCGGGCCTGTTCGACGCGCGCACCCGCCTGCTGGCCATCACCCAGGTCTCCAACGTGCTGGGCATTGAAAATCCGGTAGCGGCGCTGATTGCGCTGGCGCATCAGCACGGCGCCAGGGTGCTGGTGGACGGCGCTCAGGCGGTGATGCATCACGCCGTGGACGTCCAGGCGCTGGACTGCGACTTCTACGTCTTCTCCGGACACAAGCTGTATGGCCCGACCGGGATCGGCATCCTCTATGGTAAAGCGGCTCTGCTGGACGAGATGCCGCCGTGGGAAGGGGGCGGATCGATGATCGCCACCGTCAGCCTGACCCAGGGGACCACCTGGGCAAAAGCGCCGTGGCGCTTTGAGGCGGGGACGCCGAACACCGGCGGAATTATCGGGCTTGGCGCGGCGCTGGAGTACGTCAGCGCGCTGGGGCTGGCGCATATCGGCGAATATGAACAGACGCTGATGCGCTACGCGCTGCAGGAGCTGACAAAAGTGCCGGACCTGATCATCTACGGCCCGCCGCAGCGGCTCGGGGTGATTGCCTTTAATCTCGGCGCGCACCACGCCTACGACGTCGGCAGCTTCCTCGATAACTATGGCATCGCGATTCGAACCGGCCATCACTGCGCGATGCCGCTGATGGACTTCTTTAGCGTTCCGGCGATGTGTCGGGCATCGCTGGCGATATACAATACCACGGAAGATGTGGATCGGCTGGTCGCAGGACTACAGCGCATTCACAAGCTATTAGGCTAAAGGAAGCAATCATGGCGGCGTTACCGGATAAAGATAAACTGCTGCGCAACTTCAGCCGTTGCGCAAACTGGGAAGAGAAGTACCTCTATATTATTGAGCTTGGCCAGCGGCTGGCGCCGCTGAGCGCCGAGGAGCATACGGCGCAAAACATTATCCAGGGCTGCCAGAGCCAGGTATGGATTGTCGTGGAGCAGAACGAGACGGGCGCGCTCGTGCTGCGCGGCGATAGCGACGCGGCTATCGTCAAAGGGCTCATCGCCGTGGTGTTTATTCTCTATGACCAGATGACGGCCAAGGATATCACCGCTTTTGACGTTCGCCCGTGGTTTGAAAAGATGGCGCTGACTCAGCATCTTACGCCATCGCGGTCGCAGGGGCTGGAAGCCATGATTCGCGCAATTCGCGCGAAAGCCGCAAATCTTAGCTAGAATAAACAGGTAGATTTCATTCTGTTACGTTCGGTGGGAACGCGTTTCCCGCCGATGTACAGATCCTGGCGTTTTATTAGCGAAAGAAGGAATCTCAGTATGAAACGCGCGTCTCTCCTCACTTTATCCCTTCTGGCGGCCCTCAGCGTGCAGCATGGCGCCTGGGCGGTAGATTACCCACTTCCTCCTGCTAACAGCAGGATCATTGGTCAAAATCAATTCTGGACGGTGCAGGAGGGGGATCGCAACCTGCAGGCGATTGCTCGTCATTTTGATACCGCGGCAATGCTGATCCTCGAAGCTAACGATACGCTGGCGCCGGTAGAGCCTGAACCGGGCACCCAGGTGCTGATCCCTTCGCAGATGCTGCTGCCCGACACGCCTCGCGAGGGAATTGTCGTGAACCTGGCGGAGCTGCGGCTCTACTACTTCCCGCCGGGGCAAAATCAGGTGCAGGTCTATCCTCTCGGCATTGGCCAGCTTGGGCTGGAAACGCCGGAGATGACCACCCGCGTCGGGCAGAAGATCCCCAATCCGACCTGGACCCCGACGGCGGGCATCCGCGCCCGCTCGCTGGAGAAAGGGATTAAGCTGCCGCCCGTTATTCCGGCGGGGCCGAACAACCCTCTGGGACGCTATGCGCTGCGCCTGGCGTACGGTAACGGCGAATACCTCATTCATGGCACCAACGCGCCGGATAGCGTGGGGCTGCGGGTCAGCTCCGGCTGTATGCGCATGAACGCCGCCGACATTCAGGCACTCTTTAGCCAGGTGAAGACCGGAACGCCGGTGCGCATCATCAATCAGCCGGTGAAGTTTGCGGTTGAGCCCGACGGCAGGCGCTACGTTGAGGTACACCGGCCGCTGTCGCAGGATGAAAGCGGCGATACCCGAACCATTGCCTATACGCTCCCGGCGGAATTCCATCAGTTTTCCGGCGATAAGTCCGTCGACGAGGCGCTGCTGAAGCGCGCGCTGTCGAGAAGAGCGGGCTACCCGGTGGTGGTTTCTGGCGGTGAGCAGAGCAGTGCCGGAGGGGCGGTATCGAATTTGTCGGTGCAGAATGCGCCGGTGGATGAGAGTACAAGAGTGCAGTAAATCGGGGAGAGCAGGACAAAAAAAATGGCGCACAATGTGCGCCATTTCTATTACACAGGCACTATTACTTACGGTATTTAGTAGCCTGGTTGTCCAGACGCTGGTTAGCGCGTGCTGCGTCATCTTTAGCAGCCTGAACGTCGGAACGGATTGCGTTCACGTCGTTGCTCAGCTGGTCAACTTTAGCGTTCAGAGTCTGAACGTCAGAAGACAGCTGATCGATTTTAGCATTGCTGGAGCAACCAGCCAGCAGAGTAGAACCCAGGATTACCGCGCCCAGTACCAGTTTAGTACGATTCATTATTAATACCCTCTAGATTGAGTTAATCTCCATGTAGCGTTACAAGTATTACACAAACTTTTTTGGGATGAGAATATTTTTTTACGGTAATACGCTTATTTTTGATCGTTCGCTCAAAGAACCAACGAATTTGGAGGATTAGTTTAAAAAGCTGTGTGAAAACAGCACGCTTCCATCGGATTCATCTTAGATAATCTCTTATTAAATAGTAAATTCCGATTTGCATTTTTATTAAGAGTAGCTAGTGATTGAATAAAAAAAAAGCGCCTCACGGAGGCGCCTTTAAAAAAACGAATTAGCCTGTAAATTATTACAGCACGTGCACGGATGCGGTATTGGTTGTTCCGCTTGGAACCAGCGCTCCGGACACCATCACGACGACGTCGCCTTTACGCGCCAGACCGCTCTGCAGAGCCAGCTCTTTGCCCAGCATGTAGAAGTCGTCGGTAGAGGCCAGCTGCTCAACCAACTGCGGTACAACGCCTTTGGTCAGCACCAGCTGGCGGGCGGTGGTTTCGTTGGTGGTCAGCGCCAGGATAGTGGCATCCGGGAAGTATTTACGCACTGCGCGAGCGGATTTACCGCCCTGGGTGGCGACGACGATCAGCGGCGCTTCCAGTTTTTCAGCGGTTTCTACAGCACCACGGCAAACGGCTTCGGTGATGCGCAGCTTGCGGTTGTCGTTGTTGAACTCCAGACGGCTGGTCATGACGCGGTCGGTACGTTCGCAGATGGTCGCCATGATGGTAACCGCTTCCAGCGGGTATTTACCTTTTGCCGATTCGCCGGACAGCATCACGGCATCGGTGCCGTCGAGGATGGCGTTAGCGACGTCGCCGGCTTCCGCGCGGGTCGGACGCGGGTTCTTGATCATTGAGTCCAGCATCTGGGTAGCGGTGATAACCACTTTACGCGCGCGGATACATTTTTCGATGATCATTTTCTGGGCGAAGATAACTTCTTCAACCGGGATTTCAACGCCCATGTCGCCACGAGCAACCATGATGCCGTCGGAGGCTTCAAGGATTTCGTCGAAGTTGTTCAGGCCTTCCTGGTTTTCGATCTTGGAGATGATCTGAATGTTGTCGCCACCGTTAGCCTTCAGGTGTTCGCGAATTTCTACTACGTCAGAACGCTTACGGATAAAGGATGCGGCAACAAAGTCAACGCCCTGTTCGCAGCCGAAGATCAGGTCCTGTTTGTCTTTCTCAGCCAGCGCCGGCAGAGCGATAGATACGCCCGGCAGGTTAACGCCTTTGTTCTCGCCGAGGTCGCCGTTATTCAGCACTTTACAGATAACGTTTTTACCTTCGATGGCGGTAACTTCCATACCGATCAGACCATCGTCAACCAGTACGGTGTTGCCAACGGAGAGGTCAGAGGTAAAACCTTCATAGGTGACGGCTACGATTTCGTTGTTGCCGACTACGGATTTGTCGGTTGTGAAGGTGAAGGTCTGACCCGCTTTCAGGGAGACGTCGTTGCCGCCTTCCAGTTTGATGGTGCGAATTTCCGGACCTTTGGTATCCAGCAGGATAGCGGCGGTTTTACCGGTTTTGCTCACCACATTGCGCAGGTTCTGGATGCGCTGACCGTGTTCAGCATAGTCGCCGTGAGAGAAGTTCAGACGCATGACGTTCATGCCCGCGTCCAGCATCTTGGTTAACATCTCTTCGGATTCGGTTTTCGGACCGATGGTGCAAACAATTTTGGTCTTTTTCATGAAGGTATTAGTCTTTAAGTTGTGAAGGATAGGGGAATCTCGCTCCGTGGGCGCACTGCCGTGGAGGCAAACCTGTATTGCGAAAGCTGCTATGCCACGCTCTAAGGATAGGTGACAACAATAGAGCGTGCAGAAGAATGTGTGCTGGCGGTTCAGCCCATGAAAAGAGGCAATTTTTTATGCTTTTAATCATGCAGTCCAATGTGCTGAAACCATTCAAGAAAGAATCGGTGTGCATTATACGACGATGAAACAAAAAAGGAAAATGAAAACAACGTTTCATTTTCCGTTATACAAACGCAACAAAACTCACACCAATAACAATCTTATCTGCAACACAAATTTTCGCCAGTCGCTAAGATAAACTGGCCGCTGCGTGCCGTTTTAGCCGCGGTTTGGTCATGGAAATTCGCCATTAGCGAAGAAACGGTGCGCTGGTTTGATTTATGCGGAAAAGATATCAATAATGAATTGATTGATAATGATAATTTGCGAGCGTGATTTGATGGGAAACCGAGCAAAAGACGATGAGTTGTACCAGGAAATGTGCCGCGTGGTGGGGAAAGTCGTGCTCGAAATGCGCGATCTTGGTCAGGAACCGAAACATATCGTGATTGCCGGCGTCGTTCGCACCGCGCTGGCGAATCCCAAAATCGCCCGTTCGGAGCTCACTCATGAAGCGATGACCCGGGTTATTCACGCCTTATCAGGACATGAATAACGCCGACGGCAGCGCCTCAGGCTTCAGGATATAACGAAGCGAACCACCGCCTTTACCGCGATATCGCAGTGGTGGGCGACCATCGCCTCATCGTCGATTTCCGGCAGCGGATCGTCGAGATAGAGGCTGTTGAAGGTGTAAAAATTCGAGACCTGATAAAAGCTGAAGCTGCTGATCAGCCGGTGGACGTCCCGCGGCTCAATCCCGGCCTGAAAAATCCCCTGCTGCTGCCCGCGCTGGAGAATATCCTCGAGGATGGAAAGGGCGGTTCGGTTCAGCGGTTTCAGCTGCCCGGATGACTGCAGCCACTTCCCGCGCTGCATATTCTCCATACAGATCACGCGCATAAAGTCCGCGTGGGTCGCGTGATAGCGCACGCTCCACCTCACCAGTTGAACCAACGCCTCCACCGGAGGAAGCTGCTCCAGCCCGAGCTGCTGTTCCGTTTCGCGAATACGGGCGTAGACGTGCTGCAGCACGGCCTGATACAGCAGCTCTTTGCTTTTGAAGTAGTAGACCACCATCCGCTTGGTCGTCTGCGCTTCGACGGCGATCTGTTCCATCCGCGCCCCCGAAAGCCCGTGTTCGGCAAATACGGCAATCGCGGCGGTGAAGATCCGCTCTTTCAGGGATTGCGCTTCATCATGAGCAACCACGGACATAACCACTCCTTTTTTCTGAGAGACAAAAAATACACATAACGATCACAATTTAGCAACCTTGTGTGGCGCGAATGAACCAAATGATACATATTCAGGGCTCACGTCCGCTGATGACACGAGGATCTATGCTGCGCTCAATCGCCACCGTCTCGATTTCCGGTACCTTATCTGAAAAGCTTCACGCCATTGCCGCTGCGGGTTATCAGGGCGTCGAAATCTTCGAAAACGATCTGCTCTATTATACGGGCACGCCGGCGGATATTCGTAATCTGGCGGCTGATTTAGGGCTAAAAATCACGCTTTTTCAACCCTTTCGCGATTTTGAAGGCGCCAGCCGCGCGCAGTTTGCGGCCAATCTGGCGCGGGCGAGGCGCAAATTCGCGCTGATGCATGAGCTTGGCTGCGACACCATGCTGCTTTGCAGCAACGTGCAGCCGGACTGCTCCGCCGATATCTCCCTGCAGGTGGCGGATTTACGCGCCCTGGCGGATCTGGCGGAGCAGGAGGGCATTATCGTGGGCTATGAGGCGCTGGCCTGGGGGACTCACGTTAACCTCTGGCATCAGGCCTGGGAGCGGGTAAAAGCGGTGAACAGCCCGGCAATGGGCATCGTACTCGACAGCTTCCATATCCTGGCGCGCGGCGACGATCTGGCGCGCCTCCACGAGGTGCCGGTGGATAAAGTCACCTTCCTGCAGCTTGCCGACGCGCCGCTGATGAAGATGGATGTCCTCGAATGGAGCCGCCATTTCCGCTGCTTCCCCGGCCAGGGGCAGCTGCCGCTGGTGGATTTTGCCTGCGAGCTGACCCGCTGCGGCTATCGCGGCCCGTGGTCGCTGGAGATCTTTAATGATGGTTTTCGCGCCTCGCCGAACGGCGCGACGGCGAAAGACGGCTACCGTTCGCTGCTGTGGCTGGAAGAGCAGACCCGGCGCCAGCTGGCGAGCAGCGATGCGGCGCTGTTTGACGCGCCGGAGTTAGCCCCCTACACGGGGCTGGAGTTTATTGAGTTTGCCGCCAGCCCCTCCGAGGCCAAAACCCTCGGCCAGCGCCTGGCGCAGCTGGGTTTTCAGCAGGAGGGCCAGCATCGTTCGAAACAGGTGGCGCTGTGGCGTAACGGGGCGGCAAGAGCCGTCGTCAACTTTCAGCCGCACAGCTGGGCCGACCATTTCTACCAGCGCCACGGGATCTCGCTGTGCGCGATGGCCCTTGGCGTCAGCCGCAGCGCGCCGATTATTGCGCGCGCTCGCGCCTACGGTTACGCCACCTGGCAGGGCGACGCCGGGCCGAATGAAAGCCCGATTCCGGCGGTTTGCGCCCCGGATGGCAGCCTGATTTATTTGATTGAGCGCGGGGACGATATCTATGCCCGCGATTTCCACCTGCAGCCGCCTGCGGCTGTGCGCGATGATTACAGCGGCATCGATCACCTGGCGCTCGGGATGGAGGCGGACAGCCGCGACAACTGGATTATGTTCTTCCGCACGGTGTTCGGCTTTACGCTCGAACATGAACAGACGCTGCCGGACCCGTACGGTCTGGTGCGAAGCCTTGCGGTACATAGCCCGCAGGGCAACATCCGCCTGGCGCTGAATATTTCTCAAAGCCGCGCGACGCAGATTGCCCGCTCCGTTGCCTGCTATCAGGGCGCAGGCCTGCAGCATGCGGCCTTCGCCTGCCGGGATCTGCCGGCCACCCTCGATTGCCTGCCTGAGGTCTCCCTTAACGCGCTGCCGATCCCGGCAAACTACTATGAGGATTTAGCGGCGCGCTTTGGCGCAGGTGAGAGCGTGGCGCTGTTCAAACGTCTGCAGCTCCTCTACGACCGCGATGGCCAGGGCGGTGAATTCCTGCATCTCTACACCCGACCCTTTTCCGCAGGGCGCTTTTTCTTTGAGTTGACCGAAAGACGTGACGGCTACGCGCTCTACGGCGCGGCGAACGCGGCGGTGCGTCTTTCGGCGATGCAGTACGGCTAATTTGTATCAAATGGTTCATCTGATACGTGTCGCCCATACAATAACAACATTCATCTGCACCCAACGCACCACATCACTCGCGCTGCGTTAAGGCGGCAACGTTCCTGCCGCCCGTACAACAGCGGCCCGGGTGATAACGTGTCTATGACAGGAAACGACTATGAGTTCTTATAGCCATAACCACGCGGCGACGGCGGCGACCGTGACCACCGCGCGCCGCTCCCGGCGGCGTATCGGGATCCTTTCGCTGCTGGCCGTCGGTACGATGATTAACTACCTTGACCGAACGGTATTAGGCATTGCGGCCCCCAGCTTAACCTCCGAGCTCGGCATCGATGCCGCGGTGATGGGGATCGTGTTTTCCGCCTTCGCGTGGACCTACGCGCTGGCGCAGATCCCCGGCGGCCTGTTCCTCGACCGTTTCGGCAACAAGGTGACCTATTTCCTGTCGTTGACCCTGTGGTCGCTGTTTACCCTGTTTCACGGCATGGCGCTTGGCCTCAAAACGCTGCTGCTTTGCCGATTTGGCCTCGGGGTCAGCGAAGCGCCGTGCTTTCCGGTCAACAGCCGGGTCGTCAGCGCCTGGTTCCCCCAGCAGGAGCGGGCCAAAGCCACTGCGGTATATACGGTGGGCGAATATCTTGGGCTGGCCTGCTTCTCTCCGCTGCTGTTCTGGATCATGGGCAGCTTTGGCTGGCGGACGCTGTTTATCAGCGTCGGCGCGGTCGGCGTGCTGTTCGCGCTGGTGTGGTGGCGCTGCTACCGCGAGCCGCACGAGGATAAGCAGCTTAGCCCGCAGGAGCGTGACCATATCGCCAGCGGCGGCGGCATGACTACCGCGATGCAGCAGCGGACGCTCTTCAGCTGGCCGCTGGTCCGCCAGCTGCTCGGCAAGCGGCAGATCCTCGGCGCCAGCATCGGCCAGTTTGCCGGCAATACGGTACTGGTCTTCTTCCTGACCTGGTTTCCGACCTACCTGGCGACCGAGCGCCACATGCCGTGGCTAAAAGTGGGCTTCTTCGCCATTCTGCCGTTCCTCGCCGCCGCCGGCGGGGTGATGTTCGGCGGCTGGGTATCCGACAGGCTGCTGAAGGCCACCGGCTCGGCGAACCTTGGGCGCAAGCTGCCTATCGTTGCCGGCCTGCTGATGGCCAGCACCATTATCTCCGCCAACTGGCTGACCAGCGATCTGGCGGTGATCCTCGTGATGTCGTTCGCCTTCTTTGGTCAGGGCATGGTCGGCCTCGGCTGGACGCTGATTTCCGATATCGCTCCACGGGGGCTGGGCGGGCTGACCGGCGGTTTGTTCAACTTCTGCGCCAACCTTGCCGGGATCCTCACGCCGCTGATCGTCGGCTTTATCGTCGCGGCCTTCGGCAGCTTCTTCTATGCGCTGATCTATATCGGCGGCGCGGCGCTGCTCGGCGTGGTGGCATATCTGTTTATTCTTGGCGACGTCAAGCGCATCGAGCTGGCGAAATAGAGAGAGGGGCAGGAGATGGTGATTAGTGGCAACACGCGGCTGATAGCGCACCTTGGCTATCCTACCGTCAGTTTTAAGGCGCCGATGATTTATAACCCGTGGTTTGTAAACCAGCAGGTGGATGTCAAAGTGGTGCCGATGGGGGTCAGACCTGAGGACTATGCCGCCTTTATCGCGCCGCTGTTCTCGATGACCAATATCGTCGGCGCGCTGGTTACCATGCCGCACAAGATTGCCACCTGCGGCCTGGTGCAGCATCTCAGCCCCACGGCGGCAATTGCCGGCGCGTGTAACGCCATTCGCCGCGAGGCCGACGGCAGCCTGAGCGGGGATATGTTTGATGGCGAAGGCTTCGTCCTTGGCATCCGTCGCAAGGGTTTTCAGCCCCAGGGCGCGCGGGCGCTGGTCATCGGCTGCGGCGGCGTTGGCTCGGCGATCGCCGCTTCGCTGGCGGCGGCGGGGGTCCGCGCCCTGACGCTCTACGATAGCCGTCCGCAGGCGGTGCAGGCGCTGGCCGGGCGTCTGCTGCGGCACTATCCGGTGCTGGATCTCAGCCTGATGCAGCGCGATCCGCAGGGGCATGACCTGGTGGTCAACGCTACGCCGCTGGGCATGAAGGCCGACGACCCGCTGCCGCTGGACCCGCAGCGGCTGTCGCCCGCCTGCTGGGTGGGCGAAGTGGTGATGACCCACGAAATGACGCCGCTGCTGCGGGCGGCGCAGGAGCGGGGCTGCGCGATCCAGCGCGGCACCGACATGCTGTTTGAAATGATCCCCGCCTACCTGCGCTTTTTCAATTTGCCGGTGGCGACCCCGGAACGGCTGCGGGAGCTGGCGGAAATTCGCTACTGAAACGCGCTCAGTCCGGTTACCATAGCCAGCATTTCCGGGCTTCAGCGAGAGATCTATGACACCTTGCATCGTTCTGCTGGCGGCGGGGAGCCTGAAGGGCGCCTTTGTCCCGCTGCTGGCGCGTTTTCATCAGCTTACCGGCATTGCGGTCGAGGCGCATTTTGCTCCCGCGGGCCTGCTGCGCGAGCGGATTGAGGCCGGGGAGCGCTGCTCGGTTTTCGCCTCCGCCAATAGCCAGCATCCGCAGGCGCTGCAGCAGGCGGGGCTGGCGGGCGAGTGCTGGCCGTTTGCCGCTAACCAGCTGATGCTCACCGTGCGACGAACGGCCGCTAGCGATGAGGCCGACTGGCTGACGCTGCTCTGCGACCCGCAGCTACGCCTGGCGACCTCAACGCCGGGCTGCGATCCTTCCGGCGACTATACCTGGCAACTATTCGAACGGATTGAAGCCGGCTATCCGGGGGCCGGGCGGCGGATGATGGCCCGCGCGCGGCAGCTGGTGGGGGGAAGGGGCTCGCTACAGGTCCCGCCGGGCAGCACGGCAGGGGCCTGGCTGATTGGCGAAGGGTTAGCCGATCTGTTTATCGGCTACGCCCACTACGCCGGCCAAATGGCGGCCGGCGACGCGCTGCGTACCGTCGCCATTCCGCCGCCGTGGAACGTTCGCGCCGACTACTACCTGACACAAACCGAAGAGAGCGCCGGGGCGCAGCGGCTCAGCCGCTTTATTCTTGGCGACGAGGGGCAGGGCTACCTGCGCGCGGCGGGCTTTTTGCCGGTCAGCGGCGGATCGTAAACTGCGGCGCCAGCAGCGGTACGGCCGAGCCGGGGTGATCGATTTTGTGGACCGGCAAACCGTAGGCCCGCTGCAGATTGGCTTCGCTCAGCACCTCGGCGGAGCGTCCCGCCAGCCACTCGCCGTCAGGCAGCAGGAGTAAAGTATGGCTGGCTATCTGCAGGGCGTGGGTAGGATCGTGGGTGGTGAACAGCACCGTGCGCGTCTGGCGATGCGCCAGATCGCTAATCAGCTGCAGCACCACCTGCTGATTAGCGAGATCCAGCGCCGAGCAGGGCTCGTCGAGCAGGATATTCTGGCTGGCGCCCACCAGCGCGCGGGCAATCAGGACCAGCTGCTGCTGGCCGCCGGAGAGCGCGCGAAAGGATGCGGCGGCCAGATGCGCAATCCCCAGCTGGCGCAGCGCCTCCTGAACCTGCCGTCTATCTTCAGCTCCGGGCTGGGCGAACAGATTGACATGGCGAGCGCGGCCCATCAGCACCACCTCCTGCACCTGCCAGCTGAATGCCGGGCGAAAAGATTGCGGCACGATGGCGGTGCCGTCGACGGACTCAAACCGGCCGCCGAGCGGCGGCAGCACGCCGGTCAGCGTATCAAGCAGCGTGCTTTTTCCGCGCCCGTTAGCGCCCAGGATCGCCCAGATCTCGCCGGCGCGACAGCGCAGGCTAAGGGGAGCAAACAGCGGCTGACGGTGGCCATAAAGCAGCTGCGTCAGGCTAAGGGAGGCCTCCATCAGACGGTTCCTCGACGACGGGAATGGAAAAGCAGCCAGCTAAACAGCGGCGCGCCGAGCAGGGCGGTGATAATCCCAATCGGGATCTCCGCCTGGGTTAAGGTGCGGGCCAGACTGTCCACCACCACCATAAAGCCGCCGCCGAGCCAGAAGGCGGTGGGCAGCAGGCGTCGATGGTCGGCGCCGACCAGCAGGCGGGCAAGGTGCGGAATAACCAGACCGACCCAGGCGATGCTGCCGCTGACCGCCACCTGCGCGGCCACCAGCACGGCGCAGCAGACCAGCACGCAACGCCGCAGCGC
Source organism: Klebsiella scottii (assembly GCF_036561945.1). Lineage (NCBI taxonomy): Bacteria > Pseudomonadati > Pseudomonadota > Gammaproteobacteria > Enterobacterales > Enterobacteriaceae > Klebsiella > Klebsiella scottii. The sequence continues at coordinate 1,168,064 of NZ_JARXNI010000020.1, forward strand.
GGTGACCGATACCCCCAGCCCGCGGGCGTCCTTATCCTCCAGCGCCAGCAGGTTAATCCGCCAGCGCAGCCGATAGAGAGTGGTTGCGGCGGCGATAACCGGCAGCGCCATCAGCAGCACCTTATGCCAGTTAGCGGTGGCGAAGCTGCCCAGCAGCCAGAAGACGATATTCGGCAGCGTCTCTTCGCTATCGGCCAGATACTGCATCAGGCTGACCAGCGCGGCGAAAAAGCCGCTGAGGATAATGCCCGAGAGGATCAGCACGAGGGTGTTTTCCCGCCCCTGCAGCGCCGCAATCAGGTACACCAGCATCAGCGCCAGCAGGCCAAAACCGAACGTTGAGGCCATCATCAGCAGCGTGTCCAGGCCTAAGAGGATCGCCAGCGTCCCGCCGAAAGCGGAGCCGGAGGTCACGCCAATGATATGCGGATCAACCAGCGGGTTTTGAAATACCCCCTGCAGGGTGGCCCCGCACAGGCCCAGCGCGCCGCCGGCCAGCAGCGCCATCACCACCCGCGGCAGACGCACCGACCAGACGATCTGCCCGGCCACGCCGTCGGCGGGCGACAGATGGCCAAGCTGGCGAAAGACCTCGCCGAGGCCCAGCGGATACTGACCCAAACAGAGTGAAGTCACGGCGATCATCAGCGTTGCCAGCGCCAGGCCTCCCTGCAGCAGGGCCGGGTGACGATTACTGAGCATCGGGCGTCCATTTTACGCGGTAAAAGCGCTGGTAATAATCCTCCGCCCTGGCGTCGACGTCGACGGCGTTATAGCGGGACGGATAGAGCTTTTTCGCCATCCACAGTTCGCCGATCGCCAGCGCTTCCGGCATCGGGTAGCCCCAGGCTTTGGCGTATTCCGGCATCAGCCAGACGCGATGGTTTTTGACCGCGTCGATTCTCTGCCACTGCGGATCGGCGATAATCTGTTTCACCACTTCCGGATAGCGGTCCTGGACAAAGATCACCTCCGGGTTCCACTGCAGCACCTGCTCCAGCGAGACCTGACGCGCGCCCTTCACCGAGGCGGCCGCCACGTTCAGCGCGCCCGCGTGCTTCATCATCAGGCCGGTATACTTCCCGGAGCCGTAGGTATTAAGATCGGGATTAGCCATATAGACGCGGACCCGCCGGCCGTCGGGAATGTCGGCAACCGGCGCGTTGGCCTGCGCCCGGGCGCTAAAGGTGTAGCGAATCAGCTCTTCCGCCTGGGCCTTACGATCGACCACCTCGCCAATCAGGCGAATACCCTGTTTCAGCCCTTCGTTATAGGCCTGCTCTTCGTCGGCCATCGACGGGTTCATTTTGTTCTGCTCCCCCTCGGCGTCCTGGCGCAGTGACACGGCGACGACCGGGACTCCGGCATTCTGAATCTGCTGAATCATCGCCTGGGGAGCGTAGTTGGCGACGAACACCACCTGCGGATGCAGCGCCAGCAGGCTTTCGATGTTGACCTGGGTTAAATCCCCCGGCGTTGGCAGCCCTTCGATGGCGGGCATAAAGCGCGCAAAGGCCGGGCCGAGCTGCTTTTTCCAGCTGCTCATGACGCCGACAACGTCGTCGGCGGCGTTAAGCTGCACCAGCAGGTTCAGGGTCTGATGCTGAAGCACGACGACGCGGTTAACGCGATCCGGCAGGGTGACCTGGCGCCCCGTCTGGTCGATGATGGTGCGATCGGCAAAGGCGTTACCGGCGAACAGAGTGCTGCCGATCAGCGTCAGGCTGAGCAGGAAACGAGGTAGTGTTGACATAGGCGGCTCGGTTAGATGGGAAAGAATCGTTGTGTATTAAAATATATAGCGTTGTCGGAAGCAACGCTAAACGTCGCGTATACCCCTTAAGATCAAGGTGATTCCACTCTTTCGCCTGCCGTCCGGCCGCCTTGCGCATCCGCCGACTTTGGCATACGGTAAATCATCATTAATTTATTTTCGCTGCCATCATGTCCTTTCAATCCCGGTTATTAAGCGATATTCCCGGCATCCGCCATGCCTTCCTTGACGTGCATGAGACCGCCGCCTTTCCCTACGGCGAAATGGCGCCGGTTAAGCTGGTTCACGGCAACGTTGTCCATCACTATCAGGCCGCCTTTGGCGGAACGGCCGCACGCCGACGCGGTGTTCACCGCCCGAAGCGGGCAAAAGGTGGGGGTGGTGACTGCGGACTGCCTGCCGATGCTGATGGCCTCCCGCGACGGGCGCTACGTCTGCAGCGTCCACGCCGGATGGCGCGGCGCGGCGAGCGGGATCGTCGAAAACAGCCTGGCGCTGTTCCGCGAGCATCGGGTGGCGCCGGAGGAGGTGATAGTGGCGATTGGGCCGCATATCCACGCCTGCTGCTATGAAGTCTCCGCCGACTTTTATCGCTCTCTGCTGACGATGCCGGCGGGCGAGCTGGCGCGGCGGCATCGTGACCTCCTGTTCCATCAGCGCCCCGCGCAGCCTGCCAGAGCGGAGCAGGCCCGGGGGACGGAGGCGGATAATTTGTGGTTCGATCTGCGGGCTTTTGCCCGGCTGCTGCTGCAGCGCGCCGGCGTGGCGGATGAAAACGTCGAGTGGCTGGGAAGCTGCACCTACTGCACGCCGCAGACGCTGGGCTCGTTCCGGCGGCGCACCCATTTCCCGGCAGCGAAAACCTTTCAGTTCTCGTGGATTATGCGTGCGCCTGACCGCGAGAACGACGGCGCCGGCTAGCGCACCCTAAAGCCGTGGGTGGCGTCGCGCGCCAGCTGCTCGACGAGTCCGAACTCCCAGTCAAGATAGGCCTGCATCGCCTGGGGAGAGTTATCCGTTCCCTCATACGGGCGACGATAGCGGTCGCTACGTTCGCTCGCCAGGTGCGTATCGCCCCGCTCCAGCGGCAGATCGGCCGCTATCCACGCCTGCGTGCCGCCGCGCAGCAGCTGCACCGGCTTACCGGTAAGCGCCGCGACTTCGGTGACGGCGTAACGTGCAAGCAGGCTGCTGCCGCAGGTGAGCACATAGCGCTCGGCGGGCGGGAGAACCGCCAGCGCCTGCTTGAGCTGGGAGCGCACCAGCCACCAGGCGCCGGGAATATGCCGCGCCGCGTAGTTGGCGCTGGTGGTGAAATCCAGCACCGCGGTGCCTGGTTCATTCAGCAGCTCCGCCAGCTGGCGGGGCGCGATCTCTTCCGCCTCCGGGGCCGGCGGTACGCTGGCTGCCGGTACGCCGCGCTCGCTAAAACCTGCCGGATTCGCTTCGCGCAGCACCGCCACCTCCCAGCCCATCTGCGCCAGCCAGGAGGCGGTGATGGCCGCGCGAACGCCGTCATCATCCAGCGCGACGATCCGCGCCCCGCGCACGCTGGCATGGTGGTCCGTCTCCTGCACCAGCTGTCCCCCAGGAGCGCTGAGGCTGCCGGGCAGGTGGCCGGCGGCATACTCCTCCGGGCTGCGAACATCGAACAGATAGGTGGTCCGATCCTCCTGGCGCCGCCAGCGCTGCAGAGTCGCGTCGTCAATAAACGCCACCCCGGCGCTTTCGGCCAGCGCGCGCACCTGCTGGAGGCGCGCCGTCGACGCCTGCCGCTCAGGGTCATAGCGCCGCTGCTGGCCGTGCTCCAGCGCTAATCCGGCCAGCGTCCAGCCGATGGTTCCGTTACGCAGGGCGTAGACCGGATTACGCACTCCAGCGTTGAGCAGCGACTGGGCGCCGATAATGCTGCGGGTGCGTCCCGCGCAGTTAACCACGATCGGCGTCTGCTCCGAGGTCACGAGGCCGTCAACCCGCAGCGCCAGCTCGCCGCCGGGAACGCTGATGCTGCCGGGAATACTCATGGTCTGATACTCATCGAAGCGTCGGGCGTCCAGCACCACCACCGGCTGCGGGCCGTCAATCAGCGCCTGAACCTCCTGCGCGCTCAGCGAAGGCGTATGACGCTGGCTCTCGACCAGTTCACCAAACGCTTTGCTCGGGGAGTTGACGTCCTGAAACAGCTCTCCGCCGCTGCGCTGCCAGCCCGCCAGCCCCCCGTCGAGCAGGGCAACGTCGCGGTAGCCCCAGCCGCGCAGGCGTTCGAGAGCGACTATTGCAAGGCCTTCACCGCTATCGTAAACGGTTATCGGCGTCGTCAGGCGCGGCACCCGGCGGCTTATTTCCAGCTCCAGCTTGCTGAGCGGCAGGTTTGCGGCGAACAGCGGATGCGCGGTGGCGAAGTGCGCTTCTTCACGTACGTCGATCAGCGCCAGCTCAGCGCCGTCGAGCAGCGCCTGGCGGATCTGTGCGGCCTGGCGTAAGGAGTGAACGGGCATATTAATTATCCTTAGAGAGATCCCAGATATTGGGTAAATGGCGGTTGGAGTAGCCGGAGATAAACGGTTTGCTAACGCCTTCCGGGGTGTACACGGCACGTTTGACGGCGCCGATATTGCCGCCGTAGATGTGGATGCTGATCGACACGCGATCCGCCAGCGCGTTGCTGACCCGGTGAATATCGCCGTCGCGGGCGGAGACTTTCTCCACCTCGCCGGGGGAGAGCCGCTGCGCGATACCGTCAGCCACCGGCGTTCCGGCGTCGTCGAGGCGGTAGCGCTGATTCTCTTCCGCCCCGCGCAGCATGCCGATCGCGCCCCACACCCGGTGGTCGTGGATCGGCGTAGACTGTCCTGGCCCCCAGACAAAGCTGACTATCGAAAAACGCTGCCCGGAGTCGGCGTGCAGCAGATACTGCTGATAGTGATGGGGATGCGGCAGGGCGTACTCGTCCGGCAGCCAGTCATCCTGCTTCACCAGCGCCGCCAGCCGCAGGGCAACCGCATCCAGCAGCGACGACGGCTGGCTGACCTGGCGATGCAGGACGTCAACGTCTTGAATAAAATGGCGTAATTTTTCCAGTCGTGGAGTGCTCATCATCGGTTCCTGTCAGAGGGGCTGGTCAATACGCTAACAAAGGCGTTAATATTATTTAAATGCAATTTCCGCATATATTAATATGCAAAATAAACATTAAGAGTTTGGCGAGACTGACTCTAAGGAACCTATGCGCATTGACGACATCGACGCCCTGTTAGCCACCGTACAGTTCTCCTCGCTGAATCAGGCGGCGGAATATCTGGGCATTACCCAGTCGGCGATCACCCGCCGGCTGCAGCGGCTGGAACAGACGCTGAACGTGACCCTGCTGGAGCGTCAGACCAGGCCGTTGACCCTGACCGTCGCCGGGCATCGCGTATATGAGCAGTGCCTGACCATCAAGCGGGAAACCAAAAAGCTCTACGGGCTGCTGGACCCGGAGGCGGAGCCGCGCGGCGTTCTGCGCCTTGGCCTACCGCAGAGCGTGGCTGAAATCGCCCTCCAGCCGGCGCTGACGGCGCTGCGTCAGCAGTTCCCGCACCTCCAGCCGCAGGTCACCTGCGGCTGGAGCGGCCAGCTGCAGAAGCGTCTGGAAAGCGTCGAGCTTGACGGCGTGCTGGCGATGGGCCCGGCGCAGCAGGCCTTCGCGGAGGGCTACAGCGGGCGGCTGCTGTGTCCGCTGGATATCGTGGTGATTGCCGGCAAGAGCCTGCGCCTCTCCGCCGGGGCGCTCCGGGACTACGCGGCGCACGGCTGGGTGCTCAACCCCGACGGCTGCGGGCTGCGGGCGGGATTGATTCGCGAGCTGCAGGCCCAGGGGCTGCGGCTACAGCTTAATACCGAGACCGCGGGGGCTCAGCTGCAGATTGGCCTGGTGGCGCAGGGGCTGGGGCTGGGCATCGTGCCCCGCGCGGCGCTGACCGCCAGCCCGTGGCGCGATGAGATTAGCATCCTGGCGCTGGCCGATTTCCAGCCCGCGGTCTGCTTATGGCAAATCAGCGCGCAGAATCTGGCTAATCTTCAGCAGCCGCTCACTTTTTTTGCCGCAAAAATCGTGCAACAGCTGGCGTCATCTGACTGAAAAACATGCGTAATTTATCTAAATGCTGATTTAGCATATTAAGATATGATAAAAATGCATTTTGTTCATTAAGCTCCCGTGTATAGGGTAACGATATCGCGCCGCCGCCGCGGCCAGCCCGTTACCCTGACCCAAGGAGTTTGTATGAGCATTCAGTTTCTCGGCATGATCGGCCACCGTCTTGCGTCCGAAACTATCGCCCCGGCAGGGCCGATTTTTGACCGCGACTATATCGTTCGTTTTGCCCAGACTCACGAGGCCGCCGGGTTTGACCGTCTGCTGGTGGGGCATTGGTCCGATCAGCCCGATGGCTTTCTGGTAACCGCCCTGGCCGGGCTGTCGACGCAAAAAATCAGCTTCCTGCTCGCCCACCGCCCGGGTTTTGTTTCGCCAACCCTCGCCGCGCGAAAATTCGCCACCCTTGAGCATCTGCTCGGCGGCCGCCTCGCGGTGCATATTATCAGCGGCGGCAACGATGCCGAACAGCGCCGCGACGGCGACTATCTCAATCACGACCAGCGCTATGCGCGCACCGACGCCTTCCTTGAAACGGTACGAAAAATCTGGACCGCGGAGCAGCCGGTCGATATCGCCAATGAGTTCTACCAGGCCGAGCAGGCATGGTCGGCCATTCGTCCGCTGCAAAAGCCGCATATTCCGCTCTATTTTGGCGGCTCTTCAGAAGCTGCCATTCGGGTGGCCGGTAAGCACGCCGACGTCTTTGCCCTGTGGGGAGAGTCGCTGGGGCAAACCCAGGAGACGGTTAAGCGGGTGCGGGCTGAAGCGGCAAAACATCAGCGCGAAATTGATTTCAGCGTCTCCTTCCGGCCGATTATCGCCGACAGCGAAGCGCAGGCCTGGGAAAAAGCCGAACATATTTTACACGTGGCCTCCGAGCGCGCGGCGCAGAGTGACGGTGGATTTAAAGCTAAACCGGAAAGCGTCGGCGCCCAGCGCCTGCGGGCGACGGCGGAGCAGGGGAACGTGGTGGATAAGCGCCTGTGGACCGGCATTGCGAAGCTGGTGGGCGGCGGGCATAACTCTACCTCGCTGGTGGGGACGCCGGAACAGGTTGCCGACGCGCTGCTCGATTACTACGACCTCGGGGTCCACAACTTCCTGATCCGCGGCTTCGATCCGCTCAACGATGCGCAGGAATATGGCAAAGCGCTGCTGCCGATCGCCCGCGAAAAGGCGGCGCTGCGGGCGGCTAAGGCGCGGGTATCGTGAGCTATCCTCCCCAGGCTCCGCCTCGGCCGGCGGCCAGCTGGCCGCAGCGGCTGACGGATATCCGCCGGCAGATGGCGGAACGGGCGGCAGAACTTGACCGCAGCGGCGAATTCCCCCGGCACAACCTCGACCTGCTGCGACAGGAAGGCTTTCTGAGCCTGGCGACGCCGCGGCGCTACGGCGGCGCGCAGGCGGACCTGCTGCAGCTGCAGGAGGCGATTTCCGCCATCGCGTGGGGGGAACCGGCGACGGCGCTGATCGTCTGTATGCAGTATCTGCACCATCTGCGGCTGGCGGAGAGCGATGGCTGGACGGAGCCGCTGCGCGAACGGGTCTTTCGCGATGCCGTCGAGCGCGGCGGCCTCATCAACAGCCTGCGGGTTGAACCAGAGCTCGGTTCCCCGGCGCGCGGCGGCCTGCCGCAAACGATCGCCACCCGTACCGCGCAAGGCTGGCGGCTTAACGGCCACAAGCTCTATACCACCGGCGTTGAGGGGCTGAGCTGGCTGGCCGTCTGGGCGCGGAGCGATGACCCCGACCCGCTGGTGGGGACCTGGCTGGTGCCGGCTAAAAGTGACGGCGTCACTATCGTCAGGAGCTGGGATCACGCGGGAATGCGCGCCACCGGCAGCCATGAAGCGATCTTCAGCAACGTGCTGCTGGCGCCGGAGAGCGCGGTGGAGACCTGGCCTGCGGCGACGCCGCCGGGGCCGAATGCCGAACAGACGCGGCTGTTTGCCAACCGCCACGCGGCGCTGCTGGCGGCAATTTACGACAGCGTCGCCCGCGCCGCGCGCGACTGGCTGCTGGGCTGGCTGCGTTCACGTATCCCTGGAAGCCTTGGGCAGCCGCTAAGCCAGCTGCCGCGGGTGCAGGAAAAAGTAGGGCAGATCGAGAGCGCGTTGCTAACCAACCGCTGCCTGCTGCAGCGGGCGGCCGCGCTGGGGTTTACCGCCGCTGAAGCCAATCTGGCGAAGGTGACCATCACCGACAACGCCATTCTGGCGGTAGGCCTGGCGCTGGAGCTCACCGGCAATCACGGGCTCAGCCGCCAGCATCCTCTGGAGCGCCACTACCGCAACGTGCTGTGCGGAAGGGTGCACACGCCGCAGAGCGACAGCGCCTGGCAGGCGGCGGGTAAACAGGCTTTTCAATTATAAGGATAATCACCATGCGCGAACGAAAGAGAACACCTTTAGCCGCGGCGCTAATGCTGCTGGCGCTGAGCGGCTATGCGGCGGCGCAGGAGCGCGTCACGCTGCGCATTGCCGATCAAAAAGGCGGCATGCGCTCGCAGCTTGAAGCCGCGAATGCGCTGCAGAACCTGAATTACGACATTAAGTGGGCGGAGTTTCCCGCCGCCGCGCCGCTGGCCGAAGCGCTGAACGCCGGTGCGGTTGATGCCGGGATTATCGGCGATGCGCCGCTGCTGTTCGCCCTCGCCAACGGCGCGCCGGTAAAAGCGATCGCCGTCGATAAGAGCAACCCCGCCGGCACCGCGGTGCTGGTCTCTCCGGACAGCCCGCTGAAAAGCGCGGCGGACTTAAAGGGCAAACGCATCGCTACCGGTAAGGGGTCCATCGGCCATTTTGTCGCCCTCAAAGCGCTGGAGCAGGCGGGGATATCGCCCAGGGACGTGCAGTGGGTCTTCCTCGGCCCGGTTGATGCCAAAGTGGCATTGCTCAACGGGTCGGTGGATGCCTGGGCGACCTGGGAGCCCTACACCACCCAGCTGGTGAAAACCGCCGAGGGGCAAATTCTGGTCAGCGGCAAGGGACTGCTGCCCGGCAATACCTTCCTTGCTGCCACCGACGCCAGCCTCAAGGACCCGGCTAAACGGGCGGCGCTGCAGGATTATCTGCATCGCCTGGCGGGAGCGGAGCGCTGGGCCTATGCCAATCTGGACAGCTACGGCAAAACCCTCGGCGAGATTATCCGTTTTCCAGCGGATATCGCCCGGGCGCAGTTCGCTAACCGGCAATCGCAGTGGCAGCGCCTGGACTCGCGCATCGTCGCCCAGCAGCAGGCCACCGCCGATTTTTATCAGGCCAACGGGCTGATTCGCGCCAGGCTGGACGTCACGCCGACGTTTGATGACGGCTTTACCGTGCCTGCGCCAGCCGCTCAGCAGGAGACCACGCCATGATCCAGCACGCTTTTTCACGCCGTCGCTTTCTACAGCTGAGCGCCGGCACGGCGCTGGCGGCAACGGCCTGGCCGCTGTGGGCGCATGATATGGCGGCGATGCCCGCAGAGGGCGAAAATCTGGCGCTGCGCCTGGCCGAACCGTACAAAATCAAGCTGGCGATCAACAAAAGCGCGGTGTGCCTTGCCCCGGTCGCGGTGGCCGAGCAGCAGAAGTTTTTCAGTAAGTACAACCTCGACGTCGAGTTCGTCAATTTTGGTAATTCGACCGACGTTCTGCTGGAGGCGATAGCCACCGGCAAGGCGGACGCCGGCGTCGGGATGGCGCTGCGCTGGCTGAAGGCGCTGGAGCAGGGTTTTGACGTCAAGCTCACCGCCGGGACGCACGGCGGCTGCCTGAATCTGCTGACGGCAAAAAACTCGCCGTTTGGCGGCCTGGAGAGCCTGAAAGGGCAGACTATCGGGGTGACCGATATGGCCGGCCCGGATAAAAACTTCTTCGCCATTTTGCTCAAACGTCACGGGATCGATCCGCTAAGCGACGTGCAGTGGAAGGTCTATCCCGCCGATTTGCTGAGCGTGGCGCTCGATAAACGCGAGATTGCCGCCATCAGCGGCAGCGAACCCTTCAGCTACCGCCTGCTGGCTACCGGAAAGTATCAGCTGATCGCCAGCAATATGAGCGGGGATTATGCCGACCTCAGCTGCTGCGTGCTGGGGGTTAGCGGATCGCTGGCGCGGGACCACAAGCCGGCGGCCGCCGCGCTGACCCAGGCCATTCTGGAGGCGCATAGCTACGCTTCGGCCCATCCGGAAAGCGTGGCGCAGGCGTTTATGGCCCACGCGCTAAATACCAATGAAACCGAGGTCTCGGGGATCCTCCACGGCCAGGGCCACGGCCACCACGCCGTCGGCGAGGCGTTCGTGAAAGAGCTGACCCAGTACGTTATTGACCTGCAGCGCGTGCAGGTGATCAAGCCCGGGACCGATCCCCATCAGTTTGCGGAGAGTATTTATGCCAACGTATTCGCCTGAGCAGGCGCTGTCGCGGCCGCGGGCGGGCGGTCCGCTGTGGGCTGAAGGCCTGCTGGCCGCCGCGCTGTGGCTGGCGGGCGGGCTTTTTACCCTCAGGTGGCCGGATGCCGGGCGACGCTGGCCCTACAGCGAAGGCTGGGCGATGGCGCAGTTCGCGATAGCCGGCGGGCTGCTGCTGCTGGCGCTGAGCTACCGCTACTGGCGCCAGCGGGGCGGGCGTCTGCAGCATGCCGGGAAATGGCTGGCGCTGCTGCCGGTGCTGTTCGGCCTGTGGGAGTGGCTGACGGCGAAATCCGCGCTCCTGCCGGTACCGTTTTTTGCCCCGCCGCAGGCGCTGATCGAAGTGCTGTATGACGACTGGCCGCGCCTGCTGGATAGCCTGCTGCACTCGCTGGGCCTGCTGAGCCTTGGGGTGCTGCTCGGGACATCCAGCGGCTTTATCAGCGGACTGGCCATTGGCTGGTCGCAGCGCATTGGCTACTGGCTGCATCCGGTGCTGCGCCTGCTCGGGCCGGTGCCGTCAACGGCGCTGCTGCCGCTGTGCCTGTTTATCTTCCCTTCCAGCTTCGGGGCCAGCGTCTTTTTAATTGCCCTCAGCACCTGGTTTCCGGTCACCGTTTTGACGTGGTCCGGGGTGATGAGTATCGACAAAGCCTGGTACGACGTGGCGCGCACGCTGGGAGCCAGCCAGCGCTTTCTGATCCTGCGGGTGGCCATTCCCGCCGCGCTGCCGAACGTCTTCGTCGGGCTGTTTATGGGGTTAGGCGCCTCGTTTTCGGTGCTGATCGTCGCTGAGATGGTGGGCGTCAAATCCGGGATCGGCTTTTATCTGCAGTGGGCGCAGGGCTGGGCGGCCTACCCCAACATGTACGCCGCGCTGCTGGTGATGGCCTTTCTCTGTTCCGGCCTGATTAGCGGACTGTTTATTTTGCGCGACCGGCTGCTGAGCTGGCAGCGAGGAGGCATGACATGGTAACGACCACGGCAACGCCGGCCGGTGCGGCCATCGACATCGCCCATCTGAGCCACGCCTTCGCGCTGGGCAGGCAGACGGTGCCGGTGCTGGAGAATATCAGCCTGCAGCTGCGACCCGGAGAGAGCGTGGCGCTGCTTGGGCCGTCGGGCTGCGGTAAATCCACCCTGCTGCGGCTGCTGGCGGGGCTGGAGGCGCTGCAAAGCGGCCAGGTGCAGATCGATGACCGCCGCATGGGGGCTCCGGGGCCGGAGCGGATCCTGGTGTTTCAGGACCCGACCCTCTATCCGTGGCTGACGGTGCGGCAAAATGTGCTGCTCGGGCCGCAGGCGCAGGGGAGAAAAGGGCTGGAGCCAAAGGCCGACGCGCTGATTGCGCGGATGGGGCTCGAGGCGTTTAGCGCCGCCTGGCCGCGTCAGCTCTCCGGCGGAATGGCCCAGCGGGCGGCGCTGGCGCGGGCGCTGCTTAACGAGCCTCGGCTGCTGCTGCTCGATGAACCCTTAGGCAAGCTGGATTCCCTGACGCGCATCAGCATGCAGCGCGAGCTTATCTCGCTCTGGCAGCAGCAGGGCTATACCAGCCTGCTGGTGACGCACGATATTGAAGAGGCGCTGCTACTGTGCGAAAGGGTGCTGGTGATGTCGCCGCGTCCGGGGCGAATTATTGCCGAATTTACGCTGCCGCTGCCCTTTCCGCGCCACCGCGATAATCCGCAGCTGGTTGGTCATCGGCAGGACATTTTGCGCATCCTGGGCCAGGCGGAGGACTGGTAAGATTGGCGATGGGGAGCGTCTCCCGGCGGCAACGTTGCGCTGCGCCGGGAGAGCGTCAGGCGCTTAAAAATCCATCTTCACCGTAAACTGCACTTCGCGCGGGTCGCCAATCTGGTTGCCCAGGTTATTGGTACCGATTGACGAGGTGTAGTAGGTCTTATCAAACAGGTTCTTAACGTTAACCTGCAGGGTGACCGGATACTGCAGCTTCATCTTATAGGCGGCGAACACGTCCGCGACGCCGTACCCCGGCAGATAATAGTCCGCGCCGTTGGTGGCGGAACGCTTGCTGACCGCGTGCCCCCCGGCGCCGAGCGTCAGGGTGTTGCTGGCATAGACGTTATGCACGTCATAGGTCATATACAGGGAACCGGTATGCTTTGGCACGTTTGGCATCGGCTTGCCGGCGTAGTCCGGATCGTCGAGTACCTTGGCGTCGGTATAGCCGTAGCTGGCGATGATGCTCAGGTTGTCGGTTAACGACCCGGCGACATCCATCTCTACGCCGCGTGAGCGCACTTTACCCGCCGTTTTGGCAATGGTTTCATCCCCGACCGTTTCGCTGTACAGCACGTTACGCTTATCAATATCGAACAGGGCGATATTGGCGGTCACGCCGTTGAACAGTTCAAACTTGGCGCCCAGCTCATAGGAGGTGGACTCTTCCGGCGGCAGGTTGCCGATATAGCTGGCGATGGACGATTGCGGCATAAACGACTGCGCCACGTTACCGAACAGCGAGATGGTCGGCGTCAGCTTATAGACCAGGCCAAATTTCGGCGTCCACTTCTGGTCGCTGCTGTCGGTATTGACGTTAAACGGGCGTCCCTTTCCGGCATACTGGGTGTAATACTGGTAGCGCACGCCGGCGACGGCGATCCAGCGGTCGTTCAGGTAGAGCGCATCCTGCACGTAGGCGGCGTAGCTCTCCTGCTGGATGCGCTGATCGCTGTCGGAGGCCGACACGCTGGTGCATTTATCGACGGTACCGTAGACCGGGTTGTAGATATTGAATCCCTTCACGTTTTTACAGCGGATCATGCCGGTGCGCAGCAGATCGTAGTTCTCGTAGGCGATACCGCTGAGGATCTCGTTGTAGAAGCCGCCAATCACCACGTCGCCCTGCAGATCGGCGCGGGTCGAGTGCATCTTCTGGGTTGAGCCGTGGGTGGCGTCAACGCGCCGGGTCAGGTCGCCGGTGGCCGAATCATAGGCCATGACCCGAGCCTGGTTATCGTTGTAGTGATCCTGGCTGTAGCTGTAGTCGAAGCGGGCGGTCCAGGCCTCGTTGAGCCGGTATTCGGCGTTAAGCTGCGCCAGGTCGGAATAGCCGTCGGTAACGTTAAACGGTTCGTCAAAACGCGTTTTACGATCGACGTTAACGGCCTTTTTGGTCGTGAGATCGAAAATCGTCCCGCGATCGAACGGCGTATTGTAGTCGCGATGCGAGTACGACACGTTCACCGTGGCGCGGTCGCCAAACCAGGTCAGGGAAGGGGCGATAAAGCTGCTCTTCTCTTTGCCAAAGTTGCGCCAGTAGTCTTCATTCTGATATTCGCCGATGACCCGGTACGCCAGCCGCGTCCCTTCGATGGGCCCGGTGACGTCAAACTGGCCGCTGCCGCCGCCAAAGCTGGTGGAGGTGGCAGAAATCGATCCGCCGAAGGTTTTTTCCGGGCGTTTTGTCACCACGTTAATCAGCCCGCCGGGGTCGAGAATGCCGTACAGCGTCGAGGCCGGGCCTTTCAGCACCTCCACGCGCTCGGCGGCGGCGTTGAAGCTGCGCGGCAGGACGGTGCGCAGCCCGTTGGTCATAATGGAACCGTCGCGGTTGGCGCCGAAACCGCGGCGGGTAAAGGCGTCCTGGGTGCCGCCGAGGGTATTGGTCTGCACGACGTTAGCGACGTTATACAGCGCCTCGTCGAGCGTAGTGACGTGCTGATCTTGCAGCACCTGGTCGCTGACGGTGTTAACCACCTGCGGGATATCCAGCATCGGCATTGAGGTCAGCGTCGCGGTCGAGCTGCTGAGGGGCTGATAGCCGCTGGTGGCGTTTTGCTGCGTGCCGTCCGCCACCACCGTAATGGTTTCGTCGCTCGCCTTTTTATCTTTTTCCGCTGCGGTTTCCGCTGCGATAATCCCCGGAGAAGTAAAGGAACCCAAAAAAATCAGTGAAAAAAGTGCACGCCCTTTCAATGTCGTGAAAGGGACAGTTGATTGCGTCATTTGTCTGTTTCTCATGAACGAATCTGTCCTTTGCGGACAGATAAAGCCAATTAAATCATTGCCCTTAAAAATATTATCTATCTGTTATCCGCTATAATTCGCGCCCAGATATGTAATTGAGAATCATTCAATCACGTAGCAATGTAGTAGTAAACGTTATGTAAGATAAAAAAATGCCGCTGCTGAAAACAACGCTCTGGCGCTGGTTTTAGTGATGGAAATGGTATGTATCTTTATGTTTATTATTATTTTTATTAAGAGGCTGCTGCCGCGTCATGCCGTAGGGCGCGCCTTTTCGCTACGGGCGAAACAGAGTATTGACTACTACATTCATTCACATCATGATCAAAAGAGAATGAGATGTATTTTTGTTTGAGTGCAGTACGTGCGGGCCTGATGCCACGCCGCTGCGGTGCGGGAGCGAGTTATGCCACAGCGGGTGATACCTGCAGAGCAGGGAATTGTGCTGGATTCCCTGTCGGCCGGATACGGCCAGACCCTTATCGTCAACGATATTAATCTGACGATCCCCCACGGCAAAATGACGGTACTGGCCGGGGCCAACGGCTCCGGTAAATCCACGCTGCTATCGACTATCGCCCGAATGCTCAAACCGCTCGGCGGCTGCGTGCGCCTCGACGGTCAGGTTATTCATGAGCTGCCCACCCGGGCGGTATCGCGCCAGTTGGGAATATTGCCCCAGTCGCCGCTCACCCCGGAAGGATTGACGGTCTTCGAGCTGGTCTCCCGCGGGCGCTATCCCTGGCAAGGGCTGATGCGCCAGTGGTCGGACGCCGACGAGCGGGCGGTGGAAGAGGCGCTGGCGCTCACCGGCACCGCCGAATTCGCCCATCTGCCGGTGGACAGCCTCTCCGGCGGCCAGCGCCAGCGCTGCTGGATCGCGATGGCGCTGGCCCAGCAAACCGCCACCATTTTGCTCGATGAGCCGACCACCTGGCTCGATCTGCGCTATCAGGTCGATATTCTCGAACTGCTGCAGACCCTGACCCGCGAACACGGGCGCACGGTGGTCACCGTCCTGCATGACCTGAACTTTGCGGTGAACTATGCCGATACGCTGGTCTTTCTCAAGCAGGGGCGCATTGCCGGGGTCATTGACGAAAATGAAACCTGCACGCCGGAGCTGATTAAAACGGTGTTTGACGTTGACGTGCAGATGTCGCTGAACCCGCAAACCGGTAAACCGTTCTTTATGCCCTTTCGCGCCCGCCAGGCGGCCGGACAATGAGCGCCAGCGCGCTGATGCTCCAGCGCCGACGCGCCCGGCCGCGGCTGGCCCTTGCGCTACTGACCCTGCTGCTGGTCGGCGGCTCGCTGGTGCACCTGGGGCTGGGGGCGCGCTGGATTGCGCCGCAGACGATACTGCAGGCGCTGCTCCATTACGATCCGCGCGATTTTGACCAACGGATTATTGTCGATTTACGCCTTGTGCGCCTGGCCGCCGCGCTGCTGACCGGCGCCGCGCTCGGTATCGCGGGCATGCTGCTGCAGACGGTGATCCGTAATCCGCTCGGCGAACCGCACATTCTTGGGCTTAATGCCGGCGCGTCGCTGGCGGTGGTGGCGACCTCGGCGCTGGGCCTCGGCGAAGTGACGTTCGGCCGCCCGCTGACCGCCGCCTGCGGCGCGGGGCTGCTGTTTGGCGCCGTGATGCTGCTGGCCTCCTCCGGACGCGGCGGCATGACGCCGCTGCGCATCACCCTGTGCGGGGTGGCGCTCTCGGCCTTTGCGTCGGCGGTGACCGCGGCGATCCTGATTCTGGATGAGCAAACGCTGCTGGCGATGCGTACGTGGCTGGCCGGCGATCTTGCCGGACTGAAGTGGCAGACGCTGCGTGCGGCGCTGATCCCGGCGCTGGGCGGGCTGCTGATTGCGCTCACCATCGCCCCGCGGCTTAACGTGCTGGCGCTGGGGGATAAAGTCGCGCTGGGGCTGGGCGTGAAGATCGGCCAAACCCGGCTGCTGGGGCTGACCGCGATCGCGCTACTGTGCGGTTCGGCGGTAGCCGTTGCCGGGCCGATCGGCTTTGTTGGCCTGGTGGTCCCGCACGTGGTGCGGCGGCTGATTACCGAGGATATTCGCCTGGCGCTACCGCTAGCGGCGCCGGTGGGCGCCCTGGTGCTGGTGCTGGCGGATATTGCGGCGCGTACCCTGGTGGCGCCTCAGGAGCTGGCGACCGGGGCGATGACCGCCCTGGTGGGGGCGCCGCTGTTTATCTTTATTGCCGCGAGATTCTTTAAATGAAAAGCGCCGCACGTCGTGCCGGATTCCGCCCGCTGATTGTCGGGAGTCGTCATATTCTGCTGCGCCCGGCGGCGCTGAAGATGGCCGCCGGGCTGTTCGTCGTGGTGGCGATCCTCGGCGCGTTTGGCCTGACGCGCGGCAGTTTTCCGCTGCCTTCCGGAACCTTGCTCCGGGCGCTGCTGGCCGCGGATAGCGTCACCGGGCAGCAGCGTTTTATTCTGTTCGATATCCGCCTGCCGCGGATGTTTATGGCGCTGCTGTGCGGAGCGATGCTGGGGATGGCCGGCGCGGCGATGCAGAGCATCACCCGTAACGGACTGGCGGATCCGGGGCTTATCGGCGTCAAGGAGGGGGCCAGCGTGGTGGTGCTGACGCTGATTCTGTTCTTCCCGGCGATCGCGCTGGCGTGGCAACCGCTGGCAGGAATGGTCGGCGGCGTGCTGGTGGCGCTGCTGGTGCTGGCGCTGGCGCGCGACTGTTCGCGGCCGCGCTTCATTTTGATCGGTATCGGCGTCTCCTGGACGCTGGCCGCGGCGGTCGGCATTTTTATGACCACCGCCGACGTCCGCGACGTGCAGACGGCGATGATCTGGCTGGCGGGAAGCCTGCATGCGGCGACCTGGCCGCTGCTGGCGGTCGCTTTCTGCTGGGCGTTGCCCGGGGCGCTGATCCTGTTTCTTACCGCCCGGGCGGCGGACGTGGCGCTGCTCGGCGACCGAACGGCGATCGGCCTCGGCGTCCGGCTGCAGCAGCTGACGCTGCTGCGCTTTTTTGCTCCGGTTCTGCTGACCTCAGCCAGCGTCTCCTGCGTGGGCAGCCTCGGCTTCGTTGGCCTGATGGCGCCGCATATGGCGCGCTTTCTGCTGCGCGGCGGCCAGGTCGCGCTGCTGTGCGGCAGCGCGCTGGTTGGCGCTCTGCTGGTATTGGTGACCGACACCATCGGGCGGGTGGCCTTTGCGCCGCTGCAAATCCCGGCCGGGATTGTGATCGCCCTGGTGGGGTGTCCGTTTTTTATTCTGCTGCTGTGGCGTCGTCGTGATGCCCTGTAAATCTGAAGGATTGCTATGCGTTGGTTAGTTCCTCTGCTGCTTTGCGTGGCCGGCACCGCAGGTGCCGCCGCGAGTCAGACGCAAAAATTTACCGATGATTTAGGTCGGGTGGTGAACGTGCCGCTGCATCCGCAGCGGATTGTCTCGATGCACGATCTGGATATTACGATCCCGCTGATTGAGCTCGGCGTGCCGCCGGTCGCCAGCCACGGGCGTACGCGCCCGGACGGTAGCCACTATCTGCGCTCCAGCGCCCAGCTTACCGGCGTCGATTTTGATAACAGCGATATTCAGTTTATCGGTACTGCGGATATCGATCTTGAAGCCGTGGCCGCGGCCAGGCCGGACCTGATCATTACCGAGCCCAGCCGCCACGTCTCCGTTGAACAGCTGGAGAAGATCGCCCCGACGGTGAGCATCGACCATCTGCAGGGCAGCGCGCCGCGCATTTACGCTAAGCTGGCGCAGCTTACCGGCTCCGAGGCGCGGCTGGCGGTGCTTGAACGACGCTATCAGGAGCAGATTAAGCAGCTGAAGGCCGCGGTAGATACGCAGAAGATTACCGTCTCGGTGATTCAGGCCAACGGCGGTAAAGTGACCGTCCATCACGCCTATCACGCGCTGGGGCGGGTGCTGCGCGATGCCGGCTTCCGCTTCCCGCCGCTGATTGAAGGTATTCCCGACGGCCAGCGCATCGACGTCAGCGCCGAGCAGCTGCCGGAGCTGGATGCCGATTTCGTCTTTGCGACCTGGCGCTCCGACACCGGCGGTAAACCGCAGGACGAGCTGCAGGCGATGGAGGCCGTGATGCCGGGCTGGTGCGACTTTATGCGCGCCTGCCGCAGCGGACGCTATATCCTGCTGCCGCGCGAGGACGTGATCTCCAACTCCTTCGCCGCCCTGAGCCTGATGGCGGCCGAAGTGCAGTCGCATATTGCCGGACGTCCGCTGCCGGCGGGGCTGAAATGAAAACGCCGCTAAAACGCGAGAAGGGGCGGGTTGACCTGTTTGGCGACCGCTTTCGCGCCCGGGCGCATCAGTTGTCGCCGCGCCTGCTGGCGGTGGTCAGCTATATCAACGACAACCGCGAGGTGGTGCTGGAGCGCACGGCGATGGAGATTGCCACCGCCACCCACACCTCCGACGCCACGGTGGTCAGGGCCATCCAGGCGCTGGGCTTCGCCGGGCTGCGTGAGCTGAAGCAGACGATGGAGCGCTGGTTTGGCCCGTCGATTACCTCCTCGGAGAAAATGCTCTCGACCGTCAATGCGCTCTCTACCGACGTCAATTCGAGCATCGATTTCGTGCTGGAGGGCCACCAGCGCGCCTGTGAGGTGCTCTCCCGTCCTGACAACCGCGCGGCGGTCGCGCAGGCGGTGGCCCTGCTGACCGACGCGCGCCAGGTGGCGATTTTCGGCATCGGGGCGTCGGGGATTCTGGCGGAGTATACCGGCAGGCTGTTCAGCCGCATCGGCCTGCCTTCCTACGTCCTGAACCGCACCGGTTTTAGCCTCGCCGAACAGCTGATCGGCCTGCAGCGCGGCGACGTGCTGATTATGATGGGGCAAAAATCCCCCCACCGGGAGGGCATGACCACCCTGCGGGAGGCCCGGCGGCTCGGTATTCCGACGATTCTGCTGACCCAGGCGGTCGATTCCCGCTTCAGCCAGGAGGCGCAGGTGGTTATCGAGGTGCCGCGCGGCGGCGATAACGGGCGGGTACCGCTGCACGGAACGGTGCTGGTATGCCTGGAAATGATGGTGCTGTCGGTCGCCTCTACCGCTCCGCAAAAAACCATGAAATCGATGAAGCGCATCAACGAGCTGCACAAAGCGATCGGTAAATCTGGCGGTAAGCGTAGCTAAGAGCCAGATAAATCACCGCAGCTAAGGTTTGTGGTTGCATGCCATGCTGAGTATGTGTATTTTTATGCAAAATAAATGCATAAAAAGGAATCATCATGGTTAAGAAGTGGATGAAAGCGTGCTGCCTGATGGCGGCAATGATGGGTACCGCGCAGGCGGCACAGCAAACCTACGTTGTCGGTTCGGGCGGCACCTATCGCCCGTTTGAATATGAAAATAGCCAGAAACAGCTGGAAGGTTTTGATATCGACATCATCAAAGCGATCGCCAAAGCGGAAAACTTTGATATCAAGCTGGTCAATACGCCGTGGGAGGGGATCTTCGCCACCCTCAACACCGGCGACCGCGACATTATCATCTCCGGGATCACCATTACCGATAAGCGTAAGCAGATGGTGGATTTCTCCGCGCCTTATTTCCCGGCCGAGCAGTCGATCGTGGTGCCGGCGGATTCGAAAGTGACCTCGCTGGCGGCGCTGAAAAGCGAGAAGGTCGGGGTGGTGAACTCCAGCACCGGCGATATCGTGGTCTCTGACGTGCTGGGTAAAAACAGCACCGCCATTAAGCGCTTCGACAATACGCCGCTGATGCTGCAGGAGCTGTTTGAAGACGGCGTCAGCGCGGCGGTAGGGGACGTTGGGGTGGTGAAATACTACATCAAGCAGCACCCGGAGAAGCAGTTCAGGCTGGTGCCGGACGCGAAGTTTGAGCGCCAGTATTTCGGTATTGCGGTGGCCAAAGGCAACAGCGAGCTGCAGGCGAAAATCAACGCCGGCCTGCAGAAAATTGTTGCTGACGGCACCTACGCCAAAATCTACAAAACCTGGTTCGACGACAACGTCCCGACGCTGCCTGCGCAATAAGATCTGTTTTTTTTGTCTTAATCACGGCTATCGGCTCTGACGATAGCCGTATTTTTTAGGGAAGGGTTATGACGGGATTCCGTTGGGAGATCATCGAGGAGTACGGCCCGCTGTTTATGGACGGCGCCTTGATGACCATTAAATGCACCATTATTTGCGTGATCCTCGGCACCCTGTGGGGTCTGACCCTCGGGCTTGGGCGGATGGCGAAGGCCGAGCACGGGGTATGGAAATACGTCCTGCGCTACCTGGTCCAGTTCCCGGTGCGCTTCTACGTCAGCGCATTTCGCGGCACGCCGCTGTTTGTGCAGATCATGGTGGTTCACTTCGCGCTGGTGCCGCTGTTTATCAACCCGCGCGACGGCCTGCTGGTCACCGGCGGCATGATGAGCGCCGACTTTGCTCGCGAGCTGCGCTCTAACTACGGCGCGTTTCTCTCCTGCGTGGTGGCGATAACGCTGAACGCCGGGGCCTACGTCTCGGAAATTTTCCGCGCCGGCATTCAGTCGATCGACAAAGGGCAGATGGAGGCCTCCCGCGCGCTGGGGATGCCGTGGTGGAAAACCATGCGCCAGGTGATCCTGCCGCAGGCGTTTCGCCGCATTCTGCCGCCGCTGGGCAACAACGCCATCGCTATCGTTAAGGACTCCTCGCTGGCGTCGGCGATCGGCCTTGCCGACCTGGCCTACGCCGCGCGCACCGTCTCCGGCGCCTACGCCACCTACTGGGAACCCTATCTGACGATCTCTCTGGTCTACTGGGTGATTACCTTCCTGCTGGCACAGCTGGTTAACCGTCTGGAAAAGAGGTTTGGCAAAAGTGATTCACATTAACAATCTGCACAAACGCTTCGGTGACAGCCACGTCCTGCGCGGCATCAGCTGCGATATTCAACCGCAGGAAGTGGTGTGCATCATCGGCCCGTCGGGCTCCGGGAAAAGCACTTTTCTGCGCTGCATGAACGCGCTGGAAACCGTCAGCGAAGGCGAAGTTGCGGTCAACGGCTTTGCCGTCCACGATCGCGCCACCGATCTGAATAAGATGCGTGAAAGCGTCGGCATGGTCTTTCAGCGCTTTAACCTGTTCCCGCATATGACGGTGCTGGAAAACCTGATCATGGCGCCGATGAACCTGCGCGGCATGGCCCGCCAGGCGGCGATTGCGCTGGCGGAAGAGCTGCTGGCGAAGGTGGGGCTGAGCGATAAGCGCGACGCCTGGCCTTCCAGCCTCTCCGGAGGCCAGCAGCAGCGGGTGGCGATTGCCCGCGCGCTGGCGATGAAGCCGTCGATCATGCTGTTCGATGAACCGACTTCGGCGCTCGATCCCGAGCTGGTCGGCGACGTGCTGGCGGTGATGAAAAATCTCGCCAGCGAAGGGATGACGATGGTGATCGTGACCCATGAAATGGGCTTTGCCCGCGAAGTCGCCGACAGGGTTATCTTTATCGACGGCGGGATCATTCAGGAGCAGGGCCGACCGGAGCAGATCTTTAGCGCCCCGAGCAACCCGCGCACCGCCGCGTTTCTCAGCAAGGTGCTGTAAGCAAAAGCGGCCGCCAGGGCCGCTTTATCATATTGCTGCAGGCGAAGCTGCGCGCTACTGCGCCGCTTCGCTAACCTCATCGACTGAAGCTTCACGCTCGTTAGCCAGCAGCGTTTTCTCGCTCTGCCCGACGCTCTGAATCAGCAGGAACAGCAGGCCGCTGGCGAAGAGGGTGACGATCAGACCATCATATCCCGAGACGCCGATCGCCAGGCTGCTGATCACCGGCCCGGCAACGCTCCCCGCCGACCAGAAGAACCCTAGCAGCGCGTTTATCATGATCAGCTTCTGCCCGGAGAAGGTTTTACCGGCGCGCACCAGCGACAGGGTATAGAGCGCGCCCGCCGCCGCCCCGAGAACCAGGCAGCCGGCAATCAGCTGAATGCGCGAGCCGAGCAGGAAGGGCAGCGCCAGCAGGGCGAGGCAGAACACCAGCGCGCAGCTGAGGTGCACGCGGCGAATGCCAAACCTGTCGGCAATCCAGCCAAGCGGCGCCTGGAACAGCGCATCGCCGGTGAGTACCACCGTCACCAGCAGCACCGCCATCGACTCGTTTAGCCCCTTATCCATGCCGTACAGCGGCAGCAGCGCCAGGATGCTGGCATCAAAGAAGGAGAAGCAGAATACGCCGGAAGCCAGAACCGGCAAAAATACGCCGAGGCTGCGCCAGCTGGCGCGTCCGGCGAGGCTCTCGCGGCTGCCGCCCGGCAGGTGGCGCAGCATAAACAGGCACACGGCGGTCAGGCCGCAGATCGCCAGCAGCGCCCATGACTGATAGTCGGGGCCGGCGGAAATCAGCAGCGGCCCGGCCAGCTGGCAGCCGGTAAACGCCGAGGCGTAAATCCCGGTCAGCGTGGCGCGATTTTTCCCCGCCGCCCCGCCGGTGATCCAGCTTTCCCCCAGCACGATAATCACCCCCGAGGCGAGGCCGGTGAGAAAGCGCGGCAGCAGGAGCTGCGTCAGATCGACGGTCAGGCAGGAGGCTACCGTCGCCAGGGCCAGCAGGATCAGGCTCGCGCTGAGCAGTACGCCCATCTCAAAACGGCGGCACAGCGCGGGAGAAAGGAAGGAAGAGAGCATCATTCCCGCCGGCGGCAGCGCGGCCAGCAGGCCAACGTAGACGGTGTCAATTTGCTGCTGCGCAAGCTCAAGACTGATAAGCGGCACCGTGTAGCCGGTGATAAAGCCTACCAGCGAGGCGGCCATGATCATCGCCAGCGTGGGCGCTAAGCGATTGTGGTCTGGGTTAAACATTTTATTCCCGATAACGGAAGTCAACAGGTGGATAATCTGGCGAATCGCCAACAGCCCTGCATATTAGTTAATCATATGCCGTCTGTCACCGTTGAAATGGCTACCATTAATGAGAAGGGCGCCGCGAGCGCTCGCCAAAGCCCGCCGGGGGACGGTTAGCGAGAGTTGTCAGCGCGCTGGCGAAAGGATATAACTCATAGAGCAGCCCGGCGCTCGCGGGGCGCATGGATAAAATGCATACCGATAACAACACTCGTTCAGCGTTGATGCTGTGCAGGAAAGGAGTACGACATGGCAGTATCGCCTTCATCCATCGCAGAAGCTATTCGCTGGCGACGCGATTTTCATGCTTACCCTGAGCTGGGCTACCAGGAACAGAAAACCTCCCGTCGCGTCGCCGAACTGCTGGCCTCGTTTGGCCTGCAGGTGCATACGGGGCTGGCGGGAACGGGGGTGGTGGCGACCCTGGAGAATGGCCCTGGCCCGGTTATTGGCCTGCGCGCCGATATGGACGCCCTGCCGATTACCGAACTCGGCGAGGTCAGCTACAAATCCCGCAATCCCGGCGTGATGCACGCCTGCGGCCACGATGGTCATACCGCGATGCTGCTGGCGGCGGCGTCGCATCTGGCGCGGACCCGCCGTTTTCGCGGCACGGTGCATTTCGTTTTTCAGCCGGCGGAAGAGAACCTCGGCGGCGCGCGAAAAATGGTCGAAGAGGGGCTGTTTACCCTGTTTCCGATGGACGCAATCTACGCGCTGCACAACTGGCCGGGGCTTCCGCTGGGGCAGGTGGCGATCAACAGCGGCGCGATGATGGCCTCCCTCGATGCGTTCGAAATCACCCTGACCGGCAAAAGCTGCCATGCGGCGATGCCGGAGAGCGGGGCCGATCCGATCGTCGCCGCCGCGCAGCTTATCATGGCGCTGCAGACGATTCCGTCGCGCCGCCTGTCGCCGCAGGAGTCGGCGGTGGTCAGCATTACGCAGATTAACGGCGGCGAGGCGATCAACGTCCTGCCGGACAAAGTGGTGCTGCGCGGTACCTTCCGCTGCCTGAGCAACCCGGTTCGCGAGCGGGTCAAAGGGCTAATTGAGAGCTACGTGGCGACGCAGCCGCAGGTATCTGACGTCAAGGGGGAGATATTCTGGTATCCCGGCTATCCGGTCACCCGCAACCACCCGGCGCAGGCGCTGAGCGTCCGCGACGCGGCGATTGCCGCGCTGGGCGAGTCGGCGGTGAATGCCCAGGTCAGCCCGTCTATGGCCTCGGAAGATTTTGCCTGCATGCTGGAAGCGTGTCCTGGCGCCTATTTCTGGATCGGTACCGATGGCGAGACGCCGTCGAAACCGCTGCATAACGCCGGCTATGATTTTAATGACGACCTGATCGGACCCGGAGTGCTGATGTGGACGGCGCTGGTGGAAAAACTGCTGCCGGCGACGCCTGATGGAGGTGAGTGACAACGTCACGCAAGGGGAGGCGCGCCTCCCCTGAGTTTTTTAGGCGTTAGCCGCCTCTTTGAGACGCGCTTTCATCTCGTTGTAGGAGGTGAGCGCAAACTGCTCCGCCCAGCGCTGATCGGCAATGGCTTCAACCTTCACCGCGCAGTATTTGGTTTCCGGCGTTTTGGAGATCGGGTCGAGGTTATCCTGGGTCAACTCATTGCAGGCCCCCACCCACCACTGATAGGTCATATAGACGGCGCCGCTGTTGATGCGATCGCTGATATCGGCGCGGGTGATAACCTTTCCGCGCCGCGAGCTGACCCACACCAGCTGTCGGTCGACGATCCCCATCTGCTGCGCATCGGCGCGGCTAATCTGCACCCGGCCCGGTTCGTCGGCCAGCGACTGCAGCGCCGCACAGTTGCCGGTCATCGAGCGGCAGGAATAGTGGCCGACTTCGCGCACCGTGCAGAGCACCAGCGGAAAGTCGGCATCCGGCGTTTCGGCCGGAGCTCGCCACGGCGCGGCGAACAGCTGACCTTTACCCGTCGGGGTATCAAACTGATTGTCCTTATAAAGCCACGGCGTGCCCGGGTGATCCAGCGTCGGGCAGGGCCACTGCACGTGGTTCATCTCGCCCATTTTTTCATAGGTTACGCCGTAGAACAGCGGGCACAGCTCGCGCATTTCGTCCCAGATTTGCTGGTTATCCGCGTAGCGCATCGGATAGCCCATTTCGCTGGCCAGCAGGCTGATGATCTCCCAGTCGCGCTTGACGTTGCCCGCCGTCGGGATCGCCTTCTCAAAGCGCTGGAAACCGCGATCGGCGCAGGTGAACACGCCGCCGTGTTCGCCCCAGGAGGTCGCCGGGAGCAGCACGTCGGCTATCTCGGCGGTTTTGGTCATAAAGATATCCTGCACCACCACAAAATCCAGCGCTTCGATGCCCTTGCGCACCAGTCCGAGGTCGGCTTCCGTCTGCAGCGGATCTTCCCCCATAATGTAGTAGGCTTTGATCTCCCCGGTCAGCGCCTTATGAGGCACTTCGGTGATACGGGTGCCGACCTTGTCATCCATCAGCGCCGGATCGATGCCCCAGGCCGCGGCAAACTTAGCCCGTACCTGCGGGTCGGTGACCTCCTGATAGCCGGGGAAGAGGTTCGGCAGGACTCCCATATCGCAGGCGCCCTGCACGTTGTTTTGTCCGCGTACC
The DNA here is from genome assembly GCF_036561945.1 of Klebsiella scottii. Lineage (NCBI taxonomy): Bacteria > Pseudomonadati > Pseudomonadota > Gammaproteobacteria > Enterobacterales > Enterobacteriaceae > Klebsiella > Klebsiella scottii. Next base: position 1,193,840 of record NZ_JARXNI010000020.1, read on the forward strand.
GGGCCCACGCCGACGTGCTCCCGCCCGAGGTTGCCGGTGAGCAGCGCGAGGCTGGCCAGCCCTTTGACCACGTCCACCGCCTGGCCGAACTGGGTTACGCCCATTCCCCACATAATGGTGGCCGAAGGCGCGGCGGCAAACATTCTCATCGCCTGGCGCACTTCCTGCGCCGGAACCCCGGTCAGCGGTTCGACCGCCTCGGGAGAGTAGTCCCGCACCGCTTCCCGGTAGGCCTCAAGACCTTCGGTAAAGCGATCGACGTAATCATGGTTGTAGAGGTCTTCTTCGAGCAGGACGTGCGCGAAGGCGTTGACCAGCGCCATATTGCTGCCGTTATTAAGCTGCAGGTGACGATCGGCAATGCGCGCGGTCTCAATGCGGCGCGGGTCGCAGACGATGATCTTCGCCCCGTTCTCGCGGGCTTTGATCACCCTGCGGGCCACGATAGGGTGGGAATCCGCGCAGTTGTAGCCAAATACCAGCAGGCATTTTGAGTTTTCAATATCGCTTATCGAGTTGCTCATCGCGCCGTTGCCCAGCGCCTGCTGAAGGCCTGCCACCGACGGCCCGTGACACACGCGGGCGCAGCAGTCGACGTTGTTGGTGTTGAGTACCGCGCGCGCAAATTTCTGCATCACATAGTTGGTTTCATTCCCCGTACCGCGGGATGATCCGGTAGTCATAATGGCGCGCGGGCCGTACTGCTGTTTAATGGCCTGCAGCTTTTTCGCCGTGTAGCGGATCGCCTCATCCCAGCTGACCGGGGTGAGCTTGCCGCCTTTTTGGTAGCGAATCATCGGCTGCTTCAGGCGCGGGGTGAGCAGCTGGGTATCGTTGAGGAAATCCCATCCGTAGTAGCCTTTGAGGCACAGCTGGTTTTGGTTAGTTACCCCGTCAGCGGCTTCCGCGCGGATAATTTTATCGTTCTCGACAACCAGCTTGAGTTTGCAACCCGCCCCACAGTAAGGGCAAACGCTCGTGATTTTTTTCATCAGTAACAGACCTGTTAACAGTGAATGAAGATCGGCGGTCAGGCCGGGCCCGGCCTGCCATCGTCATTGAGTCCCTTCGTCACGATGCTGACGTCAGGTGAGGCTGTTAAGCAGGAACCGTGCCAAAAAATAAAATATTGATTTTGCTGATAAATTAAATCACGGTGCGCCGGGTCGTCGCGATGTCGTCACTAATGACGATGACGAATCGCCGGGCCCGACGCACCGGCTATTGCGGGCTCGCGCCGGCTGGCGGCGCGAAGGAAGGGATGCAGGGCGGGGGATCAGGCCATTTTTTGCCGGAAGTGGGCCAGAGTCTGCGGCGCTAAACCGGCTTCCTGCGCCGCGCTGCAGATGGCCTGCCAGCTGCCCTCGTCCAGCGGAATACCCAGCGCCAGCCGCTCCTGACGGTTGGCCTGTTCCCACTCGCCAGGGACCAGAATCGGTGCGTCCGGATCGTGCGGCGATTGCTTACACCAGTCGATAAAGGCCTCGGTCTGGCTCTGCATCTCCGGGGCATCGAAGGTTTCCGGGTCCAGAATAATGGTCGTCATGCAGTTAAAAATAGCGTCGACGCAGGTTTGCAGGCTCTCCTGGTGGGTTGTCTGGCCGCCGGATACCGCGCCGCCGAGGATTTCGCACAGCGTCGCCAGCGCGTAGCCTTTATGCTGGGCAAAGGTCAGCAGCGCGCCGAGGGGCAAGGTCTGCATCACCGCCGGGTCATTGGTCGGCTCGCCCTGGGCATCGATCAGCGAGCCTGCCGGCACCGCTTCACCCTTATGCCAGGCAACCCGGGTCTTGCCGAAGGCGATGGCGCTGGTGGCGTAGTCCAGCAGCAGCGGCGGCTGGCCTTTGCGCGGAAACACCACGCACAGCGGGTTGGTGCCGAAGCGGCTGTCCTTCCCGCGAAACGGCGCAACCATCGGGTCGCCGACGACGCTGACGAAGTGGATGGAGATCATGCCCGCCGCGGCGCACTGCTCGGCCCAGTAGCCGATGCGGCCAATATGGTGGGCGTTGCGCAGGGCAACGGCGGCCATGCCGTGCTGTTTTGCCTTTTCGATACCGATCTGCATCGCCTCATGGGCGACCACCTGACCAAACCCGGCGTTGCCGTCGAGGGTCACGACGGCACCGGCGTCCTTCATAATGCTGGCATGACGGTTAAGCTGTAGGTGCCCCCCGGCCAGGGAGCGCACGTAGCTCGGGATCATCCCGACGCCGTGCGAGTCGTGGCCGGCGAGGTTGGCGGCAATCAGATGGTCGGCGACCAGGGTCGCTTCGGTGGCGGTGCTGCCGAGGTGGCTGAAGAGGGTGACGACAAACTGATGCAGATCCGTAGCTTGCAAGCGATGTCCGGTTGGCACTGAGTTTCTCCTGTGGTGGGCGGATAGTGTTGTTATTTTGTTATGTTTGCCGATCCATGCTGCTCCCCATGCCGAAGAAGATCAAGCGCTTGTCGTGAGCAGCGCCATGAGGGGCAGAGAACAGAGTTGAGGCTGGCGGGACTGGTCGCCGGGGTGAGAATCATTATGATAAAAATCTTATTCTAAATGATATGGAGAAAACCATAATGAACATCAGCTCAGTCATTTTAGCGATCGTCGCTATTGCCCTGCTGGGCATTTCCGTCTATAGCCTGCTTAGCTATATTAAAGAGCGCCGGGCTATGCGCTTTAAATCGTTTCGCCAGCGCTGACCAATAAGCCCGCAGGGTATTAACCTGCTTTATGATAATTTTCGCGCCAGGCCTTCGGCGATGCGTGATATTTTTCGCGAAAGCTTTTGCTGAATAGCGGATGACTGATAAACCCGCAGAGCCACGAAATTTGCTCGACCCGCAGCTGAGGCGCATTTTCCAGCAGCTCGCGCGCGGCCTCTAAACGCCGCTCTTTGAGCACCGTCATGACCGAGGTTCCCTGCTCGTTGAAAGCGCGGTCAAGACTGGAGCGCGAGCAGTGGAGCGCTTTCGACAGCAGATCCGGGGAGAGATCGTGCTGTTGATAGTGCAGGGCGATAAACGACTTCGCGCTATTCACCAGATGCCCCAGCTTTCCTGACGACATTAATCCCTGCTGTTTCGCGATATCGCTCAGCACTAATAGCGCCATATTATGCAGACCATCCACAATGGTCGCCGTCTCTTTCGGCGACAAGCTGGCTGAATGCGTATCGAGCAGCAGCATATGCGATTTCAGGAACATCGCCAGATGATGATTCTCCAAGGAAACTATCGGGCTATTGAGCCTGCCGTTAAAAACTTCTTTGATTTTCTCGCTGCGGGGAATGATATAGAGCTGCTTCACATCGTCGCACTGATACTGATAATAGTCATTGCGCTGATGAACAATCAGCATTCCCGGATTCACCTGCGCGGCGACGGATTTCTTTCTGCCGCTAATAACCTGATGTCCCTGCACCAGCAGCGAAATATAGATCGATTGCTCTTCGACCCGATGAGGGTCAAAGGTGGTCTGATTTTTAGAACCCATCGCACTACAATAGTCGCCGGAAATAGCGGATATAGTCTTATGCGTGGCAATAATCTCTGCCGGGCGGCGGTTGTTCGCCACTTCTATCCCATAGCAGCCGAGGTTTTGCGATATTTGCTGGAAGCGCTCTTCCGGCGCGATATCCGCCGCGCTCAAAACATGAGGAACGTACAGCGCAGTAGGTCTGGGCATGTTTGTTGCCTTTCTCAAGATGATGCTGGCAGGTGAATTTTTATCCTTCGATTATAAGATTAATCCTAAGAAAAACCAGCGCCGGGAGGGTTTTTTTACTCATTTCAGCCGCCCGCTTCCGGGCGCCTCGTTCCGGCTGGATGATAAGCCTCATCTTTTGACCGAAAAATAGATCGGCAGCGCGTTTAATATTATTTTGGCGTTATTAATAAATGTTTTTACGGGGGTGAAATATATTTACTAAGCGCGCCGTTGGCTAATTTATCCAGTGGTAAATGATTTATTTAGCCGCTACGGGCCAGGTAACGTGGTGCTGGACAGAGGGACAAAAATAATTGCAAGCTATATCGCAGGTAGCGATCGATACGTATCGGGTAACGGGGATAATAAGCTCATGGCTAAACGTAAAATTATTGTTTTATCTTTGATGTTTTTTTGTATTTTATTTTTTGCCGCGGCGGGCGGCTATTTTTTACTGCTCAAAGACAATTTTGCCGAACCCGACGGTGATGAAACCGCCGCTGCCGTTCTCAAAGTTGCCGGGCTTGATGAAAGCGGCCAGCGCGATCCGCAGGCGCAAAGGGCGCTGTTTCAGCGCCGGGTTACCGTTCGTCAGCTTAATCTCGATAGCGGCGAGCTGCTGGCGGCGGGCAAGGGTAGCGCGGCGCAAAAACGCTGCGTCAGCCTGCCGGCGGCCGGCGATCCGGCGCAAATCAGGCAGCGCTGCTCCCTGGTGGATATCTACCTCGTTCACGATAATAACAATACGATTCAACAGATTATTCTGCCTGTTTCCGGCAAAGGGGCGAAATCGATGATGTATGCGCTGGTGGCCATCGACACCGACGGCCGCACGGTGAAAGACCTGCTGTACTACCGGCAAAATGAGACGCCGCTGCTCGGCGCGAGGGTGGAAGACCCGCAGTGGCTCAGGCAGTGGGCGGGCAAAAAAATACGCGATAATAACGGCCAGCCGGCGCTGAAGGTGACGCAGAATAACGCCGGACAGCACGACGATTATACGGTCGACGGTATTAGCGGGGCGACCTTAACCTCGAACGGCGTTGAGAAGAGTATTAATTACTGGATGGGGTCGCAGGGCTACGGCAAATTTCTCCAGCGCCTGCAGCAGGACCCGGCACGATTAACTACGGACGCTACGCGCTATTAGCGCCGCGCGCTTTGCAATATTTGACATAAATTTTCACGCTTTGACATTTTCATGATCTGCGTCATGTACAGCGAAAGTAAAAATGGCAATGATAATTATTATCATTAAATTTCGATGGAAGGCGCAATGGCAGCTCCACGTTTTCTCTTTCTGGCGATGCTTTTTAGCCTCCTGTTTAGCGCCGCCGCGCTGGCTCAGACCCACTATGCCCCCTACATCGAGGATATCGAGCAGCGGCTGGACAAAACGGCGCAGCTGTACCAGCAGCACAGGAACGACGAGGCGCGCCGGGAAGTTCAGAGCGCCTACTTTGAAGTGTTTGAAAACCTCGAAGGGCCGATTCGCATTAATATTTCGGCGCGCAAAAGCTACGAAATGGAGAGTACCTTCGGCGACATCCGGCGGATGATTGCCGAGGGGAAACCGCTGGACGCGGTTCAGGCGCGCATCGATGGCCTGAAGCAGGCGCTGCGCGAAGTCGAACCGGTGCTTGACGGCGGGCATCGGCTGGTGGCGGAGGAGCAGCATACCGCCTTATCGCGGGACGATATCGCGCCGCAGTGGCAGGAGAGCTTCCGCACTATCGACGATCGGCTGGCGCAGGCGGTGAGCGAGTATCAGGCCGGCCGCTACGATCTCGCCAGCCAGCAGATCCAGCAGGCGCACTATCAGGGTTTCAAAAACTCGGAAATGGAAATCGCGGTGCGTAAGAATCGCTCGGCGAAGGAGGCCGCGGCGATTAACCAGCAGTTCACCGCCCTGATCGCGCTGACGGCGCAGCCGGGGCAGCTGAACGACGTCTCTTATCAGGTCACCGCGCTGCTGCAGGATCTGGAAGACCTTCTACCCGGCCTGCCGGGCACCCGCGACGACGGGCCGCAGGTCAATCCGACGGCGGCGGACGCCTCCGTGCCGAATGCCGACTGGGCCAGCGTCGCGGCGGGAATTAACCGCAGCATGGATGCGGCACTGGCGCGCTATCAGCGCGGTGAAGCGGAAGGCGCCATTCAGGATATCCAGGATAGCTACTTCGATCGCTTCGAAGCCAGCGGCATGGAGAACAAAATCGGCTCCCGCGACGCGGCGTTCAAAACCACCCTTGAAGCCTATTTCACCCGCATGGTCAGCCTGATGAAGGCCGGCCAGCCGCAGGAGAAGCTGACGGAACAGGCCGCCGCGCTGGAGCAGGATCTGCAGAAAGCGGTCGCGTTGCTCGGGGAGGGGGAAGAGACCCACTGGAGCCTGCTGCTCTACAGCCTGATGATCATCGTGCGTGAAGGGCTGGAAGCCCTGCTGATCGTGGCGGCTATCGTCGCCTATCTGATTAAAAACGACCACCGCGACAAGCTGCCGCTGATTCGCCAGTCGGTGGTCGTGGCGCTCGTCGCCAGCGTGGTGACGGCGTTTATCTTCCAGCTGCTGTTTACCAACTCCGGCGCCAGCCGGGAGCTGCTGGAGGGGATTACCATGCTGATCGCGGTGGTGATGCTGTTCTTCATGAGCTACTGGCTGCTCTCCAAAGTTGAAGCCCGCCACTGGAAAGCCTGGCTGGAGGGCAAACTCTCCCACTCGCTCTCGCGCGGCTCGCTGGTTGGGCTGTGGTTGACCAGCTTCCTGGCGGTCTATCGCGAAGGCGCGGAAACGGTGCTGTTTTACGCCGCGCTGATCGGCGATGCGCAGGGCGTTGGCGGACATCTCGCCATCGGCGGCGGGTTTATCATCGGCTGCGTGGTGCTGCTGGTGGCCTGGCTGGTGATGCGCTACTCGGTGGTTCGGCTGCCGCTTAAACCCTTCTTCATGTTCACCGGCGGCTTTATGTACCTGATGGCATTCGTTTTTGCCGGTAAAGGGGTGCTGGAGCTGGTGGAGGGCAAACTCTTCCAGCCGACGCTGGTCGGCGGTATTCCCGAAATCGGCTGGCTGGGGGTGTATCCCTATGTTGAAACCCTGATCCCGCAGGCGATATTGCTGATTGCGGCGCTGGTAGCGCTGTGGATCATGCGTCGCCGCGGCCGGGAGCCGGCTGAAAGTATAAAAAATAACTTCTGACTATTTTAATTTTAAGACGAGAGGATGTGCCAGATGACCTTTAAACAGACCCTGATTATCAGCGCCACCGTTGCCAGCATTTTTACCGCCCCGGCGGCGCTGGCCTTTAAGGAATATCCGGCGGGGGAACCGGTGACCATGAATGAGATGGAGATTGCGGCGGTCTATCTCCAGCCGATCGATATGGAGCCTCGCGGCATGGGGCTGCCGGCGGCGAAGTCGGATATTCATCTGGAAGCCGACATCCATGCGGTGGAAGGGGGCAAGAACGGCTTTGGCGCGGGCGAATGGATCCCCTATCTGACCATCGCCTACACCCTGGTTAACAGCGACACCGGCGAGAAGCAGGAAGGTACCTTTATGCCGATGGTGGCCAGCGACGGCCCGCACTACGGCGCCAATATTAAAATGATGGGCGTTGGTAACTATAAAGTGACCTACCACATCGACCCGCCGTCAAAAGCCGGGATGCACCGCCATACCGATAGCGAAACCGGCGTCGGCCGCTGGTGGAAACCGTTTGACGTCAGCTATGAGTTTAAATACGTCGGCCTGAACTAAGCGCCTGGCGTATCTGCCTGTCCGCGGCGAAAGACGCCGCCGTTGTTACGCAGGATGGCCCGCCGGTCATCCTGCGGCATGTTATTTATCTGCCGTACAGAGTTGAAGTCATGAGCTATTTTTTCGTCTCGACGCTACAGGTCTTTTTCTGCATTGCGCTTCTGTCCGCTGCGCTCTGGGGACGCGGCGACGCTCCCGCGCTGCGCCCGCTCGCCTGGACGCTGCTCGCGGCGCTGGCTGCAGGCCTGCTGGCGGGGCTCTACGTTCGCGGTAGCCAGTCGCTGCAGCTGATCATCGTCGGCGCTGAAATTCTGCTTTCGCTGCTGTTTTTGCTCAGCTTCTGGTGGGCATCGCAGCGGGTTCGCTACCTGTGGCAGGGGGTCCTTGTTGCCGGCGCCGCCCGCCGCTGGGGGCTTGACCCGAACCTGACCGGCCTGACCTCAACTCACGTCCTCAATACCGATCTGTTGCTGAACCTGACGGCGATCGTCCTCGCGCTGGCAACGCTCTGCCTCGCCGCCGCGCTCTGCGCGATGCTTCTGCGGCGGATGCGCTGGCTGTACTGGCCGCTGACCCTGCTGCTGATGGTTCTGCTGTGGCTTCCGCTCAGCGGAACGCTTCTGCTGCTGCTGATGAAGCTGCAGGTGGTGCCGCTGCTGAAGCCGCTGCTGAGCTTTGTCGCCAAAGTGACCAATAATGCCGCGCTCTATAGCTGGGCCGCCGGCGCAATACTGCTGCTGATGAGCCTGCTCTGGCTCCCGGCGATGCGCGGCTATGCCCGGGCGGTGAAGGCCGCCGAACGGCCGATTGACCGCCGGCTGGCGCTCGCCGAACGCCGGGGAGCCAGCCGCCTGTGGTTAACCACCGTCGCCTGCGCGCTGGTGATTATCGGCGGCCAGCTGTGGTGGGATCTGGTGGCCTCGCAGCCGCCGCGCTTATCCGAAGCGCAGCCGGTGACGCTCGCCGCCGACGGGCAGGTGCATATTCCGCTGGAGCAGGTCCGCGACGGGAAGCTGCATCGCTTCGTCTGGGTGGCAGACGACGGTAAAGCGGTGCGCTTTTTTGTGATCAACCGCTATCCCGACAAGCTGCGCCTGGGCGTGGTGTTCGACGCCTGCCTGCTGTGCGGCGATCAGGGGTACGTGATGGAAGGCAACCAGGTGATTTGCGTCGCCTGCGGGGTGCACATTTTTATCCCGTCGATTGGCAAACCCGGCGGCTGCAATCCGGTGCCGATCGACGGCTGGCGCAACGATGAAACCGAGCTGACGATCCCCGGCAGCGCGCTGGCGACAGGGGTCAATTACTTCTCGACGGTGCTGACCATCAAGGTTACCGACCCGGTGGACGGCTCAAGCCTGACCAATACCGCGGCCGACTTTAAATATAGCTATGGCGGTAAGACCTGGTTCTTCGCCTCCGAAGCCAACTATGATCGTTTTCGTCAGGCGCCGGAGCAGTTCGTTGCCGACGCGGTGAAGGAGGAGTAGCGATGCTGTGGCGAATGATCTACCGCTCATGGGGACGCAACCTGCGGCGAAAAGCGCTGGCGGTGCTGACCGTTTTTCTCGCCGCCAGCCTGATTTCGGCGCTGCTGGCGGTCTCTATCGACATCGGCGATAAGATGTCGCGCGAGCTGAAATCCTACGGCGCTAATATCCTGATTGAACCGGCGGGGCAGGCCGCGCTGCCGGCGCTGTTCAGCGAGCAAAGCAACCCGCTGGCCAGCGATGACTTCCTTGACCAATCCGAGCTGCCCAATATTAAAGATATCTTCTGGCGCAATAATATCGTCGGCTTCGCCCCGATGCTCGGCGGCGAGGTGCAGGTCAACGGTCGGGATATTCGGGTTCTGGGGACCTTCTTCAGCCAGCCGGTGGCGATACCGGATGAAGAGGGCTACCAAACCGGGCAGCGTACGGTCAGCCCGTACTGGCAGGTCGCCGGCGAGTGGCCGCAGGAGCCGCCGGGCCCGCTGCCGCAGGCGCTGGTCGGCCACGCGCTGGCGCGCAGCTCCGGCTGGAAGCCGGGCGACCGCCTGACGCTGCGGACTGCGGAGCGCGATCTGACCGTCGAGGTTAGCGGCATTTTATCCAGCGGCGGCGATGAAGATAACCAGCTGGTGATGCCGCTGGGCGTCGTTCAGCAGCTGCTGGGCCTGCCGGGGAAAGTGCAGGCGATCCGCGTGTCGGCGCTGACGGTGCCGGAGAACGAGCTTTCGCGCCGGGCGCGCGAGGATCTGGAAGCGCTGAATGCCGAGGAGTATGACCTGTGGTACTGCACGGCCTACGTCTCTTCCATTGCCCATCAGCTGGAGGAGGCGATCTCCGGCGCGCAGGTGCGCCCGGTCTGGCAGGTTGCCGCCTCAGAAGGGGTGGTTATCGATAAAATTCAGCTGCTGATGGCCGTCGTGACCCTGGCGGCGCTGGCCGCCGCCGCGATGGGGATCGCCTCGCTGATGACCAGCACCATTATGGAGCGGGCGAAAGAGATCGGCCTGATGAAAGCGCTGGGCGCGCGGCAGTGGCAAATCCTGCTGCTGTTTTACCTTGAGGCGGCGCTCGGCGGCCTGGTGGGCGGAGCGTTTGGCTGCATGGCGGGATGGGGGCTGGCGAAGGTGATTGGCCTGATGCTGTTCGCGACACCGCTTAATTTTGCCTGGGTGGTGGTCCCCTGCGTGCTGGTGATTGCGGTGCTGATTTCGTTAATCGGCACCTGGTTCCCGGCGCGGCGCATTGCCCGTCTTTATCCCGTGGAGGTGCTGTATGGCCGCTAAGCGCGACATGCTGTGGCTGCTGGTGCTGCGGGCGCTGCGCCTGCGCTTACAGCGGGTTAGCGTGGTGTTTGCCGCGCTGGCGGTGGGGGCGACCATCGTAACGGCGCTCTCCGCCGTGTGGTTCGACATTAATAGCAAAATGAGCGAAGAGCTGCGCACCTTCGGCGCCAATTTCTATATTGGCCCCGGGCACGGCACCAGCATGCCGCAGCCCGAGCTGCAGGCGATTCTCGACGCCGCGCCGCCGGGGCTTATTCACGGCGCCAGCCCGTGGCTGTACGGCACGGCGCGTACCGAGCTGGAAAAGGTGGTGATGGTCGGCGTGTGGTTCGAGTCGCTGCAAAAGCTGGTGCCGTACTGGCAGGTGAGCGGCAGCTGGATCGGCGTCAGCTTTGACGATCGCAATGCAATGATCGGCGTCAAGCTGGCGCAGCGCCTGGATCTGCACCTCGGCGATAGCCTGACGCTGGTGGCGGGTAATCAGCGCAAAAAGCTGCTGGTCAAAGGCATCGTGGAGGCCGGAGACGCCACCGATAATATGCTGATTGTTAGCCTCGACGTCGCGCAGGGCTGGCTGAATAAACCCGGCGTTATCAGCCACGGCCTGCTGAGCGTCAGCAACGATCTCGGCCAGGTGGATCGCTACGCCGGCCAGCTGCAGCAGCAGTACCCCGATCTTGAAATCCGCCCGGTGCGCAAGGTTTCGGCCTCCGAAGGCCAGGTGCTGGATAAAATCAAGGGGCTGATGGGGCTGGTATCGCTCGTTATCCTCGCGCTGTCATCGCTGTGCGTAAACACCACGCTGATGGCGATCGTTGGCGAACGCGCCCGCGAGTTTGCCTTGCAAAAGGCGCTGGGCGCCAGCAACGGCGATATCATCCGCCAGATGCTGCTGGAAACCAGCATTATCACCCTTGCGGCGGTGGTTTGCGGCTGGGTGCTCGGCTATCTGCTGGCGCAGCTGCTGGGAATGACGGTATTTAATGCCAGTATCTCGCTGCGCCTGCCGGTGCTGCCGATTACCCTGGCGCTGTCTTTACTGGTCGCCGCGCTGGCGGCCATTGTTCCGGTGCGGCGCGCGGTAAGCGTTGAACCGGCGAAAGTGTTGAAAGGAGAGTAACGCCATGACCGTCACGCCCTTGCGTCAGATGGCAATTGAGACCCGTCATTTATATAAGCGATTTGGCGAGGTCACCGCGCTGGAGGATATTAATCTGTGCATCGCCCGCGGGGAGTTCGTCGCCATTATGGGCGCTTCCGGTTCCGGGAAAACGACGCTGATGAACATTCTTACCTGCCTTGATACCGCCAGCGAAGGCCAGGTTATCCTCGACGGCACCGACGCGGCGGCGCTGGACGAAGAGGCGCGCCGCGCCTTTCGCGCGCAGAAAATTGGCCTCGTTTTCCAGCAGTTTCACCTGATCCCGTTTCTGACGGCGCTGGAAAATATCATGCTGGCGCAGCACTACCACAGCGTGGTTGACGAAGCCGCCGCCCGGGCGGTACTGGCACAGGTCGGCCTTGAGCACCGCATGACCCATCTGCCGAGCCAGCTTTCGGGCGGCGAACAGCAGCGCGTCTGCATCGCCCGGGCGCTGGTCAACGAGCCGCCGGTCATTTTTGCCGATGAGCCCACCGGCAACCTCGATGAAGAAAACGAGCAGCGGGTGCTGGATCTGCTGACCGATCTGCACCGGCAGGGGCGCACCGTGGTGATGGTGACCCACAACCCGGCGCTGGGGCAGTTTGCCGACCGTATCGTGCGGCTGCAGCACGGCAGGTATCTGGGCGAAGAGGTGAACCATCATGCGCATGCCTAAGGTGATTATCATGCTGCTGCTGACGCTGCTGGTCGGCTGCAAAGAGGAGAAGCTGGCGCGCGGCGAGGCGGCGCCCGCGCTGGCGGCCTTCGATCTTCAGGATAATGCGGCCAGCCTTGAACGCTGGCGCGGCAAGGCTATCTATCTTAATTTCTGGTCCGCCGGCTGCGGCGGCTGCCTGGCGGAGATGGATACCCTGCAGGCGCTCAGCCAGCGCTGGCCGGATAAAGTGGTGGTGGTGGGGGTGAATACCGATCCCGACAGCGTAGAGATCGCGCCGCTGCTGGTAAAGCACGGGATCAGCTATCCGGTGCTGCGCGATCGGCTGAAAATAACCCAGGAGCGCTATCAGGTTATCGGCACCCCGACGTCGGTGCTGATTGATAGCCGCGGGCGGGTGGTGGATCTGCATCAGGGCTGGCGTAAACCGGAGGAGCTGCAGGCGGTATTCAGCCAGCTGGCGCAGCGCTAAGCGGCTCCCCCGGGACTTGCCCGGGGTAAGCCTGGCGCAGTTTAGTCAAGCAGCGAAGGATCGGCGTCGATCATCAGCTGTTTCATTTCCTCAAAATGCTGATGGGAAAAGTCGGTAATTTTTTCCCAGTCGGCGGCGGTTTTCTCCGCCACCTCGTCGGACAGAACCTTCAGCGGCCGGCCGGTTGACCAGGCGGTGACCAGAATCTGGCAGGCTCGCTCGAGGGTCCAGATATCGTCAAACGCCTCGCCGATGGAGCCGGCGGTCACCAGCACCCCGTGATTGCCCATCAGCAGACGGCGTTTATCCGCCAGCAGCCCCGCCAGCCGCGCCCCTTCTGCGGCGGTATCCGCCATCCCGCCGTACAGCGTATCGACCGCCACGCGCTGAAAGTAGCGCGCGGTGTTTTGATCGATCGGCAGGATCTGCGGCTGCTCGAGGCAGGCGACGCTGGTGGCATACACCGGATGCAGATGCAGCACCGCCCGGGCCTGCGGCAGCCGCTGGTGAATCTGCCCGTGGATAGCCCATGCCGTCGCGTCAACGTCCGCGCGGTGGGCGTTATCTTCATCATCGGCGTTCAGCAGCAGCAGATCGCTGGCGCGAATGCGTGAGAAGTGCCGCCACTTCGGGTTAAGCAGGAACGTTTTGCCGTCCGGCGACAGGGCGGCGCTAAAGTGGTTGGCGACCGCCTCGTGCATGCCGAGGTGGGCAACAATGCGCAGCGTCGCCGCCAGGTCGATACGCGTTTGTTCTTCAAGAGAGTAGGCCACGGGCGTTATTCCACTTTCGGCATCAGGTCGTTGAGGTCTGCCGCCGTCGGCGGCTGGAAGTTATACTTTTTCAGCAGGGCGGCATACTCCGGCGTGGCGCTGAACTTCTTCAGCCCCTCTTCAAGCGCGGTCTTCACTTCGCTGTTGCCTTTTTTCACCCCAAAGCCGTTGAGTACCGGGTAGATCAGCGTCGTGGAAGAGATGGCGATCCGATCGCCCAGCTTGTCGACCACGCCGCGCGCCACCGCCGCATCGGTGATCTGCGCCTCCACCGCCCGCGACAGCAGCGCCTGGGTGGTTTGCGGATCGGTGGCGTATTCGCTGAGCGCAATCGGCGGCAGCCCTTTTTTCACGCAGTAGTCGGCGGACAGCTTTTGCAGCTGCGCCAGCCACGAGGTGGCGCCCATCGAGCCAATCTTATGGCCGCAAAACTCTTCCGGCGTCTTCGGCTGATAGCTGGCGCCCTTCAGGGCCAGTATCGACTCGCCGCTTTTCAGGTACGGAACCATATCGATAACCTTCAGCCGTTCGGCGGTGATATACATCGACGAGTTGGTGATATCGAAGCGTCCGCCCTGCAGTCCGGGGATCAGATTCGGGAAGCGGGTATCAAGGTTGACCGCCTCGCGGCCCATCGTTTTGGCAATCCCGGCGAGAAACTCGATATCAAAACCGGTGGGCTTGTTGTTTTCAATGTATTCGTAGGGGAAAAAGGTCATATCCGAACCGGCAATGATTTTTCCCGGCTGCTGAAAGGCCGCCTGGGCGCTAGCCGCGCTCAGAGCGCCAACGGTGCAGAGGAGCAGGGTATTTAAGCGTTTCATAAACATATCTCCAAAGTGGGGGGCAATCACATGCTGGCAAGGTCGTTTCCGGCCTGCTGTACGAAGAACGAGGCGCCGCGCGGTTTCTGCGGCAGACGGACATGGTTGGCGACGCTGCGTACCAGCCCGCTTTCTACGCCGGCGACCATCTGTCCGGCGTGGACGCAGGGCAGCGGATTATCGCCGAACGGCAGGGCGTCTTCGGCGGCGTAAACGCTGATAAACAGGGTGCGCGGCAGATCGGTTTCATTGGGGCTGGAGGCGTGGAGCAGTCGGGTGTGCATAAAGCACACCGAGCCGGACGGGCCAAAGCAGGCCTCGGGCTGCTGACAGTGGGTCGCCACCACCTCGTCATCGACCGCGCCGGTAAACCGCGACTCCTGCCAGTGCGACCACAGCGGCCCCTTATGACTTCCCGGCACCACGTTCAGCGGGCCGTTCTCCGGCGTCACGTCGCTGACCATCAGCAGGGCGGTGATAATGTCGTCGTTGCTGTGCGGCGTGAACAGAAAATCCTGATGCCATTTCACCTGGGTGGCGGTATGCGGCAGCTTGGAGTTAATTTTGCTGTGATGAAAGCGGGTGCCGCTGCCGCCGATAAGCTGCGCGGCAATGGCCGCCATCCGTGAATCCAGCGCGGCGCGCCGGTAGGCCGCGGAGATCTCCGTCGGCGAGCTGACGCGGCGCAGCGACGGATGATCGGGGCGATGATCGCTTTCGAGGTCGAAGCGCGGGCGGCCGTCCTCGGTCTCTCCCCAGGCGTCGCCGTGATGACGGCTTTCGTCTACCCAACCGTCAAAATCCTGCTGAAGCTCGGCGATCTCCGAGGGGGAAAGCACCCCCTCAATCACCAGAAAACCCTGCTGATGAAACTGTTCGATTTGCCACTGCGCGATCATATTTTTTCCTTTCACAAACGGAGCGGTTAAGCCAGAGAGACGTCTTTCAGGAAGGCGTCAACGCGCGGGTGATTGCCGTCGCGCATCGACTGAGGCGTGTCGTCGCAAACCACGCGCCCTTTTTCCATAAAGACAATTCGGTCAGAAACTTTGAAAGCAAAATTCATCTCGTGCGTCACGATAACCATCGTGATGCCCTCATCAGCCAGCGATTCGATAACCTGGAGCACTTCGTTGACCTTTTCCGGGTCCAGCGCGGAGGTCGGTTCATCAAACAGCATGATTTGCGGGCGCATCATCAGGGCGCGGGCGATAGCCACCCGCTGCTGCTGGCCGCCGGAAAGCTGGTGCGGGTACTTCCACGCGTGTTCGAGCATGCCGACCTTATGCAGCAGTTCACAGGCGCGCTGCCTGAGCTCCGCCTCCGCCGCCAGCCGGTGATAGCGCGGGGCCAGCAGCAGGTTGCCGAACACGGTCAGGTGGGGGAACAGGTTGAAGCTCTGAAAGACCATGCCAATATTCAGCCGGTGCTCGGCGTTCTCCATAAAGCGCGGCTTCTGCATGCCCTGGCGATCGAGGTGAATAAACGGCTGGCCGTTGATGCGGATCTCGCCGTTGTCGATCTGCTCCAGGCCGTTGAGCAGGCGAATGAGCGTGGTTTTGCCGGAGCCGGAAGGGCCGATCACCGATACCACTTCCCCGGGCTGGATCTGCAGGCTGACGGCGCCCAGCACCTCCACGTTGTTGTAGGCCTTATGCAGTTTCGAAGCCTGCAGCGCCGGCTGGCGGGTATCGACGGCGCTGCGGCCGGCGGCCGGCCGGGCGGCGGTGGCCAGCGCCAGCATGTCGGCGTCGACCGGGCGGGTCGTTTTACGCTGGGTAACGTCGAGATAGTTCTCCAGCCGTTTCAGCAGGAAGTCGAAAACGGTGACGATCAGCACGTAGTAGAACGCCACCGCCGCCATAGTCTCCATCACCAAAAAGTTTTGCGAATAGAGGCGCTGGCCGACCATCAAAATCTCGGTCAGGGAGATGACGGAAACCAGCGAGCTGAGCTTGACGATAGCAATATACTCATTGGCCAGCGCCGGCAGCGCCACCCGCAGCGCCTGGGGAATAATCACCCGCCACTGCGTGCCGCCATAGCGCAGCCCTAAGGCTCGCGCAGCCTCGGCCTGGCCTTTGGCGATGGACAGCAGCCCGCCGCGGTGGATCTCGGCGACGTAGGCCGCTTCACTGAGCACCATCGCCAGCAGGCCGGCCCAGAAAGGATCGTTGAGCACCGCCGCGAAAGAGGGCACCGCCTGCGGCAGGTTATAGACGAAAATCAGCAGAACCAGCAGCGGCAGGCTGCGAAACAGCCAGATATAGAGCCGGGCAGGGACGTTAAAGAGCCTGCGCGGCGACTGCTTGGCGAGGGCGAGAATAAAGCCCAGCACAATACTGCAACCCCAGGTCAGCAGACTCAATTTAATGACGGTCCAGGTGGCCTGCCAAAAATCTGCGTCGCTGAGCAGACTTAACATGTAGTTCCAGTTAAACATCATGGGCTATTTCACTCGCCATAATTAACGGACATGAAGGCAATGCCGATGTTCTAAAATGGGGCATCGCCAGTATTTATCGGGCAATAACACTATGCTGGCACTCTTCGCTGTGAGGCAATTAGTAAATTTTTGGCCTTTAAGTTTAAAAAAACTATATAGGCAGATTAATTTCAATAAATTTAAAGCAATGAGTGCGAAACAAGAACTAAACATTAAAAAAACAATTGCTGCTATTGGTCAACGGAATCATCGGCTAAATTCGCCGTTGCGCGATACTGGGGCGCGTGAATGATTTATTTGGTGCAGCCTGATTCATATTGGTGCAATTAATCCGACGGTTAATGATTTTAATTATTTGTACCCGTTCCGCGCGATGAATAACCCATTCGTCCGCAGGGGGAAAGCGTCTCTTAGCCGGGGAGTGGCACGATGCTTGCAATCGGCATATCAGGAAACTATGCCGTTTCTGTGAGAAACAATATTTCATAAAGGGTAAGGCTATGACGCGATTCACGCTCAAACAACTCAAATACTTTGTTACCGTTGTGGAGACCGAAAGCATCGCCGAAGCCTCCCGACAGCTGCATATTGCCCAGCCGTCGATCTCGATTGCGATAAAGAACCTGGAGGGCACCTTCGAGCAGCAGCTGTTTATTCGCCACCACGCGCAGGGCGTTTCGCTCACCCCCTGCGGGCGCCGTTTTTATGAGAAGGCCAAGGAGCTGCTGCGCCTCTCCTACGAGTTTGAGCAAAACTCGCGCGCCGATAAGGAGCTGGTTTCCGGCACTATTTCAGTGGGCTGCTTTGAGTCCGTCGCTCCGCTATATATGCCAAAGCTGGTGGCCGGGTTTAAAAAGATGTATCCCGAAATAACCCTCCAGCTCTACGATGGCGAACAGCACGAATTAATGCACGGTCTGCATCGCGGGCGTTTTGATTTAGCGCTGGTTTACGATCTGGAATTAGGCCACTCGATCAGTAAAGAGATGCTCAATGCCCCGCATAAACCCTATGCGCTATTACCGGCCAGCCATCCGCTGGCGCAAAAAAAGAGCGTCACGCTGCAGGAATTAAGTCAGGAGCCGATGATTTTGCTCGATGCGGTGCCGAGTAAAAACTATTTTATTACCATTTTTAAAGAGAAGGGCTATCACCCACAGGTGGCCTATAGCTCCCCGTCAATTGAAATGGTGCGCTGTATGGTCGGGCAGGGTTTGGGCTTCTCGGTATTAGTGACCCGGCCGCTTTGCGATATGACCTACGACGGCGAGCGGCTGGTCCAGCTGGATATTGAAGATCAAATGCCGGCCTCGACATTAATTATGGCGCACCTCGCCAATAATGAACCTACCCGGCCAACTCAGCTTTTCATGGACTATTGTCGCAGCATTGAGTTAACTCCGGCGCTGGTTTAGCCGGTCACTAACGAGGGGCGAGGATATATATTGTCACGCGTCTGAGAGCCTATCTCCAGGCTATTTTATTTGTCATTTTGAACGCCCTTCAGGGCGGCCCGGAGGGTGAGCCTGGCGAGTCCATCCTCACGTACTACCTGTACCCTGCGGTTTCTTCGCGCTGGCCGTGTTCAAACTGCCAGCAGCAATAACGCCTGGTGGGACAGGCTCTGAGGCTCATAAATTTCTATTGCGAGGATCGTTTTATAATAATTTACCATTCGACGCTGGCTAAATAACCTGAGTCCGCTGACGCCCGGCGTCATCAACTCAATCATTTATCCAGCACAGGACGGTTAGCTATGCACAATCAGCGTTATCCGCAGATCGACCGGCAGACGATCGATACCTACCAGACGGATGGAGTGGTGTTACTGAAAGGCGTGTTCACCCCGTGGATCGACGGCCTGGCGAGCGGCGTGGCGGAACTGATGGCCAACCCCAGCGAGTACGGGCACGCCAGAACGGTGGTGCCGAAAGACGGCTCCGCGCCTTTTTTCCAGGATTACTGCAACTGGTCCCGGATCGCCGATTTTGAGCAGTTTGTCAGGCAGTCGCCGGCGGCGGAAATTGCCGCCGCCCTGATGCAATCAACAACGGCGAAATTTTTCCACGAGCACACTCTGGTCAAGCCGGCCGGCGGCAGCACGGTGACCCCCTGGCATCACGATCAGCCCTACTACTGCGTTGAGGGGCGGCAGAACGTCAGCTTCTGGATCCCGCTGGACCCGGTCGCTCAGGAGATTTCGCTGCGCTGTATCCGCGGCTCCCATCTGTGGGGAGAGGAGTTCAGCCCGACCCGCTTCAACGGCTCGAAGCTCTACCAGCACGGTCGCTTTAAGGAGCTGCCGGACATTGACGCCCGTCAGGATGATTACGATATCGTCAGCTGGGCGCTGGAGCCGGGCGATGCGGTCGCCTTTCACTACCGGACGGTGCACGGGGCCAGAGGTAACGCCACGGCGCGGGCGCGACGGGTCTTCTCCGCCCGCTGGGTTGGCGACGACGCCACCTTTGTTGACCGCGGGGGCGTGACCTCGCCGCCGTTCCCGGAGCTGACGCTGCAGGATGGCGACGAGCTGATTTCACCGCTGTTCCCGCAGGTCTGGCCGCGGGGGTAACGGAGGCTCCCCTGCCGGAGCCGGGATGCCGGCTGTCGTAATGACCGGGCGCCCGGCGGCGGGGAGCATCGTTTTGCCTGACGGCGTTTGGCGATTAAATATACTGACTGAGTAAAGTCTCAAGACTGTTTTGATCGGCGGCAAACAGACGAATACCTTCGGCGAGCTTCTCAACTGCCATCGGATCCTGGTGATGCGCCCAGTAGAACTCCGCTTCACTCATCGCCTCGGGTTTGGGCTGAACCTGACCTTCATACGCCAGCGGAGCGGGTACTGGCCCCTCATTTTGCTGTAATTGCGCCAGCAGCGCCGGAGAGACGGTCAGGCGGTCGCAGCCGTTAAGCGCCAGTACCTGTTCCGGCGTGCGGAAGCTGGCGCCCATCACCACCGTCCGGTATCCGTGCTGTTTGTAGAAACGATAGATTTTTTGTACCGACGCAACGCCCGGATCGTTATCGACAGTGAAAAGGGTGTCCGGATGGTTGTGCTTGTACCAGTCGTAGATACGGCCAACAAAGGGAGAAATCAGGAAAACTCCCGCGTCGGCGCACGCTCTGGCCTGGGCAAAGGAGAAAAGCAGCGTCAGGTTGCACTGAATCCCCTCTTTTTCCAGCGTTTCGGCGGCGCGGATCCCTTGCCAGGTGGCGGCTAGCTTAATCAGTACGCGATCTTTGCCGACGCCTTTCTCCTGGTACAGGGCAATGATATCGCGCGCTTTATTGATGCTGGCGTCAGTGTCAAAAGAGAGGCGGGCATCCACTTCGGTTGAAATACGCCCGGGCACGCTTTTCAGGATCAGTGCGCCGATGCTGACCGCGAGATAGTCGGCGATGTCGGAAGGGAGAACCGTTTTTCCGGCCTGGCGAGACTTCACCGCCGCAGCGGCATCTTTCACCAGTTTCTGATACTGCGCGAGCTGTGCCGCTTTGTAGATAAGCGACGGATTTGTGGTTGCATCCTCGGGCTGATAAGCCATGATGCTGTCGATATCCCCACTGTCGGCAACAATCGTTGTCCGCTGCTTCAGTTGTTCAAGCTGATTCATAACCATTACCTGTTTTTTAATCCGATTACTGACATAACAAGGAGGGACCCTGGCCCTCTCCTTGTTATTGATGCATGGCGTTAAGCTGGCTGAACGGTTATTTCGCCTGCGCGACGCGGGTGGTCAGGCCGGGCATATTGAAGCACTCGGCTTCGTTCTGGATCATATCTTTAATTTTATTGACCACGTAACGTTCAGGCTCCACGCCAAACGATTGCAGATTGGCAAACAGGGTCCGCATCTCTTTAACCACCGCTGGTTTTTCATAATTATAATGACCGCTGAGTTCGAGGATCTCTTTCAGCAATTCTGGCTCACTGAAGATTTGCTCTTCGGATTTATTTTTGTGCTCATCGGTCATCCACTTTTCCCATTTGTGGCTGAGTACGCACTCGCGGGTCAATACGGTTTTCAAATCAGAGGCCGACTTGATAAAGCCTTTCGCCGCCAGATCTTTTTCCACTTCCGCGAGCTTCAGATACGCGCGGGTTTCGATGGTGCCGTAAGCCGGAGCGACGTTCATCGCCGTGATCCCCAGCCCCGGATGTTTGAGCAGGATCTCATCCGGTAGATAGTCGCCGTTATGCTCTTTCAAACCCACGCCGTGACGGGTGCTGATCGCTGAGAGCTCGGCGGACTGCTTGTCGTTGAAATGGCCGACATTTTTAGTCAGGCGGGTCAGGGTACCGGTCTGGCCGACAATAAACAGCGGCTGCGGCAGCGCTTCGGCGGCCAGGCGCTTATTGAGCTCGATAATAAAACCTTCATAGGCGTTGACGTCAGTCAGGCCGCCGTTGGTCTCTTCAGTGCCGACTTCATAGAAGAACTCTTTCAGGCTGTTAGCCTTGCGGTACTCTTCACAGAAGCGAATCAGTTCAACGGTACGGCTGAGGACCAGTTCAATATCAATCACTTTGCCGACAACATACGGGTCTTTGGTCGGGTCGATATGCAGCAGATCAAAACCGGCATCCATATCAATCTGATAAGAGCGGCGGGCCAGCTTCATCGCTTCGTCTTCCGGAATATGGTCTTTACGCTCTTTATCGCGCTGCCACGGACCGCCGTGGTCGCGACAGAGGAAATAGTCGCCATCAAAGCCGACTTTTTCCGCCATGGCTTTCAGGTCGGCGGCAAAGCGGAACTGATCCCAGTTGTTGACGTAACCGGCACCAAATTCATCGGCATCGACCTGGTTACGGCTGGCGATAAACATCAGCGGCAGATCTTTTTCTTTGCCCAGTTCAAAGCATGCCTGAATTAACGCCGGAGACATTGGGCCAATACCCAACATGGTGGATTTCCCGCCGTTGACAATATAATCGACGTACTGTTTCATGGTGTTTTTCATAATAACTCCTCAGACTTTATTCATATCAGTAGTGATTGTTTTTTTAGCGGACTCTTTCTTTGCCGGTTCGCTAATATTGGGACGCAAAATATGCAGGCAGAGAGCGGTGACAACCACGCCGATAGCCATATCAATGACGTACCACAGCGGGGCTTTATTGACGCCGGCGATAGCAATTAACCCACCGTGGGGCACCATGGACTCGACGCCATGAATCATTGCCAGACCGGCGCCGACGGCGCTGCCGATAATAATCGATGGCAGAACTGTTTTAAGGTTTTTAACCGCGAAAGGAATTGCCCCTTCGGTAATGCCAATTAATCCCATAAAGGCGGCGGAGGTCCCCATTCTTCTTTCATCCTCAGCCCATTTGCGCTGAGAAATAAACGTTGAGAGAGCAATGCCCAGTGGGGGAATAGCACAGGCAATACGGTAAGCGCCGTTCGGGCCATAAATACCTTCGGCCATTAACGCGAGGGTAAATGCGGTGGCGGTTTTATTGACCGGACCGCCCATATCAAAGGCGGCCATAGCGCCGAGAATCAGGCCGAGCACCACGCCGCTGCTGCCCTGCATATTAGAGAGCATCGACACCAGCCATTTCATGGCGATACCGATAGGCCCAATCAGCACGTACAGATAGAGCATGCCGACGATACAGCTGGAGACGATAGGGATAATCAGTATCGGCATAACCGGCATGAGCGCTTTGCCGACTTTCCAGGTTTTAACCCATTTTGCGACGTAGCCACTGAGGATCCCGAGCAGCATGGCGCCGAGAAAACCGGTGACTACGTGGTCCGCGCCGAGCGGAGTGCTGGCCATAAAACCGGTGATTAAACCGGGCGTGAGCCCCGGTTTACCGGCGATAGAGTAGGAGATATACGCCGCCAGCACCGGGATCATCATCCCGAGGCCCGCGCTACCGATAGCGCCAAGGTTTAATAAGAAGGGATTGGTTACCACCATGCCTTTGCCGGCAACCGGCTCGCCGCCAATCAGGGACAGCGCCAGACAAATCCCGCCGACCACCACCACCGGCATCATATATGAGACGCCGGTGCTGAACGCTTTGACTAAATCATCCTTAATGGCTTTCATTTTATCCGACATTTTTATCCTCCAGACACCCTGTGCTTTTATTGGATAACCACGATATACGGACGTAGTCGTCCCGGGCGCTTGCGCCACGGAATATAAACGCAGGGTTCACTGAAAATTAATTAACGTTTTTATTCACCAGATTCCGCGTGTCGAAATAACTCAGGAATATGATCTTTGATTTATTTTGCTAATTTTTCGGCTTTATCAATGATCGCAACCGGATCGCGAACAACCTCGGCTGGGTTAAGTGAAATAACCCGCCCGGCATCCTCTTTTTCCTCAAAACGTTCGACGCCCTCGATGCCGATGGCAATCGCCAGAATAACCACATCGGCTTCGGCAATTTCGTCTTCGCTGAGCTCATTTTCAATCCCCATACCGCCCTGAGTTTCGACCTTTACGTCATAGCCTCTTTTTTTACACTCTTGCTCAATCGCCTCCTGAGCCATATAGGTGTGGGCGACTCCGGTAATGCACGCTGCGACTCCGACAATTTTCATGAATAACTCCTGAGTTTGATATTTGGCTGTAAGTTAAAACGTGGCTTAATAAATCCTGATTTCATATGGCTAATGTTGTTGCCATCAGGTTGTAGAGTACGGTGACGTCTTCGGCCTGTTTTATTTCATTGCGGAAATCCTCTTTCATTAGCTTTCGGGCAAGCGTAGAGAAATATTTCATGTGTTCGTTAGGATCGGCGGATTGGCTCACCGTCAGCATAAATACGGTTTCGACCTGCTGATCGCCCCACATAATGGGGGTATCAAGCGTCGCCATACTGATGGTAGAGTGGCGGATATGGTTTGAGCGCGTGTGCGGAATGGCGAAACCATAGCCTACGGCGGTGGAAAATGAGTCCTCGCGGGTCCAGATATCATCGGCTAATCGATCGCGGTTATCGCTACGATGGTGCAGCCAGAGATTGTCGGTCATCTTTTTAATGACTTCGTTTTTATCGCTGGCCTGCAGGCCAAAGAGAATAAACTCCGGGGCGAAGATCGGCATTGTGCTGACCGCTTTCACATCCGGTGAGCGAAGCAGGGCTTTGACCGCGGCGGAGCGTTTTAAGGTCACGCTCTCCTGCGCCAGCCTTTGGCATTTGGCGAAATCCAGCTCCCGTAGCGCATGTTTCACGCCGGGAATGGCGGTACCGCTCATGCTGAGCTCGTCGAAGCCCATGCCGGCAAACAGCGGGAGAAAGTCTTTGCTGGCCCCCAGTTCGCCGCAGATGCCAATCCACTTGCCCGCACGATGAACTTCATCGGCGGCGAACCGCATGGCGCGCAGAAATGCCGGGGCATAATTGTCATACACCGCCTCGACCTGGGTATTGCCGCGGTCCGCGGCAAAAAAGTACTGGGTCAGATCGTTGCTGCCGACGCTAAAGAAATCGACGTATTCCGCTATTTCGCTGATGGCGAAGATGACAGAGGGCACTTCCAGCATCACGCCGAGCGAAATCTTATCGTTGAACCCCAGTCCCTCAGCGCGCATCGCGTTCTGCACCTCTTCCAGCACTTCGCGACACCAGATAACTTCATCGACGTTAGCGATCATCGGGATCATGATTTTGGCTTCACCCAGCGCGGAGGCGGTAAGAATCGCCTTTAGCTGCATGGCGAAAAGCTCTCGATAGCGCGGGTAGGCGCGTACCGCCCGGAAGCCAAGAAACGGATTTTCTTCTTCACCGATGCACATATAGTCGACGGGCTTGTCGCCGCCGATATCGAAGGTGCGGAATATCACCGGCTTACCGTCAGCAAGCCGCATCACCCGGCTGTAAAGCTCCGCCAGTTCGTGATAGTTCGGCGGCGTTTCCCGATCCATAAACGACATTTCGGTACGGAACAGGCCGATACCTTCAGCACCGTTGCTAAACGCGGTTTCGGCTTCCGCCAGGCTGGCGATATTGGCGGCTATCTCAATACGATGGTTATCGCTTGTCGTCGCCGGCAGATGCACGTTAGCCAGCATCTGCTGTTGCATGGTCCGTTGGACGGCGATTTCATGGCGGTAATAGCGCAGTACCTTTTCATCCGCAGCGGTAATCAAAATACCCGGATTACCGTCGATAATGATGTCACTTTCCGCATTCAGCTCGAGGGCTGAAAAATCGATATCCGTCAGCGTTGGGATCCCCAGGGAACGCGCCAATATTGCGGTATGCGAGGTTTTTCCGGTGACGGATAGCACCATCCCGGCGAGCAACGATTTATTTATGGCGAGAAACTGACTCGGCGTCAGGCTATTGGCCAGAATAATTGACGGTTCGCTTAACTCGAGACGGTTTGGCGGCAATACGCCCGCACCATAAATGGCCGTGAGCAACTGCCCGGTAATATCGAGGACATCAAGGGTCCTCTCTTTTATGTATTTACTGGACGAGCGGTTAAGTATTTCGCTGAATTCTATGGCGGCTTTAATGACCGCATTCCAGGCGTTTTCACCGTCAGCTATTGCGCTGGAAATATGGCTTTGAAAGGTTACGTCGGTAATGATTGATAAATGTGCCTGGAGGATCTCATGCTCAACGCCTTGAGTTATTTCCAGGGCCGCCTGTTTGTCATGCTGCAGCATTTCCAAACCTGCCAGGAAAATACGCTGCTGTGACTCTTTGTCATATATTTCGGCGGGATTCAGCGCCAGCATTTCGTCTAATGACAGGCTCTGAATGTGCAGCGGTCTGGCAATGGCGACACCGCCGCTAATGCGTGAACCTTGAATAAACCTGGGCTGGGTTTCCCGCAGGGAGCGCGGGAGATAGCCCGTGGATGCCGGAGCTTCTTCCGCCTGGCTGACTTCGAATGAGGGCAGCTTTTTCAGCAGCGCGCCGAGCCGTTGCGCAGCAGCAGGCGCATCTTTACCGATGAGCGTAATTTCGCAGGCGTCATTGAATAATGTATCAGTAGCGACAATGGCGAGGGCGCTTTTACCATTGGCGGCAATCCCGCTGCGCATATTTTTCCAGCTTACCGCAGATTGAAAGGTATTACACAGCCGTTCGATATGCCCCGCCGGTCTGGCATGAATGCCGTCCTTCAGCTCACATTGATAATTTATTACCTGTGACATTATCACTCCCGAGAATCTTTAAACAAAGCGAGTTAATTTTCTGGGCAGACGTTAGTGTCTGCGTTTCTTGTTATATATCCTTCATCGTTATTGCTCTGCTTTGAATAGTAAAAAAGTTACCTTTGCTCTAATTAAATAACATGATTGCGATTATGTGATCGCAGTCATGAAATTAAGTGATGATACGTCTTGTGATAGTTATCACACTCTGGCTAATGAATAATCTGCGGTCACGTAATTGCTATTAAAGGGCCATTTTTTCTATTTATTTGCTGCCGGGTGATGGCGTACAAAATAAAGCTCACACTTTCTTTTTTTGAGGTGAGGGCGATGCATTTTCGTGGAATATTATTGGATTTAGACGGGACCCTGGTCAATTCGCTGGATTTCGTGGAGGCGTCGTGGCGGATATGGGCGAATAAAAAGGGGCTGGATGCCGAAACGGTATGCCATTACCTGCATGGCAAACCGGCGCTCAGTACGCTGCGCCATTTTATGCCCGACGCCAGCGAGCGGACGATTAACGATGAGTTTCTGGCCCTGGAAGCGTTTGAAGCACGCAATACCGACGGCATCACCCCGGTGCCCGGGGCTGATGAATTTCTTCGCCAGCTGGTGCGGCTTCAGGTTCCCTGGGCCATCGTGACCTCCGGCTCGCTTAAGGTTGCCTCGGCGCGCATTAAACAGGCCGGTTTTCCGAATCCGCCCATGCTGGTGACCAGCGAAGATGTCCGTCACGGCAAGCCCCACCCGGAGCCGTTTGCGATCGGCGCAGCCCGGCTCAACCTGTCTCCCGCCCGCTGTCTCGCTTTTGAAGACTCCACCGCCGGTCTGCTCTCCGCCACCGAGGCCGGATGCGTGGTGGTTGAAGTCCTGACCCGCCAGTCGATGGTTCACGATATCGACACCTGGCAAACCGTTGATCACTACCTCGACCTGCGCGTGATGCGCAAGGGCGAGGCGGATTTTTTCCTTAAGATGTAAAGAGGGAGTTTGTTATGTCATCAAGAAAGACCCTGGCGAATGCCATCCGTATGCTCAGCGTTGATGCCGTCCAGCGGGCCAATTCGGGTCACCCGGGCGCGCCGATGGGGATGGCGGATATTGCCGAAGTTCTGTGGCGGGATTTTCTTAACCACAACCCGAATAACCCGATGTGGGCAAACCGCGATAGATTCGTGCTCTCCAACGGCCACGGCTCGATGCTGATCTACAGCCTGTTACACCTCACCGGCTACGATCTGCCGATTGACGAGCTGAAGGCGTTTCGTCAACTGCATGCCAAAACCCCGGGCCACCCGGAGGTGGGCTATACCCCAGGCGTGGAAACCACCACCGGGCCGCTGGGGCAGGGGATCGCTAATGCGGTCGGCATGGCCATTGCGGAGAAAACCCTGGCGGCGCAGTTTAACCGCCCCGGCCACGAGATCGTGGACCACTTCACCTGGGCCTTTATGGGCGACGGCTGCATGATGGAGGGGATTTCGCACGAAGCGTGCTCACTGGCCGGGACGCTGAAGCTCGGTAAGCTGGTGGCATTCTATGACGATAACG
Organism: Klebsiella scottii; assembly: GCF_036561945.1. Taxonomy (NCBI): domain Bacteria; kingdom Pseudomonadati; phylum Pseudomonadota; class Gammaproteobacteria; order Enterobacterales; family Enterobacteriaceae; genus Klebsiella; species Klebsiella scottii. The sequence goes on from NZ_JARXNI010000020.1 coordinate 1,221,109, forward strand.
GCATTTCCATTGACGGTCATGTGGAGGGCTGGTTTACCGACGATACCGCCAAACGCTTTGAGGCCTACGGCTGGCACGTGGTGCGCGGGGTAGATGGGCATGACCCTGAGTCTATCCGCGCCGCCATTGACGTCGCCCGGTCGATAGACTCAATGCCGACGTTGATTATCTGTAAAACGATCATCGGTTTTGGCTCGCCGCATAAGGCCGGTACTCATGATGTTCACGGCGCGCCGCTGGGAGAGGCTGAAGTGGCGGCAACGCGCGAGGCCCTGGGCTGGCCGCATCCGCCGTTCGCGATCCCTTCTGACATCTACGCGCAGTGGGATGCAAAAGAGGCCGGCCGGGCAAAGGAGGCGGCATGGAATGACAAGTTCGCCGCCTACGCTCACGCGTTCCCGGAACTGGCTGCCGAATTCACCCGCAGGATAAAGGGGCAGATGCCGCCCGACTTTGCCAGCAAAGCCCAGGCGTATATTGAAAAGCTGCAGGCGAAACCGGCGAAGATCGCCAGCCGCAAGGCCTCACAAAATGCGATTGAAGCCTTTGGTCCGCTGCTGCCGGAATTTCTCGGCGGCTCCTCTGATCTGGCTCCGTCAAACCTGACGCTCTGGTCGGGATCGACAGCGATCAACCACGATAGCGGCGGGAACTATATCCACTACGGGGTGCGTGAATTCGGCATGACCGCCATCGCTAACGGTATCGCGCTGCACGGCGGCTTTCTGCCGTACACCTCGACCTTCCTGATGTTTGTGGAGTATGCCCGTAACGCGGTGCGTATGGCGGCGCTGATGAAGCAGCGTCAGGTGATGGTCTATACCCACGACTCCATCGGTCTGGGTGAAGATGGCCCGACTCATCAGCCGGTCGAGCAGATTGCCTCGTTGCGCCTGACTCCTGACCTCAGCACCTGGCGTCCCTGCGATCAGGTGGAATCGGCGGTGGCGTGGAAGTACGGCGTGGAGCGTGAAGATGGCCCAACCGCGCTGATTTTCTCCCGGCAAAACCTGACCCAGCAGGAACGGACCTGGCAGCAGGTGCAGGATATTGCGCGCGGCGGCTACGTATTGAAGGATTGCCTCGGCCAGCCGCAGCTGATCCTTATCGCGACCGGCTCTGAAGTTGAGCTGGCGGTTGTTGCCTATGAAAAACTGACCGCCGACGGCGTGAAGGCGCGGGTGGTGTCAATGCCCTCCACCGATGTATTTGATAAACAGGACGCCGCCTATCGCGAGGCCGTACTGCCAAAAACCGTTTCCGCTCGCGTGGCGGTGGAAGCGGGGATTACCGACTACTGGTACAAATATGTTGGGCTGAACGGAGCGGTTATCGGCATGACCACCTTCGGTGAATCGGCCCCGGCGGAGCAGTTGTATCAGACGTTCGGTATCACCCTCGAGGCGATTTTGCATCAGGCGAAAGCGCTTCTGGCTTAACCTTCCCGGCCCCTTGCACGACCTGGGGCCATTTTTTATTCAGGGGAAAGAAATGTATCCCGTCGACCTGCATATGCATACTCTTGCCAGCACCCACGCCTACAGCACGATTCATGACTACATAGCCGCCGCCGCGCGCAAGCATATCCGCCTGATCGCTATCACCGACCATGGACCGGAAATGGTCGACGCGCCGCATCCGTTCCACTTTAATAATCTGCGCGTGCTGCCGCGCGTCGTTGAGGGCGTGGGACTCCTGCGCGGTATCGAAGCCAACATCAAACCCGGCGGCGAGACCGATTGCAGCGCCAAAATGCGCGCTTCGTTAGATCTGGTTATTGCCGGGTTCCACAAACAGGTCTTTGCCCCGGCCGGGACGGCGAGCAACACCGATGCGCTGATCGCGGTAATTGAGAGCGGAAAGGTGGATATCATTAGCCACCCCGGCAACCCGGAGTATCCCATTGATATCCCGGCGGTAGTCGCGGCCGCCAAAGCCTGCCACGTGGCGCTGGAGGTGAATAACGCCTCTTTTGTCCATTCGCGTCAGGGTAGTGAGGCGAACTGCCGCAACATTGTTGCCGCCGTGCGGGATAGCGGCGGGCTTATCGCGCTGGGCAGCGATTCGCACAGCGCGTTTTCAGTGGGTGATTTCAGCGCCTGTCAGCATCTGCTTGCAGAGGCTGATTTTCCCGCATCAAGGGTCCTCAACACCTCCCCGCGACGGGTGCTGGAGTTTCTTGAACGCCGCGGCGGGGATCGCATTGAGGAGCTCTACGCTGCACTGAGCTGAGAAGCATTTGCTTCTCAGCTTCACGCCCGCCCGCTACAGGTCGATGACATTGCCTCTGGGCAGATTCAGCGACTTGCGGATCGCGGCGATAACTTCCGTCGGCTTGAGCAGCAGCGAGTTAATGCACACGTTGAGAATACGGCAGCCGTCAAAGCGTGCGGGATTATCGATAGTAATATCGGACGCAATGATGGCGAGCTCGGATGCGAAAATATCCTTATCGGTAATGGGATTCTTCAGCCCCAGCACGCCCTGGGTCTCAATTTTGATCGCAAAGCGATACTGCTTCGCCAGTTTTTCCAGCTGCTCTGCGGCCATATAGGTGTGCGCCACGCCGGTTGCGCACGCGGTTACCGCGACAATATGCAGATTGCGTTCGCTTGAGAAGGGCGGGATCTCATCTCTTCCTGCGCGAGTTATCATAAGCTTGCTCCCTTATTTTTGCGCCGGTACTCAAGCGGCGTACAGTCGTTAATATCGCGAAAGACTTTGCAGAAATAGTTGGTATCAGTGAAACCGCACTTCTCTGAAACCTCGTTGATTTTCAGATTGGTATTCATCAGCAGCGCCTTCGAACGCGAGATACGGGCCAACTTCAGATATTCATTGAATTTCACGTCTGACTCCTTCGAAAACAGACGCGACAGGTAGCCGGGTGAGATGTTAAAGGTCTCGGCGACGCTTTCCCGACTGATGTCCGTGTGGTAGTGGCTATCGATATGGCCTTTAATTTCATCCAGCAGAGAGAAGGGGCCCTGCTGGTTATTCAGGCCATCGGTGATTTGGCACAGCAGATCGTTTATTAGCGCATAGGCGATGTGGGCAAAGGTTTCGCCGGTATTATCCTGCGCCCACGCTAACGATTCGGTCAGCTCAAGCAGGCGGTCACGAACCGTACTGCTGGAGTTTTGCAGGTTATATTTCTCGACTTCTTTAAACTGCGTCCCGTCCCAGTTACTGATACTGAAACCAACATCCTGCTTCCAGAACACAATCGACATGCAGATAACCGGGCCTTCCCACAGCGGCGAGTTCCAGCCGTTGGCGGGAATATAGGTAATCGTGCCGACCGGGCGCTCACATTTAACGATCCTGTCGGTCCCTTTCGGCAGCAGCATGCTCAGGGTGCCTTTTACCGTAAGTTCGATGCGCGGCACGTGCAGATGGTAGGCCATCGCCGGGGCCTGCGCGTTGCCGTTGGCCACCAGCACGTTGTCATTGCTCGCGCCCTGGGTACTAAATTCGCTGAGGATGGATTGAATAAACGTGCCCATATTATGCTCGCGGTTTGATAACGGTTTTTAATATTTTGACCGCAACTGCGGTCGTCACGGTTCCCGCGGCCACTGAAACGAGATAGCCAAAGTGGTTGCCGATCACCGGCAACACGATAAGCCCGCCCCAGGGCGCGGCGTTGGTGGCGCCGAACCATAAAGAGAGGACGGCGGCGACCGCGCTGCCGAGCATAATCGCCGGGATCACGCGGACCGGATCCGCCGCCGCAAACGGGATCGCCCCTTCCGTGATGCCCATCGCGCCCATAATAACCGCGGGCTTCCCGGCTTCTCGCTCAACATCATTAAAAATGCCTTTAAACAGAAAGGTCGCCAGCGCCAGCCCCAGAGGCGGGGTGCAGTCAGCGGCGGCAACCGCCGCCATCAGCTGTGGGTTAGTTGAGATCAGGGCGACGGCAAAGAAAAAAGCGGTTTTGTTCAGCGGACCGCCCATGTCGACGGCGATCATGCAGCCGAGAATGGTCCCGAGAATAATGAACGAGGTCCCCTGCATATTGCCAAGCCAAACGCTAAGCCACTTCATGACTCCGGCTATCGGGTCACCAATGATGTAATAAACCGCCATTCCGGTGAGGAAGGTGCCGACCAGCGGGATAATAAAGATCGGCAATACCATCCGCAGGAAGTGGGGAACATTGAGTCGGGCAATCATATTGAGCAGAAGATAGACGACCAGCCCGGCAATAATCCCGGAGAGCATGCCGCCTAAAAAACCGGCCCCCATCTGGTAGGCCATTAACCCGCCGATGGCACCCGGCGCGATACCGGGTTTATCCACCATTGAATAGGCGATAAAACCCGACAGGATCGGAATGAACAGGGTCAGTCCGGCCATACCGATTTGCGACATGGCTTTCAAAAAACCGTGGTCCGGCACGGCCGCTTCGCCATTGAACATCACCGCCAGCGCCAGCAACACGCCGCCGGCCACCACGAAGGGGATCATGTACGACACGCCGGTCATAAAATGCCGCTTGGTATTTTTTAATAGTTTTAACATCTTAGCCTCATACCGTAGTGGTGATCAGAAGGCCAGCGTTCTGGATATCAGGTCATAGAGCGCTTTCGGGTTTTGTGTCTCTTTGATTTGGCGGACAAATTCATCGTTCATCAGCATGCGCGCAAGCGTGGAGAAGTATTTCATATGCTCGTTATCCTTCGCCGATTTGCTGATTGTCAGCATAAAGAGGGTATCGACCATCACGCCGCCCCAGGCGATCGGCTGCTTAAGCGTCGCGACGCTGACGGTCGAGTCGCCAATGGCGTCCGTTCGGGCATGGGGGATAGCAAATCCTGAGCCGACAACGGTGGGGAAAGGGACTTCGCGGGCCCAGATATCGTCGCACAGTATCTCCCGCGCGGTGGTGCGCTGGTGTAACCACAGGTTATCGACCATTATTTTGATTGCTTCGTTTTTATCGGCAGCGTCAATGCCCCACATAACCATCTCCGGCGACAGCAGCGGTTTCTTCACCGCGCCGACCGCAGACCTGCGCAGCTCGGTTTTGACCCGCTCGGCGTTTGGGCTCTGGAGAAGAACCCGCGCCAGCGTCTGACAATCGGCAAAGCTAAGCTCGCGCAGGGCCTGTTTTATCCCCGCAATCGCCGGACAGCTCATGCTCAATTCATCAAAGCCGAGGCCGATAAGGAGCGGGAGTATGCTCTCGTCAGCGGCCAGTTCGCCGCACAGGCCGATGGGTTTACCGAGGCGGTGGGCCTCGCCTGTCGCTAATTTGAGGGCGCGCAGAAGCGGCGGCGCATAGCTGTCAGAAACCCCCTTGAGCCGGCTATTACCCCGGTCAGCGGCAAAAAGATACTGCGCCAGATCGTTACTGCCCAGGCTGAAAAAGTCGACGTATTCGGCCATTTCCTCCATGGCGAATAGCACGGAGGGAACCTCCAGCATAATACCGAGTGCAATCCGCTCATCGAAGGCGCGCCCCTCGCGGCGCATCTCCTGCTTAACTGATTCCAGCACCTCCCGGCACCAGATCAGCTCTTCAACGCGCGCAATCATCGGCAGCAGGATTTTGGCTCTACCGACCGCGGACGCGGAGAGAATCGCCTTTAGCTGCAGGGCGAAAAGGTCACGATATTGCGGATAAGTTCGCACTGCGCGGAAACCGAGGAACGGGTTCTCTTCTTTACCGCAGTTAAGATATCCGACGGGCTTGTCGCCGCCGATATCGAAGGTGCGAAAGGTCACCGATTTTCCGGCGGCCAGTCTGACCACCTGGCTATACAGCTCGTTTAGCTCTTCCCCGGCCGGCGGCCGGTCGCGCTGCATAAATGCGGTCTCGGTTCGGTAGAGCCCGATATGCTCCGCGCCGCCGTCGATTGCCGCCTGTACTTCTGCAAGGCTGGAGATATTGGCGGCAATTTCGACACGATGTCCGTCGCTGGTCCGCGCCGGGGTTGCCGCGCTGGCGCGCATCAGCCGCTGCATTTTCTGCTGTATCGCGATTTCATGGCGGTAATAGCGCAGGATTTTCTCATCAGGATCGGTTATTAAAATGCCCGGATCGCCATCGATGATGACCTGCCGATCGGCATCAAGTTTGAGGGCCGAAAAATCGATATCCGTCAGTGCCGGAATGCCTAATGAGCGGGCCAGAATCGCCGTGTGCGACGTTTTTCCGGTAGTCGACATGACCAGGCCTGCAAGCAGGGTTCTGTCGAGGGCCAGAAACTGGTCGGGGGTCAGCGTGCTGGCGAAGACGATCGTCGGCGCATTCAGCGTAAGCGGCTGCTGCGCCAGAGCCTGCTCGCCATACATGATGCGGATTAGCTGGCTGGCGATATCAAGGATATCCAGCGTTCGCTCCCGCAGATAGTGGCTTGATGAGCGCTCAAGTACGCGACAAAAATCGAGTGCCGCCTGCACGATCGCGGACCAGGCATTCATCTTGTCATTAAGATAACCGATCGCATTATTCTGAAAAGCAATGTCGCTGATGAGCGAATGCTGAGCCTCGATAAGATCGTGCTCAACGCCCTGGGTTTGCCCGAGGGCGATTTCTTTTTCGGCGCCTAATCCCTCGAGCCCGGTAATCAGCCGCGCCTTTTCGCTCTCCAGGTCCTCAATACGGCCGGGATTGCGCGCGGCGAGCTCGCTGAACGTAAGGCTTTGCATGAACAGCGTTTTGGCGATCGCCGCGCCTTTATTAATACGGGTTCCCTGGATCACCCGCGGGTTTAGCTCCCGCAGGCAGCGGGGAAGGTAGCCGTGTAGGGAGACGGGAGCTGACGCAATGCTAAACGCAGGAAGGCGGGCCAGTAGCGCGCGCAGCTCAGATGCGGTCTGCTGTTCATCATTACCGCTAAGCACGATACGGCACTCATCGTTTAGCAACGTATCGGTGGCAACCAGCGAGAGGGCGCTTTTCGCATTGGCCTGTAGGCCGGTACGGATATTCTCCCAGCTTACAGCGGCCTGAAACAGGTTGCATAAGCGCGCGATATATCCTGCGGGCCTGGCGTGAATACCTTCGTTAAGATCGCATGTATAAGTAACTATCACCGCCATTTCGGCTCCTGCGCGCTGTTGTACATCGATATTCGCGGTCTAAGCTCGCTATCTTTCCTCGTTCTCCAGGGTGATGAAATAGTAAAAAAGTCACCTTTACTTAAAAATAGTGACCTGATTGTGATTTTGTGACTTTTGTCATGTTTATGCTGACGCGTTTTTTTATTACCTTTTTGATTTAAAAAATATTTTTACTTTTTTCTTTCATGACCAGTTTGCTATGTCGGTCACAAATTTTAAGCTTAAGGCGCTAGCAGCCAGCGGTAAAAGTGAAATTACCGCCGAGGATCATTGCGCGCATGAATATTGTGCTGCTCGACAACCCGGCGGGCATTATATTTGCGCTCAGGTAAACGTAAGGACTATTTTGCGAAACGGCTTAGCTTAATATTTTCTTAATATTCCAGCAGAGTAACGCTTATCGCCGCACGGATTCCGCTCGCCATTTATTTAGTTAAATTCCGTCAGCATCACAAAAGCCAGAAAAAAACCGCCCCCAGCGTTGCAAGGCGCGAACGCCTCGCTATATGTTAAATTTATGTTTAATAAATGATGCCTAAGGGTTGGTTTTATGTATAAGAAAATTGGTGGGTTAGTGGTTTCACTGACGACGGTCTTCTCTGGCTCCGTTTTGGCGGAACTACCTCAAGGCTACCCGGCTGAATATCAAAAAGTGGTTGATGGCGGGACGAAAGAGGGCAAAGTGGTCATCTATTCAACGACGGACACCAAAGCGGCGGGTCCGCTAATTAAAGGATTTGAGGCGCAGTACCCCGGAATTAAAGTTGAATATAACGATATGAACAGCACCGAGCTGTATAACCGCTACATCAGCGAGCAGGCGGCGGGCGGCGGCAGCGGGGACGTGGTCTGGAGCTCATCGATGGATACGGCGCTGAAGCTTGCCACCGATTACGCCGAAGAGTACGCCTCGCCCGAGCTGAGCAAGCTGCCAAAATGGGCGGTCTGGCAGCAGAAAGCCTACGGCACCACCTATGAACCGGTGGTCTTTATCTACAATAAGCGGCTGATCCCGCAGGGCGACGTCCCGGATTCTCATACCGCGCTGGCGAAGCTGATTGCCGGCCAGGCCGACAAATTCAAAGCTAAAGTTACCACCTACGATATCGAAAAATCCGGCCTGGGCTTTATGCTGGCCGTGCAGGACAGCAAGGCTGACGCCAGCTATTTCAGCGACCTGGCCGGAATGGCCAAAGGCGGCCTGACCGTGCAATCTTCTACCGGCACCATGATGGAGCGCGTCTCCTCGGGTGAAAACCTGATTGGCTTTAATATTCTGGGCTCATACGCCGAAGCGCGCGCCAAAACCGATCCCTCCCTCGGCATCGCCTATCCCAAAGACTATGTGCTGGTCCTTTCCCGCGTCTCGTTTATTACCGCCGACGCCGGGCATCCTAACGCCGCTAAGCTGTGGTTCGACTACGTGCTGTCCGAAAAAGGGCAGAGCATTCTCGCCAGCCAGGCCGATATTCCCTCAATTCGCAATGATATCGAAGGCAAAAATGATATCGACGGTATGACTAAAATGCTGGGCAACGCGCTGAAGCCGATTCCGGTGGATGAAACCCTGCTGGAATATCTGGAACCGAAAAAACGTCTGGAATTTATCAAACAGTGGCGTACCGCGGCGGCAAAATAATCCTCCCGAGGCGCGACATCCTCCGATGCCGCGCCCGTTAATACCCGGCAGGTTCTCTTTAAACGCCTGACCAAAGGGATCGCATATGAACGTATTACGCCGAAAATGGCAGGGGCTGCCGCGCGGTATTGTGGTACTGATCGCGGCATTAGTTATCTATGTCCCGCTGTTATTTATTGTGGTGCAGAGCTTTCTCTCGGCGCCTTTTTTTGCGCGGTCGAAAGCGTTCAGCTTCGAAGCCTTCGAATTTATATTTACCGATCCTGATTTTTATCTGGCGCTGAAGTCCGGCTTTATTCTGGCGTTCGGCCTGGTGGCGATCGCGATCCCGCTCGGCGGGATCCTCGCGTTTCTGATGGTCCGCACCGATTTACCCGGGCGGCGCTTTATTGAACCCCTGATCCTGGTGCCCGTTTTCGTCTCGCCGATGGTGCTGGCCTTTGGCTACGTGGTGGCCGCGGGGCCGGTTGGCTTCTTCTCGCAGTGGGCCGAGCGGCTGCTGGGCTTTGTGCCGTGGAATATCTACTCGATGTTCAGCATCGTGGCGATCGCCGGATTAACCCACGTCCCGCACGCCTACCTGTACATCTCGTCCGCCCTGCGCAGCGTCGGCTCCGACGTCGAGGAGGCGGCCCGGACGGTAGGCGCGTCGCCGCTGCAGGTTATGACCTCCGTCAGCCTGCCGATGGTGCGGCCCTCGATCCTCTACGCCTGCGTGCTGCTGTTTTTCCTCGGTCTGGAAGTGTTCGGCCTGATGCTGGTACTCGGCGACCCCGAAGGCAATATGGTGCTGGCGACCTATCTCTATAAGCTGACCAATAAGCTTGGAACCCCTTCATACCACCTGATGGCGGCGGTGGCGGTGGTGCTTATTTGCATCACCATCCCGCTGGTGATGCTGCAGCGTCGGCTGATGCGCACCGCCAGTCGGTTTGTCACCATGAAAGGTAAAGCCTCCCAGGCGCGCGCGCTGCCGCTGGGCAAGTGGCGCTGGGTTGCCGGGGTGGTGGTTGTGCTGTGGCTGACGGTGACCATCGGCGTTCCGCTGCTTGGCGTGGCGATGCGGGCGTTTATTTCGAACTGGGGCGTCGGCGTTTCGCTGTGGGACGAGCTGTCGCTGGCGACCTTCCGCAATATCTGGCAGCAGCCGAACCTGCTGCGGGCCATCGTCAACTCGATGGCGATCGGCATTTTTGGCGGCGCGCTGGCGGTCGTTTGCTATCTGTTTGTCGGGATCGCCATGCACCGTAAGCCGGACAACGTGACGCGCTTTCTCGACTACAGCGTGCTGGTGCCGCGCGCGGTGCCGGGCCTGCTGGCGGGGCTGGCGTTCCTGTGGGTGTTTCTGTTCCTGCCGATGTGGCTGGATCAGTCGCTGAAAAACGGCTGGCTCTCGGCGCTGCCGATGGCCGACTGGCTGCGCGAACATCTTATTGCGCAGCTGCGCGCGCTGCGCAATACCATTTTCAGCGTCTGGCTGGCCTATACCGTGGTATGGATGGCCTACGGGCTGCGCCTGATCTCCTCGACGCTGCTGCAGGTTGCGCCGGAGCTTGAGGAGGCGGCCCGCAGCACCGGCGCCTCCCGCGGGCAGGTTACCCGCCACGTCACGGTTCCGCTGTCGCGCTACGGCCTGATCGGTTCGTGGCTGCTGATGTTTCTGATCTTCGAGCGCGAATACTCCACCGGGGTGTACCTGCTTTCGCCGGGAACGGAAACGATCGGCTCGATGCTGGTCTCGCTGTGGGCGGCGGGAGCGATTGATATCGTCGCCGCGCTCTCGTTTATCAATATCCTGCTGGTGGTCGTCGGGTTGGGTATCGCCCTGCGCTTTGGAGTGAAATTACATGATTGAGCTATCTGTAGAAAACCTGCATCTCACCTATGGCGACAACCCGGTCCTGAAAGGGGTATCGATGGAGCTCAGTCGGGGGGAAGTGGTTTCCCTGCTCGGGCCCTCCGGCAGCGGGAAAACGACCCTGCTACGCGCCGTCGCCGGGCTGGAAAAGCCCACCGCCGGGCGTATTACCATTGGTAAAACCACGGTCTACGACGGCAATCCGCGCAGCGAAATCCCCGCCGAGGAGCGCAATCTGGGGCTGGTGTTTCAGTCCTACGCGCTGTGGCCGCATAAGAGCGTATTTGAAAACGTCGCCTATCCGCTGAAGCTGCGCAAGGTCGCCCGCGGCGAAATCGCCCAGCGGGTGCAGGCCGTTCTCGACCAGCTCGGTCTGGGACATCTCGGCAATCGCCATCCCCATCAGCTTTCCGGCGGCCAGCAGCAGCGCGTGGCGATTGGCCGGGCGCTGGTCTATAACCCGCCGGTTATCCTGCTCGACGAGCCGCTGTCGAACCTCGATGCCAAGCTGCGCGAAGAGGCGAGGGTCTTTCTGCGCGAGCTGATTATCAATCTCGGACTCTCGGCGCTGATGGTGACTCACGATCAGAATGAGGCGATGGCGATTTCCGACCGGATCCTGCTGCTGAACAACGGGGTGATTGAGCAGCAGGGCACGCCGCAGGAGATGTACGGCAACCCGACGACGCTGTTTGCCGCCGAGTTTATGGGCAGCAATAACCGCCTGCGCGGTAAAATCACGGCGCTGGAAAGCGGCCGGGCGCGCATTGAGGGAGCCAGCTGGGCGCTGTGGGGCATGGCGGGAGAGGGGGTTAGCATCGGCGAGGAGGCGACGGCGGTGATCCGCGTTGAGCGCCTGCGCCTCGGCTCCTCGCCGGAAGACAACATGCTTGAGCTGCCGCTGCTGACCAGCATGTATCTTGGCGACCGCTGGGAATATCTGTTCCGCACCCGCGGCGATGACTTTGCCATTCGCGTCTACGGCTCAACGCTGCGCGACGCGGAGCATTGCCATATCACGCTTCCCGCCAGCGACCTGTGGATCTTCCCGACGCCTTAGGCCGCCGGCATAAAACAGGGCGAAGTGAGGGCTGCCTCCGCCCGCAAACGAAATATGGCCGGTGGGCCTGGGGTCATAAATATCGTTCGGGGAAAATTAGACTGGAGCTATCTCTATTGCGGGAGCACAACAGGGACGTACGCGGTAGGCTGCAGGAACGGGCGGGCACCCGCGCGTGAGGTCAGGTCAAAAAAAAGCCCCTGCGCTGCGGCAGGGGCAAATCATGTCAGAGCTTAATATTATTAGTTGAATACCGCGATTAGTTGAATACCATGCCGCCGTCGATCAGCAGCGATTGCCCGGTCATATAGTCCGAATCCGGGCCGGCGAGGAACGACACGCAGGCCGCGACGTCTTCGGGCTCCGACAGGCGGCCGAGGGTGATACGTTTGGCAAACTCAGCCGTGCCGTAACCCAGCGGTTTACCCGCCGCTTCCGATACCTGACGGTCAATTTCCGCCCACATTGGCGTCTTGACGATCCCCGGGCAGTAGCCGTTAACGGTGATGCCCAGCGGCGCCAGGTCGCGGGCTGCGGTTTGCGTCAGGCCGCGAACGGCGAATTTACTCGAACTGTAGATGGCCAGCTCCGGGTTGCCGACGTGGCCGGCCTGGGAGCAGGCGTTAACGATTTTCCCGCCGTGCCCCTCTTTTTTGAATGCCTCAACCGCCGCCTGAATCCCCCAGATGACGCCCTTAACGTTGATGTTATAGACCCTGTCAATGGTTTCCTCGGTGATTGACTCGATCGGCGTTGACGGGGCGATACCGGCGTTGTTGACGATAACGTCGAACCCGCCCAGGGCTTTACGCGCCTGCTCAACGGCGGCGAAAACCTGCTCGCGACGGGAGACGTCTACCTTAACGGCCACCGCGCGGCCGCCGGCCTGGTTGATTTCAGCGGCCACCGCTTTGGCCGTGGCCTCGTTGTAATCGGCGATAGCCACGGCAAATCCATCCTTCACGAGGCGCAGCGCGATAGCTTTACCGATGCCCTGACCGGCGCCGGTGACAAGTGCGACTTTTTCCATTTTTATTTCCTTATTGTAGTGACTCACAGTATTTGGCTGAGATGGAGCTGGCCCATCAGCAGGGGGTTATCGCGGTAATCGACCGGAATGGCGACCACCGCCGGGCCATCGACATCCATCGCGGCGCGCAGCGTCGGCTCCAGCGCGTCGGCGCTCTCTACCGAGAACCCTTTGGCCCCGAACGCTTCGGCGTAGACTTTGAAATCTACCGGGCCGAACTCCACGCCGGAGAGGCGCTGATATTTTTTCTGTTCCTGGATCGCCACCATGTTGTAGCCGTTATCGACCCAGATGATGTGCAGAATATTGGCGTGCAGCCGCACGGCGGTCTCCAGCTCCATGCTCGACTGCAGGAAGCCGCCATCGCCGGAAACGGATACCACCTTGCGCTGCGGATTGACCAGCCATGCGCCAATCGCCCACGGCAGAGCGACGCCCATCGTTTGCTGGCCGTTGGAGATCATCACCTGGCGGGCGCGGAAGCTGTACAGGTAGCGGGCAATCCAGATATGGAAACTGCCCATATCGACGGTTAACGTGACGTCGCTGTTGACGATATCCTGCATCGCCCGCACGATGCGCAGCGGATGGAGCGCGAACTGATTCAGCTGCGCCCCGCGGCGGTCAAGCAGCTCCCGTTGACGCTGGCGGTCGGCGAGGATTTCCGCCGCCTGCGGGGTTAACACCAGCCGATGCTCAATGCGCTGGCTCAGCTTCTCCAGGGTGCCGGCGATGTCGCCCACCAGCTCGATATCCGGCACGTAATTCCGCTCTTCGTAGGCCGGCAGCACGTCGATATGCACCAGCGTTGCCGTGCCGTTATTCCACATGGCCGGCTCGTACTCGACCGGGCTATAGCCGATGCAGATGATCAGATCCGCCTGGCGCAGCAGGCGATCGCCCGCCTGGTTATTAAACAGGCCCACCCGGCCGGCGAAGCGGGTGAAGTTATCCTGATTCACCGCCCCGGCGGCCTGATAGGTGCTGGTGACCGGAATATGGCTTTTTTCCAGCAGGCGGTGCAGGGCGCGGCTGCTTTCCGGCTGGCTGGCCATCAGCCCCAGCAGAAAGATGGGGTTCTTCGCCGCGGCGATGGCCTGCGCCACGCCGTCGACGGCGTCATCCGGCGCGGCACCCATTTGCGGCGCTTTGCTGGCGGGCAGCGTACTGCCGCGGGTGGGGCCGTCGACGATATCCTGCGGCAGGCTGACAAAAGCGCTCCCCGGGCGTCCCTGCTCGGCGGCGCGGAAGGCGTTGGAGACCACTTCTGCCAGCGCGTCGGCGGCGGTCACTTCGACGGAATATTTGGTGACCGGGCTGAACATGGCCACGGTGTCCATGCTCTGGTGGACCAGCTTGGCCTTATCCGCCCGCTTAACCGCACCGCCCAGCGCCACCACCGGGTCGCCTTCGCTATTGGCGGTGGCCATGCCGGTTATCAGGTTTGAGCAGCCGGGGCCGGAGGTCACCAGCGCGACGCCCGCTTTACCGGTAATACGCCCCACCGCCGCGGCCATAAAGGCGGCGTTGGCTTCGTGGCGTACCGGGATAATGCGGATTGAGGAGTCGAGGAGGGAATCAAACACCTTGTCGATTTTGGCGCCGGGGATACCGAAGACCTGGCGTACTCCCTGGGCCTCAAGCTGGCTGACTATCATGTCGGCACCGTGGGCCCACTGGCGTTCGTGACGCGGTTTGTCCATCTGAAGCTCCTTAGTTTTCTACCGCACGAATGGCGGCATCGAGATTGTCAGGATGCAGGTCGGCCTGCAGGAAAGCGCTGTCGGCCGGGAGGTCAATCATCAGCTTGTGGATCTCGCCGAAGGTCAGCACGCCGCTATCGAGCTGGTAATCCAGCAGATGGCCGCCGCCCTGACGATCGTCGGTTATAAAGTGCTCGTGGTAGCCGGCAACGTTGAGACCCTGCATATGCTGCGGGGTGCGAAAGCCGACCAGCGTGCCCTGGCGCTGGTTAAAGCGAAAAACCGGCTGGTCATCCAGCACGTCGGTCATCGCCCGATAGGGCGGCGTCTGCCGCGGCACGGTGCGGGTATGGGCGTGGCGGAAGTGGCCATCAATATGCAGGGCGCAGAACAGGTTATCGGAGGGGATCTGCCGGTTGATAATATCGTGCAGCTGCTGGCGGCTGACCGGGTGGTCAAAGGTTTTTCGGTACTGCGGCCTGAACCAGGTCATCACCGCGAACGGCGTTTTTTGATCCGCCCGGGCTTTACGCGCGCTGCCGTCGGCGCGCAGCTGATAGACTTCGCTGCTAAAGGCGATAAGTTCGCCGTCGAGTTCGTTAAAGGTCCCGAGGCCGAAGTCGCCGTGGGTGAGCAGGTCGGCGATGGTGGTACTGCCCTCGTAGACCCCGCTCAGGAGCGCGCTCATCAGAGAGGTCTGATAGATCACGCTATCGGGGTGGTGGGCAGAGAAGCCGCGTATGGTTTCGCACAGGCTCTCTTCGCAGGAGCATTCAGGATAATGATTCACAATCCACTTCCTCGTTCAACAAATATAAGAAAGATTAAATAAATGTTGACCCGATTCAGCTCTCAGTTCCAATATAGAAACCATGCTGGTTTGAGACGTTTTCGATATGGAACTTCGTTATTTACGCTATTTTGTCGCCGTGGCCGAGGCGCGGAACTTCACCCGGGCGGCCCACGAACTTGGGATTTCTCAGCCGCCATTAAGTCAGCAAATTCAGCGCCTTGAGCGCGAAGTGGGGACGCCGCTGCTGCGTCGTTTGACGCGAGGCGTTGAGCTGACGGAAGCCGGGGAGTCGTTCTACGTCGACGCGCGTCAGATCCTCGCCTTAAGCGATGCGGCGTTGGAAAAAACCAAGGGGATTGCGCGGGGCGTCAACGGCAGCCTGGTGCCGGGCATTACCAGTTCAGCTGCTTTTCATGCGCAGATCTTCACTTTGCTGTACCAGTTTCAGCAGCGCTATCCGTCGGTGGCGCTGCGCCAGGTCGAAGGTAATATGGCGACCCTGATGAACGCGCTGGGTGAGGCGGAGCTGGATATCGCTTTTGTCCGCCTGCCGTGTGAAAGCAGCAAGGCGTTTAATTTGCGCATTATTGCCGAGGAGCCGATGGTTATCGCGCTTCACCGTTCGCACCCCTTGTCCGGGGAAACCGCGATCTCCCTGACACAGCTTACCGACACGGTGCCGATTATTTTCCCGCCGGAGGTGGCGCCGGGGCTCTACGAGCAGGTTTACGATAGCTGCCGGCATGCGGGGGTCGATCTGAGCCGCGCCAGGCAATCTTCACAGCTCTCTTCTTCTATTAGCATGGTGGACGCGGGGTTCGGCTTTGCGCTGGTGCCTCAGTCGATGACCTGTATTCGCCACCCCAACGTAACCTGGCATCCGCTGCTGGGGGAGTCGCTGAAGACGGATATCGCCATCGCGTGGCGGCGTTTTGAACGTTCGCGAACGGTAAAACGCTTTCTGGAGATGTTTTAAGCGGGTCGTCGGTCTGGCAGGTATAGACGTTTGCCGCCGTCGGCCCGCGTAGGCCGTTAACCCGACGAAACTCAACGCGAATACCGGGAGTCATGGGGGTGGACTCAGCGGAGGATAATGCGGAAATATGAACCTGAACGTCTTTACGACCATCGGAAGGGACGATGAGTCCTCTGCCGGTTTTATTATCAAAGCTTTTGACAATACCTGTCATTTTTTGGAACAAATAAACTCCTGGTAAAAATAAAAAAGCGATAACGATACGTTATGCCAGGAAATAACATGTGGATCTATTTAAAACCCGCCATAGTGCGGGTTTTCTATTTGCCGGTACGAGGTAAAAACCGATTGTTTGATTCGTCCCAATAATAAGAATTATCTAAATAACGGGGCGGGGAGCAATCAGCGTCTGGCATTTAGGGATTAGGCGGCGTTTCTGGGTGAAGTCTGGAAGAGTTTATGGCAGTAAGGGCAGATGAGCTGGGCGCCTTTTTGTACCCGGCTAAAGCTATGTTCTGATTCCTGGGAGCAATTAGGGCAGGAACATTTTACAAGGTAATTACGGCGGGTTTTCGAGTCTTTTCGATCTGACATATGATTTTTTCCTGATGTAATGGGCTGCAACCATACATCATTCTTCTATCAATAGCTCGAAATGATTTCGCCGTGGGAAAATAAACTCCTGATTGGTCAACGCTATTTTCGCGCCTCACCAGGGGCGCGAGGACGCTACGATAGCCGCGTCCTGCGCGCCCGCGGCAATTACCTGGTACCTGGCCGCCCAGCCGCCGTCCATATTCCACGCGCCCCGCGCACCCGGGCGGCGGCATCGCTGCACAGGAATAGCGCCATTTATCCCGGCGGCTCCGGGGGGACGAACTCGCCGGAGGGCTGCTTTTCGGCCACCCGCCGCTCTCTGACCGGCGTCGGCGCCGGGTCCGTGCCTTGCGCGATACGTCGGTCGAACCGCTGCTGCACCAGCGGGTCAGCAGCGAGCCGGGGCATATCGCATTGCCGGTGATGCCGGTTCTGGCGGTTTCCAGCGTCAGGGTTTCCGTCAGGCCGATCGCCTCTCGCCCTGGACCGCTTCGGGGCGATTGTGCCCAAAGGCTCCCCCTTAGCCAGCAAAAGTCATCTCTTGTGGCGGGCGCTGCCGCACGGGCTGAAGGTTTTTTTGCCGGTCCAGCCGCGAGGGCGATATTTACCGTGATGCTTAAGGGAGGCCCTCAGCGGCGGCCTATGGAATTAATTTCTCCGGCAAAGGGGAAAGAGTGTGTTTTTTCCCCTATTTTTTGTGATTAAAATCACCATTAATAAATATATCCTTATTTTTCAGTGTATTGAAAAATTACCCGTTTTGATTTTGGAGAATGAATTTCTCCACTTTGCCCTCCTTTGGGGGAAAATAGGTAAGATTTTCTTCGGTCGCTAATATATATTTTAACGGTGGTTGATTTATGAAAATCTCTATGTTGATAGCAACGCGGTTGGCTATTTTTTAGCTCTTGCGCGGCGTTTTGGCTGCTGTTTTATTAGCCGGTGCTGACTGCTGTTGTTAGAGAGATAAATGTTCACTACCTAATGTCGAATAATAGTTTGAGTATATCCTATGAAAAATAAATTTAAAGATATCGCGACTCTGGTTGTCCATGCCGGGAATCAAATTGATCCGGCGAATAATGCCATATTTACCCCGATAGTTACCGCCAGCTCTTTTATTCAGCCGAATCTCGATGAAGGCGGCGATTTTTGCTATTCAAGGGTCTCGAACCCGACCCGTAAGGCGTATGAGTCGGCGCTGGCTGAGCTGGAGGGCGGTGTTTATGCCACCGCTACCGCCTCGGGAATGGCCGCCACTAATATCGTTATGGAGCTGCTGCCGAAAGATTCACATATTATTGCAATGAAGGGCGTATACGGCGGCACCTGGCGTCTGTTCGATAAGCTAAAGGCCAATACCACCGGCGTCACCGTCTCCTATATTGATCTTAATGATGAAGAAAGCCTTATTGCCAGCATTCAGGAAAATACGTATTTAATCTGGATTGAGACGCCGACTAATCCGCTGCTGGAGCTGGTGGATATTAATAAAGTCTGCACTATTGCGAAGGCGCGCGGTATTTTTACCTGCGTCGATAATACCTTTGCCAGCGCCTGGAATCATCAGCCGCTCGAAATGGGCGCGGATCTGGTGATGCTCTCCACCAGTAAATATATCGGCGGGCACTCCGATTTAATCGGCGGGGCGGTCATCACCAATAATGAACCGCTAGCGGCCCGGCTTGATTTTATCAAAACCACCGTTGGCGCTATCGCGTCACCCTTTGATGCCTACCTGGCGCTGCGCGGAATGAAAACGCTGGATGTCCGCATGCAGCGCCAGTGCGGCAACGCCCGGCGTATTGCTGAATATCTTGAGAACCATCCGGCGGTTGCCCGCGTCTATTATCCCGGCCTGCCTTCGCATCCGCAGCATGCGCTGTGCAAAAAGCAGATGCGCTCGGGCGGCGCGGTGGTTACCGCTACCCTTAAAGGCGACGTGCAGGGCCTGAAACGCTTTATCTCCGGGCTGCGCTATTTTGTTCTCGCCGAGTCGCTGGGCGGCGTGGAGAGCATGATCAATCATTCGGCATCAATGTCTCATGCCGCGATGTCAAAAGAGGAGCGGGAAGCGATAGGCGTCTACGACACCACGCTGCGGTTCTCCGCCGGTATCGAGAATGTCGAGGATCTGATTGCCGACCTCGATACCGCTTTTGCCGCTAGCGCCCGGACACAGGATAGCGATCATGCATGACTACGGTATCTGGACAATTATCACGCCAATGGTCACCATTATTTTGGCGATCCTCACCCGGCAGGTGATTCTCTCCTTATTGACCGGCATTTTTGTCGGGTATGCGGTGATTCATCAAAGCCTCATTCAGGGCGTTGGCGGAACCCTGAACGGCATTATTGAGACCTTTGCTTCCGCCGGGAACGCCCGGACGATTATCTTTATGGTGATGATCGGCGGCATTATGCGGCTGATTGTGGTAACCGGCGGCGTGCGCAAGCTGGTCCAGTTTCTCTCTGAGAAAAACGACTTTGTCACCAATAAGAAGTCGGTTCAGCTGCTGGCTATGCTGGTAACCTCGCTTATTTTTATCGAGAGCTCGATTAACCAGCTTATTGCCGGGGCGTCGACTAAAAACCTCGCCCGGCGCTATAAAGTCTCGCCGGAAAAAATGTCCTACATTATTCAAACCTCCTGCGTCTCGGTCTGCTCATCGGTAATGATCAACGGCTGGGGTGCGGCGATGATGGGCATTATCGGCGTACAGATCGCGCAGGGCTATTTGACCGGGGAACCCTTTGAAGTGCTGGCCAGCTCGATGGTCTGGAATATCATGGCCTGGTTTTCTCTGGCATCCGTCATCTTTTATATCCTGTCAGGCTGCACCTGGGGGCCGATGAAAAAGGCGGAAGTCCGGTTTGAATCCTGCCTGATGGCGCAGGAGCAGGAACAGAGCGAAACAGAGCAAGACCCGGTGATTGACCATCCGGCATCCAACTCGCTACTCAACTTCTTTATCCCTATTCTTTCAACCGTGCTGATGGTTCCGGTCGTGCTCTATATTACCGGAGACGGCCAGTTCTCCAGGGGCAGCGGCTCCATGTCGGTCTACTCCGGGGTGATGTTCGGTACCGTCGTCTCTTTTGCGTGGTTCAGACTGCGCGGTATTTTAAACGTTGAGAATTTCTTTAAAGAGCTCTATATCGGTTACGCCAGCATGGTGAAAATCAGCTCAATCATGATTCTGGCCTTTTTGATGGGACATATTTCGGCAGAGCTGAATACCGGGCAGTATATTGCTTCAATTACCTCGGGCGTTATTCCCTCCGGATTTTCGATTGGCTTTATTTTTCTGATTGCGGCGGTAATGTCTCTGGCCACCGGGACCTCGTGGGGAACTTTCGCCATTATGATCCCGATCGGCGTACAGCTGGGCGTATCGCTCGGTATCGACCCTCACTTTATGATCGGCGCGGCTATTTCCGGCTCAATCTTTGGCGACATGACTTCGCCTATTTCCAGCGACGCCATCGTGGCTTCAATGGCTACCAACTGCGATCACATTGAGCATATTCGCACGCAGATGCCCTACGCGCTGGTCACCGGGTTCCTCGCGCTCATCGTCTATTTAATCGTCGGGTTTTCGATCTAACGCTCAATATTTATATAAGGATTTATCATGACCAAGGTTATCGCTACGGCGCAGGCCCCGGAAGCTATTGGCCCCTATATTCAGGGCGCCCGGGTAGGGGGTTTTATCTTTACTTCGGGGCAGCTGCCGATTAATCCGGCAACCGGCGAGATCGCCGGGAGCGCGGGCGGGCAGGCCCGGCAAAGCCTGGAGAATATTAAGGCCATTATCGAAGCCGGCGGGTTAGCCCTCGAACATATCTGTAAGGTTAATATCTTCGTCAAGGACCTGAATGAATTTGCGGAGATTAATCAGGCGTACGCCGGGTTTTTTGACCAGCACAAGGTGCAGTATCCGGCGCGCTCCTGCGTGGAGGTTGCGCGCCTGCCTAAAGACGTCAAAGTTGAAATTGAAGCGGTAGCCTGGCAGGGCTAACGCGGCGTCAGCGTCATCATAACGGCGGCCGCATCGCGCCGCCGTTGTTATTCCTGTTTATTGAGAGCAAACGTAATGCTGATTAAAAACTATCTGCAGACATTGCCACGCGTTGAGCTGGTGGGGGCGGTGACGCCGATCCAGCACCTCAAACGGCTGTCGGAGTATCTGCAGCGCGATATCTATATTAAGCGAGACGATCTTTCATATCTTGGTATGGGGGGCAATAAGCTCAGAAAGCTCGAGTTTCTCGTCGCAGATGCGCTTCAACAAGGCTGCGATACGCTGGTGACGGCGGGGGCCATTCAGTCGAATCACGTGCGCCAGACCGCAGCCGCAGCCGCGCATCTGGGCCTGAAATGTGCGGCGCTGCTTGAAAATCCGATCGCCACGGAGGCGCCAAACTATCTCGCCAACGGCAACCATTTACTCTCCTCAATGATGGGCTGTCGTCTGGAAAACGTCGAGGCGCTTAACGAGCCGGACGCGCAGCTGCGGGAGCTTAGCGAGAGGCTCGCTCGCGGCGGGGCGAAGCCGTACGTCATTCCCGTTGGCGGCTCCAATGCGCTGGGGTCGCTGGGCTACGTTGACTGCGCGCTGGAAATAGCGGAGCAGTGCGCCCGCATGGATCTCCATATCGACTCGCTGGTGGTACCTTCGGGGAGCGCGGGAACCCATGCGGGACTGGCGGTCGGTTTTGCACACTGCCGGCCGGACATGGCGGTTGTCGGAGTCACCGTCTCTCGTCTCGCCAGCGATCAGCTCCCCAAAGTCGCGCAGCTGCAAAGCGAATTATCGGCGCTGCTGAACGTGGCGACCTCTTCGCCGCTGACGCTGTGGGATGATTACTTTGCGCCGCGCTACGGTATGCCGAATGCCGAGGGGATGCAGGCGGTTGAGCTGCTGGCGCGGCTAGAGGGCATCATGCTGGACCCGGTTTATACCGGCAAGGCGATGGCGGGGCTGATTGACGGCGTGCAAACATCGCGATTCGTCGGCAGCGGTCCGGTGATGTTTATGCATACCGGCGGCGCTCCGGCGCTGTTCGCCTGTTACCCGCAGGTTTAAGCCTGAATATGGCGGCTATGCCCCGGCGGCGCAGCGCTGACCGGGGCAATGATATTTTCAGCGGTCTCCCCGCTAATAGCGCTTACTCGCCATGATGGTAATAATCTGCCGATCGGTATGCTGCATCGACTGAGCGGCGATGGCGCATAAATTACGGATCGAATTTTCGACATCGCGTTCAACGATACCGTCGCTGGCGGAAACGACGGAGTTATCCAGCGCCAGCAGGATTGCTTTCCACGCGCAAGAAATGCTGGTCGAGACCTTCATTGAGCAGCTGCTGGAGGCGCCGTCGCAAATCATGCCGCTGATATCGCCAATCATATTGTTGACCGCCATGGCGATATTGTCGTAACTCCCCTCCATCAGCCAGATAATCCCCGCCGCGGCGCCCATCGCGGCCGTGGTGGTGGCGCAGAGCGCGGACAGGCGCGGAAGCTTGCTGTGGATATAGATAGCCACGAGGTGCGACAGCGCCAGCGCGCGGGTGAGCTGCTGCCGGCTGGCGCCGAGTCGTTCGGCGGCAACCACCACCGGCAGGGTCGCGGTAATGCCCTGATTACCGGAACCGGAGTTGGTCATTGCCGGAAGCGTAGCGCCGCCCATTCTGGCATCCGAGGCGGCGCTGGTACGATAAAGGATCTCGGTAAAGATATCGTCAGCGGCCAGCCCCTTGTCGACCTGGCGCTTTAGCGTCGGCCCAATATGCAGACCCCACTCTTTCGCCAGACCTCGCTTCGAGAGCGCGTTGTTCATCTGCGCGGCGGCTAAAATGAAGTCAATCTCCCCGCAGGGAACGTCGCGAATAAAATCGTAGATTTGGCGCAGCGAGCTGGCGGCAACCTGGGTCAGCGGCTGCGGCCGATCGTCGCATGCGGCCTCCGCCGTTTTGACAAACACGGGCTGTCCCATTTTTTCAATCGCCACCACGTTAGTATGGTCGCCGATGATCGTTACCGTCGCGTGCTGGTCGCCGGCAAACACCGTGGCGCGAACGTAGATCGTTTCCTCACAGGGCTCCTGCAGGACAATGCGCACGGCGCCGACGGCGAGTAGGGCTTTAGCCGCCGAAATCTCCCGCTGGCTGGCATTTTTAAGCACTTCAAGATCCGCCTGCGGGTCTCCGGCGACAGCGCCTAAGGCCGCAGCGATGGGCAGGCCGAGCATGCCGGTACCCGGCACGGTGACCCCCATTCCATTTTTCATTAAATTGGGCGAAACCGACGCTTCGATGCGCACGATGGCCCCGGATAGCTGCCGTGCCGCAACGGCGCAGGCGAGGGCGACTGAAACGGGCTCGGTGCAGCCTAAGGCTGGCTTGACCTCTTGCTGCAGGACGGTGATGAAGGCGTTCCATTTTACGCGGGTTTCCCGGTGTGGCATGACTGAGCCTCTATAGGGGTACAGAAAAATGTCCATCGAGAAAGTGAACGGAGCGGATCTCAACTCTCCCGGGCCTGGGCTCTGCAACTGTCCAGCCAGCATCGACAGGACGGCAGGCGCTGTAGTAAGAATGTTAGCGCACCCGGCAGAGAAATAAGTTGCATGTTCACTTCGCAAAAACCAGGTTTGAGAGAAAAAAATACTTTCAGGTGTGGGATGTGTAGATAATTTTACTTTTACGTCAGGCGAGCGGCGGGCATAAAAAAACCGGCCTGGTCGGCCGGTTCAGAAATCAGATTTTGCAGGCGTCGCCGCAATCATCATCGGCAACGATTGCCTGGGCTTTTTTATCAGCATCTTCAAGGCGTTCAGCGTTACGCTCCTGCGCCTCTTCCAGACCGCTAAAAACCAGGTTGTCGAGATCAATTTCCATGAGTTACCCACTTAAGTTCAGTTTTGACCGTGGGCAGATTATAGGGCAAAACGGGCGAGGGGGCACCCCATGCCGTCGTTGATCGCACGTAGCGATAATCGCGCCAGTTAACAGTTCGCCGCGTGATGAATAATTAAGCTGACTGCTAATAATGAGAGTTGACAGGTTGGCTGAATATAATTTTGGGAATTATAGAATGATTACCTGGCTATTTATTAAATGAAAGGACAACGAACGGGTAACTAAGCGTTGACTTGAATGATTTATGATATTATTGCCGCGATTATGGTTGATTCTATGGATCTTGATCGATGGCTCAAACAGCAGCAGTCGCCATCAAAGAATGGCGAAAAAATAATAAACTCATTTGTAATGTTAAACTCAAATATAAGAAGGTGTTACGCCGATGCAGAGAAATACCGCTGGCAGGGGGCAAATATAGGGAATATCAAGCGCTGTGTAATAAATACGTTTGCGCCAGATTAACCGATGCCACGGAGGGGCTGGTCAGTTTCCAGGATAAACCCTTCAAAGCGTATTTAAATAAAAAGTTGTCAAAGAGAACCAAACTCGATATTGCCTACGGGTCGTTGATTTTTATGGAAAAAACGTTTTCTGAAGCGATCATGCCGCAGCTGTATAACGTGAAAGAGTTTGGCCTGACGGTAGCTAGCGTTCCGCTGAAAAATGGTTCCAGCATTGATGTTAAGCTGCTGGCATCGCCTTTTCAGGAAGAAGGGGAGCTGATGCTCTTAATGCTCCTGGATAATAGACGCATCTACAGTCTCTGTTTTTCCTGTACCGCAGACGGTCGCGCTTATATTGGCGGAATTCAGGGAGGGAAAGACGTAACTAATGATGAAATTAAAGTCGTGACTAAGGAGCTTTTCGGTATCCGACCTAAAAATTTAATAATCACTCTGCTGTACGGTTTTTTACAGCATTGCGATATTAAAGAGATCTATGCGGTTGACAGCCATTTCCACGTTAAAAGCGACAAAGTAATGACCAATTACGCTGCGCTGTGGCTGGAAGTAGGCGGTGAGCAGTATCGTCGCGGTTGGTATAAACTGCCGTCGCAGGAAATAAAGAAAAGCCTTGAAGAGGTCAAAAGTAAGCATCGCAGCCAGTTTATCAAGCGTGAAAGTTTGAAAGAGCTGGTGCAGCATGAGCTTGCGGCCTCAATGCAGCAGCTTGGCGGGCGTCTTAGCGCCGGTTAATCTGCAGCAGCGGGTTTGCCGGTCAACAGGGGGCTGTTGGCCGGCAACCTCCCGCAATCCTCCCGCACCTTCCAGCAACCTCCTGCCATCTTCCGCACTATCCCGTATACCCCTTGCTTTTCCGTGATCTCCCCTCGCGTTGGGCAGCTTAAAACCGCTTCATCTATCAACTTCCTTTTATAAATTAAAAAATTTTAAACATTAAATGCTGGATGGTTTTACATAAAATTTACAAACTCATATACTTTCTTACGTTCTTCGCTCCGTTCAGGAGCGTCCAACCAGTATGTTATGTGGTCTGTGCCTTAATTATGTCAATAAAGCACTGTTAAGAATAAATACATTGGTTACAACGACTAGCGTCGTATGGGATGAAATATGGACGAACAACGAGGTAGCGGCAGAGGGATGTTCTTCACCGCCTGGCGCCTGCTATTTGTGTTATTGAGTTTTTGCATTGGGCTGTTCTTAACTATCTGGGGCGGCAAGCTCCTCTCTCTTGGCGGCAGCGCCTGGTATCTGTTGGCGGGCCTGGCCTATATGGTTATCGCCGTCGGCTACCTTATCCGCAGTAAATACGTTCTTCCTTTCGCAATTATTACCTTCTTTCTGACCCTGGTCTGGGCACTTTACGAAGTCCAGCTTAGCTACTGGGGACTGATCCCTCGCCTGGTGGTTCCCGCTCTGCTGCTGATGCTGGGCCTGTGGCTGGCCGCGACCCTGCCGGTAAAACGAGCGCAGGTTCGCTACGCTAACCGCGGCGCCGCGGTAATTTTCATCGCGCTGCTGGCGACGCTGGTGTCGGCGTTCTATCCGCACGGCGGCATCCATAACGGCGTCGTCCAAGCGGCGACCGACGGCGTGTCGACCGAGGCGGCGAAAAGCGATAACTGGGCGTTCTTCGGCCGCGATGCCTCCGGTACCCGCTTCGCGCCTTACGATCAAATCACCCCGGAAAACGTCAAAAATCTGAAGGTGGCCTGGACCTATCACACCGGCCGTCGGCTGACCGGCGCGGGGATCGGGGTTGATGAAAATACCCCGCTGCAGATTGGCGATACCCTCTATTCCTGTACGCCGCTCAACGTGGTGACCGCGCTGGATGCCGACACCGGTAAAGCGCGCTGGCGCTTTGACCCGCACGCGCAGACCGCAGAGCACGTTACCTGCCGCGGCGTGGGCTATTACGACGTGCAAAGCGACGCCTCGCTGAGCGCCGAGGAGAAGGCCAGCCCGTCACTGCAGCAGTGCCCGCAGCGGATTCTGGTCTCCACCGTTGACGCCCGCCTGCTGGCGCTGAATGCGAAAACCGGTGAACTGTGCGAAGACTTCGGCACTCACGGCAGCGTCGATCTGAAGCAGGGGATGGATAACACCGAAAACAGCAAGCGCTATCACCCAACCTCAACGCCGGTGATTATGGGGCACATCGCGGTTCTCGGCGGCTGGGTTCGCGATATCGTGCACGGCGAGCCGTCCGGCGTGGTCCGCGCCTTTGACGTGCGCAGCGGTAAGGTGGTGTGGGCCTGGGACGTTGGCCATCCGGAAAATGTGACCGATCCGCAAAAAGGGCGCGTCTACACCCTCGAAACCCCGAACGTGTGGACGGTACCGGGCTTTGATAAAGAGCTGAATCTGGTTTATCTGCCGACCGGCAACGGTCCGCCGGATTACTGGGGCGGCGATCGTAATGAGGCCAAAGAGAAGTACGGCTCCTCGGTGGTGGCGGTTGATGCCGGCAGCGGCGAAACGAAGTGGGTGTTCCAGACCGTGCACCACGATATCTGGGATTATGACCTGCCGTCACAGCCGGTTCTGTTCCACATGAAGAACGACCAGGGCGAAGAGGTCCCGGTACTGATTCAGACCACCAAAACCGGCCAAATCTACGTCCTTGACCGCCGTACCGGTAAGCCGGTGACCCGCGTCGAGGAGCGGCCGGTGGCGCAAGAAGGGGCGGAAGGCGAGCGTCTCTCCGCGACCCAGCCGTTCTCTACCGGCATGCCGCAGCTCGGCGTTGAGCCGTTAACCGAGAAATCAATGTGGGGCGTGACGCCGTTTGACCAGCTGATTTGCCGTATTGACTTCAAAGAGTCCACCTACCTTGGGATGTATACGCCGCCGTCAGAGAAGCCGTATATCGAATGGCCGAGCCTGCTGGGCGGCATGAACTGGGGCGGCATCACCATCGATGAACGCACCGGGACGCTGTTTGTTAACGACATGCGTATGCCGCTGAGAATGTCGCTGGTGCGTCAGGAAGATATGGCGAAATACAAGGTTTCCACCGACGAAGTCCCGGGCTTCATGGGCACCGTCCGTCCGCAGATCGCCGGGCCATACGGCGGCGTGCGGATCGATATTCTGCAGTCCGCGCTGGGCGTACCCTGCAATACGCCGCCGTTCGGCACCATGAGCGCCGTTGACCTCAATACCCGTCAGCTGCTGTGGCAGGTCCCGATGGGCTCGGTCGAGGATACCGGTCCGCTGGGTCTGAAAACCCATATGCATATTCCTCTGGGAATGCCGACTCTGGGCGGGCCAACCTCGACCGCTTCCGGGCTGATCTTCTTTGCCGGTACCCAGGATAACTATCTGCGGGCGCTGGATTCGGCGACCGGGAAAGAGCTGTGGCGCGCGCGTCTGCCGGTAGGCGCAGTGGCCGCGCCGCTGATTTACAAATCGCCGAAAACGGGCAAAGAGTATGTGGTGATCTCCGCCGGCGGCGCCAGCCACTCGCCGGACGTCGGCGACGATATCATCGCCTACGCCCTTGAAGAGTAGCGCCCGCGGGCTATTCACGCCTAACGAGGATTAGCTCCCTCCGGTGAACAAAACCTGCCGCTGAACAACCGGCAGGTTTTTTTTCGCCCGCTGCCGGGCAGGGGCGAACTAAACGGCGTGGCAGGCGACGTGATGGCCTTCGGCGACCTCCCGGAGGGCGGGGACTTCCCGGCGGCAGCGTTCGCTGGCCTGCGGGCAGCGGGAGGAGAAGCGGCAGCCGGGCGGCGGGTTTGACGGGTCCGGAATCTCTCCCTGCACCACGACCGCCGGTTCGCGGAGCGGGTCTAAGGTGGGGACCGCCGCCAGCAGCGCCCGGGTATAGGGATGCAGCGGCCGGGCAAACAGCGCGTCGCGGCTTGCGGTTTCCACCAGCTGTCCGAGATACATCACCGCCACGTCATCGCACAGATGCTCCACCACGCCAAGGTCGTGGGAGATAAACAGGAACGTGACCCCCAGATCGTCGCGCAGGTCGGAAAAGAGGTTAATGATCTGCGCCTGGATTGAGACGTCCAGCGCCGAAATCGGCTCGTCGGCAATAATGAAATCCGGGTTGAGTATCAGCGCCCGCGCGATGCCGATGCGCTGGCGCTGGCCGCCGGAAAATTCGTGCGGAAAACGGTTGTAATGCTGCGGCGCGAGGCCGCAGATCTGCATGACCGCGAGGGTCCTGTCATACAGCTCCGCCTTGCTGCACAGCCTGTGTTCCAGCATCGCCTCGCCGATGGCGTCGCCAATGCGAATTCGCGGGTTCAGCGAACTGTAGGGGTCCTGAAAGACCAGCTGGATTTTCGGCCGCAGCGCCCGCATCTCGCGCGGGGAGAGCGCGCTGAGCTCGCGGCCGCGGTACCTGACGCTGCCCGCGGTTTTCTCATACAGCCCGAGCAGGGTGCGTCCGACGGTGGTTTTACCGCTGCCGGATTCCCCCACCAGGCCGAAAATGGTCCCCGGACGGATCTTAAAGCTCACGCCGTCCACCGCCCGCAGCTCCCCGGTTTGCTGACCGAACAGCCCGTCGCGCAGCGGGAAGTGCTTTTTAAGTCCTTCGACCTCGATGACGTATTCATTGCTCATGCCACGATCTCCGCTAACTCGCTATGAAAACAGGCGACCTGTCGGGCGCGGCCCGCCAGCGGCGGTATCCCCTGGCGGCAGCGTTCGCTGGCGCGCGCGCAGCGATCGGCAAAGGCGCAGTAAGGCGGCAGGGCGGCCAGATCCGGCACCTGTCCGGGGATCGAGTAGAGGCGGCGACGGCGCTCGCCGGGCACCGGGCGGGAGGCAATCAGCCCCTGGGTATAGGGGTGCTGCGGGTGGCGTAATATCTCGGCCGTCGGGCCCTGTTCAACAACCCTGCCGGCGTACATCACCACCACGTGCTCCGCCATTTGCGCAATAACGCCGAGATCGTGGGTGATCAGCATCATCGCCATCCGGCTGGCCCGGGAACGATCGCGCAGAAGCTGGAGGATCTGCGCCTGCACGGTGACGTCCAGGGCGGTGGTGGGCTCGTCGGCGATCAGCAGCTGCGGTTCGCAGCTCAGGGCCATCGCGATCATGATGCGCTGCAGCATACCGCCGGAGAGCTGGTGCGGATAGCTCTCCATCAGGCTCTCCGCCCGCGCCAGTCCGACGTCGCTAATGAGCCGCGTCGCGTGCTGCCAGGCGGCCTTTGCCGATTCTCCGCGATGGCGGATCAGCGGTTCGCACAGCTGCTCGCCGATGGTGAATACCGGATTGAGCGCGCTCATCGGCTCCTGGAAAATCATCGCCAGCTTGTTGCCGCGCAGATCGGCCATTTTTGCCGCCTTCAGGCGCAGCAGATCCTCGCCGTTGAATAAAATCTCTCCGCCGTCGATGCGCGCCGCCTGGGGAGGCAGCAGGCCCATCAGCGACATGGCGGTGACGCTTTTGCCGCAGCCGGACTCGCCGACCACGCCGACGGTTTGCCCGGCATGAATGGCGAAAGAGACCTCCTGCACCGCCCGCACGCGGTTTTTTTCGCCGGCAAAGGAGACCGAAAGCTGGTTAAAGGTGATTAGCGGCGCGCTCATTTCAGCCTCTGTTTCATTTTGGGGTCCATCGCATCGCGCAGGCCGTCGCCCAGCACGTTGATGGCGATAACGGTGATAAAAATAGCCAGTCCCGGCGGCATCCACAGCCACGGGCGGCGCTGGAAGTCGATCAGGCTGTTGGCGGCGTCCATCATATTGCCCCACGACGGGGTTGGCGGCACCACGCCGAGGCCGAGATAGCTGAGGGCCGACTCGCTCAGAATGGCGTTGGCGACCGCCATCGTCGCCATCACCACCAGAATCGGGATGGTATTCGGCAGCAGATGACCAAACAGGCGGCGGCGCGCCGACAGGCCCAGCACCTGGGTTGCCAGCATAAAGTCGCGCTCGCGCAGCGACAGGCACTGCCCGCGCACCAGCCGTGCCAGCTTCGGCCACTCCAGCAGGCTCAGCATAATGACCACCATGTAGATCCGCGACTCCGGGGAGAAATCGAGCTCCGAGAGCATCGCCCCGGCGACAATCAGCAGCGGCAGGCCGGGAATGGTCATCACCAGATCCGCCAGGCGCATGATCAGCCGGTCGGTCAGGCCGCCGGCATAGCCGGAGACCGCGCCGAGCAGATAGCCCAGGGTGACCGACAGCAGCATGGTCAGGAGGCCGATAATCAGCGAGATCCGCCCGGCCAGCAGCAGCCGGGTATAGACGTCGCGGCCGAGAAAATCGGTACCCAACCAGTGCTCAGCGCCGGGGGGCTTGTTGATCATCAGCACGTCGGTGGCGTCATCTTTTTTCCACGGCGACCACAGGGGGCCCAGCACGCACCATGCCGCCATCAACAGCAGGACTATCAGGCACAGCATCGCCAGCCGGTTGCGCCGTAGCGCTTGCCAGGCCTGGCGCCAGGGCGATGGCGCGATCTGCGCCAGCGTCGGGATCTCCGCTTTACGCAGGCGACGGTTGGTTGAAAACAGTGAACTGAGCATTATGACCTCACCCGGATTCGCGGGTCGGCCCACGCGTACAGCACGTCGGCAATCAGGTTGCCGAGGATCGTCAGCACCGCCAGAAACAGGGTAAAGCCCATCAGCACCGGGTAATCGCGGGCGGCCAGCGAGTCGATATGAATATGGCCCGCCCCCGGCCAGTTGAAGACTTTTTCGGTGATGATGGCGCCGGAAAACAGCCCCGGCAGCTCAAAGCCGAGCAGGGTGATAATCGGCAGCAGCGCGTTGCGCAGCGCGTGCCTGAAGATGACCGTGCGTTCGCGCAGCCCCTTGGCGCGGGCGGTACGAATAAAATCCATTTTCACCACGTCGAGCATGCTGGCGCGAAAATAGCGCGTCAGGCTACCGGCCTGCAGCATCACCAGCGCCAGCACCGGCAGCGCCAGATGCGCCGCCACCTGCAGGATATAGGCCCAGCCGCGCTCATCGCTGCCGGTGTTGGTCATGCCCCCCGGCGGCAGCCAGTGCAGATCGACGGCGAACCACTTAATCAGCAGCAGGCAGAGGAAAAAGGTCGGAAAGGACATGGCGGCGAAGACGGCGATGCTGACCAGGTGATCGAACAGCGAGTTGGGCTTCATGGCGGAAACAATCCCCACCGTCAGGCCAATGCCCCAGTAAAAAACCAGCGCGACGCTGGCCAGCAGAAAGGAGTTCCAGACGTACTGGTTGAGCAGCTGGCTGACCGGGATCTGGTACTGCAGCGAGAAGCCCAGGTCGCCGCGCAGCAGCTGGCCGAGCCAGTGCAGGTACCGGGTGAACAGGGGCTGGTCGAGGCCGTAGATGGCCTTCAGCTCGGCGGCGCGGGCGGCGGTAAGAGTGATATTACCGTCGATAAAGTCGCCCGGGGTTTTAGCGAACAGCATAAAAATGATCAAGGAAGCCAGCAGCAGCATCGGCAGAGTTTGCAGCAGCCGTCTCAGGATGAAATTTCTCATAACATTCTCATATCCCCCGCCGGGAAACCCCGGCGGAGGCGATTTTTACCTGGCGATTTTCACGTCCGGCAGGCTGCCGGTCAGACCGTTATAGATATCCGGCTTAAAGCCGCTGACCCTGGCGCTGCTGGCGGAGAGGATCTGGCGGTAGCCGAGGAAGATAACCGGCGGGTCTTCCGCCAGCACTTTGTACAGCTGGTGGTAAATCGGTTTGCGCTGATTCACGTCGAGCACTGCGTTACCTGCGTTAATCAGCTTATCGACCTGCGGATTGTGATAGCCGGACTCTTTCGCCTCGCTGCTGTAGAAGTCCCATACCCCGTCATGCGGGTCGTTCAGCGTGCTGGTGCTGAAAGAGGCCAGATCGTAGTTACCCGATTTTCGCTGGGCCATCAGGGCGTTGAAGTCCACCACCTGCGGCTTAAGCAGGACGCCAATCTGCTGCCAGTTCTCTTTGGCGATGGGGATCAGCGCATCGTTGAGCACCTTCTTGCTGACCAGCAGCGTCAGCTCCAGGCGCTTGCCGTCTTTCACCCGGATGCCGTCCGGTCCGGGCTTCCAGCCCGCCTCATCAAGCAGCTTTTTCGCCTGTGCCGGGTCGTATTTATACGGGTTAACGCCTTCCGCATTGTAGGCCCAGGAGATGGGGGCGATGGGCTCAATGGCCACCTTGCCGTAGCCCTGATACACCACGTCAATCAGCTTCTGCCGGTCGAGGCCGTAAATCAGCGCCTGGCGCACTTTGACATCCTGCAGCGCCGGGCGACGAACGTTGAATTCAACCTGGCTGTAGTCGCTGGAGCCGTAGAGGTTGATGTTGGCGAAGCCGAGCATTTTCAGCTGTTCGATATCGTCCGGACGCGAGGTAAAGGCGTCATAATCGGTTTCGCCGGTCTGGAACAGCTGGAAGTTGGTGGACGGATTGGTGACGCGATAGATAAAGCGCGGCGTCGGCGGCGTACCGCGATAGTAATGGCTGTTGGCGTGGAAGCGAATCTCCTGGCCCGGGAGATATTTGTCGTAGACGTAAGGGCCGTTGCCCAGCGGTTTGCCGTGCAGCGTGCGCAGATAGTCGAGCTGCCCGCGCTGATATCCCTTGCCGTACCAGGCTTTGGACAGCACCGGGCCGCCGATTTTGGCCAGCGTCGTGGCGCCCGGTTCGCTGGTGGTCACCTGCAGCGTCAGCGGATCGATGACCTTCAGGCCGCTAACGCTGTCGGCCGTACCGGCCTTATATTCAGCGCCGCCGGCAATATTGGCGAGCGTAATGTCAGTATCGCCGTCGTATTTGGGGTCCAGCAGCACGGTCAGCGTAAAGGCCACGTCTTCGGCGGTGAGCGGCGAGCCGTCGCTGAAGGTCAGATTGGGACGCAGCTTGATGGTGTAGACCTTGTTATCGGCGCTGACGGTCCAGCTTTCGGCCAGCCCCGGCACCAGATTACCGTGGCTGTCCCAGTCAATCAGCCGTGAAAAGATGACGTTGGTGACGTTTTCATCCCAGCCGTTAACGAAGAAGTAGGGGTTAAAGATGCCCTGCGGCTCGGAAATGCCGGCGACCACGGTGTCTTTACGCAGTTTGGCGGCCGCCGGGATCTGGCTGGCATCGGTGGCCGGGGTGATCCCTTCCTGTAAAATATCATCCGCAGTGGCGACAGAAGAAAATGCCACCGCGCTGCTAATGAGCGCGATTTTCAGAGCTAGCGAGAATCGCGAACGTTTGGTTTTTAATCCGGGCAGTAATCTGGACAAAAGTGCTCCCTCATCAAATGATTGCGCTTAAATTTACAATTCATGACGAAAGATAAGAGCCGCACCTCCGGCTGTCTAACAACGAAAGGCTATGGTTTATAGCGAATTAGAATTAGCAATAATGCAGAATTAAAATGCCGGATTTGTGCTAAGGAGTAGTGGTTTCCACCATTTCCTCCGTGCCGAGGGTGAAGCGGTCCGCCACCCAGCCGTGCTGGTGCAGCGCGCCGGGCTCCAGCGGCTGCGCCAGGCGAACCCGAATCTGGCCGATCGTCCGCCCCTGAATATGTTCGCAGCTGCTGGAGAGCAGGCTGGCCTGGTCCCCGAGCAGGCCGGCGATATGCTGTAAATTCGGCTCCCGTCCGCTGCTGCCGTCAAAATGGAGCGTCACCACCTGGCGACCGGCGACCGGCGCCTCCGGCTCGCCGGGACGCGCGTGGTGCAGCGTCCCGGTCATGCTGCGGGTAACCTCGTGCTGCGGGTTGCCAAAAATCTGCCACACTTCGCCCTGTTCAATAATTTTTCCCTGTTCGAGCACCGCCACCCGATCGCACAGCGTACGAATCACGTCCATCTCGTGGGTGATAAGGATAATGGTCAGGCCGAGGCGCTGGTTTATCTCTCTCAGCAGCGCCAGCACGGCGTAGGTATTCTCCGGGTCGAGCGCCGAGGTCGCCTCATCGCACAGCAGGATTTCCGGCTGAGTGACCAGCGCGCGGGCAATACCGGTACGCTGTTTCTGCCCGCCGGAGAGCCTGGCCGGCCAGCTGTCGCGCAGGGCGCTGAGGCCGACCAGCTCAAGCATTTCATCGACCCGCCGCCGCCTTTCGTCCCGGGGAACGCCGGCCATTTTTAGCGGCAGTTCGACGTTCTGCGCCACCGTCTTCGTCGACATCAGATTGAAATGCTGAAAGATCATCGCCACCCGGCGGCGCAGATCCCGCAGCTGGGCGGGTAAATAGCGCCGGGTAGGCTCGCCGTGAATAATGATTTCGCCGCTGTCGGCGCTTTCCAGGCGGTTAAACAGGCGCAGCAGGGTGGATTTCCCGGCGCCGCTGCGCCCGATAATGCCGAAGATTTCGCCCTGATGAATCGTCAGGTTGATATCCTGCAGCGCCCGAACGCCGTTGGGATAGGCTTTACCGATGTGGGTTAACTCAATATGCGGTACTGCGGTGAGCGCATTGGTCACGGTATTCTCCTCCGTTAGCCAGCAAATGGCGGCAGCGGTAGCGCTGCCGGGTCAATTTCAGCGGTCAGAAACCGGGCACAATTTTGCCCTTATAGCGGGTCAGGATGAAATTGCGTACCGCCTCGGAGTGCAGGGCTTTCGCCAGCTTCTGGATCCCCGGATCGTTGATGTTGTCGGGGCGGGCCACCAGGTACTCGACGTAAAGATCGCTGCCTTTTTCCACCAGCAGCGCTTTGTCGGTATCAATTCCAGCCTCCAGCGCATAGTTGGCAAAGATAAACGCCAGGTCGACCTGATTCACCGCCCGAGCCAGCATCGCCCCCTCCAGCTCGCGAATTTTGAAACGGTGCGGATTGCTGACGATATCCCGGGTGGCCGACTGCGGGTCCTGCGGGTTTTTCAGGGTGATGAGCCCCGCGTTGCTGAGCATCACCAGCGCGCGGCCGGTATTGACCGGATCGTTGGGGATGGCGATGGTGGCGCCGTCCGGTACCTCTTTAATGGATTTGTATTTGCTGGAGTAGGCGCCAAACGGTTCGATATGGACGCCCACCACCGGCACCAGATTGGTGTGCCGCGTCTGATTGTAGTTATCGAGGAACGGCCGGTACTGGTAGTAGTTGGCGTCGAGATTTTTTTCCGCCAGCTGCTGGTTAGGCTGAATAAAGTCGTTGAAGACTTTGATTTTTAAATCGACCCCTTCTTTCGCCAGCACCGGTTTGACGAATTCGAGGATCTCCGCGTGCGGGACCGGCGTGGCGCCGACGGTCAGCGTTTCGTTGGCGGCGGCCGATAAAGAGAACAGGGATAGCAGCCCGGCGGCAATAAGCGTTTTTTTCATGATCTTTTCCTTTAATTTTTGCGCGACGGATGCCCGTCAACCGGCTGTGGCAGCGGGAAGAGGGCGGGCATCCTTTATTTACGGCTTATCGACCGCACGAGGCGGTCGCCGCTCATTTGTAATATCTGCACCAGGGCAATCAGCAGTAGTACGGTGACGACCATAACGTCGGTCTGAAAGCGCTGATAGCCAAAACGGATCGCCAGGTCTCCGAGGCCGCCGCCGCCAATTACGCCCGCCATCGAGGTGTAGTCCACCAGCAAAATGGCGGTGACGGTAACGGCGGCAACCAGCCCCGAGCGCGACTCGGGCAGCAGGGTGTGCCAGATCAGCTGCCAGGTGTTGCCGCCCATCGACCAGCTGGCCTCTACCAGCCCGTGATCCACTTCGCGCAGCGCCGTTTCGACCAGCCGGGCGAAGAAGGGCGCGCAGCCGACGACCAGCGGCGGAATGGTGCCCTGCACCCCCAGCGAGGTGCCGGTGATGAAGGTGGTGACCGGGATCATCACGATCAGCAAAATGATAAACGGCAGCGAGCGCAGCACGTTGACGCACAGCGACAGCAGGCGGTAAAGCCGCGGGGCGTGCAGCAGCCGAGGCTGGCCGGTCAGGTAGAGAACGATCCCCAGCGGCAGGCCAATCAGGACGGTAAAGCCCAGCGACCAGCCCAGCATCGTCAGGGTATCGATAGCGGCCTGCGCCACGTCGTTCCAGTCGATTTCGGCAAAAAATTCCAGCACCGTCGCCACCTTAGTTCCAGTCGTGGCGCTGTGGGCGAACGCCGTTCAGCACCCAGTTGCCCAGCAGCTGATACTTCCAGCGCACCGGGTCGTGCAGGGTATGGACGCGGGCGTTGCGCCAGTGGCGATCGAGGTTGTTGCTGCTGCTGGTGGCTCGGGTGCCGCTGAGCTCGAACAGGCGGCTGGCGGCCTCCAGCGCCACTTCGGTGGTGAACACCTTCGCGCGGGCGACGGCAACCGAAGCCAGCGCCACGTTCTCCTCGTTCAGCGCGTTGCGGTAGCGATCGAGGGTTTTCCCCGCCTGCTCCAGCAGCGCCTCGGCGGCGGCCAGCCGGCTGTCGATCTGCCCGATATGGTAGATGGTGAGCGGGTCGTCGCTGGCGCGCTCTACCCCGGCGTCAATCCACGGCCGGGCGAACTCGCGCACGAAAGCCACCGTGTCGTTCAGGGCCGCCCGGGCGATGCCGGCATCGATGGCGGCGGTGGTGAGCTGCGCGAAGGGCCCGGCGAGAGTTGGGGTGGCGTAGGATTGCCACGTCGGAAACAGATGGAACGGCTGGACCGCCAGATCCTCGGCCAGCACCGTCCCGCTGGCGGTGTTGCGCTGGCCGAGGCA
The DNA here is from genome assembly GCF_036561945.1 of Klebsiella scottii. Lineage (NCBI taxonomy): Bacteria > Pseudomonadati > Pseudomonadota > Gammaproteobacteria > Enterobacterales > Enterobacteriaceae > Klebsiella > Klebsiella scottii. The sequence continues at coordinate 1,257,847 of NZ_JARXNI010000020.1, forward strand.
GGCCCAGTCGTCGACCACGGTCAGACCTGCGCTGTCGCGAGGGACAAACGCCAGCTGTGCTTTGTCGTCGGCATCTAACGCCAAAATGCCGATCCAGTGGGCGTAGAGGGAGCCGGTGCAGTAGCCTTTGCGGCCGTTGATATACAGACCCTCCGCGCGGGCTTCAAGCCGGGTGCGGATATCGAGAACCGTTTTACCCCCGGTTTCTGAGAGGGCGTTGGCAAAGCGGTGCCCCTGCAGGACGAGGTTAAAAAAGAAGGCGCGCTGCTCATCGCTGCCCTGCAGGCGAATATCCTCCAGCAGGCAGTAGTGGTTCTGCGGAATTTGCCCCAGCGACGGGTCGGCGGCGGAGATAATGGCGATAACCTGAGCCAGCGTGGCGGCTGAGACTTCGGCTCCGCCCCAGCGGCGCGGTACCGTAATGCCCCATAGCCCGCTATTGGAAAAGGTATCGACGATCTCGGGTGGCACAATGCCGCTACGGTCGCGCTCGGCGGCGCCGGGCTGCAGCACCAGCGCTATCTCATGGGCGATGGCCACCGCTTCTTCATCGCTGCTGATGACGTGCGCTTGCGGTGCGTAACGCGTGTAACTAACCGGCTGTGTGCTTTCTGGCATGCTGATTCCATCCTGATTAACGAAGTTCTATATGCAAAAAATAGATAACTAAATAATCTATAATTCCAATGAGTTATATAATCATTAGCAAAGGCTGTGCCAGAAAATTAAATTTTTATTTGATTTATAATCAATGAGTTAGGTTTTTGTGTCTGCAGAGAAGATGCTGCAAATGCAGCTGCGCTGAATGGGGGCTGCTGCATTTGCGACAGCCGGCTTGCTGAAATCTTCGTTATATAGTTTGATATATAACGAAAATAACGATGCAGGGGATCTGAAGTGAAGCTATTTATGTTCTATGTTGGCGGCAATGCGGGAAAATCGAATATTGAAGTGCACGATATTCAGTTTGTGGCGGCGGAAAAACCCGAGGATGCCTGGCCCGCTCTGCGCGCGGCGTGGTTTGGTGATGCCGATAAAATTCATATCGATGGCTACAGTCAGATTACCTGGGCTGATGGCTACGACGTGGTATTAGCGAAGCAGCCCCCGGCGGCCGACGTCAGGTTGTTCTTTGTTAATGCCGGAGGCTATCGGCCGGATACGCTGGCGGAGCTGCACGAGTTTGATCTTTTCGTGGCGCAGGGGCCGCGCGAGGCGAAGGAGAAGGCGCTGCGCACGCTGCTGCGGGGCGTGGATCAGCAGCATAAAGATAATCTCAAAGAGGTTGATGACTGCCTGCTGCTGGATAAGGTGGGCGACTGGTATCTGCACCTGACGCCCAACGCGGCGGGAACGGCGGCGAAACCTGAATGGCAGGGCTACCAGCCGATCGGGCGCTAGCCCCGCGCCGAAGCCGCTGAGGGGCGTCAGCGGGCGGAATGGCGTTTCAGGGCTGCGGCCGCCATAGCGCATCCGGATCGGCAAAGCCCGCTTCCACCGCGGCGAAGAAGCGGCTGGCGTGCAGGCCGTCAACGAAGGCGTGGTTGAACTTACCCGCGACCGGTATTACGCCGTTTTTCAGTTTGCCCCAGGTGAGGGCGGGCACCGCGGCGCCGACGTAATATTCGGCATGGGTTATGGCGCTGAAATGCAGCCACGGCAGGCAGCTGGCGCAGAAGAAGTGCTCCCCGTTGACGATAAGCGGCGCCGGATCGGTGGTTTTTGCCGCCTCAATGTTCGGCGTTGCCGCCTGGCTGAAGGCGGAAAAATCGGCGGCGCCGTCGCACCACACCTGGCGAAACCCCTCCTGAGCGGTCATCACCGGCGTCATCACTGCTATCTCATCGTATTCAATAATCTCGTCGCCCAGCATCCGCTGTTTGAGCTCAGGAATAGCGTTGGCCGCCCGCAGCAGGGCGTAGAGCGCCAGCTGGAAAAAGGAGACCTGCCGGTCTTTGGCGCATTCGTACAGCCGTTGCGCTTCAAGCGGTACGCAGAGGTTAAAGCTGGGGTTGGCAAACGTGCGATAAAATTCGAAATGCTCCCGGCGATGCCAGGTTTCTCTGTCGATAACGTGGTAGGCGGGCACGGCGCGCTCCTGGTTGGTTCGGATGTCAGAGACGACTATGCGACGATTTCAATCAGATTGCCATCGGGGTCTTTGATCACCGCCTCATAGTAGCCGTCGCCGGTGGTGCGCGGCGGAGAGACCAAAATACCCTGCGCGTCGGCGCGCTGCGCCAGTAAATCGACTTTTTCTGCGCCGCCTACCGCAATGGCCAGATGCACCCAGCCGGTGTGGTTATTATCCGGCGTACCTGCGCTGAGCCCCGGTTTGGTCATCAGCTCAATGGCAATATTGTCGCCGATCTTCACAAAGTAGGAGGCAAAGCCGTGATTAGTCTGGCTGCAGTACTTATCGTTAATGTCGCCCGCAAAGAAGTCGACCCAGAAGCGGGCCTGCTGCTCAAGCTGACGGGTCCAAAGCGCGATATGGGCTACTTTCATCGTGAATATCTCCTGACGGCGTGTTGACAGAGGGAGAGCAGATGCATGATCATGCTCACTAATGCTCGATTATATTAATGTAAGGATTTAATGTGCTCGATTATGCGGCATTCCCTCAACAGCGACAAGCGCTTATTTGCCAGATTCTGCAGGAGAACGGCAGGGTGGTATGCGCCGAACTGGCGACCAGACTGAACGTTTCAGAGCATACAATTCGCCGTGATTTACATGAGCTTAGCAAAGGAGGGTTTTGCAAAAAGGTCTACGGCGGTGCGGTGATGAATCTGCCGGAGGCCGGAGACTATAGCGAACGCAAAGATAAAAATACGGCAACAAAAATCAGGATCGCGCAACAATGCGCAAGGCTGGTGAAGCCCGGCGGCTGTATTTTTATCGATACCGGAACCACCAACCTGGCGATGGCCGAGGCCCTACCCGCCGAGCTGGCGCTGACGGTGGTCACCAACTCGCCGGAAATCGCCGCCGTGTTGCTAAAAAAACCGCTGTATGACGTGGTGATCCTCGGCGGGCAGATACAGCGGGCATCCGGGGGATGCGTCGGCACCTCGGCGGTTGCGCAGCTGCAGGGCATTCTGTTTGATCAGGGGTTTATCGGCGGCTGCGCGATGGCGCCGGAGTCCGGCCTGACGGGATTTGACTACGCGGACTGCGAATTTAAGAAAGCGGTGATCGGGCAGTGTAGCGAAATTATCGTCGGCCTGACGTCTGACAAAATCCCGGCAGTGGCCCGTTTTGTGGTGGTTGAAAGCAGCGCTATCGATGTGCTGGTGGTGGAAGAGAACGTCAGCCGCGAGTATAGCGCCACGTTTCGCGAGCACGACATCCGCATCTATACGGTGTAATCCCCGGCCGGCGTATGCTGAAACCTGCGCTTCCTTTCCCTGGCGGCGACAAATTCTCGACGATCTCGTTGCCCGGGCAGGGCGTTTACGCCGCTACCCGGGAAAACGGTCTGACTTAACCCATCGCGCTTTCGCGCAGGCGGGCTTTTAGCCTGCTGTACTCATCGATCACGTACTGCTCGGCGGCCCGCTGGTCGGCAATACGCTCAACGTTAACCGCGCAGTACTTGTACTCCGGCGTTTTGGTTATCGGGCTCAGGTTCTCGGTCACCAGCTCGTTGCAGGCGCCAATCCACCACTGGTAGGTCATATACACCGCCCCTTTATTCGGCCGCTCGTTGACCTGCGCGCGGGTGATGATGCGCCCCTTACGCGAGTTCACCCACACCAGCGCCTGATCCTCGATGCCCAGACGCGCGGCGTCGGCGGTATTGATTTGCGCGTAGCCCGGCTCGTCCGCCAGCGCGGCCAGCGCCGCACAGTTACCGGTCATCGAACGGCACGAGTAGTGGCCGACTTCGCGCACCGTGGAGAGCACCATCGGGTACTCCTCGGTAAGCTTGTCGATCGGCGCAACCCAGTCGCAGGTGTAGAACTGCGCCAGCCCGTTGGGGGTATCGAACCGCTCTTTAAACAGATAAGAGGTCCCCTGGTCGGCGGCGGATTCGTCGCGGCACGGCCACATGATGTAGCCCAGCTCGCCCATCTTCTCGTAGGTGGCGCCGTAAAAGTTCGGACACAGATGGCGCAGCTCGTCCCAGATCTCCTGGGTGTTGCGGTAGCGCATCGGGTAGCCCATCCGGGTGGCGATCTCGCTGATAATCTGCCAGTCGGTTTTCAGATCCCACTTCGGCTCCACCGCCTTAAAGAAGCGCTGGAAGCCGCGGTCCGCGGCGGTATAAACGCCTTCATGCTCGCCCCACGAGGTGGAGGGCAGGATGACGTCCGCCGCCGCCGCGGTTTTGGTCATGAAAATATCCTGCACGATAACCAGCTCAAGCTCTGCAAAGGCTTTGCGCACCGCCGAGAGTTCGGCATCGGTCTGCAGCGGATCTTCGCCCATAATATAGGCCGCCCGCACTTCGCCGTGGGCCGCCCGGTGCGGCAGCTCGCTGATGCGGTAGCCGGTGTGCGCCGGCAGGCTCTCCACGCCCCAGGCTTTGGCGAACTTCTCCCGGTTTTCCGGGAACTTAACGTACTGATAGCCCGGATAGGTATCCGGCAGGGCGCCCATATCGCAGGCGCCCTGGACGTTGTTCTGCCCGCGCACCGGGTTCACTCCGACGCCCGGCCTGCCGAGGTTGCCGGTCATGATCGCCAGGCTGGTCAGCGAGCGCACGGTTTCCACGCCCTGATAGAACTGGGTGACGCCCATGCCCCACAGGATGGCGGCGGATTTGGCGCCGGCGTACATCCGGGCGCAGGCGCGGATCTCCCGGGCGCTGACGCCGGCTATCTCTTCCACCGACTCCGGCGTATAGCCTTCAACGATTTTACGGTACTCCTCGAAGCCCTCGGTACGGCTGGCGACGAAGGATTTATCGTAGAGATCCTCTTCGATAATGACGTGGCCGATGGCGTTGAGCAGCGCGATGTTGGAGCCGTTTTTCAGCGCAATATGCATATCGGCAATGCGCGCGGTTTCAATTTTGCGCGGATCGCAGACGATAATCTTCGCCCCGTTGCGTTTGGCGTTAATCACGTGATTCGCCACGATGGGGTGTGAGTCGGCCGGGTTGTAGCCGAAGATAAAGACGAGATCGGTGTTATCAATCTCGGTGATGGCATTGCTCATAGCGCCGTTACCGACCGACTGGTGCAGACCTGCAACCGAAGGGCCGTGTCAGACGCGAGCGCAGCAGTCGACGTTATTGGTACCAATAACGGCGCGGGCGAATTTTTGCATCACATAGTTGGTTTCATTCCCGGTTCCGCGGGAGGAGCCGGTGGTCTGGATGGCATCCGGGCCGTACTTCTCTTTAATCGCGCTGAGGCGGGTGGCGACGTAGTCGAGGGCCTCGTCCCAGGAGACGGATTCCAGCCTGCCGCCGCGCTGGCGGCGGATCATCGGAGTTTTCAGGCGCGGGGTGAGAATTTGGGTATCGTTAATAAAGTCCCAGCCGTAGTAGCCCTTCAGGCACAGGGTTCCCTGGTTGTTTTTCCCCATCGCCGGCTCGGCGCGGATAATATTCCCCGCTTCAGTCACCAGCCCTATTTTGCAGCCGGCGGCGCAGTACGGGCATACGGTCATCACCATTTTCATTGGGATAAGACTCCTTTAATCATGCGGCAGCGATGTCGCGATTAAAAAAACAAAAAAAAACCAAACCGGCTGCTGATAGCGAGATCGATCGCCGCTTGTATAACCGGAAGGCTCATCAGCAGCAGCAGGGTCGCGGCGAGGGTCAGGCGAAGTAGCATGGTGGTTTCTCCTGAAAAAGAGGGTGCTTATTCGCAACATGAAGCACGGCAGCGGGGGAGCCCGATGCCGCTCTGGTTAGCGCTATTCCTCATGCTGCTGCTTTTTAACCTTGCGCATTAATAGCCACATGCGCACCGTGCGCGGCGCACGCTGCGCCCCCTGGGCTTCCGGCACCAGACCGGTGTGCTTGTTGTAGCCGTTGAAAAACAGGTTCAGGGTGACGGCGCTAAACGTGGCCAGCATGATCCCGCTGTGCAGCAGCGGCTGCAGTACCTCGGGGAATTTAGAGAAAAACTGCGTCGACAGCGTTGGCGTCAGGCCGACGCCAAGGCTGATGGCGACGATATAGAGGTTGTAGCGATTGGTGGAGTAGTTGATGCGCGCGAGAATGCGTATCCCCGTTGCCAGCACCATGCCGAACATGACCAGCCCCGCACCGCCCAGCACGAACTGCGGAATAGAGGCCACCAGCACCGCCATCTTCGGCACCATGCCAAATATAATCAGAATGGCGCCAGATGCGACGCAGACCCAGCGGCTATGGACGCGGGTGACGCTGACCAGGCCAACGTTCTGCGAAAAGGAGGTGTGCGGAAAGCTATTAAACAGCCCGCCAAACAGGGTACCGATGCCGTCAACGCGCAGGCCGCGAATGATATCCTGCGGCGTCAGCTTGCGGCCGACAATTTCGCCAAGCGCCAGAAACATCCCCATTGATTCAATGAAAACGATGATCATGACGGCGGTCATCGTGATGATTGATATCGGATCGAAGACGGGCGTACCTAAGGCCAGCGGAGTGACCACGGCGAACCAGTGGGCGTCATGCAGGCCGTTGAGGTTAACCTCGTTCATCATCATCGACAGGCCGAAGCCGAAAACGATGCCTAACAGTACGGCGACGTTAGACATAAAGCCTTTGGCAAAGCGGGTGACCAGCAGAATAAACAGCAGTACGGCAAACGAAATGCCCAGATAGATGGGGCTGCCATACTCCGGATTACCTTTCCCTCCTGCCGCCCAGTCGATCCCGACCTGCATAATGCTCAGGCCGATGGACGTGATGACGACTCCGGTGACCAGCGGGGGAAAAAGCGGCATCAGTCGTCCGATCAGCGGCGCCAGCAGGGTGGTAATGATCCCGGCCGCAATCGTCGCGCCGAAAATACCCATCAGTCCGGTATCGGGATGCATGCCGATGGCCAGCATCGGCGTCACGGCGGCGAAGGTTACCGACATAATGACCGGCAGACGAATGCCCATAAAACGCCCGACGCCGATACACTGCAGCAGGGTTACGACGCCGCAGCAAAACAGATCGGAGCTGATCAGCAGCGCGACCGTTTCTTTGCTTAGCCCCAGCCGGTCTCCAATCATTAAAGGGACGGCGACGGCGCCGGCATACATAACCAGAACGTGTTGCAAACCAAGAACGACCAGCTTCCCCGGGGATAAGACGCGATCCACCTCATCAATTGTGTGGGGGCTACCAGTGACCGATGGTGGTTGAGAATCAATGGCGCTCATAATGTATTTCTCCTTAATATCCAACGGCGGGCTCAGGAGCCAACCGGGAGGGGGGTGAATAGAGAGAGTGCAAAGCTCGCTATTACCTATGCTTAGGCAGTGCCAGTTTTTCTTCCTGCAGGCAAAATAATGTTGAAATGAGTCAACTATCACAGAAAGAGACGATAACGGCGGCGAGCGGCGGGAGAAAAAACGGCGGAGAGAAAATAGCGTCTCATAATGAGAGGGATATAATCATTCTGACTCACAATATGATTCTGAGGCGCGTCTGACTGATATTTATTAGCGTTGAAGGGGATATTTTTTTGAGGCTGCTCGCAAAAATAAGTTTGCCCTGATTGAGAATGTAAAAAGCGCCTGATTATTGCATCGCGACCCTTTGTCAATTTCAGAATAATAAAAAGGGAAGCCAATGAACCGATTTATTGTTGCCGATGCCGCGAGCTGTATTGGCTGCCATGTTTGCGAAGTGGCCTGTGCTATCGCCCACAGCGAGGATTGCTGGCCGCAGCGGCGTCATGATTTCCTGCCGCGCATTCACCTCGTCTCTGATCGTGACGCCAGCCGCGTGACCACCTGCCGTCACTGCAACGATGCCCCCTGCGTGACCTCCTGCCCGACTCAGGCGCTCTGTTTCGCCAACGACAGTATCCAGCTGAAGCAGGCGAAGTGTATTGGCTGTAAAAACTGCGCAATTGCCTGTCCTTTTGGCGCCATCGAGATGGTGGCCGTCGGAGAGGATGCGCCGCAGCTGGCGCAGAAATGCGATCTTTGTCAGCAGCATCCGTCGGGTCTGCAGGCCTGCGTCGCCAGCTGCCCGACGCAGGCGCTGCGGCTGATGGATGAGGCCGGGCTCAGCCGCCTGCGCCGGGAAAGACAAATTCGCGCCGCCCAGGGGCAACCGGTACAGGTGCGGCGCAGCGACCGTCGCGCGGCATTCCTCAGCAAACCGCCTCGGGTGGGCGCGACGAAGATCGCCGCCGAGGAGCGCAAAGCGCATTTCGAGGAGATCTATCACCGACTCGGCGCCTGCGATGCCGAATATGAGAGCGATCGCTGTCTCTACTGCGCGCAGAAAGCGTGGTGCAACTGGACCTGTCCGCTGCATAACGCCATCCCGGATTTTATTCGGTTAGTGAATGAAGGAAAGATTATTGAGGCCGCAGAGCTGTGCCACCAAAGCAGCTCATTGCCGGAAATCTGCGGCCGGGTCTGCCCGCAGGACCGGCTATGCGAAGGCGCCTGTACCATGAAGGAGCGGGGCGGGGCGGTGACGATCGGCAACCTTGAGCGCTATATCACCGATAGCGCGCTGGCGATGGGCTGGCGGCCGCAGACCGGGGACGTCAGCCCTCGCGAGGAGCGGGTGGCGGTGATTGGCGCCGGGCCGGCAGGCCTGGGCTGCGCCGATATCCTGGCGCGCGCGGGGGTGCAGGTCGACGTTTTCGACAGGCATCCGGAAATCGGCGGCCTGCTCACCTTCGGTATTCCGCCGTTTAAGCTGGATAAGAGCGTGCTGGCGGTGAGAAGAGAGATTTTCAGCGCCATGGGCATTCAGTTCCATCTTAACCACGACGTGGGGCGCGACGTGGCGTTCGCCGACCTGCTGGCCGGCTACGATGCGGTATTCCTCGGCGTCGGCACCTATGGCCTGATGGCCGCCGGTCTGGAGGGGGAAGATGCGCCCGGGGTGATTCAGGCGCTGCCGTTTCTGATCGCCAGCACCCGCGAAGTGATGGGACTCGAGGCGACCGAAGAGTATCCGCTGACCGAAATTCAAGGTAAGCACGTTGTGGTCCTCGGCGGCGGCGATACGGCGATGGATTGTCTGCGCACCGCCGTTCGACGCGGCGCGGCGAGCGTGACCTGCGCCTATCGCCGGGATGAGCCAAGCATGCCGGGTTCGAAAAAAGAGGTGCTGAACGCCAGGGAAGAGGGCGTGGAGTTCCGGTTTAACGTGCAGCCGCAGCGGATCCTTCGCGGCCGTAAAGGGGCGGTGCGCGCGGTGAGTATGATCCGCACCGAAATGGGCGCACCGGGGCCGGACGGGCGACGTCGCCCGCGGCCGGTTGCCGGTTCTGAATTTGAGCTGACGGCCGACGTGCTGGTGATGGCGTTTGGCTTCCAGGCGCACGATATGCCCTGGCTGCGCGGTCACGGGGTCCAGCTCGACCGCTGGGGGCAAATTGGCACGGGCGGAGAGGGCCGGGCCAGCACGCAAACCAGCAATGATAAAGTTTTTGCCGGCGGCGATGCGGTACACGGTGCCGATCTGGTGGTGACCGCAATGGCCGCCGGACGCCAGGCTGCGAATGAAATGTTGGCCCTCTTTGCGGATCAAAAGGGGGGGATATGACCCGATTTATCCTGGCCAGCGCGCAGGCCTGTATCGGCTGTCGGACCTGCGAAGTCGCCTGCGCGCTGGAGCATTCCACATCCGCGGCCATGTTTCAGCCGCGTCTGAAGGTCCAGCGTCTCGATAGCCTCAGCGTCCCGATTATGTGCCACCAGTGTGAAAACGCCCCCTGCGTCTCGGCCTGTCCGGTGGCGGCGCTGACCATCGGCGAGGCGCGGGTTGAGGCGGATGCGTCGCGCTGCATCAGCTGCCAGAGCTGCGCGGTGGTTTGCCCATTTGGGGCCATCACCGTTGAGAGCGCTGCCGCGCATCCGCCGCTGATTATCAAATGCGATCTGTGCGCAGAACGCGAGCGCGGCCCCGCCTGCGTGGAGGTTTGCCCCACGGCGGCACTCAGCATCATGACCCCCGAGCGGCTGGCGGCGCTGCTAAAACAGCGTAAAGAGGCCGCCGGCGCGTCGGGGATATAGCGGCTTGCCAAACGATTCCCGCCCCGAAGGGTGAGGAGCAGCTTTCATGCGGGCCAGCAGGGGGGTATTCCGTTCACCGGACGCTTTGCAGAACATGCGGTGTCGGTCTCGGTGCCAGGTGACCGGGTTAAGGGGAAGATAACCGTCTGCCCCTTAACAATCCCCGCGGTCCCGCACGGAAATCGGTGCTGCGCACTGCTCTCACCTCCCGGCCTGCAGCCTGCGCTCGGCCCAACTCGACCTGCTCGCCCGTTCCGGGGCTCGCTCCTGTCTCGATTCGCCTCTTGCCGCCATCCCTGGCGGCCAGCCCTTGTCTTCCGGCCTTCGGTTCGCCGATTTCAGCGGGGAGCCAGGGCCCCGCTGCACGCCTTTTCGCTACGGGACGCGCGTCGTCGCGGTTGAGTCAGGCAGCAAGCGGTGCACTCGCGGAGCAGGTAAAAAAGCCGGTCAGCTGCTCTGCTGACCGGCTTGAGACCTCGTGGAATAACCCGCTCCGATGCATGCCGGCGCCGCCTTAAGGCAGCGCGTCCATCCGCGCCCACATTTTCACCGCCGCCTTCCGCGCCTCGGCAAAGAGCGGTTCGTGATCGAAGGTAAACTGTCGGTTCTCGTAAATCATCTCCCCGTTGACCATCACGCTATGGACGTGATGACTGCCGAGACCAAAGGCGATATGCCCGGCGATATTTTCGGCCATCAGCGGCGTTGGCGCAGGGTAGTCGCAAATCGTCAGGTCGGCTTTATATCCCGCCTCAAGGCGGCCAAAGCGGGCGTTAAAGTTGCGGCTGAGCAGCTCGTTGCCGTTGCTTAAGGCACGGGCAAAACCGTCCGGCCACAGCGACCCGCCGGCGTCACGGTGCTTAAAGAAGGCAAACTTGAGCTCTTCGAACATATCAGATCCCAGGCCGTCGGTGCCCAGCGCCAGGTTGCGGAAGTCGACCAGCCGCTGGTTATAGCCGACGTGGTTGTTCATATTGGAGCGCGCGTTATGCACCAGGAACCCATCCTGAGAATTGAGGATCTCAATATCTTGATCGGAGAGATACAGGCCGTGGGCAACCAGCGTCCTGCGGTCAATCAGGTTAAACTCCGCCAGCCTGACCAGCAGGTCTTTTGCGTAGCGATGATGGCTGTGGCTGACATCGTAGCGGTCCTCCGCCGCATGGATATGCAGGCCGCGGCCGGTGGCGCTCAGCGCCTCGCTGAGCATCGCCAGCCCCTCATCCGGCACCGTAAAGGGCGCGTGGGCGCCAATATGCGCTTCAACCAGGTAGGGTTCGCGACCCTGTTTTCGCGCCAGGTCGATTTCGCGGGCAAAGCGAATGTTCTCCTCGACGCCGGCCCGCAGTTCTTTAATCCCGCCGTTGCGATCGGTGGTTTCAAAACAGGTCATTCCCCGCAGGCCGATCCGCAGGAAGGCGTTGCGCAGCTGGCTGAGCGATCCGGCGATATAGTTGGGCGAAGCATGGTGGTCAATCACCGCGGTACAGCCGCTGCGCACGGCTTCCATAGCGCAAATCAGCCCGCTGTAATAGAGGGATTCTTCATCCAGCGCGCGGTCGAGCCGCCACCACATATTTTTCAGCGTCGAGATAAAGTTAGGGCTAGGCGCAATATTGGCCTGAATCCCTCGCGACAGGCCGGAATAGAAGTGGTTATGCGAACACACTATCCCCGGCATCACCAGACGACCGTGCATCTCTTTGACCGTGGCCTGCGGATAGCGCTGAGCGAGACCCGGGGCAATAGCGAGAATTTCGCCGTTTTCGATCGCAATATCGACGCTTTCCGTGACCTTCGCCGGATAGAGCTGCGCGGCGGTGGCATTTTTCAGAATTAAGATACTCATACTTCGACGCCTCCCAGCAGGTAGCGGTGGTTAAGATGAACATGGCTAATGATGCGGCAAAGATCGGCAACGGTAGGGGGAACGTCAGCGATATGGCCGCTATCGTCGATTTTTAGCAGCCAGGTTTGTTCGTTTTGCCGTACGTGGACGCTGTCGTCCTCTACGAAGAAGCCGGGGTTGCTGCTGTTGGCGAAATCCTGCGCCAGGCTAAAGACGGTAATTTTGTCTTTGTAGGGCTTGCCCTGCCAGGGGCAGAACTGCGCGCAGTTGCCGCATTCGTTGCAGTATGCGTCGAGATGCAGCGTCTGATAGCGGTTCTGGAACCCCGGCACGGCAATAGAGACGTTGGCGCGGTTTGGGCACACGTCCACGCATTTGCTGCACACGTAGTTGCACTCCAGGCAGCGGGTCGCTTCCTGAGCAACGAACGCCTCGCGGTCATCGCTGGCCACCTCCGCGACGGCGATTGTCCCTTTGCGCTGGTAAATGTCCGCCGGATCGACGTTATTCCACTGCTTATGCTGATAGCGGGTGGCAATGTTTTCTCGCGCCAGAATAGCATCCGCTGCCCGACGGGCGTTGCCGATAGCCGAGACGATGGATGACGGGCCGCGCTGGACGTCGCCGATAAGAAAGACGCCCGGCAGCGCGGTTTCGCCGCTGAGATCGACCGCCGGCCAGCCGCTGCCGTCCAGCGGAATGCCCATCGCCGCCAGCGCCTCAACGTCCTGCTGTTCGCCGATGGCGGCGATCGCCGTGTCCGCCCGTAGGGTGCGGGTTTGGTTGGTTGCCAGCGGGCGACGGCGGCCCTGTTCATCGGCGTCGCCGAGCTGCATCACCCGGACGGTCAGCGTTCCGTCGGCGTAGAACTGCTCAGGATTACTCAGAAACTCGAACGACACGCCGTCACGCAGCGCCTCTTCATACTCTTCGCGCCATGCCGGCATCTCCTGCTGCGAACGGCGGTAGACGATGGTGACTTTTTCCACGCCCGGCACCCGCATCGCGGCGCGCGCGCAGTCCATGGCGGTATTGCCCGCGCCGATAATCACCACCTGCTTGCCGAGCTGGAGGGCGTCACCGCGATTATATTCGCGTAAGAACTGCAGCGATTTGCGCACGTTAGGGTTATCACCGCCGAGGCTTACGCCGCTGTTTTTGTCGGTACCGGTGCCGACCAGCACGTAGCGGTAGCCCTCGCGGCGAAGTTTCTCCACCGTCAGCAGCGGATCGCAGCCGTAGACGATATTAACGCCGTGCTCGATCACGAAGTCGATATCGTGCTGGATAAGCTCGGCGGGGATGCGGAACTGAGGAATGATATTGCGCACCACGCCGCCCGCGTTGGCCTCGCGCTCAAACAGGGTCACCGGGTGTCCGGCGCGGGCCAGAAAGTAGCCTGCGGCAAGCCCCGCCGGGCCCGCCCCGATCACCGCCACCGGGTTCATCGCACCGGAACCGGCCGGTTTGTGCCAGCGCCGCTGATACTCTTCCCAGCCTTTCTCGAGCGCGATTTTCTTCAGTTCGCGAATATTGAGCGAACTGTCGTAGTCAAGGCGGGTACAGTTATGCTGGCACTGATGATCGCAAATATGGCCGGTAATGGCCGGCAGCGCGTTACGCTGATAGATAAGCTCAAGGGCGTCGGCATAGCGCTGCTCGCCCAGCAGGCGAATATACTCGGGAATATCCTGCTTAATCGCGCAGGCGCTCACGCACGGCGCGACGTAGCAGTCGGTGAGCGGCAGCGGCTCTGCGACCACAATGCGGTCCTGAGGTTTCCAGTGCTTCTGGGTGTACTCCATGCTGATGGCCTTTTCGGCCAGCGCGCTGAGGCGCCCGACGTCCACCTGCTGCAGCTCCCAGCCGTTGGCCTGTTCCAGCTCGCGCATGCAGGCGCTTAGCCGCAGATAGCCGCCCGGTTTTAGCAGGTCGGTGGCCATAGTAATTGGGCGGATCCCGGTTTCAAATATCTCGCGGATTGTCAGCTGACTGGCGCCGCCGGAGTAGGAAATAGGCAGCCTGCCGTTAAATTCGCGCGACAGCAGGGCGGCGACGTTGATGGCGAGGGGGAAGAGCGCCCGTCCGGACATATACATCTCATCGCCGGGCAAAGCGCCTTTGCGATTGATCGTCCCGAGGGTGTTGGTCAGCTTGACGCCGAAACCTAGCGCTTTTTCTTTCGCCAGCGCCATCAGGCGATGAAGCATCTCCAGCGCCTGACCGATTTTCAGGTCGTGATCGAAGGATTCTTCACTGAGGCCGATATAGCTAAAGCCGCAGGTATCGAGGATTTCACGCACTCGCGGATAGCCAAGCAGCGTCGGATTGAGCTTCACGAAGGTATTAAGCCCTTTCTCTTCCAGCATATAGCGGCAGATGGCCTCAATTTCATCAGGCGGACAGCCGTGCATGGTCGAGAGCGTGACGCCGCTAACCAGCCTGCCCGGGACCCGCTGGGCCAGCGTCGCCAGCTGCGGACGAATGTCCTCAAGCTGATTGCCGACCACAAAGCGGTCGCTATGCGTCCAGCGGTAAAGCGTATCGCGATACTGCGCGAATTTCGGATGAGATCCGGCATCCATCATATTGTCGATAAACTGCTGCATCGGCGGCTGCTTAATGCCGTCGAGGTTATAGCCGACGCTCATATTAAAAATAAACGACTTGCCGGATTTTGACGGCGTGAACGGGAATATCTCTTCCAGCAGATGGAGGATAAACCAGGCCTTCAGATATTCATCCCAGGCTTTGAGCAGCGTAAATTCGGTGGACCATTCGGTGTTAAAACACTCATCTTCGGCGTCAATGCAGGGCTTTTCCAGCTCAAGACGGTCGAGTATCTGCACGGTTTTCAGCTCAATAAACCTTCCGCCGGTGAGCCATGAGGTGATGATATTTTGCGCCAGCTGGGTGTGCGGCCCGGCGGCGGGGCCGATGGGCGTGGCGCAGCTCTCGCCAAATACGCTCACTCGTCTGGATGTCACCGGGATATAAAACTGTTGTTCCGGGATACCAAAAATTGAACGGTGGTGCTGATACTCATCAAAAATACGCGTCAAAAGTTCCTCAAACGGGACGGGACGCATAATATCACCCATAACCCTCTCCTTAGATTCATTTATGAGATCAACGTTGCCGGTACGGGCTCGTTATTTTTAAGGCTGCCGCTTTGCGAGCGACGGAAAAATAGCGGGCGTCGCATTAATTCCGACGGATGGAAAAGGAACAGCAACATTCGCACCAGTTATTTCACAGGTGGCAGGATTAGGCATAAATTTGTGAAGGAACTCTAAATTAAAGGTGGTTATTGTCGCGATGACGTCGGTCTAAATGGGAATTAAAATCACTCAATAAAATGTCGGGAGAGTATTGTTAAAAATTATCCGCGAGCTATCACAATGATAATATTTTTTTAGCGGCTTTATTATGCTGCGCGCGAATTATTCAGGTAAATGAATAACGGACATTCCGTCGGCAAATAAAGCCGTCCGTCTGACTTCGCTTTCCGCGACGCTGTTCACGAATTTGCGCTAAAAGCCGCGGCTGAGCATGAACCTTGCATACTCAATTCTGCCGTCAGGCCGTTGTCGTCAACGCTGCCCGCCGGTTCAGGCGCGCCGGCAGGGCGTCGCCGATGTGGTTGTTGAATCAGCTGTCTCAAAGTGAGAATGGGCGGCCAGCCCGCAGACGATGCATTGGAGAGTAAAGGACCCGGCCCGGTCGGGCTGACCACAGGAATAGCCATTGAGGTTGTTATGAACATTTTCTCAGAAGCCGCAAGGCTTGAAGCACAAAACTGCCCGTTTGCGCTGGCGCAAATCGTCGAGAGCCGCGGCTCAACGCCCAGGCACTCCGCGCAGATGCTGATCCGCGCTGATGGGAGCATTATTGGCACCATCGGCGGTGGGATGGTCGAACGCAAGGTCATTGATGAAGCGCTGGAGGCCTTGGCTGAAAAGGCCTCGCGCATGTTTCATGGCCGGATGGCGCGCAGCGGCACCGACGCCGTGGGTTCCGACTGCGGCGGGGCAATGTCGGTGTTTATCAGCGTCCACTGCCAGCGACCGCGGCTGGTGCTGGTCGGGGGCGGGCACGTTAATCGCGCAGTTGCGCAGGGCGCCGCGCTGCTGGGATTCGAAGTTGTCGTCGCCGATATCCATTCTGCCAGCCTCGATCCGCAGCTGTTTCCGCCGACGACCCGGCTGCTGCATGCCGACAGCTTCGCCGCAGCCGTTGAACAGCTGGCGGTTCGTCATGATGATTTTGTCCTGATCGCCACGAATAACAAAGATCGTGAAGCGCTGGATAAGCTGATCGCCCGGCCGGTGGCCTGGCTGGGGCTGCTGGCCAGCCGCCGCAAGGTGCAGGTTTTTTTACGCCAGCTGCGGGAAAGCGGGGTGGCGGAAGAGCATATTGCGCGTCTCCATGCGCCGGTGGGCTACAACATTGGCGCCGAAACGCCGCACGAGATTGCCGTCAGCGTACTGGCCGAGATCCTGCAGATTAAAAATCAGGCTCCCGGCGGTCTGATGATGTCTGTACATCCGGAAATTGAGGGACAAAAAGCGCTGACGACCGCATGATGCGACTCCCCCGCGACGGAGGCGAGGGGCCGCTGGCGCCGGGTTGGCTACCCCTCAATCAGCGTCCCCGTTTTTCCTTCTATCCCTTCCCGGGCCTTGCTTAGCATGGTAATTAAGGCCCGGCGCCCAGGCCGCGAGCGGGCGAACGCCGCGGCGGCTTCGACTTTCGGCAGCATAGAGCCTTTGGCGAAATGACCTTCGGCAATAAAGCGGTCGATATCGTTAAGCGAGAGCCTGTCCAGCCATTGCTGATTAGGCTGGCCAAAGTTGATCGCCACTTTTTCCACCGCGGTGAGGATAATCAGCATATCGGCATCGATCGTGGCGGCGAGCCTGGCGCTGGCCCGGTCCTTATCAATGACCGCGCTAACCCCGCGCAGGTGGTTCCCCTCGCGGATCACCGGGATACCGCCGCCGCCGACGGTAATCACCACCTGTCCGGCATCCATCAGCGCCTTCACCGTCTCTTTTTCGATAATATCGACGGGCTGCGGGGAGGCCACCACCCGACGATAGCCGCGCCCGGCATCCTCTTTCAGCGTGTAGCCCTGGCGGATCAGGACCTGGGCTTCCGCTGCGCTGAAGAATGAGCCGATGGGTTTGCTGGGATCGCGGAAAGCTTCATCGGCGGCGTCAACCTCAACCTGGGTGATCACCGTGGCGACCGGAACGGGCATCCCGCGCGCGAGCAGCGCCTCACGCAGCGCATTTTGCAGATCGTAGCCAATATACCCCTGGCTGAGCGCGACGCAGACCGACATCGGCAGCATCGGGGTATGGGCCTCGGTTTTGGCGGCGGCCTCGAAGGCCAGATTGATCATCCCGACCTGCGGGCCGTTGCCGTGCGTCACCACGACCTGATGCCCCTGGGCAATGAGATCCACAATCGCCTGCGCCGTTTGCGTAACGGCCTGCATCTGTCCGGCAAGATCGTCCCCTAAGGCATTCCCGCCGAGGGCGAGAACAATTTTCTTACTCATGGATTCCTCTCTTTAAAGGCGTGCGCCGCGCGCCAATGCCTGCGCGGTTGAAAAAGGGTTACGGCGTATAAAACGGCCTTGTCCGGCGCTGCCGGTAAAGGTGCCGTTGCTGAAAATGACCCTGCCATGAGACAGCGTCTGGCGGATGGCGCCCTGGCAAATAAACCCCTCCCACGGCGAGTAGTCGGCGTTGTCGTGGAGCTGCTGGTGGCGGATGGTGGTGGTTCGTCGCGGGTCGATAATGACCACATCGGCATCCGCGCCGGGCGCCAGCAGGCCTTTTTGCGGCCAGAGGCCAAACAGCTTCGCCGGAGTGGCGCTGGTGAGCGCCACGAAGCGCTCCGGCGAGATCCTTCCGCTCATCACGCCGTGCGAAAACAGCAGCAGCAGGCGGTTCTCAACCCCGGGAAGGCCGTTTGGACAGCGGCTAAAATCGCCGCCGGATAGCTGCCGCCGCTGGGCCATCGAGAAGGCGCAGTGATCGGTTGCCACCACGTCAATGGCGCCATCGGCTATGCCGCACCACAGCGCGTCGTTGTTGCTGGCGTTGCGCAGCGGCGGGCTGAGCAGAAACTGCAGCGCGTCATCACGCTCATAGCAGCGATCGTCGAGCAGCAGATACTGCGGGCAGGTTTCGACCCAAACCGGCTGTCGACGCGCCTGGGCAAGGCGGAGATAATCGAGCCCCAGTCGGTTAGACAGGTGCACGATATACAGCGGCGCGTTGCCGGCAAGCCGGGCCAGGTTGATCGTCCTGGCGATGGCTTCGGCCTCGCACTCCGGCGGACGACTCAAGGCGTGGTAGCGGGGCGCGGTTTTGCCGGCGGCGAGAAATTCGGCGCGCTTTTGCGCAATGGCGGCATCGTTTTCCGGGTGGACGGTGGTGAGCGCTCCGGCGTGATGCAGATGCTTTAGCGCCTGAAGCAACTCGTCATCGTTCAGCTTGTACTGGTAGGTTAAATAGAGCTTAAAGCTGCTGATCCCCGCCTCAACCATCGACGGAATTTCATCAAGAATGGCGTGGTTGATATGCTGAATAACGCCGTGAAAGCTGTAATCGATTGTCGCTTTGTAGGCGGCGTAGCCGTGGTAGGCTTCGAGCTGATGGTGCAGCCGGCAGCCGGCTGGCCCGAAGCCCATATGATCGATAATGGTCGTTGTTCCGCCGCAGGCGGCGGCGCGGGTACCGGTAAAAAAATCATCACAGCTGCGGGCGAGGCCGGTATCAATATTGAAATGCGTGTGGACGTCCACGCCCCCCGGCATCACGTAGCATCCCTCGGCGTCAATTATTTCGCAGGGTTGCTCCACGGCGATGTCTGCCGCCAGCTGGCTGATTAACCCGTTTTCAATCAGCAGGTCCTGTTTGGCCTGGCCGTCAGCGTTGACGACGGTGCCATTTTTAATCAGTACGCGCATAAAAAGCTCCAGACTCCCGTCGCAGGCGGCGGGAGGGATTGCGGATCATTATTATTCTGTTGCCAGCCAGCTAAGCGGGATAGCGGCGTACATTGCGGCGCAGGTCACGAGGTGCGATTTCCAGGTTTTTTCATTCGGGGCGTGGGCTTCCGGCTCTTTGCCGGGGCCAAAGCCAATGACCGGGATCCCGTGACGGCCCATGATCGAAACGCCGTTGGTAGAGAACGTCCATTTATCGACCACCGGCGCTTTGCCGAACAGGCCTTCATAGGCGTTGCTGAGCGCCTGGACGGTAAAGTGGTTCTCCTCTACTTTCCAGGTCGGGAAATAGCACTCTGTGGGGTAGACGAGGCCGGTCCAGGAAGGGCGATCGTAGTTGTACATCGACACCACGGCCCCCGTTTTTTGTACCGCCGGCAGGGCGCGGATTTCGTCCAGCGCGCCTTCCCAGGTTTCTCCCCAGGTCAGGCGGCGGTCGATGGAGACGGCGCAGCTGTCGGCGACCGCGCAGCGGCTTGGCGAGGTAAAGAAGATTTCCGAAACGGTCAGGGTACCTTTGCCGAGGAAGTCGTCGTTGCCCAGATGTCGGGAAAGGTCCTGCAGTTCGTTAAGAATCGGCCCCATTTTGAAAATAGCGTTATCGCCGCGTTCCGGCGCCGAGCCGTGACAGCTGACCCCCTGTACGTCCACGCGGATCTCCATGCGCCCGCGCTGGCCGCGGTATATCTGGCAGTCGGTGGGCTCAGTGCTGACCACGAACTCGGGGTGAATGCCGGACTGCTCGATGATGTACTGCCAGCAGAGGCCGTCGCAGTCCTCTTCCTGGACGGTGCCGGTCACCAGCAGGGTATACTCATCCTCCAGGCCCAGGTCTTTGATGATTTTTCCGGCATACACCATTGAGGCCATGCCGCCTTCCTGATCCGACGTCCCGCGCCCGCCGATCAGCTCGTCGGTCTCCATACCCTCGTAGGGGTCGAAATTCCAGTTTTTGATATTGCCGATGCCCACGGTATCGATATGCGCATCCATTGCCACCAGGCGCGGGCCGTGGCCGATATAGCCGAGTATGTTGCCCATCGGGTCGATTTCAACTTTGTCGAAACCGACCTTCTCCATCTCTTCTTTTATTCGCTGGACGACGCGCTTTTCGTCGCAGCTTTCGCTGGGTATGGCCACCATATCGCGTAAAAAGCGGGTCATGTCCTGCTGGTAGTGGTTGGCTCTTTCGAGAATCAGTTTGAATGGAATTTGCTTTGCCATGGATTCGTTCTCCGGTCCTGTTTTCCCGCCGCGCGGGATGAGTTGAAAAGTATGCTGAGGCCTATCGCGTCGCCGGGTGTTTGCCTTCCCAGACCACTTCCCGGTAGTGCTTCACGTCGGTGTCACCTTCGGTGCTGATGACCAGCACGATGGAGTCGCTGTCCAGCCTGAGCTTGTGCATTAGCGCTTCGCGCTGGGGATGAAAATGTACGGCGGCCAGCACTCCGAGACCGACGGCGCCGGACTCGCCGGAAATCACCCGCGGATCGTCGCCGGTAGGGTTACCCAGCACGCGCATCCCGAGGGCGGCAACGGCGTCCTGACAGGAGATAAACTGGGTGGCGCAGTTGCGCAGAATTTCCCAGCCCAGCGGGTTGGGTTCGCCGCAGGCCAGGCCGGCCATGATGGTAGCCATTTCGCCGCCGACGTTGACGATTTGGCCTTTAACGCCGGAGCGGTATAAGCAGTCGGCCAGCTCAGGTTCGATAATCACCGAATGCAAATTGTTGGCGCCATAGGCGTCGACCAGGTAGCCCAGCACGCCGCCCGCCATCGCGCCGACGCCGGCCTGCAGGAACACGTGAGTGGGGCGGGCAATTCCCATCGAGGAGATCTGCTCGACCGCTTCGTCGGCAAGGGTGGCGTAGCCTTGCATAATCCAGGTCGGGATGCGGGTATATCCTTCCCAGGCCGTATCCTGCACCACCTCCCAGCCGTTTTGCTGCGCCGTTTGCAGAGTGAAGCGCACGGTATCGTCGTAGTTCATTTCGGTGACGATACATTCGGCGCCGAGGCGTCGGATGGCGTCGACGCGCTCCTGAGCAGACCCTTTTGGCATGTAGATCACCGCATTCTGCCCCAGCTGCTGGGCGGCCCACGCCACGCCGCGGCCGTGGTTGCCGTCGGTGGTCGTCGCGAAGGTCATCTTCTCCGTCATACCGGGCCTGAACGTGTCGAAGGAAAATTCGTTGATATCCAGGCGGTATTTTTCGCACAGCAGCTGCGCAATGGCCCAGGCGCCGCCGAGCATCTTGAATGCGTTCAGGCCGAAGCGCTGCGATTCGTCTTTGACCAGAATCCGGCCCAGGCCAAAGAGGGCGGCAAGGTCGTTCAGGGCATACAGCGGGGTGGGTTTATAGCCGGTGATTTTTTGATGAAAATGGCGCGCCTGTTTCGCCTGCTGGCGAGAAAAAAGCGGCGAACTGATGGCGTTAAAAAACCGATTATCGGCAATATCCATTTTCAATGAGAAAGCAGACATACTCTTTCCTTATCCTTCATGGCGTGAGCGGAGAGCCGGCCAGCAGGCCGGCCTGAGGGGTTATTTGATTCGTTTTTGCGCTTCGACGAGCAGTTGTTCCAGCAGCAGGCCGGGTTTGGCATATTTACGGCAGAGGATCATCGAGGCGATGATGTACGGCTTCCAGCTCGCCTCTTTGTAGGTGGCGATGCGATATTTTTCGAAGACCGCTTCGGTGACTTCGCCTTCAGCACAGGAGACGCCGGTGATATCGGCCGGCAGGCAGTGCATATACAGAGCGTCGCCGGTTAGCGCCATCATCTCTTCGGTGCAGTGCCAGTCTTTATGATTAGCGTTCTGTGCCAGACAGGCCGCCTCAAGGGCTTTCAGCCCTTCGCGATCCTCGGCGCGCAGCAGTTCGGTACGCTTTTCCATCACTTTGTACGGCGCCCAGGATTTCGGGTAGACGATATCCGCATCCTTGAAGGCCTCTGCCATCTCGGTGACCTGGCGGAAGCTGCCGCCGGAGGCCTCGGCGTTGTTTTTCGCCACTTCGATAACGTCGGGGATCAGATCGTAGCCTTCCGGGTGGGCGAGGGTGACATCCATACCGAAACGGGTCATCAGGCCGATGATGCCCTGCGGAACCGAAAGCGGTTTGCCGTAGCTGGGTGAGTAGGCCCAGGTCATGGCGATTTTTTTGCCCTTGAGATTCTCTAACGATCCGAAATGCTCCCGCAGCCAGGCGAGGTCGGCCATTGCCTGCGTTGGGTGATCGATGTCGCACTGCAGATTGATAAGCGCCGGGCGCTGCGGCAGCACGCCCTGACGATAGCCGTCGTCGAGCGCTTCGCCCACTTCGCGCATATAGGCGTTGCCGGCGCCAAGGTACATATCGTCGCGGATGCCAATAGCGTCAGCGCAGAAGGCGATCATATTGGCCGTTTCACGCACGGTTTCGCCGTGGGCGATTTGCGATTTCCCCTCGTCCAGGTCCTGCTGCGCAAGTCCGAGCAGGTTCAGCGCCGAGGCGTAGGAAAAGCGCGTACGGGTTGAATTGTCGCGAAAAACCGAAATTCCCAGACCGCTATTGAAGACTTTGGTGGCGATATTTTCCGCGCGCAGAGTTTTCAATGCCGCCGCAACGTCCAGTACCTGTTTTAGCTCATCCGGGGACTGCTCCCACGTCAGCAGGAAGTCCTTCTGATGAAGATGCGAGTTCAGCTTGTTGATATCCTTAATCAGGTCGTTAACAGTTTTCATTTTTTAAATCCTGGAGTGAGTGACGGCTTAATGATTGCTGTGCGGTCGGAAAAGGGTGGTGACTGAATAGCGACTGCCAGCGCTATATTTCTACTAACAATAAGCATGCCAGTTCATACAGCCCCAGGCGTAATATGGCTGAGGTGGCGAAAATTATGCGAGGGATGTCACGAAATATAGTTTCGAATGGGGGCGGGAAATAATAACCGGGCGATCCTGTCAGGAGGGGAGTGAAAGCACTTCCCGCATCCGGCGAGATATACCAGCGGCAGCGACGTTAAAACCCACCAAAGTGATAAAGGCGGCGCGTCTATTCTCATATTGATATGAAAATGTGATACTTCTTACATATTTTCGTCAAGGAATGAAAAAGAAACCTGCCTCAGTCAAATATTGTTGGCGGCTGGGTTAGTATCATGACCGAAGAATAAGAGCAGTCACATTGCCAGATATCTCAGCTGGTTAGTGATATTAAAAGGTTTATTATGATGACCTCGAACACATTTTCCGTTTTGATGCAGATTCAGCCGACCATTCAGCGTTTTGCCAGGATGCTATCCAGCGTGCTTCAGCTCGAAGTTGAAATTGTCGATAACACGCTATGCCGGGTTGCCGGGACCGGCGTGTATGCCAAATCGCTGGGGCGCAAATTAAATACAGATTCGCGACTTTTGCGCTACATTATTGAAACAAAAAAAGAGAAGGTGGTGACCCATTCCCGCTTTGACCCTTTATGTAAAGAGTGCACCAGTAAAGATAGCTGTAAAGAGAAAGCCTTTCTTGGTACGCCGGTTATTTATCAGGATCGGTGCGTCGGAGTCATTAGCCTGGTGGCATTAACCTGCGAGCAGCAGGAGCGTATTAATGACAACCTGCGCGAGTTTTCCGATTATGTCCGCCACGTCTCCTCGATATTTGTTTCCCGGCTGCTGGAGGACCAGGGCGGCAGCGATAATATCCAGAAAATGTTTTTAACGATGATCGAAAATATGGATCAGGGGGTCCTGGTTATTGGTCACGATCAGAAGGTCAAGTTTGCTAATCACACGGCGTTAAAAACTCTCGGGGTGAACCAGGGAAATATGATCGGTAAACCCATCAATTTTAGGCCGCTGACTTTTGAGCATAATTTTACTCGCGGCCATATGCAGCACGTGATCTCATTCGATAACAAGACCGAAATGATTATTGGCCAGCTGCACGCGGTTCAGGATCAGTGGCTGTTTTTAATGGCCTTCCATCAATCGCACTCATCTTCAAGTTTAAGCGCCTCTGTGGAAGAGCCGCAGATTGAGCAGATGGTGGGAGAGTGCCGGTCGATGCGCCAGCTGAAAAAGCTGATCAGGCGCATTGCGCCCAGCCCCTCAAGCGTCATGATTGCCGGCGAAAGCGGCACCGGGAAGGAGGTGGTCGCCAGAGCGATACATAAGCTCAGCGATCGTCAGGCCAAACCTTTTATCGCCATCAACTGCGCGGCCATTCCTGACCAGCTGCTGGAAAGCGAGCTCTTTGGCTACGTCAAGGGCGCTTTTACCGGCGCCTCGGCGAACGGCAAAACCGGGCTAATCCAGGCGGCGAACCACGGCACGCTGTTTCTCGACGAGATTGGCGATATGCCGCTGACGCTGCAGGCTAAGCTGCTGCGGGCCATTGAGTCGCGAGAAATCCAGCCCGTCGGCGCCAGCCATCCGGTGCCCGTCGATATCCGCATTATTTCGGCGACTAACCAGAATCTCGAACAGTTTATCGTTGCCGGCAAATTCCGCGAAGATCTCTACTACCGGCTCAACGTTATCCCTCTGATGCTGCCGCCGCTGCGGGAACGTCAGGATGATATCGAGCTGCTGATTCACTACTTTCTGCAGCTGCATACGAGGCGCCTGGAGCTGGTCTACCCCGGCGTGGCTGCGGAGGTCGTCGCCATGCTCAAGGGCTACCGCTGGCCGGGTAATATTCGCGAGCTGAGCAACCTGATGGAGTATCTGGTCAACGTGGTTCCCTCAGGCGAGGTTATCGACGCCTCACTGCTGCCGCCCAATATCATCAGCAGCGCCAGGCTGGCGGAGCGTGAGCCGGCCGCCGCCGGTCCGCTGAGCGTGCCGGGAGAAGAGGAGAGCGTCACGGCGCTGGATGAGATGGAAAGGCAGATGATCCGCGAAGCGCTAACCCGCCACAGCAATAAGAAGCAGGCGGCAGATGAGCTGGGTATTGGCATTGCCACGCTGTATCGTAAGATTAAAAAGTATGAGCTGGTGGGGCTGTAAAAGCGCCGGCCGCAGGGGCTGAAAGCGCCCCGCGTATCACTCTGAGAGTCCGGTTATCAAAATCGCTACCGGGCGCCCGCTGCGTTGCCGCTATTTGATGAATTTGGGGTTGTTCGTTTTTTGAGCATAATGTTCAAAGCGATCCGCCGTCGTGCTTGCTCGCTTCAGTCGCCATTTCATAGTCTTAACGGGATGAATGGCACCGTTCTTGCCTTGTGATGTTCTCTTCGGCCGCCGCGGCGGCCGGTAGCAAACATGATAAGGACAGGAACATGGCGCAAACCAATGACAATATCGCTCCCTCATCCGTACCCTCGCGACACGCTTTTTTTTCAAAACCGCGCATTATCGCGCGACCGGGATTTAACCGCTGGCTGGTGCCGCCGGCCGCGCTGGCGGTGCATCTCTGTATTGGGATGGCCTACGGTTTTTCCGTTTTCTGGCTGCCGATGTCGCAGCTGGTTGGCGGCAGCGGATCGCTGCAGTGCCCGGTCACGATGTCCTTCTGGCAGCAGCTTTTTACCCGCGAATGCGACTGGAAAATCTCGCTGCTAGGCTGGACCTATACGCTGTTTTTTGTCTTTCTTGGCTGCTCCGCGGCGCTGTGGGGAAGCTGGTTGGAAAAGGTCGGGCCGCGGCTGGTGAGCTTCATCGCAACGCTATGCTGGTGCGGCGGGCTGCTGCTCTCAAGCGTCGCCATCTATTTTCATCAGCTCTGGCTATTGTGGCTGGGGGCAGGGGTTATTGGCGGAATCGGCCTTGGGCTGGGCTATATTTCACCGGTCTCGACCCTGCTGCGCTGGTTCCCCGATAAGCGCGGAATGGCCGCCGGCATGGCGATAATGGGCTTTGGCGGCGGCGCGCTGGTGGGGGCACCTCTGGCAAACGCGTTGATGAATTTTTTCGCCGACGCGACGGGTAACGGCGTCTGGCAGAGCGTTCTGGCGCTGTCAGCCATCTATGCCCTGTTTATGCTCTGCGGTACCTTCGGCTATCGTCTGCCGCCGATGGGCTGGCATCCTGCCGGGGAGAAGGCGCTAAAAGTGATGAGCGGGCATTCCACCATTCAGGTACACGTCAGCGTAGCCTGGCGCACGCCGCAGTTCTGGCTGCTGTGGCTGGTGCTGTGGCTGAACGTGACGGCGGGGATCGGTATTTTAGGGATGGCCTCACCCATGCTGCAGGAGATTTTTGCCGGCAAGCTGCTGGCGACGAGTCTGCAATGGCACGAGCTTAACGCCGACCAGCTGCGGCGCATCGCGACTATGGCGGCAGGCTTTACCGGGCTGCTGAGCCTGTTTAATATCATCGGCCGCTTCTTCTGGGCTTCGGTTTCGGATCTTTGCGGCCGGAAAATGACCTTTGCCATGATTTTTCTTCTTGGCGCCGCGCTGTACGGCTCCCTGCCGCTGATCAACCACGGCGGCTACGTCGCCATTTTCGTCTGCGCCCTGTGCGTTATCATTTCAATGTACGGCGGCGGCTTTGCCACTATCCCCGCCTATCTGGCCGATATCTTCGGCGCGCAGATGGTGGGGGCGATTCACGGGCGTCTGCTGACGGCATGGTCCGCCGCCGGTATTAGCGGCCCGGTTTTAGTGAATTATTTACGCGAATATCAGCTGGCCCAAGGGCTTGCTCCACAGCGGGTGTACGATATTACGCTGATGGTCCTCACCGGGCTGCTGGTTATCGGCCTGATCTGCAATCAGCTGATCCGCCCGATACCGCAAAAATATGCCATGTCCGCCCAGGAACAGCAGCAGGCGAAGGGGCTGTATACGGTGAATGAAAACGCGCAGCTCAGCTGGGAGCCGCGGCCGTCGCGGGCGCTGATGGCCTTGAGCTGGTTTGCTGTAGGGGTGCCGCTGCTGTGGGGAATAGGGAGCACCTTCCAACAGGCGGTGAAGTTCTTTATGTAGCTATCCGTCAGGCAAGCGCCCGCCGGGGCATCGGCCGGGTGCTCGCTAAATCGCCGTTTATCAAAATAATTCCCATTCGACCCGTCGGTGATACACTACATACTGTGATCTTTGTCATACCGTAATTAAAACAGAGAAAAGAGACACTGCTATGCAACATATCATTGAGGGTTTCCTCAACTTCCAAAAAGAGATCTTTCCCCAGCGTAAAGAGCTCTTCCGCAGCCTGGCTTCCAGCCAGAATCCCAAAGCGCTTTTCATCTCCTGCTCCGACAGCCGTCTGGTACCAGAACTGGTGACCCAGCAGGAACCTGGACAGCTCTTTGTTATTCGTAATGCGGGTAATATCGTTCCTTCCTTCGGGCCGGAGCCGGGTGGGGTCTCAGCTACCATTGAGTATGCGGTTGTTGCCCTCGGGGTGACCGATATCGTGATTTGCGGCCATTCGAACTGCGGCGCGATGACGGCGGTTGCAACCTGTCAGTGTCTGGACTCCATGCCGGCGGTTTCCCACTGGCTGCACTACGCCGATGCGGCCAGAGCGGTGGTTGACAGCAAAACCTGGAATAGCGAAATCGATAAAGTGAATGCGATGGTGCGCGAGAACGTTATCGCCCAGCTTAACAATATCAAAACGCACCCGTCGGTAGCCGTCGGCCTGCGCGACGGCGCGCTGCGCCTGCACGGCTGGGTATATGATATCGAAAGCGGCGCGATTGGCGCCCTGGATAAAAACACCAAATCCTTCGTCTCGCTCTCTGAAAACCCTGAAGTTTTCTTCGAGTAATTCTTCAACAGGGCATGGAAGCCCTGCATCCCGCACCGCGTCGCCACTCTCCGTTACGCCCGCGCTGGCCTGATACCGGCTTTGCCAATCACCAGCAGCGCGACAATCAAAACGAACCCCGTCCCGCTGAACAGATAGAGCGAGCCGGTGACTCCGATAGCATCAGAACAGTATCCCGCGCCGATCGACACCAAAGCCGAGATCGCCATCTGCAATCGGTAGCTTCTGGCGATCGCGGTCGGAACCTGCTGTTGATCGAAGCTTCTGAGCAGCGTATAGACGGCGAGAGAAAACACGACGTTGGAGAAAACGTGCGCCACAAAGACCAGCGCCAGCGCCAGGTAGGGCGACGGTGAGAAGGGGAGCAGCCCGTAGCACAGCAGAAAAATCGCCAGGCAGCCGATCGACAGCCTGTTGCTGCTGCTGTTTTTTTCAAAACGCGCGGGATTGAGCAGCAGTGGCCCAATCAGCTGGCCGAGACTGCGGGTAAAAAGCAGCGCCAGGGCGATCGTTTGTTCCGGCGATCCTGAAAGCCCCCTGGGAGCGAGCCCCGGGAGCAGCGCCATTGCCGGCGCGCCCGCAGCGGCCAGCAGAGGCAGCAGCAGCATCGCGCGGCGCTGGGAATGGGTCAGGGTCTGCCAGCGCAGCGGGGATACGCTGCGGATGTGATTGACAAAATGCGCGCTGAAGTGCGTTTTCGCCCGTCCGAGTATGAGGACGGCGGCGGCGAAGCTCAGCAGATCGATAACCAGCAGATAAGCCGCGCTCATATATCCGAGCAGGGCTAACCCCAGGCCAACGCCGCAGAGCACGTTACCGGCAAAAATAATGCTTTCGAGGGTAGTGGCGACCGGGAGCTCATCTTCGGCAAGGCCGGTTTTGAATATTTTACTCAGCGCCGGGAAGGTCATGCCGGTGGTGAACGCCCCGATTGCCTGAGCGATGAGAAGCAGCGGGATGGAATCCATCGCCACGGCGTAAAACGGTGCCGCCAGGCCGATAAGTCCGAGCCCCTCGCCGAGTATCAGGATCGTAAAGGGGCTCAGGCGCTGGCAAAAGCGTTCCCCCGCGATGCTGCCGAGGAGTCCGGGGACGGTGGAAAGAACGTAGGCGAGAGCCAGCGACGCGACGGGGGCCGACAGGCGGATCAGTTCACTAAAAACGACGATCCAGGTGATGCCGTTGCCTATCGAGGAGATAAGAAACGCGAGAGCGAGCAGACGCAGCCACGGCTTGTCCGCCACGGTCCGGAGAAGGATTCGAATCATTGTCATGTCCGTAATAAGCGAAAAATTACCCTTCCAGCCACGGGCGAGCTGCCGTTAGCTGAAAAATTAATACGATTGTCATCGGGCTTATTTCAGGACATTACATAACCAAGGGTCCGGCGGGGATGAGTGAATGTGTTAATTTAATATTGCATATTTGTAGCGTTGTCAACGCCGGGCGCTGACAACGCTATCGGAAGCCAGGCTATGCGCCGGGCGCCTTACAGCACGCCGTCGCCGCCGTCCGAGCACCAGACCTGGCCGGAGGTGAACGAGCAGGCGTCAGAGGCCAGCGTCACGTACAGCGGGGCGATTTCCACCGGCTGTCCCGGGCGACCGAGCGGAGTATCCGCGCCAAACTGGCGGACCTTCTCCTCAGGCTGGCCGCCGCTGGATTGCAGAACCGTCCAGTAAGGACCGGGCGCAACGGCGTTGACGCGGATCCCTTTTGGACCCAGCTGCCTGGCTAATGATTTGGTGAAGGCCACGAGGCTGGCTTTGGTCTGGGCGTAATCAAACAGTATCGGGCTGGGCTTAAAGGCCTGAACCGAGGAGGTGTTGATGATAGCGCTATGCTCTTTGAGATGGCGCAGCGCGGCTTTGGTTATCCAGAACGGCGCGTAGACGTTGGTTTTGAAGGTGGCGTCAAAATCCGCCGTCGTGAGTTCCGCCAGCGACTCGCAGTACTGCTGACGTCCGGCATTATTGACCACAATATCCAGACCGCCCAGCTCTCTGGCGGCCTTTTCAACCAGCGCTTCGCAGAAGGATTCGCTGCGAATATCGCCGGGAATAGCCGCCGCTTTGCGCCCGGCGGCCTCAATCAGAGCGATGACCTCTTCGGCGTCGGCTTCTTCCTCCGGCAGATAGTTTATCGCCACGTCCGCTCCTTCACGAGCAAAAGCAATGGCCACCGCGCGGCCGATACCCGAATCGCCGCCGGTAATCAGCGCCCTCTTGCCGGCAAGCCTGGCAGATCCGACGTAGCTTTCCTCGCCATGATCCGCAACGGGCAGCATTTCTGATGCCAGGCCGGGGGGCGTTTGCGGCTGGTCAGCAAAGGGGGGACGGGGATAGTTTGCGCTGTGTCTGGCGTTGTCGCTCATATGAAGTTCCTCCAGCTAAATATTAAGCATAGGCTCTGTGACGGCCAGCTAAAGATATTTAACGAGTCAATTAACCCGTGTTGCAAAAATTATTATGCTATCCTCTGGAGTATGTTTCCGTAATTATCTGATAATCCATCAAGTTTTATATATGTGGTCGGAGCGGACTGCGGTTATTTTTAGGATTGTTCCGGCGGCAGGGGCGGAAATTTATTGCTGGCGCGATGGGGGGAATTTCCCTGCGCGCAGCGCGCGCCCGCGAAATTAACCGAAAAACCCGCATGGTATTAATTTTATGTTCTTTACAAACTCCCGTATTTTACCGCTGAAAATAGAGTTCAGCCCTGCTCTGTTTGTTATCCAGCAGCGGGTTACGCAGGATGGAGTGAGATGTTTAAATTTATTTCTCGCGGTATCTTTTCGTCCTGAACCGCCGAGAATACGGCGCGACGGTTTGACACCGGCCTTATATCACTTACTGTTAACGCTCGACGGCGATGATTTGCCATTGCGGATCATTTTATATTACCGCCGCCCGCAACGGAGGATAAATAATATGTCCCTGTCTACCATGAATGACCCTGATAAAGCCGGTCAGCATCCGGCAAAAGACGATCCCCGCGAGCGGGGGGAAATACCGCGTAAAAGGGATGATAGCGAGGATCGGAAAAGAGATCCCTGGCATCCGGCCCCCGAGCGGCGCTAAGGGCAGGCGTCGCCTGCCCGCTGGTGAAACGCGTCTATGGCGGCTAGCGCTCGATAAACGGCAGCCACCGCCGCGGACGCGCTGCCGGCTGCGACGCGGCTTTGGCCATCGCCGCACCGATCTCCGCGCACACCGTAAGCCCCTGAACGAACGGGCGGTCGTGCATCAGATAGGGCAGTGCGCCAAACGCAATACGCCCGCGAACGATGTCCGGCTGCAGCAGAGTGTAGTCTTCACCGACTTCGGGGATAGCGTCTCCGGCGGCGAGGATCTGCCCGCGCAGCGTCGGGAAAGGCAGGTCTTTAGTCTTAAGCGGCTTTTGCCCGCGGGCATCGATAAATACATCGAAGGCGTACGTGGATTGCCCAACGGTAATTTCCGTCAGGTTATCCTCAATGGCGATGGCGTAATCGGGGCCAAGGGGGAGAATGTCGATCGCGCCTGCCTCGCGCAGCGCCAGCAGCCGGCGAATGGATTGTGAAGGGATCGCCGCGTAATTATCGATAAATACCCGGGCCAGGCCGGCGCTAAACCGCTTGCTGTCCCGGGAGTCGAGGTGGGGAACGATGGCCTGGACCGCTTCGTGCAGTCTGAGGATCGCGTAGCGCCAGGCTACGGTGCGCCTGTCACGCTTGTTGCGTTCCACCTCAATGAGATTCTCCTCAGCCCAGCGGAAAGGGTCACATTTCCTGCGCGCGGCGAACCAGGCATCGTGGAAGCTGTCGGCGTTGAGCGCGTGAAGGGCTATCTCCCGGCTCCACCGCGGGTCGGCTGCGTCAATTTCCTGCGCCATCAGCGCAAAGACCCGGTCGAGCAGCCCCTCGGGTCCGGCGGCGATTTGCTGTTGAATAGCTTCGTCGCTGGCGATGGCTAAAGGCTCATAGGGGATGGGGCAGTAGAAATCTGCTTCAGGTAGGATCCCGGAGCGGGACATCATCACCATCTTCAGCTCCTCGCTGCCGCGATCCAGTCTGAAGCTAAGCGACTGGTCCTCGGCCTCCACAAACTCCCCGTGCTGCGCGGCCACCGCCATGACGGCATCGATACCGCTGAGCGACGTTCCCATGACTCCGACCCGACAGGGCGCGATACGCGCGCTCATTAGCCCTGACCACGGGCTCGGGAAGTGGGCGCGCGGCGTGGTATCGTCATCAGGCCAGACGTGGCCGGTGGCGATGACCGCAAGGTCAAAACGCGCGGGTTCTGCCACACCCTGGGCGGAAAGCATCACGTCTGCGGGAGTGACCTGCAGATCCTCTACCTGGCAGGATTCGTGGATCGCGACCGCAAACCCGCGCTGGCGGGCTGCGGCAACCAGCTGCTGAAACTGGTCATGGAAATATTCGCCCAGCAGCAGGCGCGGCAGGAACTGGCGGACATGCAGGGATTCTTTACGCACCCCGTAGCGCGCCAGATGCTCAGCGCTCAGCCCCTGCAGCCACTCAATATAGGTCGAGAAAATGGGGGGGATTTCGATGCTGGCAATGTTCGCCAGCATCATCCGCGCGGTGTCTTCCTTGCTATAGGGCATCCCGACGCCGGCCCGATCGGCCTGTTCATAGATGGAGACGGCAAGCGGTACCGCGCTCTGTAAAAGCGCGTGAAAAGTATAAATCCCCGTCGGTCCGGCGCCGATAATCGCAATTTTCTTCATTGATATGGGCTCGTTGTTTTAGGCGCAGCCATCCATTAGCGGGCTGCCGCTGAAGGTGTCCCTAAGGGCACTACCCGAAGTATAAACGAGGGATGGCGGGGCAGCGGTAAAGTGCCTGTTGCTGATAGCGAATGGTTGGCTGAAGCTGCGGGGAGCGCCATGTCATTAAAGAGGGCTTAAAATCATCTTGCCCGGTAAGCCGGTACCAGGCACTGCATATCATCGAGTGAACGGGCGTGAATAATAACCGGCGCGGCATTTTTCTGGCAATAATAAAGGCGTGTCGATTTTAACAATTGTGGGGATATTATGATTAAATTGTGCTTATTTGATGTAGATGTAATTCATTTATTTTAATGCGTTTAAAATTTAAATGTTAATCATGTATCTGATTGATTTTGTTGTGATATTTAAATATAGCAATCTGCCGCTTAATTATCGGCTTGATAATAAATCTCATTTCTAATAACGTAGAGCGGCACAATAATCCGATTGGCTGCCGATCGGAATACGCTATCAAAGAATAGCGTGGCGCGTTTATTTCTTCATTTTTCCAGGGCGGAATTTTTTCGGTGCAAATGGTTAATTAATATCCCGATATGACCTCGGGGGGCTTTGCTTACGCCCAAACCAGAGAAGATGTTCTGTGCCTGGAAGTCGCTGCCGGTGTTTATCTGACGAATGAAGAAGGCGTGCCCCGACGGCAATAAAAGAAAACAGGGCATATTCCATGAAACATTATTCACACTACTCGCTGGCCGTGCTGATTCATATGGCTATCTGGGGAGTGGGGTTGCCGGCGCAGGCCGCTGACGACAGCACTCCAGACGAAACGAAGAGATCCGCTGCGGCAACCGCACCGGAGAATCACGACGAAACGATGGTCGTTACCGCCGCCGCGCAGACTCTCCAGGCCCCCGGCGTTTCCACCATCACTGCCGATGAAATCCGCAAACATCCACCCGCACGCGACGTCTCCGAACTGATTCGCACCCAGCCCGGCGTCAACCTGACGGGCAACTCCACCAGCGGTCAGCGCGGCAATAACCGCCAGGTCGATATTCGCGGGATGGGGCCTGAGAACACGCTGATTCTGGTGGACGGTAAACCGGTGACCAGCCGTAACTCCGTGCGCTACGGCTGGCGCGGTGACCGCGACACGCGCGGTGACACCAGCTGGGTACCGGCGGAAATGATCGATCATATCGACGTTATTCGCGGCCCGGCGGCGGCCCGCTACGGCAATGGCGCAATGGGGGGCGTGGTCAATATCGTCACTAAACCGACCAGCAGCGAGTGGCATGGTTCCTGGAATACCTATATGAACGCCCCTCAGCACCGTAAAGAGGGTTCGACGAAGCGCACGAACTTCAGCCTGAACGGTCCGCTGTCGGATGAGGTAAGCTTTAATCTATGGGGCAATCTGAGCAAGACGCAGGCCGATGCCCAGGATATTAACTCCGGCCATGAAGCGGCACGAACCGGTACCTATGCGGGCTCCTATCCTGCAGGGCGCGAAGGCGTTGTGAATAAAGATATCCACGGCAAGCTGCGCTGGGAGTTTGCGCCGATGCAGGCGCTGGAGTTCGAAACCGGCTACAGCCGTCAGGGCAACCTGTACGCCGGCGACACCCAGAACACCAACACCAGCACGCTGGTAAAAAGTATGTACGGCAAGGAGACCAACCGCCTCTATCGCCAGACTTATGGCGTGACGTGGACCGGCGGCTGGGATAACGGGGTGACCAGCAACAGCTACGCCCAGTATGAACATACCCGCAACTCCCGGATGAACGAAGGGCTGGCGGGCGGAACGGAGGGCATCTTCTCCAGCAGCGAATTCTCGGATATCGACCTGTCGGACGTGCTGTTGCACAGTGAAGTGAATATTCCGTTTACCCTCGGGGTTGAGCAGAATCTGACGCTGGGCACCGAGTGGAACCAACAGCGGATGAAGGATGGCGTGTCGACCACCCAGTCTCTCTCCTATGGCTCCATCGACGGCATCTCGGCAACCGGGCGCAGTCCGTACTCCAGCGCCGAAATTTTCTCGCTGTTTACCGAAGACAATATCGCGCTGACGGATAGCACCATGCTGACGCCAGCCCTGCGCTTTGACCACCATAGTATTGTCGGCAATAACTGGAGCCCATCGCTGAACCTCTCCCAGGGGCTCTCAGATGACTGGACGCTGAAGCTGGGAATTGCCCGCGCCTATAAAGCGCCGAATCTCTACCAGCTCAACCCGAACTATATTCTGTACAGTAACGGCCAGGGCTGCTACGCCAGCAGTTCCGCCTGTTACCTGATGGGTAATAGCGATCTGAAGGCAGAAACCAGCGTCAACAAAGAGATCGGCCTTGAGTATAAGCACGAGGGTTATCAGGCGGGGCTGACCTGGTTCCGCAACGACTACCGCAATAAGATTGAATCCGGCTACTCGGCGGTAGGCACGGCCAGCAACGGCACGACCAATATTTATCAATGGGAAAACGTGCCGAAGGCGCTGGTAGAAGGGCTGGAAGGCTCGCTAAGTCTGCCGGTGAGCGAAACGGTCAGCTGGAGCAATAACCTGACGTGGATGCTGCAGAGCAAGAACAAGACCACCGGCGATCGCCTGTCGGTGATCCCGCAGTTCACGCTGAACTCGACCGTGAGCTGGCAGGTGCGTGACGATCTCTCTTTACAGAGCACCTTCACCTGGTATGGCCGCCAGAAGCCGAAGCGCTTTAACTATAAAGGTGAGGCGGTGTCCGCAAGCGAGCTAAACGAAGTCAGTCCATACAGCATCGTTGGGCTGAGCGCGACCTGGGACGTGAATAAAAACCTCAGCCTGACCAGCGGCGTGGATAACCTTTTTGATATTCGCCACTATCGCGCCGGTAATGCGCAGACGACGGGGAACTCGACAACCGGGGCTTATCTGTATGGTGCCGGCGCGGAAACCTACAACGAGTCGGGGCGGACGTTCTATGTGGGCGTGAATACGCATTTCTAAGGCGTCATTCATCGCGGGCCGGAATATTTGCTATTCCGGCTTTTTTTTGCCGCCAGCTAAAACGGCAGAGGGAAGCTTCACGACTTGTCCGTAGCGTTTGCCGGGCGGATTGCTGGCGCTGAAAGCGCTTGCGGTCCGTGCTGCCCACAGGTCCGATCAAGAATCCGGGGCTCTGGGATATCAGGTTGGCAGCAGGCGTAAGGGATTAAATGAGTTTAAATGCCGTGGAATAAGGGGGCGTTGCGTAAGGCTGAACGGCTGCAGGAAGGGCTTCTTTCGAGGAAAATGCACCAGATTAAGAAAATCTGGTGCGTCCGAGTGGACTCGAACCACCGACCCCCACCATGTCAAGGTGGTGCTCTAACCAACTGAGCTACGGACGCATTTGGTGCGTTTAATTGGACTCGAACCAACGACCCCCACCATGTCAAGGTGGTGCTCTAACCAACTGAGCTATAAACGCTTTATGGTGCGTTCAATTGGACTCGAACCAACGACCCCCACCATGTCAAGGTGGTGCTCTAACCAACTGAGCTATGAACGCAATGTTGTGGTGACAACGGGGACGCATATTAGCGATCGGGAGAGGTTGTGGCAAGAGGCAAACGTCACTTTTCTTGCAGATCGCACGCGATTGCGGAAGTTTTACTCATATTGCCTATATTTTACTGATGATAAAGGATATTTGTTGTCCCGTTCCGCCCGGCAGGCTTTATCGACCGGTCGTCAGGGGGGCTTTACCTTGCCCGGAGGGGAGTCCATTGAATAGCGGGGCGTTCAGGCGAAGCCGGATACCTCTACCGGTACTTCATACGGCCAGTTCGTAGTCATTGACGTTGCGCCTGGGGTATTAGACGTGACGCGTCGCACTTAATTAAAAGCATCTGCGCGGGCCGTTTATAGTATTGATGTTCCCAAGATCGCCGCTGCGGCCTTTTTATGGTTTTAGCAGGCGTGAATGTTATTTAAATATAAGGCGAAGGGTGAAGAGTGCGCAGATTATCAACAGGATCAGAATGAGCTCAAAACGATAGCGTTGCAGCATAGTGCTCTCCTAAAAAAATCGGCGCTGAAGCAGCGCCGATTTACTACGAAACCAGACTAACCCGATTAATTATGCAGCCGGCTGTGCAGCAGGTTTAGCCGCAGCATGGTGTTTGGTGGTTTTGTGATGTTTTTTAGCAGCCTGAGCTTTCTGCGCTACTGGTTTAGCGGCTGCTTTGTGGTGTTTTTTAGCGGCCTGGGCTTTCTGGGTAGCGGCTGGTTTAGCGGCTGCTTTGTGGTGTTTCTTAGCGGCCTGGGCTTTCTGAGCGGCAGCCGGTTTAGCTTCAGCTTTTTTGTGTTTTTTCACAGCCTGAGCTTTCTGCTCTGCGGCCGGTTTAGCGGCGGCTTTGTGATGTTTTTTGTGATGAGTGGTCCTGGCAGTGGTGCTGTGAGTTGCAGCAGCCGGAGCCTGAGTGGTGCTTACCGCGTCAGCGGCGAAAGCAGCAGAAGACAGACCCATAGCAGCGGCAACGACCAGAGCTAATACTTTTTTCATTCTGATATCCTCGAAAATGTTTCTTCAGTTAACCCCACTGCGGGGCTGTTGAAACAACTATATGCTGGTCATTGCGGGAGTTCAGTGAGTGTTTGGTATCGGCAGGTAACCGAATGTACGATGAGGTGGCGGGAGAGCGTAAGAGGTTATCCGCTAACGAGAAAGCGTTAGCGGAGGTGGAGCATAGCTTAGCCGCGCGGCGTTCGGGCAAGCGTTGAGACAAGCTCCTGGCGGGTCATGCGTACGCAATAGGCGGGTGTGCCGCGTTCAAAGCGCCACCCCTCGGACAGCGGCCCGGCGTCAACGGCATCAAAACCAAAGGCTTCGTACAGCGCGGCGGCGATGGCTTTCCCCTCTGCGTCATCGCCCGCCAGCGGCAGCGCCCGGCGATTTTCCGCCCCTGCGGGTAAGCCATCGCTTTCCAGCTGCGTCATCGGAATGGCGTTAAAGGCTTTGGTTATTCTGGCGGCGGGCAGGATACGCGCCAGTAATTCACTGGTGGTGGTTTGCCCGCTATCGAGCTCGGCGATTTCGCCGTCCCGGTCAGGGTAGTAATTGACCGCATCCAAGACCTGTTTATTTTTAATACCGGCGACCGGCAGCGCGTTTACGGCGCTGAGAGGGACGGCAATCACCACCACCTCGCCAAATTCGGCGGCTTCGTCTGCGCTGCCAACCTGACAGCCGATCATCGGCCGCAGGCTGAACAGCGTCTGCGGCCCCCGCGAGTTGCTGAGCATGACTTCATGCCCGGCCTGCAGGGCAAGTTTCGCGATAGATCGCCCCACAAACCCGGCACCTATTATTCCGATCTTCATCTTTCACTCCTGACAAATTGCCTCGTTGAGTGAATAAATTTAATTCCCTCATCACAGAAGATAAATCGTAAGATGGTTGCATGATAAACAACTAAAATGAGTGAATCATGGACCAGCTCACCAGCATGAAGGTTTTCGTCAAGGCGGCGGAAACCGGCTCATTTGCCGCCGTCGCCGAGCAGCTGCAGCTTTCGCCGCAGATGGTTGCCCGCCACGTGGCCGCGCTGGAGGCGCATCTCGGCACCTCACTCATCGCGCGGACGACGCGACGGCAAACGCTTACCGATATCGGCCGCAGCTATTATGAACGCTGCCGCGTCGTGCTGGACGAAGTCGCCGAGGCGGACGCGCTGGCGCTGGAGATGAAAGCGACCCCCTCAGGCATCATCAGAGTCAATGCGCCGGTCACCTTCGGCTCGCATGCGCTATCGACGTTTATCACCGACTATCTCGCCCGCTACCCCGATGTTCAGGTTGAGCTGACGCTCAGCGATCGTATCGTCGACCCGATAGAAGAGGAGTTCGAGGTCATTATTCGCATCGGCGATCTGGCCGACAGCACGATGGTCGCCTGGCCGCTTCTCCCTTACCGGCTAATTGCCTGCGCCTCTCCTGACTATATTTTGCGCCACGGCGAGCCGCAGACGCCGGCCGATCTGCAGCAACACTCCTGCCTGGTCTACGGCCACTGGTCGGCCATGAACGCCTGCCGCTGGCAGTTCACCAGGGAGGGAACCACGGTAGAAGTGAAACCCGCCGGGCGCTTCCGCTCGAACGACTGGAAAGCGCTGATGAACGCCGCTCTCGCCGGGCACGGCATCACCCTCGGGCCTGAAGAGGTGCTGAGAGTTGAAGTTGAGCAGGGGAGGCTGGTGCAGGTTTTATCGGGATTTTCCGGCCCTTCGCGGCCGATGCATGTGCTGGTGCCGGCCGGACGCCGACGAACGACCAAAATAAAATGCTTCGTGGAGGCGCTGAGAAAGGCGCTAGGTCCGCGCGGACCCGGCTATCGCTGAGAAACGGCGCCCCACAAACGGGGCGCCGCAGGAGGCTAGCGCGCAGCGCGCTGTAAAATGACGTTCGACGGCTGACGCTGGAGGAAGCGCATCCGCAGCATCATCAGGATCGCCGCGGAGGTTAACCCGATAATAAATCCACACCAGAAGCCGGCAGGCCCCATACGCGGAACGACCATATCGGTTAATGCCAGCACGTAGCCGCTCGGCAGCCCCAGAACCCAGTAGGCGGTGAAGGTAATAAAGAAGATTGATCGCGTATCTTTATAGCCGCGCAGGATCCCGCTGCCAATGACCTGGACGGAGTCAGAAATCTGATATATCGCCGCCAGCAGCATCAGCTGGGAAGCCAGCACCACTACTTCCGGGTTGTCGTTATAGAGGAGCGCGATTTGTTTACGCATCAGGATGGTGAAAATCGCGGTGATCGCGGCCATACAGACGCCAACGCCGACGCCGGTTCTGGCGGAGGTTTGCGCATCCAGGGTTGAGCCCTGACCGAGGCGAAAACCGACGCGAATAGTCACCGCCGCCGCCAGCGATAGCGGTAAAACGAACATCAGCGAGCTGAAGTTAAGCGCAATCTGATGGCCGGCGACATCGACAATGCCCAGCGGAGACACCAGCAGCGCAACCACCGCAAACAGGGTCACTTCGAAAAACAGCGCCAGCGCGATCGGCAGCCCAAGCTGAACCAGACGCTTGAGGACGGCGAAATCCGGCTTGCTGAACCCCTCGGCGCCCCGAATATCACGCATTGAGCGCGACCGGCGAACCCAGGAGATCATGCTGAAAAACATCACCCAGTAAACGGAAGCCGTTGCCACGCCGCAGCCAACGCCGCCCAGTTCCGGCATCCCGAAATGGCCGTAGATAAAGATGTAGTTTACCGGGATGTTCACCAGCAGGCCGATGAAGCCCATAACCATCCCCGGCTTGGTTTTCGCCAGGCCTTCGCACTGGTTACGCGCAACCTGGAAGAAGAGGTAGCCTGGAGCCCCCCACAGCAGCGCGCGCAGGTAGCCGACGGCTTTATCCGCCAGCGACGGGTCAATATTATGCATTGAGCTGATGATATAGCCGGCGTTCCACAGCACCACCATCACCAGCACGGAGACGAACCCCGCCAGCCAAAAACCCTGGCGCACCTGGTGCGCGATGCGCTCACGGCGCCCGGAGCCGTTGAGCTGAGCGACGACCGGGGTTAACGCCAGCAGCAGGCCGTGACCAAAGAGGATCGCCGGCAGCCAGATGGAGGTTCCGATAGCAACTGCCGCCATATCGGTGGCGCTATAGCCGCCCGCCATGACGGTATCGACGAAGCCCATTGACGTCTGGGCCACCTGCGCAAGGATGACGGGAATAGCCAGTGCTAACAACTGACGCGCTTCAATGAAGTACTTCTGCACCTGTACACCTTTATATTGTTGTTATTTTGAGACTAAAAAAGCCGCCGTAAATGGCAGCGAGAAGAAAAAACAGAGGGATTAGCCAGTCTATTGTAGCGAGGATTAGCCATTAAGCCAGTGAAAAAATGGTAGGGCACGATGCGTGCTGGCAACCTTATTTACCACCTGTTATTGTTCCCGATTAATATATTGTGAGCATTTCTACAGGAGCAAAGCATGTTTACTGGCATTGTGCAGGGGACCGCTAGAGTGGTGTCCATCGATGAGAAGCCCAACTTTCGTACCCACGTGGTGGAACTGCCTGAGCACATGCTCGACGGACTTGAAACCGGCGCGTCGGTTGCGCACAACGGCTGCTGTCTGACGGTAACCGAGATTGACGGCGCGCGCATCAGTTTTGACCTGATGAAAGAAACCCTGCGTATCACTAACCTCGGCGCCGTGCGTCAAGGTGACGTGGTGAACGTCGAGCGCGCGGCGAAGTTCAGTGACGAAATCGGCGGCCATCTGATGTCCGGCCATATTATGACCACCGCGGAGGTGGTTAAGATCCTGACCTCGGAAAATAACCGCCAGATCTGGTTCAAGGTCCAGGATCCGACGCTGATGAAGTACATTCTGTATAAAGGCTTTATCGGCGTTGATGGCATCAGCCTGACGGTTGGCGAAGTCACGCCGACGCGCTTCTGCGTGCACCTGATCCCGGAAACGCTGCAGCGCACCACCCTGGGCGTGAAAAAGCTGGGTGACCGGGTGAATATCGAAATTGATCCGCAGACGCAGGCGGTGGTCGATACCGTTGAGCGCGTGCTGGCGGCGAAAGAGGCCGTGCAAAAGGCGACGGAAGAGTAATAGTCCCGGGTCGTCTGCTATGCGTTCTTTCTGCCGGATTCAGCGGGGTGCCAGGCCCCGCTGCGGGCGTTTTCCGCGCCTAACGTGCAGCATCGCGGAAATAAAGACAGGATGGGGCAAAAAAAAGCCTGCCGGTGCAGCCACCGGCAGGCGTGATAGGTGGATGCAGGCTTAGCGCGCAACGCGAAGGCCGTTCTCAACGCCGCGAGAAAACACCACCTGCCACAGCTGAATATCGCGCGCGCGGAAGGCGCCGGCGCAGGCGTTCAGATAATAGCTGAACATGCGCTTGAAACGCTCGGTATAGTTATCGGCAATATCCGGCCAGCTGGCGAGGAACCGCTCGTACCAGGCCATCAGCGTGGTATCGTAATCGGCGCCTATATTGTGCCAGTCTTCCATAACGAAATGCGTTTCGCTGGCTTGCGCAATATGGCGTACCGACGGCAGGCAGCCGTTAGGGAAGATATATTTATTGATCCACGGATCGACGCTCAGGTCCGTTTTGTTTGAACCGATGGTGTGCAGTAAAAAACGACCGTCCGCTTTCATATTTCGGTCGACTACATCGAAATAGGTTGCGTAGTTTTTCGGCCCCACGTGCTCAAACATACCGACGGAAACTATCCGGTCAAAACTATCATGTAAGTCGCGATAGTCCTGCAGCAGGATAGTGACGTCTAATCCTTCACACCGCTGCTGGGCCATTTTTTGCTGTTCGGCAGAAATGGTCACGCCAACCACGCTAACGTGATAATTTTTTGCCATGTAATAGGCCAGACCGCCCCAGCCGCAGCCAATATCCAGCACCCGCATCCCGGGCTCAAGCTGCAGCTTACGGCAAATAAGATCTAATTTAGCCTGCTGGGCCTCTTCCAGAGATTGCGCCTCTTTCCAGTAAGCACAGGAATATTGCATATAGGGATCGAGCATCCGACTAAAAAGATCGTTGCCAAGATCGTAGTGCTCTTTGCCGACTATCCAGGAACGTTTTTTACTTTGCAGATTGAACAGGCGAGCGGCAGCAATACGCAGCGTGTCTTTGATATGGCGGGGAAGCTGGTTTTCCAGCCCGGCGCGCAGCACCTTGTGGAAGAAAATATCCAGACGCTCGCAGTCCCACCAGCCGTCCATATAGCTTTCACCTAACCCCAGAGACCCTTCCTGTAGTACGCGCTTAAAAAAGAGGGGGTTTTTTATCCGTAGATCGGCGGGAGCGGGGCCATTAATTTCAATACCCGCACGACCGAGTAACTCAGCTGTAATTCGGTACCAGTCATCATTTGGTACACTTACTTCTTCTATACACGATGAACTCATAGCTTCTCCATCACGCCCAAGTGATCAGAACCTTAAAACAGCGTAGACGCTTTTTTTGGCATTGTGAGAAATCTCACGGAAAAATCCGTGAAGCTGCTATCCGACGTAGAACAGAGGAAGGGAGATAACCCTTGCCGAAAGGCCTTCCATGGTTAAACGGGAGGCATCCTGCCCCCGTTAATATCGATAAACTTTCTATTTATGTGATACGGGATCCAGTATAGGCCCCTATTTTAAGGCTTTCAATAAAAAGATATTAGCAGGCTAATTACTGGACCGTAACATCACTGAAACCCTTTTATGCGTGTGACGACTCGGTGCTCAGACGGGTTGTATGCAGCTGCATGACATACCCCAGCCCGGCCAGCGCGATGGAGGCCAGCATCACGCTGGTTGTGGTGAGCAGCGGGGTGGCAATCAGCGTCGACACCAGCAGGCTGGTCAGGAAGCACAGTCCGAGCTGCAGGGTATTCTGCAGCGCGGCGGCGCGACCCGTGGCCTGAGGGAATGGCCGCAGGGCCTGAGCGACGACAATCGGGTAAATCCCGCCGTTAACGATAGCCATCACGCAGAACGGTGCCATCAGCGCCACGATGGAGACATCCTGCTGCAGTCCCACCAGCCAGGTGGCGGCAACGCTGATAGCAAAAATGACCAGCAGCCACGGCAGCAGCTGCTGCCCCTGCCATT
The DNA here is from genome assembly GCF_036561945.1 of Klebsiella scottii. Lineage (NCBI taxonomy): Bacteria > Pseudomonadati > Pseudomonadota > Gammaproteobacteria > Enterobacterales > Enterobacteriaceae > Klebsiella > Klebsiella scottii. The sequence goes on from NZ_JARXNI010000020.1 coordinate 1,300,943, forward strand.
TCTGCAGCGCCGCCCGGCAGCCGTATCCGCCGATTAAAAAGGCGATAGTCTGCGGCACGTAGCTCAGGCCGATTGCGGTTGGCCCGTAGCCCATGTCATGCAGAATAAACGGCGAGCCGGTCAGCCAGGCGAAAAAGCTGGCGGAGCAGGCGGCGTAAATCAGCACGTTGCCGCTATATTCGCGTGAGCGCAGCAGCGCCAGGAAGGTCAGTTTTTTCTGCGTACCGCTCTCGGGCTTGCTCACCGGCTTGAGGCGTAACGCGGGCAGCATCAGCAGCAGGGCGATGACCAACAGGGTCGCGAAGATAGCCTGCCAGTCGAAATGGGCGAGCAGCCAGCTGCCGAGCAGCGGTGCCAGGGCCGGCGATAGACCTACCAGCGGCATAATGGTGGCGAAGATGCGGTTAGTACGTTGGGCTGGATAATAGTCGGTGACCATCGCCTGCCAGGTTACCGCCGCCGCGCAGACGCCGATGGCCTGCACAAATCGCAGCGCCAGCATCAGGGTCGCGTTCTGCACCCACAGCATGCCAAGGCAGCCGACGGCGAAGATCGCCAGGCCGCTGAGCAGCACCGGCTTGCGCCCGTAGCGATCGGAGACCGGGCCCCAGAACAGCTGACCAATGGCGAAACCGGCGAGAAACACGCTGAGGCTGGCGCTGACAGAAGCCGCCGAAGTGTTGAGATCCTGTTGGATCGCCGAAAACGCCGGCAGATACATATCGGTTGCCAGGAAGCCGAGCACGCTGAGGCCCGCCAGCCAAACCAAAAATCCTTTCCCAGGTTGTTGCATAAAGTTCTCTTTCTTCTGATGCAGGTAAGATGCCGCTGAGTGTAGGGAGTGCATTCTGGCTTGTGAAACGCTAATATTTGTTACATGCGTTCAAAAAATTTGCAGGCAGAATATGTGGTCCGAATACTCTCTTGAAGTGGTTGATGCGGTTGCGCGCAACGGCAGCTTCAGCGCGGCGGCTCAGGAGCTGCATCGTGTACCCTCGGCGGTCAGCTACACCGTGCGTCAGCTCGAAGAATGGCTGGCCGTTCCGCTCTTTGAGCGACGCCACCGGGACGTTGAGCTCACGCCGGCCGGCGTGTGGTTTTTACAGGAAGGGCGTTCTGTTATCAAAAAAATGCAGATCACCCGCCGTCAGTGCCAGCAGATCGCCAACGGCTGGCGCGGGCAGCTCTCGATCGCGGTTGACGATATCGTTAAGCCGGCGCGGATGCGGCAGATGATTGTCGATTTTTATCGTCACTTTCCGGACGTCGAGCTGATTGTCTTTCAGGAGGTGTTTAACGGCGTCTGGGATGCGCTGGCCGACGGCCGCGTGGAGCTGGCCATCGGCGCGACCCGCTCGATTCCGGTCGGCGGACGCTACGCCTTTCGTGATATGGGCATGCTGAGCTGGCACTGCGTGGTGGCCAGCCACCATCCGCTGGCGAAAATGAGCGGCCCGCTGAGCGATGACACGTTGCGCAACTGGCCGTCGCTGGTCAGGGAGGATACGTCGCGTTCGTTGCCCAAGCGCACGACGTGGCTGCTGGATAACCAGAAGAGAGTGGTGGTGCCGGACTGGGACGCCTCGGCCACCTGCCTGTCGGCCGGACTCTGCATCGGCATGGTGCCGTCGCACTTTGCCCGCCCGCGGATCGATAGCGGCGAGTGGACGGCGCTGGAGCTGGAAAATCCGTTCCCGGACGCCGCGTGCTGCCTGACCTGGCAGCAGAGCGATATCTCACCGGCTCTCTCCTGGCTGCTGGACTATCTTGGCGACAGCGAAACGTTAAATCGGGAGTGGCTGCGGGCGCCGGAATAGCCGGCGCCACGGCAGGATTAGCGGCGGTAGTCGACGAACGGGCCGTCGATCACCGAGCGACGCTCGACCAGTCGCGGGTGAACTTCGATAGACTGCGACTCTTCGCGCTTATTGACGATACGGTCCATCAGCATATTGAATGCGGCTTCGCCGAGTGAATCCTTCGGCTGATGGATGGTGGTCAGCGCCGGGCTGAAGTAGCGGGCGTTGCGCACGTTGTCATAGCCAATGAGCGAAATATCCTGCGGGACGCGCAGGCCCATTTCGTCGGCGGCGCAGATGGCTCCCATTGCCATGATATCGCCGCCGCAGAATATGGCGGTCGGGCGATGCGGCTGGCTGAGGATCTGCTGCATGGCGCGGTAGCCGGATTCCGGCTCGAAGTCGCCCTGAACAACCCAGCTTTCCGGGACGCTAATCTGCGCTTCTTCCATCGCTTTCATAAAACCGGCCAGGCGTCCGGCGCCGGTATTGCGCTCCAGCGGGCCCGGGATCACGCCGATTTCACGGTGGCCGCGCTCAACGAGGTAGCGACCGGCCATATAGCCGCCTTCAAAGGCGTTATCGATCACCGAATCGGTAAAATCAGCCTTGGACTCACCCCAGTCCATGACGACCATCGGGATGTTGCGGTACTCTTCCAGCATGGACAGCACCGACTGCGGATATTCGGAACACATCACCAGCAGGCCGTCGACGCGCTTTTGCGCCATCATCGACAGGTAGGCCTGCTGCTTTTCCGGATCGTTCCAGGCGTTGCCCAGAATCAAGGTGTAGCCCTTCTGGAAGCAGCTCTTCTCAACGGACTCGATAATCTCGGCGAAATAGGCCGCTTCGCTGCTGGTAGCCAGCAGACCGATCGATTTAGTGTGATTAACCTTCAGGCTGCGCGCCACCGCACTCGGAGAGTAGTGCAGCTCTTTGATGGCAGCCCATACCGCGTTGCGGGTCTCTTCAGCCACAAAACGGGTTTTGTTAATTACATGTGAAACTGTTGTAGTGGAAACGTTTGCGCGCTTCGCTACATCTTTAATTGTTGCCATTACTTCTCTCTCCAGACCTTGACCTGATCGTCTGATTATCGATACGGAAACGTTTGCCTATACACACCCTGAGCACAATGTTCAACATTGCATCACGTCGGGAAACGACACAGAACGACAGGAAGGGGTCAATGGCCGATACGCTTTCAAATTAGCGTGGGATTTTGTCCGATCTTGCGGCAAAGGGGAAGAGTAAAAATGTGCATCACCCTAAATCTCAGAAGATTTTTGTGCAATATTGTGCAAAAATGAGCAGGCTCACTTTTCTTGTGGGGATAATCAGGGGGAAAATTGATGGATACAGATTTAAAGTTTTCGCTGACCACGACGATTATTGTACTGGGTCTGATCGTGGCCGCAGGGCTGACCGCCGTACTGCACTAATTTTTTCGGGGGAGAGGCTCCTTTCCCCCCGTTCCCGCGCATTATTATCAAATTCGCAAAAATCTTTTGCCATTTCGTTTACTTTTGTTTTTCTGTGATTGATGTCATGCTTTTGACTTCTGATGAGATACCGTCGCTGAGGACGGTTTGCTGGAGTCATTGAATGAAAATCAACTTTCCCCTGTTAGCGCTGGCCGTTGGGGCGTTTGGTATCGGTACGACCGAATTTTCCCCGATGGGATTACTGCCGGTTATCGCTAAAGGCGTGGATGTGTCTATTCCCGCCGCGGGGATGCTGATCAGCGCCTATGCTATCGGCGTGATGGTCGGAGCACCGCTGATGACGCTGCTGCTGTCGCATCGCGCGCGCCGCAGTGCGCTGATTTTCCTGATGGCTATTTTCACCCTTGGCAACGTCCTCTCGTCAATGGCGCCGGATTACACCACGCTGCTGCTTTCGCGCATTATCACCAGCCTGAACCACGGCGCCTTCTTCGGCCTCGGCTCGGTGGTGGCCGCGAGCGTGGTCCCTAAACACAAGCAGGCCAGCGCGGTGGCAACTATGTTTATGGGGCTGACCATCGCCAACATTGGCGGCGTCCCGGCGGCGACCTGGCTGGGTGAAACCATCGGCTGGCGCATGTCCTTTCTTGCCACGGCGGGTCTTGGCCTGGTGGCGATGATCGGCCTGTGGTTCTCGTTGCCAAAAGGCAGCGCAGGGCAGCGGCCGAACGTGAAGGAGGAGCTGTCGGTTTTGATGCGGCCGCAGGTGCTCTCCGCGCTGCTGACCACCGTGCTCGGAGCCGGGGCGATGTTCACCCTCTATACCTATATTTCGCCGGTGCTGCATACCATTACCCACGCCTCGCCGCTGTTCGTCACCGCGATGCTGGTACTGATTGGCGTCGGCTTCTCTCTGGGCAATTATCTTGGCGGAAAATTTGCCGACCGCTCGGTTTCCGGCACGCTGAAGGGCTTTTTACTGCTGCTGATGGTTATCATGCTGGCGATCCCGCTGCTGGCGCAGTCGCAGATTGGCGCGGCCATCAGCATGGTGGTGTGGGGCGCGGCGACGTTTGCCGTGGTGCCGCCGCTGCAAATGCGCGTGATGCGCGTGGCTCACGAAGCGCCGGGGCTCTCTTCTTCGGTGAATATCGGAGCGTTTAACCTTGGGAATGCGCTCGGCGCGGCGGCCGGCGGGGCGGTGATTTCTTCTGGCCTGGGCTACGCATTTGTTCCGGTGATGGGCGCTATCATTGCCGGGGTGGCGCTGATGCTGGTGTTGTTCAGCGGTCGCTCGCGGCCGGAAGAGGCCTTAGCCAGCCGCTAATAATTACCGCAGAAGGGGAAACCCTTCTGCGGTAGAGTTTTATGCCGCCAGATTAGCCGCGACAAACTTCCAGTTTACCAGCGCCCAGAAGTGCTCCAGATAGTTTGGACGGGCGTTACGGTAGTCAATGTAATAAGCATGTTCCCAGACATCCACGGTCAGCAGCGGTGCGGCATTGCCGGTGAGCGGCGTACCGGCGTTGCTGGTGGAGACAATCGCCAGGCTGCCGTCGGCATTTTTGACCAGCCACGTCCAGCCAGCGCCGAAGTTTTTCACCGCAGCATCGGTGAATTGCGCTTTAAAATCAGCAAAGCTGCCGAAGGATTTGGCGATTGCTGCCGCCAGTTCGCCTTCCGGCTCACCGCCGGCATTCGGCGCGAGACAGTTCCAGTAGAAGGTGTGGTTCCAGACCTGGGCCGCGTTGTTAAAGACGCCGCCTTCGGAAGAACGAACGATCTCTTCTAAAGAGTGGCCTTCAAAAGCGGTGCCCTTGATCAGGTTGTTGAGGTTAGTGACGTAGGCCTGGTGATGCTTACCGTAATGGTATTCCAGGGTTTCAGCGGAAATGTGCGGCGCCAGGGCGTCTTTCGCATATGGTAATGCAGGTAATTCGAACGACATTGCTACTCTCCTTATTATATTAATGCGTGCAATAACCATGTAATGCACAGGGAGATAGTAGCAAATTAAAAGATGTGGCAAAAGAGAGAGTTAACCTGCCGCAGGCGCGGCAGGTGGTCGTCAGCGGATGGTTTTAGGCGTCATCACGCGGCGGGCGCCAACGTAGTGGCGAACCCAGTAATCTTCGCTTAACGAGGTAATCTGAATATCGCGTCCGGTACGCGGCGACTGAATAAATTTACCGTTACCGACGTACACGCCGACGTGATCCGCCGTGCCGCGGCCGCGGGTGCGGAAGAAGACCAGATCGCCGCTCTGCAGCTCACCGCGATCTACGGGGCGAGCATCGCGCAGGTGGTACATCTCGTTCGCCGTCCGCGGGATATGAATTTTCACCAGGTCTTTATAGGCGTAATAAACCAGCCCGCTGCAGTCAAAGCCGGTGCGCGGCGAGGTGCCGCCCCAGCGGTAGGGCTTGCCAATTTGGCCCATCAGCTTCGACATGGCGGTGCTCTGCGCTTTTTGCACCCGCACCTTATGCGCATCGGCCAGCGTCAGCGGCACTTCCTCTTCAACCACCGGCTTACAGCGCTTTTTGTAGCCTTTCCGCACGACGCATTTCTGCTGCACGTTGGCCATCGCCCGCGTCGGTTCGATGTTTGACTTAGCCGACGTCGCGCACTGCTTTTTATAGCCCTTGCGCAACACGCACTTTTTGGTTCCGCCGGCGGCCTGACGGTTTAATGCCGTTTGGCTGGAGGCGGTGGTGCGGGTAGGGTGTTTGGCGCGGGAGGAGGTCGATGCTTTCTTGCTGGAGGTTTTGGCGCTGGATTTTGTTTTCTGACCGGAGACTTTTTTCTTGCGTTCGGTGGTGCCCTTTGCCTGATGCGCTTTTGACGCGGCGGAGGCGTGCGTATGCCCTGAAGCATGCGCCAGTGGTGTAAATGAGATAGATGTAAACAGTAATGCGCAGAGCGAAATCGCGATTTTGTTTAGCCGCGCCACCGAGCACTCCCCTGATTAATTACAGACATGTACACATACCTGACCATGAATGACAAAACCCAACGATTCTAATGCATAAAAACCCTGAAAGTTAATACTCTTTTGTATCTAAAGTGTCGTTTGATTAACAATTGCAAAAAAATATGCCAGACATTGACCGCCTTGTACAGAAAGTGCGCGGCAGGACGGCGCGCTGGCTGATGAAGTAATATTTTTAAGGCAACTTCAGTCCACAGAAGATAAAATAGAACGAGTGAACAAAATGTTATTATCTGTCCTGCGTTCAGGACGCTACAATGACAAATTACTGCCGTATAGAAGTTAAGGAAGCATGACAATGAGTACTACTGTAGAAAAAATCGAACGTCAAATCGCTGAAAACCCGATCCTGCTGTACATGAAAGGATCGCCGAAACTGCCAAGCTGCGGCTTTTCCGCTCAGACCGTGCAGGCGCTGTCTGCGTGCGGCGAACGCTTTGCCTACGTAGATATCCTGCAGAATCCGGACATCCGCGCGGAGCTGCCGAAGTATGCAAACTGGCCGACCTTCCCGCAGCTGTGGGTTGATGGTGAGCTGGTTGGCGGTTGCGACATCGTGATTGAAATGTATCAGCGCGGTGAGCTACAGCAGCTGATCAAAGAAACGGCGGCGAAGTACAAGGCCGACGAGCCGAAAGCAGAATAATTTTGCTGCCAGTAAAAAAGCGACTTCCAGTGAAGTCGCTTTTTTTTGTCTCTTATTCCGCTTCAGGCTGCGGTAGCGGCCATCCGCCAAGACGCTTCCAGCGGTTGACTATCTCGCAGAACAGCCGGGCGGTCTGGTCGGTATCGTACAGCGCAGAGTGCGCCTTGGTGCCATCAAACGCCATACCGGCGGCAAGGCAGGCTTTAGACAGCACGGTCTGACCGAGCGCCAGCCCGCTCAGCGCGGCGGTATCAAAGGTGACGAAAGGGTGGAACGGATTGCGTTTTAGCCCGGCGCGCTCGGCGGCAGCCATGGTAAAACTGAGATCGAAAGTGGCGTTATGCGCCACCATGATGGCGCGATTACAATCGCTGTCCTTCATCCCTTTGCGGACCATTTTGAAAATCGCGTGCAGCGCGTCGTACTCGCTTACCGCCCCGCGTTCCGGATCGTTAGGGTTGATGCCGTTAAATGCCAGCGCTTCGGGCTGCAGGTTCGCACCCTCGAAAGGTTCAACATGAAAATGCAACGTTTCGTCCGGCATCAACCAGCCCTGCTCATCCATTTTCAGCGTAATGGCAGCGATCTCAAGCAGGGCGTCGGTTTTGGCATTGAACCCGGCGGTTTCGACATCGATAACCACAGGGTAAAAACCGCGAAAACGGTCGCACAGACCATTAAGTTGAACGTTCTCGGACATCAGATTCTCTTTACTGGAAAAAAGTAGCGCGCATTATGGCAAATTTTGCCGCGCCTTGCAGCAGTCAGGGGATAAAACAGCGGGCGCCGACGGGCGCCCGCAACCGTTAGTGGCCGAGGCCTTTGCCGGCGTCTTTCTCTTCGATCAGTTCGATTTTGTAACCATCCGGATCTTCAACGAAGGCGATAACCGTGGTGCCGCCCTTAACCGGACCGGCTTCGCGGGTCACGTTGCCGCCGTTCTGACGAATACGCTCGCAGGCTTCTGCCGCATTATCCACGCTGAGGGCGATATGGCCGTAGGCGCTGCCGAGATCGTATTTGTCCACGCCCCAGTTATAGGTCAGCTCGATAACCGCAGTATCGCTCTCCTCGCCGTAACCAACGAAGGCCAGCGAGTATTTATATTCGGTGTTTTCGCTGGTACGCAGCAGCTTCATGCCGAGCACGTTGGTGTAAAACTCGATAGAACGCGGCAGATCGCCAACGCGCAGCATGGTGTGAAGTAAGCGCATGTTTGTATACTCCTGTTTTACAACAGCCTGTTAGCCGCCGTATTTGAAAATGGCCAGAATGGCATCAGAAACGGACAAGGCGTTTCCGGCACCGGAGCACTATAACGTAAAAAGGCGACCTTTTCAGGCCGCCCATACAATCAGAGGCATCATGCGCTAAAAACGATTGGCTGCCTTGTCCTGACCGCGCGCCGGTCGGCTACGATTTCGTCAAATCGATGCTCAGGATGCGCTCCTTCGCGCCTTCGACAAAGACGTCCGGGTCCCAGTCGCGGTTGAAGCCTTCCTTTATACCGACGAACAGGGTATTCATATCCGGCGATAGCACCATCTGGTTTGGATAGACCGGAGTGCGGAATTCACGGGTCACGCTGTAGGTCGCGGCATCGATTACGCTGAGGGTGCCGCTGGTGAAATTGGTGACGTAGAGCTCGTTATATTTCGGATTGTATTTTACCGCGTTGGCCCCGGCGCCGGTACGCACATAGCCCAGCTGCCTGCCGTCGCGCAGATCGAAAATATAGAGCCCGTCGCGGGGGCCGCTGCGATCGTCATGGTCGAAGGCCACGACAAAGATCCTGCCGGAGTCGGAATCCACCGCCAGATTCTGCGCGCTGGGCAGCTGCGGCTGCGTATTCTGGAGGGTAATGGTGCGCAGCACCTGCTGCTTTTTCGCGTCAATCTCGTTGATGTAATCCCGGCCGCCAACGTAGATTTTCTGCGTTTTTTCATCGATCGTCAGCCCATAGGCCGTGCCCTTATAAGCCTCTTTGACCTCGCCTTTTAGCGCCAGCGTCGTGCCGTCGAGCATCAGCAGCTTATGCAGCGGCTGCGTACCCTGCGCCGTCTTCAGCATATTGCTGTAGCTCACGAACAGGGTATCGGCATCCGGGCTGTAGACCATATGGCGCAGGTGCTCGAAGCGAGAATCGGCGGCGTTAGGCGTTTTAAAGCTGAGCCTGTCGCTGGTTTTGGTTAGCTTCCCTGTGGTGGTATCAAGCATGCTTATCCGCAGCGAGGCCGACTGGGTATGACCGATATAGAGCCGGTGCTGCGGCTGATTCATCGCCAGGGAAAACGCCCGGTACGGCATATCGTAGCGATGTTCAATTTTCAATGACGTCGGGTTAAAGGCGTATAAATAGCCTCTGTTCGCCTCGCGGTTCACGCGGTCGGTTACCGCCGCAAACACGTACTGATTGGCGTTATCGAAGGCCAGTTCGTAAATCCCTTCATCCGCCTGCTGAAGGTAATTGGTCTTCAGGGCGAAGCGCGAGGTTTCGCGCGGCGGTGGGTCAATGGCTAACGCCGAGGCCGGCAGGAGAGCCGCAATAAGCAGGCATCCCAGTCGTGTTCTTAAATTGAATCGATTCATTTTTTATTCCTGATATGAAAAGTGGGGGCGCGGGATAAAACCCGGGGCATTACCCCGCGCCGGGTTTTAACTCAGAACTGGATCTCTCCGCCGAAGATCCAGGTTCGTCCGCGGGCGGTGGTATTCACCGACGTGCCCGCCCGGGCGTAATCGACGCTCTGATTCATGCGGTTCAGCGCTTCGGCGTAATCGCGGTTGGTGACGTTCTGCACGCTGAGGCGCAGCTGGACGTTGTCGGTCGCCTGCCAGGTGCTGTAGAGGTCGATGATGGTCGGGATATTCGGCATGTCCTCTTTCGGTACGGTATTGCTGTCGAGGCTGATGCCCTCGGTGCTCAGGCGTTTGGTTTTACCGGTGAATTTGACCAGGCTGCCGACGGTCAGACGCCGGTCGAAGAGGCGGCCGCCGACGTCGAGCGTGGCGTAGCTATCGGGCAGGTCGCTGAGGTCGCTGTAGGCAAAGCTGTAAACCGTGCTGGCAATCGAGGTGGGCTGATCGGTGTGCTGCTTGCTCCATGAGAGGTTCGCATAGGCGAAGCCGATATCATATCCGGCCTCAATTTCGTAACCTGTGGCGGTTACCGTCGAAGGTACGTTGATGTAGATGTTGGCGTTGAAGCTGTCGGATGCGTTATCGATATCCTGACAGAGCCTGCCGTCGTGGCACAGGAAAAAGGATTCGCTGGTGATATAGTTTTTAATCCGCGAGCGGTACGCCAGCGCCTTTAAATGAAAGCTGTCCTGCTCGTGCAGCAGGCCCTGCTTATTGATATTAAAGCCGGCCTCCCAGGTCTCCGCTTTTTCCGGTTTGAGGAACGGGTTCATCGAGGCGCCGCCCTCGTTAGCGAAGAAGACCTCCTGCACGTTTGGCGCGCGGGAAGATCGGCTCCAGCTGACGAAGGGCTGTAGCCACGGGGTGACCTGGGCGGAAAACGTTGCCGATGGATTAACGTCGGTATTATCCAGCTTGAGATGGCTTTCCCCCTGCGGGAAACACTTCTCGTTATCGCCGCAGGCCGGCTTGTAGCCTGTAACCTGGCTGCGGGTGTAGTTAAGGTTGAGATCCAGCTGATAAATATCTTTGTTCAGCGTCAGGCTGCTGTATAAGGACGATATCTTTTGTTTGCCGGCGGGAGCAAAGGCGTTGTGATCGGTTTCAGTATTCTGCACAAAGCGCCGGGTATAGCGGGTATCCATTAATTTCCCGCCGACCTGCAATACGGTAAACAGATCCTCACTCATTTTAAATCGACTGGTGTTGCTAATATCGATAGCGTTGGATTTATTGGTGGTCGAAGAACTGTTGAAGTTATACAGCGATTCCGGCTTGTACGCCTGATTTCCGCGGCTGGTGCTGGCCAGCAGGTTTAATTCCACCAGCTCATTCAGCGGGGCGTAATTATAGCGCAGGGCGTAATCGTCGCTGGTGATGTCGCGACGGGTAAAGCTGTTGCTGTAATTACGGCCGGAAAACTCAATTTTATTGAACTGGTCCGGATTGAAGTTCAGCTTATAAAGCTGGGAGCGGGGCTCCTGGCGCAAATATTTATTATCTTCGCCGATAAAATCTTCGCTGCTGCGCCCGCCGCCGTTTTTATAGGTCGCATAGGTTCGTCTACCGCTGACGCCGACCAGCGCGCCGAGGGCGCCGCCGTTTTCGAAGGTATCGGTCTTACCGGCCACCGCCACCATCCCGGTGCGCCCCAGGCCGTTATCGCCCACCGAGAAGCGGGAAAGTACCCCCGCCTGGCGTCCCTCCCGCAGAACGTCATCGATGCCGATGGTGCGCATATTGGCGCTGCCTGCGAGGGCGTTAACGCCCTGAGAGCCGGCGCTGCTGCCGCGCGTCACGTCAACTTCGGCAAGAAAGTTCGGGTCGAGCGGGACGCCGGCGGCGGTGTTGGCGCCGCCGTGATAGTTGGCGGGCGCCATGCCGAAGTAGGTCTGGGTGACGCCATCGACCATCGTATTCACCCGGCCCAGCCCGTTCATGCCGCGAATATTCACGCTGATCGAACCCTGCAGCGGATCGATTTGCGTATAGGTCCCCGCCATACTGCGCAGCGACGCATCCAGGCTCTGCAAGTTTTTATTTAGCGTACGCGAACTGTAGGCTCCGGGGCGGGTATAGCTCTCCTCAGAGGAGCCGACCTGATTTTTTTCAGCCAGCGGGTTATCGGTAATAGTGAGCGGAGAAAAGACCGATTCCCCCTCATTTTCTGCCGCAAAGGTATGGCCGTGGACAATAATAAGCCCGGCCATAATCCCTTTGGCTATTTGCGATTTTTCCATAATCAATTCCTGTTTTTGTATTTTATCAATGCACCAAATGAACAAAATTACCCCGCGCAGCCGAACGGCTGCGCTACGATAAATTGCTCATAAATAAAAATAAAAGCTCCGCCGCCGCCCGAGAATACTCTCCCCGCAGCGGCCGGTTATTCAGAAATGAATAATCTAAATGACGCTATTTAAGTTTGTTAACCGACCAACGGTTAATACAGGTAACGCTCATTGTTATATTTTTAACAGCCCGAACTCCACCGGTAGCGTGACCTTCTGGACGCCGTTTTTGAGCATCTCTTTTGGCGGCGGCGGCAGCGGTCGCGCGCTTTCAAGCGCAATGAGCGCCGCCCGATCCAGTGACAGAGTGCCGGATGAGGTGACCAGTTTTGTACTAAGTATTTCGCCGCGCTCATCGACGCTGAAGGCGATGACGGCCGTCCCGGTGCGTTTACGCCGCCTTGCATCGTCCGGGTAGTTGCGCATTTTGTTGATTTTGCCCTTTACCAGCGATTCCCAGCTGATTTTACTTTGGCTGATTCTGGCGGCGTCGGTATCCAGCGGTGCCGTATTGCGCTGAGTCCGCGCGGACTGTACCGGCGGGGCGGCCAGGCTGGTGATGGTCGAGTTTCCCTGCTCTTCTTTACGCTCCTGCGACGATTTCTTCTTTCTTTCCGTTTTCTTTTTGCGCTCTTTTTCCGGCGTTGCTGCCGCCAGCTTAAGCTCAGCGTCCTCGTGCTCGCGCAGCTTCGGCAGCTCTTTATTATGGAGCGACTCGCGTTCGGTCATGGCTTCTACCTTGCGCTGCTGGCTGACGCCTGGCGGCAGTTCGGGGCGAATGAAGGAGACCTCAAACTCAGGCGCATATTCAAGCATCACTGCGGCAGGCGTCGACTCGGGCTGGTTGAGGGAAAAATGAAGCATAAACGGCAGCACCAGCGCCGCGTGGAACAGCACGCTGCCGGCGGAGCCCTTTATCCACGGCGCGCGCGAGAGGATCGGTGGCGTGTTCATTGCGATCTTCATTTGGCCGCCGGTACTGACCAGATATAGTCGGCCTGTTTTGCCGTCAGCGTGGTGCCGTCGGTGGTGAGCATCACCACCCGCGGTTTTTCCGCGCCTAAGTCGGCCAGATGCAGGGGCACGCCGGTATCTTTGGCGGCGTGGTAGCCGCCGGCAATCAGCAGCGCCGGGCGCGGCGCTTGAATGAGCTGTTGGGCCATAAAGCGATCGCGATTCTGCTGAATGGCCATCATCGCGGTGACCTGTTCGCCGCTAATTTTGCCGTCGTGCATCAGGTAGATGATCGCCGACAGGGCTTCATGTACCTGCGGGCGGGAAGAGCGTTCTCCGCTCGGGAAAGTGGGGCGTTGGTACAGTTCGTTGACCTGCTGGCGGCTGATATTGGCGGCCAGCAGAGGCCAGGGACCCTCCAGCGCGGTCATCACCAGGTCACGATACAGATCCCAAGGCCAGCCGCTGTTCCAGCGCATCGCTTCCGCCGCACGGGTGGCGCTGACCGACGTTCCGGACGCGCTGGCCTGCTTGACGCGGTTGACCGCATCCTGCTGGCTGATATCGATCATCTCCAGCAGCACGCTGCCCTGGGGGCGGGATTGGTTCAGATTTTTTAGCAGCCACTGCTCAATCTGATGGTGGCGCACGTTGGTGTGCTCTTCGCCGACGATAACTATCGAGGCGTTGCGTATCCTGGCGATAAGCTGCGCCGGCGTCAGGGTGCTGCCGGAGGCCGTATCCACAATACATGCGCACGCTTCCACCGATGCGGCGGCGGGGGCTGATGTCGTCGAGGACGCGCTTTGGCATGCCGCCAGGGCCAGAGCGCTGCTAACAACCAGAGATTTTAACAAGCATTCCATATTAAACATAAATATCCATTTTCTGTTTCATTGATAGCATTTATTTTTATGCTAAAATTTTTCACAGAATTATATGTAACAATGATAATGATTATCAAGATCATTCGCATTATCATTAATGCTCTGGTTTTAACCAAAACGTCGCAGAGAGCGGCAGGAGTCATGCGGAGAAGGGCGGGAGCTGGGGAGCGTCAAACGGCGGGCGGGTTCTCGTCCTTCCCTGGACAGAGATCCGGCGTATTTTTTAGCCATCCGTGGAGCGGCTGACCTCCTCCCAGGCGTCGATCCCGGCGCTCATCTGCTGCAGCTTTTCTTTAACCAACGTCACGGCATCGCTTCCCAGCAGCAGCGACGCCGGAGGGGCCGGATGGTTAATCAGCTCCAGCATCGCCCGCGCCGCCCGGCGCGGATCGCCCGGCTGATGGCCGCTGCGCTGCATTCGCGTTTCGCGAATGGGGCCGAAGCTGCTGTCGTAATCGTCAATACTGCGGGCAGCGCGCACCATTGAGCGCCCGGCCCAGTCGGTTCGAAACGATCCCGGCTGCACCGCCGTCACGGCGATATTAAAGGGCTTAAGCTCTTTGCTTAGCGTTTCAGAAATCCCCTGCAAAGCGAATTTGCTGCCGCAGTAGTAGCTGATGCCGGGCATGGTGATGAATCCCCCCATCGAGGTGATATTCAGAATGTGGCCGGCGCGGCGCGCGCGGAACCAGGGTAAGAAAGCTTTAATTACCGCGACCGCACCAAATACGTTAACGTTGAATTGCGCCACGAGCTCCTCAATCGGCGACTCTTCCATGATGCCCTCGTGGCCGTAGCCGGCGTTATTGACCAGCACGTCAACCGCGCCAATTTCCCGCTCTACGGCCTCAACGAGCGGCGGAATGGCGGCAAAATCGGTGACGTCCAGGACTCTGCCAAAGCACTGGCCCGGCGACAGGGCCTCGAACTGCTGCCGATCTCTCTCGTTTCGTAGCGTTCCGACCACCCGATGCCCCGTGCTGAGCGCCTCTTCGGCCAGCGCCCGGCCAAATCCGCTGCTGACGCCGGTGATGAAAAATAGTTTTGCTGAGTGCATACCAACTCTCCTTCATTAAATTGAGCAGGCAGAATAGGGCCGAACGGCGCTCTGGCGTAGCCCCGATCCTCTTCGGTCTTTGCCTGTTCCTATGAGCCGTCTGGACGCGGCGGGCCGTGAGTGCCACACTTCACCTACGTTCCGGCTTCTTTAACGCAGGCTTTATGACAACTACCGCTGATCGGCAAATGGTGACGCTGCTGGACCACCTGACCCCACAGGAGGGCTACAACCTCACGGTTTTACCTGACGTTCGCTTTTTGCGATCTAACCGACCGCTGCTGCGCACGCCGGTTTTATACGAGCCGGGGATCGTTATTGTGGTGCAGGGAAGAAAGCAGGGGTTTCTTGGGAATGATGTCTATTTGTATGACGCCCGGCATTATCTGATGGTCTCCGTGCCGGTGCCGTTCACCATGGAAACCGACGCCAGCGCCGCCGAGCCGATGCTGGCTATTTACATTCGGCTGGATTTCACCTTAGCGGCAGATCTGCTGCTGGAGCTCGACGGTCGCGGCGCCCCCGTCGTCGCCGCGCCGCGAAGCATGATGTCGAGCCTGATGGATGCGCAGATCGGCGGCTCGGTGTTACGCTTCCTGCAGATTATGTCTTTGCCGCTGGACGCGGAAATGCTCGGGCCGTCGATGCTGCGGGAGATATATTACCGGGTGCTTACCGGCGAGCAGGGGCCGGCGCTGCGCAGCGCCCTGCGGATGCAGGGGCAGTTTGGCAAAGTGGCGAAAGCATTACGAAAAATTCATGCGCAATATGCCGAGAGCCTTGACGTCACCGCCCTGGCGAAAGAGGTCGGAATGAGCGTTCCGACCTTTCACAGCCACTTCAAGGCGGTAACCAACACCTCGCCGATGCAGTACCTGAAATCAACGCGCCTGCATCAGGCCCGGCTGCTGATGCTGCGCAACAACCTGACCGCCTCCGCCGCCGGCGTGCGGGTCGGCTATGAGAGCATTTCTCAGTTCAGCCGCGAGTTTAAGCGCCTTTTTGGCCTGACGCCGGTGCGCGAAGTTGAGCGCATGAAGCACAATTTTTCTCTGCCCGCCCCGGTTACGCCCTCCGCGTTTATCTCATCGCATTGAGCCGTCCGCCGGGGCCGGCACATCGTCATCCTGTAAGATATGCTGGCGCAGCAGCGTCGCCAGGGTAGAAGGATCGCCTCGCTCTATCGCCTCGACCATCGCGAAATGTTCCTGTGAGGACTGGACGATCCTCGCATGCGAGTTCCATTGCCCCAGCGCCGCGGAGGGAACCCGGCTGCGGAGTTCGAAAATCAGTTCAATCATGTCTTTGTTCGAACACGGAGCAAGCAGCGCGCGGTGAAAGGCGAGGTTGGATTCATACTGTTGCAGGATCGTGCCGAACTGAGTGTAGTGGTCAAACAATTCGGCGCACTGGCGCAGGGCGGCTAACTGCGCGGGCTGGATATGCTCCACGATATCGCTGGCCGATGCGCTTTCCAGCACCGCGCGGATGCGCGAAATATTCCTACGCTGCTGCACGTCAGGCGAATAAACATGGTACCCACGATTGGGAACATGCTGCACCAGCCGTTCAATGACCAGCTGATCGAGGGCGCGGCGAACATCGCTGCGCGTACACTCATAGCGCTCAGCCAGCTCGACCTGTTTCAGCCAGGCGCCTGGCTGGAAAACCCCGGTATTAATATCCATCGCCAGCAGGTTGGCAACGTGCACCAGAGTGCTTTTACCTTGCATCATATCCTCAGCTCCTTGTCCTGGTTCCCGCGATTTTTTGCAGCCTGATAATGAACGGTTCCCGGCTTTGGCACCAGTTTAAACCGTCGGTCTATTGGCTTTTGCTCTGACCCAAAGCTGAATTGTGACATGAACCAGATCTTTTGTTAATAAATTGTTTATTAAATTGGCGCCAATTTTGGTTTTGTGTTTGAATCAATTTTGAACAGCCGATCAACGAGAAAACAATTTATGCAACTATCAGTAATTAAAAATGATTCTGAGCATGCCGCCGGGCGTAGCCAGGCGCTTTACTATCGCGGCAGCACGACTATTTTTTCCAGCCGGCACGATCCCCGCTTCCAGTATTGCCTGTACGTTCCGCCCGGATTCGATGGCGACAAAACCGATTATCGCCTGGTCGTGGCGATGCACGGCACCGGCCGTTCGATGGTGCAATACCGGGATGCTTTTACCGAGTTTGCCCGCTATAACCGCTGCGTTGTTCTGGCCCCGCTGTTTCCCGTCGGGCCGCTAGGTGACGGCAATTCACACGGCTTTAAATACATTATTGAGCAGGATATTCGCTATGACCTGGCGCTGCTGGCGATGATCGATGAAGTTAGCGAGCTGCTGGATCGCGACTTTGGCAAGTTTCTGCTGTTCGGCTACTCGGGAGGCGGTCATTTCGCCCATCGCTTCCTTTACATTCACCCGGAAAAGCTGCTGGGAGTCTCCATTGGCGCCCCGGGTTCCGTCACGCTGCTGGACGACAGCAAGGCCTGGTGGCCGGGGGTGCAGAACTTTGAGCAAATCTTTGGCAAACCTCTGGATTATCACGCCTTAAAACAGGTAGCGGTGCAGCTGGTGGTCGGCAAAGTCGATCTCGAAACCTGGGAAATCACCCATCAGCCCGGCGGCCGGTATTATCAGCCGGGATGTAATGATGCCGGTATCACCCGAATCGAACGGAATACCGCGCTGCTCAACAGCCTACGCGAGCACGGCGTGAAAGCTGAACAAGAGATAGTGCCAAACGTCGGCCACGACGGCATGAAAGTGCTGGATCAGGTGAAAGACTTCTTCCTGCGCGTACTGCAGGCAAATCGCTGAGGAGCGAACAACGTGACGCAACCTTTTCCCTTAATCGAAATCTCCGGCACGCCGTACGAGCGGGGCTGCCAGTACGGTGAGCAGGCTAAGGCTCGGATCCACGCCAGCGTGGCCATTTATGGCGACCAGCTGAACGCCCTGCGGATCGGTCAGGAACAGCGTGACCGCCTGATCAATAGCTTCAGCGCCATCATCCGCGAGTTTGATGCGGACTATCTCGACGAAATGCGCGGCATTGCCAGCGCATCCGGCGTTTCGCTGGAAGCGATTGTGATGATCAACGCCCGTACCGAAGTTATCGCTCAGGCGCGTAGCCTGCAGCACTGCCCGACGCCGCATGATGACAACATAAAAGATGGCTGTACCGGCGCGGTGATCCTGCCGCAGCGCAGCCCGCACGGCAAACTGATTCATGGTCAAAACTGGGACTGGCGCGCGGAGTGCGCGGAGAGTTCGGTGGTGGTGAAAATTAAGCGTCAGCAGGGACCGGATGTCCTGACTTTCGTGGAGGCCGGAGGGCTTGGCCGCAGCGGGATGAACAGCGCCGGGATCGCCATCACCGCTAACTATCTGCGGTGTGAGCGCGATTATCAGCAGCAGGGCGTTCCGCTGTCGCTGATCCGGCGTAAAGCGCTGGAACAGCAGCATATGGCGCTGGCGATGAAGGTGGTCGCCACCACGCCAAAGTCGTGCTCTAACAATATGATCCTCAGCACAAAAGAGGGCTTTGCTATCGATTTTGAATGCGCTCCGGACGAAAGCTTCACCCTCTACCCGCAAAATGGCCTGCTGGTGCATGCCAACCACTGGGAGAGCCTGCCCGCGCGCTGCAAAATTCGCGAGGAGGGCGTCGATGCCTCGCCGGATTCGCTGTATCGCGGCTGGCGCGTCCATGAATTACTCAACGCCCATGCAAAACCGGGCGCAGAGGAGATGAAAAACGCCTTTTTCGATGACTTCGGCTCCCCCTATTCCGTATGTCGTCCGCCGCGGCCGGGGTTCAGCAGCGATTTATCCGCCACGGTGGCGATGATCGTGATGACTCCCGCTGAGGGGATGATGGATGTAGTACAGCTTCCGGCACTTAACCGCGACTTCACGCGCTACACGCTCGATTAACAGAGAGATCGCTATGAAAAAATTATTATCAGCTGTTGCCCTGTTACTGCCGGGCATGGTGGCGCAGGCGGCCGATGGCGAAGTTATCCGTTTTGCGCTGAATCAGGATATCCGCAGCAGCCAGCCGGGCGTCAACCGGGACGGAAACACCGATGATGTCCTGATGCACGTGGTGGAAGGCATGGTGGGCTACCGCGAGGACGGTACCGTTGGGCCGATGCTCTCGTCATCGTGGGATGTGAGTAATGAAGGCAAAACCTATACCTTCCATCTGCGCGAAGGGGTGAAGTTTCACAACGGCGACGCCATGACGGCGCAGGACGTGGTGTGGAGCTGGAAGCACTGGAACGACCCGAAAACCCAGTGGCGATGTTTGCGCGAATTTGACGGCAGCGGGTTGATTCATGTTACCGACGTCAGCGCGCCGGATGCGCATACCGTGGTCATGACGCTGGAGAAACCGGTGGCGCTGTTTCTGGACACGCTGGCGCGCACCGATTGCGGCGCTGCCGCGGTTATCAGCTCTAAATCGGTTGCCGCGGACGGAACCTGGATCGCGCCGATCGGCACCGGGCCGTTCAGCTTTGGGGAGTGGAAGCATGGCGAGTACGTTTCATTGAAGCGTTTTGCCGACTACAGCGCGCTGGCGGGGAAAGAGGACGGCTTTGTCGGCGGGAAAAAAGCGCTGGTGGAGGAAGTGCGCTTTATGGCGATCCCCGATGCGGCAACGGTGAAGGCGGGCCTGCAGTCGGGAGCCGTGGATCTGGCGCAGGTGAGCCCGATTGACGGCATCGACCTGAAAAAAGACCCCAATATCTCCCTCGAAGTGGCGCCGAACGCCCAGCGTCACGTGATGCTGATCCAGACCGACGATCCGCTGCTGAAAAACGTCAAGCTTCGTCAGGCGATAGCCTCTGCGCTGGATAGCGAACAGATCGCGCTGGGAACCAGCCAGAATCTGGCGCAGGCGTCCAACTCCAACATTTCCGTGGCCTCCGCGTTCTACAGCAATATCCAAAAGCAGGGCTATAAGTACGATCCGGCCCGCACGGCCCAACTGCTGAAAGAGGCGGGCTATAAAGGCGAGCCGCTGGAGATTATCGCCAACAAGCGCGCCACCGTGCCGAGTTTTGATATGGCCATTATTATCCAGGCGATGCTGCAGGCGGCGGGAATTAACGCCCGCGTCACCACGATGGAGTGGGCGACCCAGCTTGAGCGCTATCAGTCCGGGCGCTATCAGATGATGACCTTCACCTACTCCGCCCGCTTTAACCCGGCGCTGGCCTTCGAGCAGCTGGTGGGGGATAAAACTAAACAGAAACGCAAGGTCTGGGGAGATCCGCAGGCGATCGCTATGACCGATGAGCTGGCAACCGTCGACGATCCGGCGCGGGTCCAGGCCATCACCGATAAGCTGCACCAGCAGATGATTGCTGATGTCCCGCTAATCATCTTTTATCCTGGGCTGGATATTGTCGCGCACCGTAAGGCTATCAGCGGCTATAAATCCTGGCTGGCTGCCGCCGCGCGGCTGTGGAACGTCAGCAAAGCCTGATGAGATAAGGAGACGCGCATGTTGCAGTTTCTGCTTACCCGTATTTTGACCGCTATTCCGACGCTGCTGCTGGTGACCGTGCTGGTCTTTCTGCTGACGCGCATGGTGCCGGGCGACCCGGCCCTGCTGATGCTGGGGGATATGGCGACGGAGTCCAGTCTTGCCGATCTGCGCCATAGCATGGGGCTGGATCAGGGGATAGTGCAGCAGTTCTTTATCTGGTCCGCTAACGTGCTGCACGGCGACTTTGGCCACTCAATTCAGAGCGGTCAGGCGGTGCTGCCTTTGATTCTGCAGCGCTTCGGCGTGACGCTAAGCGTGGTGCTGGTAGCCATTGTTATCGCTTCGCTGCTGGCGGTGCCTGCGGGAATGCTGGCGGCGTGGAAACAGAACTCCTCCCTGGATACCGGGCTGGTGATGTTCTCCACGTTTCTGCTGTCGATCCCGAGCTTCTGGATGGGGCTGCTTATCCTGCTGCTGCTCGGCCTGAAGCTCGGCTGGCTGCCGGTTGTCGGCTACGTCTCATTGAGCGATGACCTGAAGGCGGGGCTGCTGTATCTGCTGATGCCGGTGATGACGCTGGTGCTGGTGGAGATCGGCGCGCTGGTCCGCATGATGCGGGCCAGTACGCTGGAGGTGCTGCGGCTTGATTATGTTTCCCACGCCCGGGCGAAGGGGCTGCGCGAGCGCGCGGTCCTGACGCGCCACGTGTTCCCGAATGCCTTTGGGCCGACGTGGACGCTGATTGGCCTGACGCTCGGCAACCTGCTCAGCGGGGTGGCGGTGACGGAAACGGTCTTCAGCCTGCCGGGGCTCGGCCGCCTGCTGGTGGATGCCATTTATGCCCGCGACTATCCGGTTATTCAGGGATGTATGCTGTTTATCGCCACGCTCTATGTGCTCACCAATCTGCTGATTGATGCGCTCTATCCACTGTTCAATCCGAGGGTTTCTGCGTGAAGAGAAAACATATCGTCCTCGCGCCAAACGCGCTGCTGGGAATAGCGCTGATTGGCACCATCGCGCTGGCCGGCATCGTGGGCTTCTTCTGGACCCCGCAGGACCCGTCGCGGATCAATATTTTGGCGCGCCTGCAGTCCCCGGGAGCGGGTCACCTGCTGGGCACCGACGAATACGGTCGCGACGTGCTGAGTCGCCTGCTGGCCGGAGCCAATGCCAGTATGACTATCTCTCTGGTGACGGTTGGCTTTGCGCTGTTGGTCGGTATTACGCTGGGGCTGATCAGCGGCTACCTGCGCGGCGCGGTGGACCGGCTGATTATGATGCTGACCGATGCGCTGCTGGCCTTTCCCGGCATTCTGCTGGCGCTGGCGCTGTTGAGCATTCTCGGCAACAACCGCTACGGCATTATTCTGTCGCTGGGTCTGGCCTACACCCCCTCGGTGGTGCGCATCGTTCGCGGCACCGTGCTGGGGCTACGCGAGGCGGAGTTTGTCTCCGCGGCGAGGGTCATGGGGCACAATGAATGGGCGATCCTACGCCGTCATATTCTTCCTAATTGCCTGGCGCCCCTGACGGTGCTGGCTACCTCGATGCTGGGCTGGGTATTGATTTCCGAAAGCGCGCTCTCCTTTCTCGGCCTCGGCGTGCCGCCTCCGGAGCCGACGTGGGGCAATATGCTGGCCGCCAGCCGCAGCTATCTCGCCCAGGCGCCGTGGCTTGCGCTCCTGCCGGGCGTCTGTATATCGCTGGCGCTGCTGGGGGTCAACATGCTGGGCGACGCGTTACGTGATTATCTCGATCCGAGGATGCAGTGATGAACAACACAACCGCATTATTGCAGGTCAGCAACCTGCGGGTTAGCGTCGCGGGGCGTGAAGTCGTAAAAGGCATCTCGTTTACGCTCGCTCCCGGCGAAGTGCTGGCGGTGGTCGGGGAGTCCGGCAGCGGTAAAACCCTGGCGATGCGCTCCTTAATTTCGCTGCTGCCGACGGGGGTAACCAGCTTTGCCGATTCGCTAATCTTTGACGGCCACGATCTCAATCACCTCGCCGCGGAGCAGCTGCGCGACCTGCGCGGCGCGGGCATTGGCATGGTTTTTCAGGAGCCAATGACGTCGCTAAATCCGGCTATGACGATTGGCCGTCAGCTTGATGAAGGGCTGGCGTTACACACTCGCCTTAGCGAGCCCGCGCGAAGGGCAAAGATCGTTGCGATGCTGGAGCGCGTCGGTCTGGCTGATGCCGGGAAATTATTAGGCTCTTATCCCCATGAGTTTTCGGGAGGGATGCGTCAGCGGGTGATGATCGCCGCGGTCATGCTGCTTGAGCCGAAACTGATTGTTGCCGACGAGCCGACCACCGCGCTGGACGTGCTGGTACAGCATGAGGTTATGGATCTGATGCTGGGGCTAACCGCCGAAAAGGGCAGCGCCGTGATTCTGATTAGCCACAATCTGTCGATGGTTGCGCGCTATGCATCACGCATTATGGTGATGGAGCAAGGCGAAGTGGTTGAGCAGAACGGCAGCCAGCGGCTGCTGGCCGAACCGCAGCACGCCTATACCCGGCGTCTGCTGGAAGCGCTGCCGGTACGCCAGCCGGCGCCGGACCGCCAGCGCCTGCTGGCGGCGGAAAGCGTCATTGCGCTGACGGACGTCGATATCCGCTACGTAGGACGTAAGTCCTGGTTCCGCCCGGCAAAGGTGACGCACGCGGTAAAAGGGATCAGCTTTAACGTGCGCGCCGGTGAGACGGTGGCGCTGGTCGGCGCGAGCGGTTCCGGTAAAACCACCATCGGCAAGCTTATAGCGGGAATGCTGAAGGCCAGCCAGGGCGTGCTGGCGTTTCGGGGGCGGGCGCTGGATCCAGCGGATAAGGCGCTGATGACCACCTGGCGACGGGAGTGTCAGATGATCCAGCAGGACCCGTTCTCCTCGCTTAACCCGCGGATGCGCGTCGCGCAACTTATTGAAGAGCCGCTGCTGCTGGTGGCGACGATGAACCGCAGCGCTCGCGAACAGCGTGTTCGCGAGGTGCTGGATGAGGTTGGGCTGGGAAGCCTGTTTATGTCCCGCTATCCCCATCAGCTTTCGGGAGGCCAGCGCCAGCGGGTGGCGATTGCGCGGGCGATTGTCCGGCGTCCGGCCTTTATCATTGCCGATGAGCCGACTTCAGCGCTGGATATGACGGTGCAGAAACAAATTCTCGAACTGC
Source organism: Klebsiella scottii (assembly GCF_036561945.1). Taxonomy (NCBI): domain Bacteria; kingdom Pseudomonadati; phylum Pseudomonadota; class Gammaproteobacteria; order Enterobacterales; family Enterobacteriaceae; genus Klebsiella; species Klebsiella scottii. The sequence continues at coordinate 1,324,335 of NZ_JARXNI010000020.1, forward strand.
TCAAGCGGCTCCAGCAGCATTACGGGTTTGCCTGTTTGTTTATTACGCACGATCTCGGTGCCGTCGAGCAGATAGCGGACAGAGTGCTGGTGATGGAAAAGGGGAGCCTGGTCGAGAGCGGGTGGAGTGATGACGTTCTGGATAATCCTCAGCACCCCTATACGCAGCGGCTGCTAAGCTGCCTGCCGGTTCTTATAGCGCGGGAGCAGGGAGGATACCAGCTGCAGCAGCCGGCGTGAGCGGATTAACGGCCGATATACGAAAAATAGCGGCGGTACTCCGCCGCTATTTCTTTGGCCGCTGTAAAAGAGGGCGTTACAGCGTCGGATAATCGGTATAGCCTTCCGCGCCGCCGCCGTAGAAGCTCTCCGGACGCTGCGGGTTCAGCGCCGCTTTATGCTTCAGGCGGGCAACCAGATCGGGGTTGGCGATAAAGTCGCGGCCGAAAGCGACGGCGTCAATCAGGCCTTTGCTAATCAGATCGTTGGCCTTTTCAACCGTATAGGCGCCCGCGCCGATAATGGCGCCCGGGAAGCGCGCGCGAACCTTCTGACGGAACTCATCGCTGTACGGCTGGCCGCCGGCCCAGTCCGGCTCGGACATGTGCAGGTAAGCGATACCGCGTTTAGCAAGCTCTTCAATCAGATACAGCGCATCGGCTTCTTCATTCGGGCCGTTATCGACGTTCTGGAAGCTGCCGATTGGCGATACGCGGATACCGATGCGATCGGCGCTCCACTCTTTACTGACCGCCTCCACCACTTCCAGCACCAGGCGAGCGCGGTTTTCAACGCTGCCGCCGTACCGATCGCTACGATGGTTAGAGGTCGGAGAGAGGAACTGGTGCAGCAGGTAGCCGTGGGCGGAGTGCAGTTCCACCAGATCGAAGCCGGCGTCGCGCGCGTTGCCTACCGCCTGGCGGAAGTCGTTGACGATCCCTGGGATCTCATCGAGCTCCAGCGCCCGCGGCATGGAGGTATCGGCGCGAACGGCGTGGCCGTTCTCATCACGCAGCGACGTACGGGTGCCGGCGCTGATTGCGGACGGCGCAACCGGCGCCGCGCCGCCTGGCTGCAGGCTGTTATGTGAGATACGACCGGTATGCCACAGCTGTACGGCAATATGTCCCGCTTCGGCGTGAACGCCGGCGGTGATTTTCTGCCAGGCCGCGATCTGTTCAGGGCTGTGCAGACCCGGGGCGCCGGCATAGCCTTTAGCCTGGGCGGAGATCTGCGTTGCTTCCGAAATAATCAGTCCCGAGCTGGCGCGTTGACGGTAATACTCGGCCATCAGCGGAGTAGGGATGTCGCCGGGCTCAATGCTGCGCAGGCGGGTTAACGGAGCCATAAACACGCGGTTAGGTACGGTGACCGCACCCACTTTCAACGGGGTAAACAATTTTGATTCGGACATAATGACTCCTGAGTAGACCGGTCGTCTTGAAATGGGTTAAATAAAAACGCCTGTCAAACGCCAGGCGCGGCAATAATACTTTTGGCATGGGCAAGGGCGCTTTCAAGCGGCGTTGCGCTGCGCGTAATTTTGGCCTGCAGGTTGGCGCCCAGCCATAAGGAGTAGAGCACCTGCGACAGGGTTAACGCGTCGCCGCTGAAAACCAGGCTGCCTTCCTGACGCCCCTTGTCCAGCGCTTCGCCAAGCAGGGTAATAATCTGGCTGGCCCCTTTGTCCATCTCGGTACGCATCGACTCCGACAGATCGCAAACTTCCGCCGACAGCTTCACCGTCAGGCAACCGCTGATAATGCCCTGCTGGCAAAACTGGGTAAGCGTATGCTGATAGTAAGCCAGCAGGCGATCGCGATAGTTGCCTTCGCCGTGGGCGAAATGCTCCACCAGCCGCTGCAGATAGCCGGCGTAGTGATGTTCCAGCAGCGCAACCCCGTAAGCTTCCTTTGAGCGAAAATAGTGATAGAAAGAGCCCTTCGGCACTTCCGCCGTTTTCAGCAGTTCGCTCAGGCCCATGCCGGTAAAGCCGCGGTGCATGCACAGCTGTTCGCCGGTGGCCAGGATATGTTCGCGGGTATCGCATTCGCTATGTTTGTTCATGCCGCTCACTGTAGTAGACCGATTGGTCTAATGCAAGTGATAAATTTAAATGATGTGTGGCGCAGAGGCTGAGCAACAAAAGTTGCCAACCGCGGATGAAACGTCTTCAATGAGAGAGAGAAAGAGGCAACCGGAGGCGTGAGGTGGCAGAGCAGCTGGAGTTTTTCCCGGTACAGAGTCCGTGCCGGGGAATTTGTCAGTCGGACGAACGCGGCTATTGTCGCGGCTGTTTGCGTAGCCGAGAGGAGCGTTTTGCCTGGCAAACGATGAGCGACGTACAAAAGCAGGACGTTCTGCGGCTGTGTCGCCAGCGCCTGTTGCGCAAATTACGCGCGGCTAAGGCGGAAACAGCGGAAGAACCGCAGCAACCCTCACTGTTTTAATTGCAAAAATGGGTATACTCAAAGCACTTTTTTGTTGAGGACGTTGTTATGGTTCAGCGTATTGCTATGGCTCCGCAGGGGCCGGAATTCTCGCGTTTTGTTATGGGCTACTGGCGTTTGATGGACTGGAATATGTCCGCGAAAGAGCTGGTCAGCTTTATTGAGCAGCACCTGGATCTTGGCGTCACGACCGTCGATCATGCGGATATTTACGGTGACTATCAGTGCGAGGCGGCGTTTGGCGAAGCGCTGAAGCTGGCTCCGCATCTGCGTAGCCGGATGGAGATCGTCAGCAAATGCGGCATCGCCACGATGGCGCGGGCGGAAAATACCATTGGCCACTATATTACCGATCGCGACCATATTGTGCTCAGCGCCGAGCAGTCGCTGCGTAATCTGGCTACCGACCATCTCGATTTGCTGCTGATTCATCGCCCGGATCCGCTGATGAATGCCGATGAGGTGGCGGAAGCCTTCCTCGCGCTGCACCACAGCGGCAAGGTGCGCCACTTCGGCGTCTCAAACTTCACGCCGGCCCAGTTTACCCTCCTGCAATCGCGCCTGCCGTTTACGCTGTCGACTAACCAGCTGGAAATCTCGCCGGTGCACCAGCCGCTGCTGCTGGACGGCACCTTAGATCAGCTGCAGCAGCTGCGGATCAGGCCGATGGCGTGGTCCTGCCTGGGCGGCGGCCGTCTGTTTAATGATGAAAGCTTCCAGCCGCTGCGCGATGAGCTGGCCCAGGTTGCCAGGGAGCTGAATGCCGAAAGCATCGAGCAGGTGGTCTACGCGTGGATCCTGCGCCTGCCGTCGCAGCCGCTGCCGATTATTGGCTCCGGCAAGATTGAGCGCGTCCGCTCCGCGCTGGTAGCGGAAAAGCTGAATATGTCCCGTCAGCAGTGGTTCCGCATCCGCAAAGCCGCGCTGGGATACGACGTCCCGTAAGCAACGCAAGAGCGCTACCGGCGCTCGTGATGCGCCCCGATAAACCCGGATACGGCCCGCGCCGCTCTCCGGGTTTTTTCTTTCAGCGCCAACGCCTCACGCCGTCCTTTCTTCTATCGTTCCGGCGACAGGCGCCTGCTCCAGCTGCGACAGCGCGCAGTAGAGGCGCCAGATAACCGCCGCCAGCTCCTTCGCCGCCGGCTGATGATGATGACTAAGCGTGTCGCAAATGCGCTGTAGCTCCTGCAGCGTCGACGCCAGCGGCCGCTGCTGAACGCCGCGCTCGCTCATCACATCCCGCAGCAGGCTAATGCACAGGTCGCGCACCTGAGAGAGCGGATCGGAGCGGGTTTCCCATTCCCGAAGCTGCCACACCACGTGGGAGCAGTTAAGCAGCACAACCCCCCAGCGCAGCAGCCAGCGGCGCGCCAGGGCATCCTGGCTGTTACTCAGCTGGCTGATATGGTGGTAAACCAGAGACTCAAACTCGTGCTCGCTATGCTGCGGATGGCGGCTAAGCTGATCGACAAAGTGACGCCGTAACGCTCTGATGTGACGACGGCTCTTGCGTGCATCCGAGCCCGGACTTATCACCGCGAAGGCAAGCCAGGCAAGGCCTACGCCGATGATTTTCCCCAGGTTATCGTTGAGAAATGCGGCAAAGTCGTAGACCGGCGGGTTGGTCACCGAAATAAACGAACCCATAAAAACGATCAGCTGCCCCCACAGACCCGCCAGCTTCGGCATCTGCAGCTTGAGCAGCTGCATGGTAGTGAGCAGCGGGAAGAGGAACAGCAAAAATTGCCATAAATCGGTTATCTGCACCATCAGGCCGAATTTGACCACAAAGCTGAACAGAGAGAGCAGCACCAGCGTGCGCATCAGCAGCGTCAGCGATTTGAACGGCGAGGGCGAGATGGAGTAGAGCACGCAGCAGATGGCGGCGAGGGTGAGCGCGGCGGCGCTGGACTGCCACTGGGTGCTGATGCCCCACGCCCCGACCATCACCAGCGCGCAGAAGGTTCGCACGCCGTTCCACAGCGCTTCCGCCTGATCGGTGTGGCGGGCCAGCGCGGGCGCCGAAGGAACGTTGAATTCGGTCACCGCCGTCGCGTTCTCCACCCGGGCTATCCAGCGGCTGCTCTGCAGATACAGGCGGCAGAAGTAGCGCAGGCGCATCCAGAACGCCAGGTGCCGGTAGTCGGCCGCGGCTCCGGGCGCCAGCGGGGCGATAATGCGGGCGACGGAGTAGAGATCGGCGCGCGGGCTGGCCAGCTCGCTCAGCAGCGTCTCCAGCACCGCGCGGGTATTCCTGGGGGCATCGGGCCAGTTGAGCAGCATCCGGCGCAGGCTGGAGATGACGCTGGTCATACGCAGCTGCTGGTGCAGCAAATAGTTCAGCAGCGGATTCTGCCGGCGGAAGCGGTAGTGGCTCCAGAAGGCCTGAATACGCAGCAGGTTCATGGTCAGGATCTGGCCAATAACGCTTTCGTGGGCGGTGCGAATCGCATCGGTAGTTTCCGGCACCCACAGCAGGCTGGCATGCTCCAGCAGGCGCGCATGCATATTTTTCAACGCCGTCAGCAGCGTGGTGCCGTCGGAGGTGCTGGGCAGGATCATCATCATGACCCCGCCGCAAAGGATCCCGACGATGACTTCGCAAACGCGCGACTGGGCAATGCTCCACAGCTCGTTGGCGTCGGTAACGTTGATAACCGGGAAAGCAATAATGGCGCAGGTATAGCCGGCAAGCTGGAAAGCGTAGGCCACGTTGTTGGTGTACATCGCGCAGGCCCAGGTGCAAAGCGCGATCCATGCCGAGATGCTGAATAAGAACAGCCACGGATCGTTCAGGGTATGGCCGGCCAGCAGCAGGGCGGCACAAGCGCCGAGCAGGCTGCCGGCGATGCGGCCAAAGCTTTTGCTGATCACGCCGCCGACGGTAGGAAAACTGACCACCGCCGCTGAGGTCATCGCCCAGTAGGGCTCATCCAGGTTCAGCCAGTAGGCGACGCTCAGCGCCAGGCACATGGCAATGCCGTTGCGCAGCGCGTATCGCCACTGCGCCCGGCTGGCCTTAACCCAGGGAAGCGCGCGCCACGTCAGGGCCTGCACCTTCACTATGGCCGGCCGATAGAAACGGTACAGGTGGTGCCGGAGATAAGCGTGATCTCCTGCGGCAGGCCGGTCAGCTCAATGCGTACCGGCACCCGCTGGGCCAGGCGTACCCAGGGAATATTCGGTTTAATATCCGCCACCAGCGCGGCGCCGTTTTCAACGCTTTGGTCAACAATGGCGCGGCCAATGCTGGAAACGTGACCTTGTAACTTTTGCTTGCTGCTATAGAGAATCACCTCGGCGCTATCCCCGGCGCGGATATGACGCAGCTTGGTTTCTTCAAAATAGCCAATGACGTAGAACGAATGGCTGTCCACCAGCGCGAACTGGGGGCGGCCGACGGAGGCGTAGTCGCCAACGCGGGTGGAGAGATTGGTGACCCAGCCGTCAACCGGCGCCTTAATCACGGTCTGGCTGAGCTGCCAGCGGGCGCGTTCGAGACTGGCCTGCGCGACGCCCATCACGGCTTTGGCCGCTTCGAGGACCGCGTTGGCCGTATTCAGCGCGGTGCCGGCGCTTTCCAGATCTTCGGCGGAAATCACGTTTCGCGACAGATTTCGGCGGCGGGCGGCGTCACTGGCGGCTTTTGCCTGTTCCACCTGGGCCTTCGCCAGATCGGCCCGGGTTTTGGCCAGCTGTGCCTCGGCGTCGAGCAAGGCAATACGATAGGGGGTGTCATCGATCTTAAACAGCACGTCTCCGGCTTTCACCAGCTGGTTATCGCGGACGTTAAGCTGCAGGATGCTGCCGGATACCTGAGGCGTGATGCTGACCTGCTCGGCGCGCACCTTGCCGTCACGGGTCCACGGCGATTGCGTGTAGTAGTTCCAGACCAGCCAGGCGGCAATAATCGCCAGCGCCGCAATCAGTAGGGTTGAGAAATATTTTATTTTTTTCATCGAGTTAACATTACCAGACGGTCAACAGAACCAGTGCCAGACACACTGAAAGCGCAAACAGGGAGAGATCCATCAGCAGCGGGTGCCAGATATCGCCGGCGTACATCCAGTCGCGCAGCTGACGATGAAGCACCAGCCAGATAAAGAACCCCAGCAGGACGGCTTTAAACAGAGGGGGGAAATAGATAGAAGCGCCAAACACCAGGTCCTGGAGCGACAATCCGCAAGAGTTAAGACTCAGTTTCACAAGCAAAAATCCTTTGCCGTTGCAGGGAGAATGTCAGGTAATGCTATTATTTGCATTGTAAATCATTGTTTTCATATTAGTGAATCAGGTAATTCATTTGTTTTGATTATTTAAATGCTGCACACTATTCTAAAATCAGTATAATAACTTAGCAAGCTAATTATAAGGAGATGAAATTGGAATCGCCACTGGGTTCTGATCTGGCACGTTTAGTGCGCGTCTGGCGCGCGCTGATCGACCATCGCCTGAAACCTCTGGAGTTAACGCAGACGCACTGGGTCACGCTGCATAACATCCATCAGCTGCCGCCTGAGCAGTCGCAGATTCAACTGGCGAAAGCCATCGGAATTGAGCAGCCTTCTTTGGTGCGTACGCTGGATCAGCTGGAGGAGAAAGGTCTCATTTCTCGCCAGACCTGCGCCAACGATCGGCGGGCGAAGCGTATTCGGCTGACGGAAAAAGCGGAGCCGCTGATCAATGAGATGGAAGAGGTTATCAGCAAAACGCGCGATGAAATTCTGGCTGGCGTCTCGACGCAAGAGGTTGAAATGCTGCTCGGTTTGATCCGCAAACTGGAACACAATATTCTGGACCTCCAGGCAAAAGATTAACCTGTTCAGGGCCTTGAACTCTCAAGGCCCTTCATTCTCTACTTCGACTCATGCCACACGACGACGCGGTTTTTCGCTTCGTACATTGCCGCATCCGCACTCTTCGGTCGTCAGGCGACCGTCAACGGCGGTAAATACGCCGCGCGTGATACCACGAATACAGCATGTCACTCTGCGGGATTAGCACCGGTAGCGTAAATATATAGGCCGAACAAAAGAAGGCGCTGCTGTACCAGAATATATTGCGCAATCGGCTTATATAAACCAGCAGCATTAGCGTTATTAACCAACTGGCGACTATAACCCGGCCAATACGGTTATGCCAGAGCGGATGATTACTTGAATAAAGCCATGACGGAGTAATTATCAGCGTCGTAAAACTCGGGCAGCTCGTCAGAATAACGGTATGAACCTTTCTGGTGAGGCGCGGGCTATGGCGGAAGTGATATAAAATAATCGCGGGAGTAAAGAGTATGACCAGCATCGCGTTGCGCGGAAGATAAAGAAAATCAAAGCGGCGCTAGCGTCAGGTATGGCCCTGATTGCAGAGAAGCCAGTCCGAATGGCCGCTAAACCTTCCCGGCACCAGCAGCGCCGATCCGCCGTAGGCGCAGGCAATGGCGGTCAGATGCAGGCGCTCCCGAACGCACCAGTACTTCATCATCATGAAGCCGGACATAGTGAGATGTAAGATCAATAAAAATATAGTCAATACCGGCAACAGCACCGGGCTGGACGTCGATGTGCGGCTAATTAATGAGGCGGCAAATAAATGTATCAGGCCAATGGCAATAATGCAGGTAAGTAAATAGAGCAAGACCTTGGTTTAATAAAGTCCGTGAGTTAATCAGCATCTTCTTCATCCCTGTAAAATAAAACAGTACGGGCGACGTCATTTTCGAAAATGATGATGTGGGGCAGGGATATATAATATAGCAGCTCGAGCGTTTAATATTGCGCCGGCGCAAAGCTATGCTCTTTAACGTCAGGGGCGGCTGAACCGCAAAACGATATGGCCGGATACAATATCTTGATCTTTAGTGAATAATGCGGCCCCGAAAGGCCGCATGAAAGAATATTAACGCGGGGACACGGTGACCTGGCTGCCGCTGCCGGCAATCGCGACGCGCTGGCCAACGGAGAACGGGGTGCTGCCCTGTTTCTGGACCACCAGAATGGTGTTGCCGTCATCCTTACGGATTTCCAGCTCAACGCCCTGGGTTTTATTCATTGCGCCCTGGACGCCCTGGCCGGCTACGCCGCCCGCAACTGCGCCTGCTGCCGTTGCCAGCGAACGGCCCGTGCCGCCACCGATGGTGTTACCGAGGAATCCACCCAGAACTGCGCCGCCGATAGCACCGATGGCATTGCTGTCATCGCCGCCCTGGATCTGAACCGCGCGGGTATGAACGATGGTTCCGTAAGTTACGCTCTGGACCTGTTTGGCTTCGGATGCGGAGTAAACATCACCGGAAAGGCCGCTGCTGCTGACGCAGCCCGCAAGAGTAAAACCAATCATCGAGACAGCCAAAACACGTAAAATCATTTATGAATCTCCTTCACCAAATAGCGTTCTGTTGAACTTCCATGTGGTCAATTATATGGCATTTAAGCGCCAGCTGGCATAGCTTCCGCATGGACAATATGAAAAATAATAAGCAAAAACGTCTTAACCGCAGCTAAACGTAAGCGCTTTACGCGAAGCGTCGCGTTTATAACTGCGAGGCTTCGGGCTTCTCTGTTCAGGCTTTGGCGCCGTTTTAAAGCGGCTAAAACCTGATTATCTGACAGCCGGAATGATTTAAGGTTTATCCGTTTTAGTGTTAAAAAAAATTATTGTCCCATAGCAATGACCCCGTCTTTATGATGGAGTGTCGCTATACGAGAGTCATGGAATGAAGGAAGGCGTATGAAATCAGGTCGCTTTATTGGCGTAATGTCTGGCACCAGCCTGGATGGCATCGATGTGGTTCTGGCGGTAATTAACGAAAGTATTGTGGCCCAGCAGGCCAGCCTGACCTATCCCATCCCTATCGCAATAAAAGAAGAGATTCTGGCTATCTGTCAGGGGCAGCCGCTCACCTTATCGCAGTTAGGACAGCTTGATACGCGCCTTGGTCGGCTGTTTTCCGATGCGGTACGGGCGCTAATGCGCCAGGAGAATTTGCAGGCCTCGGAGATCGTTGCGATTGGCTGCCACGGTCAGACGGTCTGGCACGAGCCGATGGGCGATGCGCCTAACACATTGCAAATCGGTGACAATAACCAGATTGCCGCCCATACCGGCATCACGGTGGTGGGTGATTTCCGCCGTCGCGATATGGCTCTTGGGGGCCAGGGCGCGCCGCTGGTTCCGGCCTTCCACCACGCGCTGTTGGCGCATCCGGTTGAGCGCAGGATGGTGCTAAACGTTGGCGGCATCGCTAATCTCTCGCTGCTGGCGCCCGGTCTGCCGGTCCGCGGCTACGACACCGGTCCTGGCAATATGCTGATGGACGCGTGGATCTGGCGTCAGTGCGGTAAACCCTACGATAAAGATGCCCACTGGGCCAGCGGAGGCAAGGTGCTGCTGCCGCTGCTGCAGGATATGCTCAGCGATCCGTGGTTCGCGCTGCCCGCGCCGAAAAGTACCGGGCGGGAATACTTCAACTACGGCTGGCTGCAGCGGCATCTGGCCCGCTATCCCGGCGTTAGCCCGCAGGACGTTCAGACCACGCTGACGGAGCTTACCGCGGTCACGATTAGTGAACAGGTGATGCTCAGCGGCGGCTGCGAGCGGCTGCTGGTGTGCGGCGGCGGGGCCCGTAATCCGCTGCTGATGGCGCGGCTGGCGGCGCTGCTGCCGGGTACGGAGGTCTCTACCACCGATGCGGCGGGGATCAGCGGTGACGATATGGAAGCGCTGGCCTTTGCGTGGCTGGCGTGGCGGACTATGTCCGGGCTGCCCGGCAACCTGCCGTCGGTGACCGGTGCCGCAGAAGCCTCCATCCTTGGCGCGATTTTCCCGGCGAATGCGCCGCAGAATCAGAGTTAACTGAATTCGCTATATTTTATTAACCGGTAAACTGGATGAAGTGAGTGGAGGGTCAGTACCCTCCTGGACCGGGAAAGTCGAAGGCAACCAAATGAAAAAAATCCTTATCGCAGCGATACCTTTTATGCTCGCAGGCTGTAGCTATTACAACCAGTTTGTCGAGCGCATGCAGACCGATACGCTGGAGTATCAGTGCGATCAGAAACCGCTGACCGTTCATCTCAATAACGCCCGCCAGCAGGTAAGCTTCATTTACGATAACCAGCAGCTGAATCTGCAGCAGGGGCTATCGGCGTCGGGGGCGCGCTATACCGACGGCGTATACGTCTTCTGGTCAAAAGGCGACGGTGCCACGGTCTACAAACACGACCGCGTGGTGCTGGAAAACTGCCAGCTGCAAACCGCCAAACGTTGAGATTTCTCTCCCGGGGGCGCACAATGACGCCACCCGACGACTATTTTCTCAATTGCCATGTCAGACAACGACGAATTGCAGCAAATCGCGCATCTGCGCCGAGAGTATACCCGTGGCGGCCTGCGTCGCCACGATCTTCCCGCCGAACCGCTGACGCTGTTTGAGCGTTGGCTCCGACAGGCCTGCGATGCCCGGCTGGCTGACCCCACGGCGATGGTGGTGGCCACCGTTGATGAAAGCGGCCAGCCCTATCAGCGTATCGTGCTGTTAAAGCACTATGACGAAAAGGGGCTGGTGTTTTACACCAACCTCGGCAGCCGCAAAGCGCACCAGATCGAAAAAAATCCCCGCGTGAGCCTGCTGTTTCCGTGGCATATGCTGGAGCGCCAGGTGATGGTGAGCGGCAAAGCTGAACGTCTGTCGACGCTGGAAGTGATTAAGTATTTCCACAGCCGCCCGCGCGATAGCCAGATCGGTGCCTGGGTTTCCCGCCAGTCCAGCCGCATTTCTGCCCGCGGTATTCTTGAAAGCAAGTTCCTTGAGCTGAAGCAAAAATTCCAGCAGGGCGAAGTGCCGCTGCCGAGCTTCTGGGGCGGGTTCCGCGTCAATATCGAACAGATGGAGTTCTGGCAGGGCGGCGAGCATCGTCTGCACGATCGTTTTCTGTACCAGCGGCAAAACGACGGCTGGCAAATCGACCGCCTGGCGCCATAAAGGACGCAAAATGTTGTTTTAAGCGCTGGTACTACGTTCCCCGGCGCTTTATTCTATAGGCTTCATTTTTCACGCTGCATCGTAGCTGGCCATGCCTGCTCATCCGGTAGCTTACCCGCGTAAGCGCCTGAGGCTTCCCATGCTTGCCGCTTTGATGCAGCCTGAATCATTTTGTGTAGTATTTTTTCGCGTCTGGCGAAAAGTCGTGTACCGGCAAAGGTGCAGTCGTTTATACATGGAGAATTTGATGGCAAGCAGTAACTTGATTAAACAATTGCAAGAGCGGGGGCTGGTAGCCCAGGTGACGGACGAGGAAGCGTTAGCAGAGCGACTGGCGCAAGGCCCGATCGCGCTCTATTGCGGCTTCGATCCTACCGCCGACAGCTTGCACTTGGGGCATCTTGTTCCATTGTTATGCCTGAAACGCTTCCAGCAGGCAGGCCATAAGCCTGTGGCGCTGGTGGGTGGTGCGACCGGTCTGATTGGTGACCCGAGCTTCAAAGCCGCCGAGCGTAAACTGAACACCGAAGACACCGTGCAGGAGTGGGTTGATAAAATTCGTAAACAGGTCGCGCCTTTCCTCGACTTTGATTGCGGAGACAACTCGGCCATTGCCGCGAATAACTACGACTGGTTTGGCGGCATGAACGTGCTGACCTTCCTGCGTGATATCGGCAAGCATTTCTCCGTCAATCAGATGATCAATAAAGAAGCGGTTAAGCAGCGTCTGAACCGTGACGATCAGGGCATCTCCTTTACCGAGTTCTCCTATAACCTGCTGCAGGGCTACGACTTCGCGTGCCTGAATGAACTGCACGGGGTTGCGCTGCAAATCGGTGGTTCGGATCAGTGGGGTAACATTACCTCCGGTATCGACCTGACCCGTCGCCTGCATCAGAACCAGGTATTTGGTCTGACCGTTCCGCTGATCACCAAAGCGGATGGCACCAAGTTCGGTAAGACCGAAGGCGGCGCGGTATGGCTGGATCCGAAGAAAACCAGTCCGTATAAATTCTACCAGTTCTGGATCAACACCGCGGATGCCGACGTTTATCGCTTCCTGAAGTTCTTCACCTTTATGGAAATTGACGAGATCAATGCCCTTGAGGAAGAAGACAAAAACAGCGGTAAGGCTCCGCGCGCGCAGTACGTGCTGGCGGAACTGGTGACGCGTCTGGTGCATGGTGAAGAGGGCCTGATCGCCGCAAAACGCATTACCGAGAGCCTGTTTAACGGCAACCTGAGCGAGCTGAGCGAAGCGGACTTCGAGCAGCTGGCGCAGGACGGCGTACCGATGATTGAAATGGAACAGGGCGCCGACCTGATGCAGGCGCTGGTGGATTCCGAGCTGCAGCCATCCCGTGGCCAGGCGCGTAAAACCATCGCCTCCAACGCGGTGACCATCAACGGTGAAAAACAGGCCGACCCGGAGTATGTCTTCGGCGAAGGCGATCGCCTGTTTGGTCGCTATACCTTACTGCGCCGCGGTAAGAAAAATTACTGTCTGGTCTGCTGGAAGTAATTGCGTAAAGGCAGGGGCGTGGGAAACCACGCCCCTTATTTTTTGCTGTCAGGTATCCAAGATGAAGAATATCCTCGCCATCCAGTCTCACGTTGTGTTTGGCCATGCCGGCAATAGCGCTGCCGAGTTTCCGATGCGCCGCCTTGGCGCGAACGTCTGGCCCCTCAATACCGTGCAGTTCTCAAACCATACTCAGTACGGTAAATGGACCGGCTGCGTTATGCCGCCAGCGCATCTGACCGAGATTGTACAGGGCATCGCTGATATTAATCAGCTTCAACGCTGCGACGCGGTGCTCAGCGGTTATCTGGGATCGGCGGAACAGGGCGAACATATTCTCGGGATTGTGCGTCAGGTGAAAGCGGCCAATCCGGCGGCAAAATATTTTTGCGATCCGGTGATGGGCCATCCTGAAAAGGGCTGCATCGTAGCACCTGGCGTAGCCGAGTTTCACGTGCGCCATGCGCTGCCTGCCAGCGATATTATTGCCCCGAATCTGCTGGAGCTGGAAATTCTCTGCGAGCATCCGGTGGCCAACGTCGGCGAAGCGGTGGCCGCCGCGCGGGAGCTCATTGCCCAGGGGCCGGAAGTGGTGCTGGTGAAGCACCTGTCGCGCGCCGGGATTAGCATGGACCGTTTTGAAATGCTGCTGGTGACGCGCGACGAAGCCTGGCATATCAGCCGTCCGCTGGTGGATTTTGGCCTGCGTCAGCCGGTGGGGGTGGGGGATGTGACCAGCGGCCTGCTGCTGGTGAAGCTTCTGCAGGGAGCGAGCCTGCGCGATGCGCTGGAGCACGTCACCGCCGCGGTGTACGAAATCATGCTGGCGACCAAAGCAATGCAGGAGTATGAGCTGCAGGTCGTGGCGGCGCAGGATCGCATTGCGCTGCCTGAGCATCTCTTCAGCGCCACGCAGCTGTAGGCGCTGACAGCCTGCCCGGAGCCGCGCCCGGGCAGGGCAATCGACCTTACTTCAGACCTTCCGCTTCCAGCGCCGCCGCCACCGACGGGCGCGCGGCGATGTGCTTCATCCACGCCTCGATATGGCGATAGCCTGCCATATTCAGCTTCACCGCGTACGCCCAGCGCAGTACGGTAAACAGATAGCCATCGGCGATGGTGAAACGATGGCCGTTCAGCCACTGCTTATCCTCCAGTGATTCGTCAATATACTGCAGCTTCTTCTCCAGCTGCGCGCGTACCGTCGGTTTGTAATCTTCCGGCGTGTCCGGACGAAACAGCGGGGTGAAGCCTTTGTGCAGCTCCGTTGCGACGTAGTTCAACCACTCCAGCGTCTGGTAGCGGGCGATGGTGTCCACCGGGGCCAGCAGCTGTCGATCCGGGACGCGATCGGCAATGTACTGCATAATCGCCACGCCTTCCGTCAGCAGGAGATCGTCGTCAAGCAGCAGCGCCGGAACCTGGCCTTTCGGGTTAATCAGCAGGTAATCATCCCCGTTTTCAAGACGCTTTTTCATTACGTCCACGCCCTGCAAGGTGAAATCCAGCCCGCTTTCGCGCAGGGCGATATGCGAAGCAAGAGAACAGGCGCCGGGTTTGTAGAACAGTTTCATCGGTAACTCCTTGTGGCTGCAGTTTTCTGTATGGTAGTCCGCGCAGGGGTAAAAAAAAAGCCGCTAACGGCAGGTTAGCGGCTAAATTAAGTGGTTTTCCCGAAGCGCTTAGGCTGTTGCCGTCTCGCGATCTTTAGCGACGCTATCGTCGTCCAGAGTCATACGATTCAGCTTCGGCGCCGTCAGCAGCATCAGCGCGGCGATTACGGCCGTCACGATACCAATCTGCATGAATACGTGACCGTAAACGTTCAGAGAAACCAGCGGGTCGGTTACGTTTTCCGGAACGGCCATCAGGTTAGCAATCTTACCTGCAATAATTGCTGCGCCCGCGGTGGTCAGGAACCAGCTGCCCATGATGAAGCCCATCAGACGCTGCGGAACCAGCTGGGCAACCATTGCCAGACCGAGGCCGGAAATCATCAGCTCGCCAATACTCTGCAGCGCGTAGCTCAGAATCAGCCAGTTTACCGACACGATACCGGCATCGGTGGCGAATTTGGTGCCCAGCGGCAGCACCAGGAATGCGGCGGAACAGAGAATCATACCGATAGCAAACTTGTGCGGCATCGGCAGACGGTCGCCCATCTTGTTATAGATGGCGGCCAGAATCGGGCTACCGATCATAATCCAGAACGGGTTCAGCGCCTGGAACTGCTCCGGCTGGAAGCTGATGCCCATAATGGCATGCTCAACGTTGCGGATGGCGAAGAAGTTCAGGGACGTCGGCATCTGGCTGTAAAGGACGAAGAAGACGATCGCCTGCACCATCAGAATGAAGGCCACAACCATCTTACGACGCGCGGCGCCCTTCAGGGCGATAGCTTCTTTGGCGAAGATGATGACGATGCCCAGCGCAACCACGCCCAGAACCATACGAGCGATGCCCTGGTTATGCAGTAGCCAGGTAGCGATAACCACCAGGATAACCACGCCGACGAGGGTGGCCAGCAGTTTGCCGTAATGAACCGGGGCGAAGTCGGGTTTAGAACCGTAGTTTTTCACCCATTTCTTGCAGAACATAAAGTTCACCAGCGTAATCAACATGCCGACAAAGCTCAGGGAGAAGGCGATACTCCAGCCGAACTTCGCTGCCAGCCACGGGGTAGCCAGCATCGAGAAGAACGAACCGATGTTGATGGACATATAGTACATGGTAAATGCACCGTCCAGACGCGGGTCGTCTTTCTCATAACAGGTAGACAGCAGGGAGGACGGGTTAGCCTTAAACAGGCCGTTACCGACGGCGATAGTCGCCATACCCATATAAACGATAGCGGCGTCATGTCCGGAATACGCGACCAGCGCATAGCCGATCGCCAGTACGATCGTACCCAGCATAATGACGCGCTTGGTGCCGAGCACTTTATCGCCCAGCCAGCCGCCGATAGCCACGAGGCCGTAGACCAGCGCGCTGAAGGAGGAGAAGAGTGTAATAGAATCCGCTTCTGACATACCCAGCTGTTTTACCAGGTAAACGGCCATGATCCCTTGCAGGCCGTAATAACCAAAACGCTCCCATAATTCGATCGAGAAGATCAGGTAGAACGATTTCGGCTGCTTGAAAGCGTTCAAACTCACGCTTTCTGCTGGTTTATTGTTTGCAGTTGACACATATACCTCTTTTTTTACATCCCATATTAACGGGGGGTGTTCGGGGCGCAATCTTCGATGACCGCCGCCTTTATAGTTATTCTGGAGGGAAAACGGCAGGTAATGTTCACTATCCTGACCGTTCAGGCAATAGCTTTGTAATACTCTGTTACACATAACCGAGGCGTTATAATACGCCGGTCATTCAAATGTTATGCAGAGTTAAACTTCACCGTTTCGCCATTGGTGATATTTTTATCTGTCTGCATCCGCATGGCGGTGCATAAAGGCGATATATTCTGCTGATCAGCCTTGAACCCAGTGATATAGGCTATAATCCTAAAAAATGATGGGGTATTGTCCTGATAAGCAGGGCTCAGATATTGCAATTGCTGGCTTTAACTATCAAATAAGCAACAATAAATTAACATTGAGTTGCATGGATGATCTGGATCACAAATGTATAGAAATTTTTTCTTCGTAAAAAATGATTAACCTGGCTGAGAGTTATATGAGCAGACGATCGCCCTGTTAACTGGCGAAATTATGGCGAAAGTGGCAGGGATGAAAGGGTATGAACAGAACCATTACCACAGACAGGGTAATGGTTTTGTTCAGGGAGCGGACATCAGGCAGCGTAGACCTTCTCTTTGAACTCGCAGAGGTCCTCGATCAGGCAGGAACCGCAGCGCGGCTTGCGGGCGATGCAGGTATAGCGGCCGTGGAGAATAAGCCAGTGGTGGCAGTCCACCTTAAACTCGGCGGGAACCACCTTCAGCAGCTTCTCTTCAACCTGCTCGACGTTCTTACCGGGGGCAAATTGTGTCCGGTTGCAAACGCGGAAAATATGCGTATCTACCGCAATCGTCGGCCAGCCGAAGGCGGTATTGAGTACCACGTTGGCGGTTTTGCGCCCGACGCCGGGCAGCGCTTCCAGCGCGGCTCTGTCCTCTGGGACTTCGCCATTATGCTGCTCCAGCAGGATCCGGCAGGTCTTAATGACGTTTTCCGCTTTGCTGTTAAACAGGCCGATGGTTTTGATATACGACTTGACCCCATCGACGCCCAGGCTAAGCATCGCCGCCGGGGTGTTGGCAACCGGATAGAGCTTCGCCGTCGCTTTATTGACGCTGACGTCGGTCGCCTGCGCCGAGAGCAGTACGGCGATCAGCAGCTCAAACGGCGAGCTGAAATTGAGCTCCGTGGTGGGATGCGGGTCGTTATCCCGCAGGCGGGTCAGAATTTCCAGACGTTTGCTCTTATTCATCAGGCTTTCCCGGTGGCGTCAGAGGGCGCAACGACCGGGGTTTCGGCGCTTACCGCCCGGGCCTTGCGCTGCTTGCTTCGCTCATCAATAAGATATTTGACCGCCAGCATCATTCCGAGGCCGATAAACGCCCCCGGCGGCAGCATCGCCAGCAGGAAGGGGGTATCGGTATGGAAGACCTCGATGCGCAGCGCTTTTGCCCAGCCGCCGAGCAGACTATCCGCGCCGTCAAACAGAGTACCGTTACCAATGATCTCACGCAGCGAGCCGAGCACAAACATGGCGCAGGTGGCCCCCATGCCAATTGCGAAACCATCCAGCGCCGACAGAGCCGGGCCCTTTTTGGCCGCAAAAGCCTCGGCGCGGCCGACGACAATGCAGTTAGTTACAATCAGCGGGATAAAAATCCCCAGCGACTGATAGAGGCCATAGGCGTAGGCGTTAATCAGCATCTGCACGACGCTCACCACCGAGGCGATGATCATCACGTAAATTGGAATACGGATCTCGGCCGGCGTCCAGCGGCGCAGGCTGGAGATAGTCAGGTTGGTCAGGGTCAGAACCAGGGTGGTTGCCAGCCCTAATCCCAGCGCGTTGGTGGCGGTGGAGGTCACGGCAAGCAGAGGGCACATCCCCAGCAGCTGGACCAGCGCGGAGTTGTTTTTCCACAACCCCTGAACAATAACGTCTTTTACTTCGCTCATGCTCTAGTCTCCACAGGCGGTGAATTCGGGAATCTGCGTTGGCAGCGTTTGTGCATACAGGCCAGCGCGCTTAACCGCGTTGACGACCGCGCGCGGCGTAATGGTCGCGCCGGTAAACTGGTCAAAATCGCCGCCGTCTTTTTTAACCGCCCAGCGGCCGTCATTCTGCCCGTGGATAACTTTGCCGGCAAAATGGGTGATCCAGTCAGAAAGACGCAGCTCAATTTTATCGCCAAGGCCCGGCGTTTCGTGATGTTCGGTCACCCGGGTGCCGAGGACGGTACCTTTAAAGTCGGCGGCGACCAGCAGCTGAATCGCCCCGGAGTAGCCGTCCGGCGCGGTGGTTTCCATTACCGCACCCACCGGGATGTCGTTATTTTTAGCAACCCAGATCTTACGCTGTCCTTTCCCCAGCGCCGGGGCGGAGACCAGATAACAGCTCTTCAGCAGATCGTTATTATACAGATCTGCGGGCAGAACCTGGTCAAATAGCGCCTTTTGCTGCTGAGCCGCCTGATCTTCAATAGTCGATTTGGTCAGCTCATTGATAGCCGCCGTCAGGCCGGTGGAGCCGGCGGCGAAAAGCGCCAGCGTGATGCCGTGTTTGCGCATGCTTTTTAACATGACGGGTCCTCAGCGGTGGCCATACACGCGGGGACGCGTGTAGTAATCAATCAACGGAACGGTAATGTTCGCCAGCAGCACGGCGAAGGCAACGCCGTCAGGATAGCCGCCGAAGCTGCGAATGAGCCAGACCAGCAGACCCGCCAGCGCGCCGAAAATAAGGCGTCCGCGGTTGGTGGTGGAGGCGGTTACCGGATCCGTCAGAATAAAGAACGCGCCGAGCATGGTGGCGCCGGACAGCAGATGTATCTGCGGCGCGGCCAGGCTCTGCGGCGAGAAAAACCAGCCGAGCGCGGAGCATACGGCCAGACTCAGCAGGAAGCTGAGCGGAATATGCCAGCGAATCGTCTTCTGCCACAGCAGGAACAGCCCGCCGACCAGATAAGCGATATTAACCCACTGCCAGCCAAGCCCCGCCAGCGTGCCGCCGAATATCGGGTACTGGAGGATCTCCTGCACCTTATGGCCGGCGTGCAGGGAGGTTTTAAAGGTGTCCAGCGGCGTGGCCTGGCTGATACCGTCGACCCCGAGGCGCAGGGCGTTCATATCGCCCCCGGAGGCGGTATGGCCGGTGAAAATGACCCGCAGCGCGTCGGTAAAGCCTGGAATGTGGGCCGCAATCTCCTGCGGCGGCAGCCAGGAGGTCATCTGCACCGGGAAGGAGATCAGCAGCACGACGTAGCCAATCATGGCCGGGTTAAACGGGTTATGCCCCAGCCCGCCGTACAGCTGCTTGGCGATGATAACGGCAAAGGCGGTACCGAGGACAACCATCCACCAGGGCGCAAGGGGCGGAATACTGACGGCCAGCAGCAGGCCGGTCAGCAGCGCGGAGTTGTCGGCCAGAATGGCGGCAATATTCTGTTTTCGCAGTTTGAGGATGGCGGCTTCGGTTCCCCAGGCGGTTAAGGCCGCCAGGATAAGCTGCAGCACGGTGCCCCAGCCGAAAAACCAGGTCTGCACCACGATGCCGGGTACGGCGGCGAGCAGCACCAGCAGCATAATCCGCGAGGTCTGACGCTGGTTGTGGGTATAGGGAGAGCTTGCGATTCTGAAAACCATTTAATCCTCGTTAACTGCCTGCCGGGATGCTTTCCTGGCCTGAACTCGGGCGATTGCTTCTGCGACTGCAGCCTTGCGCGGATCGACCGCCTCAGCCGCCGGCGCGGCAGCGACGTCAGCCTGCTGCTGTTCGGCTTTGCGGGCCTTGGCGCGGGCGATAGCGGCCTCTACTGCGGCTTTGCGCGGATCGACGGCCTCATTCGCCGGCGCGGCCACGACGACGTCAGCCTGCTGCTGTTCGGCTTTGCGGGCCTTGGCGCGGGCGATGGCGGCCTCTACCGCGGCTTTGCGCGGGTCTACGGCCTCAGCCGCCGGCGCGGCCGCGACGTCAGCCTGCTGCTGTTCGGCCTTTCGGGCCTTGGCGCGGGCGATAGCGGCCTCTACCGCGGCTTTGCGCGGGTCTACGCCCTCAGCCGCCGGCGCGGCCGCGACGACGTCAGCCTGCTGCTGTTCGGCTTTGCGGGCCTTGGCGCGGGCGATGGCGGCCTCTACCGCAGCTTTGCGCGGGTCTACGCCCTCAGTCGCCGGCGCGGCCGCGACGTCAGCCTGCTGCTGTTCGGCTTTGCGAGCCTTGGCGCGGGCAATAGCGGCTTCTACCGCAGCTTTGCGCGGATCGAGACCTGCGCTGGCCGGCTGCTCAGGCGCGATCTCAGACTGTTCGCTTTTACGGGCGCGAGCCTGGGCTTTACGCGCTTCGCGCGCGGCGATGGCTTCGCTATTATCCGGCTTAGCGCCCGCCTGAATGATAATCGGCTGCGCCGCATCCTGCTGTTTTTCCCGCACGCGGGCGAGGGCGGCGTTAATCGCCTCGCTATCTTTCGCGGCGGGCTGTACTGCAGACTGCTTATGCCGTTCAAGGCGCGCGGCCTTATCGCGCTCCAGACGCGCCTGGCGGGCTTCAAAACGGGCTTTGGCTTCGGCCGCGCGCTTCTCTTCCAGGCGAATCTCCGCGATCTCGGCCTTCTCCTGACGGAAGTACTGCACCAGCGGAATATTACTCGGGCAGACCCAGGCGCAGGCGCCGCATTCAATACAGTCGGCCAGATTGTGGGTCGTGGCCTTGTCGTGCTGCTGGCCTTTACTGAACCAGTACAGCTGCTGCGGCAGCAGATCGGCAGGGCAGGCATCGGCGCAGGCGCTACAGCGGATGCAGCCTTTTTCTTCTTCCGCCTCGCCCATTTCGCTGGCCGACGGGGCCAGCAGGCAGTTGGTGATTTTGACAACCGGCACGTCGAGCCACGGGAGGGTAAAGCCCATCAGCGGGCCGCCCATAATCACCATCGGCTCAGCGCTGGGGCAGAAACCGGCGTCATCCAAAAGGTGGCGCACCGGCGTTCCCAGGCGGGCCCAGACGTTGCCCGGGCGCGAAACCGCTTCCCCGGTTAAAGTCACTACGCGTTCGGTCAGCGGTTCGCCATCAATCACCGCGCGTTTAACCGCGTAGGCGGTGCCGACGTTTTGCATCAGGACCCCGATATCGGAAGAACGGCCGCCGTGGGGAACCTGCTTACCGGTGAGGATCTGCGTCAGCTGCTTAGCGCCGCCGGAGGGATATTTGGTCGGGATCACGCG
Organism: Klebsiella scottii; assembly: GCF_036561945.1. Lineage (NCBI taxonomy): Bacteria > Pseudomonadati > Pseudomonadota > Gammaproteobacteria > Enterobacterales > Enterobacteriaceae > Klebsiella > Klebsiella scottii. The sequence goes on from NZ_JARXNI010000020.1 coordinate 1,345,685, forward strand.
CAGGGAGATGCCGTGCGCGTCGCTGAGTACCGCACGCAGCATGGAGATAGCCTGCGGTTTGTTATCTTCAATGCCGATCAGCACCTGGCTCGGCTGTAATATATGGGCCAGGATGCGAATGCCGTCGATAATCTGCACCGCGCAGTCCTGCATCAGGCGATCGTCGGCGGTAATGTAGGGCTCGCACTCGGCGGCGTTAATAATTAAGGTGTCGATTTTGTCGCCGCCGCCGCGCAGCTTGATCCCGGTGGGGAAGCCGGCGCCGCCCAGCCCGGCAACGCCGAACTGATGGATGCGCTCGATAAGCTCATCCCGGGATTTGCTCTGGTAGTCACTCCAGCCGTCGCGTTCAATCCAGCGGTCTTCGCCATCGGCATCAATGATAACGCTCATCTCCGCCAGCGCGGAGGGATGCGCCGTCGAATGCGGAGCGATGGCGCTGACGATACCTGACGTCGGGGCGTGTACGGGCAGCATTTTTCCCCAGCCGCGGGTAAGCGGCTGGCCGCGCAGGACGCGATCGCCAGGCTGCACGCACAGCTCGCCCTCCGCGCCAATATGCTGCTTCAGCGGAATAACAAACTGCTGCGCAAGGGAGACCTGGCGCAGCGGCGTACCGTTTGACTGGGTTTTCATCTCCGGCGGATGAATACCGCCGTTGAAATCCCAGACCTTGTCTTTTTTGAACGCGGAAAATAGCTTAAACATGTTGTTCCACAGGAATGATGCGCACCGGGATGGTGTGTAGATCCCATTTCCAGGTTGCGGTGGTCGTCGCAACCGGAACCATCTCTATACACTGCGTCGGGCAGGGGGCGACGCAAAGATTACAGCCGGTACAGAGGTCGCTCATCACCGTATGCATCGCGCGGGTCGCGCCGACAATGGCGTCAACGGGGCAGGCCTGGATGCATTTCGTGCAGCCAATACAGTTTTTTTCGTCGATGACCGCCAGCATATGCACGGGCTCGGCCTCCTGCGCATCGCCGTCAGCAGGCTGCGGGTCGACGTTCAGCAGGGTGGCAATTTTTAACATCACCGCTTCGCCGCCGGGGGCGCAGCGGTTGATTTTCTCACCCTGCAGGCCTACCGCTTCCGCATAGGGACGGCAGCCGGGGTAGCCGCACTGGCCGCACTGGCTTTGCGGAAGAAGTTCGTCGATCTTTTCAACGACCGGATCGTCTTCCACCTCAAAACGGCGGGAGGCATAACCCAAAATTAAGCCGAAAATCAGCCCGAGAAGGCTAATAGCAATGACGGCTATCCAGACAGCACTCATATTACAACTTCACCAAACCACTAAAGCCCATAAATGCCAGCGACATTAAACCTGCCGTCACCAGCGCAATGGCGTTACCGCGAAACGGCGCCGGGACGTCCGCAACCACCAGACGCTCGCGAATGGCGGCAAACAGCACCATTACCAGAGAGAAGCCGACCGCCGCCGCAAAACCGTACAGCGCAGACTGCAGAAAATTATGTCCAAGGTTAATATTCAGCAGCGCCACGCCGAGCACGGCGCAGTTGGTGGTGATCAGCGGCAGGAAGATACCCAGCAGGCGATACAGCGCCGGGCTGGTTTTGCGCACCACCATTTCAGTGAACTGCACGACCACCGCAATGACCAGAATAAAGGTCAGCGTGCGTAAATAGACCAGATCCAGCGGGATGAGAATCCAGGTATCAATTAACCAGGCGCAGATAGAGGCTAGCGTCATCACAAAGGTGGTGGCCAGCCCCATTCCCATAGCGGCCTCCAGCTTTTTGGAAACCCCCATAAACGGACACAGCCCAAGAAACTTCACCAGCACGAAGTTATTAACGAGGACGGTACCAATAAAGAGCAGTAAATAATCAGCCATCAATTCGACCTGAAACGGAAAAAGCCGCCTATTATCGAATAAAACGATACCGGCGACAACAGGTTAACTGTGGGGTTATTACGGATTGACAAAGGTCCGTTTAACCCGTTCGGAGCGCTTGAAGTAAGGAACCAGCAGCGCGGCAGCAAGGAGTGGGAACAGCAGCTGGCGCAGGGCCAGAATGTCCGATATTGGCGAGAAGGCAAAGGCTTTAATCGCCAGCAGCAGTGAAATCAGCAGCCAGATAATATAGTGCTTCGGCACAATCTTTCGCCGTTTGAAAAAAGCCAGCGTCAGCCACAGGGTGTAGTACCACATGGCAACGGCGAACAGCAGAGACGCAATCCAAAGGATAAGATTCCCGGCGCTCATTGCGCCCAGCAAGGAGAACGTTTGGGGCGCCATTAACGCATTGGCAAATATAAGCAGCGATAGCGAAGCGCTTAATAGCGCCACCAGCAGCCACGCGAGCGGCCCCAGCAGCCATCCGCCAATTCGTTCTGCAGAGTCAGAGGACATACTTTCTCCCGGATTTAACGCCAGTGATATACTCGTTGAGCGTCAGGCTGCACGCGCTTGCCTGAGCAAGCGTCCGCATATTCGTGCTGCTCGCCCGGCGGGCCAGCGCTCAATTTATTCAGGTACAGATCAAAATCAAGGGCGGGAGTATAAGCAACTGGCGTGCTTCAGAACAGTCTTTATTGCACGTAACGCCAGACTGACTTAGGAACCTGTCCAATATCGAACAGTTTACCGCCAGAAACCAGCTCGGCCCGGCGATGGTCAGCGGCGCGGTACATGTTAACAATCTCTTCGTTATCGGTCAGGGAGTAGTTAAGGTGGTCAAAAAGTTTTTCCAGACTTTCCAGCGAGCTGATTTTACGAAATTTTAATAAATAGTCCTGAACGGTCATTTGCGTATCCATTTTATAATCGGAATAAATATAAGCCTATCCCATCGGGCTATTCTGTTTGCCATTTTGGCTCAGGGCCGCGCTAGCATCCTCACGTACTGCGCGTACGCTGCGGTTGTTCCACGTTCCCGGCTTCCAAACTGGCGGCAACAATGACCCTTGGTGGGATAGCTTCTAAGTCGAATATTACCAGCTTTCAGTAAACCTGTTCTCAACCAGCGGCACCTTGTTAACGGGCCTGGGCGGAATTATTTCGGTTGTAAATACTAAAGACAAGAACTGATTACATTCCTGGTGTAGTAATAAGAAATTTAAGAATATTCTAGCGCTGAATCAGGCGCCGGACGGCGCCTGGAGGAGAAGATTAACGCTGTTGGCCGCGGGTGGCAATAACGTTTTGATACCAAAAATAGCTCTTTTTCCGTTTGCGGGCGAGCCCCTGCTGATGGTCGACAAAAACGAAGCCGTACTGCTTCTGATAGCCGTTCAGCCAGCTCAGCAGATCGATAAAGGACCAGGGATAATAGCCGCGCACGTCGGCCCCGGCGTCCAGCGCTTTTTCCAGCGCATCAATGTGGGCGCTGAGGTAGTCGATACGCGGATCGTCGACAATTTCGCCGTCAATAATCGGGTCTTTGGCTCCTAAACCGTTTTCGGTGATGTAAATCGGAATATCGCCGTAGCGCTCCTTAATCATCATAATGCCGTCCGTTAACCCCTGCGGCCAAATTTCCCAGCCCCATTCGGTATAGGTGCTTTGCGGATTACGGACGAAACAGAACAGGCCCTCTACGCCAGGCTCGCCGCCGCTTAATCCTTCCTGCGGATGGGCAGAAACGGTTTCGCGGCGATAGTAGTTGAGGCCGATAAAATCGCTGTGGTTTTCTCGCAGCAGCGCGTCATCTCCGGGGGCAAAGCGCGGGACGCCCCACAGCGCCTGGGTTTGTTGCAGCAGCCCCTCGGGATAGGTGCCTTTCAATACCGGGTCGTATAGCCAGTGGGTATGGATGGCGTCCGCCAGCTCGGTCGCCCGACGATCCTCATCGCTATCGGTGAGCGGCGTATGCGGCTGGAGAACGTTGACGAAACCAATTTCACCCTTAACGCCCATTTCACGAAACGCTTTAATCGCCATCGCGTGGGCCACAAAAACGTGGTGGCAGGCCTGAATTGCGCGGGCCGGGTCGCGGACCGCCGGCGGATGGCAGCCGTTAATGTAGCCATGTCCAATAAAAACGATGGTCTCGTTAAAGGTGGCCCACAGTTTGACCCGCGAACCGAAACGCGCGTAGCACAAGCGCGCGTATTCGGCGAAGGCCTCCGCCGTGCTGCGGGCTTCCCAGCCGCCTTCATCCTGTAGCGCCTGCGGCAGATCCCAGTGGTACAGCGTAATCATGGGCTCGATATTGTGCGCCAGCAGTTCGTCGATCAGATCGCTATAAAACTGAATGCCGGCTTCATTTACCTCACCGCGGCCGCCGGGCAACAGGCGCGGCCAGGAGATGGAAAAGCGGTAGCTCTGCAGGCCCAATTCGGCCATCAGCGCGACGTCTTCGCGAAAGCGGTGGTAGTGATCGACGGCAACGTCGCCGTTAGTCTCCTGGAAAGTGGTGCCCGGCTGGTGAGAATAGATGTCCCAGATCGACGGTCCTTTCCCGTCGGCATCGTGGCCGCCCTCAACCTGATAGGCTGCGGTAGCGGCGCCCCATAGAAAATTTTGCGGAAATGCGGCCATCAGAAAGCTCCTTAGCAAATGATAAGGAGAGTGTAATGAAGGGCTATACGCACATGCAACCGGTTTCAGAAACCGGTTGCATACTTGCGAAGCGGGTCACTCTTTAGCGTTAACGCTATTTTGTTTGCACAACGTTAGCGGGAGGCGGGGATTGGTAGTTATCAATGTGATGAGCGATAACTAAAAGCAGGGCTGAAACGCCAAAAACAACCCAACCTATAAGCTCGACAATTCTGCTGAAAACGGCTGCCATAGTTCTGCTATTGAAAGTTAAAACAGAGGTAAATGTTACTAAATGAGGCGAACAACGCAAGTATTAGCTGGCGTTGTTTTGGTGATTGATGCAAGAGTGAGCGGTCGATAATGCATAAGTAAAGCTAATAAGACATTTGAGTCTTATAGTTATGGTGAATCCCCGAACTTTTCGTCAGAGAGGTTGCAAGATGAGTGACAATATTCGCGTCGCAATAATCGGCTACGGGTACGCCAGTAAAACGTTCCACGCGCCGCTGATCGGCGGTACGCCGGGAATGACGCTGGCCGCAGTGTCGAGTAGCGATGAAAGTAAGGTGCGGATCGATTGGCCGACGGTGCGCGTTGTCGCCGAACCCCACCAGCTGTTAGACGACCCCAACATCGACCTGATCGTGATCCCTACGCCGAACGATACCCATTTCCCGCTGGCGAAGGCCGCGCTGGAGGCGGGCAAACATGTGGTGGTTGATAAACCCTTTACCGTGACACTGTCACAGGCGCGGGAGCTTGACGCCATTGCCAGAAGCCGGGGGCAGCTGCTATCGGTGTTCCATAATCGCCGCTGGGACAGCGATTTTTTGACGGTCAAATCATTGATTAACGAAGGGCTGCTGGGCGAAGTCTGCTATTTCGAATCGCACTTCGACCGCTACCGTCCCCAGATACGCAACCGCTGGCGTGAACAGGGCGGTCCTGGAAGCGGGATCTGGTTTGATCTTGGACCTCATCTTCTCGATCAGGCAATCAACCTGTTCGGCCTGCCGGTCAGCATGACCGTCGATCTCGCCCAGCTGCGCCCGGGAGCGCAATCTACCGACTATTTCCATGCGGTGCTGGTTTACCCGCAGCGTCGGGTGATCCTGCACGCCACTCTGCTGGCAGCGGCGGAAACGGCGCGCTATATCGTGCACGGATCGCGGGGAAGCTATATCAAATATGGTCTGGACCCGCAGGAGGAGCGGCTAAAAAACGGCGAGCGCCTTCCGCAGGAAGACTGGGGATACGATATGCGCGACGGGACCCTGACGCGCGTAGACGGCGCGGATCGCAGCGAGGAGAGCTGGCTAACGCTGCCGGGCCACTATCCGGCGTACTACGCCGCCATCCGCGATGCGCTAAACGGAGAGGGCGAAAATCCGGTACCGGCGGGTCAGGCTATTCAGATTATGGAACTGATCGAGCTGGGGATTGAATCAGCAAAGCATCGGGCCACGCTGTGCCTGATTTGAGGGGAAACGCCCGGCAGGAGTTCCGCCGGGCAGGAACCTAGGCGCGCTGCACGCGCTGAATCAGCGCCGCTTTTTCCTGTGCGCTGAGGAAGGCGAGCTCCAGACCGTTGATTTGCGCCTGGCGAATTTGCTCCCGGCTCAGGCCCGCGGCCGGGGCGGCCACGTTGTATTCATGAATAATATCGATGCCCTGTACCGCCGGATCGTCGGTATTAATAGAGGCCAGCACGCCGTGTTCGAGGAACGTCTTTAACGGATGCTCGGCCAGAGATGCGACGGTGCTGGTCTGAATATTCGAGGTCAGGCAGGATTCAATCCCGATACGCTGCGCGGCTAAAAAGTCCATCAGCGCCGGGTCCTGCACCGCTTTCACCCCGTGGCCGATACGCTCCGCGCCCAGCTCACGAATGGCCTGCCAGATGCTTTCCGGGCCAGCCGCTTCCCCTGCGTGAACGGTAATACGCCAGCCGGCGTCGCGGGCTTGCGTAAAGTGTTCCATAAACAGGGCCCCGGGGAAACCGAGTTCGTCACCGGCGAGGTCGAGAGCGGTAATGCCTTCGCGGTGGGCAAGCAGCGCGTCAAGCTCCTGCTGGCAGGCGGCCTCGCCGAAGGTTCGGCTCAGGATACCAATCAGCCGCGCCTCAACGTTAAAATCGCGGCTCCCGTCGCGCACGCCGGCAATCACCGCCTCAACCACGCCGTCAACCGGCAGCCGGTGGGTCATCGCCATATAGCGCGGGGAAAAGCGCAGCTCAACGTAGTGCAGGCCATTGCGGGCCGCGTCCTCGACGTTTTCATACGCCACGCGACGGCACGCTTCCAGCGAAGCGAGAACCTTTACACCCCAGTCAAGTTTGGCAAGGAAGCTCACCAGATCGGGTTCATTGCTGGTGACCTGGACATGTGGACGAAGGGCGTCGAGAGTGGTTGCCGGGAGCGCGATGTTAAACTGGCGGCCAAGATCGAGAATCGTTTGGGCCCGGATATTGCCGTCAAGATGGCGATGAATGTCGGTTAATGGCAAAGTTGAATCAATCATGGTCGCACTCATTTTTTAGTAAAAGTGCACATCATTATACATCAGGGTTATAACTGTTTAAAAGTATTGAAAAAAACCTGTCTATACAAGCATCTGGGGGCATAACGGCAACGCTTAGCTCAATTTAAGATCCAGCCAGGCTGCGGCCCGTCCCGCCGCGTTGACAGTCCGCTGCAGGATATGGTTGTATTATACAACTATGCTGTCAGGAGCGGTTGTTTATGAATAGCGAAATGCAGATCGTTGAAGAAATACGCGTGGCTTCTCGTCAGATGGTGCGGGAGCTCGGATTCATGAACAGCACTCTGGCAGCGAGCGATTACTCCCCCTCCGTAGTCCACGCTTTGCTCGAAGTGCACGCGCAGGAGCTAATGACGGCGGCGCAGCTGGTGCAGGTTCTGGGTCTTGAGAAGTCCAGCGTTAGCCGCATGTTGGCAAAACTGGTTCGCGCCAATGAGCTGGAAGAAGTTCTGTCGGCTGAAGATGCCAGGGTCAAGTATCTGAGGCTGACGGTAAAAGGCAGGGATACGGTGGCGAAAATTAATAGCTATGGTAACGAACAGGTGCTTGCCGCGCTGAAAAAAATGCATCCCCACCAGCAGCAGACCGTGGCGCAAGGGCTTAAATATTACGCTAACGCCTTAGCCGCCTGTCGTGAAAACAGCGAGAACGTTACCCGGGATAGCTTTGACATTATCCCCGGCTATCATCCGGGAATGATTGGCCGCATCGCTGAAATGCACGGCAGCTACTATGCCAGAGAGCATCATTTCGGCATCTTCTTTGAATCCAGGGTTGCCGCTGGGCTGGCTGATTTTTCAGGCCGTCTGGATAGGGCATGCAATCAGATCTGGCTGGCCATGCTGAACGGGCGTATTGTTGGCTCGGCCGCGATTGACGGCGACGATCCTGGCAACGGTGAGGCGCATCTGCGCTGGTTTATACTCGACGATGGATGTCGTGGCAGCGGCGTGGGCAGAAAGCTGCTCGCCGAAGCGATGAAATTCTGCGCAGAGAGCGGCTTCAGTACCGTTCAGCTATGGACGTTTAATAAACTTACGGCCGCTCGTCGGCTATATGAATCGTTTGGCTTTAAGCTGGTAAAAGAGTGGCAGGGCGACCAGTGGGGAACCCTTGTCATGGAGCAGCAGTTTACCTGCACGCTGCGCTAAATGGTAACGGCTTCCCGGCGGTGACGGAAAATAATGCTTGCTATCGATGGTTATCTATGTGATCAATAGCAGGTCGGTTTGGTACACAGAACCAATAAAGCGGTTTAGTAAAGCAGTCCTCATCTCAAGCGTTATTCCTAAATAATCCTTTTTTCGAGCCTCCTTATCGTTATTAATTAATTTCTGTGATGCGAACTTTTTCGCCGCAAGGCTTTGAACATTGGGATAATACTTATGTCTGGTAAGATGATTGGTTTAGTAAAATGGTTTAACGAAGGTAAAGGTTTTGGCTTTATTTCTCCTGTAGACGGCAGCAAAGATGTTTTTGTGCATTTTTCTGCGCTGCAGGGCGATGGCTTTAAAACCCTGTTTGAAGGGCAGAAGGTCGAGTTTACTATCGAGAGCGGTGCTAAAGGCCCTGCTGCCGGTAATGTCGTTCTGCGTGATTAATTAATTTTGCGTTTTTATGAATCTGCGATAACGATGACGGTGTAATCCTGAGTAGTCAGATTGATAAAAAACGCGTGCGGTCATCGTGAAGTCGGTAGCGTCTACCGGCTTTAATACCTGCGGCAGGTTGGCTTTTGTCTGGAATTTCAGCAGGCTAAACGTCGTATGGGTGCTGTGGCATGAAGCGTTTTACGGGCTGATGCACTCTAAATCATTACCCCGAGCGACCATGCATCGAAGGAGTGACCGCCTCCTGAAGCAGTACATTGTGTAATTTTTTGTATTTCGTATGCCTGCGGGCAAATTAAAAACCAACAACATCCAAAATAATCGCTGATAAAGTAACATGGTTTTATCTGAAATGGTTTTCAGATTTAGCGTTAAGAAATAATGACAATGATGTCTTTGTTCTACCAACCATTCGAACAGTGATTTCCGCTGTCATTGAAGGTCAAGAAGAGCCTTCAGTTAAATATGGCTAAATGCCCCTGCGGTAGTGAATGTTGTAGCAAATAAAAGGCTAACATCATGACTGACCACATTCATTTCAGGTGCCCATGCTGCCATGGGTCACAGTACAGAACATCAAACTACGATGTATCTGAAAGCAATCCATTCGGTGCGAAGTGTATCTTTTGTAAATCCTCGATGATTACATTTGATAATATTGCCCCCTATATTTCGGCAAAAGCAGCCGTAACTGGATTACGCAATTAAGCAGAAGGCCCCGGAAGGGGTCTTTTAATATCCGTGCGGCGGCGCTGGGTTTGTCCACAGCATCATGAAATCTGCTCTCGAGGCGTTAACGCCCGCGCATTTGATGCGCTTCTGCGCCCTCCGTACATCAAGCCCCGGCCATCGCCGGGGCTTTGCTATTTTAGCGATCGGCGTAGGCTGCGCGTAGAGCGTGCGGGTCAACAGAGGCCTGGCGGCCGGGCTCATAGCAAAACGCTATTAATCATAGTGAATCAGTATTTAATTTCAGAGATGAGATTTTTTATAGTTCCTGGCGCTACTTTTCCTGCAATGACTGGCAGGCTATTTTAAAAAGGACCCTGGGACTATGGTATTCACTCTAAAAAAATTTGCTGTTTCGCTGGCCGTTGCCGGCTCGCTGCTCCTGACCGCCTGCGGACCCGCCGGACAGGACCCTAATCATATCAAGGTTGGGATCAGCGCCGGTATTGACCAGCAGGTGTGGTCGGTGGTGCAAAAGGTGGCGAAAGAGAAGTACAACCTCGACGTCGAAGTTGTGACCTTTAACGATTTCGTGCTGCCGAACGAGGCGCTCAATAACGGCGATCTCGACATTAACGCTTTTCAGCATAAGCCGTATCTGGATAAGCAGATTCAGGAGCGCGGCTACAAGCTGGTAGAGGTGGGTACCACCTTTGTTTACCCCATCGCCGCCTATTCAAAGCAAATTACCGCTATTGACCAGCTGCCGGACGGCGCGCAGGTTGCCGTACCGAACGATCCGACTAACCTTGGTCGCTCGCTGCTTCTGCTGCAAAAGCAGGGGCTGATTACCCTTAAAGAGGGCGTTGGTCTCCTGCCGACCGCGTTGGATATCGTCAACAATCCGAAGCACTTAAAAATTGTTGAGATTGAGGCTCCGCAGCTGACGCGGGCGCTGGACGATCGGCAAATATCTCTCGCGGTTATCAATACGACGTTTTCCAGCCAGATCGGACTATCGCCGAGCCGTAACGGGCTATTCGTCGAAGATAAGAACTCGCCGTACGTCAATATTTTTGCCAGCCGCGTCGATAATAAAGATAGCGATAAGGTAAAAAATTTGGTGAAAGCGTATCAGACCGATGAGGTGGCCGCGGCGGCGGCGGAACTGTATAAAGGCGATGCGGTTAAGGGCTGGTAATCTCTCTTTCGATATCAGGGCGAGGCCCTGATATCGAATATCGCCTATTTGTTCAGCATTTTATTGTAGACAAAAAAGTCCCTATCTCGCACAAAGCCGTTGCGCTCGTACAGCGCCTGCGCCGGGACGTTGTCGGTCGCGGTGCTGAGCATGATAAATGCGGAATCTGTTTCCGCAGCCAGCTGCTCGGCGCGCTCAATCAGCTTCTGCGCGACGCCATGTTTACGCGATTTGGCATCGACGAAGAGATCGTAAAGCAGCCAGATCCTTTTCATTTCTAATGAGCAGAACAGGGGATAGAGCTGCGCGAAGCCGACGGGCTGGCCGTCAATTTCCGCGAAAAAGATAACCGATTCATTAAGCTCTAAACGTTTGAGAATAAAGTCACGGGCCTGAGCCGGCTGCGCCTCAACCTGATAAAAATGACGATAGCCTAGATACAGCGGCAAAATTTTATCGACGTCCTGGGGCTGAGCTTGAAATATGTTCATTACGTACCTCACACTAAAAGTAAGATAATTGTATTACAACCAGGCTTCGGGTAAATACCTGAGGAACGCCTTCAGGCCGCTGTACGTCGAGGTTGCCGCGCGCGTGGCGTCTTATTTACGTCCGCCCGCCGTGCGAATTGCCTGAGGGGCGGAAATAATGCGGGGGAATAACGATCGAAGTCATATCGTAGCCAAAAAATAGCCGCTTATTGTTCGACGTTGCTAATTTTCTGGCCGATCTGCCGGCCGACGGCGGGGCGCCAGCCGGCCTTTTGGCTGATCTATTTCTGAATCAGGTAGCGGATTGTGGGCCCGTCCTGCTGAATATCCAGAACGGTATAGCCGTAGTTTTTTGCATCGTGCGGAATGTTGTTGATCGACTGCGGGCAATCGCTGACCACTTCGAGAATTTCCCCTTTCTTTAACGACGGCATCGCTTCAAGCGTCGCGACGGCAGGATAGGGGCAGGGCTCGCCGACCATATCGAGGCGATAATCAGGAACGATAGTTTTCATGCGGTTTCCTTAGCGCCGGCAAGGGCAGCGGATTTTTGACGGAAAAAGCGTTTCTCCCAGGCAATGACCAGCATCAGGGCGATAAACAGCAGGAGATAGGTTACCAGCAGGCCGCCGAAAGGACCGAAGGTGCTCAGCAGATTGACCTTATCCCAGCTTGTGGCCAGCGCCGGCGACAGGTCGTCCCAGAAGTAGGCCAGAATGGTTGAGCCGATAACGTTGCCCAGGCCGACCCACCAGTAGTGAACCTGGCCTTCAACGGCGCGATACATCCAGCCGGTTTCACAGCCTCCGGCGAGAACAATCCCAAAACCGAACAGCAGACCGCCGATGACCGCATTAGGGCCGGCCCACATAATTTTCGGCTCCATCCCGAGCTGCACGTAGCTAAAGATGCCTATTGCGCTGGCGGCCATACCGAAAATAATGGCTTTGGCCATATAGGTCCGGCCGGTTATCCACATATCGCGAAACGCCGAGGTAAAGCAGATCTGCGCCCGTTCGATCAGCAGACCGAAACCGACGCCAAACAGCATGGCCAGGCCCAGCTTCGGCCGGTCGACCGCGGTCAGCAGTCCCCAGGCAATCATGGCGAAAAAGACCAGCATCCCGAGGCGAAAACGGCGCCGTGCCTGCTGAGGTTTTTGGGTTAACGGCGAGGCCGCGGAGACTTTCTGCATCTTCACCGCGATACGAAAAATCGGCAGCAGGGTAAAGCGGGCGCCAAACCAGGTCCCAATCGCGGTGGCGATGGCGAAAAACCAGGCGTGCAGCGAGAACTGTGGGATCCCGGTGAAAAATGCCGCCAGGTTACAGCCCATCGCCAGGCGGGCGCCGAATCCGGCAATAATACCGCCAGCGACGGCCTGGATAATGCGGATTCGGCTACGCGGCATACGCAGCTTAACGTTATTAGCCCAGAGCGCGGCGGCAAAACAGCCGCCAAACATGCCAATAATCATCATTCCATCAATGCGGGTTAACGGCGTCCCGTCGAGGTGAATGAGCTTATAGTAGCCCCACTGCTCGCTATGTACGCCGGCAAGCTGCAGTAATTGCCCGCCCCAGCGGGTAAATTCGCCGGTAACGGCCCAAAAGGTGCCGGTAATACCAAAGTAGTAAGTAGAAAGAATACCTGCGGCAATAACCGCCGGGGCGGGAGCCCAGAATTTAATCAGGTAGGTTTGTTTAAATTGTTGCCATGTCATAGAGCTGCCTCTGAACTCAGAAGGTAAATCACCCCTGGCGGGGTTTAAGAGGAGGGAATAATACGCTGACCGGCATGACAAAACGCTCGACGGGATCAAAAGGAATATTTTTCCTGCGCGGAATTAGCGCCTGGTTGATAAAGCAAATATGTCAGCCAGGTTACTGTTTTATGAACAAATCATTAACCTTGCCAAGGTGGATAAAATAGCGAAAGATGACCGCGTTCGGGCCTGAATACTGCTCAATGAGATCCTGAGGGATATATGAGTCAAGACGTTACGTTAAAAATGTTAAAGCCCGATTTTGATATGGAAGTGTCCGGGTTGGTTTATGGCTATCTGTTCCGCGAAGGCAATGCGCCGCGGCAAATATCCTCGAATGAGGTCTGCGCCCAATATCATGAGCTGGTCGGAGGAAATGATTTCGTCTGGCTGCATCTCAACCTGAATCATGCCACTGCCGAAAAATGGCTGATGGCGCATTTTCCCGTCGACGACTTCTTCTTTGAGGAAATTCGCGATGGTTCCCACACTACGCGCATCGAACGTCAGGGCGATAACCTGTTTGCCGTCCTCAACGATGTGCTGTTTAACCCCAAAGAGACCACCTCTGAAACATCAACGCTGTGGCTGTATTGCAGCCAGAAGCTGGTGGTGACGGCGCGCTATAAACCGCTGCGCTTTATTGAATGGATGCTGCCGCGGCTGGCAACGCTAAAGGTGAACTCCTCTACCGAGCTGCTGGCCTTTTTGCTGGAAGAGCAGGAAGAGGTGCTGGAACAGGTCGTCAGGCAGGCAAGCCGCCACGTCGATGCTATTGAGGAGCGCCTGTTAAGTAACCACGTTCAGCGCAACCGTGCCGATCTGGCGCGCCTGCGGCGCATGCTGCTGCGCTTTCAGCGCCTGCTGGCGCCGGAACCGGCGGCGATGTTCCGTCTGCTGAATCGGCCCCCGGCATGGATCGACCGCGCGGTAGTTCAGGAGTTTCGCCAGTTCACGGAGGAGTTTACGGTGGTGCTGAATGATTTGTCCGGCCTGATTGAGCGTATTAGCCTGCTCCAGGAAGAGATTAGCGCCAGGCAAATGGAGCAAAGCAACCGCACGCTGTATACCCTGACGGTGATTACCGTCCTGGCGCTGCCGATTAACATTGTGGCCGGTTTCTTCGGCATGAACGTCGGCGGGATCCCGCTGTCGACCAACCATCATGGCTTCATTTTACTGGTGCTCATTGTCGGCGTCTTTACGATCGGCGCCGGCTATCTGGCCTTTCGGCGGCGGGACGATCTTTAGGCGCCAGCTATGATTTTCGGTAGAAGACCGCGGCGCCAGCTTGCGCTACCTTATTGAGAGGAATTATCAATAAGGAGTTATGGGATGACGAGACTAAGCGCAATGCTTGCTCCGGGCCTGCTGCTGTTGCTGCTGTCGGGCTGCGCCTCCGACGGCGTAAAAAAACCGTTACCGCAGCCGAAGCCGCTGAAAAGGAGCCAGCCTGCCTATCCGATCGTGGCTCGCGCCAACCATCTGACGGGCTACGTCCGGGTTGCCTATGATGTCAACGCGCAGGGCAAAGTTGCGGAGCTGCGGATTGTGGACTCGCAGCCCCGCTATCTGTTTGATGAGGAGGTGGTGCGGGCGATGGCGCAGTGGGAGTTCGAGAAGAATAAACCCTACAAGGATCTGGAGATGCGCTTTAACTTCCGCCTCGCGCAGCTCAACCCGCCCGGCCAGTGAAAGCGCGTGGATGAGCGTTACGCAGCGGCCCCGGAAGTCCTACGTCAGCGAACGCAGGGCGGCAATCAGCCCCTGAACCCCTCTCTCAAGCTTCACCCGCGGACACCCGGCGTTGAGGCGCACAAACCCCGCGCCTTCTTCGCCGTAGGTCGAGCCCGGCATGATGGCAATCTTTTGCTCGTGGATTAACGCGTGCTGCAGGGCGCTATCGTCAACCTTGAGCGCCCGCAGGTCAATCCACGCAAGATAGGTCGCTTCCGGCGGACGCCAGTTCAGCTGCGGGAAAGCCTGATTCAGCTCCCGGGCGATATAGCGCAGGTTTTCCTGCAGATAGTCCCGCAGGGCGTCCAGCCAGCCGGCGCCTTCGCGATAGGCGGCAATATGGGCAACCAGCGCCGGTACGCTGGGTGAGGAGAGGCCATCCCGTGATTTCAGCGCGCTGAGGTAGCCATCGCGGGCGGCTGCGTCGTCAATCAGGCCATAGGCGCCGGTTAGCGCCGGAATATTGAAGCTTTTCGACGCGGAGGTGAACAGCGCCCACGGACTGCGGGCGACGTCGCACCACGGCGTATGTCGGTGGTTTTCCCACGCCATATCCATATGAATCTCATCGCTGATAACCTTGACGCCGTGCTTTTCGCACAGCCGGGCCATCGTTGCCAGCTCATCGCGGCTCCAGACCTTTCCGGTCGGATTATGCGGGCTGCAGAGCAGCAGGATTTTATTGCGCGGCTCGGCCAGCGCCCGCTCCAGCTGAGCCATATCGCTGCGCCACTGGCTATCGCGAACGACGAGCGGAACCGGAACCAGCCGCCGCTGGTTGCCGGCAATGGTCTTATAGAAAGCATCGTAGGCCGGGGTATGTACCACGACGCCGTCGCCCGCATCGGACCACTGGCGAATGGTTTCCGCCACCATGTAAATCACCGATGGCCCGTAGACGATAGTATCGCGATCGATGGGGCTCTGAAATCGACTGGAGAACCAGTGGCTAACGGCGCCGAGAAACTCATCGTTTTTCCAGCGGCTGTAGCCCAGCACGCCGTGGGCCAGACGCTGGCTGATGGCATCAAGAATGCAGGGCGCGGCGGCAAAATCCATGTCGGAGATGGTGAAGGGCAGCAGCTCGGCGGTGCCGAAGCGGTCGGCGACGTAATCCCACTGCGTACACCAGGTACCGTGGCGATCGACGGGCGTTGAGAAATCAAACATCGGAACTCCCTTTATCTGAACCCCCTCCGGGCGGGAGGGGGCGCGGCGTTTATGCCTGGACGGTATTCATCAGCACGCTCATCTCATCCTTCACCGACTGCACCTGCGGCCCAATGACCACCTGCAGATTATGCTGGTTGAGCTGAACGACGCCAATGGCGCGGTTGGCCTTCAGCGCGGCGGCGTCGACTTTGCTCATGTCGCTTACCGACAGACGCAGGCGGGTAATGCAGTTATCCAGCGAGGTGATGTTTTCTGCGCCGCCCAGCGCGGCAAGGATCGCCGGCACATTATAGCCGGACTTCCCGACGCTACCGGCCGTGGCTTTCTCAAACGCGGCGCTATTTTCGCTATCGCGGCCCGGCGTTTTGAGGTTAAAGCGGGTGATGGCGAAGCGGAAGATGCCGTAGTACACCGCGAACCAGATGGCGGCGACGACCGGAACCAGATACCACTTCGTAGAGAGACCGTGCAGGATGCCAAAGACCACGAAATCAATGACGTTGCCGTCGGTATTGCCGATGGTCACCCCGAGCACCGCCATGATGGTGAACCCGAGGCCGGTCAGCAGCGCGTGGATGAGGTACAGCGCCGGGGCGACGAACAGGAACAGGAATTCCAGCGGCTCCGTAGTGCCGCCAATGACGCAGGCGATCACGCCGGAGATCAGCAGGCCCTTAATTTTGTGACGATTTTCCGGGCGGGCGCAGTGGTACATGGCCAGCGCCGCGCCCGGCAGGCCGCCGAGGAACGCCGGCATTTTGCCCTGGGAGAGGAAGCGGGTGGCGCTTTCTGAGAAACCGTGGGTTTCCGGACAGCTGAGCTGCGCCTGGAAGATGGTCAGCGCGCCGCTGACGCTGTGGCCGCAAACGTCCATGGTACCGCCCGCTTCGGTAAAGCGGATCAGCGCCACCAGAATATGCTGCAGGCCGAAGGGCAGCAGCAGGCGCTCGCCGGTGCCGAAAATCATCGGGCCGAAGTTGCCCGCGCTGTTAATGACGCTGCCCAGCGCGTTGATACCCATCGCAAAGATCGGCCAGACCAGCGGGATTGCGAGGCCGACCAGCCCCATAACCACGGTAGTCGCAATTGGCACAAAGCGGGTGCCGCCGAAGAAGGCGAGCGCATCCGGCAGGCGGATGTTATGAAAACGCTCATGCAGCATCCAGATAATAATCCCGGCGATGACCGCGCCGAGGATCCCGGTATCGATCGACTGAATGCCGATAACGTTCTGGATATTGTTGGCTTTAAGGATGGCCGCGTCGGTGGTCGGCAGAATGCCTTTCGCCGTCAGCCAGAAGTTGACCGCGAGATTCATCACCGCATAGCCGACAAAACCGGCAAAGGCGGCGACGCCTTTATTTTCGCGGGCCAGACCAAGAGGAATGGCAATACAGAACATCACCGGCAGGAAGCTGAAGGCGAAAGAGCCGATCTTGCTCATCCACACGAACACGGCCTGCAGCAGCGGGGTATTCAGCCACGGCTGCAGGGTGAGGACATCATGGCTACTTAAGGAACTGCCGATCCCCAGCATGATCCCGCAGAATGAGAGCAGGGCCACGGGTAACATAAAGGTTTTCCCTAACTGCTGGAAAAATTCCCACAACGTAATTTTTGGAGTTGTTTTCGCCGTCATAACACGAATCCTGCTGCTTAGGTTATTGGTAGGATGTAACGTCACGGAAAGATAAAACGTTTTACCACTTTTTAGTGCGATAAAAATCACATAACCAAGCGATAATAACGTTTATAAAGGTCACTCATTGATAAAACGTTTTATCGACAGCCACAGGGAGTCGGTTGCAGGCATGGCTATCGCAAGAAAAATCACCATCAACGACGTTGCCCAGGCTGCGGGCGTCTCGGTCAGCACGGTTTCGCTGGTGCTGAGCGGCAAAGGACGCATCTCGTCAGCCACCGGCGAACGCGTCAATCAGGCCATCGAGCATCTGGGTTTTGTCCGCAACCGCCAGGCGGCATCGCTGCGCGGCGGGCAGAGCGACGTAATAGGCCTGATCGTCAGCGACCTCTCGAAGCCTTTCTACGCGGAGCTAACCGCCGGGCTGACGGATGCCCTCGAATCCGAAGGTAAGATGGTCTTCCTCACTCAAGGGGGACATCGGGGCGAAAAAATGCTCCAGCGTTTTGAAACTCTGGTTTCACAGGGGGTCGATGGGGTGATTATCGCCGGCGCTATCGATCGGGGCGGCGAGCTGCGCGACCGGGCGGCGGAGGTCGGGATGCCGCTGGTGTTTGCCTCCCGGGCCAGCTACCTCGAGGATATTGATTTAATCCGCCCGGATAATATGCAGGCCGCGCAGATGATCACCGAGCATCTGATCCGCCGCGGACATCAGCGTATCGCCTGGCTGGGCGGGCAAAGCTCGTCCTTAACCCGCGCCGAGCGGGTGGGCGGCTACTGCGCGACGCTGCTGAAGTATGGTCTGCCGTTTCACAGCGAATGGGTGCTGGAGTGCGAATCGAGCCAGAAGCTGGCGGCGGAGGCGATGGCCTCGCTGCTGCGGCAAAATCCGACCATCACCGCGGTGCTGTGCTACAACAGCGTCATTGCCACCGGCGCGTGGTTTGGCCTGATGCGGGCAGGGCGCCAGAGCGGTGAAGACAGCGTTGAAAGCTATTTTGAGCAGCGGGTGGCGCTGGCGGCGTTTGCCGAAGTGCCGGAGGCCGCGCTGGATGACGTGCCCTTAACCTGGGTGACCACGCCGGCGAGAGAGATGGGCAAAAGCCTGGCCGGGTGCATTTTGCGTCGTCTTGAAAAGGGGCCGGAATCAGCGCGCAACCAAATCATGCCGCCGCGGCTGGTGACCAGAAAATAGCCCTCCGAAGAGGGCTATTTCGCATCTTACTGCTGAGGTGTGACCGGCGGGACCAGCTCTTCCGGCTCCGCGCTCTGCGGGGCGGGCTCCGGCGCCGCGGGAACCGACAGGCCGAACATACCGGCGAACTCATCCAGGGGCATTTTCTGCCCGTTCAGGGTCACCTGGCCGTCGGCATACTGCAGGCTGGAGGTGATGGCGTTATTTTCCATGGCGGTGATGCGGAACATCTGCCCCATTGCCGCCAGGCCTTTGACCTGCTGGTCCGCCAGCTTCGCCGCGTCAGCCGGCTGATAGCCTTCCAGACCCGCAATCTGCGTCATAAATTCGGTCGCCATGTCTAGCGGAACGACCAGCTTGCCATCAAGAGACTTCACGCTGCGGTCAATCTCGTCAGCCAGGGTTTGCGCCGGAGCGGTCACCACGGTCGAATCTTTCAGCAAAATTGACAGATTAAAGGTACTTTCGCCCTTCGCATTGCGCCAGCTCAGCGGGGCGATGGTCAGCGACGGGTTGCCTTTCAGCAGCACCGGCAGCGCCTTAAAGAAGGTCTCGGTCATCGCCTGCTGGTAAAGCTCCGGATTCTGGGTCAGCTCCGGCTTCGCCATCAGCGCCTGCGCTTCGCTATTGTACTGCTGGCTGAACTGGTGCCACGCCTGGCCGTCGAGATTATCCAGCTTCACGGTCAGCCTGCCGCTACCCAGATCCTTGTTTTGCAGCTTCAGGCTGTTAACGGTGTAATCGAGCTGGCTGTTGATGCCTTTGCCATCTTCCGTCAGCGTAGATTTCCCGTCGATGTTCATCCCTTCCAGCAGGGCCAGCTCTTTGCCTTCTACGCCAATCGACAGTTTCTCCAGCGAAACTTTTTGCTTGCCGATGCGCTCGTTAAAGCTGGTCATCTCGGTCGTGCCGTCGGTTTTCAGATTGCTGAAGTTCAGCTGCACTTTCTGGTTGTACTCGTTGACCGCGTTGATCTGGCCGCTGCCCGCTTCGCCGGTCAGCGCAATGGCCTTGCCGTCGCGATCGGCATTCAGCTGGAACTGGCCGCCGCTAAAGGTGACTTTTTCGTCGCCTTTACTGTAATCCAGGGGCTTCAGGTCGATAGCCGACCGGCTGTCGCCGCTATAGGCGATCAGGGTATCGATGGTAAACGGCGTGCTGCCCTTAGCGATATCAAACAGCGCCTTGCTGGCTTCATTATTGACCAGCGTTGTTTTGACCGACGCCATCGATGGGCCAAACTGGCCGCTTTTCAGCGCCGCCAGCGGAAACGGCCCGTGGCTGACGACTTCGTCAAAAACCAGGGGCTGCCCGGCAGCGAGCCAGCTGCTCTCTTTACCCGCGGCCGGCTTCACAACCAGCTGCAGGTGGCTGCTGAACAGACCGCGCTGATAGTTCTGCCAGCCCAGCTCAAGCCCGGCTTCCGGGGCGCTGTTTTGTAGCTGAGCATTGGCCTGCTGAACCACCTCGGCGATCCGGTTTTCCAGCTGCTTGCCCGTATACCAGGAGCCTCCGGTCCAGACCACGCCCAGGGCCACGATAATTCCTGCTGCGACCAGCGATTTCTTCATAGTATTTGTCCATAAATAAAACCAGGCGCAATAAGACGCCTGGCGATGCTGTCATGATGGGTGAAAGTCTAGCAAGAGCGGCTAAAAAGTTCAGTAACTTACTGGAGCTTATTGAAGACGCGCGCCAGGCGGCCGGTGCCGCTCACCTGTACCGGCGATTCGTCGCAGGCAATAAACGCCGACTCGCCGGGCTTCAGGGTCAGGCGCTGCTCGTCTTTGCGAATTACCGCTTCGCCTTCGACGCAGAAAACAATCGCGGCGCTCTGCTGGGCGATGGTGGACTCTTGCGCCGACAGCGCGTGCAGGGAGAAGGCAAAGTCATCCACCGGGATCGGGAAGTCCAGCTCGGCGCCGTGCTGCTCCGGCTGCGTCAACAGCTCGGCTGCCGGTTTGGCTACGAACTTAACGTTGGCGACCAGCTCCGGAATATCGATGTATTTCGGCGTCAGGCCGGCGCGCAGCACGTTATCAGAGTTGGCCATCACTTCCAGGGCGACGCCCTGCAGGTAGGCGTGCGGAGTTTCAGCAAACAGGAACATGGCATCGCCGGGGTTCAGCTTCACCACGTTGAGCAGCAGGGGAGAGAACAGGCCGCTATCGTCCGGATAGAATTCGGCGATCAGGCGAATCGTCTGCCAGGGTTCGCCCTGCTCGGCGTCGAGCGCTGACTGCAGTACGCTCAACGCGTGAGATTTTTCATCGCCCTGCATATTCAGCAGGCTGGCAAACAGCTGGCTTAAACGTTCAGCATCCGGGCTGCTGAGGAAGTCGCCGATGGCCGAGTGGGCGTCGGCAACCGGCTGCAGGAGCGTGACGATTTCCGCAAACTCGCGGAAGGCGTTCATGGCGAGGAACGGCGTCAGGGCAAATACCAGCTCCGGCTTGTGGTTTGGATCCTTGTAGTTGCGCTCTGCGGCATCAAGTGGGATCCCGGCGGCATTCTCTTTGGCAAAGCCGATTTCAGAGGCCTGCTTATTCGGATGCACCTGAATAGACAGCGGCTGGTCGGCGCACAGCACTTTGAACAGGAACGGCAGCTCGCCGAAGCGTTCGGCCACTTTGCTGCCGAGCAGGCGGGCTTTGTCGCCATCGATAATCTCGCGCAAAGAGCGCGGGGTGCCGCTGGCATCGGGGATCTGTGAGCTACTTTTCGGGTGCGCGCCCATCCACAGCTCTGCCATCGGCAGATTGTTGGGGTTAGCGATCCCATAAAGTTCGGTTAATGCGGTGTGACTTCCCCAGGCATAGTTCTGTACTGAGTTAATGAGCTTCTGCATTCTCAATCCCTGTTTCCACTTGATAGTCATCGCTCTATTAAACCAGTAAACGCCTGAGAAGCAACTGCTGAAAGAAAAAGTCGACCTTGTCTCAGTTTTTGTTAAA
This sequence comes from Klebsiella scottii, assembly GCF_036561945.1. Classification (NCBI taxonomy): domain Bacteria; kingdom Pseudomonadati; phylum Pseudomonadota; class Gammaproteobacteria; order Enterobacterales; family Enterobacteriaceae; genus Klebsiella; species Klebsiella scottii. The sequence continues at coordinate 1,367,180 of NZ_JARXNI010000020.1, forward strand.
AAATTGTGTAAAATCGATCGACTCGCTTTTCTACAGGCAAATGGAGTGTCTGCCTGAAATATAATCAGCCAAGCAGTAAGTGAGAGCACAATGTCGAATAAACCGTTTGTTTATCAGGATCCTTTTCCCCTCAAAAAGGATGACACCGAGTATTATCTCCTCAGCAGTGACTACGTCTCCGTTAGCGAATTCGCCGGTCAGGAAGTCCTTAAAGTTGAACCCCAGGCGCTAACCCTGCTGGCCCAGCACGCCTTCCACGACGCCTCCTTTATGCTGCGCCCGGCGCATCAGCAGCAGGTGGCCGATATCCTCAGCGACCCGGAAGCCAGCGAAAACGACAAATACGTCGCCCTGCAGTTCCTGCGTAACTCCGATATCGCCGCCAAGGGCATTCTGCCGACCTGCCAGGACACCGGCACCGCCATTATTACGGGTAAAAAGGGCCAGCGGGTGTGGACCGGCGGCGGCGACGAAGCGGCGCTGTCGCAGGGCGTTTACAATACCTATATTCAGGACAACCTGCGCTATTCGCAGAACGCCGCGCTGGATATGTATAAAGAGGTTAACACCGGCACTAACCTGCCGGCGCAGATTGACCTCTACGCCACCGACGGCGACGAGTATAAATTCCTCTGCATCGCCAAGGGCGGCGGTTCGGCCAACAAAACCTATCTCTATCAGGAGACCAAGGCGCTGATTACCCCGGCGAAGCTGAAGGACTACCTCGTCGAGAAGATGCGTACCCTCGGTACCGCCGCCTGCCCGCCGTACCACATTGCTTTTGTCATCGGCGGGACCTCTGCGGAGTCGACGCTGAAGACCGTTAAGCTGGCTTCCACCCACTATTACGACGGTCTGCCAACCGAAGGCAATGAGCACGGCCAGGCGTTCCGCGACGTGCAGCTGGAGCAGGAGCTGCTGCTGGCCGCGCAGGATCTCGGCCTCGGCGCGCAGTTTGGCGGCAAGTACTTTGCCCACGACATCCGCGTTGTGCGCCTGCCGCGCCACGGCGCCTCCTGCCCGGTTGGGATGGGGGTTTCCTGCTCCGCCGACCGCAACATCAAGGCGAAAATCAACCGCCACGGGATCTGGCTGGAGAAGCTGGAAAGCAATCCGGGCAAATATATTCCGCAGGCGCTGCGCCAGGCGGGCGAAGGGGAGGCGGTGAAGGTTAACCTCAACCAGCCGATGAGCGAGATTCGGGCGCTGCTGTCGCAGTATCCGGTGTCAACGCGCCTGTCGCTGAGCGGCACGATTATCGTCGCCCGCGATATCGCCCACGCGAAGCTCAAGGAGCTGCTGGATAACGGCGAGGCGCTGCCGCAGTACGTCAAAGATCACCCGATCTACTACGCGGGTCCGGCCAAAACGCCGGACGGCTACGCTTCCGGTTCGCTGGGGCCGACTACCGCCGGGCGCATGGATTCCTACGTCGATCAGCTGCAGTCGCACGGCGCGAGCATGGTGATGCTGGCGAAAGGCAACCGCAGCCAGCAGGTGACCGACGCCTGCCACAAGCACGGCGGCTTCTATCTCGGCAGCATCGGCGGGCCGGCGGCGGTGCTGGCGCAGCAGAGTATTAAGAGCCTTGAGTGCGTGGCTTATCCGGAGCTGGGAATGGAGGCTATCTGGAAAATCGAGGTGGAAGACTTCCCGGCGTTTATTCTGGTGGATGATAAAGGCAACGACTTCTTCCAGCAGATCCAGACCTCGCAGTGCGCGAGCTGCGTGAAATAATCGCCCCGATCGTCGGGTGAGCGCCTGCCGGCGAATCCACCGGCAGGTATTTTTAACACGCCGCCGCTGCGCTCTGCGGGGCGGTTATTTGTGTCGCTTAGCGGCACGAACGACTAAAACTAATTATAAATCTGACCAATACTTAACGCTTTTAAGCCAGTGGGCTTTGTCGAAATTACGTACTTTTTATTCAAGGAGACAGTAATGACAACGCATCGCAGTGAAAAAGACTCTATGGGCGCGATTGAGGTTCCTGCCGACAGGCTATGGGGCGCGCAAACCCAGCGTTCGCTGGAGCATTTCCGTATCTCAACGGAAAAAATGCCGGGCGAACTTATCTACGCCCTGGCGTTGACCAAGCGCGCGGCGGCGAAGGTGAATCAGGATTTAGGCCTGCTGGCCGGCGAAAAAGCGCAGGCTATCGTCGAGGCCGCCGATGAAGTGCTGGCGGGAAAGCATAGCGCAGAATTTCCGCTGGCTATCTGGCAAACCGGCTCCGGTACCCAAAGCAATATGAATATGAATGAGGTGCTGGCAAACCGGGCCAGCGAGCTGCTGGGCGGCGTGCGGGGCATGGAGCGCAAGGTGCATCCGAACGATGACGTCAACAAGAGCCAAAGCTCCAATGACGTCTTCCCGACGGCGATGCACGTGGCGGCCATTATCGCGCTGCGGGAGACGCTCATTCCCCAGCTTAAGGTGCTGAAAAAAACGCTTAGCGACAAATCCGCCGCGTTCAGCGATATCGTTAAAATCGGCCGCACGCACCTGCAGGACGCCACGCCGCTGACCCTGGGGCAGGAGTTCTCCGGCTGGGTCGCCATGCTCGAACATAACCTCCGCCACCTTGAGCTGAGCCTGCCGCATCTGAGCGAGCTGGCGCTGGGCGGTACGGCGGTGGGAACCGGACTGAACACCCACCCCGAATACGCGGTGCGGGTCGCGGCAGAGCTGGCGGAGAGTAGCGGCCAGCCGTTTGTTACCGCGCCGAACAAGTTTGAGGCGCTGGCGACCTGCGACGCGCTGGTCCATGCCCACGGCGCTCTGAAGGGGCTGGCGGCGTCGCTGATGAAGATTGCTAACGACGTGCGCTGGCTGGCCTCGGGCCCGCGCTGCGGTATCGGCGAAATTGCGATTCCCGAGAATGAGCCGGGTTCATCGATCATGCCGGGCAAGGTCAACCCGACGCAGTGCGAAGCGCTGACCATGCTGTGCTGTCAGGTGATGGGTAACGACGTGGCGCTGAATATCGGCGGTGCTTCCGGTAACTTCGAGCTCAACGTCTATCGCCCGATGGTGATCCATAACTTCCTGCAGTCGGTGCGGCTGCTGGCCGACGGCATGGAGAGTTTCAACGAACACTGCGCGGTCGGGATCGAGCCTAATCGGGAACGAATCAACCAGCTGCTCAACGAGTCTCTGATGCTGGTGACGGCGCTGAATACCCATATCGGCTATGACAAAGCGGCGGAAATTGCCAAAAAAGCGCATAAAGAGGGGCTGACGCTGAAAGCCTCGGCGCTGGCGCTCGGCTACCTGACGGAGGCCGAGTTCGACAGCTGGGTGCGCCCGGAAGAGATGGTCGGCAGCATGGCTACTCGCTAGCCAGCCACAGGTGCAGGCGCGGGATCAGTAATCTGAGCGACTGCGCCTGGGGTTTATAGCGATACTGGACATTGTCGGCATCGTAATTCAGTAACTCGCCAATATCCGGCACGCTGACCCCCTGAGTGCCGGATATCAGCGTAATGAGTGGCCCAGGGCAGGCGTACTGCACCTGTTTTTGCTCGCCGGCGTACCAGACGCGGGCGATAGGCTGGACTTTGACCGGTCGCTTAATCTTCAGCTTCGCCCGCTGCGGCAGGGCGGCAATATCCTGATACTCCCGCTCCAGCTTGCTCTGCCACTGCTCGCGCGTCCACGGCGGCACCGCGCGCGGCGACTGCAGGCTTTTTTCCAGCTGCATTAGCACCTCATCGCGGGTTAAATTCTTAATCACGTGCTTATTGGCCCAGCCAAAGCGGATGCTGCTGGGATCGAACAGCGGCGTCAGCGTGCGGTAGGCGCTAAGGGTGATTAATCCCGGCAGATGACGATGCACCCACTCAAAGCGGGCCGCGGCGGGGAGGGCGGAGTCGACGGTAATGATTTTTTCGAAGGTGGCCTTTAGCGCGTTGATGCTGGCGATTTTTTGCCGCAGGTCGGCCTGCTCCTCGGCGCTGGTTTGCAGGCAGATCGTCCCGGGAAGGCGCACCGCCGCCTTGCTGCTGCGGCTTTCCGATTGCTGCTGGATAAACAGATGGCCGTAGTGCCTGAGGGCCATCTCCAGCGCCGTTTTACCGATATGCTGCACGACCTGAATCGTCTCAAGTGGGTCGTGTTCGGCATCTTTGCTCACCGCCGGTAGCTCAAATACCCGCGCGGCAAGCAGGCGACAGCAGCTTAGCGCCAGCTTCAGCTCCTGCAGCTCCCGCTCAAGCTGGCGAAAGGTGCCATTGAGTCGTTCAACGAGGTCGTAATTTGCCATCTGCGCCACCTTAGTTACAACATACTAATCGATTTTTAACTATACGCAGGCCGCAGCGCCTGCGCAAGGGGGTCAGCCAGAGGTAAAATTCGGCAGCTGGTGGTAAATCGGCCAGCTAAAGCTGAAGCTGGCGCCCCCCAGCGGACTGGTGCGGCAGCTCACCTCGCCGGACATCGCCTGGGCGATGCTGTGGACGATAGCCAGGCCGAGCCCACAGCCGCCGGTCGCCCGATCGCGGCTAGGGTCAAGCCGGACAAACGGCTCAAACACCCGTTCGCGCTCGGCAGGGTCGATGCCCGGGCCGTCGTCATTGACCTGGAGAGTCGCCCGCGATCCCGCGAGCGTCAGGCTCACCTGAATCTGCTGATTACTGTAGCGAAGCGCGTTATTGACCAGATTGTCGAGCACGCGCTCCATCAGGCGCATATCCAGCGCGCCGTAGTCGCCGGCGACCACCTCGTGAAGCGTCACCTCGCGCTGCGGGTTAACCATCTGAACGTCTTCCACGTGGGCCTTAATCCAGGCCGGGAAGTCAGGGGTGGTCAGGCTCAGCTCATTTTGCGGCCGGTCAAGGCGGGCGTAGGTTAAAAGCTCTTCGATAAGGGCTTCCAGCTGTCCGATATCGCGGTTTAAGGCCTGTGATTCCGCGGTGGTCAGATTTTCACTCATCTCAAGGCGGTAGCGCAGGCGCACCAGCGGCGTGCGCAGCTCGTGCGCAATCCCGTCGATCAGCTGCTTTTTACTGGCGATCAGAGCGTTGATATTATCGGCCATCTGGTTAAAGGCCACGCCGAGCCGCTCAAAGCTGGACATGCTATCGAAATGAATGCGCTCGCTAAAATGTCCCTCGCCGAAACGCTGGGCGGCGGTCTCAAGGCGCAGCATATCCTGCCAGTGCGGGCGCATCCAGACGAAGACCGGGAACGCCAGCGAAATGGCGATAAAGGCCATCAGCGCGACGTCCAGCAGGCGCATCTCATGCAAAAAATAGAGATAAGGGACCGGGCCTACCGACAACACGTAGTGGCTGCGCGGAATGCGCTGAATAAAGGTGTATTGATCGTCCAGGGCGACGATATCGCCGGCGCGCAGATGCTGCATCGAACTCTCCGCCAGCTTGAATTTGCTCAGCGGTTCAATATGCAGATCAAACGACAGGTTGAGATCCAGCTCTTTGAGCGTTTTGCTCCAGTCACGCGGCGGAATTTCCCGCAATTCGCTGCGCATCAGGTACAGCGAGCTTTTCATCAGATCGTCCAGCGACTGGCGGCCCGCGCGCTCGGCGGTAAATTTATACACCAGACCGACCAGCATGGTCATGACCAGAAAACAGACGAACAGCAGGAGGTAAAACTGCACAAACAGCTTTTTCATAGCCGGACCCGTTAATTAATTGTCCCAGGCATGGGGAGCAAACAGATAGCCTTTGTTGCGTACCGTTTTGATACGGTAGGGTTCCGTTGCGCTATCGAGAAGCTTTTTACGCAGGCGTGAAATGGCCACATCGACGCTGCGGTCCATACCATCGTAGCTGACGCCGCGCAGGTTTTTCAGCAGCGCATCGCGATCCATAATTTGTCCCGCATGGGTCGCAAGCTCCCACAGCAGTTCGAAATCCGCCGTAGAGAGCGCGACGCTGTCGCCGGCGAGCAGCACCTGGCGGTTCACCGGATCGATGGAGAGTGAGCCAAAGGCGATGGTTTTATGTGGCGTCAGCGAGGCGGGCGCCGGGGTGAGCGGAACGGCAACGTGCTGGCGCAAATGCAGGCGCAGCCGCGCCAGCAGCACGGCGGGCGGGGTGGTTTTGAGGATGTAATCACTCGCCCCCATCTCCAGCGACAAAATATGGTTCATATCGCTGTCAAGGGAGGTCAGCAGCACGATCGGACCCTGCCACTGCCCGCGCAGGTCGCGGCAAATCGTCATTCCGTCCTTGCCCGGCAGCATGATATCTAATAACACCAGATCGGGTTTTTCCCGGGCAATAACCTCTTCCGCCCGGTCACCGCGTGGTTCAACCACCACGTCCATATCATGCTTACCCAGATAGGCGGCAATCAGTGCGCCAACTTCCGGATCATCCTCAACAAACACGATCTTATTCATATTTTATATGTATATGTAAAAGGTTAAACATACACCGCCAGCAAATTGCCTGCCATTACTCTTTTATAAACAAATGTTCTTCCGCTATGCTGGCGTAACTTGTTGTTTAAATGTTAAGGCAAAAGGCATGGGGCTGTTGATTAAAGCGCTGCTCGGGGCGCTGGTGGTTGTACTGATTGGCGTACTTTCCAAAACCAAAAATTATTATATTGCCGGGCTCATTCCGCTATTTCCGACATTCGCCCTGATCGCTCACTATATTGTCGCCAGCGAGCGCGGTATTGAAGCCCTGCGTACGACTATCGTATTTGGGATGTGGTCAATCATTCCCTATTTTATCTACCTGCTGTCGCTGTGGTACTTCACCGCAACGATGCGCCTGCCGTACGCGCTGGCGGGCGCCGTTGTTTGCTGGAGCCTGTGTGCCTGGCTGCTGATCCTCGGCTGGAGCCGGTTCCACTAGCGCAGGTGGCGGCCGCCGTCGACGGCGAAGGAGCGGCCGGTAACAAAATGGCTGCTAAACAAATAGTCGAGTAATTCGATGATTTCCGTTTCGCCCGCCGCTATTTTCATCAGCGATTTATCCAGCGCCTGCAGGCGATACTCGGCGTCGTCGCCGTCATTAAACATAATGAGCGACGGGGCGATGGCGTTGACCTTTATTTCCGGCGCCAGCTTGCGGGCAAAGGAGCGGGTCATATTATCCAACGCCGCTTTACTGGCGGCATAGGCGATGTGCTTATCGCTGCCGCGCTCAACCACGTAGTCCGTAATATGAATAATATCGCTGCCCGCGTGACCGTGGCCGCGCAGCAGCGCTTCCAGCGCGTGATTGAGCAGATAGGGCGCATTGACGTGAATTTGCATCATGCTGGCGAGCACCGTGCTGAGAGGCGTCCCCGGCTTTTCCGCCATCCAGCCGCTGGCATTGTGGATAACGGCGCGCAGGCCTTGGCCGGCGTGGGATTTCACCGCCTCGGCGAAGGTTAAAATCCCATCGTCGGTGCTAAAATCCGCCTCCAGACAAACGGCGCCTGCCGCGCGCAGCGCGTCAATAGCCGGATAGTGGGTACGATAGCTGACGATAACGGACTGCTGCCGCTGAAGAAAATGGTGTGCCAGAGCGAGGCCGATTCGGCGGCCTCCTCCTGTTATAAGGACCGGGCGGGGCTGTAGTTCAGCCATGGGTATCTCCTTTGAGTTCCGCGGCAGGGCAACCGCTTACCCCACCAGCATCCACGTTGCCGGTACAGCGGCAACCAGCAATAAACCAATTAAGGCTAATTCACGGCGTTTAAGCATGCGATCGTGCTGGTGCGTACGGCGGGCGTACAGGAAAACCAGAAGACCCGGAGCGTAAAGTATCACTGACAGCAATAAATGCACAGGGCCCGACGCATATAATAACCATAAGCCATAAGCGCAGGCCCCGACGCCTACGGCCTTATGCAGCGGGCGTACGGCAATTTTCAGCAGGAAGGCGCCGACGAGCAGATAGGGAACGAGGATCATCTCGGAGGCGATGGTGAGCAGCGTACCGTAATCCGAACCGGTCAGCCAAATCAGCACCAGCGAGACCTGGACGCTAATATTGGTCAGCCACAGCGAAGCCGACGGCGCATTGTGGCGATTTTGCCGGGCAAACAGGCGCGGAAACGCTTTGTGGGTGGCGGCCAGCCAGGGAACTTCTGCAGCCATGATGGTCCAGCTTAGATAGGCGCCGCAGACGGAAACGATCAGTCCGGCGGCGATCGCCACCTCGCCCCAGGACCCCATCATTCTGACCATCAGCCCGGCCATCGACGGATTACGCATTTCCGCGAGCTCCGGACGCGCGACAACGCCCAGCGAGAGCAGCGTGACCAGAAGATAAACCGCCAGCGCCGAAAGTACGGCCAGCAGCGTCGCGCGGCCAACGTCCTGCTTGTTCCGCGCTCGCGCCGACACTACCACCGCGCCCTCTACGCCGATAAACACCCACAGGGTAATCAGCATGGTATTTTTCACCTGCTCCCACACCGGCACGCCGAGCGCCAGGCCGCTGAAATCGAGAGTGAAGGTCTCTAAACGGAAGGCCATCGCGGCGAGAACGATAAACGCGCCGAGCGGTATTAGCTTGGCCATCGTCGCGACCAGGTTGATGCCGGCCGCCGTCTGCACGCCGCGCAGCACTAAGAAATGAACGACCCACAGCAGAATCGATGCCCCGACGATTGCCTGCCAGGTATTGCCGTTGCCAAAAATAACCGAGCCGGGCGCGTCGGTGAAGAAGCTCAGCGCCGCAAACACGATAACCAGATAGGAGACGTTGGCGATAACCGCGCAAAGCCAGTAGCCCCAGGCGGAGCAAAAGCCCACCAGCTCGCCGAATCCTTCGCGCGCGTAGGTAAAGATACCGCCGTCGAGGTCGGCGCGAATGCGGGTCAGCAGGAGCATGGCGAAGGCGAGGAATAAGATGCCGACGCCGGTAATGGCCCAGCCGATCAGCAGGGCGGACGGGCTGGCCACGGCGGCCATATTTTGCGGCAAACTGAATACGCCTGCGCCCAGCATTGAGCTGAGGACCAGGGCGGTCAGGGCGCTCAGGCCCAGTCTCTTTTCCATTGCATTCCCGAAGTGACAACCGTGAAGTAAAGAATATTTATTTGGCGAAATCGCATAAAATGGACGATTACGCTAAGGCGCGGGATTTTACGGAGTGTCTTGTGCGCATGCAATGGCGGCGGATGAAAAAAAGCAAAAAGGCGGCAAAGCGCCGCCTTTTTGTTCAGCTGAAGTCCCGTTATTTATACAGGTCAGCGCTGATAGTTATGTTACCGCCGCGTTCCTGCCACTGACGGGTGATGTGGTAATACTTCGCGCCTTTCTTCGCCGCACGTTTGGCCACCTGGTAAGAAATTTCGGTCATATTGCCGTAGTTACCGGTGAACTTAATGCTATCGAACGGGGCCATCTGCGCCGCGGTGATTTTGTTCACTTCTTCGACTTTGGTGCCGTCAGGAAGCGTGACGGTGTAACGCCCACCCTTAGAGGACTGCGTTTCGAAGAAGCGGCCTACGCCGGTACCGGAGCCGACGGCTGCGGTGGTCGCCACGCCGGGGATTTCAACGTTTTTGGCCGCCGCGCCGCCTTCAGCCAGCGCTGCGCGCCCGGCTTGAGAATCGGCAGGAATTGCGTCCGGACTTTGCAGAACGCGTTTTTTGGCATCGGCCTTATAAACATAAGCGGTGATGCGCTGGTTGCCGCCCTGGTTAGCATCAACCTGACGAACGATAAAGAAAGAGGCCGCGCCTTTCGCTTTTGCCGCTTTGGTGATGGCATCGTTCACTTCAGGCTGGCTGCGGTAGAAACCCTGCACGGTAACGGTGTCAAACGGTTCCAGCTCAACGGCCTGGTCTTTCGGCAGCTCCATGACTCCATTAATCATTCGATTTTTTGGAGCATCTGCCTGCGGGGCGTTGTCTTTATAAAAATCTGCCGTTACGCGCCAGTTACCGCTGTTGCCATAGTCTGAGGTGTCGACAACATAAAAGGAGGCCGCGCCGTCTTTGTCGGCTTTGCGGGAGACCGCTTTAACAGCATCGCCAATCGCAGTAAAGCGGCCGGTGATGACCACGCGATCGTAGGGCTTCAGCGCCGCCGCCTGCTCCGGTGTCAGCTCGGTCGCTGCATGGGCAGACAGCGCGGTCGTAGCCAGGAGAGCAGACGCCAGGAGTGAGTTCTTAAGCTTCATAAAAATAGTCCTTTGCCTTGCGCAAACCATGTACTGGTATTGTTGTTGACTGAAAACGCTCGATTATTGCATTTAAAAGGAGTGACTGTCTGCGTCAATTTTTGCTAACCGCCCGAAACGCGCGTCACAATAATATAACATTTTGCGATATGTTGAAAAAACAGCCTCTTGACCAGCAAAATCGATAATCGATATCGCTTTAATAAGTTAATGTAATGTTAATGCCATGTTCTGGCTGGCGATTAATTGCGTATTAGTGGATAAGCTAAGCGAATTATCAGGCTCGCTTATAAATTTAAGGTAAATATTGCTGCCTGACGCAGTTTGGCGCGCGTTTTACCAATAAAATCAAAAATTCTGTTTTATCGCAGTAGATCACAATCGGGATTTTCAGTAGGTTATAAAAAGTTTGTTACTGTTTCATTTTTTCAGTCGAATATCTGAGCCGGCGGGTTTTGCCGGCGGATAGTCGGCTGTAAGAAGAGAAAACCATCATCAAAAACCGATGAAAGGGAAAACTATGCGTATCGGGGTACCAAAAGAACGGTTAGCCAATGAAACCCGCGTAGCGGCCACGCCGAAAACGGTGGAGCAGCTGCTCAAACTGGGGTTTACCGTCGCAGTTGAAAGCGGCGCGGGCCAGCTGGCAAGTTTCGATGACGAGGCGTTTGCTCAGGCAGGCGCTGAGGTTGTGGACGGCGCCGAAGTCTGGCAGTCGCCTGTTATTCTCAAGGTGAATGCGCCTGACGATAATGAAATTGCGTTACTGAATCCAGGCACCACGCTGGTGAGCTTTATCTGGCCGGCGCAGAATCCGGAGCTGCTGGCAAAACTTTCTGCCCGCAATGTGACCGTCATGGCGATGGATTCGGTGCCGCGTATTTCGCGCGCCCAGTCGCTGGATGCCTTAAGCTCGATGGCCAACATTGCCGGCTATCGCGCCATCGTTGAGGCCGCTCACGAATTTGGCCGCTTCTTCACCGGGCAGATCACCGCCGCGGGTAAAGTGCCGCCGGCCAAGGTGATGGTGATTGGCGCCGGCGTTGCCGGTCTGGCCGCGATTGGCGCCGCCAACAGCCTGGGGGCGATTGTCCGCGCGTTCGACACTCGCCCTGAGGTCAAAGAGCAGGTGCAGAGCATGGGCGCCGAGTTCCTTGAGCTGGACTTTAAAGAAGAGGCGGGCAGCGGCGACGGCTATGCCAAAGTGATGTCCGAAGCCTTTATTAAAGCCGAAATGGCGCTGTTTGCCGCGCAGGCGAAAGAGGTCGACATTATCGTCACCACGGCGCTGATCCCCGGCAAACCTGCGCCGAAGCTGATTACCCGCGAAATGGTTGACTCGATGACCTCAGGCAGCGTGGTGGTTGATCTGGCCTCGCAGAACGGCGGCAACTGTGAATACACCGTGCCTGGCGAAGTGGTAACGACCGCCAACGGGGTGAGAATTATCGGCTATACCGATCTGCCGGGTCGCCTGCCGACCCAGTCATCCCAGCTTTACGGCACCAACCTGGTCAACCTGATCAAGCTGCTGTGCAAAGAGAAAGATGGCAACATTGCCATCGATTTCGACGACGTCGTGGTACGCGGCGTAACGGTTGTCCGCGATGGGGAAGTGACCTGGCCGGCACCGCCGATTCAGGTATCCGCCCAGCCGCAGGCTGCCGCGAAGAAGGTGGAAGCCCCTGTTGAAGCGAAAAAACCGGTTTCGCCGTGGCGCAAATACGCGCTGATGGCGCTGGCGATTATTCTCTTTGGCTGGCTGGCAAGCGTCGCGCCGAAGGAGTTCCTCGGTCACTTTACGGTCTTTGCGCTCTCCTGCGTGGTCGGATATTACGTGGTGTGGAACGTGTCCCATGCGCTGCATACGCCGCTGATGTCGGTAACTAACGCCATCTCGGGGATTATCGTTGTCGGGGCGCTGCTGCAGATAGGCCACGGCGGCTGGGTCAGCGTGCTGAGCTTTATCGCGGTGCTGATCGCCAGCATTAATATTTTTGGTGGTTTCACCGTCACTCAGCGCATGCTGAAAATGTTCCGCAAAGGATAAGGGGTAACAAATGTCTGGTGGATTAGTTACAGCTGCATACATTGTTGCCGCGATCCTCTTTATTTTTAGCCTGGCAGGGCTTTCCAAACATGAGTCATCGCAGCAGGGCAACTACTTCGGCGTTGCCGGGATGGCGATTGCGCTGATCGCGACCATTTTGGGTCCGGACAGCAGCAACGTCGCGTGGATCCTGCTGGCGATGGTTATCGGCGGCGCTATCGGTATCCGTCTGGCGAAGAAAGTCGAAATGACCGAAATGCCGGAGCTGGTGGCGGTTCTGCACAGCTTCGTCGGCCTTGCGGCGGTGCTGGTGGGCTTTAACAGCTACCTGCAGCATGAAACCGGTATGGAGCAGATCCTGGTCAATATTCATCTGACCGAAGTGTTCCTCGGCATCTTCATCGGTGCGGTGACCTTTACCGGCTCCATCGTGGCCTTTGGCAAGCTGTGCGGCAAGATGTCCTCTAAACCGCTGATGCTGCCGAACCGTCACAAGCTGAACCTTGCCGCGCTGGTCGTCTCTTTTGTGCTGCTGATTGCCTTTGTTCGCACCGATAGCACCGCGACGCAGGTGCTGGCGCTGCTGGTGATGACCGTTATCGCTCTGGCGTTTGGCTGGCACCTGGTTGCCTCCATCGGCGGCGCGGACATGCCGGTGGTGGTATCAATGCTGAACTCCTATTCAGGCTGGGCGGCGGCGGCGGCGGGCTTTATGCTGAGCAACGATCTGCTGATCGTAACCGGCGCGCTGGTAGGCTCTTCCGGTGCGATTCTGTCCTACATCATGTGTAAGGCCATGAACCGCTCCTTCTTCAGCGTCATTGCCGGCGGATTTGGTACCGATGGTTCCTCTTCCGGCAGCGATGATGAAGTTGGCGAGCACCGTGAAATTAGCGCAGAAGATACGGCTGAAATGCTGAAAAACTCGCACTCGGTGATCATTACCCCGGGCTACGGCATGGCGGTAGCGCAGGCTCAGTATCCGGTTGCGGAAATCACCGAGCGTCTGCGCGCCCGTGGTATCAAGGTGCGCTTTGGTATTCACCCGGTTGCCGGTCGTCTGCCTGGGCATATGAACGTGCTGCTGGCGGAAGCCAAGGTTCCCTACGACGTGGTGCTCGAAATGGATGAAATCAACGATGACTTCACCGATACCGACACCGTACTGGTTATCGGCGCTAACGATACCGTGAACCCGGCCGCGCAGGACGATCCGAAAAGCCCTATCGCCGGTATGCCGGTGCTGGAGGTCTGGAAAGCGCAGAACGTGGTGGTCTTCAAACGCTCGATGAACACCGGCTACGCCGGCGTACAGAACCCGCTGTTCTTCAAAGAGAACACCCATATGCTGTTTGGCGATGCCAAAGCCAGCGTGGATGCGATTCTGAAAGCGCTGTGATGCCCTGAAGAGAGCAGACGAGAGTCGCTATACAACGTTTGCTTCTGAAGCCGTCTCCGTTGAGACGGCTTTTTTATATATAGCGCCAGCCCATGAATCGCTCATAAATTAATCGCCCTGGAGTGCTATACTAAAAACGTTTTTTCATCACACTGAGGATATTATGGATACCGAATTAACCCCCGCGCAAATGGCCATCGAATTTCTGCGTCGCGACCCTACCGCTTTAACCCCCGCGCAGTACCTGAAAAAATTTAAACTTCTCGAGCTGGAATTTGCCGATTTAATGTCGCTCTCCTCTATCGAACTGAAAGAAGAGATCGATCACGCCTGGCGTTTGGGTATCCATTAAAAGCCACACTTCAGCCTGCATGCATCGCTGATGAAGGGGGCCGGAAGGCCCTTTTTTGCGCGCTACGCCAGGCGACGGGCAAAAAAATCCCCCGCGGCTGCAGGGGAGTGGGGAGTGGGGAGTGGCTACGACTGGCGGCCGGCCTGCTGGAGGTTAGTCGTCGTCTTCATCGTCCATTTCAACCGGCGTTTTGTACTGGTCCGGCTTCAGCGCCAGCAGATCGCAGCGCAGATGATCGATCACCTGCTCGGCGGTATTGCCGAGGAAGGCCGCCGACAGTCCGGTACGTCCGATGGTGCCGAGCACGACAATCCCCGCCTGCAGATGCTCCGACAGATCGGGAATCACTTCTTCCGGTAAACCCTTCTCTACGTGGGTGCGGCTCTCATCAATACCAAACTTTTGCCGCAGCGTTTTCATCGCCAGCAGGTGCTGGCCGCGAATCGCGTCGTTATAGATGCTGGGATCGAAATCAGGTAACTCAATGGCGATATTGATTGGCGTAACCGGATAGGCGCCCACCAGGTGGACCTCGGTGTGGTTAACCTGTTCCGCCAGCTCAAGCGTCTCTTTTACCAGTTTCTCATTCAGAGCATCGTGGTAGTTTTCTTCACTGGCAAGGTTCACCGCCACCAGCGCTCTGCCGCCCTCAGGCCACGGCTGGTCTTTAACCATCCACACCGGGCACGGGCATTTGCGCAGAAGATGCCAGTCGGTCGGGGTGAAGATCACCGCTTCCAGCTTGTCGTGCTGGTGCGCCATTTTCAGCACTAAATCATGCTTGTCGCTGAGGATTTCCTGAATGATGGCTTCGAAGGGGCGGTTGTGCCATACCACCTTGATGTCAATCGGGATCCCGGATTCGATATAGAACCGGGCCTGCTCCTTGATCCAGGCGCTGCGTTGGCTGATAACGCCCTGGCGCATAGCCGTTCGCTCGTCGGGCGACAGCAGGGTCGTCATCTCATATGAAAAATCATAGATTGGCAAAAAGGCTTTAATGCGGCCACCAATCCGTTGGTGTAGGTATACCGCACGCCGTAATGCGGGCTGGTCGTCCTGATTAGGGTCGATTACTACCAGCATGTTCTGATACTTCGCCATACAGGGTCTCCTTACAACTGTAACTGCAGTCTGTAATTAAAAAGATAACCTATATAGATGGATTGAAACAGGGGATGACCCTGGCCAGATCAACAAATAAGAAAAAAATTAGCGATCTGGCGAAGGGATCGGGCAATCAGGCGACGTTACGCGCTTGACCTGCCAGCTGAGAGAGGAGGTCGCTGTTTTCGATGGTGATATATTTACCTTTAACTGCCAGCATTCCGCTTTTCTGGAAACGGCCCAGCAGGCGGCTGATGGTTTCTACGGTCAGGCCGAGGTAGTTACCGATATCGCCGCGGGTCATGGTCAGACGGAATTCACGAGGCGAGAAGCCGCGTTGGGCAAAACGGCGGGAGAGATTATAGATAAAGGCCGCCAGGCGCTCCTCGGCGTTCTTTTTGGAAAGCAGCAGGATCATGTCCTGATCGCCTTTGATCTCGCCGCTCATCAGGCGCATCATCTGCTGACGCAGATTCGGCATCTTACCTGAGAGGTCATCCAGCGTTTCGAAGGGGATTTCGCAAACCATTGAGGTTTCCAGCGCCTGAGCGAAGCTCGGGTGGAGACCGGTGCCGATAGCGTCAAAACCGACCAAATCACCCGCCAGGTGGAAGCCGGTAATCTGCTCGTCGCCCTGCTCGGTAATGGTGTAGCTTTTGATGGTGCCTGAACGAATGGCGTACAGCGACTTCAGCTCATCGCCGGCTTTGAACAGGGTCTGTCCTTTCTGGATAGGCTTTTTTCGCTCGATGATATTATCAAGCTGATCAAGCTCGTGCTCGTTCAGAGTAAAAGGGATGCAAAGCTGGCTGATGCTGCAATCCTGACAATGGATTGCGCAACCGCCAGACTGAATGCGTCGTATAATTCTCTTTTCCGGGATCATAAGTCTGCTCAAGCCTTAATTGATATTGGTCAATTTTAACATCTTTTTGGTGAGCAGGTAAGCCTCGAACCGATGAAACACGTAATATTAAAAGGGTAAAGCAATTACACCATTTATCTCATTGATAAGAAATAAGATGTCCGAACATAGCTGATTGTAAAGTTGCCTGATGCTTCCGATAAAAGGCACTTACGGTCAAAGAAGCAAATACCCCTCATGGCGCAATAACCACTCTTTACGCTGAACGCCGCCCGCGTATCCGGTCATGGTGCCGTTACGTCCAATGACGCGATGGCAGGGAACCACGATACTGACCGGATTAGAGCCGTTGGCCGCCCCGACCGCCCGCGCAGCGCCCGGCCGACCCAATGCCTCTGCCAGCTGGCCGTAATGCATGACGTGACCGCAGGGAATGGTGCGCAGCGTTTTCCAGACTTCGCGTTGAAACGGGGTGCCCGCCGTTGCCGTCGGCAGCGTCTCGATAATCGCAAGGTCACCGGCGAAATAGTCGCCGAGCCTGCTGCTCAGCCCGCCCGGATCGCGGGAATCCACGCGCTGAAACCCTTCATGGCGATAGTGCAGCTCAAGCAGCTGCTCCATCCGATCGCTATGTTCCTCCCACTCAACGGCACGCAGGCGGAACTGTTCGTCGCAAATGATCCATAGCGGCCCGACCGGGGTATCGATTTTGTCCTGAAGCAGTACCAGCATCGTTTTTCCTTATTACCTGATTCAAATGATTATTACTGCAGCCTGAGCACAAGATATCACGCCATCCGGGTGGGCAACTATACTCCATAAAGGTAAACGGTGAACGGTGCGGCTGAGGGGGCGAATCAATGAGAAAGTTTTCCATTTTGCATCTGCCTGCTGAGCAGAAGCAAAATCAATACGCAACGAAGTGCGTGATATTTAATTTTGTATTCACTACGCCGCGCGGTGGTAAATGGATTTTACTACTTTCTCCGGGCGGTAAATTCCCCCCTGCGAAGGAGCGTCCGGTTCACCCCTTTATGCAGTTTGTCATCCGCACGCGGACTAGTTTGCACTGGCTAATTCATCGGGAGGCACCCGACGCCGCAATACGCTATACAGGCACTCCTTGAATCAATTATTTGTCAGCACTTCAGTGCTGGCTTTTTTTTGTTAACGAGAAAGGTGATGGTATGCAATATATGCTGACTGGCGTTTTGATATTGATTATCAGTGGTTTGCTGTTAAATGCTGTCTCTATTATGATCGAATCGCTTTATAAGTTAATGAAAGATATGCACTTAAAGAAAAAACATCTTTAGGTGCCTGAGCAGGTTCGGCAAGCGTTTTAACGACGAACGCTTGCCGACCTGTTATTCCCGCCAGCAATACAAATATTCAGCAGATTATCCGTTATTTTCTGGCACTTCCTTTGGCGTAACCGATCTTCAGCGCGGCGGGACGGGCGATTAACGTCGCTATTCGCCCGCCGACAAACGCGTTGAGGGCGCGCGTTGCGGCGGCTATAGTAGCCTCCGGTAGCAGCCGGAGGAGTGCAGATGAACCTTGACGACAAATCGCTATTTCTGGATGCCATGGAGGATGTCCAGCCGCTTAAGAGCGGCAACGACGTGCTGTGGCATCCCGAGCGCCACGCCCGTACCCCGCAGCGCATCGACGCGCTGCAGCTGGATAACTTTTTGACCACCGGCTATCTCGACGTGCTGCCGCTGACGACACCGCTGGAGTTCAGGCGCGAGGGGTTACAAAACGGCGTGCTGGACAAGCTGCGGCAGGGGAAATATAGCCAGCAGGCGAGCCTCAATCTGCTGCGCCGGCCGGTCGAACAGTGCCGGCAAATGCTGTTTGCCTTTGTGGTTCAGGCGCAGAAAGAGGCGCTGCGCAACGTGCTGATTGTTCATGGCAAAGGGCGCGACGACAACGCTCACCCCAATATTATCCGCAGCTACCTGGCGCGCTGGCTGGAAGAACTTCCCGAGGTGCAGGCGTTTTGCGTCGCCTCTGCGCATCACGGCGGCAGCGGGGCGTGCTATGTCGCCCTGCGCAAATCGGCCGAGGCAAAGCAGGAAAACTGGGAACGCCACGCCAAACGCAGCCGCTAGCGCAGCAGCAGCGTCAGCTCCCGGGCCGCCTTTTGCAGCTCGGGCAGCACCCGATCCAGCATTTCGCGGGTGGAAACCTGTCCGGCATGGACGCCGACGTTCAGCGCCGCCTGAACCTGTCCCTGTGGGTTAAACAGCGGCACCGCCAGCGAGCGCAGCCCCATCTCCAGCTCCTGATCGTTCAGCGCATAGCCCTGCTGGTGGACGCGCTTGAGCTCGGCGCGCAGCTTATTCACCGAATCCACCGTCTGCGGGGTATAGCGAATCATCGTCACCCGACCCAGCATATCGTTCAGTTTCTCCTCCGGCTGATGGCTTAACAGCACCCGGCCCATCGAGGTTGCCCAGGCCGGCAGCCGGCTGCCTATATCCAGATCGATAGTCATAATGCGCGAGCTGGAGGCGCGGGCAATGTACAGAATATCGTCGCCGTCGAGGGTGGCGATTGAGCAGGATTCATTAAGCATTTCGCTCAGATGCTTGAGCACCGGCTGGGCAGAACGCGCCAGCGGGGTTGAGGCGAGCCAGGCGTGGCCAAGGGCGAGGATGCGCGGGCGCAGCTGAAAATTCTTACCATCTTCGGCATAGACAAACCCCAGCTTGCCCAGCGTGTAGAGGCAGCGGCGCACCGCCGCGCGCGGAATGCCGGTCTTCTGGCTGATCTGTGAGATCGACAGCACCGGACGCTGCGGGGTGAATGCCTGGATCACCTCCAGCCCGCGGGCCAGCGAGGCCATAAAGTTCGGATCGCCCTTAAACGGGTCGCTATCGCCGGTCAGTAAATCGTCTGGATGCTTCTCCATTTTGTTCTCCATATTTGCCATCGATCACATTCTTTCGCTAAAGATATACGATGTTCGATTATCGCACCATATTTCGATTATCGCCCTTGACCAACATCGTTAAGCGGGTCACATTTTGTGCGAACAACGTATATAAGTGCGATTACCGCACATAAAGGAGCGACCTGATGATTGATAAAAGCGTGTCGACGCTAAGCGATGCCATCTCCGGGATCCACGACGGCGCGACCATCATGATCGGCGGTTTTGGTCCCGCCGGTCAGCCAACGTACCTGATTGATGCCCTGATTGAGCAGGGCGCCCGCGACTTAACCATTATCAACAACAACGCGGGCAACGGTGAGGTGGGCCTGGCGGCGCTGCTGAAGGCCGGGCGGGTGAGCAAGATGATCTGCTCTTTCCCGCGTCAGGTTGACTCGCAAATTTTTGACGATCTCTACCGTCGCGGCAAGGTTGAGCTGGAGCTGGTTCCGCAGGGCAATCTGGCGGCCCGCATCCAGGCCGCCGGCGCCGGGCTGGGCGCGATATTTACCCCGACCGGCTACGGCACGCCGCTGGCGGAAGGCAAAGAGACCCGCGAAATCGACGGGCGGCACTACGTTCTCGAATATCCGATTAAGGCCGATTTTGCGCTGATCAAGGCCCACCACGCGGATCGCTGGGGCAACCTGGTCTATCGCAAAGCGGCGCGCAACTTCGGCCCGATTATGGCGACCGCCGCCAAAACCACCATCGCTGAGGTCTCCCGCCTGGTCACTCTTGGCGAACTGGACCCGGAAAATATCATTACCCCGGGGATTTTTGTCCAGCGCGTCTTCTCGCTGGAAAAAGCCATTACCGCACAGAGCGCCTGAGGAGCCAACGATGCAAAAATTAACTCGTGATGAAATGGCCCAGCGCGTGGCTCTCGATATTCCGGAAGGGGCCTATGTGAACCTCGGTATCGGCTTACCGACCCGCATCGCCAACTATCTGCCGGCGGATAAAGAAGTGTTCCTGCACAGCGAAAACGGCCTGCTGGGAATGGGGGGCAGGCCGCAGCCGGGCGAAGAGGACCCGGAGCTGATTAACGCCGGGAAAGAGTACGTCACGCTGCTGAAAGGCGGCTGTTTCTTCCACCACGGCGACTCCTTCGCCATGATGCGCGGCGGCCATCTTGATATCTGCGTGCTGGGAGCCTATCAGGTCTCTGCCTGCGGCGACCTCGCCAACTGGAGCACCGGCGCGCCGGACTCGATTCCGGCCGTCGGCGGGGCGATGGATCTGGCCATCGGCGCGCGACAGGTCTTCGTGATGATGGATCATCTGACCCGCGACGGCGAGTGCAAGCTGGTCGAACGCTGCAGCTATCCGCTGACCGGCGTTGGCTGCGTCAGCCGCATCTACACCGATCTTGCGGTTATCGATATCACCCCCGGCGGCCCGGTAGTACGGGAAATTTTCAACGGCCTCTCTTTTGAAGAGCTGCAGCGCATCACGCCGGTGGCGTTGACCTGCGAACATCTGGCGAAAAGCGCATAAGGAACCTATGATGAATCAGGCATTTATCTGTGATGCGGTACGTACACCCTTCGGTCGCTTTGCGGGCGCTCTGGCGCCGATGCGCGCCGACGATTTAGGCGCGCTGCCGCTAAAAGCGCTGCTGGAGCGCAATCCGGGGCTGGATCCTTCACGCATCGATGACGTGATTTACGGCTGCGCCAACCAGGCCGGTGAGGATAACCGCAACGTCGCGCGCATGGCGCTGCTGCTGGCCGGCCTTCCGGAAACGGTTCCCGGAAGCACCATTAACCGTCTGTGCGGCTCGAGCCTTGATGCGATCGGCGTCGCAGCGCGGGCGATTAAAAGCGGCGAGACTCAGCTGATGATCGCCGGCGGGGTAGAGAGCATGTCGCGCGCGCCCTTTGTCATGGGTAAAGCTGAAAACGCCTATAGCCGCAGCATGCAGATTGAAGATACCACTATCGGCTGGCGCTTTATCAACGCGCGGATGAAGGCGCTGTATGGCGTCGATTCGATGCCGGAAACCGCCGAAAACGTGGCCGCTGATTTCGCGATTTCGCGCGCAGACCAGGACGCTTTCGCCCTGCGCAGCCAGCGGCGAACCGCAGAGGCGCAGGAGGCCGGGCGCTTTGCCGATGAGCTCATCGCGGTCTCAATCCCGCAGCGCAAGGGCGAGCCGCTGCTGTTCACCCGCGATGAGCACCCGCGCAGCACCTCGCTGGAGGCGCTGGCGAAGCTAAAAGGCGTGGTGCGTGCCGACGGCTCGGTGACCGCCGGCAACGCTTCGGGGGTCAACGACGGGGCCTGCGCGCTGCTGCTGGCAAGCGAACAGGCGCTGATGGCGAACGACCTGCAGCCGCTGGCGCGCGTTGTCGGCGTGGCGACGGCCGGGGTCGCGCCAAGAATTATGGGCTTCGGCCCGGCTCCGGCAGTGCGCAAGGTGCTGGCATTGACCGGACTGACGCTGGCGCAGATGGATGTTATTGAACTCAACGAAGCCTTTGCCGCGCAGGCGCTGGCGGTGACGCGCGATTTAGGCCTGCCGGACGACGCCGCGCACGTTAACCCTAACGGCGGGGCGATTGCCTTAGGCCATCCGCTGGGCGCATCCGGCGGGCGGCTGGCGCTGACCGCCGCCTATCAGCTACGGCGCACCGGCGGCCGCTACGCGCTGTGCACCATGTGCATCGGCGTCGGCCAGGGAATTGCGCTGATTATTGAACGTGTTTAAGGAGCCAAAATGAGTTTGCTGACCCCGATGATGCGCACCAGCCCGCTAACCGCCTGGTTTAGCGATGCGCAGCGGGTACAGGGGATGCTGGATTTTGAAGCCGCGCTGGTTCGTGCCCAGGCCGCCTGTGGCATTGTGCCGCAGTTCGCCGTCGCGCCGGTGGTCAACGCCTGCCGCCATTCGCAGATCGATTTTTCCGCTCTGGGACAGGCGGCGACCCGCGCCGGTAACCTGGCGATCCCGCTGGTCAAACAGCTCACCGCCTGCGTTAACGCCGCGGACCCGCAGGCCGCTCGCTACGTGCACTGGGGAGCCACCAGCCAGGATGCTATCGACAGCGGTCTGGTTCTGCAGCTGCGCGGCGCGCTGGCGGAGACCGACTTGCTGCTGCAGCGCCTGACGGCTGAGTTTGCGCTGCAGGCGCAGCGGCATCAGCATACGGTCATGCCGGGGCGCACCTGGATGCAGCACGCGCTGCCGGTGACCTTTGGCCTCAAGCTTGCGGGCACCCTCGATGCGCTGCTGCGCTGGCAGCTGCGGCTGCGAGAAATGCGCGCCCGCGTCCTGGTGCTGCAGTTTGGCGGCGCGGCGGGCACGCTGGACGCGTTAAAAGGGCGTGGGCCGGAGGTCGCCGGGCAGCTGGCGACCGAGCTTGGCCTGGCGCTGCCGGACGCCCCGTGGCACAGCCAGCGCGATCGGCTGCTGGAAGTGGGCGCCTGGTACGCCGGGGTCTGCGGGACGTTGGGAAAATTTGCCAACGACTTTTCGCTGCTGATGCAAACGGAAGTTGCCGAAGTTGCGGAGCCGGTAGGGGAAGGCCGCGGCGGCTCGTCGACGATGCCGCACAAGCGTAATCCGATCGCCTGCGCGGCGATTCTGACTGCGGCCCAGCGCACGCCGGGCCTGGTGGCCTGCCTGTATGCCGGCCAGATCCAGCAGCACGAGCGCGCGCTCGGCGGCTGGCAGGCGGAGTGGGAAACGCTGCCGGAGCTGATTACCCTCGTCGGCGGCGCGCTGCAACAAAGCGTCGATCTGGTGCGCGATATGCAGGTTTTCCCGCAAAAAATGCGCGCCGATCTTGATATGACCCACGGCCTGATTATGGCTGAAGCGGTCACTCTGGCGCTGGCGGAGTTTATCGGTAAGGCCGACGCCCATCATCGGGTAGAGGCGCTGTGCCGTCAGGCGATTGACCAGTCGCGCCCGCTGCTGGCGCTGCTGGAAAGCGATCCTCTGGTGAGCCAGCACTTTAGCGCAAGCCGTTTAACCCAGCTGCTGGACCCGACAACGGCGACCGGCAGTGCGGAAATTTTTGTGCGCCAGGTCGTGGCGCGTTACAAGGAACAACGTGATGAACCTTGATTACCAGATTGACGGGCCGGAAGGTGCGCCGGTTATCGTTCTGTCCAACTCGCTGGGCACCACCCGATCGATGTGGCAGCCGCAGCTGGCTGCCCTAACCGCGCAGTTTCGCGTGCTGCGTTACGACACCCACGGTCATGGTCAAACCGCTAAAAGCGGTAAAGTGACCCTCGCCCAGCTTGGCGAAGACGTTATTGCGCTGCTCGATCATCTGCAAATTGAGAAAGCCTGGTTTTGCGGGATTTCGATGGGCGGGCTGACCGGACTATGGCTGGGACGCTTTGCCCCGGAACGATTTTACGCCATCGCGGTGGCCAATACCGCCGCGCGGATTGGCGACCAGGCCAGCTGGCTCTCGCGGGCGCGGGCCGTCCGTCAGGAGGGGATGGATGTCGTCGCCGCCGGCGCGGCGGATCGCTGGTTTACCCACGCCTTTCGTCAGAAAGCGCCGGAGGTGGTGGAGTCGCTATGCCATCAGCTGACCCATAGCGATGCCGAAGGGTATGCCGCCTGTTGCGAAGCGCTGGCGGCGGCCGACCTGCGTAGCGAAGTGGGGCACATTAGTCTTCCAACCCTGATTATCGCCGGGGAAAGTGACCCTGTCACGACGGTGGCGGATGCTAACTTTTTGCATCAGCAGATCCCCGCCTCGCAGGTGGTGGTAGTGGCCGCATCGCATCTGTCTAATATCGAAGCGGCAGGGGTATTCAGCGCCGCATTGCTGGGGTTCTTCCGGGGGGAACGGCATGGATGATAAAGCGCGTTATCAGGAGGGAATGGGCGTACGGCGCAAGGTGCTGGGCGATGCGCACGTCGACCGCACGCTGGACAAGCTGACCCCGCTTAATGCCGAGTTTCAGGATTTTATTACCCGCTACGCATGGGGCGAAACCTGGACCCGGCCGGGGCTGGATCACCATACTCGCAGTATGATCACCATCGCGATGCTGATAGCGCTTAACCGCGAAGCGGAGCTCAAAATGCATCTGCGCGCTGCGTTTAATAACGGCGTGACCCGCGATGAGCTCAAGGAGCTGATTATGCACTCCGCGCTCTACTGCGGTCTGCCTGCGGCCAACGCCACGATGCACCTGGCGCAGCAGGTGTTTGACGAGCTGGACGCGCAGCAGGCGTAAGCAAGCGTTCTCGGGCCGGGCGTTTGCGCCCGGCTTTCCTCGCGTTAACCCTCTATTTTGTTGACCTCTTCCGGCGCAACCGTCGGCGCTCGTCCTGACAAAATGTGCGATCTTCTTGACACGGCGTTGACAAATAGATGCCTGGTCAGTAATTTCATCTGCAATTACTGACCAGGCAAATATCATGAGTAACCATCCGGGTATTATCAATAACAAGTTCCACTTGGGTTTATTAATTCATCTGGCAAACCAGTATAAAGACCAGCTAATCAGCCAGTACTTCTCCGGCATGGATATTACTGCCGCCCAGTTTAAGGTGCTGATCAGCATCTATAAGGGCGTCACCAGTCCGGTTGAGATCAGCAAAAATCTGGTCATGGATGCCGGGGCGATGAGCCGCATGGTGGATCGCATGGTTAAGCGCGATCTCATCAGCCGTTCGCCTAATCCGCAGGATAAGCGGCAGGTCGTGCTGGCGCTGACCGGCAAAGGCGAGCTGATTTGCGAGCGCTTTGTTAATGAAGCGCTGGCGTCAATCATCAGCGACCTTACCGCCCGACTGACCCCCGACGAGTCTCGTTTACTGGTAGAGCTAATGACAAAAATGCTGCCAGACGAAATTGTTGCCCCTCATCGCTAACGTATTCAAGAAGGTCCGGACAAGATGGAAACCACACCTGCACAGCACGCCGAGCGCGGCAGCAAGCGCAAACGCAACTTTATTATTTTACTGATTATTCTGCTTCTGGCCGCCGCAGGCGGCCTGGCATGGTACCTGCTGTACGCCCGCTACTATGAATCGACCGACGATGCCTACGTCAACGGCAACCAGGTAACGCTGACCCCGCAAATCGGCGGTACGGTGACCCAGGTTACGGTGGATGAGGGCGACTTTGTGCAGAAGGGGCAGCCGCTGGTGCTGCTCGATCCGAGCGATACCGAAATTGCGCTGCAGCAGGCGGAAGCCAATCTGGCCAACACCGTGCGTCAGGTTCGCGGCCTCTACAGCACGGCGGATAACTACCGTGCCCAGGTCGCGGCGAAAAGGGTCGCCCTGCAGACGGCGCAAAACGACTACGCCCGGCGGCAGAAAATCTTCCAGAGCGGCGCCATCGCTGCGGAAGATCTCTCCCACTATCGCGACGCGGTCACCAGCGCGCAGAGCGACTTAGCCGCCGCTCAGGAGGCGTTACGCACCAACACGGCGATGGTTGATGACACGGTTATCGACAGTCATCCCGAAATCAAAAGCGCGGTGGCCACGCTGCGTCAGCGCTATCTGGATAATTCGCGCAGCACCATCGTTGCGCCGGTCAGCGGCTTTGTAGCCAAACGCGCGGTCCAGCTCGGCATGCGCGTCGATTCGGGGACCACCCTGATGGCTATCGTGCCGCTGAATGAGGTTTGGGTCGACGCCAACTTCAAAGAGAGTCAGATGAACGCGATGCGCCTGGGGCAGAAAGTGACGCTCAGCGCGGATCTTTACGGCGACGACGTGGAATATCACGGCACCATTGAAAGCCTGGGCATTGGCACCGGCAGCGCGTTCTCGCTGCTCCCCGCGCAGAACGCCAGCGGCAACTGGATCAAAATCGTCCAGCGTCTGCCGGTACGCATCACGCTGGACCCGCACGATATGCAGAAAAACCCGCTGCGGGTGGGGCTGTCGATGAACGTTCGCGTTGATATTCGCGATACCGATGGCCATCTGCTGCCGCAGCAAACCGTTAGCGCCCCGCGTTTCACCACGGATGTGTATCAGAACCCGCTGGAACAGGCGGACCAGCTGGTGGCTAAAATCCTTCATGACAACAGCAAAGCGGTAGCCGCCGGCGCCCGTTAAGAGAGACGTTATGCAAGATAAGGCCGCATTTACGCCGCCCAATATGTGGCTGGCGGTGCTCGCGCTGTCGCTGGCCACGTTTATGCAGGTGCTGGACTCCACTATTGCCAACGTGGCGCTGCCGACGATTGCCGGCAACCTCGGGGTGAGCGCCGATCAGGGGACCTGGGTTATCACCTCCTTTGCGGTGTGTAACGCCATTGCGCTGCCGCTGACCGGCTGGTTTACCCGGCGCTTCGGCCAGCTAAAGCTGTTTATCGGCTCGGTGGTGCTGTTTACCCTGACGTCGTTCCTGTGCGGCTTTGCCCACAGCATGAGCGAGCTGATTATCTTTCGCGCCCTGCAGGGTTTTTTCGCCGGACCGATGTTCCCGATGTGCCAGACGCTGCTGCTGGTTATCTTCCCGTCGAGCAAGCGCAGCATGGCGCTCGCGCTGCTGTCGATGGTGACGGTGGTGGCGCCGATTGTCGGGCCTATAACCGGCGGCTGGATCACCGATAACTACTCCTGGCCGTGGATTTTCTACATCAACGTGCCGATCGGCATCTTCGCCGCGATCGTCGTCTGGACGCAGATGCGCGCGCGGGAAGAGACCACCACCCATGCGCCGATTGACTACATCGGCATTGCGCTGTTGGTGCTTGGCGTCGGGCTGCTGCAGGTGGTGCTGGACAAAGGCAACGATCTCGACTGGTTCGCCTCAATTCACATCGTTGTGATGTCGACGATTTCGGCGATTTCGCTGGTTGCGTTTGTCATCTGGGAGCTGGGCGAGCGCCATCCGATCGTCAACCTGCGCCTGTTTAAGGACCGTAACTTTGCGATCGGTACGCTTTCGCTGACCCTGGGCTATGCGGCGTTCTTTGCCATCAATATTATTTTGCCGCAGTGGCTGCAAACGCAGATGGGCTATACCGCCATTTGGGCCGGGCTTGCCGCCGCGCCGATGGGCGTGCTGCCGCTGGTGATGACGCCGGTTATTGGCCGCTACGCCAATAATTTCGACCTGCGTATTCTGGCTTCGCTCTCGTTCCTGACGATGGGGGCTTCCTGCCTTATTCGCGCGCAGTTCAACACCGACGTCGATTTTCGCACTATCGCCGAAGTGCAGCTGTTTATGGGGATTGGCGTGGCGTTTTTCTTTATGCCGATCACCACTATCGTGCTGTCGAACCTCAACGGGGCGGAGGTGGCGGAAGGCTCCGGTCTGGCGACCTTCTTCCGCGTGCTGGGCGGCTCGTTTGCGTCTTCGCTGACCACCTGGATCTGGTCGCGGCGGGAGGTGTTCCACCATGCCAACCTGACCGAAAGCGTCTCTGCTTATAATCCTGCGGCGGTGGACTACGTGGAGAAGATGGGCGGAGCGACCCAGCAGCATATGGCGCTGATCGATAAAACCATTGAGCAACAGGCCTATATGATGTCGACCATCGACTACTTCTGGGTTTTAGGCTGGGGCTTTATGGCGCTGATTGTGGTTATCTGGTTTGCCCGTCCGCCGTTCAGCCGCGCCGGAGCGCCGGGCGCCCCCTCGGCCGGTCACTAGCCGCGGGGTGATAAAAAACGTGCCCGAGCTGCGCCTGTCAATTCGATCGTTGCCTGCTTTTTCCTCGATCGTTGTTGCTCTCCGCAGTGATGGACATTTTGGGATGAAAAGGCGTGCAGCGGGGCCCTGGACCCCGCTGAAATCGGCGAACCGAAGGCCGGAAGACAAGGGCTGGCCGCCAGGTATGGCGGCAAGAGGCGAATCGAGACAGGAGCGAGCCCCGGAACGGGCGAGCAAGTCGAGTTGAGCCGATCGCAGGCTGCAGGCCGTGCGCAGCACCGATTTCCGTGCGGGACCGCGGGGATTGTTAAGGGGAAGACGGTTATCTTCCCCTTAACCCGGTCACTTCGCACTGAGGCCGCATGTTCTGCCTGACGTAGGGTGAACGGAATACCTCTTAGCTAAATGATACCACGCAGCGCCCGGCTTTAGCCGGCAACATTACCGCTGGGCACAGCCGTTACACTGCTGGTTCTGAATCTGCTGGAAGAAGTCGTTGCCTTTATCATCCACCAGAATAAACGCCGGGAAGTCTTCCACCTCGATTTTCCAGATAGCCTCCATTCCCAGCTCCGGATAAGCCACGCACTCAAGGCTCTTAATACTCTGCTGCGCCAGCACCGCCGCCGGGCCGCCGATGCTGCCGAGATAGAAGCCGCCGTGCTTATGGCAGGCATCGGTCACCTGCTGGCTGCGGTTGCCTTTCGCCAGCATCACCATGCTCGCGCCGTGGGACTGCAGCAGATCGACGTAGGAGTCCATCCTTCCGGCGGTGGTCGGCCCCAGCGAACCTGACGCATAACCCTCCGGAGTTTTCGCCGGACCGGCGTAGTAGATCGGGTGATCTTTCACATACTGCGGCAGCGCTTTACCGTTATCCAGCAGCTCCTTGAGCTTAGCGTGGGCGATATCGCGGGCGACGATAATCGTGCCGTTCAGCGTCAGGCGGGTTGAAACCGGATGGGCCGAAAGCTGCTTGAGGATATCGTTCATCGGCTGATTGAGGTCAATGCTGACGACCTGGCCTTCACCCTGCCGGCGCAGCGCTTCCGGGATGTACTGGCCGGGGTTGCTCTCCAGTTTCTCAATCCAGATCCCGTGACGGTTGATCTTCGCCTTGATGTTGCGGTCGGCGGAGCAGGAAACCCCCATCCCGACCGGGCAGGAGGCGCCGTGGCGCGGCAGGCGAATCACGCGGATGTCGTGGGCAAAGTACTTGCCGCCAAACTGCGCGCCGAAGCCGAGATCCTGCGCGGCCAGCAGCAGCTCCTGCTCCAGCTGCACGTCGCGGAACGCCTGGCCGTGCTCGTTGCCTTCGGTTGGCAGGTCGTCGTAATAGTGGGTGGAGGCCAGCTTAACGGTTTTCAGCGTCGATTCCGCAGAGGTCCCGCCGATAACAAAAGCAATGTGGTACGGCGGGCAGGCGGCGGTGCCGAGGGTACGCATCTTCTCGACGAGGTAGTTTTTCAGCTTCGCCGGGGTAATCAGCGCCTTGGTTTCCTGATAGAGATAGGTTTTGTTGGCCGAACCGCCGCCTTTTGCCATGCACAAGAATTTGTATTCGTCGCCGTCAACGCTGTACAGATCGATCTGCGCCGGCAGGTTGGTGCCGGTGTTGACCTCTTTATACATATCCAGCGCGGCGTTTTGCGAATAGCGCAGGTTATCTTCGGTATAGGTGTTGTAGACGCCGCGCGCCAGCGCCGCTTCGTCGCCGCCGCCGGTCCACACCCGCTGGCCTTTCTTGCCCATGATGATGGCGGTGCCGGTGTCCTGGCAGGTGGGCAGAATGCCCTTGGCGGCAATCTCTGAGTTACGCAGGAACTGCAGGGCGACGTACTTGTCGTTTTCGCTGGCCTCGGGATCGAGCAGAATGGCCGCTACCTGCTGCTGGTGGGAAACGCGCAGCATAAAGGCCGCGTCGTGAA
This sequence comes from Klebsiella scottii, assembly GCF_036561945.1. NCBI lineage: Bacteria > Pseudomonadati > Pseudomonadota > Gammaproteobacteria > Enterobacterales > Enterobacteriaceae > Klebsiella > Klebsiella scottii. Next base: position 1,396,525 of record NZ_JARXNI010000020.1, read on the forward strand.
ATGCCTGCTGGGCCAGCAGGGTGAGCGCTTCAGGCGCAACCTTGAGAATTTCCTCGCCCTCGAACCCGGCGACGCTGACGTGCTCTTTGCTCAGCAGATAGTATTCAGTCTTATCTTTCGCCAGCGGAAAAGCTTCCTGATAAACAAACGGTTTAGTCGACATTGTTTAAGCTCCCTAAGAGTAAAACCGCCGGGAGTGACCCCGACGGTTGTGAATCAGAACATCATGGACATCCACGGATAACCAATCAGCAGCAGGGCGGCCAGGAAGATGGCGCCGAAGATGGTGCCGAGGCGCCAGTAGTCTTTGGTCGGCAGATAGCCGCTGCCGTAGTAGATCGGGCTGGGGCCGGTACCGTACGGGGTGATGATCCCCATAATGCCCAGCGAAGTGACCATCAGCAGTACGAATACCTGCATATTCATACCCGGAATGGTGGAGGCGATGGTCAGCATGGCCGGCAGCAGCGCGGTGGTATGGGCGGTGGTGCTGGCAAACAGGTAGTGCAGCAGGTAGAACGCCAGCAGCAGCAAGATGGTGGCGACTCCCGGAGAGATACCGCTCATCAGCGCGCCGCCTTCTTTACCCAGCCATGCGATAAAGCCGGTGGAGGAGAGGCCATCCGCCAGCGCCACCAGGGTGGCGAACCAGACGAAGGTATTCCACGCCGCTTTATTATTGGTGATATCGCTCCATGACAGAACGCCGGTCCACAGCATCAGGACGATGACCAGCAGCGCCGCCAGCGCCGGTTCAATCCACTCGGCGGCGAAGATCCACATCGTCAGCGCGAAGCAGACGAACACCAGCAGCAGAATTTCATTACGCGACAGCCGACCCAGTTTTTCCAGCTCACGCGCGGCCCACAGCGGCACCTCATCATTCACCTTCACCTCCGGCGGATAGAACCAGTAGGCCAGCAGCGGCATCACCAGAATCAGCAGCACGCCCACCGGCAGGAAGGCGATAAACCAGGTGCCCCAGGAGATATTGATACCGACAATACTTTTCACCAGCGCGAGGGCCAGCAGGTTAGGCGCCAGCGCCGAGAGGAACATCGAGCTGGTAATACAGGCGGCGGTAATAGCCACCCACATCAGATAGGAACCGATCCGCCGGGCGCTAGGGTCGTTAGGCTTAGAGCCATACAGCGGCGGCAGGTTGGCGATAATCGGGTAAATCGTCCCGCCGCTACGGGCGGTATTCGACGGAGTGAAGGGGGCCAGCAGCAGGTCGGCAAAGGTGATGGCGTAGCCCAACGTCAGGCTGCGGCGGCCGAGGTATTTTACCAGAATCAGCGCCAGACGGCGTCCAAACTGGGTTTTGTCGTAGCCAGCGGCAAACATAAAGGCGCCGAAAATCAGCCACACGGTAGAGTTACCAAAGCCGCTTACCGCCCACTTAAACGAGGCGCCGGCAAGCTTGAATTTGGGGTCCGCCAGCTGCGCCGGATCGAATAGCAGCCACTGGCTGCACAGGGCGATAACCACCACCCCGGTGATCCCGATCACCGCCCCGGGAAGGGGTTCGAAAATCAGACCGACGATCACGCCGACGAAAATGGCAAAGTAGTGCCAGGCATATGGCGGCAGGCCATCAGGCACCGGGATGAAAAGTAGCAGTACGGCCACGATAATGGGCAGCGCCATCATCAGCAGACGACTTTTATCAACAGCCTTAGGACTGGCTGCACCGGCAGGCGGCGTGGTTGTCTTTTTCTCTTTCATAATGAGTATCTGCAAGTAGTTAAAAATAAGGTTTAGTCATCGGTGACTTCTGATTTCTTTAATTTCAAAACTTTCTTTAGTTATTAATCATTGGCTTTTATTATCACCGCGACGGTTATTTAACGCATTTTTTAGGGCGCTAAATTAAATCTGTTGGTTATTTATATATTGCTCTTTGATGTCGAATTGCAATTGATTGAGATCAATAAATCCAGGGGTGTGGCGTTTTTTTTACTTCGCGCAATAACCCTACGGGAGAGGGTGGTTATTTGTGCGAAATATCGCTAAATGTTAAAAGTAAGTCGGTTTTTAGAGTCTTGATGAAACGGGATTATCTTTTAACGTGTTGATTTTTATTGGTTATAATATTGACGATCATTTTATTTATTATTAACAAAAGTATCTTATTTGTTATCGATATTATGCTTTATGTAAACGTTGTATTTTAAAAAAATAATACGATAGAGGTAGTGATGTTATTGTTGGTATTAAATAGTTTTTTAACTAACGTAAGTGATTTGGTAACTAAAAAATTCGCTATATTATTAGCATGACAACAGGAATTAAAAGCACAACTAAAAATAAATTCCTTACCGAATTCTGAATTTCAATATTTAAAATCTGGAGTATTACTATGACCAGTAATCAACGTATTTTGCAGCCCTTTACCTTACCAAACGGAACTGAGCTAAAAAACCGCCTGTTTATGGCACCGATGACCACCTGCACCGGCTATTTTGACGGCTCCGTCACCAGCGAGCTGGTGGAGTACTACCGCGCCCGAGCGGGCAGCATCGGTACCATTATTGTCGAGTGCTGCTTTATCGATGACTATGGCCTGGCTTTCCCTGGCGCCATAGGCATCGACAATGATGACAAAATTGCCGGCCTCGCCAAAATTGCCGAAGCCATCCAGGCGGAAGGGTCGAAAGCCGTTTTGCAGATCTATCACGGCGGCCGCATGGTCGACCCGCAGCTTATCGGCGGCCGACAGCCGGTAGCGCCGAGCGCGCTGGCCGCTCCGCGCGACGGCGCCGCGATGCCGCGCGCGCTAAGCGCTGAGGAAGTAGAGGAGACGATCGCGAAATTTGGTGACGGCGTCCGCCGCGCGATTCAGGCCGGTTTTGACGGGGTCGAAATTCACGGCGCCAATACCTATCTTATCCAGCAGTTCTATTCCCCTAACTCTAACCAGCGTGACGACTGCTGGGGCGGCAGCCGCGATAATCGCGCCAGATTCCCGCTGGCGGTGCTGGATATCACCCATAAAATGGTCAGCCAATACGCGGACGACGCTTTTATTATCGGCTACCGTTTCTCGCCGGAAGAGCTGGAAGAGCCGGGCATCCGCTTTGACGACACCCTCTACCTGCTGGAAAAACTGGCGGCGCGGGGCCTCGACTATCTGCACTTCTCGGTGGGTGCCTCGCTGCGCCCCTCCATCGTCGATACCTGCGATCCGACGCCGCTGATTGAAAAATACTGCGCGCTGCGCTCCGCTAACCTCGCGCAGGTTCCGGTGATGGGCGTTGGCGGGATCGTTAACGCCGCAGATGCCGAGCAGGGGCTGGATCGCGGCTACGATCTGATCGCCGTTGGGCGGGCCTGCATTGCCTATCCTGACTGGACCGACCGCGTTGCCGATGGCGAAAATCTGGAGCTGTTTATCGACAGCACCCGGCGTGAAGCCCTGCATATTCCGGAGCCGCTGTGGCGCTTCTCGCTGGTGGAAGCGATGATCCGCGATATGAGCATGGGCGATGCGAAGTTTAAGCCCGGCGTCTTTGTTGAAACCGTACAGGACGAGGCCAGCGAGCTGGTTATCCACGTCAGCCTTGAGAGCGATCGCATTGCCGACGTGGAGCTGGCCTCCAGCGCGGTACAGACCGTGGAGTTCACCACCAGCTTTGAAGAGATCCGCGAGCGCATTTTGACCGCCAATACTCCGCACGTTGACGCCATATCCGGCGCCACCAGCCAAAGCGAGGCGGTGAAAAAAGCGGTATCCAAAGCGATGCTGAAATCCAGCAAAGCGCTGGCGATTGAAGAGGGCGGCGACGATCGCGCGGTGAAAAGCTACGATGTGGTGGTGGTGGGCAGCGGCGGTGCGGGTCTGGCGGCGGCGATTCAGGCCCATGATGAAGGCGCCAGCGTGCTGCTCGTTGAAAAAATGCCGACTATCGGCGGCAATACCATTAAAGCCTCCGCCGGGATGAACGCCGCGGAAACGCGCTTCCAGCGGGTAAAAGGGATCGTGGACAGCAAAGAACTGTTCTATCAGGAAAGCCTGAAGGGTGGGCATAACAAAAACAACCCTGAGCTGCTGCGCCGCTTTGTCGAAAACGCCCCGGAGGCGATTGAGTGGCTGGCCCGCCGCGGGATCATGCTTAACGATATCACCACCACCGGCGGGATGAGCATTGATCGTACCCACCGTCCGCGCGACGGGTCGGCGGTCGGCGGCTATCTGATTAGCGGCCTGGTGCGCAATATCAGCAAACGCGGGATTGACGTGATGCTGGACACCTCGGTCAAAGAGATCCTGATGGCAAACGACGAAGTGAGCGGCGTACGTCTGCTCAACGATGAGCAGGAGCGCTTCGACGTGCAGACGAAGAGCATCGTGGTCGCCACCGGCGGCTTCAGCGCCAACAGCGCGATGGTGGTGAAGTACCGTCCGGATCTCGCCGGTTTTGTCACCACCAACCATAAAGGGGCGACCGGCGGCGGCATCGCGCTGCTGGAACGCATCGGCGCCGGCACCGTGGATATGGGCGAAATCCAGATCCACCCGACCGTTGAGCAGAAGACTTCATACCTGATTTCGGAGTCGATTCGCGGCGGCGGAGCCATTCTGGTGAGCCAGCAGGGGCGGCGCTTCTTTAACGAAATGGCGACCCGCGATAAAGTATCGGCGGCGATTATCGCGCTGCCGGAGCAGTACGCCTGGATCGTCTTTGACGAGCATGTGCGGGCAAAAAACAAAGCGGCAGATGAATATATCGCCAAAGGCCTGGCCACCAGCGCCAGCTCCCCGCGCGAACTGGCGGAGACGCTGGGGATGGATTACCATGCCTTCCTTGCCACCCTCGAACGCTACAACGGCTTTGTTGAAAACCAGCGTGACGATGATTTTGGCCGGACCACCGCGCTGCGGGCGCCGATTAACGAAGGGCCGTTCCATGCGATCCGCATCGCCCCGGGCGTTCACCACACTATGGGCGGGGTGACGATTAATACCGCGACCGCGGTGTTAAATACCGCTCAGCAGCCGATTCCCGGCGCCTATGCCGCCGGGGAAGTGGTCGGCGGCATCCACGGCGGCAACCGTATCGGCGGCAATGCGGTGGCGGATATCATTATCTTTGGCACCCTGGCGGGCCATGAGGCGGCAAAACGCGCCAGAGGATAACCCTTCGCGATATACCCCGGCCGCGAGCCGGGGTCATCCACAGGAGCTGCAACCATGTCTGACGATAGTCGCGTCTATAGCTACTCCGCCGTTTTAATGGGTTCGCCCATTTTGCTTAAACTGTTCCGTCACGATGACGCGCTCGCCTCCCGTACCTTCCAGCTGATTAAACGCTACGAAGATCTGCTTACCGTAAACCGCGCGCGCTCGCAGGTCATGGATATTAACCATGCCGCCGGTCGCCATGCGGTGGCCGTCAGCCGTCCGGTGTATCAGCTGATCAAATGCGCAAAAGCCGCCAGCATGGTGCGGGATAGCGCGTTCAACCTGGCGATTGGCCCGCTGGTAAAGCTCTGGCGCATCGGCTTTCAGGGGCGCAGCGTTCCGGCGGCGGCAGAGATTGCCGCCCGCCTGCCGCTGACCCGGCCGCAGGATGTGATCCTTGATGAGGCGGCGGGCAGCGTGTTTCTTGCTCAGCCGGGTATGGAGATCGATCTTGGCGCCATTGCCAAAGGCTACATTGCCGATCGGGTGCGCGATGACCTGCGGCGGCAGGGCGTCGACGCGGCGCTGATTAATCTCGGGGGAAACGTGCATACCCTCGGGGAGTGGTCCATTGGTCTGAAAAAACCGTTTGCCGCCGCCGACGAGCTGGTCGGCACGATTGCGGTTACCGGCCAGTCGGTAGTGACCTCCGGTGTCTATGAGCGCTATTTTGAGCAGGACGGCAGGCGCTGGCACCATATTCTCGACCCGCGCAGCGGCTATCCGTTGGAAAACGAGCTGGAGAGCGTGACCATCATTTCTGATGACTCTCTCGACGGTGATATCTGGACCACCCTGATCTACGGCCTGGGCGTTGAGAAAGGGCGCGCAGCGCTGCGTCAACGTGAGGATATTGAAGCGATTTTTGTGACTAAAAATCGCGAAGTGATCCTCTCATCGCAGCGCCGCTTTCGCTTTCAGCTGCTGGATAGCGGCTATCGGCTTACTGACTGTACTGCTTGAGCAGGCTGTACTGCTCCGCCACCAGCCGATAGCGATAGACCGGCCGGCCGGTGGCGCCGTAGTGAATGCTGGTGTAGAGGATATTAATCTGCGCCAGCCAAATCAGATATTTGCGGCAGGAGACGCGGGAAATGTTCACCGCGACCGCCAGCTCGTCGGTGGAGAACTCGGTCGCCGGGTGCGCATCGATCCACTGGCAGAGCGTGCGCAGCGTTTGCGAGGTGAGCCCCTTCGGCAGCTTACGCGCGTCGGTTGCTTCCGGCGCGTCGCCGTGCAGCAGGCGGTCAACGTCCGCCTGCTCATAATAAGTCTGTCCGGTCATCAGCTTTCTTTTCTCGCGCCAGGCGGTTAACGCCTCCTCAAAACGCGGGAACTGGAAGGGCTTAATCAGATAATCGACAACGCCGTAGTGCATCGACGTTTGTACGGTGGCGGCATCGGCGGCGGAGGTGATCATAATCACGTCGATGGCGCGGCCGGAGGCGCGGATGGTCGGCAGCAGATCCAGCCCGCTATCGTGCTGCATATAGACGTCGAGCAGTACCAGATCGATCTCCAGCTCGTCGTCGTTAATCATCTCCCGGGCCTTATTCAGCGTAGATGCGGTGCCGCAGCAGCTGAAGCCGGAAATCCGCGCCACGTACAGGCGGTTCAGTTCGGCTACCATGGCATCGTCATCAACAATTAATACATTTATCACGCACTGTTCCTTTTACTATCCCAGGGTAGGTGGACAAAAAATTGGGTAAATACGCCGGGTTCGGACTCGACGGCAAGCGTCCCGCCCAGTTCGCGCAGCTGCTGGCTGGCAAGAAACAGGCCGACGCCGCGATTCTCGCCTTTGGTGGAGAAGCCTTTATTAAAGATGGCATCGATATTCGCCTCCGGGATCCCCGGGCCGTCGTCGCTCACTTCGCCGCTTAGCCAGCCATTTTGATAATGTAACAGCAGGCTGACTTCACCCTCGTGCTGCTCGTGCATGGCGTCGAGCGCATTCTCAATCAAATTGCCCAGTACGGTGACCAGGACGGTAATCTGCTTTTCGTTGGGGCAGTCGGGGACGAGGCTCTCCTCCGCGAGGTTAAGGCTAAACCCACGCTCTTTCGCACGCTGGATTTTACCAATCAAAAAGCCGGCGACCACCGGCGATTTTATGCGGTGCTGGATTTCGCCGATGTCGGCCTGATAGGTATGGGCGGTTTGTAGCACGTACTCCTCAAGCTTGTCATAGCTTTTCATATTCAGCAGGCCGAGGATGACGTGCAGCTTATTCATAAACTCGTGGGAAGTGGTACGCAGCGCATCCACATAGTTGACCATGCCGTCGAGTCGCTGCAGCAGCTGGCTGACCTCGGTCTTGTCGCGGAAGGTGCTGATGGCGCCGACGGTGGCGTTCTGGCTGCGCACCGGTACGGTATTGCTGATAAGCAGCAGACCGTTGCAGCCGAGCTCGCGGTCGTAAATTGGCGTCCCGGTGCGCAGGACCTCCTGTAAATCGGCGAGCAGCGGCGTATGGCCGAGGGTTTTATCGGGGCCGCTGAACAAAATTTCGCGCGCGGCCGGATTGATAAGGGTCACTTGCCCTTCGGTATCGACCGCCACCACGCCCTCTTTTAACGAGTGCAGCATCGCCTGGCGCTGCTGGTACTGGGTGGAGATCTCCTGCGGCTCCAGGCCGAGCAGCACGCGCTTGAGGCCGCGAACCAGGCTCCAGGTTCCGAGACCGCAGACCAGGGCGCTGAACAGCACGGTAAAGAGGACGTCCCAGCGGCTGTTGGCAATCTGGGTATCCACCTTGCTAAGCGAAATACCGATTGCCACGACGCCAATTTGCCGGTGGTTAGCGTCAAAGACCGGCGTAAAGGCGCGCAGGGCCGGGGCCAGCACGCCGTGGTTGACGGCAACGTTCTCCTTTCCCTGCAGCGTGGGGTTAATGTCATCGCCAATAAACCGCTTGCCGATAATCTGGCTGTTGGGGTGCGAGTAGCGAATACCCTGCATATCGGTGACCACCGCAAACAGCAGATCGTTGCGCCGGACGATCGCCTGCGCCAGCGGCTGAATAATATCGCTGTCCGCCGGGTGGGTCAGGCCGCGCTTCACTTCCGGCATATCGGCAAGCGTCCGCGCCACCGCCAGGGCGGTGTCTTTCAGCCCGTCGCGGGTGGTATCACTGATTTGGATAAACCACAGCGCGTAGACAAGCAGCAGTACCGAACCCAGCACGCTGCCAATCATCAGCGTCACGGCGGTACTCAGCTTCATGCTCTTACGGCGTTTGCGCGCGGGCGGTTCCTGCTCCGCTAACTCATTCATAACAACCCCAGGGTAAACAGCGAAGGCCTATTATCGCTGATGGTGTGAATTTCTTAAAGGCATGTAAAAAAGCAATAAACGATTCGCCGGGAACCGGGAAGCGTGACCCCACTCGCAGGAGACGGCGGTAAATATCCCTATAGTGAATGCGGAGTTATTTAAATGGAGGTTTTTATGAGCAGTAAGCCAACCGCTTCAATGACGGAACGACGCCACCCTGATACCCGCCGCATCGATAGTCTCACCACCTACGACATGCTGACGATGCTGCACGCAGACGGTCGGCAGATTGCCAACGCCATCGACGCCTGCCTGCCGGAAATGACCCGCCTGGTCGATAACGCCGCGGCGACCCTTAGCCGAGGAGGGCGGCTGGTGATTGTCGGCGCCGGCGCATCCGGACGCGCGGCCCTGCAGGCCGTCAACGAGTTTGCGCCTGAGGAGAAACATTCGCTGGTGGGGCTCATCGCCGGTGGGCCAGCGGCGGCGCTGCAGGAGATGGAAACGGCCGCCAACGACTACGATCTTGGCGCTTGCGAGCTGCAGGCGCTGCGCTTTAGCAATAACGATATGCTGCTGGCGCTGACGGTCAGCGGCAAAACGCCGTGGGTATGGGGAGCGATGCGCCACGCCTGGTCGCTCGGCGCGCCGATCGCGGTGCTGACCCAGCAGGCGGATAGCGAAGCGGCGCAGCTGGCGGATATTATCGTTGCGCCGCAAACCGGTCCGGAAGCGGTGGCGGGGTTTGGTAACCCGAAAGCCCAGCTGGCGCAGCGGCAGCTCCTCAGCATGCTGACCACCGGGCTGGCCATTCGCGGCGGCAGGGTCTTTAGCAACCTGCGCGTCGATCTGCAGGCCACCAGCCCGCGCTGGGCTGAACGCCAAATCGCCATCGTAATGGAGGCCGCCGGCTGTTCGCGCAGTGAGGCGAAAGCCGCGCTTACCGGCTGCAATCAGCACTGCCGGACGGCGATTTTGATGCTGCTTAGCGGGCTTGACGCATGGCGGGCGCGCGAGCTGCTGATGGAAAATAACGATCATCTGCGCATTGCGTTACAGGATAAAACGCATCAGCTGGCAGGGTCGCAGAGTTAATTCCCGGCGGCGCGCCATATTCCCGCGCGCCGCTGCTTTTACCTTATGTAACTAAAGAAACCGGCGGGGAGCGCCGTCAGCCCTTTAATTATCGCTATACGTTGACGCATTTTAATTTTATTAATCACTTTTCACTTTTTTAAGTTAAAAAAGTAAATTCAAATAATTGATTAACTGTGCGAAAAATGTAAATGATATTTTAAAATATAATGAAAGTGCGTTAACATGTTGGCACTTATTTCATTATGCTATGCGATAATTCTATTATGCCTGCAATAAAAAACTCGATCTTATCCGTGACCGCATTGGCGCTGTTCGTCAGTACGGCAACCTACGCAAATACCGACGCCGCAAAGAAAACCGATTTTCTGCTGATTGGCGGCGGGATCATGAGCGCCTCGCTCGGCACCTGGCTGCAGGAATTACAGCCGGACTGGAAGCAGGTGATGGTAGAGAAGCTTGACGGCGTTGCGCTGGAGTCCTCTAACGGCTGGAACAATGCCGGTACGGGCCACTCGGCAAACATGGAGCTGAACTACACGCCAGAGCGTGCGGACGGCTCTATTGACGTCAGTAAGGCGCTGGATATCAACGAGCAGTTTATGATTTCCCGTCAGTTCTGGACGGCGCAGGTAAAGCGCGGCATTTTGCATGACCCGCACTCATTTATTAATTCCACCCCGCATATGAGCTTTGTCTGGGGCGATAACGTTGATTATCTGCAAAAACGTTATACCGCTCTGCAGCAAACCACACTATTCCAGGGGATGAAATTCTCCACCGACCATGCGCAAATTAAACAGTGGGCGCCGCTGGTGATGGAAGGGCGCGATCCGCAGCAAAAAGTGGCGGCCACCTGGACCCCGGTCGGGACCGACGTCAACTACGGCGAAATAACCCGTCAGCTGATCGGCAGCCTGAAGAAAAATAATAACTTCTCGCTGCAAACCTCCTCTGAGGTAACCGCATTTAAGCGTAATGCCGATAATTCGTGGCACGTGACGATTAAAAACGTCAATAGCGGCGACGAGCAGACGATTGACGCGAAATATGTCTTTATCGGCGCCGGCGGCGGCGCGCTGAAATTACTGCAAAAGACCGGTATTCCGGAAGCCGACAACTATGCGGGCTTCCCGGTGGGCGGCTCCTTCCTGATGACCGAAAACCCGGCGGTGACTAAAGAGCATCTGCAAAAAGTCTACGGCCAGGCTTCGGTCGGCGCTCCGCCGATGTCGGTTCCGCATCTTGACGCCCGCTTCCTTGACGGCAAGCGCGTGGTGCTGTTCGGGCCGTTCGCGACCTTCTCGACGAAGTTCCTCAAAAATGGTTCTATCTTCGACCTGCTGAGCACTACCACCACCGATAACGTTCTGCCGATGACCCACGTCGGTCTCGACAACTTCGATCTGGTCAAATACCTGGTGAGCCAGGTGATGCTCAGCGACGATGACCGCTTTGCGGCGCTGAAAGAGTACTATCCGGACGCGCGTAAAGAGGACTGGAAGCTGATTCAGGCCGGCCAGCGCGTGCAGATCATTAAAAGAGACGCCGATAAGGGCGGAGTGCTGAAGCTGGGGACCGAAGTGGTGGTCGACGAGCAGAAAACCATCTCCGCGCTGCTTGGGGCCTCTCCGGGCGCCTCTACCGCCGCGCCGATTACCCTGAACGTGCTGAAGCAGATGTTCCCGCAGCAGTTCAGCTCCGCGGAGTGGCAGAGCCGCATCCACGCGATCGTTCCGAGCTATGGCCAGAAGCTGAACGATAGCCCGGCGCTGACCCAGCAGGTGTGGGACGACACCGCCGCGACGCTGCAGCTGACCAAACCGCCGGTGATTAATATGAGCGGCACGAAGCCTGCCGCCGCGCCGTCCGCGGAACTCAAGCCTGCGGACTCTCCGCAGCACGATATGGCGCTGTAGTCGCCGTATTAACCCCGCCCGCGTGCGTAATGCCGGTCAGCTCAGCAGCTGACCGGCATTTTTTTTGCCTATCCGCTATTGCGCTGCTCCCTGATGCCCGACAGCACCGGCTGGTTCCTTGCGCTGCGTTAAAACATTTACCGGCGTTACGGTTATACTGGCTTGAATTCACACAAGAAATAACGAGCCGCGGCGGAAAGAGGGAGTGCAGCGCCATGAAAGACGACATTAACCAGGATATTACCTTCCGTAAGCTGGCGGTATTTATGATGTTTATGACCAAAGGCAATATCGCCAGAACCGCCGAAGCGATGCAGCTCAGCGGCGTCAGCGTCCACCGGGCCCTGCATACCCTGGAAGAGGGGGTGGGCTGCCCGCTGTTTGTCCATAAGGGACGCAACCTGCTGCCGCTGCCGGCGGCCTGGACGCTGCTGGAGTATTGTCAGGACGTCACCACCCTGATGGCGCGCGGGCTGGAGGCGACGCGAAAGGTCGCCGGCGTCGGCCAGGGGCGACTGCGGATCGGCACGCTCTATTCGCTCACGCTGGAGACCGTCCCGCGGATCATCATGGGGATGAAGCTGCGGCGGCCGGAGCTGGAGCTGGATCTGACGATGGGCTCCAACCAGATGCTGCTGGATATGCTGGAAGACGACGCCCTGGACGCGATCCTGATCGCCACCAACGCAGGGGAGTTCAGCAACTCGGCGTTTGACGTGGTGCCGCTGTTTGAAGACGACATTTTTCTCGCCGCTCCGGCGGCTGAACGGCTGGATACGACAAAACCCGCCGACCTTCGCGACTACGCCGACCGTAAATTCGTTTCGCTTGCGGAGGGCTTCGCGACCTACGCGGGCTTCCGAGAAGCTTTTCAGGTGGCCGACTTCGAGCCTGAAATTGTCACCAGGGTCAACGATATCTTTTCGATGATCAGCCTGGTGCAGGCCGGGGTCGGCTTCGCGCTGCTGCCCGGCCGGATGAAAAAGGTCTACGAAAACGACGTACAGCTGTTAAAGCTGGCGGAGCCGTATCAGATGCGTCAGCTGATTTCGATCGTCTATTCCCACCATCGCGAACGCGATGCGGACCTGCTGGCGCTGGCGGCAGAAGGGCGGATGTACGCCCGCAGTCTTAACGGCTGAGGCGCTTCGCCAGATGCTGTGCTACTTCAACGCTGTTACGCTCCATGCAGATGGCATCGCCCTGCCAGCCTGCGAGGTGCGTTAACCCGGTCAGCACGCTACCGGGCGGCATCTCAATCGCCAGCCGCGCATCGCGCTGATTGGCGGAAACCATTGCGTCCTGCCACTGTACCGTCCGCGCCATGTTGAAGGCTAAATCTTCGGCGATTTTCTGCGCTTCCCACAGCACACGACCGGTAGATCCGCTAAGGTAGGCTAGCAGAGGGCGTGACAATGTCACTGATTCAAACGCCTGAGCTAATTCTGCCGCCGGATTATCCAGCAAAGCACAGTGCGACGGCACGCTTACCGCAAGCCGGGCAGCCTTGTTGGCTCCGGCAGCTAGCGCTTTTCTCGCGACCTCCGCCATATCCTCATCCCGGCCGGCAATCACTATCTGCGTTTCGGCATTAAGGTTGGCGATGTAAGTGCCGCTACCTGTCATCAGCTTTTCAACCTGATTCAGCGTGAGGCCGACAATCGCCGTCAGGCCGTAGCCGTGGGGATACGCCTGCTCCATTAAATCGCCGCGCAGGGCCACCAGCCGCAGCGCGTCGCGAAAATCCAGCGCGCCAGCCACCACCGCCGCAGGGTAAGCGCCAATCGACAGGCCGCTGACGATATCGGGCGTCACGCCGTTACGCATCAGTTCACGTGCCCACGCCACGCCTGCAATAAGCAGGCAAAGCTGCACCGCTCGGGTGTGCTTCAGCGCATCTGGCGCGTCGAGCGTATTGGCTTCGTCGCCAAGCACCGCGCGGACTTCAGTAAGAACGGCATCGCCGTCGGGCAGGTTTTGCAGCATTCCCGGGCGCTGGGTGCCCTGGCCGGGAAAGGTAAAGAGGATTTTCATCATGACTCCCTGTGCCACGGCGTCGCGGTGAGCTGCGGCCCGGTGGCGGTTTTCAGCAGAACGCGTCCTTCGCGCAGCCATTCGTTGAGCGCAAACGCGCCAAAGGGCGTTTCAATCTGGGTGTCGGCGCGGCACGGCAGCTTTTCCACCTGCGCCTGCCACTGCCGCAGTTCGTCATCGGTCAGCGGTTCAGGGGCGCGAATCAGTAGATCAAGATCGCTGTCGGCGTGCAGGACGGGAATTTCGGTGGCGAGGGCGTAGGCCGTGCTGCCGGTAATGCCCCAGATCCACGGCCACGCAAAGGTGGTCAGCAAAATAGCCGCCTGAACGGGCGGCTGGGAAACAAACGGCGAGTGCAGCAGGCGCTGGCGCTCGACCAGCGCTTCCGGCGTGATAATGCGGGAAACGGCCTCGGGCTTAACCCATCCGGCGGCGCGCTGTTCGCGCTTTATGCCGCGCACGCCTACCGGAATATCGCCATTGTCATTCACGTCACGCCGCACGACTACGGGCAGACCCGGCTGCCACTGGCTGGCTACCCACGCCTCCTCAACGTTGAGCAGGGCGTCGCGGCTTTTCAGCCACAGTAAATCGTGAGGGCGCGAAGTGAATGTCATATCAGATACCTGAAGTTAAGGTGATGAACAGCGGCAGCGACAGGATACACAGAACCGAGCTTAACAGCAGCACCGCTTCCGCATCCGGCGACTGAACGCCAAAGCGGTTGCCGAACACCACGCCGAAGAAACCGGCAGACAGCGCAATCATCAGGATAGCGGTGATCGCCACGGAGCCGTGCAGGCCGAAAGCCAGAACGATAGCCCAGGCGATAAACGGCTGGATCAGCAGTTTGGCAATGGTCGCAATGCTCACCATCGCGTTCAGCTGCAGCTTACGCGCGGAGAGGATCACCCCGGTCAGGAACAGCGCCGCCGCGGTGGCTGAAAGACCGAGCGGTTTGATTGCCGCCAGCAGCAGCTCCGGCATTTTGATGCCGATAGCGGAGAGCACCACGCCGAGCAGCGGACCCCAGACAATAGGTTTTTTCACCGAACGCCACATCAGAACCGGCAGCATAGCCAGCGTTGAACCGCTGTTTTCACCGGCGGCGCGCGCTTTTTCACGCTCCAGAATCAGCAGACAGAACGGCGTCATCAGCACCGAACCGCAGGCGATGGAGACGGCGACGGAGAGAGACGTCGCGGAGCTTTCACCCAGTACGCTACCGAGAATCGGCAGGCCTAGCGCGGCATAGTTCGGCAGCGCCACGGTGAGGGTCAGCACGGCGGCATCCTGCGGGGACTTTTTAAACACGCTGGTGGCGAGGAAGTAGATCGCCGCGTAGGTGATCCACATCGCGCCCGTCAGCACTACAATCAGCGGCGACTGGGCAACAATACCGGCCCACGGCGTCTGCACGGTGGCGCTAAACAGCGCGGCGGGCAGGGCAAAATCCATCACAAAAATATTAAGCAAAGAGACGTTTTTGTTGTCGACCATTTTGGCTTTGCCGGCCCAGAAGCCCAGCAGCATGATGAGAAAAATCGGCGCAAGGGCATGAACAATTACATAAGTCATAGATCACCTGTAGTAAGAAAAAGAAATACGCGTCATCCTTCAAGCTGCCTCTGCGTTGGCTGCCTTCCTTATTCGGCTCATCCGTGAGCCTCACCCTTATCAGGGCCGCTGCGAGCAGCGTTCAAATCTGTTCCTGACAGATTTGTCACCCCAGTCACTTACTCAAGTAAGCTCCTGGGGATTCACTCAGTTGCCGCCTTGATCCAACTTGAATGATTTAGCGTATTGGGCTAATTGCGATGTTTTTATTTTTCTAAAAGCGGCTTGCCGTGGGCGCTATGCTGCGCCCGAC
This sequence comes from Klebsiella scottii, assembly GCF_036561945.1. Lineage (NCBI taxonomy): Bacteria > Pseudomonadati > Pseudomonadota > Gammaproteobacteria > Enterobacterales > Enterobacteriaceae > Klebsiella > Klebsiella scottii. Next base: position 1,411,907 of record NZ_JARXNI010000020.1, read on the forward strand.
GGTTGCCGCTTTCGGCAGGTCTTTTTTTACGTACTTCTGATGTTGCCCGTTACCAGCTGGCGCGCATCCGTTCGCGTACCAGGGCAGAGCTGCGGCGATTCTCCGCGCCGAGACGGTTTTTCAGGCTTGGGTCTTTACGTGCATCCGAGATGGCCTTCTGCACGGTGAGTTCCACCAGCGCCAGATCGGCATCGGACGGCGCGTCCGGGTTGCTGAGGTTCAGCAGGTCGGAGAGCAGGCCGAGGGTGGCGTAGTTGCTGACGTCATAGGCCATTGGCGGAATGGTCGCCGCCAGTTTTTCCAGCGCATCGACGGTACGCAGAGTGATACGGGCGGCGGACTCTTTGCCCATCGCGTGCACCAGCACGCCTTTATCGTTGATGGCAATCAGTCGGTTGGCCTGATAACCGTGGGCGAGAAACGCCCCGGACATCGCCTTGCCGACGATCAGCCCGATTACCGGATGGCCCGCCAGGCGCGCTTTCGCGTAAGCCCCTGCGGCTCCGGCCAGCGCCTGGTGAATGCCGAACGCTTCTTCCCGACGACCATAGGCCTGGCTTGGGACGTCGATGACCGCCACAATCGGGCGCTTTACGTCGCTGTTCGCGTCGGCATCGATGGTTTCATTCACCACTTTTGCCAGCGTCCAGCCTTCCAGCAGGCCCACTTCGCCTTTAGCGGCGCGCGGGTAGTGGTTATTGGCGTCCGCCACCACGGCGATGAAGCGCACGCTCTCGCCGTTCAGTTCACCGTCGGCGACCTGTACTGAAGGGCACAGGCCGTTCATGCGCGGCGCATTTGGCGCCAGTTTTTCCAGCCACAGGGCTCCACGGCTATTGGACTGAGTCATCATTTCACCTCCCCGGCGAAAAGCCGTTTAATCTGCGCGGTATCAGCCTGCTGACGAGTGTCAAAGTTGCTCAGACGGGTCAGGAAGTCGGCATATTTGTCGCTGCGATGCTGGGCCGGAACGCCTTTGGCGATGGCGTCGTTCATGGCGGTTTTTACGGCGTTGACGCCGTCGTTGACCAGCGCATCAACCAGGCCGCTCTCATAGCGGATCTCGCCGCCGGTCATGCTCCAGATAAACGGGCGATCGCGGGAGTCATACTCTTCGATCCCGGCTTCCTGCTCGATGACCTGCGGGCCGTTGAGCCCAAGGCGCGCTTCGCGGGTGACGATCAGGTAGCTGCACAGCGCGGCAGCAATCGACATCCCGCCAAAGCAGCCCACGGTGCCGGCGACAATGCCGACCACCGGGGTATAGCGACGCAGGTCGACAATCGCGGCGTGGATGTCGGCAATCGCCGCCAGGCCAAGGTTGGCTTCCTGCAGGCGCACGCCGCCTGTTTCCAGGCACAGCACCGCCTGGGTCGGGATGCCGTTGCGGTTATCTTCTGCCGCCAGCTCCAGCGCGGCGGCCATTTTGGCGCCGGAGACTTCGCCCATGCTGCCGCCCTGGAAGGTGCCTTCGATGGCGATGACCACCGCCGGCTGACCGTTAATGGTGCCTTTCGCCACCACCATGCCGTCATCGGACTGCGGGACGATGCCCTGGGCGCCTAGCCACGGCGACATGATGCCTTCGAACGGGTCCAGCAGCTCGCGGTAGCTGCCGTCATCCAGCAGCGTGCGGGCGCGTTCACGGGCGCGGAGTTCGATAAAGCTGCGATCGTTACGCATGGGCGGCCTCCTCAAAAACCTGTTCGATGCGAATACGTGCGACGCCCGGCGTGGCGCCAAAATCATGAATGACCAGCCGTCCGGCGGGCAGGCCGTTGATTAGATTGAGCCGCTCAAACAGCGCGGCCCAGCGCGCCTGGCTGTTGTCCACCGAGGTGGTGATATCAACCTCAAGCGTGGCGTTTTGCCCGGCGGTATAGAGCACTTCCATATCGCCGGAGCCTACTACGCCTGCCAGGGCTTTGCCGCTGAGGGCGCGGTTGGCAGGGAATGACAAATTAATCTGTTCCATAACATCCTCTGAATGCGTTAGCCGGCAACCCGATCGAGAAACAGGGTGGCGGCAAGAAGATCGGCGGCGCCGCCCGGCGAGGCGTTTTGCGCCAGCATCTGCGCGTCAAGCTGCGCCAGCGCCCGGCGTCCGCACGCCGTGGCGCAACCGCCGGCGGCCAGCACCAGGCGGGCGCCGTGCTGCATGGCCTCAAGGCCGGACATGCCGGCGCGGGAAAGCACGCAGGTGTCGCTCAGCGAGGTCATGATCGCCATCAGCGCGTCGAGGCGGGCCTCGTCTTCGCTGGCGCCCTCGGTCCGGCTGCGCCGCAGCTGCGGTAGCGCAAGGGTGGTGATATGCGGAAACGCGCGCTGCGCCTCTTCGCGAGCGCCCGGCACCTGCCAGCGGCGGCTGGCGCGCAGGCCTTTACTGAAGGTTTTGGGCGCCGCGGCGTCCGGCAGGGCGGCGAGAAGCGCGGCGGTCTCCGCTATCGACCGTGAATGACCCGTCCCGCCCAGCATCGCCGCGGCGCTAACCAGCAGGCCTAGCGCCCAAATTGCTCCGCGATGGGTATTCACCCCATCGGTAGCCAGCATCATCTGCCGCTCGCCTTCCCGGCCCAGGCGGCCGATGGTTTCGCGCAGCGCAATATCCGCCGGCCGCTGCCAGCTCTGTTCGGCGAGCACCTGAAAGGTGGGGAGCAGGCTGCGGGCCGAACGCTCCATCAGCGCAAGGCTTAAATCGAGATGCGCGCCGTTACCGCGGCTGTCGACCAGCCCCGGTTTGGGGCTGAGCCGCGCTTCGTCAATCAGGCACTCGCTGGCGGTGCGGGCAAGCCAGCCGGTTTGCGCTTCAGCGCGCCGGGGGGAGAGTCGTTTCATTACCAGCTCCGGAATTTTGCCGGTGGGTTATAGAGTCCGTCGGACCACTCCACCAGATCGGCTACGCTGCCGGCGGCCAGCAGAGAGCGGGTCGCATCGCTACGGCGGATGCCGATATCTTCCGGATAAACCACCTTGCCGCTCTGGCGCAGCGCGGCAACGCGCTTAGCGTCGACGCCAAGGCCGATATCGGTGATCCCGGCCACCGCGGCGACCATCGCCCGGCGCTCTTCCAGGCTTTCAGCGCGGTAGAGGTAGGCGATCCCTTCTTCGGTGAGCACGTGGGTGACGTCATCGCCGTAGATCATCACCGGCGCGAGCGGCATGCCGGAGGCTTTCGCCACCTCGATAGCATCGAGTTTTTCGACGAAGGTGGGCTTCACGCCGGCCTGGAAGGTTTCGACCATCTGCACTACCAGCTTTTTACCGCGCTGCATCGGGTCGGGCTCGGTTATCATGTTCAGCCAGGCCGGAGTCGCGTGGCGGCGGCCGTGCGGATCGTGGCCCATGTTGGGCGCGCCGCCAAAGCCTGACAGCCGGCCGCGGGTTACCGTGGACGAGTTTGCCAGGCCGTCGACCTGCAGGGTCGAGCCGATAAACATATCGACCGCATATTGCCCCGCCAGCTGGCAGAAGGCGCGGTTCGAGCGCATTGAACCGTCGGCGCCGGTGAAGAACACGTCCGGACGCGCGCGAATGTACTCCTCCATCCCCAGCTCGCCGCCGAAGCAGTGCACGCTTTCCACCCAGCCGCTTTCAATGGCGGGAATAAGCGTCGGGTGCGGGTTTAGCGTCCAGTGTTTACAAATTTTGCCCTTCAGGCCGAGCTGCTCGCCGTAGGTGGGCAGCAGCAGCTCAATGGCGGCGGTGTTAAAGCCGATACCGTGGTTAAGAGACTGCACCTGATGCTCGGCGTAGATGCCTTTAATCGCCATCATCGCCATCAGGATATGCTCCTGCTTGATCAGCCGCGGGTCGCGGGTAAACAGCGGCTCAATAAAGAACGGCTTATCGGCGACCACCACGTAATCGATCCACGAACCCGGAATGTCAACGCGGGGCAGGTCGCACTCGTCGTCGACAAGCTCATTAACCTGGGCAATAACGATACCGTCGTGGAAGGCCGCAGCCTCAACCAGCGCCGGGGTATCTTCGGTACTCGGTCCGGTATAGAGGTTGCCTTTGCGATCCGCTTTGTAGCCGGCAATCAGCGCGACGTTCGGCGAAAGATCGACGTACAGGCGGGAGTAGAGCTCGATATAGGTGTGGATCGCGCCGATTTCCAGCAGGCCGTCCTCCAGCAGCTGCGAAATACGCAGGCTCTGGGTGCCGGAAAAGGAGAAGTCGAGCTTGCGGGCGATACCCTTTTCAAAGAGATCCAGATGTTCGCTGCGCCCGACGCTCGGCATGATCATATGCAGGTCGTGGACTTTTTGCGGGTTCACTTCCGCCAGCATGCGGGAGAGGAAGTCAGCCTGCTTTTGGTTGTTGCCTTCCAGCACCACGCGATCGCCGGGGGCGAGCAGATGTTCCAGCGCGTCCACCAGCTGTGCGGTGGGGATAACCTTACCGGAGACGTTGGCGGCGGTCACTCGCCGCTGCTTTTCCGTACGGCGGCGGTTCCAGACCCGTCCCGTCGTTTGTTCGGCATTCATTATTAACCTCCTGATTCGACAAATCGTTTTGACTGTCATGGTGTGGAAGTTAGTGTGCGACGCGAGGCGCAGGGCATCAATTAAGCCCGCGGGCAGATTGTTAGCTTCAGAGTAATGAATGACGGACGTGAGATGTGACGAGGATCAATAATGCCAAAGGAGTAGTGGTCTACGGGCCGGTTAGCCCGTAGTGGGGAGTCGGGAGCTAATCCTTGCTGAGGTCGCTAAGCAGGAAGGCGATGCTCTGTCCGCTCTCGCTCTGTTCAAGGGCAATTTTAACGATGATGGTCAGCGGCACCGAAAGTAGCATCCCCACCGGTCCCAGCAGCCAGCCCCAAAAAATCAGCGACAGGAACACCACCAGCGTCGAGAGCCCGAGCCCGCGCCCCATAATCCGCGGTTCGAGGATATTGCCGAACAGCAGATTGATCACCAGATAGCCCGCGAGCACGATCAGCGCGTCATACAGGCCGCCGAATACCAGCACCTGCAAAATAGGCGGAATGGCCGCCAGCACCGAGCCGATATTGGGAATATAGTTGAGTGCGAAAGCCAGCAGCCCCCACATAAAGGCAAAGCGCACGTCCAGCAGTACCAGCATGCCCCAGACCACCAGCCCGGTAACCAGGCTAATGGCGGTTTTTAGCACCAGGTAGTGCGAGACGCTGTCGAGCGCGCGCTGGATTGCGCCCATGCCCTCAACCGGGCGGGTCATCAGCTGCTGCAGCTTGGCCGGCAGCTGCGGAACCTCCAGCAGCATAAATACCACCGTCAGCAGCAGCAGGAAGATCGAGGACATGGCGTTCGAGAGCTGGGTAAGCAGGCCGGTCACCATCGTCATGACCGCGTTGGGGTCTATATATTTGTTCAGCTCGACGACGGAAACGGTAAAGCCGAACCTCTGCAGCCACGGGGTGATGGTCTGCACCGGTTCTGATAACGACGTGCGATACTGCGGCAGGGTGCGCGCCAGCTCGTTCAGGGAGGTGCCCAGCGAGGCCAGCAGAACCACCGCCAGCATAACGATGGCGCTGATCAGTAGCGAGATCGCCAGCACGCGCGGCACCCGACAGCGCACCAGCAGCTGCACCAGAGGGTTAAGGACCACCGCGAGAAACAGCGCCAGAACAAAAGGTACGATGATATCCGCGGCGAAGCGGATGCCGGTAAGGATGATGACCAGCATGCCCAGCATGATGACAATCTTTAATCCGTTAAGAGTGATGATGGGTTTGGCCATACGAATCCCTGAAAATAGAGCCTGGTTTTCCTCACAGTGTAGACGCAGATGCGGATAAAAAATCACGACTTTTTTGCGTGCAGACCGTGGAGTAATTGTTCGCCATGCTTCTGTCGGTGGCGATAAAATCATCACGCGACCAAATTAAAATAATGACGCGTAATCATAATGGCGATCGGCATCAGAAAAAGCTAATCCAAATCAAATAGTCGAAGTAAAGAAATGCAAAGGCTTTGAGTATAATGTAGCATTATGCTACAAATTAACTGTGTATAACTACCGAGGACAATTTTCATCCGCAATGACGAGAAGCAATACCGCGGATAATTGTAATTTTATGGACAATCAGTTCAGTATGTATATTTCTAATCACCCTGCATTTTCCCGCACAAACTCCCGCTTTGTTGGCGAACAGCACTGGCGCTCGGCGCTTTAGACCCTCTCTCTCTGCCTGAGCTGGCGCAGCATGCGCACGGCTAAATCTACGTCAGAATTTTTTCGGTTTACCTTTGCTGTAGGCCGTCATGGATTATATTCTCAAGCAGGAGAAGGGATCATGTTTTATTGGGTTTTATTAGCCCTGGCCATCATTGCAGAAATTACCGGGACCCTTTCGATGAAATGGGCGAGCGTCAGCGGCGGCCATACAGGTTTTATTTTGATGCTGGCAATGATTGCGCTTTCATATATTTTTCTGGCCTTCGCGGTTAAAAAGATTGCCCTTGGGGTGGCCTACGCTCTGTGGGAAGGTATCGGTATTTTGCTGATCACTCTGTTCAGCGTGCTGCTGTTTGATGAGACGCTCTCGGTGGTCAAAATGGCGGGTTTGGCGACGCTGGTGGTCGGGATTGTCTTAATCAAGTCCGGGACCCAGAAGGCGGTAAAGCAGCCTGAAGAGAGGACCCATGCAGCAGTTTGAGTGGGTTCATGCGGCCTGGCTGGCGCTGGCTATCGTGCTGGAAATTGTCGCTAACGTCTTTTTAAAGTTTTCCGATGGTTTTCGTCGCAAGATCTACGGCGTGATGTCACTGCTCGCCGTGCTGGGCGCGTTCAGCGCGCTATCGCAGGCGGTGAAGGGGATTGAGCTGTCGGTGGCCTACGCCCTCTGGGGCGGCTTCGGCATCGCGGCAACCATCACCGCCGGTTGGGTACTGTTCGGCCAGCGTTTGAATAGTAAAGGCTGGATCGGCGTGATGCTGTTGATCGTCGGAATGGTGTTAATAAAACTGGCCTGATCTAACGCCGCCTGCGTCCGCGGGCGGCAAAATCTGTTCTCTGTATTACTCTTTAAAAAAGAGTATATTCGGTGCGTTTTTCCCCAGCCGCGATGAGGATAGATAATGGTTAATTTGCCTGGTTGGCGTCATCTTCCTTCGGCCAAAACGCTTTCGGTCATTATTCTCCTGGCCGGGATGGGCCTGATCGCTTCCGTTATTTCTCTGCTTTATCTGTCGCAGCACCTGATTGGCATCAAGGCGAATGAGATCGATCGCCATCGCTCGGTACTGTCGGTTAACGGCGCGGTGCAGACCTCGGTGAATCGGGTGATGTCGCTGGTGCTGGATAACTCCATCTGGGACGACGCCGTGAAGCAGACCTACGCGCCAACGCTGGATAGCAAATGGCTGTTTGATTCCTGGGGTTCGGGGTTCAAAATAAATAACCTCTACGACGGTACCTTTGTCCTCGATCAGCACTACCGGGTGCTGTGGGGATCGTTTCGTAGTCAGTCCTTTAATGAAACGGATATCCGCTTTTTCGGCAGCGGCCTGCAGACAATGATCGCTCAGCACGCCGAGGCGCTGCGTAGCGGAAAAAGCGCCTACGCCGGGATCACCCGTACCCGGGAGGGCATTGCTTTTATTGGTATTGGCCTGATTCGCCCGACTATGGGCCGCCTGCAGGTGTACGACGATACGCGGCGCTATCTGGTCATTACCCGGCACATTAACCCCGATATGCTGCAAAAGCTCGGGGATACGTTTCAAATTCGTCATCTGCATACCAGCGAAACCCGCGGCGACTATAGCGTGGCGCTGCGCACCAACGCCGGTGAGACTATTAGCTATCTAAGCTGGCAGCCGCGGCTGCCGGGGGTGGAAGCGGCTCAGGCGGCCTCCGGCAGCATTCGCCTGATCGCGCTGGTGGCTGCCAGCCTGATCCTGCTGTTCATCCTCTTTAGCTGCCTTGGGCTGTATAAGCTGGCGCGCGGCGAAAAGCTGGCGCGTAAAATCGCCATGACCGACTGGCTGAGCCAGCTGCCCAACCGGCGGGCGCTGATTGAGCGGCTCAACGCGCTGTGCGAGCGTTCGCAGCACCAGATGCAGAGCGTGGTGTTTATCGACCTCGATGGCTTTAAAGATGTTAATGACAACTATGGGCATGACGTCGGCGATGCGCTGATTACCCATATAGCCCGCGAGCTGCAGGAGAGGGTGCCCGTCGGGGGAATGCTGGCGCGGATGGGCGGCGATGAGTTTGCCATGACCGTCGGCGGCGAGCAGGCGGTAATTCAGGCGTCGGCGTTCGCATGGGCGGTGCTGGAAATGCTGAAATCACCGATTGACCTGAGCGATCGCAAAATCTATATCAGCGCCAGCCTGGGGATCGCCAGCGGAACGCCGGCGGCCTGCTCCAGCACCGAGCTTTTTCGCCGCGCCGATATCGCCATGTATCATTCGAAGAAGACCGGAAAGGGGCGCACGACCTGGTACGACGAGGCGCTGAGCGACGCCAGGCAATATCAGCTGAATCTGGAAAACGGCATCCGTCAGGGGCTGGAAAATGATGAGTTTGACGTCTGGTATCAGCCGATAGTCAACGCCGGGACGCTGACCATCGAAGGCGTGGAGGCGCTGATACGCTGGCCGCGGCGGCCCCAGGGCGCGCTGCCGCCGGACGCGTTTATCAGCATCGCCGAGAGCAGCGGCCTGATTTACGCGCTCGGTCAGTTTGTGCTCCATCGCGCCTGCTGCGACCTGCAGCCGATGGGGGATCTGATGCTGTCGGTGAATATCTCGCCGGCGCAGTTTCGCGACCCGGAGTTCGAGTCGCGGGTGGTGCAGGTGCTCGCCCGCTGCCATTTCCCGGCCCGCCGCCTGCAGATTGAAGTGACCGAGAGCTACGTGATGGAGAACCCCGATCGCGCCCGCGCGGCCATTGAAAACCTGAAGGCGCTGGGTACGGCCGTTGTGCTGGATGATTTCGGCATCGGTTACTCCAGTATCGGTTATCTGCGCAGCTTCAGTTTTGACAGTCTGAAGATTGATAAATCGTTGGCCGGGCTGGTAGATACCGATCCGCAGGCGGCGGAGCTGGTGCGCGGTACCGTGCGCATTGCCGGCGCGCTGGGAATGACGGTGGTGGCGGAAGGGGTGGAAAATCAGCAGCAGCTGGCGCTACTGCGTCGTGCGGGATGCGACAAGCTGCAGGGCTACTATTTCAGCGAGCCCATGCCGATTGCCTCTTTGCTTCAGCTGCGCCAGCAGCAGGGCTAACGGTTACTCGCTGGCAAGCGTCTCCAGCTTGTCACGAAAACCGGTCACCGAAATGGCCCGATTATCCGCGCGCCAGCGATCTTTCGGCCCCGGAGCCGAGCTTTGGACGGCAATCACCTGCCAGCCGCTATCGGTTTTTAACAGCAGCGGCGAACCGCTATCGCCGGGTAAGGTATCGCACTGGTGTGACAGAACCGAGGTCTGCGCCCAGCCGGTAACGATGCAGTCCTGATGGTTGTACAGATTATCGAGGTGATCTTCCGGGTAGCCGGACTGGGTCACCTTGCGCTCGGCGACCTTTAGCGCGGCGGTCAGGTCGGCCTTACTGCCGGGAAACACGGGGATCGGGTCGATTCCCGAAGGCGCGTAGCGCAGTACCACTAAACCAAAGTCCGAGGGCGCTGCGGCGGAGGGGACGATCCAGCCGTCGCCGTCGGCCTTCAGGCGCTTGCCTAACGACGGGTCTACGCGACCCTCGACGCCGTGAATTTCGTAAACCCAGCCGTTTTTACGCGAGATAAAGCGCAGCGCAACGACCTTATCCGGTTTACCCTTCGGCGGCGTCAGCAGGCAGTGCCCGGCGGTTAGCGCCAGGTTGGGGGAGATCAGGGTGGCGGTGCACAAATTGCCGCTGGCCGTTTCCAGCTGGCCGATGGCGTCCCAAGGGGCTTCGGCGGGGTTGCTTACCGGCTTGCGGTCATCATGACCAAAAAACAGGGTCTTGATATCTTTCGCGCTCATGCCGTCATCGTCAGCGTGCGCAAACAGAGGAAACAGGCAAAATGAACACAGTAATAACAGTACGTCTCTACGCATATCACTCTCTGAGGAGATAATTATACTCACCATCCTGCAGGACACCTTAGTGAGCGCGGCGGGGATGATTTTGGCTATATTGAAAGTAGCAGGAGATTTAAGTTTATGAAAGTTAACAGTAATTTTAATTAAACCAGCAGGCCGTCAGCATTCAGAAAAGTCCCTTTTTTCACGCAAAGAAGGTCGATAACTCAACCAGTTAGCGCGCATTTCTTGCTGCTGTCATTTCCGCAGAAACCGGCTCCGGAAGCAACAGATATCGGGTTACAGAAAGTACCAAAAAGAGGACGCCGTGTACGCAAGGGCATGATGCGTTTTGCCAGCGTTTGTTCATGATAATTAGTCAACTAATGTCATAGAAAACAAACAACTTCACAAAAACCCGCCCATTTTTACACCATTTGTGCTTACTTGCAAAACGAAACATTTTCTCACTCAAAATGCTGTTATTGATAGCTGCCGTTGAGCAAGCAGAGATGTTGTCCCCGCGATGATATCGGTGATTTCTGGTTCCTGTCTCGGGAGGACATATGTCAAAAAAAGGTATTCGTGCGTTGGTTTATGTTTCCGTTGTCTCCGTCTTTATCTGGGGGGCGGCGGGGTATCTGGTGGCGCAGGCGGTTAGCGTTTTGTAAACCACCGCCCCAATCGCGGCACGTTATCGCGGCACCTTTCCCCGACGAAGGACCCCGTCGGGGAAAGGCCCCGGGAGGTGAGCGAGTAAAAACGCCTGCAGCAGGGCGATGGGCTGCGGGCTGAGCGTATTTGCGGACCACACCAGATAGTATCCCTCACCGGTCGCGACGGCCTGCCTGAACGGTAGCGTCAGCAATCCCGCCTGCAGCGCCTGTTGGCTAAGCAGCAGATCCCCCACCGAAACGCCGTGGCCGCTCATGGCCGCCATATTGCCCTGTTCAAGGCTATCGAAAACCAGCCCCTGGGCAAGATCTACCGCCGGCTGCTGCCCGCTATGCTGCAGCCAGCGCCGCCAGTCGCGGCGATCGGTGGTCGGATGAATCAGCGGGCAGGAGGCTAAGTCTTCACGCGCCGCTGAGGCCATTGCCGGCGAACAGACCGGGATCAGCCACTCCGCGAACAGCAGCGTCTGGCGCTTATCCGCGCCAAAATTCCCGTCGCCGAGGAGGATGGCGCAGTCGTACGGTTCCAGAGCAAAATCCACGCTATCCTTGTCCATCCACACGCTGCTGAGCTCGATTTCAGGGCGCTGATGCTGCTGGCGAAATTGCCGCAGTACGTCCAGCAGCCAGCGCATGGTTAGCGTGGACGGGGCCTTCAGCCGCAGTTTTCCCGCCTGTCGGCGCAGCGTATGACAGGCTCTGTCGATAGCCGAAAAGCTCTCCTCCAGCGCGTTTGCCAGCTGCCGCCCGGCATCGGTGATGATCACTTTTGGCCCCTGGCGAATAAAAAGTCGGCATTCGAACCAGGCTTCCAGGGTGCTGATATGCCGGCTGACGGCGCCGGGGGTAACGTGCAGCGCGGCGGCGGCCTGGCTAAATGAACCCAGCCGCGCGGCGGTCTCAAACGCGCGCAGAGCATACAGCGGAGGCGTTGACATCGTTATGGATCTCTATGGTGAGTAATACTCACATTCAAACTCACCATTTCTCGTTTTTCAACCAGGAAATCAAAGGACAGAATGCATCAATCTGAATAATTGAGTGAGTTATTTTCATGAACTACGTGCTGGTGGCGGGATATTGTCTGACGGTTGTGGCCCTGATTGCGACTCCGGGTCCGGTGGTGCTGCTGGTGACCGGTACGGCAGCGCGGGAGGGCTACGCCCGCGCGGTACGTACGATGGTCGGCGGAAATCTGGCCTCGCTGCTGCTGATTGCCGTAGCGGCGGCAATGCTGACCGGCGCGCTGCACCTCGACCCCCAGGCGCTGGCGCTGGTGGCCATCGGCGGATCGCTGTACATTGCCTTTCTGGCGATAGGGATGCTGCGCGCAACCTCAGCCGCTCACCCGGCGGCCCGCCGCAGTGGTGGGCTGGCGGTGGGATTTATCACCGCGCTGGCTAATCCAAAAGATATCCTGTTTTTTGTCGCGTTTTTTCCGCAGTTTATTCATATCACCGCTGATACCGGCGTAAGCCTTGGGATACTCACCGCGCTCTGGGTCGTTATCGACCTCAGCGTACTCTCACTTTATATTCTCGCCATTCATCGCTGGCTGACGCTGGCGCATACCCGGCGTTTGACGACGATTTCAGCCGCTTTTTTGCTGGCCCTGGCCCTTTACGGTTTTGGTTACAATCTCTGGCAGCTGATCGGTAGCCGGGTATAAGAAAGCGGCTATGCTCGAAAGAGAGGAGAAAAAACGATGATAGAGAACGACGCGCTTCGCGCAGCTGCGAACGGTGAAAGAGACGATATTGCGCCTGCGGTATTCGCCGCCGGGCTCCTGGCTGCCAGGGAGAGAATTACGCAGCTGGAGCGGCAGCTGGCAACGCCGGTCAGGCTGCCCGTCTGTTGTGCGAGTCCGGTATGTGAAATTGAAGCGGGCTATGCGGCAGGGGTCAGCGATTGTCGAAATGCGATCCGCCTGGCGGGTTATCCGATCGAAGGGGATGATTAAGCGGGGCCGCGTTAGTAGAGGAAAAAGCGCGTCGCAACCAGCGCACAGATAATCAGCAGGATCAGAATAAGCTCGAAACGGTAGCGCCGCAGCATAGTATCCTCCAGAAAAAAACGGCGCTGAAGCAGCGCCGATTTATTACGATACCAGACTAACCGGGGTAATTATGCAGCCGGCTGTGCAGCTGGTTTAGCCGCAGCGTGGTGCTTGGTAGTTTTGTGGTGTTTTTTAGCAGCCTGAGCTTTCTGCGCTACCGGTTTAGCAGCGGCTTTGTGGTGTTTCTTTGCGGCCTGGGCTTTCTGAGCAGCGGCTGGTTTAGCTGCAGCTTTGTGGTGTTTCTTAGCGGCCTGGGCTTTCTGAGCGGCAGCCGGTTTAGCTTCAGCTTTTTTGTGTTTTTTCACAGCCTGAGCTTTCTGCTCTGCGGCCGGTTTAGCGGCGGCTTTGTGATGTTTTTTGTGATGAGTGGTCTTGGCAGTGGTGCTGTGAGTTGCAGCAGCCGGAGCCTGAGTGGTGCTTACCGCGTCAGCGGCGAAAGCAGCAGAAGACAGACCCATAGCAGCGGCAACGACCAGAGCTAATACTTTTTTCATTCTGATATCCTCGAAAAGGTTTTTTTCATTCAACCCCACTGCGGGGCCGGTGAAAGAACTATATGCTTCTCTTTTCGAGCTTTCCGTGAGTGTTTGGTATCGGCGTGTAACCGAATGTACGACGCGGTTCATCATGCAGAAATAATGCGCCGGGACGTTGCCCGGCGCGGAGTTTTACAGATAGCGGGAGGTCAGATGCTGGCGGAAGTAGTCGCTGTTCAAATCTTCCCCGGTGGCGTTGCGGATCAGCTGGGAGGTCGTGAAACGGCTGCCGTGCTGCCAGATGTTCTGCTGCAGCCAGCCGAACAGGCTGGAGAAATCACCGCTGGCAATCTGGCTCTCCAGCTGCGGTAAAGCGCGTCTGGCGGCCGCCATCAGCTGCGCTGCGTACATCGCCCCCAGCGTGTAAGAAGGGAAGTAGCCAAAGCCGCCGTCGGTCCAGTGGATATCCTGCATACAGCCGTTGCGATAGTTACCGGTGGTGGACAGGCCCAGCCAGCTTTGCATTTTTTCATCCCAAAGCGCCGGAATATCCTCAACCTCGATGTCGCCGTCAATCAGCGCCCGCTCAATCTCATAGCGCAGAATAACGTGCGCCGGATAGCTGACCTCATCGGCATCCACGCGAATAAACCCGGGCTTGACGCGCTGATTCCAGGCGATGAAATTGTCGCTGCCGAACGCCGGCTGCTCGCCGAAACGCTGGCGAACGGCAGGCAGCAGACGGTTTAAAAACGCGTCGCTGCGGCCCAACTGCATTTCGAAAAACAGGCTTTGTGATTCGTGGATCGCCGTTGAGCGGGCGAGGGCGACCGGCTGGTCGAGCCATTTGCGCGGTAAATTCTGCTCATAGCGGGCGTGACCCGTTTCGTGGATAACGCCAAACAGCGCGCTCAGCAGATCGCTTTCGTTGTAGCGGGTGGTGATGCGCACGTCCTGCGGCACGCCGCCGCAGAATGGATGGGCGCTGATATCCAGACGCCCGGCGTTGAAGTCAAAGCCCAGTACGCGCATCGCTTCCAGCCCCAGCTCGCGCTGGTCGGCGATGGGGAACGGGCCCCGCGGCTCGATTAGCGGATGCTGCGCCTGTTTTTCAACGACGTTAGCCAGCAGCGACGGCAGCCAGGATTTGAGGTCGGCAAACAGCACGTCCAGCCGGGCGCTGGTCATATCGGGCTCGAAAATATCCAGCAGGGCGTCGTACGGCGAACAGCCCTTAGCTTCGGCGCGCAGGGCTGCCTCCTGGCGGCTGAGCCTGACGACTTCGCGCAGGTTTTCGGCGAAGCCCTCCCAGTCATTGGCCGGTCGCTGGCTGCGCCAGGCGTGTTCGCAGCGGCTGCCGGCCAGAGATTTAGCCTCAACAAGGCTCTCCGGCAGCAGGGCCGCCTGGGCGTGCTGGCGGGTCATTTCGCGCAGGTTGGCCTGCTCAACATCGTTAAGATCTTCCTGACGGGCGTCCTGGAGCGCCTGAGTCACGCTCTTATCGGTCAGGATTTGGTGCTGCAGCACGCCCAGCTCCGCCAGCGCCTCGCCGCGCGCCGCGCTGCCGCCCGGCGGCATCATGGCGAACATATCCCATCCGGCGATGGCGCCAAGATGCGAAAAGCGCGACAGACGTTGGAAAGTACGGGTAAGCTGCTGATAGTTTTTATTTTCTGCCATAGTAAATTCGGACCTGTTGCAAGTGAACGAAAGGCATAGCCTGTTGACTCCTACACTATCCTGATCCTCCGCACGGGTCGAGGGATGAGCGTGAATTGCCTCCCGGGATAAGCGCGGCGACGGCCTGCCGCTGCGGCAACTGAAACCACCAGGGTGTCCGCCTACGACCCGCATCGCCGCGGCGGTCAGTCATCATAATGTCATCGTGATGTGGCCAGGATAGCAGATTCTTTCTGAGCCAGCGGCTAAACTCATCAAGAGCCAGGGCCGCTGCTGCGGGGTAAATATGAATCCGTTCACCTTGCTGTTTATCGCACTACTTTCAATCGATGCCGTCAGGGAGCTGCTGGGGGCGTCATCGGTGCTAGGAATGTGGTGAGCAGCGTGGCCGTGAAGGCCACGTGATGACTTGCTATTTGAGACGGTTGTGCAAACAAGCGCCGGTAATGAGTGCTGCCGTTAACATCAGGGCGATAAAGCCGCCAACGCCATTCCAGCCGTAGTTATGCCAGAACACTCCGCCTAAGGTCCCGGCAATACTTGACCCCAGATAATAGCTAAACAGATACAGCGACGATGCCTGCCCGCGGGCGCGTCGGGCGCGTGGGCCAATCCAGCTGCTGGCGACCGAGTGCGCGGCAAAAAAACCGGCCGAAAAGAGCAGCATGCCGCTGAATATCAGCCACAGCGAGGCGAAAAGCGTCAGCAGCAGGCCGCCAAGCATTACCGAGATGGAGAGCAGCATCACCGGGCCGCGCCCGTAGCGGGCGGTCATTGCCCCGGCCTTCGGCGAGCTCCATGTTCCGGTCAAATAGGCGACCGAGAGCAGGCCGACCACCGCCTGATTCAGCGACCACGGCGACATCATCAGACGATAGCCGATGTAGTTAAACAGCGTCACGAAAGACCCCATCAGCAGGAACCCTTCGAGAAAGAGCAGCGGCAGACCGCGATCGCGCCAGTGCAGGCGGAAGTTAATCAGCAAGGATTTTGGCCGCAGCGAGGTCGGGCGGAAATGGCGCGACTCCGGCAAAATTCGCCAGAACATAATGGCTGACGCGAGGGCAAAACAGCCGATTGCCGCCAGCGCCACGCGCCAGCCGAAGAAATCGGTAAACACCCCGGTGAGCAAACGTCCGCTCATCCCGCCAATAGAGTTGCCGCTGATGTACAGCCCCATCGAGAAGGCCACCACGCTGGGGTGGATCTCCTCGCTCAGGTAGGTCATGCCGACGGCCGCCACGCCGCTGAGCGACAGGCCGATCAGCGCGCGCATGATAAGGATCCCGTGCCAGGTGGTCATTACCGTTGACAGCAGGGCGCAGCAGGAAGCCAGTACCAGCGCGGTGACCATCACCTTTTTACGCCCGATGGCGTCGGAGACAGGACCGGTAAACAGCAGCCCGACGGCGAGCATGGCGGTGGAGATCGATAGCGATACGCTGCTGCTGGCCGGGGTGATGCCGAACTCGCTCGACAGCACGGGAAGGATCGGTTGAACGCAATAGAGCAGGGCAAAGGTTGCGAGACCGGCAGAGAAGAGCGCCAGGGTGACGCGCATAAACTGAGGGGTACCGCGTTTGATGAACTGATTTGGCTGGGATACGACATTGTCGATGACCTCGCTTGCCGGCGCGGTGTCAACGGTAGTTGTGCGACTCACGGAAAATCCTTGCTGAGAAACTCGGGGGTTATGTGACCTCACAGATCACATTTTTAGGGTATGAAAATGTAAATATTCTGTCTAATATATTAATAATCTCAAATAAGACGTTTTAAATATGAATATCGAGCTGCGCCACCTGCGCTACTTTATTGCCGTTGCCGAAGAGCTCCACTTTGGTCATGCGGCGGCGCGGCTGAATATCTCTCAGCCGCCGCTCAGCCAGCAGATTCAGATCCTTGAGCAGCAGATCGGCGCCCGGCTTTTTGCCCGCACCAACCGCAGCGTAAGCCTGACGGCGGCGGGAAAACAGTTTCTTGCCGATAGCCGCCAGATCCTCACCCAGGTTGAGGATGCCGCCGCGCGGGCGGGGCGTCTGCACCACGGCGAAACCGGCGAGCTGCATATCGGCTTTACCTCCTCGGCGCCGTTTATTAAGGCCGTCTCCGATACCCTGTCGACCTTTCGCCGCCGCTATCCGGACGTGCACATCCAGACCCGGGAAACCAATACCCGGGAACAGATTGTGCCGCTTAACGAAGGGGCGCTCGACCTGGGGCTGATGCGCAACACCCAGCTGCCGGAAACGCTGGTGTGGCAGTGCATTCTGCGCGAACCGCTGCTGGCAATGGTGCCCAGCGATCATCCCCTGGCGCGCCAGGATGCGGTCAGCCTGGCGGAGCTGGCGCGTCAGCCGTTTGTCTTCTTCGACCCGCACGTGGGCACCGGGCTGTACGACGATATTCTGGGGCTGATGCGCCGCTATGGCTTAACGCCGACGATAGCTCAGGAAGTGGGCGAGGCGATGACGATTATTGGTCTGGTGTCGTCCGGGCTTGGCGTATCCATTCTGCCAGCCTCATTTAAGCGGGTTCAGCTCAATGAAATGCGCTGGCTGCCGATCGTCGAGCAGGATGCTGTGTCCGAAATGTGGCTGGTCTGGTCAAAGCATCGCGAGCAGGGGCAGGCGGCACAGCGCTTCCGGGAACAGCTTCTTCACGCCGCCGTAAGGCATAATTAGGACAAAATCAGCTCAAAATTGTGCAGTAAATCACAAGGCTAAGCAAAAATTTGACGTGCACCGTCGAAGTGCTTCACCATAGCTGAAAGTTTATTTCGAAGCGCGAAAATAAAGGGAGTCAACGGTGGTAGCGGATAGTCAGCCTGGCCATATCGATCAAATAAAGCAGACCAATGCAGGAGCAGTGTATCGCCTGATTGATCAGCTTGGCCCGGTATCGCGCATCGATCTCTCCCGTTTTGCTCAGCTGGCCCCCGCCAGTATTACCAAAATTGTCCGCGAGATGCTGGAAGCGCATCTGGTGCAGGAAACGGAAATCCAGGACCCGGGCAGCCGCGGGCGCCCGGCGGTGGGCCTGATGGTTGAAACCGAGGCCTGGCACTATCTTTCCGTGCGCATCAGCCGGGGAGAGATTCACCTCGCGCTGCGGGACTTAAGCAGCAAGCTGGTGGTCGAAGAGCAGCTCGAGCTGGCGCTGCAGCATGAGCAGCCTTTTCTGACGCGGGTCGTTGAGCATATCGATCGTTTTTTTATCCGCCATCAAAAGAAACTGGAACGCCTGACCGCGATTGCCGTCACCATGCCGGGAATTATCGATACCGAAAATGGCATCATTCATCGGATGCCGTTTTATGATGACGTGAAGGATCTGCCGCTCGGCGAAGTGCTGGCCAACCATACCGGGGTTTCGGTTTATATTCAGCACGATATCAGCGCCTGGACTATGGCGGAATCGCTGTTTGGCGCCTCCAGAGGGGCGAGGGACGTGATTCAGGTGGTTATCGACCACAACGTCGGCGCCGGGGTGATTACCGACGGTCGCCTGCTGCATGCCGGGAGCAGCAGCCTGGTGGAAATAGGTCATACTCAGGTCGACCCTTATGGCAAACGCTGCTACTGCGGCAACCACGGCTGTCTGGAAACCATTGCCAGCGTGGAGAGCGTGCTGGAACTCACCCAGGTGCGGATGACCAAATCGATGAGCTCAATGCTGCACCAGCAGCCGCTGAGCGTTGAGTGGCTCTGTCAGGCCGCGCTGCAGGGGGATTTGCTGGCCCGGGATATTATTAGCGGCGTTGGTCAGCACGTAGGACGGATTCTGGCGATCATGGTTAACCTCTTCAATCCGCAAAAAATTCTTATCGGCTCTCCGTTTAGCCTCGCGGCGGATATTCTGTTTCCGGCTATTTCTGACTGTATTCGTCAACAGTCGCTGCCGGCCTATAGCCGACATATTACCGTCGAAAGCACCCAGTTCTCCAACCGCGGAACCATGGCCGGTGCCGCGCTGGTCAAAGATGCCCTCTATAACGGATCGCTGCTGATACGACTGTTACAGGGTTAACATTTTTTCATAGTCACACTAAAAATTGCGCTATCTCAAGCTGGCATTCATCGGCTTCGCGTAGACTTTTCCCACAGTTTAGTATCCATTTTCTGTATATATCCGCAAAAATCACGCAGCAGGAAGGCCGCCACGCAGGGAATCCCGACCCTTACTCCGGTAAGCGTCCAGGGGGAGCGAGGACGCTTACCGCAATGCCGCCTGAGGGCTGACGGATATATATTTCATCAATATAACTGTGGGGTTAGTGATGTTTAAGCGTTTCTTTATAACAGGTACTGACACTGCCGTCGGGAAGACGGTGGTTTCGCGTGCGCTGCTGCAGGCACTGGCCGCTGATGGCAAAAGCGTAGCCGGGTATAAACCTGTGGCGAAGGGCAGCAAAGAGACGCCGGACGGATTGCGTAACAAAGACGCGCTGATTTTACAAAGCGTGTCGACGCTGGCGTTACCCTATGATGCTGTCAATCCCATAGCGTTAAGCGAAGATGAAAGTAGCGTGGCGCACAGCGGGCCGATCAACTACGGGCTGCTGACTGACGGCCTGCAGCGCCTGAGCGGTCAGGTTGACCACGTGGTCGTTGAAGGGACCGGCGGCTGGCGCAGCCTGATGAACGATCTGCGTCCGCTTTCCGAATGGGTGGTGCAGGAGCAGCTACCGGTACTGATGGTGGTGGGCATTCAGGAAGGCTGCATCAACCACGCTCTGCTGACCGCCCAGGCCATCGCCAATGACGGCCTGCCGCTTATCGGCTGGGTCGCCAACCGCATTAATCCGGGGCTGGCGCACTACGCTGAAATCATCGACGTATTAAGCAAAAAGCTGCCGGGGCCGCTGATTGGCGAACTGCCCTATCTGCCGCGCCCCGAGCAGCGCGAGCTGAGCCAGTATATTGACCTGGCGCGGCTAGGCGAGGTGATGGCGGTAGATCGAGTCCTGGCGTAGCGTCCGGGAAAGCGCCGATGCCAGCACGCCGGCCTTCAACAAACCGGGCAGGAGCGCATATTGCCCGGTCATTTCACAAATCATCAGGGTCGACATAATCGGGGGCATGCCTTGTTGCCGCCAGAAACGTCGCCATTCCAGCCAGACCCAGCATAATTGCCGCTGCAGAGCTATGCCGCCACAGGCCGCTGAAGCTGGCGAACAGCATCCCATTGCCAGCCCGACGAACAGCGTCGGCGTAAACACGCCGCCAGGCGCTCCCGAGCCGCCGCCACCGGGGGAGATGGAAAGTTTTTATGTGACGTTGTCACTCATGGGTTGACCATGCCGAGGTCGTCGGCATGGTCATAAGGCTAGCGATACAGCGGTTTATCGGCGACGGCAAGAGTCAGCGCGTTTTGCCACTCCGCCAGCGTTGCCTGGCTTAGCTGACCCAGGGCCTGGTAGAAAGGATGTCCGGCTTCGCTGACGAAAACCGCCAGGAAGCGGCCCGACCAGGGCAGCAGATGCCGGGCCAGCAGCTGCGAAAAGGCCTCGTCCTGCCCGGACTCACATAGCCAGGCGGCCAGCAGCAGAAGGGTGCCGAAACTATCTTCCGGCTCGTTATTCTGCGCGGCGCGGGCGATGCCGTTCAGCCGCATCCACTCCCTGAGCTCCAGCGTCGAGTCGCCAAACAGGACGTTTTCTTTATCCAGCCAGACGGAACCCCACGGCGGCGCCGGCAGGGCCCAGGGGCCGATAAACAGGCGCTGCCACGCCTCGGCTAGCGGCTCGTCGTTTTCTTCAGCGAACCGGGCAACCAGCGTAGCGGGCACCGTATAGGGCCACTGGCTCTGCCAGCTTCCGTCGCGCAGGGCGTTGACCAGCGGGGCGGCCTGCTCGCTCTGCGGGGCAAATGAAAATAGCGCGCCCAGAGTGCGGGCGCTCAGCGCGACGGCGTCGCGGAATGGGGGTTGCATCATGCTCATGTTCCTTACGCGCGAAAAATTAATCGGCAACCGCCGTGCCGACGATCATATGCAGGCCATAAAACAGGCCGCGGCCAATCAGCTCTCCGGCCAGTACCAGCAGCAGCCCGAGGGATAACCCGCCGATACGCGGGCGGGTACGTCGGATCAGCGGGCACAGCCAGCAGCCCAGGCCAAGAGCCAGCAGCGCGATGCGCCAGATTTGCCAGCTCCCGTACCCGGGAACCAAGGCGTCGGCGCGCTGCACCGGGCTCTGAATATCGCCGAGGCCAAAACCTTGCAGCACGACGATGGCGATGCTGGCCAGCAGCGCCAGAACGCTCAGCGAGGCGAAGACGCGGCCGTCAAACTCCACGTTGGCGGCGCGCAGCAGCAGCGCGGCAAACAGCGGGCCGCAGAGCAGCATGGTCAGAAAAAAGGCGCAGGTGGTATAGCCATTATACCATGTCGGGACGGTATCAATCTGGTAAACCCGGGTCATCGCAAAGACAAAAACGCCCCCAGCAGCATGCTCGCGGCCAGCCATATCGTGCTCAACGCGACGGGCATTTTTTGCGTTATTGCCAGCAGCCACCACAGGCCGCCGACGGCAAAGAAGAGCATCCCGCTGGCGATTTCGTTACTCAGCGCCGACTCGCCGAGGCGATTGAGCGAATTGAACGCCCGCAGCGGTGAACCGAGGTGCAGCGTGGAGGCGAGAAAACCGACCCCCATCAGCAGCCAGATATAAAACATGCTGCGCACCAGGCGCTGCCGGGCCTCGGAGTTATTTTTCAGCGACAGCCAGCCCAGACCGCTCACAATAAGCGCCCCCGCGGCGCATTGCCCCAGCACCGTAAACAGCACCAGCGGCCATTCATGCCATCCGTTTCCCATACTCGTCCTCCTCAGACTTTGGCGATTTCAACCAGGTTGGTGTGCTGCGGATTACCTTTCGCCAGCGGCGACGGACGATGGGTGGTCAGCGTATTAATGCAGGCGCCGCGGTCGATACGATCGCCGAGCATGTTGGCGTCATGCCACGCGCCCTGACCCATTGCCGATACGCCGGGCATAATGCGCGGCGTCACTTTCGCCGGAATGCGCAGCTCGCCGCGCTGGTTAAAGACGCGTACCAGATCGCCGTTTTTAATCCCGCGCGGTTCCGCGTCCAGCGGGTTAATCCACACCTCCTGGCGGCAGGCGGCCTGGAGAATATCGACATTGCCGTAGCTTGAGTGGGTACGTGCCTTATAGTGGAAGCCAAAAAGCTGCAGCGGAAACTGGCTGCACAGCGGGTCATCCCAGCCTTCAAAGGTGGAGGCGTACACCGGCAGCGGACTGATGGTTTCATCCGCCGCCAGCTGCCAGCTGGCGGCGATGTCGGCCAGCCGGCTGGAGTAGATCTCAATTTTACCGGAAGGCGTCTTGAGCGGATTGGCGAGCGGGTCGCGGCGGAAATCCCGGTAGGCGACAAAATGTCCTGCGGGATCCTTACGCTTATAGATCCCCATTGCTTTGAGTTCGTCGTAGCCGGGCAGCGCGGGGTCTTTCGCCAGCATCAGGGCGTAAAGGTGCTGCAGCCACTGCTCCTGGGTTCGTCCTTCGGTGAACTTTTGCAGGACATCATCGCCAAGGCGTTTTGCCACTTCGCTGAGGATCCAGTAAATCGGTTTTCGCTCAAACTTCGGCGACGTGGCGGGCTGAATAAAGATCAGGTAGCCCATATTACCGGCGTAATCGTTAGGAATAATGTCCTCCTGCTCGACGGTCATCAGGTCCGGAAGCAGGATATCGGCATACTTAGCCGATGAGGTCATAAAGTTATCAATCACCACGATGGTTTCGCACTTTGTCGCGTCCTGCAGAATCTCGTGGGTCCTGTTGATGTCAGAGTGCTGATTGACGAGGGTATTCCCGGCGTAGTTCCACAGGAACTTGATCGGGACGTCCAGCTTATCCTTCCCGCGTACGCCGTCGCGCAGGGCGGTCATTTCCGGCCCGCGTTCGATGGCGTCGGTCCAGCTAAAGCAGGAGATGGCGGTTTTCACCGGGTTAGTCAGCACCGGCAGGCGCTCGATGGTGATGGTATAGGTTGATTCACGTGCGCCGCTGCCGCCGCCGCTGATTCCGACGTTACCGGTCAGAATGGGCAGCATAGCGATCGCCCTTGCGGTCAGCTCGCCGTTGGCATGGCGCTGCGGCCCCCAGCCCTGACAAATACAGGCCGGTTTGGTGCTGCCGATTTCTCGCGCCAGCTTGACGATACGATCGACCGGAACGCCGCAAATCAGCGACGCCCAGTGCGGCGTTTTAGCGGTTCCGTCATCACCTTCGCCAAGGATGTAGGCCTTATAATGGCTATTTGCCGGCGCGCCTGCGGGCAGCGTTTTTTCATCGTAGCCCACGCAGCAGATATCAAGGAACGGCTGGTCGACAAGGTTTTCAGTAATCAGCACCCAGGCGATACCGGCCACCAGCGCCGCATCGGTTCCGGGGCGAATGGGTATCCATTCGTCTTCACGCCCGGCGGCGGTATCGGTATAGCGCGGATCGATAACGATCATTCTGGCGTTGGAGCGCTCGCGGGCCTGTTCGAGATAATAGGTTATCCCGCCGCCGCTCATGCGGGTTTCCGCCGGGTTATTGCCGAACATCACCACCAGCTTGCTGTTCTCGATGTCGGAGGTGCTGTTGCCTTCGTTGGTGCCGTAGGTGTAGGGCATGGCGCAGGCAATTTGGGCGGTACTGTAGGTTCCGTACTGGTTCAACGAGCCGCCGTAGCAGTTCATCAGGCGGGTCACCGGGGAAGCGGAGGGCGACGAGCGGGTCATATTGCCGCCGACGATCCCGGAAGAGTAGTTGATATAGACCGCCTCGTTACCGTACTCCTTAACGATCCGCTGCAGGCTGCTCGCCAGGGTGTCCAGCGCTTCGTCCCAGCTGATGCGTGCAAACGTTCCTTCGCCGCGTTTACCTACTCGTTTCATCGGATAGTTCAGGCGGTCAGGGTGGTTGATGCGCCGGCGGATAGAGCGGCCGCGCAGACAGGCACGCACCTGATGATCGCCATAAATATCCTGCCCGGTGTTATCGGTCTCAACCCACACCACTTCGTCATCGCGGACGTGCAGACGCAGGGCGCAGCGGCTGCCGCAGTTAACCGAGCAGGCTCCCCACACCACCCGCTCTTCGCCCTGGGCGGCCTGCTGAACGGCCGCCGCCGCGCCGCGCAGGCTAAACGGAAGCGACAGTCCGCCGGCCGCTAATGCCAGTGAACCGATCGCTGAGGATTTTATTAGGGTACGACGGCTGAGGCCGCCATCATATTCCGGATCAGACATTACTCACTCCCTGATTGTTATTATGATGAAATTCCGCCGGTGGCTTAATTCGTGCGGACGGGAGAGTAATAATACTTATATAGAGGTAGGTGGATATTATCCCTGGTCAACCCAGGGATAATATCTTTCACTTGAAGCAGCGGAGAGCTACTGCGCTTCGCTGTCGGTACCGGCGCTGCGGGTATAGGTAATTTTATAGGCGTCGTTGGCGCAATGTCCGACAACCTGGGTGCCGGGCTGGTCAGGCTGGTCGCTGGGGACAATGCTCAGGCTAAAGCCCGTCGCCGGTACGCCGTTATTGATAATTTTCTGCTGAATATCGTTTTTTACGCGTTCGCAGGAATCCGGTGCGGCAAGCGCTGATGTCGAACCCAGCAGCAGAGCCGCGCATAGCCAGGGTGATATTTTCATCATAAACTCCTTATTAACGTCATCCAGATCTAAGCATAGCAGACCTGGTGTAAACAATTGTATTTGCTAATATGATTGCATATGTACACAGAAGGAACCGGGCGTGAACAAACTGTTTTTACTGGTACTGGCGGCCGTGGCGCTCAGCGCCTGCGACAATAAATCCGCGCCGCAGGCTTTTACGCCTGAAATGGCGAGTTTCTCCAACGAATTTGAATTTGATCCGCTGCGTGGCCCGGTGAAAGATTTCAGCCAGACGCTGCTCGATGAACATGATGAAGTGGTGAAACAGGTCAGCGGACGATTATCCAGCGAGGGCTGCTTCGATCTGCTGGCTTTCCAGGATCGCGAAAACAACACCGGCGCGACGCTGCTGCTTGACGCGAACTACTATCTCGATGCGCAAACGCGGGAAAAGCGCCTGCGTCTGCAGGGTAAGTGTCAGCTTGCCGAAATGCCGTCGGCGGGGATGAGCTGGGAAACGGATGATAATGGCTTCGTGGTGACCGCGCGAGGCAAAGAGACCACGGCCAGCTACCGGTACGATGACGAAGGCTATCCGCTAGGCAAAACCACCACCGCCAAAGATCAGCGCTTTACGGTGGTCTCAACGCCGGCGGCCGATCCGCGTAAAAAGCTGGACTACACGGCGGTGAGCACCTTTAACGATCGTGAGCTTGGCAGCGTGCGGCAGACCTGCGACTACGATGGTCACGACAACCCGGTGAAGTGCGAGCTGCAGGTTGTCGATGAAAGCGTGCAGCCGCCGTTAACGCGCCGCTACACCATCAAAAATAGCATCGAATACTACTGAGCGGTTGGCTTCAGCAGCGTCGGGCCCGGCGTGCGATGTTCGCTAAGATACTGGTGCTGGAACAGGCACATCCGAATGGTATTACGATATTCGCCGTTAATGAAAAACTCGTGAATGAGTTCGCCTTCCACCATAAACCCAAGCTTGCGGTAGATGTGGATCGCTTTTTCATTTTCGCTGTCGACGATGAGGTACAGCTTATAGAGGTTGAGTACCGTAAAGCCGTAGTCCATCGCCAGCTTAGCGGCGCGGGTAGCAAGACCTCGCCCCTGATAATCCGGGGAGATAATAATCTGAAACTCGGCGCGGCGGTGGACGTGGTTAATTTCAACCAGCTCGACCAGTCCGGCTTTTTCACCGTCGCACTCAATCACAAACCGGCGTTCGCTCTGATCGTGAATATGCTTGTCATAGAGGTCCGAGAGCTCGACAAAGGCCTCATACGGCTCTTCAAACCAGTAGCGCATGACGCTGGCGTTGTTATCGAGCTGGTGAACAAAACGGAGATCTTCGCGCTCTAGCGGGCGCAGCTTGACGGTATGAGCGTCAGTCATGGGAGTTCCTGTGCAGCAATGCTGGAGATAATAGTGGATTATGGCGCCCGCAGGCGCCATGCGTGACGGGTTACGGTGCTACCGCGCGGCCGGTGCGGCGATCGAGGCAGCGCAGGGTGTTCGGCTCCCAGTACGCGTTGACGTTCGCGCTTTTCTGGCAGTTATCCTGGGCATCAAAAGCGACGTCGGCCTTATCCCATTCTTTCTCGGTGCGGGTGTTGACCTTATGGCGTAAAGAGCGGGTATCGTTCCACTGCTCTTTTTCCATGGCGGCGTGCTGACGGCTCTGCGCGCTATCGCCGGATTCAATCACCAGCGTGTCAGTTTTGGCAAAAGACGATGCGGTGTAAGCCGCGGCGCTCAGCGCCAGCATGGCGGTCAGGCACCAGCGTTTATTCAGTGTCATTTTCATCACGGTTTCCTTTGAGTGATAAAAAGGGTTAGCCCTTAATATGAGTTTACTACATCTCTTTTCTACGGCATACCCGGCAAAAGGAAGTGGGAGCGGAGCAATTATCGCGTAGAATGGCGCCATTCTCTGCGCTATTTACGTATCTTTAATGCTTAAAACCACGCTGCTCTTTTTTGCGACCGCCCTGTGCGAAATCCTCGGCTGCTATTTACCCTGGCTCTGGCTAAAGCGGGGCGCCACGCCGCTGCTGCTGCTCCCCGCCGGGCTCGCGCTGGTTATGTTCGTCTGGCTGCTGACCCTGCACCCGGCGGCGAGCGGGCGTGTTTACGCCGCCTACGGCGGAGTATATGTCTGCACCGCGCTGCTGTGGCTGCGCTTCGTTGACGGCGTTAAGCTCAGCCATTATGACTGGGCCGGCGCCGTTATTGCGCTGTGCGGAATGCTGATTATCGTCGCCGGGTGGGGCCGCGCCTAGCCCAATCGTCAGCTGCGGCGTCGGGCAAACGCCGCGCCGTTCGCGCGGCATTGTGCCCGTTTCCTCCTCTGTTTTCCGCCTTTCTTTCGCAAATGACCGCCGCGTCACGCCCGGGCATTAATGTGATCGATGACATCTTTTTCGATCATCATACTTGTATGGTAGTAGGTCTGGTGATTTAATTTTATTCACTAACCGCAGAGATGTAAGGAATAAAAAAAGATGAAGATCGTTGCCGCTGAAGTTTTCGTCACCTGTCCCGGACGTAACTTTGTTACGCTAAAAATTACGACCGATGACGGGATCGTCGGGCTGGGGGATGCCACCTTAAACGGCCGTGAGCTGTCCGTCGCATCGTACCTGCAGGATCACCTCTGCCCGCAGCTTATCGGCCGCGATGCCCAGCGTATCGAAGATATCTGGCAGTTCTTCTACAAGGGAGCCTACTGGCGCCGCGGCCCGGTGACCATGTCGGCCATCTCCGCCGTCGATATGGCCCTGTGGGATATTAAAGCGAAGGCGGCGGGGATGCCGCTGTATCAGCTGCTGGGCGGGGCATCCCGTGAAGGGGTAATGGTTTACTGCCACACCACGGGCCACTCCATTGACGAAGTGCTGGATGATTATGCCCGCCACAAAGAGATGGGCTTTAAGGCCATCCGCGTGCAGTGCGGTATTCCGGGAATGAAGACCACCTACGGGATGGCAAAAGGTAAAGGGCAGGCCTACGAGCCGGCGACCAAGGGCCTGTGGCCGGAAGAGCAGCTGTGGTCGACGGAGAAGTATCTTGATTTTACCCCGCAGCTGTTCGCCGCCGTGCGCGAAAGATTTGGCTTCAATGAACACCTGTTACATGACATGCACCATCGCCTGACGCCGATCGAAGCCGCGCGCTTTGGCAAGAGCATCGAGGAGTATCGCCTGTTCTGGATGGAGGACCCGACTCCGGCAGAAAACCAGGAGTGCTTCCGCCTGATCCGCCAGCATACCGTGACGCCCATTGCGGTGGGGGAAGTCTTTAACAGCATCTGGGACTGCAAGCAGCTGATAGAGGAGCAGCTGATTGATTATATCCGTACCACCGTGACCCACGCCGGCGGGATCACCGGCATGCGCCGTATCGCCGATTTTGCTTCACTCTATCAGGTGCGCACCGGCTCCCACGGGCCGTCCGACCTGTCGCCAGTCTGTATGGCGGCGGCGCTGCACTTCGACCTGTGGGTACCGAACTTTGGCGTGCAGGAGTACATGGGCTACTCCGAACAGATGCTCGACGTTTTCCCTCATAGCTGGACGTACGACAGTGGCTATATGCACCCAGGGGAAAAGCCGGGGCTGGGAATTGAGTTTGACGAGAAGCTGGCGGCGAAATATCCCTACGATCCGGCCTGCCTGCCGGTTGCCCGGTTAGAAGACGGCACCTTGTGGAACTGGTAAGGAGAATAAAATGAAAAGTATCGTTATTCGCCAGCCAAATGAGCTGGTTATCGAAGAGCGCACGCTTCCACAGCCTGCCGCAGGGGAAGTTCGGGTCAAGGTGCAGCTGGCGGGAATATGCGGTTCGGATAGCCATATCTATCGCGGCCACAACCCCTTTGCAAAATACCCGCGCGTTATCGGCCATGAGTTTTTCGGCATTATCGATGCCGTCGGCGCCGATGTGGCGGATAAAGCCATAGGTCAGCGGGTGTGCGTGGACCCGGTTATCAGCTGCGGACACTGCTATCCCTGCTCGGTAGGCAAACCGAACGTCTGCACCTCTTTGGTGGTGCTCGGCGTGCATCGGGACGGCGGCTTCAGCGAGTATGCGGTGGTGCCGGCGAAAAACGCCTGGCGGGTGCCGGACAGCGTTCCGGACAGGCATGCGGTGATGGTTGAACCCTTCACTATCGCCGCCAACGTGACCGGGCAAGTGACGCCGACCGGGCAGGATGTGGCGCTGGTTTACGGCGCCGGCCCGATGGGCTTAACCACCATCCAGGTACTCAAGCAGGTGTACAAAGTCGGCCAGGTCATTGTGGTTGACCGAATCGAAGAGCGTTTGCAGATGGCAAAACGCAACGGCGCGGACCGCGCGATCAATAACGGCGAAGCGTCATTAGCTGAGGTATTACAGGTGAAGCCAACGCTGATTATCGACGCCGCCTGCCACCCGACAATTCTCCAGGAGGCGGTTACGCTGGCGTCGCCGGCGGCCAGAATTGTCCTGATGGGGTTCTCCACTGAACCGTCCCAGGTGGCGCAACAGGGTATTACCGGTAAAGAGCTGTCGATATTTTCCTCGCGGCTTAACGCCAATAAATTCCCGGTTGTTCTGCAATGGCTGGAGCAGGGGCTCATTAATCCAGAGATGTTAATTACCCATGCCTTTGACTATCAACAGGTCGCTGAGGCAATTGAGTTATTTGAAAATGACAGGAAGAGCTGCTGTAAGGTTTTATTAACCTTCTGACACTCAATACAACGCCAGACTCTATATCCTACACAATTAGAGATTATAAAGATGACGACAGTAAAGAATGAGAGAACAACCTCCGATCTCATCCGCGCGGCTGTATCCGGCTGGTTAGGCACCGCGCTGGAGTTTATGGATTTCCAGCTTTACTCTTTAGGCGCCGCGCTGGTATTCCATGAAATATTCTTCCCCGAGCAATCCGCGGCGATGGCGCTGATTTTAGCGATGGGGACCTACGGCGCAGGATATGTTGCCCGCATCGTCGGGGCGTTTATTTTCGGCAAAATGGGCGATAGCATCGGCCGGAAGAAAGTGCTTTTTATTACGATCACCATGATGGGTATATGTACGACGCTAATCGGCGTTTTGCCGACCTATGCCCAGGTGGGGATCCTGGCACCGGTGCTGCTGGTTACCCTGCGCGTGATTCAGGGGCTGGGGGCCGGAGCGGAAATATCCGGGGCCGGCACGATGCTGGCAGAATATGCGCCGAAAGGTAAGCGCGGGATTATCTCCTCTCTGGTGGCGATGGGAACCAACTGCGGCACCCTCAGCGCCACGGCTATCTGGGCGGTGATGTTCTTCCTGCTCGACCGCGAGCAGCTGGTGGCGTGGGGCTGGCGCGTTCCGTTCCTTGCCAGCGTGGTGGTGATGATCTTCGCCATCTGGCTGCGTTTAAACCTCAAAGAAAGCCCGGTATTCGAAAAAGTCGCCGAGGGCGGCAGCCGGCAGAGCGCCGCCAGCATCCAGGAGAATACCTTCGGAGCGATGCTGAAGAGTAAATCGTTCTGGCTGGCAACGGGCCTGCGCTTCGGCCAGGCGGGCAACTCGGGGCTGATTCAAACCTTTCTTGCGGGCTATCTGGTGCAAACCCTGCTGTTTGATAAAGCGATCCCAACAGATGCGTTAATGATTAGTTCGGTGATTGGTTTTATCACGATTCCGCTGCTGGGCTGGCTTTCAGATAAGGTAGGGCGGCGCATTCCATATATTATCGTGAATATCTCGGCGATTATTTTAGCCTATCCGATGCTGGCGATTATCATGGATAAAAGCCACAGCGTGAGCACCATTATGGCCTCGTTGGTTGTGATCCATAACGTGGCGGTGCTGGGTCTGTTTGCGCTCGAAAATATTACGATGGCCGAGCTGTTTGGATCGCGCAATCGCTTCACCAGAATGGCTATCTCAAAAGAGATGGGGGGACTGGTTGCCGTTGGCTTCGGCCCGGTGCTGGCGGGTATTTTCTGTAATATGACCGACTCGTGGCTGCCCATCGTGGTGATGCTGGTGAGTTATTCGGTTATCGGCCTGCTTGCCGCATCCCTGATGCCGGAAGTACGCGACCGCGATCTGAGCCTGGCTAACGATGCGGCTGATACTGCCCTGTTGCGTGAAGAACAGAAATCCGGTCAGTATATTTAAAAACAGAGTCAGGCTCCGCGCCATTATCATCTCTGTTTATATCTGAAATGTATTTATTGATATTAAAAATGGCCTCCCGGTCGTAGAACGCACTTCGCCTAAGGCTAATTTGACCTGTGGGTACCGAACTTTGGCTTCCGGGAGTACAAGCGCTATTCCGAACAGATGCTCGACGTTTTTTCCCGTAGTTAAACCTTAGATAATGGCTGTACGCACCTTAGTGACATCCGGGCTGAGTAATAAGTTTGACGAGTGCTGAGGGAAAAATACCCGTCCGACCCGGACTGTCTACCGATTACCCGGATAGGAGACGGCACCCTGGGAAACGGGTAAGCATAATGTGTACGCACGAAAGATGTTGATTAACCCAATACCCTATAAAAGGTAAAAAAAACCGATGGTTAGTTCAGTCGAAGTTAAAAGTGGTGCAGGTAATAAAACTATTATTCGCCGAGTAGCCAGTGCATCTGCAATTGGGACCGCTGCAGAATATTATGACTTTTTTGCATACGGAACGGCAGCGGTACTCTTTTTTGGACATCTATTTTTCCCAAGTGACGATCCTTTAATTAGTACTCTTGCTGCTTTTGCAACATATGCAGTTGGTTTCTTAGCGCGGCCATTAGGTGGAATTGTTTTTGGTCATATCGGCGATAAGGTTGGCCGTAAAAAAGCGCTGGTGATTACAATATTAATTGTAGGGTTAGGTACGTTTTGTATTGGGCTGTTACCGACGTATGAAAAAATTGGTATTTGGGCTCCAGCATTGCTTATCTTTATTCGTGTGTTACAAGGCTTTGGTGTTGGCGGTGAGCAGGCCGGTGCGGTATTGATGACAGCTGAATATTCTGAACCAAAGCATCGTGGATTCTTCTCCAGTTGGGTTCAAATCGGTGCACCAGTTGGTTTTCTGCTTCCATTAGCTCTGTTTGCTTTATTGAATGCCACGCTCTCTCCAGAGGCGATGATGGACTACGGGTGGCGTATACCGTTCCTGTTAAGTCTGCTACTGGTTATTGTAGGGTTGTTTATTCGTTTAAAAATTGATGAATCGCCAGTGTTCGCTCAAATTCGTGAGACCAAGGCTGAAGAATCTCGCCCATTGGTTGAAGTTATTCGTGATTTCCCCGGAATTGTTGTAAAGGGAGTGTGCGCAAAATTGATCGAAGCGTGTACATTTGCGATGTTTACAGTCATTGTTTTGGCCTATGGTAAGGCAAATAATCTCGATGCTAATATTTTGATGGAAGCAATGATTGTTGCTGTAATAATAGAAATTATTGCAATACCGCTGATGGGATCGCTATGTGATAAAATCGGGCGCAAACCAGTTTATATTATTGGGGCGTTGATTCAAGTTATTATGATTGTTCCATTCTTCCTTGCTATTAATCAGGATAGTTTCTGGCTTACTCAGTTAGTGATGATTTTGGTTCTGAGCGTAGGGCACAGTATGTGTTATGCCCCACAGGCATCATATTTCCCTGAACTGTTCCCGACCCATATTCGTTGTAGCGGTATTGCATTGATTTGGCAGATGGGATCTCTTATTGGTAGCGGGATCCTTGGCCTGGTGGCGGTGAAGATTCTGCAAGTTACAGGTGGCCATTATTACGGACTTGCAACCTACGTCATTGTTTTGGGTGTTATCTCAATAATTGGCTTGCTGATGATGCCAGAAACTGCACCACAGCGGCTCAAGCGTGAATACCAGCAGTGGCAAAAACACTAACAATCCCTGGCGGCTTCAATGCCGCCAAAACCTCTCCGTGTGGTACATAACTTCAAAATGATGTCATACCAATACTGCAAAACTTAATTCAAATCAAAACATACAACCATACAGGCGTTACTCTGAGACAGTCCTGATTTCATTTATAAGTAGGTTATATAATGCAAAACAAGCTATTGGCGGCAAAGGCTGCACTTCCTGACTACGATCGTACAAAACTGATTTCCCGTATTGTGCACCTCGGTTTCGGCGCCTTTCACCGCGCGCACCAGGCGGTTTATGCCGATATTCTGGCCGCGGAACATGGCAGCGACTGGGGATACACCGAAGTAAACCTGATTGGCGGCGAGCAGCAAATTGCCGATTTGCAACAGCAGGACCTGCTGTATACCGTCGCCGAAATGTCGGCGGATGCCTGGACGGCGCGGTTGGTTGGCGTCGTTAAGCAGGCGATGCACGCCCAGGTCGAGGGGCTGGAAAGCGTGCTGGCAAAAATGTGTGAGCCGCAGGTGGCGATTGTTTCGCTGACCATCACGGAAAAGGGCTACTGTCATTCGCCGGCCACCGGTGAGCTGCAGCTGGATCATCCGCTGATTGTCGCCGATGTCCAAAACCCGCATCAGCCGAAGTCTGCGCCCGGCGTTATCGTGGAAGCGCTGGCGCGGCGTAAAGCCGCCGGTTTACCGGCATTCAGCGTGATGTCCTGCGACAATATGCCGGAAAACGGCCACGTATTGCGCAACGTCGTCTGCGCCCTGGCGCGGGCGATTGATGGCGAGCTTGCCGACTGGATCGCCGCTAACGTGACCTTCCCGTCAACGATGGTCGATCGTATTGTTCCTGCGGTGACCCCAGCGACCCTGGATAAAATCGAACAGCTGACCGGCGTGCGCGATCCGGCCGGCGTCGCCTGCGAACCGTTCCGCCAGTGGGTGATTGAAGATAATTTCGTCGCCGGTCGCCCGGAATGGGAAAAGGCCGGCGCGGAGCTGGTGGCGGACGTTGTGCCGTTTGAAGAGATGAAGCTGCGCATGCTCAACGGCAGCCACTCTTTCCTTGCCTACCTCGGCTACCTGGCCGGATATCAGCACATTAACGACTGTATGCAGGACCAAAACTATCGTCGCGCCGCCCGCAGCCTGATGCTGGACGAACAGGCGCCGACGCTGAAAGTGCAGGGCGTTGACCTGGCTCGCTACGCCGGGCTGCTGATCGATCGTTATAGCAATCCGGCGCTTCAGCACCGGACGTGGCAGATTGCGATGGACGGTAGCCAGAAGCTGCCGCAGAGGATGCTGGATTCGGTACGCTGGCATCTGGCGCAGCAGAGCGACTTTAGCCTGCTGGCGCTGGGCGTGGCCGGCTGGATGCGCTACGTCAGCGGCGTCGACGACCGGGGAGAGGCGATTGAGATTTGCGACCCGCTGCTGCCGGTGATCCAGCAGGCCGTGCGCGAGAGCGCCGATGGCGAAGCGCGGGTGAACGCGCTGCTCGGCATCGAGGCGATTTTCGGCGCCAGCCTGGCGCAGGATGCGCGCTTTGTCGACGCGGTGACTCAGGCCTATCTTTCGCTGCAGCGTCAGGGAGCTAAAGCGACCGTTGCGGCCTGGGCGCTGGCGCAGTAACCGCTCTTTAATGCCGCCGGCTCCGGCGGCATTAACGCTGCTACGGGTAATAGAGCCGGCCGGCGCCTCTTACCCGTACGTAATTCTGCCGATCTTCACTCTTTCTGTAATAAATATGATCGAGACCATTGAATATACATAACTATAGCTATCCATAACTAAATAAATATAATTTGCATCTGTTTTAATGGATTAAATATTTATTCGGCGGATTGTTTGTTCTCCATTTAGGATAGTTATGTCATAGTGAGGCTACTGAAATACACTTCCTCGGGAAAAAGGAGAGCGGGCTATGTACAAAAAAATTTTATTGCCTGTAGATGTTTTTGAAATGGATTTAAGCGATAAGGCCGTACGTCACGCTGAATTTTTAGCATCAGCGGAAAACGGCGAAATTACGTTATTAAACGTTCTGCCAAACAGCAGTCGCTCTATTTTGCGCGGTTTTGCGGCAGATATTCATAAATTCGAAGCGTTTATGAAAGAGGAGTCTGAGAAGAAAATGAAGACCTTGTCGCGTCTGTTTTCAATTCCGCCAGAGCGTCTTCATACCCGGGTCGTGTTTGGCAACGTGCGTGATGAAATATTAGCTATCAGCAATAGCGATGAGTATGATGTGATTGTTGTCGGCTCGCGCAAGCCGGGTATTTCCACCCATCTGCTGGGCTCTAACGCCGAGTCTATTTTACGCTACGCTAAAATACCGGTGCTGGTGGTTCGATAACGGCGCCGATCTGCATCTGTAGCGGCAGGAGAGAGCGCCTGCCGCTGGTTCAACTACTCTTCGCTAAACCAGTCACGGTTTTCCTGGCGAATTAATAATACGGATTCGCTAATTTCATGCAGATGCAGATTCATCGCTGCGTCTACCGCATCCGCATCGCGATTTTCCAGCGCCTGAAAAATTTGGTGATGCTGACGTAGCAGCATTTCCGGCGAGCTGATGTGATCGAGACTCATATAGCGCACCCGGTCAATCGTCGCTTTAATATTCTCAACGGTGTCCCAGGCAAGCTGGCAGTCGGCAATAAGCGACAACTTCTGATGAAATTCATCATCCAGCTGGAAGAAATCATTAAGCTGCTGGCGCTCAACCGCCGTGCGCTGCTGGTTAAGATTTTGCTCAAGCTGATAAATTTGCTCGCTGTTCACCATTCCCGCCGCCCGACGAACTACCGCGCACTCGATAGCCTGGCGCACGAAGCAGCCGTTGCGGACCTGAGAAAGGGATATTTTATTCACGTAGCTGCCGCGCTGGGGGCGAATTTGGATCAGACCATTTTCCGCCAGCTTAATAAACGCCTCACGCACCGGCTGACGGGAAACGTCAAAGCGCACGGAGACTTCCTTTTCAGACAGCGGCGTGCCGGGTGGGATCAGACAATGGACGATATCCCGGCGAAGGATCCGATAAATTTGCTGATTTACAGGCTGTGTTGGATTGAGCTGTGATTCTGCGGCCATTGATGATTACTTTTTAATGGATTATGTGCGCTATTTTACGCGTTTTTTGCCTTTGCGCCCATACCCGGCCCGCAGGCCGGGCAACGGGATTAGCCCTGGCGGTGCACGCTGAGGCCGGCGAAGCTTTGGCTGACCGGCATCATTTCCAGCGTGTTGATATTGACGTGCTGGGGCAGGTTGGCGACCCACCACACGGCTTCCGTCACGTCATCCGGCGTCAGCGCCTGGGTATTTTCATAGGCTTTACCGGCTTTGGCGTCGTCGCCTTTAAAGCGGACGTTGGAAAACTCGGTCCCGCCCACCAGCCCAGGCTCGATGTCGGTGACGCGAATCGCCGTGCCGTGCAGGTCGGTACGCAGGTTGAGGCTAAACTGGCGAACGAAGGCCTTGGTCGCCCCGTAGACGTTACCGCCCGCATAGGGCCAACGGCCGGCGGTTGAACCGATATTGATAATATGACCGCGGTTGCGCTCAACCATTCCCGGCAGCACGGCGCGGGTCATATAGACCAGCCCTTTGTTGTTGGTATCGATCATATCTTCCCAGTCTTCAACGCTGGCCTTGTGCGCAGGCTCCAGCCCCAGCGCCAGACCGGCGTTATTGACCAGCACGTCGATGGCCTGCCATTCCGCGGGCAGACCGGCGATCATCTCTTCGATGGCCGCGCGATTACGCACGTCGAGCCGGGCGGTGTAAATGCCGTCGCCGAGCTCATCTTTCAGCGTTTGCAGACGTTCGTCACGACGTCCGGTGGCGATCACTTTATGACCATTCGCGACAAAGCGGCGGGTCATGCTTTCACCAAAACCTGCTGTTGCTCCGGTAACCAGGATAATCATCTTACTGTTCCTCAACGCTTTTGTGTCGTCATACCATAGCATGCGTTAACGAGGACCGGTAACGGAAATCATTGCGCCTGATGCGGTTAGCGACGATGAAAAATGAGGCGCGGCCAGGCGCTTCCGCGATAAATGATTGCGGTCAATCAATGAGTTGCCTAATCTAACCTGATGCCCGCTGCCTGGAGATAATAATGTCGGAAAATAACCCCTTTTTAAGCGTCAGCCTGCTGCCTTATCAGGCGCCGCATTTCGATCTGATCAAGGATGAACACTACCGTCCGGCCTTCGATGAAGGGATGCGGCGCCAGCGCGAAGAGATTGCCGCGATAGTGAATAATCCGGCGCCCGCGGATTTTGCCAATACGCTGGTGGCGCTGGAGCTGAGCGGACAGCTGCTGTCGCGCGTGACCCGGGTCTTTTTTGCGATGGCCGGGGCGCATACCAATCCGCTTCTGCAGCAGCTTGACGAGCAGTTTTCCGCCGAGCTTGCGCAGGCAGGCAACGATATCTGGCTTAACACGGCGCTGTTTGAACGCGTGAAACGCGTGTGGGAGGAGCGCGATAATCTGCGCATTGATGCAGAATCCAGGCGCCTGCTTGAGGTCACCTGGCAGCGGTTTATGCTGGCGGGGGCGCGGTTAGCGGAGGAGCAAAAATCGGTGCTGCGGGGGCTGAATACCCAGGGCGCAGCGCTACAGAGCCAGTTCCAGCAGCGGCTCCTGAGCGCGGCAAAATCCGGCGGGCTGGTGATTGATTATCTGCACCAGCTGGACGGGCTCAGCGCGGAGGAGATTAGCGAGGCCGCAAACGCGGCTGCTGAAAAGGGCCTCCGCGATTGCTGGCTGCTGCCGCTGCTCAACACCACCCAGCAGCCGGCGCTGCTCTCACTGCGCAGTCGCCAGACCCGTGAGAACCTCTTTGCCGCAGGCTGGACGCGCAATCAGAAGGGGGATGCTAACGATACCCGCGAACTGCTGCTGCGGCTGGTGGCGATCCGGGCGCAGAAGGCGGAGCTGCTGGGGGCCGCTGACTATGCCAGCTGGTCAATGGCCGATCAGATGGCGGGCACGCCCGAGCAGGCCTTGGCGTTTATGCGCCGAATTGCTCCGGCGGCGCGCGCCAGAGCGGAGCAGGAGCTGGCGGATATTCAGCAGGTTATTGATGATGAAGGCGAGGATTTCACCGCCGCCGCCTGGGACTGGCCCTATTATGCCGAACAGGTGCGGCGCGCCAGGTTTGCTATCGATGAGGCGCAGCTCAGGCCCTATTTTGCCCTCGATCGCGTGCTGCAGGATGGCGTATTCTGGGCCGCATCGCAGCTGTTTGGCCTGCGCTTCGTCGAGCGTTTCGATATTCCGCTCTATCATCCGGATGTGCGGGTGTGGGAAATTTTCGACGCTAACGGCGCCGGTATTGCGCTATTTTACGGCGACTATTACGCGCGAGATTCGAAAAGCGGCGGCGCGTGGATGGACGTATTCGTTGAGCAATCCACGCTGCTGAAGCAGCAGCCGGTTATCTACAACGTCTGTAACTATCAAAAGCCCGCTGCGGGCCACAGCGCGCTCCTGTCGTGGGATGAAACCATCACCTTATTCCACGAATTCGGCCACGCGCTGCACGGGCTGTTCGCCAGCCAGCGCTATGCCAGCCTGTCGGGAACCAATACGCCGCGTGATTTTGTCGAGTTTCCGTCGCAAATCTTTGAGCACTGGGCCAGCGAGCCGCAGGTATTCGCCCACTACGCGCGCCATTATCAAACCGGCGAAGCGATGCCCGACGCGCTGCGTGAGAGCATGTACCGTGCGGCGAAGTTTAACAAAGGCTACGACATGAGCGAACTGCTGGCGGCGGCGATGCTGGATATGCACTGGCATAGCCTGTCGTCGGCGAACGTCCCGCAGGATGTTGATGCGTTTGAGGCTGCGGCCCTGGGCGCGGAGCGTTGCGATCTTGCCGCCGTACCGCCGCGCTATCGCAGCAGCTTCTTTTCACATATTTTCGGCGGCGGCTACGCCGCGGGCTATTACGCCTATCTGTGGACGCAGATGCTGGCGGACGACGGCTATCAGTGGTTTGTTGAACAGGGCGGCCTGACCCGCGAAAACGGCCAGCGCTTCCGCGAGGCTATTCTGTCGCGCGGCAACAGCACTGATTTAGCTGAACTGTATCGCCAGTGGCGTGGGCACGATCCAAAGATTGAACCGATGCTGGCGAATCGCGGGTTGAGTGCCTAGCCACCGGGAATCCTTCAACCGTCCATCATTGCACTGTTAAGGTGCAATGATGCGCACCCGACCCGTTCGCAGATCGTCAAGGGAACGCAGTAATTCAATTCATCGCTCAAAACCCCGCAGCCATTCTCTGGGGGGTTATTGTCTAAATGACGTACGGAGCAATCTTATCGGCAGGGCGAAAAACAGGATTGTTCTAGCCCCATTTCTCTGTGGGCGGGGCGTTGAGTTTTTCTTTCATATATTCGTATAACTCTGCGTTTTCCGCCCAGCGGAGCAGCGTCTGCTCATCGATATCTATTCGATTCGGATGTAGTCCCACGTACCGAAAGTAGCTGCTGTTGTTTGCATATGCAGGCGGCGGGGGGCCGAGCGGGTCGCACCAACATAGTCGCCCCAGTTTCAGCAACGTCATTAGCCCTTGTTCGCTCGGGGAAATTTTCCGAAACATCATCACCTCCTGCCATTTGCATCTTAGTAAGAGGTGATTTTGCAAAATACTTGCCATATTCAGAGTGGCGCTACAGGGCGACAATGAGTTCATTTGAATACGGGAATGAGGGCATAAATTTCGATCCCTCTAATAATACGCCATGTTATCCTGCTAAAAGACCGCAGGAGGTGTGTGGTTATGTTAAAAGAAAATGTGTTTTTTATGCGAATGCGACCTCAAATTATTAACGTGATAGGGACTGCGGTAGTGCAGCTAGTGGAGGAAAAGGCTGATATATCGAAGGAATCTATCGCCGAGAAGATTAAGGGGACGTGGCAGGAAGATGATATAGGTTTAGCGGTGGAGTTAGCGGTTTATATGCTGACCATCTCGAAAAGGTAGAAGGAGGGGGGAATGCGCGTCGGTTAGCCTAAGCCTTGCCTGTGGGAAGAATACGATGATAGGTAGAGACTTTAATTAAATCTGTTTGATTCATGAATGCCGCCGCAGCGGCATTCTTATCGTTAGTGGAAACCGAGGCGAATCAGTTCAACGGGTTCAAACTGGCCTTCACAGCCTTCCACTTCGACGGTTTTACCGCGGCGCAACTGGGCTGGAGTTAACCCATTAGAATGTATGGCAACGATCTTACCTGTTCTACGAGTCCCATTAATCATAACCTGGCTGCCATTGGTAATAGGGTTACGATTACGATCATAAGTGATCATGGTTATTTCTCCTCTTAATGTCTGGGTATAAAAATCCGCTTAACAATC
Source organism: Klebsiella scottii (assembly GCF_036561945.1). Lineage (NCBI taxonomy): Bacteria > Pseudomonadati > Pseudomonadota > Gammaproteobacteria > Enterobacterales > Enterobacteriaceae > Klebsiella > Klebsiella scottii. Next base: position 1,451,718 of record NZ_JARXNI010000020.1, read on the forward strand.
AGGTCCATAGTTCACAAGCGGATGTAATACAAATACACCTTTGACATAAATATTTTTTGTTTTTGATCAATGTCACACTTTTTTCTCCGTTTCCCGGTGAGTGGCTTGACCTGCCGGTGACCCGTGCGCCCAGCGTATGACGGCTAAAAATTGCTATCATTTCAATCCGCTACGGCGCGTTTCTTATGCGACAATCCCGTGAAATAGATTGACGAAATTATTATCTACTGGATAATTTTACTATGTGGTGAATCCCCCTATGCGGAGGGGCGTACTGACCAGGTAATGTCGCAGAAGGTATTGCCAGCTGATGATAACGCGGGTCATAGTCGGTCAGGCAAAGGCTCACCGGGAGGCACCCGGCACCACAGCATTTCTGTAATATTTTATCCCAATGGAAGGGTTGAAAATGATTAAGTTTAATATATCTGCACTGGCTATTTTCCTGCTATCTGGGTGTAGTTCTGATATTGCGATCGCTCCAGCGACAAAGCCTGTTTACAAGCCAATGCCTGAAATAACCCAGTCGGTGACGCCATCGCAACAGCGCGCGATTATGGCTGGTGAGCGGCCTGACTGGTCAGAAAGAACGCCGATCAATACAATGAAGCGATATTAATCGACTTTTATTAGTTTAAGGCTGCCCTGCGGCAGCTTTTTTATTTGTGCCGACAGAACGATATTCATTCTGTAGTTGGAAAAGATGTTTCTTCAGGGGCTATTGTGTGGAGCGCTGACGTTGGCATTCGCATCCGCTGAAGAGGACGAGCGTGTCGATCGCCCGAAGGGGGCCGCAGCCGGGCGCCCGGCGATACCGGTGATAAGGCTGACCAGTTGGAGGGGACGTCCGAATAAGCCGATCCTGACCCAAAATAAGGTATCGCGCTTGAGCCTTCTGTTTACTGAAGCCTGAGAGCGGACTCAAACTTCAGCTGGCGGGTCATCAATCAATTATTTGATTGGTTTACTTTCAGAAGGAAGGAAAATATTGCCGCAGTAGGGGCAGATTAACGTTATATCGTTTTTAATTCTCGACAGGCTATGCGTTGACTGGCGAGAGCAGTGGGGGCAGGTACTTTTTAACGGTCGTAATGTACGTACCTTATCTTTGAGAATAGACATGATATTTGTCCTGGTGAGCGGTTACTAACCATATACCATTGGAGAGAAAATAGCTTGCTTTATAACCACCGATCTTTCGCGGTTACTTAAACCTTAAATGTGCAGTACGGCAGCGAAGAACCGATTCCCTATAGATGTAATGTAATAAAAAATAATGGCTTACATGACTTTCCCGATTGGCGGACTCCGCTTAAACTCGCTGACGGTATAGCAGACGCCGTCCACGTCGCGGCGCGGGCAGCAGTCATATGCCCGTTATGCTCGCCAGGCGCGACGGGCATCCGTTGGCCGCTGCCGCCTCGCCAGCGACAGCGCTTGCCTTACCAGTGCTTAATCAGCGTCTCGCCGATCCCGGCAATCTCCCGGTTTCTCTCTTCCATCGATGCCTCGGTGCCGGTTAAATAAATAATAACGATGCGCGCGGGCTGCCCGTCCGGGCCGAGGGCGGCGATAATACCGCGCGAGCCGCGATTGCCCGCGCCGGTTTTGTCGGCGATAAACCAGCCGTTCGGCAGCGCCGAGCGCAGCAGCGGGCCGGCGACCTTGTCATCAACCATCCAGCGGCGCAGCTGCTGCCGTGATGAAGCGGAGAGCACGCTGCCGGTGAGCAGGTTGCGCAGGGTTTTTGCCATCGCCTGCGGGGTGGTGGTATCACGCGCATCGCCGGGCAGAGCCTCATTAAGCTCGGTCTCCAGGCGGTCGAGCCGTGAAGTCTGGTCCCCGCTGCGGCGCAGGAAGGCGGTTAACCCCTCCGGGCCACCGACGCTCGCCAGCAGCAGGTTAGCGGCGCTGTTATCGCTGAGGGTGATTGCCGCAGCGCACAGCTCGGCGACCGTCATGCCGTCGGCGAGGTGCTTTTCGGTCACCGGGGAGTATTCAACCAGATCCTGCTGGCGATAGCGGACGCGGCGGTCGAGCTTTTCCTCTCCGGCATCCACGCGCGCGAGCACCGCTGCGCAGAGCGGCACTTTAAAGGTGCTCATCATCGGGAATCGTTCGTCAGGGCGATAGCTGGCCAGCAGTTGCCCGCTAGCTAAATCCAGTTCCGCATAGCCCACTCTGGCCTTGAGCTGGCTCTCCGCGGCTTTGACTTTATTCACCGTAGCGTCATGAGCCCAGCCGGGCAGGGCGAATACGGCGAGCAGGGGGATCAGGGCAAAACGATAGTGGCGCATTCCGGGTACTGTTCCTTAGTTTTTAATTCTTCACGCCGCGCTGGGCGTAGCCCGGCGACTCTCATACAAATAATGCGAAATAAGAGATGTGAAGATTCACAATTACCCTTTTTTCCTTCATCATTCGTCAGCTTTTAGTCGTAATAATCAATGCTTAGCTCAATATAAGAAAGAGTTTTTTTATTTAAGGCCGGTATGAACTATAAGAATGTACTGAAGGTAGCGTTATTGCTACCAGACGTCGGCTATCGAACGTTAATCATTGACCCCAATCCGGGAGGAACATGGTGGACCCGCTAATTAAGGTCATGCTGGTGGGGGGGAAGGCGGATGGCCTGCTGGTCAGCGTCGCCGATACCGCGACGGAACTTTCCGTCACCGCCGCGCAATATGGCGCGAAATCCGGGCAGCCGCTGAGTTATCGGATCGTCTCGCAGACTATCGATAATGAGCGTTACTTTTTTGGCGTGTTTAGCGATACTCACGACGATACGGATAAGCTAACGCGAGTTGCGCTGACCCGGGGTATGAAGAAATCGCTATGCTGAGCCTGTACCGGACGACCGATCGTCGTCCGGGCAGGCGGCGTTCTCCCGGCGGCGGCAAATAATTTCGCGATCTTAGGGAGCACCATGATCCACCATCTCCGCATACAAAATTTCAGATCGGTCAGGGATATCGAGCTGGAGCTGGGGGCGCTGAATATCGTCTTTGGCCCAAATGGCTGCGGCAAGTCCAATATCTACAAAGCCATCCATCTTCTCACCGCCTCCGCGGACGGTAAATTTTCCAGCTACATCAGCGAGGAAGGCGGCCTGGAAAATATTATGTGGTCCGGGAAGAGCGCGCCCACGGCCCGCTACCCGAAACGGCTGCAGATCTCCTGCCTGACGGAACAGTTCGACTATGAGCTGCAGGTTGGATTCCCGGAGAAGCTGCCGTATCCCACCCAGTTTATGCTCGATCCGATTGTGAAAGAGGAGTCTATCTGGCTGGCCGGCTTCTCCCGCCGCCCCTCGGCCAGAGTGCTGCAGCGCAAAAACCAGGCGGCGTTCCTGATTGACGTGCACGGCGAGAAAAACACCTTTACCGACACCATCTACGAGAATGAATCGATCTTCGGCCAGCTTGGTGAACCCCATCGCTTCCCGGAAATATCCCGGGTCCGGGAGACCATGCGCCAGTGGCGCTTTTATCACGAATTCAACATCGGCCGCCATTCCGCGCTGCGCCATCCGGCGGTGGGCTACCGATCGCCGGTGCTGGATAGCGACGGGCATAACCTGGCCGCCGCGTTTCAGACGATTGTCGAAATTGGCGCCGAGGAGCTGCTGCACGAAATCCTCGAGAGCGCCTTTCCGGAGTGCCGTTTCTTCTGTGAAAATGAGAATTCGCGCTTTTCGATAAAGATGCGGCGCGACGGCATTTACCGGCCGCTGCTGGCGGCGGAAATGTCTGACGGCACCCTGCGCTTTCTGTGCCTGGCGGTGGCGCTGCTGAGCCCAAGGCCGCCGGCATTTCTGGCGATCAACGAGCCGGAAAATAGCCTGCACCGGCAGATGTTTCCGGCGCTGGCGCGGCTGATTGTCGAAGCATCGCGCTATAGCCAAATCTGGCTGACCAGCCACTCGGCAGAGCTGACCGAGCTCATCTCGTCGCTGGCGGAAAGCCAAATTTACGAGCTGGAAAACAGCGGCGGCGAGACCCGGATCAGGACATAAAAGCCCGCCGCAGGCGGCGGGCGACGCGCTCTGCGCCTCAGGCGGCGTTGTTATATCCCGGGGCCGGCAGCAGGGTTTTACTGCCTTTCAGGGTAAACAGCGAAATAATCGTAAAGCAGAGCGTAATCGAACCGAGGATCAGATAGGCCTGATGGAATCCTACGGTGTCGTACATGCGTCCCACCCACGCCGACAGCACCACGCCGGAGAGCTGTTTCGATAAGTTAAAACCAATCAGGAACAGGGTGGCGGAGAGCTTCGGGTTAAACGCGGAAGAGATATATTTAAAGGTGCCGACCAGCAGGAACGGAACTTCAAACATATGCAGCATTTTTAATATGACGACTTCGACCGCGGTGGTGGCGAATGAGGAGCCGAGAATGCGCACCGACATAATTACCCCCGCGGTCAGCAGCGCATTTTTCGCCCCGATGCGGTTAACAATTGCCGGGGCGCAGAACATGACCAGCGCATTAAGTAGTTCGCCGCCGGTGGTGACAAAGCCAAAGACTTCGGTTCCGCGCTGCGGGCTGGCAAAGAAGCCTTTAAAGAAGTTAGCAAACTGCTGATCGAAGACGTCATAAACGCTGGCAACGCCGACGACGTAGATAATAAACCCCCAGAACCGCGGCATGCGCAGCAGCTCGGCGGCAACGCGCAGTGAGAAGGCCTGGCGGTTTGCGCCCAGCGCGTCCATCACCTGGGCGCTATTGCTGCTTTCCGGACGCGAAAACCACAGCAGTCCCCCTAGCACCAGCGCGAAACCGGAGGCAATCCAGAAGGTAATATTCGGGTCGATGCCGAACAGAATCCCGGTAATTGACGCGCAGATCGCCCAGCCGACGCAGCCGGCGACGCGCACCTTGCCGTATTCAAAACGGTTGGCGCGGCTGACGCGTTCGATATAGGCCTCGACCGCGCCGGAGCCGCTGGAAAAGACGATCCCCAGATAGACTCCGCCCACCAGCGCGCCGACAATAATATTCATCTGCAGCAGCGGTGAAAAAACGAATATAAAGAACGGGGCGAACAGGATTAATAAAACCACGATCGTCCACAGCAGATGCTTGCGCAGCCCGAGCTTGTCGGAAATCAGGCCAAATATCGGTTGGCAGATAATGGCGAACAGCGAAATTGAGGAGAAGACGATCCCGGTTTCCGTTTTGGTTAAGTGGTTAACGTCCGCCAGCCACACCGGGAAAAAGGGAAAATAGGCCGACATAATGAAGTAATAGAAGAAAAAGAACAGCATGAAATAAATAAAGTTATGCCGTTCTCGCGGCGCGAGTTCAGAGAATTTCATAGAGAGGTTCCATTTTTATTATGCCTGTAAGGTTGGGGAAGTAACGCCCCGTTTATACCCGTCATACCTCAGATCGCATGCGCGTTGCTTTTCCTTGCTCACCCCAGCCGCTGACTTCAGTAAGCTCCGGGGAATTCCTGCGTCGCCGCCTGCCTGCAACCCGAATTATGAGAGTACATACCGTCATGCTCCAGGCGGCCGACGGGCGATTCACTTGACGAATCACCCGCGGCGCGGCCCGATTATTCAGGGTTTATTATTGGAAATGAATGCTTATCTGATACTGCCAATGCGTCTCCTGCAGCAGCCATTGCGGCAGAACGCTCGGGGTCCAGGAGTCGTCGCCGCCGACGCCCATATGTTGGCCGTCGAGGGTAATCCAGACGCCGCTCTCCGGGCGCATCCGGTGCCAGTGATCCGTCGCCATCAGCTGCCCGGTGCCGTAGGGCTGCACCGAGAAGTGGAAGTTGCCCGCGACGTGCCAGCGTCCCCAGTCCAGCGCTTTGCTATCGCAGCGCAGGCCGTTCTCGGTGGGGAAGATGTACGGCGTGCTCATCTCCTCAAGGGGCAGCTGCCAGCGGGAGAACTCCGCGCTGCTCCGGCGATCCGGGTAGTTTTCATGGGGGCCGTAGCCGAGCCAGGAGACCGGCTGCTGCTGATCGGCGACCTGGAAATTAAGGCCGACTCGCGGCAGCGGCGGCAGGGTGCCGGCGCGCTCGCCGTCTACCGCCAGATGTAAACGGCCTTCGCTATCAAAGGTCATGCGCCAGCGGCTGACGATGACCGCTTCATCGCCGCGCAGATAGTGCCAGCGGCTGTCGATAACCACCTCATGGGCCAGACGCTGGGCTTCGCAGTGAACGCAGCGCGCTTCAAGATCGTACAGACCGGCGCTTTTCCAGCGCTCAACCCAGGCGTTAGGGTCGATGCGTTCCACTTCGCTGACGCCGATATCGTTATCCAGCGGGGCGCGGACAAACTGGTCGCGCAGCGGAGTGAGCAGCTGCTCCACGCCATCCGCGCGCCACTGGCTGAGCAGCCCGCTGTGACGATCGACGGTCCACTGCTGCGATCCCAGGCTGACGACATAGATCCCTTCATCGATCTCCAGCGTCGGCGCGCTACCGGCAGGCTCGGGTTTGGCGAGCGCGAGCGGGGCGGCGAGGGCAAACTGCTCCCAGGCCACGCGGTGTTCGGCTGGCGACCAGGCGGTAGCCCGCGGCTGAACCACCTCCAGCAGCAGCCAGACCTCTTTTGCTCCCGCAGGCAGGGTCAGGGTATCGCACAGCGTAAGCTCCGCCTGGCCCTGCGGCGTGAGTTCGAGGGCGGCGCTGCCGCTGGCGAAGGTTTCGCCCGCTGACTGAACCTGCCAGCGCAGCACTTCATTGTTGGTCGCGCGGAACAGGTATTCACTATTTACGCTGACCCGCAGCGGCGACTGCGCCAGCAGCGCGAACTGGAAGAACTGCTGCGCGTGTTTGGCTTCGATAAGCGACGGGTGCGGGCGGCGATCGGGGAAAACAAGCCCGTTCATGCAGAACTGACGGTCGTTGGGTTTATCGCCAAAGTCACCGCCGTAGGCCCAGCCGGTGCTGCCGTCATCGAAAGTTTTGCTAATCGCCTGATCCGCCCAGTCCCAGATAAAACCGCCCTGCAGGCGCGGATACTCGCGGAACGCCTGCCAGTAGTCGGCAAAGTTGCCCAGGCTGTTGCCCATCGCGTGCGCGTATTCGCAGAGAATAAGCGGGCGCTGCTCGCCCGGCATGCTGATCCACTTTTTGATGCCCCATTTCGGTACCGCCGGAATGAGCTGGTCGCGCTCAACGCGGGCGTACATCGGGCAGATAATATCGGTGGCGCTGCTATCCGCTCCGCCGCCCTCATACTGCACCGGCCGCGAAGGATCGTTGCGTTTGAGCCAGTGATAGAGGGCTTGATGGTTGTCGCCGCCGCCGGATTCATTGCCCAGAGACCAGATAATAATCGACGGATGGTTGCGGTTGCTTTGCACCATTCGCGTCACGCGGGCGCTAAACGCCGGCAGCCACGACGGGTCGTCGGAAAGGCGGTTCATCGGCACCATGCCGTGGGTTTCGATATTGGCTTCATCGACCACGTACAGGCCGTACCGGTTGCACAGTTCGTACCAGCGGGAGACGTTCGGATAGTGCGAGCAGCGCACGGCGTTAAAGTTGTTCTGCTTCATCAGCAGGATATCCTGCAGCATATCCTCTTCGGTCACCACCTGGCCGCGCTGATGATGGTGCTCATGGCGGTTAACGCCGCGGATCAGCAGCGGTTTGCCGTTAAGCAGCAAAAGCCCGTTGTCGATCTCGACCCGGCGAAAACCGATGTCCCAGGCTTCAGCCTCAATCAGCCGATCGCCGTGCCACAGCGAGACGACCGCGCGGTAGCAGTGCGGCGTTTCGGCGCTCCACAGCGACGGGCGCTCGACCGCCAGGGTCAGGCTGGCCCGTTCGGCATAGTTACCGCGTTCGTCGATGGCCGGCGAGCCGGGACGCTGGCGGACGCTGGCAACCTGTTTATCTCCTTCCCACAGGCTGACTTCGGCGATCAGCGCCTCGAGCTCCCCGGCAGGCGCGGCAATGGTCAGATCCACGGCCAGCTCGCCGTCGCGGTACAGCGCGTCCAGCCGTGGGGTCAGCTGGACGTCGCTCAGGTGCTGATGGGGCTTGTTGAGCAGCCACACCGAACGGAAAATGCCGCTCATGCGCCACATATCCTGATCTTCCAGCCAGCTTCCGGCGCTCCAGCGCATCACCATCACGCACAGGCGGTTATCGCCGGGCCGCAGGTGCGGCGAGAGGTCAAAAGCGGCAGGAAGACGGCTGTCCTGGGAGTAGCCGACCCACGCGCCGTTGCACCACAGGTGGAAGGCCGAGTTGACGCCGTCGAAGATCGCCTGGGTCATGCCTTCGTCCAGCCACTGCTGGTCAACGGTAAAGATCAGCGAGTAGCAGCCCGTCGGGTTATCTTCCGGCACGCGCGGTGGCGTGGTGTCGATAGGATAGCGGACGTTGGTATAGATCGGCGCGTCGTAGCCTTCCATTTGCCAGTTTGAGGGAACCGGGGTGCTGCGGCTGTCCGGCAGATCGGCTTCGATCCAGCTGGCGTCAACGGCAAACGGGCTGCGGGCGTAGGAAAACTGCCACCGTCCGTCCAGCAGACGACGGCGATCGCCGGGCAGGTTATCGCGCGCGTCGGCGATGCTTCGCCAGCTGGCAAACGTCGGGTGAGCCGCTAAGCGGTTAAGCTGAGTAATGGTCTGGTTTTGCCAATCTTCACGGGCCAGCACTTCGTGGAACAGCGGAGAGCGGGCGGCGGTTGAGTCGTGTTGTTGCATACGCATACCTGACGGATAAGTGAAGGAAATGTCATTCGCTAGACAAGAATGAACGTGTTATCAGATATTTTTTCTTATGCCGCAATATTGTTGGAAATGAAACCCATTAACGATCACGAAATGCCGGAATTAGAGCTGATTTTTGTCGTGAATTAGACATAAAATGTTAGCGTGAGACATTTAACGCATTCGGACTCAATTTTGGCGACCAGGAGATGAGCATGCAGCGGCGTTCGGCAACCTTAGATGATGTGGCTAAAGAGGCCGGGGTGTCTCAGCAGACGGTTTCCCGGGTGCTGAATAACCCGGACGTGGTCTCTGAACGCACCCGCGATAAGGTGATTCGCGCGATGCAGGCGCTGCACTATGTGCCTAACCGCTCCGCCCAGCTGCTGGCGGGGAAGGCGGCGCCGTCCATAGGGCTGATCACCGCGTCGTTGACGCTGCATGCGCCATCGCAAATTGCCGCGGCGGTGAAGCGTCATGCCGGAATGCACCGGCTGGAGGTGTCGATCGCGATGCCGGAGCAGACCGACTATTCGTCGCTGCAGGCGCGGCTGGATGAGTTCCGCGCCCAGCATATTCGCGGGGCCATCGTGAGCCTGCCGCTGGAGAGCAGCACCGCCGAGCGCCTGGCCGCCGAGAATCCCGATATCTCCTGCCTGTTTCTCGACGTCTCTCCTGAAACGGACGTTTCCTGCGTGCGGTTCGATCATCGCGATGGCTGCGGCGCCTGCGTGCGTCATCTTTGGGAATCAGGGCATCGGGAATTTGGCCTGCTGGCGGGGCCGGAAAGCTCTGTTTCTGCGCGCATGCGCCTCGGCAGCTGGCGCGAGGCGCTGCATCGTCTGGGCATCAGCAGGGCGGTGACGGTCTTCGGCGACTGGAGCGCGGCCAGCGGCTGGCAAAAGACTTTTGAGCTGCTGCATCTTCAGCCGCGGATCAGCGCCATTGTGGTGGCCAACGATCAGATGGCGCTGGGGGTGCTCAGCGCGCTGGCGCAGCTTAACCGCACCGGCAGCAGCGCCATCTCGGTGACCGGCTACGACGATACCGCGGATAGCCTCTATTTTCAGCCGCCGCTGACTACCGTCGCGCAGGATTTCGATCTGCTGGGTAAAAGGGCCGTGGAGCTGCTGGCTGAGCAGATGGCGACGCCGCAGCTGCGCATTCGTGAACTCCTGCCGACCACGCTGATTGTACGCCAGTCGACCTGGGCGTACGGCGCGGAGCCCGCCCGCGATCCGCTGATCGCGGAGCTAAAAACGCTGGTGGAAAAGCTTTAAGCCGGGTTGGTTTAATCTTCATTGAAGTAGGGGATGCTAAAGTGGGCGGCAGGCGTAAAGAAAGATGGACTCTTACTTTGCGTACAATGCAAAACACAATCTATCCATGCAAGCATTTATTTACCGCCATTTCACTGGCGGTTTTTTTTTGCCTGCGTTTTGTCCATCTCGCCGGGCCGTATTTTATTTAACTCTGCTGATTGAGCGTTTATTATCCTGTTTCTGGAATAAATGCTCTGTTTCTGGAGGGGGCGGTGCGCCGACCTTCCCGGGCCATAGTTTTTAACCCAACATAAAATGCTGTGGAGACGACGGTCAGGCGGACGGTCCCGGCCGCAGGGGCCGGAGCTTCCGGTTATCGTAAAATATTGACGCGCTTGACCAGGGGATTTATGCGCCCGACTGCGCCATGCTGTTTGCTCAGGCAGGTCAGCATCACGCTATCGGACCACTGGCATTGACTGCGCCCGCGATGGGATGACGAAGAGTTAAACAAAGCGCTGACGATAAGCCCCACGAAAAGGGTCAGCAGCGGGAACGCGAGCGAGGTCTTCACTTTATGGCTATCCTGGCGGTCAATTCAATTTTTAGTACCCTACACTAAAAATGTGACAGTTATCCCATTTATGTTTTGTATGGTTTATGCAGTGGCGGGGGATGTCGGTCTTCCGTCCGACCGTTTTCGACGTTGACGGCAGCGCCGAACCGCGTGACTTCAGGCGCCAGAAAGTATACGATGCGTATATGTTTTATAACGGTATATATATATGGGAATCGTAAAAATTTCAGATCTGCTGCATGACGATATCCGCGATGCCAGCCGGGCCATGTCGCGGTCGGTGAACGCCCAGGCCGAATATTGGATCCGCGTGGGTATGCTGAGCGAGCTCTATCCCGAGCTGAACCACCAACAGATTAAGCTGCTGATGCTTAAGTCAGGGTCCGATCGTCTGCTGGAGGTGATTAATGCAATCAATTCCCATTAAAACCGCCGAAGAGCTCGCCCTGCAGCGCCATGCCGGCGAACTGCTAGCCGCCGTTTTTGCGATGCTGGACGAGTTTATTCAGCCGGGCGTGACCACGATGGAGATTAACAATCGCGCCGAGGATTTCATCGTCAACCAGCTGCATTCCCGCCCGGCCAGCAAGGGACAATATGATTTTCCCTATGTGCTGAATACGTCCATCAATGAGGTCGTGTGCCACGGGATGCCGAAGGAGACGGAGCACCTGAAATCGGGGGCTATTGTTAACGTCGATATTACCCTTGAGAAGGGCGGGCTGATCGCGGACTCCAGCAAAATGTACCTGATCGGCGACGTTTCTCCGCTGGCCCGCCGGCTGGTGAAAACGACCTATGAAGCGATGTGGAAGGGAATCAAGGTCGTGAAGCCCGGCGCCACGCTGGGCGATATCGGCCATGCGATTCAATCCCATGTGGAAAAAAATGGCTACAGCGTCGTCAGGGAGTACTGCGGCCACGGCGTGGGCAAAGAGATGCATGAGGACCCGCAGGTGCTGCACTATGGTAAACCCGGCGAAGGGGCCGTTTTGCGCGAGGGAATGGTCTTTACCATCGAGCCGATGGTCAATCAGGGCGGCAGCAAAACTAAGCTCAAGAAAGATGGCTGGACGGTGGTGACCCGCGACAAGAAGCTTTCGGCGCAGTGGGAACACACCATTGCGGTGACCGACACCGGCTTTGAAGTTCTGACGCTGCGTCAGGGAGAAGAGCAGCTGCTTTGACAGAACCGCTGCGCCGGCCATCTCTTATCGATGAGGAGGGGGCCGGCGATGAAAACGATCCCGTCAGCTATGCGCGGAACCCTGCTTCTGTTTCAGCCACAGCCCCAGCTCCTGAACGACCTCGACAACTTTAACCAGCCTGAGACCGTCCTCCGTCAGATTGTAAACAACCTTAACCGGCACTTCGGGATAAACGGTACGCTGCACGACGCCCGCCTCTTCTAACGCCCTGAGATCCATGGTGAGCATCCGCTGAGAGATTGCGGGTATATCCCGACGGAGGTCGCTGAATCTTTTCGGCCTTTCCAGCAGGTACGACACAATAAGCAAACGCCAGCGGCCGCCGATAAGGTTCATCGCGACTTCGACGGAACAGCCGGAGATAACGTCCTTCATTTTAATTCTCAGTATAATTTATGTACCTACCCTACAATAATGTGCCTTCTTTAAAGTATCAACCAACTTTGTTAACCTCCCGACATACTTAAACGGCGAGGGTATTACAGAATGAAACTATATTATTCCCCGGGCAGCTGCTCTCTTTCTCCTCATATTGCTTTGCGTGAAGCTGGCCTTGATTTTGAACTTATCCGCGTCGATACCAAAACGCATACCTACGGCGGCGGACAAAACTATTATGATATTAATCCGCTGGGCTATGTCCCGGCATTAGAGACCGCGCAGGGTGACATATTCCGTGAGGGCGTCACGCTCATTCAATATATCGCTGATTTAGCGCCCGAGGCCGGGCTGGCTCCCGCCAGCGGAACTATCGCACGCTATCGTCTTGAGGAGTGGCTGGTTTTTTTCAATAGCGAAATTCATAAAGCGTTTATTCCACTCTTTTATACCGAGCTCGGCGGAGCTTATATCGATATTGCGCGACAGAAATTACTTTCTCGTTTTGCGTGGATCAACCAGCAGCTGGCGGATAAAAAATATATTACCGGAGCGCGCTTCTCCATTGCCGATGGGTATTTGTTTGCGCTGGTCGGCTGGGCGAAAGCGGACTGGCTGATATCGGTTTATAACCTCGATATTAACCTGACGGAATATAAAAATATTGCCGCCTGGTACCGGCGGGTGCTTGCGCGACCGGCGGTGCGGCAATCTTTAAAGGAGGAGGGCATCGACTTCCTGCCGTTCATATAATGCCGCCGGTTTCCTGTGCTATTATGGGGCTCCACAAACGCTCATAGGGATGAAAGGATGTTAGAAGAATATTTTGGTAATGATGCCACGGCAGAAGAGAAGAAACGACTCCTTGCCGTCCAGGCCGCCTTAGAAATCTCGAAAGCAGCCGTCTCTTCATCAACCGCGAATGCAGGGATCCGCAGCCAGATGGATCTGCGCAACGTGGCGCAGGAGGTTTCCTCCTTAGCTGACGCTATTCAGGATGCTCTCGAAGAGAGCGAGTAAACCGGCATCGGGTTAATCTTTTAGCCCTCCGGCAGTAAGCCCCTTGATGTAGCGGCAGCAGGGGGCGTTCTGAACAGCAGGCTGCCTGTCTACGGGTAACCGCGATGGCTGGAGTGAACTCCTTTTTTGCTCAACGCCGGCATCAAATATTTTGCATCACGGCCTATAAATGCCGCCCCCAACCGCTATTGATTTTTATTCTCCGCATGCCGACAAATTGCGCCAAGCTCTATTACCGCCGCCAGCAGCTGCGGCGTCGGTTCGCAGGCACAATTCAGCCGGAGACAATGGGCCATATCCTGCCGTGGTGAAAAAAGCTGTCCCGGACTCACGCCAATTCCGGCTTCGAGCGCGGCGCGGTGCACGTCGAGCGCATTAATTGTTTTAGGCAGCTCCAGCCACATCAGAAATCCGGCCTGAGGGATAACGACCCGGGTCGGTTCGGGAAAGTGAGCCGCGACCGTGCGGGATATGATATCGACGCTTTTTTGGATCCGGCTCTTCAGCCGTAAAAGGTGGCGATCGTAGTCCCCTCGGGACATAAAATCGCTTACCGCCGCCTCCGTTAGCGGCGAGCCCGCCCAGTCGCTTGCCAGCCGAATTTTCATCACCTCTTCATAGTAGCGGCCCGGCGCAATCCAACCGGTGCGCCAGCCTGGCGTCAGGGCTTTCGACACCGAGGAGCAGTAGAGAACGGAGCCGCTGCGATCAAATGCCTTACAGGCCGGCGGACGAACGGCATCCCCGGCCAGATCGCCGTAGACGTCATCTTCAATCAGCGGGACGTCGTGTCTCTCCAGCATCGCGACCAGCTCCCTTTTGGCCGCTACCGGCATCACGGCGCCCGTGGGATTCTGTGCGCTGGGGGAGACCAGCACCGCCGCTGGGCGATACTTTATGATGGCCTCATTCAGCGCCGTAAGGGAGATGCCTTCCTGAGGATCGGTGGTGATTTCCAGCGCTTTGAGGCCCATTGATTCCAGAAGAAGTAGTGCGCCAAACCAGGCAGGACGTTCAATCGCCACAACATCGCCGGCAACGCAGACGGCCTGCAACGCCAGACGTACGGCCTGGGTGGCGCCGGCGGTCACGATCAGTTCGTCGGGGCCAAAGGTCGCGCCCCACTGAACGGCCCTGCGGGCTATCTGATAACGCAGATCGGACCTTCCCGGCGGCATGCTGTAGGTCTGTCCGTAGGCTTCCAGGCGCCGGCTTGCGGACTGCAGGACCCGCTGCAGCCTGGCCGCCGGCAGCCAGGCCGGATCGGGCTGCGCGGCGCCCGGCGGAATAAGGCGGCTCTCCTGGCGGCTAAACAGCGTTCTGGCCAGGGTCGACATATCCACCGAGACCGGAGCGGCGTTGGGGACGGCGCTGGAAGAGGCCACGGGCGGGGCGAGGCTGACATAGTACCCGGAGCGCGGGCGGGCGACGATCAGGCCTTCGGCTTCCAGAAAACGCAAGGCTTCCTGAGCCGTAGGGATGCTGACCTGTTCACGTTCAGCCAGCTTGCGTACCGAAAGCAGACGGTCGCCGGGATGCAGCGCGCCGGCAATAATGGCCTGTCGAAGCGAAAGAGCAATGCGCTGATAGCGGGGAAGCATGGGATCTGTACAGGCTGGTTTTCAATAAATCTGAATATATCCGCTTAGCGCCCGCAACGCTATTCTCGGCTGCAGATGACGAAGACACGGAGATTGCTATGAAAGCTAAAAATTTTGACCTCGCCGCCTATTTTCAGCGTATTGATTATCACGGTTCGCCGGGAGCGGATGCCGCCACGCTGTATGAAATAATGCAGAAACAGCTGTTTTCAATCCCGTTTGAGAATATTGACGTGCGGGACGGGAAAGGCGTCTCGCTGGTCCCGGAAGATATTGTAGAAAAACTGATCGGCCGGCAGCGGGGCGGATATTGTTACGAAGTCAACGCGCTGTTTGCTATGGCGCTTGACGCGCTGGGGGTTCCCTACCAGTTTGCCGCCGCGCGCCCTATGTTCTATCCAGCCCGTCGGCCGCGGACGCATATGGTGGTGATTGCTTTTGTCGGCGGCAGGCGCTGGCTGTGCGATCTCGGGTTTGGCCATTATGGCATCCGGGCGCCCGTCGACCTCGCTATTCTTGATACTGAGCAGCGGCAGAGCCCGGATACCTTCCGTCTCAGCCTCGATTCTGCCGGCGTGTATACGCTGCAGGCGCGGGTGGATAACGGCTGGCACAGCCAATATAGCTTCGATCTCTCCCGCCACGAGCTGATCGATTTTGAGCCCGCCAACTATCTGAATTCAACCCATCCGGAGACCATATTCGTCAGGCAGTTAGTGGTCGTATTACACCACCCTGACGGCAGAAGCATTCTCTCCGGCCGCGCGCTTAAGACGATCCGCGGCCAGGAGACGCGGCAGCGGATGCTCTCCGGGGGCGAGATCCCGCAGGTATTACGCGACACATTCAGGGTGACCGCTCCCGAGCCGGCCATATTCCGCGCGGCGAAAGATCGCCCGTAGTGTGAGCCTTTTATCATCAGAAAAGAGGCAAGGAATTATCTTGCCTCCGTCGCTGAAAAAAGGCGCGCTGATGACGGCGCGAGAGCGGATGCTTCTCGCCGGTTATGGCGTCAGTTCGGCCGTTGGCAACCCTTTGCCGGGGAGTCTTACCGGCCAGCGGACTTCTCCTACGCCGTTCAGCTGGGGCCGCGAAAATAAAAAGCCCTGGAAAAGACGAATTCCGATGGCGTGCAGCCAGCACCACTCCGCAATGCTCTCCACGCCCTCGGCGACGACGGTGATCCCGAGGTCTTCGCAGCATCTGACAATGGACACCACAATCGCCTGCTTCGCTCCGCTCATATGAATATTGCGCACCAGTTCGGCATCGATCTTGATTTTATTCGGCTGGAAGCGGGTCAGGAGCGAGAGCCCGGAATAGCCGGCGCCAAAATCGTCAATGGCCAGGCTCATGCCGGCCACGCGGATATCCTTCAGCACCTGCTGAAACTCGGTAAAACCGGAGATAACCTCGGTTTCCGTGACTTCTATTATAATTTGCTCTGGCTTCAGCCCGGCGTCGCGGATTTTATCCAGTAAAAACGCCACCGAGCCCGAACGATTATATAGCGAGCCCGGCAGCAGATTAACCGCCAGCCGCTGCTCCCCGAGATTAATGCTGCCCGCAAGCGAAAAGGCGTAGGCCTTGGTTTCGAGGTCGAAATCGTAGCGCTTCTTTTCCGGGACGGAGGAGAACATCTCCGCCGGCGAGCCGCCTGATGGACTGCGGATCAGCGCCTCAAACGATGAGATATGGCCGCTTTCCGGCTCTACAATCGGCTGAAGCGCAAACTGGCAGGGCTGGCCGGACGATAATCCCGGCGACGAGCAGCGCGAGGGCGCTCCCCGGCTTTCCATCGTCCACAGCGCGGGGTTTAATGCTTTCGGCAGGATATAGCGCCCGCCGTGAGCGATAAAGGCCTTGATAAATTTGAACATCCGGTCATCCGGAGAGAGCGCGTTTCGGAACTCGCCCAAATGGAGGATCTCTTCCGTCAACGCTCCCGGCTTCTTTAGCTGCAAATCAAACAGGTGCATACCGATATCGCGAAACCGCCGGTAGGCAGAGTAATCGCGCATCAGCTCCACCACGTCGGTGTGGCGCGGATCGTTGCGAATTTGGTCGAAAAGCGCATCGACCACCTGCTCATCTCCCTCCAGAACCTGAAAAAACTGGGAACCACTAAAAATCAGGATACCCGTGACGTGGAGGTTTGTGTTTTTCTGTCGTGCCCGGCTGACAAGATTGCTCAGGCCGTTCGGCCGCCAGGTGGGAGCTAACTGACTCCGGTAGATCAGTGTGGTCAGCATATATTTCCTTGTTGGATCGGACTAATGGGTACCAGTCTGCGCGAGGGAATAAATCCTGGCCCGAGGTCCTCTGACCTTAGCGGGTACGGTGTTCATGCCTTTGCCAATCATCAGGCCGTGAAGCCCGGCATTTGAGACTGCCGCTATCACACTGAGAGTCGCTTACTTTACCCTGAACGGAGCGGTATTCCATGTTTATCTTAGTTCCGGCTGGCGTTTGAGGGAAACTCTCCGGGCACGCGCGTCCGCTGCCGCGCAACGTATGCACCCACAAATTAATGAGGAGTCGTAATGAAGCTAATTGGCATGTTGGATTCACCCTATGTACGGCGCGTGGCGATATCGCTGGCGGCTTACGGTCTGGCTTTTGAACACCAGCCGCTCTCCGTGTTTAGCGACTATGCGGCCTTTGCCGAGCTGAATCCGGCGGTTAAGGCCCCGACGCTGCTGCTGGACGATGGCACGGTGTTAATGGATTCCACGCTGATATTGCACTATCTCGAAGCGCAGGCGGATGACGCTTCCAGGCTGCTGCCCGCGGATATTGCGGCGCTGGCGGAGGATAGCCGCCTGCTCGGGCTGGCCCTGGCGGCGAGTGAGAAAGCGGTGCAGCACGTCTACGAGCATCGGCTGCGGCCGGAGGAAAAAAGGCACCAGCCGTGGATAGATCGCATCACCCGGCAGCTGCTGGCGGATTGCGCCGCATGGGAGGCCGGATGGCGGCATCGTCAGGTCAACGCGGCAAAGCTGGACCAGGTCGCCATTACCAGCGCCGTGGTGTGGGGGTTCATTCAGATGATGATTCCAGAGGTGGTCAATGCCAGCGGCTATCCCCGCCTGCAGGCGATTTCCCGGGAGCTTGAGGGGTTGCCGCAGTTTGCGAAATATCCCGCCCGGTAGCAGAGGCGGACAATCGTTTGTGGTTCGCGGCGAAGGCGCTGCGCTCACTCTCTGCCCGGCGCGCCGCCGGGCTTTTATGATGGTTTTTCCGGCCGAGTTGGAGCCACCGCCGCTAATTCCGCCCGGTGCTAGCGGATTGGCATACGGTATTCGATCATCCCGCTTTTGTTGGCGATCCAGTCGTAAAGCCGCTGCCCGCGCAGGTTCGTTTCATGAGTGTGCCAGTAAAGGTGGGCGCAGTGCCGCTTTCGCGCCTGCCGCTGAACGTACTCGATCAGCCGTTTGCCGATCTGTTGGCCGCGCACGTCGGCGCTGACAAACAGGTCTTCCAGATAGCAGTAATCCGTGTCGGCCCAGGTCGAGCGGTGAAACAGGTAGTGCACCAGTCCGACAACGGTTCCGTTCTCTTTGGCGACGGCGCAGTACACCGGCTCGATGGGATTGAAGAAACGGTTCCACGTCAGTCGGGTCGTACTTTCCGGGATATCGACGCGATAGAACGTCTGATAGTTTTTCCATAACGGGAGCCACTGCGGGTAATCATCTTCGGCGACGATGGCGACAGTGATATTGTCTGAATCGCGGCTCATTTCTGCTCTATGCATCTCTTTTCCTTATTGTTTCATGACCTGATTGTCTCTACATCGCTGATGTTAGGTGGAATTTTGGTTCCAGGTAAGGCACACTTTTTGTATATTTACAGGAACCACTTTTACTGCAAAGGTCGCGGGCACCTGTGAAAAAAGCCGTTTCTCCTCTGTTTCAGGAGCTGTTGTTGCATAGCGGGACCATCAAGGATCAGGTCTATCATGCTATCCGCCGCGCCATCCTCGACGGCCGCCTGCCGGCGGGCGCAAAAATCCCCTCCAGCCGCGCGTTGGCCGAAGTGATGGGGATCGCGCGTAACTCGGTCATTGCCGGCTTTGAGCGGCTGAGCGATGAGGGCTATCTGGTCACGCGGGAGGGGGCGGGGACGTTTGTCGTCACGCATATCCCCGACTGGCTCATCCATACGGACAGCGCGGGCGCCGGGCGGGATGACGATCCGCCGTCGGTCGGGGCGCTTAATCCGGACATCACCGTGCTGCGGCCTCTGTGGTCAGAAAGTCAGGCCGGGGGCGCAGCAAACCGCCTTTTTGCCGTGGGGGTCGGCTGCACCGACCTCTTCCCCTATGATTTATGGGGCCGCCTGCTGGGGCGGGTCTGGCGGCAGTCGCGCCGCGAGATCGGCCTCCATGCCAGCCCCAATGGTTATCAACCTCTGCGGCGGGTGATATGCCAGTATATTCAGTCGACGCGAGGGGTTAACTGCAGCGAAGATCGCGTGATTATCGTCAACGGTATCCAGCAGGCGCTGGATATCACCGCGCGTTCGCTGCTTTCGCGCGGGGATGAGGTGTGGCTCGACGATCCCGGCTATAACGGCGCGCGCGGCGCTTTCGCCTCGGTAGGGGCAACGATCAGGCCGGTGAGAGTCGATAGTCAGGGAATGGATGTTGACGACGGAATAACGCATTATCCCCATGCCCGGCTGGCCTATACCGCTCCCTCGCACCAGTTTCCGCTGTGCGGAACCCTTAGCCTCGCGCGCAGGCTCGCCCTGCTGGAGTGGGCCGAGTCCCGGCAGGCGTGGATCTTCGAAGACGATTACAATAGCGAATTTCGCTACGCCGCGCGTTCATTGCAGGCCCTGCAGGGGCTGGATAAGCATAACCGGGTCATCTATGCCGGAACGTTCTCGAAGATGATGTACCCGGAGTTTCGCCTCGGTTTCCTGGTCGTTCCGGGCCATTTACGCGAACAGTTTGCCACGACTAAATATTTCTCCGATCTGTGCAGTGGCTATCTTGAACAGGCGGTCCTGGCCCGTTTTATCGAGGAGGGCCACTACGCCAGCCACGTTCGCCGGGTGCGTAAAGCCTGCTATGAACGTAAGCTGGCGCTGGCCGCCGCCGTTGAACGCTATTTGCCGGAGAAAATGACCGTTCATCCGACGGATTCTGGCGTGCATCTGGTGTGCTGGCTGCACGGCGGCCTGACGGCGAAGTACGTGGTGGATAAAGCCCGCCAGCTAGGAATGGGGGTGCAGACGTTTGCGCGCTACTGCCAGCGGCCGATGCAGCGGGAGGGGGTTTTGCTGGGGTTTGCCAACCATTCGCCCGAGACCCTCGAGGAGGGAATTCGCCGTCTGGCGCAGGCGCTTTAAGTTCGGTATGGGCCGCTAAGAAATGTCGTCCCGGAGCCTCCAGCGCAATAGCGTATAGTGGCAACGAGTCTTAGATTTATCGGGGGCGTGATGAAAATATTACCATTTTTCATCCTAGGAGTTTAAGCCATAGCTTACTGGCACCCCGGCATTCGTGAAGATCGTTTCTGCGCCGCTGAACATCGGTATGGCCTGGAGATTGAGGTTTCTGAAAGGTCTGCATATAAGGGAAATACTCATAATTGCTGGAGTCCATGTCAGCGACTACGCAACCGAACAGCGCTAAGCGCAAGCTGCCTTGCCCCTGATTCCATCTTTGGCGTGGCGGTATAAGAAAATAAATACACCGAGGGGCCGCTGCCCCTCTGATTTTTTTCAGGGTTTTATTTCTGCCGTAATATGTACTTTATTGCCCATCCTCGCCTCGATTATTTTATACTCTTTTGCCCCTTGTTGTTTCGTGATTTGGCGGATTTTGTTTTCAGCATTTTCCAGCGTATCGCTGGTGGCGGTTACCGTTTTGGCGAATACCGAAAATGGCAGAATTAAATAGATAAATAAAACGGAAATTAAGGTTTTCATCGAGAATGTTGCTCCTTAGAACCAGGGAATTAAATAAATGCCTTCAGCCAGTCTTCAACGTTTTGCGTGCTGATATTATTTCTCGCATTAAACGTTTCGCTCATTGGCCACCACATGCCGGCTCCACGTGCAAATGCGGTACGGTAGCGCAGCATTTGTTCATCCGGATCAGCGCGGAGCTCATCAAGCAGCGCAGGCAGGGTCAATACGCTTTTTCTAAACGTTTGTTCCGTCACGCGTTCTACCGTCGAAGCGAGCTGCCCGTAGGAGATCGTGTCGCCTGCAACAAACACCACTTCATTCTTGATTCGGGGCTGGTGCAAATAAATGGCGGTAGTCAGACGCCCAATATCTGCGGGTGAGGTGACCGTGACCCGAGTATCCCAGCTCCCGAGGGCGTTAATTGTTTTTTCGGCGAGGTTCACGACATTAAATGCCGGCTCAAAAAGAAAGCTGGTAAACATTCCGGTTGAAACAATGACCCATTCCGTTGCGTTTTGTGCGCGTAGCAGGCTTCTGACATCATACTGCTCATCCCACACCGGCTGTCCGCTTCCTTTACCCACCACATCGTAGTTAACGCCGAACTGCCAGGGAAAATAACGCTTCACCTCGGCGGCCAGCGCTGCCTTCGTGATCTTCACCTGTGTGCCAGGGCCAGCGACAAAGCCCATGCAGTTTATGATGGTGTCATACCTTTTGAATGTTTCTCGCAGCGACTCTGCCGCGGCGCCGGCCATATCAAGCGGAATAAATTTAGCCCCCGCAGCTGCGTGTTTTTGATGACCTGCAGAACGAAGGTGGCCCTGTGCATCCCATGATTCAGGAGAAACGATGACGGTGACCGAACCATGAAGCTGCGCCACCGCAGGTACCAGCGCGCTTAGTATGGCATCGCCAAGTTGTCCCGCTCCTAGCACCAATACGTTTTCTGGAGAAGTGAGTTTACGATCTTGCATTTTGATTCCTCAGCCTATAAAGCAGCGAATTTACTGCGATGAGGGCAAGTTTACTGGCGCTAAGGTCATTCGATAAGTATACGAATACAGGTTAAACTGTTAGCGAAAATGGGATAGTCGCTTCTCAGGCTGCGGGTGAAATGATGGATAAGCTGGATTCAATGCAGGTATATGTCCACGTGGTGGATACGCACAGTTTCGCGAGGGCGGCGGAAGTTCTGGGCCTGCCGCGATCGACCGTGTCTCGCGTCATAAAGGAGATGGAAACCTATCTCGGGCTTCAGCTTTTACAGCGAACCACGCGCAAGCTGAGCGTCACGGCCGACGGACGCAGATACTACGAAGAGTGCAAAAGGATCCTGGCAGATATTGCTACGGTTGAATCTTCTTTTCCCGGCCGGGCTGGCCAGCCGCGAGGGCGCTTTAAGGTGGGTATGCCTCAGTCCCTTGCGAGGTCCAGCTTTATTCCCAGGGTGGATGAATTTTTGCAGCTGTATCCCGAGCTGGAGATGATCCTTTGCTCAAGCGACAATATTGAGGATCTGGTGCAGGAAGGGTATGACTGCGCGATCCGAGCGGGAAGAGTCGAGGATTCGACGACCCTGGTTGCCCGCCCGCTCGCAAACTTCAAATGGGCAGTGATGGCCTCGCCGAAATATATCGAGGCGCATGGCAGGCCTGAATCGCTGGACGATCTGGAGAACCACCGGGCGGTTGGGTTCCTGAATCATCGAACCGGGCGTACCACGGAGTGGCTATTTACCCTGGATGGCGAAGAGAGGGCGGTGCGTATGCAAGAAACCTTCGTCGTTGATGATACTGATGCCTATATACAGGCCGGTATTGAGGGGATTGGATTAATTAGGGTAGCGAGCTATCTGGTTGCTCCCTATCTAAAAAATGAAACGCTGGTTGCCTGCCTGAATGATCTCTCCTTCGATTTACCGCTGTCTTTGATCTACCCGCAGAACAGGTATCTTCCCCCAGCGGTGCGCTCGTTCTATGAATGGAGCAAATCGGTTCTTAATACGCCGGGCAATAGTTAAACTGCCCGGGTAGCGCCGGAGGAAGATTAGCCTTTCCAGGGCGACTGACGAATGATGCGACAGAAATCGAACGGCGCAAAGGCGGGGTCTTTGTCTTTCAGGACATCCCCCTTCACGTTGCCAAACGTCGTTTCAGGGCGGTGTTTGATACCGTCATAGAAGGCCTGAATAATCTCCTCCTTGAAGTTGTCAGGGCGCGGATGCTGGCTAACGACGGCCATTCTCTCCTCATCGCCGAACGTATCGTAGCCTATTCCCAAAACGTCCATTTCCACCCCTGCGGTGACAAGCGCAATTTCCGGGGCCATAAACTCCGGGATGCCCGGCGTGGTGTGCAGGGCGATAGCGGTCCACACTTTATCCATATCCTCCTGCTTCACCGCATAGCTTTGCATAAACTCGCGGGCCGCATTTGCGCCATCCACCTCGAAACGTTTGTCACAGCTGCAGTGCTCATGCGTTAAACCAATATCGTGGAACATGCATCCCACGTATAAAAGCTCATGATCGACTTTTGCGTCACGCCTGCGGGCCGCCAGGGCCGCCCAGTAGTAGACTCTGCTGGAGTGGTTGAAGAGTAAATCCGATTCGGTATCACGGATGAATGCCGTGGCGTCACGGGCCATCTGCGTGTCGGGTATACGGATACCCTGTACGGTAAACTGCATGATTAATCTCCTTTGGAACGTTTCGCCACCATTCTAAGCAATCGCGCTTATGTCTATAATGGTCATTTTCATGCAATTTAGGACATCCGGTTTAATTCGGACCTGGAGAGAAAGAATAGTGCACAATATTGTCATTTTGGCCGTTCCAGGAGTACAGCTGCTCGACGTCGCGGGGCCGCTGGATGCCTTCGCTGAGGTAAACCGCATTCTCCGTCGGCAAATATACCATTCGGTCGTCATATCGATTGATGGGGAGACTATTCACGCGTCTTCCGGGGTTACCCTCAGCGCGAACGGCTCTCTTTCTGACTATGCCGTCAACGGGCCGACGTCGTTTCTTATCGCCGGATCGCCGGATATGGCCGATCGCGAGCTCTCTGAAAAACAGAGTCAGGCAATAACGGCGCTTTGCCGGCTCAGCCGTCGGTACGGTTCAGTGTGTACCGGCGCGCTATTGTTGGCGCAAACCGGGTTAATCAACCACCGTCAGGTCACCACCCACTGGTCCGTCGCCGGGGAGCTTGCCAGACGTCATCCGGAAATTCAGGTTAATGCCGATGCCCTGTACGTTGCTGATGGCCCGGTGAGAACGGCCGCCGGAGTCACTTCGGGTATGGATCTGGCGCTGAGATTTATTGAAGAAGACGTGGGGCGCGAAATCGCGTTAGATGTCGCGGCGAACCTGGTGATGTTTTTTCGCCGTCCCGGCGGACAGGGTCATTTCACGCGCAAGCAGCAGGTGTCGACCACCGGGCGGGCAGCTCTGCAGGATTTACAGCGCTGGGTGCTGACGAATCTGGATACAACGGCTACCGTCGCGGAGATGGCAAATCATATCAACCTCAGCGTTCGCCATCTGAACAGGGTGTTTCAACAGGAAATGGGCGTGAGTACGGGAGAGTGGCTGGAGCAGGCGAGAATATCCCGCGCCAGGGAGCTGCTTAGCGAACGGCAACCGATCAAGTCAGTCGCCGTAATGTGTGGATACAGCAGCAGCGACGTCATGCGCAGGGCGTTTATCAAAGTGACGGGAATGAGCCCGGCGATGTACCAAAAAATTTATGCCGCCGGCAAATAAAAACGTGTCCGGGATGCGCCAGCGCCTTTTGCGCGCATTCGCACGATCGTAAAAGCGGTCAGCGAAGCACGGGCGCTCGCTTTCTAGCGTAAATGCCTGCGCTTCCACTCATCGACAGCGTCACCCAAATTTTTGGGGATATCGTTACGGATCCAGGCCATGAATTCACGGTTAAATCGAAAGTCCTTCCCACACTCCGCGAGCATAAAGCGACGAACGTTTTGCGTGTTTTTATAGTCTTTATCAATAACGGTAGTACGTGTGAGTAATGCGCTATGCCAGTCAATTTTCAATTTTTCCGCTCCCGCGATGAAGCATCGATACAACGCCGCTCGACAACTTAGCCTGACCCGATGAAATGTTGAAAGGGCGACGAACGGCCTCAGCCAGAGCCGGAATCGTTCGTCACATCTCTACAACGAGGGATTTTATCTTTTCCGCCTTTTCAAAATGATCCAGCTTCATCTCCATAATCCACCAGCGCGCAACCTCCATCAGCAGTTCGGGATCGTCATTTTTATTGGCAAAAAAGGCATAGAACGAAAGCCCTACGCTACTTCAGGGATGACTTTGCCAAGCGCCTTCGCGGCACCGCTGGAGTAAGGCACAATCGACAGCGCGGCGGCGCGGGCGCCACGAAGGTCTTTTTCCGGCTGGTCGTGCAGTGCCTGGCTGTTGGTGTAGGCGTGGGTGGTGTTCATCAGACCATGCTTAATACCGAAATGCTGGTGCAGAACCTGCGCGGCAGGTGCCAGACCGTTGGTTGTGCAGCTACCGTTGCTCACCACGTAGTGTTTATCCGGAGAGTAGAGGCCATCGTTAACGCCCATCACGATGGTTAAATCATCGTTTTTACCGGGGGCGGAGATAATCACTCGTTTTGCGCCACCGCTGTGGATATGTACCGCCGCCTTGTCCCGGTCGGTGAATAGGCCGGTTGCTTCAATGACGATATCGACTTCGCTCTGACGCCACGGGATGTTGGCCGGGTCGCGTGCGCTGAACACGGTAATGGATTTACCGTCAACCACAAGCTGCCCCTCACCAGCGGTGACGTCGGCGTCGAGTTTACCGAGCAGCGAGTCGTATTTCAGCAGATGCGCCAGGGTTTTACTGTCTGTCAGATCGTTGATTGCCACAATCTGAATATCCGGGTTACCCAGTGCAGCACGCAGTACGTTACGTCCGATACGGCCAAAACCGTTAATACCGACCTTTACCATGATCAACTCCTTATCTGTTGTCTCTGAAGCTAATGTAGGCCGGTCACCAGTTGGCGTAAATGACAAAAAAGGATCACTTTACGCCATTTTACGACAGTGAAAGCGCTGGCGATATTCACCAGGCGTGATGTGAAGCTGTTTTTCAAACAGCCGTCGCAGGTTAATGCTGCTGCCAAATCCCGTTTGTTCGGCGATACGATCCAGCGTCTCGTTGGTCTGCTCCAGACGCTGCCGGGCAGCGGCCAGACGGGCTTCGGCGACGTAGCGCGCCGGCGAAGCGCCGGTTTCCCGGGTAAACACGCGGGTGAAATTACGTGGGCTCATGGCGACTTTTTCCGCCAGTTTATCCACACTGAGGTGGGCGGTAAGGTTCTCGAGCAACCAGGCCTGCAGATCGCTAATGGGGCCCAGGGTGCTGGTCTGCTGCAGGTTGTAGCGGCTAAACTGCAGCTGGCCCCCGGGACGGCGCAGGAACATGACGAAGTCCTGGGCGATGTCGCGCGCCAGATTGAAGCCGTAGTCCTCTTCAACCAGCGCCAGCGTCAGGTCAAAGCCGGAACTGACCCCGCCTGAGGTCCAGATGCGTTCGTCCTGAACGTACAGCGGACCGCCTTCGACGCGCACCTGAGGAAATTCTGCCTGCATGGTTTCCAGCAGCTTCCAGTGGGTGGTGGCTCGTCTGCCGTCCAGCAGCCCGGTTTGCGCCAGCAGCATCGCACCGCCGCAAATGGATGCAATGCGGCGGGCATGGGGAGCGGCAAGGCGCAGCCAGTCAACCACTGCAATCCCTTCCTGCGGGTTTTGACCTCTGCCGGTGATAATGATGGTATCGAGTGGCTCGCGTGGGTCTATTTCATGCAGGCGATGATCTGCCAGTAGATTTAAGCCGGACTGACCATGAATCACCTGATGCGGCTGGGTTGTCGCTAACTGAACCTGGTAACAGATATCCATAGCGCCTTCCGGGTGCAGGCGGTTGGCCTGCATCAGAATGTCGGCAATACCGGCGGATTCAAACAGCATGCCGCCGTCGGGGACAATGATGAGTATTTTCTTCATGTCCTGAAAAGTAATCTTTTTACAGAGTAAGTCAACAGAAGATACGCAGACGGAAAAAGTCTTATCCCTGCCGTAGCGACAGTACCGTTTCTGGCTGATGGTTTGATGTGGAGTTGCCTGCCAATGTCCGTCATTTGTTTAGCGCATCCGCCAGCGCTGCTCTGATGCTCAGGCTAAATAACGCAACGCTGAATTTTTCGTGATGAGTGTAACGCTATGATCGTGAAGCAAAAAGCAGAACGCCCCTTGATGCATAAGCAGCAAGGGGCGTTTAAGGGTGGGGATTATCGCCGTTCATCAGTCATCCCATTTGTGGCTTAGATACGCGGCAAGAAAACCAAAGAACAGGATTGTTCCCAGTACTGCCATAAATACATGCATATTTCCCAGCATGATTAACCTCCATAAAGTTTCGATTTGCGCTAAGTTGTCCTTATTGAACAGGGTGTACGGTTGTTGAGCATAGAGTAGCCGGCGAAACTTCAACCGGATGTTAACAAAAGGTATTATTTACGATCTAAATAAATAGCCCGCGCCAGCGGCGGGCGGGCGAAGAGGGGGATCAGAGGGCGCGTTCAGGTATGAAAAGATAGGCTTCCCGCGACCAGAAAAGGCCGGTACGGCGCCTTTCCACGGACATCGTTTTCACTTCCCAGCCTTGCATGGTGTACTCATTCAGGAAACGGCTCATTTTATCGGGGTCCGCTTTTGCCTCACCGAAAAACATACTTCCCAGTATCCCTTCCTTATAAAGAACCACGCGACACTCTTTTTTCATCGGGGCAAGCTCTTTGCGCTAGCTATATAAAGTGAAGCCATTGTGCTCTGTCGCTACGGTTTTACAACCGCGGGGGGAGAAAACTTCTTGCGGTACTGCAGCGGGCTGAGGGCAAACTGCTGGCGAAAATGATGGCGCAGGGCGCCGGCATTGGCGAAGCCGCAAAGCTCGGCGATCTTCTCCACGCTAAGACGGGTATCGACGAGATGCTGCGTGGCGCGCTGCAAACGTTCATCCAGCAGCCAGCGCGCGGGGGTTTTGCCGGTTGCCGCCTCAAAGCGGCGTAAAAAGGTGCGCGGGCTCATGCCGACGCGCTGCGCCAGCGAGGCGACGCTATGGCTGACCGCCAGCTGCTGATGCAGGAAGTCGAACAGCAGGCCCAGGCGCTGGCTTTCCCGCGCTTTCGCCACCGGGCGGACAACCTGCTGGGCCTGGGCGCCGTCGCGGTGCGGCGAGATAACCAGCCGGCGGGCAACCGTATTCGCCGCATCAATGCCGTAGTCTTCGCGCACCAGATGCAAACATAGATCGATGCCCGCGGCGCTGCCTGCCGATGTCATCACGTTCTCGTCGCCCACGTACAGCACATCGTCGATGACCTCCACCTGCGGGTAGCGCTGGCGCAGCTGGTCGGTATAGCGCCAGTGGGTTGTCGCCCGGCGGCCGTTAAGCAGGCCGGCGGCGGCGAGCACGAACACGCCGGAACAAATCGAGATGATGCGGCAGCCGCGGGCGCGGGCGGCAACCAGCGCCGCGCAGAGCTCTGCGGGAACCGGGGCATCAATCCCGCGCCAGCCGGGTACCACAATGGTCTGCGCCGTGTTGAGTAAATCCATGCCGCCATCGGCCACCAGCCGTATACCGCCGGTCGCGCGAAGCTCGCCGCTGTCGACGGCCGCTACCGCAAACTGATACCAGCCGGCGCCCATTTCCGGGCGCGGCAGGCCGAAGACCTCTACCGCCACGCCAAATTCAAAGGTACAGAGGCCATCGTAGGCCAGCGCAACCACCCGATGGCGTGACAACGTCACGGCGGAGATTGGCATGATTTCAGCGTTTTCTGTCATGGTTGCCAGCGGATAACAAAGAGAAGGTGTCATTAAATTAGTGGTATCACAGACAAGGAGAATACGCCATGAGTGTTGTTACCGAATTTACCCCTGCCGCACCCGCCGAAGCCGCCGCCTGGTTCCGCAAAAAGCTGGGTCTTGAAACCGATTGTGCTGACGTCTACCGGGCGATGAGCGAAGGCGAAGCCGATTTTGTCCTGCTGCACGTCGTCGGCAGCGCGGAAGCTTTTGCCCGCCGCCATCTTCCCGGCGCGCTGCATATCCCGCATCGACAAATTGATGCCGCCAGAATGAGCGAATGGCCGGCGGAGACGCTGTTCGTGGTTTACTGCGCCGGCCCGCACTGTAACGGCGCGGACGTCGCGGCGCTGCGGCTGGCGCTGCTGGGGAGGCCGGTGAAGCTGATGATCGGCGGCCTGACCGGCTGGCAGGACGAAGGGCTGCCTTTCGCGGATTGAGGCGAGCGGCGGTCAGCCTGCGCAGATAAAGCTGACCGCTGGATGAAATTATTTCATCAGCCATGAAATTTTCTCGTTTGCCGATCGCCATATCGCGTGCCACTATTTGGACATATAGCCATCCAGAAGTCTATAAATTCAAATAATGAACTATCACGGTGGGCAACTAAACCGGCCCGCCGCTAAGGAGACACCATGCAACGTTCACAGGCCCCGTTCCGCGCTGATATCGTCGGCAGCTTCTTACGTCCGAATGCGATCAAGCTGGCGCGCCAGCAGTTTGCCGAAGGCGCCATTGATAGCGGGCAGCTGCGGCGGGTGGAAGATGAAGCGATTCGCCAGCTGGTACAGCAGCAGTGTGACTGCGGCCTGCACGTGGTGACCGACGGGGAGTTTCGTCGCGCGTGGTGGCACTTTGATTTCTTTGACGGCCTGCAGGGCGTCGAGCGCTACGATTCGGATCACGGCATCCAGTTCAACGGCGTGCAGACCAGGGCGCACGGTATCCGGGTGACCGGTAAGCTGGGGTTTGGCGAACATCCGATGCTGGAAGACTTTCGTTTTCTGCAAAGCATCAGCGGCGACGCGCAGCCAAAAATGACCATTCCCAGCCCGAGCGTGCTGCATTTCCGCGGCGGGCGTAAAGATATTGATTCCACCGTCTATCCGGACCTCGCCGACTATTTTGCGGACCTGGCGACCACCTGGCGCGATGCGATTCGCGCGTTTTATGACGCGGGCTGCCGCTATCTGCAGCTGGATGATACCGTCTGGGCCTACCTGTGCTCCGACGAACAGCGCCAGCAGGTACGCGACCGTGGGGAGGACCCGGACGAGCTGGCGCGGATCTATGCCAGGGTGCTGAATCAGGCCCTGGAAGGCAAGCCGGATGATTTAACCATCGGCCTGCACGTCTGCCGCGGCAACTTCCGCTCCACCTGGATCTCCGAAGGCGGCTACGAGCCGGTAGCGGAAGTGCTGTTTGGCAGCGTGAATGTCGACGCGTTCTTCCTTGAGTACGATAACGACCGCTCCGGCGACTTTGCGCCGCTGCGCTTTATCCGCCCGGGCCATCAGCAGGTAGTGCTGGGGCTGATTACCACCAAAAATGGCGAGCTGGAAAATCCCGAAGGGGTTAAGGCGCGGCTGGCGGAGGCGGCGCAGTACGTTTCGCTGCAGCAGATTTGCCTCAGCCCGCAGTGCGGCTTTGCCTCGACCGAGGAAGGAAATGCGCTGACCGAGTCGCAGCAGTGGGATAAAGTCCGCCTCGTCACCGGGGTGGCCGCTCAGGTCTGGTAATCTCTCTTCTTAGCGCAGCGTTGCACTATTTTGAGGCAACGCTGCGCCTCCAGTTTTACGCTCCCGCCGCGCGCCGCGCCTTCAGGTTGTTCAGCAACCTGGCATCTTTTTTGCCTTATCACTTCCGGTTAGTCGTTAATTCATTTTTTGTTTTTGCGATATTCAGGAGTGAACATGCAGCGTCGAACACTATTAAAAGCTTTTGCACTCTCCGCCTCTGTCATCAGCATGGGCTACACGTTTCCGGCTTTCGCCGCCGACACCATTAAGGTCGGCATTATGCATTCGCTCTCCGGGACGATGGCCATTTCCGAAACGCCGCTAAAAGACGTCGCGCTGATGGCGATCGACGATATTAACGCCAAAGGCGGCGTGCTGGGCAAAAAGCTCGAACCGGTGGTGGTGGACCCGGCCTCGAACTGGCCGCTGTTTGCGGAAAAAGCCCGCCAGCTGCTGACTCAGGACAAGGTTGCGGCGGTCTTTGGCTGCTGGACCTCTGTGTCGCGTAAATCGGTTCTGCCGGTCTTCGAAGAGCTCAACGGGCTGCTGTTCTACCCGGTACAGTACGAGGGCGAAGAGATGTCGCCGAACGTCTTCTATACCGGCGCGGCGCCAAACCAGCAGGCTATCCCGGCGGTGGAATACCTGTTAAGCGAGGACGGCGGCGGCGCGAAGCGTTTCTTCCTGCTCGGGACGGACTACGTCTATCCGCGCACCACCAACAAGATCCTGCGCGCCTTCCTGCACGACAAAGGGATTCAGGATAAGGACATCGAAGAGGTC
Organism: Klebsiella scottii; assembly: GCF_036561945.1. Lineage (NCBI taxonomy): Bacteria > Pseudomonadati > Pseudomonadota > Gammaproteobacteria > Enterobacterales > Enterobacteriaceae > Klebsiella > Klebsiella scottii. Next base: position 1,482,816 of record NZ_JARXNI010000020.1, read on the forward strand.
TACACCCCGTTCGGCTACAGCGATTACCAGACGATTGTCGCCAATATTAAGAAATTCTCTGCCGGCGGAAAAACCGCGGTGGTCTCAACCATCAACGGTGACTCCAACGTTCCGTTCTATAAGGAGCTGGCGAATCAGGGACTGAAGGCCACCGATGTCCCGGTCGTCGCGTTCTCGGTAGGGGAAGAGGAGCTGCGCGGCATCGATACCAAACCGCTGGTCGGCAACCTCGCGGCGTGGAACTACTTTGAGTCGGTCGATAACCCGACCAATAAGCAGTTCGTGGCCGACTACCGCGCCTATGCCAAGGCCCATAAGCTGCCGAACGCCGATACCGTCGTCACCAACGATCCGATGGAAGCCACCTGGGTCGGGCTGCATATGTGGGCTCAGGCGGTGACCAAGGCCGGCACGACCGATGTTGATAAGGTTCGCGCGGCGATGGCCGGGCAAACGTTTAAAGCGCCGTCCGGCTTTACCTTGACCATGGATGCTACCAACCATCATCTGCATAAGCCGGTGATGATCGGTGAAATCGAAGGCAACGGTCAGTTCAACGTCGTCTGGCAGACCGACGATGCGGTTCGCGCCCAGCCGTGGAGCCCGTGGATCGCCGGTAACGATAAGAAGCCCGACCATCCGGTAAAAACCGTCAGCAACTAAACGTCACTTAGCGTCACCTTCCCGGGCTACGGCCCGGGCGGGTGGAACGTGCATTAACGAGCGTACGGGTGACCCGGAACGCCACAAGGAGAGCAATCATGAAGGCGCTGCGCATCATGGGTTACTACTTCGCGCTGCTGGTGATGATTTTACCGTGGCGCGCGCAGGCGGCGGACGCGGATGATTTCGTGACGGCAAATCGCAGCCAGCAGGCGCGACTGCTCGAGCAGTGGGCCGCCGCTCCGCAGGCCCAGCGTCTGCCGCTGCTGCGCGCCTTAGCGGCGGAAACGCTGCAGGTTGATAGCAGCGGCCACGCCTTCAGCAACCAGCAGGCGCTGGGCGCGGCGGCGGAACCTTCAGGCACCCCCAAACCGGTGCGGCTCACCAACCGCCTGCGCAACCTGGCCGCCGGCGCGCTGGCCACGCACCTGCTGGTGAGTGACAGTGTCACTGAAAGAGCGGCGGCGGTGAAGATCCTCCAGCGGGAAGCTACCCCCGAAATGAGCGGTCTGCTGCAACAGCGTCTGGCGGCAGAAATGGATGATGGCATCAAGACGCAGCTGGAGATGGCGCTTGCTCGCCTTCAGCTGAGCAGCGCAGACGGCGAACAGCGGCTGGCGGCCGTTGAGCGGCTGGGGCGCTCCTCCGACCCTGAAACTCAGGCGCTGCTGATGCCGTTTACCGATGCGCAGCATGAACCTGATGTTCGCGTACGCAGCGCGGCGGCCGGGAGCCTGAGCCAGATCAAACAGCGGCTGCTGCTCGGCGAAATCCTCGGCCAGGCCTTTATGGGGCTGTCGCTCGGTTCGGTACTGCTGCTGGCGGCGCTGGGGCTGGCGATCACCTACGGGCTGCTGGGGGTCATCAATATGGCCCACGGCGAAATGTTGATGATAGGGGCCTACAGCTGCTGGCTGGTGCAGCAGGCTTTGTCCCAGTTCGCCCCGCAGTGGCTGGCGCTCTATCCGCTGATTGCGCTGCCGGTGGCCTTTCTGGTCACCGCCGGGATCGGCATGGCGCTGGAGCGTACCATTATTCGCCATCTCTACGGACGCCCGCTGGAAACGCTGCTGGCGACCTGGGGGATCAGCCTGATGCTCATCCAGCTGACGCGCATGCTGTTTGGCGCGCAAAACGTCGAGGTGGCGAACCCGGCGTGGCTATCCGGCGGCATGCAGGTACTGCCCAACCTGATCCTGCCGTGGAACCGGCTGGCGGTCCTAGGCTTTGTGATCCTCGTCCTGTTCTTTACCTGGCTGATCCTGAATAAAACCCGTCTGGGCATGAACGTGCGGGCGGTCACGCAGAATCGGGCAATGGCCGCCTGCTGCGGCGTGCCGACCGGCCGAGTGGATATGCTGGCGTTTGGCCTCGGCTCCGGGATCGCGGGCTTAGGCGGCGTCGCGCTGTCGCAGCTCGGCAACGTCGGGCCGGAGCTCGGTCAGGGCTATATCATCGACTCGTTTCTGGTGGTGGTGCTGGGCGGCGTCGGTCAGCTGGCGGGAAGCGTGGTGGCGGCATTTGGCCTCGGGATCTTTAACAAAATCCTCGAACCGCAGCTGGGGGCGGTGCTGGGCAAAATTCTGATCCTGGTGCTGATTATTTTGTTTATCCAGAAACGCCCGCAGGGGCTGTTCGCGTTAAAAGGCAGGGTGATTGACTGATGAGCCAACCGATGACCTTACGACTTGCGCGCAAAGCGCCCCGGCCTCTGCAGTGGCTTGGGCTGCTGGTGCTAATCGCGCTGCTGAGCATGCCGTTTCTGGCGCTGCTGCCTCAGTCACACCCGCTGGCGGTGCCTACGTGGCTGCTGACCCTGACCGGTAAGATCCTCTGCTACGCCGTTGTCGCGGTGGCCTTGGATCTGGTGTGGGGCTATGCCGGCATGTTGTCGCTGGGCCACGGCATCTTCTTTGCGCTGGGCGGCTATGCGATGGGCATGTATCTGATGCGCCAGGCGGCCGGCGACGGTCTGCCGGCGTTTATGTCATTCCTGTCGTGGACCGAGCTGCCGTGGTTCTGGTGGGGAACCCAGCACTTTGCCTGGGCGATGCTGCTGGTGGTGCTGGTTCCCGGGCTGCTGGCGCTGGTTTTCGGCTGGTTTGCCTTTCGCTCCAAAATCAAAGGGGTCTACTTTTCGATAATGACCCAGGCGCTGACCTACGCCGGAATGCTGCTCTTTTTCCGCAACGAGACCGGCTTCGGCGGCAACAACGGTTTTACCGGTTTCACCACGCTGCTCGGCTTTTCCGTCACCGCCACCGGCACCCGTGCGGCGCTGTTTATGGCGACGGTACTGCTGCTGCTGTTAACGCTGTGGATAGGCTTTCGCCTCGCCACCAGCAAGTTCGGCCGCATTCTGACCGCGGTGCGCGACGCCGAAAACCGGCTGATGTTCTGCGGCTACGATCCGCGCAGCTTTAAGCTGCTGGTGTGGACGCTCTCGGCCGTGTTGTGCGGGCTGGCGGGGGCGCTGTACGTCCCGCAGGTGGGGATTATTAACCCTGGCGAAATGTCGCCGACCAACTCGATTGAGGCCGCTATCTGGGTGGCGCTCGGCGGCCGCGGAACCTTAGTCGGCCCGGTGCTGGGCGCGGGGCTGGTCAACGGCGCGAAAAGCTACTTCACGATGGCGATCCCGGAGTACTGGCAGCTGTTTCTTGGACTGATTTTTATCATCGTCACCCTCTTTTTACCGCGTGGGGTGATTGGCCTGCTGCGTAAAGGAGATCGCTGATGCAACCGGATGAAGGCCTGTTTACCCGCCAGCAGCCGACGGATCGTTTTCGTGAGCAAACCGATCCGGTGCTACAGCTGGAAAAGATTAACGTCAATTTTGACGGCTTCCAGGCGCTGACCGACCTCTCGCTGCAGATTGGCGTTGGCGAACTGCGCTGTATTATCGGGCCCAACGGCGCCGGGAAAACCACCCTGATGGACGTGATTACCGGCAAAACCCGGCCGCAGAGCGGCAGGGCGCTGTACGATCAGTCCATCGACCTGATGTCCCTTGACCCGATCGCCATTGCCCGTCAGGGGATTGGGCGCAAGTTTCAAAAGCCGACGGTCTTTGAAGCGCTGACGGTGGCTGAAAATCTTGAGCTGGCGCTGAAAAGCGATAAATCGGTCTGGGCCAGCCTGCGCGCGCGGCTGAGCGGGGAGCAGGAGGATCGCATCAGCGAGACCCTGCGCCTGCTGCGTCTGGACGCCGAACGCGGCCGGCAGGCGGGGCTGCTGTCGCATGGACAGAAGCAGTTCCTTGAGATCGGCATGCTGCTGGTGCAGGAGCCGCATCTGCTGCTGCTGGATGAGCCCGCCGCTGGTATGACCGACGCCGAAACCGAATACACCGCCGAGCTGTTCCGCACCCTCGCCGGGGAGCATTCGCTGATGGTGGTCGAGCATGATATGGGATTTGTTGAAACGATTGCCGACCGGGTGACCGTTTTGCATCAGGGACAGGTGCTGGCGGAAGGCTCGCTGCGCGAGGTGCAGGCCAACGAACAGGTGATTGAAGTTTATCTTGGACGCTAAGGAGCGCCGATGCTGCAGGTTAACCAGTTACATCAATACTATGGCGGCAGCCATATTCTGCGCGGCGTTGATTTTGCTGCCCGACCGGGGGAGATTACCTGCCTGCTGGGGCGCAACGGCGTAGGTAAAACCACGCTGCTGAAGTGCCTGATGGGGCTGGTCCCGGCGCGCAGCGGCGAAGTGATATGGCAGGATAAGACCATCACGGCGCGCAAACCCCATCAGCGCGTACAGGCGGGGATCGCCTATGTCCCGCAGGGGCGGGAGATTTTTCCGCGCCTCACCGTTGAAGAGAACCTGCTGATGGGCCTTTCGCGCTTTGCCGCCCGCGACGCCCGGCAGGTTCCGGAGGAGATCTATCAGCTGTTTCCGGTGTTAAAAACGATGAAGCAGCGGCGCGGGGGCGATCTCTCCGGCGGTCAGCAGCAGCAGCTGGCGATTGGTCGGGCGCTTGCCAGCCGGCCGCAGCTGCTGATCCTCGACGAGCCGACGGAAGGTATTCAGCCCTCGGTGATTAAGGAAATCGGCGAAGTCATCCGCCAGCTGGCGAACCGTGGCGATATGGCGATCCTGCTGGTCGAGCAGTTCTATGATTTTGCCGCAGCTCTTGCCGACCACTACCTGGTGATGTCGCGAGGAGTGATTATTCAGCAAGGAAAGGGCGCGGATATGGAAGCCGAGGGCGTGCGCGGAATGGTGGCTATCTAAGCCGCAATAGCCGTTAAGCGCGGCGCCGGGCGTCGCGCTTAACGGAGTCTACTTACGCAACAATCGCTGCAGCCGCGCCTGGCGCCAGCTGCGGGTCAATCCGCCGAAGACAAACAGCCGTGCCGCTCTCACCAGCAGCAGCGCGCCCCAGATAGCGGCTACCCATGCGGACCAGTAGTTTTCGGGGCTGGTGACCCGGTTTAGCACCGCCAGCAGAACGCAAACCACCACCGCCACCGACAGCGAGCGGAAGAAGCGGCTCTCCTGATGGACCCGCTCTTTGGCTTCCTCAATACGTAAATCAAGGGATTCTTCGTGCCCGACGGGGGCGTCGCCGCTCAGTTCGGCTACGTTAACCTCAAACACGGCGGCGAGGGCGCTGAGCGTTTCCAGGCCCGGCCGATCGCCGTTTTCGATGCGCTGAATGGTGCGCACGCTGACGCCGGCCAGTTCGGCCAGCTGCTCCTGAGACCATGCGCGCTGCAGACGTAACTGTTTAACCTGATTAATGCTGTTCATCATATCTATCTCCGGGTGAAACCTGAGATGCAGCGTGATGCTTTCCGCCGTCGGCCGCCACGATCTCCTGCCGACAGTAACCCGACACCGACCCGACAGCCGCATGACGGCAGGCTTCAGGCGCTGGCGACCGGATAACCTTTTTGCCGGGGAGGATTGTTCATGCCGCGGAAAATCATCAGCCATGCGGCGATAATCGCCACCATCAGCACCACAAACAGCGACCAGTGCGGCATGTGGGTCAGGATCGCCCCGGTGATCATCGGGTTAAACGCGGCGCCAAGCCAGCCTAACGACTGGGCGGAAAAATAGCTGGCCTTCATGCCCGCCGGCGCAATGTTGTCGATCAGCATATATTCCCCGGGAGCATAAATAATTTCCCCCAGGGTAAAGACCGCCGCCGACACGCCCCACAGCAGCAGGCTGCTGCCGGAAAGAATAAACCCGCCCAGCCCGATGACAAAGCATAGCGTGCCAAAGGTCATCAGCGGGCGGATATTGCGCGCGTTCAGCCTGCGCCCGACGGCGTACTGCAGCGCCACCACCACGGCGGCGTTAACCGGTAAAACCACCGCCACCACTTTTTCAGCAAAGTCGCTATCGGCGACCACCAGTACATACTGGGAAATACAGGAGGCGAAAGAGCCGCCGACAAACGACGCCAGCAGCCCGGAGAGCGTAAACCACATTAGTGCCCGGTCGCGCAGCAGAACCGAGGGCGACCACTGGCTGCCAGTATCCGCAGCGATAGCCGCCGATGTCCGCTGGACGAAGAGCTGGATAAACACCAGCGGAAACGCGGCGCAGGCCGCGGCCAGCCAGAACGGCAGGTTAATGCTGTGCATCACCAGCAGGGTGCCAAGCGGGGGGCCAACGGTCCAGCCGATATTGAGGAAGGTATAGTTGAGCGAGAAGATCCGCGCCTTTTTTTCCGGCGACAGAACGTCGGCAAACCACGCCTTTAGCACGGTGGAGAAGACGGAATAGGCGCAGTTGATCAGAGCGAAGAAAAAGACCACCAGAGAGACGCTGTTCACCAGCGGTATCGCTACAAAGCCGCAGATAAAGGCCGTCACGGCAATCAGCATATAGCGCTTTTTATCGAACTTATCGGCCAGAATGCCGAACCCCATGCTGAACACCACGCCGACCGTCAGGGCGATAGACATGGCATAGCCGATTTTATCTACCTCCAGCTGATACTGGCGGGTAAGAAAGATGGTCATAAAAGGAAGCGTCGCGCCGCGGCCGATGGTGAGCAGCAGCGATGAGGCCAGCAGCGCTATCGTTGAGCGCCTGAGGGTCGGTATCATTTTTTCCTTGCCTGATAAATGTTATTTTTTGTGGTGCTATTCACAAATAACATGGTCTTTCAGGCTTGTATAGCATTCCCCTATGTCGGAAGGGGCATTACGACCCTGCTAAAAATAATGATCTATCCGGATGACGATTTTTTCGTTACTTTGATTTCATTGATAAAAATTAGCGTAGTAACCGAGGCGGGGTATGACACGTAAAGACGGGCTGCTGGCACTGCTGGTGGTGGTCGTTTGGGGGCTTAATTTTGTGGTTATTAAGCTCGGGCTTCACAATATGCCGCCGCTGATGCTGGCGGGGCTGCGTTTTTTACTGGTCGCCTTCCCGGCGCTGCTGTTTGTGGCGCGGCCAAAAATTCCCCTGCGCCTGCTGCTGGGCTACGGCCTGACGATCAGCTTTGGGCAGTTCGCCTTTCTGTTCTGCGCCATCGGCCTCGGCATGCCCGCCGGGCTGGCTTCGCTGGTGCTGCAGGCGCAGGCGTTCTTCACCATCATCCTCGGGGTGTTTACCTTTGGCGAACGTCTGCAGGGCAAGCAGCTGGCCGGCATCGCGCTGGCGATTTTCGGCGTGCTGGTGCTGATAGAGGCGAGCCTCGGCCCGCAGCATGTGCCGGTGGTTGGGTTTATGCTGACCCTCGCGGCGGCGCTGAGCTGGGCCTGCGGGAATATCTTCAATAAAAAAATCATGTCCCGGCAGGAGAAGCCGCAGATCATGTCGCTGGTGGTGTGGAGCGCGCTGATCCCGGTGCTGCCGTTTATGCTGGCCTCATACCTGCTCGACGGCCCGCAAAAAATGGTCGCCAGCCTGTTGCAGATCGATCTGCTGACCGTGCTTTCGCTGCTCTATCTGGCGTTTATCGCCACGATTGTCGGCTACGGGATTTGGGGGTCGCTGCTCGGGCGCTATGAGACCTGGCGGGTGGCGCCGCTCTCGCTGCTGGTGCCGGTGGTCGGGATGGCCAGCGCCGCGCTGCTGCTTGGCGAAACCTTGAGCGGACTGCAGCTCGTCGGGGCGGTGCTGATTATGGCCGGGCTGTATATTAACGTGTTTGGCCTGCGGCGCATTCGCGTCGGCGCGGCGCGGGGATAAAAAAAAGCCCCGAATATCGGGGCTAAAAAACCGGAGTCGTGCGGTTAGTTGTAGTAGGGCACGCCTAGCTCATCTGACTTGTCGCTACCGGCAGCCATATGATTGAAATCAAACGGCGAATCGTTATGTTCGGAAGGCATTATCATCGCATCGCGGTGGTTATGACGAACCGGAGTAGTGGTTTGCTCCGCATAGCTCTGACCAGAGGTCAGCGCTACCAGCACAAGGGCGGCGGAAGCGAATAGTTTCATGATTTCCTCAATACGTCTTTTTGCAGGCGATTAACAACAGTTGTTCAGTGGCATCAGATAGCGGGATTCACCCGGCATATTTGTCATGCGATATTTATGCGGCGGAACGTCGAAATAGTTTTTAAAGGTTCGGGTCAGCGTTTGCTGTGATTCAAAACCGTAGCGCTCCGCCAGATAGAGGATCGGCTCGTTGCTCTGCTTGAGCTTCTGCGCGATCTCGGTCAGCTTGCGGCTGCGGATGTACTGGCCTAAGGAGTGACCGGTCTCTTTCTTGAACATTCTTTGCAGGTGCCATTTAGAGTAACCTGAGCGCTCAGACACTTTTTCCAGCGACAGCGGCGATTCCAGGTTATCTTCAATCCACGACAAAATACTATGGATAGTGATGGCGTCGTTATTGCGTCTGGACATCATCTTACCTCTTCTTATTACGGCAGGACTTTCTTGAGTAAATACTCAAGGGTGACCACTTCATCCGCCGACAGATTTTTTGTTAACTCCTGGTGCAATTTCTGACCCACAACCTGATGACATTGCTCACATAGCGCCGCGCCGTCTGGCGTTAGCTGCACCAGCACGCCGCGTTTGTCAGTGGGGTTGGGTAACCGTTCAATCCAGCCTTTACAGACCAGGCGATCGAGCATGCGCGTCATTGCGCCTGGGTCGACCGAGAGCACGGTTTTCAGCTCAACGGGGGTAATGCATACTTCGCAACGAATGGAACAGAGCACCCGGAACTGGGTGGAAGTGATATCCATCGGTGAGAGGTACTCGTTGAGCAGGCGATCTTTTTTCTGGTTAACCATCTGGATCAAGCGACCGAGGGGGATCATTTCGTTAAACAGGTCACTTGTGCTTTTCACAATGGTTGCCCAGGCAATTATTTAATTGCTGTGGATATTATTGCCCAGGCAACAATAAGTCAACCTGATGGATTCGGCGATGACACGATTTGCTAAAGCACGCCCGCGCAGGCGCTGCGAGGAAAATATCAGCGCTGGTATGATACCGACGACCAACGTTATACTCAGAGAGTAAAATTTTTAATTGTTTAATATTAACAGGGGCTTAATTAATCATGATGGAACTTTTTAAAGCGATAAGTCTGGGGCTGGTGGTGATTTTGCCGCTGGCAAACCCGCTCACGACCGTCGCATTGTTCCTCGGGCTGGCGGGCAACATGAACAACGCCGAGCGTAACCGACAATCGCTGATGGCCTCGGTATATGTCTTTATCATTCTGGCGGTGGCGTGGTATGCCGGCCAGGTGGTGATGAATACCTTCGGTATCTCAATCCCCGGTCTGCGTATCGCCGGCGGGCTGATCGTGGCCTTTATTGGTTTCCGGATGCTGTTTCCGCAGCAGAAGGCGCATGACTCCGTGGAAGCCAAAATGAAATCGGAAGAGCTGCAGGACGAACCGACGGCCAATATCGCCTTTGTCCCGCTGGCTATGCCGAGTACCGCCGGGCCGGGTACCATCGCGATGATCATCAGTACGGCGTCGACGGTGAAACACGGCGTTGAGTTTCCGGAATGGGTGGTGCTGGCGGCGCCGCCGATCACCTTTGCGCTGGTGGCGCTGATTCTGTGGGTCAGCCTGCGCAGCTCCGGGGCGATTATGCGCATGGTCGGGAAGGGCGGCATCGAGGCGATCTCCCGCCTGATGGGCTTCCTGCTGGTGTGCATGGGTGTGCAGTTTATTATTAACGGGGTGCTGGAGATCATTACCACCTATCATGTCTGACCGGTGAATGGATAAAAAAAGCCGGGCAGCGTCGCGCTGCCCGGCTTTTTTATGGTGGCTATCAGGAGTGGTGAGGCCGCTCTTCCAGCGACACCGGCCAGCGGCGGAAGATCATCACCGACCAGACCAGCGCCACCAGCGCCGGAATGGCTCCGACGTAGCCGATGGAGGCCATTGACATATGGGTGCTCACCTGGCTGCCGACCAGCGCGCCGGCGCCGATGCCAATATTAAAGATCCCCGAGAACAGCGACATGGCCACGTCGGTAGCATCCGGCGCCAGCGCCAGTACCTTAACCTGCATTCCCAGGCCGATTATCATAATCGCCACGCCCCAGAAGATGCTCAGCAGCATCAGGTGGTTGGCATTTTGCGATGCCGGCAGCAGCAGCAGCAGACAGGCCAGCAGCAGGCCAATCGCGACATTAATCAGGCCCGAAGCGTGCTGATTGCCCAGTTTACCGAACAGCACGCTGCCGATAATCCCCGCGCCGCCGAGCACCAGCAGCAGCACGGTGGCGAAATTACCGCTCAGACCGGCCACCGTCTGCACAAACGGTTCGATGTAGCTATAGGCGGTGTAGTGCGCCGTCACCACGATAGCGGTCAGCAGATAGATGCTGAGCAGCGCCGGGCGGCGAAACAGCAGCGGCAGGCTTTTCAGCGAACCGGAGTGCTCGCTGGGCAGCTTCGGCAGCAGCTTGTAGAGACACACCAGCGTCACCAGCGCGCCGAGGCCGATGACCAGGAAGGTCGTGCGCCAGCCGAAATACTGGCCAACGATGCGGCCGATTGGAATACCGAAGACCATAGCCAGCGCGGTGCCGGTAGCAATCAGGCTCAGCGCCTGGGCGCGTTTTCCCGCTGGCGCCATGCGGATCGCCAGCGCCGAGGTAATGGACCAGAACACCGCGTGCGCAAAGGCGATACCGATACGGCTGATCACCAGCACGTTAAAGCTCCACGCAAAAAACGACAGCACGTGGCTGGCGATAAACAGAATAAACAGGCCAATCAGCAGGCGGCGGCGCTCCATCTGGCTGGTGAGCAGCATAAACGGCAGCGACATCAGGGCCACGACCCACGCGTAAATAGTCAGCATTATGCCGACCTGCGCGGTTTCCATGCCGAAGCTGTCGGCAATATCTGACAGCAGGCCGACCGGCGCGAATTCAGTGGTATTAAAGATAAAAGCGGCGATCGCCAGCGTGACTACCCGAAGCCACGCGACCTTGCGTGAAACCGTGTTTGTAATCATAGGTTCTGAACTGAGTGCTTAGAAGAAGAAGAGAAGGCGATCTTAAAACGATTGCTGCTGAAAATACAATCATTTTGTGATCTGCGTCTCATTATGCCGTCGCGGAAATAAAATGGCTAACAGATTAATTTTTATATAGATCGTGTGCATATCCCGCTTTTATGTCATGTTGAGGATAAGTAAAAAAAAAGGACTACGACAATGCAAAAAATTGATTTTTATCTGGTGGATGCTTTCAGCGATCGTAACTTTGGCGGCAACGCCGCGGCGGTATGCCCGTTAACCGAGTGGCTGCCGGACGAGACGCTGCTGAAAATGGCCCAGCAGCACAATCAGTCGGAGACCGCCTTTTTCGTGCGCACCGATGAAGGCTATGAGCTGCGCTGGTTCACGACGCAGTATGAGATAAACCTCTGCGGCCACGCCACCCTGGCGGCCTCGCACGTTATTTTTGAATATCTTGACTATCCCTCTACCACCATCGTTTTCAGCACCCGTTTTGTCAGCGAGCTGCGGGTTACGCGCAACGGCGACTGGCTGACCCTGGACTTTCCGGCGTGGTCAGCGGAGGAAGTCGCCGCGCCGCCCGCCGAGCTGTTTGCCGGGCTGGGAATCAGCCACGCGGTGGACGTGCGGGTTGGGCGCGACTACCTGGTGGTGCTGGCCGATCGCCAGCAGGTCGAAGCCGTCCGTCCGGATATGCACCAGCTCCAGCGGCTTGGCAAAATGGTCTGTATCAGCGCGGCGGATGAGGAATATGACTTTGTCAGCCGTTTCTTCTGTCCTGGCGAAGGGGTTGCCGAAGATCCGGTCACCGGCTCTGCTCACAGCATGCTGATCCCTTACTGGGGCGAAAGGCTTGGCAAAACGCAGATGCAGGCGCGTCAGGTATCGGCTCGCGGTGGCGATCTGCGCTGCCAGTGGCAGGGGGAGAGGGTGCTGATCGGCGGTCAGGCGATAATCTATCTGACTGGCACCATCACCCTACGCTAAGGAAAATCGTGAAAGAGGCTGCAATGTCTCCTGGCGGCAGGCTCTTTCTGCGCTGAGTGGCGTCGCGGGGGCCGCTCGCGACGCCTGTGGCGCCAGGCCATATCTTATTCGAGGCGGGCGATATTGGCTTTTATCACCGCCACTGAATGACGGAACTTCTCACTTTCCTCCGGCGCTAGCTGCAATTCTATAATCTGCTGCACGCCGTTTTGCGCCAGCACGGCCGGTACGCCGACCGCTGCGCCGCGAATACCGTACTCGCCATCGAGAATGCAGGAGATGGCCAGCGCGCGGTGGCTACCGGTAAAGATATTGCGGCAAATCTCGGCGATGGTTCCGGCGACGCCATATTCGGTGCAGCCTTTACCGGCATAGATCTCAAACCCGAGTTTGCGAACCCGGTCGGCGATTTGCTGACGGTCCAGCGCCTTACCGGTATGTTTTTGGTAAACCTCGGCAATCGGCGAGCCGTACACCGACGAGTGGGACCACACCGGAAACTGGGTATCGCCATGTTCGCCGAGAATAAAAGCATCGATACTCTGGGCGCCAATATCCAGCGCCTGCGCCAGCAGGCGGCGCAGGCGGGTGGTATCCAGCCAGACGCCGGTACCAATCACCTGGCCGCGCGGCAAGCCGGAAAGCTGCCACACCTGCCAGGTAATAATATCGCAGGGGTTGGTGGCAATCAGGAAGATACCGTTGAAACCGTTGTCCATCATCCGCGGGACAATGCTGCGGACGATTTTCGCCGTACGGGCCAGCTCGTCCAGGCGACTTTCGCCCTCTTTCAGCGCGCCGCCGGAGACGGTGATCACCGCGATATCCACATCGGCGCAGTCGCTTGCATCGCGTACTGAAATGGCCATCATTCCCGGCATATAGGCGGCGGCGTCGCTAAGGTCCTGAGCGTGCGCCTGGGCCCGCGTTTTATCGAGATCGACGAGGATCAGCTCTTCGCAGATATTCTGGTTTAATAATGCATAGGCCGCCGAGGTGCCGACGTTGCCTGCGCCGATGATCATCACCTTGCGCGCTTTGCTATTCATGGTCCGCTCCTGATATCAACCGTCATGGCATAAAATTACTGCGGCTCAATTGGTTAGCGCAAGAGGATGCCGGAGGTATAAGTTAATGCTATGAGAAACGGCTGTACGCGTTGCGCTACAGTGGCTCAAAAAAAGGAGCTCGCCTATGTACACCATCGCCCCGACCTCGTTGTCCCATCCCGATCTCACCGCCCTTATTGCCCAACTGGACGCTTTCCAGGAGTCGCTCTATCCGGCGGAGAGTAACCACCTCGTTGACCTGAGCCAGCTAAAGGCGGAGTCGGTTATCGTGCTGCTTATCCGGGATGAAAACCAGCAGGCGGTGGGCTGCGGAGCTATCGTCCTCGGCGACGATGGCTTTGGCGAAATGAAGCGGGTGTTTATCGACCCCAGCCATCGCGGACAGATGCTGGGTGAAAAGCTGCTGCAGGCGCTGGAAGAAGAGGCCCGCCGGCGCGATTGCCACACCGTGCGTCTTGAGACCGGCATCTATCAGCAGGCCGCCGTCAGGCTCTATACCCGCAGCGGCTATCAAACGCGCAGCGCTTTTGCTCCCTATCAGCCCGATCCGCTGAGCCTGTTTATGGAGAAACTGCTCGTTGCCGATCTTCGTTCAGCAGCGCTATAAACGCCTCCAGCTGGCGGGTTTTCGCCCCGCGGCGCCACACCAGCCAGGTAGTTAGCCAGCGCCACTCTTCGGCAAGCGGCCACGCGGAAACCTGCTGATGGCCGGGCATACTCTCCAGCATGCTGCGCGGGATCAGCGCCAGCCCGGCCCCGGCAATCACGCACGCCAGCATGCCATGATAGGACTCCATCTCATGGATCCGCCCGGGCGTGGCGCGATCGGCGTGAAACCAGCTTTCAAAATGCCGTCGGTAGGAGCAGTTGGCGCGAAACGCGTAGACGTTGACGCCGTTCACCTCGCTGGCGCGGGTAATGGGGGCATGACCCACGGGCGCGACGATCATCATCTCCTCCGGGAATACCGGCAGGCCTTCAAGGCCGGGGTGCACCAGCGGGCCGTCGATAAATGCCGCGCTCAGGGTGCCTTCGAGCACGCCGTCAATCATATTGCCGGAAGGGCCGGTCGAGAGCGCCAGATGGATTTTCGGATAGCGCTGGTTATAGAGCGCCAGCGCCGAGGGGATCCTTACCGCGGCGGTGCTCTCCAGCGACCCTAGCGAAAACAGCCCCTGCGGCTCATCGCCGGCAACCACCATTCTCGCCTCGTCGACCAGCGCCAGGATCTGCTGGCTGTAGCGCAGAAAGCTATGGCCGGCAGGAGAAAGGCGCAGGCGCTGGTTCTCGCGGATAAACAGCTCAACGCCGAGGTCGGCCTCCAGCTGGCGAATGCGGGTGGTGAGGTTAGAAGGGACGCGATGCACCTTCTGAGCGGCCTGGGTAATGCTGCCCGTCGCGGCGACGGCGTTAAACATCTCAAGCTGGGTCAGGTCCATAGTCTTCTTCTTTTGTGAACAGGTTGCTTAATATTATTCATTTTCAATGAATGGAAGCGTAAGCCAGAATGAGGTCAGTTCGCAATCAACATTCGCCATCAACACAGAGAGAATAACGATGAATTTATCTGCAACTCATGCGGTTTCCCTGAACCCGACCACCGGTGAAATTGTGTCGTCTCTGCCCTGGGCTACTGAACAGGAGGTCGATGCGGCTATTGCTCTCGCGGAGCTGGGCTATCGCCAGTGGCGCGCGACAGGCGTAGACCAGCGCGCCGCTGCGCTGCGTCAGGTCGGCAGCGTCCTGCGTAGCCGGGCGGAAGAGATGGCGCAGATGATAAGCCTGGAGATGGGTAAGCCGATTGCCCAGGCCCGCGGCGAAGTGACCAAATCGGCCAATCTCTGCGACTGGTATGCCGAGCACGGTCCGGCAATGCTGAAAACCGAAGCCACCCAGGTCGAAGATAATAAAGCCGTTATCGAATACCGCCCGCTGGGCGCCATTCTGGCGATTATGCCGTGGAACTTTCCCCTGTGGCAGGTACTGCGCGGCGCGGTACCGATCCTGCTGGCAGGCAACAGCTATCTGCTCAAGCATGCGCCGAACGTCATGGGCAGCGCGGCGCTGATCGGCGACATCTTCACGCAGGCGGGGCTGCCAGCCGGCGTATTCGGCTGGGTCAACGCCACCAATGAAGGCGTATCGCAGACCATTAACGATCAGCGCATAGCCGCCGTGACGGTGACCGGTAGCGTTCGCGCCGGGAAGGCGATTGGCGCCCAGGCCGGAGCCGCGCTGAAGAAGTGCGTCCTCGAACTGGGGGGATCGGACCCGTTTATCGTGCTGAACGATGCCAACCTGGACGAGGCGGTGAAAGCGGCGGTAATCGGACGCTATCAGAACACCGGACAGGTGTGTGCGGCAGCGAAGCGCTTTATTGTCGAAGCCGGGATTGCCGATGCGTTCAGCAAAAAATTCGTTGCCGCCGTTGAGGCGTTGAAAATGGGCGACCCGCGCGATGAGGCCAACTATCTGGGGCCAATGGCGCGTTTCGACCTCCGTGACGAGCTCCATCAGCAGGTGGCGGCGACGCTGGCGGAAGGGGCGACCCTGCTGCTCGGCGGCGAAAAGGTTGCCGGCGCCGGTAACTACTATGCCCCGACGGTGCTGGGTAACGTGACCGCTGAAATGACCGGCTTCCGCCAGGAGCTGTTTGGTCCGGTCGCCACGATAACCGTGGCTCGCGACGCCGCGCATGCCCTGGAGCTGGCTAATGACAGCGAATTTGGCTTGTCGGCCACCGTCTTTACCGCCAGCGCCGAAGAGGCCGACCGCTTCTCCCGTCAGTTGGAGTGCGGCGGGGTCTTCATCAATGGCTACAGCGCCAGCGACGCGCGGGTGGCCTTTGGCGGCGTGAAAAAAAGCGGTTTCGGCCGCGAGCTCTCGCACTTTGGGCTGCATGAGTTCTGTAACGTGCAGACCGTATGGAAAGACCGCCGCTAATCGACGTTAGCGCCTGACGCCCGTCGCCGCGCTCTGCTATACTCGCAGCCCGAATTTGGATGTGGGCAAGGAGCCGGGCGTGGCGACGGTCATCAATAATGTAATGCTGGATGCGATTCTGGCAGAAATCAGGCCGCTGATTGGGCGCGGTAAGGTGGCGGACTATATTCCGGCGCTGGCCAGCGTGAGCGGCAATAAGCTTGGCATCGCGATCAGCACGGTTGACGGGCGGCACTATTTTGCCGGTGACGCCCATGAGCGTTTTTCCATTCAATCCATCTCTAAAGTGCTCAGCCTGGTGGTGGCGATGAACCACTATCAGGAAGACGAGATCTGGCAGCGGGTGGGGAAAGATCCCTCCGGCCAGCCGTTTAACTCGCTCCTGCAGCTGGAAATCGAGCAGGGAAAACCGCGCAACCCTTTCATTAATGCCGGGGCTCTGGTGGTTTGCGATATGCTGCAAAGCCGCCTCAGCGCGCCGCGCCAGCGGATGCTGGAAATTGTCCGGCGGCTGAGCGGAGTGGCGGATATCGCCTACGACCCGCTGGTGGCGCGTTCCGAGTTTGAGCATTCGGCGCGCAATGCGGCGATTGCCTGGCTGATGAAGTCCTTCGGCAATTTCCATAACGACGTCGCCACGGTGCTGCACAACTATTTCCACTACTGTTCGCTGGAGATGAGCTGCGTTGAGCTGGCGCGGACCTTTCTGTTCCTCGCCGATCGCGGTATCGCGCCGCACCTCGATACGCCGGTGATTGCGCCGATTCAGTCGCGTCAGGTGAATGCCCTGATGATGACCAGCGGAATGTATCAAAACGCCGGGGAGTTTGCCTGGCGCGTCGGGCTGCCGGCAAAATCGGGCGTTGGCGGAGGGATCGTGGCGATCGTTCCCCAGGAGATGGCTATTGCCGTATGGAGTCCGGAGCTGGATCAGGCCGGGAACTCGCTGGCCGGGGTTGCGGTGCTGGAAAAACTCACTCAGCAGGTGGGAAGGTCGGTATTCTGATGGTTAACATGAACAGTTTATTTAGCCGGCTGGAGCGTTCCGCGTTTCGCTCCCGTTTTAAGCTGGGAATTAAAGAGCGGCAATACTGTTTCGATAAAGGGGCGGAGACCATTGACCAGCACGCGGCGGATTTTATTGCCCGCCGCCTGGCGCCAGCGAATATCCCCAATGACGGCAAGCAAACGCCAATGCGCGGCCATCCGGTCTTTATCGCCCAGCACGCCACCGCCACCTGCTGTCGCGGCTGCCTCGAAAAGTGGCACGCGATCCCTCCAGGCCGGGCGCTGAGCGCCGACGAGCAGCGGTACGTCGTGCAGGTTATTCACCATTGGCTGGTGCTGCAGATGAATTCTTCCGGCCATTGATAGTGAGCAACAATCAGGCATATGTATGCCTGATAAATATTCTCATGCTATGATAATCCGCTAACTAATTATTAACATAATAATTGCCTGAAACAATTAGACGGATAATTACTGAATGTCTTCACTGTCGATTCGGTCATTCACGCTGTTTCGTGAGGAGCAGCCCGTGCGTGATGCGCTGGTGTTATTCACGTTAACGCTGCTGCTTCATTTCTTTGGCGCCATGCTGCGTCTGGTGCAGGAACTCTCGTTTTTCTGGCCGCTTAATGCCGTGATGGCGGGGATCTTTGCGCGTTACGTCTGGCTAAACCGCAGCTATTTTTATGCGGTTTGTTTTGCCGCGATGCTGGTTTATGACGGCCTGACGTCGCGCTGGGGAATGGGCTTCGCTTCGCTGCTGATTAACTTCTCCAATATTGTTTTTATTGTGATCCTGGCGCAGCTGGTGCTGTGGGATAAGCGACGCGCTGATTCTATGCCGGGGCCAATTAATGCGCTGAACCTGTTTTGTTATTGCCTGCTGGCGGCGCTGCTGTGCGCTGCCGTCGGCGCGCTGGGTTCGGTGGACGTCGAGCGCGCCACCTTTATTCCTCAGCTGGCGGACTGGTTTAGCGAGCAGTTCTCGACCGCGGTGCTGATCCTGCCGTTTATTCTGACCCTGACGCTGCCTTCGGCGCTCGGCGCCTTCCGTTTCCGCCAGCTGCTGCCGGTTATCGCGCTGGTATTGTCGATTATTCTCGGGGTTAGCGTCGGCGGAGCGGGGAGCATCACTTTCCCGCTGCCGGCGCTGATTTGGTGCGCCATTCGCTATCCGCTGCCGCTGACCTGTCTGCTGACGTTTATCACCGGCATCAGCGAAATTCTGCTGGTGGCAAACTCGCTGATTCATCTCTCTCCCGACGCGCGGATGCAGCCGTGGCAGCTCTTCTCCACCCGTCTGGGGATCGCCGCGATGCTGATTAGCCCGGTGATTGTCGCCTCGAGCGTAGAAGCGATTAATAACCTGGTGAAACAGCTGGCGCTGCGCGCCGATTTTGATTTCCAGACCCGCGTTTACTCACGCTCCGGGCTCGGCGAGGCGCTCAAACGTCAGACGCTGGCTGAAGGGCAGCTGCTGACCGTGATGGTGCTGGATATTGACGGCTTTAAGCGGGTCAACGACAGCTGGGGGCATGAGTGCGGCGATTGCGTCCTGACGCAGTTTGCGCAACAGGTGCGCCAGCTGGCGGGCGAGCAGGGGCTGGTAGCGCGGATTGGCGGGGAGGAGTTTGCCGTGGCAACCCTGAGCTCGTCGATGCAGGAGAGTCAGGCGCTGGCGGAGAAAATCCGCCAGGGCGTCGAGGCGCAAACCTTTGTCTGGGGGCAGAACAAGATCCGCCTTACCGTGAGCATGGGGCTGGAGTCTCGTCCGGTGGGGAGCGAGCGGATAACCGAGCTCTTTAATCAGCTGCTGATGGCCGCTGACGACTATCTGGTGAGCGCCAAGAAAGCGGGACGCAATCGGGTTTGTACGCCCGGGCTGGTCTGAAAGCGGTAATAAGAAAATACGATAGTGATTTTGCTTGAGTTAAATTTAGGTTAAAAACATAGTGATGTGGTCAATTTTAAGGAACTGATCATGGCCACATCCTTTTCCCTGCGCACGCTCTCGCGTGAAGAAATCCTCGAACAGCTTCAGCCGTTAAGCGACATTTTGACCAGCTGCGTGAACGGCGGAGCGTCGGTCAGCTTTATGCTGCCGTTCTCACCGCAAACTGCCAGCGACTTCTGGAACCGTACGGCTCAGAGCGTTGCCGCGGGAGAGCGTATTGTGATGGTGGCAGAAAATGAACGCCATCAGATCGTCGGTACCGTCCAGCTCATTGTCAGCCAGCCGGAAAACCAGCCTCATCGCGCCGACGTGGCCAAACTTTTGGTTCACCAAAATGCCAGGCGTCAGGGGCTGGCTAACGCGCTGATGAACTATCTCGAAGAGGTCGCCCGCGACCAGGGCAAGTCCGTGCTGGTACTGGATACCGCGACAGGGAGCGGCGCAGAGCGCTTCTACGTTCAGTGTGGCTGGGAAAAAGCCGGGGAAATTCCGCGCTATGCGCTGATGCCGGACGGAAAGATGACCGCCACCTCGTTGTTCTATAAGTTCCTGCAATAACTGCCGATGGTTTGATCAAAACGGGGTTTTACTGGTAGAGAAAGCTGATAAGTTATTACACCAATTACTCAGGCTGTATGACTACTCTATGAGGGAACCCATTGTGAAAACACTCAACCGTCGCGATTTTCCCGGCGCGCAGTATCCTGAACGCATTATCCAGTTCGGTGAAGGCAACTTCTTACGCGCCTTTATCGACTGGCAGGTCGATCTGCTCAACGAGCACACCGACCTGAATGCCGGCGTAGTCATCGTGCGCCCCATTGAGAGCGAATTCCCGCCGTCGCTGAGCGTTCAGGACGGTCTCTATACCACGATTATTCGCGGGCTTAACGAGAAGGGCGATGCGGTTAGCGATGCGCGAATGATCCGCAGCGTCACCCGGGAAATCAGCGTCTATGCGGACTATGCCGAATACCTGCGCCTGGCGCACAACCCGGATATCCGCTTTGTGTTTTCTAATACCACCGAAGCGGGAATTAGCTACCACGCGGGAGATCGTTTTGACGATGCGCCGGCGGTGAGCTATCCGGCTAAGCTGACTCGCCTGCTGTTTGAGCGCTACAGCCGCTTCTCTGGCGCCAGCGATAAAGGCTGGGTGATCATACCATGCGAGCTTATCGACTATAACGGCGAAGCCCTGCGTGAACTGGTGCTGCGCTACGCCGAAGAGTGGGCGCTGCCGGAAGCCTTTACCGCGTGGCTGAATGAGGCGAATACCTTCTGCTCGACGCTGGTGGACCGTATCGTCACCGGCTATCCGCGCGATGAAGCGCTGCAAATCGAGCAGCAGCTCGGTTATAAAGACGCCTTCCTGGCCACCGCGGAACACTTCTATCTGTTCGTTATTCAGGGGCCTAAATCGCTGGCAGCGGAGCTGCGCCTCGATAAACTGCCGCTTAACGTCCTGATTGTCGACGATATTAAGCCTTACAAAGAGCGTAAAGTGGCGATTCTCAACGGCGCGCACACCGCGCTGGTGCCGGTTGCCTTCCTGGCCGGGCTGGATACCGTCGGTGAAGCCATGAACGATCGCGAGATCTGCTCTTTCGTCGAAAAAGCGATTTATGAGGAAATTATTCCGCAGCTGGATTTGCCGCGCGAAGAGCTGGAGACTTTCGCCCGCGCGGTTACCGGGCGCTTCCGCAATCCCTATATAAAGCATCAGCTTCTGTCGATTGCGCTTAACGGCATGACGAAATACCGCACCCGCATTCTGCCGCAGCTGCTGGCGGGGCAGGCGAAAAACGGTAAACTCGCGGCCAGGCTAACCTTTGCGCTGGCGGCCTTGATTGCGTTCTATCGCGGGGAGCGCAATGAGCAAAACTATCCGGTGCAGGACGATGCCGAATGGATGGAGCGCTATCGGGCCCTGTGGTCCGCGCATCGGGATGCGCAGTTGAGTACCAGTGAACTGGTGAAAGCCGTACTGTCGGTTGAGGCGCACTGGCAGCAGGATTTAACCAAAATCAGCGGTCTGGTGGAGCAGGTGACTCTCGACCTTGATGCCATACTGCTCGGCGGAATGCGCGCGGCGGTGAAGCCGCTCTGCTAATTCAAATTTGACCCGGCGCGTTCCGGGTTATTTATCCCGCCTTATTAGTTACAACATACTTTTGAGCAACAGGTAAATAACCCTGCCAGGCCTGATGCTTCTTACCCGCTTCGTCATGCAGAACGGAGGGAGGCGCTTTCTGCCGAGGTCGCGCGGCATCCTGCGGATGACGAAAAACACTGAAAATGTGCGAATTTACGACCTCGATCGTGTTTTGGGACGCCCTGACGCCGCGGCTCATCTATAAATGAGCCTCAATTCAGCACCGCAGGAGCGATCATGATGTTCAGAAGAGGGTTTGTTTTATTATCGGCTTTACTGGTCTGTATACAGGTCCACGCATATCCGGGTTTTCGTCAGCTGGCGTTAAGCGACCCGCAGGGGGAAAAGCTGGATGTCGCCGTATGGTATCCAACGTCTGCAGAAGGAAAAACGGAAAATGTCGGCGCGAATCCCGCTTTCGAAGGGGTCACCGTTATTCGCAATGCGCCTCCGCGGCCCGGATCGCACCCTCTGCTGGTTATCTCCCACGGCTATAACGGCAACTGGCGCAATTTGTCATGGATTGCGGCGGCCCTGGCCACGCAGGGATATATTGTCGCCGCCCCGGATCATCCCGGCACCACCACTTTTAATCAGAATCCGCTCGACGCTAAGCGCCTGTGGCGACGCCCGCAGGATCTTACCCAGGTGATTGATTTCACTCTGCGCTCCTCCGCTCTGCTCGGGGAAGCGGACGCCGGGCGAATTGCCGCTTTAGGGCACTCCCTCGGCGGATGGACGGTCATGTCTCTGGCGGGAGCGCGCTTCGATTCCGCCCGCATGCTGCGCGACTGCCGGCACCATGCGCAGCGGGGCGACTGCCGGCTAACGCAAAAGCTCGGCATCGATGGCGCCCGCTCGCAGGATGCGCGCTTTGCGGATCTGCGGGATGCCAGAATCAAGGCGGTAGTCTCTCTGGATCTCGGCTTCGCCCCCGGCTTTACCCCGCAGAGCCTTCGCGCGGTCAGCGTTCCGACGCTGATTCTTGCGGCCCAGGCGGACAAGCTGGCGGATCTTGATGCGCAACAGGAATCCGGCTACCTTGCGGCCGGCATGAACAGGCAATACGAGGTCGTTGAAGGGGCCACCCATTTCAGCTTCATGCAGCTATGCAAGCCTGCCGGCGAGGCGCTTATCGAGGAGGAAACGCCCGGTGATGGCATCGTTTGCCAGGACGCAAGCGGAGGAAACCGCTCCGCTATTCACCAGGCGCTGATACCTAAGATCGGCATGTTTCTCAATTCGGCGCTGGATTATCACGCGCCTGCTGACGGAACGAGGTCGGCGACAGGCCGCTAATGCGCTGAAACTCGCGGTTAAAATTGGACCTGGTGGTAAATCCCGACTCGAACATGATTTCGGTAACGGGCAGCGGGGTGCTTCGCAGCAGCGCCTGCGCCCGTTCAATCCTTAAACCGTTAATCCACTGCGAGACATTACATTGACTGATAGCGTTGACCGCGCCTGAGAGCTGACGCGCGGGGATCCCCGTTTTTCGGGCAAGCAGGCTGAGCGTAAGGTCGGGATTGAGATAGATCTCCGTTTCCCGAACCAGCTTCTCAAGGGTGGCGTAAATTCCCGCCAGCTCTCCCGCAGGAAGCGCGGCCCGCGTCGGTGGCGCCTCCCGGCTATCAGACTGCGCAACCGCAGCCGGCCGCCCCGCGCAGACGATCGCCGCGCCAATAAGCGGAAGGAGCGCGGCCTGAAAACCCATCACGATCGCCGGAGTCAGCTTGCCGCCGGTTATGCTGAAGTCAAACGTCACCGCGAGATCGGTCAGCGCCGATATACAGAGAAAACAGCCGGCAAAAAAGGCCATTTTCGTCGTATGCGGCGACTCTGTGAGTCGGCTGAGGGTAAAGCGGTGCTCACCGCGCCAGGCGAGCCGCAGCAGGCTGTATCCATAGCCGGCAAAAAGGAAAAAGAGGATCGAATCCGTCGCTGGCGGCCAGAGTATCCTGATAGCGACGGCGAGAACGGCGGGGGCGAACAGCAGCATCAGGTGACGCCGCCGGCTGATTTCAGTCAGCGAGATAAAACAGTGCCAGGCGATCGGCGGCAGCATTATGGCCAGCCCGGACTGGAGATTGCGCAACATGCTGGACTCATATTCCCAGCGCAGCGTGCTGACGGCAATAAGGACGATACAGGAAAGCAGAAAACGCAGGGTACCCGCGTGGCGCTGCTTGTGCGCAAACAGAGCCATTGCCAGCAGAAAAAGCAGGGCGGATAAGGTAATAAGCGGAAAAGGAACCGAAAGCATGTCAGCCGTACCACAACGAAAAGTTACCGGGAATATTTACACATATCCCGGCGCGCTGTCGCCTCTGACGTGACGTTCTGTAACGCTGGCCTTTATGAAGGGCTTTATTTCCGGCTGCTGGAGGATCTGACCTTTAGCCTGCCGGCCAGCATAACGTGCGTCGCCGCATCTTCCTGATTGCACAGATACTCCACCGCCAGCCGCCCTAATTCACTGTAGGGCAGCTGAATGCTGGTGAGCGGCGGGGTGAGCTGTTCCGATATTTTCTGATCGTCGTATCCCGCCAGCAGAAGATCCTGCGGCAGCCGTATGCCGTTGACCGCCAGCGCCTGATAGCAGCCGATCGCCAGCCAGTCGCTGGCGCAAAAGATGGCGTCCGGGCGATCCTGCTGTTCCAGCAGAGAGCAGGTGGCCGTAAAGGACTCGCTGAACTGCCAGTTTGTCCGGCGCACCAGGCTCTCATCGTACGCCTGTCCGGCCTGCTCCAGCGCCGCCTGATATCCCGCCAGCCGCTGGCGGGTTGCCTCCATCCAGCTTTCTCCGGTGATGTGCGCGATGCGCCTGGCGCCCATGGAAATCAGATGACGGGTCACCTGAAACGCGTTGGCGTAGTCGTCGGGGACAAATGAGGGCAGCAGCGGCGAGTCCGGGTCCCGCTGGTTGAGCAAAACCAGCGGCAGGCGGGTGCAGTCCTGAAAATCGGTCATATCCACAAGCGTGGTCACCGGGGAGGCGAGAATAATTCCGATGCAGTTACGCTGCTCCAGCTGACGGATAATATTGATCGCCAGTTCCACGTCGTCGCCGTAATCATATACGGTCAGCAGCACTTCATTGCGCCAGGCCGCTTCTCGCGCCTGGCTGATAGCATCGATAAAGGGGTCGTAGCTTTGCAGCGTGCTGACCAGCAGCGCCACTTCTTCCTGATTCCGCGGAGCGTGAATCGCCGGAAGGCGGTCATAGCCGAGCTCAGTCGCAACGGCGATCACCCGCTGACGGGTCTCCTCGCTAAGCTTGATATTCCGGGATTGATTAAGGACCAACGATACCGTTGCCTGTGAGACGCCCGCCGTACGGGCGATATCGTTCATCGTTACTTTGTTTTTCCGCTTCATCATCCCTCTCCCCTTGAGAAGCCGCATTATACCTTAACGACCAGGCACATAGGCAGACTAAAGCGCTGTCGATCGCGTTTCCGGCTCGTTATCGGGCAAGGTTTGTGACCCTCATCGCTTTTAGCGGCCGTAGTAAGGGAAGCAATAGCCGTTAACCCTCCTGGGATGGCAAATTGCGTCCGTAGCGCTTGAAGTAATTTCCTTCCGGGAAAATAATGGCTTATTCGCATGAGGTGGGAGGGCACGATGGTCATCGATATACGCGAGCTGCATTCGCATGACAAATCGCAGTGGCTGCAGCTGTGGGAGGGCTATACCAGTTTCTACGGCAGCCCGCAGCCTGACGATGTGACGGAATACACCTGGCAGCGCCTGCTGGACAGCGCCTCTCCCGTTATTGGCCGGGTTGCGGTGGTCGATAGCCGGGTGGTCGGGTTTGCGATTGGCGTTCTTCACGAAGGCACCTGGGTGAAAACGCCCGTTTGTTATCTGGAAGATCTGTTCGTCGACCCGCAAATGCGCGGGCGCGGAGTCGCCAGAGCGCTGGTGCAGGCCCTGCATTCGGAAGGTAAAGCGAAAGGGTGGTCGCGCTTATACTGGCATACGCGCGCTGATAATCCTGCTCGCAGGCTGTATGATGAATTCACCCCTGCGGATGATTACGTCCGCTATCGTGTGATGCTATAAGCCGTCAGAGATAAGAAGTTATTAAGATTTTCCCTGTCTAATAGCGGAAAACGACTCAGGAGAATCAAATATGGAAAAACGAATCGAGACAACCGTTAATCTGATCATCTTTCTTTCCCTGCTGGCTACCGCCTGGGATCTCTCCCTGGTGCACCATCTCCCCTGGTAAATCCGGCAGTACGGCGCCTGCTGTGGCGCCGTTAATTATCCCTTGAACTATCCCGGCAGCATCTCGCCGCGGCTAAAGCTCCAGTCCTCGGTATGATTAAACTGAATGACCACCATCACATCATCGGGGGCAATACCGAGCTCCGCCTGCAGCCGATCGCACAGTCGCCGGTAGAGGCGCTTTTTCTGCTGCGCGCTGCGGGCTTTGCCGGCAAAAATATGAAACAGCACAAAGTCGCCGCTGCGCCCGCCGCTGAGGTAGTGCGGATCGACGATGCGCCGGGCATCGGGCAGAGCGTCGATAAACTGGAATTTATCCGCCGGGGGAACCGCAAACTCGTCCACCAGCGTTTGATGGAATAGCGCTGAAAGCCGCGCAATCCATTCATCGTCATAGCCGGCGCGCAGCGTTATCCGGGTCAAAGGCATGCTGATCCCTCCGGCGGTATGCAGGAGAGCGCGGTGACGGCCGCCGGCCAGCCGGCATAAAAGGCCAGGTGGGTAAAAACCTCGGTTATTTCGGCGCGGGTCAGGCCGTTGTTAGCCGCAAACTCAATATGCCACGGCAGCTGTCGTTCTCTGCCAAGCGCCGTCAGGGCAGCAAGGGTTATCAAACTTCTTTCCCTGGGCGACAGCTCGCCTCGGGCCCAGATATCGCCGAAAAGCACGTCTTCAGTCAGCTGGGCGAGTTTTGGCGCGATCCCGGCCAGGTTATTGCGGGTAGGTGATGCCATCGTTCATATCTCCGGTTGCCATGAGAGAGGATGAACAGAGAGTGGCACAGGGAAATTCTTCTTAATATCGCAACATTTTGGATAGTCCATCCTGAAAAACAGGATGGTCAGCGATAAAAGCCGGGCGACGTCCTGCGTGCCCGGCAAGCGCTATCAGGCTGCGATCTGGCGACGGGCGACGATAAACAGGCGAGGGAACAGCAGCAGCACCTTCCCGTTACACTGTAACGGATAGTGCGCCTGCAGTAGCGTCAGATAACGGCTGAGAAACGCGTCGCGCTGGCTGTCATCGAGTCGCTGCAGGTACGGACGCAATCCCGTGGACTGCAGCCAGTCAATAATTGCCTGATGGGAATCGAGCTGATGATAATAGGTGGTGCGCCAGATGTCGACCTCGCAGCCGCTGGCCGTCAGGATATCGTAATACTGCCGGGCGGTGGGAAGCGGGTGGCGTCCGCTTTCCGCATGCCCAAGCTCCTGAGCTACCTGACGCATCAGGGTATGGGAAGGCTCCTGCCAGTTATCCGGCATCTGCACCGCCAGAATGCCGTTATCCGCCAGCCGTTCGACGAGCTGCGGGAACAGCGTCTGGTGCTCGGTAAGCCACTGCAGGGAGGCGTTTGCGTAGATCACATCCGCCGGACGTTCGGGCCGGTATTCCCGGATATCAGCGGCGACGAACCGGCATGCGGGCAGCGCCCGGGCCGCCTCTTCCAGCATCGCGGGCGAATTATCCACTCCGACAACCGTCGCCGCGGGCCAGGCATGATGCAGCAGCGCGGTACTGTTTCCCGGCCCGCAGCCAAGGTCAACGGCGAGCGTAACGGGATGATGGGCGATACGAGCGAGCAGTTCGGCGGCGGGGCGCGTACGCTCGGCGCCGAACTGTAGATACAGCGAGGGATTCCAGTCTGCCATCGGTGACTCCGGGTTAGATAAACTCGTTCATCAGCATAGATGGCATTGACCGCAGGTAAAATGACTTTACGCATTTTATTAGTTACGTGACGGCGTCACGTAACGCAATATAGAGCGAAGGGTTCTCGCCAGTCCGCAGGCCTAATCGGCGTCCTTTAACGACTCCGCGCGTTTGGCGGTGGCATAGACAAAATCCAGCATCGGCTCAAGATCGGTATCGTATCCGGCCTGGATTATTTTCCCCCGCAGCCACTCAATTTCGCTGGTGATATCCGGATGGAAAATATTATTGTCCTGCGCTTTACGCAGCCATTTCAGCAGGAAGTTATTTTTTCCTCTGATCCCGCCCGCTTTCTTAGATTTTCCGTGTATTTTC
Source organism: Klebsiella scottii (assembly GCF_036561945.1). NCBI lineage: Bacteria > Pseudomonadati > Pseudomonadota > Gammaproteobacteria > Enterobacterales > Enterobacteriaceae > Klebsiella > Klebsiella scottii. The sequence goes on from NZ_JARXNI010000020.1 coordinate 1,510,286, forward strand.
AGCGCGACTAATATGCAGTAATAGAAATGAACCCGCTGATTAAAACTTTGATGCATGTATGTATTTCCCGCCAGAGTCAGGAATTCACCGTCCAGGCCAGTGATTCGGATTGGGCATGATAACGGGCACGGATCGTCTGTTATTCGATCTCTGATATATCACCCGTTTCGCCAGTACGCCCGTTGCCAGGCGCTGTTCGGATGGTGTCACGGATGCCGAATAACAGTCAATTCTTGATTACTTTTTTACCTTTTTCAGCGGGGCGGCCCGCGGAACACAATTCCTTACGCCCGCCGCAAACCGGCGCGTTGTTGCAGATATACGCGTAATATCAAGATAAACGCCATGACCACAACCGCCGCGGCCAGCAGATAAATAGTTCCCAGACTGTAATACCCGGCAACCCAGCCGGCAACGGGGCCGGTGAGCCCGAGAGCCAGATCGAGGAACGCGGAGTAGGTGCCTAGCGCGGTGCCCTGGTTTTGCTCCTCGACCTGTTTCACCGCCTCGACGCCCAGCGCCGGGAAGACCAGCGAGAAACCGGAACCGGTCAGGAACGCGCCGATGCCGGCAACCCACGCAGAAGAGGCCTGCCAGATAATCAGCAGGCCGATGCATTCGATAACAAAGCAGGCCAGCGATACCGGAACGCCGCCGTAGCGGGTGATGGTGTTGCCCAGTATCAGACGAATGCAGATGAAACCGACGCTGAACAGCGACAGCGTAAACGCCGCGCCCTGCCAGTCGTGGGCGGAAAAATAGAGGGTAATGAAGGTTGCTATCACCCCGAAGCCCACCGTCCCCAGCGCCAGCCCCAGACCGTAAGGCCAGATTTTGCGCACCACCACGTGGAAGGGGGCGCGAACGCCGCCGCTGACGCTGACGTCCTGGCGGGTGCGGGCAAAAAGCAGGCCGATAAAGGCCACCAGCACCACTACGACGGCAAAACCGCTAATGCCAAAATAGCCGTTGAGCAGAACTCCCAGCGGGGCACCGACCGCCATCGCCACGTAGGTCGCCACGCCGTTCCAGGAGATCACCCGGGAGGTATGGATCGCACCGACGGTTTTAATTCCCCACAGCGTCGCCCCGGTGGCGGTAAAGCTCTCGCCGACGCCAAGGAGTATTCGGCCAATGAGCAGAGCGGCCACCGCCAGCAGCGGAACGGACTGCAGCAGCACCGCAGCCAGCGTAAAAACCCCGCTCAGCAGGCAGCAGACGATACCGAGGCTGACGACTCTTTTCGGCCCCCAGATATCGGCGTAGCGCCCCGCGTGCGGCCGGCTGAAGAGGGTGGCAATGTACTGCAGACTGATCACCACGCCAGCAACAAAGGTGCTATAGCCCAGCTGATAGTGAATATAGCCGGGTAAAACCGCCAGCGGCAGGCCGATCGACAGATAGCAAATGCAGGTGAATACAACGATCGAAATGATGCGCAGATTTAGCTGAGTCTGAGTGGCTGAAGGAGTCATAACGTCAGGTATTTAAAACAAAAGGGGGGTTAGCATAGCGCAGACCCTGCGGCCAGCACGAGCGCGGGATGTGATTTCCGCACGTTTCACTTACTATGCCGGTAAGATGAAATCTATGCCGCTAGTTTTATTCAGAATCCGCGCTTTCGCAGTCAGGCAATATTCGTCACCGCTTTTTTCATTTGCCGCACGGCTGCTGACGCTAGCCCCGGGTCTCGATCGGGCCGACGCTCGCATCCCTGATGGCCTGTGCAGAAGCGCCTGTTCGCGGTATAAGATTTATCTCGTCGCAGCATATTAACCATTAACGTCAGGAGGGAGTATGACAGCCGATTTAGCAGGGATTGAGGTTCTGTTCGTCGCCGGGTTTGGGCCGATAACCCGCAGCACCGAAAGTAGCCGGTCCTTTTACGCCGAGGCGCTGGGTTTGCCGTTGAAAGAGATGGCGGGTAACGCCGACTACCTGCTGACGGAGCAGGATGCGCTGGCCGGAGTTAAGCACTTTGCGCTGTGGCCGCTGGAGCAGGCGGCGCAATCATGTTTTGGCGTTGCCCGCTGGCCGGCGGATCTCCCGCAGCCTCAGGCGTGGATCGAGTTTGAGGTGCGTGATATTCAGGCGGCGAGCGACAGCCTGCTGGCGAAGGGCTATCGCTTGCTTATCGCGAACCGCGTGGAGCCGTGGGGGCAGACGGTGACGCGGCTGCTCAGTCCGGAAGGGCTGCTCACCGGCGTGACCATTACGCCGTGGCTGCGTGAGTAGATGTCGTCCGTTCCTCCTCTGCTGCCATCCGTCGGCTGCCGCCGCTTGTTGGCGGCAGCACCGGGGCCCTCTTAATATCTGACATATTTCGTTAACCGACGAAGTATCCGCCTGCATTTCCTTCTAGTCTTCTCTGCTGACGATACCCGGCGCTGGCCCAATGCCGCTTGCCTGCCCGTTAATTTATAACCATACCAAATTGAGAATTTAAATTAACAATGATTCTTTATTTGAGATTAATGATCTAAGAGGAGTGCGCAAGGTGACTGAATACAGGCCAGAACTTAAGGCTTTCCTGCTGGCGCTGGCCGGTTCGGTGGTGCTGATCGTCGGGATGGGATACGGGCGCTTTGCGTTCACCGGGATCCTGCCGCTGATGCTGGATGAGCACATTTTAACCCTGCGCGAAGGGAATCTCGCCGCGTCGGCGAACTACGCGGGCTACCTGCTGGGGGCGCTGATGCTGGCTAAGGCCAGGCCGGCCGATGCGAAATGGTTAAACCTCGCGTCGGTACTCTTAACCGTGCTCTGCCTGGCGGCGATTGCCTGGCTACGGTCGCCGCTGGCGATTATTGCGCTGAGAGGCATTGCCGGCGTGCTGAGCGCGGTCACCCTGATCGCCGCCTCGCTTTGGCTGCTACAGCACATGAAGCATCATAACGGTGCGCCGATCCTCTATTCAGGGGTCGGGATGGGGATTTTTCTGTCGGCGGAGTTTATTTCGCTCGCCAAAAGCCACGCGTTTACCAGCCCGCAGATTTGGCTAATCTGCGCCGCCAGCGCCGGGCTCTTATTTGCGCTGGTTCTGCGCCTGCTGCTCAGCCCGTCTGATTACCTTATTGCCTATAAGCCGACGGTATCGGCTCAGGCGCAAGGCGCAGAAGGCCAGCGCGGGGATGCATGGAAGTTATTGATTATCTACGGCTTAGCCGGATTCGGCTATATCATCACCGCCACCTATTTGCCGCTGTTTCTCTCCGGCTCGCTCACCGGCATCGACCCGGTGCAGCTGTGGGCGCTGTTTGGCCTGGCGGCGGTACCGTCCTGTTTTGTCTGGCACAAGCTGGCGCTCAAGCTCGGCTACCGGCGAGCGTTTACCATCAACCTGATGGTGCAGGCGACAGGCGTGATCCTGCCCGCCTGGAGCCACTCGTTAGCGTTTTGCATGCTGAGCGCCCTGCTGGTTGGCTTCACCTTTATGGGCACCGTTACCCTTGCCCTTCCTGAAGGGCGGCGGCTGAATCATCTGGTGACATTCAACATGATCGCCGCCATGACCGCTACTTACGGCATCGGCCAGATTATTGGCCCGCTGGCGGCCGGCGTTCTGTACGGTCTGAGCGGATCTTTTAATGCCGCCCTCGGCGCCGCGGGCGTGGCGCTGTTTGTGGCCGCCGCACTGGTGACGATCGGCAAACCCGCCGGGCAACAGCGGGGGAGTTAACTATCGGCCGCCAGCAGCAGCTGCTGGCGCATGGCATCCAGCGCCGGCGAAACGTAGCCCTGGCGCCAGATAAGCTGGGTTATCGCCGTGCCGACCGGCTGCGAATCGCAGCCTTCCGGTAACGTCATTAGCGCCAGCACGCTCTGCGGGACGATCCCGGCATATCCGCCGGAGGCAATGCAGGCAATGACCGCGTGATACGAACCGATCTCCTGTATTTCAACGTTTTTCATTGCGGACAAAAATGATTCCGCCCGCTTGCGATAGCTGCAGCCCTGCGCAAACGCCGCCAGCCTGAACTCCTCCCGTCCCGCGGGGCTTATCAACATCAGCTCCTCGGCGAAGATCGGCAGGTATTCCAGCGCCTCGGGACACTCCGGCTGGCCGCTGGCGTTCAGCGGCAGGCTCACCAGTGCGCAGTCGAGCGCGGCGCTAAGCACGCGTTCGACCAGCTGCTGGGTAGGCATGGTTTGTAAGGTCAGGGCGACCGCCGGGCACTGCTGGTGAAAGCGCGGCAGAATCGAGGTTAAGCGGCTGGCGGCGGCGGCCTCCATTGCCCCCATCCGCAGGCTTCCGGCGGGCTGCGTCGGATGCAGCGCCTGTTTCGCCTCTTCGGCCAGGCTCAGGATCCGCAGCGTGTAGTCAAGAAAGCGTTCTCCGGCGGCGGAGAGCACCATCTTTTTATTGCCGCGAACGAACAGCTCAACGCTGAGCTCTTCCTCAAGCTGCTGAATGCGCGTGGTGATGTTCGATTGCGCGCGGCCCAGCCTTTTTGCCGCCCGGGTTACGCTTTGCTCCTGCGCCACAATTTTAAAGATTTCCAGCGTGCTGTGGTTCATGTTTTTCTTCTAAATATGGAAATAATATTGATCTTAACATCTCAAAAAGAGATGTTAAGCACCGGATATCACAAATTTACGCAGGATCAATCATCATGAACCGCCTGACGCAGCAGCTTGATATTGTCTATCCCATTATACAGGCCCCGATGGCCGGCGTGTCCACGCCTGAACTGGCGGCGGCGGTCAGCAATGCCGGCGGCCTGGGTTCGCTGGGATTAGGCGCTTCCTCGGTGTCTCAGGCGCGGGCGCTGATCGGCAAAACGCGCCAGCTCACCGCCCGACCGTTTAACGTTAACCTTTTTTGCCACCTTCCGGCACGCAGAGATCCGCAGGTCGAAGCGCAGTGGATTGAGCGGCTACGTCCGGCGTTTGCCCAGGCGGGAAGCCAGCCGCCGCAGGCGCTGAGGGAGATTTATCAAACTTTCCTCGGGTACCAGCCGATGCTTGAGCTGCTGCTCGAACTGGCGCCGCCGGTGGTCAGTTTTCACTTCGGTATTCCGCCACGCAGCGTCATTCTGCGCCTGCAGGAGCGAGGCATTGTCACTATGGCCAGCGCGACCAGCGTTCAGGAGGCCCGGCAGATAGAGGCGCAGGGAGTGGATATCGTTATAGCTCAGGGCTACGAAGCGGGCGGCCATCGCGGGATCTTTGACCCGCGCGGCGACGACCAGCAGCTGAGCACCTTTACGCTGGTCCAGAGGCTGAAGCGGACGGTGGGCCTGCCGATTATTGCCGCCGGCGGCATTATGGACGGCGCGGGAATTTGCAGCGCCATAAGCCTCGGCGCCGAGGGCGCGCAGCTGGGGACCGCGTTTCTGCTGTGCCCGGAATCGGCAGCGGATAGCGGCTATCGGCGGGCGATTAAAAACAGTCCTGACCAGCAAACGGTGCTGACCGCGGCCATCTCCGGCCGTCCGGCGCGCTGCGTGCATAATGCCTGGAGCGCGCTGGCGCAAAAGGTTGACGCCTCGGCGATCCCGGCTTATCCGCTGGCCTATGATGTCGGTAAAGCACTGGCGACCGCGGCTAAGGCCCAGGGCGATGAGGGCTACGGCGCCCATTGGGCAGGACAGGGGGTTGGTCTGATCCGCGAGCTGTCGGCGACGGAGCTGATGCAGACCTTAATTCACGAGTGCGGCTTCCGCTAGCGGCGGGGAAAAAGGGCGATGGGGGATCATCGCCCTTGCTGAGTCTAACGGCGGTGCGCCAGGCGGCGAACCAGACGGTCTCCGGTCATCTGTACGCCCTGGACCATCGCCACCAGGATCAATACCGTGCCTACCATCACCTCGTTATTAAAGCGCTGATAGCCGTAGCGGATCGCCAGGTCGCCCAGTCCGCCGCCGCCAATCACTCCGGCCATCGACGAAAAGCCAATCAGCATAACGATCGTCAGCGTTACTCCGGCCAGCAGGGTCGGTAGCGCTTCCGGCAGCAGGGATTTAAAAATCACGTGCCAGATGTTGCCGCCCATCGATAAAATCGCCTCAATCCGCCCGTAGTCCACCTCGTCCAGCGCGTTTTCCGTCAGCCGGGCGAAGAAGGGAAAGGCGCCGATAGTCACCGGAACCACCGCGGCGGTGCTTCCCAGGGTGGTGCCGATAATCAGTCGGGTAAACGGGATCAGCGCAATCAGCAGCACAATAAACGGCAGCGAACGGCCGAAATTGATCGCCGCCCCCAGCAGCGCGTTGAGTTTTGGCATCGGCAGCAGGCCGTTTTTGCGCGAGATAAACAGGATAATCCCGGTCGGTAGCCCGAGCAGGACGGTAAAAAATGCCGCCAGCCCGACCATATAAAGGGTATCCAACGTGCCGCCCACCAGCAGCGGCCAGAGGTCTTCCCAGCTCATGCTACTCCGCATAAAGGCCTCCCGTGAAAGCCGTGACGCGCCAGAAAATCACGCTCCGTTTGCGGATCGTGCAGCAGCGACTGACGCAGTTTTGACCACGGCGCCACCAGCAGATCGGCAATTTTACCGCTTTCAACAATTTCTCCTTTTTCCAGCAGCGCGGCGTGATCGCACAGGGTTTTAACCACTTCAAGTTCGTGGGTGATCAGCACGATGGTCAGATGCAGGCGCTGATTGATATCCGCCAGCAGCGCCAGCACCGAGGCGGTGGTTTCCGGGTCCAGCGCGCTGGTTGCTTCATCGCACAGCAGCACGTCCGGCCTCGCGGCCAGCGCCCGGGCGATCCCTACGCGCTGTTTTTGCCCGCCCGAAAGCTGGGAGGGAAAGGCCTCGGCCTTATCGCTGAGCCCCACCAAATCGAGCAGTTCCTCCACCCGGGCCCGGCGGTCGGCCTTCGCCATGCCGGCGATTTCCAGCGGCACCGCAATGTTGTCGGCGACGCTGCGCGCATGGAGCAGATTAAAATGCTGGAAGATCATGCCGGTTCGCAGGCGATAGGCGCGCAGGGACGGTTTGTCCATTTGCGTAATATCATGCCCGTTCACAATAATGCGGCCCGTAGTGGGCCGCTCCAGCAGATTCAGACAGCGTATCAGCGTACTTTTGCCCGCGCCGCTGCGCCCGAGGATGCCGTACACGGCGCCCTTAGGAACGTGCAGCGAGACATCGTTTAGCGCCGGTCGGCCCGTTCCGGCATAAGTTTTACTCAGCCCCTGCACCTCAATCATGACTGCGGCGCGACCGGTATCACCGAGCCGTTATACTGTTTGCGGATAAATTCCGCCACCTGCGGCGAAGTCAGATCCTTCGCCAGCTGCTTGATCCGCGGATCGTTAGCCAAAGAGGGGTTGGTGACGAGGATATTGGCGTAGGGGTTATGCTCCGCGCTTTCCAGGCCCAGCGCATCTTTTGCCGGAGTCAGCCCCGCTTCCAGCGCATAGTTGCCGTTAATCACCGCCAGGTCGACGTCGTCGAGCGAACGGGGGATTTGCGGTGATTCAATCTCAAGAATTTTGAGATGCTTAGGATTCTCCACAATATCCTTTGGCGTTGCCAGAGTGGTGGCCGGATCGGTAAATTTCGCCGCCAGCTTGATCAGCCCCTGGCTCTGCAGCAGGAACAGCGCTCGGCTCAGGTTGGTGGTGTTGTTCGGCACCGCGACGGTGGCATTCTCCGGCAGGGATTTGAAATCTTTATGTTTACGCGAATAAATACCCAGCGGTTCAATATGTACCGTTGCCGCGACGGTAAAGGTTTTACCCAGCGCTTTCTCCTGGTCTTTCAGGTAGGGAACGTGCTGGAAATAGTTGGCATCCACGTCGCCGTTAGCCAGCAGCTCGTTAGCGTTAACGCCGCTGGTCAGCTCCACGATCTTCAGATCGAGGCTCGGATCGATTTTCTTGATGTAATTCAATATCTCCGCATGCGGAACCGGGTCAGCGGCGACGCGCAGCGCGGCGGCCTGCGCCGACGTCCATGCCAGAGAAAGAGACAGTGCTACCCCTGCCAGTTTAAAAGCGGCATTTTTCATGGTGTTTTCCTTTATTGTTATGTTTAAACGATCAGTTGTTCGGCGCGTTCGCGAAACACATCCTGGTAGTAGCGTTCGGCAACGTCCGGATGCGAGCGCAGGCGCCCCTTCAGGTAGTTCCAGCCCACCTCGCGCAAGAGCGGGTTTTGCGGATCGCTGTCCGGTCCAAGGGCCTCCTGCGCCAGCTCAGGCGGCAGGGTGTAGACCGGAACCACGGCGTCCAGCTGCGCGCCGAGGAAGAAGGCGATAGAGAGGCGCTGCTGGTTCGCCGGCGGCGACACGACGCGATGCACCGTAGCGCGCAGATAGCCATTGGTCGCCAGCTCAAGAAGTTCGCCGATATTGACGACAAAGCTGCCGGCCAGCGGGGTCGCATCGATCCAGCGGCCGGGGGAAACCTCAACCTGCAGCCCTTTTTGCTCATCCTGGAGTAAAAAGCTGAGGAACCCCGAGTCTTTGTGGGCGCCAACGCCCTGGGTGCTCTGCGTCTCCTGCTGGCCGGGGTAGCGGATCAGTTTGATATGCTCATTGGGCTGCTGGCCGTACAGGGTATCAAAGGCGTCATTGGGCAAATTCAAGGCTTCGGCAAACGCGCGCAGCACGGTAATACCGACCTGCGTCATCGCGCTTTGCCAGCTCAGCAGCGTCGGTTTCAGGTCAGGTAATGCTTCCGGCCACAGGTTAGGCCCCTGCAGGCGCTGCCAGCGCGGCGCATCGTCACTCAGCGTCAGAGCGGGGCGCTCGGCGCCAATATCGAACTGTTCGCGCCAGTCCGGCTGCCCACGGGTGAGCTCAGACGCGGCGCGGTTATAGCCGCGAAAGTGCGGAGAGTGGATCATGGCGACCGGCTGCTTTTGCTCATCGGCCAGCGCGAAGAAGCGGCGGGAGAGCTGCTGCACGCTGCGCTGCAGTTCGTCATCCACTCCATGATTGATCAGATAAAAGAAGCCGATATCGCGCGCGGCGTGGCGCAGGTCGGCGAGAAAAGCGGACTTTTCAGCGGGGTCCGCGTAGCGAGCAAGATCGAGAATCGGCAGCGTGGTTGCGTTCATTGTGTTCTCCGAAGGCGGTGTGCATATATTTTCGTGTATCCAGATTCAGGGTTCGGGGACAACAACAGCGCATAATCATTTCCTCAGTCAGGTGGTCAAACACAGCTTGCCCTAAGCGAAAATAATCAACCAATAACCTTCTTTTCTAATTTATGACCGTCGGGGGTTCAGTGCTTTTGCGAATAGTAGATAAGGGCGATAGCGCGCTAAGTCCGCCTCGCGAGTTGCGCGGGGCGAAAGGAGTCAGTATGGTGTGCGCAATTTCTCAGGTATTTCAGGACAGGACATTATGCAGCCTTCAAAAGATCCCCTGCACGGCGTAACTCTTGAGGCGTTACTCAACGCTCTGGTGGCGAAATATGGCTGGGCGGAGCTGGCAAAGCGCATCAATATTAACTGCTTTAAGAGCGATCCCAGCGTCAAATCCAGCCTCAAGTTTTTACGCCGGACGCCCTGGGCGCGCAAGGAAGTGGAAGAACTCTATATTGATAGCCTGGAAGATATTGCCGATGAACGGGAGGATATGCCCACCGACGGCCCGTGGGCAAACTGGCAAAGTAAGAAGGAACCGCGCTAGCGGCGGTTAAGGCGCCTGCCTGCGCATCTGCCGCCACTTCACGGTGTGATAAATAAAATAGCCGGCGGCTAAAGGCAGCGTCAGGGGCACTAATGCGAAGAGATACAGCGCGCCAAATCGGCCCATTCCCCCGCCGTTAATCGTTTCAAATGTGCGCTCCGACGTCAGGTGAAGAAGCGTGTCATCGGCCCCGCGTTTCGCAAAGGGGAACAGCAAAATAGAGAGCCAGCCGAGCGCAATAAGCGGCCAGCCGACCTCATCATAGAGGTCGTAAATAAGCAGGCCGAAAAGGAAAACGCCCCACGCCAGCTTACCGATAAAATCCGGACGCTTAATAAAAAGCACCGCCGGATGCACGATGCGGACCGCGCGCTGCCGCGGCCTGCGGCTTCCCGTTTTCCGCGATCGGCGGTGGCTGTTTTTTCTGCTCACTTCCTGTTAATTATCCTGCTTAGCCGGGACGCAATAGCGCATGCCCCATAGTGATATTAACCGGCGAATTGAGCAAATATAATTCAGCCGCACTGCCAAAAAACGGGAGGCGGATATTCTGCCTATATCTCTTCCCCGGGCGAAATAGCGCGCAGGGCGCCTGGCGCTTTGCCGGTAATACGCTTGAAAGCGCGGCTAAATGCGGCATGGGAGCTGTAGCCCAGCTTAAAGGCCACCTTTTCCAGAGCCTGGCCTTCATGGGAAATGTACTGAACGGCCAGACGCATGCGTAATTCGGTCAGGTAGCGCGCGGGCGTCGTGCCGGTCGCCGCCAGAAAGCGTTCGGCAAACACCGAACGCGAGGTGCCGGCCTCACGGGCCAAATCCTCAACCTTCCAGTTAACCCCCGGCTGCTGATGCATCACGTAGATAGCCCGCGCCAGCTTCGGGTCGCGCAGCACCTGCACCCAGCCGGTGGCATTGCCGCAGCCGCACTCCACCCAGCCGCGAACGATCAGCGCCGCCACCACGTCCGCCAGCCGCGCCAGGATACCCGCATAGCCCGCCTGGCGGGTGAGGGTTTCTCGCTCCATTGCCGCCAGAAGAGGCTGGATCTCAGGCCGGGTGTTCAGCAGGCTGCTCACCATCATCACCTCCGGCATCGCTTTTACCAGCGGCTGCATGCCGCCGAGCTCAAAGTCCATACAGCCGCTGAAAATAATGGCGTTGTCCTGCTCCGGCTGCGGACCCTTGTTTTTGATGCAGCACACCGTACTGCACACCGGCTCGGTGGGCAGCTGCCGGACGTTGACGATCTGCGCCTGCGCGTCGGACATCAGCACGTGGCCGTCGCCGTTGGGAATAAACAGCGCATCGCCGCTCTCCAGCCTGAGCTGCTGCCCGCTGGCCATGCGCAGCAGAACCGGGCCGCGGCTGACAAAATGGAACTGCGCCTTGCCCGGCACATAGCTGAACTCCACCCCGAACGGCCGTCCGGATTCAATGCGCCGGTAGTTGACGCCTGAAAGGCGCATGCCGCGCAGCAGTTCACTGGTGAGATCGAGGGCCTGATGAGTCATAACGCGAATCCCGGACGAATTATCAATAATGGCAGAGTATGCATCATAGATCGTCCGAAGAGAAGTTTCTAAGCTGTGTCGGATTGTTAACTGTTCTGGAGAGATGTATATGAGTTCCTGCATTGTAGCCGATGAGAGCCAGCTAAACGCAAAACCCGCATGGCGGGCCGTTTATGCGCTGGCGCTGGGCGTTTTCGGCCTGATTGTTGCAGAGTTTCTTCCCGCCAGTCTGTTAACGCCGATGGCGGCAAGCCTGGGCGTGAGTGAAGGAATGGCGGGGCAGGCGGTGACCGCCACGGCTCTGGTGGCGCTGGTTACCGGGCTGCTAATCACCCCGGCGACCAGAAATATCGACCGCCGCTGGGTGCTGATGTTTTTTTCGCTGCTGCAAATTATCTCCAGCATGATGGTCGCATTTGCGCCTTCGCTTGAGTTATTACTCCTCGGCCGTCTGCTGCTGGGGGTTGCGATCGGCGGGTTCTGGTCGATGTCCACCGCTACCGCAATGCGTCTGGTTCCCGCCGCGTATGTGCCAAAAGCGCTGGCCATCATTTTCTCCGCCGTATCGATAGCGACCGTCGTGGCCGCGCCGCTGGGCAGCTATTTAGGCGGCCTGATCGGCTGGCGCAACGTATTTATCATCTGCGCGCTGCCGAGCCTGGCGGCTCTGTTCTGGCAGCTGTGGGTTCTGCCCTCAATGCGCCCGGAAAGCGCAGGCAGCTTTGCGACGCTATTTAAGGTGCTGCGCCGGCCGGGGATGCTGGGCGGCATGCTGGCAACCATTTTGATCTTCAGCGGCCATTTCGCGTTCTTTACCTACCTGCGGCCGTTTCTGGAAACCGTCGCCCAGGCGAGCGTGGAAGGGGTTTCACTGATCCTGCTAGGCTTTGGGTTGGCCAACTTTGTCGGGACCTCCATTGCCGGGCATTTACTGGCCCGCAGCCTGCGCCTGACGCTGGCGCTGGTGCCGTTTGCGATGAGCATTCTGGCGCTGATGATGGTGACATTCGGACATCTGATGCTGCTTGATGGTCTGATGGTAGCCATGTGGGGCTTCGCCTTTGGCCTGGTGCCGGTGGGCTGGTCAACCTGGCTTGCCACCACGGTGCCGGATGAGGCCGAAAGCGCCGGCGGGCTGCTGGTTGCCTCCATACAGCTGGCCATCAGCGCCGGGGCAGCCGGCGGCGGGGCGGTGTTCGACATCACCGGCGCCAGCGGGGTCTTTACCGGCAGCGGGGTGCTGCTGCTCAGCGCGATGATCATTGTCCTGGTCGGCGTCCGGGTAAAACCGGTGCCGAACGGAGAGTAAAGCAAGCGCCTGCGGGCGCTTTTTTCGTTTCGCCGTCAGCCGGCACGCTTCAGCGATCGGCCGGTCGGATCTTTTTTCCTGGCAGCCCTGGCGCCGCTTTTCCCCGCCAGCTCAACAAGACGCCTGAAGGTAGGGCACTCCATATGCGAAGGCGCCGGGCAGTCGGCAACGTGGCGAAGCGTATCGCGCAGGGCGGTTAGCTGCTGAATCTGGCGGTCAATGCGCTCGGCTTTCTGGTGCAGCTCCCCGCGCGGCAGCTCGGGCGTTCCCTGTTTGCCGAACATGCTCGCGATCTCATCGAGCGAAAAACCCGCCGCTTTGCCCATGGTGATGAGTTTAAGGTGCAAAAGCACGTCATGCGGGAACTGCCTGCGCAGCCCGTGCCGAGAAATAGAAGAAATCAGCCCGATCTCTTCGTAGTAGCGCAGCGCCGAGGGTTTGATCCCGCTCTGTGCCGAAACTTCGCCGATATCCAGAAATTTCATGCTTGACCTCAATTCGACTTGAAGTCGTAGCATGCTCCCGAACCAAATTTCCGGCAAGAGGGCAAAACAGTGGCGCAAGCAGAAATACCGATCCCGACAAACAAACCGGCGGCAGTAACGGCTGCGCTCGCGTTATGCATGCTGCTGGCCTCGCTGGGCACCAGCATCGCCAACATTGCGTTGCCCACTCTGGCGGCGGCCTTTTCCGCGCCTTTCTCGCAGGTCCAGGCCGTGGTGACCGTCTATCTGGCGGCGCTGACGATCTCGGTGCTTGTTGCCGGTCGTCTGGGCGATAAATGGGGGCTGAAGACGATGCTGATGGTCGGCCTCGGCCTGTTTATCGTGGCGTCGTTGCTCTGCGCCCTGGCCGCCAGCCTGTGGTTTTTGACCGCCGCGCGGGCGCTACAGGGAGCGGGCGCCGCTTTCCTGATGACGCTGAGTATGGCCCTTATGAGGCAGGCCGCCGGGAAGGAGCGTATCGGACGGGCGATGGGGCTGCTGGGTACCACTTCGGCGCTGGGAACGGCGCTCGGCCCCTCCTTCGGCGGGCTGCTGATAGCCTGGGCGGGATGGCGCGGCATTTTCTGGGCTCAGCTGCCGATCGCCTGCCTGGCGCTGTTGCTGATTTTTATCGTCTTACCCGCCGATTTATGCAGTCGTTCCGAGGTTCAGGTCGGCCAGCGGTCGGCGCTGGCCAGGCGTCTGGCGCCCTGGCTGCTGGTGAATCTTCTGGTGGCGGCGGTGATGATGACCACCCTGGTGGTTGGGCCGTTTTATCTGAGCATCGCGCTTGGCCTGAAGACCGCGGCAGTGGGCTTCGTGATGGCGATCGGCCCCGTGATCTCTATCTTTTGCGGCGTGCCTTCCGGCCGGTTGGTTGATGGCTGGGGCACCCGCCGCACGCTTAATATGGGACTGATCCTGTTAGCGGCAGGGGCTTTTATGCTGGCATACCTGCCGAACCAGATTGGCATTATCGGCTACGTGCTGTCCGTTATGGTTTTGACCCCCGGCTACCAGCTCTTTCAGGCCGCCAACAATACCGCCGCGCTGCTCGACGTGATGCCGGGCCAGCAGGGCACGGTGTCCGGATTACTCAGCCTTGCGCGTAATATGGGGCTGATCGCGGGGGCCGCCGCGATGGGGAGCGTTTTTGCGTTTGGCGCCGGCACGGAAGACTTCGTCCATGCATCGGCGTCGGCTATCGCCGGCGCCATGCGGTACACCTTCCTGCTTGCTGGCGTAATGATGGCCGGGGCGATCGCCATCGTGCTCGCCAGGCGCCTGAATGAGTGACGCTCCCGCTGCGGGTCAATCCAGGAACGGCAGCTGGCCGAGGATCTCCTGCAGATCGCGCCTTTCCTGACCGCCAAGCGTCCGGAGGGGGAACGGCAGGCACGGCGCCGGCGCGGCTCCAAGGATCTCGGCCACGGTCGCAATTACCCGCAGACTCCCGTGGCGACGATAGAACGCCCACAGCGGCTCAAGGGCCGCGCTAAGCCGCTGCGCCTCGCCACTCTCTCCGCCTGAGGCCGCCTGGGTCAGGCTCCGGGAGTAGCGGGGAAACAGCCCTGCAAGGACGGAATACCAGACGTCGCAGCCGGCAATCAGGCCGGCCGCGGAGCGGGTGTCGCCGCTGATGCCGAGAGTGACCCGTTCGGCGATCCGGCCCTTCAGGGCGGCGATGCGTCGGCAGGCCGCGCTCCAGTCCGCCGGAAGGTCGCCGAGTTTTATCGACCGGACGTGGCTAAGATTCGACAGGGCGACTAACAGCTCGTCGGAAAAGACAAATCCGGTTGTTGCCGGATTGTCATAGATGCACAGCGGAACCGATAGCCCGGCGGTGACGCGCTCGTATAGGCGATACGCCTCGTCGGCGCTCAGTTTCTGATACGACAGCGGCGCCAGCAGCACGCCGCGGACGCCGGCTGTTTGCGCATCCTCCGCCAGCCTCATAACTTCGTCTGCGCTGATGCTGCTAATGCTGGTCATCACCGGGATACCCGACGCGGCGCTGACCGCCAGCGTTGTGACCCTCAGCCGCTGCTCCCGCGTCAGGTAGGCGTAACTGCCGGTAGACCCCAGCGCGCCTATCGAATCCACGCCGGCATCGACAAGGTTCTCAAGCAGTGAAACAAACGACTTTTCGTCGATCTCTGCGCCGGCCAGCGGGGTGAGAGGGAATGCGCTCAGGCCTGTAAACATCGTTGATTCCTCATAAGAAAATGGTGGCAATACGCAACGGCGATTGCGTTTTATCTGGCAAATTTTCTCGATCCGATAACGCACAGGATAACGCCCAACGTGACGAAAACCATCATCGGATTGACCGTTTCATGCAGCAGGATAGCCGACAGCGCAAGACCAAAAAATGGCTGCAGCAGCTGAAGCTGGCCGACGGCGGCAATCCCGCCGATAGCGAGCCCTTGGTACCAAAAAATAAAGCCGATCAGCATACTGAAAAGCGAAACGTACCCCAGCGCCGCCCAGGCCGACGGCCCAATGCCGCTGAAGGTCGCGGGCATGGTGATAAAGGATGCGATCAGCATCAGCGGCAGGGAGATAATCAACGCCCAGCTGATAACCTGCCAGCCTCCGATCGCCCGGGTGAGCTTTGCGCCCTCGGCGTAGCCCAGGCCGCAGACAATGACCGCGCCGAGCATCAGCAGATCGCCGGTCGGCGACGCCGAGGCGTTTTGCGAAAGCGCGAAGCCCACAACCAGCAGGCTGCCGATGACCGAGAAGATCCAGAAGGCCGTTTTCGGGCGTTCACCGCCGCGCACGACGCCGAAAATGGCCGTGGTGAGCGGCAGAAGGCCGAGAAAGACGATCGAGTGCGCGGAGGTAACATGCTGCAGCGCCAGGGCGGTCAGCAGAGGGAAACCAACGACAACGCCCAGCGCTACGACCATCAGCGGGACGATTTGCGAGGCGTGAGGGCGCCGTTGCCGTAAACAGCAAATCAGCATGCAGGCCACGATTCCGGCGATGGAGGCGCGCAGAAACGTCAGGAAGAAGGGAGGCATCTCAAGCACCGCCACGCGGGTGGCGGGTAAAGAACCGCTGAAAATAATGACGCCCAGCAGGCCGTTGAGCCAGCCAGAAATTGCGCCGGGATCGGCTTTGTGTACCGCTGAATTCTCCACTGTAACCTCATCTGTTGCTTAACGTTTGCGGACTTGAGCATTTGGTCAGCGGATGGTAGCCTCGCCAATCCGATACAATCAAATTATTGTCATGGATACATTTGATGAAAGCCCGCTACAAAGGCATTGTTGATAAATTCGCGGAGTGGATTCGAAACGGCGAGATGTCACCGGGAACCCGCCTGCCGACGCACCGCAGGCTCTCCTCGCAGGAGCATATTTCTTTGGCGACGGCAACGCGGGTCTATAGCGAGCTGGAGGCGATGGGGCTGGTCAGCGGCGAAACCGGGCGCGGCACCTTCGTCAGAGAGACGTCGCTGCCCCCCGGTCATGGCGTCGATCAGCAAACGGTGGCGACGGACGTTATCGACCTGAACTTTAACTATCCGGCGTTGCCCGGGCAGGGAGAGCGGCTGCGGGACGCGCTGCGGCGGCTATCGACGGCCGGCGATATCGAGTCGCATCTGCGCTATCAGCCCCATGCCGGCAGGCTCAACGAGCGCGAGATTATGGCCGGGCATTTTTCCAGGCACGGATTTCGGCCGACGGCGGACAATCTGCTGATCGTCAACGGCACCCAGCATGGGCTGACCGTTACGGTCATGGGGCTGCTGAGACCGGGAGACGTTGTGGCCGTGGATGCGCTGACCTATTCGGGATTCAAAGCGCTGGCCGAGCTCTATCATCTTGAGCTTATCGCCATTCCATCCCTGGCCGATGGCCCGGATTTAGCGGCCCTCAGGCAGCTCTGTCAAAAAAGGCGCGTCCGGGCAGTATACGTTATGCCGACGTTGCACAATCCGCTGGGCTGGGTACTTAGCCGCGCCCAGCGCAAAGCGCTGGCAGAGATTGCCCGGGCTCACGATCTGCTGATCGTCGAAGACGGCGCCTATGCCTACCTGGCGCGTCGGCCGCCGCCGCCGATGGCGAGCTATGCGCCAGAGCGCACCGTTTATATCAGCGGATTTTCAAAAAACGTGGCGACCGGCCTGCGGGTCGGGGCGGTTATCTGCCCTGAAGCGTATCGTCCCGCGCTGGAAAGGGCGGTGCGCGCCACGACCTGGAATACCCCCTCCGTGATGACGGCCCTGGTCTGCGGCTGGATCCAGGATGGCACCGTCAGCCGCTTTGAAATGCTGAAAAGACGCGATGCGCGCCAGCGGCAGGTTCTGTTACGAGAGGCGCTAGGGGATCTCCCCTGCGTGAGCCATCCGGAATCCTATTTCGCCTGGCTTCCGCTGCCGGACGAGGCAAGGGCGGATCGGGTGGTCAAGGCGCTGATGGACAAGAATATTTCCGTTTCTACGGCGGAGCCTTTCAGTACCGCGCAAAGCGTCCCTCAGGCCATCAGGCTGGCGCTGGGGTCGGTCACGCTGGATAATTTGCGGCGCGCGCTCGTTCAGGTCCGTGAGGCGGTGGAAGCCGAACGGTACCGCTAGCGGATATCGCGACCATCAGGCGCTGCGTATGCAGGCCGCATGCATCAAGCCGCCGGCGACGCCGGCATAAACGGCCCATCCAACCGGCTACTCAAAACAAACGCTGCGTTCCCGGCACTCGTCGCAGCTCGGTGAGCGGCAGGTGACTTCGCCCTGCTGAAGCAGGCAGCGCTGGCGATAGAAGAACTTTTTCCAGCGCATATTGTGTTCGTTCATCACCACCAGCTGCGGAAAGCAGTCGCTCATCAGCTGGCGCAGCTCGGCCCGCGACTCAAGGCCAAGATCCTCCCAGAGATGGTTATAGGCCAGAGAAACCTCGGCGACGATCTGCGCCATAGGTTCGGCCTCCTGCCGCATCCAGTCCGCCAGCCACACGCCGAGCTGCCTGCGCTCCTCTTCGCGGATGGCGTTCAGCTCCGCCATCAGGCGGCGGCGGGTTAGCGTCTCGCCGTCCAGCGGCGTTTCGACCTGAGCCAGACGCTGGCCTAATGCCTGCCAGTCGCTCTGGCTGAGCCCCATCCGCAGGGGAAAGCTGCCTTTCCCCGCGTGATACAGCAGCCACAGGCGGTTTAACCAGGCGCGCGGCGGCATCAGGCGACCCCCTGATGCGCCAGCGCGGCGGGCCAGCTGCCTCGGCGCTGCCGCCACCAGTCGGGGAGCACCTCGGAAACCGGTCGCCATGCGCCCTCGACGCAGGGCTCAATTCCCGCCTGCTCCAGCTTTTGCCACGGCGTATGGCCGATACGCACGCAGAATACGGCTTTAACGTCCGCCAGCAGCGCAAGGATCGCGGCGAACCTGGCGTCGTTATCCTGCGGTTCGCAGTCGTCGCTTCCGCGGCAATATTTCGGCGTAAACCGCTCATTGACCAGCACCATGCCGGCGGCCGACAGGCTGTAAATATAGAAACGGTCGGCGTGGCCAAAGTGGCTGTCAATGACGTCGCCGCGGCCTGACGCAACGGCAACCAGGCAGGCGTCGTCGGCCTCGGACTCGCCGCGGGTGGCGATGCTGGCATGAAGCTGGGCGCGCTGATGGAGAATGGGCAGCCAGGCCGGGAGGCTCGCCGCGGACGGCAGTTCGGTAAACTGCTGGCTGCGATCTTCCCCCAGCATACCGATAGCGTCGGCGCGGCACTGATGGCAGTGGGTCATCTGCGGCATCACTTCGCCGCAGCGGCTGCGGGTGGCGGCGAGCATTTCGGCATCCGGCTCCGGCTGGCCGTTAAGGCCGAATACCGTGCCGTGCTCCGGTCTGGCGATCAGCGGCATAATATTATGAATAAAAGCGCCGCTGGCCTGCAGCCGACGGCTGACGTCGGCCATGCCGCTGGCGTTAATCCCCGGGATCAGCACCGAATTTATCTTCACCAGCACCCCTTTGGCGGTTAGCCTGCTGACGCCCTCCAGCTGGCGGGCGATGAGGATCTCTCCGGCTTCGCGCCCGCTGTAGCGCTCGCCGTCCAGCCATAGCCAGGCATAAATTTGCGCGGCGACATCCGCATCCAGCGTATTAATGGTGACCGTGACGTGGTCAACGCCGACGTCCAGCAGGCGATCCACCGCGTCGGGCAGCATCAGGCCGTTCGTCGACAGGCAGAGCTTCAAATCCGGCAGCTGTTCACGTATCAGTTCGAGGGTGCGGAAGGTGCGAGTGAGGTTGGCGAGCGGGTCGCCTGGACCGGCGATCCCGACCACTGAAAGCTGCGGGATAGCCTGGGCGACCTGGCGTACTTTGAGCACCGCTTGCTCGGGCGTCAGCAGCGTCGACGATACGCCGGGGCGGGATTCGTTGCTGCAGTCGAACTTGCGATTACAGTAGTTGCACTGCAAATTGCAGGCGGGCGCGACCGGCAGATGCATCCGCGCAAAACGGTGGTGCCCGCTGCGGGAATAGCAGGGGTGCGCGGCGACCTTATCGGCAACAAAAGGCGTTAACGCGCCGTTGTCCGCAGCGTGACAGGCTTTACCGGCAGGGGAAGAGGAGCAGGAAGTCATGGTCGTACCTTCATGGTTGGGCGATACCTTCCTGCTGCAAATGCTGTACCAAACGTTTAATTGTCAAGTTACTGAAATTTAAAGATAATGTCTGGCGATAAATTGTCGCAATTCCGCCCCGGTGCTGACAATGTCCTGAACCTCACACGGCGGGTCAGATTCGCGGCATGGTGATGTCCATGATTTGGATCCGGTAAGCGACCTGGCGCGGCGTCATCCCGAGCAGGCGCGCCGCTTTAGCCTGAACCCAGCCCGCCTTTTCCAGCGCGGCAATCAGCCGCTGGCGCTCATCGAGCGTATTGTCGAGCCAGCCATCTTCTGACGGACCGCTGGCGGGCAACGCTTTCGGCATCGTGTCGTAATGATTGAACAAAATCACGTCCCGGTCGATCAGCCCGCTCTCCGACATCACCGCCGAACGCTCAAGGCAGTTTTCCAGTTCGCGCACGTTTCCCGGCCAGCTGTACTCCATCAGCAGGCGGATCGCGCCGTCGCTGATCCGCAGCGTCCGGCCCTGGTTCTGGGCGATTTTGCGCACCAGAAAATGCGCCAGCTCGGCGATATCTTCCTGGCGTTCGCGCAGCGGGGGCAGGGCGATAGGCATCACGTTCAGGCGATAGTAGAGATCCTCGCGGAAATTCCCCAGCCGCACTTCCTCCTCCAGATGACGGTTGGTCGCCGCGATGATGCGCACGTTCACGCGCAGGGTTTCATCGCCGCCCACGCGCTCCATCTCTCCCTCCTGCAGGATACGCAGCAGCTTGGCCTGAAACGAGGCGCTGCTTTCGCCAATCTCATCGAGAAACAGGGTGCCGCCGTCCGCCAGCTCAAAGCGCCCCTTGCGCTGACGCACCGCCCCGGTAAACGCGCCTTTCTCATGGCCGAACAGCTCGCTCTCCAGCAGGGTATCCGGCAGCGCCGCGCAGTTAAACTTTACGAACGCGGCGGCGGCGCGCGGCGAATTATGGTGAATGGCATTGGCAATCAGCTCTTTCCCGGTTCCGCTCTCACCGCGTACCAGTACCGTGGTATCCCAGCGGGAGACCTGACGAATAATCTCCATAATCTGGCGCATCGACGGGCTTTTGCCGACCATCGTCTCAAGGCCAAAACTGCGCGACGGCGCGCAGGTGCGCGGCCGCTCGGCCCTTGAGAGCATCTGAGGCGGCTGCTGCCCGGGCGCCGGGAGGATCATCAGGCGAATGGTCTGGGCTATCAGGTTGGCGACGGTTTCGAGAAACCGCGTGCAGGCCGGGAGACGCTCATCCTGACGCACCATCGGCTGCGCCGACAGCACGCCGATGGGCTGAGAATTGGGCCCCATCAGCGGCACCGCGATAAATGGCAGATCGTAATCATACAGGCTGAGGCGATCGAGAAACCGCCGATCGTCGGCGACGCGCGGCAGCACCAGCGACTGGCCCCGGGCCAGCACGGTGCCGACTAATCCTTCCCCCGGCCGGTAGCGGATCTGCGTACTGCCCGGCAGCGTCTGATGCTCGGTTTGCTGTAGCGCTTCGATGCTGAGAATTTCCTGCTCGCTATCGTAAAGGCAGATCATGCCGTGCTGCATAAAGGCATCGTTGTATAACACGCTCAGCACCTCCTGGAGCGTCTTGCTGGCCTCGGTGGCGCGGCTCAGCACAACGCTGATGCGCTGCATGGCGGTGAACTGCTGAGAGAGATCAAAGCGCCTGACGGTGGTGTCTGAGTCGGGTTTGTGGGTCATAGCTCACCTCCGGTCAGGGTATTGAAGAGGGGGAAACGCAGAACAAGACAGGTTCCCCCCTGCGGGCGGGAAGTTAGTTCGATGGCGCCACGATGATGAGCGACCAGGGTCTGGATTAACCGCAGCTCCATCCCTTTGCCGGGAGAGTTTAAGGCGTCCGGGGAGTGGGTATAGCGCACCTGCAGCAGCGGCACATTGTCATTAAGGTATAGCGAAAGCCAACCCTCTTCTTCTTCGGCGTAGAGCTGCATCTCCAGCGCCACGGAGGGCAGCTCGGCGGCGAGCGCCAGCGTGCGGTCGAACCACAGGCTCAGGCAGGCCAGCAGCTGCGTGCGCTGGCCAAAGCCGATCAGGTGCGGGGAGGCCATATCGACCAGCAGCAGGCCGCGATCGTCGAAGCGGGTACGATAGAGCGCGCACAGATCGTCGAAGAAGGGCTGCAGCGGCCAGGCGGCGTTGCTTTCCAGCTCCAGGGAGGGCCGGCAGCGCTGCAGGCGGGCCATCGCCTCTTCACCTTCGCGCCACGCCGCCTCCAGCGCCACGTTACCGCCGCCTTCGCCGTTGAGCCGGCGGGCCGCTGCCAGCATGTTGATCGGACAGTTTAGCTGAATTAACGCCGCGTCCAGAGACTCGCGAATGGCGGCCAGCAGCTTACCGGCGGTCATCTGCTGTTTGAGCCGATCGAGGCGGCCCTGCTCCTGCTGCTGGCGCTGCTGCGAGCAGTCGGTAATGACGACCAGCGTCCGCGCCGGGGCGCTGTCGACAAAGTAGCGGCTGGCTTCTTCGCTGACGCCGGGCAGCGCCCAGCAGGTCACCGACAGCCAGCGCACCGCGCCGCGTACCGCCAGCGGCAGGATTTGCTCCGCGCCGGGCCCCATTTTACGCGGCGAAACCTGCAGTTCGACCAGCAGCTCTTTCCCGCCGCAGTCCGCGCAGAAGGTTTTGTAGGCGAGGTTATCCATCACCACCCGATCCTGTTCGTCGACCACCACCACGGCGGCGGGAATATTATTGAGCACGGCCTCCATCAGCGTCATGTGATTGCGCAGGCGCTGCTCCAGGGTGTAGCTGACGCTGATATCCCGCTGCATCGCCAGATAGTGCTCCAGCTCGCCCTGGGGATTCAGCACCGGCGTGATGTCGATATCCACCAGATACAGGCCGCCGTCGCGGCGCTGATTGATCAACTGGCCGCGCCAGGGCTGGCGCTGGAGCAGCGTTTGCCACATCTGCTGGTAGATCTCGCGCGGCGTCTGGCTGCTGGCCAGCAGCCGCGGGTTCTGGTTCAACAGCTGCGCCAGCGAATAGCCGGTCTGGCGGCAAAACGCCGGATTGGCGTAAATAATATTGGCTCTCGCATCGGTGAGTGAAATCGCCACCGACGCCTGTTCTACCATGGTAAAAAACAGCCCCGGATGTTGTTGAGTCAGCGCGCCGGCAATCGCCTCCGGCACGGCGTTATCGAGCATCATATTCAGGGTCATCGCAAACTCCTGTGTCGCAGTTATGACAATTTGTCCGACACCGCGACGCCAACGCCGCGGTTTTATCCGCATGCGGATAACCATGCAAACCGTGCGCCCTTATCCAAACGACCTGATGAAACATTGATCCGACAGCGGGAAATCAGGCTATTTTGGCGTTTTTCAGGCCCGGACAGGCCCGGCTGCGGGCGCGAGAAGGGGCAATGAGCGATCGTTATGGGGCAGGCGTGAGCCGCGATAGTGCAAATAAACCTGGCACAGCCTTCGCAATACCCCTGGCGATAACTCGTGTTTTAAACACCTTTCCCGACAGGAGCGTAATATGGCGAACATTGGCATTTTCTTCGGCACCGATACCGGCAAAACGCGCAAAATTGCGAAGCTGATCCACAAGCAGTTGGGCGACGTAGCGGATGCCCCGGTAAACATTAACCGCGCGACGCTGGATGAGTTTATGGCCTATCCGGTACTGCTGCTGGGAACCCCAACGCTGGGCGACGGCCAGCTACCGGGCCTTGCGGCCGGCTGCGAGAGTGAATCATGGGGCGAATTTATCCATACGCTCGACGGCATCAGCCTGAGCGGTAAAACCGTGGCGCTGTTCGGCCTTGGCGATCAGCAGGGCTATCCCGACAACTTCGCCAGCGGAATGCGCCCGCTGTATGACGTTCTCGACGCCTGCGGGGCGCAGATTATCGGCAGCTGGCCGAATGAGGGATATGAATTTAGCGCCTCATCGGCGCTGGAAGGCGAGCGGTTTGTGGGACTGGTTCTCGACCAGGATAACCAGTTCGATCGCACCGAAGAGCGCCTGACGGCCTGGCTTGAAGAGATTAAACGCATCGTGCTGTGAGTTTTCGCGGGTAGCCGCAAAGGCTACCCGCACAGCCCCGGCTGGCGTGAAATCATCTGCTGCAGCCACTGGCGCTGATGGCGCTGCTGGCTTTGCTGCCACAGATAATCGCGGGCGCTCTCCAGCGCCTTATGCCGATCCATCGGCGCGGCGGGGCGAATCGCTTCACACCATAACAGGTGCCATCCCAGCTCGCTGGCGACGGGCGGGCTCAGCGCATTTTCCGCGAGCGCAAACAGCGCCGTCTCCAGCTGCGGATAGAGCAATCCCCGGCTAATCCAGCCTAAGCGCCCGCCCTCCAGCGCGCTCGGGCACTGAGAATAGCGCTGCGCCAGCGGCGCAAACGCATCGCGGGAGGCGCTGATTTGCTGGTGCAGCCCCTGGATTTGCTCATGAACCGCCTCGAGGTCGCCATCGACCGTCAGCAGCAGATGGCGGGTCAGGCGCTGTTCCGGGCGCATAAAATGCGCCTGATGGTGAAGATACCAGGCCTGCACCGTCGACGGGTCCGGCTGCGGCACCTGCTGCGCCAGTTCGGCAAACGCGATCTCCAGCCGGGTGTGATGAAGCACGATGGCCGCGCGCTCGTCGGGGGTAAAGCCTCCGTCGCTAAGCCAGATCCCGAGCGAAGCGGCAACGTTATCCCTCAGCTCCGGCGCAATATCGTGCGCGGGAACCAGGGCGACGATAGCCAGCTCCATCTCACGCTGGCGCTGCCAGGCCTGCTCAAAGGCCTGCGTATCGGCGGCATTCAATGCGGCCGGTTCACTGTTCCAGCGGCTGCGCGCCAGGCGCTGCCGGCCAAACCGTTCCCATGCGTTCATGATTATCTCTCCTCGACGAGGCTGATGGCCTGTACCGGCACGGTAAACCAGCGGCCGCTAAAGTCGACGGTATAGCTGTCGCCGCGTTCGCCCCGATCGGTTGCCTCAATGCGCCCCTGTTGGCCAACGTTAACCACCACCTCGCCGCCGACGGCCAGCGCCATCCGGCAGGTGACGGTATCTCCATACTGCAAGTTTCCGGCCAACCAGGGCCGGGCGAGGGGGATCAGCTCCTGCTCGCGGCAGCCGATGATCCGGTCGCTCTCCGGGAAGTGGATCTGGTAAATAATTTGATCCTGTAAAAAGACGCCCCAGTCGCGGACAAAGCCGGTGCTGCCGCGCCTGACCAGCAGCTCGCCGGGGGCGAAGCCCGCGACGGTGCCATCGTTACGAATCGCGCGCACCACCCGCACCGCGTCGCTGAAGGTGAATTTTGGCCTCATCTGTCGTCCTCCTGAAACTGCTGCTGGTAGCTCTCCGCGAGCAGCCGCCGCGCCAGCAGCCACGAGGCGCGGGCGTTCTCTTCCAGCCGGTTCTGTAGCGGGACTTCGGCACGCAGCTTGCGGTGAAACGTCGCCAGCACCGGCAGGCAGCAGCGGCCAAGCCGTTCTGGCTGATAGGGCACGGAGAAAAACTGAAAGAACGATTCGGCGGAGCTAAGTTCGTCCACGCCGGGAATTTGATAAAACCACTCCATGATTATCCCCCTGCTCGCAGCGCGGCTGCGCCGCACAGCTCGTCATAAATCGCGACCAGCTCATAGTCCCGCGGGCTGCGCTTCCCGCTCTCGGCAAAGCGGCGGATGGCGGGCAGCAGTTGGTTAATTTGCGCTGAGCTGAGGTGATAGCCCATCCGATCGAAAATGCCGTTGACCGCCTGGCGCCCGGAGTGTTTTCCCAGCACCAGCCGGTAGCTGCGGCCGACCAGCGCCGGGTCGATCGCCTGATAGCTCTCGCGATCGCGCAGCAGCGCCGCCACGTGGACTCCCGATTCGTGGGTAAAGACCAGCTCGCCGACCAGCGGCTGCTGCGGGTCGATAGGGCGCTGCGCCGCCGCCGAAACTTTCTGGCAGAGCGCCGGAAGCGCCGGGAAGTAAACGCCGGTCTCGACGCCGAGGCAGCGCTCCAGGCCCAGCGCCACGGTTTCCAGCGCCGCGTTGCCCGCGCGTTCGCCGAGGCCGAGGGTGGTGGTATTCACGCTGGAGGCTCCGGCGCGCACCGCCGCCAGCGTATTAGCGGCGGCGAGACCGAGATCGTTGTGGGCATGCATCTCTATTTCACCAGCCCACGCTTCGCGCAGGGCCGAGATTTGCTCGAAGGTGGTAAACGGGTCGAGTATGCCGACCGTATCGGCGTAGCGCAGGCGGGACGCGCCGGACTGCTGCGCCACCCTGGCGATATCGCCCAGGTTCTGCCCGCCGGCGCGGGAGGCATCTTCGCAGCCAATGCACACCTGCAGGCCGAGGCTCCGGGCGAGCTGAATAAACGTCGCCAGCCGCTCCAGCAGCACCGCCAGCGGTTCGCGCAGCTTGTACTGCCGCAGCTTGTCCGAGGCCGGAATGGAGATATCCACCCAGTCGATGCCCAAATCGGCGCTCTGGCGAATCTCCAGCGCATTCATCCGACACCAGGTCATCAGCGTGGCCTGGGGAAGCTGGCGGCGCACCAGCTGGATCCGCGCGATCTCCTCATCCCCCATTGCCGGGGTGCCCACTTCCATCGCCGTAACCCCCGCCGCATACAGCGCCTCGGCAATGGCCACCTTCTCGCTGGGGCGAAAGGCCACGCCGGGGCTCTGTTCGCCATCGCGCAGCGTGGTGTCGTTGATCAGCACGCGTCTCATCGTCGCCTCCGCCTTAGCCATAAACCGGGGTGAAGACGTCTGCCGCCGGATGCGGCCTGCCGTCCTGCCAGTAGGGCGACAGCGCCCGCAGCCGGTCAACGATCGGCGGCAGCATGGCAATGACGTAATCAATCTCTTTTTCCCGGGTGTAGCGCGAGAGGGAAAAACGGATGGTGCCGTGGGCAGCGGTGTAGGGAATATTCATCGCCCGCATCACGTGCGAGGGCTCCAGCGAACCTGAGGTGCAGGCGCTGCCGCTGGAGGCGGCAATCCCGACCTGATTCAGCAGCAGCAGGATCGCTTCCCCTTCAATAAACTCAAAGGCCAGATTCATGGTGCCGGGCACGCGCGGCTGGCCGCCGCCCATCACCATGACCGCAGGGACGCAGGCCTGCAGGCGCCGTTCGAGGCGATCGCGCAGCTGGCCCGTTTGCTCCATTCCCGGCAGATGGATCTGCGCCAGCTCGCAGGCCGCGCCCATGCCGACGATCCCGGTGATGTTTTCCGTTCCGGCCCGTCGTCCGTACTCCTGATGGCCGCCGCGCAGCAGCGGGCGAAAGCGCGTTCCCCGGCGCAGATACAGGCAGCCGACGCCTTTCGGACCGTGAAACTTATGCGCCGAGCAGGAGAGCATATCGATGGCGGTCTTGCCGACCGCTATCGGCAGCTTGCCCACCACCTGCACCGCGTCGCAGTGGAACAGCGCGCCCTGTTCATGAGCCAGCTCCGCCATCTCGACCACAGGGAAAATGACGCCGGTTTCGTTATTCGCCCACATCACGCTGACCAGCGCGACCCGCGGGCTGAGCACCGCCCGGAACTGCGCCATATCCAGCGCGCCGTTGCCGTCTACCGCGATACGGTGGATCAGATAGCCCTGGCGCTCCAGGTGTTCGCACGCAGCCAGCGTCGCCGGATGTTCGACCGCGGTGGTTACGATCTCCCGGCGTTCCGGCAGCAGCGCCGTCGCCGAGGCGATGGCGGTGGCGGTGGCCTCGGTGGCGCAGGAGGTAAAAATTATCTCGCTGGGATACTCCGCCCCGAGCAGCGCCGCGGCCTGCTGATGAGCCCGCTCGAGGGCGGCCTGGGCCGGAATGCCAAAGTCATGGATGGACGAGGGATTGCCGTAAAAATCGGTCAAAAAGGGCATCATCGCTTCGAGGACCATCGGGTCTAAACGGGTGGTGGCGTTGTTATCGAGATAAACCTGTTTCATCTTGTCCCCCTTGGGTCAGTTAACCGCGGCTATGCCGCCACCACTTCCATATAACAGCCGGTACGTTCCATCAGCTTCTGCTGCAGCCAGGCCAGGGTCATATCGGTCATCATGCAGCCGCTGCAGCTGCCGGAAAGGCTCACGGTGACCTGGTGGTTGGCGACGTTGAGAAGCGACATATCGCCGCCGTCGGCCTGAATATGCGGGCGCAGTTCGGCGATGGTGTCGACCACGCTCTGCCAGTGCGGATCTTTGCCGCTGGCGGCGGGAAGGGGGCTCGGCGGCTGCTGCGCGAGGATCTCCGCCAGCGCCAGCTCGATCTGCTCATGGCAGGAAGTGCAGCCGCCGCCCGCTTTGGTGTAGTTAATCACCTCTTCAAGGGTGGTCAGGCCGTTGTTGAGCACCGCGCGGCGGATATGCCCTTCATCGACGCCGAAGCATTTGCAAATCAGCCGGCCTTCTTCATGCTCCTCTTCGAGGCTCTCGCCGCGAAAGTTGGCGATAGCCGCCCGCAGCGCCTCCTGGCCCATCACCGAGCAGTGCATTTTTTGCGGCGGCAGTCCGTCGAGATAATCGGCGATCTGCTGGTTGGTAACCTCTCCAGCTTCGGTAAGCGTGCGGCCGACGATCAGCTCCGTCAGCGCGGAAGAGGAGGCGATCGCGCTGCCGCAGCCAAAGGTCTGGAATCCGGCCTCCTCGATTATTTCGCTTTGCGGGTCGACGCGCAGCATCAGGCGCAGCGCGTCGCCGCAGCTCAATGAACCCACATCGCCCACCGCGTTGGCGTTGTCCACCACGCGCGCGTTGCGGGGATTAAAAAAATGGTCTTTCACTTTCTCGGAGTAATTCCACATGCTGTCAGCTCCAGGGATGATGACGGAAAACGCCGGGGCGCGTTCCACCGCTAAAAGCGCGGTGGTGGTGATGAACAAGCAAATGCAATACCAATGCGTAAATACGTTTATTTTTAGAGGGTTAGGATTTTCCCCTGACAATACGGGCCGACAGTGTCGTTATTTATTGTGGGGTTTGTCACAGAAACGACACGGTTAGCCGCGCGGGTCCCGCTCCTCCCGCCACTCCTGCTCCTCAAGCAGGCGGGTAAAGCGCTCAGGGTCGCACCTGCGGGCGCTTTTGCGCTGCTCTTTGGCGTACCAGTAGAGCTGGATCTCCTGGAGTAAATCGACAATTTTGGTGTCGGCGGGCACGCGTTCGGCGCGGACGCCAACCTGCAGCAGCTGGCGAAATATCGCATCGCCGATTGCCACGCAGAACAGGGTGACGCAATCCTCAAGGGCATGGATGCGCTGACCAATCTTCTCCGCCTGATGGCCGCTTTCGACCGAGAAATCAACCACCCGGATCAGGGTGACCCGATCCTCCTTGACGCCATACACCACCAGCCGCGGCGTGGCGCCGAAGTGGCGGTCGACATGGCGATAGTCGGAGCTGGCAAAGGCGACCTTCATGGACCACTCATCGGAATGGACCATGTCAAACTGGCGGTTAATGGGCGGCATAAGCGGCTCCTGTGGTGAAGGGCGGTTCGGCATTCTGGCGCAGCGGCGAGCGGTAGAGGGCGACCTGGCGGTGACGCTCGCGCATCAGGTTTGCCAGTTCAAACAGCGTATCGCGCATACCGCCATAGCCTTGCCGCACCCGCCGGAACTCGCCGAGCCTGTCAAAGAGAGGGAAACCCGCGCGGATCAGCGGTAGCGCAAACTGTTCCGCGAGGTCGCAGGCGTGAGAATTGGCTACCAGCAGGTCGGCGGGCTGCGAGCAGAGCAGGTTTTGCAGATCCTCCAGATCCCCCGGCACGACGCGTTCGACCGGCAGCTGGCGCAGGCTGGGATGGCCGGTGGGGGCGACCAGCGGACCTGGCCGCATTCCCTGGCTGCTGGCAAAATCGCACCATGCCGCCAGCAGATCGCCTTCTGCCGCCATCGCCATGCGCTGGTCCTGGAGCCACGTGTGGCAGTCGATCATCGCATCCTGAAGCTGTCCACGCTGGCGTTCAATCCACTGCGGAACGCCGCGTCCGGAAATTTTCGCCAGCTGATGAATGAACGTATCGCAGTGCTCAAGGGTCATCAGGTGCGGAAGGGCGATCGCCTCGCCGTGGCTGCGCTGGGCCAGCAGGGACGACGCCCGACTCAGCGAGGCGCCGATGGCGAAGCTGCACAGGCTCTGCCCCATCTGCTCTATCAGGCGCAGCGGCGTCCCGCCCTGGGTCACCGGCGAAAAATCCCCTTGCGCGAGGTGCCCGTCCATCGATTGCGCCAGGTCCGGCAGGATCACCGGCTGCAGGCCAAAGGCTTCAACGTAGCGGCGCAGCAGCTCGATATCGCCGGGGGAGCAGAGGTGGCTGACCAGCAGATTGACCCGACGATTACGCTGGCCGGCGCGGGGCGTCGGCGCCACCCACTGCTCAATGACGCTCTCCAGCACGGCGCTGAAGCCGTTTTCCATAGAGCCATAAAAATCAGGGCTGTTGACCGTCAGTATCGCCACCCCTTTGTGCCGGGGATGCTCTTCGCGAAACTGGCGCACCACCCGGGACATATCGCTGCCCTGAGCCTCCGACAGCCCGGTGCTGAGCAGCACGATGGCCTGCGGAGCGTTGCGCTGGCACAGGGTATCGAGCGCGGTAAAGATATTGCCGTCCGCGCCCATAATCGTCGAGGTCGGGTCCATCGCCGTCGACTGCAAGGGCACCGGGTCGTGGAAGTGCTGAATAAAAAAGACCTTAGCGAAGGCGCTGCATCCCTGCGCGCCGTGGACCAGCGGGATGCAGTGTCCGATCCCGAGGCTGGCGAGGATTGCGCCGAGCGGTTGGCCGGTTTTGATCGGACTGACCGCCAGCGGTTTATCGGTGCGGAAAATTTCTGCCATGCTGTGCTCCTTAGTGCCAGGGGGCGCGGGAATGAGTTTGCGGCCAGATCGGGCTGTTGATGGTCTGGCAGATCTGGCGGGCGAGGGTGACGATGCCCTGATAGCCGGCGAAGGCGTGCTCGCGTTCCTGATTGATATCGAGAAACGGCAGCCGGGCCTTGTAGGCGGTGTACATATTGCGCCCGCCGGCGATCATCAGGTCGGCCTGATAGCGGTAGACCACGTCCAGCAGCGTGCGGGCGTTGCCTTCATCCAGCATGACCGCCTCTTCGCCCATCAGTTCGCGGATCCGCTGTTTATCTTCCTCGGTGGATTTGCGCGTGCCGGTCGCCACCACGCTCATCCCCAGATCCTGCAGCGCCGACACCACCGACCAGGATTTGACGCCGCCGGTGTAGAGCAGGGCTTTGCGTCCGCGAAGCTGTTCGCGCCACGGCCTGAGCGCCAGCTCCGCCGCCCGCTCTTCGCGCGCAATCAGCGCTTCGGTGCGGCGGCACAGGTCGTCATCGCCCAGCAGGGCCGCCAGCTGACGCAGGGCGTCGGAGGTCGCGCGGATGCCGTAAAAACTGCCTTCGAACCACGGCGTGCCGTAGCGCTGCTCCAGCGCCCTCGCGACGTTGATTAGCGCCCGCGAACAGACCAGCATATTGGCCTGCGCCCGGTGCATGGTCTGGATTTCGGCAAAGCGCCCGTCGCCGGAGAGGCTGCCGAGCACGCGGACCCCCAGCTCATCGAGCAGCGGCTGAATATGCCAGAACTCGCCGGCGATATTAAACTCGCCAATCAGGCCAACGTCATGGCGATGCTCCGGGGCGAACGGGGATGCCTCCGGCCAGGGGGCCGGTTCGCGCTGGCCGATGACCCGCTTGACCATCACCTCGCCGGCCAGCCGGTTGCCGAGGTTTTTGCTGCCGTAAAAACCGGCGGCGTCGATGGCGATAACCGGCACGCCGGTGGCGGTCTGCGCGGCCTGGCATACCGCTTCAAGATCGTCGCCCTCCATTGCCGGCACGCAGGTGTTGTAGATAAAGACCGCCGCCGGACGGTAGCGCGTAACGATATGGCGAACCGCGTGAAACAGGCGGCGCTCGCCGCGGCCCATAATCACATCCTGCTCGTTGAGATCGGTAGTGAACCCCAGCCGGTTAATGTTCGGCCCGGAGCTTATGCTGCCGCGGTTATCCCATGAGCTGCCGGCGCAGCCGATGGGGCCATGCACCAGGTGCGCCACGTCGGCGATGGGTAGCAGAGCGATCTGGGCGCCGTCGAACGCGCAGCCGCCGGCGGTGGCGCCGGGTTTTGGCGCGCTACATCCGGACTTCTGTTTATGGTTATGTTCGCAGGCGGGCTCATCCAGCAGCGCCAGAATTTCATTTCCCTTCATAGTGACCTCGTAGAACGTGGGGGATGATGATGGAAATGCAATTCGCGCTCCACCCAGGGGCTATTGATTTTTAAAGGGAAAGCCTTGTCAGCTTTGCGACAAAGCCAACAATCGGACGGGAATATTGTGGGTTGTGGCCGGGGAAGAAAAAAAGCCCGCGGGGTCAGCGGGCAACGGGCAAACAGCAGGGGGGCTAAAAGACGCGTTCCTGCAGCGGATTATCCCTGTTAAGCCGCTTCGCCAGCCACGGCGGCAAACGCCCGGCCAGCAGCGCGTTGATGGCCTCGCACTGGGCCTGAATCGCGGTGCCGGGCTGCGCTTTCATCGGATGGATCTGGTGGCGAATCAGTCGGGCGGCGGCGGGTCCGCCGATCTCCTGGCAGAACAGCAGCTGGCAATCATCAAGCAGCCGGGCGCGCGCTTCGCTGGCCTCCTGCTGGCCCGGCTCTGACGGATAGCGGCGCAGATCGTACAGCCAGCCGCCTTGCTCATCGAAGGCATAGATAAAAAACAGGCGTCCCTGGCCGAAATGGCCGTTAATGAGCAGGCCGTCCTGGGAGCAAAATGCGGCCAGCAGCTGCGGCGTCCGCTGAGCGGGACGGGCAATACGCAGATGAACGGGCAGCGCGCCCCGCAGGCTGGCCATCACCCGCGACCAGCGGGCCGGGGACATAACGGCCGTCGTTGACGGAAAGGCGGCGGCGAGCTGCGGCTGCGTTAAGGTGGCCAACCCCTCCGGGGTCAGGGTTTCGCCGCTTTCCTGCGCCAGCCAGTCTAGTATTTGCGCCGGCGGCAGATCCGGCAGCGTCTGGAATAGCGCCAGCAGGCGCCAGAAAAGGGTATCGTTGTCGGACATCTCCAGCTCCTTATATCAGCGTACTGCGGGTTGCCCGCAGGCTTATCGGGAAGGCGGGCCGCTCAGGCTGCGGGTTGACGTAGTAGCGCCCGCCGCCCTCCAGCGAAATCGCGCCGCCCCAGCGGTCAACGTCGTTATGCTCAATCTGTATCACCCGTGCTTCCAGATCCTGTTTGGCGATATAGGCATACAGATCCGCGCCGCGCTCACGAAAAATCACGATAGGCATAGCCCCTCCAGGCCCCGCTTTCGCGGGGCGGCTAATGGTTAACGGACGAGGTCGAAGCTGTAATCGGTTTTGCCTAACTGGCCGGTGTCGTTATCCAGTTTCTCCAGCACGGCGTTCACCAGCGTCGTGACGATGTTCATGGCGCCTTCATAACCCCAGGTGGTCTGACGGTGCAGGTGGTGACGGTCGAACAGCGGAAAGCCGAGACGGATGAGCGGTACCTCAAAAGCTTTGCCCTTCGCCAGGGTATCGCGCTGGATAAATTTGCCGTAGGAGTTGCCTATCATAAAGTCCGGCTGGCGGGTGAACATCAGCGAACGGAAGTGCCACAAGTCGCAATTGATGAACACTTCGCTGTCGCGACCGTAGGGCGAGGCTTCCAGCATTTTCTTCATCGCCTTCAGCCAGCGCTTGTTGGCGTTATGGCTCAGGATCACCGTCGGCTCGCAGCCGAGCTCCAGCAGGAAGCGGGCCAGCCCCATCACAAAGTCCGGGTCGCCGTACAGGCCAAATTTCTTGCCATGCAGCCAGGTGTGGGAGTCGAGCATCATGTCGACCAGCCGTCCGCGCTCAAGGGTGAGGGCGTCGGCAATCGGCCTGCCGCTGAGCTGGCTGACGGTCATCAGCAGCTCGTCGGTGGCGGCCAACCCCAGCGGGATCGCCACCTCGGTCGCCGGCTGATTCCACATATCCTGCACCACTTTTTTACTTTTCAGCAGCTGCCACGGCTGCAGGAGCAGCGTATCGATGGCGTCCGGGGCCTCCTTCATCTCCTGCTGGGTGGTGCCGCCCGCATACATCCGATAATGGCCGTCGGCGGGGGTATCAAGGACCTCCGACGGATCGGAGAGCAGGCTGCACGGCACCGCCATCTGCGCCATCATCCGCTTCAGCACGCGGAAGTTGCCGAGATAGGTCTCAAAGCCGGTGACCAGGTTGAGCTTTTGCAGTTTGCCCGGCTGCCCTTGATAGTCGGCGGTAAAGGTTTTGGCGAACCCTTCGAACATATTGTCCCAGCCGGTGACGTGGCTGCCGATAAAGCTTGGCGTATGGGCGTGCGGCACGGCAATGCTGCTATCGACAAAACCGTCTTTTTTGGCGTTGGCGATAAACGCCTGCAGATCGTCGCCGATAACCTCCGCCATGCAGGTGGTGGAGACCGCGATGATCTCCGGTTTGTACAGCGCGCTGGCGTTCCGCAGCCCGAGGTTCATATTGTTGTTGCCGCCGAAGACCGCCGCGTCTTCGGTCATCGAATCGGAAACGCAGGCGATCGGCTCTTTGAAATGGCGGTTAAAATAGGTACGAAAATAGGCCACGCATCCCTGGGAGCCGTGAACATAGGGCAGGGTGTTGGCAAACCCTAGCGAACAGAGCACCGCGCCCAGCGGCTGGCAGGCTTTTGCCGGGTCAACGGTTAGCGCCTCGCGCTGAAAGTTCAGCGCTTCATACTCGGCGGTGGTAGTCCAGGCGAATACCTCCTGCACGCGCCGGGCGTCGTGCGCCTCTTCCAGCGTCCGCTTATTGCGGAACAGCTCCTGGTATTCATCCTGTTCAAATAGCGGATAACAGCTATTAATTTTGTCAATCGTTTGGCTCATGGTGTTCTCCTCCCGCGCCACAAATCGGTGAACAGACGGGACAATAAATGGGCAATCACGCAGACTTCAGCCACGGGGCGATCAGTTCGTTCCACGCCGGGTTGTTTAAGGTCATATCCATATCGCGGGCAAAAATGGCGAAACCATCGTAGCCGTGGTACGGGCCGGAGTAGTCCCACGAGTGCATCTGGCGGAACGGAACCCCCATTTTCTGGAAGATATACTTTTCCTTGATCCCGGAGCCGATAAGGTCAGGCTTCAGCGCTTTGACAAACGCCTCCAGCTCATAGCTGCTGGCGTCATCGAACAGCAGGGTGCCTTCTTTCAGATCCGGCAGGGTGCGGTCGTAGTCATCGTTATGGGCAAACTCATAGCCGGCGGCGACGATCTCCATGCCGAGATCCTCATAGGCGCCAATAACGTGCCGTGGCCGCAGGCCGCCCATATAGAGCAGCACCTTGCGCCCCTCCAGCCGCGGGCGGTATTTGGCGATAATCGCCGCCGTTTGCCCCTGATATTTGGCGATCACCGCCTCGGCGTTGGCGCGAATGGCGTCGTCAAACTGGTCGGCAATTTTGCGCAGCGATTCGGCGATTTTGGTCGGACCGAAGAAGTTGTACTCCATCCACGGGATCTGATGCTTTTCTTCCATGTGCCGGGCGATGTAGTTCATCGAACGGTAGCAGTGGACCAGATTCAGCTTCACGAAAGGGGTGTTCTCCATCTCCACCAGGGTGCCGTCGCCGGACCACTGGGCGACCACCCGCAGCCCCATCTCTTCGAGCAGGATGCGCGAGGCCCAGGCATCGCCGCCGATGTTGTAATCGCCGATGATCGCCACATCGTAAGGGGTGGATGCAAACGGCTGCCCCTCACGGTTATTGAGGACCCAGTCGCGAACCACGTCGTTGGCGATATGGTGCCCCAGCGACTGCGACACGCCGCGAAATCCTTCGCAACGCACCGGGATCACCGGTTTATCCAGCGCCTTGCTGCTGGCGTTGGCGACGGCGCTGATATCATCGCCGATGAGCCCGACCGGACACTCCGACTGGATGGTGATGCCCTTGGTGAGCGGGAACAATAGCTCCATCTCTTCAATCAGTTTGCTGAGCTTTTTATCACCGCCGAAGACGATGTCGCGCTCCTGAAAATCGGAGGTGAAGTTCAGGGTGCCGAAGCTGTCGACGCCGCTGACGCCGGTGAAGTAGTTGCGGCGCCCGGCGCGCGAGTACTGGCCGCAGCCGACCGGCCCGTGGGAGATATGGGCCATATCCTTAATCGGCCCGAATACCACTCCTTTGGAGCCGGCGTAGGCGCAGCCGCGCACGGTCATCACGCCGGGCTGCGATTTACGGTTCGAGATGATGCACTTGCCGACGCTCTCCATTTGCGGATCGCTGACCATCATGTGCTTTCTGCGCTCTTTACGCGCAGTTTCGGGAAAGACTTCCAGGACCTCCTGGATTAGCGCGAGATTACGCTCGCCTGTGGCGTTGGTCATGATGATTGTCCTGTGTTCAGGCCGCGTTTTCTTCGGCGGCGGTTTTACCGATGATGCTGGTGTCTTCTTCTTCCATGATGCCGAATTCCATCAGCAGCGATTCCAGCTCATCCATGGTGCAGGGCGTCGGTACCACCTTCATGGTGTTGTTGACGATCTTGGTTGCCAGAGTGCGGTACTCATTGGCCTGCTGGCAGTTCGGGTCGTACTCGATGACCGTCATCCGGCGGATTTCCGCGCGCTGGACGATGTTGTCGCGCGGCACGAAATGGATCATCTGGGTGCCGAGCTTCTCCGCCAGCGCCACGATCAGCTCATCTTCACGGTCGGTTTGACGCGAGTTACAAATCAGCCCGCCGAGACGCACCTTGCCGGATTTCGCGTATTTAACGATCCCCTTGGAGATATTGTTGGCGGCGTACATCGCCATCATCTCCCCGGAGCAGACGATATAGATCTCCTGGGCCTTATTTTCACGGATTGGCATCGCGAAGCCGCCGCAGACCACATCCCCGAGTACGTCATAGAACACGAAATCGAGATCGTCCTCGTAGGCGCCTTCCTCTTCGAGAAAGTTGATTGCGGTGATCACCCCGCGCCCCGCGCAGCCGACGCCCGGCTCCGGGCCGCCTGATTCGGCGCAGCGCACGTCGCCATAGCCGATTTGCAGGACATCTTCGAGCTCAAGGTCCTCCACCGAGCCCACTTCCGCGGCCATCTCCATAATGGTGTTCTGTGCTTTGGCGTGCAGGATCAGGCGGGTGGAGTCCGCCTTCGGATCGCAGCCGACGATCATCACTTTCTTACCCATCTCGGCCAGCGCGGCGACGAGGTTCTGCGTGGTGGTGGATTTGCCGATACCGCCTTTACCGTAGATAGCGCATTGACGCATGGTCATGGTGACTTCTCCTGTTGTTGAGTGTTTGCCACCAGAGAAGTGCAGGGAACATACCAGCCGGGCCATATCATTTAACTTGATGATAAATATGTAATTAAATTTCGACGGCCGGTGCGTCCGTAAAACAAAACGGCACAATCAGGCCACCAAATGTGGGAAACAGAACAATTCTGCTCGCCAGGCCAGGAGCGGCGCTTTGTCGACTGTTCAACAGCTTGTCGCGGTCTGTGTCTTATTCCACGCAATCTCCTGACGTCATGAGGCGCCCGCCGCTGCATAACCTGCTGAATTCAATCGAACTATTTAGCTACGCGAGAGCTGGCATGGGCTGTGCTTGAGGCACAGACAGGGTTTGCCGCCAGCCGATGCGGCGAAGATGCCTCTCACCTTCGAGGAATGAACAATGTCCGGAAAAATGAAAACAATGGATGGCAACGCCGCGGCGGCCTGGATCTCCTATGCCTTTACCGATGTCGCGGCTATCTATCCCATCACGCCTTCCACGCCGATGGCGGAAAACGTCGATGAATGGGCGGCGCAGGGGAAAAAGAATCTGTTTGGTCAGCCGGTACGCTTGATGGAGATGCAGTCAGAAGCCGGTGCGGCAGGCGCGGTACACGGCGCGCTGCAGGCCGGGGCGCTCACCACCACCTATACCGCGTCGCAGGGGCTGCTGCTGATGATCCCCAACCTCTACAAAATTGCCGGTGAACTGCTGCCGGGAGTCTTTCACGTCAGCGCCCGGGCGCTGGCGACCAACTCGCTGAATATTTTTGGCGATCATCAGGACGTGATGGCGGTACGTCAGACCGGCTGCGCGATGCTGGTGGAGAACAACGTGCAGCAGGTGATGGACCTCTCCGCCGTGGCGCATCTGGCGGCGATAAAGGGCCGTATTCCGTTTATTAATTTCTTCGACGGCTTTCGCACCTCGCACGAAATTCAAAAAATTGAGGTGCTGGAGTATGAGCAGCTGGCAACGCTGCTGGACCGGCCCGCGCTGGACAGCTTTCGCCGTAACGCGCTGCATCCGGATCACCCGGTCATTCGCGGCACCGCGCAAAACCCGGATATCTACTTTCAGGAGCGGGAAGCGGGCAACCGCTTTTACCAGGCTCTCCCCGATCTTGTCGAAGGCTATATGGCGCAAATCAGCGCCATCACCGGACGTGAGTACCACCTGTTTAACTATACCGGCGCGGCGGATGCCGAACGGGCGATCGTCGCGATGGGGTCGGTATGCGACACCATCCAGGAGGTGGTGGAGACGCTGAATGCGGCGGGAGAGAAGGTCGGTTTGCTCAGCGTCCATCTGTTCCGCCCCTTTTCGCTGGCGCACTTCTTTGCCCGGCTGCCGAAAACCGTCCGGCGCATTGCCGTACTCGATCGCACTAAGGAGCCCGGGGCCCAGGCCGAGCCGCTGTGTCTGGACATTAAAAACGCCTTCTATCATCACGACGATCCGCCGCTGATTGTCGGCGGTCGCTACGCCCTGGGCGGGAAGGACGTTCTGCCCAACGATATCGCTGCCGTTTTTGACAATCTCAACAAGCCGCTGCCGATGGATGGATTTACGCTGGGGATTATCGATGATGTCACCTTTACCTCATTACCGCCGCGCCCGCAGACGCTGGAGGTTTCTCACGCGGGCATCACCGCCTGTAAATTCTGGGGGATGGGCTCGGACGGCACGGTAGGGGCCAATAAAAGCGCGATTAAGATTATCGGCGACAGGACCGATCTCTACGCGCAGGCCTATTTTTCCTACGACTCGAAAAAATCCGGCGGCATTACCGTTTCGCACCTGCGCTTCGGCGACCGGCCCATTACCTCGCCATACCTGATCCACCGGGCGGATTTTATCTCCTGTTCGCAGCAGTCCTATGTTGAACGCTATGAGCTGCTGGATGGGCTAAAGCCGGGAGGAACCTTTTTGCTCAACTGCAGCTGGTCCGATGCCGAACTTGAGCAGCACCTGCCCGCCGGCTTTAAGCGCTATCTGGCGCGGGAAAATATCCGCTTTTACACCCTCAACGCCGTTGATATTGCCCGCGAGCTGGGGCTTGGCGGGCGGTTTAATATGCTGATGCAGGCGGCGTTCTTTAAGCTGGCGGCGATTATCGATCCGCAGACCGCCGCGAACTATCTCAAACAGGCGGTCGAAAAAAGCTACGGCAGCAAAGGGGCCAGCGTCATTGAGATGAACCAGCGGGCGATTGACCTGGGCATGACGTCGCTGCATCAGGTGACGGTACCGCCCCATTGGGCGACGCAGGAGGAAGCCTCGCCGCAGCCTTCGCCCCTGATGCCGGATTTCATCCGCGATATTCTGCAGCCAATGAACCGCCAGCGCGGCGACCAGCTGCCGGTTAGCGCCTTTGTCGGGATGGAAGACGGCACCTTTCCTCCGGGAACCGCCGCGTGGGAGAAGCGCGGCATTGCGCTGGAAGTGCCGGTCTGGCATCCCGACGGCTGTACGCAGTGTAATCAGTGCGCGTTCATCTGCCCGCATGCGGCGATCCGCCCGGCGCTGCTGAGCCGGGACGAGCAGGATGCGGCTCCGGCCGCGCTGTTGAGCAAGCCCGCGCAGGGGGCG
This sequence comes from Klebsiella scottii, assembly GCF_036561945.1. Taxonomy (NCBI): domain Bacteria; kingdom Pseudomonadati; phylum Pseudomonadota; class Gammaproteobacteria; order Enterobacterales; family Enterobacteriaceae; genus Klebsiella; species Klebsiella scottii. Next base: position 1,549,674 of record NZ_JARXNI010000020.1, read on the forward strand.
AAGGAGTACCACTATCATCTGGCGATCTCGCCGCTGGACTGCTCCGGCTGCGGTAACTGCGTCGATAACTGTCCTTCACGCGGCAAGGCGCTGAAAATGCAGTCTCTCGATAGCCAGCGCCAGATGGCGCCGGTCTGGGACTACGCGCTGGCGCTGGCCCCGAAAAGCAATCCGTTTCGTAAAACGACGGTCAAAGGCAGCCAGTTTGAGACGCCGCTGCTGGAGTTTTCCGGCGCCTGCGCGGGCTGCGGAGAGACGCCCTATGCGCGTCTGATAACCCAGCTTTTTGGCGACCGGATGCTGATTGCCAACGCCACCGGCTGCTCCTCTATATGGGGCGCCAGCGCGCCATCAATCCCTTATACCACCAACCATCGCGGTCATGGCCCGGCGTGGGCGAACTCGCTGTTTGAAGATAATGCTGAATTTGGCCTCGGCATGATGCTGGGCGGGCAGGCGATCCGCAAACAGATCGCCGATGACATAGCCTCCGCGCTGGCGCTGCCGATAAGCGAGGAGCTAAAGGAGGTGATGGGCCAGTGGCTGGCGCAGCAGGATGAGGGGGAGGGAACCCGCGATCGCGCGGACCGCTTAAGCGAACGACTGGCGCTGGAAAAAGAGGGCTCACCGCTGCTGGAGCAGCTCTGGCAGAACCGGGACTATTTTACCCGGCGCTCGCAGTGGATATTCGGCGGCGACGGCTGGGCGTACGACATTGGTTTCGGCGGCCTCGATCACGTGCTGGCCAGCGGCGAGGACGTCAATATCCTGGTGTTTGATACCGAGGTCTATTCCAACACCGGCGGGCAGTCGTCGAAATCGACCCCGACGGCGGCCATCGCCAAATTTGCCGCTCAGGGCAAACGCACCGGTAAGAAAGACCTCGGGATGATGGCGATGAGCTACGGCAACGTTTATGTCGCGCAGATTGCAATGGGGGCCGATAAAGATCAGACCCTGCGGGCGATTGCGGAAGCCGAGGCCTGGCCTGGACCCTCGCTGGTGATTGCCTATGCCGCCTGCATTAACCACGGGCTGAAAGCCGGCATGAGCTGCAGCCAGCGGGAGGCGAAACGCGCGGTGGAGGCGGGATACTGGCATCTGTGGCGCTATCATCCGCAGCGCAAGGCGGAAGGCCGGACGCCGTTTGTTCTTGATTCCGAAGAGCCTGAAGAGAGCTTCCGCGACTTCCTGCTCGGCGAGGTGCGCTATGCCTCCCTGCACAAAAGCTCGCCACAGCTCGCGGACGCGCTTTTCGAAAGGACGGAGGAGGACGCCCGGGACAGGTTCAGGAAGTATCAGTCGCTGGCCGGCGACCAGTAACGCTTATTTTGCCAAGCCGCAGAGCAGGGCGGAAAGGAGAAAATGCAGAGGGATTTGCCCAATAATGACTTCACGTAGCGAATGTTGACAGGGGAACGATATGTTTACCGGTATTGTCCAGGGGATGGCGAAAGTGCTGTCCATTGAAGAAAAAAGCCATTTTCGCACCCACGCAATAGAGTTGCCCGCAGAGATGCTGGCGGGGCTCGAAGCCGGGAGTTCGGTGGCGAATAATGGCTGCTGTTTGACGGTCACGCGCATTGACGGGGCGCGGGTAAGCTTTGATTTAATGGACGAAACCCTGCGCGTCACCAACCTCGGGGCGATTAGGGCGGGTGATAGCGTCAACGTTGAGCGCGCCGCTAAATTCAATGATGAAATAGGCGGACACCTGATGTCTGGTCATATTATGACGACCGCCGAAGTGGTGCAAATCGTGGCGTCTGAGCATAACCGTCAGATGTGGTTTAAGCTGCAAAACCCGGCGGCCATGAAATATATTCTCTACAAAGGCTATATCGGCGTGGATGGGATCAGCCTGACCGTCGGTGAAGTTATGCCGCTGCGCTTTTGCGTCCATTTGATCCCGGAGACGCTGCAACGCACCACGCTTGGTGCGAAAAAGGTGGGGGACCAGGTGAATATTGAAATTGATTCGCAGACTCAGGCGACCATCGATACCGTGGAGCGCGTGCTGGCCGCCGTCGCCGAAGCGGGGCGGTAAACAGCCCCCGTATGACGCCGCTAGCCCGTAATCCCCGAGCGAGAAAATTGTGACGTTGTCACCTGCGCTATCGGCAGCTTCAAGGCCAGGTACCTGTTGGCGAGTTACATTCCAGCTTTAGCTTAGGTAACCCGGCCTCTTAGAATCTATTGACCGCACGGCATAACGCCAGGGAGGAGAGGCGCGCCGTGCTCTTTTTACGCCCAATGCTAAATCGCAAAGGAATAATTTTTAACCATATTCTTCAATAAGATATTGCATATTCAGTGATTCTATAACCGCTCGTTGGTGGCTGACGACCATGATGATGCTGTGCGGGAGTTCGCTGCGGATCGCTCTTATCAGCTCGATGGCCGTCATATCGTCCAGGTGACTGGTTGATTCATCAAGGCAGATAAGATCCGGCTGATTCAACAGGATGCGGGCAAACGAAAGACGCTGCTGCTCGCCGCCGGAAAGGATACCGCTCCATGACTGGCGCTCATTCAGCTGCTGGCACAAATGCTGCAGCCCAACCCTCTTCAGACAGCTCTCCAGTCGTTCATTGCTGACTTTGGCTAAGCCAGGATACGTCAACGCGTGGGTCAGGAGATCGTCAGGCAGATACGGTTTTTGCGGGACGAACAGGCTTTTCCCTGTCGGGTGGTGATAGACCCCGCTACTGTAAGGCCACAGCCCGGAGAGTACCCTTAAGAAGGTGGTTTTCCCGCAGCCGCTGGCGCCGGTAATAGCAATAGCCTCGCCGTGCTGTAAGTCGAGATTTATGGGGTTAAACAGGGGCGCGCCATGAGCGTGACGGGCGACCAGATTACGGCAGCGTAATTTTCCGGGCTGACGGGGATATTTCGCTTTCGCCGGCAGCGCGATTAGGCCTTGCTCAAACTGCCATAGCCTCTCTACCGTCGCTGACCAGGCCACTATCTGGCGGTAGGAGTCGATAAACCAGCCGAAGGCGTCAAGGACGTAGCCGAAAGCGGCGCGCGCCTGCATGACGCCGCCAAGCGAGATCTTTTTGGCGATGTACAGCGGCAGGACTGCAAAAATCGGGATCATCAGGCTCAGGCGGAAATAGGAAGTGGTGAACGTATCTAAGCGAAACTCGCGGGACATCAACAGCTGCCAGTTCCGCGCAATCGCCGAAAAATGACGGTGCACGCGGCGCAGTTCGGCACGCTCGCCGCCATAGAAGGCAATCTGTTCGGTATTTTCGCGGATGCGCAGCAGGCTGGCGCGGTAGTCAGCCTCGGTTTTTTGCCGATCCATATTCAGCTGATGCAGCGGGCGGCCGATCCGGTGGGCCAGCAGGCTGCTAATGACCGCATATCCCAGCGCCACCCACACCAGATAGCCATGCAGCGTGACGTCGTGGCCAGCGACGGTAAGGCTGAGCGTGCCCGAGAGCTGCCACAGAATAAAAATGAACGATAAAAGTCCCGTGATGTTTTTTAGCAGCGATAAAAATAACCCAAGGCTCTGCTCAACCAGCAGGCGGATATCCTCGGCAATACGCTGATCGGGATTATCGGGTTCCGCATGGAGGCTCAGATGATAATGGTTGTGTCGTCGCAGCCACAGGTAGTGAAATCTCATGGTCATCTTCTGGCGCCAGCGGATGATCAATAATTTTTTCAGCCAGTTCGTACTGATAATAAACGACACAAACAGGGCGGTATATCCGGCGTAGGAGAGCGCCAGCAGGCCGATCGACGCATGCTGAAAATAGTCGGTGAGGGCATCGTAAAATTCCCGGCTCCAGTCGTTGTACTGCACGCTGACCCATACCACGCCTAACGTGAGGGCGATCAGCGTCAGCAATAAAAGCCATGAAAACCATTCGCGAGGGTGCAGCCAACAGGGGGCTATCAGCTGATAAAACCGTTTCAAACTTTGCATAAAGAAGGTCGCACAGAGTGTGTAAAAAGCGTGACAGCCGCCCTCGCGGACGGCTGTCCATTATCCTTTGCGCTTAATAAGCCCATTTCACGTTGAACATGAAGTTACGCGGATCGCCGTAGAAGTTGTTGCCCCCGCGGTGACGGTTGGAAACGCCGAGATAGTATTCTTTATCCGTCAGGTTGTTGCCGTTCAGGCTCAGGCTTATATGTTTACTGTACTGATAACCGATATTGGCGTTGAAAAGCGTGTATCCGCCCTGCGACACGTTGTAGTTGGTGGTGGTATCCGTCTGCGCCGTCAGCCCTGCGCCGACGGACCATTTATCCCATTCTCCCGGCAGGCGATAGCTGTTATACAGACGGAAAAGGTGCTGCGGCGTGTGTTTGCTGTAGTTGGTGCCTTTCTGCGTGGCGGCGGCTTCGAGATATTTGCTGTTATTAAGCGTGTACCCGGCGTAGACCTGCCAGCCCTGCGCAAGCTGCCCGGATATCTCCATTTCAATGCCCTGGCTCTGCACCTTGCCGTCAGCGACGTAGCAGTCATCGCAGTCCACCCCGCTCATGGCGTTATTGGCCTGAATAATGCGGAACAGGGCGACGGAGGCGTTCAGCCCGCCGTTAAAGAATTCCCCTTTGACGCCGGTTTCGTAGTTGCTGCCGGTGACCGGCGGCAGGAAGTTGCCGCTGGCATCCAGCGAGCTTTGCGGTTTGTAGATTTCGGCGTAGCTCAGATACCAGGTGTAGTCTTTGGCGAAATCCCACAGCAGGCCGCCGTAGGGGATGATTTTACCTTTCACCTTGTAATTGCTGTGCGCGGTCATCGCCCCGGTGGTGAGATTGGTGAAATAGGAGTCGTAGGTAAAGCTGCTGTAACGGCTTCCGAGGATCAGCTTCCAGTCGTCGGTCAGGCTCAGCCGCGTCGTGGCGTACAGGCCGCGCTGATAGACGTTGTACTGATAGCGCCGCGTGTAATCCCAGTCGGGTTCGGAGAGGCTTTCAGGGTCCCAGCTATAGATATTCACCTCGCTGGTATTGCTCAGCGAACCAAATAAATTATTGAAGTTCTCTTTCTGATAATCACCGCCGAACACCAGCTGGTGATCGCGATTCAGCAGCTGGAACGGCCCGCTCAGGTTGAGGTTAACGCCGTACTGGCTGCTGCGGTTGTGTCGTTGCAGGTAGTTATTGAGTTTCGCGCTGCCTGAATCATCCACGCCCTGAGTGCCGTTGCCGTAAACGCCGATGAATTTTCCCTGCGCGCTGGCGGCCGTGTAGTTCAGCGAGCCTTTGGCGACCCATTCGTTATCAAAATAGTGTTCGAGCTCGGCGTAGGCGTTAGTTTTCTCGAAGGTGATGTTATTCCAGCTGGCGCCGAGAAAGGTCGAGCGGGGCAGACCCAGGCTGGAGTAGCTGGTGGACATCGGCACGCCGTAAAGATTGGGCACCGTATCGGTTTTTTGCCAGGAAATACCGGTGGTCAGCGTGGTCTGCGACGTCAAATCATAGGCCAGGGTACCGAAGAGCACCTGACGATCGCTGTGCACGTAATCGGTAAAGCTGTCTCTCTTTTGCAGTACGCCAACCGCGCGGCCGCGCAGCGAGGCATCGTCATTCAGCGGCCCGGAGATATCCATTTCGCTGCGGTAGTTATCCCAGCTGCCGGCGCTGGCGCTGATGGAAGAGCGAAAATCGTAAGTCGGCCGCTTGCGCACCATATTCACCGAGCCCCCCGGTTCGCCGCTGCCCTGGGTCAGACCTGACGCGCCGCGCAGGACTTCCAGATGATCGTAAATAGCCAGATCCGGCGATTCGGTGGACGCTTCGGCATACCCCATTCCGGCGAGACTGTTCTGAAACGAGGAGCTGATACCGTCTTCCTGAAGGTTATCCATCGTGAAACCGCGCGACTGGTAACGGGTTTGATAGGAGCTTTCGTTGATGACGTTCACCCCTGTGACCTGGCGCATAGCGTCGTCCAGCGAGCTCATATTCTGATCGTTCATCCGCTGGCGGGTAACCACGCTGACCGACTGCGGCGTTTCCCGCGGAGAGAGATTCAGGCGAGTCGCCGCCGACATGCTGCGGGTGGTGTAAGAGCCGGTATCTTCAGTCATCGAGCCGTAGTTAATGTCACCGACCACCACCATTTCGTCCCCTTCAGGGATCTTTTTCAGGGTGTAGCTGCCGTTGGGCTGACGTTCTGCCAGCAGCCCCTGATCGGTCAACAGCCGGGAAAAGCCTTCGCTAAGGCTGTAGGTGCCGTTGAGCGCCGGAGAGGATTTCCCGGCAGTCAGCTGCGCATCGCTCGCCAGATAAATACCCGACTGCGCGGCAAACTGATTCAGCTGAGTCGCCAGCGGCGCGGCCGGGATCGCATAAACGTGCTTATCCGTCGCCGTTTCGGCGGCCTGAGCAGCCGGCGCGATGGCGGCGGCAAACGTCAGTCCCGGTGCGCAGAACATCATGCGCAGGAGGGCGGCCGTCGGCGTACGACGGAAAATCCGCGGCTGGCTGGTGCGTGGTGCTGATGACATAGATTCCCCTGATAATTCCCAAAAGTAAAAGTGCTGCATAGGGTTAATCGGATGAGGGCCCGTAAAGGGGAACCGATGAGGCGAATTTATTTGTTATTTATCGCGCGGGGCGACCGTCAGCCACCATGAGAAGCGGCGGTTGAGCTGCACAGGCAGCGCGTTGGTGAGCATATCCAGCGCCATATCGGTATCGTGCAGCGGGAACGTACCGGTAACGGTCAGCGCTGACACGGCCGGATCGCATCCCAGATAGCCGCGGCGATATGCCGACAGCCGTTCGATAAACTCACCGAGGGGAAGATTATCGGCCTGTAGCAACCCGAGCGGCCAGGCAGGCTCCGCATTGCGCAACGGCGAAACCGGGCCAAAGGCATCCCGCCGGAAGGTCATCGCCTGACCGGCCTGCACGATCGGTGCGTCGCTGATAGCCGCCGGGGAGACTTCCACCGCCCCCTGATACACCTGCAACACGGTGGTATCGCCGAGCGCCTGCACGCTGAAACGCGTGCCGAGGGCGCGCATTTTGCCCTGCGCGGTGACGATGGTCAGCGGGCGGCGCGGATCGGCGGCGGTTTCGATCATCACCCGGCCGTTCAGCAGCTGCAGCGCGCGCTGCGTCGGGGAGTAATCGACGTTCAGCGCGCTGTCGGTGTCAAGCCAGATCCGCGAGCCATCAGCCAGCGTGAACGACGTTATTTCGCCGTGGGGGCTGTGATAATCGGCGTGCCATGCCAGTACCTGATTGCGCAGCGGCGTATGACGCCAGCTGCCCCAGGCGAGCAGGGTGCCGACGGAAATCCAGGCCGCCATTTTCAGCACCTGGCGCCGCCCGGCGCTGTGCGTTCGCTGGGTCAGCGCGGTGAGCGCCGCCGCTTGTCGCTCACCGTTTTCCCGCAGCGGCGAAAAGCGCTGGCTGATGTTCAACACGTACTGCCACGCCAGCTGATTCTCCTGACTCTCGTCAAGCCAGCGTTGCAGTGCGGCGGGATATGTCTGCGGCGACGAGATGTCCTGGACTTCGGCGTACCAGTTTGCCGCCTGCTGCAACGCGGCGAAGCCGGGCTTATTGCTCATCGTATCTGCCCGCGGCGGGGGGTAATGCATCGAGATACTCGATTTCAAGGCTCAGGCAGTGGAGCATGGCCTGAGCCATATACTTCTTCACCATGCGCTCGGAGACGGCGAGTTCGGCGGCGATGTTCGCGTAAGTCAGGCCACCGATCTGCGACATCAAAAACGCCGCGCGGACTTTCTCCGGCAGCGCCTGCAGCATGGCATCCACCTGAAACAGGGTTTCCAGGACGATCGCGCAGTGTTCCGCTGAAACCGCGGTGGACAGCGGCTGCGCCGCTAATGTTTCCAGCCAGACGCGCTCAATTTCTTTTCTGCGCCACAGGTCGATACACATGCCATGAGCCATCGAACCGAGGTAGGCGCGCGCGCCGGCAAGAGTGTCAAAGCTTCGCGGTTTTATCAGCAACCGCAGGAATACGTCTTGCGCGAGGTCGGCGGCATCGCTGGCATTCCCAAGGCGTCGTCTGAGCAACTTTTGAAGCCAGTTATTATGCTCGGAGAACAGCAGCACCATATTTTCAGCTGAACTAAAACCAGGAGATGACATGTCGCTCTAACCGCCAGAGGAGGGTAAGTTAAGAAATATTTAGACATAAAAATTTACATGAGAATGATTTTCATTTCAACATTAGATACTAAAAAATTACCATCAGCGCATTACGCATAAAAGGGTTGTCCCCCGGAAAGGGGCCTGCTTCGGGGTAAACGCTCTCTCCGGTAATGGTCCGGTAAATTCTGCAACGGTAAAGAAAGCAGTCATCTCCGCAATTAAATATAGTGAAATTCATCCGGTAGCGGATAATTTAATGGGATGAAAACATTCCCCACCCACGCGCGAAAAAAATAACAGGCGGATTGACGGTAAAGCTGTTAATAAATTAGTCAGGTAGTGAACGGCTTGCACCGAAAGTAACCTGCGGTATGGTGCAAGGTTAATCTCAGGCTACGTCAGATAAAAGAAAGGCAATGTCTCATTTTGGTGCTTTCCGGTATCGGTGATGCATCATGATGATCCGTGACCCATTGCGGGGGGCGCTCATTCATTCGGATATCTTATTGATAGTTAATGAATAAATTAATGGCATGCTTTGTGCTTATATCTATACACCAGCGTAAAAATCGAAAGGTATACACAGGTAAACTCAGGAACCAGCGACGATAATCTGCAGCTTGCATTATATCAGTACCGATACGACAGGCCGGCAAAGAATTTTCAATGCGGTCATTATTTAACTCGCAACCGATTTAATGTTCACGTTGACGATGATTTTCAAGGGGGCGTCCGGTACATAATATAATCCGCATTGATAAACCCAAAGTTCATGCAGAGATAACGGCATTTATTATGCTGGAATTGATTTGTGCTGCAAAAATAATACCTCCTTTGTTTTGCGAAACGAAAGGCAAGAGGCTTAGTTCTGTGAAAGTAAAGCATATACTGCCCCGATCGGCGGTTTGATAAGGATACAATGCTGATGCATAAACTCATAAAAAACTACGAAGCCGACATTTATTTCGACGAGCTAATTGACCACGAGGGCAACCCCCGCCTTTCCGCACAGCGCCTGATTCAATGCCTTGATTCTCTCCCGCCGGACGAACTGGAAAAACGTCGCCTGACCGCAGAGGCGACGGTGCAGGAAATGGGAATTAGTTTTACGGTATATACCGACAAAGGAAATATCGACAGGACCTGGCCATTCGATATTATTCCTCGCACCATCGATGCCAAAGACTGGGCGATAGCGGAGACCGGCCTGAAGCAGCGACTTACCGCCCTGAACCGTTTTATCGAAGACCTGTATCATGAGCAACGCTGCATCAAAGATGGCATAATTCCTGAATATATTATTAAGGAATCAAAAAATTTCCGCCCTGAGTGTATAGGTATGTCGCCTCCCTATGGCGTATGGGCTCATATCTGCGGCACCGATTTAGTGCGTGATGAAACGGGGCAGTTCTACGTACTGGAAGATAATCTCCGGGTACCATCCGGCGTCTCCTATATGCTGGAAAACCGCGCGATTACCAAGCGTGTTCTGCCTGAATTGTTTGAAAGTGACGATATCAAGCCGATTGACGCCTATCCTGCACAACTGCTGGAAACCCTGACAGCCCTGTCGCCCCGGCAGGTTGCGCGCCCGGAAATCGTGGTGCTGACGCCGGGGATCTATAATTCCGCCTATTTCGAACACGCTTTCCTTGCCCAGCAGATGGGGGTGGAGCTTGTGGAAGGCGCCGATCTGTTTGTCGGCAGCGACGACTGCGTTTATACCAAAACGATCTACGGCCCGGAACGGGTGGACGTCATTTACCGGCGTATTGACGATCTATTTCTCGATCCGGAAGTCTTTCATCCTGAATCCGTACTCGGGGTTCCCGGCCTGATGCGGGCGTGGAAAGCCGGAAACGTCGCGCTGGCCAATGCGCCAGGGGCAGGGGTTGCGGATGATAAAGTCGTCTATGCGTACGTTCCGGCGCTGATTCGCTACTATCTGGACGAAGAGCCGATTCTGCCTAACGTCAAAACCTACCTCTGTCAGAATGATGACGAGCGCGATTATGTCCTCCAAAATCTGGACAAGCTGGTGGTGAAACCGGCCAACGAATCTGGCGGTTACGGCATGCTGGTGGGTCCGCATTCGACCAAAAAAGAGCAGCAGCTGTTTGCCGAACTGATACAGGCTAATCCGCGTAATTATATCGCTCAACCGACGCTGAAACTGTCCACCGCGCCGGCACTCATCGCTAAAGATTCTCTGGAGCCACGGCACCTTGATTTGCGCCCTTTTATTTTACAGAGCAAAGAGACGTACGTGACGACCGGAGGGTTAACGCGGGTTGCGATGAAAAAGGGCTCATTAGTGGTTAATTCATCGCAGGGCGGCGGGAGTAAGGATACCTGGATCGTGGAGAGCAAGAGATAATGAACATGCTATCAAGAGTTGCCGCGCGTCTTTACTGGAGCGCGCGTTATCTGGAGCGAGTGGAAAATATCGCGCGGTTAGTCAGCGTGTACGACGATCTGCTATACGATCTGCCACGGGATATTGCCGTTTCCTGGTATAACCTGATTGAAATTAACAGCGGGGTGGAGCTGTTTAGCCAGCGCTATAAAATTAAAGACGAACGCAATGTTCTGAAGTTTTTGCTGGCTGACGATACCAATCCCGATTCTTTACTTTCGTCATTAAAAATGGTCCGTGAAAATATCCGTACCAGCCGTGATGTTGTGCCGGGAGAGATGTGGGAACTGATTAATGAACTGGATTTATACGCGAGGCAAAACATCCGCCTGGGTATTAACCGCTCTGAGCGGCATACGTATATTAATACCGTCATTGAAGGGTGCCAAAAAATTAGCGGCCTGCTTACCGGTTCTATGAGCCGCGATGCCGGCTGGCATTTTCTGAACATGGGGCGCTATCTGGAGCGCGCTGATATGAATACGCGCATTCTTGACGCGGCTAATTCGCTGATGATGCAGGCTCGCGAGGAGGAGAGCGTCAAGCTTGGGCAGGTAGTGTGGTCTAAAGTGCTGAAGTCGCAAAGCGCCTATCTAAGCTTTCGCCGGGTTATGCGCTGCTCGATTAAAGGCTCCCTGGCGGTCACTCTGCTGCTCACAGATGCTCATTTCCCCCGTTCGCAGCGCTATTGCCTGGAACAGATCAAGCTCGCCGCCGCTGAGCTGCCGCGGGCGGCGGTCGTTTCGGCGCACATCGATAGTCTGTTGCTTGCTACCCGAGGCGTCGATAATTCTCACGATCTGAATCAGGAATTTAGCCACTATTTAAATGAAATCCAGCTCAGCCTGATTGCGCTACATCATTTGATTACCGATAACTGGTTTCATTTCCTGCAAGGAGATGCTGCATGACTATCCGGGTTGCGATACAGCATAAAACTATCTATGAGTTCGATCGTGTTATTAACGTGGCGCCACATATTTTACGACTGCGGCCGGCCCCTCATTCACGCACGCATATTCATGGCTACTCCCTGAAAGTGACGCCGGAAAGTCACTTTATTAACTGGCAGCAGGACCCTTTCGGCAACTATCAGGCGCGGCTGGTTTTCCCTGAAAAAATGAACCGGCTGGAGTTTGAGGTGGAGGTGATTGCGGATATGACCGTGATCAACCCGTTTGACTTCTTTATTGAAGAGTATGCCGAGAATTTTCCATTTGTTTACGATGCCTTACTGCACGAAGAGCTTACGCCCTATCTGAAGACGTCTGAGCAGAGTCCTGAGCTGGAAGAGTGGCTGGCAACCGTTGAACGCAAAGAAAAGATGCCCATCGTGCCTTTTCTGGTGCAGTTAAATAGCCGCATGGCGAACGAAATTGACTACGGCATTCGCCTGGAGCCCGGCGTACAGAGTTGTCAGGAAACGCTGACGTTGAAAAAAGGCTCCTGCAGGGACACCTCCTGGCTGCTGGTACAGATACTCCGGAATTTGGGCCTCGCGGCTCGCTTTGCCTCGGGTTATCTGGTGCAGCTGGCCGCCGATGTAAAAGCGATCGACGGTCCGTCTGGCCCGGAGCAGGATTTCACCGATCTGCACGCCTGGTGTGAAGTCTATCTGCCCGGTGCCGGGTGGGTGGGGCTCGACCCGACGAGTGGTTTGTTCGCGGGGGAAGGGCATATTCCTTTAGCCTGCACGGCAGACCCGCTCTCTGCCGCGCCGATTACTGGCGGAACCGACCCGTGCGAATGCGAGTTCAGCTACTCGAATATTGTTACGCGAATTCATGAAGACCCGCGGGTCACGCGCCCTTACAGCGAAGAAGAGTGGCTTAATATCAACGCCCTGGGACGCGCCGTTGATGCCGACCTGCAATCTGGCGATGTGCGCCTGACGATGGGGGGCGAGCCGACATTTGTCTCTACCACCGATATGGATTCCGCGCAGTGGAATACAGAGGCGCTGGGTAAGGATAAGCTACGGCTGGCCAAAGACCTGTTACTACGGCTAAAAGCGCAGTTCGGTCACAATGGTTTACTGCATTATGGTCAGGGTAAGTGGTATCCGGGCGAGGAAGTACCGCGCTGGGCGCTGGGCTGCTTCTGGCGCACCGATGGCGAAGCCCTGTGGCGCGATCCGTCGCTGTTTGCCCGCATCGATCGGGATTATGGGCATAGCGTCGAAGATGCCGAACGCTTTGGACAGGCGCTCTGTCGGCAATTAGGCGTTGCGCCAACCTACCTGCAGCCGGCTTATGAAGATTCACTCTACTATCTGTGGCTGGAGCGCTCGCTGCCGGAAGAGGTTGATCCGAGAACGGCGAATCTGACCGATGACCTTGAACGGCGGAGGCTGGCCAGTTTACTCAGCCGCGGTATGGAAAACGCAGCGGGCTATATCCTGCCTGTCGAATTTGATGGCATACGGTGGCAAAGTAGCCGCTGGTCAATGCGCGCCGGGCTTATTACGCTGATCCCCGGCGATAGCGCGATGGGTTATCGTCTGCCGCTGAATGCGCTGCCTCCGCTAGCCGAAGATGAGTTCGCCGCCGAACGCGATCCTTTTGAACCGCGTGAACCGCTGCCTGTCTTTACTCCGGATAAATATACGCCAACGACTATCGCCCGGCAGGCGGTGCAACAACAACAGCCGGCACGAAATCGGCGCAAAAGTGTGATCCGCACCGCCCTGTGTCTTGAGCCGCGCGATGGCAAGCTACATCTGTTCCTGCCGCCGGTAACCCACCTGGAGCATTATGTTGCGCTGATTCATGCCGTCGAGGCGGCGGCCGGCGAGCTGCAATTGCCCGTGGTGATTGAAGGCTATGAACCGCCAAAAGATCATCGCTTGCAGAAGCTGCTGTTGACCCCGGACCCGGGCGTGATTGAGGTCAATATTCACCCGGCCAGCCGCTGGGATGAGTTGGTCCATAATATTGAAACCCTCTATGAACAGGCGCACCAGGCTCGGCTGGGGGCAGAGAAGTTTATGATCGATGGGCGGCATACCGGAACCGGGGGAGGCAACCACGTTACCCTGGGCGGAATCACACCTGCTGACAGTCCTCTACTGCGGCGTCCCGATCTCCTGCGTAGCCTGGTGACATACTGGCAGCACCATCCGGGGCTTTCCTACTTATTCTCAGGAATGTTTATTGGCCCAACCAGTCAGGCTCCGCGCCCGGATGAAGGTCGGGATGAAGCCCTGTATGAAATGGAGATAGCCTTCCAGAACATGCCGGAAGGGCTGGTTGATACCCCGTGGCTGGTGGACAGGCTGATGCGCAACCTGCTGGTGGATATCACCGGCAATACCCATCGCTCCGAATTTTGTATCGACAAACTCTACGCGGCGGGCAGCAGCAGCGGGCGTCTGGGGCTGCTGGAGTTTCGCGGCTTCGAAATGTCTCCTCACGCGCGCATGTCGCTGGTGCAGCTGCTGCTGCTCCGTTGTCTGGTGGCGCGTTTCTGGAAAACACCCTATCACAAGCCGCTGGTCCGCTGGGGGACACAGCTGCACGATAAATTTATGCTGCCGCATTTCGTCTGGCAGGACGTTAAAGAAGTGGTGGATGACCTGCAACAACATGGCTACCCGTTCAAGCTGGCCTGGCTGCTGCCGTTCGAGGAGTTTCGCTTCCCGCACTATGGCCGTCAGCAAATTGATGATATTGAGCTGGAGCTTCGCTGGGCGATCGAACCGTGGCATGTACTGGGCGAGGAAGTCACTCAGTCCGGGACCTCTCGCTATGTTGATTCCTCCGTCGAGCGCATGCAGGTGCGCCTGTCCGGTTTGACTGAAGGACGCTATGTGCTGGCGTGCAACGGCCGCCGCGTACCGCTGCGAGCGACCGGCAAAAAAGGGGAGATGGTAGGGGCGGTGCGCTATCGAGCCTGGGCGCCGCCATCGGCGCTGCATCCGACTCTTGGGGTGAATACCCCCCTGGTGTTTGACCTGATTGATACCTGGAACGGTCTTTCCATTGGCGGCTGCAGCTATCGCGTCAGCCACCCTGGCGGACGTCACTATGAGACGCTACCGGTCAACAGCAATGAAGCTGAGGCGAGGCGCGTCAATCGATTCTGGGATCATGGCTTCACCCAAGGCGTCCTGACCCCTCCACCGGCATTTAGCGCGTTAAGGACATTCTATGAGCATGAGCAGGTTCCACGCCCTATGGCTCCGCCGGAAGAAGAGCCCGGCGACGAATACCCGCATACTTTGGATCTTCGCAGGAAGTATACTAGGATTTAGCTTTGAGCCGGGTAATCAGAATACATGACAGCTTCTTTTTCTGAATCAATCACGCCGGCCTGTGAGCCGGCGTCTTTCTCTGTCGATCTCTCTGCGACAGACGTTTATAACGAAGCTTGCGATCCGGCGAACATCATCCGCCCGCAATGGACTGAGGTCATGAACAGCGTCAGCGAGATGGGCGTGGACGGGATGGAAAACCGTCTTCGTCAGGCCAGGCGTATTTTGCGCGATGATGGCGCAACCTATAACCTCAATGGCGATCCGCTGTCGCCGAACGTCTGGTCGCTGGATATCATTCCAAATCTGCTGGCGGAAGACGAGTGGTTAACCGTTGAACGCGGGCTGGCGCAGCGTTCGCTGCTTTTCGACCTGATGCTTAAGGATTTCTACGGCGAACAGCGGCTGCTGAAAGAGGGAATTGTCCCGTCAGAAATCGTGTTCTCTCACCCAGGCTTCCTGCGTCAGTGCCACGGTATACGTCTGCCGGGGGCGCACAATCTAATCTTCCACGCTGTCGATTTAGTTCGCAGCGGCGATGGACAGTTTGTGGCTATTGGCGATCGCACCCAGGCGCCGAGCGGCACCGGTTATGTTCTGGAAAACAGAATCGCAGTTTCTCGCGTGCTGCCGTCGCTGTTTCGCAACAGCAACGTCCGGCGGCTTTCCGGCTTCTTTCATGCACTACGGCATACGTTAGCCAGCCTCGCCAGCCACAAAACCGATACCCCGCGGATCGTGGTGCTGACGCCCGGTGCGTACAGCAGCACCTATTTTGAGCATGCTTACCTCGCGAACTATCTCGGTTTTCAGCTGGTACAGGGAGGCGATCTGACCGTGCGTAACGGCAGGGTATGGTTGAAATCCCTTAATGGCCTGTCGGAAGTCGATGTGATTTTGCGCCGTATGGATGATGCTTATTGCGACCAAACGGAACTACGCTCCGACTCACGACTGGGCGTGCCGGGACTGCTGGAAGTAGTACGCAGCGGTAATGTCGTGCTGGCAAACCCTCTGGGCTCGGGGGTTCTTGAAGCGCCGGCGTTACTGGCGTTTCTCGCAGAAATTAGTCAGTGTTTGCTTGGCGAACCGCTATTGATCCCGACGGTTAAGACCTGGTGGTGCGGCCGCGCTGAGGATCGCGATTTTGTGATCCGTAACCTTGAGCATCTGATAATCAAACCGTCCTGGCGTAGTTTTGATAGCAAAAGCATTTACGGCCATAGCCTGGATGACAGCAATCGGACGCTCATTATTCAGCAAATCATAGCCAACCCGCACAACTACGTGGCTCAGGTATATGTACCGGGCTCGCGCGTACCGGTCTGGGATAAGCAACAAATTGAGTATCGCCCCGGTATTTTCCGCGCGTTTACCGTTGCCGCCCCGGAGGGCTACTGCGTAATGCCCGGAACGCTATCACGGGTGGCTGAGTCCGCTGATGAATTTATTGTCAGCGATTTATCCGGCGCCCGCAGCAAAGATACGTGGATACTGGGGGAAAAACCCGACATCGCGCAGCAGCCGCTGACGGATTCCATTCCTCGTGATGAGGGAAATCTGCCCAGCCGCGTTATAGAGAACCTGTTCTGGTTTGGCCGCTATGCGGAACGCGCTGAAATGAGCCTGCGCGTGATTCGTACTCTTTTCAAACAACTTAACGGAGTTGAGTTGTTTATGCCTGAAAGCCGCGAAGTCCTGCTGGGGGCATTATTCTCGCTCACCGGCACGTTACCTGAAAGAGACGCCATCGGCGACCAGAGTCATGAGCTTTCTTCGCTGGTTTGCGATGGTCAACGCGTCGGGTCCATTAAATTTAATATCCAAAGCATGCTGACATGCGGCGAGCAGGTAAAAGAGATGCTCTCGGCCGATACCCGAATTATTCTCAATGAGTTACGCGATTGCATCCGGACGGTGGAGGTGGCGTATCAGGATGGGCTTCCGGAACTGCCGGAAGAGTCACTGGATAACCTGGTCACCTCTTTACTGGCATTGTCCGGGCTAAATCATGAGAGCATGCTGCGCGGAATGGACTGGCGTTTTCAGGAGATTGGCCGCCGCGCCGAACGGGCGCGTCTAACCGCCATTTTGCTAAAACACACGTTGACCCGCGCTCTTCCTGGCCTGCAGCAACAGCAAATTTTAGAATCGGTACTGATGAGCGTGGAGGCATTGATCTCTTTCCGTCGCCGCTATCGAGGACGAATGAACATCATTTCCGGTCTGGATTTATTGATGCTGGACGGTAGCAACCCGCGTTCATTGATTTATCAGATCGATCGGCTGCGCAAATATCTGCTCGATCTGCCGCGACAGGAGGGTCAGACTTCCAGCCTGACGTCCGACATGCGTCCGATAATGAAATCACTGACTGATATTCAACTGGCCGAGCTGGACATGCTGGCGCAGGTCGATGAACAAACGGAGCTGCGGGGACAACTGGATGCGCTCATGACGCAGATAATCAGCCAGCTGGAGCAATTCACGACCTTGCTGAGCGACAAGTATTTCGATCACGCAGATGGACCGCAGCAGTTGATTAACGCGCAATGGAAGACCGACTTATGAAATATCGGGTACGTCATCTTACGGAGTACCAGTACAATTCCCCCGTGACGTTATGCTACAACATGACGCATCTTCTGCCGCGCGATACGGCTAATCAACGCTGTTTGCTACGCCGAATTACAGTCACCCCGATGCCCGTTTATCAGAGCGAGGGGAGTGATTATTTCGGCAATCTGACGTTTTATTTCTCGATTCAGGTTCCGCACGATACGCTAACCATTGAGATGGAAAGCTACTTTGATATCGACGAAACAAACCACGCCGACCTGCTATATAACCACCCGCTGACCTGCGGAGAGTATCGTCGATTGCTGCATGAGTCTGGGACACCGGAGCTGCGGATGGCGAAAGAGTATGTGCTGGATTCCGAACTAATCCTCCGTTCCGAACGGCTGGCCAGCTATGCTGCCGATATTTTTCACGATAATGCCGGGGTAATTCAGGCGGCGATGGACTTTACGCATCGTATTTTTACGGAGTTCACTTTCGACCCGGTTGCGACCAGCGTCACTACGCCACCCGAGCAGGTGTTGCAGGAAAAGCGCGGCGTCTGTCAGGATTTCGCGCATCTGGCGATCGCCTGCCTGCGTTCCGTCGGGTTACCCGCGCGTTATATCAGCGGTTATATTGAAACGCTGCCGCCTGAGGGGCAGGAAAAATTAGCGGGGGCCGATGCGTCGCATGCGTGGTTTGCTATTTTTATCCCCGATTTAGGCTGGCTGGAATTTGATCCCACCAATGACCTCATGCCGCAGGGGCAGCACATCGTGACGGCATGGGGGAGAGATTACGCCGATGTCACCCCGTTACAGGGGGTTATTTTCGATGGTGGAGCAACGCTCGCCCTGCAGGTGGCGGTAGATGTGCAGCGCGAGTGCTCCCCTGATTGATCGTGATGCGATAAACGAACGCTTAAATACCCTCTCAACCTCGGCTGAGGGGTATTTAAGCTTGCGGCGTTCCTTGAGCGTTTAGTGAATAACCTGCGACAGAAACGCGCGGGTACGCTCTGATTTTGGATGGGCGAAAAACTCCTGCGGCGGGGCCTGTTCTACGATTTCGCCGCGGTCCATAAAGATAACCCGGTCAGCCACCGTGCGCGCAAAGCCCATTTCATGGGTGACGCAGAGCATCGTCATACCATCTTCCGCCAGGCCAATCATGGTATCGAGCACCTCTTTTACCATCTCCGGGTCCAGCGCCGAAGTGGGTTCATCAAACAGCATGATTTTGGGTTTCATGCACAGTGAACGGGCAATGGCCACGCGCTGCTGCTGACCACCGGACAGCTGTCCCGGGAATTTATGCGCATGTTCAGCAATACGTACTCGCTGCAGATAGTGCATTGCCAGCGCTTCCGCTTCCTTCACTGGCATCTTACGCACCCAGGTCGGCGCCAACGTACAGTTCTGTAAAACGGTCAGGTGAGGGAAAAGATTAAAGTGTTGAAATACCATGCCGACTTCAGTTCGCACGCGTTCTATATTGCGAACATCATCGTTGAGATGAATACCGTCAACGACGATACGCCCCTGCTGGTGTTCTTCCAGGTGGTTGATGCAACGAATCGTGGTCGATTTACCCGAGCCTGAGGGCCCGCAGAGAACAATACGTTCGCGGGGCTTCACCTGCAGGTTAATATCTTTCAATACGTGGAACTGACCGTACCATTTGTTCACATTTTCGAGCGAAATCATCATTGCGTCAGCAGAATTAGTCATCGTGTGTGTCATGTAAAACCTCAGTGCGATTTACGCCCGGTGTGAAAGCGCTTTTCCAGATACTGGCTGTAGCGCGACATGCTAAAACAGAAAATCCAGTAGACGAGAGCGGCAAAAACGTAGCCCTCTGTCGACATGCCAAGCCAGGTGGGGTCAACCGTCGCCTGTTGTACGCTACTGAAAAGATCGAACAGGCCGATGATGATCACCAGGCTGGTGTCTTTAAACAAAGCGATGATGGTGTTGACCAGGCCGGGGATGGTGAGCTTGAGCGCCTGGGGAAGAATGACCAGAAACTGTGTTTTCCAGTAGCCCAGCGCCAGCGATTCAGCCGCTTCATATTGCCCTTTGGGCAGCGCCTGCAATCCACCGCGCACCACTTCCGCGATATAGGCCGACTGGAACAGAATAACCCCGACCAGCGCACGCACCAGCTTATCGATAGTGGTTCCTTCGGCCATAAACAGCGGCAGCATCACCGATGACATAAACAGCACGGTAATCAGCGGCACGCCTCGCCAGAACTCGATAAAAATCACCGACAGAGTGCGAACGACCGGCATCGTTGAGCGGCGTCCCAGCGCCAGCAAAATCCCCAACGGCAACGCCCCGGCAATCCCGACGGAGGCGATAATCAGCGTCAGCGTCAGACCTCCCCACTGGCGGGTCTCGACGCGTTCGAGGCCCAAAAAACCGCCGTACATCAGGACCCAGACGATGATGGGATAGGCCACCGCCCAACAGGCGATATAGCGGCCTCGGCGCGGCATTGATTTGATAAACATCGGGATGATGGACAGCAGACCAATCACCAGCGCGAGGTTGATACGCCAGCGGAGTTCATGCGGATAGAGCCCATACATGAACTGGCCAAAGCGCGCATGGATAAACACCCAGCAGGCGCCTTCTTTGGTACAGTCGGCGCGGGTTGTACCCAGCCAGTTTGCCTTGAAGACCAGCCAGTTCAGCGCCGGGGGGATCACGGTCCAGATAATCCACAGACACAGCAGCGTCAGCAGCGTATTGAACCAGCTGGAGAACAGATGTTTACGTGCCCAGGCCCAGGCTTTACTCGCCGGGTTTGCTGGTGCCGGGGGTGTTTCATGTGTGGTAACAGACATAATCATTCCGTTCTCTTAACGCTCAACCAGCGCGATTTTGCGGTTGTAGATATTCATCAGCAGCGAAATAACCAGACTGATGATCAGATAGACCGCCATGGTGATAGCAATGGTCTCGATCGCCTGACCGGTCTGATTCAGCACCGTACCGGCAAACAGCGAGACCATATCCGGATAGCCGATGGCCGCCGCCAGCGAGGAGTTTTTCACGATGTTGAGATACTGGCTGGTCAGCGGTGGAATGATGACCCGCATTGCCTGGGGAATGATCACCTGCCGCATGGTCACGGGATTCGGCAAACCTAGCGAACGGGCCGCTTCACTCTGTCCATGCGGGACCGACTGGATACCGGAGCGAATCACTTCAGCAATAAACGAAGACGTGTAGATCGACAGCGCCAGCGTCAGCGAAGCCAGCTCCGGGATCATGACGAATCCGCCACGGAAGTTAAATCCGCGAAGCTGCGGGACATCCCAGTGGGTGGCGGCGCCAAACAGCGTATGGGCTATCAGCGGGAAGACGATAATCATCGCGGCGGCTGTGGGCCAGGTCCGCCGCAGCTGACCGGTCTTCAACTGGTGCTGGCGGTTGTAATGCCGTAACCCGATGCTGCCTGCGATCGCCAGCGCCAGGGCGATAACGAATGGCCAGCTGCCTGGCGCATAGGTGGGCCACGGGATGTAAAGGCCGCGGTTGCTGACAAACGCCAGATCGAATGCGCTTAATGCCTCGCGTGGGCCGGGGAGATTACGCAGAACGGCAAAATACCAGAAGAAAATCTGCAACAACGGCGGGATGTTGCGGAACGTCTCGATATAAATGGTTGAGAGCCTGCGCAGCAGCCAGTTATCAGACAGACGGGCGAGGCCGATAAAGAAACCGAGAATGGAGGCGAAAACAATGCACAGCGCGGAAACCAGCAGGGTATTGGTTAACCCCACAAGGAAGACGCGCGCGTAAGTATCGCCTTCAGTGTAATCAATCAGATGCTGGACGATGCCGAAACCGGCACCACGTTCAAGAAAACCAAAACCGGATGTAATACCGCGATTGGCCAGGTTGATCACCGTGTTGTGGATCAGATATCCCACAACAGCAAACACGGCCACAATGGCGACTATCTGGTAAAGCCAGGCGCGAACCGTGGGATTACCGAACGAAAAATCCCTTTTTACGGTTGGGCGTTGAGACATGTTGAAACCTCAATGAAAAAAGCGCATTGGGTACCGCAGGGTGCGGTACCCGACTGGAAGGCAGATTAGCGTACCGGCGGTGCGTACTGGATGCCGCCCTGGTTCCAGAGCGCATTCTGGCCGCGCGCGATTTTCAGCGCGCTGTCTTTACCGACATTGCGGTCAAAGCTCTCCTGGTAGTTACCGACCTGTTTAATAATGTTGAACGCCCATTTATTGTCGAGCTTCAGGTCTTTGCCAAAGTCGCCTTCAGAACCCAGCAGGTGAGCCATGTCCGGGTTGGAGGGTTTTGCCGCCAGCTGATCGACGTTTTTCGAACTGATCCCCATTTCTTCAGCGTTCAGCATTGCGTACAGAGACCATTTAACGATAGTGAACCAGTCGTCATCGCCGCGGCGCACAACTGGCCCCAGAGGTTCTTTCGAAATAACTTCCGGCAGAACGATGAATTCATCCGGTTTGCCCAGCTTAATACGCAGCGCGTACAGCTGAGACTGATCGGAAGCCAGGGTGTCGCAGCGGCCGCTGTCGAGGGCCTTAGCCGATTCGTCAGAGCGGTCAAAGGTCACCGGCGTGTATTGCATTTTGTTGGCTTTGAAGTAATCGGCGACGTTCAGCTCGGTATCCGTACCTGCCTGGATACACACGGTGGCGCCATCCAGCTCTTTAGCGCTTTTGAGGCCAGCCTTTTGATGGGTCAGGAAGCCGATACCGTCATAATAGTTGACTCCCGCGAATAAGAACCCCATCCCGCCGTCGCGTGAAGAAGTCCAGGTGGTATTACGGGACAGAATGTCCACCTCACCTGATTGCAGGGCGGTAAAACGCTCTTTTGCCGTCAGCGGGGTGTATTTGACCTTGCTGGCATCGCCAAACACAGCCGCCGCAGTAGCGCGACAGACATCCACATCAATACCGGTGAATTTACCGTTCGCATCGGCGTAAGAGAAGCCCGGCAGACCATCACTGATACCGCATTGAACAAACCCTTTCTTCTTAATTGCATCCAAAGTGGTGCCAGCATGTGCTTGCTGCGCGACGGCGAACAGAGACGCCGCGGCGACCAGGGTGGAGAACATTATTTTTTTCATAAATCATCCTGTGTGGATAAATCGTGGTGTTATGTGGTTGTGTTGAGCACTGTACCGTGCGTTTTTTCCTGTGGCGGTCCGCCATTTCCGTTAAGGCAATTTTGATGCCATGTTTTCAGATCACTGAAATTTATAGGAAGAGTTCTTCATCATCTGAATCATCAAGAAAGTTACGGTTACTATTGAGCACTAAAAGGGAACAATACGAGTCATCGTGGGCAAAAATAGTGCAAAAGTTTCACGATAAGAAAGCAGCGGGCGTGGAGAAGAAGGGCGCATGCTGATGGGTTTGGCATTTAATGACGAAACGATTCACTCGCATACAGCCGCGGTCTCAAGGGATAGCAGGATGAGGGAAGGGGGACGAGTTGGGTAATATCCCTGACGGGAGTGTGAGATTTACCGGTAAAATCTCACGGTATTAACTGCAACTATCGTTACCATCAAGCGGGTAACTGTTTCATTAGTTGCGAATGCAAACGTGGCAAAACGCCGGGTATCCCCGTGGATAACGGAAACCCGTTAATGCTGAAAGCGGCAGGGTAATGTTTAATTCGTATTGGCAACGTTCAGCCCCGACTGGTAATAATACAGGTAGCGGATCGCAGGTCTCCGACAAGTGCGTGAGTTCAAAGGACGACACTGGAATTCGGTTTGGATTGTGGGTTTTAGCCTGGCGTTGGCCATCGTAATAATATGCTTTGGCCTGATAAGTATTTTTCTGTTTTTACGCACTAGCGAGGGAGTGAATCTATGCCGGTACAAGTCGGGATCTATATTTTTGATAATGTTGAAGTCCTCGATTTTGCTGGACCTTATGAAGTCTTCACCTGTGCTTCCAGGGTTCATCGGGGAGAAAAACCACTGTTTAACGTCTTTACGGTAGGCGAAACCCTGGAGACCATACGTGCGCGAGCAGGACTGAAACTTACCCCTGAAGCCACGATAGATAATCATCCACCAATAGATTGCTTGATTATTCCTGGCGGGGTTGTCGATGCGGAGCTTGCAAAGAATAATGTAATTGAATGGATATACCAGCAATCGTTAAAAACGGTGATTACCTCTTCAGTGTGTACCGGCTCTTTTTTACTCGCTAAAGCGGGTATTTTGTCCGGTAAATCCGCCACCACGCATTGGGAGGATATTCCCGATTTCCGAATGATGTTTCCACAAGTCTTCGTAAAAGAAGAATTACGCTGGGTAGATGAGGGACCAATTGTAACCTCTGCCGGGATTTCCGCGGGTATTGATATGAGTCTACATTTAGTCGAACGCTTTTCTGATAGAGCGCTTGCGGAGCTTACCGCGAAACAGCTGGCATTTGACTGGACCGGGAATAAACCCACGATTTAGTTAATTCAATGAAACAGGAGACGCGGAGATAATATTTCCCGCGGCAGCCTGTTTAGCATCATAGTATTGCGCGAACCACAGAAGAAATACGGGTCAGGTTAGCGCGATCGTATGGTTCAACCTTTAACTGCGGTTATTTTCTTTTCCCGAAAATGGCGCGGCTCCTGACCTGCTCCCTTTTACAAGAAGGGAGCAGGGTCAACTCAGGAAAGGGCTTTAGCCCGGACGCGCTGCAGGCGGCGCAGCGTAATGGTACTGGCGCCAAGGTGGGCGTCTTTGATATGCAGAATAATCAACTCTACCGCTCGCTCCTCCAGCCGGCATTCTATAGCCTCCAGCAGTTCAGCATGCTCTTCATAGGTCTGCGCAATACGCGCCTCATACTCAAAATCGAGCCGGCGCATAATGCGGATCCTGTCGGTAATATTGGTCAGAATTGCCGTCAGTTCGCGATTGCCTGCGGCTTCCGTCAGGGCAATATGAAACTGCTCATCAAGTTCCAAAACTTTATCGCACTCTAATAGTCTCGCCTCAGGCGCGACGCACCAGACTGCTTTAAGTTCGGCGAGAACGGCCCGGTTCACTTTCGGCGAAGTTGAGTTGCACAGATGCCTGACCGTATTCGCTTCAATCAGCGCGCGCGTTTCGTACAGATCTTCATACGTATCGAAATCAATGGGAAATACCTCCCACCCGTTACGAACGCAGCGCCTGACCAGGTTTTCGTTTTGTAATATCAGCAGCGCTTCGCGCACAGGCGTACGCGAGCATCCAAGGCGACGGGCAATGTCCACCTCCGTGAACCGATCTCCTGGCAGAAGAACAAACTGGTAAATTTCCTGCCGCAGTCGAAGACAGACGCGCTCCGAATGCGGAAGAAGCTGTGTAGGTTCAGATGTCATTGCCGTTATTCCTGAAAAGTTCTGAGATTAGCTATGCTGGCGGATGAATCGCGCACGCCAGGGTTTTAAAACGCACAAGGCGAGAGCGGCGGTAACAAAATCCAGGCCAATTGCGCAACTGAAGACAACGTGCCACCCCTGAGTGTATTGATACAAGAGCGCCGCAAGCGGGCCGCCGAAAATCGAACCGATGCCTTGCGAAATGTACAGCCAGCCATAGTTTGACGCGGCATTTTCGCTGCCAAAGGTGTCAGTCAGGGTCGACGGGAAGAGTGAAAAGATCTCTCCCCAGCCAAAGAACACTACACCAGACAATAGCACAAAGAGCATTGGATCTTCTCGACACGCCAGCCATAACGTCATGGCAACGCCCTCAAGCGCGAATGCGATGAACATGGTTTGCTCGCGGCCAAAACGGTCGGAGATAAAGCCAAATAGCGGGCGGGTCAGACCGTTAGTGAAACGATCAATCGTCAGAGCCAGTGGCAAAGCCGCCATACCAAATACCACCGCCTTACTGATGCCGAAATCCTCTGCGAAAACCGCCATCTGCGAGGTAACCATCAACCCGGAGGTGGACATCATCGCCATCATGGCGAACATCAGCCAGAACAGCGGCTGGCGCAGCATTTCGCGTGAGGTGAATTGCTTGCTGCTCTGCGCCAGCTTCTGGCTGACGGGGATCGATACCGTGTTCGGCGGCAGCCTCAGCCCCTGACTTGCCAGAAAACCTATAGCGGCAAAAATGATGCCGAAAACGGTCATCGTTTGTTCAAGACCGTAGCTGCCAAGCGACATTGAGATGGGGAAAGTGGTCAATACGGCGCCCATACCGTATCCGGCGGCCACCGAGCCTGCGGCGAATCCACGGTGCTGCGGGAACCATTTCACCATCAGGCCGACAACGCCGATGTAAACAATCCCGGTACCAAGCCCGCCCATACAGCCATAGATCAACCACAGCGCGGTCAGACCATGAATATGCGCTGAAAGTACCCAGCTCATCCCGGCCATTACGGTGCCGATCGAAATCAGCAGCCTGGGGCCGAATTTTTCAACCAGCCGCCCCTGAAACGGTGAAAAGAAAGTCTGCAGTATGATTAGCAGAGAAAAGGTGACCTGCAGTTCCGGTAATCCCACGCCCAGTTTCGCGGCTAACGGCTTCGTCAGCAGCGTCCAGACATATTGCGGACTTGAAATGGCAGCCATACAGATCAAACCAAGAACGAGCTGTCCCCATTTCCCATATTTAGGTGTGATAAAGGGTTCGCTGAGAGTAGTCATAATAATCTCCGATCGCAGTGTAAAATCATTCGGTAGAGGGCGTCCGTCAGGGGATATCGCCCGCCGTTGAAAAATGTCGAATAGAAAAAATGAGCGTTACCAGATCGCCACGCCGCCGTCGCTGCGCGGATCGCTCCCCCCCTCAAGCATGCCGTTGCGGCGGCGGATGATGGCGCCGGCATGACCCATGATGTCGTCATAAGGGGGATAGATTTCGACGTCATGGCCGTAACGCCTGAGGATGTCGGTTGTCGCCGGGCTTAAGCGGCTCTCAATCTTGAGCGTGTCGCTGCTTTCGCCCCAGGTGCGGCCCAGCAGCCAGCGCGGCGCGGCTACCGCTGCCTGCGGAGACATGCCTTGATGAAGAATACGGTCGAAAACGGCGGCCATTGTCTGCGGCTGGCCGTCGCCGCCCATGCTGCCGTAAACCATCACGTCACCGTTTACCAGGCGCACCAGCGCCGGGTTGAGCGTATGGAATGGCAAACGACCTGGTTGAAGCGGGTTAGTCGCGGCGGGGTCAAGCGAAAAACTGCTGCACCGGTTCTGCCAGATAATGCCGCTGTCCGGCAGAATAACGGCGCTGCCGAATTCATGATAAATACTCTGGATATAGCTCACTGCCGTACCAGAACTATCGACGACCCCCATCCAGATCGTGTCCGCCGGACCGCGGCCACCTTCCCACGCTCGCGTTCGATCGGCCGCGATTTGTTGGCTGAGCATTTCGATGTTTTCCGGCGCGAGCAGGGATTGTGGGTCGACTTTCATATGCGCCGGGTCGGTGATATGACGATCCCGCAAATCAAACGCGAGCTTGATCGCTTCCACGCACTGATGAATGAAATCAGCTTCGTCAACAATGGCGCCTTTTTTACGCTGATATTCGATGATCCCGGTGATAAGCAGCGAGACCAGGCCCTGGGACGGCGGGGGCAGGTTATAAACCGTGCCGGCATATATTTCCAGCGCCAGCGGTTTGACCAGAGAAGCGCCGAAGCTATCCAGATCGCTGAATTGCAACAGGCAGCCGGCGGCGTTAAGTTCACTGGCAATAAGACGAGCGATATCACCGTGATAGAAATCATCCAGGCCGTTTATGGCCAGCTTTTCCAGCGTGTTGGCTAACGCAGGCTGGTGCAGCAATTCATCCGTGTTCAGCGCCTCGCCTGAGGGAGCGAATAGCGAGGTAAAGCCGGGGAATAACCGCAGCTGGTTTAGCCTGGATGCGATTTGCTGGTGCAGCCCATCACTGACCGGAACGCCATAACGAGCATAGTGAATAGCATCCTTCAGCAGACGGGATAACGGCAGGCGCGCTGGTTCAGTGAGGTTCTGTTCCGCCCATTCCAGCGCCAGGCTCCAACCTGCCACCGCCCCGGCCACGGTATTGGCGGCATGCGGACCCCGCGACGGAATTTGCTGAAAACCCGCCTTTTTATAAAAAGGGATATCAGCTTTTTGTGCCGCATATCCACATGCCTGAATCGCTACCGGCTCTTTACCCGGCGCCGAGATCAACCAGAAACCATCGCCGCCAATGCCGTTCATATGCGGATAGACAACGGCGATAGTGGCTGCGGCGGCAACCATCGCTTCAATAGCGTTGCCACCGTCTCTTAAAACAGCGACAGCGCTTTCTGCTGCCATCGCGTGCGGCGCAACAGCCATCCCCTGCGTGCATTTTACTGACTTCATCTGATTCATTGCATAACACCTTGTCGACATATGTGTATACACATACCAATGCAACAAATAAGCCAATTATAAAATATGAGTATAATCAACATGTTAAACTGAAATCGAATGGAGGTGGCGGGTGGGATTTCGTCGTGCGGTGGCACTGCAAAGGTGCAAATGTCAGATCCAGGTGCGTTGCATATAAAAGAACCAGACAGGCGGGGCAGGGAAGAGGACTCCCGTTAAGTCGGGGCTCTTTTCGCCCATCCGGAGCGGTTTATCACCGCAGCCCGGCGATAGCGTGGCTGCTAAATCACTCTTTGCCTGGATTGATCGCCTTCGCTGACACTGGGTGAACCTTAGCGGGCGCAGGAGTGGGCTGCTAAAAAAGAATGTAAAGAATGATCCGCGGCGATAAATAGCGGATCATTCTTTTCCCCGCCTTTTATATTCTCTCAACAGTTTGAATATTCCAGTTTCAGGAAAAATGCCCTGTGTCGGAAATGTGTTTTTCAACTTTGGATATGTGTTTTTCTTGTTTGTCTTTATAGACCCCGCAGCAATATAGTTTTAGTAAAGAAATAAATGCCAGTGTTGCGCATTTATCAGGGATAGCTCGCTGCGAAAATAAAATAATGATTGCTATTGATAAGATCAGTAAAAGTTTTACTGGCGAACAAATACTAAAAGAGGTTTCGCTTTCCATTAATACAGGGGAAGTTATCTGCATTATTGGTCCAAGCGGCTCGGGGAAAACGACATTATTGCGCACCTTAAATTTTCTGGAGCCTGCCGACAGCGGGAAAATAGAAATCGATGATGCGGTTGTTGACTGCGCGAAAGCCGGAAAAAAAGAGATTGAAAAAATACGCGCGAAAACCGCGATGGTCTTTCAATCCTGGAATTTGTTTCACAATCTCACCGCATTGCAAAATATTACCGAAGGCCTGATTTATGCGCAAAAACGCCCTCGTCAGGAGGCAGTGGCTGTAGCCGAGCGTCTGCTAAAACAGGTCGGGCTGTTGCATAAAAAAGACCATTACCCGAACAGCCTTTCTGGCGGGCAGAAACAGCGTATCGGCATTGCCCGTGCGCTGGCAATTAACCCGGCAGTGCTGTTACTGGATGAACCGACATCAGCTCTGGACCCGGAAAAAGTAGGCGAAATCCTGACGCTGATTCAGAACATTGCCGCCAACGGGCAAACGATGATTATCGTGACTCATGAAATGGAGTTTGCCCGCCAGGTCGCCTCCAGGGTGGTGTTTATGGAAAACGGGGAGATCGTGGAGCAGGGGCCGCCTGAGCAAATTTTTGGCGCGGCGTTGCACGCGAGGACCCAGGCGTTTCTTGCCCGATTACGTTACCACGCCTGAGGCCACGCTGATGAATCCACATCCGTTATTGAGTTCCGACGATCTGCTTTTCATTGTGCCGAAATTACTGGAAAACCTGCCGATCACGCTGGGTATTACGCTTGCATCTCTGCTTCTCGGCCTGGCGCTTGGCCTGCTGGCTGCGGTATTGCAGTTTAGCCGTTCACCGGTGTTGAGTGTGTTTGCGAAAGCGTACACCGATGTGCTGCGCGGAGCGCCGCTGGCTCTGCTGATCCTGCTCTTTTTCTTCGGCGGAAAACTGATTCTCTCAGCGCTGGAACTACCGGCGTTACTGATTAGCGATATGACCTTTGCCATATTGTCTATTTCTGTTGGCATTAGCCCCTATTTTGCAGAAATGATGCGCTCGGCATGGAATGCCGTGGATCCAGGACAAAAAGAGGCAATACGCAGCCTGAATATTCCCTGGCATATTGGGATCGCGCGCATCATTTTCCCGCAAGGACTCATTATCGCCATTCCGAATTTTGGCAATATTTTAATCAACCTCGTTAAGATGACGTCGCTGGTTAATATTATTGGCATTGTCGATATTTTTGGTCGGGCGCAGAAAATCTCGCAAAACAGCTATGGTACCAAGCAGGTTGCGGCATTTATTAGCGTTATCCTCATTTACTGGTTTCTTAACATAATTATCTTTTATCTCACTACCCGTATTGAGAAAAAGTATCAATATTTACTGGAGTAAAATACGACTATGTTTAGCATCGATTTTATCCGGGATAATTTCACCTTTATACTAAGTGCACTACCGATCACGTTGCTGATCACCATTTTATCGTTATTTTTTTCGACGCTATTAGGCGGCGTCCTGGCCTGGGTGGTCATTCGCGATGTGCCTTACGTGAAATATCTGGTTGCGGTGTTTATCTCTTTTGGGCGCTCCATCCCCATGCTGGTGATGCTCTATTTTATTTTTTATGTCTGGCCGTGGCTTGCCAGCGGGCTTTTTGGCGGTCCGCAGGAGACGCCGTTCACCTACAAGCTCTCGCCTCTGGTAGCCGCAGTAGCTGCTTTTTCAGTGGTGTTCAGCGCGTACTTCGCAGAGACGTTTCGTTCGGCGTGGAATGCGGTGGAAAAAGGGCAACGAGAAGCTGCATGGTCGATTGGCCTGACCGGTTTTACCCAGTTTCGACGCATTATTTTGCCGCAGGCGGCGGTATCCGCTTTACCTAACTACACCAGCGTCCTGATTGACCTGATCAAGGATACGTCGCTGGTTTATACCATCACCGTGATCGATGTGATGGCAAAGGCGAATATCGCGGCGGCACGTGGTTTTCATTATGTGGAGGCCTATTGCATCGTCATGATTATTTATATTGCGCTCTGTCTGGTCCTTACCCGGATATTGCGACATATCGAGGCGTATCTCAGTAACCGGTGGAAAAGCCATGCACGAAAAGTGGTTCCATCTCACTCATTTTGGGGAAAGAAGTATGTTCAAAAATAAGGTGTTAATGATCGGTTCGTTGCTGTTAGCAATGCAGGTAGCGGTGGTTCAGGCGGTCGAAAAAAGCCCGAATGCAGAAACTGTTGAAGTGGTGGTGAATGCGAACGGGTTCCCGTTTAGCTTTGTGGATGATAATAACAATATTACCGGTTACGATGGTGAGTTATTAAAAGTCATTGACCAGAAGCTCGCCAACTATAAGTTCCATTTTAATGCGGTCTCTCGTGATGCGATGATCATCGGGTTATCCACCGGCGCGTATACTCTGGCGGCTGACCATTTTTATCTGACGAAAGAGCGCGCGGCACAATACGCGTACTCTGGCCAGCCTTCGGGCATCAGCGACCTGCGTTTAATTATACGTAACAATGAAAATGATATTCATACGCTGGGAGATCTGGCGAGCGGTAAGAAAAAACTGGTGCCGATCCATACGTCTGACGCACGCTATACCGTTATTGATAACTACAACAAAAAGCACCCAGGTCAGCAAATCAATCTGCAGCCGAACGGTGAGCAATCTGCGGCGGACATTTTCAAAGCCGTCGCCTCCGGAGAGTACGATGCGGCTATATATCCGATTGGCGCATTACTGGCGTTAAACAAAGCCCTGAATCTGAACCTGAAAGCCTCCGGGTCGGTCGGTTTGTTCCCCAACGTCTATTTATACAAAAAGAATGCCGACCCGAAACTGATTGAGGCCATCGACCACGAGCTTGAAGCCCTTAAAAAAGACGGCACGCTGGCCGCACTGTCTCGCAAGTGGTATGACGAAGATGTTTACGGTCTGCCGGGTGCGGAAAGCGTCAAAGTAAACACCGACTGGGAATAGTCGTTTAAGGGGAGTGCTGTCTGATGAATACAAAACAGCCCGCTTCGGCGCACAACGCGCCGACCCTGGACGACGAGGTTACTCTTGCGCTACGGGCTATCACCGAAAAGCGCGCCGCGACGCTTGGCTATTTACTTGATGAATCCCGGCTACGCAATCAGCCCGACGATTATGCGCGCGACGCTATCCGCCGTTATGGCCGTGATATCGGGCGTTCCGTACGCGCGAAGATGCGTTGTGACAACGATTTGCAGGAATTTGCTGCTGTGTTTACCCGTGGGCTGGAATCGCAGGTTTACGAAATGGAGACCGTATCGACCAGCCCGTCAGAGTTTATTGTGCTGTTCCATTATTGCCCTTACGTCAATTGCTGGCGTCAGCAGGGACGCGATGCCCGGCAGATTGAGACGCTGTGCGACATCTGCATGGAAGGGGATCATGCGTTAACCGATGCATTCGAGGGCATGCAGTTAGCGGTTGAGACCGCGCTGGCGCGGGGGGATGCCGCCTGCCGGCTGCGTTTCTACCAGACTCAGGAGGCTTAATGACAACATTAAAATGGGATCACGCCGTTCAGTTTGTGAACCAGCCGGACGAAGCGATTGCCGCGTTTGCCGGGCAGCAGCTCAGCGCGCTTGCCGGTGGGCGTCACCCTGGCTGGGGGACCTGGAATGCGCTCAGCTATTTCGGACTGACCTATATCGAATTTCTCGCCATCTACGATCGCGCCGAGCTGGCGTCGGCGCAGGCCGATTTTTTGCTCTCCCGTGACGCGGCGCAGCTGTTGCCGGAAAACCAGGCGCTGCATCGGGTGGCGCTGCGCACGGATAATATTGACCAGACGCATGCCGACCTGCGCAGCAAGGGGCTGAATGTCTCCCCGATTGTCGACGGCCGGCGTAACGATCCGCAGGGTAATACCATTAGCTGGCGTATTTTCACTATCGATGGGGATTTTAACGGTCTGCCGTATCCCTTTATTTTGCAATGGGGAGAGGGCGATAGCGCGCGGCTGGCGCGGCTACGTGCTCAGGGGCTCGACGGGCCACATCCCGCAGGCGAGGTAACGTTGCAGAGCGCTATTTTTGCGGTGCAAGACCCGCAGGCCGCGCGTGCGCACTGGCACGCGCTATTTGGGTTCAATGAACTGCCTGAGGGGCTGGCAGTGGGCCAACAGCGCTTTGTTTTTCTCCAGGGGCAGGCCAACCGCTTAGTCGAACTGGTCTTTAACGTCGCTGACCCGGCGCTGAAAGGCCAACGTTTTCGCGTAGGCAACGGCGAATATCGCTTTCAATAAGGAGTCACTGCGCATGGCAAATGTACATTTTATTGGTGCCGGACAAATGGCGGAGGCCATTATTCGAGCCTCGCTGGCGGCGGGGACGCTTCGCGCGGAAGAGATTTCGCTGGAGGATATCGATTCGGGTCGCATCGCAGCGCTCACTGAACGTTATGGCCTGGTGCAGCAGCAGCGCGAGGATGTGTTGCGCGAGGCCGCCCTGGTGGTGCTGGGGATCCGCCCACAGGACGATTTATCGAGTGTGGCAGAGCATATTCGGCCCCATCTTTCTGCCGCAACGACGGTGATCTCCCTGATTGCCGGGGTGACGCTGCACAAACTCGAAACCGTATTGGGGACGGGAAAACCCATTGCCCGGGTTATCCCTAATACGCTTACCGATACCGGATTTGGCTACAGCGGGGTGGTTCTGAACGCGCAGGCGCTTCCCGAACAGGTGGAGCCTTTTCTGAGCGGTTTTGGCAAGGTGCTTTACCTGCCGGAACGGCTTATTGATATCTTTACCGGCTTCGGCGTCGCCGGGCCGAACTATATTTATTACTTTATCGAGTCGTTTACCGATGCGGGCGTGCTGGCCGGTCTGTCGCGCGCGCAGGCAGCTGAGGTGGTTCTGGAAAATCTGCAGGGGGCGATAGAGATGCTGCGCCTGAGCCAGAAACACCCGAGGCAGCTACTCGATATCAACAACTCCCCGGCGGGAGTCGGGATTCATGGGTTGTATGAGCTTAACAACAGCGATTTCGCTGCAGGCCTGCAACGCAGCGTGCTTGCGGCGGTGAAACGCACCCGTGAGTTGGGTGAGGCACAGTAAACGTTATCAGGAGCGATCGCTATGAAGAGAAAAAATACGCTATTCCTCGCCGGACTGCTCTGCGTGATGGGGACGTTGAGCACCTCTGCGGCCTGGTCGGTCACCCCTCAATCCCCCATAGCCTGGGGGGAACGTTGGAAAAATCTGCCGCGAACACCAGCGCCTGTCGC
The DNA here is from genome assembly GCF_036561945.1 of Klebsiella scottii. NCBI lineage: Bacteria > Pseudomonadati > Pseudomonadota > Gammaproteobacteria > Enterobacterales > Enterobacteriaceae > Klebsiella > Klebsiella scottii. Next base: position 1,583,325 of record NZ_JARXNI010000020.1, read on the forward strand.
CGCGCTGAAACCGGCGTATGCCAGCGTAAACGGAATACAGCTCTATTACGCCACCACCGGAGAGGGAACGCCGGTGGTTTTGCTCCACGGCGGGCTGGCGAATTCCGATTACTGGGGTCAACAGGTTGCAGCGCTGGCGAAGCATCATAAGGTCATTGTGGTTGATAGTCGGGGCCATGGACGCAGCACGCGTGACGAGCGCCCTTACAGCTACGACTTGATGAGTGATGATGTGGTTGCGCTGCTCGATCATCTGAACATTAAGAAAGCGGATATTGTCGGCTGGAGCGATGGGGGAATTATTGGTATCGATTTGGCTATTCGCCACCCGACCAGAGTGAACCGCATTTTCTCCTTTGCCCCCAATACGAAAACCAGCGGCGTAAAACCTGATACCGAGAAAAACCCGGTCTTTGCCAGCTATATCGAACGGGCGGGCAATGAATATCGCAAGCTTTCAAAAACTCCCGACCAGTACGATGCCTTTGTCGATCAGATAAGCCATATGTGGGCAACACAGCCCAACTGGAGCGATGACGATCTCAAGAAAATCACGACCCCGGTACTGATTGTCGATGGCGACCATGACGAGGCCATTGTGCGGGAGCATCTGGAATATATTGCCAACACCATCCCGAATGCCGGATTGTTGATTTTACCAAACACCAGCCACTTCGCGTTTATTCAGGCGCCGAAAGAGTTCAACGAGGCCATCCTGAGCTTTATCGATTACAGGTGACGAGGCATGGAGCTGCAAAAATACGGTGCAGCAAAAGCAGACAGGTTGATAAAGAAACAGTGGAGAAGGGCGTGCGAAATTCATTCTGTTTTTTTGAATAACATCCACAAATGGTTTCGATTTTAATCACTCCATGGTCGTCTTATCATTTATCACATCAGGGCAACATCGCCCAATACTGAACAAATGACTTAAGGAATACGACCATGAAATCCATCAAAACTTTAGTTGTAGTTTCTGCTTTTTCCATGATGTCTTTCGGCGCTTTTGCCCAGAGCGTGACCGCCACGGCATCAACGATTGACAGCGCTGAAGCACAGATCGCCGCACAGGCAAAACAGAGCGGTACGTCGTACAAAATTACCGAGGCCAGCTTCAATAACGGCGTTCATATGACGGCGGAACTGACCAAATAATCGAGGGAACTACCGGACTGGTCGCCGTAAGAGTAAGACCGCGGCGTTGTTCTTAATCTTATTAAAGCCCCTGAAGGGGCTTTTTTTGTCCTCAGAGCCCGGTTTTTATCATGAGACGTCTGAGCGTTTCCATACCAATGACAATGCCGTGATTTTCAGCCAGCTTTTCTCGCGCCAGTGTGGGGCCAAAATCTGAGTAACGTTCCAGAATGATACTCAGCGCCAGTTAGGTCAGTGATTCGGGCAACAGGCGATTGAGCGATTACCAGCGCGGCCGCGACTTTGGTTATTCATTCCAGGCGGCGTTGCAGCAGTCGGTTGCAATGGCGCGGCGTGATACCGGAGCATTTTCGCTGCCTGACCAGGACGTGAGCTGCGATTGATAACATCGTGAAGTGAAGGATTTTGAGGCAGTTGATTTCTTTCACGGAGAAAACCTCGGCATCAGGTATAGCCATAGAAAATGCCTCATCAGGAAAAGTGAGTCGTTGACCAGACATACAGGTTTGAAAACTATAGCCAGGTATTCCTATATAGATATAGAGAAAGAGAGTTACGCCAGTTAGCCACAAACAGACTTAGCATTGAGCCCCTACAACTTAGGTGCGCATAATGTATATTATGTTAAATTGACTGCGAAGGCAGTAAAAGCATCGGGTCACGTTTTGCCGCAGCTTCTATTTGCTATTTACTCATGTGCAGTTAAAGCATCCCTCACCTTTTCATTGTTTAAGAAGCCGGCCGTCCGCCGCTAGCGCGGCGGTTGACGACCCTTACGACAATTTGCTCGAGGCTCTGACCACCAGTTCCGGCATCTGCCCGCGGCTGCCGATCACGTTATGTCCGGCCAGCACTTCAAACAGTAGCGTGACGGCCTGACGGGCAACCTCATCGAGGTGCATGTTCACCGCCGTCAGCGGCGGCAAGGATTCCCGGGCGCGAATACCGTCATAACGGGTGGCTAAGCGCATCCGCTGCGGCATGGCGATCGCCGCATCGTGAAAAGCGCGCACGGCGCCGCTGGCAAAGGTATCAACCAGTACCAGGACGCCATTGATTTCGGGATGTTCCTGCAACATCTGACGCGCCGCCTGATAGCCAGCCGTTTCCCCTTCATGCTCATCAAGGTAATAGATCACCGGCGTCTGCCGCCCTTCGCACCAGTGGCGATAAGCGACCTCCGTTTCCAGCGCGGAGGTCCGCGGCGTATGCCCGACAAAGAGCGCGCAACAATCGGCGCCTTCTGTCTGCAGGTGGCTCAGCAACAGTTTCGCCGTCGCTTCCGAATGCAGATCCACCCACGGTACCGGCGTCGGTGTTCCAGGCGTGCGGCCAATAGTGATGCATGGGATCCCCGCCTGTTGCAGAGCCTGCAGCTGCGGATCGTTTTCGGCGGGTTCCAGCAGAATGGCGGCATCAAAGGTCACCATGTCCAGCGGGTTCTTCCCGGGCGGGACCAGGATCAGCGCATGCTGCTTCTCCAGCGCCATAATCGCCGCCGTAAGCGCGACCTCCATCATAAAACCCAGCTTCGATGCTCCGGAAGCGATGGTCAGCGGCAAGGAAGAAAGAAGCGCAATAGTGTTGGTTTTGCCGGTACGCAGCTGGCGGGCGCGAATATTCGGCGTGTAGTTCAGTGCCTGAATCGCCTCCTCAATACGTTGCCGGGTCTCAGGTTCGACAAAACGGGTGTGATGTAACGCATTAGACACGGTGCCAGGCGATACGCCGGCAAGGCGTGCAACATCAATGAGTCTGGCGCGTTTTTTATCTTGAGCAGTCATCTGGCTGGCGTTCCCTCCCGAGAATTTACGCTCAGGGTAGCACATTTCCAGGGTATGAATTTCGGCACTATTACATAACAAAATCATATTAAAAAAGTGGCCGTTTACCGTAGCTCTCTGGCGAGCATTCCTATCTAATGTTGTTTCATTAAAACGTTTTAATGGTGTATTTTGCCAGAAAATAATCGCTTCAGGAGGCTACGTGGCACACTTATCTCAGGATCCTGCATTCACCCTCGGGCGTCGTCCGAGCGGGCTGACCTTCTCCGATATGGAGAAAAGCTTCGGCGGCTATACGCTCTTCGCCCCACAAACTGCCGAAGGCCGGGTATATCTGGTTGATGAGCGTGGAAAAGTGGCGCACCAGTGGCAGCTCCCGGTTCGTGCCGGACGCGATGCCGTGCTGCTGCCTAACGGTAACCTCGGCTATAACGGTAGCCACAGCATCTCAGCCAACCTCTATCCGGCCTGGGATCTCTGGCACGGCGGCGATTTTTATGAAGTCACTCCGGATAACGAAGTGGTCTGGCATTATGAGGATATCTTCCATCACCACGACGCGCAGTGGCTGGCGAACGGTAACCTGCTGTATACCGCGGCGGCGCCGCTGCCGGCGGAAATTGCCGCTCGCATCACCGGCGGCGATCCGCGCCGCGATGCGCCGGACGGAGTCATACAGAGCGATATCGTCAAAGAGGTCAATCGCGACGGTGAAGTGGTATGGGAATGGCGCGCATGGGAGCATCTGGCCCCGGAAGATTTTCCGGTTCATGAGATCTTCGACCGCCGCCACTGGCCGATGATCAACGGTCTGTCGGTCACCCGCGACGGCCTGGTGCTGATGAGCCTGCGCACCACCTCCGGGGTAATTGCCGTCAATAAAGAGACCGGCAGCATGGTCTGGCACGTGGGGCCGGATGTCGTCGCCCAACAGCACACCCCGATTGAGATGGAAAATGGTTCGATTCTGGTGTTCGATAACGGTAACCTGCGCACCGGCGTAACCTCGCCACACTCGACGGTGCTGGAGTTCGACCCGCACACCCAGGCTATTCGCTGGCAATATCGCGATATTTTCCCGCCGGCCTTTTTCTCACCCTATATGGGCAGCGCTCAGCGCCTGGCCAACGGCAATACCTTTATCTGCGAATCCGCCTTCGGCCGCCTGTTTGAAGTGACTCCACAGGGGGAGACGGTATGGGAATACATTATTCCTTACTTCAATGAATACCCGGAGCATCTTAGCAAGGGGATCATCCCCGGTAAGCAAAACAGCGCCTTCCGCGCGCACCGCTACGCGGCCGATGCGCTACCGTGGCTGAAATAATCGCTCTTCGCCGACGCGGGTCGGCGGGGATGTTCTCACGTCTTTGGGAGGAATTTATGCCGTATTCTGACTCCGCCGTGCCGGAAAACGAAGCCTTGCCCTGGCAAACTAAGCTGCTGCTGGCCCTTCAGCATGTGCTGGTTGTGGCCGCTACGCCGATCGCCGCCGTTTTTCTTATTGCCCAGGCGCTTCACTTCAGCGATGGCGTCACCACATCGCTGCTAAGCGCCACCTTTCTGATGTGCGGGCTGGGGGCCATCCTGCAAAGCCTCGGTATCGGCAGCTTCGGCGCGCGCCTGCCGTTTATTATGGTTCCGGGCGGTGCCCCTATCGCGATCTTCATCGCTATCGCTTTACAGACCAATATCCAAACGGCAATTGGCGCGGTGATCTTAACATCGCTGTTTTATTTTATTGCCCTACCCGTTTTTCGCCGTTTTCTGCACCATTTCCCGCCGTTTATCATCGGGATTATGCTGCTGCTGGTCTCCATCAACCTGATTCGCCTGTACGGCGGGCTCATTATCGGTCAGCCGGGGAGCAGCCACTTTGCGCAGCCCACGAACATTATTCTGGCGCTGGTCACCATCCTGATTACACTGATCTTCGCTCTGGCGTTCAGCGGCATCCTACGTCAGCTGTCGGTCATGTTCGGCCTGCTGGCGGGCACGCTGCTGGCAATGCTGCTGGGCAGCGCCGATTTTAGCGGCGTCAGCCACGGGCCGCTGTTCAGCCTGCCGCAGCTGTTTCCGTTCGGCTGGCCAATCTTCAATCTGTCAGCGTCTCTACCGCTGCTGATTTATGCGGTGATTTCTATGGCTGAAGCAACCGGGCAAACGATTGCCACCGCAGAGATCGTCAAAGCGACACAAAACGTCCATCAGGCCATTCCCCGCACCATCCGCGGCGACGCCGTTATCTCGCTGCTGGGCGGCGTTTTCGGTACTTCGTTGATCATCACCTCCGGCGAGAATATCGGCGTGGTGCGGACCACTAACGTCAAATCACGCCACGTCACGGCGATTGCCGGATTGCTGTTAATCCTGATTGCGTTATTCTCGCCGCTGGTGCGCCTTGCCACCTGTCTGCCCGGTCCGGTGGTCTGCGGGACGGCGGTGATTGTCTTCAGCATCATCGGGGTCATCGGCATCGATATGATTGCCCGCGAGCCGCTGCACAAGCCGGGGAAAACCTATGCCTTAGCCACTGGTCTGGCGATGGGGATGCTGCCGATCCTCGTGCCTGGCCTGTACCAGAATTTCCCCGTCGGAGTGCAGATGGTGCTGGGTAACGGCATGGCGGCGGGTACCCTCACCGCGATCGTCGTCAACTCGTTATTCCTGGTGAGCGAAAAGCGGGCCGCCGTGCGCCTAAAAGGCTGAACCGATACGCCGCTTTGACCCGTTAACGGTAGTGATGTTTGTTCAGACCAAACTTTTTCATCCGCAGATAGAGTTTTTTGCGCGGGATCTGCAGATATTCGGAGACATCGTTAATTCGGCCCTGGTGGATATTCAGGGCCTCGACAATAATCTGCCGCTCGTAATCTTCGACCCGCTGGTCGAGCTGAACGGGCTCAACGGAGTGCAGCATGGGGTTCGGGATGTCGGCCAGCGGCATCACCCCGACGGCAAACAGTTTGGCGGCATTGGCCAGCTCGCGGACGTTATTCGGCCAGGGACGCGCGATCAGTTTTTTAGCCAGCGCCGCTGGAAGTTCAGGTACAGGGTTATTCAGGCGCAAACAGGCCTGTTGCAGATAGTGCATGAATAGTGGCTCGATATCGTCAAGCCGCTGCGCCAGCGGCGGGCAATACTGCTGGGTCATGGCGAAACAGTAGTAGAGATCGGGGATAATGCGGTTATTGCCGGCCATGGCAATCAGCGGCTGTAGCCCGATGCCGACCAGGCGAAATGGCAGCTCATCTTGTCCCTGCAGGTGCGCCAGCATATGCTGCTGCGCCTGGGTCAGATACTCGATATTGCGCAGGACCAGCGTCCCACCCTGCGCCTGCGCGATCCATTCATTGAGCGGCGTGTCCTGCTCTTCGAGGATATCGCCGAAGATAATCGGCTGCGAATGACGTGAGCTAAGGCGATGCATATAGCACGCTGCCAGCGTACGCCCGGTGCCCCGTTCACCATGGAAATAGACCGCGATATCGGTTTCTGCCAGTTGCTGGAGCGTATGCCGCATCTGAATGACCCATTCGCTACGGCCGATCAGGTTGTCTTCCAGCTGCTCCTTTTGCCATTGCCGACGCACGACCTGCGTCTGGCGCTGGGCCAGCGCTTTATCGACCAGGCCTAACAGCTGCTCCGGGTTAACCGGTTTTTGCAAAAAATCCCATGCCCCTTTTTTGACGGCATCGACGGCCATCGGGACGTCGCCGTGGCCGGTAATCAGCATCACCGGCAGATGGGGGTCATGTTTCAGCAGGATCTTCAGCAAATCGATACCGGAACAATGCGGCATGCAGACATCGCTCAGCACGATCCCCCCCCACTCCTCGCTCACCAGATCCTGCGCCAGCAGCGGATCGCGACAGGCATACACCCGGTGTCCGGCCTCCGTCAGCAGCTGAGTGTAGGCGTCCAGCACGTCGCTGTCGTCGTCAATCAGCAGAATATTATGTTGATGAGTGAGCATGGTTGACATCCGTTGGTAAAAATTGCAAAACAACGCAGGCATGATGGCTCAGCGTCGACGCCAGCCGTAAATGCCCGCCCATCTGTCGCATCAAGGATTCGCTGATTGACAGGCCGATCCCCAGCCCCAGCTGCTTGCTGGTGACAAACGGTTTCAGCAGTGAGTCGGCCAGCTCCAGCGGCCAGCCGCAGCCGTTATCCGTGATGGTTACCGTCCAGCCTTCGGCTGACTGCCCCCATGCAACCGTAATGCTGGGTGCACCCTGTGCCGCATCCAGCGCGTTGGTCAGCAGGTTGACCAGCACCTGCAGGATCCGCACCTCATCTCCCAGCACCTGCGCTGCGCCAGGGGGCAGGTGCAACGAGCCGCGCAGCGGCTTATGACGCAGGGACAACAGCTCCCAGGCGGCGATAAAAGCATGGCGCAGATCGACGGGGCTGGCGGGAGCATCAACCTCCGGCCGCCGCGTAAACTGCCGCAGATTGCGGATAATGGCGTCAATGCGGCCAATCAGTCCCTCGGCTTTGCTCAGCGTCTGACCGGCGTTATCCGCTTGTCCGTTTCTGATGGCGCTACGTGCGCTGTAGAGATACATCGACAGCGCGTTGAGCGGCTGGTTTATTTCGTGCGCCAGAGTGGTCATGGTCTGCCCAACCACCGCCAGCTTGGCGGTCTGAACCAGTTCATCCTGGGTGGTGCGCAGATGCGTTTCCACCCTTTTTCGCTCAGTAATTTCCCGCTCCAACAGCTGACGCTGCTGATTTAACTGGCCGAGGGTATGGCGCAGGAGTTTACCAATGCGCCCCAGTTCATCCTCGCCGTAAACCGGAATGTCGGCGTTAACGTCGCCTAACCCGATACGGACCACCGTCTGGTTAAGCTGGTTAAAGCGTTTAACCAGCCGCGAGCGGATAAAATAGTGGTTGAGCAAATAGGCAAGGATCAATGCCAGCAGCGTGGCAATCAGAATCAGGCTACCGCTGAACCACATGGTATGTTCGAGGCGCTGATTAAAGGCGCGCATTTTGCTGTGGCTGTCGCTGAGCTGGGACTCCAGCTGGGCGCGAAAGCGGGCCAGCGTCGTTTCTTTGTCTTGCGTCACCTGCGATAGCGAGTCCTGTGCCTGAATATATTCGCGGATCGCCGCCGGCATTTTATTTTCGGCAATACCGATATCGAGTAGCTCATCAATCGTCTGGCGCAGGGTTATCGTACTGGGATAGCTTTCCAGCAGATGCATATTGTCGCCAGCGGTTTTTTTCAGATAGGCCAGATAGCGAATATGCCCTTCAATATTGCCATTGCCCTCTGTGCTGGACTGCACCTCGATCAATCGGTCGCGCAGGTCGCTGATAATCTGATTTTCAATACGCGCCAGGGTATAGACCTGCTGCTGCTCCCCCTGCACCGCACGAAGATTGGCCTGTAGTCGGGGGATGGCATTCCCCGGTTTTGCCTCCATCTGATCGAGCAGCGCGCCCTGCTGCCAGCTGAAATCCTGCACCAAAGAGTTCATCTCGGTGGTGAAATCTTCATGCAGCCAGTTAATCCGCGCGGTGGTCTCATTGACCTTCTCACGGGCGATGAACATGTTGTACAGCGAACGGTCAAGCCTCGCGAGGAGCTGGCGGCTGTCCCGCAGCGTCAGTTCAATTTGCTGGCGCTCCGGTGTGTCGAGACGCTGGCTAAGAGTGGCGATTTGATCGAGGTGCTGCAGGATCTGGTTGCGCAACTGCAGGCGTGAGGTGGTATTGGCCGCCAGCAAAAATTCGTTGAGCTGATCGACCACGGTATTCAGGTTGTTTTCAATCAGAAATGAGGTCTGTATCCGCGGAAAATAGTCATTCAGGGCATAGCGGATTTGCGAACTTTGCTCGTGCCAGGAATATAGACTGACGCCGCTGACAATCAGCGTCAGCAGCGCCCCGGTGAGAAAGGCGCCGCGCAGGCTGGCGCTGATGGTCAGGTTTTTAATAAAACCGGGGAGCCTCATTTCAGATTCTCCAGTTTCTCAATCGCTTGTCGCTGCTGCTCCTGAAAAAACAGCTGCCATTCCATCATCAACTGCTCGGCCTGATCTTTGTTATCCAACTGCTGGAGGTAGCGCCGATCCCGACTTTGCTGAGCGCTCACCGGCATGGCGGTCAGCAAGGCGCGGATCTCCGGCAGCGGCGTCTTAAGTCGGGATTCGGCATTGTGCAGCGCGCGCCAGGCGTCTTTCAGCTGGGACAAGCGAAAACTGATGGCGGTGTCGAACAGCTTTTGCACCAGACGCTGACGTTGCAAAATCAGCTGATAATTGAGAGAGGGTTCGCTCAGTAGCTGATGCTGTTGCCGCGCACGCGCGCCGTTGCCAGGGGCGGGGATAATCGAATACTTCCCGGTATTGGTATCCGACAGCGCCTGCTGCCCTTCCGGGCTCAGCAGAAACTGAATAAAGCGCCGGGCTTCCGCCGGGTACGTGTTATGGCGGATCAACGCCACATAGGTTGGCGAGGCTGCCGAGTGGGGAAAATAGTGGAACGTCAGGTTCGGGTCGTCAAGCAGCAGGTTCGCGTAGTTATCGATGACCAGACCGACCGACCCCAAACCGCTTTTGATTTTATCCGCCACGCCAAAACTGCGGCTGGAAATAGTGATCAGGTTCCCTGCCACGCTCAATATGGTTTCCCACCCCCGCTGCCATCCCTCCTGTTGCAGCAGCGACTCCACCATCAGATGGTTAGTATCGGAACGGGAAGGACTGCTCATCAACAAGGTTCCCTGATAGCGCGCCTGCATCAGGTCATCCCAACTGGCGGGCAGCGGCAGGTGGCGTTCGCTGAGATTACGCTGGTTGATTAACAACCCAAAGCCGGAGATGGCCACGGCGACGGCTGTGCTGCGGATTGATTCCGGTACCAGCTGCTGGGACTGCGCAGGCGCATCCGGGTAGGCCGCCAGACGTTGATGTTCCTGCAGATGCTGCAGCAGCATCGGCGAAGAGGTCAGCACCAGATCGATATTCTCACCCCCTGCACTATCCAGCAGCTGTTCCAGCGATGCGCTGGTACGGTTGAGGGTACGGATAATCACCGACTGCGGCTGAGTTTGCCAGCGGCTGATGATATAGGCGGTGGCATCGGGCGAAAACGTTGTGGCAATCACCAGCTCACTCTTTTTGGCCTGAACAGAAAATACCGTTATCAGGCTGAGAAATAAACCGACGACCATCATACCTCGCTGCTGTTTATTTGACCGCTTATCCATGCTACGTCCTTTTCGCTGCAATTGTTTTGTGATCATTTTCATAAAACAGGAAAAATAATAAATAAAACCCCGCCCCGGTTTGTGACAAAAAAGTTCATTTATGGATAACGCCTCGATTAAACCGCGGAGTAAGTCAACATTCTGTTTAATCCCCGAAAAGAGATCATAGCTTATCATCCTCATTAAAATCATAGTGTTAAGATGATCAAGCTAACAAGCACCGACTGTTTCCCGCAAGGATATGACGGAGCGCTGAATCCGGACCAATTATCACCGAATTATAGAGTGAAGGCAAAAATACATTTGAGTCAAAAAATAGATATCCGATTTTGTATTTGAGTCAAATATGACTCAAATACACTGAATTGTTTTGTTGGTTTATTTTTACCACAATCTATTTCGCATGCCACTCCGCCAAATTTGCACACCATGATTCACTACCGATAACATAATATAGGTACTTAAACATGTTTTCATTATTAAAACAAAAAGTCGCCGCAGCTGCGGTTCCTGCGCAACAAATAAGACCCACTTACCAACGCTATCGTCTCCAGGCGTTATTAAGCGTGTTTCTCGGCTACCTTGCCTACTACATTGTGCGCAATAACTTCACCCTGTCGACGCCGTATCTGAAAGAGCAGCTCGATCTCAGCGCCACCCAGATAGGGATGCTCAGCAGCTGTATGCTGATTGCCTACGGTATCAGCAAAGGCGTGATGAGCAGCCTGGCAGACAAGGCCAGCCCAAAGGTCTTTATGGCCTTTGGCCTGGTCATGTGCGCCATTGTTAACGTCGGTCTGGGTTTCAGCAGCGCGTTCTGGATTTTTGTGGTGCTGGTCGTGATCAACGGGCTGTTTCAGGGGATGGGCGTAGGGCCCTCATTCATTACCATCGCCAACTGGTTTCCACGCCGCGAACGCGGCCGTGTCGGCGCGTTCTGGAATATCTCGCATAACGTCGGCGGCGGAATTGTCGCCCCTATCGTCGGCACCGCGTTTGCGCTACTGGGTTCAGAACACTGGCAAACCGCCAGCTATATCGTACCTGCGGCGGTGGCGGTACTGTTTGCGCTCGTGGTACTGGTTCTCGGTAAAGGCTCACCGCGCAGCGAAGGCTTGCCGGCACTGGACGAAATGTTGCCAGAAGAGAAAGTGCTGCTGAATACCGGTAATATCGACAAAGCGCCGGAAAACATGAGCGCATGGCAGATTTTTTGTACCTACGTGCTAAGGAATAAAAACGCCTGGTATGTATCGATGGTCGATGTCTTCGTCTATATGGTGCGCTTTGGCATGATCAGCTGGCTGCCAATCTACTTATTGTCGGTGAAACACTTCTCCAAAGAGGAGATGGGCGTCGCGTTTCTGTTTTTTGAATGGGCGGCCATTCCGTCTACCCTGCTGGCCGGCTGGTTGTCGGATAAGGTATTTAAGGGCCGCAGGATGCCGCTCGCAATGATTTGCATGACGCTGATCTTCTTCTGTTTGATTGGTTACTGGAAAAGCGACTCACTGTTTATGGTCACGGTTTTTGCCGCCATCGTCGGCTGCCTGATTTACGTGCCGCAATTTTTGGCTTCGGTACAGACCATGGAGATTGTTCCGAGCTTCGCGGTCGGCTCCGCCGTAGGTCTACGCGGTTTTATGAGCTATATCTTCGGCGCCTCGCTGGGCACCAGTCTGTTCGGGGTAATGGTGGATAATCTGGGCTGGCACGGCGGTTTCTATCTGTTGATGGGCGGCGTCATTTGCTGCATCCTGTTCTGCTATCTGTCGCATCGCGGCGCGCTGGAGCTGGAACGCAAGCGTCAGCAGGCGGCCAAAGAGCAGGAGCTGGCGCTGGCATAATCATTCATCAAACAGGCCCCGACGACGGCGATAGCGGGTCGTCGGGGAAGCGATGCCCAGCGGTTCCAGCAGCATACCAATATCTTCTCCTGGCTTGTCGTTTCGCATTGAGCGCGGCTAGCGTCTTGAACATTACAGCTGCCTGATCGGCATGACTTAACACGTACGGCTGATTTTTATTTAACAATAAGATTATTAGCCCAACGGCTTACTACATCACGGTGGTAAATATTAATACCATACGCATATTCACGTCATTCAATCAGGAGCTGACGGCTCAGCATGATTTTTATGCGCGATTAATCCTTCTGAAATAAAACAGCAATGTTACTTAATAATAATCTGGCGTGCAGATCGCTTTAAAAGCATATGTGGGCGTGATTTTAAAAAGGTAACTTATGAGTGATAACAGCGCTATTCAATCTAAAATGGAAACCGCCAGCGGCCTTCCTAAAATACATCAGAAGAACAGCAGGTTAGCTGTTCTTTTTTTTGTTTTATTATTAGTTATAGGCATAGCATTTGCAGGGATAAATTTATTTAATGATGTACATGACGCCGGCGCAGTATATACAAGTTATATTCCTTTCCTGTTGCTCGGATTAGCGCTCCTGATTGCATTAGGCTTTGAATTTGTTAACGGTTTTCACGACACGGCTAACGCAGTGGCGACCGTAATTTATACCCACTCGCTGTCGCCAATGGTGGCGGTAGTCTGGTCCGGCTTCTTTAACTTTCTCGGCGTGCTGCTGTCCAGCGGTGTGGTGGCCTTCGGCATCATCTCGCTGCTGCCGGTTGAGTTGATCCTGCAGGCCGGTACCGGCAACGGCTTCGCGATGGTGTATGCCCTGCTGTTCTCCGCCATCATCTGGAACCTCGGCACCTGGTGGCTCGGGCTACCCGCCTCCTCATCGCACACGCTGATTGGCTCGATTATTGGCGTCGGCGTGGCGAATGCCCTGATCCACGGCCGTACCGGCACCAGCGGCGTTGACTGGGGGCAGGCAATAAAGGTGGGCTATGCGCTGTTGCTATCGCCTGTGATCGGCTTTGTGTTCGCCGCCCTGCTGCTGCTGGTGCTGAAAGCGTTCGTTAAGAACCGTCAGTTGTACACCGCCCCTAAAGGGAATATGCCGCCTCCCCTGTGGATCCGCGGCCTGTTGATCCTCACCTGCACTGGCGTTTCCTTCGCTCACGGGTCCAACGACGGCCAGAAAGGCATGGGGCTCATCATGCTGATCCTGGTGGGCACCATGCCGATTGCCTATGCCCTGAACCGCTCGATGCCTCCGGAGCAAATTCCGCGGGTGGCGGCACTGGCAGAAGTCACCAAAAACGATTTGCTGCAGCAATTTCCGGCGGTCGGCCAGCGGCCTCCACGCGAGGTACTGACCAGCTACGTGCGTACCAGGGAGCTAACCCCGGAAGTGGTGCCGGCCCTGGCCCAGCTGACCGGCGCTATCGGCGATCAGATCCGCCAGTACGGCTCGGTCGATAAGATCCCCGCGCAGTCGGTATCCAACACCCGTAACGATATGTATCTGGCGTCGGAAACCATCAAACATCTTAAATCTGAAAACCAGCTGCAGATTTCCACTAATTCACAGCACAACCTCGACGCGCTCAAGGGCGAGCTGGACAGCGCCACCCGCTTTATCCCGTTCTGGGTAAAAGTTGTGGTGGCTATCGCCCTGGGCCTCGGCACCATGGTCGGTTGGCGGCGGATCGTCGTGACCGTTGGTGAGAAAATAGGTAAATCCCACCTGACCTATGCCCAGGGCGCCAGCGCCGAGCTGGTCGCCATGACCACCATCGGCGCGGCGGACGCCTTCGGTCTACCGGTTTCAACCACCCACGTGCTCTCCTCTGGCATCGCCGGCACCATGGCAGCCAACCGCTCCGGCTTGCAGATGTCCACGTTACGCAACCTGTTGATGGCCTGGGTGCTCACCTTGCCGGTCTCGATATTGCTGTCGGCAACGCTTTACTGGGTCTTCACCAATTTCTAAAAAGACTAAGACGGAAAACGATTATGTCTATGCATGAATTTGACCGCGACGAAACCTTCAACCAGCGCCTGCTGCAGGAGTTCTACGACAGCTATGATGAAGAGCTGGAGATGGAACTGGACGATTTGCGTTTTAACAACGCCGAAGTCGACAGCGATCAGAAAAAGGCCTGGCGCAAGCAATACTTCCGCGAATTGCTGCGTCTGCAGGGCGAACTGGTAAAATTGCAGGACTGGGTCATGCGCACCGGTCACCGACTGGTGATTGTCTTCGAAGGGCGCGACGCCGCCGGCAAAGGCGGCGTGATCAAGCGTATAACTCAGCGCCTGAACCCTCGCACCTGCCGCGTGGCGGCATTGCCGGCACCGAACGATCGCGAACGCACGCAGTGGTATTTCCAGCGCTATATCGCCCACCTACCGGCGGCCGGCGAGATGGTACTGTTCGACCGCAGCTGGTACAACCGTGCCGGAGTGGAGCGGGTGATGGGCTTTTGCAGCGATGAAGAGTACGAAGAGTTCTTCCGTAGCGTACCGGAGTTCGAAAAAATGCTGACCCGCAGCGGCATTCAGATCGTCAAATATTGGTTTTCAATCACCGATGACGAACAGGAGCTGCGTTTCCTCAGCCGCATTCACGATCCGCTCAAACAGTGGAAGCTTAGCCCTATGGATTTAGAGAGCCGCTGCCGCTGGGAGGACTATACCGAGGCGAAAGAGGTGATGTTAGAACGCACTAACATTCCAGAGGCGCCCTGGTGGGTGGTCCAGGGCGTTGACAAGAAAAAGGCGCGACTGAACTGCATCAGCCATCTTCTGCAGCAAATTCCTTACACGGAAGGCGATGGCAGCGTTATCACCCTGCCACAGCGTAAGCGCAACCCGGAATACCACCGTAACCCGGTTCCGGATAATATGATTGTTCCCGAGATATATTAAATAAACAGGGGCTTATGAAAAAATAAGCCCCTGCGTTTCCCTCCTGCGATCTCCGTCAGTCCCATCAATGTATTTCCCGTCGCGCCGGGCCCCCGGCGCTTCCAGGATTGTGAATGCGGGCTTAGAGTTGGGTTTTGTCGATATACCAGATCTTTTGCGCGTACTCGCGCACGGTGCGATCCGAAGAGAAGTAGCCCATGTTGGTAATGTTGAGCATCGCTTTTGCGGTCCACTCTTCCGGGGTTCGGTAGAGCGCATCCACCTTGTCCTGACAGTCAATATAGCTGCGGTAATCGGCCAGAACCTGATAGTGGTCGCCAAAGTTAATCAGCGAATCCAGCAGACCACGATAGCGGCCCGGCTCCTGTGGGCTGAACGCCCCGGTCCCCATCTGGGTCAGCGCCTGGCGCAACTCTTCATCCTGCTCGTAGTAATCGCGCGGCTGATAGCCGTTGCTGCGCAGCGCCTCGACCTCTGCAGCGGTATTACCAAAGATAAAGATGTTCTCCTCGCCCACGTGCTCCAGCATCTCAACGTTGGCGCCGTCCAGGGTGCCAATAGTCAGCGCGCCGTTCAGGGCGAATTTCATATTGCTGGTCCCGGAGGCTTCGGTCCCTGCCAGCGAAATCTGTTCAGAAAGGTCCGCGGCCGGAATGATCATCTGCGCCAGACTGACGCTGTAGTTGGGAATAAACACCACCTTTAGCCTGTCGCCAATCTGCGGATCGCCGTTGATGACTTTGGCCACGTCGTTAATCAGATGGATGATCTGTTTTGCCGTGTGGTAAGCGGACGCGGCTTTGCCGGCGAAAATCACCACTCGCGGCACCCATTCGGCCTGCGGGTCCGCCTTGATGCGGTTATAGCGGGTGATCACGTGCAGGACGTTCATCAGCTGGCGCTTGTATTCATGAATACGCTTAATTTGCACATCAAACAGCGCCTTCGGGTTGACCACCACGCCCAGCTGACGGGCGATATAATCGGCCAGCCGCTGCTTATTCGCCAGTTTGGCTTCGCTGACGGCCTGGTTAACCAGCGGATAATCCTGATACTCGCCCAGTTCGCTCAGCTGGCTTAAATCCGTACGCCAGGTCTGGCCGATATAACGGTCCAGTACCCCGGAAAGCGCCGGATTCGCGGCGGCCAGCCAGCGGCGAGGCGTGACGCCGTTAGTCACGTTGGTGAAGCGGCGCGGAAAGATTTTGGCGAAATCGGCAAACAGCGACTCCACCATCAGCCGGGAGTGCAGTTCCGACACGCCGTTAACCTTGTGACTGACCACCACCGCCAGCCAGGCCATCCGCACGCGGCGGCCGTTGGATTCATCGATAATCGAGGTCCGGCTCAGCAAGGCAATATCATCGGGATAGTGCTCCTGCATGGTTTTCAGAAAATAGTCATTAATCTCGAAGATAATCTGCAAATGGCGCGGCAGGATTTTCCCCAGCATATCGACCGGCCAGGTCTCCAGCGCTTCGCTCATCAGGGTATGGTTGGTATAGGAGAAGACCTGGCAGGTCACCTCAAAAGCGTCATCCCAGCTGAAGCTGTGTTCGTCGATCAGCAGGCGCATCAGCTCCGGGATCGACAGCACCGGATGGGTGTCGTTGAGGTGGATAGCAATTTTATCCGCCAGGTTGTCATAGGTTTGATACAGCTGGTAATGGCGGGTGAGAATGTCCTGCACCGTCGCCGAGACGAGGAAATACTCCTGACGCAGACGCAGTTCGCGCCCGGAATAGGTCGAGTCGTCCGGGTAGAGCACCCGGGAAACGTTCTCGGAATGGTTCTTATCCTCCACGGCGGCGAAATAGTCCCCCTGATTAAATTTACCGAGGTTAATTTCGCTGCTGGCCTGGGCGCTCCACAAACGCAGGGTGTTGGTCGCATCGGTTTCATAACCCGGGATAATCTGATCGTAGGCCACCGCAATAATCTCTTCGGTTTCCAGCCAGCGTGAGTTTTTGCCCTCATGCTGAATGCGCCCGCCAAAGCGGACGGTATAGCGGGTTTTATGGCGCTCGAACTCCCACGGGTTACCGTATTCCAGCCAGTAGTCCGGTGACTCCATCTGCCGGCCGTCGATGATATTTTGCTTAAACATGCCGTAGTCGTAGCGGATGCCGTAGCCGCGTCCTGGCAACCCCAGCGTGGCGAGGGAGTCGAGAAAACAGGCCGCCAGACGACCGAGACCGCCGTTGCCCAAGCCCGGATCGTTCTCCTCATCAATCAGCTCTTCCAGATCCAGCCCCATTCCTGCCAGCGCCGTTTTCACATCCTCATAGATGCCCAGCGACAGTAAGGCATTAGAGAGGGTACGACCGATGAGAAACTCCATCGACAGATAATAAACCTGCCTTGCCTGCTGCGAGATCCGTGCCCGATGCGCCCGCAGCCAGCGCTCTACCAGCCGATCGCGCACGGCGAACAGCGTGGCGTTGAGCCACTCATGTTTATTGGCAAGTGAAGGGTCTTTACCAAGGATAAACATGAGCTTATAAGCGATAGCATGCTGCAGCGCTTCTTCATTCAGCCTGGGTGAAATATAACTTACGCGTGGTTCCATTTTTCTTATCCGTAGTAATTAAATAATGCGCTGATACAGCTGGTGGAAAGACTTTGCGGCAATCTGCCAGCTAAAATCCATGCTCATTGCCTGACGTTGCACGTACCGCCACAGCGATGGACGGGACCACAGAACAAAGGCCCGGCGGATGGCACGTAATAACGACGCTGTCTCGCTGTCGGTAAACACAAATCCGGTCGCGAGGCCGTCAGCAAGGTTTTCGAGAGAACAATCGGCGACGGTATCGGCCAGTCCGCCGGTGCGGCGAACCAGCGGCAATGTGCCGTAGCGCAGGCCATAAAGCTGGGTCAGGCCGCAGGGCTCAAAACGGCTGGGAACCAGGATGACGTCGGCACCGCCGATCATCTGATGCGACAGCGCCTCGTCGTAGCCGATCCGGATACTCACCTGCCCGGGATATTGCGCCGCGGCGGCAAGAAAACGGGCCTGCAAATCAGGGTCCCCGGAGCCCAGTAGCGCCAGCTGCCCTCCCTGCTCAACTAACCCCGGCAGCGCGTCAAGGAGCAGATCCAGCCCCTTCTGGCTGGTCAGGCGACTGACTACCGTGAACAACAGCGCCCGAGCGTCCTCTTTCAGCCCCAGCGTCGTTTGCAGCTGCTGCTTGTTCTTCGCCTTCTCAGCCAGCGAGGCCGGGTCGTAATGCGCCGCCAGCAATGAATCGCTGCGCGGATCCCAGATGCTTTCATCGACCCCGTTAAGGATCCCCGACAGCCGCCCTTCTCGCTGACGCTGCCGCAGCAGCTCTTCCAGACCGAACGCATACTGCGGTTCGGTTATTTCACGGGCATAGGTCGGGCTGACTGTGGTGATATGGTCAGCGAAATAGAGGCCCGCCTTGAGGAAGGAGATCTGCCCTTTAAACTCCACTCCGTGCATCTGGAAGAATGCCCCCGGTAAAGCGATCTCCGCCATATGCCGGGCCTGGAACAGCCCCTGATAGGCAATGTTGTGCACCGTAAACACCGATTTGGCCGGGTTGCCGCGGGCGGCCAGATACGCCGGCGTGAGGCCCGCGTGCCAGTCATGGGCGTGGATGATTTCAGGTCGCCAGAACGGGTCCAGACCGCCGGCAAGCTCGGCTCCGACCCAGCTCAGCAATGCGAAACGCAGTACGTTATCGGGATAATCCTGCATCTGTTGGTCATGATAAGGATTACCCGGTCGGTCATAGAGATGCGGGGCATCAATCAGATAGATGCCCACGCCGTTAAAGTCGCCGAACAGCAGCGTCATCGGCCCGGCGAATGTCTCCCTGCTGGCTACCACCTGCGGCTCCTGTATCCCGTTGCGGATCGCCGGAAACCCTGGCAGCAGCACGCGGGTATCCAGCCCATCGGCAATTTGCGCCGCCGGGAGCGCGCCGGTGACGTCGGCCAGCCCGCCCGTTTTTAACAGCGGGAACATCTCTGCTCCTACATGTAAAACTTGCATGTATGCTCCTTATTATTCAGCCACAGAGACGACCCGCGACAGGGCAATATTGTCCCTGCCGACGGACGCGCTTTTTCCGCAAATGGGCTCATACTTCAAGTCTTTCCAGCATTTCTTTGGTAACCAGAACGATACCCTCTTCCGAACGATAAAAGCGCCGCGCATCTTCAACGGCATTTTCGCCAATAACCATTCCCTCCGGGATCACGCAGCCGCGATCGATCACGCAGCGCCTTATCCGGCATGAGCGGCCAATCCACACGCCCGGCAATACAACCGACGAATCTATATTACAGAACGAGTTAATCCGAACTTTGGAAAATAGAACCGACTGCACCACCACCGAGCCAGAAATAATACAGCCGCCGGAGACCAGAGAATTCATGGTCATGCCGTGGCTGCCGGAACGGTCCTGAACAAATTTGGCGCTGGGCAGCGATTCGACATAAGTACGGATCGGCCAGTTACGGTCATAAACATCCAGCTCAGGCACCACGGAGGCTAAATCAAGATTTGCTTTCCAGTACGCTTCAAGGGTTCCGACATCCCGCCAGTAGGGCTCGGCATTATTATCTGACTGGACACAGGAGCGCGGGAACGGATGCGCATAGGCTTCACCTGCCGCCGTAATTCTGGGGATAATATCTTTGCCAAAATCATGGGTGGAGTGTTCATCCCGATCGTCTTCTGCCAGCAGCTGGTAGAGATATTCCGCGTCAAATATATAAATGCCCATACTGGCAAGCGAGCGGGTTTCATCGCCAGGCATGGTGGGCGGATGAGCCGGTTTTTCAACAAATTCAATGATCCTGTCATTCTCATCAACCGCCATGACGCCAAACGCGGTCGCCTCTTCTACCGGCACCGGCAGGCAGGCTACGGTGCAGCGCGCCCCTTTTTCGACATGATCGAGCAGCATCCGCGAGTAATCTTGTTTATAGATATGGTCACCGGCCAGGATAACGACATATTCAGCATCATAGCGGCGGATAATATCCAGGTTCTGCGTCACGGCATCCGCCGTACCTCGATACCAGTTCTCACCATGCACCCGCTGCTGCGCCGGTAATAGATCCACGAACTCATTCATTTCTTCATTAAAGAATGCCCAGCCCCGTTGAATATGCTGAACCAGTGAGTGCGACTGATATTGAGTAATAACCCCAATACGTCTTATGCCTGAGTTAATACAATTCGATAAGGCAAAATCAATAATTCTGAATTTACCGCCGAAATGCACCGCAGGTTTTGCGCGAATAGTAGTCAGGTCTTTTAATCGTGTGCCACGTCCTCCGGCGAGGATCAGGGCCACGGATTTAAGCGGTAACTGGCGCGACAGCATTAAGTTGTCAGTATATTCAATTTTACTCATAATTATGTCCTGCGATTAATGAAAAGCCATCAAAGAAAATAATGAAGAAAAAGCATTACTCTTCTGTAAATAAATGCAGAAGTGATCTCCTCGGGTAATAACTGGATTGCAGTAAATCAGCGCTCTGTTTTATTCGCCTTCAGATTCCCGTACCAGCCAGATGGTTGCCAGCGGCGGCAGGGTAAGCGAGAGCGAGTTCTCGCGCCCGTGGCTGGCGATCGCGTCGCTTTCCACCACTCCCCCGTTGCCGGTATTGCTGCCGTGGTAGTGCATCGAGTCGGTATTCAGCTCTTCGCGCCAGCGCCCCGGCTGGTTAATCCCGAAGCGATACCCGTGACGAGGCACCGGCGTGAAGTTGCTGGCGACGATAATCTCATTCCCCGCCTTATCGCGACGGACGAAGACAAACACCGAGCGCTCGTGGTCGTCCACGACCAGCCATTCAAAGCCGTAGCGGTCAAAATCAAGCTCGTGCAGCGCCTTGTGGCGGCGATAGGTATGGTTCAGATCGCGAACCAGACGCTGGACGCCGTGGTGCCAGTTGTCGCCGCCGTCCAGCAGATGCCAGTCGAGGCTGGCGTCGTGGTTCCACTCCCGCCCCTGGGCAAACTCGTTGCCCATAAACAGCAGCTTTTTACCGGGGAAGGCAAACAGCCAGCCGTAGTAGGCGCGCAGGTTGGCAAACTTCTGCCACGCATCGCCGGGCATGCGGTCCAGAATCGACTTTTTGCCGTGCACGACTTCATCGTGGGACAGCGGCAGGACGAAGTTCTCGGTGTAGTTGTAGAGCATGCCGAACGTCATCTTGTCATGGTGATGACGGCGGTGAACCGGATCGAGCTTCATGTAGTCGAGGGTGTCGTGCATCCAGCCGAGGTTCCATTTGAACCAGAAGCCGAGCCCCCCCGTCGAGGAAGGACGCGACACGCCGGCAAAGTCGGTGGACTCTTCCGCCATGGTGACCGCACCGGGAGTCTGTTCGCCGAGCACGCGGTTGGTATTACGCAGGAACTCAATCGCTTCCAGGTTTTCCCGTCCGCCGTACTCATTCGGCACCCACTCGCCCTCTTTACGGCTGTAGTCGCGATAGATCATCGACGCCACCGCATCGACGCGCAGGGCGTCAATGCCGAAGCGCTCAATCCAGTACAGCGCGTTGCCCACCAGGAAGTTGCTGACCTCACGGCGGCCGTAGTTGTAGATCAGCGTATTCCAGTCCTGGTGATAGCCTTCGCGCGGGTCGCTGTGCTCATACAGCGAGGTCCCGTCAAATGCGGCGAGGGCAAAATCATCGGCGGGAAAGTGGCCCGGCACCCAGTCGAGGATCACGTTGAGGCCCGCGGCGTGCGCCGCATGAATGAAGTAGCGGAAGTCTTCGCGGGTGCCAAAGCGTCGGGTGGGCGCGTACAGTCCGGTTGGCTGGTAGCCCCAGCTGCCGTCAAACGGATGTTCGTTAACCGGCAGCAGCTCCAGATGGGTAAAGCCCATCCATCTGGCATAAGGCACCAGCTGGTCCGCCAGCTCGCGATAGCTCAGCCAGAAGTTGTTATCGGTATGGCGACGCCAGGAGCCAAGATGGACCTCATAAATCGAAACCGGCGCATCAAACTGGTTCGCCTGCTTGCGCGCCTGCGGCTGGGTAATTTTGTCCGGTAAACCGCAGATCAGCGAGGCGGTATCCGGGCGCATCTGCGCTTCAAAGGCGTAGGGGTCGGACTTCACCCGCAGGTGGCCGTGCGCGTCGATCATCTCAAATTTATACAGCTGACCGTTCTGCGCCCCGGGCACAAACAGCTCCCAAATCCCCGACTCTTTACGCAGGCGCATCGGGTGGCGGCGGCCGTCCCAGTAGTTGAACTGGCCGACGACGGAAACCCGATGGGCGTTCGGCGCCCACACCGAGAAGCGCGTGCCGGTGATGCCGTCCATCGTAGCGGCGTGGGCGCCGAGGGTTTCATAGGGCCGCAGATGGGTGCCTTCAGCGAGCAGCCATACGTCCAGGTCCTGCAGCAGCGGGCCAAAGCGGTAAGGGTCATCAATCAGATTGAGCTGACCGTGCCAGGTAACGGCCAGCTGATAGCGGAAAGCATTTTTTCGACGCGGCACAACGCCGCTAAAGAAACCGCGCGAATCGAGGCACTCAAGCTTGCCGACTTTGCGTCCGGTTTTCGGTTCAATCACCCACACGTCGGTGGCATCGGGTAATAATGCGCGTACTTCCAGCCCGGCATCGGTGGCGTGCATGCCAAGCACGGAGAATGGATCGGAACAACGGCCTGCAAGAAGTGCTGAAATCACACTTTTATCATTATAATCAGACATGTCAGTCACCCTACTATCATCCTGCGGAAAGAATTAAAACGTCTCTTCCTGCTTTATTGATCCGGTAATATCCCGCAGCGATGCTACGCATCGAAATATCAACCCGTTATTCCAGAGCCTTAAGACATGTCGGTCGTCCACCAATATAGAGTGATTAACCTCCTGAAAAGTGAATTAAATGTGCCGTACGTATTTTGTATTATCTACCTTCAGAATAATTACTCCTGATTTTCTTTCTGTGAGTAAACACGCATTTCTAAATTAACGGAAAAGCAAGCAATGATATTATTACGCTCGTCACACTAACTTTTCGTGTTGGCATCCTGTGCCCACTCAGAAAGTAAATTTCGCCATGATGAAGCGGCACGATTTACCGAAGAACAGGTATGGTCGCGAGGACAAGAGAGGTCTATGGTTGTGGGGTCAGTCAGTCCCGGCGGGTATCAGACCTTTCTCATGCATTTAAATTTCGGGCAAAAATAATCATTGAGATCGTGGGCGGCGTGAATCTCATGTTAGTTCTGGGCCCATGTTCATCGCCGCAGGTGAAGAATCATGAGAGCCAAAGAACTTCCCTTAAGCCCTGGTTTTCGGTGCTGCGCCTAATGCGCGGATATAGTCGCTTACCGGCACGGGTCGGGAAAAATAGTACCCCTGAAATATCTCTATCCCCAGGGCCCGCAGAACCTGCAGCTGATTATTATCCTCGACCCCTTCCGCAATGATGTGGCAATTAAACTTCTGCGCCAGGTTCACCATATTTTTAACGACCAGCGCCGAGGCCTCGTTCGTCCCGACGTTGGACGTGAAGACCTTGTCCACCTTAATGAACTCCGGCTGAAACTGCTGCAGGTAGCTGTAGTTCGCGTAGCCGGTACCAAAATCATCGAGGGAAAACTGCACCCCGAGCTGGCGGAGCTTCCCGGTCACCGCGTCAGTTTGCAGCGTGTTTTCGATCGATTCACGTTCTGTAATTTCGAGGACCACCCGAACGTCCGCGCCCTTTAGCTGCGACTGAAATCGTGTGCACAGCGCCACGATGTCATCGTCCTGGAAGTTAACGGCGCAGGCGTTAAAGCAGATATAAAGCCCTTCCGGCAGCAGCGACTCATGTTCACGCAGCTGGCGGATCGCCTCGTTGAAGCAGATGGCCGTCACGCCTTTAATCAGACCGGTTTGCTCGGCCACCGAGATGAATTTGTCCGGGGGAATAAAGCCGAGCTTCGGATGTTCCCAGCGCACAAGCACCTCTCCGCCGACAATCCGCCCCTGCTCACCTTCCACAATCGGCTGGATATAGGGCTTCAGCTGTTTATGCTGTATCGCTTTGCGGAGCATAAACTCTAACGTGCCGCGGTAGCCCAGATAGCTTCTGAATAACCAGGTCAGCAGCGCCGACACCACAAGAATGGCAATAAACAGGTTCTGCTCATAATGGATAAACGCGGAGAGGCCAGCCAGGCCGCCGCGGTCGGCAATGACGCTATATCGGAACTCCCCGGATTCGAGCGGCACCGGGATGGCGATACGCGCAGCCGTGCTGACCTGACCATTACGGTCCAGGTAGCGGTCTCCCACCTTCAAATACAGGTGCGAGTCGCCATCCAGCACCCGCAGGACGTTATACAGGTAGTAGCCGTCAATACCGATCAGCACGCTGTTGCCGCTTCGGTCCTGCAGAGTGTAGACAACCAGCGATTTGGAAGGCGTGATCTGATTGCCGCCCATCAGGATCAGCGAGCCGTCCGGATAGGCGGCCTGATTGAGGCTAAATGTCTTACCGCCAAAAACGGAGGTACAGTATATTTCATCACGCTTTGCCATGCTCACCGTCCTGACGTCCGGAATGGTGGCAACAATAGTGCGCAGGCCCGTCAATACTTCCTCACCGCAGCTTTCGCCCAGATATCCTCTGGCGCGCTCGGCCGCCAGCTCGGCGTGGCCGAGCGTGACGTCGAGGCTGGTGATAGCCTGTTTCAGGCGGGAATGAATATCTTTATCCAGAGAGTACTGCATCTGCAGATAGCACAGCGCGATACCCAGACTCATAACCAGCAGGAAAAACACCAGAAGCAGAGGGCTATGGTATGCCGGAGGTCTTTTCATTGAGAGGTTCCAGTAAACGGTCTGAGCGGGAAGTTATTTTTTAACACCGGTACGCTTGTGGTAATGATAATTCAACGCATGAAAAATGTCCGCCCCCGCGGGCAAACGGAGCCACAACCGCTGATAAATCGTACTTTTCAGCCGAAAGCCAAAGGCATCACCGGCCTACGGCTGCCCCGCCTCCCGAGCGCGTTGAGCGTTTAACCCGCTTCGAATCAAATGCTGGCTTTCGCAACTCGCATATCACGTCCCGGCGGCGCGCCAAACATACGGGCATATTCACGAGTGAACTGCGGAATACTGGCGTAACCAACCGCATACGCCGCCTGTGCGATGCCCGTGCCGTCGGTCAGCATCAGATGGCGGGCGTGAATCAGGCGCAGCTGTTTCTGGAACTGGAGAGGCGAGGTCGTGGTGATAGCCCGAAAATGCTGATGGAACACGGAAACGCTCATGCCCGCCGCGCTGGCAAGTTCTTCAACGCTTATCGTGCGCGTAAAATCTTTACGCAGAATAGCGACCGCACGACTAATTCGCCCTGAATGGCTATCCACTGCGCCGAGGGCGCGAATCGCGGGGCCGTGTACGCTGCGGAGCAGCCAGTAATGCAGTTCACGTCGTAATCCGTCTCCCAGAATGGCCATCGCCTCCTGCTGTTCAAACAGCCTGGCCAGCCGATAAGCCGCGTCCGTAACCTCGGCATTGATCGGTTCAATCCCGACGCAGGGCGTATCCCCCTGCTCTGCTGGCGCAGCATCCTGAAGCTCACGCAGGATCGCGGTATCCAGTTCCAGCACCAGGGAATAGTAAGGATGGCGCAGGCTGGCCTCGATAATCTGGCTGCTGGTCGGAACATCGGCGGCAATGACCATAGCCTCGCCCGGACCATATTCAAAACTCCTGCTGCCGGTGGTGACGCGTTTACGCCCCTGCAACAGCATCGCAATCAGAGGTTTGTTAATGGCCGCCTGTAATTCGGCGGGGTGTAAAGCCCGGATAATCGTCAGCCCCGAAACTGGCGTAACGACAAGCCCGTTACGGTCGGCATGAGCATCGGCATAACGGCGACAGAGATCGAACAGAGCAGTACGCATAACATCCTTTCAGGCAAGTTTTTAAGCGATAGTATGCGGTAATTCGCGGCAGAGCGAACGGCTAAAAGAGAAATGAGCAAATAATAACAAGGATCGGGCAATTTGGACGGGCGGCCAGGTTCTATTGTAGGGACACCACCAAACAGAAAGGACATATCATGAGCAAAATCGCACTCATCACTGGCGCTAACCGCGGCCTTGGCCGCAACGTCGCGCTCGCCATTGCGCAACAGGGAGGCGATGTCATCGTCGCCTACAGAGGAAACGAGGACCAGGCTAACGCGGTTGTGGCAGAGATCCGCGTCCTTGGCCGCAAGGCGGTTGCTCTCCAGCTTGACGTGGCGCAGACGGCAAGCTTCCCGGCCTTCGCCGAAACGCTGCGCATACAGCTTGCCGAGGTCTGGGGGCGCGACACCTTCGATCGCCTGATTAACAACGCCGGTCACGGCGAGTTTGCCGCCGTGACCGATACTACCGAAGCGCAGTTCGACGGGCTGTTCAGCGTGCACGTCAAAGGGGTGTTTTTCCTGGTTCAGGCGCTTTTGCCGCTGCTGGCCGACGGCGGACGGATCGTTAATTTTTCATCCGGTCTGACCAGGGTCTCATATCCAGGATTTTCCGCCTACGCGGCGGCAAAAGCGGCGGTGGAAATGCTGAGCGTTTACATGGCGCGCGAGCTGGGCTGGCGCGGCATTACCGTCAATACCATCGCGCCTGGCGCAATTGAAACCGATTTCGGCGGCGGACTGGTGCGCGACAACGCCGAGGTCAACGCCCGGTTTGCCGCCATGACCGCGCTCGGCCGCGTTGGCGTTCCCGACGATATCGGGCCGATGATCGCCAGCCTGCTGCGGGACGATAACCGGTGGGTGACCGCACAGCGTATCGAGGTGTCGGGCGGGCAGACCATCTAGCCCCTAACTCCTGCCAACAGGGTCTGGCCTCAGCTAGGCAGCAGCTGCTCCAGCGCCAGACCCGCCAGGCGTACGGTTTCCTGAAGACGCTCCAGGCTATCCCCCGCCCGCGCTTTCGCGGAAAGGCCGGCCATCAGGGTGCTGATAAAGTCTGCCAGTCTCACCGCATCCTGCGGATATCGCTGGGCTATATATGCCCGGATGTTATCTTCCGCGGCAGTATGCAATTCGCTCGCGGCCTCGCGCGCAGGGCGATCGTTGCAATGGATACCTTCCAGAACCAGGCACCCCGCTGCCGTCGGGTCGGCAACGTAGCGCCTGGCCGCCTCGTTCAACACATCGATCAGACATTGAGCCACCGAACGGTCAGCGCGCAGAAGTTCCGCAAAAGGAATCGCTCCGGTGTGGCTGTAGCGATCTAACACGCGGGTGTACAGGCCGAGCTTACTGCCAAACGCGGCATAGAAGCTGGGCGGATTGATGCCGAATGCCTTTGTCAGGTCGGCAATGCTGACCGCGTCATAACCCCGGGAATGAAAAAGATATTGCGCAATTTCAACGGCCTGCACCGGATCAAACTGGCGGGGACGCCCCGGGGTGCGAACCTGTTTTGTAGTACTCACTACATTACTCCTTGACAGCGTGATTTGCCGAAGCATATTGTAATCCTCACTACAATATCATGAGGAACAGGCAATGGCTGCATTTGAGAACAAATCGGTACTGGTTTTGGGCGGAAGTCGCGGTATCGGCGCGGCTATCGTGCGCCGCTTTTCTGCGGATGGCGCGTCGATTGTCTTCAGCTACGCCGGATCGCCGGACGCGGCGGCGGAACTGGCGGCAGAAACCGGTAGCGTAGCGGTACGGGCGGACAGCGCCGATCGCGATGCGGTGATCAAGCTGGTGCGTGATAGCGGGCCGCTGGATCTGCTGGTGGTCAACGCGGGTATCGTCCTCTTCGGCGATGCGCTGGAACAGGACAGTGATGCCGTCGACCGTCTGTTTCGGATCAACATTCATACGCCCTACCATGCTGCGGTCGAGGCTGCCCGTAAAATGCCGGATGGCGGACGCATTATTGTTATCGGCTCGGTGAATGGCGATCGCATGCCCATCGCGGGAATGGCATCTTACGCCGTCAGCAAATCAGCTCTGCAGGGGCTGGCGCGCGGATTAGCGCGTGATTTTGGCCCGCGCGGGATCACGGTCAACGTCGTTCAGCCCGGCCCTATCGACACCGATGCTAACCCGGAGAACGGCCCGATGAAGGAGCTGATGCACAGCTTTATGGCCATTAAACGGCACGGGCGTCCTGAAGAAGTGGCGGGAATGGTCGCCTGGCTGGCAGGCCCGGAGGCTTCCTTCGTCACGGGAGCCATGCACACAATCGACGGCGCGTTTGGCGCATAATCGTTATAAAGGCCACCGCGTCGTGGCCTGCTACTCAATGCTCCGCAGATTTCACGCTGCTGAGCATTGATGTACCGGACGAGCCGGTGCTGACGACCAGGCCCGCGAGGATACGCCAGCTCTGCCAGGCGATGACCGGGCGGCAAGCGTAAAAAAAGATCCCCTTCCGCTGTGATACTCGCCTTAAGTCGTAAATACACGCGTCCCGTAGTCCGCCCCGCGCTCGCCCTCTCAGACCGCGTTTACTCGTTGCCCCACTGATTCAGAAACTCCGCAATATCATCGATCCGCGACGCTGCGATCCCGGCCTCAGCGGCCAGCTCTTTCTGCGTGTTTTCGCTGATCTCTTCGTTTGCCATTAAGCGGGTAATCAGCGCCTGGAAATAGGCGGCCAGCGGCTGACGTTCTGATTCATTGACCGGTTTGGCTGATTCAGTCGCATACTCATCCACGATGTCATAAAATTTCAGCGGTATTTCATTGGTCATTACGTCTTTCCTCATGGCTTGATATTGATTGACTGAACTCCCGACGCGCAAACCTGCCGCTCTTATTCGGCGCAGGTTTACGGCCCGTCAGACGATTCTACCCTATAATTCACGGGCGCACGGCCCACAATATTAACCGCTCGGGGGCGGTTTTCCCGACAAGCAATATTACAGCGCCAGCATCATTTCATGCCACGCCATGCCGCCATGATCGGATGCCGACGGCTTGATATATTGAAAACCAAAGTGCGCGTAGAGATCGACGTGGCGATCCTTGCACATCAGATGAACGGTCTTCTTATTCATCGACCTCATCTGCGATAAAAATTCGCGCATCAGCAGAGATGAATAGCCCTTACCCTGGAAATCGGGGTGCACCACCACCGACATAATCACCACGTTGGGCGCGGCGGCATCGTGCCCGACCAGCTCCTTAAACTCTTCATCGGACATCACCACCTCCCAGGCGCAGCCTGCGTTGATGAAACCGACGATTTCACCCGCGATTTCCATACACAGGAAGCCTTGCGGATATCTGGCGATACGGGTCGTGATTTTTTCTAACGTCGCGGCTTCATCGCCTTCATAAGAGGTGATTTCAATCGCGTAGCAGCGATTGGCATCGGCGAGCGTAGCCTGGCGCAATACGGGGGTGGTCATTAGCTGAACCTCTTTATACTCATGTGGTTGCGAGCATAATACACTTCAGGCGGCAGCTTTGCGCTGCATTCTCTACGCCGCTGCGTCAGGCGGGCTTACTGCTCGGCCAGGTGGCGGTCAATAATTTGCTGGACCGAGCCGTCCTGCTGCCATTGCGTCAGCAGAGCAACCAGCCGTTGATAGGACCCGTCCCTGCTTCGAGGAACGCAAATCGCCTGATTTATCTGACCGAAATTATCGGCCAGTACGCGCAAGCCGGCGTGCCCGGCGGCGGCACGTTCGAGGGGCTGGCGGATGCCCGCAGCCATATCCCCCTCGCCGTTGATAAACGCATCGATGGCCGCCTGCGATGAGCTCAGACGGTTGAGTGTGGCAAAGCGGAGCTGACGCGTCAGGTGCAGGTCGTACGCCGCGCCCTTGCCGACGTTAATCACCACTCCCTCTTTATCCATCTCCGCGACGCTCTGCCAGCGGCTCCGCGCCTTGACCAGCACGGTACCCTGAATGGTGATGTAGGGCTGGGTGAAGCGCAGGGTTTCCTCGCGCTGAGGATCTATCGCCAGAAAGGCAATATCCCAGACGTCATTTTGCGCATCGTCCACCACCTTAACCGCCGCCGGATAGGTAACAAACTGCGGCGTAGCCCCCAGCTCTGCCGCAATACGCCCGGCAATCTCCGGCGTAATCCCGCCCGGCTGCCCGTCCGCCAGCGTCTTTGCCAGAACAGCGTTGCCGAGGTTAATCGCAAAACGTATTGGTTTAGCGGCGCTCATGCGGTGTCTCCCTGAAGCGATAATATTGAGGTGCTGAATTTCACCGACCTGCCGGCTACCGGGTATTAAGCGCCTGAATCAGGCTAAATGCGGTTAGCGTCCCCAAAATATAGCCTCATTTAAGCTCGTCGGGCAGAGCCGCCGCCGCGCTATTTCGCTGAGAAATCGCGGATCGGTGTGCTGGATCGATTCTGATTCATCACCACTGGTTATTGATTTCTCTTTGCGCCTTGGATAAGGTTTGGCGACAAGGTGATGGTGTTCCACCTTTCCCAACCGCCGGCTCTGTCGAACCGGATGATGACGCCTGATGTACAATTATTGCTGTTCCCCTACGGGCATGTATGTCAGGAGTTGCTATGCACAATCAACGCGCTTTATCTCTGCCTCTTACCTCAGCGCAAGAGTCCATTATCCACGTCTTTGGCCATCGGAACCCTGACAGCGACACGATCTGCAGCGCGCTGGTTGTGGCCGACTGGCTCAACTATACCGCCAGGCCGGCGCGCCCTTTCCGTCTGGGGGAGTTAACCCCGGAAACGCGGTATATTCTGCAGGTTGCGGGGGTCACACAGCCGGATTTACTCGCCGACGATCTGACGAATAAAAAGGTCTGGCTGGTTGATTTCACCGACGTTGAACAAGGCCCGCTAACGCTCCCCGACAGCGATGTGATCGGCATTATTGACCACCATCGCGTGGGCACCATTGTGACCAAAAATCCGCCGGACGTTTGGATCCGCGCGGTAGGATGCTGCGCGACGGTTATTCTCACGATCCTGACGACGGAGAGCCCGATGCCGCTCAGCGCGGCCCAGGCGATCCTGCTGCTGGGAGCCATACTCAGCGATACGGTCGCCCTCAGCGGCCCCACCACTACGCCGCGGGACCGCGAGTCGGTGGCGATTTTGCGCGATATTGCCGGCGTTGATTACGACGCCTTCGTCGCCGGGCTGCTGGCGGCGAAAACCGCCCTGGCGGGCCAGTCCGCGGCGCAGCTGCTGCATCGCGATGCAAAAAATTACCAGATCCACGGCGTCTCTCTCCTGTTAGCGCAAATTGAGGTTCGCGATATGTCGGATATCAACCCGCATTTGCCCGGACTGAAACAGGAGATGGAGCGAGCCAGGCGTGAAATGGGACTGGAGATGGTTGTTCTGATGCTAACCGACATTACCCATCGCCATTCCATCCTCTATTTTTCGCCCAACGACCTTATCCGCAGCCATCAGGTTTCTCTCCCGGGCATGACCAGCAGAAAAAAGGAGATCCTCCCGTGGCTGACCGAGCGCCTGGCCGCAGCGGATGAGCGATCGTGATATTTAACGGACGCCGCCCCGCTCACGGGACGGCGTGGGATTACACCTCGCGGCGGGAGACGTAATCTCGCGGGGCTTCGCCGGTGTAGATCTGCCGCGGGCGGTAAATACTCAGCGGCTCTTCATGCATCTCATTCCAGTGGGCCACCCAGCCCAGCGTGCGGCCGACGGCGGTTACCACCACAAACATTGACGAAGGCAGCTTCATCGCCTTGAGGATCGCTGCCGTATAAAAATCGACGCTGGGCGACAGGCCGTTTTCAATAAAGTAGGGATCGGTCAGCGCCACCTCTTCAAGGGCCATCGCCACCTGCAGCAGCTGGTCTGACATTCCCAGCTCCGCAAGCACCCGGTGACAGGTTTCGCGGAGAATAGCGGCGCGCGGGTCCAGGTGGCGGTAACGCGAGTTACCAAAGCCCAGGCGGCGGAACGCCTGCGGATCGCGCTTCGCCTTACTCAGAAAAACGGGCACCTGATCCACGGTTTCAATCTCTTCCAGCATCCGCATGCTGGCTTCGTTGGCTCCGCCGTGCATCGGCCCCCACAGGGAAGCGAGGCCCGCCGCAACGCAGGCAAACAGGTTTGCCCCCGAGGAGCCGGCGGCCCGCACCGTGGTGGTGGAAGCGCACTGGCCGTGGTCGGCGTGCAGCACCAGAATCTGGTTCATCGCCTCCTCAATAACCGGATTCACCACATATTTCTCCGCCGGAACCGCAAACAGCATATGCAGGAAGTTCCCCGCATAGGAGAGATCGTTGCGCGGATATGGCGCGGGTTGCTCGATGGCGTATTTATAGCTCATCGCCGCCAGCGTCGGCATTTTTGACAGCAGACGCGTGGCCGCAAGGGCGCGGTGTTCAGGGTTTTCTACATCCAGCACATCATGGTAAAACGCCGCCAGCGCCCCAACCATCGCGCACATCAGGGCCATCGGATGGGAGTCGCGGCGAAAGCCGCTGCACATCCGCGACATCTGTTCATGCACCAGCGTGTGGCGGGTGATCGTATTGCGGAAAACCTGATAGCTGGCTTCATCCGGCGCCTCGCCCCGCAGCATAATATACGCCACCTCAAGGAACTCGCACTGCCGCGCCAGCTGGTCTACCGGGTAGCCACGGTGTAGCAGCGTGCTGTTTTCGGTATCAATATAGGAGATGGCCGACCGGCAGCCGGCGGTATTGGTAAAACCAGGGTCGAAGCTGCATAGATCTGACTGATTTAGCGCGCGGATATCAATGCCCACGCGGCCCAGAGTCCCGGAAACCGTCTCCAGGGGAATAGGCTGTTGCCCATCGAAAGTAAGCGTTAGCGGTTTAGTGGCCATCCTGTAAAGTTCCCCCTGTACAACAAGCGTGTCATAAACCTGAATCAATTTTTCAGGCGCAACCTTGAACATAGCCGCAGTGGATTCGCTATTCTTTGATATGAATAGCTAAAAGGGGTAATTATTGCCGCCACGAATCAATAACGCCCCATGATTCGTGACAGCGTCACCTGTCACACCATCCCCAGATAGGCGTTCCGGACCTCCTGATTGTCGAGCAGCTCGCTCCCGGTTCCGCTAAGCCGGATCTGGCCGTTAACCATCACGTACGCCCGATCGGAAAGCTTAAGCGCGTGGTGGGCGTTTTGTTCCACCAGAAATAGCGTCATTCCCTGCGCCGTCAGTTCGCGCAGTATTTGAAAGATTTGCTTAACCACCAGCGGCGCCAGCCCGAGGCTCGGCTCGTCGAGCAGCAGCAGCTTCGGCCTGCTCATCAGCGCGCGGGCAATCGCCAGCATCTGCTGCTCGCCGCCGGAAAGCGTCATCGCCCGCTGCGTCCGCCGCTCTTCAAGCCGGGGAAAAAGCTGATACATGCGTCGCTTATCCTCTTCCTGATAGCGGCTGCCAATCGGGATGGTCCCCATCAGCAGGTTCTCTTCTACCGTCATATCCGCAAAAATACGCCGCCCTTCCGGCGCCTGAGCGATGCCGTTTCCGGCGATAAAATGGGTGGATTTTCGGCTGATATCCTCCCCACGATAGAGGATCTGCCCCTCCGCGATGCGCGGCTGACCAAAGATGGACATCAGCAGCGTGGATTTACCGGCGCCGTTGGCGCCGATCAGCGCCACCGTCTCTCCTTCATTGACCGTCAGCGAGACCTGGTTCAGCGCCTGAATCTGACCGTAAAAGACGTCCACCTGGCGAAACTCAAGCAACGGCTGACTCATACCGCAATCTCCTCTTCATCCGCGCCCAGATAAGCGGCGATAACGCTGATATTCGACTGGATCTCCTGCGGAGCGCCGCGGGCGATCACGTCCCCGCGGTCGAGGACGATAATATGATCGGAGATCTCCATCACCATCCCCATATCATGCTCAATCAGCAAAACGGTGATGCCGTGATGCTGGCGCAGAAAGCGGATAATTCGGCTCAGGGCGTGCGTCTCCGCAGGGTTCAGCCCCGCGGCGGGCTCATCTAAGCAGATCATCTCCGGGCCGGTGCACATGGCGCGGGCAATCTCCAGCCGCCGCTGCTGACCGTAGGAGAGCGTGCCGGCCAGCCGGTTGGCGCAATCCACCAGATCCACCACCTCCAGCCAGTAGAAGGCGCGGTCGAGGGCCTGGTTTTCGGCCTTACGATAGCCGCGGGTGTTCAGGATGCCGGCCACCAGATTACGGTTTACCTGCATATGCTGGGCCACCAGCAGGTTTTCGATCACCGACATCTCGCGAAACAGGCGGATATTCTGGAAGGTCCGCGCCAGCCCGGCCCGGTTCACCAGATGCGTCCCGCCGAACATTTTGTAGTAGATCCGCGACCCCAGACGCGCCGGGTGGAGCAAATCATCGGGACGTATTTTTTGCCCGAGGACCTGAATAACGTCGGTCATCGCGGCGCGGGCGTTGAGCACAATCGCCCCGCCCGTGGCGCGATAAAACCCGGTCAGGCAGTTGAAAACCGTGGTTTTCCCCGCGCCGTTGGGGCCGATCAGCGCGGTAATCGAGCCCCTTTCCACATCGAGGTTAACGTCGTTAAGCGCTTTGATACCGCCAAAATGCATCATCAGATGCTCTACCCGCAGAATGCTGTCGCTCATGGTGCCACTCCCTTGCGCACGGTAACCCCCATGCGGCTGGTTCGCACCAGCCCGCGCGGCCGCCAGATCATCATCAGTACCATCAGCACGCCAAACAGCAGGACGCGATACTCATCGAAACCGCGCAGCAGTTCGGGCGCGACGGTCAGCACAAAGGCCGCCAGCACCACCCCCAGCGTTGAACCCATGCCGCCCAGCACCACAATGGCCAGGATGAGCGCGGACTCAAAAAAGGTGAATGACGTCGGGTTAACAAACCCCTGGTAGGTAGCGAAAAAGACCCCGGCAATACCGGCGGTAGACGCGCCGAGCATAAAGGCCGAAAGCTTAACCAGCACGTGGTTGAGCCCCATCGCGCGGCAGGCAATTTCGTCCTCGCGCAGCGCTTCCCACGCTCGGCCGATAGGCATCCGCGTTAAGCGGTGTTTGATAAACAGCACCAGCACCACCACCAGGCACAGCACGCCATAGATAAAGATAAACTTCAGGTTGGGGTTGTAGCTAACGTGCAGAAACTCATGGATCGGCACCCCGCCGTCTTTCGCCCTGCGCCCGAACTCCAGCCCGAACAACGTGGGCGCCGGCACGGAAACGCCGTTCGGCCCGCCGGTAAAGCTGACCCAGTTATTCAGCACCAGACGAATAATTTCGCCAAACCCCAGGGTGACGATCGCCAGATAGTCCCCGTGCATTCGCAGCACCGGAAAGCCGAGCAGCGCCCCCGCCAGCGCCGCCATGATGGCCCCCAGCGGCAGCATCGCCCAAAATCCGAGCCCCAGATACTGGTAGCCCAGCGCCAGGCCATAGGCGCCAATCGCATAGAACGCCACGTAGCCCAAATCAAGCAGGCCGGCGAGCCCCACCACGATATTCAGCCCAAGCCCGAGCAGCACGTAAATCAGCCCAAGAATGGCCACCGTCAGCAGATACTTGGTGGCGATAGCCGGAAAAATCGCCGCCGCCACCAGCAGCAGCGGTACTATCCAGCGCAGCCGCGAGCGGTAGCCGACCGGACGGACGTAGACCCCGTCATCGGCCCCTTCAAAACGGGCGATAAATTTGCGTCCGCCGCGGCTTTGCAGCAGCAGGCTCAGCAGCAGCCTGCCGGCCATCACCACCGCGACGATGACCACCACCCGCTGGGTGGAGAGTTCAAAACTGTAGCCTTTCAGCACAATGCCGACGATCGGTCCAAACACTATCAGCGCACATAGCCCCGCCAGAACGCTATCAATCAGGCTTTTTTTAATATCCAGCCCTTGCTTGCGCGATGCTTCACCCATGCTTTACCCCTTAAACCTTTGCGACCATCGGACGACCCAGCAGCCCCTGAGGGCGAAATATCAAAATTGCCACCAGCAGAGCGAAGGAAAACACGTCTTTGTAATCAGAGTTCACCATCCCGGCAAACTGGGCTTCAGCCACGCCCAGCAGCAGACCGCCCAGCATCGCTCCCGGCAGGGAGCCAATCCCTCCCAGCACCGCTGCGGTAAAGGCCTTAATGCCAATAATGAAGCCGATATAAAAATCGAAGGTGCCGTAATTCATCGTCACCAGCACCCCGGCCAGCCCGGCCATCGCGGCGCCGATCATAAAGACCAGCGAGATAACCCGGTCGGTATTAATGCCGAGGATTGCGGCCATGCGCCGATCCTGCTGCGTCGCCCGGCATACCCGCCCCAGCCGGGTATGATTAATGACCCACGAGAGGATCATCATCCCCACCAGCGCGGCGACGAGAATAAATATTTTGGTCCACGTAATTTGCACCACGCCGTCGCCAACCTCGAAGCGCAGCACCCCCGTCAGCAGGGTCGGGATGCCCTGCTGGTTCGGTCCCTGGCTGATTTGCACATAGTTCTGCAGGATAAGCGACATGCCGATAGCCGAGATTAGCGGCGCCAGGCGGGTTGAATTGCGCAGCGGCCGATAGGCGATACGCTCAATAGTCCAGCCGTAAACGCCGGTCACCACAATGGTGAACACCAGCGTGCCGAAGATCAAAACCGGAAAAGAGTGAATGCCAAACCAGGAGAGTAGCGCCAGGCCGATGGCGCAAAGGTAGGCGGAAACCATATACACTTCGCCATGCGCGAAGTTAATCATCCCGATAATGCCGTAAACCATGGTATAGCCGATGGCAATTAATCCGTAAACGGCTCCCAGCGTCAGCCCATTAATCAGTTGTTGCAGAAAAAACGCTTCCATAGAAACCATCCTGCCAGTAAGCAGGCAGCGACCGGCAAAGCTCCCGCCGCGCGCTGCCTTCAGTAGTACGACGCCCTTTTTTATAGGGACAAAGAGTTCAGCAAACGGTTAAAGCTGGTGATATTTGCCCTTGTCATCCCATGCGTAGACCACATAATCCGACACCTTCAGATCGCCTTTACCGTCCCAGGCCTTTTTGCCCATAACCGTATCAACGCTGTGATTTTTCAGCCACTCGCTGGCCTTGGTGTTGTCGGCACCCACCGCGTTATAGGCCGCGGCGATAGCCTGGATAGACGCGTAGGCGTACAGGGTATAGCCTTCCGGCTCGAAGCCGCTGGCGCGGAATTTCTCAATAACCGTTTTGCCCTCAGGAATGGTTCGCGGATCTTTACCAAACGTCATCAGTACGCCGTTGGTAAACTGCGGGCCGCCGGCAGTAGTCACCAGCTCCTCGGTAACGACACAGTCGCCGGAGAAGAATTTCGCCTGCAGCCCCTGCTCCCTCATCTGACGCACCAGCGGGCCGGCTTCCGGATGGCAGCCGCCGAAATAGACCACGTCAGGCTTCAGCGCGCCAATTTTGGTGACCAGGGCGTTGAAGTCTTTCTCACCCCGCGATAGCCCTTCGTACAGCACCTCTTTGGTACCGCGTTTTGCCAGCGCCGCGCGGGTGGCGTCGGCCAGCCCCTGACCGTAGGTGTCCTTGTCATGAATGACGGCTATTTTCTTCGCCTTCAGCACATCAAGCATATAGTCCGCCGCGATCGCCCCCTGCTGATCGTCGCGGCCGCACATACGGAACATATCCTTCATCCCGCGCTCGGTGATCAGCGGGTTAGTCGACCCCGGCGTAATCGTCAGGATCCCCGCCTCGTCGTACACTTCGGATGCCGGCATCGTCGATGACGAACAGAAGTGTCCGACAACCGCGGAAACCCCCGACTCATCAACCAGGCGGTTGGCTACCGCGACGGCCTGCTTCGGTTCGCAGGCGTCATCCCCCTGCACCAGCACAATTTTTTCGCCCTTAATTCCTCCCGCCGCGTTAATGTCTGCTACCGCCTGCGATGCCCCTTTCCAGTACTGAGCGCCATAGGAGGCATTAGGTCCGGTGAACGGCCCGGCAACGCCAATCTTCACATCCGCCTGTGCGCAAAATGCCACACTCATACAACCTGCAATCGCAAAATGAAGAGTCAACTTTTTCAGTTTCAGAGACATTCAGATATTCCTCAGCGATTTATAACCTGGCGCCATTAAATGGCGCGGAAAATATCACTTACCGTTTTGTTTGCCGAAGGCCGTTATCCAGCCGCAGCGGCTAAAGGTGGAAGAAGCAAAAATCCCGCCAGGAAGAAATGACATGACAGATCGCTTACTAATAGATGAGAGCAACGCGTAACAGCCGCGGTTACCGCCACCGACCAACGTGCATTTCAGGACAGGTCAGGAGATATGTTGCCATCACGTGGCGAATTGAGGACTGCGGCATCCGTTCCGACCCGCGAGCTAAACATAGTTGTTCTTTGCTGACGTTGCGCACTGGCCTGGTGCAAAAGTGCGAAAATGATCATGAGCGTGAAAAATTCTGTTGCAATATTGTGAACGAGATAGCAAGAGCGATTGTTTCGTCGCGTTGTTTTAATACGCAGTTAAAAAAATAGATTACGCCTGCGGCAATCGTAAAAAGCGCCGACCCCAGGCCCAGATAATTCCCCATACTAAGGATTGACTTAAATGCGCATAATACGAAAATGCTTCTTTTACGCGACTCACAGAATAAGCCCACGTCTATGACTATCCGCTCTCGTCGCTTTTTTATGGCTACCGTGGCCGCATCGGCCGCGTTGGTGGCGACCGCCTTTATCCTCGCCAGCTGCAGCAGCCAGCCGCCTCGCTCGCTGGTTACGCCGCTGCCGCCAGCGGTTAAACAGCCGGCGCTGCCCAAAACGCATGGGCCGGTACGCGGGGTCTGGCTGACGACGGTCTCACGCCTCGACTGGCCGCCGGTGGGCTCGATCATTGCCAGCAGCCCGGAAAGCCGGATTAGCCAGCAAAAGGTGGCGCTGATCGCCAAGCTCGATAATCTGCAGCGCCTCGGGATTAACACCGTGTTCTTCCAGGTCAAACCCGACGGCACCGCGCTGTGGCCCTCAAAGATTTTACCGTGGTCCGATATGCTGACCGGCGCCATCGGCGAGGACCCGGGCTACGATCCGCTGCAGTTTATGCTGGATGAAGCGCATAAGCGCGGGATGCGGGTTCACGCCTGGTTTAACCCCTACCGCGTCTCGGTGAACACCCGCCCGAAAACCGTCGCCGAGCTGAACCGCACGCAGTCGCAAAGTCCGGCCAGCGTATTTGTGCTGCATCGCGACTGGATCCGCACCGCAAGCGACCGCTTTGTCCTCGACCCGGGCATTCCGCAGGCTCGCGACTGGATAACCGGCATCGTCGCCGAAGTCGTGCAGCGCTACCCGGTCGACGGCGTGCAGTTTGACGACTATTTCTACACCGAGACGGCGGGCTCATCCCTTAACGACAATCAAACCTTCCAACAGTATGGCCAGGGGTTCGCCAGCAAAGCGGACTGGCGCCGGCACAATACGCAGCAGCTGATTGCGCAGGTGTCGCGCACGATTAAGCAGATTAACCCCAACGTTGAGTTTGGCGTCAGCCCGGCCGGCGTGTGGCGCAACCGCTCCCACGATCCCGCCGGCTCAGACACGCGCGGCGCGGCGACCTATGATGAGTCCTACGCCGATACCCGCAGCTGGGTACAGCAGGGGCTGCTCGACTACATCGCGCCTCAGCTGTACTGGCCCTTTGCGCGCGACGCCGCCCGCTACGACGTGCTGGCGAAATGGTGGGCGGAGGTCGTCAAGCCTACCCGTACGCGGCTCTATATCGGCGTGGCGCTCTACAAAGTCGGCGAACCGTCAAAAAATGAACCCGACTGGATGGTTAACGGCGGCGTGCCGGAGCTGAAAAAGCAGCTGGACCTCAACGAGTCGATTCCCGAAATCCAGGGCACCATTCTGTTCCGCGAGAACAACCTGAACCAGCCGCAGACCCGGCAGGCCGTCAACTATCTGCAGAACCGCTGGGGAAGTTAGCCCATCCCGCCGGCTGAACCCCTTTAGCCGGCGTTCTCTCCCTGCGTTCTGCGCCCGGCTCATCACGTCATCGGCCGGGCGCACTTTTTTTTCACCTGCGCGCAACTTTTCCCTCCGCTGCGGCGAATTGAATAGCTGAGATGAACGAGTTTGGCCAAACCGGCACTCCCCAAAATCGCAGGAGCAGATAATGACACGCATTAAAAACCTCATCCGTACCCTGACTATGACCGCCGCGCTGGGTCTGTCCGCCACCGCGTTCAACGCCGGCGCGGCGCTGCCCGTGGGCGCTAAAGCGCCGGACTTTAAGCTGCAGGGCGCCCTCGCCGGTAAACCGCTGACCTTCTCCCTGCAGCAGGCGCTGCAAAAGGGGCCGGTGGTGCTCTATTTCTTCCCGGCGGCTTTTAGCGCCGGCTGTACCATTGAAGCTCATGACTTCGCGGAAGCTACCGACAGCTTCACTAAAATGGGGGCCACCGTCGTTGGCGTGACCGCGGGTAATACCGACCAGGTCAGCGACTTCTCCAAACTGGAGTGTCGCGATAAGTTCGCCGTCGCGGCGGACCCGGGAGCTAAAGTCGCCGCGCAGTATCAGACGCTGATGGAGATGAAAGGTAAAACGCTCTCCGATCGCACTTCGTACGTGATTGCGCCGGATGGCAACATCCTGCTGAGTTACACTGATAGAAACCCGGATGCACATATTGAGAAAACGCTCGCTGCCGTGAAGCAGTACGACGCTTCTCACCCGCAAACCCATTAAGTAAAGAGGCCAGCGATGTTAACCGCGATGCTGGCCGCCTTTATTGGCGGCATCATTCTCAACTTTATGCCCTGCGTTTTTCCGGTGATCTCCCTGAAGGCGCTGGGGCTGCTGCGTCACTCTGATAACGCCGCCAGCGCCCGCCGTGACGGCCTGGCGTTTTTGCTCGGCGTCGTTATCACCATGATGGCGCTGGCGGGCATTCTGCTGGCGATTCGCGCCGGCGGCACCGCCGTCGGCTGGGGCTTCCAGCTGCAGTCGCCGCTGGTGATCGCGCTGCTCTCCCTGACGATCCTCGGCGCGGCGCTTAACCTGCTTGGCGTCTTTGAAGTCGGGCTGACGGCGCAGCGCGTCGGCGGGCTGGATATCGGCCGCGGCGCTTTTATCCGCTCGGCGCTAACCGGCGCGCTGGCGATCGTGGTCGCCACGCCCTGCGCCGCGCCCTTTATGGCCAGTGCGATTGGCTACGCGTTGGTCCAGCCGCCGGCGGTATCGTTAACCATCTTCCTCGCGCTGGCATTCGGCTTCGCCGCGCCATTTACCCTGGTGTCGCTCTTTCCGGCGCTCGCCAGAATATTGCCGCGCCCCGGTCCGTGGATGGATATCCTTAAACGCGCGCTCGCCTTTCCGATGTTTGGCGCCTGGGCATGGCTGGTGTGGGTCCTGGCCCAGCAGGCCGGGAGCGCGGCGTTAGCCGCCCTGCTTGCCGCCTCGGTGGTGCTCAGCTTCGCCGCCTGGCTGTACGGCATTGCGCAACGTCGCGCCTTCCAGGGCAAGGGACACAAGGCCCTGTTTGCGGTTACCGCCGCGCTGATTGTGGCGGTCATTGCGCCGCTGCCGGGGCTGGTTAAACCCGCCGCCTCCTCGCCGGATGTCGGGCAAACGGCGGAGGTGTCGTCCCAGCGCTGGACGCCGCAAACCGTCGCCG
The DNA here is from genome assembly GCF_036561945.1 of Klebsiella scottii. Taxonomy (NCBI): domain Bacteria; kingdom Pseudomonadati; phylum Pseudomonadota; class Gammaproteobacteria; order Enterobacterales; family Enterobacteriaceae; genus Klebsiella; species Klebsiella scottii. The sequence continues at coordinate 1,624,866 of NZ_JARXNI010000020.1, forward strand.
CGCAGCGCGGTCACGGTAAGGCTATCTTCGTCAACTTTACCGCCTCCTGGTGTATTACCTGCCAGGTGAATGAGAAAACGTCGCTCTCCACCCAGGCGGTGAAAGAGGCGCTGGCAAAAACCGATACCGTCTATATGGTGGCGGACTCGACTAAATTTAATCCGGACGTAGACGATGCGCTCAACCAGTTCGGCCAGGGCGGACTGCCGCTGTATGTGGTTTATCCGGCCGACGGCGGACCGCCGAAAGTCCTGCCGCAGGTGCTGACGCCGGGGATCGTGGTCAACGCCCTGACCCAGGCCGCCGGCAAAAAGGCGTAATAACAAGGCGGATTATGCAAACAAACGATAGCGCGCGCGACAGCTGGCCCGCGCTAATGGAGCAGGCGCAGGCGGGGGATCAGCTCGCCTACACCCGCCTGCTCAAAGCGCTGGTGCCGGTGATCCGTTCGCAGGTGCGGAAACGGATCGCCGACGAGGCGCTGGTGGAAGATGTTATCCAGGATGTACTGCTCAGCGTACATCGGGTACGTCACACCTACGATCCGGCCTTTCCCTTTCTGCCCTGGCTGCTGGCGATTATCTCCGCCCGATCCGTTGACGCGCTGCGACGGCGCGGGCGCTATCAGCACTGGGAACTCTCTGACGAGGTGCTGCCCGAGGCGGCAACTGCCGATCCGCCGCGCCAGGACAGCCGGGAGGAGCTGGCGGGCTATCTGCAGCAGCTTCCCCTGCGCCAGCGCGAAATTGTCGAGCACGTTCATCTGCGAGAAATGAGCCTGACGGAAGCGGCCACCCATAACAATCTAAGCGTAGCGGCGGTGAAATCGCTGCTGCATCGGGCGTTGAAAAACCTGCGCCGATTTGGAGCTCATCATGACCGATCATAATCTGCTTATTGAAAAACTGGGCCGCGAAATGCGCCCGGTAAAACGTCCGTGGCCGATCGGCTGGCGCGTCGCGGGCTGGCTGGCCGTTGCCCTGCCTTGCGCCTACGCCGCCAGCTTCCTCGTACGGCGCGGCCTGACCGACTGGTCCCAGCCCGGCGCGAGCCTGGCCGTGGTGCAGCTGGCGCTGGCATTTTTGCTCGGGACGTTAACCATTCGCCGCGCGTTCACCATGAGCATTGCCGGGCGCCGGAGCATCAGCTGGAAGGCCCTTTTGCCCATTGGCCTGATGTGGCTCGGTCTGAGCATCAGCAGCATTCCCGGCGACGCGCCGCCGCTGCACGATGACGACAGCGTCAGCTGTTTCACCTTTCTGCTGGTCGTCAGTACGCCGATGATGGCGCTGATGATCGCCAGCCTGCGGCGCACGCGGGCGCTCTATCCCGCGCGCAGCCTGGCGATGGCGGGGCTCGGCGTCGCCAGCCTTGCGGTAAGCCTGCTGGCGTTTTGTCATCCGGTGCATCTGCACCTGCTGGATTTTGCGCTGCATCTGGCGGCGATCGCGACGATCGTCGCGCTGACGGTGATTGTCGGCAAGCGTTGGGTTAGCGTCCGCTAACCCGCCAGCCCGCTTTGCAGCCGCGCATGGTTCCTGAGGGTGTGAGAAATAATGGCCTGGTAAACCGTCGGCGAAAAATCTCCCGGCAACGAGGCCCTTACCGCATCGACCGCCCGCGGCAGGTTATCGGCAAAATAGCGCAGGATCTCCAGCATCTGCTGCTGCGCAAATCCCACCTCCTTCGCCGTGGCGAGGAAATGACGCGGATAGATCGTTTGGATCTCCGTTTTCCGCCCTTTGGTTGCTTTCAGGCTCATCGACAGCTTCAGGTCGCTGATATGCAAACCCGCGCCCCCCAGCACAGGAAAAGCCGAGATGATGTCGTAGAAAGGCGTCAGGCGGTAGCTGCCGCCGGGCTGAAGAAAAATGGAAAAATTCTTCGCATGCCCGTCGGTGGCGCCGATCAGCCATTGAAAAACGATGAACTTCATAAAATCGTAGCGATCCTTCAGCGCCTCGCTGGAGCCCAGCAGAAACGCCATAATTTGCGCCACGCCCGGCCCGCCGTCCGACTCGTACTTCATCGAGGAAGGCATCCCGAACGCCTGGCACAGATCCTCCTGCGGCAGGCGCAGCAGCCGCGTGTTTTCCTGCGCCCAGCGGCGGTCAAAGCGCTCAACGGCCAGCGCCCGGGTGCTGCGGGTGGTGATAATTTCAGCCTGCGGAACGGCAAAGCCCAGCTCCCGCGCCAGGGCCAGACATAAATATTCGTTGTCCACGCTTTCGCTAAGATCCAGCACCGCGTCCGGCTGCCTTATCTCGCCGATCGGCAGCTTGATAATATGCGTCGTTGGCGTTGTCGCCGTCGGTATGCACCAGCGGCCGTCCATCTTCAGCAGCGCCGTTTTCTCCTGAGCGCCGGCGACCGATATTCTGAACTCCTCCTGGCCGTTAATCATGCCGAGCGGAATATCCGCGCGATAGGCCGTCAGCAGCGCGTCAAGCCGGACGTCGTCGAGCGGTTCCCAGGTCAGGCCGCCGGTCGCCGGTGCGTCGCCAACGGGGAGTAAGGTGACCGCCCCGACGCTATCCCGCCCCACCTCGGCCAGCAGATCGAAGGGCTGCTTCGAGCGGGCCTGGTAGCGCTTGACAATGCGATCGCGCACCAGCGGGCTATCGGGCAGCAGGTTGTCGAAGTAGTTAAACACCGCATCCGAGGTGATGTTGCCGAACTGCAGCGGCAGCGACAGGGAAAGCGGTCGCGCGCGCGGGTTTTGTATCCAGCGTCGATCATAACGGAACTGATGCGCGCCGTTGCTCAGCTTGATCAGCTCCCCGACGCGTTCATTGTTCATCCACGTCACGAGCGTTGCCATTACCACTCCAGATCCGGTTGGCTATCGTTTTGCTCAAAGGCCGCGCCCTTTTCGCACACCGTCATCGTCATTTCCAGAGATTGTAAAATCTTAAACAGCGTCGTTAAGGTGGTTTTATCCGGATGGTTTTCGAAGTTCGAGATCGTCGCCTGCTTAATGCCTATCCGGCGGGCCAGATCGCTTTGCGTCCATTGGTTTTTTTGCCGGACCAGCTTGATATGGTTTGCCAGCTGGGCCGGGCTGTAGATCGTCGGGGGCGTTATCATCGTCTTTATCTATCCTCTTGTGGGGATAAGACTCTGTTTATACCCTGGTGAGGATAATGTCAACGCTCGCCGTAAATATCCCCACAAGAGGATAAAGACTGCGATATCCTTTAGTGGGGATAAATCATGAAATATCCTCACCTGAGGATATTGACCGCGGTGCCCGGCGATTGGGCCAGGCCTTAGTCGGTTATCAGCTCATCATAGAGGGCGCGCAGGCGCGTACGCAGATAGAGCACGGCTTTATGCTTGCGCGAAAGAAGGGCCTGCTCGCTGGCCCCGCACTCGGCGGCCAGCTCTTTATAGCTGTAGCCCAGCAGCTCGGTCTTTTCAAAGACCTCCCGCTGGGCGGCGGGCAGTTCGGATAACGCCTGGTTCAGCTCCTCCCACAGCAGCTCTTTCAGGTACTCGTCCTCCGGCGTTTGCGGCACGCCGAACAGGGTCTCCGCCAGCTCATCTTCCGGGAACTCTCCTTCCTCATCCCCGCTGAAGTAGTCCGCCAGCGGCAGCTCGCGTTTTTTGCGCGCCCGGTCGGTCATTTCGTTACGCGCGGCGCGGAACAGCCAGGCGGCGACGTTCTCCACCGGCTGCTCGACCTTCATTAATTGCCAGGTCACTTCCTGCAGAATATCGTCAGCCTCGTCGCGTACCGAGGCGCGGCCGCGGATAAAGGCCTTCAGCCGGGAGCGGCAGGCGTTGAGCGCCGAAACGAGCAGTGACTCTCCCGTCGTTGCGCCTTTCATTTCGCTCACTCGGTCGGCGTCGTTTTAGACGCATCGTCTGCCGGCTGGGCGGGGTCGTTACGGCGATCGCGCCAGCCGCAATGCCCGCGATGGCCGCGGCGACCAAAGCGCTGCATAAACTCTTCGCGCTGTTCGGGATTCATCTGCATCCAGCGTTCATGCATGCGCCGACGCTCGCGACCCATCCCGAACATGCCCGGGCGGAAGCCAAGGCCGCCGAAGAGGATCCGCGACAGCGCCAGCAGACCTAAAGCCTGCCAGAAGCCGATGCTTTTAACCCCAAGAATGGCCGGCAGCAGCGCGTTCCACAGCGACATCACCACCAGCCCGAGTATCGCGACGATCGCCACGCCAACGATCAGCGGTTTGCCCATCCGGTGGCGACCAAAGCCGCAATGACGGCGGTTTTCATGCATATCTAAATTTCTCATCTTCTTGCTACCTCATGACTGTCGTGAAAAGTGACTGCTGATGAGGTAGACGAATGAGCCGGAGAAATATTGCTAAGAATTTAAAAAAAACGGCTAAATATATTTATGCGGCGAATATTTTATTGCGGGGCCCATCGCGCCGCGCCTCAATATTTTTCCACCAGGTGCAGCTTCACCTGGTTTCGCCCTTCTTTCTTCGCCGCATACAGCGCCTTATCGACGCGATTGAACAGCTGGTCGATCTCTTCATCATCCTGACGATCGGCGACGCCGATGCTGACGGTAACCGGGCTGGGATGATCCGGCATTTGATGGCCGCTAACCGCAAGGCGAATGGTTTCCGCCATTTGCAGCGCCATCGCGATGGAGCGTTCGGGAAGAAATAACAGAAACTCCTCGCCTCCCCAGCGATATATTTTGTCCTGATGCGTCACCGTCGATTCAAGGATCCGGGAAATCGCCAGTAAAACCTCATCGCCTTTCTGATGGCCGTAGCTATCGTTAATGGCCTTAAAGTTATCGACATCAACCAGCAGCAGGCAGAAGCCGCCAGCTGTAAACGAAGCGGAATCAACGATGCGATAAAACTCACGCCGGTTAAGCAGACCGGTCAGCGGATCGTGCGAAGCTGAAAACTCAAGCTCGCGCCTTAAATGCACCTCTTCGGTTACGTCATGCACGATGCAGAGCATCAGGCGAATATTGTATAGCACCACCGGACCGGCGTAGGTTTGAACGTGGCGAATGGAGCCATCGGCGAGAATATGGGTGAAATTGAGCGGCTTATGGCCTCCAGGCAGGCTTGCGACGTTGCGCATGATCGGCAGAACATCGCGGCCCAAAGTATTAATCTGCCAGGTATGCTTCGCCCGCATTTCATCCGAGGTGTAATTATAAAAGCGCAGCGCGGCAATATTGGCATCAATAATTCTGCCGTCCCGGTGAGGATCGATTAATAACATGGGCGCGGAGTTGGTCATAAAAAAGCGGGAGAAAAAACCGTTACTGCGCCGCTGGTAATGCCGGGAGGAGGTATTGATAGACTCATTTTGCTGCAGCAGCTTTACCGCTTCGAAGAGAATCAGCGTGTCATATTCTTCTGATTTAATCAGCGTGGTTTTACAGTAAATCGAGGTCTGGCCGTCGGCGGAATTAATTGTCCAGACTTCAAAAATCTCGGCAATATTTTTGCAGTAATAGAGGTAATTCTGCAGGCTCACTTCCGGGCAGGTGGAGAATGTCCCTTTGCGCATCTCATCCAGCGACATATCGCCGCTGAGGGTTCTGGAGGCCTGGTTGCTGTAGAGGATGCGCTCTTTGAAAGGATGAACCACCCAGACGGGGGTGGCTAACAGGTCGAAAATAATTAATTCTTTTAATAGCATGCCGCCCTCCACCCTCTATACATCGTCTATCTGTAATCCAGTCACATGAGCATTTATCGCCTGCTGGCGCAAAATCAAATTAATCAGAGAGTTCAAAGGGATGACGCAGAAGCGCCAATTATAGACCCATTTTTAATCACAGACGGTGTCTGAGCAGGCAAAAAACGTGACTCACCGCTCCCGACCAGCATTGGTACCTATTATTCAATTCATTTCAAATGGAGAGAGGAAACCAACAGAGTTAGTCGTATCTTTTCTGTCCATCTTCTGCGGGTCACTTTACCTCTTTCCGCGAGCTTTTTCTCTCGCCGGACGCCTGTTTTTCTCTGCGTTCAAGGGGCTGCCCGGCGCCAGCTGCTGCCGGGGGAATAGCGGCTTCATGCACTCTCCAGGCGATATGGTTTTTTACTCCCCAGGTCACTGAAGAATAATGGCTTTCAGCCTATGAGAATATATAGTACGCGCCGCGGAGGTCCCCACTGCCGGCGGCCGGTTTTCGCCTTACTTTTAGATAAAAAAGCGCGATAAATCACACTAATTAGCTATAAAAATTTCCCTGCCCGTGGCCGTCGTGCACTTTTCAGCTAATGACCACGTGACACCGTCACTTAAACGGAGCGCAATCCCCTGGCGCAATGACCCGAAGCCGGGATTGTAATCAAAAAGTGAATGCCGTATAACATGGCCCTACCGAGGGGTGTCCCGTGAGGGCTGAGATGGCGTAAGCCGAACCCTTTGAACCTGATCTGGGTCATGCCAGCGAAGGGACGGGTCGGCAATTTTGCCAGTTTTCCGCCATTGCCTGTTCATACTTCTGCACGCCCGGATCTCCCCTTAATCAGGAGGTCCTGTGATTCTTCCCGCATTTACTCAAGGTATCTACGGTCGTCTGCGCCAGCAGGCGGGACGCGACTGGCAGCACTACGTCGCCCATCCCTTTTTACATCAGCTGGCTGACGGCACCCTGCCCGAACGCGCATTCCGCCGCTACCTGACGCAGGACTATCTGTTTTTGATCCACTTTGCCCGCAGCTATGCCCTGCTGGTCAGCAAGCTGCGCACGCTGCCGGAGATGCGCGCCGCGGCGGCCTCGATGAACGCCATCCTCAGCGAGCTGCCGCTGCACGTCGGCTACTGCGCCGGCTGGGGGCTGGATGAAGCGATCATGGCCGCCGAGCCGGAGGCGTCTGAGACGGTCAACTACACGCGCTACGTGCTGGATATCGGCCACTCCGGCGACGCCCTGGATCTGCTGGCCGCGCTGATGCCCTGCGTGGCCGGTTACGCAGAAATTGGGCTCGGGCTGCTGCATAGTCCGCAGACCCGCCTGAGCGATAATCCCTACGCCTCGTGGATCCGCAACTATGGCGACGAAGGCTATCTCAACGGCGTCAACGCGGCGATCGCCCTGCTGGAAACCCTCTGGCAGCAGCGCGGCGGCGAGTCGAGATTCGCTGAGCTCAGCGCCATCTTCACCACCGCCACGCGGCTGGAGGCCAACTTCTGGCAGATGGGGCTGAATGCGGTAACGGAGGCGTCGGCGTGACTCCCCCGGCCATCCACGTCCGGGGACTGGGGTTACGCTTCGGTTCGCGGGTCGTTTTTGAGGATTTATCGTTCGATATCCCCGGCGGGCAGTGGGTCTCCCTGCTGGGCGCCAGCGGCGCCGGAAAAACCAGCCTGCTGCGCATCATCGCCGGCCTCGCGGCGCCGACGTCCGGCCAGGTCTACGCCAGCGACGGGCTGCCCGTGGCGAAACGGCTGGCGTGGATGGGACAGAAGGACCTGCTCTATCCATGGCTGAACGTGCGCGATAACGTAGCGCTTGGCGCGCGCCTGCGCGGGGAGCGCGTTGACCGTTCGCGCGTGACAACCTTATTACGCCAGGTCGGGCTGGAGCAGTGCGCCGACGATCGCCCGGCGTCGCTCTCCGGCGGAATGCGTCAGCGCGCGGCGCTGGCCCGCACGCTGTATGAAGACCGCCCCGTGGTCTTAATGGATGAACCCTTCTCCGCCCTCGACACCATCACCCGCACGCGTATTCAAACCCTGGCGGCTGAGCTGCTGGCCGACCGGACCGTGGTGCTGATTACCCACGATCCGATGGAAGCCTGCCGCCTGAGCCACCGTCTGCTGGTGCTCGCGCCGTCCGCGGGCGGGATCGACGATTCGCACCATTTGTCTGGCCTGCCGCCGCGGGCGGCGGACGATCCCGCGCTGCTTGCCAGCCAGGCGGAACTGCTGCAGCAACTGATGAGGGCCGACGGATGAGGGGCAAACTCCTGCGCGGCCCGGTGGTGTTTGGCGGCCTGCTGCTGGTCTGGTGGCTGGTGACCCGCAGCGGGATCCCCGCCTTTCTGCTGCCTTCGCCATCGGCGGTCGCCGGCGCCCTGTGGCTCAACCGCGCGTATCTGGGCTGGCATACCCTGGTGACGCTAAGCGAAATTCTCAGCGGACTGCTGCTCGGGGTCCTGCTCGGCGTGGTGCTGGCGCTCTGCATGATCGTCTCGCCGCGGCTGCAGCGCTGGCTGATGCCGCTGGTGCTGACCAGCCAGGCCATCCCGGTGTTCGCTCTCGCCCCTCTGCTGGTGCTGTGGTTTGGCTTCGGAATGAGCGCCAAGGTGATGATGGCGGTGCTGGTGATCTTCTTCCCCGTCACCTCCGCGTTCTTTGACGGCCTGCGGCGGGTCAATCACGACTATCTCGATCTGGCCCGCACGATGGGCGCCTCCTTTGGCGCACAGCTGCGCCACGTGCGGCTGATGGCCGCGCTGCCGGCGCTGGGGTCCGGCCTGCGGATGGCCGCCGCCGTCGCGCCGATTGGCGCCATCATCGGCGAATGGGTGGGCTCAGCCGAAGGGCTCGGCTACGTCATGCTCAACGCCAACGCCCGGCTGCAGACCGACATCTGCTTTGCGGCCCTGTTTATTTTAGTGCTGCTGACCGTCCTGCTGTGGCTGGCGGTCGACGCTTTCTTGCACCGGCTGATCGACTGGACGCCGGAATAATGACCTGTACGGATAATAAGGAATACCATGAATAAACGTATTTTTGCCGCGATGGCCCTCAGCGCGGCTATCAGCGCACACGCTGCGGCGAACGAGAAGCTAACCCTGGTGCTGGACTGGTATATCAACCCGGATCACGCGCCGATTATGGTTGCGGAACAGATTGGCGCCTTTAAAGAACAGGGCCTCGACGTCAAAATCATTCCGCCATCCGACCCGGCGCTGCCGCCGCGGCTGGTGGCCGCTCGCCAGGCCGACCTGGCCATAACCTACCAGCCGCAGGTGCATTTTTTCGCCGATGAGGGCCTGCCGCTGGTGCGCGTCGGGACGCTGATTAACTCGCCGTTAAACACTATTATTGCGCTGGATAAGAGCATCAAAACGCCCGCCGACCTGAAGGGGAAAAAGGTTGGCTACTCGGTGAGCGGCATCGAACAGGCGACGCTGGCAACTATGGCGCAGTCGGCGCATATCGATCCGCAAAGTATCAAGCTGATCAACGTTAACTTCCAGCTGACCAGCGCCCTGCTTGCTGGCCAGGTCGACGCGGTTATCGGCGGCTACCGCAATATTGAGGCGCTGGAGCTGAAGCTGCAGGGCAAAGAGCCGCAGGTCATGAACGTAGAGGATTACGGCGTGCCGGCCTACGACGAGCTGGTGATTGTCGCCAACCGGGATGAAGCGCACGCGGCGAAAATCAAAAAATTCCTCGTCGCGCTGCAAAAAGGCGTGACCTGGCTACGCGCCCACCCGCAGGAGACCTGGCAGGCCTTCGCCGCCGCTCACCCGGAGCTGAATACCGAGCTCAACAAGCAGGCGTGGCTGCAAACGATACCGCTGTTCGCCACCGATCCGGCGGCGCTTGATAAGCCGCGCTACGAAGCCTACGAACAGTTTTTGTTTAACAATAAGTTGGTTAAAAAAATCACACCTTTATCGCAGTACGCTATCGAACTGCGTTGAGTAACCTTACCGCTGGCGGAACTATTTCCGCCAGCGGCGTCAGCGAAGCGGTAATAAAACAGGGTAAAATCCTACACTAATAATTACACTTTTTATGGTTTTATGAACGTTAAAATAACGGATAAAAATCAGCCATTTATCATTAAATTTAACAATGTAAAAATAACGTAAAAATAGCGCAATAAATAAAACGTTGAATGCGGATTTAAAAAGCCATATATTGTGCGCGCTTTATGAATGGCGATTCATTTTCTTAAACCAATTATTCAACCAGGGTTCAACCGTAACGCTGGTTGTGGGAGTGATATGATGACGGATAAAGTCCGTATTGATACTTTAAGTGCAGATTTATTGGACGCAAACAACGAAACCTTTTTGGCCCGTCAGGCCGAATTCGAATCGAACGTCAGGAGTTACCCGCGCAAGCTGCCATTGGCCATTACCAAAGCGGAAGGCGTATGGCTGACCGATGCGGATAACAAACAGTACCTGGACTGCCTTGCCGGTGCTGGAACCCTGGCTCTTGGTCATAACCATCCTGACGTGCTGCAGAGCATCCAAAGTGTCATTACCAGCGGCTTGCCGTTACATACCCTCGATCTGACAACTCCGTTAAAAGATCGCTTCTCCGAATACCTGCTCTCTTTATTACCGGGCGAAGGTAAAGAATACTGCCTGCAGTTCACCGGCCCGTCCGGCGCTGACGCCGTTGAAGCGGCGCTGAAGCTGGCGAAAAAATACACCGGCCGTTCTTCGGTCATCAGCTTCTCCGGCGGCTACCACGGGATGACCCACGGCGCGCTGTCGGTGACCGGCAACCTGTCACCGAAAGAAGCGGTTAACGGCATGATGCCGGAAGTGCAGTTTATGCCGTACCCGCATCAGTACCGCTGCCCGCTGGGCATTGGTGGTGAAGCCGGCGTGAAGGCGCTGACCTACTACTTCGAAAACCTGATCAACGACGTTGAAAGCGGCGTGCGTAAGCCTGCGGCGGTGATCCTTGAAGCCGTTCAGGGCGAAGGCGGCGTGAACCCGGCGCCGGTCGAGTGGCTGCAGCGCATCCGTAAAGTGACCCAGGAGCACGGCATTCTGCTGATTATCGATGAAGTCCAGGCCGGCTTCGCGCGTACCGGTAAGCTGTTCGCCTTCGAACACGCGGGCATTGAGCCGGACATCATCGTGATGTCCAAAGCCGTAGGCGGCGGTCTGCCGCTGGCCGTTCTTGGTATCAAGAAGCAGTTTGACGCCTGGGAACCTGGTCACCACACCGGCACCTTCCGCGGCAACCAGCTGGCAATGGCAACCGGCCTGACCACCCTGCGTCACCTGAAAGAGAACGACATCGCCGGTAAAGTTGCGGCCCAGGGCGAGTGGCTGAAAGGCAAGCTGGCCGAAATGCAAAAACGCTACCCGGTCATTGGTCACGTTCGCGGTCTCGGTCTGATGATCGGCATCGAAATCGTTAAGCCGAACGAAGCTCAGGATCACATGGGCTGCTACCCGGCAGACGGCGCGCTCTCTGCCCTGCTGCAGAAAAAATGCTTCGAAGCGGGCCTGATCCTTGAGCGCGGCGGCCGTAACGGCTGCGTCCTGCGCCTGCTGCCGTCGCTGCTGATCAGCAACGCTGAGCTGGAGATTTTCTTCGACAAATTTGAACAGGCCCTGCTGGCCGCCGGCGTAAAACCGGTCTGAGTGGAGTAAGTGACCGCCATGTCCCAATTGAATCCGATCCTTGCCGGTTCGCCGCAGAGCATTGAGGCGTATCAGCAGGTTATCGCTCAGACCAGCCAGGCCGTCGCGCAGTGGCTCAAGCAGCCTGAGATGTATCAAGGCAAAAGCGTCGCCGAGCTGCGCGAGCGCATTACCCTTGAGTTCACCGAACAGGGTCTGGGCAACCAGGCGGCGATTGAACGTGCGATCGAGTACTTCCTGAAAGACAGCCTGTCGGTGCATCACCCGCAGTGCGTGGCGCATCTCCACTGCCCAAGCCTGGTGGTAAGCCAGGCGGCGGAAGTGCTGATTAACGCCACCAACCAGAGTATGGACTCCTGGGACCAAAGCCCGTCGGCCACCATCATTGAGATGAAGCTGATCGAATGGCTGCGCGCCCAGGTGGGCTACCGGGCAGGCGACGCCGGCGTTTTCACCAGCGGCGGCACCCAGAGTAACCTGATGGGCCTGATGCTGGCGCGCGATGCTTTCTTCGCCCGCCAGGGGCACTCGATTCAGCAGGATGGTCTGCCGGGCGATATCCGCAAATACAAAGTGTTCTGTTCTGAAAACGCCCACTTCTCGGTGCAGAAGAACATGGCGCTGATGGGCCTCGGCTACCGTTCGGTCACCCTGGTCAAAACCGACCGCTTTGCGCGCATGGACGTCGAAGATCTGAAGGCGAAAATTGCCGAAGCGCAGGCCAACGGCGAGCAGATCATGGCGATCGTGGCGACGGCAGGCACCACCGACGCGGGGGCTATCGACCCGCTGCGCGTGATTGCCGGCATTGCGGCGGAGCATCAGATCTGGCTGCACGTGGATGCGGCCTGGGGCGGCGCGCTGCTGCTTTCCGGGCACTACCGCGATTACCTGGACGGCATTGAGTGCGTGGACTCCATCACCCTGGACTTCCACAAGCAGTTCTTCCAGACCATCAGCTGCGGCGCGTTCCTGCTAAAAGACGCGCGCCACTACGAGCTGATGCGCTATCAGGCGGCCTACCTGAACTCCGAGTTCGATGAAGAAAACGGCGTACCGAACCTGGTGTCCAAATCGCTGCAGACCACCCGCCGCTTCGACGCGCTGAAGCTGTGGATGGCGCTGGAAGCGCTGGGGCAGAAACAGTACGCGGAAATTATCGATCACGGCGTGACGATGGCGAAAAACGTCGCTGAATACGTTGCCAGCCAGCCGACGCTGGAGCTGGTTATGGAGCCGCAGCTGGCGAGCGTGCTGTTTCGTTCGCGCCCGCAGCAGACGGCGGGCAGCGACGATGCGGCTATCGCCCTGCTTAACCAGCGCATCGGCGACGCGCTGCTGGACTCCGGTCGCGCCAACGTCGGCGTCACCGAGCACAACGGCGTGACCTGCCTGAAGCTGACGCTGCTCAACCCGATCGTCACCCTCGATGACGTCAAGGTGCTGCTGAATCTGGTTGAACGCACCGCCCAGGAAGTGCTGGCAAAGTAAGCTGAACTCCCGGACTGCGGCGCCTGCGCCCGATCCGGGATAGCGGCCCTTGCCGCCCCGCCTCCTCCCGAAAGCCGATAACTCACCTTATCGGCTTTTTTTTACGCCTCTCCTCGCGCAACGTAGCCGATGCGATAACTCTCTCCTTCATCCGAGGGCGCATCGCCAAAGCTGACCTCCAGCAGCTGCCAGCGGCTCAGGTCCCATGCGCAGAGCTGCCCCTGCAGATCGAGGTTTGCCAGATCGCTAAACGGAGCGATGGCGCGCTTTTTGACGCTCAGCCAGGACTTATCCATCACCTCCCCGACCGCCGGGACGCGCAGCGCCAGCCAGCTTTCGATCCGCGGCCAGCCAAAGTCTGCGCACAGGCCGGCAAACCCCGGACTCTGCAGAAAGCGCGCCATCGCCTCTGCGTTTTGCCAGACGTACAGCGGAGCATAGCGGTTCTCCTTTATAGCCCCGGCGCGGTCATCGCTGCGAGAGTAAAGGTACGTTTTAAATAACAGGCCGGGAAAGCCGTCCAGCTTTGCGCCGCCGTGGCGAATGCGGCGCTCAATAATCGACATGTCATAGTCAGCGGGCAGCGTAAAGCGATACTGCATAACGATCATGGTAACTCCGGAAGGTAATGTTGACGTTGAGCCCAGTGTGATGCCACAGTATCTTCCTGAAAATCGAATAATTCAGGAGTCATCATCCTGAATAAGAGGATGATTATGGAAAAGCTTACTCCGGCGCTGGATCTCGATGCGCTACGCACCTTTGTCACCGGGATCGAGTGCGGCAGCTTTGCCCAGGCGGCGGTACGTCTTTCGCGCTCAACCTCCGCGGTCAGCGCTCAGCTTAAGAAGCTGGAGATGCAGTGCGACGCCGGGCTGGTGGTGAAACAGGGTCGTCACCTGGCGCTCACCGCCGAGGGAGAAAAGCTGATGGGCTATGCCCGGCGCATGCTGGAGCTCAACGATGAGACCCTACGCGCTCTAAAAGGCGAACGGCTTACCGGTGAGATCCGCATTGGGATGCAGGAGGATTTTGGCGAATCCCTGATGCCGGGGATCCTCGGCCAGTTTAAACGTCACCACCCGCAGCTGCGGATCGTCGCCAGAGTGGACCGCAATCTCCCGCTGCGCCAGGCGCTGGCCGAACGCACGCTGGATATGGCGCTGCTCTGGCAAACCGACGATAGCGGCCCAACGTTGGGTCAGTGCCAGCTGGAGTGGATTCATCATCCGGACCTCGACGTCGCCGCCCTGCTGGCCGCGGGCGAGCCGCTTCCGCTGGTGATGTTTGAAAGCCCGTGCCTGATGCGCTCAAGGGCTATCGCCGCTCTCGACGCGGCCGCCATTCCGTGGCAGGTGATGTTTGTTAGCCATAGCCTCAGCGGCGTCTGGGCGGCGGTGCAGGCCGGATTAGGCCTGACGGTCAGAACCAAAATCGGCATGCCGGAGAATCTGCATGCCGCAGGCGCCCTGCTGCCATCCCCCGGCGCCCTGGCTATCGGTCTCGAAGAGAATCCGCTTCAGGCGCGGAATACCGCCGCCTGCGCGATGCTCGGACAGCTGATGGCCGAGGCGCTGGGCGGGCTGACGCTCAGGTGACAACGTCACGCGAAGGCGTCAGGCGCGGTAGCGCGGCGCCGGTTCCGACTGCGCGAAGCCGGGCAGCATCGCCTGGCGCGCCGCGTTCAGGGCCCCCCACTGCGTTTCATCGTGCAGCGGCGGAATGGTGACTAATTCGCGGCGGTCGAAACCCACCAGCGCCGCATCCACCAGTTTATCCACCTCCATCAGGCCGGGAATGGCATCAACGTCCTGGCCGCTGCGCTGCCAGATCTCGGTGCGGGTCGCCGCAGGCAGCACCGCCTGGACGTAAATCCCTTTCGCGGCCAGCTCCACGTCGAGAGCCTGAGAGAGAAACAGCACAAAGGCTTTAGTTGCGCCATACACCGTCAGGCCCATTTCCGGAGCCAGCCCGACAACCGAGGCAATGTTGACAATAGCCCCTTCCCCCACGGCCGCCAGCCGGGGAGCGATAGCATGGGCCAGGCGGGTCACCGCCGTTACGTTGAGCGCAATCAGCCGGGAGAGCTCCTCGCCGCTCTGGCTGAGAAAGTCGCCGGGAATGGCGGTGCCGGCATTGTTAATCAGAATGCCGATGCGCGTATCTTCCCGCAGACGCTGCTCGACGGCGGCAACGTCGTCATCGTTAGTCAGATCGGCGGTTAAAATGTCGACCTGCACCCCCGCTTCGCTACGCAGGCGCTGGGCCAGCGCGGTAAGGCGCTCGGTATTTCGCGCGACGAGGACCAGGTCGTGGCCGCGTTGGGCAAAGCGTTCGGCGTAGACTGCGCCAATGCCGGTCGATGCTCCGGTTACCAGTACCGCTGATTTGCTGCTCATATTCGCTCTCCTGAATTTATACATGATGACCGTCATGAATAATGTCACAGGCTGGGTATGGTGTAAATAATGTTATATGATAGTCATCATAAATAATTTCAGCGCGGGATGATGCCATGAGAGTGAGCAGAAAACAGGTCGAAGAGAATAAGCAGACAATCCTTGCCGCCGCCGGTCGTCTGTTTCGTGAACGGGGTTTTGATGCGGTCACGGTCACCGATATCATGAAATCAGCGGGTCTTACCCACGGCGGATTTTACGGCTACTTCAAATCGAAGGATGAGCTGATCGCCCTGACCCTTGCGGAGCTGCAGACAGCCAGCGGCGCCACCGAAAACGGTAGCGCGCCGCAAATCGAACGCTACCTTTCCCCTGAGCATCGGGATAATTTTGCCAGCGGCTGCCCGCTGGCGGCGTTGGCTGCGGACACTATCCGCCAGTCGGAGCCGGCGCGGAGTGAAATGAGCGCCGGGCTCAAGCAGCAGATAGCCAATCTCAGCAAGACCGTTCCCGGGGAAGATGACGCGGCGAGGCGCCGCGCGGCCGTCGGCAGCTGGTCGGCGATGGTCGGGGCGGTGATTCTGGCGCGAATGACCTGTGACCCGGCGCTGTCGGACGAAATTCTTCGCGAAACCGCGGCCTGGCTACAGGAGAAAGCGCCGCAGAGTTAAGCCGTCCTCGGGGCCGGGGTCAGATAGTTCGCCACAAAGCGGGTCAAAATCGCCGAGGCCACGGGGCTCTCCTCGACCGCGCGGCTCAGCCTGTCCGGGTCAAGGCCCTCATTGCGCAGTACCGCCTGACGATAGTAAATCAGCGAGCGGGCAATCTCCGGGGTGATTTCAGGGTGGAACTGAGTCGACAGCGCGTGGGCGCCATAGCGGACAATCTGATGCGGATCGTGCTCGGACGAGGCCAGCACCGCCGCCCCTTGCGGCAGTTTGGTCACCGTTTGCAGATGCGTCAGATGAGCGCTGAAGGTCGCGGGATGGTCGGCAACCAGGCTATCGCTAAGGCCAGCGGCCGAGAGCGATATGGTTTTGCTGCCGGTTTCACGCCCTGCCGGATGGTAATCCACCTCGCCGCCCAGCGCGTGGGCCATCAGCTGATGGCCGTAGCAGACGCCAAACAGCGGCATCTCGATGGCCATCGCGGCGCGGATCCACTCCGCGGTCATCTCGCTCCACGCCAGGCGGTCCGTCACCATATCCCAGGAGCCGGTGATCACCGCCACCGTGTCGTTATCCGGCGCCGGGAGCGTCTCGCCGGCAAATACGCGCACCGCTTTCATCTGCTCCCGCCACGGTGCCAGCAGATCGGCGAACCAGCGCGGCAGGTCGCCGTGATCGGCGACAATCTCCTGCGGCGGCGTGCCGGTCTGCACCAAAAGAAGCGTTTTTCTGCTCAACGACATGGCGATACCTTTCTTATTTCTCAGATTTGCGTAAGGCTTCACTATGGAGAAAAGCCCCGTCGGCGGCAAATAATCAATTTACCGGCGATTATTCCCGGACGGCATAACCGTCCGGGGAGCGTTTTCTTCTCTACTGCGCGTCGGCGCTATCGATCTGCGGGACGTTAGCCTCTGCGCCGCCCTCTGCCGCCGCCGGCGCGTTGGCCGGGTCGAAGATATGGTCAAGAATGGCGCGCGCCGTAGGGCCGGCCACCACTCCGTCGCCGCCGCCGTTCTCAAGAATCAGCGCCATCGCCACCCGCGGATGCTGATACGGGGCAAACAGGGTATAGAAAATATGGTCACGCAGCCTGACCGGGATCATTTTCGCATTGTAGGTCTGGTTCTCCTTCAGGCTGAAGACCTGCGAGGTCCCGGACTTCGCGGCAATCTGATACGGCGCGGTGTGGAACAGCTTGTAGCCGGTGCCGTTTGGCAGGTTAGCCATGCCGTACATCCCGTTGCGCACAATCCCCCAGTACGGCGATTTCGGATCGCCCACCTGCGGCGTGTTTTGCGGCGGCTGATAGCGCTCAACCTTATTGCCGCGCTTCATGGAGTAGAGCAGATGCGGGTCCTTCACCTTGCCGTTGTTGATCAGCGTCGTCAGCGCTTTCACCATCTGAATCGGGGTGGCAATCCAGTAGCCCTGGCCGATGCCGACCGAGATGGTATCCCCTTGATACCACGGCTTCTTATGAACCCGCTGCTTCCATTCACGGCTTGGCAGCACCCCCGAATACTCTTCGTTGAGGTCGATCCCCGTCGGCTGACCGTAGCCAAATTTACTTAACCAGCTGTGAATCCGATCGATCCCCATTTCAAACGCCACCTGGTAGAAGAAGGTATCCGCCGACTCTTCAATGGCCTTGGTGACGTTGAGCATGCCGTGCCCGGTTTTCAGCCAGTCGCGGTAGCGGCGCTGGGTGCCCGGCAGCGTCCAGGTCGGCGCGCCGAAGAAGGTGGTGGTGGGCGTAATCACCCCGGCAGAGAGCGCCGATAGCGCCATATAGGGTTTAACCGTCGAGGCCGGCGGGTAGAGGCCCTGGGTCACGCGGTTGATCAGCGGCCGGTCGGCGTTATCGAGCAGCGAGCGGTAGGCCTGATAGCCAATGCCTTTCACAAAGGGATTGGGATCGTAGCTGGGGCTGGAAACCATCGCCAGCACCCCGCCGTCGCGCGGATCGACCGCCACCACCGCCGCGCGCTGCCCCTTGAGCACCGATTCAATATACTGCTGCAGATGCAGATCGAGCGTCAGATAGATATTTTTGCCGGCGACCGGCGGCACCTCTTTCAGCAGGCGCACCACCCGCCCGTGGTTATCCACCTCGACCTCCTGGTAGCCGGTGGTACCGTGCAGCTCCTGTTCGTAATAGCCTTCAATACCCTGTTTGCCGATATTATGGTCGGCGGCATAATTCTCGGCTTCGCCATTTTTTGCCAGCCTCTGCAGGTCGTTATCGTTAATTTTCGAGACGTAGCCGACAACGTGCGCCAGCTCGGCGCCGTAGGGATAGTCGCGCTGCTGGTAGTTCTCTACGGTTACGCCGGGGAAATGGAATTCGTTCACCGCGAAGCGCGCCACTTCGACATCGCTCAGCGCGGATTTTAACGTCACCTCTTTGTAGCGACTGTTGTGCAGCATATCGTCGCGGAAGCTGGCGATATCATCGGGAGTCAGATCAACGATCGGCGTCAGCTGCTGCAGCAGCGCTTTCATATCGGCGATTTTGCTGGGGATCACCTGCAGGCGATAGAGGGTGATGTTCTGTACCAGCGGGATACCGTTGCGATCGAAGATGAGCCCGCGGCTCGGGGCAATAGGCAGCATTTTGATATCGTTCTGGTTCGAGCGGGTCTGATAGAAATCGTGCTGTTTGACCTGCAGCCGATAGAGGTTAACGATCAGAATGCTAAAGCAGACCACCACCAGAATAAAAGCCACCACGGCCCGGCGAATAAACAGCATCTCTTCCGCTGAGTGATCGCGAATTTCATCTCTCAATAGAGTCATTGGCGGTAATTCACCTGAGTTTCAATAAGAAGCCAAAAAATTAAAAGCGGGGAAGGATAGCCTTATCGGCGCGGTAGCCCTACGGAAAGGTTGCTAATGAATTGGCAGAAATGTTTCAGCATGTGAGTAGCGCCGGCCCAGGGCGGGCCGACGCTATTTTTTTCAGAATATGTGACACCGTCACCTAGCGCGCCAGCCAGGCCCGCCATCCGCCGTAGGCCGTAATATCGGTCGCGCCCTGCAGGCCGTACGCCTCGCAGATAAAGCCGCTGAGCCAGCGCCCGTCCGCCAGCTCCACCTTGCCTAACCCCAGCGGCGCCGGAATCGCCGCCAGGAGCGATCCCAGCTCGGCGGAGGGCAGCTCCCACACCTCCACCGCAATGGCCGCCCCGCCGTTTTCATCCCGCACCATCCCCGGACGCCTGCCGTCGGCCAGTGCGTAGAGGCGATAGCAGGCCGCGCTTTCCGTCGCCGCCAGCAGGCGTCCGCCCCGCTCCCGCAGCTGTCCGTTCAGCGCCAGCCCGTCGAGATGCGCGCCGCACACCACCAGCGCCTGACGATCGTGGCTGGCTACGCTCGCCGGCGGCGCAGGCGCTATCTGCGCCCCGCCAGCCAGCGGCAGCGGCTGCGCCCGCTGGAAGGCATCGGCCAGCCCGAGGAGATACTGGTCGGTAAACGCCCGGCCAAATAGCGTAACGCCGGAAGGCAGGCCGTTCGACAAGAATCCTGCCGGCACGCTGACGGCTGCATAATCGAGTAAATTCATAAAGTTGGTGTAGTAACCGAGGTCGGCGTTGCGCTTCACCGGCTCCGCTTCCAGCTCGGCAAGCGTGACCGGACGCGGATAGGTCGGCGTCAGGACACAATCCACGCCGTCGAGCAGCGCGTCGCCCTGTGCTTTATAGGCCTGCAGCTGATACATGGCCTTAAACGCGGCGACCGCATCGGTTTGCGGCGCCTTCGCCAGCACGTCGCGGATCACCGGCAGAACCGCCTCCGGCTGCCGTTCAATCAGCGGCCCCGCCACCGCGTAGCGTTCCGCCACCCAGGGCCCATCGTATAGCAGGCTGGCGGCGGCGAGAAACGGCGCCATATCGATATTCACCGCCACGCCGCCGAGGGCCAGCAGCCGCGCTTTAGCCTGTAAAAACAGCGCTTCACTCTGCGCGCAGCCGAGGAAGTTGAGCGTCTGCGGAACGCCGAAGCGAAATCCCGGCGCCGGCGCGCCGAAGGCCTGCTCCCCGTTCCACTGCGGATTGCGTCGGCTGTAGGCATCGCGCGGATCGACGGCGGCGGTCAGCGCCAGCAGCCGGCTGGACTCGGCGGCGGTGGCGGTAAAAAAGGTCGTGCAATCGAGCGTCCGGCAGGCCGGCACCACCCCGGCGGTCGAAATCAGCCCTTTGCTGGCCTTCAGCCCCACGAGGTTATTTAACGATGCCGGAACCCGCCCGCTGCCGGCGGTATCCGTACCTAGCGCAAAGCTGGCGACGCCGAGCGCCACCGCCAGCGCCGAACCGGCGCTCGAACCGCCCGCCGGATACTCCGCATGCACCGCGTTACGACAGCGTCCGTAGGGCGAGCGCGTGCCGTTGAGGCCGGTGGCAAACTGGTCGAGGTTAGTCTTACCGACCGGAACCGCGCCCAGCGCAATCAGCCGGGCCACAATCGTCGCGTCCCGCTCGGCGGTATAGGCGAACGCCGGACACGCTGCGGTGGTGACGATCCCGGCGAGATCGATATTATCCTTAATCGCAAACGGCACGCCGTACAGCGGCAGGGTCTCCGGCGCCACGCCGTCCAGCGCCGCCAGCCAGGGCTCCTGCTCCTCTGCCGTCAGGATATGAATAAACAGCTGATACTGCGGATTCAGCGCGGCGGCACGCTGGCGCAGCTCCGCCATCAGCGCCCGGGGCGTCAGCCGGCCGTCGCGATAGCCTGTCGCCAGGGAGCTCAGGCGTAAATCAAAATTCTGCTGATTCATACGTTTTCCTCAATAATTACCGCCACCCGCTGCCCGGCGCGAACCGAGGCGCCAGGCTGAACGTTAACCTCGGCGATCACCCCGTCGCAGGGGGCCAGCAGCGGGATCTCCATTTTCATCGACTCCAGCACCAGCAGAACATCTCCGGCGTGAACCCGGCTGCCCGGGGCGGTTTGCACCTGCCACAGGTTGCCGGAAACGGGGCTTTCTACCCCCTGCTGCCCGTGCTGCAGCGGCGCGTCCTCACCCTCTTCGACCGCCGCCTCCTGGCTCTCGAAATGCGCCTGGCCGCTGGCTATCCAGCGATCGCGCTCCTCATTAAACGCGCGCTGCTGGTGCTGGCGGAAAGCGTCAATGCTCGTGGCCTCGCGCGCAAGGAACTGCTGATACTCCGCCAGCCGCAGGGTGCTGTGCTCAATGCGCAGCGGATAGCGGCCGAGCGGAAAATCACGGCGGATCTGCAGCAGCTCTTCGGCAGAGACCGGATAGAAGCGCAGCTGGTCGAAGAAGCGCAGCAGCCACGGCTTGCCGGCAAAATCAGCCACCTCGTGATAGCGATTCCACATTTGCAGCGTGCGGCCGACAAACTGATAGCCGCCTGGACCTTCCATGCCGTACACGCACAGGTAGGCGCCGCCAATCCCGACCGAGTTTTCCGCCGTCCAGGTGCGCGCCGGGTTGTATTTGGTGGTCACCAGCCGGTGGCGCGGGTCGAGAGGCGTAGCCACCGGCGCGCCGAGATAGACATCCCCCAGCCCCATCACCAGGTAGCTGGCGTCAAACACCGTATCCCATACCGCCCGTTCGTCGGGCAGATCGTTAATCCGCCGGATAAATTCAAGATTGCTGGGGCACCAGGGCGCGTCGCGGCGAACGGTGGTCATATATTTGTCGATCGCCTTGCGGCAGGCCGGATCGTCCCACGACAGCGGCAGGTGCACCACCCGCGTGGGAACCTCAAGGTCATCGCTGACGCACACTGTCGCCCATTCCGCGCGCACCCATGCCAGCAGCGCTTCGAGGGGCAGAGTTTCCGGCTGGAAGTGAACCTGTAAAGAGCGGATCCCCGGCGTCAGATCAATCACGCCAACCCGGGCCTGGCCCTCCAGCGCCTGCATCAGCGCGTGGATGCGAAAGCGCAGAACCAGATCCAGCTCCGCCTCTCCGGCCTCCAGCAGCAGATGGGTATCGCCGGAGAGTCGCGCCACCAGACGCTTATTGGCTTCCCCGCAGGACATCACCACCGGCGACGCCAGCGGCGCAGGCTGCCAGGCGATAGCCGCGGGCTCAAGGGTTGCCAGCTCCTCGCGGCGGCCCTGCGCCAGGCGACGGGCGGTGGCTAAATCGACCGCCACAAAGCGCACTTTATCTCCGGCTTTCAGCTGGCCGAGCTGCCACAGGTCGGCCTCAATCACCGTGACCGGGCAGGCAAATCCGCCGAGGCTCGGGCCGTCCGGGCCGAGGATCACCGGCATGTCGCCGGTAAAGTCGACCGCGCCGATAGCATAGGGATTATCGTGAATATTCGACGGATGCAGTCCCGCCTCTCCGCCGCTGTCGCGGGCCCACAGCGGTTTCGGGCCAATCAGCCGGACGCCGGTACGACTGGAGTTGAAATGCACTTCCCAGTCGGTGGCAAAAAAGGTGGCGATATACTCTGCGGCAAAGAATTCCGGCGCGCCGTGGGGGCCATAGATGACCCGCAGCGTTCGCACCGCGTCCAGCGAGGTCTGCAGCGCGGCGGGCAGCGCGGCGCCGACGCTGTCCGCGCTGCAGTAGGCCAGGTGCAGAACGTCTCCGCCGCGCAGCGCGCGTCCGGCGTGGCCGCCAAACTGTCCGAGAGTAAAGGTGCTTTTGCTGCCTAAATAGTCCGGCACCTGAATACCGCCGCGCAGGCAGAGATAGCTGCGCACGCCCGCGCCGGTCACCGGGCCTATTTTCAGCGTCGCTCCGGCAGGAATCGTAAAGACGCGGTTCATCGGCTGAGCCACGCCGTCGAGGGTCACCGCAGCCGCTGCGCCGCATATCGCGGCCTGGGCGAGACAGTTAAACTTCAGCGTTGGCCCGCTGAGGGTGATTTCCAGCGCCGCTTCGCCCTCCGGGTTCCCAAGCAGCCGGTTACCCAGGCGCAGCGCCCGGTCGTCCATCGGCCCCGAAGGCGGTACGCCCACCGCCCAGTATCCGAGGCGCCCCGGATAGTCCTGAACGCTGGTCTGGGTCCCGGCGCTCAGGACTTCGACGGTCGCCGTCTGATAATCCAGCTGCTCAAGGCAGCGGGTCCAGGGTTCGCCGCCGGCAAAGGGGGCGAAAGCCAGAATCTGCTGCAGATAGAGACGATTGGTTTCCACGCCGTACAGCCGGGTTGCCGCCAGGGCTTCGCCGAGGTGGGCAATGGCCCGATCGCGGTCAGGCTGCCAGGCGATGGTTTTTGCCAGCATCGGGTCGAAGAACGGCGGCACGTCACAGCCGGCCTCCACCCAGCGGTCAATCCGCAGGTTTACCCCATCCGCCGGCGGGAAGATCGCTTCGCTGAGCAGCCCCGGCGACGGCTGGAACTGACGGCCGGGATCTTCGGCGTAGATCCGCGCCTGAATCGCGTGGCCGCGCGGCTGCAGATCCGCCATCAGCCGGGACAGCGGCGGCAAATCCCCCGCCGCCAGGGAGACCATCCAGCGCACCAGATCGACGCCCCAGACCTGCTCGGTCACCCCGTGCTCAACCTGCAGGCGGGTATTAACCTCAAGAAAATAGAAGCGCTGCGCCAGGCTATCGTAAACAAATTCCACCGTCCCGGCGCTGCGGTAGCTCACCGCTTTGCCCAGGGCGATCGCCGCCTCGCACAGCGCCTGCGCCATCCCCTCAGGCAAGTTGGGGGCCGGCGTCTCTTCGATAACCTTCTGGTTACGTCGCTGAATAGAACAGTCGCGCACGCCGAGGGCGATAACCTCCCCCTGCCCGTCGCCAAAGATCTGCACTTCGAGGTGACGGGCGCGGGAAATATATTTTTCGACGAACACGCCGGCATCGCTAAAGTTGTTCTGCCCGAGGCGGCGAACGGTTTCAAAGGCCTCCGCCAGCTCGTCGGCATCGTGACACACCCGCATGCCGATCCCGCCGCCGCCGGCGGTGCTTTTCAGCATCACCGGATAGCCAATCTCCTGCGCGGCGCGGCACGCCTCGGCGCTATCGGCCAGCAGCCCGGTGCCTTCCAGCAGCGGCAGGCCCTGCGCTTTAGCCAGCGCCCTGGCGGTATGTTTAAGGCCAAAGGTCCGCAGCTGCTGCGGCGTCGGGCCGACGAATACCAGCCCGGCGGCTTCGCAGGCTTCGGCGAAGGCGGCGTTTTCCGATAAGAAGCCGTAGCCGGGGTGAATCGCCTCGGCGCCGCTTTGCCGCGCGGCGGCGATGATTTTTTCCACCACCAGATAGGTTTGCGCCGCCGGGCCGTCGCCGAGGCTTAGCGCTTCATCGGCCTCGCGGATATGCAGGCTGCTCAGATCGGCATCGGAATAGACGGCAACGCCTTTAACCCGCATAGCGCGCAGCGTGCGCAGAATGCGGCAGGCGATGGCGCCGCGGTTGGCAATAAGTAGGGTATTGAACATAAACGGGACTCACATCAGGGCGGGTCGTCCCGCAGCAAAATAGCGTTCTTCCCCGGGGTCGTCCCCGGGGAGCGCCGGCGTTACGATTTACGCGACGGCGTACTGTTCAGGCGATCGGCGCGTACGGCAAACAGGCGATAGGCCATCAGCCGCCAGCGCTGCCAGCGGGTCAGTTCCATACCAGCACCTCTGCCGGGGTTGGATTCCAGCCGTTGCAGGGGTTATTCAGCTGCGGGCAGTTGGAAATCAGCACCATCGCGTTGCACTCCGCGCGCAGCTCGACATATTTCCCGGCGGCAGAAATGCCGTCTTCAAAGGTCAGCCCGCCTTCTTCCGTCACCGGCACGTTCATAAAGAAGTTGATATTGGCGCCGATATCGCGCTTGTGCAGGCGGCCGTCGTGCAGGCAGGCGCAGAGGAAATTATCCCGGCAGCTGTGCATATAGCGCTTATCCGCAGCGTAGCGCACGGTATTGCTCTCCTGGGCGCAGGCGCCGCCGAGGGTATCGTGGCGGCCGCAGGTATCGGCAACGATGGTCAGCAGCGGCCGACCGAGATTGGAGAACAGCACGCTGCCGGTCGTCAGATAGGCATTCCCCTGGCGACGCAGCGTGCGCTGCGGATCGTAGCGTTCACGCGGGTTATCGGCGTTATAAAACAGGGTATCGATCGCCTGATTGCCTTCAAGATCGAGCAGCCGCAGGGTTTGCCCTTTCTTCACTTCGAAC
Source organism: Klebsiella scottii (assembly GCF_036561945.1). NCBI lineage: Bacteria > Pseudomonadati > Pseudomonadota > Gammaproteobacteria > Enterobacterales > Enterobacteriaceae > Klebsiella > Klebsiella scottii. The sequence continues at coordinate 1,649,843 of NZ_JARXNI010000020.1, forward strand.
AGCCAGGGTTCGCCCGCCGGGATCACGTGACGATAAACGGCATCAGCCGGGTTGCGGGTACTGGTAACAAGGCTCATGATCGGCTCCTCAGAGGGCAAAAAGTTGGGTATTCGCAAACGCGCGCTGGTTTTCATCGCGGGTCAATAGCGAGGCGACCGCCGCCGCTTCATCATCGGCCTGGTACCAGCTCAGCTGGACCGGACGCGGCGCATATTCCGTGGCGGGGTCCTGCGGATGCGGCAGCGCGGTGAGGACAATCAGCACGTCCATCGGCGCGAACAGCTCGACGTAGCTGCCCGGAACGGAGTGACCCGCGCAGAAATGGAAGCTGCCGTCGGCGGCCACGGTGACCTTGCTGAAGAAGTTGACCACCATCAGCAGATCTTCCAGACCCAGATCCCATTTGCCCATTTCAACCAGCAGGTTATCGACGCCGTTGCGGTAGTAGCCGTTACGCAGCTCCTGGTAGCGTCCCGCGCCGTACTTTTCTAAGGTCTCTTCGGCGTTGAGCACCCCGCCGAACGGATCGTGCCAGCCGCTGCTATCGGCGACGATCCCGGCCAGCACGCGGCCCATATCGGAGTAAAAACAGTGCCCGGCCGTCAGGCGCGCGGTATGCTGACCTTTCAGCGTATCCGGCAGGTTCAGGCGTTCGCTCTTTTCATGTGGATTGAGCATCATCATGCTGACGTTGGCCTCGCCGTCGATATCGGTCAGGCGCAGAATTTGCCCGCGGCGCAGAATAAACGAGGTATGGCCGCCGCCCGGGACAAACTCTTCGCGCAGGCTCGGTAACGAATGAAAAAGTGGCTTCATCTGACTATCTCCTTAATGCATAAACGTTGTTATCGCTGCCGGTGCCGAGCATCTGCGACATGCGGGCTTCGTTAAGCGGTATGTCGTAGGTTATGCGCGCGCCGTAGGCGTTGGGCGCCTGAGGGTCGTGGCGCACCTTGTCGAAGACCAGCAGCCGGGTCCCGAGATTGAAGCCTTCGGCCAAATCGTGGGTGACCATAAAGACCGTCATCCGCGTTTCGCTCCACAGCTGCAAAAGCAGCCCGTGCATATCCTTGCGGATACCCGGATCGAGCGCGCCAAACGGCTCATCAAGCAGCAGGATGCGCGGCTGCATCACGAAGGCCTGGGCGATCGCCAGCCGCTGCTGCATCCCGCCGGAGAGCTGCGCCGGGTACTTATCGAGCGCGTGGGAGAGGCCGACTTTCTCCAGCATCTGCGCCGCCCGTTCGCGGGCGTTGCGCCTGCGGGCGCCAAAAAGACGGCCAAGCAGCGGCGAGGCCGGCAGCTCGAGGCCCACCGCGACGTTATCCAGCACGTTGAGATGCGGAAATACCGAATAGCGCTGGAACACCACGCCGCGGCTGCGGTCCGGCTCGACGGCCAGCGGCTGGCCGTCGAGGGTAATTGCGCCGCGGGTCGGTTTTTCCTGGCCCAGCAGCAGGCGCAAAAAGGTCGATTTTCCGCAGCCGGAGGCCCCGACCATTGAACAGAACTCCCCCTCTCTGACCTCGAGATTGATGCGCTCCAGCACCACGTGGTCGCCGTACTCCTGCCAGATATTTTTAATGGCAATAAAGCTCATGCCCGGCCTCCTTCCGCCCACGGGAAGCAGGCTTTGTGCAGCTGCCGCAGGGCCAGATCCATCAGCCAGGCCAGCAGGGTTATCCAGATGACGTAGGGGATGATGACGTCCATCGCCATGTAGCGGCGGACAAGGAAAATGCGGTACCCGAGACCGGCGGTGGCGGAAATGGCCTCCGCCGATATCAGAAACAGCCACGCCGAGCCCAGCAGCAGGCGCAGGGAGACGATCAAGCGCGACAGCAGCTGCGGCAGTACCACCCGCAGCACCAGCGTCCAGCTGTTGGCGCCGAGGGTCTGCGCTTTAATAAACAGCTCCGCCGGAATTTCCCGCGCCCGCTGTTCCAGATCGCGCGCCAGCATTGGCGTCACGCCGATCACAATCAGCATCACCTTGGAGAGCTCATCGAGGCCAAAGACGATAAACAGCACCGGCAGGATCGCCAGCGGCGGGATCATCGAAATAACGGTCATCAGCGGCGACAGCGCGGCGCGGTAGAGCGGAAAAACGCCGGCGGCGATGCCGATGCTCAGCCCAATCAGCGAGGATAGCGCCAGCCCGGTCAGCAGGCGCCCCAGGCTGATCAGCGTGTCGGCCCACAGCAGGTACTCGCCGCTGCGTTTGTCCGGCGTGAACGCCATCCGCTCGATGGCCGCGACCATCTGCGACAGTCCGGGCAGCAGCTTGTCCTGCGGATTGGCCTCCAGCCGCAGCGCAGAGCCGATGAACCAGGCGGCGATCAGCAGCACGAAGGGCATCAGCATCAGCATCAGCCGCATACCCTGCTGTGGATGGCGGTTAATTTGTCGCATGGCGTTGACTCCCGTCAGCAATCATTACAGCTGGCCCGCGGCGGCCATCTTCAGGTAGCTATCGTCGAAACGCAGCCTGACGTTCCCCGCGTCGCCGACGGCAACCTTGCCCGGGAAGCTCATGCCGATAAAGTCGGCGCTCTGGGCGCCCTCGCCCAGCAGCCCTTTATCGAAGGAGAATTGCGCCACGCGCTGCATGGTTTTTGCCAGATCGGGGCTGGAGATGAACCTCAGCGCGTCGGCAGCGGTCCAGAACAGATGGGTGGTTTTCAGTTGCCCCTGATAGCCGGCGAGGTCGGTGCCGGAATCCGCCGCCATCGCGCTCAGCGCCGGCTTATCTCCGGCCTGCATTTTGCTCATCATTTCAAACCACGCGCCGGTCAGCGCCTTGCCGAACGCAGGGTTGTCCTTGAGGGTTTGGCTGTTGACCACCATCATGTCGATGATCTCGCCCGGTACCTGGGATGAGCTAAAAACTTCGCTGGTTTGTGGGGTCTTTTTGATAACCGACAGCTGCGGGTTCCACGCTACGGCGGCGCGCACGCTGCTGGTGCCGAAGGCGGAGACAATATCGGCGTCAGAGGTATTGACCACTTTGACGTCTCGCTCCTGCAGCCCCGCCTTTTCCAGTCCGCGAACCAGCAGATAGTGGGAAACCGACAGCTCCGGGAGATAAACCTGCATCCCTTTCAGGTCGCTCAGCTTTTTGTCCGCGCCCTTCAGCACCACGCCATCGTTGCCGTCCGAGTAGCTGCCGGTAATCAACGCGGTGGTATCCACCCCGCCGGCGGCAGGAATGGTCAGAGCATCCATATTGGTCATGGTGCAGCCGTCGAACTGGCCGGCGGTATACTGGTTAATCGATTCGATGTAGTCGTTGAGCTGCACGATATTGATCTTGATACCGTACTTACTGGCCCATTTATCGATGATTTTTTCGTTGCTGATGGCGCCCCAGGGCATCCAGCCGGCATAAATCGTCCAGCAGACGTTGAACTCTTTTTTCACCGCGGCAAAAGAGGGGAAACTGGCCAACAGCGCCAGTGACAGAACAAAAGAACGGAGTAGTGGCGATCGCTTCATGATGAACCTCTGGTTGGCACAAAAAACAGGAGCAGCGCGACACCTACTGGTGCTGCTGTCTCCCGGGCTTTTGTCCCGCCGTGTAACCTCGCAGAGGTCGCCAGCTCTCGGACCAGTCATTCACCTGGGTGAACCGGAACCCTAGCCAGCTATTTGATCATCTAAATTGTATGGTGCGCTGCCTTCTGATTTTATCTTGCAAAGCATATGCCAAAATAATAATTAGTATAAAATCAAAAGGATGGAATATTTATCGGCGCCAGCACACCAGGATGGGGAGTCGTTTTGGGGCAGTGCGTAGATTTGGTGCAGAAGAAGGCAGGCTCGCGCCTGCCCGGGCGCTATTTACGCGTCTCAAAGGCGATTTTAACCGCCATCCCTGCCAGCACCGTCGCCATCAGCCAGCGCTGAAAGCGCTGCCAGAGCGGACGAGCGGTAAGAAACAGCGAAACCTCACCGGCCATCACCACAATCAGCGCGTTTACCGCCACGCTGATCAATGCCTGGGTGAAGCCAAGCACCAAAGACTGGCTGAGAATGCTGCCGTGGCCGGGGGAGATAAACTGCGGTAATAGCGACAGATACATAATGGCGATTTTAGGATTCGCCAGGTTGGTAATAAAGCCCATCAGAAAGAGCTTACGGCCGCTGTCTGCCGGCAGGTCGCGCACGGCAAAGAGCGAACGACCGCCCGGTTTTATCGCCTGCCAGGCCAGGTAGAGTAAATAGACGACCCCGCTGATGCGCAAAATATCGTAGGCATAGGGCACCGCAAAAATCAGCGCGGTAATCCCCAGGGCCGCGCACAGCATATAAAAGACAAACCCTAGCGCCACGCCGCCTAATGAGATCAGGCCGGCGCGTTTGCCCTGGCAGATCGAGCGCGAGGTCAGGTAGATCATATTCGGCCCAGGGGTCAGCACCAGCCCCAGGGCAACGAACGCGAATGTCATTAACGAGCTCAATTCAGGCATAGCTTATCTCCACCAGACAAAGTTATGCCCAGGCGCGCGGCGGTCGCGACCATGCTCCCCGACAGTATTCTGTCTCAAGGCGCCAGTTACATGGCCATGAATAGTAATAGCCTGTCGCTCACCGCTCAGCAACCCCTCAAATTTCGCCGCTGATGCCCGGCTTCGCGTCATGGGTAATGCCCATGTTGCCCGCCGCCGCCGGAGCATAAGATTTTTGCTGGCGGAATGACGCTTTTATCGCCAAACGCGCCGCTGCGATTTCCTAAACTAATACGTTAATACTATGGTTAGTAAGTCGCTTTTACGTATTTTGGGCCTTAACCACAAATAAAATATGGATTTCTTTATCACTCGCTGTTAAAAGGATATAACTATTAATTCCGTAGATTTATTCAAGTATCGCTTATTGGAAGCAGTGTATATCGTAATGGCATTCACAAAAGTAAACGGAGCCTGATATGAGCACGTCTAACGATTCATCTAACAACGCATCCGCAGGGAAGTGTCCTTTTCACACCGCGGCGCCCACGCAAAGCGCCGGTGGCGGCACAGCCAACCGAGATTGGTGGCCAAACCAGCTGCGCGTGGATCTGCTGAACCAACACTCCAACCGCTCAAATCCGCTGGGCGAAGAATTTAACTACCGGGAAGAGTTTAAAAAGCTCGATTATTCTGCGCTAAAAGCCGACCTGCGGGCCCTGCTAACCGACTCCCAGGAGTGGTGGCCGGCGGACTGGGGCAGCTACATTGGGCTGTTTATTCGTATGGCCTGGCACGGTGCCGGCACCTACCGTACCGTTGACGGGCGCGGCGGCAGCGGCCGCGGCCAGCAGCGTTTCGCTCCGCTGAACTCCTGGCCGGACAACGTCAGCCTGGATAAGGCCCGCCGCCTGCTGTGGCCGGTCAAACAAAAATATGGCCAGAAAATCTCCTGGGCCGACCTCTATATGCTGGCGGGGAACGTGGCGTTGGAAAATGCCGGTTTCCGTACCTTTGGCTTCGGCGCCGGACGTGAAGACGTGTGGGAACCGGACCTCGACGTTGACTGGGGGAATGAAAAAGCCTGGCTTGAGCACCGTCATCCGGAAAGCCTGGCGCAGCAGCCGCTGGGCGCAACCGAAATGGGCCTGATTTACGTCAACCCGGAAGGCCCGAACGCCAGCGGCGAGCCGCTCTCCGCAGCGGCGGCGATTCGCGCCACCTTTGGCAACATGGGGATGGACGATGAAGAGATCGTGGCCCTGATTGCCGGCGGCCATACGCTGGGTAAAACCCACGGCGCGGCCGTCACCAGCCACGTAGGCGCCGAGCCGGAAGCGGCCGCAATTGAGGCCCAAGGCCTCGGCTGGTCCAGCACCTACGGCAGCGGCGCCGGGGCGGACGCTATCACCTCTGGCCTTGAAGTCGTCTGGACCCAGACGCCGACCCAGTGGAGCAACTACTTCTTCGAAAACCTGTACAAATATGAGTGGGTACAGACCCGCAGCCCGGCTGGCGCCATTCAGTTTGAAGCCAAAGACGCTCCGGATCTGATCCCCGATCCGTTTGACCCGGAGAAAAAGCGTAAGCCAACGATGCTGGTTACCGACCTGACGCTGCGCTTCGACCCGGAATTCGATAAGATTTCCCGCCGCTTCCTCAACGATCCGCAGGCGTTTAATGAAGCCTTTGCCCGCGCCTGGTTCAAGCTGATTCACCGCGATATGGGGCCAAAATCCCGCTACCTCGGACCGGAAGTACCGAAAGAAGATCTGATCTGGCAGGACCCGCTCCCGGAGGCGATCCACAGCCCGAGCGAAGCGGATATCGCCACCCTGAAAACCGCCATTGCCGATGCGGGCCTGTCGGTTAGCGAACTGGTTTCCGTTGCCTGGGCTTCGGCTTCCACCTTCCGCGGCGGCGATAAGCGCGGCGGGGCCAACGGCGCGCGTCTGGCGCTGGCGCCGCAGAAAGACTGGCCGGTCAACGCCATCGCGGCGAAGGTTCTGCCAACGCTGCAGGCGATTCAAAAAGCGTCCGGTAAAGCATCGCTGGCGGATATTATCGTGCTGGCGGGCGCGGTCGGCGTTGAGCAGGCCGCCGCTGCCGCGGGCGTGCAGGTCACCGTACCGTTTGCGCCGGGCCGCGTGGACGCGCGTCAGGATCAGACCGATATCGAATCCGTCGGTCTGCTGGAGCCGCTGGCGGATGGTTTCCGCAACTATCGTCGCATTGAAGGGGGCGTTTCAACCGAGACGCTGCTGCTGGATAAGGCCCAGCAGCTGACGCTGACCGCGCCGGAGCTTACCGTGCTGGTAGGTGGTTTACGCGTACTGGGCGCCAACTTCGACGGCAGCCAGCACGGCGTCTTCACCGACCGCCGGGGCGTTCTCAGCAATGACTTCTTCGTCAATCTCCTGAGCATGGCGACCGTATGGAAAGCCACCGACGAACGGGGCGAACTGTTTGAGGGCCGCGATCGTAAGAGCGGCGAGAGCCGGTTCACCGCCACCCGCGCCGACCTGGTGTTTGGTTCTAACTCGGTGCTGCGCGCGCTGGCAGAAGTTTACGCCAGCCAGGATGCGCAGCAGAAGCTGGTCACCGACTTCGTGGCGGCCTGGACCAAAGTCATGAACCTCGACCGTTTCGATCTGTAATCTCCCTCCCCGGCAGGCTTCTCGCCCGCCGGGGCTTTTCTCTTCCCGCCCTATCTTTGCCGCAGCTGCAGCAGCCGACTGTAGGTACGCTGAATATCTTCCCGCTCGCCCCCGCGCCCCTCTCTTTCCTGAGTCAGCGGCGGCAAAAATTAGCGATCTTTATGCCGCGCCGCCGCCAGTTTCGGCCAGCAGCCAGCGCTCAAAATCCGCTAAAGCGCTCTCGTTAATGCCCGTTTCAACCGGTTTAACCAGGCAGAAATTTTTGTTCAGCCGGGCAGAAACCGGCCAGGGAGCGGCCAGCGCCCCGCTGCTGAGCTCTTTTTCGACATACACCTGCGGCACCAGCGCGACGCCAAGCCCGGCCTGCACGGCGGAGATAGCCATCTCATGCAGATCGTAGCACACGCCCTGGGACGGATTATCCAGCGCGATGCCGCTCTCCTGGGAGTACAGGCGCCATGCATCCGGGTTTTGCCGCCGATGGATACGCGGCAGCGCGTTCAGCTGCTCCCCGCCGTCGCGATCGGTCAGCAGCGAGGGATGGCACACCGGGACCAGCCTTTCCTGCAGCAGAAAGCGAATACGCATTCCGCTCCACGCCGGGTGCTCAAAATGAACCGCCGCGTCAAACCCGCTGCCGGTCAGGATAAAAGGGTCCGTACGGACCGCAATATTCAGCGTGATATCCGGGTGCCGGCGGTTAAAGCCGCTGAGGCGCGGGATCAGCCAGCGGCTGGCGAAGGTGGGCAGTGCGGCAATTTCGAGGCTGCGGCTGCCGTCGGCCATGCCCGTTAAGTACTGGGTATCCCTGTCGAGGCGCTCAAGCGTCTCGCGCACGCGGTGGGCGTAGCGCGCGCCGTTAGGGTTCAGCTGCACGCGGGTTCCCGTGCGGTCGAATAATTTGCAGTTCAACAAGGCTTCAAGCCGCCCAATCTGCCGGCTGATCGCCCCTTCGGTCAGGGAGAGCTCCTCTGCCGCTCTGGCAAAATTACCGTGCCTTGCCGCCGCTTCAAACGCCTGTAATGACGCGCTGCTGGGCAGTTTTCTTCGCATGATAGCGCCCCTTCGGCTGCGAGTGTGTTCAGTGACAGAATGTCACTAACCGATGAGATAATATCGATTCAGGCGGCGAAATACAGCCAGTAACATGATGAATTATCAGCAATACGCTGATGACACCTTCATGCAGAGGCCCGTTTATGCTGTATATCGTAGAATGCACCTATACCGACCCGCAAAGCGAAGCCGGGTGGAATGATTTTTACAACCGGGAGAAGCTCCCGGCGCTGCTTAGCGTTGATGGCTTCAGTACCTCCCAACGCTTCAGGGCCACAACGCCGGGCTGCCCGGCCTGGCTGGCCATCCACACCGTCCGCGACGCCGCGGTTCTCACCAGCGCGGAGTACCGCCAGAAGGGCGGCGGCAGCTTTGCCCGCTGGCAGGCCAACATCAGCGACTGGCGGCGCAGTCTGTATCAGTGCGCGGACCCGGCTCCGGCGGTATCCGCCGACCAGATCCTGCTGCTGGCGGCGCAGCCCGTCGACTTTATTGCCAATGAGCTGGGCTATCGGCCGTGGCAGCTGCGGGCCGCCGGTCTGGATAGCTTCCCTGAAGGTCGGCTGGCGTACGTCATTCCCGCAGACAACGCCGCCCTGCTCTCTACAATGGCGGATATCCGCCTGTATCAACCGCTAACCGGGCAGCTGCGTCCCCAAAAAGGAGGCGATCGTGCGCACCGTTAACCCTATCAGCCGTCAGGTTGGCGATTATCTGGTGAGCGCCTTGAGCGACGGAAATATGTCCGTCAGCCTGGGGATACTCTCAGGCATTGACCCCGCAGAAGCCGACAAAATGCAACGCGCCGCCGGCATGGCTGACCCGGCGGCTCTGCATATCAATGCCTATCTGATCCGCGGCCGGGGACGCACGATCCTCGTTGATTCCGGCGCCGGCGGCCTGAATAACGCCGGAGGCGAGCTCCCCGCGCGCCTTCGTGAGCAGGGTATCGCTGCGGCCGACGTCGATACGCTACTGCTGACGCACGGCCATCCCGATCATATCGGCGGGCTGCTCGACGCCGACGGCGAGGCCGTCTATAAAAATGCGCGGCTGTATCTGCACCCGCGGGAGATCGATTACTGGCAGGATGAGGCCCTGTTCATGCGGGCCAGCGAACGCGTCCGGCGCAATTTTACGCTGTTCCGCCGCACGCTGGCGGCCTATGGGCAGCGGGTGAACCTGCTGACGGACGATGAGGTGCTCGCCGGCATTCGTCCAATCTGGCTACCCGGCCATACGCCGGGTCATACCGGGTTTCGTATCGATGCCGGGGATAAGCCCCTGCTGATCTGGGGCGACATTGTGCATTTCCCGCACATTCAGTCAGCCCTGCCGGCCGTCGCTATCGCCTTTGACGCCGACCCCGCCGAGGCTGCAAGCACGCGGAAACGGATTCTGGCGCAGGCGGCAAGCGAGCAGTGGCTGATTGCCGGCATGCACCTCGCCGGCGCCGGTTTTGCCTACCTGAAGACCATCGACGGCGGTTACCGGATGGTGTATCAGCAGGCCTGAAGATTAGCGCGACATCCCGCCCGGCCGCTGGCCTCGTTTTTCTTAAGTAAAGAAACCATTCGTTATATATTGACATACATAGCGAATGGCTCTATCTTTTTGTCATACAAATAAAACCCGTACCCTTCAGACAGAAGCGAGATCTCTCCCGCCTCATTCCGTTTTTCATTCGTCTGAAATTAAATCAATGCACTCATATAAACTCGTTCTATTAACCGGGATGATCCCCTGTTCTTCTCTGCTGCTGACTCTGCCCGTTGACGCCGCAGAAACCCTGGTCGTCACCGCTGAATCCCCCGCCGAAACGCTGGATAGCGCCACGCCTGCCGCCGAACAGCAGGCAACGCTCGGCAGCCTCGGCAAACGCAAGCTGATTGACGTCCCGTGGTCGGTACAGACCCTGTCGGATTCACTGACCCGCCAGGTGCAGGCCGGCAGCGTGAAGGACGTCTATCGCTATCTGCCCTCGGTTCAGGGCGATGGCGTTCGTCCGCAGACCCGCGGCATGCAGGGCAGCGTGGTGCAGAACAGCACTATCGACGGGCTGAACGCGGTCTCGACAACCGAATACCCGGCCGAGCAGTTTCAGCGCATTGAAGTCCTTAGCGGCATGGCCGGCGCGCTGTATGGCCCGGCGAATCCGGCAGGCATGTTTAACCTCGTCTCCAAACGCGCCAGCGACGTGCCGCTGCGCCGGGTCACGGTGGGCGGAGGAACCGGCTCTGGCGCCAACGCCGCGCTGGATCTCAGCGGCCCGCTGGACTCAGGCGACCGGGTGAAGTATCGCCTGAACCTGATGAACCAGGACGGCAGCGGCTATACCCACGGCAGCCGTCAACGCAACCAGTATGCGGGTCTGGCGCTTGATTTTCAGCTCACCGACCAGACGGTACTGGAGAGCAACTTTAGCTACTACCACTTTTATCAAAAGGGATTGCCCGGCTCCTTCGCTTTAGCCAAAGGCACCCATTTCCCGTCGCCGCTCGATCCGACCAGGAGCAAGTACGGTCAGTATTACGCCGGCAATGACGACACCACGACCACCGGCAGCCTGCATCTCAAACACGACTTTGACGGCAACTGGCTGCTGGACGTTGGGGTCCTGCGCCAGATTGCGGATCGCGAATCCACCACCGTGACCAATACGCTAACCGATAATAAAGGCAGCTACGCCACCACCACCTCGAACTCCGCGGCCAGCCGCTTTACCATCAATAGCTATCTCGCCAACCTGACCGGGAGCGTTGAAACGGGCTGGCTGCAGCACGATCTGGCGATAGGCGCGCGCGGCTTCGTGTGGAAAAACTACAACCCTCGCGATGGCGGGACGCAAAAGCTCGGCAGCTCGACCCTCGACGACAGCCCTGACTATCCGCGCCCGGCCTATCCGGATTTCACCGATCGCTATCATTCCGCGACCACCACCCAGCACGTATTCCTGCTCAACGACACCCTGACCTTCAGCCCCCAGTGGAGCCTGCTGCTTTCCGGCAGCGAAAGCCTGTTTACCGTCGACAACTACGGTAAAAACAGCCGGCGCAGCAGCAGCCATGACGATCGCGGTACCAGCGGTTCCGCCAGCCTGATGTATAAGCCGGTCGATAACCTGACGCTCTATACCACCTGGGCCAACAGCATGCAGCAGGGCGACACCGCCCCGGCCGGCGCCAATAACGCAGGCGACGTTCTCAATCCCTACCGCAGCCATCAGCTTGAGGCCGGGGCGAAGTACGCCGTGCACAGCGATCTGCTGCTGACCGCCGCGCTGTTCCAGGCCGAGCGCCCGTTTGCCTATACCAACGACAGCGGAGATTTCGTCGAAGACGGAACGCAGAAAAACCGGGGGCTGGAGCTGATGGCCGATGGACGCATCACGCCCAATCTGCGCGTGTTCGGCGGCGGCAGCTGGCTCGATCCGCGTCTGCACAACACCTCCAGCGCCAGCGCTGACGACAAACAGGTGGTCGGTCTGCCTCGCTTCACCGCCAACATGCTGGTCATTTACAGCATCGCTGCGCTACCGGGACTGGATATGAATAGCAATATCCGTTACGTCGGCCGCCGGGCGACCGATAGCGCCAACGACGGCTGGGTCGGTAGCTATACCACCCTGGATGTCGGCAGCAACTATCGCACCCGACTGTTCGGTACCGACACCACCTTCAGGCTGGCAGTCACTAACGTGACCAACCGCCGCTACTGGAGCAATATCGTTCCGGGGGCCCTGACCGGCTACACCGGCGCCGGCTACGCCAGCGCGCAGCTCGGCGCGCCGCGTGAAGCGACGGCCTCGGTACAGTTTGATTTCTAAGGATCATAATGAAAAAAATAGCTGCCGCTTTACTCTGCGCCTGGCTCGCTTTGCCGGCTCTCGCCAGCCGCCAGCTGACGGACGATGCCGGGCATAGCGTCACCCTGCCGGATCGCGTTGATCGCATCGCCGAGGGATGGTTCGCCCACCACTCGCTGCTGATGACCCTCGGCGCGGGCGATAACATTGTGGCAACGGTTAATCGCCCGGACAGCCGCCCGTGGATGTTTCACCTCGATCCTCGCCTCAACCAGGCGCTTATCAGCCGCGGCCCGCACTTTACCAGCGAGGCGCTGCTGGCGCGCGGAGCCGAAGTGGTCTTTGTCGCCCAAGGTAACGGCGATGCCGAAGCGTACCGGCAGGCCGGTCTGCCGGTTATGGAGATGAGCTTTACCGATTACCCGTCGCTGGCGCGTTCCGTCACCACCACCGCCGAGGTTCTCGGGACGCCGCAGGCGCTGGCCAGAGCGCAGGCCTACAACCGGTATTTACAGCAGACTATCGCGCGTATCGGCCAGCGAACCGCCGCGCTGACCGACGCCGAACGCCCGCGCGTGCTGCATATCCAGTCGCTGAAGCCGCTCAAGGTCGACGGCAGCCATACGCTGATCGATACCTGGATCCGGCTGGCCGGCGGCCAGAACGCTGCCGCCGGGATCGAGGGCAATATGCAGGAGATTTCTCCGGAGAAGGTGCTGGTCTGGCAGCCGGATATTATTATCCTCGGCGCGGGCTGCGGCGATTTAGCGCACTCCGCCTATCGTGACCTCTTCTCCACCCTGCAGGCGGTCAAAAACCAGCAGGTGCGGCAAAACCCGGCGGGGGTTTTCCCGTGGGATCGCTACGGGACCGAAAGCGCGCTGCAAATTCAGTGGGCGGCAAAGCAGATCCAGCCTCAGCGCTTCGCCGATATTGATATGCTCGCGGTCACCCGCGACTTTTATCAGCGCTTTTTCGATTACCCGCTGAGCGAATCAGAGGCCAGCAGAATACTGCAGGCGCTACCGCCGCAGCGAAAGGATGGAAAATAGGCCACAGAACCCGGAGAACGGTGCGGCATTCACAAATTTGCGGCCTCGCCATGCGCCTGGGCTCATTTTCAGCGCTACTATCCGCTTAATGAGCCGGGCGCGTGCGGCAGAAACTTATCTTAATGCGCGCTGATACCGCTCCGGATACCGAACCTTGAGTGAGAGGGAATTCTTTATGAGTGTGCCGCAAACAAAATCTGAATTACTTAGCGCTATTGATAAAAACTTCGATAAATTAATGGGCTATCTCCATGCAATACCGGCAGAACTTACTGCGGATAACGCAATGGATGGTCACGCCAAAGGCAGCCAGATGAGCGTTCGGGACCTGGTTTCGTATCTGCTGGGATGGAATGCTCTGGTTGTAAAGTGGATCGTTTCTGACGCCAAAGGGCTGGCTGTCGATTTTCCGGAGGCTGGCTATAAATGGAATCAGCTTGGTCTTCTGGCGCAAAAGTTTTACGCAGACTACAGGGGATTAAGCTATAGCGCACTAATCGCTGAGCTGCAGAGGGTAAAAAATGAAATAACGCAGCTGATTGATGAGCGCAGCGATGAAATTTTGTATGGCAAACCCTGGTACACAAAATGGACAATGGGACGAATGATCTCATTTAACACATCGTCCCCTTATGCTAACGCGTGCGCACGATTAAGAAAGTGGGCGAAAGAGAATAATATCAGCTTAAAGTAAACGTCTGCGTGAAATAAGCATGGATTAATCATCTTCATGCGCCGGTATTCCGGGTCTGCCAGACCCGTCGCCGGTTTTCTTAATGACAAGCGCCGGCGGCGGTTAAGCCGGAACGCCGGCGATAACGTCATAAATACGCTCCGTGACGCCCGTCCCCTCTCCCGTCATCCCCTCTGAAAGTCTGCGCTAGCGGCCTGTTAGTCATTTCATTCAAATCTGCCGCGCCCGGCCGCCAAAAACCAGCGTATTCCACAGACCCGGAGACGATTTACCAGATATCTGTCTGAAGAATTGATATAGAGCGGGCGATTAAAAATTTAAAACTATTAACAATCAATTAACATTAGCAGGCGAACATTTTTTCTGAGGGAAATAATAATATGTCTACCACCCACGTTCTGGGGGATGCGCCCTTTGCTTCCGCAGGACAACCCCACTCCAGCTTAACCAGCCGTATCGATGCGCTGCCCGCCTCCTTCGGCCTGTGGTCATTTATCACCCTGCTGGCGCTCGGTGGTTTCTTCGAGCTGTACGATCTTTTTCAGACCGGATACATCAGCACCGGCCTGCTGGCAGAGAATATTTTTCATGTCGGCGAGCAGGGAGTTTTCGGCATATCGGATCAGGCCGCCTTCGCCTCGGCGACCTTTTTCGGCTTGTTTATCGGCGCCAGCCTTCTCGCGCCGCTGGCGGATAAGCTCGGCCGCCGCCTGACCTTTATGTTTGCGCTTGCCTGGTACGGCGTATTCTCGCTGTTGATGGCCTTTCAGAGCAGCGCGGAGGGGGTTATTTTCTTCCGCTTCCTCGTTGGCATTGGCCTCGGCATTGAGCTGGTCACCATCGACACCTACCTGAGCGAATGGGTTCCGACCCATCTGCGTAACAAAGCCTTCGCCTTTGCCTTCTTCATTCAGTTTCTCTCGGTGCCCGCCGTCGCCTTGATGTCATGGATGCTGGTGCCCATCACCCTGTTCGGCCTGAGCGGCTGGCGCTGGGTCATTATCTTCGGCGCGCTGTGCTCGCTGGTTATCTGGGTCATCCGCAAGAAGCTGCCGGAATCGGCCCGCTGGCTGGAGGTTAAAGGCCGCAACGACGATGCGCACGCGGTGATGTGTGAGATGGAGCAACGCTGCGGTATTGCCCCCTCGCCGCAGCACCTTACGCAGCCCGGGACCACCAAAACGCAGACCGGCACCTTTAAAGAGATTTGGGCGCCGGAATATCGCCGACGCACCATCATGCTGATGGTAATGAACTTCTTCCAGGCTATCGGCTTCTTTGGCTTCGGAAACTGGCTGCCGGCGCTGCTGTCAGGCCAGGGCACCAGCATTACCCATAGCCTGCTGTACGCCTTTTTCATTACCCTCGCCTATCCGATTGGCTGCCTGTTCTGCACCCGCTTTGTTCACCGCTTTGAGAACAAATGGCAAATCGTACTCTCCGCGCTGATGACGGTGGTGTTCGGCACCCTGTTCGCACTACAAAATAGTCCGGTGATGCTGGTTATCTGCGGGTTTATGATCACCTGGTCCAACGCCTGGCTCACCATCAGCTATCACGCCTATCAGGCCGAGGTTTTCCCGACCCATATTCGCGCCCGCGCGGTAGGCTTCTGCTACTCGTTCAGCCGCCTGTCGACGGCAATCACCAGCATCCTGATCGGCATCATTCTGCAATACGCCGGTGCGCCGGGAGTGATCGGCTTTATCGTGGTCAGCATGCTGATGGTGATGCTCTCGGTCGGTATTTTCGGGCCGAAAACTCGCGGCATCAGCCTGGAAAAAATCTAACCTCACGCCGCGTCGCCGGATCTCTCCCGGCGGCGACGGCAGAGCCTGTGTCCTGATTTATAAAATCCCTCCGTCACCAATATAATAAAAACCCCACATTCACTGACCTGATAAATATCAATGGCAAAACGGATAATCAGCGCTATTTATTGATCGCTATTTTTTCGCGTGCTATAGATGTCCAATGAATTATTTATGGCTCAAGCCCGATGCTTAAAAAAACAAACCTCATTGTACAATTACTGGTTACGCTATTAATAGCTTGCTCGGCTCAGGCAGTCGGCGCGAAGATTGAATTACCTGATGCTGTAAAAACCATCGCCAGTTCGCAGTATTTCTCCACCGGTTATAACGGCTTTATCGCGCATAAAAGCGCCGGGGAGCAGGCGCTAGTAATGGTTGTCTCATCTCCGGACGCTACGAAGAAGCTGCTTGATATCGCCCGTTTCCCGTCAACCACCCTGGCAGGCAGGCTGTATGCCGCCTGTGGTTTAAAACAGCAAGAATATAGCGACATGGATAGCATCTTCACGCCGTTCTTTCATTTTACCGTTTCGGTGCTGCGGGGCGATGTGCTGACGGAAGAGTCGTTCCAGGATCTTTATAGCAGAATAACCGCCTACGGCTGTCATTAATTACGCAACGGTTCCGCGATGATGTTAATTAACGCCCCAACCTCTTCGGAGCGCTAATTCATACATTATATTCTGCTAAAGAATTAGCCAAATATCGCCTGCGCATCGGCAAAGCATTTTTCCGCCAGCGACGACACCGGCTCTTTATTGCGCATAATCAGCGCCAGCATCGAATCTACCTCCGTTTCGGCAATCGGGATAATCTCCAGATTGTCGCTCAGCTCCTCCAGGCCATTATTGAGCGGCATAATGGCGCAGCAGATCCCCGCCTGTACCGCCTGGATTATCTGAAAGGTAGAGTCGCTTTCAAAAACGTATTTCGGCGTTAGCCCTTTCGCTTTAAAGCTCATCTCGATCGATTCGCGGTAGTACATCCCTTTGGTGAGGAAACCGAGCGGCAGAGAAGCCAGGTTTTCCCAATCGGGCGTCCCCTGCGCGAAGCAAAAATGCCGCTTATCGTGCAGCAGCCCCATCCGCGTCGCCGGCAGCCACTGCACGTTAAACAGCTGGCTATCGACGTGGTGCAGGTAGCAGATCCCCAGGTCGAGCTGATTACGGCTCACGCCATCGATAATCTGCTCCGAGGTCAGCGACAGCAGGCTAAACTGCAGCTCGGGATACTTCTCCGTCAGGGGCTTAATCAGCTGCATCGGATTGAGGCTGGCCAGCGGCACCATGCCGACCCGCAGCTGGCCCACCATTTGCCCGCGGCAAATGGCCGCCTCCGCTTCCAGCCCGTCGTGGGCGGCAAGCAGCGCCCGCGCCCACGCCAGAATGCGTTCGCCTTCGGGGGTAAACCCCTCGAAGCGCTGTCCCCGCTGGATCAGCACGAGGTTCAGCTCCTCTTCCAGGCTGCGAATGCGCATGGATAGCGTCGGCTGGGTGATATGACAGGCCGCCGCGGCCTGGCCAAAATGGCGGGTTCGATCGAGGGCGATCAGATACTTGAGCTGTTTAATATCCATTATTGATTCACTCTATTTGCGCCCGCGCCTGAAGGCGCGCTAACGCGATACAGAGCGCTATTGTAGCCCAAATATGTTAGCCAAATGTTATTTTAAGACCGGAAGATGTTCGCCGCGGTGTCGCCAAACCTGACGCCGCGCTGATGGGGCCTCGTCGCCAGCGCTCGCCGGCGACGAAGTGCGGAAGGTATTAGCGCATACCCGCAAGCGGCAGGATCTCTTTCGAGCGCAGCGTCAGGCGAATCGGCACCGATTTGTAGGACGGCGTGCCGCTCTCTTGATCAAGATAGTTTAGCGGAACCAGGACGTTAGCCTCCGGGTAATAGGCGCCCACGGTGCCCGGCGCAATGCTGTAGGCCACCACCGTAATGTTCTCAAGCCGCTGGTGGCTGTCCGGCAGCGCAGTACTGATATCAACCCGGTCGCCGTGCTCCAGCCCCATATTTTCCATGTCCTGCTCGTTCATAAACAGCACGTCGCGGCGGCCGAAGACTCCGCGATAGCGGTCATCGAGGGCATAAATCGTGGTGTTGTACTGATCGTGGCTGCGCAGCGTCACCAGGCGCATAACGTCCTCTCCGTCCACCTGCACGTTTTCATGAACGCCGTCGAAAACCGAGAACATCGCTTTACCCGTTGGCGTCGGCCAGATACGCTCGGTCGGCGGCAGCGGCATGCGGAAACCGCCCGGATGACGAATGCGCTGATTGTAGTTTTCAAAGCCGGGAACGGTGCGTTCAATCAGCTCGCGGATGCGATCGTAGTTTGCCACCAGCGCCAGCCAGTCAACTTTGCTGTTCGCCAGCGTCGCCATCGCCATCCCGGCCACAATGGCCGGTTCGGAACGCAGCTGCGCCGAGGCCGGCTTCAGCTTGCCCGACGACGCGTGAACCATCGACATCGAATCCTCAACGGTAATCGACTGACGGCCGCTTTCCTGCAGGTCGAGCTCGGTGCGTCCGAGACAGGGCAGAATATAGGTCTCTTTGGCCATCAGCAGGTGCGAGCGGTTGAGCTTGGTGCCAACGTGTACGCTCAGCTCCAGCCTCTGCATCGCCGGGAAGGCCCGCTGATGATCGGGCATGGCGACGGCAAAATTGCCGCCCAGACAGAGCAGCACCTTCGATTTCCCCTCAATCATCGCCTCCAGCGCTTTCACCGCGTCGTGCCCATGCGCCTGCGGCGGAACAAAGCCGAACTCTCGCTGCAGGTTGGCGAGGAAGCTGGCGCTCGGCTTTTCGGTAATGCCGACGGTACGGTTGCCCTGCACGTTGGAGTGCCCGCGCAGCGGACAGATCCCGGCCCCCGGCTTGCCGATATTGCCGCGCATCAGCAGCAGGTCGGCGATCAGGCGGACGTTTGAGGTGCCCTTGTTATGCTGGGTGATCCCCATGCCGTAGGTGACGATGGTGGCGTTGGATTTGGCATAGGCCGCGGCAACGCGCTGCAGGTCGTCGCGGGTCAGACCCGACTCACGTTCGATATCGTGCCAGCTGGTCAGGCGCAAATCCTGGGCAAAGGCCGGAAAGTTCTGCGTATGTTCGGCAATAAATGCGCTGTCGAGGACATTATCCAGATCGTCATCCATCTGCAGCAGCGCTTTGGCAATCCCCTTCAGCGCCGCGGCATCGCCGCCGGCCTTGACCTGGAAATAGGTCGAGGCAATGTTGGTTGAACTATAGGTCGCCATTTCGATCACGTTCTGCGGGTCGGCAAAACGCTCCAGCGCCCTCTCCTTTAGCGGATTGAGGACAATAATCGGCACGCCGCGCCGGGACAGTTCATGCAGGGTTCCCATCATCCGCGGGTGGTTGGTTCCCGGGTTGTGGCCGATGGAAATGACCAGCTCGGTTTTGTCAAAATCATCCAGCGAAACCGTCCCTTTCCCAATGCCAATGGACTGCGGCAGCCCAACGCTGGTTGCCTCGTGGCACATATTGGAACAGTCCGGGAAGTTGTTGGTGCCCAGCTCGCGGGCATACAGCTGGAACAGCCAGGCGGCTTCGTTGGAGGCGCGTCCGGAGGTGTAAAATTCAACCTCATCCGGCTGCATGCGGCTGACAATCTCGCCGATCCGCGCAAAGGCGCGGTCCCAGGAGACCGGACGCAGCGTGTCGCTGGCGCGATCGTAGACCAGCGGTTCGGTTAAGCGACCGTAGCCCTCCAGCTCAAAATCGCTTTTCGCGAGCAGCGAACTTACCGTATTGGCCGCCAGAAATTCGGCGGTGACGCGCTTGCTGGTCGCTTCCCAGGTCACCGCCTTGGCGCCATTCTCGCAAAACTGGAAGGTCGATTTGTGTTCTTTATCCGGCCATGCGCAGCCCGGGCAGTCAAAACCGTCCGGCTGATTGGTGCGCAGCAGCGTCGCGGGGGCATCAAGGGCATCCATCTGGGTGCGAACGGCGATGGCGGTGGCTTTCAATGCGCCCCAGCCGCCGGCCGGGCCGTCATAGGGATGAACCCCCGGCACTGCGCGTCTTTTCTTGTTCATGCTAACTCCTGAATGCACCGTCGATATGCAGGTAAATGCGTGCGTCAGATAGCCTTATCAGAGCGATCGGCACTATTTTTATGGCCGCTCGCCGACGTGGGCTGATACCCGACGCCGGCGAGGGTTTTGTTAACGAAAGAATAACAATCAGGACCGAAGCTGTATAATCAATGTTATCTATCACGCATTAGATTTAACTTATTTAACATTAGCAGCCTGCGGTGGATCAGGTCAGATTGTAGTACCGGTCGGGCTGAACTTTTTCCGGCAGCGGATGCTGGCCGGTCATGTCCAGCAGATTGCGCTCGATGGTATTGCACATCGCGTTGAGCGGCAGATCGTTGGCGGCGACGCCGAACGGGTCCTCCAGCTCTTCCGCCAGCGAATCCCATGACAAAAAGGTGTAGGAGATAAAGACCGAGACAAATGGCGTCATGTAGTGCAGATCGCCAACCAGCGCAAAAGGCAGCAGCGTGCAAAACAGATAGACGGTACGTTGTAAAATAAGGGTGTAGGCAAAAGGCACCGGCGTCGTCGCTAAACGTTCGCAGCCGCCCAGCACGTGCGCCAGCTCATCGAGCTTATTATCCATCAGGCCGTAGGTGATATCGCTGATCTTCCCCGCTTCGCGCAGCTGGCCTAACTCATGCCCCACCAGCAGTAGAATCCGGTTAGTTGGCATCGAGCTGGCGATAATTTCCGTCACCACATCGCGCGGCAGCAGACGATAAAGATCGGCGCTGGGATCGGTTTTACGCAGCTGGTGCTTCAGGCTCCAGCTAAAGGCAATCAGGTAGCTGGCTATTTTTTTATGCGTTTCTGCGGCGGCGGGCAGAATATTTTTTAGCTGGCGCATAAGCGTGCGCTCGGCAATTAATACCGTTCCCCACAGGTTACGCGCCTCGACAAAGCGGTTGTAGCTGGCGCTGTTGCGAAAGCCGAGAAAAATCGCGATAGCGATCCCCAGCAGGCTAAACGGGGCGACGGTTAAATGGATCCCCAGCTGCTCGTACCACTGATAGCTAATAATCGCGATAATCGACATCAGCACATTGAGCAGCAGGCGAAAGACGATTTTTGACAGCACCGAGCCATGCCAGTCAAACAGACGGAGAAACCAGTGTTGTTCTGGTCGGATAATCATTGTATTACTTCCTGATGAACGCCATTGGGCATGGCTTAATATTATCTATTACGCCATTGGCTTATTTTATTGAGCACCAACACGACAATGCGTTAATTATTTACCACTAATAAGCGATGGATTAATGGCCCGCTAATTATGGTCCCTTTTTATTTGTCCGGCAATATGCGGAACCGCGCTCCCCGCAGTAATAAAGCGGCAGAGCTAATTACCGCTCTATTAACAGGGTTAATTATCAGCACGCCGTGGAGCGGGCCGGCGGGTTACAAAACGCCGCCGTTCATCCGGCGCATCGCGCAGTGCCAGGCGCCGTTACGCACCGAGGCGCGCAGCACGCGGGCAATGCCGTGCACCGCCAGCCGCGTGGACTGCCGCTGCAGGCGGCTCATCCTGAGGGAGAGCATCTCCTGCGCCCAGGGCGGCAGAAGATCGACCCCCGCGCGCATCATCAGCCGGCCAACGGGCTGGCTCAGCTTCCCTGGCAGGCGGGTGGCAAACAGCACCCGGGCGACCTCCTGAGTGCGTTCGTCGCAGCGCAGGCGCGGACGCATATCCTGCAAATACTCCGCCACCTGCCGCGGCGTGACGGGAATATCCCGCGCGCCGAGGCGGCGGGCAATCTCTCCGGCCTCCGCGAAATACTGCTCCTGGCGCGCTTCGCTCACCACGGTTCGCCGGTAGCGCAAATGCGAGGCCATAAAGCTGCTGCACTCGGCAACGTGTATCCAGGTTAGCAGCGCCGGATCGCTGGCTTCGTACGGCGTGCCGTCCCGATCCCGCCCGCTCACCCGCAGATGAATATCCTTTATCTTCGCGATCAGCCGCTCGGCATCCGCGGCGGTGCCAAAGGTGGTCGCAGAAATGAACTGGCTGGTGCGCCGCAGGCGGCCAAATATGTCTTCGCGGAAGTTAGAGTGATCCCAGACGCCGGCCAGCGCCAGCGGGTGGAGCATCTGCAGAAGCAGCGCGCTGATACCGCCGCAGAGCATAGAGGTAAAATCGCCGTGCACCGGCCAGATAGCCGAGCGTGGGCCAAACAGCCCCGGTTCGCCGGGCGGGTGTTCAAAATCAATCTCTTTCAGCGCCATGCCGGTTAAACCCAATACCTGCGCTTCAATCATGCCGCGTATGCTGGTCATTACTGTGCCTGTTCCTTTGCGTAACAGACAAAACATACCATTATTTAACGCCGGACTCATTTGCCGGCAGCGGCTTTCAGGCAAAATACGTTGTGCCCGCAGGTCGCGGGCACGCTGTGGCGGGAAGCGCGTTTACGGATTGAGCTGATATTCCAGGCTCACTTCGGCATTGAGCACCTGCGAAACCGGGCAGCCCGCTTTCGCTTTGTGAATGATGCTTTCGAACGCCGCATCGGCAATACCCGGCAGGACGATCTGACTCTGGAGCGCCACTTTGGTAATGGCGAAGCCGCCGGCGGATTTATCGAGGGTCACAACGGCGACCGTATCAATCGAGGTTGGCGTATACCCTTCTTCACCCAGCATCAGCGATAGCGCCATTGAGAAGCAGGCCGCGTGGGCCGCGCCGATAAGCTCTTCCGGGTTAGTGCCCTTGACGCCTTCAAAGCGGGTGTTGAAGCCATAAGGTTGCTGGTTCAGCGCCCCGCTCTCCGTTGAGACGGTTCCTTTACCGCTTTTCAGATCCCCTTCCCAGTGCGCTTGACCTTTCTTATGAATTGCCATGGATTCGCTCCTTTTTTGACGTTAAAGGATTAAGTATAGGAGCGGATGGCGGATTCGGCCTGCGTCATTTACCTCCCGTCGTCATTTTGCCCCACGATCCGGCGCCGATATTCTTACTCATATTGACGCCGGTTACCCCAAAGCCGCTGGCCTCGTACAGGCGGCGGGCGCGCGCGTTATCTCCGGCGACCCGCAGCTTTATCTGCACAAACCCCTGCTGCCTGAGATCGTTTTCCAGCGCCGCCATCGCCTGTTTGCCCAGCCCCTTCCCCTGACTCGCGGCGTGAATATAAAAGTCGCAAATAAAGGCGGAGCGCATTTTGGCGTCCGGCTTGTACCACAGGTAGCCAACGTGCTGCTCTGCATCCCCGACGCGTTCAATCAGGCAGAGTAACACCTGGCCCGGCGTGCTCGCGCCGTCGGGGAGACTCTCGGCGATCTCCTGCTGCGCCTGAGCCCGGGCGTCCTGAGCTGAAAGACCATAGTTCTCAGCAATTTCGGCGGCGTAATCAGGGATAAAGTAGGCGAGCCAGGCCGCATAGTCGGCCTCCTGCATCGTTCTGAATATCATCATCGTTCCATTCCTTTAGTGAAAAATGCTAGCCGTTCGCAGGCTGCGCCAGACGCTGCTGAATGTCGTCGAGAAACAGCGGCAGCGCGCTGGGCTGGTAGTCGCGCGAGAGATAGAGACCGAAAACGCTCAGCGGCTTCGGCGTCCAGCCGGGCAGTATCTGCTTCAGCGCCCCGCCGCTCAGCGCGCGCTGCGCCTCAAGCTCGGGGAGCATCGCGATGCCGCAGCCGGCCACCGCGGCCTCCAGCAGCAGGGAGGAGATCCCGGCGCTTAAATTTCCCGATACCGCCACCGCCGCGCTCTCCCCTTCAGGCGAGATAAACTGCCAGGTCTGGGTGGCGAAATGGCTGTAATGCAGGCAGTTGTGCCGGCTCAGGTCGTCAGGCGTCTGCGGCTGTCCGTTCAGCTGCAGCCAGCGCGGCGAGGCGCAGAGCACCGATCGGCAGACCCCCAGCCGGCGGGCGATGGCTCCCGGCTCCGGGTTATCGGTGATGCGGATTGCCACGTCGATGCGTTCGCCGATCAGGCTGACCGGATGGTTGTTGATATCCAGCTCAAGCCGCAGCTGCGGATAGCGGGCAAGAAAATCCGGCAGCAGCGGGGAAATGAGCTGCATGGCGGTAAAGTGGGCGCAGGCCACCCGCAGCGTACCGCTGGGCACCGCCCGCTCGGTCTGCCCGGCAATTTCGTCCGACAGCTGCGTCAGGCTGCGGGTTTTTTGCAGCACCTTCTCCCCGGCGGCGGTAAGCGTTAGCCGGCGCGTAGAGCGGTGGATCAGGCGGCTGCCGGCCCAGTGCTCCATCTGCTCAAGATAGCGGCTGACCATCGGCCGCGACATGCCCAGCGCCCGCGCCGCGGCGCTGAGGCTGCCCAGCTCGCAAATGCGGATATATACCCTGGCGGCGATAATGCGATCCATACGTCGTTTCCATCTGCACGATTTATGAAACTCAGCATCTCTTTTTTCAGGAATTTTCGCAAATCGGGAAATGCGTAAAATAGCGTTATTCACCCGACATTGAGAAAACAATCATGAAACTATCGACTCTTGCCATCGCCACTGCCCTGTTCAGCAGCGCCGCCTTCGCCGCACCGCTGCAGCTGCAAACCTACAACCCGCAGGATAAAGGGATTTTCGCCGTCAACTCAACGCTGGCGTCCGGCCCCCACGAAGCGGTGCTGTTTGACGCCCAGTTCAGCGTCAAGGACGGCGAGAAGCTGGTTGAGATGATCCGCAAAAACGGCAAGAAGCTGAGCCGGATTGTGATCACCTCCGGCGACCCGGATTTCTACTTCGGCCTTGAGCCGCTGGTTAAAGCCTTCCCGCAGGCAAAAATTGTCGCGACGCAGGAAGTGGTTAATCACATTAACGCCACTAAAGCCGCGAAGCTGGCCTACTGGGGTCCGCAGATGAAAGACGGCGCCCCGCAGCAGGTCTATGCTCCGCAGGTCATTGAAGCCAGCACCTTTACCATCGACGGCGAGAAGGTCGAAATCCGCGAGCCGAACGGCTACGCCGCCTTCGTGTGGATCCCGGGTAACAAGGCCATTCTGGGCGGTACCGGCGTCGCCTGGAATATGCACGTCTGGACCGCCGATACCCAGACCGCTGAAAGCCGCCTGCAGTGGCGCAAAACCCTCGACGATATGGCCGCGCTGCATCCGCAGCAGGTAATTCCGGGGCACTATCTCGGCACGCCGCCGGCAGGCGACCGCGCGATCCTCTTTACCCGCGACTATCTGCAGCAGTTTGAGCAGGCGCTGAAGAACCATAAGGATTCAGCCGGCGTGATTAAAGAGATGAAGCAGCACTGGCCGAAACTTGCGGAAGAGAGCTCGCTGGAGCTTAGCGCTAAGGTAAACACCGGCGAGATGAAGTGGTAAGCGCAGACTGTTCCTAATCCGCGAACATGAGGTTGCCATTGGTGAAAATATAGCCCACCATAGATAGCGCGGTTCGGTTAACGGGCCGCCGTTAGGGTTATATTTCGTCCGGTTTCGCCGGGCTTGTCCTTGAAACAGAAGTGGATTAAGGAGTAAGAATGAAATCGAACCATCAGGCACGTCATCTTCTCGGTCTGAACTATAAGCTGTCCCAGCAGAAAAAAGTGGTGCTGGACGGCGATGTGGAAACCACCATCAACCACGCGCATGCCACCGGCCGCAAACGCCGCGCCGGCTAATTTCTCGACTGAGTGATGATAAAAACACCGTCCTTTTGCCAGGATGGTGTTTTTTTAGCACTATCTCCCCTCTTTAACAGCAACTGCTCTATACTCTGCCCGCTGCATTCCATGCCAGCCCGCCCGTCTATCGCCGCGCCGGGCCTGATGCGATTATCAAGGAGTTAGTGCGATGCAATTCACCCATAAAAAAAACCGTTCCCTGTACATCCCCTACGCGGGTCCCGTCCTGCTTGAGTTTCCGCTACTTAACAAAGGTAGCGCCTTCAGCATCGAAGAGCGCAGCAGCTTCAACCTGCTGGGCCTGCTGCCGGAAGTGGTCGAAACCATCGAAGAGCAGGCCGAGCGCGCGTGGATCCAGTATCAGGGATTCAAAACCGAGATCGACAAGCACATTTACCTGCGTAATATTCAGGACACCAACGAAACGCTCTTTTATCGCCTGATTGGCAACCATCTTGAAGAGATGATGCCGGTCATCTATACCCCGACGGTCGGCGCCGCCTGCGAACGTTTCTCCGAGATCTATCGCCGCGCCCGTGGCGTATTTATCTCCTACCAGAACCGACATAACCTCGACGATATCCTGCAAAACGTGCCTAACCACAACGTTAAGGTGATCGTGGTCACCGACGGTGAGCGTATCCTGGGCCTTGGCGATCAGGGCATCGGCGGAATGGGTATCCCTATCGGGAAGCTGTCGCTGTACACCACCTGCGGCGGGATCAGCCCGGCCTACACGCTGCCCGTGGTGCTGGACGTCGGAACCAACAATCAGCAGCTGCTCGACGATCCGCTGTATATGGGCTGGCGTCACCCGCGTATCACCGATGACGAGTACTATCAGTTCGTTGATGACGTTATCCAGGCCATTAAGCATCGCTGGCCGGACGTGCTGCTGCAGTTTGAAGACTTTGCGCAGAAGAACGCCATGCCGCTGCTTAACCGCTACCGGAATGAAATCTGCTCGTTCAACGATGATATCCAGGGCACCGCTTCGGTCACCGTGGGTACGCTGATCGCCGCCAGCCGCGGTGCCGGCAGCCAGCTGAGCGAACAGAAAATTGTCTTCCTCGGCGCCGGTTCCGCCGGCTGCGGTATCGCCGAGCAGATCGTCGCCCAGATCCAGCGTGAAGGCCTAAGTGAAGAGGCCGCGCGCCAGCGCGTCTTTATGGTCGATCGCTTCGGTCTGCTCACCGACGCGATGCCGAACCTGCTGCCGTTCCAGAGCAAGCTGGTGCAGAAGCGGGAAAACCTGCAGCAGTGGGATACCACCAGCGACGTTCTCTCTCTGCTGGACGTCGTGCGCAACGTCAAGCCCAATATTTTGATCGGCGTTTCCGGCCAGCCGGGGCTGTTCACCGAAGAAATTATTCGCGAGATGCATAAGCACTGCCCGCGGCCGATCGTGATGCCGCTGTCGAACCCCACTTCCCGGGTGGAAGCGACGCCGCAGAACATTCTTAGCTGGACCGACGGCGAAGCGCTGGTCGCCACCGGCAGCCCGTTTGCGCCGGTGACGCTGAAAGGCAAGCAGTACGTGATCGCCCAGTGCAATAACTCCTATATCTTCCCCGGAATTGGTCTCGGGGTCATCGCCTCCGGCGCCTCGCGGGTCACCGAGGATATGCTGATGGCCGCCAGCGAAACGTTGGCGAAGCACTCCCCGCTGGTGAACAACGGCGAAGGCCCGGTGCTGCCGGAGCTGAAGGATATTCAGACCGTGTCGCGCGCTATCGCCTTTGCGGTTGGTAAAGTCGCTCAGGAACAGGGCGTGGCGGTGAAAACCTCCGCTGAGGCGTTGCTGCAGTCGATCAGCGATAACTTCTGGCAGCCGGAGTATCGCAACTACCGTCGGACGTCGATTTAATCGCGATTGGTCTCGACAAGCGACACGCCATCTGGATAACGGCGAACGCGGCGGGCCTCTACGGGGCCCGCTTTTTTGCCCCGCATCCCTCCTGGATTTAGCCGCTAGCTAAATCGACGTTCTCCTTCTACACTGCCTGCACCTGTCAACTAACTGAATAAAAAAGGAGGACCCCATGCTGTACTGTGAAATGTTTATTTTTTCACATACATTTGGCGATCGTACCCCCTCAAGCGTTATCGGTATCGTGCTGCGATAACTTTAGCTTGAGCGAAGAAACCAAACCTTAATTCCCTTCCCTCGGGCTTACCGGGTTATCGTCAGCGATGTTTGACGAGGCATTCTCATGCCTGTAACTCTTGAGTAAGTCACAATGAGCACACTCTTAACCGCACAATCTCTGTACGTTGAAACGGCATTTGGCCCGTTATTCAACGATCTCTCCTTCACCCTCAAAAAAGGCGACCGCATCGGCCTGATGGGCTATAACGGCTGCGGGAAAAGCACCTTGCTGCAGGTACTCGACGGTACGCTTACGCCCAATTCCGGCCGCGTGGCGCTGGCTAACCACTGCCTGCTGGCCCGCGTGGAGCAGCATCTGCCGGAGGCGGTATTAGCGCAATCGCTGGTGCAGGCGGTACTGGCTCGCCTCCCCGCTGCGGGTCGCGAAAACCATCGCTGGCAGGCGGAGCGCCTGCTGGCCGAAATGGGCTTTGACGCCGCCAGCTTCGGGCAGCAGGCGGCCAACCTCAGCGGCGGCCAGCATACCCGGCTGCTGCTGGCGCGGGCCCTGATTCAGCAGCCCGATCTGCTGCTGCTTGATGAACCCGGCAACCATCTCGACCTGCCAACCCTGCTGTGGCTGGAAAGCTTCCTGCAAACCTGGCAGGGGAGCTTCGTCGTGGTGTCGCACGACAATTTCTTACTGGATGCTGTAACTAATGCCAGTTGGATCCTGCGCGACAGCAGCCTGCACGCCTTCTCTCTCCCCTGCAGCGCGGCTCGCCGGGCGCTGCAGGAGCAGGATGAAAGCGACGCCCTGCGCCATAAGGCCGAGCAAAAGGAGATCGACCGCGTCGCCGCCAGCGCCAGGCGGTTAGCTACCTGGGGGCAGGTCTATGACAACGAAGATCTCTCGCGCAAAGCCAAACAGATGGAAAAACAGGTGCTGCGTCTCAAGGAGAGTCAAACCAGCGTGACCGCCGGGACGCCGTGGCGGCTGGCGCTGCATGGCGACGCGGTGCAGGCCGACCGTCTGCTGGAAATGGAACGACTACCGGTCCCGCCGGCGCCGGGGCTGCCCGCCCTGTTCACCACCGGGCTGGCGCGGCTGAAAAGCGGCGATCGGGTCGCAATAATGGGCCGCAACGGCGGCGGAAAATCGTCGCTGCTGCGCCTGCTGTGGCGGCAACTGCAGCAGGCGGCACCGGACGCCGGGCTACGTCTGCACCCCCGCCTCAGCCCGGGTTACTATGATCAGACGCTGCATCAGCTGGCCGATAGCCACAGCCTGCTGGAGGCGCTTGAAGCCTTTGCGCCGGCCCCGGAGGCGCGTAAGCGCGCGCTGATTTCCGCCGGCTTCGGCTGGGCCCGTCACGGGCAGAAGGTCAGCACCCTGAGCGGAGGCGAACGCTCCCGGCTGCTGTTTGTCGGGCTGTCGCTGGCGCGCTATAGCCTGCTGCTGTTAGATGAGCCCACCAACCATCTTGATATGGAAGGCAAAGAGGCGCTGGCGGCTACGCTGCGGGACTATCCCGGCGGCCTGCTGCTGGTCAGCCATGACCGTCAGCTGATCGCCCGAAGCTGTAACCGCTTCTGGCTGATCGACGACCAGGGCCTCAGCGAATGGCACGACGTCGACGAGGTCTATGCGCGGCTGCAGAATGTTACCGGCCAGTGCGAACGGCCAGCGCAGGTGCCGGCGGCGGCAACGCCCGCAGAGGACGGCGATGCGCTGCTGGAACGGCTGATTAGCCTGGAACAGCGCCTGGCTGAAGATCTTGCGCGTAAGCCGAAGCATCAGAAACCGCAGCAGCAGGCGCAGTGGCGTAAGGAGATCGCAGAAATTAATGCCCGACTGAGTTAAAACCAAACCAGCCCGGCTCGCGGCGTCAAGCCTGAGCCGGGCTTCGTTTAGCCGGTTACTGCGGCTTTTTCGCTTTCCAGGCATCCCATGCCTGTTTAATTTCCTGTTTCGCCGTCTCGGCATCGTTAAAGCCGTTCAGCTCCACCTTTTTACGGCCATCCGGCAGCTGCTTATAAACCCGGAAGAAGGCCTGCAAACGCTCCTGCTCCATTTTCGGCAGATCGCTGATGCTTTTAATATCGTCATAAGTCGGATCAATTTTGCTGGCCGGCACGGCGATGATTTTATCGTCCTTCTCACCGCCATCGATCATCTTCAGCACGCCAATCGCCCGCAGCTTAATCAAGGTTCCGGGCGCCATCGGCGCGCGGGTATAGAACACCACATCAAGCGGATCGCCATCACCGGCCAGCGACTGGGTCAGCGAGCCGTAGTTGGCCGGATAAGTCACCGGCATCGACTGGAAACGATCGGCGATGATAAACCCGGTTTTGGCGTCAGTTTCATATTTGATAATGCCGCCGGCGGGAATTTCGGTGACCGCGTAAAACTCCTCCGGATTGTTTTCCGGCTGCGGGAAATCCAGCACGTTATCGGCCTGAGCGGCGGCGGAGAAGAGCAGCGTTGCGGCGATGATGTTTTTTACCAGATGCATTGGGTTATCACTCTGTTGTTATAAGAAATTGTCCAATAACAGCCTGCCGGTAAGCAATGAAAGGAATATGACCGATTCATGGCATAAATATTAACAGCTATAATATTGAGCAAAAAACGTTCTTTTAGCCACGACGCCTGATTTAAACCACACTTTTCACTACAAAACTTGCATTTAACGGCACAACAGTTAATCCTTAATGAGTATTATTCACAAAGAACACGACGTGATTTGTCACTAATATCAAGGAGAAAACATGAGAGCTGCCGTTGTCACTCACGATCATCAGGTCAATGTAACGGAAAAAACGCTGCGTCCCCTGCAACATGGCGAAGCGCTGCTGAAAATGGACTGCTGTGGCGTCTGCCACACCGACCTGCACGTCAAAAACGGCGATTTTGGTGATAAAACCGGCGTTATCCTCGGGCATGAGGGCGTCGGCGTGGTTCTGCAGGTCGGTCCCGGCGTAAATTCACTGAAACCCGGCGATCGCGCCAGCGTGGCATGGTTCTTTGAAGGCTGCGGCCACTGTGATTACTGTAACAGCGGCAACGAAACGCTCTGCCGCTCGGTAAAAAACGCCGGCTATACCGTTGACGGCGGCATGGCGGAAGAGTGTATCGTCACCGCCAACTATGCGGTAAAAGTCCCGGATGGCCTCGACTCCGCGGCCGCCAGCAGCATCACCTGCGCCGGCGTAACGACCTACAAAGCGGTGAAAGTCTCCCACGTCAAGCCGGGCCAGTGGATCGCGATTTACGGCCTTGGCGGCCTGGGCAATCTGGCGCTGCAGTATGCGAAAAACGTCTTCAATGCCAAAGTTATCGCCATCGACGTCAACGATGAGCAGCTGAAGCTGGCCGCAGAGATGGGCGCCGACCTGACCGTCAACTCCCGCAGCGAAGACGCGGCGAAGGTTATTCAGGAGAAGACCGGCGGCGCCCATGCCGCCGTGGTGACCGCCGTCGCGAAGGCCGCGTTCAACTCTGCCGTCGACGCCGTGCGCGCCGGTGGCCGCGTGGTGGCCGTTGGCCTGCCGCCGGAAGCCATGAGCCTCGACATTCCGCGTCTGGTGCTGGACGGTATCGAAGTGGTGGGTTCGCTGGTGGGTACCCGTCAGGATCTGATTGAGGCCTTCCAGTTTGCCGCCGAAGGGAAAGTGGTGCCAAAAGTGACGCTGCGCCCGCTGGGCGATATCAACGCCATCTTTAAAGAGATGGAACAGGGGCAGATCCGCGGCCGTATGGTTATCGACTTCCGTCGCTGATCTTTGCGCCTCTTCCGAATCAGGGAGAGGCGTCTGCTCAGGCTATACGCACGGCCCGGTCGCGCATCCGTACATCATGTACAGCGGAAATAGCGGCACCAGCGGGATCAGCGCGATGGTTCCGAGGGTAGAAAGAGTTTGCGTCCGATCGTTGATCGACACCACCACCGGGCTGGAGAGTCGCCAGGACTCTTCAAGCTCGTTCGGATTCCCTGCCGTCCAGTAGCCGGAAGCTTTAAACAACACGCCGAGATGTTCACTATCCAGCGCCGTCGCTTTATATTCATTGGTTAATATCGTCTGCTGCGCTGCGTCCAGTTTACGCTTATCAATCACCACCAGATATTCCGCCACCACCTCATGTTGCTTAACCGCAAAGTTTACCCGCACGCCCGCGGCGACTTTATTAAAACGCTGGTAGAAGGTGTTATAGCGCTGATACTCCTGCGGGACGCCGTCCCGATAAAACCGATAGGTGTATTTATTGGACACCGCAATAATACCGGCCGAGATCGGCTTAACTTTCGTTATGGTATCGGTCGGCGGTAAATTCGGCGCCGCGGTGCAGCCGGTCAATAACACCACCGCCAGCCCCAGTAAATATTTCAGCATTACCCTTTTCCCGTTTAGCGACATTCATTTGTCGGCCATTAATTTATCAACCTTAAGTATCATCTCAATCTTTTTATCAAATTATGAGATTAGTGCCAGCCGAAAAAAATAAAATTAACCCGGCACCAAGGCGGCCAGGAGAGAATTCCCTAAGTAAGTGACTGCCGTCAACGCAGGCGCAGTTTGAATTATCCCAGGTATTAATGCTTTTTATGCACATGCTTAGCGCAAATGCTTCGTTCCTTTGTCAATAACCGCGCCGGATGATGACAACACAATAGATAACAAAGGAATTCACCATGCAAAGCCGTTTTCGTCTGCCCGCGCTGGCAGCACTTTTTTTATCAGGCGCCTTTTCAGCCTGGGCCGCCGATACGCCGGTTAAAGGCGGCACCTTAATTTATCTTGAGCAGCAGCCGCATACCAACCTTTATCCGCCCGCCGGGGGCTTCTATCCTAACGGCGGGATCCTCAACCAGATCACCGATAAGCTGACCTGGCAGAACCCCAAAACCTTAGAGGTTGAGCCGTGGATTGCCGAAAGCTGGAGCACTAACGCCGACAAAACCGAATATACGTTCAGGCTACGCCCCGGCGTCACCTTCTCCGACGGCACTCCGCTGGACGCCAACGCGGTTGCCAAAAACTTTGATACCTACGGGCTGGGGAATAAGGCCCACCGCCTGCCGGTCTCAGAGGTGATAAACAACTACGATCGTAGCGAGGTCATCGACCCGCTGACGGTAAAGTTCTATTTCAAAAAAACCTCCCCCGGCTTCCTGCAGGGCACGGCGACCATCGGCTCCGGGCTGGTGTCGCTTAGCACGCTGCAGCGCAACTTCGAAGAGCTCGGCGACGCGCGCAATATTATCGGCTCCGGCCCGTTCAGCGTTAAAGATGAAAAACCGGGCCGCGAGCTGACGCTGGTTGCCCGCAAAGATTACCGGTGGGGGCCAAAAAACCTGCCGCAGCAGGGGCCGGCGAACCTCGACGGTATTACCTTTATCGTCACCCCGGAAGATAGCGTGCGCATCGGCGCGCTGCTGGCGGGCCAGGCCGACTTTATCCGCCAGGTTCAGGCCTACGATGAAAAGCAGGCCACCGACCAGGGCTTTACGATCTACGCCGCGCCGACTCGCGGAGTGAACGATAGCCTCAGCTTCCGTCCGGATAACCCGCTGGTTTCCGATCTGCGCGTTCGCCAGGCGCTGCTGCATGCCACTAACGCGAAGCAGGTCGTCGATACCCTGTTTTCCGCCAACTACCCGCAGGCCACGTCGGCCATCGCCAGCTCGGCGGCGGGTTATGTCAACCTCAGCGACAGGCTAACCTTCGACCCGGCGAAGGCCAACGCCCTGCTGGACGAAGCGGGCTGGAAAACGGCCGCCGACGGTATTCGGGCCAAAGATGGCCAGCGGCTGGCGCTAACGGTCTATGAATCGCTGCCGCAGCCGCAAAATAAAGAGGTGCTGCAGCTGGTTGCTCAACAGTGGCGGCAGGTCGGCGTGGCGCTCAGCGTCAAGGCCGGAGACGCCGGCAGCCGGACCCTCGATAACCTCGATCCGCTTAAAACTCCGCTCACCGTTTCCGAGGTCGGTCGCGCCGACCCGGACGTGGTGAAAAGCATGTTCTTCCCGGGCAACCGCGATGCTCTGCTGCAAAAAGGCGGCTCCAGCGACAAGGTGCAGAGCTTCCGCGACGATAAGCTCAACGCCCTGCTCACCGCCATCTCTGCCGAAGTTGATGCGCAGAAGCGCCTGCAGCTCACCGGCGACGCCCAGCGCTATCTGCTGGATAACGCCTATGTGATCCCTATTTTTGAGGAGCCGCAGGTCTTTGCCGGAGCGAAATGGGTGAAAGGCGTCAGTTTTGAAGCGGTTGGCCGCCCGTCGTTCTACGGCGCGTGGCTCGAAAAGCATTAAGGAGCCGACGATGAGCCGCTATCTTCTAAGCCGGCTGGGCCAGAGTTTACTGGTGCTGTGGGCGGCGTTCACCCTCTCCTTCGTGCTGCTGCAGGTTCTGCCGGGCGATGCGGTGCTGATCAAGTTCCAGAATCCGGATCTTGGCCTCAGCCCGGCGCAAATTGCCGAAATGCGCCTCGCCTACGGCGCCGATAGCCCGCTGTGGCGACAGTATGTGCACAGCCTGCTGGCGATGCTGCGCGGAGATTTTGGCTACTCGCTGCAGGCGGGGATCGCGGTCAACGCGCTGCTCGCCAGCAATCTTCCGCAAACCCTGAGCCTCGCGTTTCCGGCCTTTATCGCGGCGATCGCGCTGGCGTTTACCCTCGCCTTCGCTGCGCGGCTGCCGGGGCTACGCTGGCTGAGCAACGCCCTGCAATCGCTGCCGGTGCTGTTTATCTCCCTGCCCACCTTCTGGCTCGGCATCGCCCTGATTCAGTTGTTCTCCTTCCAGCTGCGCTGGATCCCGGTGATCAACCCCAGCCCGCTACAGGGGCTGATTCTGCCGATTATTGCCGTGGCGGTGCCCATCTCCGCGCCGCTGGCGCAGATTCTGCTGCGTAGTATGGACCAGGTTGCCGCGCTGCCGTTCGTCGCCGTCGCCCGGGCCAAAGGAATGAGCGAAACCGGCGTGCTGTGGCGACACGTCATCGGTAACGCCCTGCTGCCGGTACTGAACATCGCCGGCCTGCTGCTTGGCGAACTGATCGCCGGCGCGCTCATTACCGAAACCGTATTTGGCCGCGGCGGGCTCGGGCAGCTAACCCAGCAGGCGGTGAATAATCAGGATATCGCCGTGCTGCAGGCGGTGGTGATGATCTCGGCCCTTGGCTTCGTGCTGATTAACCTGCTGGTCGATCTGCTGATGCCGCTGTTTGACCCTCGTTTGAAACCGCTTGCCGGAGGTGCTGCATGAGTCTGGTCGATTACGCCATCGCCGCCCGCCGCCGGACGTTTAGCCGGCGCAGCCTGCGCCTGCAGCCGGGGCTGTGGCTGGCCTGGGCGGTCATCGTTACCGCCGCGCTGCTGGCCGTCGCGCCGCAGCTTTTTACCTCCTGGAATCCGCTGGAAGGGATACCCGGCGCCCAGCGCCTGGCGCCTCAGGCTGGGCACTGGCTCGGCACCGACCAGCTGGGTCGCGACCTGTGGGCGCGAATTGTTTACGGCGCCGTGCACTCCCTCAGCGCGGCGCTGGCGGCGGTCGCCATCGGGCTGATCGTCGGCAGTGCGCTCGGCACCCTTGCCGGAGCCGCCGCCGGACGCGTGGAGTCGGTGGTGATGCGGCTGGTTGACGTTCTGCTGGCGATCCCTTCGCTGCTGCTGTCGCTCACGGTGATCATTATCCTCGGCTTCGGCACCGTCAACGCCGCCGTGGCCGTTGGCGTCGCCGCGATTGCCAGCTTTGCCCGCCTGGCGCGGGCGGAGGTGGTTCGCGTGCGCCATAGCGATTATGTCGAGGCGGCTTACGGCAGCGGCGGGACCTTCTTCGCCGTCTTCTGGCGACATATTTTGCCGAATTCGCTGACCGCGGTGCTGGCGTTCGCCACCCTGCAGTTCGGCCAGGCGATCCTCGCGCTCTCCACCCTGAGCTTCCTCGGCTACGGCACTCCGCCCCCCGTCCCGGAATGGGGGCTGCTGATTGCCGAAGGGCGCAACTATCTTTCAACCGCCTGGTGGCTGACCACCTTCCCCGGCGTGGCGGTCGTTGCGGTGGTGCTCGCCGCCAACCGCATCAGCCGTCAATTCAGCGGAGAACGCGCATGAACGTATTAAGCGTCGAAAACCTGCGCATCAGCTACCGCTCCCGGCAGCAGTGGCGCGAGGTCGTGCATGGCGTCAGCTTTAGCGTCAGGCGGGGCGAAATGCTGGCATTTGTCGGCGAGTCCGGCTCCGGCAAGACCACCACCGCCCAGGCGATTATCGGCCTGCTGGCGGATAACGCCCGCCGCGACGGCGGGCGGGTCATCATTAACGCCGAGGATATCAGCGGCTGGTCGGCAAAGCGGCTCGATAGCCTGCGCGGCGCGCGCATCAGCCTGGTGCCTCAGGACCCGGGCAACTCGCTGAACCCGGTGCAGACCATCGGCGCCCAGGTCGGGGAGATCCTCCGCCTGCATCAAAAGCACAGCGCCGCCGAGCGCAAGAATCAGGTGCTGGCGCTGCTGGAGAAAGTCGGCCTGAGCCATCCCGAGCAGCGCTTTAACCAGTACCCGCATCAGCTCTCCGGCGGCATGAAGCAGCGGGTACTGATCGCGATAGCCATCGCCCTGAAGCCCGATTTAATCATTGCCGACGAGCCCACCAGCGCCCTCGACGTCACGGTACAAAAGCGCATTCTCGACCTGCTCGATACCCTGCGCCGGGAATCCGGCACCGCGGTGCTGTTTGTCACCCACGATCTGGCGCTGGCGGCGCAGCGCGCCGACCGCCTGCTGGTGTTTCGCCACGGCGAAATTCAGGAGCACGGCGCTACGGCCGACGTGATCCGCGCGCCGCAGCACGCCTACACCCGCCAGCTGCTCAGCGACCTGCAGGGGCAAAGCCTGACTATCGCCCCGGCGGGCGGACGCGGGCTGGCGACGCCGGCCATCCGCCTCGAAGGCGTCAGCAAGCGCTTTTCGTTGGGCCATTCGCATCTGCAGGCGCTGGATAGCGTGAGCTTTGAGGTGCGGCGCGGCAGCACCCACGCGCTGGTCGGCGAATCCGGTTCAGGGAAAACCACCCTCGCGAGGATCCTGCTCGGTTTTGAGCGCGCCGATAGCGGCGAGATTGCCATTGACGGCATCAATGCCGGACATTTAAGCCGCGAAGCGCAGCGCCAGCTGCGGCGCAAAATTCAGTTCGTCTATCAAAACCCGTTCGCCTCGCTCGATCCGCGCCAGACGCTACTGGAAATTATCGAAGAGCCGCTGAAAAACTTTGGCCGGCTCAGCCCGACCCAGCGGCGCGCCCGCGTCGAGGCGGTTGCCGCCAGGGTTGCCCTCGCCCCCGAGCTGCTGGGACGAACCGCCCGCGAGCTCTCCGGCGGCCAGCGCCAGCGGGTGGCTATTGCCCGCGCGCTGGTGCTGGAGCCGACCATCCTGGTGCTGGATGAAGCCACCTCGGCGCTCGACGTCACGGTTCAGGCGCAAATTCTGGCCCTGCTGCAGCAGCTCCAGCAGCAGCTGGGGCTGACCTATCTGTTTATTACTCACGATCTGGCCACGGTGCGCCGCATCGCCCACAGCGTGACGGTCCTGCGCGCCGGACAGGTTGTCGAACACGGTGAGGTTAACCGTCTGTTCGCCGCGCCGCAGCACGATTACACCCGCGAGCTTATCGCCGCTATTCCCCACTTTCCACCTCAAGCAAGGAGGTTGCATGACGCGTAAACGTCTGGGCTTTTTCACCCGTCTGCTGGACGACGCGGCGCCAAAGGAGCGCTACCGCCTGGCGACCGAACAGATCCGCCACGCCGAACGTCTCGGCTTCGATAGCGCGTGGATTGCGCAGCACCATTTCCATGAGCATGAGGGCGGCCTGCCGTCACCGCTGGTGTTTCTCGCCCATGCCGCCGCGCATACCGAGCGTATTCGCCTTGGCACCGCCATCATTACCCTGCCGATGGAAAATCCGCTGCGCGTTGCCGAAGACGCGGCGGTGCTGGATCTGTTAGCAGACGGGCGGCTGGAAGTAGGCTTTGGTTCGGGCGGCACGCCGACCTCGTTTTTACCCTTTGGCCTCACCAGCGAACGGCGGGGAGAGGTCTTCGCCGAACACCTGCATCTGATCCACAGCGCCTGGCGCGGCGATTCGCTGGCCCATCCGGATAACCATCTCTACCCGCCGGCGCCGCAGCTCGCCGAGCGCATATGGATTGCCACGTTTTCCGCCGAAGGGGCGATCCGCGCGGGCCAGGCCGGGCACGGACTGATGCTCTCCCGCACCCAGCCGCGCCCCGTCGGTCAGCCGCAGCTGCCGCTGGACGCCATCCAGAATCCGATTATCGAC
Organism: Klebsiella scottii; assembly: GCF_036561945.1. Classification (NCBI taxonomy): domain Bacteria; kingdom Pseudomonadati; phylum Pseudomonadota; class Gammaproteobacteria; order Enterobacterales; family Enterobacteriaceae; genus Klebsiella; species Klebsiella scottii. The sequence goes on from NZ_JARXNI010000020.1 coordinate 1,687,478, forward strand.
GCCTACCTCAGCGCGCTCCCGGCGGGGGTCGCACCGAGGATCCTCGCCTCACGCACCGCGTTTGTTGCCGACAGCCGGCAGTACGCCCTGCAGGTGGCGGAGCCAGGCCTGCGTCGTCAGGCAGCGGCGCACCGCGCTGCCGGACATCAGCTTGTTGGTGACACTGTCACAGATTATCTCTCTCAGCTGGATGCCCACGTCGGCGATGTCGAACAGGTGAAGGCTTCGCTGGCGCAGGATAGCGTGCTGGCGCGGGTGACCGATATTTCGTTCCAGGTCCACTCCGTTGAACCTTCGCATCGCGACACGCTGCGTTCCATTGAGCTGATCGCTCAGCATATTGCCCCGCAACTACAGTAAGGAGTCACCATGACACTGAGTCAGGATATTTTGGCTGAGCTGGCCGATATTGCCCCGGATTCCGCATTGGCCCAGGCCCGAGCCGTGCGCGATGCAGCCACCCGCCATGCCCAGGGCAGCTATGAAACGCTGTTCGGCCAGGAGGAGGAGGATTTCCCCCTGAACGAGCGCTTTGCGGTCGCGGCGAAGGTGGCCAAGCTGCACCAGGCCGACGCCCTCGCCGCCCACTACGCCGGATTTGGTCTTGCCGACCCGACCTCGCCGCGGCTGATCCCCGCGCTGGGGTTTGCCCGCCTGCTGACCTTTACCCCGATTGAGGCCACGCCTGCGGCGCTGCAGACGTTAACTCACGCCGGCTGGAGCCTGCGGGCGGTGGTCACCCTCGCCCAGCTGATCGCCTTTGTGAGCTTCCAGAGCCGGCTGATCGCCGGGCTGCGGCTGCTAAACGGTAAGCCGGTGGTCAGCGCGGAGACGCCGGTGGTTGCCGGCTTCTGGCATACCGCGCCGCAGACGGTCAGCGGTAAGCGTGCGCCGGTGCACTTCACCCGCGACGAGCTGAGCTGGGAACCGTGGATCGCCGCCAAACCGCTGGACGAATTCAGCGCAGCCGAACAGGGTATTCTGGCGAAATATGGCCACAGCGACTCGCCCTACTTTCGCCTGCTTGCCCGCAACCAGCCGCTGCTGGAGCAGCGCACGCTAACCGACAAGGGCATCTTCTACACGCCGGGCGGGCTACCGCGCGCGGAAAGGGAGCTGGCGGCTACGGTGGCCAGCAAAGTTAACGGCTGTATTTATTGCGCGTCGGTGCACGCCCGCAAGGCGGCCCAGCTGGCAAAAGAGGCGACGGCGGTGGAAACGCTGCTGGCGGTAACGCCGGGCGATAATCTCAGCGACGGCCAGTCGGCGCGCTGGCAGGCGGAAATTGATTTTGCCGCGGCGATCTCGGTCACCCCGTCGGCGCTCGGCCCCGGTCATCTGGCCGCCGTTGAACGCCAGGGGCTCGATACCCTCGCCCAGCTCGACCTGCTGCAATCCGCCGCATTTTTCGCCTGGGCAAATCGCCTGATGCTGACCCTCGGCGAGCCGTTTGCGGATTGAGTCATCAGCCCTGCGCGCCGCGATAAGAATGGCGCGCAGCGGCTAGCGAAGGCTGCGCTGATAGCGGGCGTAAATCAGCAGCGAACTCATGGCCAGGAAGGAGAGCCCGGCGGCCGGCAGCGCAACCGAGCTCCAGCCAAAGCCCAACGTCAGCATCATTCCGCCGCACAGGGCGCCAATCGCGCTGCCGAGGTTAAACGCAATCTGTCCCCCCGCCGCCCCCAGCATCTCCCCGCCGCGGGCGTTTTGCAGCAACAGGATTTGCAGCGGCGCCGCCAGCGCAAACAGACCGGTACAGCAGATAAAGGCCAGCAGCAGCGCCGCCGGTGGACGATCGCCGAAGATAAACATCAGCAGCAGCACCACGGCGATCGTGCCGTCAGTGGCGGCGGCAATACGCAAGGGGCTAAAGCGGGAGGAAATTTTGCCGCTGAGCACGTTGCCCAGCACCATCCCCAGGCCAACCAGCATCATAATAAAGATGATCGCGCCTTCGGAAAAACCGGCAACGTTAATCATAAACGGCTTGATATAGCTGAACCACGCAAATACGCCGGCGTTGCCAAACAGCGTGGCGGCAAATATCAGCCACGGCGCGGGGGATTTTAAAAAGTAAAACTGTTCGCGTAATCGCGTCGCGGATTTATCAAATAGCGTCGGCACCCAGCGGATAATAGACAGAAATACCGCGACGTTAAATATAGACAGAGCCAGGAAAGTGTCGCGCCAGCTAAACTGGTGGCCGATCCAGGTGCCGGCAGGCACGCCAATGAGATTCGCTACCGTCATCCCGCCTATCATCCCGGCGACCGCCGCGGTGACTTTTCCCGGTGGGGCAATTTTCGACAGGATAATCGCGCCAACGCCAAAAAAAGCGCCGTGGGGAAAACCGGAGACCAGCCGGCCGACCGCCAGCATGGAATAGCTCGAAGAAAAGGCAAAAACGGCATTACCAATAACGCTGAGCGCGACCAGAAATAGCATGATCGATTTTAACGAAAAGCGGCTTGAGACCAGCGCCATCACCGGGGCGCCGATCACCACCCCGCAGGCGTAATAAGAGATCATATTTCCGGCGACGGGGATCGATATTCCCACGTCGTGGGCCACTTCCGGCAGTACGCCCATAATGCCAAATTCCGCCATACCCAGACCAAAGGTGCCAAGCGCTAACGAAAAAATAGTTTTTTTCATACTTCTGAACCTTAAATAATACAGGCTTGCCCAGGCCCCAGGCGGGCGAGACGGCAGGCCGGGCAACGTGGCAAACAGGTCAATCCCTGGCGGTATAACCCTTTGTTTTTACTTTCGGTCGGCATTATTGACCATTCGACGGCGGCAGGCCAGCCAAAAACGTAAAGTGACATTTTTATCCATATAACGGCGCGATAGCTGCATGAATATCTCCTCCGTTGCTTAATTAACGCCCCGCGCGGCGATTAATATTTTCCGCCGGCCGCTGGCGCGGTTATTACACTTCATAGTAAAGCGCTCACCCTGGCGCGATAGACGACGGAGAAGAGCTCATGGGAAACAAGAAAAAAAGCAAAGCCATCGATCGCGTCGGTAAAACCGAGCCGCTCAGCGATAAAGAGTATGAAAAAGCGCTGCGCAAGCTGCACGTTGAGCTGGTCAAGCTGCAGCTGTGGGTCGTCAGCCAGGGGCTGAAGGTCTGTATCGTGTTTGAAGGTCGGGATGGCGCCGGGAAAGGCGGCACCATCAAAGCCATCACCGAGCGGGTCAGCCCGCGCGTGTTTCGGGTTGTCGCCCTGCCGGCGCCCACCGAGCGCGAGAAGAGCCAGCTCTACTATCAGCGCTATATTCCCTTTTTACCCGCCGCCGGAGAGATAGCGATCTTCGACCGCAGCTGGTACAACCGCGCCGGCGTCGAGCGGGTGATGGGCTTTTGTACCCCCGAACAGACCGACAAATTCCTCGAAGGCGCGCCGATGGTCGAACGGGCCATGGTGGAATCGGGGATCATTTTGCTGAAATACTGGCTTGAAGTTACCCCGGAGGAGCAGGAGCGCCGCCTGCGCGACCGCATCAACGACGGACGCAAAATCTGGAAGCTGTCGCCAATGGACATCAAGTCGTTTAACCGCTGGGACGACTACACTGCCGCCCGGGACGCGATGTTCGCCGCCACCGATACCGCCTGGGCGCCGTGGTTTGTCGCCCGCTCGGAGGAGAAGAAGCGCGTTCGCCTGAATATCATTACCCACCTGCTGACGCAGATCCCCTACAAGAACCCGCATATCGAGCCGGTTAAATTGCCCAAACGCAAAACGGGCAAGGCCAAATCCATCGAATACCCCTTCCGTTTTATCAAGGAACACTTCTAGCCTCTCCCGCTGGCTCCCGCTGGCTCCCGCTGGCTCCCGCACCGGCGGGAGCCTCACCACCGCTACCCGTAATGGCGGGCACAGATGGCACAATCCGCTCTTTACCTCAGGTTAACCTGAGGTATTACCGTTGTCGGCAGAGCAAAACGACCAATAAGGAGCAGCGCTATGCAGGAAGTTGACAGCGGTTTTACCCACGTAGCCTTTATGGTTCGCGATCTGCAAAAGAGTATCGATTTTTATAGCCGCTACACCGCGATGCAGGTGATCCACCGGCGTTCGCCCGATCTGCCTTCCGCCCGCCACGTGGCCTGGCTGAGCGACCGCACCCGCCCGTTCGCGCTGGTGCTGGTGCAGACGGATAGCCACACCGATACCACGCTTGGGCCGTTCGGTCATCTCGGGGTCGCGTGCGCGACGCGGCAGGAGATCGATGAAAAAACCGCGATGGCGCGTCGGGAGGGAGTGCTGCGCAGCGAGCCTGAACAGCTCGGCGAGCCGGTGGGCTACTACGTATTCTTCGCCGACCCGGATGGCAATACCCTCGAGCTCTCTTACGGCCAGCGCGTGGGTCTGGAGGTCATGCGCGGCAAAGGCTAAAAAAATGGCGCGACATCGGTCGCGCCATCCACAATTCAGCGGCAGGCCTATTTCATCCCCTGCGAACTCTCTTTCTTCGCTTCCAGACGTTCGACATCGCGGTACCAGCGCGGATGGTGCTTTTTCGCCCAACGGCGGCTCACCTTGCCTTCAACCATGCCCTTAATCGACCCTTTCACCCAGAACGCCATATACATATGGATCAGGATGGCGTGGATCAGCACAATCGCCGACGCCGCGTGGATCAGCAGGCCGTAGCGAATGACCTGAATCGGGAAATAGTGGGCAAAGTACGGCCGCCAGATAATCACCCCGCTCACCAGCAGCACAAAAATCATGCTCATAATGGTCCAGAACATCATCTTCTGCCCGGCGTTATATTTCCCAACCCGCGCCACCTTGTGCTCGTTGCCTTTCAGCACCTCAACAATCCCCTTCAGCCACGGAATATCCTGCCTGTCGGGGATGTTGTGGTGCACAAAACGGACGAACATAAACATCAGGGCGATAAAAATCACCACCCCGAAGAAGGGATGCAGGATGCGTCCCATCTGCGGCGTACCGAAGGTTTCCGTCAGCCACTGCAGGGTCGGAAAGAAGAACGCGATCCCGGAGAGTGAAACCAGAAAGAAGCAGATAACCACCGTCCAGTGACAGGCGCGGTCGATAAACTTCGTACGCACAATCATCTTCGAATTACTCATCATGTTGCTCCTCATCGTCATCCACTTCCTTGTTCGGCCCGATCCCGATGTAGTGATAAATCAGCCCGGCAAAGGTGGCGACAAAGCCCAGCGCCGAGAGCGGCTTCAGCGCCCCTTTCCACAGATTGATGCTGGTATCGATTGTCGGGTCGTTCGGCAGCTTGTGGTACAGCTCCGGCTGGTCGGCGTGATGCAGCACGTACATCACGTGCGTGCCGCCAACGCGCGGCGGGTTGTACACCCCGGCGTGCGGATAGCCGCGCGCCTTCAGCTTGTTGACCCGCTCCTGCGCCACCTCCAGCATCTCTTTCTTGCTGCCGAAATGGATAGCGCCGGTCGGACAGGTTTTTACGCAGGCCGGCTCCTGGCCCACGCTAACGCGGTCAACGCACAGCGTGCATTTATAGACCCGGTTATCCTCTTTATTGAGGCGCGGGACGTTAAACGGACAGCCGGCGATGCAGTAGCCGCAGCCGATACAGTTTTCCTGCTGGAAGTCGACGATGCCGTTAGCGTACTGAATAATCGCCCCGGCGGAGGGGCATGCCTTCAGGCAGCCCGGATCTTCGCAGTGCATGCAGCCGTCTTTACGAATCAGCCACTCCAGCCTGCCGTTCTGTTCGGTTTCGCTAAAGCGCATCACCGTCCAGGATTTAGCGCTGAGATCCGCCGGGTTATCGTAAACCCCGACGCAGTGCCCCACTTCATCGCGGATATCATTCCACTCGGAACAGGCCACCTGGCAGGCCTTACAGCCCACGCAGGATGAAACATCGATAAGCTTGGCGACTTCCGCCTTAAAGTCCCGCGCGCGGGGCGCGGGAGTCATAGGGTTAGTCGCGGAGCGTTTAATAATGTCCTGTGTTTCCATCGCCATTGAATCGCCCCTTACGCTTTCTCGATGTTGACCAGAAACGCCTTATACTCCGGCGTTTGCGAATTGGAATCGCCGACGTTCGGCGTCAGGGTATTGGCGATGTAGCCCTTACGGGCCACCCCTTCAAAGCCCCAGTGCAGCGGAATTCCGACGGTTTCCACCTGCTGGCCGTTGACGTTGAGGGTCCGCAGGCGGCGGGTCACCACCGCCACCGCGCGAATAAAGCCGCGCATGCTGCTGACCGTCACGCGATCGCCGTTGGCAATCCCCTTGGCTTTCGCCAGCCCCTCGCTGATTTCGACGAACTGTTCCGGCTGCGCGATGGCGTTAAGCCGCGCGTGCTTGGTCCAGGTGTGGAAGTGCTCGGTCAGGCGATAGGTCGTGCCGACGTACGGGAACCTATCTTTCTTACCTAAACGCACGGCATCCTCTTCGTACAGACGCACCACCGGACTGGAGATAACGTTCGGGTGCAGCGGGTTGGTGCCCAGCGGCGTCTCCATCGGCTCGTAGTGCTCGGGGAACGGACCTTCCGCCAGCTTATCCAGCGCAAACAGACGGCCGAGGCCCTCCTGCTGCATGATAAACGGACCGGTTTTGCTCCCCGGCGGCGCGGTGTTGAAGTCCGGAATGTCGTTACCGACCCACTTAGCGCCGTTCCACTGGATCAGCATCCGTTTCGCATCCCACGGCCTGCCGTTGATATCCGCCGACGCGCGGTTATAGAGCACGCGGCGGTTCAGCGGCCACGCCCACGCCCAGCCCAGCGTGTTGCCAAGGCCCGACGGGTCCGCGTTGTCGCGGTTGGCCATCTGGTTGCCCTGCTCGGTCCAGCTGCCGGTATAAATCCAGCAGGAGGATGAGGTTGAACCGTCATCGCGCAGCAGCGCGAAGCTGTCCAGCAGCTGGCCTTTTTTCGCCACCAGCGCGCCGCTGGCGTCATAGAGATCCGCCAGCGCGTAGCCGTTGTTCTCTTTCGCCACCTCTTCCGATTCCGGGTGGTCCGGCCGTTTGTAGTTCCAGCCCATCTGCAGCAGCGGCTCGGCGCCCTTACCGCCCTCGGCGCGGTACATTTCGCGCAGACGGTGGTAGATACCGGCGAGGATTTCGCCGTCGTTGCGCGCTTCGCCCGGCGCATCCTGGCCTTTCCAGTGCCACTGCAGCCAGCGTCCGGAGTTGGCGATGGAGCCATCCTCTTCGGCAAAGCAGGTGGACGGCAGGCGGAAGACTTCCGTCTGGATCGCCGCCGGGTCGACGTCGTTGGACTCGCCGTGGTTCTGCCAGAAGACGGAGGTTTCGGTCACCAGCGGATCGATAACCACCATGTACTTCAGCTTGCTGAGGCTGCGCACCACCTTGTTTTTGTCCGGGAAGGACGCCACCGGGTTAAAGCCCTGACAGATGTAGCCGTTAACTTTGCCGCTATCCATCATATTGAAGTATTTGATGACGTCGTAGGCCTGATCCCATTTCGGTAACCAGTTAAAGCCCCAGTCGTTCTCCTGGCGCGCTGCGTCGCCGTAGAAGGATTTCATCAGGCTGACGAAGAACTTAGGATAGTTACCCCAGTAGTTCACCTGCTCATCCAGCGTCGCTTTTGGCGTGTTGGCCTGCAGGTAGCTTTGCAGATCCGTCTGCTTTTCCGACGGCAGCGTCAGATAGCCGCTCAGGCTGGTCGACAGCAGCCCGAGGTCGGTCAGCCCCTGGATATTGGAGTGTCCGCGCAGGGCGTTCACTCCGCCGCCCGCCATCCCCATATTGCCGAGCAGCAGCTGGATCATCGCCATAGTGCGGATGTTCTGCGCCCCGACGGTGTGCTGCGTCCAGCCCAGCGCGTAGAGGAAGGTTGTGGTGCGATCCGCCGCGCTGGTGGAGGCCAGCACTTCGCACACCTTGAGGAAGTCCGCTTTCGGCGTCCCGCAGATGTTCTCCACCACGTCCGGCGTATAGCGGGAGACGTGCTGTTTCAACAGGTTCCAGACGCAGCGCGGGTGGGTCAGGGTTTCATCGCGTTTCGCAAAGCCGTTCTCATCAAACTGGTAGTTCCAGGAGGACTTATCGTACTGGCGTTTTTCAGCGTCATAGCCGCTGAACAGGCCGTCATCGAAGGCAAAATCATCGCGCACCAGCAGGTTAGCGTTGGTGTAATGCTGCACGTATTCGGCGTTAATTTTGTTGTTTTCAATCAGGTACAGCAGCACCCCCGACAGGAAAGTGATGTCGGTACCGGAGCGGATCGGCGCATAGATATCGGCCACCGATGCCGTACGCGTAAAGCGCGGATCGACGACGATAAGCGTCGCGTCGTTGCTGTTCTTCGCTTCTAACGCCCAGCGGAATCCCACCGGATGCGCTTCTGCGGCGTTGCCGCCCATCACCATCACGACGTTAGCGTTTTTGATATCAACCCAGTGGTTGGTCATCGCACCGCGACCAAATGTTGGAGCAAGACTTGCTACCGTTGGTCCGTGTCAGACGCGCGCCTGGTTGTCTACCGCCAGCATGCCGAGAGAGCGAACAAACTTCTGCGTCAGCATGCCGGTTTCATTACTCGCCGCGGATGCGCACAGCATCCCGGTGGAAAGCCAGCGGTTAACCGTTACGCCCTGTTCGTTGTTCTCAATAAAGTTAGCGTCACGGTCGGCTTTCATTAATTTGGCAATGCGCTCGAAGGCGTCATCCCACGAAATACGCTGCCACCTGTCGGAACCCGGCGCGCGATATTCCGGGTAGCGCAGGCGGTTTTCGCTGTGCACGTAGTCCAGCAAACCGGCCCCTTTCGGGCACAACGCGCCGCGGCTCACCGGATGATCCGGGTCCCCTTCGATATGATAAATCGCTTCTTTCGCGTTCTTCGCGCCGTCGCCCAGGCTATACATTAATAGCCCGCAGCCCACGGAGCAGTATGTGCAGGTGTTGCGGATCTCTTTGGCGCGCAATAGCTTATAGCTACGCGCCTGAGCCAGCGCCATTTTGGGTGCAAAACCCAGGGCAGCAGCTGTTGTTCCGGCCATACCGCCTGCGCAGATTTTGAAAAACTTTCTGCGGCTGACGTCCATTGATTTTCTCCATGCAGGAATTTTGTTCATTGCGGAGGGGAAACTAACAGCAATGACCCTGTTTTTATTGCGTCAAATCAATGTCGAAAACGCTCGCCCCCTTAATAGTCAGGCCTCGCGAGTTTAATTACCTCCTTAGTATTAACCGCTGATGAAAATATCGGCCTCGCGGAATAGAAAAGTGTTATAAATCCAAGCTGAACTGCTATTGGCATCAGGTTTAAGATGGAAAAGAAGAAGGCAACATTAACCGGACTGGTGGCTATTGTGCTGTGGAGCACGATGGTCGGTTTGATTCGCGGAGTGAGTGAAGGGTTAGGCCCGGTGGGCGGCGCGGCAATGATCTACAGCCTGAGCGGTATTTTGCTGGTGTTTACCGTCGGTTTCCCGCAGCTGCGTCAGATCCCGCGCCGCTATTTACTGGCCGGCAGCCTGCTGTTTGTCAGCTATGAAATCTGCCTCGCGCTTTCGCTGGGCTTTGCCGGCACCCGCCAGCAGGCGATCGAAGTGGGTATGGTCAACTATCTGTGGCCCAGCCTGACGATTTTATTCGCCATTCTCTTTAATCAGCAGAAAAGCACCTGGCTGGTTATTCCCGGCTTATTTATTGCGCTGTTTGGCGTCGTTTGGGTATTAGGCGGTGAGCACGGCCTGAATAGCGATGAAATTATCAGCAACGTCGTCTCCAGCCCCCTGAGCTATATTCTGGCGTTCGTCGGCGCCTTTATCTGGGCGGCCTATTGCACGGTGACCGCCAAATATGCGAAGGGCAAAAACGGCATCACCCTGTTTGTATTATTAACGGCCCTGACCCTGTGGCTGAAATTCCTGTTCAGCGAGCAGCCGCCGATGGTCTTTAGCTGGCCGGTGGTTATCAAGCTGGTGATGGTCGCGGTGGCGCTGGGGCTGGCCTATGCGGCGTGGAACGTGGGAATTCTGCACGGCAACGTCAGCCTGCTGGCGGCGGCATCGTACTTTACGCCGGTGCTCTCATCCGCGCTGGCGGCGGTGCTGCTGAGCGCGTCCCTCTCGTGGTCGTTCTGGCAGGGAGCCGGCATGGTATGCGCCGGCTCCCTGCTCTGCTGGTACGCGACCCGCCGCTAGCCTCCCCGCTGGCGGCGCTCAACGTTGGCGTACCTGCGGCCGCGACAGGCGCCGGGCCGCAAAGGAGCTCTCTCTTCGGCTATAGGGCGCCATTCACCGGCGGCGCTTTCCCCAGGCTGCGCCAGATCCCTACCGCCAGCAGCAGCAGCAGGACGCCGGCGGTCGCCAGGACGATACTGTGGGCGCTGATAAACGCCGTTTTGGCCGCCTCAACCAGCGCATGGGCCGGAATAGCGGGCATCGACTGGGCCAGCTTTATCGCCTCGCTGATAGAGGATGCGGCCTGCGCCGCCGCGCCGCCGTCGACGCCGGTCGGCAACACAATCGACGAGCTGTAGCTGCGGGTCAGGATCAGGCCAAATAGCGCAATGCCCAGCCCGGCGCCGAGCTCGTAGGCCATCGTTTCAATCGCTCCCGCCGCGGCCGCCTTCTCTTTTGGCGCGGCGGCCATAATCGCCGAGCTGGAGGCCAGCAGCGCGCTGGCAACGCTGAAGCCAAGCAGGGTCATCAGCCCCCACGCCAGCCACGGCTGGCTGCTGAAGTCGGTCAACGACAGTCCGAGGAAGCTGAACGCGCTCAGCAGCATCCCGCCGGTGGCCACCTGGCGCAGGCCGAGACGCGAGACCATCATCCCGGCGATCGGCCCGCTAAATCCGCTTGCCACCATCAGCGGCAGCATAAACAGCCCGGCCTCAAACGGCGTTTTACCGTGCACAAACTGCAGCTCCTGCGCCATCAGCAGCTCGAAACCCACCAGCGTAATCAGCGCCGTCATCGCCATCATCACGCCGCTTAAAATAATGCGGTGCGTGAAGAGGCGCATATCCACCATCGGCCTCGCCGATGAGAGCTGCCGGCGCACGAAGGAGAACAGCATCCCCGCCCCGGCAAGGGCCACCAGCCCGGTGATCCACAGCTCAAGCTGCCCTTTCAGCGCCGTTTTGGCGCTAAAGACCAGCATCAGGATCGCCGTAATCAGCATCAACGCCTGCAGCATATTCAGCGGCTGCTCGCGTCGCGCGGGCTGGCGAGGCACCATCCGCGCGCTGAAGGCCATGACCACCAGCACGATGGGGACGTTGAGCAGGAATACCGATCCCCAGTAGAAATGTTCCAGCAGCATTCCGCCCACCAGCGGGCCGAAAGCCGCGCCGCCGGAGCCAATCGCCGCCCACAGGCCCAACGCCATATTGCGGTGGCGGGCTTCGGCAAAGGTGTTACGAATGCCGGCCAGCGTCGCCGGGACAATCATCGCGGCGCCGATGGCCAGCAGCGCCCGGGAGGCAATCAGCGCCATCGCGCTGGGGGAAAAGGCCGCCGCCAGCGATGCGAGGCCGAAAATTCCGCTGCCGAGCAGCAGCAGGCGCTTAAAGCCGATTTTGTCGCCAAGCGCGCCCATCGGCAGCACCATGCCGGCCATCACTAATGAATAGATATCAATGATCCACAGCAGCTCGTTGCTGCTGGTACTCAAGGATACGCTAAGCGTTGGCGCCGCCACGTGCAGCACCGTGGCATCGATCGCCACTGGAAGATAAACCAGCAAAATCGCTATTAGCGTTAACCATTGCCGAGACATACTACATTTCCTCAATTAACTAAATTGGACACGCGTCCAGGATTGCGATCCTGCCGGATTGTTGAACGACTGTCCAACTTTTTGTTACTATCAATGAAAACCACTGCACGGCGGGAGAATATGAACTATTTAAGTCGGGAAGATCGTCGGGAAGTTATCCTGCAGGCGGCGATGCGCGTGGCCCTGCGCGGCGGCCTTGGCGCGATGACCGTCCGGCAAATAGCCAGCGAGGCCGGCGTTGCTACCGGGCAGCTGCACCACCACTTCACCTCCATCGGCGAGCTTAAGGCCCACGCCTTCGTCCAGCTGATTCGGGATATGCTGGCCATCCAGCTGGTTGATGACGCGGCAAGCTGGAACGAGCGTCTGTTTTCGATGCTGGGCAGCGAAGATGGCCGACTGGAGCCGTACATTCGCCTGTGGCGCGAGGGGCAGCTGCTTTCCAGCAGCGATCGCGATATCAAAGCGGCCTACCTGCTCACCATGAGCCTGTGGCACGAAGAGACGGTCAACATTATTCAGCACGGAACCGCGGCCGGGGAGTTTCACCCGGGCGATAGCGCGGAGAATATTGCGTGGCGGCTCATCGCCCTCGTCTGCGGATTAGACGGTATTTACGCGCTGGGAATGAAAGAGATTGATGACGCTGCCTTTAGTCGATATATAAACTATTATATAACGATGGAGCTTTTTCGCCCTTCCTGAATAACCGGCAGGCCCGACGTCTCCCGCCCGCGCGGGTGGGAGACGGTTCACCCAGCGCGGCCCTCCTGCTGATGCGGCCAGCAGCGCCCTTTCATGCAACATATTATTTACATTTTGTAACAAATAACAACCCTCTATTCGCCGCGTGTTTTCTTCTGCACCGTTTTTTTTATCTATTCTTTCAAACATTACAATAATTAAAACGACCAGCCTTCATAACAGCCTCAGCTTAATTTTCTGTTTTCTCATCTCTATTTTTGTTTGGTCACGGTGCAATCGAGGGCAATATGTCAATACAAAATGAGAAAGATAATCATTACCTTTTAAAAGACTGGCGACCCGAAAACCCGGCATTTTGGGAAAATAAAGGTAAAAAGATCGCGCGGAGAAACCTTTTTATTTCAGTAACTTGTCTGCTACTCGCCTTCTGCGTATGGATGTTATTTAGCGCAGTAGCGGTGAATCTTAATAAAGTAGGATTTAATTTCACTACCGACCAGCTCTTTTTATTAACCGCCCTTCCTTCGCTTTCCGGGGCAATATTACGCGTGCCCTATTCGTTTATGGTGCCAATATTTGGCGGGCGCTACTGGACGGTAATCAGTACCGTTATATTAGTGGTGCCATGCCTGTGGCTCGGTTTCGCGGTACAGAACCCGGCTACGCCGTACTGGATATTTATCATCATCGCTCTGCTGTGCGGTTTCGCCGGCGCCAACTTTGCCTCCAGCATGGGCAATATCAGCTTTTTCTACCCGAAAGCAAAACAGGGCAGCGCGCTGGGCGTGAACGGCGGGCTGGGCAACCTCGGCGTCAGCGTGATGCAGCTGCTCTCGCCTGTTTTCGTTTTCCTCCCGCTGTTTACCTTCCTCGGCGTGCGCGGCGCCGGGCAGCCGGACGGCTCAACCCTGTGGCTGGGCAACTCGCCGCTTATCTGGGTCCCGCTGCTGCTGATCGCCACCGCGGCCGCCTGGTTCGGCATGAACGATATCGCTGGTTCCAAAACCTCCATTCGCGATCAGCTGCCGGTGCTAAAACGTCCGCATATGTGGCTGCTGAGCCTGCTGTATCTCGCGACCTTCGGCTCGTTTATCGGCTTTTCCGCGGGCTTTGCGATGCTGGCGAAAACCCAGTTCCCGGACGTCAATATCCTGCAGCTGGCCTTTTTCGGGCCGTTTATCGGCGCCCTGGCCCGTTCATTTGGCGGCATTATCTCTGACCGCCTCGGCGGGGTTAACGTGACCCTCGCCAACTTTATCCTGATGGCGCTGTTTACCGGCCTGCTGTTTCTCACCCTGCCGGGCTCCGGTTCCGGCAGCTTCCTCGCCTTTTACGTGGTGTTTATGGGGCTGTTCCTGACCGCCGGCCTCGGCAGCGGCTCCACCTTCCAGATGATCGCCGTGATCTTTCGCCAAATCACCGTCGATAGCGTCAAAAAGCGCGGCGGTACCGACGAACAGGCCCAGCATGAGGCGGTGACCGATACCGCCGCCGCGCTCGGCTTTATCTCCGCCATTGGCGCCGTGGGGGGCTTCTTCATCCCCAAAGCCTTCGGCACCTCGCTGGCCATGACCGGCTCCCCGGTCGGCGCCATGAAGATCTTTTTTGTGTTTTACGTGGTTTGCGTGCTGGTGACCTGGCTGGTCTACGGGCGCCGCAGGCCGGCGACGAAATAAACAAAATAATAAATAAATGTTGAGCAATGTAACCACGGGGGCGCAATCCCCCGTCAGGAGATAATGTCATGAGCAAACTACTGGATCGCTTTCGCTACTTTAAGCAAAAGGGCGAGAGCTTTGCCAACGGCCACGGTCAGGTGTACAACACCAACCGTGACTGGGAGGATAGCTACCGCCAGCGCTGGCAGTTCGATAAGATTGTCCGCTCCACGCACGGCGTAAACTGTACAGGCTCATGTAGCTGGAAAATCTACGTTAAAAACGGGCTCGTCACCTGGGAAACCCAGCAGACCGACTATCCCCGCACCCGCCCTGACCTGCCGAACCATGAGCCGCGCGGCTGCCCGCGCGGCGCCAGCTACTCATGGTACCTCTACAGCGCCAACCGCCTGAAATACCCGCTGGCGCGCAAGCGGCTGATTGAGCTGTGGCGCGAGGCGCTGGCGCAGCACCCGGACCCGGTGAACGCGTGGAACAGCATCATGCAGGACCCGCAGAAATGCCTGAGCTACAAGCAGGCGCGCGGGAAAGGCGGATTTATTCGCTCGACTTGGAAAGAGCTCAACCAGCTGATCGCCGCCGCCAACGTCTGGACCATTAAAAACTATGGTCCGGATCGCGTGGTCGGCTTCTCGCCCATTCCGGCGATGTCGATGGTCTCCTACGCCGCCGGTACCCGCTATCTGTCGCTGATCGGCGGAACCTGCCTGAGCTTCTATGACTGGTACTGCGACCTGCCGCCCGCCTCGCCGATGACCTGGGGCGAGCAGACCGACGTGCCGGAATCCGCCGACTGGTACAACTCCAGCTACATCATCGCCTGGGGCTCCAACGTCCCGCAGACCCGAACGCCGGATGCCCACTTCTTCACCGAAGTGCGCTATAAAGGCAGCAAAACCATCGCTATTACTCCGGACTATTCGGAAGTCGCCAAGCTTTGCGACCAGTGGCTGGCGCCCAAACAGGGCACCGACAGCGCGCTGGCTATGGCGATGGGCCACGTGATCCTTAAGCGCTTCCACCTCGATAACCCCAGCGATTACTTCCTCAACTACTGTCGCCACTACACCGATATGCCGATGCTGGTGATGCTCGACAGGCGCGACGACGGCAGCTGGGTGCCCGGGCGCATGCTGCGCGCGTCGGACCTGCTGGACGGGCTGGGTGAAAGCAATAACCCGGAATGGAAAACCGTCGCCTTCAATGCCGCAGGGGAGCTGGTGGCGCCTAACGGCTCGATCGGCTTCCGCTGGGGCGAGAAAGGGAAATGGAACCTCGAACCGCTGGCGGCCGACAAAGAGACCGAGCTGCGGCTCTCGCTGCTGGATATCAAGGACTCCGTCGCCGCGGTGGGCTTCCCCTACTTTGGCGGTAACG
The DNA here is from genome assembly GCF_036561945.1 of Klebsiella scottii. Lineage (NCBI taxonomy): Bacteria > Pseudomonadati > Pseudomonadota > Gammaproteobacteria > Enterobacterales > Enterobacteriaceae > Klebsiella > Klebsiella scottii. The sequence goes on from NZ_JARXNI010000020.1 coordinate 1,702,968, forward strand.
AAAACCCGCATTTTCGCAGCGTTAAGCAGGAGCCGGTGCTGATCCATCAGTTGCCGGTTAAGCAGTTGGCGCTGGCAAACGGCGAAAGCGGCCTGGTGGCCAGCGTTTACGATCTGGTGCTCGCCAACTATGGCCTCGATCGCGGCCTGGATGACGCCAGCGCGGCGCAGGATTTTGACGATCTCAAAGCCTACACTCCGGCCTGGGCCGAACAGATCACCGGCGTGTCGCGCCGACATATCGAGCAGATCGCCTGGGAGTTCGCCGACACCGCGCATAAAACCCACGGGCGCTCGATGATTATCCTCGGCGCCGGCGTCAACCACTGGTACCACATGGATATGAACTACCGGGGGATGATCAACATGCTGGTGTTCTGCGGCTGCATCGGGCAAAGCGGCGGCGGCTGGTCGCACTACGTTGGTCAGGAGAAGCTGCGCCCGCAAACCGGCTGGCTGCCGCTGGCCTTCGCCACCGACTGGAACCGCCCGCCGCGCCAGATGAACAGCACCTCGTATTTTTACAATCACTCCTGTCAGTGGCGCTATGAGAAGTTGACCGCGCAGGAGCTGCTCTCCCCGCTGGCGGATGCCAGCCGCTTTAGCGGCCACCTGATTGATTTTAACGTCCGCGCCGAGCGCATGGGCTGGCTGCCGTCGGCGCCGCAGCTGAGCGTCAACCCGCTGACCATTAAGCAGCAGGCCGATTCTGCCGGACTCTCTCCCGCCGACTTCACCGCCCAGGCGCTGAAATCCGGCGATATCCGCTTTGCCAGCGAGCAGCCGGATAACGGCAAAAACCATCCGCGAAACATGTTTATCTGGCGCTCCAACCTGCTGGGCTCGTCCGGGAAAGGCCACGAGTACATGCTCAAATATCTGCTGGGGACCGACAGCGGTATTCAGGGCGATGAGCTGGGGGCGACGGATGAGGTGAAGCCGGAAGAGGTGGAGTGGCAGACCGCCGCCATTGAGGGCAAGCTCGACCTGCTGGTGACCCTCGATTTTCGCATGTCGAGCACCTGCCTGTTCTCCGATATCGTCCTGCCGACCGCCACCTGGTACGAAAAAGACGATATGAATACCTCGGACATGCACCCGTTTATCCATCCGCTCTCCGCCGCCGTTGACCCGGCCTGGGATGCGAAAAGCGACTGGGAAATCTACAAAGATATCGCTAAGGCCTTCTCCGAGGTCTGCGTCGGCCATCTTGATAAAGAGACCGACGTGGTGCTGCTGCCGCTGCAGCATGACTCCCCGGGGGAGCTGTCGCAGCCCTTCGACGTCTTCGACTGGCATAAGGGTGAGTGCGATCTGATCCCCGGGAAGACCGCCCCGACCATCGCGGTAGTTGAGCGCGACTACCCGGCGACCTGGGAGCGTTTTACCTCCCTTGGCCCGCTGCTGGACAAGCTGGGCAACGGCAGCAAAGGGATTTCGTGGAATACCCAGGACGAGGTCGATTTCCTCGGCAAGCTCAACTACGTCAAGCTCGATGGCCCGGCCAAAGGCCGCCCGCGCATCGACAGCGCGATAGACGCCGCCGAGGTGATCCTCAGCCTGGCGCCGGAAACCAACGGTCAGGTGGCGGTAAAGGCCTGGCACTCCCTCGGCGAGTTTACCGGCCGCGAGCACAGCCACCTGGCGATCAATAAAGAAGACGAGAAGATCCGCTTTCGCGATATTCAGGCCCAGCCGCGCAAAATCATCTCCAGCCCCACCTGGTCCGGCCTTGAGAGCGAGCACGTCTCGTACAACGCCGGCTATACCAACGTGCATGAGCTGATCCCGTGGCGCACGCTCTCCGGCCGCCAGCAGCTCTATCAGGATCACCCCTGGATGCGCGCCTTCGGCGAAAGCCTGGTGGTCTATCGGCCGCCGATAGATACCCGCAGCGTCAGCCATATGAAGGCGATCCCGCCCAACGGCTTCCCGGAAAAAGCGCTCAACTTCCTGACCCCGCACCAGAAATGGGGCATCCACTCCACCTACAGCGAAAACCTGCTGATGCTGACCCTGTCGCGCGGCGGGCCGATCGTCTGGCTCAGCGAAACCGACGCCAGGGAGCTGGGGATTGAGGATAACGACTGGATTGAAGCGTTCAACGCCAACGGCGCCCTCACCGCCCGCGCGGTGGTCAGCCAGCGCGTGCCGCCTGGGATGACAATGATGTACCACGCCCAGGAACGAATCATGAATATTCCGGGTTCTGAAGTCACCGGACTGCGCGGCGGGATCCATAACTCGGTGACCCGTATTTGCCCGAAACCGACCCATATGATCGGCGGCTACGCGCAGCTGGCCTACGGCTTTAACTACTACGGCACCGTCGGCTCTAACCGCGACGAGTTCATCATGATTCGAAAAATGAAAAATATTAACTGGCTGGATGACGAAGGTTCCGATCGGGTACAGGAGGCGAAAAAATGAAAATACGCTCACAGGTCGGGATGGTGCTAAACCTCGACAAATGCATTGGCTGTCATACCTGTTCGGTCACCTGCAAGAACGTCTGGACCGGGCGCGAAGGCATGGAGTATGCCTGGTTTAACAACGTCGAAACCAAGCCCGGCATCGGCTATCCGAAAAACTGGGAAGACCAGGAGGAGTGGCAAGGCGGCTGGATCCGAGGAATTACCGGCAAGCTCACGCCGCGCCTCGGCAGCCGCGTCGGCGTGCTATCGAAAATCTTCGCCAACCCGGTGCTGCCGGGGATCGACGACTATTACGAGCCCTTTACCTACGACTATCAGCACCTGCATACCGCCCCCGAAGGCCAACACCTGCCCACCGCCCGCCCGCGCTCGCTGATCAGCGGCAAGCGGATGGATAAAATCACCTGGGGTCCCAACTGGGAGGAGCTGCTCGGCGGCGAGTTTGAAAAGCGCGCCCGCGATCGCAACTTCGAGGCGATGCAGAAAGAGATGTACGGCCAGTTCGAAAACACCTTCATGATGTACCTGCCGCGCCTGTGCGAGCACTGCCTCAATCCGAGCTGCGCCGCCACCTGCCCGAGCGGCGCCATCTATAAGCGTGAAGAGGATGGCATCGTGCTGATCGACCAGGACAAATGCCGCGGCTGGCGGATGTGCATCAGCGGCTGCCCGTACAAAAAAATCTACTTCAACTGGAAAAGCGGCAAGTCGGAAAAATGCATCTTCTGCTATCCGCGCATCGAATCCGGTCAGCCAACGGTCTGTTCGGAAACCTGCGTCGGGCGTATTCGCTATCTCGGCGTGCTGCTGTATGACGCGGACCGCATCGAAGAAGCGGCCAGCACCGAGCATGAAACCGACCTCTACGAACGTCAGTGCGACGTATTTCTTGACCCGCACGATCCGGCGGTAATTGAAGAGGCCCTGAAGCAGGGTATCCCGCATAACGTCATCGACGCCGCGCAGAAATCACCGGTCTATAAGCTGGCGATGGACTGGAAGCTGGCGCTGCCGCTGCATCCGGAATACCGCACGCTGCCGATGGTCTGGTACGTCCCGCCGCTGTCGCCGATCCAGTCCGTCGCCGACGCCGGCGGCCTGCCGAACAACGGCAGCATTCTGCCGGCGGTCGAAAGCCTGCGTATTCCGGTCCAGTATCTGGCCAACCTGCTGAGCGCCGGCGACACCGGTCCGGTGCTGCGCGCCCTGAAGCGTATGATGGCGATGCGCCACTACAAGCGCTCGCAGACCGTAGAAGGCGTCACCGATACCCGCGCCATTGAGGAAGTCGGCCTCAGCGTCGAGCAGGTTGAGGATATGTACCGCTATCTGGCGATCGCTAACTACGAAGACCGCTTCGTGATCCCCACCAGCCATCGCGAAATGGCGGAAGACGCCTTCCCGGAACGCAACGGCTGCGGCTTCACCTTCGGCGACGGCTGCCACGGCTCGGATACCAAATTCAACCTGTTCAACAGCCAACGCATTGATGCGATCAATATCGGGGAGAGAGACTAATGCGCATCCTCAAAGCGATCGGCCTGCTGCTGGAGTACCCGGACGAAGTACTGTGGGACAACCGCGAGGAGGCGCTGGCGCTGGTCAGCGCCGATGCGCCGGCGCTGCTGCCGTTTGTTGAACCGCTGCTGGCCGCCCCGCTGCTCGACCGTCAGGCCGAGTGGTGCGAAGTCTTTGAGCGCGGGCGCGCCACCTCGCTGCTGCTGTTCGAGCACGTGCACGCGGAGTCCCGCGACCGCGGCCAGGCGATGGTCGACCTGATGAATCAGTACGAGCAGGCCGGCCTGCAGATCGACTGCCGCGAGCTGCCGGACCATCTACCGCTGTATCTGGAGTATCTCAGCACCCTGCCGGCGGAGGGCAGCCGCGAAGGATTGCAGAACGTCGCGCCGATTCTGGCGCTGCTCGGCGGGCGGCTCAAGCAGCGGCAGTGCGAGTATTATCGGCTGTTTGACGCGCTGCTGGCGCTGGCCGGCAGCAAACTCAATAGTGACAGTGTCACTAAGCAGGTGGCGGGTGAAAAGCGCGATGATACCCGCCAGGCGCTGGATGCGGTGTGGGAAGAGGAGCAGGTGAAATTTATCGAAGATAAAGCCACCGCCTGCGACAGTTCTCCGCTGCAAAACTATCAACGACGCTTTAGCCAGGACGTCGCGCCGCAGTACGTCGACGTCCGTGCCGGAGGCCCGAAATGATACAGTACCTCAACGTCTTATTTTACGATATCTACCCCTACCTCTGCGGCACGGTGTTTCTGCTCGGCAGCTGGCTGCGCTACGATTACGGCCAGTACACCTGGCGCGCTGCCTCCAGCCAGATGCTCGACAAACGCGGTATGGTGCTCTGGTCAAACCTGTTCCACATCGGCATCCTCGGCATCTTCTTCGGCCACCTGTTCGGCATGCTGACGCCGCACTGGGTCTATTCGTGGTTCCTGCCGATGTCGCAAAAGCAGCTGATGGCGATGATCCTCGGCGGCGCCTGCGGCGTGCTGACGCTTATCGGCGGCGCGGGCCTGCTGATCCGCCGCCTGACCAACCCGCGCATTCGCGCGACCTCGTCGACGGCGGATATTATGATCCTCAGCATCCTGCTGATTCAGTGCCTTCTTGGCCTGACGACGATCCCCTTCTCCGCCCGGCATCCGGACGGCAGCGAAATGCTCAAACTGGTGGACTGGGCGCAGGCGGTGGTGACCTTCCACGCCGGCGCTTCGGCGCATCTTGAGGGCGTGGCGTTTATCTACCGCGTCCATCTGGTGCTGGGGATGACTATCTTCCTGATATTCCCGTTCACACGCCTGGTCCACGTCTGGAGCGCGCCGATCGAGTACCTGACCCGCCGCTACCAGGTGGTGCGTTCAAGGCGCTGAGTCTCTCTCCCGGGAGAGCAGCAGCGTTAAGCGCCGGCAGCAATGCCGGCGCTTAAGTAGTCCCGCTATTTACCCGCGTCCGGATGGGTGTCAAACGCCGCCATCACCGCCGCGAGATCCGTCTCGCTAAAGCCGTGCTTCGCGTCATTCACGCCGAGGCCAAAGCGCGTTTGCAGCGTGTCATACAGCGCGGCGACGTCGGGCAAATCGACCTTTTCCACCACCCGGCTGTTATCCCAGTGGGTGAAGTGGAAGTTGGTTAAGGTCATCTTCCCGCCGTCAGTCAGGTGGCGGCACAGCAGCAGGTGGTGGCGGAAATGCGACTGCGGCCAGTGGGCGGACCAGAAATTGCCCATCACGTAATCGGCGGCAAACTGGCAGCCTAAATCGAAATGATACATCGACTGCCAGTGATCATGATGGCTGAACTGCAGCGTCCAGCGCTCGCCTTCATGCAGCAGGCGATAGACGCCGTGCGGGGTCTGCTGCGCAACGTCCGCCAGCAGCCTGATGGGCGCAGTCAGCGTTTGCCCGCCGAAGCCGACGTCGGCAATCCAGCGCTCGCCGTCGACCTCCACCAGCAGCAGGCGGTGGGTTCGCGGCGGCATCTGCGGCGGATTCGCCAGCACCACGCGGCCCAGCAGGCTGCGTACCGAAAAGCCAATCTCGCTCAACGCCCGCTCAAACAGGCCGTTCTGCTCGAAGCAGTAGCCGCCGCGGCGGGCATTAATCAGCTTCTCCTCCAGCGACCGATCGTCAAGGTGAATCTCCCGCGGCAGCAGAACATCGAGGTTCTCAAACGGGATCGCGCTGTTGTGATGGATATGCAGCGTCCGCAGGGTGTTAATCGACACATCCGGGGTTCCCGTCCAGCCCAGACGAGAAAAATAGGCACGTAAAAATGGGCTCATCAATGTCTCCAGCAATCGGTGTGCGTCATTTATAGCGTATTTTTTCCGTCCCACCGGTATTTTTGTGCGGTCGTGAGGCTCAGCGCGCGCTGCGCTGCATCAGCGCCAGGGCGCTCAGCATCAGCGTCAGGCCGGTCAGCAGGGTCAGCGTAGCCATCGCCATTCCCTGTCCCGCCGAGCCCTGCTCAAACTGACGCCAGATAAACACCGCCACGGTCTGCGTGCCCGCCGGGGCCAGCAGCAGAGAGGTCACCAGCTCCCGCGAGGCGACCGCAAACACCATCAGCATCGCCGCCAGCAGCGCCGGAAACACCAGCGGCAGCACGATCAGGCGCAGCGCCTGCAGCGGCGAGGCGCCGTGCACCCTGGCCGCCGGTTCCAGATTATTACCGAGCTGGCGCAGCGCGCTGCCCACGTAGCGCACCGGCCACGGCAGCAGCAGGCAGCAGTAGGAGAGCAGCAGCATAAACCAGGTGTTATACGGCGAAACCGGCCAGAACGGGCGGTTCCACAGCAGAATCAGCCCCACCCCGACCACCACGCCGGGCAGCGCCGCCGGCATCAGCGACAGAGCATCGACAATGGCGCTACCCCTTATTTTTTGGATCAGCACCAGCCACGCCGCCACCAGCCCCAGCAGGCCAACAATCAGCGCCGAGGCCAGCGCCAGAGAAAGGCTGGTCCCCAGCGCCGAAAGCGCGTCGCCCTGCTGGTTAAACAGCGCGATAAAGTGGTTAAAGGTAAAATTATCCGCGCTGATTCCGCCCGACAGCGTGCCCATCAGGCTGGTGACAACCGTCGATGCCACCGGCAGCACCACCGCCAGCCCGGCGACCGTCGCCATCAGCAGCAGCGCCGGGAGGGTAAACCAGCCCGCCGTCGCCCCGCTATTTTCACCCGGTTTGCCGGTCACGCTGGTCACTTCTTTATCCCCCACCAGCCGGCGCTGCAGCCACCAGGCCAGCAGCGCGACGACGATCAGCAGCAGCGAGAGCAGCGATGCGCCGTTCAGATCGATGGGCCAGTCGGCAAGCTTCTTCTCAATCCCGACGGTCAGCATCACCACTCCCGCGCGGGAGCCTAGCGCCGCGGGGACGCCATACTCCTCAATCGCCAGGGTAAACGCCAGCAGCATGCCCGCCGCCAGCGCCGGAGAGAGCATCGGCAAGGTGATATGCCAGAATGCCCGCCAGGCGCTGGCGCCGTGCACGCGCGCCACGATAGCCAGCCGCTGCCCGCTCGCCAGCAGGCTCCGGGAGACGGCAAAATAGACCACCGGGAAAATATTCAGCGCCATCACCAGCACGATCCCGCTGCGGCTGAACAGCAGATCGTTGAGATCCCAGCCGGTGAGCTGCTGCAGATAGCCGTTGCGCTGCAGCACCAGCATCCACGACAGGGCGGCGATATAGGGCGGCGTGAGAAAAGGAATTAAGAACAGCAGATCCCAAAGGCGCGGCAGCGGCAGATTAAACAGCCCGCGCAGCACCCCGAGCGGGAGCCCGATGGCGACGCTGACCAGCGCCACGCCGCAGGCGATCCACAGGGTGCCGCCGAGCATCGCCGGCAGCTGCGGATCGGCAAACAGCGTCGCGACGCCGCTAAACGCCCCGGCCAGCGAACCGGCGCTGAAGTGGGGAAATATCGCCTGTAAGACGATAAAAAACAGCGGCAGCGCCACCAGCACCAGCAGCGCCGCTAGCGTAACGCCAGAAATAAGTTTTTGATTCACCGTATGTACCTGCAAGCGAGGGATTCCCCCCGCCGCGCTCGGGCCAACGTCAGGCCGGCACGGCAAGGGGGAAAGCAGATTACTGCGCGAAGAGCGTGTTGAAGCGGGTCAGTACCGCGCGGCGTTCGCTGCTGCCGTCGCCGCTGGTCGGCAGGACCTTCAGCTCGTTAAGCAGCGGGCGCTTCGCCGGGACGTCGGATCGCGCCGGCATCAGCCAGGCGTCCGCGACCATCGCCTGACCTTCCGGCGACAGGACGTAGTCGACAAAGGCTTTGGCATCGTCAGCATGCTGGGTGGTTTTCAGGATCATCATCGGACGCGGCGCAATTACCGTTCCGCTGGCCGGGAAAATCACCTTCAGCGATTCGCCCTGGCTAATATTGCCGTAAGAGACGTAGTCCACCGCGCCGAATACCGCCGCCTTGGCGCCCTGCATCACCGGCGTCACCGCCTGCGCATTCGGCCCGCTGACCACCATTCCGTTCTTTTTCAGCTCATCGAACAGGGCCCAGGCCTTATCGCCCATCCCGTTCTGCAGCCCGATCAGCAAATCCAGAGATGCGCCGGACAGCGCCGGGTCCGGGGTGGTCACTTTGTCCTTAAACGCCGCTTCCGTCAGGTCGCGCCACTCCTTCGGTTCCGGCGTGCCGCTTTTGCTGTTCCAGACGATCCCCAGCGCCGAAATGCCCTGCGCAACGTAATCAGCCGATTTCAGATTGGCCGGCACCTTATCGGCGTTGGCGCTTTGATACGCCAGCAGCCAGCCGCGGGAATGCAGATCTTCCGCGGTGTCCCACGAGGCCGAGATCAGCACATCCGCCTGCGGGTTGGCCTGCTCGGCTTCAAGGCGCGCCATAACCTTACCGGTGGTGGCCTGGAAAATATTGACCTTCACGCCGGTTTTCTTTTCGTAGCCGCTGGCGAGACCTTTCGCCAGCGTGCCGGGACCGGCGGTGTAAACGGTTAGCGCGTGGGCGCTGGACATCATCGTGGCCGACAGCATCATCGCGAGCACAGCTCCTTTCTTAAAGGTCATAACGGATTTCATGCGGGTTCCCCTGAGGATGAAGTAACAATGCGGACGGCGGCAACGCTGCCCGCTGATAAATGCACAATACGGTCAGCCAGCAGCTCTGCTTCGCGGCGGTCGTGGGTCACGTAGACGGCGGTGATGCCAAGCTGGCGCAGCAGACGGCTCATCTCGATGCACAGAGACTCACGCAGCTCGCTGTCAAGGTTAGAGAGGGGTTCATCAAACAGCAGCACGCGAGGTTCGGCGACAATTGCCCGCGCGAGGGCGACGCGCTGCTGCTGGCCGCCGGACAGGCCGGAGGGTTTACGCTCGGCGAAGCCGGTAAGCCCGACCCGCGCCAGCGCGGCGCTGACCCGCTGCTGGCGTTCGCCGCGAGGCACCCCGCGCATGCGCAGCGGAAAGGCGATGTTTTGCGCCACGGTCATATGCGGCCACAGGGCGTAATCCTGGAAAACCATGCCGATATCGCGCTGCTCCGGGGCCATCCCCCAGCCGGCTTTCGCCACCAGGCGGTCGCCAAAGCGGATCTCGCCGCTGGCGGGAACGGTGAGCCCGGCCAGCAGGCGCAGCAGCGTGCTTTTGCCGCAGCCGGATGGCCCCAGCAGCGCGACGATACTACCCGCTTCGATATGCAGATCGATATTATTGAGAACGGTGTTGGCGCCGAAAGCGAATGAAACGCCGTCAAGCTTGATGCCGGTAAGCGCGCGCATTATCGCCCTCCCCATCGGGAAAGCGATGCTCTACCGGCGGTTGAAACCCGCCGGGCCGCGCCCACCTGCGATAAATACAGGGGAGCTAACATGTTGTTATCCTCTTTGGGACTTAGTGCCGCCAACTATAGGGAGCCTGGATGACGTATTGATTACATTTTCATTGCGGCTTAACTTGTTGTCTGGCATCAGACCCATTTACCAAGGAACGCATATGAGCCGCTTTCGCCACGTCGAACTTCAGTACGCCAGTCGCCTGCTCAATCACGGCCCCACCATTCTGATAACCAGCTACGACGCTCAATCCGGGCGCCGCAACGTGATGGCCGCCGCATGGTCGATGCCGGTGGAGTTCGCGCCGCCCCGCGTCGCCATCGTGGTCGATAAGAGCGCCTGGACACGGGAGATCGTCGAGCGCAACGGGACCTTCGGCATCGTGGTGCCGGGCGTGGCTGCCGCCAGCTGGACCTACGCGGTCGGCAGCATCAGCGGACGCGATGAGGATAAATTCAACGCCTACGGCATTCCGGTGGTTAACGGTCCGGAGCTCGGCCTGCCGTTAATTGAAGAAAAGTGTCTGGCGTGGATGGAGTGTCGGCTGCTGCCGCCCACCGCCGCCCAGGAGCAGTACGATACCCTGTTCGGCGAAGTGGTTTCCGCCGCCGCCGATGAGCGGGTTTTCGTCACCGGACGCTGGCAGTTCGACGATGATAAGCTCAATACGCTGCATCATCTCGGCACCGGCAACTTTGTCGCCAGCGGCCGGCACGTCCGGGCGAACACGCCGGAAGAGTAATCCCGCGGCTCACGGCAGGCTGGTTGAGGGCGCACAGGGCATTTGGTGGGGATCGCTCACCTGCTGCTAAGTGAGGCGCAACCGGCGGCCATCAACCGCTGCCTGACGCACCCGGCGGATACGGTTCGCGTTGGGGCTGTTTTATGCTCGGCGCACGCTCCGGTTTGACGCTAAGCGAGCGCCTGGCGGCGGCCTCAGCGCTGCAGCCGGCGCCGGTCCTCGCTGGGGGTCAAGCCAAAGACCTTTTTATAAAGGGTGGTAAAGTGGTTGCTGTTCGCGAAGCCGCATAAATAGGCCACTTCGGTAATAGTCATATCGGTTTCGCGTAGTTTTACCCTCGCAGAGACCAGACGCAGGCGTTTTATATAATTATCCGGGGTTAAACCGGTCGCCTCTTTAATATGGCGGAAGGCAGTGCGCGTGGTCAGATGAAATTTATCGGCCAGCACCTGCCAGTTATGCTCTTCAAAACAGTGGTCCTGCAGCCAGGTGAGTAATTTATGTAATTTATATTTAGTATTGCTATATTCCGCTTCGCTTTCGGCATGCAATATCGTCGTCGCCAGCTGAAAAAAGGCGGCCTCGCGCAGAGCGCTGTTTTCACCACGCTGAAAATCAGCTGAGAATATCTTCTCAACCAGCCCCTTACAGATATGGCGGGTATCGGGGGCCAGCCAGCCGTAGCAGGAAGCCTGCTGTGCGGAGAATTTGCGTAATAACGCATCGAGATTCTGCAAATAATTAAATTCAACTGAAGGGTTAATCAGCACGTTGATTAACTTGAGCGTCCCGAGCTCGTCATAATAATGAACGTCGCCCGGTTGCACGTAAAAAACGTCCCCCTGCTGAATATAGAGCGGCCGGCCATTAATAACGTGTAAACCATGTCCCTGCTCGACAATGACCAGTTCGGCAAACTCGTGGCTATGTTCATGGCTGTTATCTTCGGGGTCGCTGGCGTACATCGCCAGCTTGTCCTGGGGATGGGCGAAATAATACTCAACGGTCAGTGTCATCATTAGCGAAGTCCAAAACGGCATACGGCGCAGTGGCACGATAATGCATTTTACCGGCGCCCACGAGCCAGATTTATGGAATTGTGATCGCCAACCAGCCCATCCCACCATCAGTGCCATTTCCACCGGTGCGTTGGCATTGCCAGAGTGGTTGGCGCGGGTTACGACGTCTTATGCTGCGGATAAATAAACGTAGAGGACGCAGTATGTCACAGGCTATTCAGCACAACTCCGGGGTCACGATGACCCGCCACGAGGATTTTTTACGCACCGCCGAGAGCCTCAGGCCGACGCTCAGCAGCCGGACTCACGCGCCGGCGGCGGTTATCGCTGCTAGCGCCGATCCGCAGGCCATCTTTGGTTGGCGGGCGCGGCCGGTCAGCACGCCCGAGGCGCTATATCAGCGCGATCTGACCAGCGGCGACAGCTTTATTATTGATTTCGGCAGCCACTACGTCGGCTACCTGCATTTCGCCTGCTCTGGCGTCGGCAGCCCGCCGGATGCCCCGGCCCACCTGCACTTTACCTTCGGTGAAACCCTCAGCGAAGTCTGTGAGCCATTCAGCGAATATCAGGGCTGGCTGAGCAGCAGCTGGCTGCAGCAGCAGGACGTATGGCTCGATGTGCTGCCCGCAGAGGTTAACCTGCCCCGCCGCTACTGTTTTCGCTACCTGAAGGTGGAGGTTAAGGCCGTGTCGCAGAAATTCCGCCTGCGGATTGGGCACATTCGGCTGAATGCCGTTACCTCTGCGAGCGAAACCTGCCTGCCCGGTACCACGGCGGACCCGCAGCTGCAGGCTATCGACCGGGTCTCGGTACTGACCTTAAAAAACTGTATGCAGGAGGTTTTTGAAGACGGACCTAAACGGGACCGCCGCCTGTGGCTTGGCGATTTGCGCCTGCAGGCGCTGGTTAACGACGTCACCTTCACCCGCCACGATCTGGTTCGCCGCTGTCTGTACCTCTTTGCCGGCCATACCCGGGAAGACGGCATGGTCTCCGCCAACGTGTTCGTCCAGCCTGATGTCATCGCCGACGATACTTTTCTCTTTGATTACTCGCTGTTTTTCGTCGATGTTCTCTACAGCTATCTGCAAAGCACCGGCGATAGCGCCACCGCTTTGCAGCTGTGGCCAACGGCGCGCCGCCAGGTTGAGCTGGCGCTGACCCGCTGCGATGACGCCGGCCTGGTGCGCGATAGCGACGACTGGTGGGTATTTATCGACTGGCAGGAGTCGTTGAATAAACAGGCCGCGGCGCAGGGGGTGCTGATTTACTGTCTGCAGCGCGCGATCTGGCTGGCCGGGCGTTTTGAACCCGAGCTGGCCCCCACGCTCAGCGCGCGCCTGCAGGCGCTAAAAGCAGCGGCCCAGCGCGAGCTTTGGGACCCGGAGCTGGGTTTTTACGTTAGCGGCGCCGGGCGACAGGTTTCCTGGGCCTCGCAGATCTGGCTGGTGCTGGCGGAAACCGGCAGCGCCGGGCAGCGCCGGGAAGTCATGCGTAATTTGCAACAAAATCCCCCGGCTATCGCCATGAATACGCCCTACCTGCGCCACCACTTTGTCGCCGCTCTGCTGCAGTGCGGGCTACGCGATGAGGCCGTCGCGGAGATCAAAGCCTACTGGGGCGCGATGGTCGATTACGGCGCCGATACCTTTTGGGAGATTTTTGACCCGGCGCATCCTGACTTTTCCCCTTATGGCAGTACGCTGATAAACAGTTACTGCCATGCGTGGAGCTGTACCCCGGCCTGGTTTATTCGCCAGTACGGACTTTAACAACAACAATAAGCGAGCATATTTTATGGCAGAAACAACCTTTACCCGGTGGCGGCAGCGCCTTGGCTATGGCATCGCCGACCTCTCCTGCAACCTCGTGTGGCAGCTTATCTCTCTGTATCTGATGTTCTTTTACACCGACGTGATGGGCCTTCCCGCCTACTATGTCGGCCTGATGTTCCTCGTTACCCGCCTGGTGGACGGCGTCGCCGACGTGCTGATGGGGCTGGTGATTGATAACACCACCACCCGCTGGGGGCGCTGCCGTCCGTATCTGCTGCTTGGGGCGGTACCTTTTGGGCTGCTGTGCATTCTGGCCTTCTATGTGCCGGATTTCGGTACTACCGGCAAGCTGCTTTACGCCTTCATCACCTACCTGTGCCTGTCGTTTCTCTATACCCTGGTCAACATCCCGTTCTGCGCGATGCTGCCGTTCCTGACCAGCGATTCGCGTGAGCGGACCACCCTCTCGGCGGTGCGAATTCTGCTGGGCTCCCTCGGCGCAACGATTGTCGCCGTTGCGACTCTGCCGCTGGTTGGCGCGCTGGGCAAGGGCAGCCAGGCCCACGGCTTCTTCTACACCGCGGTCATTTTCGGCGTAATTGCGACGTTCTTCCTGCTGGTGAGTTTCCGTAACGTTAAAGAGAACATCAGCATTACCCAGGAGCGAATGACCTTGAAACGCGCCTGGGTCAGCCTGCGCGCCAACCGTCCGTGGTGGGTGTTCGCCAGCAATATCTTCCTGATGTGGGGGGCGTTCTTCTTCCAGACCGGCGCGCTGGTTTACTTCTTCCACTACTACGTTGGCAATAACGATCTGACGGCCATTGTCGCCGGGATCTCCACCTTCGTTCCGCTGCTGGGCACCCTCACCGTGCCGCTACTCGCCAGCCGGATGAAAAAGCGCCACGTCTACCTGATTGCCAGCGCCATTAACCTTGTCGGCATGGGCATGATGATGGCCGCCGGCGTCAATAGCTGGGGGCTGATTGCCGGGGCGATTGTGCTGTCCCTTGGCGCGGGCCAGCGTACCGCCATTTACTTCTCCATGCAGGCCGATCCGGTGGATTACGGCGTGTGGAAAACCGGCATCAACACCGCGGGGATTTTAACCTCAATCAACGGCTTCTTCGGCAAAGTTGCTATGGCCGGCGCGGGCGCGATTACCGGCGTGCTGCTCTCTTCGGGCGGCTATGTCGCCAATCAGGCGCAGAGCGAGAGCGCGATGCTGGCGATTAAAGCCTGCTATCTCTATATTCCGGCGCTGCTGATTGTCGCCTCGATGCTGTGGATCGGCCGCTTCTATCGCCTCGACGATGATTACGAGCAGATCCGCGCCGATCTTGACGCCGGCCGCCGCGCGCCGCCGGAAAGCCCGTCGGCCTGCGGAGAACATCACGCCATGTAAGGCGTCCTCACCTCTTTACCTCTGAAAGAAATAAGGATTCTTATGCGTATCTCTGTGATTAGCGCAGCGGTTTGCTGCGCCCTTTTTTCGGCCTACGGCATCAGTGCAGCGCCGCTGACTATCGAACAACGGCTGGCGCAGCTCGAAGCCCGGCTCAATCATGCGGAGCAGGAAGCGGGTGACGCCAACCGCCGCGCGCAGCTGTCGGAACAGCGAACCACTGCCGCGGAACAGCGCGCGGCGGCGGCGGAGAAACAGGTGCAGGCCCTCAGCCAGCGGACCGCCGCCAGCGAGCAAAAACAGCAGGCCACGAACCAGCATCTCAGCAGCCAGCTGGCGAAAACCGCTCCCGGCGACGGCTTTGAGTTTAACGCCTACGCCCGTTCCGGCATGCTGGTAGATAGCCACGGCAAAGGCGCCCGCGGCGGCCCGGGGATCTCTCCGGCCAGCTCGCTCAACGGTGATGCCCACGTCGGCCGTCTCGGCAACGAGAAGGATAACTACGTGGAGCTCAGCTTTGGCAAGAAAATGACCTTTAGCGACGGTTCGTGGGCGCACTTCAAAACCATGCTCGCCGATGGCGCCACCAACCCGGACCCGTGGGTACAGGATAACGACAGCCACCATCTGAACGTGCGGCAGCTATACGTCGAAATGGGCAACTTTGCCGATTTTTCCGGGCCCTTTAAGCACGCCTCAATCTGGGCGGGCAAGCGTTTCGATCGCGACAATTTCGATATCCACTTTACCGACAGCGACATTATGTTCCTCGGCGGTACCGGCGGCGGCATCAACGACGTCAGCTGGGGCAGCAATCTGCGCGGTGATTATTCGGTCTATGCGCGCAACTTTGGCGATCTGGGTAGCGACAATTATGAAGATAACGATATTCAGAACCTGATGTTCACGGCCAACCACTTCTGGCACAACTGGCAGCTGATGACTACCGCGATGACCGCTCAGGGCAACGATTCGCTGAAGGATAACACCTCCACCACCGGCAGCTACGCTCTGCGTAGCGACAACACGGCGAAGAACGGCTACTACGCGATGCTGGCCTATCGCGATAAGCAGCGGTTTTATGGCCTGGCGCCGGGCGTTTCGGAGAGCGCGCTGCAGTATGGCAGCGGTTTAGGCGCCGAGGCGCGCCAGCCGGGCAGCGACGGGGATTTAACCGAGAACGCCAAATCCCTGCGTTTTGCCTCCTGGGGTATTCTGCCGCTGGGCAAAAACTGGGAGCTGGCCCCGTCAGTTATCGCCCAGCATAGCGAAAGCCGCTATCGCGATGGCGACCGCTACGATTGGGCGACCTTCAACCTGCGGCTTTCTCAAGGCATCACCCGCAATTTCGCGCTCCTGTACGAAGCGTCCTGGCAGTATATGGACCTGAACCCCAACGGGCGAACCTATCGCTACAACGACGATGTCCATCAGTATCAGGCGGTGAGCGGCGATTTTTATAAGCTGACCTTCGCCCCGACGTTTAAGGTGGGCGATGTGTTTGATATTAAAGCGCGGCCGGAGATTCGATTCTTCGTTACGTGGATGAACTGGGATAAGGCGCTGGATCGCTACGCCATTAACGATGATTTCGGCAGCAAAGGCTTTACCGCCGGCGGCAACTGGAACTTCGGCGTGCAAACCGAGATCTGGTTCTAAGGGGGGAGCCCAGGATAAGGCACCGAACCGTTCTTCTGCTGGGGCGACGCCTTGTCCGGGCTACAAAGACCGCCGGCTTTTGTAGCCCGGACGGGCGCAAAGCGCCTCCTCCGGCAGCCCGAAGCCGCTACATGCTATAACCGGGCTTTTTAATCAGCTGCTCCATCTGCGGGGCGATTTCGCTGTCCCACACCTGCTGCCAGTCGCTCGGGTCAACCTGCTTGAGAGCCACGCTCACCGAGCTGTCCTTACTGTTCAGGTGCTGCACCAGTACGGCGGCGATATCGGCGGCCAGCGCCGCTTTTTGCTCATCATTCAGCTCGCGAGGAAAACACTTAATATCAACATGCGGCATAGCGGACTCCTTATTGTCAGAACGATAAAACTACCACAGCCCGGGCGCGTCGGTTTTCATTTTGTGCCTTAAATCAGCTCGTTGCGCCGCAACACCTGTTCCAGCTCAGAACGTCGATATACGGCATCCGCGACGGCGACAAATTTCGGCGTGTGCGCTTCGAACCATTCCCGCCGCGGCCCCCAGCAACACATCACCGCGATATAACAGTCCAGCAGGCCGATCTGCGCGCCCAGCGCATAGGGCGCAGCGGCAAGCTGCTGCTCCAGCCACAGGTAGAGCGACTTGCGATAGTTCACGCAGTTTTCCCGCAGCTGCTGCGGGGCATCCGCCGTCCAGCGCTCGGGGTAGTCCGCATAGGTGAAGGTGGGATAGACGTTGGCGACCAGCCAAATCAGCAGGTGCTGGAACCGGTGGCGCTGCGGCGTCCCGGGCTCTGGCGCGAGATCCGGCCGCTGGTCGAGGATCGTTAAGGCCATCGCCGCGGATTCGCTCATCACGCTGCCGTCCGCCAGCTTAAAGGTGGGTACCTGACACAGCGGGTTTATCTGCATCAGGCTGTCGCGCTGGGGTCCGGGTTTATCAAAGCCTTCAACGTTAACAAAATGGTACGGGATTTCGGCCAGCGTCAGCATCAGCTCGCTGATTGCCGACCCCCAGCCCGGTACGCCATAGACGGTAATCATGCTCAGCCTCCACGGTAAACGTCTGCGTCGGGTAAAAGCCGGGAAAATAAGCAGGCAGCACGCTATTTAACGGCGTGCTACGCCGACTCTCGCTCCAGCAAATGATAGCCCAGATCCACAATCGCGTTCCCTTCCCCAACGCCTTCAATGCGGTCGGCGAGGAGGGTTGCCGCGCGTTCGCCAATCGCATGGCGATCGACGCTCACGGTCGTAATCGCCGGTCGGTTGCTGGCGGCAAAATCCAGATCGCCAAAGCCCATCACCGCTAAATCCTTCGGCACGCGCAGGCCACGACTTTCGGCCTCCATTATCGCCCCCTGCGCCAGGGTATCGGAACTGCATACGATAATATCGTACTCGCCAGCGCCAAGCAGCTGGGCCAGGCCGCTGCGCCCCAGCGCCAGCGAGGCCGGGAGCGGCACTTCCACCTGAGGCACATCGCGAATATCATTTTTGACCAGCCGGGCGCACAGCCCCTGCTTACGCAGCGCTGCTCGCGCGTCCCCTGCCCACAATAGTCCCGGGCGCCGGTAGCCCTTTTGCAGCAAAAACTCGCCTATCGTCTCGCCAACTTTTTCATGTGAAAAGCCCACCAGCATATCCAGCGGCGTCGGGGTCAGGTCCCAAATTTCCACCACCGGGATCGCGGCGTTGAGGATAGTTTTCTTTAATGCCGGGGCATGCTGAATTCCGGTCAGCACTACGCCATCCGGGCGACGGGAGAGCAAGGTTGCCACCAGCTCCGCTTCGGTTTCCCGACTGTAGCCCGCCACGCACAGCAGCATATGATAGCCGCGCGCCGCAAGGGTATCGCTCAGAGCCTGGATGGTGTCGACAAACATATTGTTGTTGATTTGCGGTACCACCACGGCAATCAGCCTGCTGCGTCGTGAAGCCAGTCCGCCGGCCAGCGCATTGGGAATGTAGCCCGTGGCCTGCACCGCATGCAGCACCTTTTCCACCGTTGCCGGACGCACCAGCTGCGGCGTATTCAATGCCCGACTGACCGTCATGGATGATAACCCCGCCGTGCGGGCAACATCATCCAGCGTCGGCACGCGCGTCGGTTTTCTGCTTTTCACGACTAAGCCCCTGTGTTGAGTCGTTCCCAGCGAGCATTATTGATGATGGCCCGGCCAATTGCCAGCGCCCGCCCGCGCATCCGCATGAGAATCAATAACCTGAGAGATAAAATGTTATCGCTATCATTGATAATTGTGCTATTTCACAAACTCTTTTGAATCGTGATGTCGCCTCCATAATTTTACCCTTAATAACCTAAAGTTGTGATCATTTGTACAAATTAAAGGCAGTCCTGTGGCATAAAAACCAAAGCTGATTTAAAAATGTTAGCGCAAACATTTCATAACCTATAAGGAACTTGCCATGACCGCCAGCGCCAATTCCAGCTCCGTGACCTACGCCAAAACCACCGGCGTGAAAACTGCCGCCGAAACCGGCGACCGCATTGAGCACGTTAAACTCTCCCTGGCCTTTCTCCCCCTGGCCACGCCGGTCAGCGATGCCAAAGTCCTCACCGGGCGGCAAAAGCCGCTGACCGAAGTCGCGATTATTATCGCTGAAATCCGCTCCCGCGACGGTTTCGAAGGGGTAGGCTTTAGCTATTCCAAACGCGCGGGGGGTCAGGGGATCTATGCCCATGCCAAAGAGATTGCCGATAACCTGCTCGGCGAAGACCCCAACGATATCGACAAGATCTACACCAAACTGCTGTGGGCGGGCGCTTCCGTAGGGCGCAGCGGCATGGCGGTACAGGCCATCTCCCCTCTTGATATTGCGCTGTGGGATATGAAAGCCAAACGCGCCGGGCTGCCGCTGGCGAAGCTGCTCGGCTCCCATCGCGATTCGGTACAGTGCTACAACACTTCCGGCGGCTTCCTGCATACGCCGCTGGATCAGGTGCTGAAAAACGTCGCCATCTCGCGGGAAAACGGAATCGGCGGGATCAAGCTGAAGGTGGGCCAACCGAACACCGCCGAGGATATCCGTCGCCTGACGGCGGTGCGTGAAGCGCTGGGCCCGGATTTCCCGCTGATGGTTGACGCCAACCAGCAGTGGGACCGGGAAACCGCCATTCGCATGGGGCGTAAAATGGAACAGTTTAACCTGATCTGGATTGAGGAGCCGCTCGACGCTTACGATATCGAAGGCCACGCGCAGCTGGCCGCCGCGCTGGATACGCCGATTGCTACCGGCGAGATGCTGACCAGCTTCCGCGAACACGAACAGCTTATCCTCGGCAACGCCTGCGACTTCGTGCAGCCGGACGCCCCGCGCGTCGGCGGTATCTCCCCCTTCCTGAAGATTATGGATCTGGCGGCGAAGCATGGCCGCAAGCTGGCCCCGCATTTTGCGATGGAAGTGCATCTGCACCTCGCCGCCGCCTACCCGCTAGAGCCGTGGCTGGAGCACTTCGAGTGGCTGAACCCGCTGTTTAATGAACAGCTTGAGCTGCGCGACGGGCGGATGTGGATTTCTGAACGCCACGGGCTGGGCTTCACCCTGAGTGAACAGGCGCGCCGCTGGACCCAGCACAGCTGCGAGTTTGGCAAACGCCCCTGATGCTTGTGCAGGCTATTTTCCCGGACCGGGAGCGAACGCGCCGGGTCCGGGCTGGCGGATAATCGATTCCTCCACCATCCCGTAGTCCGGTCAGCTCATGACCGGGGATATGTTATTAACGACCGGCGGGAACACCCTTGTCGCCCCTCCCGCCCCTGACTCGCTGTACCCACATACCCAACCCTGCAATGGAGTTGAAAAGTGAATACACCAATAAAACGCAGCAACGTGCGTTACGGCATCTTATTATTTCTTTTTTTGGCTACCGTATTTAATTATGCTGACCGCGCGACGCTATCGGTCGTCGCACCGATTATGAGTAAGGAACTAGGATTCGACCCGGAAGCTATGGGTCTGGCTTTTTCCGTCTTTGGTATTTCTTATGTGATAATGCAAATTCCCGGCGGTTGGCTGCTGGATAAATACGGTTCGCGGCTGGTATATGGCTGCGCGCTGATCGGCTGGTCGGTAGTGACTATGTTCCAGGGGACGATCTTTCTGTTTGCCAGCCCGCTGGTGGTGCTGGTTATTCTGCGCCTGATGATGGGCGCGATAGAAGCCCCGGCCTTCCCCGCCAACAGCCGCCTCAGCGTGCAGTGGTTCCCGAATAAAGAGCGCGGGTTTGTCACCTCGGTATATCAGGCGGCGCAGTATATCTCCCTGGGTATTATCACGCCGCTAATGACCATCATCCTGCATAATTTAAGCTGGCATTATGTCTTCTATTATATTGGCGCCATCGGGGTGGTCCTGGGGATATTTTGGCTGATTAAGGTCAAGGACCCTTTGCATCATCCGAAAATAAACCAGCAGGAGCTTGAATATATTCGCGAGGGCGGCGGCGAACCGGAATTAGGCAGCCAAAAAACGCAGCACAAATTAACCCTCGCGCAGATCAAAAGCGTGTGCGTAAACCGCATGATGATCGGCGTCTATATCGGCCAGTTCTGCGTCACCTCGATTACCTGGTTCTTCCTGACATGGTTCCCGACCTACCTCTACCAGGCGAAGGGGATGTCGATACTGAAAGTCGGTTTTGTCGCCAGTATTCCGGCGATTGCCGGGTTTATCGGCGGCCTGCTCGGAGGGCTGTTTTCCGACTGGCTCCTTAAGCGCGGCTATAGTCTGACCACTGCCCGCAAGATACCGGTGATCTGCGGCATGCTGCTCTCCTGCGTCATCGTTATCGCTAACTATACCGCTTCTGAGGTGGTGGTTATCGCCGCCATGAGCCTGGCCTTCTTTGCAAAAGGCTTTGGCAATCTCGGCTGGTGTATCCTCAGCGATACGTCGCCGAAAGAGATGCTGGGCATCGCCGGCGGGGTCTTCAATATGTGCGGTAATCTCGCAAGCATCATCACCCCGCTGGTCATTGGGATCATTATTGCCAATACCCACTCCTTTGATTACGCCATTCTGTACGTCGGCTCAATGGGCGTACTCGGCCTGCTCTCCTATCTGTTTATTGTCGGGCCGCTGGATCGCATCAATCTGACGCCTCGCGCTGCCTGATTATTGCACCTGGCGAGACTTCGCCCCCGCTGTTTCGCAACACACTCCTGCGAAACAGCGGCTTTTTAGTAGGCGATCCCCGGCGGATTGACCACCGACTGCGTCACCGCCTCCCCCTGCTCTCCCCAGCGCGCCAGCACCTGCTGATACTCGCCGCGGGCTATCGCCCCGTCGAGCGCCGCCTGCAGCGCGTAAACCAGGCCGCTGCCCTTTTTGGTGGTGGTGGCAACCCAGGCTTTTTTCGGTCCCAGGCCCACGACTTTGGTCGTGCCGGTCAGCGCCGCTTTATAGGCCGCCACCGACTGCGGGCCAAAGAACACATCGGCGCGTCCGGACTGAATATAGAGATTGCCGGAGGCGTCATCGGTCAGGTACACCGGCAGCGCCGGCTGGCGCCCCGCCGCTTCGTTCTCGGCGTTCCAGCCCAGCAGAATACGCTCCTGATTGGTGCCGGAGCCGACAATCACCTTCCGCCCGGCAAGATCCGCCGCGCCGCTCACCCTGGCTATCGGGCTGGTGGATTTGACGGAAAAGGCCAGCGAATCGACGCGGTAGGTGGCGAAATCGAATTTCTGCTTGCGCTGTTCGGTCACCGCGATATTGACCAGCGCGACGTCATAACGCCCGGAGGTGATGCCCAGCGGCCAGTCCTCCCACGCCGTCGGCACCAGCCGGAGCTTGAGCCCAAGGCTGCCGGCCAGCAGGCGGGCGATATCCGGATCGCTGCCGATACGCGTGCGGTTATCGCTCGCCAGCAGCGCCAGCGGCGGTGAATTCAGCGCCGAGATAGCCACCGTCAGCGTCCCGGGTTCAACGAAGCGATAGTTCGCCGGGATCTGCGCAATCGCCTGCTTGTCAACCGTCACCGGCAGCGGCTGCTCGTTGGCCCGCAGGTCAATTTCCGCCTGCGCCCCCGCCGGGATAATGCCGATCATTAACGCCAAAAGTCCTTTTCTCATGCCGGAAGCACCTTCGATAAAAATTGCCGCGTACGCTGATGCTGCGGATGGTTAAGGACCTCATCGCTGCTGCCCTGTTCAATGATTTTGCCATCGACCATAAAGACCACCTGGTCGGCGACCTCGCGGGCAAAACCAATCTCATGCGTCACCACCACCAGCGTGGTGCCGGAACGCGCCAGCTTCTTGATAACGTCAAGCACTTCGCCCACCAGCTCCGGGTCCAGCGCCGAGGTCGGTTCGTCAAACAGAATAACCCTCGGCTTGAGAGCCAGCGCCCGCGCGATGGCAATGCGCTGCTGCTGACCGCCGGAAAGATGCCGCGACCAGGCGTCGGCTTTGTTGCGCAGCCCCACCACATCGAGCAGATCGTAGGCCTGCTCGATGGCCTCCTTGCGGCTGGCCCGCTTGTGGGCAATCGGCGCCTCAATCAGATTTTCCAGCACCGTCAGGTGCGGGAACAGGTTGAAGTTTTGAAATACGTAGCCGACGTTCACGCGCTGGCGGAGGATCTCTTTTTCCTTCAGTTCGTACAGCCTGTCGCCCTGGCGGCGATAGCCGATATAGTCGCCATCGATTTGGATAAAGCCTTCATCAACCCGCTCCAGATGGTTAATGGCGCGCAGCAGGGTGGATTTTCCCGATCCGGAAGGGCCGAGGATCACCGTTACCGTGCCGGGCGCGATCTCAAGAGAGACATCGTCCAGCGCCTTATGGCGACCAAAATATTTGCTGACGCCGGTAATCGAGATATGGCCGTTATGAGAGTTGGGCATGGACGGGCTCCTGCGGCTGCGATGAACGAGACGGTTCGGCAAGGCGGCTGCGGCGCGGGCTGTTCACCGCCGAGCGGCGCTCGCTGCGCGCCAGAGCACGTTCGACCAGATATTGGATCAGCGACAGTACGCTGGTGATCGCCAGGTACCACACCGCCCCGACCATCAGCAGGGGGATCACTTCCTGGGTGCGGTTGTAAATCATCTGGATGGTGTAAAACAGCTCCGGCATCGCCAGGACGTAGACCATCGCCGTCCCTTTGGCGAGGCTGATAATTTCATTGAAGCCGGAGGGTAAAATGGTGCGCAGCGCCTGCGGCAGAATAATGCGCAGCGTACGCCGCCACGCCGGCAGGCCGAGCGCCGCCGCCGCTTCATACTGACCGTGATCGACGCCGAGGAAGCCGCCGCGAATAATTTCAGCGGTGTAGGCGCTCTGCACCAGCGTCAGCCCGACCACCGCCGTGGAAAACTGCCCCAGCACGTTGATGGTTTGATAGCTGCCCCAGCTGATGCCGGTAAACGGAATGCCGAGCGACAGCGTGTCGTACAGATAGGAGAAGTTGTAGAGAATAATCAGGACCACGATCAGCGGCAGCGAGCGGAACAGCCAGATATATCCCCAGGAAAGACTGCTCAGCAGCCATGAGGAGGAGAGCCGGGCCAGCGCCAGCAGGCCGCCGAAAATCACGCTCAGCACGGTGCCGAGCAGGGTCAGCAGCAGCGTTTGCCCGAGCCCTTCAAGGATCACCGGGTCAAAGAACCAGCGCGCGAAGACCGCCCACTCCCAGCGCGGGTTAAAGGCCACCGACTGCACGACGACGGCCAGTACCAGCAGCGCCAGCACCGCGCCGACGGCGCGCAGCGGATAGCGCGCCGGGATAACTTTTATCGTTTCTGATGTTTTCATCGTTGCTCCTCAGGCACTCTGGCTTAGCGCGCTGACCGCCAGCGCTTTACTAAACCGCAGCCGTCCGTCATAGGGCGGCTGGCTGTACTCTTCCGGGTTGCGTTCGAGGTCGAACTGCGGCTCATAGCCCTGGCTTAGATAGAGCTTCACCGCCTCCGGCTGGCGAAAGCCGGTGGTCAGGTAGATATGGCTGTAGCCCGCCAGCACCGCCCGGCGCTCCAGCTCCTGCACCACCTTCCCCGCCAGCCCCTGCTGCCGCAGCGCGTGATGGGTCCAGATGCGTTTAATTTCGGCGGTATTGGCGTCCTTCGGCTTATAGGCGCCGGTGGCGATAATCTCCCCCTCGCGCTCGAGCACGATAAACAGCCCCTGCGGCGCCAGATACCATTCGGTTAGCTCAACTTCGACATCGCGGGAAAAATAGTCCCCGTAGCGCGAAGCGTACTCGGCAAACAGGCCGTCAATGATCGGCTGCAGCTCAAGGGCTTCGGGTGAAACATCGCGGAATACGTCGCTCATACTGACTCCTTTAATCGCCCAGTCCGGCCGGGTTAATCTCTGACTGCGGAATGCTCTCGACGCCTTCCCCCCAGCGGTTAAGCACCCTGGCGTAATCGCCGCTGTGGATGACGCCGTTCAGCGCCGTCTGCACCGGAGTGACCAGGCCGCTGCCCTTTTTCACCGTGACGGCGATATGGGCCGCCTTCGGCCAGCCGCCGTCGACGCTGCCAACCAGTTTGGTTTTTCCGGTTAGCGCCGCTTTCCATGCGCCAATCACGTTGGGGCCAAAGAAGGCGTCGGCGCGGCCGGACTGGATCGCCAGGGTCTGAGCGGCGTCATCTTTGGTATAGACCGGGGTAAAAGGCTTCAGCCCCTTCTTCAGGTTTTCCGCGTTCCACGCCAGCAGAATGGCTTCCTGGTTGGTGCCGGAGCCGACGATAATGCGCAGGCCGGCAATGTCCTCCGCCTGGTCAATTTTACTCAGCGGGCTGCTGCTTTTGACGTAGAAACCCAGCGAATCCTTGCGGTAGGTGGCGAAATCAAACTTCTCTTTGCGCTCTTTGGTCACCGTAATATTGCTGATCGCGGCATCATATTTGCCGGAGACCACGCCGAGGGGCCAGTCTTCCCACGAGGTCGGGATCACGTTCAGCTGCAGGCCGAGGCTATCGGCCACCAGGCGAGCGATATCCACCTCGCTGCCGAGCAGGGTTTTGTTATCGTCAGAGAAGACGGTGAGCGGCGGCGAGTTCAGCGCCGCGACCGCGACGGTGAATTTTCCCGGCACCGCGAGGTGCAGATCCTTCGGTAACAGGGCAATAGCCTGCGGATTTTTTGCCGTATGAACCGGCGCCTTATTGGCTTCGAGGCTCACCCCGGTGCCGTTGATATTGACGTTCTGCGCCCATGACGAGGCGCTTGCGGCCAGCGCCAGCGCAAGGATGAGTGACTTTTTCTGCATAGCGGCTGTTCTCTTATTATTGTTGTTGGAATTGATTGACCGGCTCAGCCAGCCCTAAGCTTGCGCGCAGCGTGGTGCCGGGATACGCCTCGCGGAACAGCCCTCTCTGCTGCAGAACCGGCACGACCTGGTCAACAAAGCGCGGGAAGGCGTCCGGCGTGCCGCCCTGGATAATAAAACCGTCGGCGGCGCGCTGTTCAAACCACTCCTGCAGACCGTCGGCGACCTGCTGCGGCGTTCCGGAAAAGCGCGGACGCGGGCTGGCGGCTTCCAGCGCCACCTGGCGCAGGGTCAGGCCGCGCTCGCGGGCGTTGCGCTTAATCTCATCCGTGGTGCTGCGGAAGCTGTTTTGCCCGAGATCGCCGATATCCGGGAACGGCTCATCAAGCGGATACTGCGCAAAGTCGTGATGCTCGAAATAGCGTCCGAGGTAGTTAAGGGCATCCTCGATCGACACCAGCGCGGCGGTGGTCTGATACTGCTGCTCCACGTCTTCGGCGCTATCACCCACGATGACGCTGACGCCCTGGAAAATATGCAGCAAATCGTCCTGCCGACCGTACGCCGCGAGCTGGCCTTTAACATCGCGATAAAACGCCTGCGCCTCCTCAAGAGATTCCTGATGGGTAAAAATGGCGTCGGCATGGCTCGCCGCCAGCTTTTTACCATCATCAGAGGCGCCCGCCTGAAATATAATGGGGCGCCCCTGCGGGGTCCGGGCAATATTCAGCGGACCGGCAACCTTAAAAAAGTCGCCATGATGATCGAGGGTATGCAGTTTATTTTTATCAAAGAACTGGCCGCTGGCCTTATTGCGCACGAAGGCGTCCTCTTCCCATGAATCCCACAGGCCTTTGACCACCTTTAAATATTCATCCGCGATGCGATAGCGCAGCGCATGGTCGGGGTGCTGAGCGCGGGAGAAGTTTTTTGCCGAGCCCTCCAGCGGCGAGGTGACGACGTTCCAGCCGGCCCGGCCCTGGCTGAGATGATCGAGGCTGGCGAACTGGCGCGCGGTGGTAAAAGGCTCGCTGTAGGAGGTTGAGAGCGTGCCAACCAGGCCCAGGTTGCGGGTCACCGCCGCCAGCGTTGAAAGCACCGTCAGCGGCTCAAAGCGGTTTAAAAAATGCGGAATTGATTTTTCATTAATATACAGGCCATCGGCGACAAATATAAAGTCGAGCTTACCCTCTTCCGCTTTTAACGCCGTTTGTTTAACAAATTCAAAATTAATACTGGCATCCGCCTGCGCTAGCGGGTGACGCCAGGCGGACATATTCCCCGAGGCGCCGTGTAATATCGTGCCAAGCCGCAGCTGTCGTTTTTCAGACATAGTTCACCCTTCCCTTGCCGATAATTAAAATTTAAATTTGTTGTAAAGCTCGTTCCGCCAGGGTCGAAAAATAGCGCGCCGCCGGGGCGATTAAATTCTCATCCGGATTAAAGCCGGGATGGTGGAGACCGAATTCGCTGGCGCTGCCAATGCTGACAAACGCGCCGGGAATATGCTGCAGGTAGACGGCAAAATCTTCGCCGCCCATATGCAGGTCCGCGTGATGAGTACGATAGCCGACGTCGTCGGCAACGTCGCTGGCAAACGCCGCCCAGCTCTCATCGTTGACCAATGCCGTCGGCCCGGAGTACCAGAAAACGTCGATCTGCACGCCGAAGGCGCTGGCAAAACCGGCGGCGATTTCGCTCACCCGCGCCTTCACCCGCTGCTGCACTTCGCTGCGGTGGGTGCGCAATGTTCCCTCCAGCTCCACGCTCTCCGGCAGAACGTTCCAGGTGTTGCCGCCCTGGATCCGCGTCACGCTCAGCACCACCGAATCGAGGGTGTTAACCTCCCGGCTGGCGACGCTCTGCAGCAGGGTAACCAGCTGGCTGGCGAGCAGAATGGCGTCTTTGCCTTCGTGGGGCCGCGCGGCGTGCGCGCCTTTGCCGGTGACCTTAAAGACGAAGCGATCGACGTTGGCATAAAAGGCGCCGCCGCGGGTCGCGAATTCCCCCACCGGCAGCCCCGGTTCATTATGCATCCCGAAAATGGCCGTCACCCCTTCCAGAGCGCCGGCGCGGATCAGCGTTTTGGCGCCGCCAAAATTCTCTTCCGCCGGCTGGAACAGGATCCGCACCCGACCCGGCAGCTGCGCTTCGCGATCTTTGAGCAGCAGCGCTGCGCCCAGCATCACGCTGGTGTGGATGTCGTGGCCGCAGGCGTGCATCACGCCTTCGTTTTGCGAGCGATAGGACAGCCCGGTCGCTTCTTCAATCGGCAGCGCATCGATATCCGCCCGCAGGGCAATCACCTTATCACCGCTGCCGACCTCCACAACCAGGCCGGTTTTCAGATCGTAGGGCAGCGGACGCAGGCCGCCGCTTTGCAGCCAGTCGCGGATACGCGCGGTGGTGGCCACCTCCTGCAGGGAGAGCTCCGGGTACTGGTGCAGCTCGCGCCGCCAGCGGATCAGCTGTTCAGCAAAGCTCATAGCAGCACCTCCGCACCCTGATGGGCCTGAGCCAGCAGGCGCAATGAATTCACCCGGGCCTCTCCCTCGGCGACCGGGGTGTCGATAATAAATTCGTCGATTCCCCACTCCACGTGCAGCTCGTCCAGCTGCGCTTTTACCTCATCAGCGGTACCGGCCAGCAGCGACGATTCGCGGCGGGCGATACGCGTCGGCGCGCTGCCCGCCTGGCGGGCAAAGGCGATGCCCTGGGCCTCGCTGCCGACGGTCACCCGCTGGCCGTTTTCCAGCTCGACGCCCCAGATCTCAACCTGTTTCGCCAGTTCGCTCGCCGCTGCGCTATCCTCGGCGACGATCGCCTGGACGGCGATAATGGCATCCCGGCGGCTCAGCGCCCGCCAGCGGGTCAGCACCTCGCGAAGCAGCGCTTTATCGCCGTTAAGGTGGGCGGCAAAAACAAAGTTCCAGTCCAGCTGGGCGGCGAGCCGGGCGCTCTCAAGGCTGGCGCCGAGCAGGAAACCGTCCGCCCGCCGCGGCGGGATCGGCGTTGCCCGCACGCTCTCTTCTCCTTCAGCATCGGTAAGCGACAGCCAGTTATCAAGCTGCGCCAGCTGGTCGGCAAAGGTGCCTTTATCTTCCTGATTCAGCCCCTGCTGCAGCGCGCGGGTAGAGAGCGGCAGGCCGCCGGGAGCTTTCCCGACGCCAAGATCCACCCGGCCCGGCGCAATAGAGGCCAGCAGGTTGAAGTTTTCTGCAACTTTATAGGGGCTGTAGTGCTGGAGCATCACCCCGCCGGACCCGACGCGAATCTGCCGGGTCTGGCCGAGGATCCAGGCGATTGCCAGCTCCGGCGACGGGCTGGCTAATTGATCGGTATTATGGTGTTCGGCGATCCAGAATCGATGATATCCCCAGGCCTCCGCCTGTTGCGCAAGGGTTAAAGTTCGGTTCAGGGCCTGAGCGGCCGTTTCCCCAGCCGCAAGCGGACTTTTATCCAGAATACTGATTCGATAAGACATTTCGCAGACTCGTATTAACTAACATGTCTGCATTATTAGAATCTGGGGCGGCGACTGAGAAACAATTTATTTACATGTACTCTGCCGGAAAATAGATATACAGGCTTAATGCTGAGCAGGCTGCGGGGTCAGCTGGCGGATAAAATCCTCCGTCTGCCGCGGGTTGCGCAGGCGCACAAAGCGAATGTGCCGATACGCCGGGTCGCTCATATCAGACTGATAACGCTGGCGATTTTGTTTCCAGGTTTTGATGGTCCACCAGATAATGGATTCGCGGCTAAAAAAGGAGCGACGGAAGCTCTCACGGTTGCCGGTCCCCGGCCACAGCTCCTGATGGCGGCTGGCGCGGGCGGCGGCGCGACACACCGCCTGCCGCAGCGTGCGGCAGAAACCGTAGTCCAGCCAGACCACCAGATCGACCTCGCGCCACTTGACCGGGCGACTGCGGTTGTAATTGCCGTCCAGCACCCAGCCGGGGGCGTCGGTGGCGGCGGCGATCTTTACGAAGAACTCATCGTCCGGCGTTCCCTGCCACTGCGCCAGCCAGTAGAGCCGGTCCATTTCGATACAGGGAAGCGCCAGCTGGCGGGCAAGCCGCCGGGCGAGGGTCGATTTGCCGACGCCGCTGGTCCCTACTACGTTGATTTTCATCGTCTGCGCTCAGCCATGTCTTGGTGTGGGGCTGAGAATAATAGCCGACAAACGGCCGCGCCGGGTGAGGAAAATAGCGGCGCGGCGCATGGGCTGAACGGCGATAAGTGCCGTTTTAGCACCCCTGATACTGCTCGTCGCTGACGTGCTCCTGCCAGGTGACCACGCTGCCGTTTTCCGCTTCGGCGATGGCAATATGCACCAGCGCGTTAGTGCTGCTGGCGCCGTGCCAGTGCTTCACGCCCGGCGGGATCCACGCGATATCCCCCGGGTTCAGCGCCTGCGGCTCTTTACCCCACTCCTGCAGCCAGCCGCGTCCCTGGACAACGATCAGCGTCTGACCCAACGGATGCGTATGCCAGGCGGTGCGCGCGCCGGGCTCGAAGGTCACCGTCGCGCCGCCCACTTTCGCCGGCTCGGTGGCCTGAAAAGGCGCGTCGATGCGCACGTCGCC
This sequence comes from Klebsiella scottii, assembly GCF_036561945.1. NCBI lineage: Bacteria > Pseudomonadati > Pseudomonadota > Gammaproteobacteria > Enterobacterales > Enterobacteriaceae > Klebsiella > Klebsiella scottii. The sequence goes on from NZ_JARXNI010000020.1 coordinate 1,733,170, forward strand.
GGTAAACCAGTCCGCGGGGCCTTTTCTTGATGGCTGTGAACCGCTGTGGCTAATATTCATGCTGCTCTCCTCTTATGTGTTGCACTAAAGATAGCGCAAGCGCGGGGCCGCGATTAGACTGCAAAATAAGAAAGGAACCATGAGCCAAATTCATTAATCCGGAAAAACGATGCTTAAAGACAATATTAACGACCTGCTGTCGTTTATGGTGGTGGCCCGCGAGCGCAGCTTTACCCGCGCTGCCGCCCAGCTTGGCGTTTCTCAGTCGGCGCTGAGCCACGCCATGCGGAATCTGGAGGCCCGGCTCGACGTTCGCCTGCTGACCCGCACCACCCGCAGCGTCGCGCCTACCGAGGCGGGAGAGAGGCTGCTTCAGCGCCTCGGCCCGCATCTGCAGGAAATTGAGCAGGAGCTCAGCGCGCTGCGCGACACCCGCGAGCATCCGGCCGGCAATATCCGCCTGACCGCGGGCGAGCACGCGGTCAGCGCCGTGCTCTGGCCGACGTTGAAACCCTTTATGCGGCAATATCCCGACATTAATATCGAAATTACCGTTGATAATGGCCTGACTGATATCGTCGATGGACGCTTTGATGCCGGGATCCGTCTCGGCGAACAGGTGGCCAAGGATATGATTGCGGTACGGATCGCCCCCGATATGCGCATGGCCGTCGTCGGTTCGGCGGACTACCTCGCGCGCTTCGGCACGCCGCAAACCCCCTATGAGCTCGAACGGCACCGCTGCATTAATATGCGTTTACCGACCCTCGGCGGCATTTATGCCTGGGAGTTTGAGCAGGAGGGGCGAGAAGTGCGGGTACGCGTTGACGGACAAATCACTCTTAACAGCCTTCCTCAGCGCATAGATGCCGCCGAATCCGGCCTCGGGCTGGCCTATGTCCCGGAGGATTCCGTCGCCGAGGCGATCGCCGACGGACGGCTGATAAGGCTTCTTGAGGCGTGGACCCCCTCCTTCACCGGCTACCATCTTTATTACCCCAGCCGTCGCCAGCACCCCGCCGCCTTTTCTCTGCTCGTGGACGCGCTGCGGCGTTGAACCCATTGATATATAAGCAAGTGCGGTGCAAACATGTTTTACGTGCGTCACTATCACGTTGCGTGTAGGATGCTGCGCCATGCTCTGCTTATCTCCTACGTCAGAATGATGAGAAAGCCAGCATAACGTGCTGCCAATCGGCGGTGCGAGGAACCACTCATGGACATTGACAGGAAAATGGGTACATCAATGAATACAAAACACAACGCCGCGGCCGAACATCAGGCCGCAAGACGTCACTGGCTCAACTCGCAGGAATCGGGTTATCACAAGGCAATGGGCAACCGTCAGGTCCAGATGATCGCCATCGGCGGCGCGATTGGTACCGGTCTGTTCCTCGGCGCCGGCGCGCGCCTGCAGATGGCGGGACCCGCGCTGGCCCTGGTTTACCTGGTCTGCGGCCTGTTCTCGTTCTTTATCCTCCGCGCGCTGGGCGAACTGGTGCTGCACCGGCCCTCCAGCGGCAGCTTCGTCTCCTACGCGCGCGAATTCCTCGGTGAAAAAGCGGCCTACGTTGCCGGCTGGATGTACTTTATCAACTGGGCGATGACCGGCATTGTCGACATCACCGCCGTGGCGCTGTATATGCACTACTGGGGCGCATTCGGCGACGTTCCGCAGTGGGTCTTCGCCCTCGGCGCGCTGGCGATCGTCGGCACCATGAATATGATCGGCGTGAAGTGGTTTGCCGAAATGGAGTTCTGGTTTGCCTTAGTCAAAGTGCTGGCGATTGTGGCATTCCTCGTGGTCGGGACCATTTTTCTCGGCAGCGGAAAACCGCTGGACGGCAACGCCACCGGCTTCCACCTGATTACCGATAACGGCGGCCTGTTCCCGCACGGCCTGATGCCAGCGCTGGTGCTGGTGCAGGGGGTGGTGTTCGCCTTCGCCTCCATCGAACTGGTCGGCACCGCCGCAGGGGAGTGCAAAGAGCCGCAGACTATGGTGCCGCGCGCAATCAACAGCGTGATCTGGCGTATCGGCCTGTTCTACGTCGGCTCCGTGCTGCTGCTGGTGCTGCTGCTGCCGTGGAATGCCTATCAGGCGGGGCAAAGCCCGTTCGTCACCTTCTTCTCCAAACTCGGCGTGCCGTACATTGGCAGCGTGATGAATATCGTGGTCTTAACCGCGGCGCTCTCCAGCCTGAACTCGGGCCTCTACTGCACCGGGCGCATTCTGCGTTCGATGTCGATGGGCGGTTCCGCACCGCAGTTTATGTCGAAGATGAGCCGCCATCAGGTGCCTTACGCCGGGATTCTGGCGACGCTGGCGGTATACGTCATCGGCGTATTCCTCAACTATCTGGTGCCGTCGCAGGTCTTTGAGATCGTCCTCAACGTGGCTTCGCTGGGGATTATTGCGTCGTGGGGCTTTATCGTGGTTTGCCAGATGCGGCTGCGTAAAGCGATTAAGGAAGGAAGAGCGGCGGACGTAAGCTTCAAAATGCCGGGCGCGCCGTTTACCTCCTGGCTGACCCTGCTGTTCCTGCTCAGCGTGCTGGTGCTGATGGCCTTCGATTATCCGAACGGCACCTACACCATTGGTTCAATTCCGCTGATTGCGGTGCTGCTGGTCGCCGGCTGGTTTGGCGTTCGCCGTCGCGTTGAGGCGATTCATCGCACCGCGCCGGGTGCTCAGACGGCGCAAAAATAGCGCTACTGCGGTTTGGCCGAAGCCGGTCAAACCGCATTTTTCAACTACCGGCCCGATCTTAGTTATCTTTAACCAGCTGCGAAACGTCACTGCTGTTAATTTGACGCTGGTTGCCCGACTCGTCGGTATAGCTGGTCATGCCGGTGTCTTTATCCAGCTGTGGCTTGCCGTGGGTCACAATGGTCTGCCCACTTTTCGTTGTCATCACATAGTTTGACGTACAGCCCGCCAGTAAAGCCAGCATCGCGCCGGCGCACAGAACCATAAATGGCTTATTCATATCGTCTCCAGAATGATTACCCATCTCCCGCAGCAGGCGGGAAAGCGCTGATTGTAAAGCCATTAGGTTAATACGGCTAACAGGTGTTTGTAACAGAGGGTGATTCAGGCGAGCAGGAGGGGTCTCCCCCTCCTGTAAATCTTTACAGCGCGATGCGGATAACGTCATCCGGCTGAGTGGCTTCTTTCTGACGGGTTGATTCCTGCTTCACGCTGACGTACAGCGTTTTACCGTCGGCGGAGAGCGCCAGGCTGTTAGGATAGGTTGGCGTTTTGATAGTTTTAACAACCTTATAGGTTTTGCCATCGATCACGCTGACTTCACCGGCCTTACGATGCGTCACGTAGGCTTCATTACGCGTTGGGTTGAACAGCACCGCCAGCGATTCCGGGGCGGCGATTTTCTGCAGCACTTTGCCGTCGCGCAGATCAACAACCAGCACTTCCGGCTGTTTGCTGTCGGTGATGAAGGCGCGATGGCCTGCGGTATCGAGGCTCAGGTTCAGATAGAAGTGCTCTTTACCGTCATCCTGCAGCTTTTTACGGCTCAGAATCTTGTTGCTGTCGCTGTCGATAGTCAGCAGTTCTCCATCGGCGTTGGTGGTGTAGATACGCTTCGCGTCAGCATCAACCGCCAGCCCGGTAGCCATAGCGCCGGTATTGGTAATGGTCTCTTTCAGGGTCAGTTTTTCGCCATCAACTACCCAGATAACGCTCTCTTTACCCAGGCCGGTAATATAAATGGTATTGGTCTTCTCATTCACCGCCAGCTCGCGCGGCGCCAGCGGACGCACGGTTTCGCTGCGCTTGCGGTCGTCAAGCACCAGACGGCCTTTTACCGCGCCGGTTTTGGCATCAATCGCGGTGACGGTGCTGTCGGTGGTGTTGCCAAACCACAGCGTCTGGGTGGCGTTATTGATCGTCGCGCCGAACGGCTTCAGGTCGTTATGGATAACCTGAGTCACCTCCAGCGTCGTCGGGTCGAGGCGATATACGATCCCGCCTTTATCCAGCGAACGACTTTGCGAAGTCGCGACCCATAGCGCATTTTCCTGCTGGCTATAAGCCATCTCGTATGCGCCCTTTCCAACCGCCTTGCGCAGCATTTCTTCCGCCGCGTGAGCGCTGAAGCTCCCCGCCAGCAGCAGTGAAGTTAACAACAGTGAACGGCGCAGACGCGGCGTGGACAGATGACGTAATGACATGACGACTCCCTTTGATAAAACAAATATGTGCCTGCTCGACAGTGCTTCCGTGGCGTAAAGTCATGGCTTTACGCTATTTTATAAATGAGAATAGTAATCATTATTTAACGTAAAGTGGAGCGTTAATTGCGCTTGCTGACTAAAAAAATAGCCAATACATGCCATTATTTAACTAAACTTCCGTTAATAATTTTCAAAAAATTACAAAAGAGTTAACATATGGAGATATGTTCCGTTTGGTTCGTTTTGCGAGTGTTTCCATGAAAATCCTTTCCGTGCGCACGGTTGCGCTTCCCGCCCTCCTCTTCCCGCTGGTCGCTATGGCTCAGTCCAGCCCTGAAGGCGAGCAGACGATGGTCGTTACCGCTTCCCCGACGACGGTCTCCGAACTCGATACTCCCGCCGCCGTCAGCGTGGTCAACGGCGACGAAATGCGCCAGGCCGCGCCGCGGGTCAACCTTTCCGAGTCGCTGGGTGCGGTGCCCGGCCTGCAGGTGCAAAACCGGCAGAACTACGCTCAGGACCTGCAGCTCTCGATTCGCGGCTTCGGCTCTCGTTCCACCTACGGCGTGCGCGGACTGCGTATTTATGTGGACGGCATTCCGGCCACCATGCCCGACGGCCAGGGGCAAACCTCCAATATCGATATCGGCAGCGTAGACTCGCTGGAGGTTCTGCGCGGGCCCTTCTCCGCGCTGTACGGCAACTCCTCCGGCGGGGTGATTAACGTCACCAGCCAGAGCGGCAGCCAGCCGCCGACCATCGAAGCCAGCAGCTATTACGGCAGCTTCGGTACCTGGCACTACGGCATGAAGGCCACCGGCGCCGTCGGCGACGGTACCCACGCCGGGGACGTCGATTACACCGTCTCGACCAACCGCTTCACCACCCACGGCTATCGCGACCACAGCGGGGCGCGGAAAAACCTCGCCAACGCGAAGCTCGGCGTGCGCATCAACGACGTCAGTAAGCTGACGCTGCTGTTCAACAGCGTGGATATCAAAGCCAACGATGCCGGCGGCCTGAGCTACGACGAGTGGCAAAACAACCCGCGCCAGTCGCCGCGCGGCGATCAGTACAACACCCGCAAATCGACCAGGCAGACCCAGGCCGGTTTACGCTACGAGCGCCAGCTGAGCGAGCGCGACGACCTGAGCGTGATGATGTACGCCGGCGAGCGTGAAACCACGCAGTATCAGTCGATTCCGCGCGCGCCGCAGCTTAACCCGAGCCACGCAGGGGGCGTGATTGACCTCACCCGCCACTATCAGGGTATCGATACCCGCTGGACCCACCGCGGCGAACTGCTGGTGCCGGTGACCTTTACCACCGGGCTTGATTACGAAACCATGAGCGAGCGCCGCAAAGGGTTTGAAAACTTCGTCATGGTCAACGGCGCGCCGCAGTACGGCGAAGAGGGCAACCTGCGCCGTAATGAACGTAACCTGATGTGGAATATCGACCCTTACCTGCAGACCCAGTGGCAGCTGACGGAGAAGCTCACCCTCGATGCCGGGGTGCGCTACAGCTCGGTGTGGTTCGATTCAAACGATTACTACATTACTCCGGGCAACGGGGACGATAGCGGCGACGCCAGCTACCACAAATGGCTGCCGGCGGGTTCACTGAAGTATGCGCTGACCGATGCATGGAACGTCTACGCTTCCGCCGGTCGCGGCTTTGAAACGCCGACCATCAACGAGCTCTCCTATCGCTCCGGCAACCAGGGCGGCCTGAACTTCGGTCTGCAGCCTTCAACCAACGAGACGTTTGAAATCGGCAGCAAAACGCGGATCGGCAACGGCCTGTTCACCGCCGCCCTGTTCCAGACCAATACCGATAACGAAATTGTGGTTGACGCCAGCAGCGGCGGACGCACCAGCTATAAAAACGCCGGCAAAACCCGCCGTCAGGGGATGGAGCTGGGGCTGGATCAGCAGTTCGCTGAAAACTGGCGCCTGAAGGCCGCCTGGACCTGGCTGGACGCCACCTACCGGACCAACGTCTGCGATGACGCCAGCTGCAACGGCAACCGCATCCCGGGGATCGCCCGCAACATGGGCTACGCCTCGTTTGGCTATCAGCCGGATCGCGGCTGGTACGCGGGCAGCGATATCCGCTATATGAGCAATATCATGGCTAACGATGAGAACACCGCTAAGGCGCCGTCGTGGACCGTCGTTGGGCTCACCAGCGGCTATAAGTGGAGCTACGGCAACATGGATATGGACGTTTTCGGCCGTATCGATAACCTGTTTGACCGCAGCTACGCGGGCTCGGTGATCGTCAACGAGTCCAACGGCCGCTACTACGAGCCGGCGCCGGGACGTAACTACGGCGTTGGCCTCAACCTCGCCTGGCGATTTGAGTAACACGCCGCAGCCGCCGCCCAGGGAGTCCGCCGGGCGGCGGCGTTAATGTCCCCATTCCGGCCACGGCCTCATCGTCCTGCGTCGCCCAGGCAAGCGCGGACCGGGCGGGAAACCCGCCCGCAGTCGGGAAAATATTCTTCCCTCCTGCCTTTATAATGCGGCGTGCATCACGCTTTGTTTTATCCTCTCTCGTCTGTTGTGCTCCCTGGCGTTACCCTTATCACAAATATCGCCCATAAAAAGGAGCCGCTATGGCACTGCCAATCATCCTTGATTGCGACCCGGGTCATGATGACGCCATCGCTATCGTTCTCGCCCTCGCCTCACCCGAACTTGACGTCAAAGCCATCACCTCCTCCGCCGGCAACCAGACGCCGGAGAAAACCCTGCGTAACGTGCTGCGCATGCTGACGCTGCTGCAACGCCAGGATATTCCGGTGGCCGGCGGCGCGCGTAAGCCGCTGATGCGGGAGCTGATCATCGCTGACAACGTTCACGGCGAAAGCGGGCTCGACGGCCCGGCGCTGCCGGAGCCTGATTTTGCCCCACAGAACTGTACCGCCGTCGAGCTGATGGCGAAAACGCTGCGCGAAAGCCCGCAGCCGGTGACGATTATCGCCACCGGCCCGCAAACCAACGTCGCCCTGCTGTTGAACGGCCACCCGGAACTGCGTGACAAGATCGCGCGCATCGTGATGATGGGCGGCGCAATGGTGCTCGGCAACTGGCAGCCCGCCGCCGAGTTTAATATCTACGTCGACCCGGAAGCGGCGGAGATCGTCTTCCAGTCGGGTATTCCGGTGGTGATGGCCGGGCTGGACGTCACGCATCGGGCGCAGATTCATGATATGGATATCGAACGTTTCCGCCGGGTCGGCAACCCGGTCGCCACCATCGTTGCCGAGCTGCTCGACTTCTTTATGGAGTATCACAAGGATGCTAAATGGGGATTCACCGGCGCCCCGCTGCACGACCCCTGCACCATCGCCTGGCTGCTGAAGCCGGAGCTGTTCACCTGCGTTGAGCGCTGGGTAGGCGTGGAAACCCAGGGGAAATATACCCAAGGCATGACGGTGGTTGATTATTACTTCCTGACCGGCAAGCAGCCGAATACCACGGTGTTGCTGGATGTCGACCGGGAGGGTTTTGTCGACCTGCTAGCCGAGCGGCTGGCGTTTTATGGCTGAATCAGGGTGCTGCAAGACGTTAAGAATTGCGATACTGCCTTCTGGATAAAGACGAGCCGACCGGAAGCGTCGGCAGTTTGCAGCGTATCAGGCGATGAGTTTGTCAGGCGCAGGTCCTGTCTGTCGTTCGTCAATGACCCTGCCTTTGGTCTGTCCGGGTTGGATCGATCAGAGCGTTAAATTCAATATCGTCACCGACAAAAAGTGTCTATACAGGAAAGGTATACAAGGATAACGGCTCCGAAGAGCCGTTATGACTAGCGGTGTATCAGGTCCAGTATTCACATCCATCTCCATGGGTCCAGACAATCCCTCCTGGACATTCCTCAAATGTGAACCACAAGCCAGAGTATAAGTCCTCTTCGCATTTAGGTAGCGCCTTTCTATATCGTTCTATTTGCTCCTCGATAGTTCCATCCAGAAATTTATCGTGCTTTCCTAGTTTCACTCTCCCTTCAGAAATCAGATATTTAATTAACTTTAGAAAAATATCAACCCTTTCTTCATACGATAGTTCTATGCCCTCAAAATTTTCTGAAACAATTGCCGACCATATAGTACTTATAGAAGAGCCTTCCAATTCCCGGGCAAGTAAATTATACTTTTCTTTATTATAAAGCATACAACCTCACCTAAATTTAATTTCAATTTTCTCTTTACCTTTCCCTTATTCTCACTTAGCTTTTGATTCCCAATAATATCTATCGTCCAGCGAGCCTTTGTTTTATCCGAGCTTTCAGAGTAGTTCCTCAGATTTATAGTACTACCATCATCTAACTTGGCATAGAACCTGTGGGGATTTCAATTAAAGGTCTCCCCCCAGTTAGTGACTGGGCATAATCGAATATTTGTTGTTGCGAAAGTCCCTCAGTTGCAAACACCTTAGTATTCCCCTGTATGTTACTCCCTCCATCCCCCAACACCTGCGCAAACTTCTTCCCGAACACATTGGGCTTATCGCTACTCTGTTTTGGATCAAACACTTTAACTAACTGGTCAGTATTGGTTTTCTGGATAACGGTAAGCATTTTGCGCACTGTCCGCTCCGCTATATGCGCCTTCGGGCGTAAGCGTGGTCAGCGCGCCGGTCAACGCACCAATCACGCGTGCCGTCTGCTCCTTTTGCCTCATTACCGTTTAGCGCTTCCTGCAGATGCCGCAACTCGCGCTCTTAATCATTCAGTGGAGTATCGGGGATCGTCAGTACGTGCCACCTGCATCATCGTCTGGCTGCTGAAGCCGCAGCTGTTTACCAGTCTTGAGCGCGGGGTCGGCGTGGAAACACAAGGAAATACACCCAGGGCATGACGGTGGTCAATACTGAAGTCACAGAGATGAAGCCGGGAATGCTCGGAACACAATCAAACAAGAATTTAACTCTAAATTATGCTGTCACCAGTTTGAGGAAATTTCTATTCATCGTTATTCAGCAGTCGATTTTCTTTTTGAGAAAAGAGAATGGGTTCAAGGAAATATTGAAATTATTCCAACACCTGGACATACAGACGGCAGTGTTTGTTTTTACGCCAAATCCCCGTCTGGAAAAAATCACCTTTTCACGGGCGATACCACCTATATGAAAAATGGGGTCTGGGAGTCACGTATAAACAGCTCAGATGGCGGTTCCCAGGCTGCACTGGTTAAGGGTCTGAAACGCCTTAAGGCGCTGGCTTCGGCCATGGTGATTTCAAGTGCGTCTGTGGGTTCGCAGGCGTTCAGAGAAATCACGGCTCAGGAATGGCGAACTGCCGTGGATGAACCCACCAGGCAATACCGATAAATTTCAATACAAACGATTAATTATGTCATTCTCGTGCGTTTTCGTTCCATTGCCCCTCAAACCCCTGTACCAGCGTACGGCCCACAGGATAATGTCACGCTGAAAATGCCAGCCTTTGAATGGGTTCATGTGCTGCTCCGTCAGCAAAAGGAGATGATAAGTTTATCACCTCCTTTTGCCACAGTGTCACTAGTATTGCCTTTCTGTTAAATAATGCATTTTACCTAGCCCCTCAGACATGTATCATTCTTTTTTAATACATCTTTCAACAGCGGATAAAGTTAATATTAGTTATTAAACAGATCATGCCAATTAGAACCTTTTCCGTTCCTCGGCTCATAATATTTATCTACATCAATTGATATCCATTGCCCGTTATCTTCCACACTCAACTCTTTTACAAGGATACTTATTTCACCTGTTAGATTATCTTTTTCTAATACACCTTTCAACTTTACATGATGAAATAATCGCGTCTTTCCCCCGCCATACAAGCTGACATTAGCTTCCAGATTATCAGACAGGTTTTTATTTTTAACAGCAATGGAAGGACTCGTAGTATAATCATCACCATAATCCAATCCAATAATATAAAGGTCACTATCATCCAGATAAACAATGTAACCCTCAAATGTTATTTCTTGCTCATCAAGCGAAAAAAGAGTTAATTCATTTATACTTTTCATTTCAATGTCACCCCATTAAAATTCATCGCTTTTTCAAGAATATCTGCACGTATGCCAGTCGCACCATTAAAAGGACCTCTAATTATTTAATACCCCATGTTATCAATTTTTTTACAGGAGTCAACAATGATAAAACAGCGAGCGCCCCCATGAATCTCCTGGATAATCTGACGCAGGAAGAGTATCGACTGATGGCTGAAAACCCGGAGGTCTCAAAAAACGAGTGGAACAAAAACAGGTATGCTTAGAATAAGTCTCTCGGCCACATGCCATCATGATACCTCCGGGAGAAATGCATGGTCAGGAAACTTTTAAACCATTTCCCAACTTCCTGGCCATCAAGGAATTTCATTGATCACGGGCATACATAGAATTGAAATGCTTATCTATGCAACAATTAGGTATTACTCTATCAATATTGAAATCAATAGTTTTTGATACTACGACTCCTCCCCTCAGCCCATCAGGAAAGTCTTCGATACTGCCGAATACACCAGGAATCAGATATCGATAATAGTCCCCCATCTCAGTACTCCCATTATATCCAACAGGATAATCCTCCCCAGGAAAACTACCTTCTACAGCAAAGTAAACATACAGACCTTTATTTTTAGGTAGATTACCATAACTCAATGGTTTTTTTTGGCTAGAAATCTCATCATAGAGCTGCTTTACCTTTTCTTTTGTTTTAGGACCAGTCCAGGCAGGAAACATATCAACACTAAAATCACCATTTTTATCAGGTGGAATGATGGTAAAAACCTCTGATTCTTCATGTATATATTCAGATATAGAATCAAGTATATGTTCGACGGAGTCTTGTTTTAAAAGAACAGAAGGTAGCTCCCCCCAACAATTATTAACAAAAACACCAATTTTCCCATTTTTGTCCATGCCAAACCATGTATATACAATACCAAAACCAGGTTTCCATCCAGAATGTAATGTACTAGTCATTTTTTAACTCCATTGGGCCATACTGTTTCACATTTTTTGTAAGCACCAACAATGTACCCTGCTTTAAATCCCTTATTAGCATTATAATTCCAGCGACCATCGTTTATTAAACCTTCCATATACTGTGCACGCCCTGTCTCTTTAATTTGGTAACCGGTACTCCACTGCGCCACCTGATAAGCTTTTTCGTACGACACTTTTATCATTAAGTACATCTCTGATAAAGCCTTCTGCAGCAATAAAAATGTCCATTAAAAATTCAATATTGCGCATTAGCGCTCATCTGAACAGACCAGCATCGCGCCACAAGATGCGTTGCTTAAACCAGGAATTCACGATCGGGGAAGAGTAGTAAAGCAGGGAGTTAACGAAGGGATGCGCCTTGCAGATCCTCGCCCCGGCGCTCGGCGCCGCCGGGGCATAAGCGTTACTCGTCTGGCGAAACCCGGACCACGACTTTACCGAAGTTCTCGCCCTTCAGCAGGCCGATCAGCGCGCGGGGGGCGCTCTCCAGGCCGTCGATTTGCTGCTCGCGGTACTTGATTTTACCTTCCTGCACCCAACGCCCCATCTCCTGCTGGAACTCGGCGATACGGTGGCCGTAATCCTGGCCGATAATAAAGCCCTGCATCCGAATCCGTTTTTTCAGCAGCGTGCCCATCAGCAGCGGCAGACGGTCCGGGCCATCGGGCAACGCGGTCGCGTTGTAGCCGCTGACCAGGCCGCACACCGGCACCCGCGCCGAGGTATTAAGCAGCGGCAGCACCGCATCGAACACCTTGCCGCCAACGTTTTCATAGTAAACGTCAATGCCCTGCGGGCAGGCCTGCGCCAGCTGTTCGGCAAAATCAGGCGCGCGGTGATCGAGGCAGACGTCAAAGCCCAGCGTCTCGACCGCGTAGCGGCATTTCTCACTGCCGCCGGCAATACCGACCGTGCGGCAGCCTTTGAGCTTAGCAATCTGCCCTACCGTTGCGCCCACCGGCCCGGTGGCGGCAGCGACCACCAGCGTCTCGCCGGCCTTCGGCTGCCCAATATCCAGCAGCCCCATATAGGCGGTAAAACCAGGCATGCCCAGCAGGCCGAGCGCCCAGGATGGATGCTCCGGCTGTGCGCCCAGCTTCACCAGCCCGCTGCCGTCGGACAGCTCATAATCCTGCCAGCCGCCGTAGCCCAGCACCCACTCTCCGGGGGTAAAGTCAGCATGATTTGACGCGACAACCCGGCTCACCGTGCCGCCCACCATAACCGCGCCGATGGCGACCGGCGGCGAGTAGGACGGAGCATCGCTCATGCGGCCGCGCATATAGGGATCTAAAGAGAGAAACACGGTGCGTAACAGCACCTGTCCCGGGCCCGGAGACGGCACATCGCCCTCTTCCAGACGAAAGTTTTCTCCGGTCGGCTCGCCGTGTGGACGAGAAGCCAGCACCCAGCGACGGTGACGTTGCGAATTAAAAGCCATAGCAAACTCCTCTTTTAAAGACCTGTACTGAGGCTAGCCGCAATTATCAGCGCGCGCATTGGCATTATGAGGCAGATTGATTCAGCCTCACGACCAGATAGATGCAGGAAGTGGCGGATTCATTGATAAAACGGCAGTCGTTCGGCGGCCCCAGCTCCAGGCAATCTCCCGCCTGCATTTCATGGCGCGTGGCGCCCTCAACAAAGACCAGCTCGCCCTGCTGCAGCCAGATCAGCTGGCGCGCCAGGGCATAGGAGGCCGCGGGCATCGGGACATCGCTGCCGGCGGGAAGCTCCACCTGCACCAGATCGATAGGCAGGTCGCTGCGCGGCGAGACGTGACGGCGCAGATAGTGGCTCTGCGGATCGCGCCACACCGGCTGGTTGGCAAAGCGCAGCAGCTTGCCTTCCTGCATCTCCGCGCGGGCGATCAGCGTCGACATACTGATGCCAAAGGCGCCGGACAGACGCCCGAGCATCGAAGCCGTCGGGCTGCTCTCACCGCGTTCGATTTTGTGGATCATCGCCCGCGATGCGCCGGCCCGTTCCGCCAGCTCGCTCAGAGACCAGCCTCGGGACTCCCGTTCGATGCGAATGCGGGCGCTGATGCGCTGATTGATGTTGTCTTCGATAGTATTCATAGCGTAGTACTATAGTGTATGAAATGCGGCGTAACAAGGTGGTGAAAGTGAAGCTGTTTCTACGGCTCTGATTCCCTCCATCCGCTTGTCGTAGCGCCCTGGCGTACCTTAGTAAAAAATTTTGCCTAAAACAGATGACAGCATTGCGTACATTATTGTAATAATATCGTACTACTATAGTGTACGAAACTTGAGGTTTGCTATGACCATCCGCTATGCCTGTAAAGAGGATTGTGCGGCGATTGCCGGGATCTACAACCATGCGGTGCTGCACACCGCCGCTATCTGGAATGATAAAACCGTCGACACCGATAACCGCATTGCCTGGTTTGAAGCGCGCCAGATAGCCGGTTTCCCGGTGCTGGTGAGTGAAGAGGACGGCGTGGTGACCGGGTATTCATCCTTTGGCGACTGGCGCACATTCGACGGCTTTCGCCATACCGTCGAGCATTCGGTCTACGTGCACCCCGATCACCAGGGAAAAGGGCTTGGCCGTACCCTGCTCGTGGCGCTGATTAAAGAGGCCCGCCGCCTGAAGAAACACGTGATGGTCGCCGGAATTGAGGCGCAGAACCACGCCTCGCTGCATCTCCATGAAACCCTCGGTTTTGTGACCACCGGCCAGATGCCACAGGTCGGCACCAAATTCGGCCGTTGGCTGGATCTGACCTTTATGCAGCTCCAGCTCGACGATCGCCGCGATCCGGATCCCGACGCATGAACCAGTCGCTGACGCTGGCCTGCCTTATCGCCGCCGGGATCGGGCTGGTGGTGCAGAATACACTGATGGTGCGAATCACCCAGTCCGCCTCCACAATCCTGATTGCGATGCTGCTTAATTCGCTGGTCGGGATTGTAATCTTCGTCACTATTTTGCTCCTGCGTCACGGCGCGGCGGGCGTTCATGAGCTGGCGGAAAGCGTGAAGTGGTGGACGCTAATTCCGGGTTTGCTGGGGTCATTTTTTGTCTTTGCCAGCATCAGCGGGTACCAGAACGTCGGCGCGGCGACCACCATTGCGGTGCTCATCGCCAGCCAGCTGGTCGGCGGCCTGATCATCGATTTAGTGCGCGCCCACGGAGTGCCGTTTCGCGCACTGGTGGGGCCGCTTTGCGGAGCGGCAATGCTGGTGGCAGGCGCCTGGCTGGTTGCCAGACGCCAGTTCTGACGCGGATATCAGAGGATAGATCCACCCTTGGTCAACTGCTCACGCCGCCCTTCCTGCTCTTCCTGGTGCTGGCGTCCATGATGAGCAATCGTGGTGCGTAAACGCTGCTGCTGGATATAGCGATCGTCGCGATCCAGCCCGGCGTCATCGCTAAGTTCGATCAGCAGCTCGTTCATGTGGGTAATCACCCCTTCGGCAATCGCCGCGTCCACGCGGGCGATAACCTCATCCAGATGTGCCATCCTGCTCTCCTTTCGGCTTAATTCAGTTTTACCTTTGAAAAATCGCTGCCCATCAGGCTCACGCTATAGCCGCTGACGTTGCTGCGCGTGGCATAGAAGGTTTTTCCCGTCGCCAGGGTGATCCACGGCGCCTGCTGATAAAAAATCTCCTGCGCCTGGCCGTACAGCTTCGCCCGCGCCTGCGGATCGCTGACCAGAAGCGCTTTCTTCACCAGCGCGTCGTAGGACTTGTCGCACCAGCGGGCGACGTTAGAGCCGGTTTTGATGTTATCACAGCTCAAAAGCGTCCCGGCAAAGTTGTCCGGATCGCCGTTATCCGACATCCAGCCGAACAGAGCGCTATCGTGTTCGCCTTTGCGCATCCCGGCGAGATATTCGCCCCACTCATAGGTGACGATTTTGGCCTTAACGCCGACCTTGCTCCAGTCGCTCTGAATCATCTCCGCGATGCGGCGGGAGTTCGGGTTATAAGGCCGCTGAACCGGCATCGACCACAGGGTTACCTCTGCGCCATTTTCCAGCCCCGCCTGCTTGAGCAGCGCTTTGGCCTTCTGCGGATCGTAGTCGTAGTCCGGGAGATCTTTCTTATAGCCGAGCATATTGGCCGGCAGCGGCGATTTCGCCACGGAGCCGGAATCCAGGAACACCGCTTTAACGATCGCCTGCTTGTCGGTCGCGTAGTTCAGCGCCTGACGCACCAGCAGATTATCGAACGGTTTTTTCTCGGTATTAAACGCCAGATAGCCGACGTTCAGCGCTTCGACCGAGTGCAGCGCCAGATCCTTATTGCCTTTGATCACCGGGAACTGTACCGGTGAAGGCGCCGGAATAATCTGGCACTCATTGGTTTGCAGCTTCGCCAGCCGCGTCTCAACGTTTGGCGTGATCGAGAAGATCAGATGCTTTGTCGGCACCTCGCCTTCCCAGTAGTGCGGGTTGGCAATATAGCGGATCTGTGAATCCACCTTATACTGCTGCAGCGCGTACGGGCCGGTACCAATAGGCCAGGTATCGACATACTCCGGCGTGCCTTTTTTCAGCATCGCGTCGCCATACTCCGCAGAGAGAATTGAGGCGAAATCCATCCCCCAGTCGGCGAGGAACGCCGCATTCGGCTCCGCCAGTACGAACTGGACGTGATAATCGTCAAGCTTTTTAACCTCTTTGATCAGCTTATCCAGCCCGACGTCGTGGAAGTACTCGTAGCTGCCCTGGGAAACGTTATGGTACGGATGTTTTGCATCCTGCTGGCGCAGCACCGAGAAAAGCACGTCATCGGCGTTGAAATCGCGGGTCGGCTTGAAGTATTTGTTGCTGTTGAACTGCACGCCTTTACGCAGGGTAAAGGTCCAGGTTTTGCCATCCGGCGAGACGGTCCAGTCGGTAGCCAGCGAAGGAACCGGCGTGTTTTTCTGCGGGTCGAACGTAATCAGGCGGTTGTAGAGCACCTGCGAGCTGGCCACAAACGAGGGACCGGAACTGGCAATCTGCGGGTTGAAGGATTCCGGAGAGGCTTCGGAGCAGTAGACCAGCGTATCGTTACCGGCCGCCCAGGACGCAGCGGCTGGCAGCAGCAGTGCGCCGAGCGCCAGAGCAAGACGTGTTTTCCCTGTAGACATGGTTATAAACCTTATAAATTTGTTATATGCCCTCTAATAACAGCACAGCAGGAATCAACCGGCAAATAATCAATCGGTATCAGGTTATGCTGAAAACGCCGTTTTTGCCGATTTATTCAACACTCGCCGCCTTTTTGCACCATTTAATCGGCTGAAGTTGTGAACTGCCTAAAAAGCCTGAAAAAAATCGTGCGATAACCGCCCTCCCGGCCCCCCGTCGTCTCCCTGACCGGTACACTCGGAAAAACAGCAAAAGATGAGGTTCCACCGATGAGCTTAACCTGTAGCCTGTACACCAACGGCCAGTGGCACGACGCTGACGACGGCGCCACCTTTACCCGCAGCCATCCGCTGAACGAAGCGGCGGCCTCCACCGCTGCTGCCGCAAGCCTCGCCGACGCCCGACGCAGCGTTGAGGCCGCGGCCGCCGCATTTCCACAGTGGCGCGATACCTCCCCTGGCGAACGCCGTCGCCTGCTGCTGAACGCCGCCGAACAGATGCTGCTGCGCGAAGCCCGGTTTATCGCCACTATGGCGGCGGAAACCGGCGCAACGGCCCACTGGTCCGGTTTTAACGTCCATCTGGCCGCCGATATTCTGCGCGAAGCCGCCGCGCTCACGACCCAGATTGAGGGGCAGATAGTGCCGTCGAACGTGGTGGGGAACCTGGCGATGGCCGTGCGTCAGGGCGCCGGCGTCGTCCTCGGAATGGCGCCGTGGAACGCGCCGCTGATTCTGGCGACGCGGGCGATTGCCACCCCCCTGGCCTGTGGCAATACGGTGATCCTCAAGGGCGCCGAGCTGTCGCCCGCCTCTCAGGGATTAATTATTGAGGCCCTCGCCGCTGCCGGATTCCCGGACGGCGTTATCAATTATCTGACCTGCGCGCCTGCGGATGCGCCGGCGTTAGTCGAATCGCTGATCGCCCATCCCGCGGTGCGTCGGATCAATTTTACCGGCTCAACGCCGGTGGGCAGGATCATTGCCCGCACCTGCGGTCAGCATCTGAAGCCTGCGGTGCTAGAACTGGGCGGGAAAGCCCCGCTGCTGGTGCTCGATGACGCCGATCCTGAACAAGCGGCGGCGGGCGCCATATTTGGCGCTTTCGCCAACGCCGGGCAAATCTGTATGTCAACCGAACGTATTATCGTCGACCACGCGATTGCCGATGAGTTTGTCGCGCTTATCAGCCGCCGCGCGGCGAGCCTACCCGCAGGTTTGATCGGGCCGGTTGTCGATATGAAGACCGTCACGCGCTGCAATGCACTGATTGACGATGCGCTGACAAAAGGCGCCCGGCTGTTAAGCGGCGGCAAGGCCACGTCCGTGCAGATGGCCGCCACCCTGCTGGATGGCGTCACGCGCGACATGCGCATCTGGAGCGAGGAGTCGTTTGGACCGGTGAAGGCGATTATCCGCGTCGGCGGAGAAGAGGAGGCGCTGGCCGTCGCGAATGAGAGCGAATATGGGCTTTCGTCGGCGGTATACAGCCGCGACAGCGCCCGGGCATGGAACGTCGCGCAGCGCTTACAAACGGGGATTTGCCACATTAACGGCCCCACCGTTCACGATGAGGCCCAGATGCCGTTCGGCGGCTGCAAATCCTCCGGCTACGGGCGCTTCGGCGGGCGCGCAGGCGTTGCCGAATTTACCGAACTACGCTGGATAACAATGCAAATGCAGCCTCGCGAACTGCCGTTTTAACCCTAAGGGCAGCGCGCGTTGTTCGCCTCAGCAGCGGCTGGCGATCGCTGCCGCCAGCGCGGCAGGATTTTCCCAGGCCATCGAGTGGCCGGCATCGGGCACAACCCGCAGCATAATCCCTTCCGCGACGGCGTTTTCGGCCTCCTGCGCAGGGAGCGACAGCGCGCCATAGATAAGCGTCTTCGGACAAGAGAGCTGACGAAAAAGGGTAAACCACGATGGCGTTACGCCGGATACCAGGCTGTTTGCTCCTCTCCAGACGGCCCAGGGCGCGCTGTTCTGTAGGCACCCAGCCCAGGGCGAAGATTCCGCCGCCAGCATGTCGGCATAGCCTCCGGCGACAAACTTCGCTTCCGTCTGCGCGGCAATCGCCCGGCTGTATACCCCACCGCCGGCGTACAGATTGGGCTCGGCCACCAGCAGCGCAAGCACGCGTTCGCCTAACCGTACAGCCGCTTCAATGGCAATACTGCCGCCCATGCTATGGCCGTACAAATAGCAGCGCGACAGCTGCAGGTGGTCAAGGAGTTCTACCACCACCTGCGCCTGTTCCGTAGTACTGTAACCAAACTCAACGGGTTTATCGCTATAGCCGTAGCCAGGTAGATCGATAAGCACGACCCGGCGCCCGCTCAGCGCGGGATCGGCAGCCACTCGAGGATAATCGTACGAAGAGGCGCATCCCAGACCGTGGATAAACACGATCGGATCGCCGCTACCGGGCAGATCGAACCAGCGCACGGTGGCGCCGGCCAGAGAGGAGAAGAAACCGTTCATATAGATAAGCTCCCGTTAATTGAACTGTGTTTTTATACAGTCATTATTAACGGATGCCAACGCTTTCTTCGTCTCAGAATGTCTCAGAATAGAGAAATAAGGAGCGCTGTCGGAAAGCTAAACGGCCAGGTTGCGCCGATCAGCAGCGCCGCCAGCAGGCGAATCAGGCGACTTTCTTTGGTTAAAAACCAGCTGATAACTGCGCAGATAAATCCCATCACCGCATAAAAAATCAGCATCTTTTGATATAGGGTCATTCTTAGTCCTTCCCTGAAACGCCTTTACGACGCGCCTCTTTCAGCAGCGGAAAGCGGGCCAGAGATTAATACATAACAAAGTAAAATACTGCGCGTAGCCAACAGAAAACGCCCGATTCATCCTTGTCTGATAGCACATCCTTTGACCTCGTACTATACCTGTAGAGGCTTACTCATAAAGGTGGCGTTATGGATGTTTCCAGCAAAACCGTAATTCTGATTAATGTCGGCGCAGCATTTGCGCTTA
Organism: Klebsiella scottii; assembly: GCF_036561945.1. Taxonomy (NCBI): domain Bacteria; kingdom Pseudomonadati; phylum Pseudomonadota; class Gammaproteobacteria; order Enterobacterales; family Enterobacteriaceae; genus Klebsiella; species Klebsiella scottii. The sequence goes on from NZ_JARXNI010000020.1 coordinate 1,752,464, forward strand.
TTAGCCTGCTATCCGTTCGTTTTGGTTGGTTTTACTGATTTTTTCTCAGCAAAGAAACCTAAAAAAGCAGCCTTAAAGGGCTGCTTTTTTACGATTTAATAGCGACCGTACGGGTTGTGTCCACCTGGGACGTAGCCTGCAATACGGCAGTAGCCTTGAGGTTATCAGGGTTATACTCCGGCAACGGATTGACCTTTTCGCTATCCCATTCAGCGGAGAGACAAACGGCTTCACTCGCCCCCTGCTTTTCACAATCCAGAACGCGCTGAGCGGGCAAATTTCCATAGAGAATGGCGGTAGCGGTAGCCACCAGCAGAAAAAATGCTATGTTTTTCAAAACAAAATCAACTTCACAGTAACAAATTATGACAAATGTTCGCATGGCCGCCCCGCCAAAGTCAAACGCCAAACGACCTCCCACATTCAATAGATACAAATTTTATCTAACCATTAACATTAATTAAACATTAACTTTAATTAATAAAGTGAGTGCGACGAAATAAATCTGAAATACATTTCGGCAACACTGCCGGGACTCTTAAAAAGAGAGTTCGGTCCCGAGCATGGCCTGGCAAATAGCACCACAAACAGAATGGATATAGTTTATGCCGGCGCGAAGAAAATAAATTAACCTTACTTCTTCAGGAAAACGATCCTCCGCTGCTACAAATCCACTATCTGCCGTCAGGAAGTATCAGATTATGCTTAAAAAATCAGCATAAACTCACGTCTACAGATAACTAACAATAATGTATGACGAAGAGTTCTATTAGCGGAAAATGCGATACTTCTTAAATCTCGTGCTGCTGGCAGAACGGTAATCATGCCGACAACCCCATGCTTGGTGCGGCCTTAGGCCGATCCTTACTCTCCCAGGCTGGCGGCACTTCATTTGAAAGAGAACAAATACTATTTGCGTTATCTCAAGGATGAATTTACATTCATAAACATTGGTTATGAATACTTTTTCTGTTGCTCATTTTAAATTTGAGGTGGAATATGTCCGGGATTGCCGTGCTTATTGTGGCGTTAATATTACTGGTTATCGCAGTTTATAACCTTATTTCTTACGTGCGTGAACGCCGCCAGTCGAGCTTACCGAGTAAAAAGAATAAACGCTAGGCTAATGCATTTATCTGCCTGAATAGTATCGGCAATAGCGAAAAATTTATTTACCATTCTCATCTTGTGCGTATTAGCTCGCGCGCTTAGCTGCGTCAGGGCGTTACAGCGATGTAACCTCTGTCGAAACCGATGGTGTAGACCGCCCCCTTCCCTGCCCCTGCTGCCCGCTTCTGTTATTTCCGCGTTAACGCTGCCGCCTGCTGCATGGGCAAAAAAAGCCCCTGCACTATTAGTTAGTGCAGGGGCGGGGATATTTGCGAGCCCCATCCGGCGCTTATCTCCGGCACTCATCATGGCTTAGCTCTTGAAGGGGCATAAGAATATTCTCATATCAGCCGCCTTCTGTCTTAGCAATTCCTGCCATCGATGATTATTAGCAGGCTAACCTGATTGCAGGGTGATTATTGCGCTGCATAGTCAATCCCGCTGCTGTCGCCATCTCTATGAGCATGTGCCGCCGAATGATTCACGGCCGCTGCAATTCTCAGAACAGATCCCCCTCCTCTAAACCCGTTCTGGTACCGGTGATAGATTCTCCCGGCCCGGCAGGAAACTCTTACTGGAAGGTAGAAGCGGCGATAAAAAAGTCGGCGGTAGGATGCGCCTCGGCTAGGATATTCATCTATGACGCCACTGATTGCCAGATACCGCCGCCGACGGGCCTGAACTCGCTCCGTCGGCGGCATGCTGCGTTTAGTGCTTGATCATCACGTGGCGCACGACGGTGTAATCCTCCAGGCCATACATCGACATATCCTTCCCGTAGCCCGACAGCTTTTGCCCGCCGTGCGGCATTTCGCTCACCAGCATAAAGTGGGTATTCACCCAGGTGCAGCCATACTGCAGGCGGGCGCTAAGACGGTGCGCTCTGCCAACGTCCCGGGTCCACACCGACGAGGCCAGACCGTACTGCGAATCATTGGCCCAGGCCAGCGCCTGCTCCTCATCGCTGAACGCGGTGACGCTCACTACCGGACCAAACACCTCGCGCTGGACAATATCATCCTCCTGCTTCGCCCCGGCCAGCAGCGTCGGCTGGTAGTAGTACCCCTTCCCTGGCGCCTTGCTGCCGCCGGTCACCACTTTGATGTGCGCCAGCGCGCGCGCGGCATCAACGGCGGCGCTCACCCGCTCCAGATGCGCCTGCGAGCTAACCGGCCCCAGCTCCGTCGCGGCATCTTCCGGCGGGCCGATTTTCAGGCTGGCAACCGCCGCCCCCAGTTTCTCCACCAGCTGGTCGTAAATGCCCTGCTGGGCGTAGATGCGGCAGGCGGCGGTACAGTCCTGGCCGGCGTTATAGAAGCCGAAGGTCCGCACGCCCTCAACGACCGCATCAATATCCGCATCGTCAAAGACGATCACCGGCGCCTTGCCGCCCAGCTCCATATGCGTACGCTTAATCGAGGAGGCCGTATGGCCAATAATATGCGCCCCGGTGGCTATCGACCCGGTCAGCGATACCATCCGCACCTTATGATGGCCGGTCAGCGGATCGCCCACGGTTTTACCTCGGCCAAACAGTACGTTGATGACTCCAGCCGGGAAAATATCTTTTGCCAGCTCGGCCAGCTTCAGCGCCGTCAGCGGCGTGATCTCTGAAGGCTTAATCACCACGCAGTTCCCCGCCGCCAGCGCCGGAGCCAGCTTCCAGGCCGCCATCATCAGCGGATAGTTCCACGGCGCGATGGAGGCCACCACCCCAACCGGGTCACGGCGGATCATCGAGGTGTGCCCTTCCAGGTACTCACCGGCCGCCATCCCCGGCAGGCAGCGCGCGGCGCCGGCAAAGAAGCGAAACACATCCGCCACCGCGGGCAGCTCGTCGTTAATCACGCAGTGCAGCGGTTTGCCGCAGTTCAATGACTCCAGTTTGGCGAGGGTTTCCGCATGCTCGGTAATCACCTCCGCCAGCTTGAGCAGGCACTCCGCGCGGGTTTTCGGCGTAGTCTGGCTCCAGCCGACAAAGGCCAGATCCGCCGCCTCAACCGCCGCATCCACCTGGGCCGCCGTCGCCTCCGCAATCTCCAGCAGCGCTTCGCCATTAGCAGGATTGAATACCGGCACCAGTTCGCCTTCACCCGCCACTAATTCGCCGTTGATCAAAAGGTTATGTTGCATAGTATTATCCTGTACACGTCAGTTATTTGCCGTTTTCAGCGCTTATGTCGCCGTCACGGGTTAGCCACCAGGCCCCTAAAATCGGAATGGTCGTCACCAGCATCACCAGCAGAGCGACAACGTTGGTTATCGGTACATCGCGCGGGCGTCCCAGCTGATTCAGCAGCCACAGCGGAAGCGTGCGCTCGTGCCCGGCGGTAAAGGTGGTGACGATAATTTCATCAAACGACAGCGCGAACGCCAGCATTCCCCCGGCCAGCAGCGCCGACCCCAGGTTGGGTAACACCACGTAGCGGAAGGTCTGCCAGCCCGTCGCCCCTAAATCCATCGACGCCTCCACCAGGCTCCAGGAAGTCCGGCGAAAGCGGGCGATAACGTTGTTAAATACCACCACCACGCAGAAGGTGGCGTGCCCCACCACGATGGTGAAGAAACCCGGTTCGAGGTTAATCGCCTTAAACGCCGTCAGCAGCGCCAGGCCGGTAATGATCCCCGGCAGCGCGATGGGCAACAGCAGCAGCAGCGACACGGCGTTTTTGCCAAAAAAGGCGCTGCGCCACAGAGCCCCTGCAGCCAGCGTGCCAAGTACCAGCGCGATAGCGGTCGATAGCGCGGCAATTTTCAGTGACAGTGTCACCGATTCGATAATATCGCCCCGCCCGGCCGCTTCGCTAAACCAGCGCAGCGTCAGGCCCTGCGGCGGAAAGCTAAAGGCGGCGTCTTCGGTGTTAAAGGCGTACAGGGCAATGATCAGCAGCGGGAAATGCAGGAAGATCACCCCGCCCCAGGTCGCGACTTTCAGAAACAGCGGTGCCCGTTCAGAGTGCATCAAACGCTCCCAGGCGTTTAACAAACGCCAGATACAGGGCAATCAGGACAATCGGCACGAGGGTAAACGCTGCCGCCATCGGCATATTGCCAATCGCCCCCTGCTGGGAATAGACCATATTGCCGATAAAAAAGCCCGGCGGCCCCACCAGCTGCGGCACGATAAAATCGCCCAACGTCAGCGAGAAGGTAAAAATCGACCCGGCGGCAATGCCGGGGATAGCCAGCGGCAGCACCACATAGCGAAAGGTTTGCCGCGGCCGGGCGCCGAGATCGGCCGACGCCTGCAGCAGCGACGCCGGTATGCGCTCCAGCGCCGCCTGCACCGGCAGGATCATAAACGGCAGCCAGATATAGACAAAGACCAGGAAGCGGCCCAGCCCCGAAGTCGACAGCGTATTGCCGCCCACCGCCGGGATCGCCAGCAGCAGATTCAGCGCGCCTTCCACCCCAAGATGGCGCAGAAACCACTGCGCCACGCCATCTTTTGCCAGCAGCAGCGTCCAGGCGTAGGCCTTAACGATATAGCTGGCCCACATCGGCAGCATCACGGCAATATAGAAAAATGCCTTCATTTTGCCGCTGGTGTAGCGGGCCATATACCACGCCATCGGCAGGGCCAGAACAGCGCTGGCCAGCGTGACCGTCAGCGCCATCACCAGCGTACGGATAATAATGTCGTAGTTGGCCGGGTTAAATAGCGCCTTGAGATTAGCCAGCGTCAGGTCGGTAGTGACCGACATGGTGAAGTCGTCGAAGGTATAGAAGCTTTGCCACAGCAGCGTCAGCAGCGAGCCCAGATAGACGATGCCAAACCACATCAGCGGGCCGAGCAGCAGCAAAAACAGCCCCAGCGACGGCCGGCGCCAGAATAGCCCAGACAGGCGGCCGGAGGGAGCGTTCGCGATAAGCGTTGCCATATCAGCCACCGTTATCCAGAGGGACCATCGCCGCCCGCGACCAGGACGCCAGCACCCGCTGTCCCGCCTGCGGGGCGCTCAGCGCCGCGCCGCCGTCGCTATTCGCCTGGCTCACCAGCAGCCGGTCGCCGTCGGCCAGCCTTAGCTCGATTCGCGTTGCCGCGCCCTGATACTGCACCGCCTGCACCACGCCCTCGACCTGAACCTCTCCGCCGCCGTGCAGCCGGATATGTTCCGGACGCAGCGACCAGCTGCCCGGCATACCACACAGCCGGGCGGAGAGCTCGGCGTCAAAGACGTTGGCCGTGCCGACAAACCCGGCAACGAAGGCCGTTTTCGGGCGCAGGTAGAGATCGTGCGGCGCGTCGACCTGCTCGATGCGCCCGTGATTGAACACCGCCACCCGGTCGGACATCGACAGCGCTTCGCTCTGGTCGTGGGTGACAAAAATAAAGGTGATCCCCAGCGCCTGCTGCAGCTTTTTCAGCTCCAGCTGCATCTGCTCGCGCAGCTTTAAATCCAGCGCCCCCAGCGGCTCATCCAGCAGCAGCACCCGCGGCTCGTTCACCAGCGCGCGGGCAATCGCTACCCGCTGCCGCTGGCCGCCGGAAAGCTGGGACGGTTTGCGCGCATGGACAAAGTCAAGGGCCACCTTCTCCAGCGCCTGCTGGGCGCGGCGGTGGCGCTCTTTTTTAGCGATTCCCTTCACCATCAGCCCGTAGGCGACGTTATCGAGGATCGACATATGGGGAAACAGCGCGTAGTCCTGGAAGACGGTATTGACGTCGCGCTGCCACGGCGGCAGCTCGCTGGCCTGCCGGCCAAAAATGGTAATCTCCCCGCCGGAAAGCTGTTCAAAACCGGCAATCAGCCGCAGGCAGGTGGTTTTGCCGGAGCCGGACGGCCCCAGCATTGAGAAAAACTCGCCGTCGCGGATGGCAATGCTTACGCCATCCACCGCGCGCACGTCGCCATACAGCCGCGAGACATTATGAAACTCTACCGCATACGTCATTTCATGCCTCCGGCCGGTCAACGGCCGCCCATAATCGCGATATAGTCCTGGGTCCAGCGGCTGTAAGGGACGAACTTGCCGCCTTCCGCAATCGGGGTCTTCCAGAAGGCGATTTTGGCGAACTGGTTATAGCCGTTGGTTTCGCAGCCTTTGTCTCCCAGCAGCGGGCTGGCTTTACAGCCCTGCGGCACCACCGGCAGCGAGCCGAACCACGCCGCCACATCGCCCTGAACCTTCGGCGTCAGCGACCAGTTCATCCATTTGTAGGCGCAGACCGGATGCTTAGCGTCGCTGTGCAGCATGGTGGTATCCGCCCAGCCGGTCACTCCCTCTTTCGGGAAGACGGTGGCGATGGGCTGGCCTTCGCCTTTGAGCCCGTTGGCCTGATACGGCCACGCGCTGGAAGCCACCACGCCTTCGTTTTTAAAATCGCTCATCTGCACGGTGGTGTCATGCCAGTAGCGGTGAATCAGCCCCCGCTGGTCGCGCAGCACCTTCAGGACCGCCTGATACTGGGCCTCGGTAAGCTGGTAGGGGTCGGTAATACCGAGCTGCGGCTGGGTGGCTTTGACAAACAGCGCCGCGTCGGCGATATAGATCGGGCCGTCGTAGGCCTGAACCCGTCCCTGGTTGCTTTTACCGTCGCTAAGATTTTGTTTTACAAACACTACGTTCCAGCTATCCGGCGGGGTCGGGAACACTTTGGTGTTGTACATCAGCAGGTTTGGCCCCCACTGGTATGGCGTACCGTAGACTTTACCGCCCACGTTGAACCAGGCGCCTTTCTCCACCCGCGGATCGAGCGTCTTCCAGTTGGCGATCAGCGCCGGGTTAATCGGCTGCACGCGTTTCCCCATAATCAGGCGCAGCGACGCGTCGCCGGAAGCGGTCACCAGGTCATAGCCCCCTTTTGCCATCAGGCTGACCATCTCATCAGAGGTGGCGGCGGTTTTCACATTCACCTGGCATCCGCTCTCTTTTTCAAACTGGGTGACCCAGTCGTAGTTTTTATCCGTCTGACCGCGTTCGATATATCCCGGCCAGGCGATGATATCGAGCCGGCCTTCGCCTTTATCCAACGAGGTCGGCGGCTCGGCGGCCTGCGCGGTCAGGAAGGCCATACCCAGCACACACAGGCTGCCACGGGCAATTTTTTTGCTCATCGGGTGTTACTCCTGTCACAACAAAATTAGCGGCAGCCGTGCCGTAAAAATATCTCCCTTAATAACAGTAGACGGCGTGCTATGCCCCTCACGGGAAATTTATTCAGGTTGTGACAAGGGGCGCATTCCGCAAAAAACAACAACAGCTGAACGACAATATGGATTATAGACAAGGAGTTAGAGACAGGAAGCGGGTATGCGAATTTCCTATGATGGATACCGGAAAAATAATGGCCGGTATCGTTTGATAATAATATTTAGTTATTTTCCACCAGCCGTTTACCCGCAGAGAAAATAAGTCTACGGCTCAGCCAGCAGCTCGCGAATAAGCTCGCCGAGGCGCTTAACCCCCTGCTCTTCTCTTTCCCCCCAGCCCCAGGCGGTATTAAAACGGAAGAATGAGGTCCAGCTGGCGGTGGTGGAGAACATTTTCCCCGGCGCAATGCTGATGTTGTCGCGCAGGGCCCGCGCGCTCAGCTCCCCGGCATCGGCTCCCGCCGGCAGCTCCAGCCAGAGAAAGTAGCCGCTGTCGCTATGGTGGATTTTGACTTCGGCGGGCAGATGGCGCAGCAGCGCTTGCCAGGCCTGCTGCTTGCGCTCAGCCAGCTGGCGACGCAGGCGGCGCAGATGGGCGTCGTAGCGCCGGGTCGACAGGTAGTCCACCAGCGCCAGCTGCATCGGCGAACTGGTCGACAGCGTGCTCATCAGCTGCAGCTGCTGAATTCGCCGGGCGTGCTTGCCGGCGGCCACCCAGCCGATGCGAAAGCCGGGCACCAGGCATTTGGAAAAAGAGCTGCAGTGTAGCGTCATATCCTGGCGATCCCAGAATTTGGCGGGCAGCGGTTTCTCGCGGCCAAAATAGAGCTCGCTGTAGACGTCATCTTCGATCAGCACCACGTTGTAGCGCGTCAGGAGCTCAACCAGCCGCGCCTTTTTCCCGGCGCTGAGGGTAAAGCCGAGCGGATTCTGGCCGTTAGTCATTAGCCAGCAGGCCTTCACCGGATAGCTCTGCAGCGCCTGCTCCAGCGCCGCCAGGTCGATCCCCTCTTTGACGTCCGTCGCCACCGACAGCGCCTTCAGCCGCAGCCTTTCCAGCGCCTGCAGCGCGCCGTAGAAGCAGGGATTTTCCACCACCACCCAGTCGCCCGGCTCCGTAACCGCCTGCAGGCTCAGGTTGAGCGCCTCCAGCGCGCCGGCGGTAATCACGATCTCGTCCGGCGAAATATTCATTCCCTGCAGCGCGTAGCGGCGGGCAATGGCGTGGCGCAGTTCGTCGTTGCCCGGCGGCAGGTTTTCAATCACGCTCATCGCCGTCGCGGTTTTACTGACCTGGGCCAGGGAGCGGTTTAGCTGCTGTAGAGGGAACAGGCGCGGGTCGGGAAAAGCGGAAGCAAAAGGCAGCATGGAGGCCTGACGGCTGGCCTGCAGCACCTCAAAAATGTAGGTATTGATATCCACCGATTCATGCCGGGTCACCTGCGCCGGCGGCTCAGGCTGGCGCGACTTAACCGGTTTTGGCGCGACGTAGTAGCCCGACTGCGGGCGGGCGATAATTCGCCCCTGGCTCTCCAGCAGCTGGTAGGCGTGACTGACCGTCATAAAACTCATTCCGCTGCTGACCACCTGCTCGCGCAGGGAGGGCAAGCGGTCGCCGGGCTGCCAGACGCCGAGCGCAATCTGTTCGGTCAGCTGCTGTGCCAGCTGTTGGTACTTTTTCATAGGTAAGTCCGCAGATGAACGTATAGGCCTATAGTATAACAGGTGATAAAAAATGGCAGTTTATAAAAACTGTTATGCATACTCCTGCGGCCGATCTTGTAGCACGTCTCCCCCTCCGCATCGTGGCGATAATGCGCCGTGGCGGCGAAAAATCCATAACAGTAACCTGACTGTTATAGGAAAAAAGAGCCTTTCTGCCTCTGCAACCGAAAGCAAGCGACGCCTAAAATTGCGCGGAATCAATTTTTTTGCGGAGCACTGCATGTTCGGTCTTGATGCATTCCACCTGGCGCGAATTCAATTCGCTTTTACCGTATCGTTTCATATTATCTTTCCCGCCATCACCATCGGGCTTGCCAGCTATCTGGCGGTGCTGGAAGGGCTGTGGTTAAAAACCAAAAATCCCGTCTGGCGCTCGCTGTACCACTTCTGGTCGAAAATTTTCGCCGTGAACTTCGGCATGGGCGTGGTCTCCGGGCTGGTGATGGCCTATCAGTTCGGCACCAACTGGAGCGGGTTTTCCGAATTCGCCGGTAGCATTACCGGGCCGCTGCTGACCTATGAGGTGCTGACGGCCTTCTTCCTCGAAGCCGGATTCCTCGGCGTGATGCTGTTTGGCTGGAACCGCGTCAGCCCCGGCATGCACTTCTTCGCCACCTGCATGGTGGCAACCGGGACCATTATTTCGACCTTCTGGATCCTCGCCTCCAACAGCTGGATGCAGACGCCGCAGGGGTTTGAGGTGGTCAACGGCCAGGTGGTGCCCGTCGACTGGTTTGCGGTGATCTTCAACCCGTCATTCCCCTACCGCCTGCTGCATATGTCGGTCGCGGCCTTTCTTAGCAGCGCGCTGTTCGTCGGCGCCTCGGCGGCATGGCATCTGCTGCGCGGCAACCAAACCCCGGCCATTCGCGCCATGTTTTCGATGGCGCTGTGGATGACGCTGATCGTCGCCCCCATCCAGGCGATGATTGGCGATATGCACGGCCTGAATACGCTTGAGCATCAGCCGGCAAAAATTGCCGCCATCGAGGGCCACTGGGAAAACCGGCCAGGGGAACCGACGCCTCTGCTGCTGTTCGGCTGGCCGGATATGCAGCAGGAGCGCACCCGCTATGGCCTCGAAATTCCGGCGCTCGGCAGCCTGATCCTCACCCATAGCCTCGATAAACAGGTTCCGGCGCTGAAGGAGTTTGCGCCAGAGGACCGCCCCAATTCGACCATTGTGTTCTGGTCATTTCGCCTGATGGCCGGCCTCGGCATGCTGATGATCCTGCTCGGGGCGCTGGCGCTGTGGCTGCGCTACCGCCGGCGGCTGTACCACTCGAAGCCCTTCCTGCGCTTCGCGCTCTGGATGGGGCCATCGGGGCTGATTGCCATCCTCGCCGGCTGGGTTACCACCGAGGTTGGCCGCCAGCCGTGGGTCGTCTATGGCGTGCAGCGCACCGCCGATGCCGTTTCCGCCCACGGCGACCTGCACATGACCATCAGCCTGCTGACGTTTTTCGTGGTCTACAGCTCGGTCTTTGGCGTGGGCTATAGCTACATGCTGCGCCTGATCCGCAAAGGCCCACAGGAGGTCAATCCGCCGGTCACCGGCACCCCGGCGCGCCCGCTTTCCGCCGCCACCGGCAATTTTGAGCAAAAGGAGTCCCACTAATGGCTATCGACCTGTCGGTAATCTGGTTTGCCATCATCGTTTTCGCCACCCTGATGTATATCGTTATGGACGGCTTCGATTTAGGGATTGGCATTTTATTCTGCACCATCCGTGACCCCGAGGATCGCGACGTGATGGTTAACAGCGTGGCCCCGGTGTGGGACGGAAATGAGACCTGGCTGGTACTGGGCGGCGCGGCGCTGTTCGGCGCCTTTCCGCTGGCCTACGCGGTGATTATCGATGCGCTGGCTATCCCGCTGACGCTGATGCTGGTCGGCCTGATCTTCCGCGGAGTGGCCTTCGAATTTCGTTTTCAGGCCACGCCATCGCACCGACCTTTCTGGGACGTTGCTTTCCTTGGCGGCTCCCTGCTGGCCACCTTCGCCCAGGGAGTGGTGGTTGGCGCGGTCATTAACGGTTTCCCGGTCAGCGGCCGCACCTTTAGCGGCGGTATGCTCGACTGGCTTACGCCGTTCACCCTGTTTTGCGGCCTGGGCCTGAGCATCGCCTACGCCCTGCTGGGCGCCAGCTGGCTGGTGATGAAAAGCGAGGAGCCGCTGCAGGAAAAAATGCGCGGCGCGTCGCGGGCCCTGCTGCTGGCGCTGCTGGCGGTGATTGTCGCTATCAGCCTGTGGACCCCGCTGGCGCAGCCCGCTATCGCCGCGCGCTGGTTCAGCTTACCGAACCTCTTTTTCCTGCTGCCGGTGCCGCTGCTGGTGCTGGCTCTCAGCGTCTGGCTATGGCGGGCGTTAGGCAGCAGCGCCCATCACGGGCGGCCTTTCCTGCTGACCCTTGGGCTGGTGTTCCTTGGCTTTAGCGGACTGGGGATCAGTATCTGGCCGCATATTATTCCCCCCGCCATCACCCTGTGGCAGGCCGCCGCGCCGCCGCAGAGCCAGGGATTTATGCTGGTGGGCGCGGCGCTGATTATTCCGGTGATCCTCGGCTATACCTTCTGGAGTTACTACGTATTCCGCGGCAAAGTTCAACACGGTGAGGGGTATCATTGATGAATCGATTATGGCTTAAGCAGATAGTCTGGATGGTGGCGCTGTGGGGCGGGAGCGTGCTGGCGCTGGCGGCGGTGAGCATGGGTTTTCGCCTGCTAATGACCGCCGCGGGGCTAAAAGCCTAACTTGTTATCTTAACCGTCCACTAACCGGCAGATGGGCTGCCGGTTAGTGGACGCTTCCGCCCGCCGCCGATCAGGCCCCTTTGCGTTTGGGCAAGGTTTTCAGCAGCTCGTCCGGGCTGACGGAGGCCACGATGCTTCCCGGAAGCGGCATTTTCAGAATATGGTTCTTCATTTTGCCCACCACGTGCATTTCGCAGGGACGACAGTCGAACTTCAGCGTCAGCACCTCGTCGCCGTGAATAAGCTGCATCGGCGTGGCTTTCCAGCTCTTAATCGAGCCTTTTGCCTGCTTCGGACACAGATTGAAGGCAAAGCGCAGGCAGTGCTTGGTGATCATTACCGGCACGTCGCCTTTCTCTTCATGCGCTTCATAGGCGGCATCAATCAGCTTCACGCCGTAGCGCTGATAAAATTCGCGCGCCTTGTGGTTATAGACGTTAGCCAGAAACGAGAGATGGGTTTCCGGATAGACCGGCGGCGGCACGGAAACCGCCTTGCGCCGGCCGCGAGGCGCGGCGTCAATCCGCGCCTGATCCAGCATCTCTACCGTTTCACGCCGCAGCTGATTGAGCAGGCCGTTGGGCACAAACAGCGCGCCGGGCAGCGCTATCTCAACATCGCGGGCGAAGTAGATGGTCTGGCCTAATTTCGCCACCCCGTCGCGCAGGTTGGCCAGCGCTTTATCGGCCTGGGTCGCTTCGGCGAACTCGCCGTCGAGGGTGTGGGTCACGCTGACGCCGTCCTCGCAGGTCATCGTCAGCACCAGCTGCTCCTGCCAGCCGCTGAGGGTGATATCCACCGCAATCCGCCGCTCGCTGGAGGTCTTTTGCAGCGCCTGCTGCCAGTTGTGGTCGAGATTGCGGTTCAACGCCTGATGCGGACGCGCTTTATAGAGATCCGCCGGCATTTCGTTGGGCCATACGCGGTAGCGGTTTTCACCGGTTTTCTCTACCGTATTGGCGCGAAAACCGACGATTTCACGCTTAATCATCACATTCAGGCCATCGCCGTTGGTCAGCGCTTCGCTCACCTCAACGTCAAGATGGTCTTTACCCACCTTCAGCACTTCGCCCACCGGCAGACCGATAAACTTCGGCGAATCGAACGCGCCGATATCGCCTTTACGCGCGTTGACGAAATAATCGGTGCTGCCGCGATGGAAGGTTTTATCCGTAGAGGGCACAAAGAAATGCTCGGTGCGTCCGGCGGAGGCACGCGCGAGATCGCCCCGGTCTTCAATAATCGCGTCCAGCATCTGGCGATAGTGGGCGGTAATGTTCTTCACGTAGCTCATGTCTTTGTAGCGGCCCTCAATTTTGAAGGATCGCACGCCGGCATCGATCAGCTGGGCCAGGTTGGCGGTCTGATCGTTATCTTTCATCGACAGGAGGTGTTTCTCATAGGCCACCACCCGGCCCTGGTCATCTTTCAGGGTATACGGCAAACGGCACGCCTGAGAGCAGTCGCCGCGATTGGCGCTGCGGCCGGTCTGCGCGTGGGAGATATTGCACTGCCCGGAGTAGGCCACGCACAGCGCGCCGTGAATAAAGAACTCAATCGTCGCATCGGTGTGTTCGTAGATCGCCTTGATCTGCTGCAGATTCAGCTCGCGCGCCAGCACTATCTGGCTGAAGCCGACGTCGGAAAGAAACTTTGCCTTTTCGACGCTACGGATATCGCACTGGGTGCTGGCGTGCAGCTCAATCGGCGGGATATCCAGCTGCATCACCCCCATATCCTGCACGATCAGCGCATCAACGCCGGTTTCATACAGGTCGGTAATCAGGCGCTGCGCGGGCTCAAGCTCATCATCGTGAAGGATGGTATTCAGCGTCACAAAAACCTTCGCCCCGTAGCGGTGGGCGAAAGGCACCAGCCTGGCGATATCGCTGAGGCTGTTGCTGGCGTTGTGGCGCGCGCCAAAGCCCGGTCCGCCGATATAGACCGCGTCCGCGCCGTGTAAAATAGCTTCACGGGCGATCCCGGCATCGCGGGCGGGGCTAAGAAGTTCAAGATGATGGTTTTGCAGGCGCATACGATCGTTGTTATCCGTTATAGGGGGCGAAATGGCGGCTATTGTAGTCAGAAGTGGGCAGAGACGAAAACAATTTCCACCGCGGCCGCGGCGTGAATTTTCAGATTCTGGCAAAGCATTGAAGGAAAAGCTATTTCCCAGCCAAAACCCCACAGGGTAAAGTCACTGCGTATTCCGGATTTTCCTCGTCACGTTGTGGATTGTTTTATCAGTCATCTTGATTGGCCGCGGGTTAACAGCCGGCGGCTTTTTCTTTTGGGTAATGGATCAGCGAATGAAAATGGGCGGTCTGCGCGCCGCTGTTGCGGTAGGCATGCGCCAGGTCGCCGGCAAAGCGCCGCCCTTCCCCCGGCTGCAGGGTCAGCCACTGCCCCTCAAGGCACAGCTCCAGCACTCCGCTGATAACCACCACGTGCTCAATCACCCCCTTTTCATGCGGCGTTGACTCGCTGAGCGCGCCGGGAGCGAGGGTGATGGAAAAATGGTCAAAACGCAGCTGCGGGTCCCACGGAAAAACGGGCGTTACCACCATCGCCTGCTGCTGCGGGTCGAAGGCGGCCGGCGCAACGGAATCATCGGCAACGATAAACGTCGAGAAGGCCACGTTCAGCCCGGTGGCGATTTTCCACAGCGTCGCTACGGTCGGGCTGGATTCGTTGCGCTCAATCTGGCCGAGCATCGCCTTCGACACGCCGGTCTCCTCCGCCAGCCGCGACAGGCTCCAGCCGCGCTGTTGACGCAGCGTTTTCAGGGTCGCTGCAAGATGTTGCGCAATATTCATTCCACCTCCTGATTTTCTCAGCGGAAATTATACGCGTATTAATATGATTCTACAGGGTGTTTAATTGCGAAAAGCGTTTGCGGTACTCCCGGGGCCCCACGCCAAACTGCTGATTAAACAGGCGGGAAAAATAGAGCGCGTCGTCGTATCCCACCAGCTGAGCGATGTGCGCAATCGTCAGCTGCGCGTGTTGTAAAAGCAGCGACGCGCGATTCATGCGCTGTTTTTCTCGCCAGGCGAAAATCGTCATTCCCGTCTCCTGGCGGAACAGGTGCGCGAGCCGTGATGGTGACAGAAATGCCCGCGCGGCCAGCGTATTGATGGTGATCTTCTCCTCAAGATGCTCATCAAGGTACTGACAGATGGCGATGATACGCGGATCGAGCGAGAGGCAGTTGCTACCCGGCTGCAGCTTGAAACAGTGGAGTAAAATCTTTTCCAGACAGTTTACCGCCAGAATCGCATCCAGCCGGTCCGCCGAGGAGTAAAGGCGGATCACCTCTTTAAAATCGCTCTTTAAGCGCTGAATAAAATCGTCGTCGCTGCTCCGGGTTATCCCTACGTCGTGCCATTGACGATCCCATTTCAGCCAGTCAATCCAGTATGGGCGCGGCATAAAATAGATCCACAGGTGCTCCCAGCAATCGCTTTTCGCCTCGCGACCATAATGATGGGGGCAGCCAGGAGGAAACAGCACGACATCGTTGGGACGGCAGATGAAGGTTTCGTTATTACGATGAATCACCCCTGCGCCACGGAGAGTGATATTAATAATGTACCCCTTCATGCCCCGCTCGCGCTGAATGAAGGTATCCAGCCTGTTGCCCGGGAATATTGGCGTATAGCCCGCCACCAGCCAGGCGTTAAAGGTAAAACTGCGCATTAATGGCGAATAGATAATCAGATCATCATCCATCGTCTCTGTCTTCATTGTCGGCAACCACATCGCTGTCTAACCCATGTTGCTTATTCTGCCTGCATTAAAACAGGGCGCAACCGCGAGATTGCGCCCGCAGATTACTCCGCCAGTTTCCCCTGCGAAAGGTCCGTCGCTACCCGCTCGTAGAGCGTGTCCAGACGATAGAAATACATGATCGCCATATTGATAAGCGCCAGGCCAAAGGGGAACGCGATAAATAAAAATTCAATCATCGACACCACCTGCGGCGACTGCACCGCATTGCCGCCGCTGATAAACCCCGCCGCCCCCAGCATCCAGCCGACGCTCGCGCTGCCCAGCCCCATTCCCAGCGTCTGCCCGAGGGTCCCGGCGCTAAACAGGATGCCTTCAATTCGCAGGCCGGTTTTCCACTCGCCGTAATCGATGGTATCGGCGAGGAAAGCGAACATCGTCGCGCCGATGCCGCAGAACCCGACGCTTCGCACGGCGGTTGCCAGGATGATAAATAGCGAGTTGGTCTTATCGAATAACGGTAGCAGATAGGCGATGCTGCACACCGATAGCCCCAGCAGCGCCAGATTGCGCTTGCCGAGGCGCTTAATAAGCCAGGGAATAACCAGCAGCGTGATCAGCCCGGGGGTATATTGCGCGAGGCTGATCCACGACATCAGCGATACGTCCTGCAGGATATAACGCGAGTAATAGACGCTGATCGTGGATAGCGCCGTCAGGCTGGTGAAGGTTATCAGCAGATAAAAGAAAATCATTAGCCAGTAGCGGTTGCCGATTATCGAACGCACCACTTCCCGCGTTTGAATATGATGCCGGTTTTCCTTATTCACCGGTTTAATTCGCTCGCGGGTCCAGGCGCCGGTCAGCAGCAGGCACAGGGCGGTGAAGAAACCAAATATCGCAAAGACCAGGATCCACGCCGTCTGGCTATTGCCGAGAGCCGCCACCATCGGCAGGGTAAAGACGCCGACGGTCAGCGATCCGCAGGTAGAGAGCCCTTTGCGAAAGACGCTAAGGACGCCGCGTTGCCAGGTATCGCGGGTGATTAGCGCCAGCAGCGAGCCGTAGGCGATATTGTTGGCAGTGAAAAAAATATTCGCCAGCAGGTAGGTCACGCACACGTAGATTATTTTACCGTTGTCGCCAATGTCGGGTACGGTGGCCATCAGGAATGCCGACAGGCCGAAAGGCACGGCGGTCCAAAGCACCCACGGCCGCGCTTTGCCCAGCCGGGTCTCCGTTTTATCAATACGAATACCGACAAACACGCAGATTACGCCATCCACCACCCGGGCAAAAAACATTAAAGAGCCAATCAGGGCCGCGGAAATTCCGACGATATCGGTATAAAACCATGCCAGAAAGGTCACCATCATCGTATAGGTAAGATTCGTTCCGTAATCCCCTAAACCAAATGCCAGGCGCTCGCGAAAGCCAGGCCGATCGTCAGTGGAGTGCTCCCGCGCAATTGATAAGGTACTCATGGTTTGTTCTCCAGCAGAATAATTTGCACATCCCAATCGCCTAAATCGATCTCATCGCCGGCGTGGATCGTTTCACCGCTAAAAAGCATGCGACCGGCAGGCTGACTAAATTTAACGCGCTGCGGCTCGGCGCTATAGTTAAAGTAATAAATCAGCTGATTGTTATGCTCATCAAAACCACGGCGCATAATTACCGGGAAGGTAATATGGTCATCAAATATTCCAGAGAAGGCGGTTTCAGTCGCTACGTGACGGAATATTGCGGCTAAAACCTCGCCAGATAAATGACAGCCGATATAGGTTGCGCTCCCCTGATAAAACCGATTAAAGGTTACGGCAGCATATTTATGCCAGTAAGGATGTTCGTAGCGGGCTAATACCGTCGAGTCGGCTTCCGGCTCCAGCAGCTCGATCCAGTCATGTACTGTGGTATCGAGGCCCGATAACGGCAGGCAGCTCGATGTCAGCCCGGTGCGCTGCGGCTCAACAAAAAGCTGATAGCGGGCGCCGACGGCCGCCGAGATAATTCCCGGCTGCACGCAGGAGCGCACTTTCATATTTTCATCCGCGAATCCGGATTTAAATGAGAAAATAGCATGACCGCCCTGCCTGATATAATCATTAATCTGCAGCAGCTTTTCATCGCTCACCGTATAAAGCAGCGGAAAGATCAGCATCTCGTATTGAAAGATTCGCGGATCGTCGACGGCCAGAATATCCACTTCAATATTCATCCGGTACAACGTGTCATAGTACAGACGGAAGATGTCATTGTACTGGTGCTGCGCATCGCGGGAGAACTGATGCCCGCGCCACGGATGCCAGTCGATTGCCGTCAGGCATTCGTTGCTCACCACCAGGGCGATGCGGCTTTTGCGCGAATATGCCATCGCCTGCGCCGCGAAATCACGCAGTTCAGCGCCGGTCTGGCAGACCTCCTGGTAAACCGGGTTGGGCAGCAGATCGTGGCTTAAAATCCCCTTCCAGTAGGTTTCGTAAGCGTTATGCAGCGAATGCCAGTGCCAGTAGCCAATCAGGCCGGCGCCGCTGGCGACGTGGCTCCAGGCCTGCAGCCGCAGCTGTCCCGGGAACGGCGTCCACTCCTTGAAGGCCTGGGCCTGGGTCTCCAGAACCAGATAGCGGCGATCTTTGGTCACCCGCGCAATATCGCCGGCAAAGGCGATTTCCGCTCCCGTTAAGCTAAACTGGCTGGGGTGATACACATCAACCCCGGTAATATCCACAACCGCGGAGGTTTTAAAATGGTCGACCTCCGCGCGGACCCCGAACGACCAGTTGCGCCAGTCAAAGTCAAAGTTGTGGGTAATAAACTGCCGATCGTTTTTATATTCACGCACCAGCCCGGCCTGCCAGCCAAGGAAGCGGGTGACCAGCGAACGTTGAAAGGTCCTGAATGCGCAGCCCAGGCTGGCGTTAATCGTCCCGGTCAGCGACGGGAAATCCTCCCAGGCGTCAATGCGGTTGCTCCAGTAATCAAGGCCGAACGCGCGATTCATCTCCGCCAGGTTATTATTAAAGCGTTTTTTAAGATGCTTGATAAATTCAATCTGCACGTTTTCAGAGCAGCTGTCATAATATTTAGTTTCGTTATCAATCTGAAAACCGATCACCGCCGGATGGGCGGCCGTCGTCTTTAATAGCTGGCGAATAATCCGTTCGGCATACCATAAATAGGCCGGATGGGTAATATCCATTTTTTGGCGGTGACCATAGCTATTTTTCCCCTGGGGAGTTGTCGCCATTACCTCCGGGTGTTTTTTCGCCAGCCATGCGGGAATGGCGTAGGTCGGGGTGCCGATAATTACCGCAATATTATTTTCATGCATGGCGTCGAGAACCGTGGTCACTGAACTGAAATCAAACTCCCCTTCCTGTGGCTCAAAGGTACTCCAGGTACTTTCCGCAATCCGCACGTAATTAATACCCGCCTCTTTCATTAGGGCAATATCTTCCTGCAAACGCTCCTCTGCTAAATATTCACGATAATAAGCTACGCCGTACCAAAACTTTTCCATTTCTCGCTCCTCTTTGTTACCGGAAACATAACGCACAATCTTAAGAAGCGGATGAAATTAGCTGCTGGCAACATAGAGCAATCTGCTATCGCCATCGGGAGTCGATAGCGATCACATTTTCCGCTGACGGCAGGCGCTACCGATTGCCCCCCTTGTGCGCTATAGCGCACGGTGGTACATTTTATCGGATGTTATAACGCACAAGAGGTTATCATGCGCTCATTTTCCCTTCCGCTGCCGACGCTGCTCGCCGGCTTTATCGCGGTGCTGGTCGGCTACGCCAGCTCTGCGGCCATTATCTGGCAAGCCGCCGCCGCCGCGGGGGCCGATGCGGCGCAAATCGCCGGCTGGATGACGGCGCTGGGATTAGGTATGGGCGTCAGCACCCTCGCGCTGACTCTGTGGCGTAAGGTGCCAATCCTCACCGCGTGGTCCACTCCCGGCGCGGCGCTGCTGGTAAGCGGGCTGCAGGGCGTGACGCTGGAGCAGGCGGTGGGGGTATTCGTTTTTGCCAACGCCTTAATCGTGCTCTGCGGCGTGACCGGCCTGTTTGCCCGCCTGATGAAAATCGTCCCCCACTCGCTGGCGGCGGCGATGCTGGCCGGGATTTTACTGCGTTTTGGCCTGCAGGCCTTCTCCAGCCTGCAGGGTAATCTTGCCCTCTGCGGCGGCATGCTCGGCGCCTGGCTTATCTGCAAGGCCCTGCTCCCGCGCTTCGCGGTTGTCGCCGCGCTGCTGGTGGGAGGCGCCATCGCCTGGGCCAGCGGCGAGGTAAGCGGGGAACATCTCAGCCTCTCGTTCGTTGCGCCGACGTTCATCACGCCGCACTTTACCCCTTCTCTGCTGCTCAGCGTCGGGCTGCCGTTTTTCCTCGTCACTATGGCGTCGCAAAACGCCCCCGGCTTCGCCACGCTGCAGGCCTCCGGCTATCCGGTGCCGGCGTCGCCGCTTATCGTGGCGACCGGCGGCCTGGCGCTGCTGCTGTCGCCGTTTGGCGTTTATTCCATTTGCATTGCCGCGATCACCGCCGCGATTTGTCAAAGTCCGGACGCCCATCCCGATCCTCAGCGCCGCTGGCTTGCGGCGGCGGCGGCGGGCGGTTTTTATCTGCTTGCCGGTCTTTTCGGCGGTTCGATTACCGCGCTGATGTCGGCGCTGCCGACGGCGTGGATCCAGATGCTCGCCGGGCTGGCGCTGCTGGGTACCATCGGCGGGAGTCTGTTTCAGGCTCTGAATCATGAGAGCGAGCGCGATGCGGCGGTGGTGACCTTTCTGGTCACCGCCAGCGGTATCACCCTGGCGGGAATTGGTTCGGCCTTCTGGGGCCTGCTGCTGGGCGGGGCGAGCTACGCTCTGCTGTCAGCGCTGCGCCGCGCGTAGCTGCGACGGCGTCAGCCCGGTGGCGCTTTTAACGCGGTTGCTGAAATGGCTGGCGGAGCTAAAACCGCAGGCCAGCGCAATGTCGGTCAGCGAACGGGCGCTGTGGCAGATAAGCTCCTGCGCGCGAACCATACGGCGCTGCATCACGTACTGATGCGGAGCCATTTTCATCGACTGGCGGAACATCCGCGCAAAGTGATATTCGCTGAGCGCCGTCTCCTGCGCCAGCTCGGCCAGCGTCAGCGGCTGGTCAAGATTCTCCTCAATCCACGCCAGCAGCGTGCGCAGAACGTGCGGCGCCAGGCCGCCGGTGACCGTCGGTAAGCGCCACTGGACGTTCGAATAGTGCTGGATCAGGTGGGTCAGCAGCAGCGTGCTGGCGGAGCTTAAGGTCAGCTGGTTGGCCTGCTGCTGCCAGTCGTAGTCGAGGAGAAACTGGCGATAGACCGCGGTGATTTTATCATCCTGGGAAAAGGTTTGTTCCTGCAGGCTAAACGATGCCGGGCTGCGGTCCCAGATCTGTTCCCCGACGCGTCTGAGATGCGCATCGGTGCAGTACAGGTGGACAAAAGAGAGGTCTCCCCGGATATCCCAGGTACTTTCAGCGCCCTTTGGCATCAGGCAGAAGCGGTCCGGCCCGCCGCCGTTTTTCCAGCCCTGCGGCGTTTTCTGATAGCTTTCGTAACCGTCGGCAACGTACAGGCTCAGCGTGTGGTGGTCGCTGCGTACCGTCACCGTATCGAGGTTGTTGTACCACGCCGCCAGTTGAATGCCGGAGTTCAACTCCACCGTTTCCCGCAGCACGGCTTTTTGTCGACGTAATGTTTCGAAAGTCCCGTAAGCCATAGCCTTCACAAATCAGATTCCGCAAACCCGTAGTCTATGGAGAGTCGACGGCGGATACCAGACCTCCCGGCCCCTTAAAACAAAATAAGCGCAAGAATTTGCAAGTCCGTAACAAGATGGTGACAGCGGCGCGGGCGAAAAGCCGCCACACTGCCCGCGAGTGTTCTTACGGGAGAGATATTTTGAACGCATTACTCTATGGGCTGGTCGTCGTTATCTGGGGCACGACGTGGATTGCCATTTTTCTCCAGCAGGGTCCGGTTGCCGCGCCGGTATCGATTTTTTGGCGCTTCGCCGTCGCCAGCCTTACCATGCTGGCGATTCTGCTGGTCACCCGCCGCCTGCGTCCGCTGGCGTTGCGCGATCACCTGTTCTGCGTCCTGCAGGGCTGCTGCGTGTTCTGTTTTAATTTCTGGTGCTTTTATACCGCTGCGGCGCATATCAACACCGGGCTTGAATCGGTGATTTTTTCTATGGCGGTGCTGTTTAACGCCATCAATGGCTTTATTTTCTTCCGCCAGCAGCCGCCGGGTCGTTTCTGGCTCGCCGCCGCGCTGGGGCTGGCCGGGATCGTGACGCTGTTCTGGGACGATCTGACGCGCAACGGCCTGAACGCCTCTCTGCTGTGGGGGATTGGCCTTAGCGCGCTGGGGACCTACGGCTTTTCGCTGGGGAATATGCTCAGCATCCGCCACCAGCGCCGGGGTCTGGAAACGCTAACCACCAACAGCTGGGCGATGCTCTACGGAACCCTGGTGATGGGCGCAATCGCCCTGATACGCGGCGATGATTTCTCGCCCCAGTGGACGCTGAGCTATATGGGCGCGCTGCTCTATCTGGCCCTGTTCGGCTCCGTTATCGCCTTCGGCGCCTACTTCACGCTGGTCGGGCGAATCGGCGCCGGCAAGGCCGCCTACAGCACCCTGCTGTTCCCGCTGGTTGCGCTGACGATCTCCA
Organism: Klebsiella scottii; assembly: GCF_036561945.1. Lineage (NCBI taxonomy): Bacteria > Pseudomonadati > Pseudomonadota > Gammaproteobacteria > Enterobacterales > Enterobacteriaceae > Klebsiella > Klebsiella scottii. Next base: position 1,774,579 of record NZ_JARXNI010000020.1, read on the forward strand.
CCTTTTATGAAGGCTACGTCTGGCACGGCAACGCGGTCGCCGGGCTGGCGTTGATTCTGGTGGGTAATCTGGTGATGTTCGCCCGACCGGAGCAGTTGTTCCTGCGCCGCAGGCTGGCGTAACTGGCGGGAGTCAGCAGCACTCCCCGGCAGCGATGCCGCCGGGGAGACGTTCAGCCGCGCCGGCGAACGGCGCGGGGGGATTATTTCTGCGTCGGGTCGAATTTCACCGCGTCGATAGCCATATCGTCGATAACCTGCTTCAGGGTATCAATGGTCATCGGCGTATTTTCGTTGGCCAGTTTTTTCCCCTCGCCTTTACGCACGATCTTGATCACCGGCTTGTTCGTCCCGGCATCGATCAGCTCACCTTCAAAGTAGAGGTTGGTATCCATCGTACGGTGCCCGGTTGCCATTTCGGTACCCGCAACCACCAGCGCCACCGGCACCACTTCATAGAACTGCAGCCCCTCTTTGCTGGAATCCACGCCGGTAATGGCGCCGCGGAATATCAGGCTGCGCGGACCTGCGGTTGTCGCCAGCGTTTTACGCTCGGCAATCGCCTGCTTCATCTGCTTATTGGCGTAGGTAAGAATATCGCTCAGCGCCTGGGCCCCAACCTGGGTAGAGGGTTTAGGGATTGGGTAATAGGTGATGGGGTTATAGACCACGTTATCGTAGTTTTTCGGATTGTAATCCGGTGAAATCCAGCGCAGTTCCGCTTTACCTGATGCTGAGGTCGTCTCTTTTAAGTTGGAATAATCTTTTAAAAAACCTGAATACCGATCCGGTTGGGCAATTTTGGCAGCGCAGCCGGTTAAGGCTAACAGGCCAGCAAGAGCAGCGGCTTTAAATATAAAATGAGTACGCATGATGAATCCCTGTAAATGCAGTTGTCGGCACGGTTTATAGCAAAACACCAGGGTAAGTGTTGTGACAAAAAGGGTGAAACGCCAGGCGTTGGCAAAAATAAATCCGCCACGGTGGGCGGATTTATTTCCGGCTTGAGAAAAATACTATTCACGATCGCAGCCGCGCATCAGCTGACGGATTTATTCCAGATTCGCGTGACGGCTAAACATCTGGGCATCGCTTTGCGCCGTTTTATCTTTGAGATAAATAATTATACTGTCATATATAAGCCAGCTTAATTGTTCAAAAGAAGAACCGGTGGGTTGAATGGTCGCCGCCTTTGTCGATGACTCCGCACTTTTGGCCGTAATGCCGGGAATACGGATCGCCACATCCGCCAGCCGGCCTATCGTGTGGTCCGGATAAATGGTTAGCGTCGCAATCCGCGCGCCCTGCCCGCTGGCTTTCTGCGCCATCGTCACCAGGCTGCCGGTTTCTCCCGACCCCGACCCGACAATCAATAAATCACCTTGCTGAATTGACGGGGTGGTCGGTTCACCGACAAACCAGACGCTAAAACCAAGATGCATTAATCGGTTAGAAAAAGCCCGCGCGGCAAATCCGGAACGCCCGGCGCCGGCGACAAAGATACGTTCGGCCGTGAGGATCATCTCGCCAAGGCGCGTCACCGCATCGCCGTCCACCTGGCGGGCGTCGTCGGCCAGTTCTGAGATAATAGCGAGCAGGTTATCGCAGCTTTTCATCATCATCTCCTTAGGCGTTAACCATCGCCGCTTTAATCAGGCGCGCTTCTTCCAGCGGATCCTCGGCGCGGGTAATGGCCGAGCCGACAATCACCACGTCAGGTTTTAGCGCCACATAGTCCGCAATCGTCCGGCTGTTGATGCCGCCGGCGACGGAGATGCGCGAATACCTGGCGTGCCGTTTGATAACCCGCAGGTCTTCAAGCGGCTCTCTTCCCGCCGCCTGCTGATCGGCGCCGGTATGGACAGCAAGATGTCGGACGCCAGCGTCCTCCAGCTCGCGAATACGCGTTGGCAGATCGTCAACGCAAATCATATCAACCACCACATCGCGGCCGGCCTCTTCCGCCGCCCTCAGGCAGGCCTTCACCGTGAGAATATCGGTGACGCCGAGCGTCGTTACGTAATTTGCCCCCGCATCAAAAGCCAGCTTACTTTCGAAGTAGCCGCCATCCATAATTTTCTCGTCGGACAGCAGCTCCTTCTCGGGAAAGCGTTCGTGAAAGCGCTGAACCGCCGCCATGCCCTGGGCAATAACAAACGGCGTACCGATTTCAATGATATCCACGTGCTCACGGAGTTTTTCCGCCAGCGCCAGCGCCTCAGCAAGAGGTAATTCATCCAAAGCTAATTGCAGTTTCATCGTATCGTCCTTTTGATTATAAAGATGCCAGGCCCACGGCCGCAGCCGGAGCGTCAAGGTAGGTTTTGAGGGAGTCATCGAGCAGTAAAAGCGTCAGGCACAGGCCGTTCATTTCAAGCGAGGTGACATAGTTGCCAACGTAGCTGCGCCACAGACGATGGCCGCGCAGAGCAAGCAGATGGCCGATACGGCCCGCCATCAGATACTGTTCCATCAACGGCGTGGCGCCAAGGCCTGAGACCATGACGGCGAACTCCCTTTGCTCCTCCGCCAGGGAAAAATCATCCAGCAACGCCTCCACCATCACGGCGGCGATCTCTTCTGCTTTGGCTAAGGGGGAAACGTGGCTCCCGGCTTCGCCGTGGTGGCCGATACCAAACTCATAGGTGCCGTCGGCGATGGCAAAGTTAGGCTTACCTACGGCCGGAATTGCGCATGGAGCCAGCCCGACGCAGACGCTGCGCGTGTTGTTCGCCGCCAGGCTGGCGGCAGCGACGGTCTCTTCCAGCGAGCCGCCCGCCGCGGCCACCGCGCCGGCCGCCTTCCACATAAAGATGCCGCCGGCGATACCGTGCCGCTGCTCCGCCCGCTCCGGCGGCGCGGAGGCAATATCATCCCGCGCTTTGACGATGGCGACGCTGTGGCCCAGTTCCCGGGCCTGTTTCAGCGCCATCTGGACGTTCATCGAGTCGCCGGCATAGTTGCCAAACAGGCAGGCCACGCCCCTGCCGCGATCGGCAATGCGCATCGCATCCAGGAAAGCGTTGGCCACCGGGGATGAGAACACCTCGCCAACGGCCACGGCATCCAGCATACCGGCGCCGAGGTAGCCCAAAAATGCCGGTTCATGCCCGCTGCCGCCGCCGGTGACCAGCCCCACGCGGGGGGCAATATCGGCAGCAGAACGACGGTGCACCACGCGATGGTTTTCAGCGCTCAGCTGCACCTCGCTGCCGTGCGCAAGCAGAAAGCCCGCCAGCATGTCGTCCACGACGTCATCAGGGTCATCTATAAATCGTTGCATCAGTTTTCCCCTTTATTGATTAATACAATCGCTGTGTCGGCAAAAGCGCTCAGCAGCAGCATCGATGAGCCGGCTCCCGCATCGGGGCAGCCCCGGCTGCGTTCTCCGAGACGGCTGGCGCGGCCGACCCGGGAAACCAGGCCGCTCGTCGCGGCAAAACTGTCCTTGGCCGTTTGCCGCATTGATTCGAGAGCGCGTATCTCGCCTTCCCCGCGAGCCAGTAGCGAGCTAAGCGCATCGGTGGCGGGGATCAGCACGTCGAGCAGCGTTTTATCGCCGGGCCCTGCCGGGGTGAGCTCACGCAGATCGGCCAGCGCGCCAGTGAACATCCGCTGAAGTACGGCGGCGTCAATCACCTCCTCTGCGCCGCCGCGACTGAGCCCGGCAAACCAGCAGCCATACAGAGGCCCCATTGAGCCGCCAATGTCGTTCAGCAGCTTCTCGCCGATAGTCTGAAAAGCCTCGGTCATGGTCATTGCCGGCGTTAGCGCCTGTCCGGCCAGCGTGAACCCCTTATTCATATTGATGCCGTGGTCGCCATCGCCCGCGGCGCCGTCTATTTCGCTCAGCCAGGTTTTATTTTGCTGAATAACGGCAATCATATTTTTGGCAATAGCAAGCCCGTCTTTGTTGGTAAAAGACATAATCACCTCAAAAAATCAGAATATCAGTGCGGCATTAGCGCTGCATATTGAAATAAAATCGCATCATGTAGCCGCGTATTTTGTAGAATTCCGGTAAAGTGCGTTATTGCCTGACTCGCATTATGTTCAGCGATATATTTTTGCAAAGTAACGCTTTGCTCATCTTGCGGATCGAAATAGTGTAGAGCGGCCGCAAGGCCCTTAACTAAATAATCTGCGGGGAGTCCCGCGGCCTCGCACTGTACGCAGGGGGCGGTCAGTCGATCCTCAGGCGACAGCTTGCGGATCGGCGAACGGCATACCCGGCGAACGGTGTCCGTGATGCCGGGAGTGCTAAAACGCTTGATAACAAAGCGGATATACACCTCCAGTTCGACAAGCGGAAAAGCATACTTCAGGTGCAGCAATCGTGCCGTTTCGCGCATGCTCTGTTGTATTTCGGCCCGCAGTCCATCATTGCTAAAGATTTCCTGCATCGTCTGATAGCCTTTGAGATGTCCGATATATCCGGCCCACGCGTGTCCGCCGTTAATAATATAGAGTTTACGCTCAAGATATTTAAGCAGATCGTGGGTATAAATAGCATCATTAACAGGCAACGCGCCCTCATCGACGAGGCCGTTTTTATCAATAACCAGTTCATAATCGACGCCGATATCAACGACATCAAGCCCTTCCCGCCGGGTGGTCAGGACCATGCGGTCTACCGCGGTATTGGGAAAAGCGGCCAGCTCATCAATTTCAGCCATCTCGCTACCGGCGCAGCGCTGAATTTCGCGACGCAGGATCTCGCCGTTGAGGAGCGCGTTCTCACAGGCCAGCACGTTGATGCGCGGGCGGCCGGCGCGTCGCCTGGCGAGCAGCCCCGCCAGTATCAGCGGGGCAATTTTCGGCAGATTATCCGCCCACACCGCGGTCGTAATCAGGTCCGCATCAACCATAGCCTGAACAACCGCCGGGAAGTCGCTCTCCGGAGATAATGCGCGCAGGGTAGGAATAAATTTTTTTTGGTATTCTTTCTCTATAAGATACAAATTGTAGCCATGCTGTGCGTTTATTTGCGCGTTAAGCTCGACATTACGCTCAACGAACGTAATGTCATAGCCAGATCCTGCCAGCAGATCGCCAATAAACCCGCGCCCGATGCTGCCGGCGCCAAAATGTAAAGCTCGCATCTTTACCTCCTGTCAGAATATGCCGAATAAAGCGCCAAAAATAGAGACGGCAATAATCAGGACCATAATAATCGTAAAGTTTTGATTGCGTTTTAGCAGCCACCAGTAAATACCGAATACGGCCAGCAGCGGTAAAATACCGGGGACAATGTTGTCAATCACCTGCTGCAAAATAAACGGCTTATTTTGGTCGCCAAAGCTAAACTGAAGCGGCGTGCTTAACTTCACATAAGTCGACGAGAGCGCGCCCATCATAAACAGCCCGAGGGTGCTGGCGCCGTTTATCAAGGTGCGAATATGCCCCGACTGCAGTATTTCGCGAATTGACGCCTGGCCCGCCCGGTAGCCGTAGGCGGCGAGATTGCGCCCGACGATTATCTGGATCAGCGGCAGCATCAGTAAGAAAAATGCGCCAAGAATACTGCCGTTGGTTGACAGGGTGACGGCAAGGCCAAAAATAATCGGCTTTAAGGTTGCCCAGTCAATTGAATCGCCTATTCCCGCCATCGGCCCCATCAGCCCGGTTTTAATACCGGTAATAGTGTCATCATCAATATCGGCCCCCCTGGCCTTCTGCTCCTCCATCGCGATCACAATACCGTTAATCGGCGCGCCGTAGACGGCTTCAGTATTGTAGAACACCAGGTGACGCTTAATCGCCTGCTTCAGGTCCTCCTTTTCCGGATACAGTTTTTGCAAAACCGGCAAAATTGCGGTGACGAATCCCAGGGCCTGCAGGCGTTCGTATGAGATGCCCATCTCAGCAACGATGTAGTAATAAAGCCAGCTGTTCTTAACGTCTTTTTCAGTGATTTTTTTGGAGTCCATAGCGTTAATCCTCAGGCACCTTTTTGGTTTTGATAATAGGAGATAAGCAGAACGGCGCTGAGACCAAAAATAGCGGCGCCAAATACCGGAATACCGCTAAACTGCACCAGAAAGTAACCAATAAAAAACCATGGCAGGAGCGCAGCTTTACCAATCACAAAAATGGTCAGGGCGAATCCCAGCGCGGGCAGCAGCCCACCGGCGACGCTAAATCCGTGAATCAACCACTCCGGAACGCTATTCAGGAAAGCGGTAATGCTGTCTTTCCCATACATGTTGGCCAAAAAGGGAACCGGGAAACGAATAAAGAAACCGAGGACCGTCGGCCAGACGATAGCGCACATTTTTATCTGTCTGACGTTTCCCTCTTCGGCATACCTGTCGGCCATATGCACAAATACCGCATTGACCGTTTTGCGGAACTGGTCTAAAAAGACCCCCATGACGCCGACCGGGACGGCGATAGCGATCGCCAGCGTCGGCGACAGCCCCGTATTCAGCGCCAGCGGAATAGCCACCAGCCCCGCCAGGCAGTCATCCGCGGGGAGGTTCGAGCCCGCGGCCACCAGGCCGATGTAAAGAATTTGGATCGCGGCGCCGATAATAACCGCCTGGGTGACATCCCCCATAATCAGGCCGATAAGTACCGAGGCGAACAGCGGCTGGCGGATCGCGTGGGTGATGGCATAGCCAACGTCCGTTTTACAAATCCAGTACCAGATGCCGGTAAAAATTGCGACTTCAACCATGATTAACCCTCCAGCCGGGCAATGGCTTTATCCAGGCTTAATTTGACTTCTTCCGGAGTCACCTGGAAATAAACCTCTGCCCCACCTTGCCGTATATATTTCAGGTCTTGTAAATCCTGCTCATCGATCGAAATACCGCTTACGACGCTGCGCCGGTTCACGCCACCGCCAAGTCCGCCAATCTGCACGGAGCTAAATAGCACCTCGCGCTCAACCAGCCTCTTAACGTTGCCAATCGATTTAAAAAGCAACAGCACATTATTTTTGCCATTGCTAAAATAACCATCGTGAAGCCTCGAAAGGAAACTCTCTTCTGACAGCACGTGAACATCAACGCCCGGAGGCGCCGCCATCACATAAATATCCGCCAGAAAGCTATCCTGCGAGAGTTTATTATCAACAATAACAATTTCAGTTGCTGCGATGATGTTACGCCATTTTGTAATGACCTGACCGTGGATCAGTCGAAAGTCGACCCGGACCAGTTTTATATTATTCATATTCATTACCATTAGTTATAGAGGTGATGTTCTTGATACTGCCGTTTCCTGCTTCAATAATTCGCGAGACAAGCTCTGACAAAGTCACTTCTTCACGCTGCATTTCCGCTTCAATTAACATCGGTAAGTTCATGCCGCAAATAACCGGATAGCCTCTGAGCTTGGCAAAAATAGCCGCCACGTTAGATGGCGTACCGGCATAGATATCGGTGAAGATAATAATATTTTCCGGGGCAGCAGAAAGTAATGCTGAAATATCATCCATGAGCTGCTCCGGCGCCATTCCCGGCTCAAGGGAAAAGCAGTAAACATTGTCCATTTTGCCTAAAATCATTTCACAGCTTTTAACTAACTCGCGGCCAAAGCCGCCGTGAGAAATCACCAGAATCCAGGGTGCTGCAATCTTTTGATCCATAAAGAAATCCTGATAGAGATAATTAACCGCGGGATTTCCCTCCGGTGATATTAATCGTCGTTCCGGTGATATAGCTGGCCCTGTCCGACAGTAACCAGCTCACCAGATCGGCGATCTCTTCCAGACGACCGGGTCGTCCGAGGGGAATTTTGTGGCTGTAGTCTTCGTCTATACTGGCGAACGCCATGCCGCGGGTATAGGCCAGCGCTTTACGGTGCACAGCGTTCCCCATCGGCGTTGGTTCATTGATGCCCGGCGCGACGCCAACGACCCGAATGCCAAAGGCCCCAAGCTCTTTTGCCCACGAGAGCGTAAAGCCGTGCAGCGCGGCTTTGGTTGCGGCATAGCAGCTTTGTCCCTTTGAACCCTCGATGCCGGCTTCAGAAACGATATTGACGATCGCCCCGGATTTTTGCCCGATCATGATCCGCGCCGCTTCCTGGGTAAAAATAAAAGGGCCTTTTTGGTTAATTCTGACCATAAAGTCAAAATCATCATCGCTTAATTCATATTCAGGCTGGCTGCCGTAATAATCGACGAGCAGACGCGCGCGATTAACCGCGGCATTATTCACCAGCCCATCAAGACGCCCGTAGCGCGCAACGACATCGGCGATCAGCCGGCATACGGATGGCCGGTCGGTAATATCGCACTGACGGTAATCAACGCCGCTAACAACCGCCGCCGCCGCCGGCTGCTGAATATCCGCCACCACCACCTGAGCGCCGTTGCCGGCAAGCCCTTTGGCGATCCATTCGCCGATTCCTGAACAGCCGCCGGTAACAATAACCACTTTGGGACCAAGCGCGATCCACTGTGTTGATGCCATTTGCATTATCTCCAGTTGAGAGTCAGTGCAATGACTAATACAATTAACGCGCCATGTTTATTTAAATAATATTATCAACAAGTTAATGGTAGTGTTTAAGGTTGATTTTTCGTTAAACACTATTCAGCCCTGTTTTCAACACTTCCTCTTCGGGCAGCGCGATCCACGGCTCCATCAGTTCATAAATCATCAACGCTTCAGTGGTTGTCAGCGAGATACGATATTTATTAATCAGCGTGCGGAATGCATCCGGAACCAGGGCCATAAACCGCTGCTGGCGTTCGTTAAGTTCAAACGCATCGCGGTGGGTCAGGCCGTCATGGGTCAGCAGGCGTTCAATTAACGCCGCCAGATGCATAAAAAGATTGATTCTCAGATAGCTTTCAAAATGAATGCTGTAGCTCAGCTCGAAATACTTAACAACCTGCTCCACTTCCTCAATGATGATATTCGGGTTGAGAAAAGTAAGATGACTCACCACCCCTTCGAGGGTAAAAAGAATGACGATGTCATCAATCATCTTTTGCAGCTCATCGGCGGTGAGCAAATCTGAAAAATAGTTCTTCCATAGCAGTTCCGGCTTATCATTTATCAGTTGTCGGGTATTAACCTGCGGAATATAGCCGGCATTAAGCTCGGTGGTGGTGATCAGTAAACGCGTGCCGTACAAGGCGCTATCGGCTTTCGAGAGTTTCCATTTCAGATCGTCATACTCCATGGTCACAATTTCCAGCGTTTCATCAGCAATATAGCGGCGGGTGATTTCTTGCAGCTGGCGCGATACGCCCTCACCGGAAATACAGGAGATAATAATCTTATTGCCCTGCAGCAGGCCGGAATAGTAGCGAGCCTCCACCTCCCATGCGCCTTTAATACTATCGACAACGGCCTTCATCGACAGCTGATGCTGAATTTTTCCCGCAATATCCAGCGCCATTGAGGTGCTGACGTTGTTCATCACCAGCAGGTCGCCCTGGATATGCAGCTTTATTTCGCTATAAATATCCTGCAGCGATCCCATATCGACCAGAATAATCATGCCGTGCTGCTCTTCCAGCTGATTAATCCAGGTGGTCAGATGGGCAATAATGCCTCGGGTATTCACCGACAGCGGCATATCAAACGCCTTAAGGTAGAACCCGCCTAACAGACGGTTGGCGGTACCGGCAATACTTGAGGCCGTCGCGCGCCCGTGCGCGACAACGATGCCCTGAATCAGCGGCGCGGACTCGATCTGATGATAAAAAATAGCGCTGAGCAGTGGTTTCATCAGGGCGAGCTGCGTGCGGGGAAACTGTTTGGCAAACAGGGTAATACATTCATCCGCCAGCAGCCGGGCCCGCTGAGGAACATATCCGGTCACGCCGATGAGCCGCGCGACGCTGTCGGGATCGACCTCCCTGCTCAGGCACCACTGCAGGCTATGAAAGACCGCTTTCTCCGCCGTTGCCGGAACGGAAATACCGGTTAGCTCGCTAAACTCCTGCAGCGTATCCCGCACCAGCTGCCAGACGATCCCGTGGTACAGATTGCCTCCGGGCAGGCTCGAGTGCTCCTCCAGCTTATTGACGAACAGCGGCACGTTGGCGGCGCGACAAAAATTCTCCAGCAGCTGTTCATCGCGGGTGATCCAGGAGGTTGCCAGAAGATCTACGGGTAGCGTCCCGTCATCTCCCTCGCTAAACGTTACCGTATCGTGCTCGCCGCGAACGCCGGATGCGCTGCGGATAGTTATCTCCTCCGCTCCGCGCTGCGCCCATGCCGAGGCGCAAAGAACTTTGATGCGATTCTTTAGCTCACCGATATTACCTTTTGCCGGGGTGGCGAGCAGCTGACGGATCAGCGCACCGTCAACATGGACCCGCTGCTTAAAACGCCGGGCTTCCCGGGCAAAAAAATGTGAGATAAGCGCCAGCCGTTCCATATAGGGGCGCGCGTTCCAGCCGGGTAGCTCAACGGTAACGGGAATACGCCGCAGGAAGGTGGTCAGCAGTACGTTTTCACTATTTTCAGTCGTCGCAAATAAAAAGCGAACCTTCGCATGATGGGGCTGGCGGTTATCCCCCAAACGATAAAAATAGCCTTTATCCATAAATAAAAAGAGCTTTTCCTGGTTCTCCGCCGACAGACGATGTATTTCATCGAGAAAAAGAAAACCGCCGTCGGCCTCATCGAGCAGGCCGGATTTGTTTTTTTCCGCGCCGGTAAAGGCACCTTTGATATAACCAAACAGGGTCCCGGACAAGAGTTCCGGGTTATTAGCGTAATCGGCACAGTTTAGTTCTATTAATTTTACCTGCGATGAGATAATCCCCACCGTTCCCGCGTGCTGGTGCAGCAATTGCGCCAGGTAACTTTTGCCGACGCCGCTTTCCCCCGTAATCAATACCGGCAGGCCGCCGTCGGGATAGCTGACCGCGGCGAGGCACAGCTCAACGGCATGTTTCAGGCTACCGTTGGCGCCAATCAGCGACTGGAATACGCCGGGGCTCTGCGGCTCATCATCGGCGACGGAAGGTATGCGGTCCGTTAGCCAGAAGCGCACGGGGCGCGTGGCCTCTTTGCGCAAATAACCTTCATCGCAAAGCTGATTGAGATAAAGACTAATAACGCTGCGGCTCGCGGACGTAAAGGATTCACAATCACGCGTGGTAAATCCTGATACGCCATCGCGATAAAGGGTATTCAGTTTGCGATAAAGATTTTCTTTGGCTGACATCGTTTCACCCGCAGTTCCCGGCATTCCAGATGGGCACCATGTTGCTTTAAACGGGCTTTAGCAAGAAGTCAGCGGTGTGAAACCAATCCATCTCACAGTTTCAATAAAAAACGCCCGGCCTGTTTCCAGGCCGGGCGGAGTTTATTTTATATCAACCTGATAAAAAATATGCTTACCAAAAGGGTCAATCTCATAGCCGGAAACATCTTTGCGCACCGGTTCAAAAATAGTCGAGTGGGCAATCATGACCGCCGGCATTTGATCGTGCATCATCTGCTGCGCCTGCTTGTAGAGCGCCTCGCGCTGGGGACGATCGCTTATCGATTTCGCCTCGCTAATCAGCTTATCGAACGGCTGATAGCACCACTTCGCCGAGTTGGAGCCGCCGTTGGCCGACTGGCAGGTAAACAGCGGCCCGAAGAAGTTATCCGGATCGCCGGTCGCGGTAGTCCAGCCCATCAGGGCCGCCTGATGCTCGCCGTCCTTAACGCGCTTGAGGTATTCCCCCCACTCGTAGGTCGTGATTTTGGTCTGCACGCCGATTTTCGCCCAGTCCGCCTGAATCATCTCCGCCATGCGCTTAGCGTTGGGGTTATACGGGCGCTGGACCGGCATCGCCCACAGGTCGATAGTCAGGCCGTTGGCCATCCCCGCTTCCTGCAGCAGCGCTTTGGCTTTTTGCGGGTCATAGTCATAATCTTTCAGCTCCGCGTCCGCGCTCCAGACGCCCGGCGGCAGCAGATTTTTCGCCACCGTACCGGTGCCGTGGAATACGGCTTCGATAATCGCCGGTTTATTAATCGCCAGCGCCAGCGCCTGGCGCACTTTGACATTATCCAGCGGCGGCTTTTGGGTATTGAAAGCAAGGAATCCGGTATTCAGACCCGCCTTACTCAGCAAATTAATATTATTATTTTCCTTCATTCTCGGCAGATCCGCCGGGTTAGGGAACGGCATAACCTGGCATTCGTTCTTTTCCAGTTTGGCGTAACGCACCGAGGCGTCCGGAGTAATGCTAAATATCAGGCGGTCGATCTTCGCTTTGCCCTGCCAATATTCCGGGAAGGCGGTATAAAGAATGCGCGAATCTTTTTGATACTGGGCGAGCTTAAACGGCCCGGTGCCGATTGGATCGTTGTCGACGCGCTCCGGAGTGCCCGCTTTAAGCATCGCATCGGCATACTCCGCCGACAGAATAGAGGCGAAATACCAGCCAAGATCGGCAACAAACGGCGCTTCGGGATGGGCTAAGGTAAAGCGCACCGTATATTCATCAGGCTTGTCAATCGCCGTAATCAGCTGACCAAATTCGAGGCTTTCAAAATTGGAATAGTTGCCGTTGGAGACGTTATGGTAAGGATGCTTCGCGTCCTTTTGCCGCATAAAGGAGAAGATAACGTCATCGGCATTAAAGTCGCGCGTGGGGGTAAAATACTTGTTGCTTTGAAACTTCACGCCCTTGCGCAAATGGAAGGTGTAGGTTTTGCCATCTTCGCTGACCTCCCAGCTTTCGGCGAGGCTCGGCTGCAGCTCGGTGGTGCCCACCTTAAAGTCCACCAGCCGGTTATACACCGGGACCGCGCTGGCGTCGACGCTGGTACCGGAGGTGTAGAGTTGAGGATTGAAGTTCTCCGGCGATCCTTCGGAGCAGTAAACCAGGGTTTTGCCCGCGACGGTGGAACTAACCGTCAGAGCGGCGAATGCCAGGGCAAGCGTTGTGAGTTTGCGTTGCATTGGGTTTCCTTTTTAATTTGTCAGCTAATGAATAGCTTGTTGTTTTCTTATCCATACATAACACTAAAGCCTGATTGCAAACACCTGAAAAAATAATAAATAAGGAACGACTATGTCATCTCCACTCGCCGAACGGCTCACCCAGCGCTTCTTCCGCTACCTCGCGATCAGCAGCCAAAGCGACCCTCGCGCCACCACGCTACCAACCACCGCAGGACAGCACGAGATGGCGCGCGAACTGGCGCAGGAGCTGCGCCTGCTGGGCCTGGACGATATCGAAATTGATGAGCATGCGACCGTTACCGCGGTGAAGAGAGGCAACGTTCCCGGGGCGCCGAGGATCGGTTTTATCACCCATATCGATACCGTAGACGTCGGGCTGTCGCCGGATATTCACCCGCAGATCCTGCGCTTCAACGGTGAAGACCTGTGCCTGAATGCGGAAAAAGAGATCTGGCTGCGGGTTGCCGAACATCCGGAGATCCTCGCCTATCCTGGGGAAGAGATTATTTTCAGCGACGGCACCAGCGTGCTGGGGGCCGATAACAAGTCGGCGGTGACGGTGGTGATGACGGTGCTGGAAAGCCTGACGCCGCAGGACCGCCACGGCGATATCGTGGTGGCGTTCGTCCCGGATGAAGAAGTCGGCCTGCGCGGCGCCAAGGCGCTCGACCTTAACCGTTTCGCCGTCGATTTCGCGTGGACCATCGACTGCTGCGAGCTGGGGGAGATTGTCTATGAGAACTTCAACGCCGCGGCGGCGGAAATCCGCTTTACCGGCGTCACCGCGCATCCGATGTCGGCGAAAGGCGTGCTGGTCAATCCCCTGCTGATGGCCACCGAGTACATCAGCCACTTCGATCGCCAGCAGACCCCCGAACACACCGCCGGCCGCGAAGGCTACGTGTGGTTTAACGGTATTCAGGGGGACCAAAGCAGCGCCCTGCTGCAGGCCAGCATTCGCGATTTTGACCTCGACGACTTTAACCGCCGCAAGCAGCAGATCGGCGAGGTGGCGGCCAAAATCGCCGCGCGGTATCCAACGGCAAAAGTTGACTTCCAGGTGAGCGATACCTACAGCAATATCAGCAATGCGCTGGGGGAGGACCGCCGGGCCATCGACCTGCTGTTTACCGCGATGGAGAGCCTGGGGATTACGCCCAGGCCGACGCCGATGCGCGGCGGCACCGACGGCGCGGCGCTATCGGCCAAAGGCCTGCTGACGCCGAACTTCTTTACCGGCGCGCACAACTTCCACTCACGGTTTGAGTTTCTGCCGCTACGCGCCTTTGAGGCCTCTTACCACACCGCGTTCCAGCTCTGCCTGCTGGCGGCGCGCTAGGCCGGTTTCCGCGCCAGCATGGTGGCGAAGCGCAGCTTGATACGATTACCGTTGGCGTCGGTGCGGTGCAGCTCACCGACCTCTTCGTTGTACCTGAGGAACGTCCAGCCGGCGTAATAGTTGCGCAGTTCTTCCGGTTTAAAGGCGAACGGGAAGCCAACGGTACACGGATAATCTTCGGTATCCATCGCCGCCACGATCAGGTTATAGCCGCCCGGCCGGGTGCAGCGCTGCATATTGGCGATCAGGCCGGGAATGGTTTTCGCTTCGAGGAACATCATCACCACGGTGGAGAGAATAAAATCGTACTCGCCGTCGAAGCTCAGGGTATTGAGGTCCTTGATTGCCGACTGCAGGTTATCAATCCCCTCCTGCGCCCGGATGGACTCCAGATTATCGATGCTCGCCGGGTTTTTATCCCAGGCGGTAACGTCATAGCCGTTGGCCGCCAGGTAGAGGCTGTTGCGTCCGTTACCGCAGCCGAGATCCAGCGTTTTGCCCGGCGGCATCAGCGTCGCGGCGTGCACCACTTCGGAGTGGGTGCGGGTCATACCATATTTTTCAGTAAAGTAGTTTTCGTCACGGATAGTCATGCTTAATCCTTATTTTTTAACAGAGTGGCGCGCTCGACGCGGATCAGCAGCTTACCGCGCACCAGCAGCAGGAAAGTGCGAATCAACAGCAGCCCGATAATCAGATTGGTAAAGACGAACAGCGGAATAGCCAAAAAGTGGAAAAAGCCGTTCGGCTGGCTATGCCCAAGATGCAGCCCGGTCGTCGCCAGCGCCGAGATGCCGAACGAGAAGCTCCAGAACGAGGCGTTGAACGGCTGCTGCAGATACCACGGCATCAGCCGCAGCATAAACAGCAGCTGCAGCAGGCCGTAGCCGAACAGCAGCTTAGCGAAGGTGTCCGCCTCCCCGCCGTTGACGCTCAGCCAGGCGCTACAGGCAACCAGCGCGGGCGCCAGCTGAATGCCCAGCGAGGTGCGCAGAGCGGCAGGCAGCTCGCCGTCGCTGCGCAGCCGCTGCAAAATGACCGGCTCCAGGCTCAGCCAGGAGAAAATCCCGGCGCCAAGGAAAACCAGCCCGGCATCGTTAAAGCCCAGCGCGCCGCAGGCCATAGCGCTGATGAAGTTATTGGCCACCGTCGGCAGATACAGACCCGGCGTCGTCGCGTCGCTGGGGTGTCTGCCGCGCCACAGCCCGGCGCTTTGCCAGGCCGAATAGGAGAGCTGCAGCGCCACGCCGACGATAAACAGCCCCAGCGAGAGCGGGCGGCACCACGGCACGAAGCCGATAGAGACCAGCATGGTGGTCGCCGGAAACAGGCTGACGAAGCTGCTGGCGACCGGGTGGCGCATCTCCTGACGCACGCTCCCCGGAAAGCGCACCGCGCGGGTGATAAAAGCGGCCGCCAGCAGCGCCCATATTGCGGCCGCCAGCAGCACCAGACCATCGCCAACGCTGCGGCTTAGCGGCCAGATAGTGCTGGCATAGCGCCACGCGAAACCCATTCCAATAATGCCCAGAACCATCCCGAAATAGCCCGCAGGTAGATTCAGCACCCGCTGCTCCGACTCTTTTTTATTCATTTTATTTAATTTTTCAATTTATCTTTAAGGTGCATTTTAAAAGAACCTTCAAAAACGCGCTACGGAGATTTTTGCTATGTTTGTGTTAAGCAAAAGTAAAGGGAGCCGCTGATGAATAAATATTGCCTGGGCGCGCAGGTTCGCCAGTTTCACTACCAGCAGGACGGGGTTAAACATAGCGTAAATCTGAGGCAAATTGTGGCCTTACGTGATTTCGCCGACGTCAAAAGCGGCAGCGAGGGCGGCTGGCTGGACGACGAGGCGGCCCTGAGCCAGGAGGGAGAGTGCTGGATCTACGACGCCAACAGCGCCGTTTTCGCCGGCGCGCGGGTTGAAGGCAACGCGCGGCTCAGCGGCACCTGCACCATCAGCCACTGCGCCCTCATCGGCGGCAATGCCCGGCTGGAGGACGCCCGCGTCAGCCACCACGCCCATATTAGTGACAACGTCACCGTGACCGGTTCCGAGATACGCGGCCACTGCCGGCTGGCCGACGAGGCGCGGATCCTCCCCCGCTGCCTGATTATCGCCGCTCAGGGCCTCACCGGCGACGGTGATAAAATCCTGCAAATTTACCAGCGGGCCACGGTCAGCGCCTCGCGGATCGTCCATCAGGCGCAAATTTACGGCGACGCCTTCGTCGAACGGGCCTTTGTTGAGCATCGGGCGGAGATTTTCGACCACGCCCGGCTGGAGGGCAATGAGATTAACGACGTCTGGGTTTGCGATAATGCGCGAGTGTATGACCATGCGCGGCTTATCGCCGGGCGCGAAGAGGATGCCATCCCGACCCTGCGCTACAGCTCTCAGGTGGCGGAAAACGCCGTGGTTGAGGGCAACTGCCTGCTCAAGCATCGGGTGATGGTGGGCGGCCACGCCCGGCTCTGCGGCGGCCCCATTCTGCTGGATGATGAAGTGCTAATTCAGGGCCACGCCTGCATCAGCGGCGACGTGGTGATCGAGCATCAGGTGGAAATTACCGATCATGCGCTGATTGAAGCCAGCAGCGGAGATGCGATTCATCTGCGCGGCCGCAAGGTGATCAACGGCGACGAGCATATTACCCGCACGCCGTTGGCCGGATTTCTGTCACCGTAAATCCTGGCCGGGGTGACAATCGATAATCCGCCCGTAGATATTCTGGTCGTCATAGGAGCCGTTCAGGTATTCAGCCTGCTGCAGACAGCCTTCGAGGGTGAATCCATTGCGCAGGGCCACCTGATTACTTTTGCGGTTAGCCACCCGGCATTTAATCACGAAGCGGCGCACGACGCCGCTGCGCGCATAGTAATCTATAAAGGCCTGTAGCGCCTGTGAGAGCAGCCCCTGCCCCTGGTGGCTTTCGTCAATCCAGTAACCGATATAGGCCGTCTTATTGATCGGTTCAATCTGGTTAAACGACAGAACGCCGACCATCTCATCCTGCAGGAACAGCAGAAACATTTTGGCGTAGCCGCGCTGATGCAGCATGACGTTGCCCTGCACGTGGCGTCGGGTTTCATCTTCGCCGCTCACCGCCGCCGGCCAGCTCAGCGAGTGCTGGAGCCAGCGTTTGTTTTTTTCCACCAACTGGTGCAGGACGGTGACGTAACGTTCATCGACGGCGCGCAGCACCAGCCGGTCGTTCACGACGATCTCTTCCGCGGCGGGGGTATTTTCTGTGGTCATCGCACTCTCTCACTCACTGCGCGCAGGCCGACCTGCGCGCGTTCGGGCCGGTCGGCCTGCAGGACGGTTACTTCATAACCCGGTCATCGACGTAGCGACGCTCGTCCGCAGCGGGCGGGAAATACTGATACAGCCAGGTTTCGCTGATCGCATCGCCCTGACAGCGCAGGAACATGCGCATCTCTACCGGGTCGGTGGAGTCGTTAGTCGGATACCAGTCGAACAGGATGCGGTAGCCGTCAAACGGTTCGACGTAGAGGATTTCGACCTGCTTCGCCTCGCCGTTAGAGAGGGTGATCACCGGCTCGATGCCTCTCGGCGCCGCGGCCTTCAGGTCTCCACCGACAAAATCAATCGCGAAGCGGCGGGCCCACTTGTCCGGATAGTGCTCGCCCGGCGCCCAGCCTTCCGGGAAGCCGCCCATACCGGTGCGGGTGGCCAGCACGCGGGCCAGCGGCGAACGGACCGGCGGCTGCGCGCTCCAGTAGAGGCGGTAGCTGAAGTCCAGCTCATCGCCCGCCTTGATCGCTTTTTCCGGCTGCCAGAAGCAGACGATATTATCCAGCGTCTCGCCGGTGGTCGGGATCTCCATCAGGCTGACCGCGCCCTTGCCCCACTGATTACGCGGCTCGACCCACAGGCTTGGGCGCTTGTTGTACCAGCCCATAATATCCTGATAGTGCGAGAAGTCGCGGTCGAGCTGCAGCAGGCCGAAACCGCGCGGGTTTTTATCCTGGAAGGCGTTGAACTGCAGCTTCTGCGGGTTGTTCAGCGGGCGGCATACCCACTCGCCGTTGCCGCGCCACATGGCGAGACGATCGGAGTCGTGAATTTGCGGGTGGATGGTGTCGCAGGTCCGCCGCTCGTTGTTGCCGCAGCTGAACATGCTGGTCATCGGCGCGATGCCGAGCTGCTTGATATCCTTGCGGGCGTAGATGTGGTTCTCCACATCCATGATCACCTGCGTCTCCTGGCAGTTGATCACAAACTTGTAGGCGCCGGTTACGCTCGGGCTGTCGAGCAGCGCGTAAACGGTAAAGACGGTGGCGCCCGGCTTGACGGTTTCAAACCAGAACGAGGTAAAGTCCGGAAACTCTTCCGGCGTGTCGGTAAAGGTATCCACCGCCAGGCCGCGGGCGGATAGCCCGTACTGGTAAGTGCTGTCCACCGCGCGGAAGTAGCTCGCGCCGAGGAACGCCACGATATCGCGACGCGCCAGCTCCGGCGCTTTGAAGGCGCGGAACCCGGCGAAGCCGAGGTCGGTCTGCCCGACCAGCTGTTTGGTGTCTACGCCGGCATCGTTGTAGTTAAACAGCTCCGGACGGAAGTGAATTTCACGCGCCTGGTGGCTCTGCGTATCGAGGGAGAACATGCGCACCCGGCGGCGAAAGCCCATTCCGACGTGGAAGAACTGGATATCCAGCTGGCGATCTTCGATGTTGTTCCACAGCGAGTGCCCGGCATCGTACTGGATGCTGTTATAGGCCTGCGGCGTCAGATTCGCCAGCGTCGGCGGCAGGTCGCGCGGAGCGCCGCCCCAGGGCTGACGGGAGAGATCGTGGGCCATCCCTTGTAACACGGAGAAGTCAAAGCGGCGCGTCAGCCCATCGGCGATGCCTGATTCTTCAGCAAGCGCGGCTTTTGAGAAAAGAGAGGCGACTCCTGACGTCCCGCATACGGCGGCAACTGCCATGGAAGATTTAAGAAAACGTCTGCGGTTCATGCCTGAGAAAGCGTCCTTCTGTTGTGCCAATTGAGAGGCAACGCGACAAACAGATGCGTCGTGAATTTCGCTCACTCTAGACAAAAACGATTAATAATCCAATTGTTGGCGACAGAAAAAACGTGAAAAAAATATGTCCACCGGACCAGACTGAATTCTCCGCCGGATAAACCGGCGGGAGAATGACGCACTATTTCACGCTGACGTCGATGCCCGGGAAGTATTTCGCCGCCAGCCGGGCGATGGTGCCGTCGGCGCGCACTTTATCAATCGCCGCATCGAGCTGCTTTTTCGTCGCCTCATCGCCCTTGCGCAGACCGTAGCCAATCCCGCTGCCGAGGATCGTATCGTCAGCAACCGGTTTGCCGATAAAGCCAAAGCCTTTGCCCTGCGGCTTGCTGAGGAATCCGGCCTGCCCGGCGGCGGACATCACCAGCGAAGCGTCGATGCGCCCGTTTAGCAGGTCGGCCCACGCCATATTCTGGTCTTTATAGGAGACCACGCTGACGCCGTGTTTTTCCCAATGCTCTTTGGCATAGGTTTCCTGAATCGACCCCTGCAGCACGCCGATGGTTTTCCCCTTCAGCCCTTCAGGAGTGGCCTGCATGCCGCTGTCGGCTTTCCCTACCAGCTGCGACGGGATGCGATAAATCGGCTGGGTAAAGTCGATGCTCTTGCGCCGCTGTTCGGTAATGTTCATCGCCGAGTTAATCGCGTCGAATTTCTTCGCCACCAGCCCCGGGATCAGCGCATCAAACGAGGTCTCCACCCAGCTGCACTGCAGCTGGGCCGCCTGGCAAATGGCATTTCCGAGATCAATATCGAAACCTTCCAGCTCCCCGGCCGTATTGCGGCTTTCAAACGGCGGATATTCCGCTTCCACGCCGTAGCGTAATTCGCTGGCGGCAAGCGAAGAGAAGGTACAAATCATCCCCAAAGCGAGGGTAAGGGCTTTTATTTTCATCGTGTGGCTCCTTAACGCGGCTTAACGTGACACAGCGCCTGCGCGCCGGCCCGTAACGTGGCTTCATCTTTAGCAAAAGAGAGGCGAATCAGTTTGTTATCAGTACCATCTGCGTAAAACGCCGACAGCGGAATAGTGGCGACGCCGTAGTCGACGATCAGCCTCTTCACCATCTCGCTGTCGCTTTCGTCGCTGAAGTGGCTATAGTCCGCCAGCATGAAGAAGGAGCCGGCGCTCGGCAACAGGCGGAACGGCGAATCCGCCAGCTGCCGCTGAAGCAAATCGCGCTTTTGCTGATAAAACGCCGCCAGCCCCAGCCAGGATTGCGGGTCGGTCATCTGCTCAGCAAACGCGTACTGCATCGGCGTATCGGCCGAAAACATCAGAAACTGGTGGACCTTGCAGATTTCATCCATCAGCGCCGCCGGCGCGACGCAGTAGCCCACCCGCCAGCCGGTCACGTGATAGGTTTTACCGAAGGAAGAGACGATTACGCTGCGCTCCGCCAGCTGCGGATGGGTGGCCATCCCGTGGTGCTGCGCCCCGTCGAAGACCACGTGCTCATACACCTCATCCGACAAAATAACGATATCGGTATTGCGGGTCAGCGCCGCCAGGCGGGCTAAATCGTCGGCGGAGAGCACCTGGCCGCTGGGATTGTGTGGCGTGTTGATCACGATCATCCGCGTCCGCGGCGTGATGGCGGCGGCGACTTCGTCCCAGTCGATGGCAAAATCGGGCACCGTCAGCTTGATCGCCACCGGCGTGGCGCCCTGCAGGCGGACGATCGGCCCGTAGCTGTCGAACGCCGGCTCGAAATAGATAACCTCATCGCCGGGATGCACCAGCCCGCCGATGGCGGAGTAGAGCCCCTGGCTGGCGCTGGCGGTAATCAGCACTTCGTCGTCAACGTGGTAGCGGGTGCCGTAGAGCGCGGCGATTTTCTCGGCGATGCGCTCTTTCAGCACGCGCAGCCCGGTCATCGGCGCATACTGGTTATGCCCTTCGGCCATCGCCCGCGTCACCCCCTCAACCAGCCGGGTATCGCAGGCAAAATTGGGCGCCCCCTGAGAAAGGTTGATCGCATTATGCTGCGCGGAGAGCTGGCCGATTACGCTAAAAATGGTCGTGCCGACATCGGGTAGTTTGGAGCGGGTGGTCACCGGAGAACTGAGACGCATGGTTAATCCTTTCTCATTATATTTGCATAACCATTCAATCTAAAGGTGCTGACGGCGACAAACGAATTGTTGTCATAGTAGCCATGAGCTTTGATCATGGCTGAGAGTGAAGAACGGCCAGCCGCTGGCCGGCCGTGGCAGGAACTACTTGTTGGTTAAGGTGTTAAAGCTGGTCATCAGGTTGCGATAATCCGGGATGTGGTTAGAGAACAGCGTCCCCAGCCCTTCAATATCATTTCTCCAGTCGCGATGCAGCTCACAGGCTGCGCCAAACCACGACATCAGCTGCACGCCGGCCTGCGACATGCGATCCCATGCGGCATCGCGGGTAATCGGATTAAAAGTCCCCGAGGCGTCGGTTATCACGAAGACATCAAAGCCCTCTTCGATGGCCGACAGCGCCGGAAACGCCACGCAAACCTCGGTGACCACCCCGGCGATAATCAGCTGCTTCTTGCCGGTCGCTTTCACCGCGTTGACGAAATCTTCGTTATCCCAGGCGTTAATATTGCCCGGGCGGGCGATATAGGGCGCATCCGGGAACTGCGCTTTCAGCTCAGGCACCAGCGGGCCGTTGGGGCCATTTTCAAAACTGGTGGTCAGGATCGTGGGCAGGCCGAAGTATTTTGCCAGGTCGCCAAGGGCGAGGACGTTGTTCTTGAATTTATCCGGGTCGATATCGCGCACCAGCGATAGCAGCCCGGTTTGATGGTCGACCAGCAGCACTGCTGCATTACTCTTATCCAGACGGACGTACGGTTTAGCCATGATCTTTTCCTCATATCAACATCAGGCGATCCCTGCCAGAGCGGGCGCTCCGGCAGATGCTTGCGCAATAAGGCTGATAGTAGTTTAACCGCGGGCCGCTGATTAGTCGGCGAAAGTGCAACGCATTGTCCCATTCCCGGAACGAAGCGTGGCATACTGCCTATGATCAAAATGCATAGCTGGAGACGACATGTCGCGGAGCGCCCTGCCTTTTAATACCGTCGAGACCTTTCTGGTCACCGCCAGACACCTCAACCTGACCCACGCCGCGCGGGAGCTGTGCCTGACTCAGGGCGCGGTGAGCCGCCAGATTGCGGCGCTGGAAGGTTGGTTCGGTTTTCCGCTTTTTGAACGCCACGCGCGCGGGCTGCGCCTGTCGCCCCAGGGCAGCGCCCTCTACCCGGAGCTCCAGTCGGCGTTTGGCCGCCTGGTGACCGTCGCCGAACAGGCCCGACAGCAGCAAACGGTGGTGCGCCTGAAGGCGCCGACCTGCGCCATCCGCTGGCTGGTGCCAAAGCTGGTGGCGATAGAGCAGCGCCACCCGGAGCTGCAGATCGCCCTGACCACCACCACCGAACATAGCGTTAACTTCAAAACGGAGCCCTACGATGCGGCGATCGTTTTTGGCACCCATCAAAGCGCCGGCGATCTGCTGTTCGAAGAGGCGCTGACGCCGGTCATCAGCGGCAGCACCCCGTGCGACGCCCGCCTCGACGGCGCGACTTTTTTACATCCGACGCGGGATAAAACCGACTGGTCGCTGTGGCTGACGCAGTTCTCCCCCGATGCGCCGCTGGCGATGCGCAAAAACCAGCACTTCGATACCATGGATCTGGCGATCACCGCCGCCATGCAGGGGCTGGGGATCGCCATCGCCGATGCGACGCTGGTGGCGGAAGATCTGCGGGTTGGCCGCCTGCTGCGCCCTTTCGCCCTCAGCGTGAAAACCGGCGCCAGCTACCGTCTGCTGGTGCGGGCATCGCAGAGCAAAGCCGATGGCCTGGCGCGGTTTCGCGAGGAGCTGGTTAATCCAGAGTCACATGATGGCGCATCACCCGGCGGAACAGCGCCAGCCGCGCGCGCATAAAGCGGTTCTCCAGCCTGAACCCCACCCTTTTATGCAGCCCGATACGCAGCAGCCGGTCGCGACCGCGCCGGCAGGCCAGCCAGCGCACCGGGCCCGGCAGCTCGCTGCAGCCGCTGCCGGCAAGGCGGGCGAAGCTGGCCCAGTAGTCGGCGATCTGCCCCGCAAAGGCCCTATCGCCATCATCGGCATAGCCGCGTACCGGCTCGGCGAGCGCGAGGGTATCGAAGACGTAGGGAACCTCGTCCCCGTGCCACGCGCCGTGCGGATAGGCTTCATCCGCGGCCTGCGGCACGTAGTCGAACCAGTAGCGCCAGCAGGGCTGTCCGACCCGCTGCTGGGCCTGCATCACCACATAGCCAAGAGTGGTGAACGCCATATCCCGGCACACTTCGCGGCCGAGCGCCGCGTCGCCCTTAACGCCGGGATAGAGCAGTTTAATCAGCCCGAGGCCGAAGCGCCGCTCGCGGCGCAGCTTCTGGATCTGCCCGGCAATATCAACGCCGAAGACCGCCATCACGCTGGCCTCGTCGCTGTTCGAGCCGATCAGGACCGGCAGCGGATGCTGACGACCGGCGAAGAAGGTCTCCAGCATCGGCTGCGGCAGCACCGCATCGCCGACGATTGGCGCCGGGCCGATACTCAGCGGCGCGGTAAGCGGCCAGAAGGCCTCGGCGGGGATCGCCCGCAGCTGCTCGGCGCTGGCGTCCGGCAGCGAAAAATGCTCC
Organism: Klebsiella scottii; assembly: GCF_036561945.1. Lineage (NCBI taxonomy): Bacteria > Pseudomonadati > Pseudomonadota > Gammaproteobacteria > Enterobacterales > Enterobacteriaceae > Klebsiella > Klebsiella scottii. Next base: position 1,798,506 of record NZ_JARXNI010000020.1, read on the forward strand.
GCCAGCCGTCGCCCCTTCTCCAGCGCCCTGGCGCGCGGGAGGTCCGGCAGCGTATAGCCGCTTTGGATAATCGCTTTATGGAACAGCCCCTTGGCCTTTGGCGAGACCATCAGCGATAGCACGCTTCGCGCGCCGGCTGACTCACCAAACAGGGTGACGTTTGCCGCATCCCCACCGAAGGCGTGGATGTTCTCCTGCACCCACTGCAGGGCGGCAATTTGATCGAGTAGCGCAAAGTTATACACCGGCTCGCCCTCCTCGCCCTCCAGCGCCGGATGCGCGAAGAAGCCGAGATGCCCCAGCCGGTAGTTCACCGTCACCACCACAACCTCCCTGCCCGCCAGCGCCTGCCCATCGTACGGCGGCAGGCTGCCCGCGCCGATGGTAAAGCCCCCGCCGTGCAGCCAGACCATCACCGGCAGCGGCTGGGTGCGGACGGCGGGCGACCAGACGTTGAGATATAAGCAGTCTTCCGAGAAACTGCCGGGATCGCCGCCTCCCAGCTCGCGGCAGTACTCAATGTCCTGCCAGCTGGCGGCGGAGAAGGCGTCGGCCCGGCGAACGCCCTGCCAGCGCTCCGGCGGGCGCGGGGCGCGCCAGCGCAGTTCGCCAACCGGCGGCGCGGCGTAGGGGATGCCGCGCCAGATATGGATCCCCTGCTCGGCGATCCCGGATAACGTGCCTTGGCGGGTTTTCACCAGCGGCGTAGACGGATTCTGCATGACCTGCTTCCTTTTACGGTTTATGCCAGCAGAGTACCGGTTTCAGAGCAGACCGCAACGCCGTTTACTGCGATCCTCCGCCTGCTGATAGAGCGCAAACTCGTCGAGTACCGGGCAGCCGAGCGCCGCTTCAAAGGCGTCGCGGCTGGCGTTGCCGTGGCTGCGGGCCTGCGTTTCGTTACCCAAATTAGACTGGAAAATCCCCGCCGCGCTCACCGGCAAAAAGTCTTCATAAATAATCGGTTGGGCAATCAGCCAGCCGCGCTCAATCAGCGGCTGCGGATCGTCGCCGGGACCGAAGGCCTGGCGGTGGGCTTCCCCCGCCGGCGTCAGCCGATAGCGGAACCACGCCAGTCCCTGCTGGCGCAGCAGAAACTCGCTGTCCGGAAACTGGCTGAACACATCCTGCAGGTGGCGCTGATGCTGGAGGTTGTCCTTTCCGACTCCGGCCTCGTTCAGCAGGCGATCGTACAGCGCCCGGCCCTTCGGCGTCAGCGCGATCCCGCGCTGTTCGATTTCGCCAAAACGCGCGCTGTGGGTGCCCCGATGCTCCCCGGCAAAAATCACCGGCTCCTCCAGCGCTTTAAAGCTGGTCTGGCGCAGCAGGATCGGCACATCGCGGCGCGGCGGGCCTTCAATCAGCGCCTTCGGCACGATGCCGCACTCCGGCATCAGGGCCTGAACCCGGTCGATATCCAGCGTGCGCGGCGTCAGATGATTAATGTGGCAGCCCGGGAAACAGACCACGTCGGCAATCAGCCGATGTTCATTCTGCAGGGCGTGATAGGTTTCATCATCTACCGTGGCGTGGCTATGCCAGCGGAACGTTTCCAGCGCCTCGCGCACAAACTCCCGCGCTTCAGCGGGCGTGAAAGCGCCGCTCTCTTCCTGCTGCGCAATCAGCGCCCGACAGCGCGGGGTAAAAATATCGCGCTTAGCCAGAATCTCCGCCGCCCGCTGACGCAGTTCGTCGCTGGCGATCAGCTCCAGGCGCAGCAGCGAGGTAAAAATACGGAACGGGTTACGCGCCAGCGCGGCGTCATCCACGGGGCGAAAGGCGGTGGAATGGACCGGCACCCCGGCCTGGGAGAGATCGTAATAGCTCACGGGGAACATCCCCATGATGGCAAACATACGGCGCAGCGTCGCCAGCTCTTCCGCAGTGCCGACGCGGATTGCGCCGTGGCGCTCAACGTTCAGCCGGGCCAGCTCATCGGCATTCGCCAGCTGCTCGTGCAGCCTGGGATTGTGCTCCAGCACCGCCAGATTGACGTCCGCTACCAGCTCGAGCAGCGTTCCGTACTGCGGAACTTCCTGCTGATACATCGCCGACATAGCCTGTGAAAAATGTTCCCGAATTTCATCAGCCGTGATGGTGTTCGCCATGATGTCTTACCTCCAGTGAATACTTCCTGGAGTGTAGAGAAGGCCTCTCGCGCCAGCAGGAAGAATTTACAAACTGTGATGCGGATAACCTGCCCCTGCCCTTTGCCCGGCGCAGGACATAACCCTGGGTTATGAAATAGACCCTTTAATTTCACTTTAAATTAACAAAGCATTTACACACACTGTTTCTGGCGAAATTAAAACAAGATGCCCTGTACCGAATAAAACGGAGTACGTACCCTATGAACGATAAATGGTCCCCGCGCGAGGTGCTTCATCGCGACTATAACAGCCATCCTCCCGCTTACGCCCCAGGCTACAAAACCAGCGTCCTGCGCTCGCCGCGCAATGCGCTGATCTCCCTGCAGAACTCGCTTTCTGAAATTACCGGCCCGGTGTTCAGCCACGATGACCTCGGGCCGCTGGATAACGACCTTATCCTTAACTATGCCAAAGAAGGCCTGCCGATCGGCGAGCGTATTATCGTGCACGGCTACGTTCGCGACGGCTTTGGCCGCCCGATGAAGAACACCCTGGTGGAGGTCTGGCAGGCCAACGCCGGCGGCCGCTACCGGCATAAAAAAGATCAGTATCTGGCGCCCATTGACCCCAACTTTGGCGGCTGCGGCCGGGTACTGACCGACGAAAACGGCTACTACTGTTTTCGCACCATCAAGCCGGGGCCCTATCCGTGGCGCAATCAGGTCAGCGACTGGCGCCCGGCGCATATTCACTTTTCCCTCTCCGGGGATGCGTGGGCGCAGCGCCTGATCACCCAGATGTATTTCGAGGGCGACCCGCTGATTAAGCAGTGCCCGATCGTCAAAACCATCAATAACGACGATGCCGTTCGCACCTTGATTGCCGAGCTGGATACCCATGCCGCCGTGCCGCTGGACTGTCTGGCGTACCGCTTCGATCTGGTGCTGCGCGGCCATCGCGCGACGCTGTTTGAAAACCGCACTCAGGGGGCCGCCCGATGAAAGACTATTTACCAGAAACCGCCTCGCAAACCGCCGGCCCCTATGTTCATATCGGGCTTGCGCCAGAGGCCGCGGGCTTCCACATTTTCGAAAATAACTTTGGCCCGCAGCTCGCCACTGCGGATACCGAGGGCGAGCGTATTACCATTGAGGGCCGGGTTATTGACGGTTCCGGCACTCCGGTGCGCGACGTGCTGCTGGAGATCTGGCAGGCCAACGCCGCCGGACGCTACGCGCATCCCGACGACCGGCAGACCGGCAAAAAGCGCGATCCGGCGTTTCGCGGCTGGGGCCGCAGCTGCTCCGACTTCGCCTCCGGCGTCTGGCGCTTTGAAACCATTAAGCCGGGCGCGGTTGTCGGCCGCGACGGGCGGGTGATGGCGCCGCACGTCAACTTATGGGTGGTGGCGCGTGGGATCAACATTGGCCTCAATACGCGGATGTACTTTGCCGACGAGCAGGAGGCCAACCAAACCGATCCGGTGCTCAACCTGATCGAGTGGGAGGTGCGCCGCCAGACGCTAATCGCCCGGCGCGAAGCGCGCGGCGGCGAAATCGTCTATCGTTTCGATATTCATCTGCAGGGCGAGAACGAAACCGTCTTTTTCGATCTTTGAGGTCATTTTTCCCCCGTTTGCCCCGGCACAGCCCGGGGCATCGTCTTTTTAGCGTCGGCTAAAAGAATTTGTAATATAACAAGAGTAAATGTTAATAATATTTTGCCATTGGGTTATCAAATTTAAACAATATCGCTTGTCACTCATACCGCTCTGTTTTTAGTATCAATTATGGAAAAAAACGTTCTCTTTAGTCAGCGCATTCGCTTGCGCCATCTACACACCTTCGTGGCCGTCGCTCAACAGGGAACGCTGGGGCGTGCGGCTGAAACACTTAATCTTAGCCAACCCGCTTTATCAAAAACGCTGAACGAGCTGGAGCAGCTGACCGGAACGCGGCTTTTTGAGCGCGGGCGGCTTGGCGCACAGCTGACGCTGGTCGGAGAGCAGTTTCTCACCCACGCGGTAAAGGTCCTCGACGCGCTTAATACCGCGGGCCAGGCGCTCAACCGCAAAGAGGGAATGAATCCCGACGTGGTGCGCATCGGCGCGCTGCCTACCGCCGCGCTCGGCATTCTGCCGACGGTCATCGGCCAGTTTCACCAGCAGCAGAAAGATATCACCCTGCAGGTCGCCACTATGAATAACACCATGCTGCTGGCGGGGCTTAAATCGGGGGAGATTGATATCGGCATCGGGCGCATGTCCGACCCGGAGCTGATGAGCGGTCTGAACTATGAGCTGCTGTTTCTGGAATCCCTGAAGCTGGTGGTTCGCCCCGGGCACCCGCTGCTGCAGGAGACGGTGACGCTCAGCCGGGTGATGGACTGGCCGGTCGTCGTTTCGCCTAAAGGGACGATCCCCCGCCAGAATGCCGAAACGCTGCTGCAAAGCCAGGGATGTAAAATTCCCGCTGGCTGTATAGAGACGCTCTCGGCGTCGCTGTCGCGCCAGCTGACCGTCGATTATGACTATATCTGGTTCGTCCCCTCCGGGGCGGTGAAGGACGACCTGCGGCGCGGCCTGCTTAGCGCGCTGCCGGTACCGACTCAGGGCGCCGGTGAACCGATCGGTATTCTGACCCGGGTCGATGCCACCCTCACCTCCGGCGCGCAGATCCTGCTCAGCGCGATTCGAAAATCGATGCCGGCCTGAACCTGGTCCCGGACAGATCGCCGCCTGTCCGGGCAAATCGGTTATTCCTCCCCACCAGACATCGCCCTGTCCTCTCTACGTTTCCCCCCGGCAGGCCGGCGGCGACCGACCGCAGATAGCGCCGTTTGCTTAGCAGCATAATCAATAAGTGCGAAATTATTTATTAACAATTGCGCAAACTTCGGTAACAGATTTATCATTGCCACGATTTCACCATATGGTTCATATGAAATCAAAATCAGCGATCAACCCTCTTTCATGAAGCCATTTATCGCTTCACTCAAAAGATAAACATTAAATTTTTGATTCATTTGGTTCACCCCTGAGAACGGGTGGTTAAGGAGACAACATGACAACGGGTCACGCGCCACGAGGATTCCCCCGGATCCTGAAGTGGCTTCTCGCCGGGCTGATGCTGATAATCGGCCTGGCCATCGGTATTCCTGGCATAAAGCTCGCCACGCTCGGCGGCAGCCTCTATTTCAGCCTGATGGGGCTGGCGATGGTTATCGCCTCCGTACTCATCTTCCGCAACCGCCGCAGCGGCATCCTGCTGTACGCGCTGGCGTTTGTCGCGTCCATTGTTTGGGCCATCAGCGATGCCGGATGGACCTTCTGGCCGCTGTTCTCGCGCCTGTTTGTCTTCGGCGCGCTGGCGCTTCTTTCGGCCCTCGTCTGGCCGTTCTTCTCGGTTAACGCGACGAAAAAAGGCCCGGCCTTTGGCCTCGCGGCGGCGCTGGCGGTCGTGCTGGCCGTCAGCTTCGGCTGGATGTTCAAGGCGCAGCCGCTGGTGAGCGCCACCGAAGAGGTACCGGTTAAGCCGGTTGCCGCCGGCGAACAGCAGAAAAACTGGGAGCACTGGGGCAATACTACCCACGGCGATCGCTTCGCCGCGCTGGATCAGATTAACAAGCACAATGTTAATCAGCTGCAGGTGGCGTGGGTCGCCCATACCGGGGATATTCCGCAGAGCAACGGCTCCGGCGCCGAAGATCAGAATACCCCCCTGCAAATCGGCGATACGCTGTATGTCTGCACCCCTTACAGCAAGGTGCTGGCGCTGGACGTTGATAGCGGCAAGGAAAAATGGCGCTACGACTCAAAGGCCACCGCGCCAAACTGGCAGCGCTGCCGCGGGCTCGGCTATTACGCGGACGGCGAGGCTCAGCCCGCTCCGGCGGCTGACGTTCAGCCCGCCGCCTGCTCCCGTCGTCTGTTCCTGCCGACAACCGACGCGCGCCTGATCGCCATCGACGCCGATAGCGGCAAACCGTGTGAAGAATTTGGTGAACACGGTGTCGTCGACCTGAGCGTTGGAATGGGTGAGATCAAAGCGGGCTACTACCAGCAGACCTCGACGCCTCTGGTGGCCGGGAACGTGGTGGTGGTCGGCGGCCGCGTGGCGGATAACTTCTCCACCGGCGAGCCCCCGGGCGTGGTACGCGCCTATGATGTCCACAGCGGTAAGCTGGCGTGGGCATGGGATCCGGGTAATCCAAACCTGACCGGTCTGCCGCCGGAAGGTCAAACCTACACGCGCGGTACGCCTAACGTCTGGTCAGCGATGTCCTATGATGCGAAGCTGAACCTGATCTACCTGCCAACCGGCAACGCCACGCCGGATTTCTTTGGCGGCGAGCGGACCGCGCTTGACGATAAGTACAGCTCGTCAATCGTTGCCGTCGATGCCACCACCGGCCAGGTGCGCTGGCACTATCAGACGACCCATCACGACCTGTGGGACTTTGACCTGCCGTCGCAGCCGCTGCTGTACGACCTGCCGGATGGTAAAGGCGCTACCACCCCGGTACTGGTACAGACCAGCAAGCAGGGCATGATCTTTATGCTCAACCGCGAAACCGGTGAGCCGGTTGCCAAAGTGGAGGAGCGCCCGGTTCCGCAGGGCAACGTCGAAGGCGAGCGCTACTCGCCGACCCAGCCCTACTCCGTCGGCATGCCGATGATCGGTAACGAAACGCTGAAAGAGTCGGATATGTGGGGCGCCACGCCGGTCGATCTGCTGATCTGCCGTATCGCCTTTAAATCCATGCGCCATCAGGGCATTTTCACCCCGCCGGGCGAAGACCGTTCATTGCAGTATCCGGGTTCGCTGGGCGGTATGAACTGGGGCAGCGTGTCGGTCGACCCGAATAACGGTCTGATGTTCGTCAACGATATGCGTCTCGGCCTGGCAAACTATATGGTGCCGCGCGCCAAAGTCGCCAAAAATGCCAGCGGGATTGAGATGGGTATCGTGCCGATGGAAGGCACGCCGTTTGGCGCAATGCGCGAACGCTTCCTGTCGCCGCTGGGCATTCCATGCCAGAAGCCGCCGTTCGGTACGATGTCGGCAGTGGATCTGAAAAGCGGGAAGCTGGTGTGGCAGGTGCCGGTCGGCACCGTTGAGGATACCGGCCCGCTGGGGATTCGGATGCATATGCCAATTCCAATCGGCATGCCGACGCTCGGCGCATCGCTGTCTACTCAGTCCGGCCTGCTGTTCTTCGCCGGCACCCAGGACTTCTACCTGCGGGCGTTTGATACCGCCAGCGGTAAGGAAATCTGGAAATCTCGTCTGCCGGTCGGCAGCCAGTCCGGTCCGATGACCTACGTTTCGCCGAAAACCGGCAAGCAGTACATCATCATCAACGCCGGGGGCGCACGTCAGTCTCCGGATCGCGGCGACTATATCATCGCCTACGCGCTGCCTGACCAGCAGTAAGCACGGAGTCTTGTCACACTCATACCTGCCGGTGAAGCCACCGGCAGGTATTTTTTTGCCTCAGCGAAGCGCCTCTGACGATCGGCGTCGGCACTCGCAGGCACGTTGTGCCTGCTGCCGGTGATTACTGGTCGCCGAAATGAATAACGGTACGGATTGATTTACCTTCGTGCATCAGGTCAAACGCTTCGTTGATCTGATCCAGCGGCAGGCGGTGGGTGATAAACGGATCGAGGCGAATTTTCCCCGCCATCGCGTCTTCAACCATGCCCGGCAGCTGGGTGCGCCCTTTGACGCCGCCGAATGCGGAACCGCGCCATACGCGGCCGGTTACCAGCTGGAACGGCCGGGTTTTAATCTCCTGGCCCGCACCGGCAACGCCGATAATCACGCTCTCGCCCCAGCCTTTATGACAGCACTCCAGAGCCGAACGCATGACGTTGACGTTGCCGATACACTCAAAGCTGAAGTCCACGCCGCCGTCGGTAAGCTCAACAATGACGTCCTGCACCGGCTTTTCGTAATCACGCGGATTGACAAAGTCGGTCGCGCCCATCTCTTTGGCGAGCGTGAATTTTTCCGGATTGGTATCGACCGCCAGAATGCGCCCGGCTTTCGCCTGTACCGCGCCCTGAATAACCGCCAGACCGATTCCGCCGAGGCCGAATACCGCTACCGTATCGCCCTCTTTCACCTTCGCGGTGTTGTGAACCGCACCGATCCCGGTCGTCACGCCGCAGCCCAGCAGGCAGACTTTCTCCAGCGGAGCCTGGGGGTTAACTTTCGCCAGCGAAATCTCCGCGCAAACGGTGTATTCGCTGAAGGTGCTGGTGCCCATATAGTGATAAATCGGCTCGCCGTTGTAGGAGAAACGGGTGGTGCCATCCGGCATCAGGCCTTTGCCCTGGGTGGCGCGAACCGCCTGGCAGAGGTTGGTTTTGCCGGATTTACAGAATTTGCACTCGCCGCACTCGGCGGTGTACAGCGGAATAACGTGATCGCCCGGCTGCAGGCTGGTCACGCCTTCGCCGACTTCAACGACAATGCCGCCGCCTTCATGCCCCAGCACCGCCGGGAACACGCCTTCCGGATCGTCCCCGGAGAGGGTAAAGGCATCGGTATGGCAGACGCCGGTGTGGGTGATCTTGACCAGCACTTCGCCTTTTTTCGGCGGCGCGACGTCAATCTCAACGATCTTCAGCGGCTGGCCCGGGCCAAACGCGACTGCTGCACGTGATTTCATAAGGGTCTCTTCCTTCGTCATGATTTATTTTAAGTAGGATCGTAGCAGATGGCCGACTTCCGCCATTCGTATCGCTCTTTGGTCGGGGGTGGTTTCGCCGCTTACCAGCTCATCCTGGAGATGAATTTCCACCATCTCCCCCATCAAACCGTTGGTTGCGCCGCGAATTGAGGCGATCTGCTGCAGAATTGTCATACAGGACTCGCCGGACTCCAGCGCGCGCTCAAGCGCCTCGACCTGCCCGCGAATACGGCGCACGCGGCTCAGGGCGCGTTTTTTATCTTCAGGTGAATGTGGCACGGTGACGCCCTCCATATCATATAGGGGGGTATACTATATTTAATTAAGCAATATGGCAAATTGAAACGCCGCTTTAACCGTAGCACAGCGGCGCAGTTTTGGGCTCAGCTCAGCTCCAGCATCATATCCACACAGCGTAAATCAGCATTGGCCAGCTTTGATGGCAGCCATTTTTCACCGAGCGCCACAAAGCCGTGGTACAGATAGAAACCGGCGGCGTTGGGCGTGGCTTCCAGCGTGATTCGCGTCAGCCCCCGGCGACGCGCTTCAGCGATTATCGTCGTCACGATAAGCCCGGCGTAACCTTTACCGAAGCACTCCGGGCGGGTAAAAATCGCCTCGACGCTGCCGGCGCGAAGGTCGAGATAGCCGGTCGCTGCCGCGCGCCCGTTCGCCTCTTCGATCACATAAAAGGGGTTGTCGCGCACCGCATGGCGATAGCCTTCCGGCATCAGATCCGGCGTCCAGGCCTGCAGAACCTCGGCGTCATAGCTTTCACGACAGCCGTGGCGTATCGCCTGATTGCGGATTTCCCATAGCGCTGGCGCTTCATCCGGCGCGGCAAGTCTGACTCTCATCTTTATCCCCTCTTCCCGTTGGTGCGATCAGATGTATCACAGTCCGCGGTAAAAGAAATAAAAAACCCCGCACAGGGCGGGGTCTGAACGTAGAAAGCTAATCACAGCTAGCGCTTGCGCGGCATCATGCGCAGCAGCGTATTGTCTTTCCACAAATAGTGATGCATCAGCGCGGCCAGCGCATGCAGGCCAACGACAAAGTAGCCGGTATTCGCCAGCAGGCTGTGTACGCCCTTCAGCGTATCCACCAGCTCAAAATTACTTTGCGCCGCAAAGGGCATCGTCAGGCCAAACGCATACCACGGGTTGCCGCGGTTATACATCATGACCATGCCGACGATCGGTAAGGCGATAAACAGCAGATAGATAACCAGATGCCCCAGGTGCGCGAAACCGGTCATCATCGGCGATGGCTTCGGCACAATCGGCGGCGCGGGAGATTTCAGGCGCACCAGCAGTCGTACCACCATCAGTACGCAGATGGAAATACCGCAGGATACATGAATCATGTTAATCAGCGGCCGGTCGCTGCGAGGGAAAAAGCCCCGCAGCTCCATAGCGGCATAGGCGCCAACCACTAATAAAAATACCAGCCAGTGGATGCCTATCTGCAGGCCGGAGTATTTATCGCGCATGGGAAAACCCTTAACAAAAGTGTGATGCCGACAACATAACGGCCTTTTATTAAAAATTCATTAACTTTTACGTACTTATAAGAAACAATCGCGAGGAATCATGCATTTACCGGCAATACAAGAAGTTAAGCTGTAAGGCTGAAGGAGATTGTTGGTCGTTTGCGGCGTTTTTAACGCCCTCAAAAGCGCCCCTAAGATACTTTTCGCCCCCCAATCCCCCCTAAAATACGACCTATTTTCGCCATCAACCTCACGAGTTTCGGGAAGATTTTTATGTTTGAACACATGTAAGTATCCAGAGCATAATCAGATTAAGACCATCTGGACCGTGGACCTGGTTATTTCTCGTTAACGGCTACCTGGGCCGGGCATTCTTCTGTACGAGTAAAATCTCACTCAGTTCCCGTTACGGTAACGGTAGATTTCCGCAAAAGATGATTAAGCATACCGTCACCCCAAATCAGGGCGACTGTAATTTCATAGATACATTCACTTAACTATTCTTGTGATAAAATGAAAGAATTTTATCGCCCAACTTCTTACTGTCCAAAGGCATTTTGAAGCCATTTTCAGTATTAAGCTTCCCCGCAATATAACTATCAATCAGCAAATCAGAGTTGAAATATATGCGCAAGTGATTCCCGATATTTTCTCCTATTATGCCATTTAACGCCAGAGAACAATTTCGACTATTTTTTAAACGCACGCTCAGCGAGTAATATTCTTTTGAATCAAACATATAATGATTCATCACCAAAGATGAAATACACTCTTCTTTTAAGGTGAATGTCTTATTATTTGATTCGTAATTGAGCCCTTTTTCTGCACAGAATGCAAATTTCGCAAAAACAAGACAGAACATGCCAAGTGTTACTTTCCCAAACATGGCCATATTTACTCTCCTTAGAATTATCTCCTGAGTTAAGACTCTCGTAAGACAGATGGCCCCTAAAACTTAGCATAATGGGGACTGCCAGAGGAGCAGAAAGCGCTTTCACTGTCATTCTGGGGAATTATGAGTAGAGATCCAGTTCAATTTTACGCTCGCGGGCGGCGGACTGCCGCGCACGCTGCGCGGTCTTTCTCTCGGATGCTGATTTAGCCAGTCAAAGCCCGTTCAATACACGCTCTCCCCATGAGAATGTTAAAAATTTAAAGGTAACCCAAAAACCCCTGCTCCCCTCCTGGCACATCTGATTACCAAACATTCTCGTAGGCACGCATTGATATGGATTGTCGCGGTACACACCGGTTTGCGGCATGGGGTGCTTCGGCTTGAGAAGATATCAACCTTCAGACAGGAGAGATTAACATCAGCAAAAATAAGACCAATGATGTTGATCATCCACTCACGGCCGCAGATATCCATCCGCGTGCGCAGTTACGCGAGGGAAACTTGCCGTTCGCCTGCTTCACGCCATTGCCAACGAAAATAACTTAATCTGTATATGGTAGTGCGGTCAGCGCCACATTAGCCGCCGCCAGCAATCGCGATTCGGCAACACCATCGCGAGCCTGAACCGACAGGCCGTGCAAAAAGGCGGCGAAATAATCGCCAAGGCTGTCAGCATCGGTAGTGGCAGGCAGCTCGCCGCTATGCACCGCCTGACGCAGCCGGTCGATAATCTGCTGCGTGCGCTGGAGACGATGCTGAGCCAGCCAGGTTTTGATGTCGTCATTTTCCACGCTGACGCTGGCAGCGGAGGCAACCACCATACATCCTTGCGGCAGGTCCGGTTGGCAGTAGAGGTGCACAGCATCCATCAGCAGCGTTTTGATTGCCTCCCGCACGTTGCCCTCGGCGGCAAAGGCGCGATCCGCGAAGCCCCCTTCCTGATTTTCGTAGTCAGCGATCGCTTCCCGGAAAAGCTGTTCTTTTGCACCGAATGCCTTGTAAATACGCGCGGAAGCGATGCCCAGTTCCGCCACCAAATCCGACATTGACGTCCCTTCATAGCCCTGTCGCCAGAATAGATTACGCGCTTTCAAAAGCGCCAGTTCACGATCGAATTCGCGCGGTCTGCCTGCCATTACGTTGCTCCAGTTGGTCCGATATTTAGCGATCAAGGATCGCTTAAATCGTTGAGATTACCAACGCATTTATAATTTTGCTTGCGGTTATCCGTTTTTACTCCTATTGTTTGTCAATCGACAAACAATAGGAGTTTACGATGAAAACCCTCAAAGGTCCAGGCCTCCATCTCGCTCAGTTTAGCGACGAGGTCGCCCCGTTCAACAGCCTGGCTGCGATTGCCCAATGGGCCGCAGAAACCGGTTTTAAGGCATTGCAAATCCCGGCATGGGATCGGCGTCTCTTCGACGTGGCAACCGCGGCAGAAAGCCAGACCTACTGCGACGATCTTACCGGTATGCTGGCGGAACACGGTCTGGTAGTCAGCGAACTGACCAGCCATATCTTCGGCCAGCTGATGGCGGTACATCCGGCCTACGACAGCTTATGTGACAGCTTTGCGCCGTCCGAGGTACACGGCAATCCGCAAGCCCGCGGCGAGTGGGCCCGGCAACAGCTGCTGATGGCCGTCAAAGCCTCCGCGCGCCTTGGCCTCAGCGAACTGGGCACCTTTTCCGGCTCGCTGGCCTGGCCTTATCTGTTTCCGTTCCCGCAGCGTCCGGCCGGGCTAATCGAAACCGCCTTCGACGAGCTTGCCAGGCGCTGGCTGCCGGTACTCAACGCCTGCGATGAGCAGGGTATTAATCTGTGCTATGAAATCCACCCGAGCGAAGATCTACACGATGGCGTGACGTTCGAAATGTTCCACCAGCGGGTGGGCGAACATCCGCGCTGCCGGGTACTTTTTGACCCGAGTCATATGGTGCTACAGCAGCTCAACTACCTGGAATTTATTGATATTTATAAGGACGTCATCAATATGTTCCACGTTAAAGACGCCGAATTTAATCCCACCGGCCGTCAGGGGATCTACGGCGGCTATCAATCATGGATCGATCGCGCGGGCCGCTTCCGCTCATTGGGTGACGGTCAGGTTGATTTCAAAGCCATTTTCGCGAAGCTTGCGCAATACGATTACGCCGGCTGGGCAACGCTGGAGTGGGAGTGCTGCCTGAAGAATCCGCTGGACGGTGCCCGGGAGGGGGCAGAGTTCATCAGCAACCACATTATTCACATCACCGATAAGGTGTTCGACGACTTCGCCGGCGCGCCGGTAAATCCTCATCAAATCAAAAAATTACTCGGCATACGCTAGGCCAGAATATTTCAAGGAATCCCTCATGGAACAACAATACGGCGAGATCCTCTACGCGGATCTTGAGGTGCAACACGTCTATCCTAAGGTCAACGGGCAGCGCATCCACTGCGCCGTGGCGGGAAAAGGGCAGCCGGTACTGCTGATACCCGGCTGGCCCCAGACCTGGTATACCTGGCGCTACGTCATCCGCGCGCTTGCCGACGCCGGTTTTCAGGCGATCGCCGTTGACCCTCCGGGCATCGGCGATTCCGATAAGCCCCATGGCGGCTACGATACCGGAAGCGTTGGCGCCGTGCTGCACGCAGTCATGGCGCAGCTGGGGCATACGCGCTACAGCCTGGTGGGCCACGATATTGGCATGTGGATTGGCTACGCCATAGCGAGCGATTTTCCGCAGGCGATTGAGCGACTTGTGCTGACAGAAGCGGTGATCCCGGGGCTGGCCCCTGCCCCGTCGATTTTTGTCGCGCCGGAAGAGAATATTTTCCTTTGGCACTTCATGTTCAATCAGCTGGCCGATTTACCGGAAACCCTGACCTACGGCCGTGAATCACAATATCTCAGCTATATTTTCAACCGCTGGTCTCATCGCCGCGATCGGGTAGCCGCAGAGGTTTATATCGCCGCCTATTCTGCTCCGGGCGGGCTGCGCGCGGGCTTCGATTACTATCGCGCGATCCCGGAGACCATTCGGCAGAACCAGCTCCGCAAGCAAGTGCCTTTAACAATGCCGGTGCTTACGGTGGGAGCAGAATATGCAACGGCTGATGCGCCGCTGGCAACGCTGCAGGGCAATGCTCACGATCTGCGCGGCGAGACGGTGGCCGGGTGTGGTCATTTTATTACCGAAGAGTGTCATGAGGATTTTATCGGGCTGATCGTCCCCTTTCTTTCAGAGGAGACTCACTATGCCGCTTGATCCGCATATTGCCGGCTTCCTCGCCGCTTCATCGCAAAGGAGCGCATCGCCGCCAGCGTCGCTGGGCGAGATGCGCGCGGCCGCTGAAGCCGATTTGCTTCAGCTACAGGGAGAGATGGAAATCAACGATGGCTTCAAAGATTATGTCGCCATCGTTGATGATGGCTACGGTATTGCCCTTCGCGCCTATACGCCCGTTGGCTTAAATACTGAAACCGCGCAGCCAGCGATGCTGTTTGCTCACGGCGGCGGTTGGTGTCTGGGATCGCTGGCGCTGTACGATCGGCCTTGTCAGGCATTGGCCAATGCCACCGGGCGGATAATAGTGTCAGTGGATTACCGGCTGGCGCCAGAGCACCCATTTCCGCGACCGTTAGAGGATGTTTATCAGGCGCTATGCTGGGTTTACGCACAGGCGCAGCGTTTGGGCATCGATAGCAACCGCCTGGCGGTGGGCGGCGATAGCGCCGGCGGGAATCTCGCGGCGGCAACCGCGCTACTGGCGCGGGATCGCGGCGGTCCTCGCATTGAGCATCAGCTGCTGCTGTATCCGGCGTTAAGTCGCGATATGGCAACCGGGAGCTATCGCGAGTTTGCTGAGGGCTATTATTTAACGCGTGATGCGATGGCATTTTGCTGGCACAGCTATCTGGGAGAACGCCGTCATCCTCATGCCGAACCGCTGCACGCGACTTCACTGCGCGGTTTGCCGCCGGCAACCATCCTGAGCTGCGAATACGATCCGCTGCGCGATGAGGCCGAACGGTATGCGCTTCGGCTGCAGGAAGCTGGCGTAGCGGTACGCTGCGAGCGACTGCCGGGCATGGTGCACGCCTGCATTCATATGTCAGGATTGACTCCCGCGACGCGTCGGCTGTTCGAGCTGGCGAGCAGTTAAGGAAATATCAGCTCGCCCGTAGGCGCGTCCCCGTCGCCTGGTGTCACCGATGGCCCTGTGGTCCAGTTCAGCCGGGCGCTTAGTGGTGAAAAAAGTCAGGGACGTGCCGTTTGCCCTAAGCATCCGCTCGCAATATGTAAAAGCGACATTTGCTATGGGAGTGATGGGCTAAGTTCAGATGTTCATTGCATGCCAGAAGCGAACATCAAGGTCATTTCGACACGTTAAATACCGGGGAGTCGCTTAACCTGCTTTCAAGAATGTTGATGATCAAATCGAGTGGGAAGATGATTTCATCGGTATGTCTGAGCTCTTCTATTGTCCACCAGTAGTGATCGCGAATGACTTTTTTTTCGTTGCTACTCCACCTTGAGCGGTCGATATCTGATGTATTTGTATTAATAATGAAGAAACGCTCATCAGCAACAACCGTCTCCCCATCAGCTAGCATCATGGTGAAGGATCTGGATGCGATCTGCGGTCCTGCAGCTGTTCTTATCAGACCCGTTTCTTCAAGTAATTCGCGTAAAGCAGCCTGCTCGAAGGATTCATTGTGTTCAAGCCCTCCACCCGGCGTTGCCCAATATGTCCTGCCGCTCAAAGCGTCATCTGTATGGCAGAAGCAAAAGAGCAAGACGTGATTTTCAGGCGAAAGAACTATTAATCGAGATGATGGGCGAGTGCGCACAAATCCCCCTTACATAAAGTGTTAACCATTTAGTTAGCCGTCAGCGTGAAGTTCATTAACCGCATTTCTGGTTAAGGACCCAGTGCGAAACAGCAGTGAGTGCTGCGGGTGAATACGCATATTGCCCCAACAACAGAAACAGGCCTTGTTTCCACAGCGGCAGCTGTGAGGGAAGCTGGTAATCAAACCATCTACTGCGCAGGAGCCCGTGAGTCGCACCGGCAACCAGTTGGATGCATCGGGGAGTGCTCTCTGGTAACTTCCTGGCCCAGATCTCGACTGTTTCATTCGGGTCCACATTTCGATCGTTCTCTCCCATCATGATTAACGCGGGAGTATGCATCCCGGAGATCTCTTTGGTTGCATCCGCGCGGGAATTTCTGCGCTCGAAGTCCTGCCGGGTACAGCGCGACAGGCAAGGATGTGCAGCAGCTTCCTCCGTAAACTGTCTGTCAAAGGTCTCTTCTTCAAGTTTTTTAGTCTGGTCAATTTCAACGGCCGAACGCCCGGCAAATTTGAGCCGTTGCTCCAGATAGTATACGCCCTGATTTCGCCAGTTTATCGCCGCACCGACCAGCACGGCAAAATCGGGGAGAGCCAGCTGGCTAGCCTGCGGCACGACCCATCCGGCCTGCGAAAATCCGAGAAATCCCGCACGACTGTCTTTCAACTCAGGCTGTTGTTTCATTTTTTGTAATGCCATTGCCGCTTCTTCTGCGCGATCCGCCATTGTCTGCGCCAGCCAGTTCCCGGTGCTTGTTCCTACGCCGGGTTTATCCCATGAAAAAACGGCTATTCCCTGGGCCACCAGGAACTTAACAAGCGGAATATACCCGTCTGCGGACCAGCGATCCTGGGCACCGTCGCCGTGAACGATAAGCACCACCGGTGGATTAACTTTACCAGGAGGAAGAATTAACGTCCCGTGTAAAATATCCTGATGGTGCTGAAATGATATTTCTCTCTGTTTTCCATAACCAGAAAGATCAAAATCTGACAGGCGAATAACGAAGAAAGCACAAAAAATGACGATCGCGGCAAAGAAGAAGATAAGGTATTTCATCTGATGTCTTTTTATTCAGCCGAGCATATTAAAAGAATAATTTATTACGATAGAAACCGGCATATGAAAACTATCATCAATGTTATATTGCCTCCACTCATTTCATTACCAGACGATGCCAATATGGACATTACCTTAATACGGCACGGGAAGCCTGACGGCGTAAAGAACCGGGGTTTGTTGTGGCTTAAAGCCAGCGAAATGCCTGCCTGGATAGCGGATTATAACGCTGCCACGGTAGCTGAAATGCCCTCTCCGAAGACAAAATCCGCCTGCGAGGCCGGCGATTATTTTGTCTGCAGCCCCCTGCCGCGCGCGCTTTCGTCTCTATCTGCGCTGGGGGTGAACCCGGATGCCATACTCCGCGACCTCAGCGAAGCGCCGCTGCCCGTTATCAACGTAGCGCTAATAAAATTCCCCGCGGGTATCTGGCTGATGCTGTTCCGCCTGCTCTGGTTTTTTGATCTTGCGGCGGGATCTGAATCAAAAGCTGAAGTCCGGGCGCGAGCAGCAAAAATGGCGCGGGATCTGATCGACACGGCGGCGCAGCACGGGCACGTTGTCAGCATGGGCCACGGCCTCTTAAACACCTTTATTGCGCTGGAATTAACGCGTCTGGGCTGGATAAAAATTGCGGGTACCGGCTCAGGCTACTGGAGCCGGGTAACGTATCGTTCCCCACGGTAAGTCTCTAAGGGCGTCGTCGATTAGGTATCGCTGATATGGCATGGACAAAATCGATCGACGCCCAGTAGCACGGCGCGCCATAATCCCGGCCGCCGCCCGCTAGCCGGAACTTGCGATCAAGCGATAGAGCAGCAGAAGCTGCTTATGTTCTGCGCTAAAAAGCTGATAAAATGCAGAAAATTTTTAAGATACGTGAAAACTTATGCCAAGGAAAAAACTGCATCTGCGCACTCTCATGCTGATGTTGTCCGTCGGAGGGATCCTGCTGACATCAATGCTGCTGCTCAGCGCCCTGACGCTTTTCCAGAAGGGCAACATTGAGGATCGGTTACTCGAGAACAACCTCGCCTACGCCCGTAAACTGGCGGATACCACCGACCGCTACCTGGTGACGGCGCAGCGGGAGCTGGCCTACAGCGCCGGGCAGATAAAAGCCCTTAACGACCGCCGCCAGCTGCAAAATGAAGCTGACCGGCTGCGCCTGCAGTCCGGCTTTTTCAACTCGGTGGTAATTGTTAATTCCAACGCCGTTATTGCTGCCGCCTCTCCGGAGAGCCTGAAGCTGGTGGGGATAAAGCTGCACTCTGGCGCTAGCAGGCAGGCCATAGCCTCAAAAAAGCTTTTTATCTCTGAACCTTTTATATCGGCGGCGGGTAATTACGTCGTGTTTGTCTCGCAACCATTATTTAGCCCCGGCGGCGACTATCTCGGTTATATCGGCGGCAGCATCTATCTGCAAAAAGAGAGCATGCTCAGCGATATTCTAAGCATGCATTTTTACGAAAATACAACGGACGTCAGCGTCATTAATAATGAAGGTAAAATAATCTTTAATCGCGATCCGACACGAGTGGGCGGCGGGTTTAATTCTGCTCCCGGCCTGCAGGAGCAGATTATCAAAACGCAAAACGGGCACTTTTTTGGCGATGGCAAAAGCGGCGGCAACCTGGTTGGCTACGCCAGCCTGAAGCAGGCCGACTGGAAGGTTATCATCTCGGGGGCATCGGAAAGCGTATCCCGTATATTAATGCAGACGGTAGTGAACGCGTTCTGGTTCACGCTCGCGATCATCATCCTCACGGTGACGACCGTAACGATTTTTGCTGCCATCATTTCGGCTCCGCTGGAGAAACTCGCAGAATTCACGCGCGCGGAAAACAATGAGTCCACGCTCAAAAAGCTGGCCAATATTAACGTCTGGTACAAGGAAGCGGAACGTCTTAAAGAGGCTTTCAGCCTGCATCTGCAAATAATGGCCAGGCGGGTAAACGCCCTCAGCGATGAAACGATGACGGACCCGCTGACCGGACTCTATAACCGCAAAGGTTTCAGCACCCTGCTGAAACAATCCCTCCATTCCGCCGAGCGCTGCATCATCGCGATTGATATAGACCATTTTAAAAAGATTAACGATCTGCACGGGCATGACGGCGGCGATGCTGTGCTGGTCACATTCAGTGAGAAGCTGCGCAACCTCTGCGCCGACGGGCAGGTTGCCTGTCGGTTTGGCGGTGAGGAGTTTGTGGTGTTCCTGCCGGATACCGGCCTGACAGCAGCGGCGGCGGCGGCTGAACGCATCCGGGTGGGGATCGAAAATGCCGATTTCCCCCACGCCGGGAAAGTGACCATTTCCCTCGGCGTTGCCGGGTTCAGCGATAACGAAAACGATGTTTACACCGTCCTTCGCAAAGCTGATTTGGCGCTCTATGAAGCCAAACGTTCCGGTCGTAACACCGTGGTTATCGACGACGCCGGGGGATTTTCCCGCATCTGAACGGGCGAAAATTACTGCGCCACGCAGGTTCCATAATGCTGAGAGGCGAAAATGCCTCCCGGCATAACCGTATTGCGGCTATGCACCGAATCACCGCTCCTCGTCATTGTCGTAACGGTGACGTTACCGACCTCTGACGTTTCAATAAAAGACATGCCGTCTACGCCGTTTGGCACGATGGCTACCTCGGTCGAACCGGCGTTTCCAGCCATATAGGCCTTGCTTGTTCCGCTATCGATGATAAACGTCAACACCATCGGGTTTTTAGCGACATGATTGCCGCTTTGGTCACTATAGGTCGGGTAGGAGCACTTAACCGACGTTGTTTTCGCCGTCACCGCAAACGAGGCGCTACCCAGCGTCAATACAGCCAGAAAACAGCTGCCCGATAGATTCATTGCTAACACCTTTTATCCATAAATTCGCCCGCGGCAGAAAGATCGTACCGCGCTAATCTGCCGTCCGGCCGCGCCATTTTTTATGCGCTAAGGAGATTTTTTCTGTAGTAACCGCATCGACAACCCCCGCTTCAAATCTGCGCGCGTTGGCTAATGATAAATCCTGTGCCGCCCTTTTCTCCAGCTCTCTTAATGATTGTTCGTTCAGCACCCCGCTCTTCAGCAGACGAAGCTTTATTGCCAGCTGCCGCTTTGCTTCCGCTCTGGTGCGGGGCGGTATCTTCAGCGCCTCAATCTCTGCCTGAAGAGTTAACCGCGCGGGGGGCGTTTTTCCTGCCGCGATCAGCCGGCCGATCCTGCGTTTTTTTGACATCATTTAACTCCTAAACCGCCGGGGTGGACGATTGGGCAAGGCGTTCCTGAGCGCCGGGGCGAAAAAGGTTCTGATCTCCGCCCCCGCCGGGGAGATGAAAACCATCGTCTACAACGTCAATGACGACACCCTCACCGCAGACGACACCATTATCTCCGTCGCCTCCTGCACCACCAACTGCCTGGCGCCGATGGCCAAAGTGCTCCACGATGCGTTCGGGATCAGGCTCGGCACGATGACCACCATTCACGCCTACACCGGCACCCAGTCGCTGGTCGACGGCCCGCGCGGCAAAGATCTACGCGCCTCGCGCGCGGCGGCGGAAAACATCATCCCGCACACTACCGGGGCGGCGAAGGCGATAGGTCTGGTCATTCCTGAGCTCAGCGGCAGGCTGAAAGGCCACGCCCAGCGCGTGCCGACCAAAACCGGATCGGTCACCGAACTGGTCTCGATTCTTGAGAAAAAGGTGACCGCCGAAGAGGTCAATCAGGCGATGAAGAACGCGGCGGCGAATAATGAATCCTTCGGCTATACCGAAGAGGAGATCGTCTCTTCCGACGTGATTGGCAGCCACTTTGGCTCGATTTACGACGCCACCCAGCTTGAAATCGCCGAGGCAGGCGACGTTCAGCTGGTCAAAACCGTGGCGTGGTACGACAACGAATACGGCTTCGTCACCCAGCTCATCCGCGTGCTGGATAAGTTTGCTAAATAGGTTGTAACCGCAGCGGATAGCCCTCGGCTATCCGCTTTTTCATCCGCGGCTCAGGCCTGCAGATAGACCACCTGGGTCTGCAGGTATTCGTTCAGACCGTGGCGGCCGTCGGCGCCGCCGATACCCGATTTGCGCCAGCCCGCATGAAAGCCCTGCATGGCTTCAAAGTTCTCGCGGTTAACGTAGGTTTCGCCGAACTTCAGCCCCTTAATCGCCTTCATCGCCACGTTCAGGTCGCGCGTATAGATCGACGACGTCAGCCCGTAGTCGCTATCGTTGGCCATCGCCAGCGCCTCCTCAAGCGTGTCAAACGCCACCACCGGCAGCACCGGGCCAAAGGTTTCTTCGTGGACGATATCCATCTCCTGGCGCACGTCCAGTAGCAGCGTCGGCGGATAAAAATAGCCGCTGCCGGCAACCGCTTTGCCGCCTAAGGCAAGGCGCGCACCCTGAGCCAGCGCTTTGGCCACCTTCTGCTCGACCCGCTCCAGCGCGGCGGCGTTGATCAGCGGCCCCATCGCAATATCATCGCGCAGGGCCGGGTCGCCGAACTGCACCGCTTTCAGCGCTTCGCCGAGGCGATTAACGAAGCGATCGTAGATCCCTTTCTGCACGTAAACGCGCTCAACGCAGTTGCATACCTGCCCGCTGTTGATCACCCGCGAATCAACCACCGCCTTGACCGCCAGCTCAAGATCGGCGTCATCCATCACAATCGCCGGCGCCTTACCGCCCAGCTCGAGGCACACTTTGGTGATATTTTTCGCCGCGGCGGCCATGATTTTTTCACCCGCGCCTACGCTGCCGGTCATGCTGACCATCGCCACTTTCGGGTTCGCCGCCAGCTCCTGGCCGACGGTCTCCCCGCGGCCTAACACCAGGTTAAACACCCCCTTCGGCAGGCCAATATCATCGACAATCTGCGCGAAGGCAACGGCGTTATTGGGCGTGAACTCGCTCGGTTTAATCACAATCGTATTGCCGGTCAGCAGCGCCGGGGCGAGCTTGCGGGCAATCAGGAAGAACGGGAAGTTCCACGGCAGGATGCCGGTGGTCACGCCGAGGGCGCGTTTGAAAACGAGGATATTTTCGCCGGGACGGTCGCTTTGCACGATTTCACCTTCGTAGCGCCGCGCCCACTCGGCCATATAGTCGAGATAATCGGCGGTAAAGGAGACCTCCACTGCCGCCAGCTGCTGAGTCTTCCCGCCTTCAGCTACGATAAGCGCCGCAATCTCGCCGGCGCGTTCGCGGACCCCGATGGCGATTTTACGCAGCCAGCCGGCGCGCTCGATAGCCGGCAGCGCCTCCCAGGCCGGCTGCGCGCGATCCGCGGCATCAATGGCCCGCCGCGCGTCTTCGGCGCTGCCGTCGGGGATACGGGAGAGCAGCGCTTCGGTAGCGGGATTAAGCACGTCAATCCAGGCGTCGCCGCGTCCGGCAACAAACTGACCATCAATATACATCGGGTGCTGAACGGGTGCTGTCATAGCCTGCTCCTGTAGATTTATTGTTTTTAACAAGTGATTTATTTGTTAAAAATCTATCCATAAGAGGCAATAAGAGCAGTCCGCACGCCTGATTATGTGAATTACTTCATAAAAACGGCCCCGAAAGCCGGGGGAAACGTTACATTCAGGCAACACAAACTGCCCGTTTGCGACAAACCTGGCGCAAACGGGCAAAAATCATCAGCCTAAGGTTCGCTCGCCGAGGGCGTGGGTCAGGAGGCTGTCTTCACTCAGCTGGCGCCACGCGCTGACAATCCGCGGAGGCATATCAACGTGGGCAATAAAATCTTTACCCAGCGGACCGTATCCCTGTGGGCCATTCTGCAGGCGCGGCAGCTCGCCAAGGATCAGCGCCAGATAGCGCCCCACCGGCCACAGCCCGTGCGCCGCCCCGCTGAACGCCAGGCCCTGCTCCGGCGTATTGCGCAGTTGCGGCACGAAGCCCGGGGTGCTGTACCAGCGCGGCAGCGGATCTGCCCCCTGCCAGACGCGGGCAAAGGTCGCCATCGTGCGCCGCTGCATGGTCGGGTCCTGGATAACCACGCCCTCGCGGTGCGCCAGCCCCTCGGCCTCGAGCACCTCGCGGGTAAAGCGCGCGTTCTCGCCGCAGTTGGTGGAGCGCGCTTCCGCCACGATCCGCTCGCGCGGTATGTGCCAGTACTGATGGGCGATATCGGCAAGGATAAGCGCTTCGGCGCGTCCCTCTACCGGCAGCGAACCATAGCGCGGATCGTTGCGTACCGCCTCATAGAGAAATGAAGTTGAGTGGCCAATCCCGCCGCTTATCAGCAGCGGAACCTCGGCGTCAGCCGCCAACCGGCAGGCGGCATCAATGGTCGGGATCACCGCGTTGCCCGCCAGCACCACCACCTCAAACGGCGGCTTCTGCGCCAGCGTTGTAAAATCGTCCTGCGCCAGCCAGGCGCCGACGAGGTTCGCTGCCGCCAGCGTATCGGCGGAGAGCGCCGGGAAATTATCTGACATACCTTCTCCTTTTCAGTTTGCGCAGCGACAACGTCCCTCTTTATCGCCGCGCAGCAGATTGGGCCGATTGTATCCTGTCAGGCGTTAAGTTTCTCCAGCCGCGTTTGCCCTTCTCGCTTCTGCTTTATTTTCCAGCACAGCCACAGGGCGATGAACCACAGCGGCGTGGCGATCAGCGCCTTCAGGGTATCGGGGTCGAAGATCATAATAAAAATGGCGAAGGCAAAAAACAGCAGGCTTAGCCAGCTCATCGCCACGCCCGCCGGCATCTTAAAGGCCGAGCTTTCATGCAGGTCCGGGCGCTTTTGCCGATACACCAGGTAGGCCACGAGGATCATTCCCCAGCTGAAGACCACCATAATGGCCGCCAGCGTCGAGACGATGGTGAACAGAGTCATCACGTTCGGCACGAGGAACAGCAGCAGCGTGCCGCTGAGCATGCAGAAGCAGGAGAACAGCAGGCTGCGCACCGGAATGCGGGTATGGCGCGACAGGATGCGAAACTGCCCGTGGGCGTGTTTCTCAACCGACAGGCCGTATAGCATGCGGGTGCTGGAGTAGACCCCGCTGTTGGCCGACGACATCGCCGAGGTCAGGGCCACGAAGTTAATCACCGCCGCGGCGGCGGGCAGGCCGGCTTTGGCGAACAGGGTGACGAACGGGCTGGCGTCGGGCGATACGCCCGGCCACGAGGCCACGGCAATAATCACCACCATCGACAGCAGATAAAAAATGAT
Organism: Klebsiella scottii; assembly: GCF_036561945.1. Taxonomy (NCBI): domain Bacteria; kingdom Pseudomonadati; phylum Pseudomonadota; class Gammaproteobacteria; order Enterobacterales; family Enterobacteriaceae; genus Klebsiella; species Klebsiella scottii. The sequence goes on from NZ_JARXNI010000020.1 coordinate 1,822,767, forward strand.
AATCCGCAGCGGCAGCGCGTTGATCGCCTTAGGTAAGATCTTCTGCGGATCGCGGGTTTCCGCGGTCATCGTCCCGAGCAGCTCAATCCCGGTGAAGGAGAAAATCGCTATCTGGAAACCGGCGAGGAAGCCGGTGACGCCGTGAGGCATAAAGACCGCCGGGTCGGTGATATGGTGCAGCGAAGCCTTCACGCCGTCCGGCGAGGTCCAGCCGATGGCGATCATCCACGCGCCGGTCACAATCAGCGCGATAATCGTAATCACCTTGATCAGCGCAAACCAGAACTCAGCCTCGCCGAACATCTTCACCGACAGCAAATTGAACAGGAACAGAATGCCGAGGGTGCTCAGGGCCGGCATCCACGCCGACATTTCGGGAAACCAGTACTGCATATAGCTGCCGCACACCACCACGTCGGCAATACAGGTCACCACCCAGCTCAGCCAGTAGGTCCAGCCGAGGTAAAAGCTCGCCTGCGGTCCCAGATAATCGCCGACGAAATCGGCGAAGGAGCGATAGTCCAGGCGGGTGAGCAGCACTTCGCCCATCGCCCGCATCACCATATAGGTAAAAAAGCCCACCAGCAGGTAAATCAGCAGGATCGAGGTCCCCGCCACCGCAATATTTCGTCCCGCCCCCATAAACAGGCCGGTACCGATAGCGCCGCCCAGCGCAATCATCTGAATGTGCCGGGCGCCAAGGCCGCGTTTGAGCTGCGACGGGCGCTCCCCGTCGATGGCAGGATGCTCCTGCCCCTCACGTTGATGTTGAGTCATGTCGATTCCTTCAGAGAGGCAAAGAAAGGCATGGCGCGGCAGACTTCAGCAGCAAACCGGCGCGTTGCCCGTTTGCCACTCCCGCATTCGGAAACAGGATGTAGGGAGCCTGCGCATCGATAACCCACGTTTTCTCCGCCTGACGCGCAATAACGTGCCCGGCGGCAAGCGCGGTGAAGTTTTCAGTTTGCGGATCGAGGTGCAAGGTGAAGCGATCGTCGCCCTTGATGATGCTCTCCTGAACCACAAAATGGCGCATCGGCTCCTTGAGGCGCGACGGCAGCGCGCCGCCACCGATCGTCGCCCGCAGCGCCGCCCCGGCGGCGGCAAACAGGCGCAGATCGTTCTCACCAAAGGGCATCACTTTGCCCAGCTCCAGCGTCGCGCTTTCGGCGGCGAACGCCTCGGCGGTAAAGTGGGTAAAGGTCCCGCCGGGTTCGGTATGACGCACCACCGCGTCCATACCGCTGGCGGCGAGCAGCTGATAAAACCCGGCGCTGTACTCTCCCTCCCGCGCGGGGAGAAGCGCAAACTGGCGGTAGCGCGAGCCGCGGATGGCGGTATGCAGATCGAGATGCGCTCTGCCGACGCGGCCGTGGGCATCGGCCGCCGTATAGAACGCCCGGACCGCCGCCTCCAGCTCCGCCGCGCGCCGGGACTCATTGCCCGGCGCCGCGCGCAGATGACGCCCGCCGAACAGGCGGTTGAGGTCGTTATGCAGATAGCGGCGGGAGGCGCGGATCGCCGGCAGGTTGCCGAAGACGATCAGCAGCGCCTGCGAGAGCGGCTGCCGGCCCTGGCTCAGCGCATGCGCGATCTCCAGCAGCATCTCTATCGGCGCGGTTTCGTTGCCGTGAATGCCGGCTGAAACGATCGCCGCCTGCCGCCACGGCCTCTGCGGCAGCAGCTGCAGCACGCCGTCCGCCAGCCAACGCGCCTCAATTTCTGCGGGAAACGCCCACTCCGCCAGCCGACAGTGCAGTAAATCATTCACCTTGTTGTCCATTCCCGGCCCCTTAGCGCTGGAAGTCATAGATACAGCCCAGGCGCAAAATCTGCGTCAGTTCATCAAGGGCCTGATAGACCTCGCTCAGGAGCTGCGGGTCGGCCAGGTCGCGGGCGTGGAGGCGATCGCGGTAATGCTTCTCGACCCACTGCGTGAGCTGCCGATAGCGCGCGTCGTCCATCAGGCTGTGCGGATTCACCGCCGCCAGCTCGGCGTGGTTCAGCACCACCCGCAGGCGCAGGCAGGCCGGGCCGCCGCCGTTGCGCATGCTTTCACGCAGATCGAATACCGCCAGCTCGTCGATCGGCGACGCGCTGTCGCTCACCAGCCCACTCAGGTACTGCCAGACGTTCTCCCGCTGGCGGCACTCTTCCGGCACCACGATCAGCATTTTGCCGTCCGGCTTGCTCAGCAGCTGGCTGTTGAACAGGTACGAGGCGACGGCGTCGTTGAGCCCCACCTGGGCCTGCGGAACCTCGACGCTGACAAACGGAATATCCAGGCGGGCCGCTTTTTCCCGCAGGGTCGCCAGCAGCGCCTGCTGCTGCACAAAGGCCTGCTGATGGTGGAACAGCACGTGGCGATTGCTCACCGCAATCACGTCGTTATGGAACACGCCGCCGTCGATGGCCGCCGGGTCCTGCTGGGCAAAAACGGTATATTCCGGGTTCAGCCGGTGCAGCCGGGCCACCGCCTGGCTCGCCTCCAGGGTCTGGCGCGCCGGATATTTTTGCGGCGCCACGCCGCCGCTCGCGCGCCTGCCGTAGACAAACAGCTGCAGACCCTGGCGGCCGTAGTCGTAGCAGAAGCGGTTGTGGTTCGCCGCCCCTTCATCGCCCAGGTCGCCGTGCTGGGCCAGGGCATGGTGATGGACGAAATAGCCTTCGTCGGCAAAGGTCGCGCGTAAAATCGCCGCGGTGGTCTGCGCTTCCTGGGAGCGGTGCAGCTTGTTGGTCAGGTTGGCTACCGTAAAATGCAGCCTGCCGTCGGCGCTATCGGCGGATGGCGATACCGTCGCCGCGTTGGCGGTCCACATCGACGATGCGGAGCTAAACGCCGAGAGCAGATGCGGCGCGTCGGCGGCGGCGCGGGCGATCACCTGCTCATCGCTGCCGCAAAAGCCCAGACCGCGCAGCGCGGCGATATTCGGCCGCGGCTGCGGGGGTAAAATCCCCTGAATAAAGCCCCTGTCGGCGAGGGCCTTCATTTTGCATAAGCCCTGCAGCGCCGCCTTTTTCGGGTTGGATACGCCGTCGCGGTTATTTTGCGAGGCTTCGTTACCGACCGACAGCCCGGCGTAGTGGTGCGTAGGCCCAACCAGGCCATCGAAATTAGCTTCAAAACCAGACATAGTGTCCTCACAGAATCCGTTGTCAGAATGGCAGACCGGGCGACGTTGCCGCCGGGAGCGTCAGCGTTTCGCTGACCAGCGAGGCCATCGGCCAGGCGCAATAGTCCGCCGCGTACCAGGCCGACGCCCGGTGGTTGCCGGAGGCGCCCACGCCGCCAAACGGCGCCTTGCTGGAGGCGCCGGTCAGCGGCTTGTTCCAGTTGACGATCCCGGCGCGCGCTTCATCGGCGAGCCTGGCGAACAGCGCCGGATCGGCGGAAATCAGCCCGGTCGCCAGCCCGTAGCGGGTGTTGTTGGCGATGCGGATCGCCTCATCAAACTGCTCATAGCGGACCACCGTCAGCAGCGGGCCGAAATACTCTTCGTCGGGCACGTCGATCCCGGTGACGTCAATAACTCCCGGGGTGAGCAGCGTGGAGTTGGGATCCGGCTGGGTCATGCGCAGCAGCACCTTGCCGCCCAGCTGCTCAAGCTTGTCCTGCGCCGCCAGCATCCCCTGCGCCGCCTGCAGGGAGATAACGCCGCCCATAAACGGCTGCGGTTCGGCATCCCAGCGGCCGGCGCGAATGCTGGCGCTGGCGGCAACCAGCCGCTGCAGCAGCGCGTCGCCCTGCTCCCCGCGTTTGACCAGCAGCCGGCGGGCGCAGGTGCAGCGCTGTCCGGCGGAAATAAACGCCGACTGGATAATCACGTTCAGCGCCGCGTCGACGTCAAGCGCGTCGGCGACGATCAGCGCGTTGTTGCCGCCCATCTCCAGCGCCAGCATCTTCTCCGGCTGGCCGCCGAGATAGCGGTGGAAGTGGAAGCCGGTTGACGCGCTGCCGGTAAACAGCACCCCGTCGATATCGCGGTTTTCCAGCAGCGCCTGGCCGGTCTCCTTGCCGCCCTGAATCAGGTTGATAACCCCTTCCGGAACCCCGGCCTGCTGCCACAACTGCACGGTCAGCTCGGCGGTCGCCGGCGTCAGTTCGCTGGGCTTAAAGACCACCGTGTTGCCGGCGATCAGCGCCGGAATAATATGACCGTTCGGCAAATGGCCGGGGAAGTTGTACGGGCCGAAGACCGCCATCACTCCGTGCGGCTTGTGGCGCAGGAGTGCTTTGCCGTCCGGCATCGGCGATTCGCGATAGCCGGTACGCTCGGCGTAGGCGTCAATGGAGATCGCCGCTTTGCCGATCATCGCCTGCACCTCGGTGCGGGTTTCCCACAGCGGCTTGCTGGTTTCGCGAGAAATCATCTCCGCCAGGGCCTCTTTATGCGCATCCAGCAGCGCGGCAAAGCGCTGCACGCTGGCAATACGCTCCGCCAGCGCAAGATGGGACCAGGCGTAAAAGGCGCCGCGCGCCGCCGCGCAGGCGGCCTGCACCTCCGCCGCTCCCGCGCTGGCCGCCTGCCACAGCGGCGCCTGGTTTTCCGGCGCCAGCTTGGTTAACGGTGCCCCCGAACCCTGCCGCCACTCGCCTGCGATAAAATGTGCGTTTATTGCCATGATGTTCTGCTCTCCGGATTAAGTGTTACCGCATGAACCCGGTCAGTCTCGCTAACCTCGAGGGCGTCCAGCGCGGCACGTTCGTTGTTCTCTTCCGGGGTCAGCAGCACCGCGCGGAAATGTTCAAACCGGTTATTGGCGACGATGATCGGCGCCGCCCGCTGCGCCATGACGTGCATGGCCGGGATAAACCGGCTCTCGCCGATCGCTCTGATACTGTCGGTTTGCGCCTCCAGCACCGGGCCGGCGTCGAAAATATCCACCGACCCGCGCCAGCTGAAGCCCTCTTTTTCAAGGATCGCCCGCGCCGGCGAGGTATTGGCATGCACCTCGCCAATCGCTTCGCGGGCGTTTTCCGGCAGCAGCGAGACGTAAATCGGATACGCCGGCATCAGCTCGGCAATAAAGGTTTTCATGCCGGTGCCGGTCAGCCGGTCGGCGTCGGCAAACGGAATATCGAAGAAGTGGTGGCCCAGCGCATCCCAGAACGGCGAATTACCGTGCTCATCGCTGCGTCCGCGCAGCTCGGCGAACAGATGCGGCGAAAACAGCTCCCGGAAGGCGGCGATAAATAAAAACCGCGCTTTGGAGAGGAACAGGCCGTTACGGTTTTTTTGGTACTCCGGGTCGAGGAACAGGGTGCAGAGCTCGCTATGGCCGGTGTGGTCGTAGCTGAGGTTCAGCAGCTCCTGATTTTTATAGACCCCCAGCTCCTTCGAGGCGCGAACCGTGCGCTGCAGGCGGAAATTATAAAAGGGTTCGTCGAGCCCCACCGCCACCTCAATGGCGCTGACGCCCACCGCCCGCGACAGCTCGGTATCCTCCAGTACAAACAGGAAGCCCTGCTGCCCGCGGGGCAGCCTGCCGGCGAAGGTGTCGACGCTGCGCTGGATCCGCGCGGCCAGGCGCGCGGGATCGTTCGGTAACGACGTCATGCCGACCCCCGCCCGCGAGGCGAGGCGAATGATGTCGTCGAGATCGTTTTCCCTGACGGGACGAAATAGCATCATAAACCGTCTCCCGGATTAGCGCGTCAGGCGGGCGACGGCGCGATCGAGACGCACGAAGGCTTCCTCAATGTCCGCCAGCGGAATATTGAGCGCGGGGGCAAAGCGCAGGACGTCAGGTCCGGCGATCAGGGCGATCAGCCCCTCCTGCGCCGCGAGGTTGGTCAGCGTTTTGGCCTGGCCGCGCAGGCGGCTCGCCAGCTCGGCGCCAATCAGCAGCCCGACGCCGCGCACCGCGCTGAAAAGATCGTACTTCGCGTTTAGCGCATTCAGCCCGGCGACGATAGCGTCGTGCCGCTCGCCAACCCCGGCCAGCAGCGCCTCATCCAGCTGCGCCAGAACGCCGTTGGCCGCCGTTGCCGCCAGCGGATTGCCGCCGAAAGTGGTGCCGTGGGTCCCCGGCTGGAAAACCTGCGCCCACGCCTCTTTCACCAGCATGGCGCCAATCGGGAAGCCGCCGCCCAGCCCTTTGGCGCTGGTGAGTATGTCCGGGACCACGTTATAGTGCTGGTAGGCGTAGAGCGCGCCGGTCCTCCCGGCGCCGGTCTGAACTTCGTCAAAAATCAGCGTGACGTCATGCTGGTCGCACAGCTCCCGCAGCGTCCTGAGGAATGCCGGATCGGCCGGAACCACGCCGCCCTCGCCGATAATCGGCTCAACGATCACCGCGCAGGTTCGCGCTGAGATGGCGGCGGTGAGCGCCGCGATATCGTTATACGGCAGATGGGTAATATCCGGCGGCAACGGCGCGTAATCACAGGAGTATTTCGGCTGTCCCCCCACCGACACGGTGAACAGCGTGCGGCCGTGGAAGGCGTTATTGAAGGCAATAATTTCGCTTTTATCGGCGCCAAACTTATCGTGCGCATATTTGCGCGCCAGCTTCAGCGCCGCTTCGTTGGCTTCCGCCCCGGAGTTGCAGAAGAAAACCTTATCGGCAAAGGTGGCGTTAACCAGGGTTTTAGCCAGCTGCAGCACCGGCTCGTTGGTATAGCCGTTGCCAATGTGCCACAGGCTGTCGAGCTGCTCTTTCAGCGCCGCCGCCAGCGCCGGATTGCAGTGGCCAAGAGAGTTAACGGCGATGCCGCCCGCCAGGTCGATGTACTCTTTACCCTGCCGATCCCAAACTTTCGACCCTGCCGCTTTCAGCGGAATAAACGGGGCCGGTGCGAAACAGGGAACCATATAAGAATCAAAATCTTCACGAGTAATGCTGCCTGACATAACACTTCTCCGGAACAATTGTTGACAATAATTAATGTTGTCAGTCGTGGATATTCGAAATTAACCATTCCCGTGCGCCGTTTTTATTGCGAGCGAATCCGTTGCGATGAAATGAAATTCAGCGCAAAAAATAAAGGCCTTATAAACGCAAGGGCAATTGTTAAGTCATGGTTAATAGCTTGTGCATTGTGTGCTCTCATGCTGGCGCCTACTGTGCTACAAAGTCAATACGGTTGGCTAGCAATTTATTCACTTTTTGAAGATCATCAAGGTAATGATAAATATAGATAATTTATTTTTATATTCACTAATTTGCATAAAATATGCATATTGATGCACGACATGAGGCGGGTTTTCAGTGCGTAGTTATTCACTTAAAAAATAAAATTTCTAACAAAAATGTAAAATTCGTAATTGCCGTCAAATACTGCTTTATAAAATTGGTGATATTATTCATCACACAGAGTTTACTGCTGTAGCTATTCCACGGTTTTACACGACATAAATAACATTGAGAACAGGACTCTTATGGAAAAGTTATCTTACGCATCTGAAAGTAGTGCATCTCCCTGGACAACCTATCTGCGCCAGATCGACCGCGTAGCGCCTTATCTGGGCGATCTAGCCTACTGGGTGGAAACCCTGCGCCACCCGAAACGCGCGCTGATCGTCGACATTCCGGTGCAGATGGATGACGGCACCATCCGCCACTTCGAAGGCTATCGCGTACAGCACAATCTTTCGCGTGGACCGGGTAAAGGTGGTGTTCGCTACCATCCGGACGTTGACCTGAACGAAGTGATGGCGCTTTCTGCCTGGATGACCATCAAGTGCGCCGCAGTCAATATTCCTTACGGCGGCGCTAAGGGCGGCGTTCGCGTCGACCCGTTCAGCCTGTCGGAAGGCGAGCTGGAACGCCTGACCCGCCGCTACACCAGTGAAATCGGCCTTATCATCGGACCGCAAAAAGATATTCCGGCGCCGGATGTCGGCACCAACGGCAAAGTGATGGCATGGATGATGGATACCTACTCCATGAACCACGGCACCACCATCACCGGCGTAGTCACCGGCAAGCCGATCCACCTCGGCGGTTCTCTCGGTCGTGAAAAGGCCACCGGCCGCGGCGTGTTTATCACCGGTCGCGAAGTGGCTGGCCGCTTCGGAATTGAAATTGAGGGCGCGAAAGTTGCGCTGCAGGGCTTTGGTAACGTGGGTAGCGAAGCGGCCCGCCTGTTCTCCGAAGTTGGCGCTCGGGTGGTGGTGATTCAGGACCACACCGCGACGCTGTTCAACGAGGGCGGGATTGATATGGCCGCCCTGACCGCATGGCAGGCGGAGAAGAAGCAGATTGCCGGCTTCCCTGGCGCCCGCGAAATCGACAAAGAAGCGTTCTGGACCACGCCGATGGATATTCTGATCCCGGCGGCGCTGGAGGGTCAGATCACCCGCGAGCGCGCGGAAAAAATCAGCTGCAAGCTGGTGCTGGAAGGCGCGAACGGCCCGACCTATCCCGAGGCCGATGATGTGCTGGCCGAGCGCGGCGTGATCGTGGTGCCGGACGTTATCTGCAACGCCGGCGGCGTGACCGTCAGCTACTTCGAGTGGGTGCAGGATATGGCGAGCTTCTTCTGGAGCGAGGAGGAGATCAACGCCAAAATGGACCGCATCATGACCGATGCGATCGTCCACGTCTGCGAGAAAGCCGCCGACAAAGAGTGCTCTCTGCGTACCGCGGCCTACATCGTCGCCTGTGAGCGTATTCTGATGGCGCGTAAAGATCGCGGGATCTATCCGGGCTAAGGCTCGACGACGATCGCCACAACCGCCCGGGCCCTGGCCCGGGCTTTTTTTTGCTCTTTCACCGCCAACCGTACGCTTTTCGTACAACCCATTAACAATTTTCTATTTAACCTTGAATTCGCCAATCCGTCGGGCATAAACTCATTAGAGCTCTAATGACTTTGCAGAAGACTATGGATAACCGACAGCTTACCTTTTCCCATTTACTGTACCTCACCGCCCATCACTGGCGGCTGGCGGTCAACCGCCGCCTCAAGGACCTCGGCATGAGCCAGGCCAGCTGGGTCGCCGTCTCGGCGATTGCCCGCAACGAACAGCCGCTGTCGCAAAGCGAGCTGGCCCAGGAGCTGGGCGTAGAGAGCGCCACTATCGTCCCGCTGATCAACCGGCTGGTGGAGTTAGCGCTGGTGGAGCGCGTAAAAACCGACAGCGACCGGCGCAAGCGCCTGCTGGTTGCCACCGACAAAGGCCTTGAGCTTTATCTGCAGGTAAAAACGGTGGCCGATGATTTACGCGAAGAGATTTTAAGCGCCATCAGCCCCGAAGAGCGGCAGCAAACGCACCTGGTACTGGAAAAACTGCTGCGCGAGGTGGAGAAAAAGTAATGCCTCGCCGTCCTGAAAACCCCTACGTGCCCCATGAATGGGCGCCGCATGAAAAGCCGGCGATCCTCGGTTCGCCCTCGACGCCGATCCACCCGACGCCAAAGCGTATCGCCTACGGCATTGTCGGGCTGCTGGTCTGCCTGACCGGCGCGCTGGGCAACGCGGTGGTGACCGCCAACCTGCAGAACCTGCAGGGAACCTTCGCCGCCTGGTCGACGGAAATCGCCTGGCTGCCGGCGGTCTACGTCATGACCAACGTCTCGATCAACCTGCTGCTGGTAAAATTTCGCCAGCAGTTCGGCCTGCGCGCCTTTACCGAAGGCTTTCTGGTGCTGTACGTGCTGGTGACCTTTTTCCACCTCTTCGTCAACGATCTCAGCTCGGCCATGATGGTCCGCGCCGCGCACGGCATGGTGGCGGCGGCGCTCAGCTCGCTGGGCATTTATTATCAGGTGCAGGCGTGGCCCGCCCGCCACCGCCTCAAGGCGCTGACCATCGGGATCACCGGCTCGTCGCTGGCGATCCCTCTCGCCCGCCTCTTCTCCACGGAGCTGCTGCAGATTGACGAATGGCGCGGCCTCTACTTTTTTGAACTGGGGCTGGCGCTGGTCTCTCTCGCCTGCGTAATGGTGCTCAAGCTGCCCCCCAGCGATCGGAAGAAGGTGTTCGAGAAAAAGGACTTCATTACCTTTATTCTGCTGGCCCCCGGCATGGCGCTGGTCTGCGCCGTTCTCTCGCTGGGCCGCCTTGACTGGTGGTTTGAAGCCCCGTGGATCGGCTGGGCGCTGGCGGGCGCGGTGGTGCTGATTGTGTCGGCCATCGTCTTCGAGCACAACCGCAGCAACCCGCTGCTCAACACCCACTGGCTCTCCAGCGGCAGCATCCTGCGCCTGGGATTAATTATGCTGCTAATGCGGATCGTGCTGGCGGAGCAAAACACCGGGGTTATCGGCTGGCTGCAGTACGTGGGGTTGCAGAACGAACAGATGACCCAGCTGGCGTGGTCGATTTTCGCCGGGATCGCCTGCGGCATCGTCGCCAGCTGCCTGACCCTCAACCCGCAGCGGCTTTACTGGCCCACCGCCACCGCCCTGGCGCTGATCATGATAGCCTCGCTGCTCGACAGCCGCTCGACCATCCTGACGCGTCCCGAACAGCTGATGTTCAGCCAGTTCCTGCTCGGCTTCGGCAGCGCGTTCTTCCTGGCGCCGGCGATGCTGGCCGGGATCGGCGGGGTCATTGCCGACCAGCGCAACCTGGTGAGCTTTTCGGTGCTGTTTGGCATGAGCCAGAATATCGGCGGCCTGCTGGGGTCGGCGATCCTCGGCACCTTTCAGACCTGGCGGGAAAAGTTTCACTCCAGCCAGCTCGCCGACCAGATAACCACGCTGAATCCGCTGATTGCCGAGCGCCTGCAGCAATACAGCCAGATGTATCAAAGCCAGATTGGCGACAGCACGCTGCTAAGCGTGCAGGCCAGTACGCTCTTGCAGAACGCCTCAACGCTGCAGGCCAATATTCTTGCCTACAATGACACCTATCTGCTGACGGCGTTGATTTCCGCCGGCACGCTGATCTGGGTGTTCTGGCGCCTGATAAGGCTGCGTATTACCGCTCGCATTGCGCTTAAACGCGCGACGGGAAACAAATAACAAAGATAATTTTTACTCTGGAGTCGTTATGAGTCAGCAGGATGCCGCCAGGCAACAGGCCAATACCCGCAATAATATCCGCGTAGTCTCTATTTTCAGCGCCGCCGCCATTGGCCTTGTTGGGGTGCTGGTGATTCTGTACGCGTGGCAGCTGCCGCCGTTTACCCGCCACAGCCAGTTTACCGATAACGCCTACGTGCGCGGGCAGACCACCTTTATCAGCCCGCAGGTCAGCGGCTATATCACCGCCGTCAACGTCCAGGATTTTGCCGAGGTCCAGCCCGGAGAGACGCTGTTCCAGATTGACGACCGGATCTACAGGCAGCGCGTCCACCAGGCGCAGGCTACTCTGGCGATGAAGGAGTCGGCGCTGAAAAATAACCAACAGCAGCGCCGAAGCGCCCAGGCGGTGATTGCCCGCAATGAGGCCGCGCTGCAAAACGCCCGCGCGCAGAATCAAAAAAACCAGGCCGACTTAAAGCGGGTGCAGGATTTGACCGCCGACGGTTCGCTGTCAATTCGCGAGCGCGACTCGGCAAGAGCCAGCGCCGCGCAGGGCACCGCCGATATTGAACAGGCGAAAGCCACGCTGGAAATGTCGCGTCAGGATCTGCAATCCACCATCGTCAACCGCGACGCGCTGGAAGCCGACGTTGCCAGCGCCAGGGCCGCGCTGGAGCTGGCGGATATCGATCTGCAGAACACGCGGATCGTCGCGCCAACCGGCGGACAGCTGGGGCAGATCTCCGTGCGTCTCGGCGCCTACGTCAGCGCCGGTACCCACCTGACGTCGCTGGTGCCGCCGCAGCACTGGGTGATCGCCAATATGAAAGAGACCCAGCTGGCGCACATTCGCATTGGCCAGGCCGCAACCTTTAGCGTCGATGCGCTCGATGGCGAGGCGTTCCGCGGCGTCGTCCAGAGCATCTCCCCGGCGACCGGCGTTGAATTCAGCGCCATTTCGCCGGATAACGCCACCGGCAACTTTGTTAAAATTGCCCAGCGAATTCCGGTGCGCATCGCGGTCGATGAGGGGCAGAAAAATAGCCAGCACCTGCGCCCCGGCATGTCGGTGCAGGTCACCATCGATACCCGTGAGGGAGAGAAGCCATGATGCGCCGGCTCACCCTTGCGCTGGCGCTGAGCGTCGCGCTGGCCGGCTGCCGGTCAGCAGACGTGCCGCCCGCAGCGTCGTCGCTGCAGATCCCCGCCACCTGGCGCGCCGAAATCGGCCCCGCCAGCCCGCTTGAGGGCGTGTGGTGGCGCAACTTTCACGACAGCCAGCTCAATCAGTACGTGGAACAGGCGCTGCGCTATAACAGCGATGTGCTGATCGCCCGCGAACGGGTGAATGAATACCAGGCGCGGGCCTATGCCGCCGACAGCAGCCTGTTTCCGTCCCTTGACGCCTCGCTGAGCGGCAGCCGCGCCCGCGCGCAGTCCGCTGCCACCGGCCTGCCCATCCACAGTACGGTCTATAAAGGCGGGCTTACCGCCAGCTATGACGTCGATATCTGGGGAGCCAACCGCAGCGCCGCCAGCGCCGCCGAGGCCAGCCTTGAGGCGCAGAAGGCAGCCGCCGCTGCCGCAGACCTTACCGTCGCCGCCTCGGTGGCCGTCGGCTATCTGACGCTGCTCTCTCTGGACGAGCAGCTGCGGGTCACCCGGCAGACGCTGAAATCCCGCGAAGACGCCTACAGCATGGCTAAACGCCAGTTTGAGACCGGCTATACCTCGCGCCTCGAGCTGATGCAGGCCGATTCGGAGCTGAGATCTACCCGGGCGCAGATCCCGCCGCTGGAGCATCAAATCGCCCAGCAGGAGAACGCCCTCAGCGTGCTGATCGGCAGTAACCCGCAGGAGATCAGGCGTCAGGACTTTGCCCATCTGACGCCGCTGGCGCTGTCGTCGCAGCTGCCCTCCAGCCTGCTGAACCGCCGACCGGATATCGCGCAGGCCCAGTGCCAGCTGCTCGCCGCCGACGCCACCCTTGCCTCTTCCCAGGCCCGGCTGCTGCCGTCGATCAATTTGACCGCCACCGGCAGCATGCAGGACCGTACGCTGCCGGATCTGCTCGATAATCCGCTGCGGCTGTGGAGCATCGGCGGCAGTATTCTCGCTCCGCTGCTGAACCGCCAGGCGCTGAACGCCCAGGTCGACGTGTCGATGGCCCAGCGTAACCAGGCGCTGTACGGCTATGAGAAAACGGTGCGCGGCGCGTTTCGCGAGGTCAACGATAGCCTGGACGCCATCACCCGCTACGGCGAACAGCTCACGGAGCTGCAGGAGCAGGAGGCGGTGGCGCAGGAGACGCTGCGGATTGCCGGAAACCGTTATCGTAACGGCTACTCCTCTTATCTCGAGGTTCTGGACGCCCAGCGCACCCTGTTCTCGACGCAAATCAGCGTCGTGCAGGTGAAAAATAACCTGCTGCTGGCCCAGGTTGATTTATATCGGTCGCTGGGAGGCGGCTGGTCTGATTCATCAGGGACGTAATACAGGAAATTTTGCATGCAACAACAATGGTCTGCTGTAGATAATTATCTTGTTGAAACGCTGATCCCGCACGACCCGCTGCTGCAGCAGGTGCTGGAGAATAACCAGCGCGCCGGCCTTCCGGCCTACGACGTTGCCGCCAACCAGGGCCAGTTTCTGGCGCTGCTGGTGCGCATCACCCGCGCCCGGCGGGTGCTGGAGATCGGCACGCTCGGCGGCTATAGCACCATCTGGATGGCGCGCGAGCTGCCGCCGGACGGCGAGCTGCTGACCCTGGAAGCCGACCCGCACCATGCGCAAACTGCGCGGCAGAATATTCGGCTGGCGGGCGTGGACGATCGGGTCGAGGTGCGCGAAGGCCCGGCGCTGGCAACCCTTGAGAGCCTCGGCGATCGCCCCGCTTTTGATCTGATTTTTATCGATGCCGATAAGCCCAACAACCCGCACTACCTGCGGTGGGCCCTGCGCTACTCCCGGCCGGGAACGCTGATTATCGGCGATAACGTGGTGCGGGATGGGGAAGTGACCAATCCGCACAGCGCCGATGAGCGGGTCCAGGGCGTGCGGCGGTTTATTGAGATAATGGGTAGCGACCCGCGCCTGACGGTGACGGCGCTGCAGACGGTGGGCAGCAAGGGCTGGGATGGATTTACGCTGGCGTGGGTCAACGGGTAGCTCCGCTACCGGCAGCGGCCCCAGCCGATTAACGTGGCTGCTCGCTAAGAGAAACTTCTCTCATTAACCTCAGCGGAATATTTCGTTCATTTCCGTGGAATGTTCCGTTCACGTTGAATCCGACGTTTTTCCCACACCCGCTGCGGGTGAACGGCACGGGGGCGTTTCGCCCGCCCCACGCTGCCAACCCGTGGCAATTAGGTTGCGATTTCATTGCTGAAAGAATTTTCAGCAATGACCATGCAGGCATGAGGCATCGGGATATGCAGCAGGGGGGTTGGGCCGGCTAAAAATCGCTGAGGCGGAGGCGGCTGGCCGGGGCCGCCAGCATGGACAAAAACGCCCGGAGCGTTTTTGAACGACGTTGACGTCGGCCCCGAAGGGGTGAGTCCCAGGGATGGGACGAATAACCTGGCGGAGGCAAGCCTTACAGGGACGTTACCTCTTGCCGTCCCCGAATAGCCAGACGGCGGAGACGAAGGTATCGCGCAGCGACGATTTTTCTTGCCGGGATGCCGGGTCCCCAGGGCCGGGCGAAACCGGCCTTGGGCCGTTCACCTATGCCGCAGTAAACAGAAGTATGCGGGACCAATGGTGAACGGAACATTCCACCGAACACTTCACAGAGCAAGCTAAGAAAACACGCCTTCACCCTGCCCTAAAACGACCATCAGGCAACGATCTGCTCCATCGCCTGCAGGATCCGCTTATCGGAAATCGGGTACGGAGTACCCAGCTGCTGGGCGAAGAAGCTGACGCGCAGCTCCTCGATCATCCAGCGGATCTCCTGCACGTCCTCGTCGTCACGGCGGGCTGGCGGCAGCTTATTCAGCCACTGCTGCCACGCCTGCTGAATGCTCTCAACCTTCAGCATCTGCGCGCGATCGCGGTGCGGATCGACCGCCATCTTCTCCAGCCGCTTTTCAATCGCCTGCAGATAGCGCAGGGTATCGCCCAGCCGGCGGAAGCCGTTGCCGGTGACGAAGCCGCGATAAACCAGGCCGCTCATCTGCCCTTTGATATCCGACAGCCCCAGCGCCATGCTCATATCCACGCGCCCTTTCAGCCGCTTATTGACGTTGAACACCGCGGTGAGGATCTGCTCGACCTGCTTTGCAATCTCCACCACCGTATCGTTGAGCTCGGCGCGCACCTTGTCGTGCAGCTGCGTAAAGCCCTCTTCGGTCCAAACCGGCCCGCCGGCCTCGTCGATAAGCTTATCGACGCCGCAGGAGATGCAGTCGTCAATCAGATCCAGCACCTTGCCGTAGGGGTTAAAATAGAGCCCCAGCTTGGCCTTGTTCGGCAGCTTCTCGTGCAGATATTTGACAGGCGACGGAATGTTCAGCAGCAGCAGCCGGCGCAGGCCGCGCCACATCGCCTGCTGCTGCTCAAGCGGATTGTCGAACAGCTTAATCGCGACGCTGTCACGTTCGTCCACCAGCGCCGGCCAGGCCTTAACCCGATAGTTGCCGCGCTTTTGCTCATAGCTTTCCGCCAGGGTGCCGAAGCTCCAGATATGCAGCCCGCTCTGCTCGATACCGTCATCGGCCACCGCGGAGAGCGTCTCCTGCACTTTCCCCTTCAGCGCATCCTTTAACTCCTGCAGCGAACGGCCTTCGGCGAGCTTCTTGTTCTTATCATCCACCACCCGGAAGGTGATTTTTAGGTGATCGGGCACCTGATCCCACTGCCAGGCCTCGCGGTCGATGGTCACCCCGCTCATCCGCCGCAGCTCGCGCTCCAGCGAATCCAGCAGCGGCAGCTCCAGCGGCGTCGCGCGGCCTAAAAAGGCTTCGGCATAGTTCGGCGCCGGCACGAAGTTGCGCCGCACCGGTTTCGGCAGCGACTTAATCAGGGCGATAATCAGCTCCCGACGCAGGCCGGGGATTTGCCATTCGAAGCCGGACTCGTCCACCTGGTTGAGCAGCGGCAGCGGAATATGCACCGTCACCCCATCGGCGTCGGCGCCCGGTTCGAACTGATAGGTCAGACGCAGCTTGAGGTTGCCCTGGTGCCAGAAGTTCGGGTAGTCCAGCTTGCTGACCTGCTCCGCGCCCTCTTTAATCAGCATGCTCTTTTCGAAGTTGAGCAGATCCGGGGTCTCGCGGCTGGCCTGCTTCCACCAGTTGTCGAAGTGGCGCGCCGAGATGACGTCATGGCCGATGCGCCGATCGTAAAACTCAAACAGCGTCTCGTCGTCGACCAGAATGTCGCGGCGGCGCGATTTGTGCTCCAGCTCTTCGATTTCCGTGCGCAGCTTGAGATTGTCGCGGAAGAAGGCGTGCCGGGTCTGCCAGTCGCCCTCCACCAGCGCGTGGCGGATAAACAGCTCGCGGCACAGCGCCGGGTCAATCTGGCTGTAGTTCACCTTGCGGGCGGCGACGATCGGCAGGCCGTAGACGGTTACTTTCTCCGTCGCCATCACCGCCCCCTGCGCCCGCTCCCAGTGCGGTTCGCTGTATGAGCGCTTAATCAGATGCTGCGCCACCGGCTCCACCCATTCCGGGTCGATGCGCGCGGCGATGCGCCCCCACAGGCGGCTGGTTTCCACCAGCTCGGCAACCATAGTCCACTTCGGCGGCTTCTTAAACAGCCCGGAGCCCGGGAAGATCGAGAAGCGGGCGTTACGCGCGCCGGTAAATTCCTGCTTGTCGGTATCCTTCATGCCGATATGCGACAGCAGCCCGGTCAGCAGCGCGGTGTGAATTTCGCGGTACTCCGCCGGCTCGCTATTTACCGGCAGGCCCAGTTCTTTCACCACCTGGCGCAGCTGGGTGTAGATGTCCTGCCACTCGCGCACCCGGAGGTAGTTAAGAAAATCGACGCGGCACTGGCGGCGGAACTGGTTCGATGACAGCGCTTTCTGCTGCTCGCCGAGGTAGTTCCATAAGTTGACGAAGGCGAGAAAATCCGACTCTTTATCGTGGAAACGGCGGTGCTTCTCATCGGAGGCCTGCTGCTTGTCCATCGGACGTTCGCGCGGGTCCTGAATCGACAGCGCCGAGGTAATGATCATCGCCTCGCGCACGCAGCCGTGCTTTTGCGCTTCCAGCACCATCCTCGCCAGCCGCGGGTCAACCGGCAGCTGGCTGAGCTGGCGGCCCATCGGCGTTAGCTTATAGGCGGTCATCTGCTCGTCGGTGGTAATCGCCCCGAGCTCCTCCAGCAGGCGCACGCCGTCCTGAATATTACGCTTGTCCGGCGCCTCAACGAACGGGAAGGCGGCGATATCCCCCAGCCCCAGGGCGGTCATCTGCAGAATAACCGACGCCAGGTTGGTGCGCAGGATTTCCGGGTCGGTAAACTCCGGGCGCGACAGGAAATCGTCTTCGGAATAGAGACGAATACAGATCCCTTCCGATACGCGGCCGCAGCGGCCCTTACGCTGGTTTGCGGAGGCCTGAGAAACGGGCTCAATCGGCAGGCGCTGCACCTTGGTGCGGAAGCTGTAGCGGCTGATGCGCGCGGTGCCCGGGTCAATAACGTACTTAATTCCCGGCACCGTCAGCGAGGTTTCCGCGACGTTGGTCGCCAGCACGATGCGCCGCCCGCTGTGGGACTGGAAGACGCGGTTCTGCTCGCTGTTCGACAGCCGGGCATAGAGCGGCAGCACTTCGGTATGCCGCAGGTTGAGCTTGTTGAGCGCATCGGCGGTATCGCGAATTTCCCGCTCTCCGCTCATAAAGATCAGAATATCGCCGGGACTTTCATGCCCCAGCTCTTCGACGGCGTCGAAAATCGCCTGCAGCTGATCGCGCTCGGTGTCATCGGCCTCTTCAACGATCGGCCGGTAGCGAACCTCGACCGGATAGGTGCGGCCGGAGACTTCGATAATCGGCGCATGGTTAAAGTGGCGCGAGAAGCGTTCCGGATCGATGGTCGCCGAGGTGATGATGATTTTCAGATCCGGACGCTTCGGCAGCAGCTCCCGCAGGTAGCCAAGCAGGAAGTCGATATTGAGGCTGCGTTCGTGGGCCTCATCGATAATGATGGTGTCGTACTGCATCAGCAGGCGGTCCTGCTGGATTTCCGCCAGCAGGATACCGTCGGTCATCAGCTTGACCATCGTGTTGTCGCCGACGTGGTCGCTAAAGCGCACCTTATAACCGATGCAGCCGCCAGGTTCGCTTTGCAGCTCCTCGGCGATGCGGTTAGCCACGGTACGCGCCGCCAGACGACGCGGCTGAGTGTGGCCAATGAGGCCTTTCACCCCGCGCCCCAGCTCCATACAGATTTTCGGCAGCTGGGTGGTTTTACCGGAACCGGTCTCCCCCGCCACAATCACCACCTGGTGATCGCGCACGGCTTCGAGAATCTCTTGTTTTTTCTGGCTTACCGGCAGGTTTTCCGGGTAGGTAATCGCCGGCCGCGCCGCTTCGCGCAGCAGGACTCTCCCTGCCGCCGCCGCAATCTCCTGCGCCATCTCCCGCAGAATAGCCTGCTGGGATTCAGGATTTTTAACCTTCTTCACGCCGTGCAGACGGCGGGAAAAGCGAGACCTGTCGCGCAGCATCAGGCCGTCAAGCTGCTGGAAGAGCTGGGGGAAGGTGAAAATTTGTTGTTCTGTCATAGCGTTATCGGGCAGTGCTCTGCCAGGAAAAATCTCTTTTGAAGTATTGCTGTAGATTACCACAGCTGTGCATTTCGTGCCTTGTTCAAAAAAACTGAACACAGAGTTCGATTTATTGCGCTTTCTCTGTGGCATGATTGTGAATAAAGTGTCAGCAAGCACCAGGGCATCGACCCGTCAATCTCATATAAGGAAACACCCATGAGCAAAGTATTAGTTCTGAAATCCAGTATTCTGGCAGGGTACTCGCAATCCGGTCAGCTGTCCGACTATTTTGTTGAACAATGGCGTGAAAAGCACGCTGAAGACGCGATCACCGTGCGTGACCTGGCAGCAAACCCGATCCCGGTACTGGATGGCGAACTGGTTGGTGCTCTGCGTCCGAGCGATGCGCCGCTGACCCCGCGTCAGCAGGAAGCGCTGGCGCTGTCCGACGAGCTGATCGCTGAGCTGCAGGCGAATGACGTGATTGTTATCGCCGCGCCGATGTACAACTTCAACATCCCGACTCAGCTGAAAAACTACTTCGACCTGGTGGCACGCGCCGGCGTCACCTTCCGTTACACCGAGAAAGGGCCGGAAGGTCTGGTTACCGGTAAACGCGCTGTCGTTGTGACCAGCCGCGGCGGCATCCATAAAGATACCCCGACTGACCTGGTGACTCCGTACCTGTCGACCTTCCTCGGCTTCATCGGCATCACCGACGTGAACTTCGTCTTCGCTGAAGGTATCGCTTACGGTCCGGAAGTGGCTGCCAAAGCGCAGAACGACGCGAAAGCGGCCATCGATAGCGTGGTTGCAGCGTAATATAGATTGCCACTCCCACCGCCCGGTGGGAGTTTCTTCTCCCCGTCACCCACCTTACGAGACGCCTCGTAAAATCAGCAGCCAATTCTGCCTGTAAATCCCCCAACGTATACGATAGCGCTCACGGCTTGCGGCCAGCTGTCTCCGATCTCCAGGCCTGACCTGACAAAATGTCGAAAAATCAGCGATAGGTACCATGTACACGCTCAGGTGTACATGGTACCTTAACAAGGAGCGTACTCATGTGCTGTGCGATTGAATTTATCGAAACGCCGCTGTTTACCCGGCAGATAAAACAGCTTGCTACTGACGATGAGCTTCGGGCGCTGCAGAAAGAACTCATTGGCAATCCGGATGCCGGGGATATCATCCAGAATACGGGTGGACTACGGAAAATCAGGATGGCGACCGGCGTTCAGGGGAAAAGCGGCAGCGCAAGGGTGATTTATTTCCTCGCCACCGCTGAGATTATCTATCTGGTTTTGGCGTACCCGAAAAGCACCAAAGATAATCTGACCGATGCTGAAAAATCCCAGCTCAAAAAACTAGCTAAACTACTGAAAAATGAGGTGTGACATGAGTTTTTTTGATGAGCTTCAAACGTCCCTCAAAGAAGCCGTTGATATCAAAAATGGCGATAAAGCCCCGGCCCGCGTGACTCGCTATGAGATCGCTGACGTAAAAGCTATTCGAGCGCAGCTGAACGTTTCCCAGACGGAAATGGCGCAAGCGCTGGGAACCAGCGTGGATACCATTAAAAGCTGGGAGTCCAGACGACGTAACCCAACGGGGCTTGCGGCAAAAGTGCTGGCGGCGATTCAGGCGAACCCGGCACTCTTTCGCGAGCTGGCTAAATACTAGGCCCTCGATGCCGGAGGGCTCAGGTTCAGGATGATGATTTCGGCCGCAGGCTTTCATCAAACTCCAGCCGCTTTCTCTGCGGCTCCACCTCTTTCAGCGGCTCCACCTGATGCAGCGTTTGCTGGCAGCGCTCGACCAGCGCCTGATACTCCCGCGTCCCCTGCTTTTTCCACGCGATCTCCTGTTCGCTCAGGGTGCGAATGGCCTTCGCCGGGCTGCCGACGATCAGATGGTTGGCCGGCATCTCGGCTTTAGCCTTAACGAACGCCGAGGCGCCGACGATGCTGTTTTCGCCAATCGTTGCGCCGTCGATAATCACCGCGCTCATCCCGACCAGCGCGTTGCGGCCGATAACGCAGCCGTGAAGGATCGCCCCGTGACCGATATGCCCGTCCTCTTCGACCACCGTATCCTGGCCGGGAAAGCCGTGCATCACGCAGTTATCCTGAATGTTGGCGCCATCTTTCACCACGATGCGCCCGAAATCACCGCGCAGGCTGGCGTTAGGGCCGACGTAGACGCCTTTACCGAGGATCACGTCGCCAATCAGCACCGCCGTGGGGTGAACGTAGCTTTCATCCGGTACCACCGGGGTCATACCGTCTATCTGATAAATCGGCATCGGCTCTCCTTAAGCGGCGGTCAGGCCGCCAAAACGTTGAAAATAGAGCGGCCCCGGCGCCGGCAGTTCGCCGACCGAGCTCTCCCCGTTCTCGCTGACGAAGGCCAGCGCGCCGGGCGCGACGCGTTGATAAATATTGATGCACAGCTGGCGCGCGGTCTGCCCCAGCCAGTGCGCCGGCAGCAGCTCCTCCGGCAGCAGCGGATCTTTTAGCACCACCCGACGATAAAAATGGATTAGCAGCAGCTGGATCTGGAAGCAGCGCTCTGCGGTCAGCTCCGCGCTATCGACGTCGCGCAGCAGCGGCAGCAGCGGGCGAAACAGCGAAATAAAGGTTTCGTACATCGCGTTTTGTTCGGTCAGGTGCCAGCACTCCTCGACGCGCGCGCGCAGCGCTGCCCGGGAGAGCGCCAGCGGAGAGTGCGCTTCAAAGCAGATGACGTTTTCCGCCACCCCCGCTTCATGCAGCAGCGACTGCACGTCCGCCAGCTTCTGCGCCGGCGAGGCGAGCAGGCTCGGCGCAAGTGCGCCAAAGCCCTGCCACAGAAGCTGCTTTTTCACCTCCGCGAGGGTGTTTTTTCCCAGCCCCTCGGAGAGCAGCAGCAGCCAGGTGCCGTCCCACTCCGGGGCGCCGGCGCGATAAATTTTGTGCTCCGCGCGGCGGGTCAGGCGCAGCCCCTTGTCGCTCAGACGATAGAAGCTGCGGCGGCCGATACGCACCACGTCCAGCCACTCCTCTTTGTTGAGGCGAAACAGCGCCGTCCGCACAAAGCGTTCGCCGAATCCCAGCCCTTCGAGCAGGGCCGCCACGCTGCCGAGCCACACTTCGCCCCCGCGCTGCAGCAGGGAATCACCGTACAGGGAGGCGATCAGCGACGTCCCGCTAATCGGCATCGCCGTCACCGCCTGTTGAATAAAATTATCAAGCCTGCTCATCTGATTCATTCCGTTGCGGTTAGTAGTCCATGACGAATCATAGCACAGGGAACTCCCGGCAGGGGCGCTGCGTCCCGCCGGGGATTTCATCGCCCGGCCGGGCCGGGAGGCGCTGACCTAGCCGTTGGCGGCGACCTTGCGCAGGTCGAACACCCGGCAGGCCTTCCCTTCCGAGCGCGGGATGCTGCCGCAGTTGACGATGCTGATATCGGTGGAGATCCCGACCATCGACTTGATGCGGTGGCGTAGCTGATGGCAGATCTGGCAGCGCTGCTCGTGGCTCAGCGACAGGCTGCTCTCCTTCAGCTCCACGCGTACCGAAAGTGAATCAAGATGCCCGCGACGATTCACCTCCAGCTGGTAGTGCGGCGCCAGATGTTCGACCTTGAGGATCTCCTCTTCCAGCTGCGACGGGAAGACGTTGACGCCGCGAATAATCAGCATGTCGTCGCTGCGTCCGCTGATGCGATCCATCCGCCGCATGCTGCGCGCGGTGCCCGGCAGCAGGCGGGTCAGATCGCGGGTACGGTAGCGGATCACCGGCAGG
Organism: Klebsiella scottii; assembly: GCF_036561945.1. Taxonomy (NCBI): domain Bacteria; kingdom Pseudomonadati; phylum Pseudomonadota; class Gammaproteobacteria; order Enterobacterales; family Enterobacteriaceae; genus Klebsiella; species Klebsiella scottii. The sequence continues at coordinate 1,845,198 of NZ_JARXNI010000020.1, forward strand.
GCCTCTTTGGTCAGGGTGGTGAACAGCAGCTCGCCGTGTTCGCCATCCGCCAGCGGCGTGCCGTCGTGCGGGTTGACTACTTCCGGATAGAAATGGTCTTCCCAGATGGTCGGGCCGTCGGCGGTTTCCAGACACTCCATCGCCACCCCCGGCCCCATCACTTCCGAAAGGCCGTAGATATCCAGGGCGGTGATCCCGAGACGACGCTCGATTTCAGCCCGCATCGCCAGCGTCCACGGCTCGGCGCCGAATACGCCAACCCGCAGCGAGCAGCGGCTGGCATCGCCGCCCATCTGCCGCTCCAGTTCTTCAATCAGGTTCAGGCAGTAGGAGGGCGTGACCATAATCATATCCGGCTGAAAATCGCGGATCAGCTGCGCCTGCTTTTCCGTCTGGCCGCCGGACATCGGGATCACCGTGGCCCCCAGACGCTCCGCGCCGTAGTGCGCGCCAAGGCCGCCGGTGAACAGGCCGTAGCCGTAGGCGACGTGGATTTTATCTTTTGCCGTGCCGCCGGCGGCGCGCAGGGAGCGGGCGACGATATTGGCCCAGGTATCGATATCATTTTGCGTGTAGCCCACCACCGTCGGTTTGCCGGTGGTCCCGGACGAGGCGTGGATGCGCACAATCTGCTCCATCGGCACCGCAAAGGTATCGAACGGGTAGTTATCGCGCAGATCCTGCTTGGTGGTGCACGGGAACTTGCTCAGGTCGCTCAGTTCGTGGAAATCGTCAGGATGCACCCCCGCCGCGTCAAACTTGCGGCGGTACATCGGAACGTTGTCGTAAGCATGTTTCAGCGTCCACTTCAGACGCTGGGTTTGCAGAGCCTGTAATTCATCACGAGAAGCGCTTTCAATCGGATCTAATTTTGTATTAGTTATCATTTTAGGGTACTCGCAGGTAAATTAGCTCACACTCGCTCGAGGATCATGGCAATGCCCTGACCCACGCCAATACACATCGTACACAGGGCGTAGCGCCCGCCGCGCCGCTGCAGCTCCAGGCTCGCGCTCAGCGCCAGCCGGGCGCCGCTCATTCCCAGCGGATGGCCTAAAGCGATGGCGCCGCCGTTGGGGTTAACGTGCGCGGCATCATCCGCCACCCCCAGCTGTCTGAGCACGCCCAGCGCCTGGGCGGCGAAGGCTTCGTTCAGTTCAATAACGTCCATATCGTTGATATTCAGCCCCGCGCGCTCCAGCACCTTACGCACGGCGGGTACCGGCCCGAGCCCCATCAGCCGTGGTTCAACCCCGGCGGTAGCCATCGCCACAATGCGCGCCCGCGGCGTCAGCCCCTGGGCCAGGGCCTGCTGTTCGCTGGCGATAATCAGCGCCGCGGCACCGTCGTTGACCCCGGAGGCGTTGCCGGCGGTGACCACGCCGCCCTTGCGGAACGGGGTTTTTAGCTGAGAAAGCTGCTCCAGGGTGGTCTCCGCCCGCGGATGTTCATCGTCGCGAACGACACTGACCGCCCCCTTCCTGCCAATAATCTGTACCGGCACGATCTCCTGCGCCAGGATACCGTCACGCTGGGCTTTCGCCGTCAGCCGCTGGCTGCGCAGGGCGAATGCGTCCTGATCGGCGCGGCTAATATTTAACAACTCGGCTACATTCTCCGCCGTTTCCGGCATGCTGTCAGTGCCAAATTGCTGCTGCATGAGCGGGTTCACAAAACGCCAGCCGATGGTGGTATCAAACAGCTCCGCCTGACGCTGGTACGGCGCGCTGGCCTTGCCCATCACAAACGGCGCCCGCGACATCGACTCCACGCCGCCGGCAATCATCAGGTCGGCATCCCCGGCCTTAATGGCGCGGGCGGCAAAGCCGATCGCGTCCAGCCCGGAGCCGCACAGGCGGTTGATAGTGGTGCCGGAGACGCTCGGCGGATAGCCCGCCAGCAGCGTCGCCATATGCGCCACGTTGCGGTTATCTTCTCCGGCCTGGTTGGCGCAGCCGAAAATCACGTCGTCAATGCAGCCGGGATCGAGGCGCGGATTGCGGCTCAGCAGCTCGCGCAGCGGAACAGCGGCTAAATCATCGGCCCGCACGCTGGCGAGCGCCCCGCCGTAGCGGCCGATCGGCGTACGAATTCCGTCACAAATAAAGGCGTCACGCATCAGACTTCTCCTGTGATTGTGCCGCCGATGCGGTGCGATTTACCGCGAAACAGGGCGACAATTTTCTGTTGTTGGTTAACGATTTCGATGTCGTAGACGCCGGTCAGTTTGCCCTGCTGCCTGACCCGCGCGGTGGCGACCAGCCGGTCGCCGGCGAAGGCCGGACGCAGAAAATCGATGCTTGCCGCCGAGGCGACCGCCGCCAGCCCCTGGCTGTTGCAGGCGTAGGCAAAGGCGGTGTCGGCGAGGGAAAAGAGCTGCCCGCCGTGGCAGGTTTGATGGCCGTTAAGCATGTTCGGCGCGACGGTCATGGTCATCTGCGCGTAGCCCTCGTCCATCTCGATAATGTCGATCCCCAGCGTTTGGGCGCAGGTGTCGTGTTCATACATTGCGCGCGCGTTGCGCCAGGCCTTATCGTTCATTGCGCATCTCCAGCAGCGCCTTCTGGCGCAGTAGCGAACAGGGGCGATAGCGCTCCTCGCCGTAGTGCTGCTGGAGGTTTTCCAGCAGGCGCAGTATGCGGTTCCAGCCCAGCCGGGCGCCCCACGCCAGCGGGCCGTGCGGGTAGTTCACCCCCAGGCGCATCGCGGTATCGATATCCGCCGGATCGGCCACACCTTTCTGCACCGCATCCAGCGCTTCATTCACCAGCATCGCCACCGTGCGCCACACCAGCAGCCCCGGATAGTCGGCAACCTGCAGCACTTTTTTGCCCTGCTGCTGAAAATAGCGCACCGCTTTATCGGTGGCCGACTGTGGGTTAGACTCCGCGCTCGCCAGCACCACCGTCTCCCCGGCGCTGTGGTCATAGACCGCCACCGGACGGCCGTGCTGCGCGCTCAGGGCCTCGGCGGTTTGGCCTTCGGTCTCCATCAACAGCAGCTCGTCAAGTTCGGTGACATTGTCACTTTTCCGCGTCACCTTCCGCGCGCCTGCCGATTCGGCCACCGCGCTGAGGCTCAGATCCGCCTCGGCGTCCAGCGGCCAGCGGTATACCCCCTGCCCGCTCTTTTTGCCCAGCCGTCCGGCCAGCGCCAGCTCCTGCTGCTGCAGCGAGGGAAGGAAGCGCCGGTCCTGCCAGAAGGCGTTAAATACCGAACAGGTCACCGCGAAGTTGACGTCCTGGCCGATCAAGTCGGTCAGCGCCAGCGGCCCCATCGGAAAACCGCCGCCGTCGCGCAGGGCGGCGTCAATGACCTGCGCGGGAGCCACCTGCTCCTCCAGCGCCCGCCAGGCTTCGGCGTAGAACGGGCGCGCCACGCGATTGACGATAAACCCCGGCGTTGAGCGGCAGCGCACCGGCTGCTTACCCCACGCGCTAACGCACCGGCACAGCTGTTCAACCACTTCCGGCGAGGTGGCCAGGCCGCTGACCACTTCCACCAGCCGCATCACCGGCGCCGGGTTAAAGAAGTGCAGGCCGGCCACGCGCTCCGGGTGCTTCACCCCGGCGGCAATCGCGGTAATCGAAATCGAGGAGGTGTTGCTGGTGAGCAGCGCGGAGGGCGAGCAGATCTCCGCCAGCTGGCTGAACAGCGCTTTTTTGATCTCAGGACGTTCGGAAGCCGCTTCAATCACCAGCTGCGCCGGCGCCAGCGCGGCCAGTTCCGTCGTCGGCACGATGCGGGCCAGCAGCGCCTCGGCCTGCTCTGCCGTCAGCCTGCCGCGCGCGACGCGCGAGGCCAGCCGCTGGCGAATACCGTCCACCGCGCAGGTTAGCGCATCGCCGGCGATATCGTAGAGCAGCACCTGATGTCCGGCGCCGGCGGCGACCTCCGCGATTCCTGAGCCCATAGTGCCGCCGCCGATCACGGCGACGAGATGCAGTGTTGTGCTCATAGGCTATTTCCCGCTGAACAGTGGAGGACGTTTGGCGAGGAAAGCGCTCACGCCTTCGCGGTAGTCGGCGCTGCGTCCGGCCAGGCGCTGGTAGTCGCGTTCCAGGTCAAGCTGGGCATCAAGGCCGTTGGTTTCCGCAGCCAGCAGGGCTTGCTTAATCAGGCCGAGGCCGAAGGTCGGCTGCGTCGCCAGATGACGGGCCAGCTGAAGGCTGGTGTCCGCCAGCTCGGCGTCCTCCACCAGCTGCCAGATCATCCCCCACTGGGCGGCCTGTTCGGCGCTGAGCTTCTCGCCCAGCAGCGCCAGCCCCATCGCCCTGGCGCGTCCGGCGATCCGCGGCAGAAACCAGCTGCCGCCGCAGTCGGGCACCAGCCCAAGCTTGCTGAAGGCCATTACGAAGCTGGCGGATCGCGCGGCGAGCACCAGGTCGCAGCCCAGCGCCAGAGTTGCCCCGGCCCCGGCCGCCACGCCGTTAACCGCCGCAATCACCGGCTTCGGCAGCGCCGCCAGGCGGCGCACCAGCGGGTTATAGAAGCGCTCCACCGACAGCCCCAGATCCGGCGCCGGGCCGCTGGGGTCAACGTTGCGGTCGTTCAGATCCTGGCCAGCGCAAAACCCGCGCCCGGCGCCGGTAATCAGCAGGCAGCGCACGCTGTCGTCGCGCTCGGCCTGGGTCAGGCACTCGGCGAGCTGCTGATGCATCACGTCATTAAAGCTGTTCAGGCGATCCGGACGGTTAAGGGTAATCGTCATCACGCCCTGTTCTACGGTGCTGAGAATAAAAGCTTCCACGATTAGCGTCCTTTAAATTGCGGGGTACGTTTTTGTAAAAAGGCGTCGATGCCTTCGCGACGATCTTCCGTCGCGCTGAGCAGCGTAAACAGCTGACGCTCCTGCTGGAGACCGGCCTGCAGCCCCACCTCCTGCGCCTGGCGCAGCGCCTGCTTCGCCGCCCGCAGCGCCAGCGGCGAGTGGCGGGCAATGGTCGCTGCCAGCTTGAGGGCATACTCATCGCTTAACGCCGGCGGATAGATATCGCTCACCAGGCCGGCCTGCTGCGCCCGCCGGGCGTCGATCGTTTCACCGCTCAGCACCATGCGGCTGGCCAGCGCCTTGCCGACGCAGCGGATCAGCCGCTGGGTGCCGCCCGCGCCGGGCATCATGCCGAGGGTGATTTCCGGCACCCCGAAGCGGGCGTTATCCCCCGCGACCACCAGGTCGCAGAGCAGCGCCAGCTCGCAGCCCGCGCCGAGGGCGTAGCCGTTCACGGCCGCAATCAGCGGCTTGCTGAAGGCGTCAATTCGCGCCCACAGCCGGGGGCGAAGATCATCGAACGTGGCCGGAAGATCTTTTTCCGCCATTTCGTTAAGGTCGGCGCCGGCGGCAAACACGCGCTGGCCGCCGCTAATCACGCAGGCGCTAATTTCCGGGTCGGCCGCCGCGGCTTCCAGCGCCTCGGCGAGCCGGGTCAGCAGCGCATTATTGAGCGCATTGCGCGCCTGCGGGCGGTTGAGAGTCAGGTGCAGCACTCGCCCGTGGCGGGTAATCAACAGTTCGCTCATGCCATCCCCCGGGCGTCAAAATCCACCACCACGTCGCCGCTGGTCGGCAGCGCCTGGCAGCTGAGCACGTATCCGGCCGCCAGCTCGTCCGCTTCGAGGCTGTAGTTTGCCGCCATCGCCACTTCCCCGCGCAGCACCTTGCATTTACAGGTGGCGCAGACGCCGCCTTTGCAGGCGAACGGCAGATCCGCCCCCTGGCGCAGCGCCGCGTCAAGAATGCTGTCATCTTCCGCGCTGAGGGCCACCAGCCGATCGCGACCGTCCTGGCGAATGGTGACGGTTCGGCCCCCGGCCTGCACGCCGGTCGCGCGCTTAACGCTGCTGCCCGGGGTATTAAAGCGTTCAAGATGAATGCTGTGCGCCGCCATCCCCAGCTCGCCCAGCGCGGCTTCCGCTTCATCCATCATCAGCGCCGGGCCGCAGATAAAGGCCTCGTCGAAGCGGCTGAAGTCCAGCAGCCGGCCGGAGAGCGCGCGCAGCTTAGCGCCGTCGATGCGCCCCTGCAGCAGGTCGCTGTCCATCGACTCCTGGCTAAACAGGTGCACCACCTGCAGCCGCTGCGGATAGCGGTCTTTCAGATCCGCCAGCGCCTGGCGAAACATCATGCTGTGGCTGCTGCGGTTGCCGTAAATCAGGGTGAAGCGGCTCTGCGTTTCGGTGGCGAGCGTGGCGCCGATAATCGCCATCATCGGCGTAATGCCGGATCCGGCGGCAATCGCCAGGTATTCGCCGCGGCGTTCGGCCTGCGGCTGATAGCCAAAATGGCCCTGCGGCACCATCACCTCCAGAGCCATGCCCTGGTGGATATCGTGCTGCGCATAGCGGGAGAAGCGGCCACCGTCGATGGCCTTCACCGCCACGCTGATTTCGGCCGGGGAGCGGCTGCGGCAGATGGAGTAGCAGCGCCGCAGCTCTTCCCCGCCGAGGCGGGCTTTCACGGTCAAATGCTGGCCGGGACGGAAAGCGTACTCGGTCTGCAGCGTGTCGGGGATCGCAAAGGTAATGGTCACCGCATCGCGGGTTTCCGGCTCCACTTTCGCGACGGTAAGCGAATGAAACGTCGTCATGGCAACCTCAAATACATTTAAAGTAATCAAAGGGTTCACGGCAGCTGTCGCAGCGGTAGAGCGCCTTGCAGGCCGTAGAACCGAATTCGCTAATCAGCGAGGTGTGGAGGCTGCCGCAGCGCGGGCAAACCACCTCCTGCGGCATACCGGCATGGCAGGCATGACCCTGCGGCGGGCTGATCCCGTACTGACGCAGGCGCTCGCGGGCCGTCTGATTCATCCAGTCGGTGGTCCACGGCGGGTCAAGCTGCAGGACGATATGCACCGGCGAGTAGCCGTGGCGGGCCATCGCCGCGCGGATCTCGCCCAGCAGGTGCTCCGTTGCGGGGCAGCCCGAATAGGTCGGCGTAAAGCCAATCACCCAGCCCTCGCCGCGCGGCGCCACGCTGCGCACCATTCCGAGGTCGGTAATGGTCAGCACCGGCACTTCCGGGTCGGGGATCGCGCTGAGCAGAGTCCAGATAGCGTGAACGTCGGCGGGCGCGATCGCGGTCAGTCGTTGCATAGCCGCCTCCCGCTACCACTGCTGCCCGGGATAGGCGCGCTGCAGATACTGCATCTCCGCGAGCATCGGCCCGAGGTGTTCGCTGTGCAAACCCTGCTTGCCGCCGCTGCGAAACGCCGCTTCCTGCGGGATCCGCAGACCCGACTCCAGCAGCGCGGTATGCACCGCGCTCTGCCACGGCCCCTGAAGCTCGCGCGGGTCGACGGCAATCCCCTGCTCGACCAGGCTCAGCTCCAGCGCGTCGGCCATAAACAGCTCGCCGGTAAAACGCCACAGGCCCTCAACCGCCTGCTGCATTTTTTGCGCCGAGAGCGGCGTGCCGTTGCCCAGCCGTTCGAGCCAGCCGCGGCTGAAGCGCAGGTGATAGCGCACCTCCTTCAGCCCTTTGGCGGCGATGGCGGCAAGCTGCGCATCGCGGCTTTCCGCCAGGCGGGTGAACAGCTCTACGTGCCAGGCGTCGATAAAAAGCTGGCGGGCGATGGTGTCGGCGAAGCTGCCGTTCGGCTGCTCCACCAGCAGCAGGTTGTGAAACTGACGCTCGTCGCGGCCAAAGGCCAGGGTGTCTTCGTCCCCGCTCCCCGCCAGCTCCGCCGCGTAGCTGAGAAAGTTACGCGCCTGGCCGAGCAGGTCGAGGCCGATATTGGCCAGCGCCAGGTCGATCTCCAGCTCCGGCGCGTGGCCGCACCACGCCCCCAGGCGCTGGGCCAGCACCAGGCCGTTATCGCCCAGACGCAGGGCATAGGTTGCAACGGGATTCAGGTTATTCATCGCTGCCTCACATATGTTCCATGCCGTCCGGCACGCTGTAGAAGGTGGGATGGCGGTAGATTTTGCTCTCCGCCGGGTCAAAGAATTCGCCGCGATCTTCCGGCTGCGAAGCGATAATTTCGCTGGCCTTCACCACCCACAGCGAACAGCCTTCGCTGCGCCGGGTATAGACGTCGCGGGCGTTTTCCAGCGCCATCTGGTCGTCGGCGGCGTGCAGGCTGCCGACGTGGCGGTGCGATAATCCCTGTTTGCTGCGGACAAAAACTTCATATAACGGCCAGTAAACGTTGCTCATGGTGTTGCTCCTTACGCCGCGTCGCGGGAGTGTTGTTTTTGCGCATGGGCCAGCGCGGCTTCCCGCACCCATGCCCCCTCTTCCCAGGCTTTACGCCTGGCGGCCAGCCGTTCGTGGTTGCAGATCCCGCGGCCGCTGATCACCTCGTGAAGCTCCTGCCAGTCGATTTCGCCGAAGCGGTAATGTCCGCTGGCTTCGTCAAACTGCAAATCGGGGTCCGGTACTCGCATGCCGAGGATCGCCACCTGCGGCACGGTGTTGTCGATAAAGCGCTGGCGCAGCTCGTCGTTGGAGTGCAGCTTGATCTTCCACGCCATGCTGCGCGCGCTGTTGGGCGAGCTGTCATCGCTGGGGCCAAACATCATCAGCGCCGGCCACCAGAAGCGGTCGATCGCGTCCTGCAGCATCTGCCGCTGCTCATCGCTGCCCTGGGCCAGCACCATGCAGGCTTCAAATCCCTGGCGCTGATGGAAGCTCTCCTCTTTACAGATTTTGACCATCGCCCTGGCGTAGGGGCCGTAGGAGGTGCGGCACAGGGCGACCTGGTTGACGATGGCGGCGCCGTCCACCAGCCAGCCGATCACGCCGATATCCGCCCAGCTCAGCGTGGGGTAGTTAAAAATGGAGGAGTACTTCATCCGCCCGTCGAGCATCTTCTGATAGAGATCTTCCCGGGCGCAGCCGAGGGTTTCCGCCGCGCTGTATAAATAGAGGCCGTGGCCGGCCTCATCCTGCACTTTTGCCAGCAGGATCGCCTTGCGGCGCAGGGTCGGCGCGCGGGTGATCCAGTTCCCTTCCGGCAGCATGCCGACGATTTCGGAGTGCGCGTGCTGGCCAATCTGGCGGATCAGCGTCTGGCGATAGGCGTCAGGCATCCAGTCCTGCGGTTCGATGGCCGTATCCTGCGCGATGCGCTGGTCAAAGCGTTGTTGTTCTGTCACGTCATCACCTTTATGATTCCTGTAAATTCAATAAATCAGTTTTTATGAATCACTTTGTTTTATAAAAGTTACACTCTGGTTAAATAAAACCACAAATTTTGTTTGTTCTTTTTGTGACGATCGCCGCAAAACATTCCGTAACCAGCGTAAATACAGCAACATACAGCCCACCCTTACGGCATCATCGATCACAATGTTAATAAATTATTAAATATAGGCTTGCATTTAATGATTCATAAAATAACTATTTATAGATATTTCACGTAACACATCTGGAGATTCGCGATGCAGCAGTTAGCCAGCTACTTATCCTGCGCCTGGCAGACCGGCCGGGGCCGCACCCGTACTATTCACCACGCCATCAGCGGCGAGGCGCTGTGGGACGTCACCAGCGAAGGGCTGGATATGGCGCAGGCGCGCCGCTTTGCCATCGAGCGCGGCGGCAAAGCGCTGCAGGCTATGACCTTTATTGAGCGCAGCGCGATGCTCAAGGCGGTGGCCAAACACCTGCTGGAGCACAAGGCCGACTTTTATGCTATTTCGGCGCAAACCGGGGCGACCCGCGCCGACAGCTGGGTCGATATCGAAGGCGGCATCGGCACGCTGTTTACCTACGCCGGGCTGGGCAGCCGGGAGCTGCCGGACGATAACCTGTGGCCGGAAGATGAGCTGATTCCGCTATCAAAACAGGGAGGCTTCGCCGCCCGCCACGTGCTGACCTCAAAGTCCGGCGTGGCGGTACACATCAACGCCTTTAACTTCCCCTGCTGGGGGATGCTGGAAAAACTGGCGCCCACGTGGCTGGCCGGGATGCCGGCGATCGTCAAACCGGCCACCGCCACCGCTCAGCTGACCCAGGCGATGGTGAAATCTATCGCTGACAGCGGCCTGGTGCCGGAAGGCGCCATCAGCCTGATTTGCGGCGGCGCGGGGGATCTGCTCGACCATCTCGACAGCCAGGACGTGGTGACCTTCACCGGCTCCGCCGCTACCGGCCAGCAGCTGCGCGTGCACCCGAACCTGGTGGCGAAATCGATTCCCTTCACCATGGAGGCCGACTCGCTGAACTGCTGCGTGCTGGGCGACGACATCACCCCGGAGCAGCCGGAGTTCGCGCTGTTTATTCGCGAAGTGGTGCGCGAAATGACCGCCAAAGCCGGGCAGAAATGTACCGCTATCCGCCGGATCATCGTGCCGCAGGCGCAGATCAACGCGGTGAGCGAGGCGCTGATCGCCCGCCTGCAGAAGGTGGTGGTTGGCGATCCGGCGCAGGAAGGCGTCAAAATGGGGGCACTGGTGAACGGCGAGCAGCGTCGGGACGTGCAGGAGAAGGTCAATAAGCTGATTGCGGCCGGCTGCGAAATCCTCCTCGGCGGCCGGGCGGACCTCAGCGCCGCCGGGGCCTTTTTCCCGCCGACGCTGCTGTTCTGCCCGCAGCCGGATGAAACCCCGGCGGTGCACGCCATCGAAGCCTTCGGCCCGGTGGCGACCCTGATGCCGTACCAAAACCGCGAGCACGCCCTGGCCCTCGCCCGGGCGGGCGAAGGTAGCCTGGTGGCGACGCTGGTCACCGCCAGCGGCGAGCTGGCGCGAGAATTTATTCTCGGTGCCGCCCGCTCGCACGGACGTATTCAGGTGCTCAACGAAGAGTCGTCGACCGAGTCCACCGGCCACGGCTCCCCGCTGCCGCAGCTGGTTCACGGCGGTCCGGGCCGCGCGGGGGGCGGCGAGGAGCTCGGCGGCCTGCGCTCGGTGAAACACTATATGCAGCGCACGGCGGTTCAGGGCAGCCCGACCATGCTGACCGCCATCTCCAGACAGTGGGTTCGCGGCGCGCGGGTGGCTGAGGACCGCATCCATCCGTTCCGCAAATATTTCGAAGAGATCCAGCCCGGCGATAGCCTGCTGACTCCGCGCCGCACGCTTACCGAAGCGGATATCGTCAACTTTGCCTGCCTGAGCGGCGACCACTTCTACGCCCACATGGATAAAATCGCCGCCGCCGAGTCGATTTTCGGCGAGCGCGTGGTGCACGGTTATTTCCTGATCTCCGCGGCCGCCGGGCTGTTCGTCGACGCCGGCGTCGGGCCGGTTATCGCCAACTACGGCATGGAAAACCTGCGCTTTATCGAGCCGGTGAAGCCGGGAGACACCATCCAGGTGCGCCTGACCTGCAAGCGCAAAACGGTCAAGCGCCAGCGTACGGCGGAAGAGCAAGCCACCGGCGTCGTCGAGTGGGCGGTTGAGATTTTTAACCAGCACCAGCAGCCGGTGGCGCTCTACTCCATTCTGACCCTCGTTGCCCGCCAGCACGGCGACTTCCCGGCCTGACGGCAAATCAACCGCTCCATCGCCCCGGAACATGGCCGCTACGCCCTGCCCGGGGCATAACTGGCAAATCTGACAAACAACCTGGCAAGAGCAAACAAACGCCTGATGGCCCGGCGCTGATAGCTTAGTGCTACTGAAGCCGACTTTCGCAGCGGCAAGGCACAACACAACAATAAGACGAGGTCACAATGGCAAACGGCTCGATTCTTTCCCCGCGTAAAACGGCTTTGGCCCTGGCTGTCGCCCTGTTTTGCGCCTGGCAGACGCCGGTACTGGCGCACGGTAGCGAAGCGCATATGGTTCCGATGGACAAGACGCTGCAGGAGTTTGGCGCCGACGTGCAGTGGGACGACTATGCCCAAATGTTTACGCTGATCAAAGACGGCGCCTATGTCAAAGTGAAACCCGGCGCCAAAACGGCCATCGTCAACGGCAAGCCGCTTAACCTGCAGGTTCCGGTAGTGATGAAAGAGGGGAAAGCGTGGGTTTCCGAGACCTTTATCAACGACGTGTTCCAGTCCGGCCTCGATCAAACCTTCCAGGTTGAAAAACGCCCCCACCCGCTCAACTCCTTAACCTCGGCGGAAATCAGCGAAGCGGTCACCATCGTCAAAGCGGCGCCGGAGTTCAAGCCGAATACGCGCTTCACCGAAATCTCCCTGCACGAGCCGGATAAAGCGGCGGTGTGGGCTTTCGCCCTGAACGGCACCGCCGTGGATGCCCCGCGCACCGCCGACGTGGTGATGCTCGACGGTAAGCACGTTATCGAGAGCGTGGTCGATTTACAGAACAAGAAAATCCTCTCGTGGAAAGCGATTAAAGACGCCCACGGCATGGTGCTGCTCGACGACTTCGCCAGCGTGCAAAACATCATCAACGCCAGCGATGAGTTTGCCGCGGTGCTGAAAAAGCACGGCATCACCGACACCAAAAAGGTGATTACCACTCCGCTGACCGTCGGCTACTTTGACGGCAAAGATGGCCTGAAACAGGACGCGCGGCTGCTGAAGGTGGTGAGCTATCTGGATACCGGCGACGGCAACTACTGGGCGCACCCGATTGAGAACCTGGTGGCGGTGGTCGACCTTGAGCAGAAGAAAATCATCAAGATTGAGGAGGGTCCGGTGATCCCGGTGCCGATGGAGTCCCGCCCTTACGACGGCCGCGACCGCGTGAAGCCGGCGGTCAAGCCGCTGGATATCACCGAGCCGGAGGGCAAAAACTACACCATTACCGGCGACATGATCCACTGGCAGAACTGGGATTTCCACCTGCGGCTGAACTCGCGCGTCGGGCCAATTTTGTCCACCGTGACCTATAACGACAACGGTAAAAAGCGCCAGGTGATGTACGAAGGCTCCCTCGGCGGGATGATTGTCCCGTACGGCGATCCGGACGTGGGCTGGTACTTTAAGGCCTATCTCGACTCCGGTGATTACGGTATGGGCACCCTGACCTCGCCTATCGTGCGCGGCAAAGACGCCCCGGCCAACTCGGTGCTGCTGGATGAAACCATCGCCGACTATACCGGCGCACCAACCACCATCCCACGCGCCGTGGCGATCTTCGAACGCTATGCCGGGCCTGAATATAAGCATCAGGAGATGGGTCAGCCCAACGTCAGCACCGAGCGCCGTGAGCTGGTGGTGCGTTGGATCAGCACCGTCGGCAACTATGACTACATCTTTGACTGGGTATTCCACGAGAACGGCACCATCGGCATCGATGCGGGAGCCACCGGGATTGAAGCCGTGAAGGGCGTACTGGCGAAGACCATGCACGATCCGAGCGCCAAGGAGGATACCCGCTACGGGACGTTGATCGACCATAATATCGTCGGCACCACCCATCAGCATATCTACAACTTCCGCCTGGATCTCGACGTCGACGGCGAGAATAACAGCCTGGTGGCGATGGACCCGGAAGTGAAGCCGAATACCGCCGGCGGCCCGCGGACCAGCACCATGCAGATTAACCAGTACGCCATCGATACGGAACAGAAAGCGGCGCAGAAATTTGATCCGGGCACGATCCGCCTGCTGAGCAACACCACGAAAGAAAACCGGATGGGCAACCCGGTGTCGTACCAGATAATCCCTTACGCCGGCGGGACGCATCCGGTGGCGACCGGCGCCAAGTTTGCCCCCGATGAGTGGATTTATCATCGTCTGAGCTTTATGGATAAGCAGCTGTGGGTCACCCGCTATCATCAGGAAGAGCGCTACCCGGAAGGCAAGTATCCTAACCGTTCGATTCACGATACCGGCCTTGGTCAGTACGCGAAAGATAACGAGTCGCTGGACAACCATGATGACGTGGTGTGGATAACCACCGGCACCACCCACGTGGCGCGCGCCGAAGAGTGGCCGATTATGCCTACCGAATGGGCCCACGCGCTGCTGAAGCCGTGGAACTTCTTCGATGAAACCCCAACCCTGGGCGAGAAGAAGAAGTAGACGCAGCCCTGCTGAAGCAAGACAGCCAGGCGCCGCCGGAGCCCTCTCCGGCGGCGTTTTTCGTCTCAGGCTTCGCCGGGCTCGCTGAAATCGAGCAGGATTTTGCGCGCGCTTCCCTGCCGCTCGCTGGCGACGATAGCCTCCTGCCAGCGCCTAAAAGACAGCACCTGCGCCGCGGGCATGGCGCTCTGCGGCAGCAGCTGCCAGATGTCGCTAAACGCCGCCCGCCACTCGCCGACGTCCAGCGGCGGCAGCGCCTCGCGCAGATGAAATTTACTCACCCGCGCGCCGTGGCGCGATTGCGTCAGCGGCGCGCCGGAAAGTAAGCCCCAGGAGATAAGCGTCGAGGATGCCGGCAGCATGGCCAGCAGCTCGCTGGAGGATTCGCCGCCCACCGCATCAAACAGCAGATCGGTCTGCTGGAGCACCTGACCAAGCATGCCGCGATCCGTCGTCATCAGCGGATAAACCCCCTGCCGCTCCAGCCCGGCGCGATGCTGCGCGGAACGAATCACCCCGCACACCGAACGCGCGCCCATCCGCAGCGCCCACTGGCCCAGCAGGCTGGCGCAGGATGAGGCGGCGGCGGTCAGCACGATATTCTTCCCCGCCACCGGCCAGCGTCTGAGCATCAGCAGCGCGGTCAGGGGATTGATATAGCCCCGCGCGGCGAGCCTGTCGTCAATCCCGTCCGGCACCGGCACCAGCCACTCCCCGGCGATATCCAGATAGCTCTGCCAGGTTCCTTCGCCGCGCAGCGGCAGCACGCGCTGACCGGGCGCAGCGCCCGAGTCCGGCGATGCTGCGACCACCACGCCCACCCCTTCATAGCCGGCAACGGCGGGAAGCGTCGTGCGGTGGCGGTAGGCGCCGGTGACGGGGATGAGATCGGAAGGATTAAGCGGCGCATAGCGCATTTGCACGCGTACTTTCCCCGCCGCCAGCGCCGGCAGAGGCTGCGTTTGCAGGGTCAGCACGCGCTCAGGCGGCCCGTAACGATGGTAGCAGATGGCGTGGTTGAGCATATTCCGCACGGCACAATAAAAGCAGGATAATAGCAGAGTCTGCGTCTCGAATTCCTGCGGTCATTGTGTCCCTCAGCCCGGCCCGTCGCTGGCGGCGGCCAGCAGCGGTACGATAAGATCGCTCAGCGGCGTCGGGATGCCGTGCTGGCGCCCGCGTCGCTGCACCACGCCGTTGCGGATATCCCACTCCAGCGGCAGCCCGGCCTCGCGGTCGATCAGGATGGAGGTACTCAGATCGGCCGGCGCGCGGTGAAAGACCTCAACGATCTCCTGCGGCACGCTATCGCTTAATATTGCGCCCTCGGCGCGCGCAACGCTCAGGCATTCGCGCAGATAGGCTAAGGCCACGCCGGTAATATCCTCCCGGGCAAACATGCCGGCGCGACGCCCCGCCAGCACCATCAGGCCGGCGACGGCATTCTGCAGCAGCTTGCGCCACGCCACGGTGGTGAAATCAGCGGCCAGATCCACGGCGCAGCGGGTACCCTGCAGCGCTTCCTGCACCAGCCTGGCCTGCGCGGTGTCGGGTAGCGTCAGCCTCGGGGCCGCGCGCAGCCACACGGAGGCATCAGCTTCCCGCAGCGCCGGAAACCACACCACGGCAGGCAGCACCGCGGCGCCCGCAACCCTGGCGGCAAACTGCTCCTGCTGTTCAACGCCGTTTTGCAGCACGCATACCAGCGTATTTTTATCGCACAGCGCCGTCAGCCATGCGGCAATACCGTCAATCTGCGTCGCCTTTACCGCAACGAAAACCAGATCGAACGGGCGCGCAATAGCCGCAGGATCGGTCAGCACCGGTCCAGGCACGCTAATCTGTCCGCCGTCGAAACGCAGCGATAGCTGCTGATGAGCGGTACGCCCGCAAACCACCGGCGTACGCCCGACCTCATGCAGCGCAGCCGCGATGGTGGTACCGATGGCGCCGGGGCCAATAAGCGCAACTGCAGGTTGCTTCGACATGACTATCGCCTCCTGATGGGTATTTCCCGCCCTGACGGCGAGAAGAGAAAACAAACAGTAGCGACAAATCACCGCCTTCAGCAAGTCCCGGTCCGCAGAAAACGATTATTCACGGCCCGGGGCCGGTTTAACGGCTGATGGTCAGGGAGACGCTGCCGCGGTTGTTATCGTACATCTGCCAGGCGTCGTTGGCCCAGGCGTATAAATAGCCGCTCCTGGCCGGCGTAAAGCGACATTCGCTGCCAATGACAAAGATCTGATGCAGCTGCTGAGGAACGGCAGGAGCGGCGGCGCTATTGGCGACCACGCCAATTAACGCGAACCACGGCGCCGTGCCAACGCGTCTGCTCAGCCAAAAATCGACGTCCTGATTTTTCGTCGCCCCTTTCCACAGCATCTCCAGCTTATCGGTTACGGAAGCCAGGATCTGCGCCGCCTCGCCGGGATAAAACTTCCCGTCGTCGGTGCCGTCTGCATCGCAGGGAATCGAGCTGTCCATCCATTTTCCAGAAGCGCTGAACCGGTACTCGACGCCCGCCTCCAGCCAAACTCCGGTTTCGTTCCAGCGTTCACGGGCAAAGACGTCAAGCGTCACCGGATGCCCGGACGTCAGCGCCCTGAGGCGCCGGTAGCTTCCGTGGAGCAGCGAAGGCTGGCTTTGACGCCGCACAACGCTGTCATCAATATCGGCGCTGCCTGCCACAATCTGCGGCACCCCGCGCGGGCAGGTGTGCAGCAGCTTAAACACCCCGGTCACCGAATCGTGCAGCAGACCCTGAGCGTCGGGCTTCAGCTGGGTAGCGATATCAGGGTGCAGCTCAAGGCCGAGATCGCGCGCTTCGGACATCATCCACTGCAGAGGGATATCCGATAGTCCGCACTGCGCGTAGCCGCCGCCAACGTCCGAGTGCACGCCGACGAACCAGCGCTGCTTCACCCGCGGGTTTGCCGCCACGTTATCCCACAGCGTCGGGATAAAGCTTTGCCGCTGCTCGTCCAGCGCCAGCGCGTGGCGGGCGTTTTTGACGATCGGGCTCAAGGAGGTATCGTGGAACGCATACTTTTTCGGGTCGTCCAGCAGGTTGGCTAAGGCCAGATCGTCAGGGATCCCCAGCGAGCCCACCGTTTCCCAGACGCCAATAAAATAGATCGGCACGCTCCCTTTCGTCGGATTTCCCGTGGCGACCTCATAGAAAGGCCGCCCGACGCTGGCAATCACCGCCGGCGCGCTGGCCGCCGGCTGGCGGTAAAGGCTGAATAACGCGTTGATGTCCTCCCAGACTTTATCGTCGCCGGTTCCGGCTCCGCCGGCATTTAATAAACCGCAGCGTGAAATCATTCCTCCAAGGCTTCTTACCGTATAAGCCCCGCGGCTAAAGCCAAATAACCATATTTTATCGCCGGGTCGATAGTTGGTCGCCAGCCAGTAATAGGCGCTAATAATATTTTTATCCAGACCGTCGCCTATGCCGCCGCCAATATAACGATCGACCATGCCGCCGTCGGTGCCGACGCCGGGATGATAATAAACGCGCTGGCCGCTATTTTCCGCCACGGCGTTGCGCAGTTTGACCACGTTCGTCGGCGCGGGTTTGCCATCATCAAGCTGCTGGGGCGTATTCCAGGTACCGTCACAAAAGACCAGTAAGTTCATATGAACCTCATCGACAGGCCGTGTTAGAAGGGGTAGGTTTAACAAATTAAAAATAGCAGACTGTAATCGGTTCAGGAGAACAATAAAAAACGCCCGGCGACTCCCGGATTGTTTAGCAGCAGGCGCCGACGGAGCATTTGGCTGGCACGTCAATCAAGTCAACGTTATTACGGGGATCATCATGAGGACAGCAACTCACCGGCCGTCGTGGTGAACGATTTATGCAAAATAAATTCATTAAGCCAGCCGCAAAAGCTGGAGGTTATATTTAAAACCTGCGCCGGATATGAGGAAAATATAATTTTCTGGTATAAAAAAGTGAAAAAAAGCGCCGACGCTCTTTATTGCTTTTATTCACGGTATTAGCGGTGATTGCCACTATTGCCGGAGAGCAAAGATGGGCGTTAGGGCGATACCGCGCCTGTAATCCGCGCCGGTAGCCGGATTGCAGGCGCCGGGCTCAGCGGCTAATAGCGCACGCAGACCGATTTGGTTTCACACCAGTCATCCAGCCAGTCCGGGCCGAAGTCGCGCCCGGTGCCGGACTGCTTCATCCCGCCAAACGGCAGGTTGGCGTCGATAAGCGTATGGCTGTTGACCCATACCGTGCCCGCCTGCAGGCGCTCGGTGTAGCTCAGCGCCTGGCTCAAATCGCCGGTCCAGACGCTGGCCGTCAGGCCAAAGTCGCTGTCGTTGGCGAGACGCAGCGCCTCTTCGCCATCGGCGACGCGCACCAGGTTCACTACCGGGCCAAAGACCTCCTCTCTGCTGAGCCGCAGCCCGGCATCGGGGTTAATCACCAGCGTCGGCGCAATGTAGTAGCCCTTGCCGTCCGGCCCGCGGCTGCCGGTAATCAGCTCGGCGTTCTGCTGCCGCGCCTGATCGAGATAGGCGGCGACTTTGTCGCAGTGCGCCCGGGAGACCACCGGGTTAATGTGGGTTGACTCCAGCATTCCCGGGCCGACCTGCAGCGATTTCACCGCCTGCTCAAAGCCGCTCACCAGGGTATCGAACAGCGGCGCTTCAATATAGATCCGCGAACTGGCGGCGCACACCTGCCCCTGATTGAGGAAGCTGCCGGTCATCAGCCCTTCAATCACCCACTCCGGATTGGCGTCTTTCAGGACAATGGCCGGGTTTTTGCCGCCCAGCTCAAGCGTTACGCGGGTCAGCCGGTCGGCGGCCACGCGGGCAATCTGTTTGCCGGTCGCCGTCGAGCCGGTAAAGCTCACCTTTGCCACCTGCGGGTGTGAGGTCAAGGCAGCGCCGCACTCCGCCCCGCTGCCGGTAACCACGTTAAATACGCCGTCCGGCACGCCGGCTTCGCTCGCCAGCTCCGCCACGCGCAGCAGGGTCAACGGCGTCGTTTCCGAGGGCTTAATCACGATGGAGCAGCCTGCCGCCAGCGCCGGCATCACCTTCCACATGCCGATCATCAGCGGGAAATTCCACGGCACGATCCCCGCCACCACCCCGACCGGCTCCTTGCGGGTCCACGCCTGGTAGCGCGCGCCCTGCGGGAACGGAATCGACACGTCCAGCGTGCGGCCGCTGATCTTGGTGGTCAGCCCGGCGGTATAGCGCATCCAGTTCAGCGTGCAGCCGACTTCAAAGGCGCGGGAGATGTTAATCGATTTGCCCTGTTCCAGCGTCTCCAGCTGTGCCAGCTCCTCGCCGTGCTGCTCCACCAGGTCGGCAAAGCGCAGCAAAATACGTTCACGATCGGCCGGGGTGCGTCCGGCCCAGCTGCGGGAGACAAACGCGCGCCACGCCGACATCACGGCGCGGTCAACGTCCGCGGCGCCGGCATCCGCCGTGCTGGCGATGGCCTCTCCGGTCGCCGGATTCCAGACGGTCAGCCGCTTATCGCTCTGCGCCGCCTGCTGGCTGCCGTCGATATACACGCCATGCTGCCGGTCTAAAAACTGCTGTACGCTGGCAAGCAGCGCTACCTGTGCTGTGGACATATCGCTTCCTTATTCCTCACGGATCGTGAATTCAGTCTACGACGCGCTCAGGCTGCACGCTTTTTTCTCTGTGACATTCGTTTTTGCCGCTGTGACAGCCGCCGCAATTAGGCATATTGCGCGGGCAAAAATGTGCCTCAGGTAATAGTTCTTTCATATACTCCGCGCTTCGCTCTTGTTTGGCGCAGCGTAAATGCAACAATGCGAAAACATTATTATTACAAGAGACGAGCTATGGCGGCGGCAGATAACGGACAGGACTACCAGCACTGGTTGGCGAAAATCAATCAGGTCTGCGGACATTTTGCCGCGCGTCCCCTGGACAGCGACTTTCACGGGGAGATAGATGCCAGCTATGCCGGCAATCTCAAGGTCAGCACCGTCACCGCGCGCGGCGTCAATCTCTACCGCACCCGTAACGAAATCAAGCGCGATAACGATGCCTGGTTTTATACCGTGTTCCAGCTCTCCGGCCAGGCGGCCATTGAGCAGGACGATCGTCAGGTGGTGCTGGAAGCGGGCGATATCACCCTGATCGATGCCTCCCGCCCCTGTTCAATCTTCTGGCAGCAAACATCGCGCCAGGCGTCGCTGCTGCTGCCCCGCCAGCTGCTGGAGCAGCAGCTGCGCGGGAGCGAAATCCGCGTCGTCACCCGGCTGGAGAAATCCCTGCCGATGGTGCAGCTAAGCCAGCGCCTGCTGCACGAAAGCATGAGCAGCCCGGCGCTTTCGCAGAGCGAGAGCGAGGCCGCGCTGGAGGCCATCGTCTGCCTGCTGCGCCCGATGCTGCACCATCACGATGGGCAGCCGTCGCGTCGGGAGAAGCAGTTTCAGAAAATTATGGCTTTGATTGATGAGTCGATTCAGGCGGAGCATCTGCGCCCGGAGTGGCTGGCCAGCGAAACGGGGATGTCGGTGCGCAGCCTCTACCGGCTGTTCGCCGATAAGGGGCTGGTGGTGGCCCAGTATATTAAGAACCGGCGTCTGGATCTTTGCGCCAGGGCGCTGAGCAACGCCCACGATGATGAAAAGCTGGCGGGGATCGGCTATCGCTGGGGATTTAGCGACCATAGCCACTTCTCGACCGCCTTTAAGCAGCGCTTCGGCGTTTCGCCGGGAGAGTACCGCAAACGCTGCCGCTGATTATTTACGCAGCCATTTGCCGTTCAGGCCCTGCACGTATTCACCCGGCTGCGCCCGCGTAACCAGCTTCTGGCCGGCCATTTTCGCCACCTCATCCACCGGCAGGTTGTTATCATCCGCCAGCCGCTGATAGCCTTCGCTGCGCGCGGCGTTGATCTGCTTCACCAGATCCAGGGTTTCCCGGTCCTGGCGCAGCGGGGCAAGATAGCCGCTGAGCGTTTCGCCAACCCGTCCCTGCTCCCGCGCCTCGCCGAGCGTCAGGGCCATCGCCGAGGTGCTAAAGAGCGCCAGCGCCAGGGCGGTCGTCAACAGTCGTTTTCTCATCGCCACCTCAGAATAGATCGCTACGCGACTTGAGCAGATCCTCAACGTCCTTATCCACTTTAATATGAATCTCATGTTCAATTTTGACATTCATATTGATGGTGATCGGCTCCTTCGATGCCGCAATCTCAATCCGCGGCGTACAGCCCGTCAGCAGTACCGTCGTTGCCAGCAGCATCGTTAGCAATTTTATCATCGTTGTTCCTTAGAGCCTGTCCCAACAGGCGTACAGTGTTGCTTATCCTTACAGCGCTGAGCGGGAAGCGCCGCATTCTGTTCAAGCCATGCCTGCAGGTTGTCGCCGAAGCGCAGGCTGCGCCACAGGTCAAAAATGTTCTCTTCATGAGAGTAGTTGAGATGCACCGTATTACTTCTCTCCCCGACGCGGCTGGTGCCGCTAATCGTCGCCTGCAGCGTCAGGACGCCCAGATTATCGAGATTAATGCGCGTCCACGAGCGGGCGATCTCCATATAGCGCAGCCAGTTAATCGCCGCGCCCGCCGAAATATTGTCTTTAACCATCGCATCGGCCATATCCTGGTCGAGCCGCAGGGTCATCGGGCCTGGGTTGCTCAACCAGCCGTCCTTGATTATCCATTTGTCATTATCCAGCCACAGCGGCAGCGCGCCGTTAAAGGCCCCGGACATGGCGAACTGTTTGGTATTCACCGCGCTCACCAGCTCGCTGCTGGAGATGTGCCGCAGGCGCAGCAGCGCCGGATCGCGCTGCGGCATGCGCAGCTGCTGCATGGTCAGCTGGCCGCCGAGAATATCGACGCTGACGTTACTTAGCTGTAGCGGGTTGCTTTCGCTCCAGGGGTATGATCCCTGCAGGTCGGCGGAGAGATTACGCGCCGTAACCTGGTTGATTATCTCGCCGATGCGCAGCGAAACCGGCCGCCGGGTGCCGAGCTGCCAGGTCCCCTGGCTGAAGCGAAACGGCAGCACGAAATCGACGCCGTTGATCTGATTATCCGGCATCCAGGCGCTACCGCCTTTCAGTACCCCGTGCCCGCCGGCCTCAAAGCCCTGATCGGCGGCGGCAGAGAAGGCCACCTGGGCGTACAGCGACCCTTCGCGCAGGTTCATTTTCCACTCCGGCGGCAGCAGCGGCTGGAAGACGGTCAGCGACTGCTTCGGCCACCACGCCTGGCCGCGCAGACGCTCGCCGTCCCAGCGGCCGGCCAGCCGCACGGGGCCGATTTTATCGGCGTGCAGCGAACCGTTAAACTGGAACCAGGTCGGGTCGCGCCCGTTGAGGCTAAATTTCAGCGTCGAGGGCGGCAGTTCGCTGCCGCTGCTAAAGCTGGTTTTGCCGGCATCCAGCGACAGTGCGCCGGTCAGCTTCGGATGCTGTTCGTCGCGCAGCCAGCGGATCGGCTGTTCCAGGGTCAGCCGAGGGGAGCTGACCAGCATAGTGCCGTACTGCAGCTTATCAAATCCGGTGGACAGGCTGTTCAGGACGATGGCGCTGTCCACCCACTCTCCCGCGCCCTTCACGTCCCAACGCGCCTGCATCGGCGTGAAGTGGCCGTCGCCCCAGTAGCGCCACTGCCAGCGGCCGCGGTCGGGCATAAAATTGTCGGCCTTGCCGTCAAGATGCAGCGTGAAGTCGCCCATCTCCTGCTCGTGAGCGCGCAGAATAGCCTGCAGCCGGCCGTCCACGCCCTGCCGGGTAACCTGTACCCCCGCCAGCGGCAGGCGTATTTCATCAATATTCAGTGAGTCAATCACCCGCCCGCGCGAACGCAGCAGCGCGCCGGGGTGGAAAGTCAGCTCCGGCGCGGTGAGCGGGCCGCTCAGCCTGGCCGGCAGCGCGGCGTAAACGATAAGATCCCCGAGCTTCGCCTCGCCGGTCAGCCGCAGCGGCATATCGCTGCTATCCATGCTCAGCTTGCCGGGGCCCACGTTCAGAACCGCGTTGCCCTTCCCGGCCTCCCCTTGGGTCAGCACGTTCAGGCGCCCGCTGACCTGCATATTCTCGGTTCCCTGCTGCCAGTCGTCGACCGCCAGCGCCAAGCGGCCGCTCAGCGGATAGCCGGCATATTCGGTGCTCCAGCGACCATCGCTAATCGCAATGCGTTCGGGGGTAATTTCCCACGGCAGGTCGAGCATCGGCTGCACCTCACCTCGCGGCGTCACCAGCAGCTGCCCGCGGTTTTTCTGCCACTCCAGCTCGGCGTCAACCAGCCCCGGCTCCTGCGGAAATTCAAAGGTGCTCAGCAGATGGCCGTCAACCGGGAAACCGTCCGGCACCAGCGGCATATGGAACTCGCCGACCAGCCTTACCGGAGCCTGACCTTCAACCAGCCGCGCGGAGAAGTCGCTGACGGTCAGCGCCTGACCGCGCAGGCGGGCCTGCACGCTGACCTCAGGCCCGCTGTAGCCGATATCCTGCTGCGTCGGCGTCAGCGACATCACCAGCCGCCCCTGCCATTTTTCCCACGGCGACAGGCGCAGGTTCTCAATGGTCAGCCAGCTATAGGGCAGCATGGACTGCCATTCCGCCAGGGTACGCGGCGCGCCGGGCGCGGGTTCACTCTCCGGGAGCTTGCTCAGGCAGACGCTGTTGATATCCAGTTCATCGAGATGCAGGCGCCAGCGGCTGGGGTGGGAAAGTTCGGCATTGGTGACTCTTGCCAGCTCGCAGTCGCCAACCATGTAACGTAAATCGGGGATACGCAGCGCGGTGCGCGTCAGGCGCGGGCTGTCGGTAAGCGAGATCCGGGTCCCCGCCGGGAGCCAGATCCCGGCCAGCGTCGGCACCCAGTGGGTCAGCGTAGACAGTAGCGCCAACGGGAGCAAAAGGAGAGCTAACACCAGCGCGATAGCGGCTTTATATTTACCCTTCATGGGCGCTTAATATCCTGAATCAACAATAGTATATGCCGAATGTAGCGCTTATTGTGGCACGTTCGACCAGTGAGTTAAAGTTTGCGTCCTGCCTAAGAATAGCCGCTGCGCCGCCATCGTCGCGACGATTTTTGACCCGCCGCTGATTTAGCCTTCATTTAGCCAGTCCCTGTCACACTGGCTGTTCGTCATCAGAGCAGGCCGGAGGGGGAGCGTGGCGTTTATCTACTCGCTGATTGAGTCGGCACAGAGCCACTATGCGCTGCTACTGCTGCTGGTGTTCCTGCTGACGTTTATTAAATCCTGCGCCATCGTCTCGCTGCTGGTGCCCGGCACGTCCGGCCTGCTGCTGCTCGGCACCCTCGCGTCCGCCAGCCTCGGGCATTTTTTGCTAATGTGGCTCAGCGCCGGGCTCGGGGCAATCGGCGGATTCTGGCTCTCCTGGCTGGCAGGACGCCGCTACCGGCACCATCTCCACCGCCTGCGCTGGCTTAGCGCCGAGCGCCTCGCCCGCAGCCAGCTGTTTTTGCGCCGCCACGGGGCCTGGGCGGTATTTTTCAGCCGCTTCCTTTCTCCGCTGCGCGCCACCCTTCCGCTCGCCAGCGGGGCCAGCGGCACCTCTTTCTGGCGCTTTCAGCTCGCCAACGTCAGCTCCGGCCTGCTGTGGCCGCTGATCCTGCTGGCGCCCGGCGCCTTTAGCTTCAGCCTGGGGTAAAAACGCATTATGTTTTAAAGCGATACCTCGGCGCAGAGATATACTCTAGAATTATGATTATAACCTGTTATTTAAACTAATTTTTAAGAATTGTACGATTATTTTAAATATGCTACCGTGACGGTATAATCACTGGAGAAAAGTCTTATGAAAATCGCTGTGTATAGTACAAAGCAGTACGATAAAAAGTACCTTCAGCATGTTAATGATACATATGGCTTTGAACTCGAGTTCTTCGATTTCCTGTTAACCGAAAAAACCGCGAAAACGGCCAACGGCTGCGAGGCGGTGTGCATTTTCGTTAACGATGACGGCAGCCGCCCGGTGCTGGAAGAGCTGAAGTCGCACGGCGTGAAGTACATCGCCCTGCGCTGCGCCGGCTTTAATAACGTCGATCTGGATGCGGCCAAAGAGCTGGGCCTGCGGGTGGTGCGCGTTCCGGCCTATTCGCCGGAAGCGGTCGCCGAGCACGCCATCGGCATGATGATGTCGCTGAACCGCCGCATTCACCGCGCCTATCAGCGTACCCGCGATGCCAACTTCTCCCTCGAAGGCTTAACCGGCTTCACCATGTACGGTAAAACCGCCGGCGTGATCGGTACCGGGAAAATCGGCGTGGCGGCCCTGCGGATCCTGAAAGGATTTGGCATGCGCCTGCTGGCGTTCGATCCATACCCAAGCGCCGCCGCGCTGGATCTCGGCGTCGAGTACGTTGATCTGCAGACGCTGTACGCGCAGTCGGACGTGATCTCTTTGCACTGCCCGCTGACCGATGAGAACTATCATCTGCTGAACCATGCGGCATTCGATCGGATGAAGGATGGCGTGATGATCATCAACACCAGCCGCGGTGCCTTGATTGACTCACAGGCGGCAATCGACGCCCTGAAGCATCAGAAAATCGGCGCGCTGGGGATGGACGTCTATGAGAACGAGCGCGATCTGTTCTTCGAAGATAAATCCAACGACGTGATTCAGGATGACGTGTTCCGCCGCCTCTCGGCCTGCCATAACGTGCTGTTCACCGGGCATCAGGCGTTCCTCACCGCCGAGGCGTTAATCAGTATTTCGCAAACCACCCTCGATAACCTGCGCCAGGTTGACGCCGGTGAAACCTGCGCCAACGCGCTGGTCTGATTTCCTTCTCCTTTTGTGCCCTCCCCCGGCGGGGGGCACATTCAGATAAGCCCCACAGAATTTGCCTGCAGTACAGTTACACTCTGCCTACCTTAAAGATGTGAAATATTTCTGGAGAAAAAATGAATAAGTTTGCTGCACTGCTGGCGGCAGGAATGCTGCTTTCCGGCTGCGTATATAACAGCAAGGTGTCCACCAGCGCGGAGCAGCTTCAGCATCATCGATTTATCCTGACCAGCGTCGACGGTCAGCCGCTTAAGGACGGCACGAAGCCGCTGGAGCTGAGCTTTGGCGAGAAGACGTTCGTCTCAGGCAATATGTGCAACCGCTTTAGCGGCGAAGGCAAGGTATCGGATGGCGAGCTGAAGGTCAAAGAGCTGGCGATGACCCGGATGCTGTGCGCCGATCCGCAGCTTAACGAGCTGGACGCCACGCTCGGCAAAATGCTGCGCGACGGGGCGCAGGTCGATCTCACCGAAAATCAGCTGACGCTGGCGACCGCCGATCGGACGTTAGTGTATAAGCTCGCCGATCTGGTTCACTAATTCTACGGGCCGGCTGGCGCGCGTCGGCGCTGCGGGCACGATGCCCGCAGAGGACGTCCGTATGGGGCTGATGCTTAGTAGTTACCGCAGCTGCCGCCGGCCAGAGCCTGCTCGCTGCAGCGCTTGCCGTTAGGCAGCGCGCACATCCCTATCGCCGAGCCGTCCAGCTGACGCGCCACCGACAGCGAGCCGCCAATCATCGCGCAGTTTGCCTGCCCGGTACTGCTCATCGCAGCACGCATGCCCGGTGATACGTGGGCCGCTGTCGCCTGCTGAACAGGTTCACTACTGCAGGCCGACAGTAATAACGCGGCACATCCAACTAAAAACGCAGCTCGCATCGTCTCTCCCCTCGGAAACATCTTAAAATAAACAAACCCAAGAATAATAGGCAGCCCGGCGCCCGACGTCGAGAGGTGAAACAGGTATTTATGCGCCACATTAACATTTTCTAGCAAATTTCCCGGCGGATCGCCGATTTTGAGTAAGGTGGCACACCTGTTCCTGCGGATAAGCCGCCGCAGAAACGCCTGCTGAAGCAAAAATTATCGCTGGATAACCATTCCACCACCGACGCCTTTGCCAGCCGCAGGCACGCTGCTCTTCGATATCCGGCCCAGGGGCCTGTTTCCGCGCAGCGCTGGCGCTTTAGCGCTCTTGTGCCCGGAGAATTTATGCTAACGGGATAATAATCAGCAGGATATCGATCACCGCTTCTCCTCGCCCGGCCCGCCGGCGGGGGGAGTTTTATGGATCAATTTGTGCACTCGAAAGACGCACAACTTCAAGGGCATACCGAAAGCCCCTATACTCACTACTTATAATTACAGGATCCGCCGCCGTTTTGCGGGTCCCTTCTTTTTGTTTGCGCAATGTTAGGGTCTCTTTTTATGATTACTATCGACGGTAATGGCGCGGCCGCTTCTGTCGCGTTTCGCACCAGTGAAGTTATCGCCATCTACCCCATTACCCCCAGCTCAACGATGGCCGAGCAGGCCGACGCCTGGGCCGGTAACGGGCTAAAAAACATCTGGGGCGACGTACCTCGGGTGGTCGAAATGCAGTCGGAAGCCGGGGCTATCGGCGCCGTGCACGGGGCTTTACAAACCGGCGCCCTCTCGACGTCCTTTACCTCCTCGCAGGGTCTGCTGCTGATGATCCCGACGCTGTACAAACTGGCCGGTCAGCTGATGCCGTTTGTCCTGCACGTCGCCGCGCGTACCGTCGCGACCCATGCGCTGTCCATTTTCGGCGATCACTCGGACGTAATGGCCGTGCGGCAGACCGGCTGCGCGATGCTCTGCGCGAGCAACGTCCAGGAGGCGCAGGATTTTGCCCTGATTTCCCATATTGCGACCCTCAAAAGCCGGGTGCCGTTCATCCATTTCTTTGACGGCTTCCGCACCTCGCACGAAATCAACAAAATCGCGCCGCTGGCGGATGACACCATCCGCAGCCTGCTGCCGCAGGATGAAATCGACGCTCATCGCCTGCGCGCGCTGAATCCTGAACATCCGGTAATTCGCGGAACCTCCGCTAACCCGGATACCTATTTCCAGTCCCGTGAGGCCACCAACCCGTGGTACGACGCGGTCTACGACCATGTCGAAACGGCAATGGACGATTTCGCTACCGCCACCGGCCGTCGCTATAAGCCGTTCGAATTCTATGGCCATCCGCAGGCTGAACGGGTGATTGTGGTGATGGGTTCCGCCATCGGCACCTGCGAAGAAGTGGTGGACGAACTGCTCAGCCGCGGCGAAAAGGTCGGCGTGCTGAAAGTGCGCCTCTATCGCCCCTTCTCCGCCGCCCACCTGCTGGAAGCGCTGCCGGAAAGCGCGCGCGCGGTCGCCGTGCTGGACCGCACCAAAGAGCCCGGAGCCCAGGCAGAGCCGCTGTACCTCGACATCATGACCGCGCTGGCGGAGGCGTTTAACCGCGGGGAACGCGAAACGCTGCCGCGCACCATCGGCGGCCGCTATGGCCTGTCGTCAAAAGAGTTCGGCCCGGAGTGCGTGCTGGCCGTGTTTAACGAGCTGAGCGCGGCCAAACCGAAACCGCGCTTTACCGTCGGTATCTATGACGATGTCACCAACCTCTCCCTGCCGCTGGGGGAAAATACCCTGCCGTCGGAGGCGAAGCTGGAAGCGCTGTTCTACGGTCTGGGCAGCGACGGTAGCGTATCGGCCACCAAGAACAACATCAAAATCATCGGCAACTCGACGCCGTGGTTCTCGCAGGGCTATTTCGTCTACGATTCGAAAAAGGCCGGTGGGCTGACCGTTTCGCACCTGCGCGTCAGCGAGAAGCCGATTCGCTCTTCCTACCTGATCTCGCAGGCCGATTTCGTCGGCTGTCATCAGCTGCAGTTTATCGATAAATATCAGATGGTGGAGCGGCTGAAGCCCGGCGGGATTTTCCTGCTGAATACGCCGTACGCCGCCGATGAGGCGTGGTCGCGCCTGCCGCAGGAAGTGCAGGCGATGCTTAACCAGAAGCAGGCGCGCTTTTATGTCGTCAACGCCGCCAAAATTGCCCGCGAATGCAGCCTCGGCGCGCGTATCAACACCGTGATGCAGATGGCGTTCTTCCATCTGACGCAAATTCTCCCGGGCGACAGCGCGCTGGCCGAACTGCAGGGCGCGATTGCCAAAAGCTATAGCAGCAAAGGTCAGGAGCTGGTTGAGCGCAACTGGCAGGCGCTGGCGATGGCCCGCGAGTCGCTGGCCGAAGTGCCGCTGCAGCAGGTCAACGCCGCCAGCCCGAACCGCCCGCCGGTGGTCTCCGATTCCGCGCCGGACTTTGTCAAAACCGTCACCGCCGCCATGCTGGCCGGACTCGGCGATGCGCTGCCGGTCTCCGCTCTGCCGCCGGACGGCACCTGGCCGATGGGCACCACCCGTTGGGAAAAACGCAATATCGCCGAAGAGATCCCTATCTGGAAAGAGGAGCTGTGTACCCAGTGTAACCACTGCGTCGCGGCCTGCCCGCACTCGGCAATCCGCGCCAAGGTTATCTCCCCGGAGGCGATGGAAACGGCCCCGGCCAGCCTGCATTCGCTGGATGTGAAATCCCGCGATATGCGCGGACAGAAATACGTTCTGCAGGTGGCGCCGGAAGATTGTACCGGCTGTAATCTGTGCGTTGAGGTTTGCCCGGCTAAAGACCGGCAGAACCCGGAGATCAAGGCCATCAATATGATGTCGCGCCTTGAGCACGTTGAGGAGGAGAAGGTCAATTACGACTTCTTCCTCAACCTGCCGGAGATCGACCGCAACGCGCTGGAGCGCATTGATATTCGTACCTCTCAGCTGATAAGCCCGCTGTTTGAGTACTCCGGCGCCTGCTCCGGCTGCGGCGAAACGCCTTACATCAAGCTGCTGACCCAGCTGTACGGCGACCGGATGCTGATCGCCAACGCCACCGGATGCTCGTCTATTTACGGCGGTAACCTGCCGTCAACGCCGTATACCACCGACGCCAACGGGCGCGGCCCGGCATGGGCCAACTCTTTATTTGAAGATAACGCCGAATTTGGCCTTGGCTTCCGCCTCTCCGTGGATCAGCATCGTCAACGGGTGATGCGCCTGCTGACGCAGTTTGCCGATACGATCCCGGCGGAGCTGAACGCTGCCCTGCACGCCGAGGCCGCTCCTGACGTCCGTCGTGAGCAGGTGGCGGAGCTGCGCCGCGCGCTGGCCGGCGTTGAGGGAGCGCAGGAGCTGCTGACCGACGCCGACGCGCTGGTGGAAAAATCGATCTGGCTGATCGGCGGCGACGGCTGGGCCTATGATATCGGCTTCGGCGGCCTCGACCACGTGCTGAGCCTGACCGAGAACGTCAATATTTTGGTTCTCGACACCCAGTGCTATTCCAACACCGGCGGCCAGGCATCGAAGGCCACGCCGCTCGGCGCGGTCACCAAATTTGGCGAGCACGGTAAGCGTAAATCGCGCAAAGACCTCGGCGTCAGCATGATGATGTACGGCCACGTCTACGTGGCGCAGATTTCGCTGGGCGCCCAGCTTAATCAGACGGTGAAAGCGATTCAGGAAGCAGAGGCCTATCCGGGACCGTCGCTGATTATCGCCTATAGCCCATGCGAAGAGCACGGTTACGATCTGGCGCTGAGCCACGATCAGATGCGCCAGCTGACCGCGACCGGGTTCTGGCCGCTGTACCGCTTCGATCCGCGCCGCGCGGATGAAGGTAAGCTCCCGCTGGCGCTGGACTCTCGCCCGCCGTCAGACGCGCTGGCGGAAACGTTGCTAAACGAACAGCGCTTCCGTCGCCTCAACGCGCAGCAGCCGGAGGTGGCAGAGCAACTGTGGCAGGATGCCGCGGCGGATCTGCAAAAGCGCTATGACTTCCTTGCCCGGATGGCCGGTAAAGCGGAGAAACCCACCGTCGAAAGCTAATTTTCACTGCGCCTGAGCGTTGCCATAAAAAAAGCCCGAATACATATTCGGGCTTGTCATTTTATCGTTTAAATAGTCCGTAACAGGACACCAAAATGCGGCAACCAAGAATCTGCTGACAATAAACAAAGGCATATAACGCGCGAATAATATCTCATTAATCTGCCGCCGTATAATTTTTATTTTATATGTATTGCATTGATAGATTCACTAAAACTATCACCGCAGCAGCGGCGTTATTTATTTTAGACTTTACTTATAGTGAAGCATTTTATATCCCCCATAACTTAATACCCTTCATTTATAATAATTCAACCTCTTCGCAGGAAGTCAAAAAAATATTAAAGGATTATCCAAATGAAAAAAAAGCACTGACCACCATTAGTAGATGGCTTACATTATTTCTCCGATGATACGTATTCTGATGACGATATGAGCTGTATCCGTCCTGGCTTCACAGGCGAAGCTTATATTAGCTGTCTGCTGACCGGCTACAGCCAATGGGAATATAACGCTCAGGCCAATAATAGCGAATCAGAGACTAACCACGCCTGGACCCGTCTGGCATTCGCCGGTCTGAAATTTGGCGAGTGCCGATCGTACCAACGAGCAGACCAACCGCTCTACCGCCGGCGGCGACAAGGCCGACGCCTGGAGCACCGGCGTGAAATATGACGCCAGCAATATCTCCCTACTCTGAAACCCGCAATATGACCCCTTACAGCAACCAGAACGGTGCGATCGCCAACAAAACGCAGAACGTTACAGTCACCGCTCAGTATCCGTTCGATTTTGGCCTGCGTCCGGCCGTCTCTTTCCTGATGTCGAAGGTAGAGGTCTGAACAACATCGACGGCGACAAAGATCTGGTGAAGTATGCCGATATCGGCGCGACCGATTACTTTAGCCATGTCCACCTATGTCGATGACAGAATCAGCCTGCTGGATAAAAACGACAGCTTCTACGCAAACAGCGGCATCGGCATCGGCATCGGCATCGGCATCGGCATCGGCATCGGCATCGGCATCGGCATCGGCATCGGCACCGATGATGCCGTGTCTCCAGGCCTGGTCTACCAGTTTTGATGCCGCGGCCCGCTGGCGACAACGGGTCTGCGCCTCCCTTTCTGCCGACATTTTAACCAAATCAAAACAATATACCTGTTGTGTTAAAATAGTCGTCCAGTGGATGATATATTGCTTAAAAGACCGCTCGTAAAGGACGCCAGCAATGCATCATCATCCCGTAAAATCATCCCGAATTACTTCCGTCGCCTACGACGAAACCTCCGGCATCCTTGAAATACGTTTTCGTGACAATAAAACTCTGCAGTACTGCAACGTACCACCGCGGGTTTTTCACAACTTTCTGCAGGTGGTTTCCAAAGGTCGGTTTTATGACGGGGTTATCAAAGGTAAATTTACCGAACGCCCCGTGGTCTGAAGCCAAAGTGTGACCCTGGTCATTGTACATATCGCCCCTGAATGTCGTACACTTTTAAAGGTTAATTAAACAGGAGGTTTTATGACCAGAATAATTCTTGTACCCATAGATATTTCCGATACAGAATTAACTCAACGCGTTATCAGCCACGTTGAAGCCGAAGCACGGATTGATGATGCGGAAGTCCACTTTCTGACCGTGATCCCCTCTCTTCCCTATTATGCCTCGCTGGGCATGGCCTATACCGCAGAGATGCCGCCGATGGATGAGTTCAAAGCGGATTCTGAAACGCGGCTGAAAGAGGTGGTGAAGCAGTTTTCCATCCCTGAAGACCGGGTGCATTTCCATATTGCCGAAGGTTCGCCGAAAGACAACATTCTGGGGCTGGCGAAGTCGCTGCCGGCAGATTTAGTCATCATCGCCTCTCACCGCCCGGATATCACGACCTACCTGCTCGGCTCTAACGCCGCGGCCGTCGTGCGTCATGCCGAGTGCTCCGTACTGGTTGTCCGCTAACCTCTTCAGCCCGCCGCCGGTGCGGGCTTTTTATCTTAATCCGCCACCGATTAAACTCTCTTAAATGTGCTGACATCCCCGGCGCGAATCCGTACCATACACGCCACAGACTGATACTCATCAACGTCAGACGCCATTAGTTGCCGCCGTCAGCAACGCTGCTGGCAGAATAATAGCTTTCCTGTAAATGTTGTGATTAATAGTTAGCCCTACAGCAGTCTGCTTCGAGCCTGGAGCAGACTTTTGCATGCAGGAAATGGATTAAATATTCAACTCGTTACGGTGTCGAGTATTTTCACATGTAAAAGGAAGAGCAAAAAAAATAGGTAATCAGTCCTTTTTTATGCACAATAAACTCAACTTTCAAACATATCCTATAAATGAATGAACCCGTTTGTGTCTAATAGGATGTGCGTAAGAATAATGTGAGGAACCTGGTGCTGCCTCCATAGATAAGGTTGTGTATAGTCCATTTCTCGTCTCAAGCGTAATTTGCCATAAAAAAGTTGACTTCATATTCGATATCCGAGTCAAGTCTAATGTGGCAACAAAAAACGGGTCTTTTGAATTTTTTTGATATGCATTAATCCAGTCATTGAGATTTTTATTTTTTAATGTTGAATCTAAAAGATTATACTGAATTGTACGATAGTATTCAGTTGGATAATCATCAGAAATTTTATCATACATTAGGATCTGTATAATGTTATATGCATAGCCGTTAAGTCTGTTTGTCGGATGTTTTCTCCATATTGGCTCTTGCTGATGAAGATGCCAGTCTTTTTCAATAAACTCAGCAAGATATATAAGCTTACCTGAAGAGTTGATATCAAGAATACCCTTATTATCTGGAGTGAGCCAGGACTTAAGGCGTGAAGTGGACGGATAGTGAAACCCAGTAGTTTGAAAGAATTCGTTAGATGAGTCAGATTGTAAAAGTGGCGGGATTATCGGTAACCACATACCCCGCCAGACTAGTGAAGAAAAATGTAGTGCGGGTAACTCAGTACGAGCAATAATTCTGTTTGCAACAGCACGTAGATGCTGTGCACTATACATAGCTAAGAGCTGATAACGCGCGTCAGATGTGAGCATAGTAGGACCATCCATCATTTATTCGAATAATCAGGTGATAGTATATCGGGAAAACTAATACCATGTAGATAGTGAGATCTATTTTATCTGAATAAATATGTATTCAGCATTACAAAATTAACTCAGCATAAAAATGTGTTCTTAGTACAAAATCATGGTGGTTCTCCGGTACCTTAAAGTCACTATTGGGCTGGTATCTGTTCTCAAGAACAGATTCAATTGACGTCAGCTTCTCGCTCATTGCCACCACAAAACTCCTGGCGAAAGTTTAGCAACAGACTATCCCCGGCCAGGATCGCGGTGAATCGCCAGAATAGCCCGCGCTAGTCGTGGGTCACACAGTGCTATAAAAGCCCCAGAAGGGGCTTTATATCCAACAGAAGGTATACCCAGGATCTGTACTGATTTAGAACCGATATTGCAGACCAGCTGTAATAGTATAGTTTTTATTTGAAATTCCGGCAGCGTCGCCACCAATTGAGGCCGACTCGCCGCTGTTGGTATCAATAATCTGAGTACCTCCCTTGCCTTCTTCATATTTGCTGTATGTGAATTCGGCAAAAACTTTGGCATTAGGCGTGACGTAATATCCGGCATCAATCGACGTACCGTAATAACGCGAATTAGTCGTTTTCTCACGGAAGGTCAGATCCCGCATATAGTGTTCATCGTTATCATGTGCCCGGACCCAATCACTGAATTTAAACAAGGCATTAAATTCAAAATCATTAATACGATACTGACCCGCCAGACCAATGTATGGCATAGAGAATCGCTGACTGTAACCAATACCACGCTCTCCGGTTGGGAAATTGCCGGTATAAGCACCGTTATCATAGTCGTAAGAACCACCGGTAGCCGTCCAGCTGAA
Source organism: Klebsiella scottii (assembly GCF_036561945.1). NCBI lineage: Bacteria > Pseudomonadati > Pseudomonadota > Gammaproteobacteria > Enterobacterales > Enterobacteriaceae > Klebsiella > Klebsiella scottii. The sequence continues at coordinate 1,879,750 of NZ_JARXNI010000020.1, forward strand.
ACGTGTTTCCTGATAACCGGCGATTACACCAGCTTTGTAGTTTTCGTCCTGGAATATCCAGCCTTTCACATTGAGATCGTATTCATTGGCATAATTAACATTCGTGCTGGGATGAGATGAGTGGTCTGTCCATCCGGACTGGTTATCATTCATCCAGTCGTAATCATCCATATGACCGGATCCCGAAGCCAGAGACGTCCAGCCGCGGGCGTTCAGCGTCAGAAAGGAGTACGCATCCCAGGAGATGTCACCTTTCAGAATAGCAACATTCTTTATTTTCCAGTCCAGCTGACTAACTTTTCGACCTGTATCCGCGTCATAAACCATCTCATGAGATTTTCCGCTTAGCATCCCTGCAGAGGTCGATACAGTAAAACTTTCCGGAGAGAAATTCGGGGTTAACTGCGTTGACTCCGCATAAGCTGTTCCTGAAAGAGTAGCCATCATCATTACTGCAACAGTACTTTTTTTCATTTTTTTTTCCATAATCAAAAGGGAATCCATAAGTTGCAGATGAAGTTTAAATCTCATACAAATGTGAGGCAACTGTCAATTTTTGTAATTGTTTTTTTCAGTCACCAGGAATTCCAACCTCCTGACGGGTTACATTCCTCTTTTTTAGAGAGGAATAGCCCGTACTTTGCAGATATCCCTGATGTATTTGCTGGCTAATATCGATCACCTGCTGCAGCAAAAAACTGTGTTTTTCACTCGATTCTCACTCAACCCGCAGGTCTATTAATTATCTATAGCGAATCATTTAACAACTAAATTATCAGGGTGCTAATAATTATATTTTAATCCTGGTGCACTGCTTTTAACTGGCAAAAGATAGCCTCGAAAAATTTAAGTTTCTCTGATCGAGTTGCCAGCACCGCCCCTCGACTCAGGTCGAGTTTTTTATTACTTCTCGTTTACCTCAGGCAAATATTTATAGATGGTTTCCCCCTACCCCAATCACCTCTGCATTCTGCTACCGGGCAATTAGATGCCTGAACCTGCGCGGGAAGCTTTGCAAGCACAACACGCGCCGACTACCTCGCAATCTCTGACGAAAATTACTTTTCACCGCAGGTGAGTACGGCGCTCGCGAGCCACAAAAACTGCGCTTTGTTTTTATACCCAGGAAGCGGAACGAGGTGCAGAAGCCGACTACTCTCACAGCAGTATCGGTAGTAGATGAGAAGTCGCAGTAAAACGCGCTGGCATTCGTCGTCGGAATCCGTACCATACCCGACATACTTTTGCCTGCTGGCTGCTATCAGCCGGCGCTAACCCGTCTTTTATTGCTAACCAGATGGGGCATGGAAACGCGAAAATGGTGTCTGAAGTCTACAGTTCATGGACTGAAGAAATGAACGGCGATCGGGTATCGATACTCAACGCCAGGCTTGAACTGTGATTTAACTTTGCCCTACATGCCCTTTTTGTTTCAGAGAATGTTAATAATGCTTGATAATCAGCAAGTTACAAAGAAAGAAAAGTACAACATCGATAAGTTGCAGAAGCGCCTGCGCCGCAATGTCGGCGAAGCCATTGCCGATTTCAATATGATTGAAGAAGGCGACCGAATTATGGTTTGCCTTTCCGGCGGGAAAGACAGCTACACCATGCTGGAAATCCTGCGCAGTTTACAAAAAAGCGCGCCCATTTCTTTCTCTCTGGTTGCGGTAAACCTCGATCAGAAGCAGCCCGGCTTCCCGGCGCACATTCTGCCAGAGTACCTGCAGCAGCTCGGCGTCGAGTATAAGATTGTCGAAGAGAACACCTACGGGATCGTCAAAGAGAAAATTCCTGAGGGTAAAACTACCTGTTCGCTCTGTTCACGCCTGCGCCGCGGGATCCTCTATCGCACCGCCACCGAGCTCGGCGCGACAAAAATCGCCCTCGGCCACCACCGTGACGACATTCTGCAGACGCTGTTCCTCAATATGTTCTACGGCGGCAAGATGAAAGGCATGCCGCCGAAGCTGATGAGCGACGACGGTAAGCATATCGTTATCCGCCCGCTGGCGTACTGCCGCGAAAAGGATATCGAGCGCTTCTCGCAGGCGAAAGGTTTCCCAATTATCCCATGCAACCTCTGTGGCTCCCAGCCTAACCTGCAGCGTCAGGTGATCGGCGACATGCTGCGCGACTGGGATAAACGCTATCCCGGGCGTATCGAGACCATGTTCAGCGCTATGCAGAACGTCGTGCCGTCACATCTTAGCGACGTCAACCTGTTTGACTTTAAAGGGATTACCCACGGCTCTGACGTGGTTGACGGCGGTGACCTGGCGTTCGATCGCGAAGAGATCCCGCTCCAGCCCGCCGGCTGGCAGCCGGAAGAAGATGATGCCCAGCTGGACGAGCTGCGGCTGAACGTGGTGGAAGTGAAGTAAACCGCGAACTGGCGTCTCAGCGCGGTTTCTGAGACGCCCTTACGCGCCCTATTTCAGCAAACGAACCCGGCAGTTCTTGCCCTTAATCTTGCCGTTCTGCAGCAGCTTGAACGCTTTATGGGCCACGCCCTGGCGCAGCGCCACGTAGACGTGCGCCGGATGCACGTTGATCTTGCCGATATCGGCGCCATCGAATCCCAAATCTCCGGTCAGCGCCCCCAGAACGTCCCCTGCGCGCATTTTGGCCTTCTTACCGCCGTCAATGCACAGGGTCGTCATTTCGGCTTCCAGCGGTACGATCGTGCCGCCGGTCGGCGCGTTCATCCAGTTCAGTTTTAGCTGCAGCATTTCCGCAAGAATATTGGCACGCTGGGCCTCTTCCGGCGCGCAAAGGCTAATCGCCAGCCCGCTCTCACCGGCGCGCGCGGTGCGGCCGATGCGGTGTACGTGAACTTCCGGGTCCCAGGCCAGCTCGTAGTTAATCACCAGCTCCAGGGATTTAATATCGAGACCGCGCGCCGCGACGTCGGTCGCCACCAGCACGCGCGAGCTGCCGTTCGCAAAGCGGATCAGGGTTTGATCGCGATCGCGCTGCTCAAGATCGCCATGCAGCGACAGCGCGCTCTGCCCGGCGGCGTTGAGGGCATCGCAAACGGCCTGGCAATCCTTTTTGGTATTACAGAACACCACGCAGGACGCCGGCTTATGCTGGCTAAGCAGCTTTTGCAGCAGCGCAATTTTGCCTTTCTGCGAGGTTTCGAAGAACTGCTGTTCAATCGCCGGCAGCGCATCAACGGAATCAATCTCGATGGTTTGCGGATTGTTCTGCACGCGTCCGCTAATCGCCGCAATGGCCTCCGGCCAGGTCGCCGAGAACAGCAGCGTCTGCCGCTCGGCGGGCGCAAAGCGAATCGCTTCATCAATGGCGTCGCTGAACCCCATGTCCAGCATCCGATCCGCCTCGTCCATCACCAGCGTCTGCAGCGCATCCAGCGATACGGTGCCCTTCTGCAGGTGATCGAGCAGGCGTCCCGGCGTGGCGACGATAATATGCGGCGCATGCTGGAGCGAATCACGCTGGGCGCCAAAGGGCTGGCCCCCGCACAGGGTTAAAACTTTAATATTCGGCAGAAAGCGCGCCAGCCGACGCAGCTCGCCGGCGACCTGATCGGCCAGCTCGCGCGTCGGGCACAGCACCAGAGACTGCGTCTTATACAGCGTGGCATCAACCTGCTGGAGCAGGCCAAGGCCGAATGCGGCCGTTTTCCCACTGCCGGTTTTTGCCTGCACGCGCACATCTCTACCGGCCAGAATCGCCGGCAAAGCCGCCGCCTGGACCGGGGTCATCGCAAGGTATCCCAGCTCATTCAGATTATCGAGCTGGGCGGCGGGCAAAACGTTCAGTGTTGAAAAAGCGGTCACAATTTTTTCTCGTGTTAAAGGGCGCGCAATTGACAGGCGCGTATCCTCGCAGAATTGCGCCTCTGATGCGACAATTTAATCGGCTCATCATCCGGCGGCGGGTCGGGTAAAGGATGCGGACGAGGCCGAGGGTCCGGCACCGGCGTCGGGTCGTTAGGCTCAGGTGAAATGGGTATTGACGTTAAAGGCTGGTATCGCATTTTGACTCTCCCGGTTATGGGCGGGTGTACCACTCATTAAGCGTAGAAGCTGGCCGCAGGAGAGCAAAAAAAAAGCCGACTCAATAAAGTCGGCATCGTACGAATCAATTGTGCTATGCAGTAATTCAAAAAAGGAAGTAAGACAATATGGAGCGCAACGCCCATCGCTTGACGTTGCATTCACCTGCGAGAGAGATATTGCCCCGAACGGGTAGATGGTTTATTGATTTCGCTCAAACATTGCCGGGTTTTCGCGCCCGGAGGCTGATAAAAGGCGATTATTTACAGCCATTTACTACGATGCAACCACCACGCAACACCACCAATCAGAACAACTAACATTATGCAAAAGATAGAAAAGCCCAAATGCCACTCGTTGCCGGGGATCCCGCCGAGGTTGACGCCAAACAGGCCGGTCAGAAAGGTGCTGGGCAGAAAGACCATTGCCATCAGCGACATGGTATAGGTTCTACGCGACATCGCCTCCTGCATAATTTGCGCGATCTCATCGCTCATAATCGCCGTACGAGCGATGCAGCTATCTATCTCATCCAGGCCGCGGCCCAGGCGATCGGAGATATCCTGCATGCGCCGACGCTGGTCGTCATTCATCCACGGCAGACGTTCGCTGGCCAGCCGGGAGTAGGCATCGCGCTGCGGGGCCATATAGCGGCGCATCACAATCAGCTGCTTACGCAGCAGGGCCAGGAAGCCGCGCGGAGGGATCTGCTGATCCAGCAAATTATCCTCAAGGTCGATTATCCGGTCATGCAGCTGTTCGATAAACTCGCTGGCATGGTCGGTCAGCGCATCGCAGACGTCCACCAGCCAGCTGCCGCAGTCCACCGGGCCGGTGCCTTCACGCAGGTCGCCGAGCACATCGTCCAGCGCCAGCACCCGCCGCTGTCGGGTAGAGACGATTAAACGCTCATCCATATATAAGCGCATCGCCACCAGCTGATCCGGCCGTTCGTCGGTGCTGCCGTTAATACAACGCAGCGTAATCAGCGTGCCGTCGCCGACCCGCGTCACCCGCGGTCGGGTGCTTTCGCCCGCCAGCGCATCCCGCACGCTATTCGGCAACAGCGGCGTTTGCGCCAGCCACTGCGCGCTGTCGGCATGGGTGTAGTTCAGATGTAGCCAGCAGGGATGATCTTTATCGATAGTGTCGCTATTAGTCAGCGGCTTTACGCCGCCCTGTCCGTCAAACTGCCATGCAAAAACGGCATCCGGCACATTCAGTTCCGTACCTTTAATCGCCTCCACCAGACCTCCGTTAACTCATGCTTAATTTTCGTAGTCTAGCCTGACGCCTCCGTTAAGCAAGAGCTAAAACAAGCAGGGTGCTGAATTCGCTGACAAAAGCCGCTGCCCCAGCGCGCCTGGCGCCGATAAGGCCCGCACCTATGCACAGGTAGGCCCCAGCACCAGGCCTACCTGCCCGCAGGCCCTCTCGCGGGAGCCTGCGGGTGGGGGAAATTAAAACGTATAGTTCATGCTCACCGAGACGCTGCGCGGCTCCCCGTACACCGCAGAATCATCCAGATAGGAGTAATATTCACGATCGAACAGGTTATTGATATTGGCCTGCACGGTAAGCTGTTTTGTCAGCTGATACTGCGAGAACAGACTCACCAGCGGGTAGCTGCCCTGATACAGGCGCTGCGTTTCACCGTCCGGCCCGCTGACGTCCTGGTAGACCCGATTCTGCCAGGTGGCCCCGCCGCCTACGGTCAGCTCAGGCAGCGCCGGAATACGATAGCGCGTGAAGAGCTTAAGCTGCGTTTGCGGCGCAAAGCTGTTATAACGACCGCTGCTGTCGGTGGCGACATAGCGCGTGGCGCTGAACGTCAGCTGCATATTGTCGCTGACCGCGCCGTTGACCTCCAGCTCCGCCCCTTTGCTGACCGCGCCTTTTGCCGCGCGGTAGGCCTGCTCGCTGGAGCCGTTCACAAACTCGCCGCTTACCGCCTCGGGCGCATTCTCCTGCTCAATGCGGAAGATGGCGAAGCTGGTCGTCAGCCGGCTATCCAGCCAGTCGGCCTTCAGCCCGGATTCATAGTTCTTACCGGTTATCGGCGACAGCCATCCGCCATCCGCCGAACGTTTGGTCTGCGGGGAGAAAATTGAGGTATAGCTGGCGTATGCCGACAGGCTCTCCGTAATGTCGTAAACCACGCCGCCGTACGGCGTCACGTTGTATTTACGCATATCGCCGCTGCTGCCGTTGGCGCTGTACTGGGTGTAGCGCGCGCCGACGATCAGCGATAGCGGGTCGGCGAGCGAGAACCGGGCGGCGGTATAGGCCGATTTCTGCCGCACGATATCATCCGCATTCAGGTACCAGTCCCCCCACTCCGGCTGCGCCACGCTGCCGTTCCAGCCGTTATTAAAGACCCCGAGCTGCTCGCTATCCATCGGCCCGTCCTGGCTAAAGCTGGCGTTATGCTGGCGGCTGTAGCTGGCGCCGGCCATCAGCTGGTGCTGGCGACCCAGCAGCTCAAACGGCCCGCTGGCATAGGCATCGAAGGAGTCGAGGGTTCGCTTGCCGCGATCCTTGCTTCCCCAGCCGCTGGCGCCTTCGCCGGTATCGGCATCGGGATTCCCCATCACATACAGCAGCGTGTCGTTCAGGGTCTGTTCGCCGTGGGTGCCGTTGAAGCGGAATGACCAGCCGTTATCCCACTCCTGCGTCAGGCCGGCAAATACCTTGCGGGATTCAATGGCGTAGCGCGTCCAGTCCGCCGCGGTGTTGGTGCTGCGGTCGTAGTGGGTCCGCGAACCGTCGCTATACAGGCTGGGGAGACCACCCCACGTCGGATTGCCGGTATTCGACTTCTGATAGTCCCAGCCCAGCGACAGGTGGGTACTATCCGTCAGGTCGGCATCCACGACGCCGTAGAGAAACTTTTTGCTCTTATGGTAGCGGTCCAGCCAGCTATCCTGATCCTGATAGCCGGCAATCACTCGCCCACGCACGCTGCCGTCGGCATTGAGCGGAGCCGACAGGTCGCCAACGTAGCGCTGCTTATTCCAGCTGCCGTAGCTGGCGCTCACGTTCCCGGTCAGGGTTTTGCTGTCCGCCTTTTTACGCACCATGTTCACCGTGGCGCCGGGGTCGCCCGCGCCGGTCATCAGGCCGGTCGCGCCGCGAACCACTTCGATGCGATCGTAAATAGCGGTATCTTCCTGCGCATCGCCGTAGTTCCAGGCATCGCCTAGCGAGGTGGGAATATCGTCGTAGGCGAAGCTGGTGACTTCAAACCCTCGCGAATAGTAATACGAACGCTCGCTGTCGATCTGCTGCGAGGAGACGCCGGTCGCGTTGGTCAGCACATCGTCGATGGTCTGCAGATTTTGATCCTTCATGCGCTGCTGGGTCACAATCGTAACCGACTGCGGCACATCGCGGGGAGCCAGCAGCATCTTCGTCCCCGCACGGGTGGTTTTTGCCGCGTAATCCTGCTGCTCCTCGGGCGCATTTCCCGCGCTGCCGTAGACCACCATATCCTGCTGCGTCCCGGTCGCCGTTCCTTCATCCTTCTCCGCCGCCTGCGCGGGGTGAGCAAAGGCCTGGATCGCCAGCGCCAGCAGTGAAACGGTAAATGGTTTAGATAAACTCTGTGCAGGCGGTCTACCGCCTGTGCCCCTGTCGTTGAAAAACATAAATTTTCCCATCAGGAATTATTATTGTGAGTGACGTTATCTCGCTCACCGCAGCGCTGAAAAATCGCTCTTTGTCAGCAGATTGAAGGCGGCATACGGCGCGAGAAAACAACAAATGAGAATGGGAATAATAATTATTTGCCTTATTTATCGCAGGCTATTTTGTCAGTTAAATGTAAGCAAGTGTATACTTTTTGTAAATCAACAACCTGACATCATCGCGAACCGGATCTGCCGCAGGACTGTGCGGAAACGAACGCGAAAATAGCCGCTTCGTCGTCCATCCTCGTGCCGGTTCGGGCGCTCAGGGCCGCACCTGAGGCCGGGATGATTTGCGCCCGCAGCATAAATGATTATGATTCTCATTCTTGTTTTTTACGTTCCCGCTGCGGCTTTGCCCTGCGGGAGTGATTTATCCAATGATGGGGTTCAGAATGAAATCGTTATTTGGCCCGCGTAAATCAGCGCTGTGCGCTGCGCTTCTCTCCGCGTTAACCCTAACGGCGTGGCAGGCTTCGGCCGAGGAGACGCCGCCTGCCAAAGCGCCCGCGTCATTAAGCCAACGTACGCTGGGCGATGGTTTGTACGAGATGGCCTATTTGCCGGCGCAAAGCGCGCTCGTTGTCGCCAGCGCCCAGGGATTTAAAGCGGTTAACGGCGGCATGATCTACCGGCTGGATCCCGCCACGCTGGCCACTAAGGCTGAAACCCATACCGATTTGAAGAACTTCGGCATGGCGGTCGCGGATGACGGCAAGGCGTTCTACACCACCAACTCGCTGGACGGCGGGGTATCCAAAGTGGATGCGCAAAGCGGTAAGGTGCTACAGCGCCTGATGTTCGTCGGTCAGGATAAGGACGGCGACCCTATCGGCGCCCGTGAAGTGCTGTTCCACAATAACCAGCTGTTTATTGGCCGCGTAGCCGATCCGGGTTTTATCTCCATCGTAGATGCGAAAACCATGACCCTGAAGGGCCGGATTGATAATGCCGGGAAGTGGGTGACGGGACTGATCTACTCCCCGCTCACCGATCGCATTTATGCGGCAAACGGCGGCGGGGAAATTCTGGTGATTAACCCGGCAAGCCACAAAATTGAGCAGCGCTGGACCCCGGGCGACGGCAAAGAGTACCTGTTCCTCAATCTGGCGGAAGATCCGGCCACCGGCCGCCTGTTTGTTACCGATGATTCCAAGGCCAAAACGACGCTGGTCTTTGATGAACGTACGGGTAAGGTCATTAAGCGTATCGACGGCGATGCGCTGGGTATTAAGTTCAGCGCGAAGCGCAATGAGGTTTATATCAGCCAGCGCGAATCGAAGAAGGTACTCCAGCTGGACGCCACCACCTATGCGCTGAAAAATGCGTGGTCGTTCGCCAGCCATCCGAACAGCCTGCTGCTCTCCCCTGATCAGGACACTCTTTACGTCAGCATCAAGCAGGATTTCAATGAGGATAATTCCACCAAGGGCCCGGACAGCGTTGCCCGCATTAAGCTCAACTGAGTTTTCACCGCTTTCCGGCACCTGACGATCGGGCTAAGGGGAAAATAACCGCTTCCCCTTAACTAACAAGCCCCGCCCCCCGTCACGCTGCGCCCGCTTTCGCCGGTGCGGGATTTCTTTTGCCGCAAAATGCTGTATTATGCGATTTATTGCAGCATTTTGCAGGATTAAAGACCGTGCACAAAACCGCCAGACAAAAATACCTACTTGATATTATTAGCGAAAATGGGCAGGTCAGCATCAGCGAGCTGGTAGATAAGCTGCAGGTTTCCGCAGACACCATTCGTCGCGACCTGACCGATCTTGAAAAGCAGGGGCTGGCGCAAAAGAATCACGGCGGCGCCATCGCCCTCGATCTGTCGGCGATGAACCGCCAGGGCAGAAATGCCCTGCTGCCAAAAACGAAGCAGCGCTTAGGTAAAATGGTGGCGGAGAAAATTCCCTCCGGCTCGACGATCTTTTTAGATGCTGGCAGCACCGTGCTGGCCGTCGCCAGCCACATCAAAGGGCCGATGACCGTTATCACCACCTCTTTAGATATCGCCCAGCACTTCAGCGACCGGGCGGATATTCAGCTGATTCTGTTAGGCGGCAGATGGGATATGCAGCAGCGCCTGTTTGCCGGCAGCGCAACCCTCGCGCTGCTCGCGCGCTATCGGGCTGATATCGCCATCCTCGGCGCCTGCGCGCTGCATGCGCAGCTGGGTTTAAGCGCCAGCCAGGAGGCCGACGCGGAGATCAAGCGCGCCATGCTGGCGGCCAGCACCGAGTGCTGGCTGGTTGCCGACCATATGAAGCTGAACCACTGCGAGCCTTATCTGGTCGCCGGATTAGCAGAAATTCATCAGTTATTTTTGGATAAAGCCTGGGAAGACGCCGGGGACGACATTTCAATGCACATCAACATCGCTGACGCTCAATAACGTGGAGAGAATAATGAACAAAGTTATCGCCGGTGACGGTAAGAACATTAATATTGCGCTGATCGGTTATGGGTTCGTGGGCAAAACGTTCCATGCGCCGCTGATCCGCTCGATTGACGGCCTGAAGCTGACCATCGTCTCTTCTCGCGATAAGGAAAAGGTTAAGCGTGATATTCCTGATATTACCGTCGTGGCCTCACCCGAAGAGGCGATCCAGCATCCGGATATCGATCTCGTGGTGATCGCCTCCCCTAACGCCACGCACGCCCCGCTAGCTAAGCTGGCGTTAAACGCCGGTAAGCACGTGGTCGTTGATAAACCTTTTACCCTCGATATGCAGGAGGCTCGCGAGCTTATCGCGCTGGCGCAGGAGAAGCAGCTGCTGCTCTCGGTATTCCACAATCGCCGCTGGGACAGCGACTTCCTCGGGATCAGGCAGGTTATTGAGCAGGGGCTTATCGGCACCGTTAAGCACTTTGAGTCGCATTTCGACCGCTTCCGCCCGGAAGTTCGCGTGCGCTGGAGAGAGCAAAACGTGCCGGGCAGCGGCCTGTGGTTTGATTTAGGTCCGCACCTGATCGATCAGGCCCTGCAGCTGTTCGGCTTGCCGCAGTCGGTGCAGGGTAACATCGCCACCCTGCGCCAGGGCGCCGAGATTAATGACTGGGCGCACGTGGTCTTAAATTATCCTCAGCATAAGGTCATTCTGCACTGTAGCATGCTGGTCGCCGGCGGCAGCGCGCGCTTTACCGTTCACGGTGACAAAGGCAGCGCGGTCAAACAAAAAGCCGACCAGCAGGAGAGCCAGCTGCTGGCGGGCGTTATTCCCGGCAGCGAAGGCTGGGGTCATGATGACGACAGCCTGAGCATTTTTGACGCGCAATCGCAGGTTCAGGAAGTGAGCGCGCCGCAGGGCGATCAGCGGCAGTACTACATCAACGTGCGCGATGCGCTCACCGGCAAGATTGAAAACCCGGTACAGCCGCTGCAGGCGCTCGCCGTGATGGCGGTACTGGAGGCCGCCGTTCGCTCCGCCGAAACCGGCACGCTGCAGACGTTAACGCTCACCGCCGATGAGCTGGCCGCGCTGAAATAATCCTCGAATTAACATGGCCTGCGGCTTGGCAGGTCATGCCCTTCCCCCCGGATTCAGCACCGGGCGGCGTTTTCCCACACGCTCGCCATCGGTAGCCAATAATGTGCGGTGAGCCATGACGTCGCCGGAGCGGTATAGCGATCCGGCGGCAGAGCGGTTGTCGCGCCGGGAATGCATAAGCGGCCTATTTGACGACGGGCAAATCTGCGTAGCGGGTCGTGTAGCCGGGCGATAGCATCTCACGCTTCATCGCCCAGCTTTTTTGAATGCCCTGCCCGGCAAACCACACGCTGCCGCGGCCCGAACGATTGAGGCTATCCACCACCTGCATCAGCGCGGCGCTGTTCGCCTGCGGCTGATATTGATCAAACAAATTAAGCTGCGCCACGCCCTGACTGAAAAAATCACTCAGCATGATGCCGGCTTTCATATAGCGAAAGCCCTCCTTCCACACTCGGTCCAGCGCATGGACAGCGAGGCGAATAATATCCCGGGTATCGTCAGAGGGCGTTGCCAGCCGGCCGCTGGCCTGGGGAGCGTAGAACGCTTCATTTTCGGCATGCGGACTGGTCCGCATAAAGACGCTGACCACGCAGCAGTACTGCTTCTCTGCCCTGAGTTTTTCCGCCGCGCGTTCAGCATAGGCACAAACGGCCTGATGCATATCGCTATATTGGGTGATGCGGTGACTAAATGAACGGCTGCAGATAATCTGCTGTTTGGTCGGCGCAAACTCATCCACCTGCAGGCAGGATTCTCCCCGAAGCTCGCGCACCGTGCGCTCCAGCACGACGTTAAAGTGCTTACGTATCACCCAGGTAGAGCTGTCGGCAAGCTGCAGCGCGTTTTCGATGCCCATCAGCTCCAGTTTTTTCCCGATCCGACGACCCACGCCCCAAACTTCATGCACCGGTACCAGAGAGAGCAGCTTACGCTGGCGATCGCGGTTCGATAATTCGACTACGCCGTCGGTTTTGCGCCACGTTTTAGCCGCGAAATTAGCCAGCTTGGCGAGCGTTTTGGTCGGCGCGATGCCAACCCCAACCGTTAGCCCGGTATGCTTCATGACCCGATCGCGCATTTGATGACCGAATGTCTCAAGCGGCATATAGCTGGAGATACCGGCTAAATTAACAAAAGCCTCATCGATGGAATATATTTCAATCGCCGGCGCCATCTCCGTTAGCGTCGACATGACCCGGTGGCTGAGATCGGCATAAAGCGCATAGTTCGAGCTAAAAACGGACACCTGCAAACGCTGCAGATCGTCTTTAATTTTGAAGTAAGGCGCCCCCATGGGGATGCCCAGCGCCTTTGCCTGCGCCGAGCGTGAAATAATACATCCATCGTTATTTGAGACCACCACCACCGCTTTTCCCTGCAGGTCTGGCCGGAAAACGGTTTCGCAGGAGGCGTAGAAACTGTTGACGTCAACAAGCGCGAACATGTCGGTGTGATTTTAAGGTGAAGGTGACCACGCCGAATATTTGCAGCTCCTCTCCAGGCTGACAGACGATAGGGGAATAGTTGAGGTTGCGCGGCGTGAGCTGAAGGACTGGCCGGGTTTGCAGCTCCTTTACCGTAAACTCGCCGGCAACGGCAGCAATCACAATATCTCCATGTTCTGCGGTCAGCGAGCGATCGACCACCAGCAGGTCGCCATCATCAATCCCGGCGCCCGTCATTGAATCCCCGCTCACCCTGACAAAATAGGTCGCGTTAGGGTGCTTAATGGCCAGCTTGTTCAAATCAAGCGTATCTTCGACATAATCCTGGGCCGGACTGGGGAATCCGCAGGGAACAAGATCGCGAAACAGCGGCACCAAAAACCGCTGCGACAGCTCAACCGGCTTGTAGAACGTCATCATAAACTCACCCGACATAATAACTGTGTTTATATACAGTATTAATAAATCATCCGGGTTAATCAAGCCGCTTATGCCACGTTATCGCGAAGACCTTGAAGTTCTGCAATATTTAAACGGACGCTGCGCTTCGCCATGCCCGGCGGCGCTAAAAATAACGCGTCTCTGGAAATCTAACGCAATTAGTAGCAGGATAGATGCTGCAAGCAGAGCGTTATGGTGGGGTACCATAACCACAAACTATGGCGATTCGTCCGACATACTGAACGGGAGATTCTTATGTACTACACGTTAGGAGATACCACCCTCCACTTTTATCGCTATCAGTGCCGTTTCTACGTTGCCCACTGGGATGGCGGCAACGTAATGACCGACAAGTTCAGGCAGTTCATCGAGTTGATTACTGAAAAAACGGGAATTGACGCGAAGAACGTCGAAGCAGTTGCGCGAGACTATTTCAACAACGTCGATTAAAGGTTGTTTAGTGACGGAATAACCGACCGCCGCTCATTACGTACCAGCCCTACGCTCGTCGGCTGGCGAGGCGGAAAACGTGCGCTGTTCTCCCTCTCGCCTTGACACTGTACAAAAAAACAGTATAACTACTGCCTACAGTTACAGGAGCCGAAGCATGTTTGTAGAACTGGTTTATGATAAAAGAAATTTTGAAGGGTTCGCCGGGGCCAGAGAGACCATTATGGCTGAACTCACGAAACGAATTCACCGCATTTTTCCTGAGGCCGACGTTCGCGTAAAGCCGATGATGACGCTGCCCGCAATCAATACGGATGCCAGCAAGCATGAAAAAGAGCAGATCAGCCGCGCCGTCCAGGAGATGTTTGAAGAAGCGGACATGTGGATGAGCGCAGACGAATAAACCAGGCCGCAGCGCTGATATCAACAGCGGCTTTTTCGGGGACCGGCGTTAGCACTAACCAATACCGTTCCCTGGACATAAATTTCCCCGGTAAATCTTTTCCCCGCCGCCGGCGGTGATTTAAATCATCATCCCCTACTCGTCAGACTTAAACCTGGGCTCCGGCAAAACCGATGGGGTTGTGTCCTCAAAGCGCAGCCAGTGCTGCCAGATATCATGAACCTGCAGCTCAACGAGCCCTTCCTGACGTAAAGCCACCGTAGTCCCTCTCAGCGTCCCACCTTCAGAATCAATCCCGGCCGCGGTAGACGCCTTATCAATTAAATTATCCCATGCTTTACTTTCATCATTAAATGCCGACGCCATTTTTTGTAAACGAAGCGGATCGTCCCTGCTGTCCTGCGCTATTCGTTTCGCGGCCGTCGTCAGATATTTATCTTTTACCCGGCGAAGCTGCGCGAGTTTCTTTGCCATGCACTCATTAATATCGATGGTGGTCTGCTGCGGCATACCAAAACAGCTAATGCTGAAAGTTTCAACGCCATCATTTAAATCACTGCTAGGCTGATTCCTTTCATCTGAAGCCTGAGAAACAAGCGGCAGCATCAATGCCAAAGAAAAAAACATTCCCTGGATAGTACGCAATCCCATGCTGATAACCCGTATAAGACGAAGTGTCTTTCAGATTAACCTAATCCTGGAGGCTGAGAAATGATCCGCTCTTGTCCATAGCCGTTTTTTGCGAACACATTTTGCCGCAAAAATTCACGCCATGAGCGGCAGGTGTGCCGCCAACGGCGCCGATCGACGGCTATTTTTCGCACCTGTGGGCTTTCCTGCAGACAGCAAACCGATGTTTCTAATTTTTTTCAGTTAGTTAGCACATAAAAACTGGGCCAATAAGGCTCGTTGCGGGTCCGAATATCGCAAACTCCCCCTCAGCATTTTCAAGCAAAATACCGCCAATTAATTGAAATATTATGCTAATAAAGCCGAGTTTTATCGACATTAAAATTCAATAACTACTCACAAACGTCATTAAAAAATCTTTTTTATTAGCTATGAAAAATATTTCATTAGGATTTTTCTTAAGGCGAGAGTAAATTTCTTCGCATAAAAGCAAGAATATCCATAAATTTCTCGGGGAATAAATGCGTATGGCGAATTTACTCTTTCTGGCACTGGCGGTCGCACTGCTCCTGATCGCTGTTTTTTCTCTTATTTCGTATATAAGGGATCGCAAGAAACAAAAGTTTACGTTCAAAAAAAGACGCTAACGGCAACAAAGTTAGGGGGACGAGCGCGCGTTTAGCCCCTTTAACCCATGCGGCTGCGTGGCCGCACGGACCGTCCTTGACGGTATCTATTTGAAATATCCTGAATAATCAGAATTATTGCGCTGCCCTATGCCTGGGGAGGCGCAAAATATTATTATTGTGTCACGTCAGGCCATCGTCCCCCGAACGAGTTCTGTTTATTTGCGGAACTATTGCTCAGGTACGCAGTCTGACTACTGTCAGTATTAAACTATCGAGATTGCTGTGACCACACTTATGATCGTTGTAACAACGCTTGCCGTGTTTAGCCTGTTGGCATTGAGCCTGGCAAAAGTTGGAATCGCTGTATCCAATAACCCCGACGAATTCTGATTGCTCTTCGGGTCATCGTCGAACCTCCTGGACCCCGTATCGCTGATTCTACCTACCGCACATCAGCGATTATCGTTTTTCCCTGTCGTTGCTTTCTGCCGCCCTCTCCTTTGGAGAAAGAGCATATTGCGCCTGGCTTACCGCCGTCCGCGCTCAACCCCTCCTCTCTCATGCCGTAACCTGTCCCCCGACTTATCGACCAGGGCCGCTACGGGTGCCGACGCGCTGGCCGGTAAACCTAATCCTTGGTCCGCTTACGCCGATACTTACGCTTAAATTTAAGATCGATGGCGAAAATAACCACGATAACACCAACAAGCCATAACAGGGTGGCACCAGTTTCAGCAACGTTCACAACGTCCCTTTATATCCATTAATTAATGTTATGGGTAACATTAAGAACCATATAAAACCAGTAAGCAATCGTTTTCGTTACAATTGTATTGCAAATAAATGGCGGAATGTCGCATCTGCGGGCGGCAGGTCAGAAATCAGCCGCCGCCGGATGGAATGAAGCTCCGCCAGACGACGATTGACGGTTCGCATTCCCTCTTCTACCAGGCTATATCTTAGACACCTTTATTCGTACAGGAGTGATGATGGTGAGCAAGAAGATTCTGATGCTGGTCGGCGATTACGCCGAAGACTACGAAACGATGGTGCCGTTTCAGGCGCTGCAGATGATTGGTCATCAGGTTGACGCGGTCTGCCCCGATAAAACCAAAGGTGACTATATCATGACGGCGATCCATGATTTTGACGGTGCCCAGACCTACAGCGAAAAACCCGGCCACCGCTTTATTCTTAACGCCGATTTTTCCGCAGCGAAGGAACAAGATTACGACGCGCTGCTGATCCCCGGCGGGCGGGCGCCTGAATATCTGCGGTTGAATGAGGAGGTGCTCAAGCTGGTGCAGGCGTTTGACCGCGCGGGTAAACCTATTGCCGCCGTTTGCCACGGCCCCCAGCTGCTGGCCGCGGCCGGCGTGCTAAAAGGACGAACCTGCAGCGCCTACCCGGCCTGCGCCCCGGAAGTCCGGCTCAGCGGCGGAAATTATGCCGAAATAGGTATCGATCAGGCGCATGTTGACGGCAACCTGGTCACCGCTCCCGCCTGGCCCGCGCACCCGCAGTGGCTGGCGAAATTTGCCGAAGTGCTGCAGCAGCAATAGCTGGCGGAAGATCGTTGGCAGACGGTTATGGCGTGGAGAACCGCGCCATAACCGAATGGCGATGAGATGACGAAACTACGGGTGCTTGACGATATACATTGTCCGGCTATAGGCGACATCTTCCGGGTTGGTAATCGGATAGCCCTTCAGCCACGGCTTGATCAACCGTCCGTTGGTGTACTGATAAATTGGCGCAATAGGCGCTTTGGCCATGATTATCTTTTCCGCCGCGTTGTAATCGTCGTTGCGCGCTTTATCCGAAGTCTCCTGCGCCGCCTGGGCTAAAATCTTGTCATAGGTCGGATCGTTAAAGCGGGAGATATTACCGCTATGGGTCGAGGTCAGCAGCGACAGGAAGGTGGAAGGCTCGTTGTAATCCCCCACCCACGAGGCGCGAATCACGTCGAAATTACCGGTATTTCGGCTATCGATATACGTTTTCCACTCCTGATTCTGTAGCTTGACGTCGACGCCAAGATTCTTCTTCCACATTGACGCCACCGCGATGGCAATCTTCTGGTGGTTTTCCGAGGTGTTATACAGCAGCGTCAGCTGCAGCGGACGGCCTGGACCATAGCCCGCCGCCTGCAGCAGCGCCTTGGCCTGGGCGTTCAGCTCGGCCTGGCTCATGCTCTCCGCCTGCGAAGGCTGCGGCGTAAACCCGGCCGTCACGTCCGGGGTGAAGTGCCAGGCCGGCTTTTCGCCGGTTCCCAGCACTTTTTCCGCCATCAGGCGACGGTCGATGGTCAGGCTCAGCGCCAGGCGCACGCGCTCGTCGGCGGTCGGTCCCTTCTGCGTGTTAAAGGCGTAGTAGTAGGTTCCCAGCTGCGGCGGGGTGTACACCTGTCCCGGAATATCTTTCAGCAATTTTTGGTACAGGTTTTTCGGGAAGGACTCAGTGATATCGATATCCCCGGCCAGGTAGCGCTTGGTCGCCGACGACTCCTGGTTAATCGGCACAAAGGTCACCTGCTGGATAACCGTTTTGCCATTATCCCAATAGTGGCTATTAGGCACGACAACCAGCTTTTCGTTAACCACCCGGTCTTTTAAAACGTAGGCCCCGTTGCCGATAAGACTGCCCGGACGCGTCCAGTTAGCGCCGCTCTCCACGTTCGCTTTCTGTACCGGATAAAACGCAAAGCTGGCCGTCAGATTGCTGAACCACGGCAGCGGTTTATCCAGCTGCACCCGCAGCGTGCGCGCATCCACGGCGGTAACGCCCAGCGTATCCGCCGCGGCCTTACCATCGATAATATTTTGCGCATTTGTTATGCCCGCCAGCGCGGCAAACCAGGCAAAGGGCGACGTCGTTTTCGGGTCGACCAGGCGCTGCCAGCTGTAGACGAAGTCCTGCGCCGTGACCGGACTACCGTCCGACCAGCGGGCGTCATCACGCAGGGTAAAGGTCCAGACCCGGTTATCGTTGCTCTGCCAGCGGGTCGCGACGCCGGGAATAAGATTGCCCTTAGCGTCCTGGTTGACTAAACCTTCAAAAAGATCGCGGATCACCTGAATTTCCGGCAAGCCCACGGCTTTGGCGGGATCTAATGAGGCCGGCTCATCTTTAATGTGCCGTACCAGTACCTGTTTCTCGGCTAAGACGGTACCCGGAGGGACATCCGCCGCCCAGGCCAGAGATGAAACGCTGGCTAACCACAGCGCGCCGCATGTCAATGTGACAGGATACTTCATAAGATCCCCTTTAAAATAAAAAAACCAGAGCTGGCAGAAGGATGATTATTTGTTTCATCACCTGAAATTGCAAACGGCTTGTGATAGAAAATTGACGCGTATTCTGATTTCATCGTCCAGGGAAACTATTTGATTCCGGGGCGGTTTTACACAACACTGCTGAAAATAACCTGCTAACAGGATGCCCTATGCCCGTTTCTCGTCCCCGTACCCAGCGCGGCGCCTTTCCGCCCGGCACCCAGCGCTACGGTCAGTCGCACCTTGGCGCGCCGCTGCTGTGGTTCCCCGCGCCGCTGGCCGATAGCCGCAGCGGCCTGATTCTTGCCGGCACTCACGGCGATGAAAACTCGTCGGTGGTCACCCTCTCCTGCGCGCTCCGAACCCTGAAGCCCGAACTGCGTCGTCATCACGTCGTGCTGGCGGTCAACCCCGACGGCTGCCAGCTGGGGCTGCGCGCCAACGCGCGCGGCGTCGATCTCAATCGCAATTTTCCCGCAGCAAACTGGAAAGAAGGGGAAACGGTCTATCGCTGGAACAGCGCGGCCGAGCAGCGCGACGTCGTACTGCTGACCGGCGAAAAGCCCGGCTCGGAGCCGGAAAGCCAGGCCCTGTGTCAGCTGATCCACCAGATCCACCCGGCGTGGGTGGTCTCGTTTCACGATCCGCTGGCCTGCATTGAGGATCCGGGCCACAGCGAGCTCGGGCGGTGGCTGGCCGACGCGTTCGCCCTGCCGCTGGTCGGCAGCGTGGGCTATGAAACGCCCGGCTCTTTCGGCAGCTGGTGCGCCGATATCGGCCTGCCGTGCATCACCGCAGAGTTTCCGCCGATATCCGCCGACGAGGCCACGGAAACGTACCTGCAGGCGATGATCGACCTGCTACGCTGGCACTCTCAAAGATGAAGAACGCCGGTGCTGAAATGCAGCGCCGGCTCCACGTCAACGGCCAGCCAGGTCGGGCCATCGAGATCGGCGAAACGCGCCAGCGGGGCCAGCGGCAGCGCCGCTGAAATCGCCCGCGAGGTGCAGAGCATACAGCCGAGCATGCGCTCAAAGCCCTGCTGCTCCGCCTCCTGCGCGAGGAAAAGCGCTTCGGTCAGGCCACCGGTTTTATCGAGCTTAATGTTGACCATCTCATAGCGCCCGCGCAGCCGCGGCAGGCTGTCGCGGGTGTGGCAGCTCTCATCCGCGCAGATGGGCAGCGGATGAATAAAATTCTCCAGCGCCTCATCGGCATCCGCCGGCAGCGGCTGTTCCAGCATCGCCACCCCGATATCGGACAGCAGCTGGCAGCGCGCCGCCAGGCCATCGCTGTGCCAGGATTCATTGGCGTCAACAATCAGCGTGGCCTCCGGCACCGCGCTGCGAATGGCGATCAGCCGTTCGCTGATAAGGCGATCGTCCAGCTTGACCTTCAGCAGGCGCGCGCCCTTTTCCCACAGCGCCGCAGCGCTGGCCGCCATTTGCTCCGGCGTACCGATCACCACCGTCTGCGCCGTCACCACCCGGTTCGGCAACGCAATCCCCAGCAGCTGCGGGATGCCTTTGCCCACGCTACGCGCCTGCAGATCCCACAACGCGCAATCGACGGCGTTACGCGCCGCCCCCGCCGGCAGCAGATGCTGAAGCTGCTCGCGGGTCGCGCCGCTTTCCAGCTGCTCGCCGATCGTCAGAATTTGCGCCATCACCGAGGCAATGCTCTCCCCATAGCGCGGGTACGGCGTGCACTCGCCGACGCCTTTAACGCCGTTCTCCTCCACCTCAACGACCACCACCTTCGCCTCGCTACGGCTGCCGCGGGCGATCACAAACGGAGTATGCAGCGGCCAGGCTTCTTCGTACACTCGCAGGTTTCGCATTCCCAGGTTCCTCCAGGGGAAACATTAAATAGGATTTGCCGTGCTGATAACGGATGTCATACACTACCCGTGACGTTAACTATATGTAAACAGGAAGATAAACATGTCACAAACCGTGCATTTCCAGGGCAACCCCGTTGCCGTTCAGGGCACCATTCCGCAGGCAGGCGCTAGCGCGCAGCCGTTTACGCTGGTCGCCAAAGATCTCTCCGACGTCGCGCTGAGCCAGTTCGCCGGCAAACGTAAAGTACTGAATATTTTCCCAAGCATCGATACCGGCGTGTGCGCGGCATCGGTACGTAAATTTAACCAACTGGCATCCGAGCTGAACAACACCGTTGTACTGTGCATCTCAGCCGATCTGCCGTTCGCTCAGTCCCGCTTCTGCGGCGCTGAAGGCCTGAACAACGTCGTAACCCTGTCCACGCTGCGCGCACCGCAGTTCCTGGCTGATTACGGCGTTGCCATTGCTGCTGGCCCGCTGGCCGGTCTGGCCGCTCGCGCAGTGGTCGTTGTTGATGAGAATGACCAGGTTGTTTACAGCCAGCTGGTGAATGAAATCACCGAAGAACCAGACTACGATGCGGCCCTGGCTGCGCTGAAAGCGTAATCAGGCCTCTTCCTCGGATCGCGCACCACGCCCGGCCCGAATGTTCTAAGCCCTCGTTTATCGAGGGCTTTTTTCTTTTCGCGGCGCATTACGGGAAATAAACCGCGCAATCGCCGGACCGGTCAACAGGATGGTGAACAGGCGCAGGGTCTGCATCGCCATGATAAACGACATATCGGCCCGCGTTCCCGCCGCAATAATCGCCACCGTATCCAGGCCGCCGGGACTGGTCGCCAGATAGGCGGTCATAAAATCGAGCGGCAGCACCTGCGTCAGGCCAAACGCCATCAGCGAACAGAGCAAAATCAGGCCGATAATGGAAGCGAGGATCTGCGGCAGGGTCTTCAGCGCCAGCAGAAAAATCGCCCGATTAAATTTTAGCCCAACGCTCCAGCCAATGGCGGCATAAGCCAGCGCCAGCAGCCATTCCGGCAGCTCCAGCATCAGCCAGCCCTCTCCCTGCACCAGCGCCCCCGCCAGCATCGGCAACAGCATCACGCCGGAAGGAAAGCGCATGCGCAGGCCCAGCCAGCCGGCGGCGGCGGTCAACAGCAGCGTCAGCGGCAGCTGCCAGCCGATAGCGGGAAACCAGACGATCTGCTGGTTCATCTCCTGCGCCTCGCCGCCAAGGGCAAAGCGTACCACCAGCGCCGCAGCGCCGGCGACGAACAGCACCCGCAGATACTGCATTAAGGCCACCAGCCGCACGTCGGCGCCGTAATCCTGCGCCATAACCACCATCGCCGAGGCGCCGCCCGGCGAGCTGCCCCACGCGCCGGTTGCCCCGGGCAGCGAGCTGTAGCGCACCAGCAGCCACCCGGCCAGCGCGCTGAAGGCCAGCGTGGCGAAGAGAATAAACAGTACCAGCGGCCAGTGGCCGAGAAGCACGCCAAAGATTGAGGGCGTCAGGGTTTGGGCGATCATGCAGCCAATAATGGCCTGAGCGGCGATAAAAAAGGGCCGAGGCACGCTGATTGTCGCGCCGCGCAGGCTGAAGATGATGCCGGCGATCATCGGGCCCAGCAGCAGCGCCGCGGGCAGGTGCAGCCAGAACAGCACAAACGAGAGCGCGGCGGAGAGGGTCAGGAGTTTCAGCCACGACAGCAGCGGGCCAGGCGAAGTTAACATCTGAATTCCTGGAAAATAAGCCTGCAGCGCGTTCGCCGACGGTCAGCGCCGCCGGCGAACGAGGCTGCTCTATTCTTCACCCTTCTTCTGGCTGAGGCCATACTCGCGCAGCTTATTGGCAATCGCGGTATGAGAAACCCCCAGACGTTTCGCCAGTTTACGGGTGCTCGGGAAGCTACGATAAAGCTGGGTCAGGACGGAACGCTCAAAGCGACGGGTAATATCGTCCAGCGAGCCTTCCATTGCCTCTTCGCCTACCGGCAGCGAAGCGACGTCGCTATCCGGCAGCAGGATATCCTGGGGCCGCATTTCGTAGCCATCAAGCTGCGTCAGCGCACGATAAACCGCGTTCTTCAGCTGGCGAACGTTGCCCGGCCAGCTATAGCGGGTCAGCACCGTACTGAGATCGGCGGAGAGCTTCGGCCGCGGGATCCCCTGCTCATCGGCAAAGCGGGCGACGAACAGTTCAGTCAGCGGAATGACATCCTGCGGGCAGTCGCGCAGCGGCGGTAAATGCAGGGTCAGTACGTTGAGGCGGTAGTAAAGATCTTCGCGGAACAGCCCCTTCTGCACCATCTCCACCAGATTTTTCTGGGTGGCGCAGATCACCCGCACATCGACGTGAACCTCGTGGTCTTCCCCCACCCGGCGGAAGGTGCCGTCGTTAAGGAAACGCAGCAGCTTAGTTTGCATGCGCGGCGACATTTCGCCGATCTCATCCAGCAGCACCGAGCCGCCGTTAGCCTGCTCAAAGAAGCCTTTTTTGCCCTGAATGGCATCGCCAAACAGCTCGCTTTCCACCGCATCTTCCGGGATAGAACCGCAGTTCAGCGCCAGATAGGGTTTGCTTGCCCGCGGGCTGGCGAGGTGGCAGGCGTGCGCCAGAAGATCTTTACCGGTACCCGTGTCGCCGACGATCAGCAGCGGCGCGCTGAGCATCGCCAGCTTGCGGGCCTGCTCAACCACATGGCGCATTTTCGGGCCGACGGCGAGAATCTGGCTGAACGCGCTGGTATCCTGGGTGGTCATGGTCTGCAGCTGACGTCCCATGCGTACGGTGGAACGCAGCATTGCCACCGCGCCGGTCAGCACGCGTTCGCCATGCTCACCTTCGAGGTACACCGGGGTAATCTCCAGCACAAAGTTCTGCCCGCCGATCACCACATGTTCGCTATGCGACTCCAGCGGGCTGCTTTCCAGCCAGCGCTGGACGTTAAAATCGGTAATCAGCTGCGCAACCGGATGATTACGCAGCCGCTCCGGGCTTTGCGCAAACAGCTGGCAGCTGGCGGGGTTCGCCAGCTCGACTTTCCCTTTGGTATCCAAAGAGAGCACCGGTTCCGGCATCGCGACCAGCAGCGCCGACAGCGCAAGATGCTCACGCTCCGACGGCATCCACGGTACGGTACGCACGTCGGTAACGCCGGCGATACGGCGGATTTCCGCCATCAGGCTGCTGAAGTTAGCAAACTCCAGCTCGGCAAAATTAAGATAGATTCGGCCAATAGGGTCGATGTCGATGCCGCGGAGATCGATCCCCCGCAGCACCAGCAAATCGAGCAATTCACGGGTCAGACCAAGACGGTCTTCACAAAAGACTTCAAGACGCATAGGAGTTTTCACCCTAAAAAGGCCAATGACGGATGAATAATAGGACAGTTATTTGCTGGCGTGAAGATAGCTGTCAACAAATATTGACAGTATGGCGGAAAAACGGCCGTTGTGGCGTAAAGGCAGGCGATTAAACGCGAGAATTAGCCGCAGGCCGCC
Organism: Klebsiella scottii; assembly: GCF_036561945.1. Classification (NCBI taxonomy): domain Bacteria; kingdom Pseudomonadati; phylum Pseudomonadota; class Gammaproteobacteria; order Enterobacterales; family Enterobacteriaceae; genus Klebsiella; species Klebsiella scottii. The sequence continues at coordinate 1,903,570 of NZ_JARXNI010000020.1, forward strand.
GGGAAGCGACGGCCTGCGGCTAAGCAGATTATTCCGGGCGGGCTTTGCTTTTTTGCAGCGTCTCTTTCAGCTGACCGATCAGCTCGCGGCGGAAATCCCCCAGCCGTGGCTTATCGTCAGCGATCCACGGCAGCGGGCGACACAGCTCCATCGCTTTGATCCCCAGCCGCGCGGTGAGCAGCCCGGCACCGATGCCCTGCGCCGCGCGGGCCGATAGCCTGGCCGCCAGATCCTGCGACATCCAGTCCATACCAACCTCCCGCACCAGCTCGCTGGCGCCGGCGAAGGCAATATTCAGCAGCACCAGACGGAACAGGCGCAGGCGGCTGTAGTAACCCAGCTCGATACCGTACAGCGTGGCAATTCGGTTAATGAGGCGTAAATTACGCCAGGCGATAAACGCCATATCCACCAGCGCCAGCGGGCTGACGGCGATCATCAGCGTCGATTCCGCCGCCGAGCGGCTGATTTCCCGCCGCGCCTGGGCATCCAGTACCGGCTGAACCAGCCGGGCATACAGGCTCACGACTTCACGATCGCTTTGCGTTTCATGGATCGCGGCATACCAGCGCTGGAGAGCCGGATGCGCCTGATCGAGCCCCGCCTGCTGGGCAAGCTTCTCGCAAAACGTCCGCCCTTTTCCTACCGCATGGCTGTGCATCAGATCGCGGGCCTCATCGCGCTCATGGGCGCGCTGGCGCAGACGCCACAGGCGCCGCCATTCGGTGGCAACGGAACCGACGCCCGCGCCAACAATCAGCGCACCGGCCGCACAGCCGCCGAGCGCAATCCAGTCCTGAGTCTGCCATGCGGTCATCGTCCACTGTACGCCCTGCGCCACCACGCTGACGCCAAATATCGCCAGCCCGGCGCTGATCATCCGCCGCCACAGGCTGCGCTTCGGCCGCAGAACCGATTCCACCACCGCTTCCGCCGTGCCCTCTTCGTCTTCTGTCAGCAGGTCGACCCGCGCGGGGGCGAACTTTTCCGCGTCAGCGCCGGCAAACGCGCGCGCAGATTTCAGCGCTTCGGTTTGCTCCGCCTGCAGCGGTCCGTTGAAATCAACGCGCGGTTTTAACGGTTCGCTCATCGCAATTTATCTCCAATCAAAAACTCAAGCGCCGCGTCCAGGCGAATATGCGGCAGCGGCTTATCGACATCCATCACCCGCGGACGAAAATTCTCAAACTGAAAGCCCTGCTGCTGCCAGAATGCCTGGCCCGGCAGGCGCGCCGGCACTTCGCCTGGGTAGATGGTCAGCGGCTGGCCATCGCTCAGCCGATCGCCGCGCAGGGCGGGAATGTTCTCGCCGTTGACCGCAATCAGCCCGCTCTGGGTGGCCTGAATCGACGCCAGCCCCAGGCAGTCCATGCTGATCCCTTCGAATGCCGCATTTTGCCATGCGTCCTGAATCAGCTGCTGCAGCAGCGACACCATATTCGCATGCTGATCGACGGTCACGTGATCGGCCTTGGTCGCCGCAAACAGCAGCTTATCAATCACCGGAGAAAACAGGCGGCGGAACAGCGTCCGCTGGCCGTAGTGAAAGCTTTGCATCAGCTGGGTCAGCGCGAGGCGCATATCGTTGAAGGCCTGCGGCCCGCTGTTCAGCGGCTGCAGGCAGTCCACCAGCACAATCTGGCGGTCAAAGCGCAGAAAATGGTCTTTATAGAAACCCTTAACCACCTTCTCACAGTAATACTTAAAGCGCTCGCGCAGCATGCCGGCGTTGCTGTGCTTGTCCGCCTGGGCCAGCCTGGCTTCGCCGACGGCGTCCACGTCCGGCCAGGGGAAGAACTGCAGCGCCGGCGCGCCGGCCATATCGCCGGGCAGCACGAAGCGCCCCGGCTGAATAAAATGCAGCCCTTCGCGCTTGCAGGCGTGCAGGTAGTCGGTCCAGGCGGCGGCAATGTCCGCCAGCCGGTTCTCATCGGCCGGAGCCAGCGGATCCAGCCCTTCGCACAGCTGACGCCAGCGCGCCGACCACTCCGCGCGCTGGCCCTGCAGCAGCCCGGTCATTTGCCGCGACCAGCCGAGGTAGTCCTGCGCCAGCATAGGTAAATCCAGCAGCCATTCGCCGGGGTAATCGACGATTTCCAGATACAGCGTGGAGGTATCCTTGAAGTGGCGCAGCAGCGACTCGCCGGAGCGATAGCGCAGCGCCAGGCGGATCTCGCTGACGCCGCGGGTCGGCGTCGGCCACATCGGCGGCGAGCCGTAGAGCTGAGCCAGCCCTTCATCATAGGTAAAACGCGGAATGCCTAAGTCGCGCTGCGGGACGCGCTTGACGCCCAGCAGGCGCTCTTCTCTGACCGCACTGAGCAGCGGCAGGCGCGCGCCGGAGTGGATATTCAGCAGCTGGTTGACCAGCGCGGTGATAAACGCGGTCTTGCCGCTGCGGCTTAGGCCGGTGACGGCCAGACGCAGGTGCCGGTCAACGCCACGGTTGACCAGCGCATTGAATTCAGTTTTAAGTCGCTTCATTGCCATCCCATGCTATCCGTGATATTTCAGGCTAGTGCTTTGAAGAAAGTGCTTTAATCATAAGCCATTAGGTGGGGATAAGCCGAGAAGTTATAAAGTGCGGCACTGCGCATCCCCGCCCGTTACTTCATGTTGCGGGTTAAACGGTTTGCCAGGCGGCTGAGCAGCGGCTCAAGAGCAACCGCCAGCAGCATTTTCACCGGCCGACGCGCAACCGACTTGATTGCCCAGCCGGCAACACCCGCCGGGCCATAGCGCAGCGCGGTCAGCAGCACCAGCCGGCCGGCGATTTTCAGACCCGGTTTTACTTTTTGTCCTGCCTGCTGCCATTTGATGTTCATAGGTAACCTCAGGTTAAGCTACAGCTGGCGAAAGCGGCTGCGCAGGGTAAAGGTGTCGGAGGTGACGTAGCGCTCCATTTCCCGCAGGCGCCGCTCGCTGGCCGCTAGCTCGCGATCCGCCTCGGCGAGCAGCTCGCCGCTGGCCGGCACCTTCTCGCCGTACAGCTCGCTTTCCGGCATCGGGTCGAGGGCGAACGTCAGGATAACGTATGCCACCACCACAAAGAAAAAGAGACCAAAAATCATCGCCAGTACGGTTATCAAACGCACCAGCTTCACCGGCACATCAAGGTAGTGCGCGATCCCGGCGCAAACGCCCTTCACCATGCCGCGCTGGGGAATTCGCCACAATTTTTTACTCAAATCGAGTCCGCCCATTATTTGTCTCTCCAGTTTGGATGCTCGGCATCAAGAATATCTTCCAGCGTCTGAATCCGTTCGCGCATGCGCTTTGCGTCATCGGTCAGCTGCAGCAGGCGCTGCTGTTCATTCTGTGACAGGCTGCCGCTGGCAGAGCGATTGTTGTAGTGCAGCCAGAGCCACACCGGCAAAACGAACAGCACAAATAACGTCAGGGGTATGGCAATAAAAAGCGTACTCATGTGTACTCCTTACAGTGAGTGAGCGGCGGCGCGTTACGGCGCCGCGACGCTTCATCCTTCAGACCGGCGGCATCGTCTGCCCCGCTCTCCCGCCGGGCAAAGCTCCCGCGCAGCGCGGCCTGAAGGATTTTGCGTATGTCATTAGTTATTTTGATTCATTTTGCTTTTCAACGCCGCCAGCTGTTCGCTGATTTCGTCGTCGGCCTTCAGGTCGGCAAACTGCTGGTCCAGCGATTTTTGCTTACCGAAGCCGTGGCTTTCCGCTTCCGCCTCCATCTGATCGATGCGGCGTTCGAAGGATTCAAAACGCGCCATTGCTTCATCGATTTTACCGCTGTCCAGCTGGCGACGCACATCGCGGGATGAGCTGGCCGCCTGGTGACGCAGGGTCAGGGCCTGCTGACGAGCGCGCGTTTCGCTGAGCTTGTTCTCCAGCTCGCCGATCTCTTTTTTCATCCGCGCCAGGGTTTCATCAACCAGCTGCGCCTCATTTTCCAGGCTGCCGATAAGGTCGGTCAGCTTCTGTTTTTCCATCAGCGCGGCGCGGGCCAGATCGTCTTTATCTTTACGCAGCGCCAGCTCGGCTTTTTCCTGCCATTCGGCCTGCTGCGCGAGCGCCTGTTCAATGCGGCGGCTCAGCTGTTTCTTTTCCGCCAGCGCACGCGCCGAGGTCGAGCGGACTTCAACCAGCGTATCCTCCATCTCCTGGATCATCAGGCGAACCAGCTTCTGCGGGTCCTCCGCTTTCTCCAGCAGAGAGTTGATGTTGGCGTTCACGATGTCGGCAAAACGAGAAAAAATACCCATAATTTCAATCCTCATAGTTCTGTTATCAGGCATCGGCCTGTGCAGAGGCTAATACAAATAGCATGCCAATTTTTTATCTTATTGATTTTAAAAGGTATGGTTGTTATATGCTCAGCGGGTTGCTAAAGTAACCTGGTGAATCACACGACTAAATGGCGAATTTCATCATGGCGGAATACAAGGACAACCTGCTCGGCGAAGCCAACAGCTTTCTTGAGGTGCTGGAGCAGGTCTCACGGCTGGCGCCGCTCGATAAGCCGGTGCTGGTGATTGGCGAACGCGGGACGGGCAAAGAGCTTATCGCTAACCGTCTGCACTTTCTCTCATCCCGCTGGCAGGGGCCGTTTATCTCCCTCAACTGCGCCGCGCTGAATGAGAACCTGCTGGACTCCGAGCTATTTGGCCACGAAGCCGGGGCGTTTACCGGCGCCAGCAAGCGCCATCCGGGACGCTTTGAACGCGCCGACGGCGGGACCCTCTTTCTTGATGAGCTGGCAACCGCCCCCATGCTGGTACAGGAAAAGCTGCTGCGGGTGATTGAGTACGGGGAGCTGGAGCGCGTAGGCGGCAGCCAGCCGCTGCAGGTCAACGTGCGGCTGGTGTGCGCCACCAACGCCGATCTGCCGCAGATGGTTGAAAACGGTCATTTTCGCGCCGACCTCCTCGACCGCCTGGCTTTCGACGTGGTGCAGCTGCCGCCGCTGCGCCAAAGGCAAAGCGACATTATGCTGCTGGCAAACCAGTTCGCCATTCAGATGTGCCGCGAGCTGGGGCTCCCGCTGTTCCCGGGCTTTAGCGAGCGGGCGAGCGCGACGCTGTCAGGCTACCGCTGGCCGGGCAATATCCGCGAGCTGAAAAACGTTGTGGAACGCTCGGTTTATCGCCACGGCACCAGCGACAGCGAGCTGGATAACATTATTATTAACCCCTTTCAGCCGCAGCAGCCTCTGCCAGCCGTCGCGGAGCAGACCCCGGACGGCCCCGCGCTGCCGCTGGATCTGCGCGCTTTTCAGCAGGAGCAGGAAAAGAGCCTGCTGCAGTCCAGCCTGCTGCAGGCAAAGTACAATCAGAAGCAGGCGGCAGAGCTGCTTGGGCTCACCTACCACCAGCTGCGGGCGTTACTCAAAAAGCATCAGCTATGAACCGTTCGCGGCAGCATCAGCGCACTCACCGCCGTCGATGCCAGGCACAGCGCCGCATTGAACCACAGCGCGTACTGCGCGGCGCTGGCCATTCCGAGGGGCAGAAATAGCGCGAAAAGTGACGCTGTCACGGCTATTCCCATCGCCCCGCCCAGCGAACTGCCCATTTTGTAAATACCGGAGGCCACTCCAACTTTGTTCTCCGGCGCATTAACCACCGCGGTGTCCGTCGACGGCGTCGCGTAGCAGCCCAGCCCGAGGCCAAACAGCACGTTGCTAAAAAAGACCGTTACGATGTAGAGCGATTTATCGAGAAAAGTGCAGGAGATAAGCAGGATCCCGACGGCGGTAAAAATGGGTCCGGCGATCATCGGCAGCCGCGCGCCGTAGCGCTGCAACAGCTTTTCCCCGACGCGAATCATGACCAGCACGGTGACCAGATAGCCCAGCGTCATCATCCCGGTCTCCAGCGGGGTCATATTGTGACCCTTCTGGAGCCAGATGCTGGTAATCATCATGGTGCCGATAGCGCCGTTGAGCATAAAGTTCGACAGCACCGCCGCCCCGTAGGCGCGATTGCGAAACAGCGCAAAATCGATCAGCGCCGCGTCGCCCTTGCGCCGTCCGCTGAGGATAAAATAGCCGCCCGAAACCAGCGAACCGGCCAGCAGCGCCAGCGACAGCCCGCTGCTCCAGCCCCAGCTATGCCCCTTGCTGATAAACAAATTCAGCAGCACCAGCGAAACAATCAGAGTCAGCAGACCGCTGAGATCCAGCTTCTGCCGCTGCGCGCTTTGGCTGCGGCTTTCCGGCGTTCCGCGGAGCAGCAGCAGAGCCGCCAGCGCCACGACGATGGAAAAGACGAAAATCCAGCGCCAGCCAAGACCGGTAGCAATCGCGCCGCCCACGAATGAACACAGGCCGCTGCCGCCCCAGGAGCCAATCACCCAGAAGCTCACCGCCCGCTGGCGCGCCTTCCCTTCATACCAGGTTTTAATCAGCGCCAGGGTGGCCGGCATGATGCAGGCCGCCGATAGCCCCTGCAGCACGCGGCCCGCCAGAAACAGCCCTGGGCCCTGGGCTACAACCAGCAGCCCGCTGCCGACAATGCTCAGCCCCAGTCCCAGATGGGTCATGCGCATCCGGCCAAATTTATCCGCCAGCCCGCCGCTGGCCACCACAAAACAGCCGCTGAACAGGGCGCTGAGGCTGACCGCCAGGGTCAGGGTTTCGAGGGAAATATCGAGGCTGCTTTTCATCGCCGGAACGACGTTAATCACCGACTGGGCAAACAGCCAGAACGTCAGCACGCTGAGAACGATACCCGCCAGCAGGCGATCGGTACCGACGAACGACGTTGCGTTCAAAGATACGGAACTCATAATAGGGATCTCCCGTCGCAGGTGATTAACGCAGATACTCTTCCGTCAGGCCGCACCACAGCGCCGCGCCCGGGAGAAGGATCTCGTCGTTGAAGTCGTAGCCAGGGTTATGCACCATGCAGCGTTCCGCTTCATCCCCGGCGCCGATGGTGAAGTAGCAGCCGTGCGGATTGTGTTCGAGCATAAAAGCGAAATCTTCGCTGCCCATAAACGGCTTCACCTCCCCGACCAGCCCGGCGCCGAACAGCGACGTCGCCACCTTGCGCACGCTTTCGTTGGCGGCAGGATCGTTTCTGAGCACCGGGCTGCCGTTGACGTGCGTCAGCGTGGCGGTGGCGTTAAAGCTTTCCGCCTGCGCGACGGCAATATCGTGGATCCGCTGTAGCACGGTTTCACGCACCTCTTCATTCAGCGTGCGCACCGTCAGCTTCATCAGCACTCTGTCGTTGATAATATTCGGCGCATGCCCGGCCTGAATACTGCCGACGGTCACCACCGCCGGTTCAAACGGCGTGATATTGCGCGACACGATAGACTGCAGCGCCAGCGTGATGTGACAGGCCACCAGGGTTGCATCGACGGTATGCTCCGGCACCGCGCCGTGGCCGCCAACGCCTTTTACCTCGATATGCAGCGTGTCCGAAGAGGCCATCATCGCGCCGTCGCGCAGGCCGATTTTCCCCAGCGCTTGCCCCGGCATGTTGTGCAGGCCAAAAATGGTGTCGCAGGGAAATTTAGCGAACAGCCCGTCCTCAACCATCACCCGACCGCCGTACAGCAGCTCCTCCGCCGGCTGGAAAATCAGATGCAGCGTCCCGCTGAACTGACGGGTGCGCGCCAGATACTCGGCGGCGTAGAGTAAGGTCGTGGTATGTCCGTCATGCCCGCAGCCATGAAAGCGGCCGTCGACCTGGCTGGCCCACGCTTTCCCGCTCGCCTCCTGCATCGGCAGCGCGTCCATATCCGCGCGCAGGCCAAGACGGCGCTCGCCGCTGCCGACTTTTAACGTACCCACCACGCCGGTACCCGCCAGGCCGCGGTGCACGTCATAACCCCACTGGCCAAGCAGGCGGGCGACCTCATCGCTGGTTTTATGCTCTGCAAAACCAATTTCCGGCTGCTGGTGAAAGCGGCGACGCAGGGCAATAAACTGCGCTTCATTAACCTGTAATGCTTCAATAAGCGGATGTGTCATTTTTATTATTCCTGTTGTTGTGTTTGCGCGACACTTTCGAGTTTATGCTGCCAGACCGGCTTTAATACGCCGTTTTTTGTTTTATATTGACGGGATATTGAGAAGTGTTTTTCATACAAATCGGTTATGACAAAAAATAACACGCTATTTTTTGTCCTTGCCAGGAGATGACGGTGGAACATCATTCAGGCGACTTTAGCGTCGCGGTTCGCGATATTCGTCAGTTCAGTCAGCCGGAAGGCGACGCGCTGACGCTGCTGTGGGCATTACAGGGGCACGTCACCCTGCATGACGGCGATGGGGATCATCTGCTGGATGCCGATCGGCTGAAAATAGTGAACCGCAACCGCCCCTGGCGTCTGAGCAGCCGCGTTCCCAACGCGGTGATGATTCTGACGCTCTCCGGTAGCTGGCTGACGCGTCTCGACGGTGATTTCTTCTCCTTCGACTATCAAACTTCGCTCGATACCCGCGATGCCGACGATAGCCTGCGCCGCCTGATGCGTCAGCTGCTGGTGATTGAGCTGGTTAATCACCAGCCCCGCTATCGCCTCGAGGCCAACCGCTGGCTGAGCGAAATCGTCCTGCTGCTGGCCACCCGTTTTACGCAGCCGATCGCCGCCGGCGCGAGGCGCGGAGCGGAAAACTGGAGCCGGCGAATTGCCCGGGTCGTCGCCCGCATAGAGGCCAGCTACCGGCACCGGCTATCGCTGCACGAAGTCGCCGCCGCCGAGTTTGTCTCCGAGGCCTGGCTGTCGCGTCTGTTTCACAAAGAAGTCGGCATGAGCTTTGTGCAGTACATCACCGCGCTGCGCCTGAACAAAGCGGCTGAGCAGCTAATCTGCACCCGTAAAACGGTGCAGCAGGTCGCTCAGGATCACGGTTTTGCCAGCACCCGCATGATGAGCGATCTGTTTAAACGCCAGCACGGTTTGACGCCGCGACAGTATCGCCAGCAGCACCCGCAGCCGATGGCGGAGGCCGCGCGCCCGCGCGCCGGGACCGTGGCCGGAGACGACTGGCAGCCGGTTGCCGTCGAGCGGCTCTACGCCCGGCTAAATGAGCCGGAGATAAAAGGCTGGGACAGCCCGCCGCTGCTGCTCAATCCCCAGCAGACGCGCCAGATTGATATCCGCCAGTTTCCCAACCGCGCGGCGCCGCTGCGCCATACCCGAATGGTCGTCACCGTTCGCGAACTCGACGATTTACTGCGCGAAGACGTGCGCCGGGAGCTCGAACAGCTGCACAGCAGCCTGCCGATTTACGCCATCGATATTAACGATCCCTTTCTCAGCAGCCGGCTGTTCGGCACCGGCTGGGACGACCCGCAGATGGCGGGCTACGCCTGCTGGTATAACCTGCAGCGCATTTTTAGCTGGCTGGCAAAAATGGGCTGGGGGGCGATTTTGCATACCGGGCTGACCACCCGCTGCGACCTGCTCCAGCGTTTCTTACGCCTCGCCGCTAACCATTTTCCCCCCGCCACGCTCGCCAGCTGGCGCTTTGTCTGGCACTGGTCGGCCCAGGCCAGCGCAGAGGCGCGCCTGCACGCCTGGCGTCAGCAGCGTGAAACGCTGCAGGCTTTACTGCCGCAGGCGCAGCTGGGAGTCTGGCACCGTTTTAGCGAAGAGGCGATTAACGACGATCCTTTTCTGCGCTCACCGATCCTTGCCGAAGCCGATTTTCTCGCCTGCCAGGCCGACGCCAACGAGCTGCTGGATCTGGCCCAGCTGGATAGCAGCAGGCTGGCCTCCAGCGAAAGCTATCCGGTCCATAAGCTGCGACAGATCCAGGGCGCCCTGCGCCAGCATCAGCTCACGCTTCCCATCTGGCTGCTGTCGTGGAACACGCTAACCGGCAACACCCGAGACACCAACGGCCGGTTCTTTCGCGGCGCGCTGCTGATGGATAACCTGCTGGGGCTGGCCGATCGGGTGTGGCTGGCGGGATTCTGGCTGAACTCGGGCCTGCAGGGCGAGGCGCGCGCTAACGGCAGGCTGGATACCTCCAGCCTGGCCCTGCATTACCTTCACGGTCTGCCGCGTCCGGTGTACTGGGTTCTGTGGCTGTGGCGGCGCCTGCGCGGCGAAGTGCTGATCGCGGATAAAAACCTGCTGCTGCTGCGCCATAACGGGCACTATCAGCTGCTGTTGCGTAATACGGTGGTGTTCAATCCCTGGCTTTCCAGCGAAGAGACCTTTACCCAGCGCTTCAGCCAGCCCTACAGCATTCAGCTGCTTGGCCTGGCCGGGCGCTGGCGGATAAAGCAGCATCTGTTCGATCAGCATCACGGGGCGCTGTTTCCGCTTTTTGAGGCGTTTCGCAGCCACAGCGGGCCGGATGACGAAGACTTCGGCTGGCTGATGCACCACGCGCGCCCGGCGCTGAGCGTCGCCGAGGAGAGCCCGCAATCGGGCTGGCATCGCGTTGATTCTCTGCAAAGCAACGCGCTGGTGCTGTACGAGCTATCTCCGCTGCGTGAATAGCCTATCGGTTTTCTGCCTGCAGCCTCTGCTCCTTGATCCGGGCGTCGATTTTAATCCGGCTCTCTTCGCTGGCCGGGTTGAAAACCATCATGTTCAGATCCGCGCGCCCTTCGACGCTAAAGGTAGAGAACTCCAGCTCAATCATCCCTATCTGCGGGTGGTGCATGCGCTTAAATCCTTCACCGTGCCCGGCGACATCATTACTCCGCCAGTATGCGTCAAACTCCTGGCTTTGGCGGGAAAGCTCGGCAATCAGCCGATCGGTGTCCGGCGAGGCGCCGACCCGCGCGACGTCGGCGCGAAAGGCGCTGACGATAAGTCGGGCGACGGCGTGCCACTCCTCCAGCGCGCCGCGGGCCTGAGGATTGGTAAACAGCCGGCGCAGAATATTACGCTCGGCCAGCGGCAGCTGCCCGTAGTCGGTCAGGATGCAGGCCGCGGCGTGGTTCCACGCAATGACGTCCCAGGTCGCCGTTTTGATGATGGCCGGAACGTGGAGTACATCGAGCACGCGCTGTAGGCGCGGCGTAATATCGTCGCTGACGATCAACCGGGACTCCGGCAAATGCCCGAATGCCAGAATAAACAGGTGATCGCGCTCCGGCGTCGTCAGCCTTAGCCCACCGGCAATGCGGCTCAGCACTTCCCGGGACGGCGCGCCTCCGCGCCCCTGCTCCAGCCAGGTGTACCAGGTCGGGCTAATACTAGCGAGCTGGGCGACCTCTTCCCGCCGCAGTCCGGGCGTACGTCGCCGACCGGCCGGAAAGCCGAACGCGGTCGGATCGAGGCGTAAACGTCGCGCCCGCAAAAATTCGCCCAGTGCCTGGGTTGAGGTGTCGGTCATAGTTAGCCTGTTAGTATTTATACCCTGATAATGTCCCTACTTTTATAGTATCCCGTTAAGACTACCATAGCCTGGATACTCATTCTGGAGGTAGATCATGCGAATTTTTCTCACCGGCGCGACCGGTTTTATCGGCTCGCGTATTCTCACGGAACTACAGGCGGCCGGACATCAGGTCATCGGCCTCGCGCGCTCTGACGCCAGCGCCGCCGCGCTGAAGGCCGCCGGCGCTGACGTCCAGTACGGCACGCTGGACGATCCCGAAACGCTGCTGGCGGCGGTTAGCGCTGCCGATGCGGTGATCCACACCGCCTTTGATCATGATTTCAGCCGCTTTGTCGCCAACTGCGAAAAAGACCGCCGCGTCATTCTCGCCATCGGCAACGCGCTGGCGGGCCGTCACTGTCCATTGATTATCACTTCAGGCACCGCTATGGGCGATGGCGACGACGGGCAGCCGGCGAGCGAGGCGAACTTCAATCCCGGACACCCAAACCCGCGCGTGGCCTCAGAGATCGCCGGAAACCAGCTGCTGGAAGCCGGCGTGGACGTGCGGGTAGTGCGCCTGCCGCAGGTCCATGACACTACCCGCCAGGGGCTGCTGACGTACTACATTCAGCTTGCCGCCGAAAAAGGAGTCGCGGCGATCGTCGGCGACGGAAATAACTGCTGGTCGGCGGCGCATCTTAACGATGTGGCCCGGCTGTATCTGCGGGTGCTGGAGCAAGGTGAAAAAGGCCGGCGCTATCATGCCGTTGATGAGGAGGCGGTGGCTTCAAGGCTGATTGCCGAAGTGGTGGCGGAAAAGCTGGGCATTCCGCTTAAATCGTTAGCCGCCGAACAATCTGCGGCGCATTTCGGCTGGTTTTCCGCTTTTGCCAATATGGATTTACGCGCCACTTCCGCCCTTACCCGCCAGCAGCTCGACTGGCATCCGCAGGGCCCAACGCTGCTTGACGATCTGCATAATATGGATTACCGCAGCGTGACAACGTCACGATAAGCGCTATCGCCTTCCCGCTTTACCGCATGCCGGCGGCCCTTCCCGGCCGCCGGCATGCTCGCGGTTCCAAAGCGCGAGCGAAATCGGTTAACGATTTGTAACTGGTAAGATGTTCTAATGTGAACTATCATCTGCGCCATCATCTTTCAATGGACTGAAAACGCACATGATTCCGGTTAACATTCATACCCTTAGTCGCTATGCGGCGCATGTCAGCTTGACCCATACGATGAAAAGCCATCGCTCGCCTGCGCTCTCCGTGATGATGATCTTCTCGGATCTGTGTATTCGCTCAACCCGCGACGCTTATCACCAGCAGGGCTGGAAAATTACCGAGAAACGAAGCGGGCTGGTGCTGCGCACCTTCGTCGCCATTCATCACGACGGCGCCGAGTTAGAAATCACCCCTGGAGAGTATATCGGACGCTATAATCGGCTGCTGCCGCTGGACTGACCCGACTTTTTTACCGCCTTCTGACCTCACGCCCTTCGGCGACGATCGGCTAAAAAAAATACAAATAAAAAAGACGATTGTCGTATGTTTGTAAGGTTTAGGGTGTATAACAGGGCTCGGACGCCACCAAAGCTAAGACGAGGTGCAGTTGTGGGAATAATTAAAGCCAGCAGTTTAGAACAAGCAGAACAGCTTCTAAAGTCCGGTGAACCCATTAAAATCGAGCTCGATTTTGAGCTCGACTCTGATGCGTTTTTTAACTTTGCTATGGAGTACTGCACAAACGGAACCAAACTGACCCGAAACAACGATCGTTTCGTGGTTTCACGTAAGAAAGTCGTTTCCTGAATGAGCCAACCTGCGCCATTTTTAGCACCTGCCTGGCGCAGTCTGCGAGTTCCTGTAAAGAGATTAAGCGTTAGCCAAAAAATTGATGGCTAACGCATTTTCGCCGCCAACAGCGTAATAAGGTAAACACGGGACTTCATAGAGGGTTAAACCGTGAAAAAGTTACTGATATGTTGCTTGTTTGGCGAAACGGCGGGTATTTTAGCGAAAAGAATGCAAAAAATAGCCGATACGCAGAATCTGGATCTGTTAATTAGCGCCGTGGGTATTGAGAATTACCCTAGCGTAGCCCCCGCATATGACTGCGTGCTGGTCGCTCCTCACATTCAATATAAAATAAAAGAATTCACCAACGCGCTGAACCATCATCAGGAAATTGCCGTTATTGAGAGCTTACCTTATGCATCTTTTGATGGTGAAAAGGTCCTGAAGTTTGCCATCGCCCATATGCCGCAATCACTTTTCTAATATCGCCGTAGCTTTGTATACGCGACGCCGTGCGGATTGACAGTGGATATGCGATCCGCACCGATTTAGCGTCACGCCCGTCGGCGGTGCAATCGGCATAGCCTCTGCGCTTTCTTTCCCTGCTCCCAGGCCTTATCTATGCAAACATGCTCTCCTGCGGCGGATCGCCACTGCCGCCCTGCCAGCCGCCCCCTAATAAAAAGGGAGGTGTCTTTCGCGTCCACGGGCAATTATACTCATAGCGCCTGCAGCATATTTCAGGGAACCTGGCACAACATCGCACGGTGGAAAAATGAGCATAAAAGAAAAGAAGATCGCCATTCTGTGCATTGTCTCCTGTTTATTTATTGGCTATCTCAGCGCAAAACTGGCGCTTTACACCTTTGATAAAAATAAAACCGAACAATATTCTAAAAATATATTATCAAGAAGCATTTTAGTCATTAAACAAATCGACGAAATTTATGCTGATAAGGATCGAATATCGCAAAGCCCACCCTGTTCTGCAGATTATTTAAGCAGCATCAGGGCGCTTTTATGGTCTAAATCGCTGCTGAAAGATATTGCGTACATCGACGGTAAAAGCATGCGCTGTTCCGCGCTGTGGGGAACCTTTTCGCCGGCAGAAAATATTGCCGACACCCCCGCCGAAATTAGCTATGGCGGCGGAACATGGTATCTCGATAAAGCGATAAACCAGCAATTCAAAGCCAGCATTTATGCCAAAGGCAACCTCGCCATCACCGTTTCGCCGTTCATTTTCAATCGCTTCACCTCCGACCCGGAAAACAAAAGCATCAGCGCCATCGTGGGCAACTACGATCACAGCCAGCACATCTTCTTTATCGGCAATGAGACCGCGGCGGTGCATGACACGGAGCACGGTAGCGGCCATTATAAAAAATACTCCTTATCTAAACTTTGCAGCAAGGAGTACGATCTTTGCGTGGTGTCCGGCATGTCCCCACACGGCATTAAAGATATCCCGTGGGCAATAAAGGCCGCCGTACTGCTGCTATCGACGCTGATTGGCGTACTGCTCTCTATCAGCATTAACCTCTACATCCGCAAAAAAAGCTCGCTCCTCACCAGACTCCAGTTCGCGCTGCGCAACGAGCGGTTCAGCATCGAGTATCAACCGATAGTCTCGCTGGATCGCGGAGAGACGGTGGGCGTGGAAGCGTTAATACGCTGGAAAGATAATGAGCTGGGTATTATTCCCCCGGATGTATTTATTCCCTTAGCGGAGAAACGAGGCGTTATTAACCAAATCAGTAGCTATGTTGTCAAACAGTCAATTAGCGAACTGCATGACATTATCAATAACCACAAAATCTACCTGAGTATTAACGTCAATTCCTCCGACCTGTTCTCTAAATCCTTTAAAGACCATCTCGATATCGTTAGCCAAAAGTTTAATATTCCTGCGCAGCTGATCGCTTTGGAGTTAACCGAGAGGCAGACGGCAAACCTTGCCAGCTTACGGGAGAAAATTGCCCACTTCCGCGCCGCGGGTTATCAGATTGCGCTTGATGACTTTGGTACCGGTTATTCCAACCTCGACTGGTTATCAAAACTGGAGGTGGATAAAATAAAAGTCGATCGCACCATTACGGAGTCGATTGGTACTGACTCTATTAATTCCGTCTTGCTCAATAACATCATCACGCTGCTTAGCAATATGCACAATCAGGTTATCTTCGAAGGCGTAGAGAAAGAACATCAAAAACGCTTTCTTCAACGGCGGATACCGCAGGCCTACGTTCAGGGGTGGTATTACGCCAAACCCATGAGCGCCGGCGAACTGAAGAGATATTTATCCACCGCCAGCAATCCGCAGGCGCCCGATCCGGCGCAATAAAATCCCGTTCGCGGTCGGCCCATCAAAACCCTAAGTCGTTGCTAACTGGAGAAGTTAGCAAGAAAAAGATACCATGTCTCACCAGACAAGGCTGCGCCCGGCGCACCCTGAACTTAAGCGCCTTATATTTTTCGGCATTTGCCGTTGGCGTAACCAGAGCGGATGACCCGCCATGCTTCGCATGAAAATTTAAAGAACCTGAATGTGTCCAAAAATACGCCAGCACTCTGCGTTTTGACCCGTAGCTGGCCCGCAACAGAGCAAAAGATGAAACCGACCGCCTTATCTGGCCAGGCGCACGTCCGCCCGCCGGGCTCTTTACTGCTGATGCTGAACCCTTTTTTATCGTCGTCCTGCCCCGGAATGAGAATGCCAGGGTGGTTTCCGGGATATACTCAAGGTGAAACCCGGCGCGGTCAGGATCGGGCCAGAGCGTTGAGCGGTTCACCGCCAGGCACAGCGGCTAACGACGTCTCAGGACGATAAAGGTGATGAGAAATGTCATTGAATATTAATAAGACAGAGCGTTGCTCTGAAATCATAAAACCACTATGCGCCTGAAACTATGCTCTCTACTGGCAGCCGTATCTATGCTGTGTGGGCAGGCCATTGCCGCCCCCGCGCTGCCTGATCACGCCGATATTCGCGATAGCGGCTTTGTCTACTGCGTTAGCGGCCAGGTTAATACCTTTAACCCGCAGAAAGTCAGCAGCGGCCTGATTGTCGATACGCTGGCAGCCCAGCTCTACGATCGTCTGCTCGATGTTGACCCCTATACCTACCGTCTGGTGCCTGAGCTGGCCGAAAGCTGGGAGGTGCTGGACAACGGCGCCACCTACCGCTTCCATCTGCGCAGCCACGTGCCTTTCCAGACGACGTCATGGTTTAAGCCCGGTCGCGCCTTTAACGCCGATGATGTCATTTTCACCTTCAGCCGTATTTTTAATCGCGACCACCCGTGGCATAACGTCAACGGCAGCAGTTTCCCCTATTTCGACAGCCTGCAGTTCGCCGACAGCGTGGAGAGCTTACGCAAGCTCGATAACCAAACCGTCGAATTCCGCCTGAAACGCCCGGACGCCTCGTTCCTCTGGCACCTGGCAACCCACTATGCATCCGTTATGTCCGCAGAGTATGCCGCCCAGCTAACCAAAAGCGATCGTCAGGAGCAGCTCGACCGCCAGCCGGTTGGCACCGGGCCATTCCAGCTGGAAGAGTATCGCGCGGGCCAGTACGTTCGCCTGCAGCGTCACCCCGGCTACTGGCGCGGCAAACCGCTAATGCCGCAGGTGGTGGTCGATCTGGGTTCCGGCGGCACCGGCCGCCTGTCGAAGCTGCTGACCGGCGAGTGCGACGTGCTGGCCTGGCCCGCCGCCAGCCAGCTGACTATTCTGCGCGACGACCCTCGCCTGCGCCTGACCCTGCGTCCGGGGATGAATATCGCCTGGCTGGCGTTCAATACCGCCAAGCCGCCGCTGGATAATCCGCAGGTTCGCCATGCCCTGGCGCTGGCAATCAATAACCAGCGTCTGATGCAATCTATCTATTACGGCACCGCGGAAACCGCCGCGTCGATGCTGCCCCGCGCCTCCTGGGCCTACGATAACGAAGCGAAGATAACCGAGTACAACCCGACCGCCGCCCGCGCCCAGCTAAAAGCGCTGGGGCTGGAAAATCTCACGCTTCGGCTGTGGGTTCCCACCAGCTCGCAGGCCTGGAACCCCAGCCCGCTGAAAACCGCCGAGCTGATTCAGGCCGATATGGCGCAGATCGGCGTGAAGGTGATCATTGTTCCGGTTGAGGGCCGTTTTCAGGAGGCGAGGCTGATGGATATGAACCACGATCTGACCCTTTCCGGCTGGGCAACGGACAGTAACGATCCGGACAGTTTTTTCCGTCCTCTGCTGAGCTGCGCGGCCATTGCCTCGCAGACCAACTTCGCCCACTGGTGCAACCGTGAGTTCGACGAGGTGCTGCAAAAGGCGTTAACCTCCCAGCAGCTGGCTTCGCGTATTGAAGCCTATAAAGAGGCGCAGCATATTCTCGCCCGCGAACTGCCGGTGCTGCCGCTCGCCTCGTCGCTGCGTTTACAGGCCTACCGCTATGATATGAAAGGTTTGATCCTGAGCCCGTTCGGTAACGCGTCCTTTGCCGGCGTCTCGCGGGAGAAAAAAGACGACGTGAAAAAAGATGAGGTGAAAAAACCATGATCATTTTTACCCTGCGACGCCTGCTGTTACTGCTGGTCACGCTCTTTTTTCTGACCTTCGTCGGCTTCAGCCTGAGCTACTTTACGCCGCACGCTCCGCTACAGGGCGCGTCGCTGTGGAACGCCTGGCGGTTCTGGTTCACCGGGCTGCTGCACTGGGATTTCGGGGTCTCCAGCATCAACGGCCAGCTGATTTCACAGCAGCTCAAAGAGGTCTTTCCGGCCACCATGGAGCTGTGCATTCTCGCCTTTGGCTTTGCGCTGCTGGTGGGTATCCCCGTCGGTATGCTTGCCGGCATTATGCGTAACAAATGGCCCGACACCCTGATTAGCGCCCTGGCGCTGCTCGGCTTTTCGATTCCGGTTTTCTGGCTGGCGCTGCTGCTGACGCTGTTCTTCTCCCTGACGCTGGGCTGGTTCCCGGTATCCGGGCGTTTCGATCTGCTCTACGAGGTCAAAACGGTGACCGGGTTTGCGCTCATCGACGCGTGGCTTTCCGATTCGCCGTGGCGTCATGAAATGATCGTCAGCGCCGTACGCCATATGGTGCTGCCGGTTCTGACCCTCGCCGTTGCGCCAACCACCGAAGTGATTCGCCTGATGCGCATCAGCACCAGCGAAGTGTATGACACTAACTACGTCAAGGCCGCCGCCACCCGCGGGGTTTCGCGGCGGACGATTTTACATCGCCACGTGCTGCATAACGCCCTGCCGCCGGTTATTCCGCGCCTGGGGCTGCAGTTTGCCACCATGCTGACGCTGGCGATGATCACCGAAATGGTGTTCAGCTGGCCGGGGCTGGGCCGCTGGCTGATCAACGCCATTCGTCAGCAGGATTACGCCGCCATTTCGGCGGGCGTGATGGTCATCGGCGCGCTGGTCATTACCGTGAACGTGCTATCCGATATTCTGGGAGCTATGGCTAACCCTCTGAAACATAAGGAATGGTATGCCCTACGATAGCGTTTACCTGGAGAAACGCCCCCCGGGGGCGCTGCGCACCGTCTGGCGCAAATTCTACGGCGACACCAGCGCCATGATCGGCCTGTACGGCTGCGGCGGGCTGCTGCTGCTGTGCATCTTCGGCAGCTGGTTTGCCCCTTACGGCATCGATCAGCAGTTCCTCGGCTATCAGCTGCTGCCGCCCTCATGGTCGCGCTACGGCGAGGTTTCGTTCTTTCTCGGCACCGACGATCTTGGCCGCGACGTCCTGAGCCGTCTGCTTAGCGGCGCGGCGCCCACCGTAGGCGGCGCGTTCGTCGTCACCTTCGGCGCCTCGTTGTTTGGCCTGGTGCTCGGCGTGATTGCCGGGTCAACCCACGGCCTGCTGTCGGCGATGCTGAACCATGTTCTCGATACCCTGCTGTCAATTCCCTCGCTGCTGCTGGCCATTATCGTCGTCGCCTTTGCCGGACCGCATCTGAGCCACGCCATGTTCGCCGTCTGGCTGGCGCTGCTGCCGCGCATCGTGCGTTCGGTCTATAGCATGGTGCATGACGAGCTGGAAAAAGAGTACGTCATTGCCGCCCGGCTCGACGGCGCCTCAACGCTGAATATTCTCTGGTTCGCGGTCCTGCCCAATATCGCCTCCGGACTGGTGACCGAGATTACCCGCGCGCTGTCGATGGCGATTCTTGATATTGCCGCGCTGGGCTTTCTCGACCTCGGCGCGCAGCTTCCCTCTCCGGAATGGGGCGCGATGCTCGGCGACGCGCTGGAGCTGATCTACGTGGCTCCGTGGACGGTGATGCTGCCGGGCGCAGCCATTATGATTAGCGTCCTGCTGGTCAACCTGCTGGGCGACGGTATCCGCCGCGCAATTATCGCCGGGGTGGAATAATGCCGTTACTCGATATTCGCAATTTAACCATCGAATTCAAAACCAACGAGGGCTGGGTCAAAGCCGTCGATCGCGTCAGCCTGACCCTGAACGAAGGAGAAATTCGCGGCCTGGTAGGCGAATCAGGCTCCGGTAAGAGCCTGATTGCCAAGGCGATATGCGGCGTAACCAAAGACAACTGGCGGGTCACCGCCGACCGCATGCGCTTCGATGATATCGACCTGCTGCGGCTCTCCGGCCGCGAGCGTCGCAAGCTGATTGGCCACAACGTGTCGATGATTTTTCAGGAGCCGCAGTCCTGTCTCGACCCTTCGGAACGTATCGGCCAGCAGTTGATGCAGAACATTCCCGGCTGGACCTTTAAAGGCCGCTGGTGGCAGCGTCTGGGCTGGCGTAAACGTCGGGCGATAGAGCTGCTGCATCGCGTGGGGATTAAGGATCATAAGGACACGATGCGCAGTTTCCCCTACGAATTAACCGACGGGGAGTGTCAGAAGGTGATGATCGCCATCGCCCTTGCCAACCAGCCGCGTCTGCTGATCGCCGATGAGCCGACTAACGCGATGGAACCCACCACCCAGGCGCAAATCATCCGCCTGCTGACGCGACTGAATCAGAACAACAGCACCACTATTTTGCTGATCAGCCACGATCTGCAGATGCTGAGCAAATGGGCGAACAGAATCAACGTCATGTACTGCGGGCAGACCGTGGAATCCGCGCCGAGCGAAGAGCTGGTAACCACGCCTCATCACCCCTACACCCAGGCGTTAATCCGCGCGATCCCTGATTTTGGCAGCGCGCTGCCGCACAAAAGCCGCCTGAATACCATGCCGGGGGCCATTCCGCTGCTGGAGCAGCTGCCGATCGGCTGCCGCCTCGGGCCGCGCTGTCCGTACGCCCAGCGCAAATGCATCGAAGCCCCGCGGCTGACCGGCGCGCGGGCGCATCTGTACGCCTGTCATTTCCCGCTGAACATGGAGAAAGAGTGAAATGGTCGAAACATTGCTGGAAGTCCGCAATCTAAGTAAGACCTTTCGCTATCGTACCGGCTGGTTCCGTCGTCAGACGGTGGAAGCGGTTAAGCCCCTGAGCTTTACGCTGCGCGAACGGCAGACCCTGGCGATCATCGGCGAGAACGGCTCGGGGAAATCCACGCTGGCGAAAATGCTGGCCGGCATGGTTGAACCCAGCTCGGGCGAGCTGCTGATTGACGACCGTCCGCTGGCATTTGGCGACTACTCCTTCCGCAGCCAGCGTATCCGCATGATTTTCCAGGACCCGTCAACCTCGCTGAACCCGCGGCAGCGTATTTCGCAGATCCTCGACTTCCCGCTGCGTCTGAATACCGGGCTCGAACCGGAGGCGCGGCAGAAGCAGATTATTGAGACGCTGCGGATGGTCGGCCTGCTGCCGGACCACGTCAGCTACTACCCGCATATGCTGGCCCCGGGGCAAAAACAGCGTCTTGGCCTTGCCCGCGCGCTGATCCTGCGGCCTAAGGTCATTATCTGCGATGAGGCGCTGGCGTCGCTGGATATGTCGATGCGTTCGCAGCTGATCAACCTGATGCTGGAGCTGCAGGAAAAACAGGGTATTTCATATATCTACGTTACCCAGCATTTAGGCATGATGAAGCATATAAGCGATCAGGTTCTGGTGATGCATCAGGGGGAAGTGGTGGAACGCGGCAGCACCGCCGACGTGCTGGCTTCGCCGCTGCATGAGCTGACTAAGCGACTGATCGCCGGCCACTTTGGCGAAGCGCTGACCGCTGACGCCTGGCGTAAAGACGGTAAATAATCCCTTCAATCGCCCGGGCAAGGCTGACGCCCTACCCGGGCCTGTTGCTTATCTGCGCTGCGAGGCGCGCGCTCAGTCCGGCAATATGGTTTGCGCCGGCAGCACCCGGCGGTCAAAGCGCCGCAGCGAGTAGTACAGCAGCCCGGTGGCAAACCAGCCGATAATCCACGATACGTCGTTACCGGCAAATATCCACGTCAAAGAGCCGTGGAACAGCGGGTTCTCAATAAACGGCAGCTGGATAAGCACCCCCACCACATAAATTGTAATAGCGTAGCTATTCCAGTAGCCGTAGCGTTTTTTCGGGTCAGACAGGGCCGGAATATCCACCGCGCCGGAAGAGATAAGATAGTAATCGGTCAGGCTAATCGCGCTCCACGGAACGAAGAATGCCAGCAGGAACAGCAGGAAATGGGTGAAGTTCTTCAGGAACGCCGGCTCGCTCAACAGGGCGATAATGCACGATATTGACACCATCAGCGCCACGAAGATGATGCGCGATCTCTGCGATAACGACGTCTGGCTGCGAAAACCGGAAACGATGGTGCTCAGCGACATAAAGCTGCCGTAAGCATTCAGCGTCGTGAAGGTGATTTTGCCGAAGCAGATGGCAAAGTAGATAACCATCGCCATCACCTGGCTTTTGCCTAATCCCACGATAAAGCTCACCTCATGCCCGGGGAAAGCGCTGCCGGCAATGGCTGCCGTCAGCACCCCCAGCGTCATTGAGGCCTGGGTGCCAAGAACCGTGCCGCTGAAGACGTAGAAAAAGGTTTTGGCGCCGGACACGTTGCCCGGCAAATAGCGAGAGTAGTCGGAGACGTACGGGCAAAATGCAATCTGCCACGACGAGGACAGCGACACGGCCAGCAGGAACATCGGCAGGGAGAAATGGCTATTTTGCGCGATAGCCTTCAGGTCTGCGGCGAGCAGCAGCGTAATAAACAGATAGGCAAACGCCAGCACGCCGACAATGCTCGCCACTTTGCCCAGCTTATGGATCACCCGATAGCCCAGCACGGCAATGACGATGATAATCGCGCTGAACAAGAGCATACCGGCGACGTTGGAGACCGACAGCAGCCTGGCCATCGCCTGCCCGGCAAGTACGGTGCCGCTGGCGGAAAAGCCGACGTACATAATGCAGACCAGCACCAGCGGAACCACCGCGCCAAAAACGCCGAACTGCGCGCGGCTGATAATCATCTGCGGCAGCCCCAGGCGCGGGCCCTGCAGGGCGTGCAATGACATCACCGCCGCGCCAAGAACCTGGCCCAGCAGCAGGCCAATCAGCGACCACACCACGTCACCGCCCAGCACCACGGCCAGCGCGCCGGTAACGATAGCGGTAATTTGCAGATTGCCGCCAAACCAGAGCGTAAACTGGCTGAAAGGATGTCCATGTCTCTCGCCTTCGGGGATAAAATCGATCGAGCGCGTTTCCGTTATGCTCCGTTCACTGCTTTTTGACTGCCCATCTGTTGACGAAAAAGAAGACATAGTTTCCTCGCTATAAACGGTTTTCAACTGCCAGGACCCGGTTTCTTGCATCTACGCGCATTGTCGTAGGCCCGCATATATGACAGGTCATGTATATACAAGCATTGACAACAGTACGCACCGTGCACATGATAAATTTGTGATGAAGATGTAAATATTTTGTGTGAGAGAAATATACAAAAAAGAAACATCTCATCGCGACCAAACGCGTGCGATGCGCGCCCCCTAATCTCCAGCCATCAGAGGCCTGAATCCCGATGATCGTCTCCTTTCAGTTATCCTCCCTGCCCGTCACGCCGTGGAAAAACGGCGGCGGCGAAACCCGAGAGATCGTCAGCGTGCCGTCGCCCGATGCGCCGTTTCTCTGGCGGGCCAGTATCGCCACCTTACAGAACGACGGACCGTTTTCGCCCTTTCCGGGCGTCGATCGGGTGATAACGCTGCTAGACGGCGGTTCGCTGTGGCTGCGCGGCGATGATATTGCTCATCGCCTGAGGCTGTGGGAACCGTGGGCCTTTGCCGGCGAATGGCCGCTGACCAGCGAGGGGATTTCGCGGCCGGGGCTGGACTTCAATATAATGACCCAGCGTAGCCGGGCCACGGCGCAGGTCAGCGTGGTGTCCGCCGCACAGCGGCCCGGCGCAACGGGGATCGCGTATGTTCTGAAAGGACGCTGGCGGCTGGGGGAGCAGCTGCATGCTGCCCAAAGCGGCATCTGGTGGCAGGAGACGCCTCCGGGGGAGCTGATCCCGCACTCCGCCGATGCCAGGCTGCTGCTGGCTAGCGTTAGCGTTAGCGTACGTTAGCCGCATTTAGCCTGGAGAACGGCACAAAACGCCTGCGATATCCGGTGATATACTGGAGAGTACGCGATGACAGGGATGCGACAGGCCGCCGACGTCGACCGTGAAGGTTGACGCCCGTGAACCCAGCGGCGGCGCCGATATTGCCTGCTGGATGTCGGCTATTGCTGAAAAATATCGTGACACAGGGGGTCGTCAGTGGGATATAATTCTCGGCTAAATTTGAGTTATTTTGAAATAACAACACTAACCACATGATTGTTAAAGTAAAAATAAGCAATAACGATAAGGATTAAAGCTATGGGTTTTCTTTCCGGTAAGCGCATTCTGGTGACTGGCGTTGCCAGCAAACTGTCCATCGCCTACGGTATTGCGCAAGCAATGCACCGTGAAGGGGCTGAACTGGCGTTCACCTATCAGAACGACAAACTGAAAGGTCGTGTGGAAGAATTTGCTGCGGCACTGGGTTCCAACATCGTACTGCCGTGCGACGTGGCTGAAGATGAGAGCATTGAATCTCTGTTCACCGAACTGAGCAAAGTATGGCCGAAATTCGACGGTTTCGTTCACTCAATCGGTTTCGCACCGGCCGATCAGCTGGACGGTGACTACGTTAACGCGGTAACCCGTGAAGGTTTCAAAATCGCTCACGACATCAGCGCCTACAGCTTTGTGGCAATGGCGAAAGCCTGCCGCGAGATGCTGAACCCGGGCTCCGCCCTGCTGACGCTCTCCTACCTCGGCGCAGAGCGCGCAATCCCTAACTACAACGTGATGGGCCTGGCTAAGGCGTCTCTGGAAGCTAACGTGCGCTACATGGCGAACGCAATGGGTCCGGAAGGCGTGCGCGTCAACGCCATCTCTGCCGGTCCAATCCGTACTCTGGCGGCATCCGGGATTAAAGATTTCCGTAAAATGCTGGCTCACTGCGAAGCCGTCACCCCGATTCGTCGTACCGTGACCATCGAAGACGTCGGCAACAGCGCAGCATTCCTGTGCTCTAACCTCTCTGCGGGCATCTCCGGCGAAGTGGTTCACGTGGACGGCGGTTTCAGCATCGCCGCCATGAACGAGCTGGAACTGAAATAAGTTCTTTACCCTCCTCACGCCGTGAGGAGGGTCCTGCTCTGCGACAACTGACGACGTTTCGCGACATCTCTCCCCCTCTGTTATTCCAATCAGCTATTTGTTAGCACGTATCAATATTTTCTACTGCTTCAGGGTTACGCCAGGATAGTTATGCATAGATGGCCCACTGAAGTGCGGCCGGACACATATCGATCAAGGAACGCCCATGGAGCAACGCCGCGTGTATGGCAAAAACCACTGGTATCACGAAACCCAGTCAACAATCTGCCCGGTGGATGTATTACCGCTCGTCCCTGAAGCCGCTTATGTCGAAGACCGCTTTTTACTCGACCTGACGTTGCCCGAAGAGCTGCTCCACGCGCATGCGGGCTGGCTGGCTCCGGCGCGATGTCTGGCCGACGCGCTCTTTCCGACGTCAGTGACGGTGAATCGTCTGCAAACCTTTAGCGCCTACGATCGTCTGAGCACGGCGCTAACCGTCGCGCAGGTCTATGGCGTACAGCGCCTATGTAACCACTACGCGGCGCGCCTGGCGCCGCTGCCGGGCCCGGACTCATCGCGCGAGAGCAATCGTCGTCTGGCGCAAATTACGCAATTTGCGCGCCAGCTGGCAGGCTCTCCCTCGGTAATTACCGCGCTCTCCCGCAGCCAGCTGGACGAAGTTGGCTTAACCAGCCGCGATATTATCCTGATTAACCAGATTATCGGTTTCGTGGGCTTCCAGGCCCGCGCAATCGCGACCTTCCAGGCGACGCTAGGCTTTCCGGTACGCTGGATGCCGGGAATGCCACAGCAGGAAGATGCGCCGGCGGAAGGCTTTACCGCCGCGGACGTCGACTGGCTGGCCGACGTTAACGATGGCGACCTGCGCTATGCTAACGACGAGAGGCAGGCGCGGCTGATCGGCTGGCAGCGACACCCCGGCCTGGCCGAGCTGGCGCCGCTGCTGGCGGTCGACGATACGATCCTCAACGCCCAGGATGAGCTGCTGACCCGGCTGAGTGAAAACCAGCCCTTTGCTCCGCTGGTCGCGCTGATGGCGGCGCGGATCAACGGCAGCGTCAGCTGTTTTAACGCCTGGGAGCGAGCATGGACCGGCTCCCAGGCGTTTCCCGACGCATTACGCCATGACGATCGTGCGCTTCAGGCGTGGGGCGAGACGCATCAATCCGAACGCGCAATTTATCTGGCGGCGCAGCTGTTAACCCGCTCTCCCGACCGCTTCAGCGCGGCTCAGCTAACTCCCCTCACCGAATATGGGCTTTCCCGAACGCAGGTTATCGATATTCTGGCGTGGTGCGGGCTGTGCGGCTGGATCAACCGGCTGAAAATCGCCCTCGGCAATGTTCATCAACGGACGTAAAATGCCAAACAGCGCTTGCTGCAACAGGCATAATCGCGTAAAAATGACAGCCGCTCTTTTAGCCACGAAAATACCAAATTATGTTTCAGGACAACCCGCTGCTAGCGCAGCTTAAACAGCAACTGCATTCTCAGACTCCTCGCGTTGAAGGGGTCGTTAAAGGTACGGAAAAAGGCTTTGGCTTCCTCGAAGTTGACTCGCAGAAAAGCTATTTCATTCCGCCGCCGCAAATGAAAAAAGTGATGCATGGCGATCGTATTACCGCCGTGGTCCATACCGAAAAAGAACGTGAAAGCGCGGAGCCGGAAGAGTTGGTTGAGCCTTTCCTGACTCGTTTCGTCGGTAAAGTGCATAAAAAAGACGATCGCCTGTCTATCGTTCCCGATCATCCGCTGCTGAAAGATGCCATTCCGTGCCGCGCCGATCGCAGCGTCAGCCACGATTTTAGCGAGGGTGACTGGGCGGTTGCCGAAATGCGCCGTCATCCGCTGAAAGGCGATCGCGGCTTCTATGCTGAATTAACCCAGTTCATCACCTTCAGCGACGATCACTTCGTGCCGTGGTGGGTCACCCTGGCGCGCCATAATCTGGAAAAAGAAGCGCCAAACGGCGTGGCCACCGAGATGCTGGACGAAGGGCTGCAGCGTCGCGACCTGACGGCGCTGGAGTTCGTGACCATCGATAGCGCCAGCACCCAGGATATGGACGATGCGCTGTATGTGGAAGCCGCCGCTGACGGTAAGCTGCACCTGACCGTAGCGATTGCCGACCCGACCGCCTGGATTGCCGAAGGCAGCAAGCTGGACGACGCGGCAAAAATTCGCGCCTTCACCAACTACCTGCCGGGCTTTAACATCCCGATGCTGCCGCGCGAACTGTCCGATGACCTGTGCTCGCTGCGCGCCAACGAAATCCGTCCGGTGCTGGCCTGCCGCATGATCCTCTCGGCCGATGGTACGATTGAAGACGATATTGAATTCTTCGCCGCCACCATTGAGTCGAAGGCGAAGCTGGTCTACGACAACGTCTCCGACTGGCTGGAAAACACCGGCAGCTGGCAGCCTGAAAGCGAAGCCATCGCTCAGCAGATTACCCTGCTGCAGGACGTGTGCCTGCGCCGCAGCGAATGGCGTAAAACCCATGCGCTGGTGTTTAAGGACCGTCCGGACTACCGCTTCGTGCTGGGCGAGAAAGGCGAAGTGCTGGATATCGTTGCCGAGCCGCGCCGTATCGCCAACCGCATCGTTGAAGAGTCGATGATTGCCGCCAACATCTGCGCCGCTCGCGTGCTGCGCGACAAGCTGGGCTTTGGCGTTTACAACGTCCATACCGGATTTGATCCGGCAAATACTGAACAGCTGGCCGCGCTGCTGAAGACCCATGACGTGCACGTCGATCCGCTGGAAGTTCTGACCCTTAACGGCTTCTGCAAGCTGCGCCGTGAGCTGGACGCGCAGCCGTCTGGTTTCCTCGACAGCCGCATCCGCCGCTTCCAGTCCTACGCCGAAATCAGCACCGAACCGGGCCCGCACTTCGGCCTTGGCCTCGAAGCTTACGCCACCTGGACCTCACCGATTCGTAAGTACGGCGATATGATTAACCATCGCCTGCTGAAAGCAATTATTAAAGGTGAAACCATCGCGCGTCCGCAGGATGACGTAGCGGTGCAGATGGCGGAACGCCGTCGTCTGAACCGGATGGCAGAGCGCGACGTCGGCGACTGGCTGTACGCGCGTTACCTGAGCCCGAAAGCCGGCACCGATGCGCGCTTCGCGGCTGAAATTATCGATATCAGCCGCGGCGGCATGCGCGTGCGCCTGGTCGATAACGGCGCTGTAGCCTTTATCCCGGCGCCGTTCCTGCACGCCGTCCGCGATGAGCTGGTCTGCAGCCAGGAAAACGGCACCGTGCAGATTAAGGGTGAAACCGTCTACAAGGTGACCGACGTTATCGACGTTAAAATTGCCGAAGTCAGAATGGAAACCCGCAGCGTTATTGCCCGTCCGTTCGCCTGATAGCACTCCTCAGCGGCTCCCGACTCCGGGAGCCGTTCGTTTTCCCGCTCCTGCGCTAAAAATCTCCAGATGAGATAGGTTGTGCGATCTTTTCACTTCTCTTTTGCATCCGTTTTTTGCATCATTGATTTCATTCGCTTTTGTAACCAGGATAATACTATGTCTGATCTGAATGCCCGCCTGCTCGCCCAACGTATCGATACCGTGCTGGATATTCTGGTTGCCGGAGACTATCACTCCGCGATTCATAATCTGGAGATTCTCAAGGCCGAGCTGCAGGCTCTTGCCAACGATGAGCCGGAAAACAAGCCCGGTCAGCCGAAAGCCCCCTGGGAAATCTGACAGCCCTTCGCGCCGCAAGCGACCGCGCAGCGTCGATTGCCCGTAAAATAGCCCCCTAACAGTGATGTTGCTATGAACGCCCGACAACAAAGTATTTTGCAAATGGTCATCGATAAAGGCCGCATGAGCGTGGCCGATCTCGCGAAGATGACCGGTGTCTCTGAAGTGACCGTTCGTCAGGATTTAAATCTGCTGGAAAAGCAGAGCTATCTGCGTCGTACCCACGGTTTTGCCGTTCCGCTGGATAGCGAGGACGTAGAGACGCGAATGATGACCTATTTCGCCATTAAGCGTGAGCTGGCTATGCGGGCCGCTACGCTGGTTTCTCCCGGCGAGACGGTGTTTATCGAGAACGGGAGCTGCAACGCCCTGCTCGCCAGGACGCTTGCCGAGCGTGGGGATATCACCATCATTACCGTCAGCAGCTATATCGCCCACCTGCTGAAAGAGACGCCGGGAGAAGTGATTCTGCTCGGCGGGATCTATCAAAAACGCAGCGAGAGCATGGTCGGCCCGCTGACCCGGCAGTTTATTCAGCAGGTCCATTTCAGCAAGGCGTTCATTGGCATCGACGGCTGGCAGCCTGAGACCGGCTTTACCGGACGGGATATGATGCGCGCGGATGTGGTTAACGCGGTGCTGGAAAAAGGCTGTGAGGCGATTGTGCTGAGCGACAGTTCAAAATTTAGCGTCGTGCACCCTTACCCGCTCGGCCCGGTTGGGCGCTTTAATCGCATCATTACCGATAGCAACCTGCACGATACCGCCCGCCAGCAGCTGGCTGAAAGTGGTTTAACCGTCGATATCGTCAACGTCTCCTGATCCCCTCGGCGATCCCTTTCTCCGTCGCCCACCCAGGTGGGCGCAGGCCGCGTGGCGCCACGTCTGAGAGTATTCCGAGCCCCCAATTCAGACTTTTTACCTGCCGGTTAAATTTAAAGAAAGTAGAATTATTGTTAGCGATATAACAGGAAGTGACTATCACCCGCGTGATTAAAGTAACACCTGCGCAACTAAACTTCATGGAATACCCCTTAACTCATAGTTCACGCTATGCTTTAAAGGAAGTTGTATCCATGAATAGATTATTCAGGAGAAAATTATGATGACTTCAATGAGCAAAAAAATGGCTGCGGCAGTTCTGGCTGTAACAGTGGTAATGTCCCTGAGCGCGTGTTCTCACTGGTCAAAACGCGATCGTAATACCGCCATTGGCGCCGGCGCTGGTGCACTGGGCGGCGCGGTATTAACCGACGGCAGCACCCTGGGCACCCTGGGCGGCGCAGCGGTCGGCGGGATTATCGGTCACCAGGTGGGTAAATAAGTTTTAAATCAGTTCAAATAAAAAATAATTGCTCGCGGATTTGCTGACTCACGCATCGGAAAAAAATCAGGGCCACGGTATTTACCGTGGCCCTGTTGTTATTATCAGCCGCCGGCCAGCTTCACCTTCATACCCTTAGCTTCGAGCAGCGATTTTATCAGGTCGCGTTTGTCGCCCTGAATTTCAATCACCCCCTCTTTTACCGACCCGCCGCAGCCGCATTTCTTTTTCAGCTCAGCGGCCAGCTTCGCCAGCGCTTCATCATCCGCATCAATGCCGACGATCAGGCATACGCCTTTGCCTTTGCGGCCGCTGGTCTGGCGCTGAATACGCACCACGCCATCGCCTTTCGGGCGCTCAATAACCCGCTTTGGCTCATCGATACGTCCGCTCTCCGTCGAGTAAACCAGACGGCTGTTAGAATCGGTCATTATGCCCCCATATTCAGCGATGCGTTAATCTGGCGTAAGGTCGCCGCCGGGTCGGCAGACTGCGTCACCGGACGGCCAATAACCATATAGTCCACGCCGGCCGCCTGCGCCTGCTCCGGCGTCATAATGCGGCGCTGGTCACCCGCATCGCTGCCCTGCGGGCGAATGCCGGGCGTCACCAGCTTAAACGCCTGCCCCAGCTCCTGTTTGAAACGCGCCGCTTCCTGCGCCGAGCAGACTACGCCATCGAGGCCGCAGCGCTGGGTCAACGCCGCCAGTTTTGCCGCATGGTCGGCCGGAGAGAGCGTGATCCCCAGCTCCTGCAAATCGCTGGCCTCCATGCTGGTCAGCACGGTGACGGCAATCAGCAGCGGGGCATCTTTGCCATACGGCAGGAGAGCTTCACGCGCCGCGGTCATCATCCGCGCTCCGCCGCTGGCATGGACGTTGACCATCCAGACGCCAAGTTCGGCCGCCGCCGCAACGGCGTGAGCGGTGGTGTTAGGGATATC
This sequence comes from Klebsiella scottii, assembly GCF_036561945.1. Classification (NCBI taxonomy): domain Bacteria; kingdom Pseudomonadati; phylum Pseudomonadota; class Gammaproteobacteria; order Enterobacterales; family Enterobacteriaceae; genus Klebsiella; species Klebsiella scottii. Next base: position 1,934,218 of record NZ_JARXNI010000020.1, read on the forward strand.
GTGAAACTTGAGATCGAGGAAAACTTCGAAATTACGCTGGTGCAAATCGCGAACAAACTGCGGCCCAAACAGCGTAAACATCTCTTTGCCGACCTTAAGGCGGCAGTCCCGCGGGTCGATGCGGTCGACGAACGCCAGCGCTTTATCGCGGTTATCATAATCGAGAGCCACAACAACGGGAGAGGATGTGACAACGCGAGAAGAAGATGTAGCAGTAGACGTCATGACCAGACCTTAATTGTTGATGGGCGCCGGGCTCGGCGCAAAAAAGGTAAACGGGCAGCATTCTACCTGCGATAAGGGGAAAATAACAGGCTGCGTTTCAGCGCCTGCCCGACGATGGCGGTTCGATGGCTTAACCGTGGGAAGGTTAAAAAAGCCATTAGTATGTTGTAACTAATGAGGGGCTTTTTTTAAATGTTACTGGCCGTCAAGGCCGCGAATCGGTTTGATGGTGGACCACGATCGGCAGGACGGGCAGTGCCAGTAGAGGGTGTGGGCGGTAAAGCCGCATTTTTGGCAGCGGTATCGCGGCTTGCTGCGTACCTGCTCGCCAACCATATCGCGCAGCACGCCGAGGCTCTCTTTCGCGCGCCCCTCTTCCGCTTCGTTAAGATGGTAGTCCATCAGCTTGTGGAAAACGCGCATCGTCGGATGGCGCTCCAGCTGACGGGTGACGTAGCTTTGCGCCGCTTCAATCCCCTCGCGCTGCTCGAGGATTTGCGCCAGCATCAGCTCGGCGGTCGCGCCGGTATTTTCATCGGCGCAGCGGCGCAGAAACGTTTCCCACTCGTCGATTTTGCCCAGCTGCTGGTAGCAGGTCTGGAGCATTTCGAGCGTCTCGCCGACCAGCTCTTTGTCCTGATTGATCACCCGCTCCAGGCTTTCGACCGCCTTCGGATAATCACCCTTTTCCATCCACACCCGGCCCATCATAATGGATACCCGGGCGCTGTTGCGATCGGCCGCGGCGCCTTTTTTCAACAGCGACATAGCCTTGTCCATATCGCTGTTCGCCATCTGCTGCAGCGCCAGCTCGCACCAGAAGTTGGCGATATCCCCGCGATGCTTCTCTTTGCCCAGCTTCACCAGACGTTCGGCAACATCAATGGCGGACTGCCAGTCGCTGGTCGCCTGGTAAATTTGCAGCAGCTGCTGCAGCGCGCTAAGGCGAAAGTCGGTTTCATCCACCAGCTGTTTGAACATATCCTCCGCGCGGTCGTACAGGCCGGCGGCCATATAGTCGCGCCCCAGCTGCTGCACGGCCAGCAGGCGCTGATCGTAGGTCAGCGAAGCGCTTTCCATCAGGCTTTGGTGAATGCGGATCGCCCGGTCAACCTCGCCGCGGGAGCGGAACAGGTTGCCGAGGGTCAGGTGAGCTTCAACGGTGCCGGTATCCTCTTTCAGCATATCGAGGAACAGATCCACGGCTTTATCCTGCTGATTACTCAGCAGGAAGTTAACCCCGGTCACATAATCACGCGACAGGCGGCTAGCGTCGTCCTGTTTGGACTGTTGTGCACTTCTGCGCCCCATGTACCAGCCGTACGCGGCGGCTACGGGCAAAAGCAGAAACAACAACTCCAGCATAAACGATTATTCCTTCACCGCAGGGGTGCCTGCGTCGACTGGCGCTACGCCCGCAGGCGCAACCTGGTGCTCAAGGCGCTTAACTTTACGCTCAGCGCGAGCCAACGAAACCCGAACCCGCAGCCAGAAAAGGCCGCAAATCAGCCAGCCAATCGCAAACCCTGCCGCAAAGAGAACCGCCAGCAGCGTTGAAATCCGGAATTCACCCTGTGCGAGTAAATAGTTGAACGTAACCAGTTGGTCATTTTGCGCACCCAGCGTCACGGAGATGACGAAGATCGCGAGTACCAGTAAGAAAATGAGTAAATATTTCACACTACTTCCCGTTATGTGGGTTGCGCGAAAAAATCCCGCGTTCAGCCCTATAAAGTATCATTTTCGCTGCAGAGGTGGAATGGAAAAGCACGACACCACGACAGGATATGGGGTCGTATGGCGCGAAAAACAACTTTAGCCCTGTTTTAGCGCCCGTTTCTTAATATCCTGCGCCTCTTCCCCAGGCGGCGTCAGCGGGCCGCACAGCCGCTGAGTCAGCCAGGTGGCCAGCGTCACCAGCAGCCATGAGATAAGCGTAGCGACGAGCAAATCCTGCGGCCAGTGCATTCCCAGCGCCAGCCGGCTCCCCATCACCGCGGTAGCCCAGACCATCAGCAGCGCGATGGTCAGCCGGCGACGCCGCGGCCACAGCAGCCCCACGCCGAGCAGCGCCCAGCTGGCCGCAAACATGGTGTGTCCGGATGGAAAAGCAAAACCGGTCTCTTTCTGCCAGTGTTTACGTAAGAATTTAGGAATCCCCTGCTCCTGAACCAGCTGTTCATGCACCAGTTTAGCGCGTTCTTTGCGTTTTAACGCGTAGAATTGATCGACCGGAACCTGCTGCGTTTTTTCCAGCCAGATGACGAAGGGACGCGGCTCCTGCACCTGGCCTTTGATCCAGGACTTAATGCCCTGCCCGAGCAAAATGGCCGCCGCCAGAATCATAAACAGCACCACGGCCGCCCGCAGGCGAAATCGCAAGCACCATAAGAACCAGCCGCAAAGTATCGTATGGGTGATGATGCCCCACGGCTGAGTCACGCTTTCGGTAACCCAGTACAGCAGCTTTAACCCCCGCTGCGGAAGTTCCGGATGCCACTTCCAGCCGGCTAGCCAAACCACTGCGGGCATAATCATTAATAGCGCCGCACCGGTGGCGGTTCGTCTGGCAATCGACAGCATTTCATCTCCTTAATCCTTTCTGCCGACTATCATAACGGAAAGTGGTTCGTTTGTGCGCTTTACGCGCAGGCAGTAGTGCGTAATTAGGAGAACCTTACGGCCTTGTGGCAAAATAGCGGCAAACAGAAAGCACATTCAGGTGCTGACAAAGTCTGGAGAATCACATGCAGCTTAAACGTGTGGCAGAAGCCAAACTGCCAACCCCCTGGGGCGATTTCCTGATGGTGGGTTTTGAAGAACTGGCAACCGGGCAGGATCACGTCGCGCTGGTTTTCGGCGATATTTCGGGCCAGGCGCCCGTCCTGGCTCGCGTACACTCTGAGTGTCTGACGGGCGATGCCCTTTTCAGCCTGCGTTGTGATTGCGGTTTTCAGCTGGAAGCGGCGCTGTCGCATATCGCCGAAGAGGGTCGCGGGATCCTGCTGTACCATCGTCAGGAAGGCCGCAACATTGGTCTGTTAAACAAAATCCGCGCCTATGCCTTACAGGATCAGGGCTACGACACCGTAGAAGCGAACCATCAGCTCGGCTTTGCCGCCGACGAGCGCGACTTTACGCTGTGCGCTGATATGTTCAAACTGCTGAACGTCGAGCGCGTCCGCCTGCTGACCAACAACCCGAAAAAAGTAGAAATTCTGACCGAGGCCGGGATCAATATCGTGGAGCGCGTGCCGCTCATCGTCGGACGCAATCCGAAGAATGCCCACTATCTGGATACCAAGGCCGCCAAGATGGGGCATCTGCTGAATAACTGATTCGGCACCATTAATTCAGGGCCAGCGATTGCTGGCCCTTTTTTTACAGCATATTGCGGATCACATAGTGCAGAATGCCGTCATTCTGATAATAGGTCAGCTCCGTAGCGGTATCGATACGGCAGCGGCAGGCAATCACCTCCTGCTTGCCGTCCGCCCGCGTTAGGGTTACCGGCACCGTTGCGCCGGGCTCTAGCGCCTGCAGCTGGCTGATATCAATCCGCTCTTCACCGGTTAGCCCCAGCGTTTTGCGGGTTACGCCCTGCGGGAATTCCAGCGGCAAAATCCCCATGCCTATCAGGTTAGAACGGTGAATACGTTCAAAGGATTCGGCGATCACCACCCGGACGCCGAGCAGACGCGGGCCCTTCGCCGCCCAGTCGCGGCTGGAGCCGGAGCCGTACTCTTTCCCGGCAACCACCGCCAGCGGCGTGCCTTCGTCCTTATAGAGCATGGCCGCGTCATAAATCGCCACCGGCTCGCTGCCCGGCAGATGTCGGGTCATGCCGCCTTCAACGCCGGGCACCATTTCGTTGCGAATACGGATGTTGGCGAACGTCCCGCGCATCATCACCTCGTGGTTACCGCGTCGCGATCCGTAGGAGTTAAAATCGATACGCTCAACGCCGCGGTTTTGCAGATAGCGCCCGGCGGGGCTTTCCGCCTTGATGCTTCCCGCAGGAGAAATATGATCCGTGGTCACCGAGTCGCCGAGCATCGCCAGAATTCGCGCGCCGCGAATATCCTCTACCGGTTTGGGCTCAACGCCCATCTCATCGAAGAACGGCGACAGGCGGATGTAGGTTGAGTCGCTCTGCCAGTCATAGGTATCTGAACGCTCGACGTCGATAGCCTTCCATTCAGGCGTACCTTCAAAGACCTCGGCATACTCTTTATGGAACATGTCGGTAGAAACCTGCTCTACCGCCTGCGCGATCTCCAGGCCGCTCGGCCAGATATCCTTCAGATAGACCGGCTGACCGTCTTTGCCGTCCCCCAGAGGATCGCGGGTCAGGTTGACGTTCATATTGCCGGCCAGCGCATAGGCCACCACCAGCGGCGGCGAGGCCAGCCAGTTGGTTTTCACCAGCGGGTGAATGCGCCCTTCGAAGTTGCGGTTCCCGGAGAGCACCGCCCCTACGGTCAGATCGCCCTTTTTAATCGCTTCTTCAATCGGCTCCGGTAGCGGACCCGAGTTACCGATACAGGTGGTGCAACCATATCCCACCAGATTAAAGCCCAGCGTATCGAGATAAGGGGTGAGTCCCGCATGCGCAAGATAATCAGAAACCACCTTCGATCCCGGCGCCAACGACGCTTTGACCCACGGCTTCGGCTTCAGGCCGAGCTCAACCGCCCTTTTCGCCAGCAGGCCGGCGGCCATCAGTACGCTGGGGTTGGAGGTGTTGGTACAGGAGGTAATGGCGGCGATGGCCACCGCCCCGTCCGGCAGCGAATATTGCTGTCCGTTCAGCGTATAGTCGACCGACCGTTTGTCTTTCTGCGCGTGATTGACCTCCAGCTCCGTGCTGGCCGCAAACGCTTTCGGCACGTCCCCTAACGCGACGCGGTCCTGCGGACGCTTCGGCCCGGCGAGACTTGCTTCTACCGAGCCCATATCGAGCGCCAGGGTGCTGGTAAATACCGGCTCATCGCCGGTCATCCGCCACATTCCCTGCGCTTTGGCGTAGGCTTCCACTAACGCGACCTGTTCTTCACTACGGCCGCTCAGGCGCATATAGCTGAGAGTCACCGCATCGATCGGAAAGAAGCCGCAGGTTGCACCGTATTCCGGCGCCATATTGGCGATGGTTGCCCTGTCCGCCAGCGGCAGTGAGTCCAGTCCGTCGCCGTAAAACTCGACAAATTTACCCACCACGCCGTGCTGGCGCAGCATCTGGGTGACGGTCAGCACCAGGTCCGTCGCGGTGATCCCTTCACGAAGCTTGCCGGTCAGCTTAAAGCCGACGACGTCGGGGATCAGCATCGATACCGGCTGGCCTAACATTGCCGCTTCGGCCTCAATGCCGCCGACGCCCCAGCCGAGCACGCCGAGGCCGTTAATCATCGTGGTATGCGAGTCGGTGCCGACCAGGGTGTCGGGCCAGGCAAACCACTCCCCGTTGCGCTCTTCGCTCCACACGGCCTTGCCGAGATACTCCAGGTTGACCTGGTGGCAAATGCCGGTACCCGGCGGCACCACGCTAAAGCGGCTGAACGCCTGCTGCCCCCAGCGCAGGAAAGCATAGCGCTCGTGGTTACGCTCCATCTCCAGGCGAACGTTCTCTTCAAACGCATCATCGTTACCAAAGCGGTCCACCGTTACCGAGTGGTCAATCACCAGGTCGACGGGGGAAAGCGGGTTAACCTTAGCGGTATCACCTCCCAGGCGTTTCACCGCTTCGCGCATGGCGGCCAAATCCACCACCGCCGGCACGCCGGTGAAGTCCTGCATCAGTACACGCGCCGGTCGATAGGCAATCTCCCGGTCCGCGTGGGCCTGCTTGAGCCAGGCTGCCAGCGCGTGGATATCCTCTGCGGTGACCGAGTCACCGTCCTGCCAGCGCAGCAGGTTTTCCAGCAGTACTTTGAGCGATTTCGGTAAACGGGTCAGATCGCCCAGTTCTTTAGCGGCCAGCGCGAGGCTGTAATAGTGGTAGGTTTTATCATTGACCTGTAGCGCGTCCTTACTGGCTGCTCGTAGGGTTGACGACATAGCTCCTCCTTTATCTCAGGGATGGCATGCCCTGATGCTCCTCAGGGTTAATATTAAAGATAACACATACCAGGCATAACACTTTGATAACAACCCGAATTGCTAAAATCGGCGAAATCGTACAAAGATATTGCACCAAAATAGACAGCAGGTTTTTTGTGGTTATAAAGAGATGAGATCGCGAGGGATATTATTATTAGCAGGAAGAGCTCTGAGGAGCGAAATGCGAAAAAGAACTAATCGCCGGTTCTCTGACGATTAGTTCAAAGGAATGGATTATTGATTAAAAACCATCGTGGCGAAATATATCCTCCTTAATGCCGTTAGTTTATTAAAGTGAAATAAACACCGAGGTTCTTACTGTCATAAAAGTGACATTTTTACAAAGGCGAAAAAGCGTCGCTTAGCTCACGATCCAGACGTTACAGATGACTAGTGCAACGATACTCCAGAACATTGCAAGCCCGATGAACACAGCGCCCCAGGCCCGACTTCTCAACACAGGATCCACTTCCGTCTTGTCACCGGCCTGTGACATCGCCAACTTCATATAATCGATATCACTTATCATATCTTCACCACCAATCGTTGAAATTATCAGGTACAGTTAAATCTTAATTACGGACCATCTATTAATCCAGTGAATTTTGCCCGGAATTATTATCTTTAACCGTTATTTTGATCGGAGTAGGTATAATTGCAACCGTGTTAAAAGGAATAATGAAATTTGTGAGTTATACGAGGTTTACAATGTTAATTACGCGTCATTATAGGTATTGGCATCCCAGGGATGGGATGCCGAATATTTAGACAAATCATTTTTCCGGCAGTTTAATATCCTTAAACATCGCCTCAATATCTTCATTCGAGCGCAAAGCCACCGCCGTATCCACCACGTCGCGCGTCAGATGCGGCGCAAAACGTTGAATAAAATCATACATATAGCTGCGCAGGAAGGTACTGCGACGGAAGCCTATTTTCGTCGTGCTGTGGCTGAAGATGCCGTTGGCGCTGAGTTTGACGAGGTCCGGATCGGACACCGGGTCAACCGCCATGCTCGCAATAACCCCAACCCCCAGTCCCAGGCGAACGTAGGTTTTGATGACATCGGCATCGGTTGCGGTGAAAACGATGCGCGGCGTCAGGCCGGCGCGGTTGAACGCGGTATCCAGCTCGGAGCGCCCGGTAAAGCCAAAGGTGTAGGTCACCAGAGGATACTGGGCCAGCTCTTCAATCGTCACCGAGCCTCTGGAGGCGAGCGGATGCTCAGGCGTCACGACAATCGAACGATTCCAGTGGTAGCACGGCAGCATCACCAGGTCATCATAGAGATGCAGCGCCTCGGTAGCGATGGCAAAATCCGCATTTCCCTTCGAGACCGCCTCGGCGATCTGCGTTGGCGACCCTTGATGCATATGCAACGAGACGCGCGGATAGCGTTCAATAAAGCCCTTGATCACGCCAGGCAGCGCATAGCGAGCCTGGGTATGAGTGGTCGCCACGTACAGCGACCCCTTATCCGGCCACGTGTGCTCGCCCGCCACTGATTTGATGGCGTCAACTTTCGACAGCACTTCGCGGGCGATGCGGATAATCTCCTGACCGGCAGGCGTCACCTGAGTTAAATGCTTGCCGCTGCGGGCAAAAATCTGAATACCCAGCTCATCTTCCAGCATGCGGACCTGCTTGCTGATGCCGGGCTGCGAGGTATACAGGCCTTCGGCGGTAGAGGAGACATTCAGATTATGGTTAACAACCTCAACGATGTAGCGGAGTTGCTGTAGTTTCATGGCTGATATCCGTTAACGCGTAAAATGAATTCGCTTGATACAGTTTACGTTCAGGCCGCCCGCCGGCAGAGAGGCTACGCGCCGATGCCGCCCCGGCGATTCGCCGCGCTGGCGCCGCAAAGCGTCCTGAAACGAGAATGTAGTAAGACGATTTAATAATAAAAAAGGGATTAACTATAACCACTATATCATTTATATCTACAGTGTATAGACACTAACGGAAAATAATAAGGCGGTTATAAGGCCGGAGATGTGCGGCAAAACTTCAAGGATTTCAGCGACGAGCGGAAAAAGAAAGGACCGCAGTGTGCGGCCCTTTTTAGGGGTAAGGCGCTTACTTTTTAGCTTCAGTCCATTTGCCGTCGATGTAGAAGGCTGACCAACCGGTGGCTTTGCCATCTTTTTCAGACGCAACGTACTGCTGCTTGGTTTTACGGCTAAAACGCACCAGCGTTTTATTGCCTTCCGGATCCTGCTGCGGCGCATCGGCGAGATAGCGCAGCTTCTCCGCAAGGCGGTCACGGAAGCGGAACAGCTCCTCAACCAGCGGCGCGCGGGTTTCGCGGGATTTCGGGAAGGTGTTCGCCGCGAGGAAGACGCCGGCAGCACCGTCACGCAGAACAAAATAGGCGTCCGATTTCTCACACGGCAGCTCCGGCAGCGGAACCGGATCTTCCTTCGGCGGAGCCACTTCCCCGTTACGCAGAATTTTGCGCGTATTCTTACATTCGTCGTTGGTGCAGGCCATGTACTTACCAAAACGCCCCATTTTCAGGTGCATCTCAGAACCACATTTTTCGCACTCAACTACCGGGCCATCGTAACCCTTAATGCGGAATTCGCCCTCTTCAATCTCGTAGCCGTCGCAGGTCGGGTTGTTACCGCAGACATGCAGCTTACGCTTAGGATCGATAAGGTAGCTGTCCATCGCCGTGCCGCATTTTTGGCAGCGACGCTTGGCACGCAGCGCGTTGGTTTCGGCGTCGTCGCCTTCCAGCACGTTGAGCACTTCGTTTTCCGGCACCAGGTTAATGGTGGTTTTGCAGCGTTCTTTCGGCGGCAGCGCGTAGCCGGAGCAGCCGAGGAATACGCCGGTGCTGGCGGTACGAATGCCCATCTCGCGGCCGCAGGTCGGACAGTCGATGCTGGTCAGCACCATCGGGTTAGGCTGCATGCCGCCCTCTTCCGGGTCCTTCTCCGCCGTTTCCAGCTGAGCGGTGAAGTCACCGAAGAAGTGATCCAGCACCTGCCGCCACTCGGCCTGATGATTCGCCACCTGGTCGAGGCGGTCTTCCATTTGCGCGGTAAAGTCGTAGTTCATCAGATCGCGGAAGTTCTCTTCCAGACGATCGGTGACGATCTCACCCATTTTTTCCGCATAGAAGCGACGGTTTTCCACCCGAACGTAGCCGCGATCCTGAATAGTCGAAATGATCGACGCATAGGTTGACGGACGGCCAATACCGCGTTTCTCAAGCTCTTTAACCAGCGATGCTTCGCTAAAGCGCGCAGGCGGTTTGGTAAAGTGCTGCGCCGGGCTGAGCTCGACCAGACTTAAGCTGTCGCCCTGATTAACCACCGGCAGGACGCGATCTTCATCGCCCTTACGCAGCGCAGGCATGACTTTCGTCCAGCCATCAAAACGCAGGGTACGGCCACGCGCCTTGAGTTTGAAGTCACCGGCTTTCACCGTCAGGGTGGTGGAGTCGTACAGCGCTGGCGTCATCTGACAGGCGACAAACTGGCGCCAGATCAGCTGATAGAGCTTCAGCGCATCGGATTCCATGCCTTTTAAATCTTCCGCCATCACGTTCACATCAGAAGGACGAATCGCTTCGTGCGCTTCCTGCGAGTTTTCTTTGCTGGCGTACTGGTTGGCGTTCTCAGGCAGATACTTTTTACCAAAGTTATCACCGATGTAGCCGCGCACCATGCTCAGCGCATCCTGGCTCAGGTTCGTCGAGTCAGTACGCATATAGGTAATGTAGCCAGCCTCATACAGACGCTGCGCCATCATCATGGTTTTCTTCACCCCGAAGCCCAGACGCGTACTGGCCGCCTGCTGCAAGGTTGAGGTGATGAACGGCGCGCCCGGCTTGCTGCTGGTTGGCTTATCTTCGCGTTCCAGCACGCTGTAGCCGGCTTTCTCCAGCAGCGCGACGGCTGACATGGTCTCATCGCGGTTAACCGGACGGAACGGCTTGTCGTTCTTGTGCGTAACCTGCAGCGCTAAAGCATCTCCGCCTGGCGTGGTGGTGCTGGCGTCAATTTCCCAGAACTCTTCCGGTACGAAGGCTTTAATTTCGCGTTCACGTTCGACCACAAGGCGCACGGCAACGGACTGAACGCGGCCTGCCGAGAGGCCGCGAGCGATTTTTTTCCACAGCAGCGGAGAAACCATATAGCCCACGACGCGGTCCATGAAACGACGCGCCTGCTGGGCATTAACACGATCGATATTCAGTTCGCCCGGCTTGTCAAAAGCCTGACGGATCGCGTTTTTGGTGATTTCGTTAAATACGACGCGGCTGTAGCGTTTTTCATCACCACCGATAACTTCCCGCAGGTGCCATGCGATGGCTTCCCCTTCGCGGTCAAGGTCGGTTGCGAGATAGATGTGGTCGGCTTTTTCCGCCAACTGCTTGAGTTCTGAAACTACCTTTTCTTTACCCGGGAGTACTTCATAGTGCGCATCCCAGTCATGCCACGGGTCGACGCCCATGCGATTGACCAGAGCGCTACGTTCGTCCTTTTTAGGCTTTTTGGCCCCTTTGGTGGCGGTAGAGTCGGCGCTCTTTTTGGAAGCTGAGCCACTGGTCGGCAAATCGCGGATATGACCGACGCTGGACTTAACCACGTAGTCATTACCCAGATACTTATTGATCGTTTTGGCTTTTGCCGGGGACTCAACGATAACGAGAGCTTTACCCATATTCACCTTTACCTAATTTGATTCATCCAGGAATACATCGCACATTGATTCACCATCCGCTGGCGACGTCCGTCATATGTTGCGTCGTCGTCGAAGAATATCAACCCTCTGCACGTCCGGCCTCACGTCCATAAAACCAGATAGCCGGGTTTACTGACTTTGTTCAGTCAGGTGACATAGCACGAATAATTTTTGGCCGAATGTCAAGCAAATCTGCTGCCAGATCGCTGAAAGCGTCACACTGTACCTGATAAAATTCGTTACGCAACTTTATTAGCATGCAAAAGCAAATCCTGCCAGTAAAGTCATGTTTCTTAGGCTGTTGTCAGTACCCCTGCAGCGTCAATGGAAAATTTGCCCCTGCCCGCCGTGCGGCGTAGACTATTGCGCGAAGAATCACAGGAGGCCGTTATGCAAGGTACAACCCAACCAATCGATCGCCAGACGCTGCTTGAAAAAGCCAACAAACTTATTCGCGAACATGAAGATACGCTAGCCGGGATCGAAGCCACCGACGTCGTTCAGCGTAACGGCATTCTGGTATTTAGCGGCGAGTTTTATCTTGATGAGCAGGGTTTGCCTACGGCGAAGAGCACGGCGGTATTTAACATGTTTAAATACCTGGCGCATGCGCTGTCTGAAAAATATCATCTGGTCGATTAAGCCCTTGCTTTCAGCAGGGTTCTGAACGAAAACGCGAGGCCTGGGCCTCGCGTTATTTTGTCTACATCAGCGGTTTTTGTCCCCGCTGCCACCAGCGCAGCAGCAGACGATCGGCGCTTTCAGCGGCGCTGCCGGTGAAGCGGTCAAACATCTTTTTCCTCTGCTGGTAACGCACGCTAATCACATCGTGGCTGTCTATCAGCCCCAGCAGCAGCTCATCGCTGGTTTCTACAGCATCGACCAGCCCTTTCTCCAACGCCTGAACGCCGTACCAGTGCTCGCCGGTTGCCACCTGTTCAATATCCAGCGTCGGCCGCATTTTGTGGACGAAATCCTTAAACAGCTGATGGGTATCGTTCAGATCTTCCCGAAACTTGCGCCGTCCTTCGTCGGTGTTTTCACCGAGCATCGTCAGGGTGCGCTTGTACTGCCCGGCGGTATGCAGCTCAATATCGATATCCTTGTTTTTAAGGAAACGATTAATGTTAGGAATTTGCGCGACCACGCCGATGGAGCCGAGAATGGCAAACGGCGCCGAGACGATTTTATTGGCAACGCAGGCCATCATGTAGCCGCCGCTGGCGGCAACTTTATCTACCGCCACCGTCAGCGGAATTTGTTTGTCGCGAAGGCGCTGCAGCTGCGAGGAGGCCAGGCCGTAGCCGTGCACCACGCCGCCGGGGCTCTCCAGGCGGATGATGACCTGATCGCGCGCTTTCGCCGTGGCCAGAACGGCGGTGATCTCTTCGCGCAGGCTGCTCACCTCGTGGGCGTCCATGCTGCCTTTAAAGTCGAGCACCCAGGCACGGGGTTTGCCGTTTGGTTCCGTAGAACCGAGCTTCGCCCGCGCTTTCGCGGCCTTGGCTTCCTGCTTGAGCTTTTTCTTTTGCGCTTTATGCCAAAGCTTCTGCTGCGGGCCGTCGAGTAAAGCCACCGCGAGCTCCTCCCGCATCTCTTTATACTGCTCGCTAAGGTTGGTGACCCGCAGTTCCCCGCGCTGTTTCTTGCGCTGGGCGAGGTTAACGATAATTGCGGCGACAGCCGCAATAGCGACGACAACAGTCGCTATTTTGGCCAAAAATAAGCCATATTGAGCAAGTAATTCCACGTTTTCACCTTGTGTTAACCACTGACGTTGAAGCACAGTGTACATCAGCCTTTGCCGGGAAGTCTCTGCGCTTTGTGTCGTGTGCGAGGCGCCTTCTTGTTTTTTTCAGCGACGATGAAATCGTTGCAAGATATTAATTCCGCAAAGAGTTTCCGCTTCGCCGATTGCAATACCCGGCCGTTTCAGGCATAAAACGCAAAAGTGAACGACCGAAGAGAAAGCGTGACCCGTCAGCAGGTCACCCAAGGAGTCACCGTGCACTATCAGCCGCAGCATCATTTATTGAAAGATCGCATCATCCTGGTGACCGGCGCCAGCGACGGGATCGGCCGCGAAGCCGCGCTGACCTACTCCCGCTACAGCGCCAGCGTTATCCTGCTCGGCCGTAGCGAAGAGAAGCTGCGCCGCGTGGCGCAGGAAATTGAGCAGGACGGCGGGATCCCGGCGCCCTGGTTTACCCTCGATCTGCTCACCTGCACCCCGCAGGAGTGCCAGCAGCTGGCACAGCAGATAAGCGTCCACTACCCGCGCCTCGACGGCGTATTGCACAACGCCGGTCTGCTCGGCGACGTCTGCCCGATGGATGAGCAAAAGCCGGAAGTCTGGCAGCAGGTTATGCAGGTCAACGTCAACGGCACCTTTATGCTGACCCAGGCGCTGCTTCCTTTATTACTCAAATCCGAGTCCGGTTCGCTGGTTTTCACCTCCTCAAGCGTAGGCCGTCAGGGTCGCGCCAACTGGGGTGCCTACGCGGCGTCCAAATTCGCCACCGAAGGGATGATGCAGGTGCTGGCGGAGGAGTATCAGAGCCGCCACCTGCGGGTCAACTGCATCAACCCGGGCGGCACGCGCACGCAAATGCGCGCCAACGCTTTCCCGACGGAAGATCCGCAAAAGCTTAAGACCCCCGCCGATATCATGCCGGTGTATTTGTGGCTCATGGGCGACGATAGCCGTCGCAAAACGGGAATGACCTTCGATGCCCAGCCAGGGCGTAAACCAGGAATTGCACAATGAGTGAAGAACGCCACCGCGAACGTCAGCAGCGGGTAAAAGATAAGGTCGACGCCCGCATAGCCGCAGCCCAGGAAGAACGCGGGATTGTTATCGTCTTTACCGGCAACGGTAAAGGTAAAACCACCGCCGGTTTTGGTACCGTCACCCGCGCAATCGGGCACGGCAAAAAGGCCGGCGTGATCCAGTTTATTAAAGGTACCTGGCCGAACGGCGAACGTAACCTGCTGGAGCCGCACGGCGTCGAGTTTCAGGTGATGGCGACCGGTTTCACCTGGAATACGCAGGATCGCGAAAGCGATACCGCCGCCTGTCTCGCCGTGTGGCAACACGCTCGCCGCATGCTCTGCGACGAAAGCCTCGACATGGTTCTGCTCGACGAGCTGACCTATATGGTGGCCTACGACTATCTGCCGCTTGAAGAGGTGCTTAGCGCGCTGCGCAATCGCCCGGCCCAGCAAACGGTGATTATCACCGGACGCGGCTGCCACCGCGAAATTGTGGAGCTTGCCGATACCGTCAGCGAATTACGCCCGGTTAAGCACGCCTTTGACGCCGGTATCAAGGCGCAGATGGGCATTGACTACTAAGCGCCAGCCTTTCCAGCAGCGCGTCGTTTAGCGCCAGGCACAGGCAATCCTCGCCCGGAGCCAGTACGCTTTCGAGACTATTTTGCCGGGAGATAAAGCGCTTACGGTACTCGGTCGGCGTCAGCCCGCAGTATTTTTTGAAGGCGGCAATCAGGTACTTATGCTCCTGAAAGCCGCAGCTATGGCTAATGTCGGTAATTGGCGTGCGGGTATCGCGCAGCAGCGTCTTCGCCTTGTTCAGCCGCACCAGCGTCAGATACTCCTTGAAATTATGCCGGCTCACCTTCTTAAACAGCCGCGAGAACCACGAATAGCTCATTCCGCTGCGGCTCGCCACCTCGCTCAGGGTCAGCGGCTGGTCAAAATGCTGGTTAATAAAGTCGATGCCTTTCTTTATCATCGCATCTTCGCGCAGGGAGCTTTCCGCCTGCGGCACCGCTTCCCCCGCCAGCACCAGCGCATCGAGCAGCAGATAGATAGTCGCGATGCGTTGAAACGGGGCGCGGTTGTCAATCAGCTGACTTAACAAACTCAGCAGCCGTTGACGCACCGCGCCATCGGCCTCGGTGCAGCTGCGCCCCTGAGTACACCAGCTCAGCACCGGCGCGGGATGCAGCTCATCGAACAGGCCCGGTGAAAACTGCACGGTCACCAGCTGGCTGCCGGCTTCCTCCGCGCATAATGAGTGCACCGCCTCGGCATTGATATACAGCATGTCTCCCTGGGCCAGATCCGCGCTCTGCTGGCCGACAACGATGGAAAATCGTCCCGTCAGCACGGTTATCAGCTCCGGCGCCGGGTGCCAGTGCGGTTCGCAGTAGCGTACCTCGGCGGCAAACGCATTCAGCTTCTCGGCATCAAAAGCAATCAGCTCATAGCCGCTGTTAACCGTATGCCGCCCGGCCTCGGTCGCCGAACGGGGGTGAGTGACTGAAAAGGGAAACATGCGCCATCTCCTGTAGTCGGACGATTATTCGCGCCCGGCAAGTACGCGATTCAGCTCGTCGCTGTCGATATCGAGCGCCAAAAACTCCGTCAGGGCGATCAGCAGGCCGCAGAAGAGATCCGGCGCCAGCTGGATCAGCCTGTCGCGGATCTGCGCCGGCGGCAGCCGGCTCTTGCGCGCAATCAGGGCAACCACCCGGTCAAGCGCCTCGGGCTGTTGAATCAGCTGCTGCAGCGAATTGTCATCCCGCAGCGGCACGTAGCGCGGCGGGCAGACCACATCGACTTCGGCGGTAAGAGGCAGATCGCGCGAGGAGCCGCCAATTCGCACCTGCCAGCGGCCCGGAGTGATAACCCAATCCGCCAGCCCCGGGTGATAGCAGGCCAGCTCAGCAACCGGCAGCTGCAGGCTGACGCGACGGCGCTCACCGGGAGCAAGGGCCACTTTACAGAAGGCCTTCAGCGCCCGCTCTTCGCGGAGCAGCTCACCGCCCGGCGCGCTGACGTACAGCTGCGCGATCTCTTTCCCCGCCCGATCGCCGTCGTTGGTCAGGGTGAACGACACGGTCAGCGTATCGTCAGCCCCGACGCGAGAGGCTGAAAGTTCTGGCTGGCCGTAGGTAAACCGGCTGTAGCTTAGGCCAAAACCAAACGGGAACAGCGGCGTCATCCGGCGTTTGTCATAGTAGCGATAGCCGACAAACAGCCCTTCGCCATAATGGTGGCGCAGGTTCTCTCCCGGGTAGTTCAGCCACGCCGGCGTCTCTTCCAGGGCGTTCGGCACCGTCACCGTCAGTTTACCGCAGGGGTTACGCTGGCCGAAGAGAATTTCCGCCACCGCCCTGCCCATGCCCTGACCGGCGAAGAAGGTTTCCAGCAGCGCTTTACAATCCACCAGCCACGGCATCACCACCGCATCGCTATTGGCCAGCACCACCACCACGTTGGGCTGTACCGCCGCCACCTCGCGGATCAGGCGCTCATGTACCGCCAGAATATTTAGATCATGACGATCGCCGTTTTCGCCATCCTCGCCCACCGCGGTACTGACAAAGATAACCGCCACATCCGCTTCCTGCGCCACCGCCCGCGCCTGCGCCAGAGCCTGCTCATCGCAGCGCTCGTCGTCCGGAGCGCCAACCGCCCAGGTGACGGTAAAGTCGTCACCCGCCAGATCGAAGATCTCGTCCAGCGGACGATCCAGCAAATAGGGTACCGTGGTGGCGCAGCCCGATCCCTGAATCACCGGCTCCTGGGCCGGCTTGCCCAATACCGCAATCCGCCGGCTGCGCTCCGGGGTCAGCGGCAGCAGATTGTCTTCATTTTTCAGCAGGACGATGGACTCCCCGGCCAGCTGCTGCGCCAGCTGGTGATGGGCCGCGAAATCGGCCTTAGTCTCCGGGCGACGGTGGCGCTGCACCTTCTCTAATAGCGCCAGCATTCTCCGGCAGGCGCGGTCGACTACCGCCAGAGGCACCTCTCCGGACTCGATCGCCGCCAGCAGCGTCTGCTTGTCGCGTCGGGTTTCCGGCATCGCCAGGTCGTTGCCCGCCAGCAGCGATGCCGGACGGTCCTTGATGCCGTACCAGTCGGACATCACCAGCCCGTCGTAGCCCCACTCATCCCGCAATACCTGGGTCAGTAAAAAGGGATCCTGCGAAGTCTGTACGCCGTTAAGGCGGTTGTAGGAGGACATCACCGTCCACGGCTGCGATTTCGCTATCGCCCGCTGGAATCCCGCCAGATAGATTTCCCGCAGCGCCCGCTCTTCGATTATCGAATCCATTTCGGTGCGGCGATATTCAGAGTTATTGGCGGCAAAATGCTTGAGGCTGGCGCCTACCCCTTCGTGCTGCAGGCCGTTGATCAGCGCCGCGGCAATATCGCCGGAGACAACCGGATCTTCGGCATAGTATTCATAGCCTCTGCCCGCCAGCGGCGTGCGGCGAATATTGATGCCGGGCCCCAGCAGGATCCCGACCCCCATCTGCTGACATTCACGGCCCAGCGCCTGGCCCATCTGATAGACCAGCTCTACGTCCCAGCTACAGGCTAAGCTGGAGCCGTTGGGAAAGCAGGTTGCCGGCAGCGAGGCGCTGAACAGCGCTTCGCTGCCGCCCTTCGCCGCTGGCTCCTCCGCGCTGACCTGGTCAGCGGTTTGGGTGATGACCGAAATAAAGTCATCCATGCTCCATTTTTCACTGCCGTCGATTTGTGCGCTGCTGTAGCGCACGCCGTAGGTTCCGTCGGTCATCACGATATCGTTGATGTCATGCTGCGGCAGCGATGCCGTGCGCCACAGGCCGCTGCCGGTCAGCAGCGCCACTTTTTCCTCTGCCGTCATCGCCGCAATCACGGTATTAAATTCACTCTTCATCTCTCTGGCTCCCTGAGGTTACAGCGCATTCTGCTTGCGCAGGCTAATTTTATGGACAATATCGCGGTAGGTTTTTTCATCCAGCGAATAGCACGCCACAAATATGGCGCTGAGAGCAAACATGGCACCGGGGAATAATGTCATCAAAATATTAATCCCGTTAATCGCGCTCGCCGTGATATTCCCTGCGTCATAATGATAATAGTCCAGCATCCATCCCGCGCAGCCGCCGCCAATCGCCATCGCGATTTTAGTGATGAAATTAAAGAAGCCGTAGATCGCGCCTTCACTGCGCACGCCGTGATGCCATTCAGCATATTCTACGGTGTCGGCAATCATCGACCACATCGCCACAAAGCCCATCCCCAGCGTAATGCTATACAGGCACACCCCGGTCATAATCAGCCACAGGTTATTCCCGGCCACAAAATATTGCATCATCACCCCCAGGACTCCAATCCCCAGCGCAATCAGCGTCATTCTCTTTTTACCCATCAGGGCAATGACTTTTTCAGAAATAACCGTCCCGACGATATATGCCGCAGACTGAATCAAAAAGAAGGTCGCGGTATAGCCTTCGCTACCAATGATATATTTAATAAAGTAGATCGCTATCGCCATCCAGACGGTATAGGCGATATAGAAAAATACCGTAAACAGCGACAGGTTAAGCAGCGGAATATTGCCCGTCACCGCACGCAGCATCTCGCGCAGCGTCGGCGCAGGCGCCTCATCCTCGTCTTCGCCCACCCGCTCTTTGGTCATGCCAAAACAGGCGAGGAACAGAAAGGTGGCCAGCAGCGCAAAGCACGAAACCGCGAAAACGTAGCCTGACTGTTTATCCGTAAACGGCGAAATTAGCAGATCGGCGGTCGTCGAAACAATTAAATAGCCGACGATCGCCAATACAAAGCGATATACCGACAATGACGAGCGCGAGGCTTCATGCTGCGTCAGGCGGTTAGTCAATGCCGAGTACGGCGTATTTACCGCGGTATACGCCAGGCAATATATCGTATAAGAGATTAAGGCAAAATAGAATTTCGCTTCGCCGCCAAACGGTACAAAACACAGCACCGTCAGAAAACCGAGCGGAATCGATCCGTATAATAACCAGGGACGCAGCTTGCCGTAACGACTGTGCGTTTTATCAATAGCAAAACCAATCAGGATATTAAAAATGGCATCAATTACCCGGGCAATAACAAATATCAGGCTGGCCTGCACCGCGCTGATGCCATAAATATTGGTATAAAAGAAGAGTAAAAACAGCGAAACGAAACCGAATGACAAATTAGAAGCAAAGTCGCCGAAGCCATAGCCTATTTTCTCTTTGACCCCGATAACGACATAGCTGGCCGATAGTTTTCCTGCTGTATCCATTTTTGGCTACCTGTTTTTGTAATCAGTGTTGCCAGTATATGGCGTTCGCCGGCGCTTCACTTTGCGTTATTTGTCCGGGTATTTCCTGTTTTTTGTCTTTATACGGAAGTGTGAAAGGAATCACATGCGGGAGGGAAAATAAGCGTCCGGCGGGAGTCGCCGGACGTCACGACATCAATCTTTACTGCGACCAGCGGAGCGGCGGTTATTGCTGCTACCCACCTGGCTATGGCGTTTAACCGCGCGGCGGATCTGGTTCGCCTTCACGCGGCGGCGATCTTTCTCTACCGCCACTTTAGAGGCGGTTTCCGCCGGCAGCTCCACCAGCTCGCGCAGGTAGTTCGTCTGAGCCAGATCCAGCTCGGTATAGCCGCCGCGAGGCAGGCCTTTCGGCAGCAGAATATCGCCGTAGCGCACGCGGATCAGGCGGCTCACCTGGACACCAACCGCTTCCCACAGGCGACGAACCTCGCGGTTACGCCCTTCCGTCAGCGTGACGTTGTACCACTGGTTAATGCCTTCGCCACCGGTGAATTTGATGGTTTTGAAGGCCGCAGGGCCATCTTCCAGCTGCACGCCGCGCGACAGCTGACGCAGCTTGTCTTCATCGACCTGGCCGAATACGCGTACGGCATATTCACGCTCAACTTCCCGGCTCGGGTGCATCAGTCGGTTCGCCAGCTCGCCATCGGTAGTGAACAGCAGCAGGCCGCAGGTATTCACATCCAGACGACCGACCGCGATCCAGCGCGCGCCGCGCAGCTTCGGCAAACGGTCGAAGACCGTCGGGCGACCTTCCGGATCGTTGCGGGTGCAGAGCTCGCCTTCCGGTTTGTAGTAGGCCAGAACGCGGCAAATTTGCTCAGCGGACTCTTTCACCGAAATCAGGTGACCATCGATACGAATTTTTAAACCAGGAACAATTTCTACGCGATCGCCGAGGGTAGCGATTTTGCCATCGACGCTGACGCGGCCAGCTTCGATTTTGGATTCAATTTCACGGCGGGAGCCGTGGCCAGCGCGTGCCAGCACTTTCTGTAGTTTCTCGCTCATTGAGCTTCCTTAAGGTGTCGCCTTCCCAGGCGTCTGATATACTTTATGAAACAACAAGTTAATAAAACCATGCCCTGTTGTTAGGTAAATACTTTTGTCCCGAAGGGGTACCGCAGCCGGAGTCTGATAACCGTCACGACTGAGACACGCCTGCAAACGTGGTCGCACATATTACACTAACTTCAAAATGAATGCTTCTTCAGGTTATATTCGCCGCGCTCTGGCAGCGGCGCCCGGAGGTGGGCTGCATTGATTATGAACCAGCCGCGGTCATTTATCCCTGTCCCGGTGCGAAATCCTGCGCTATGCAGCAATAAAATGTCGCAAGCCTGCCGCCCGTAGTTGCTGTTCGCCAGGCCACGCGACCACAAGCATGGCGCTCTCCCCTCCGGAGACTGCGGGACTCAGTCGCCGCCCTCAGCGCCCCCGCTCTGCCGGTAATAATGCTGCGCGAGGATTTTCCTGATCCTCTCCGGCGCGAGCCCCTGCTGCATCAATGTCAACAGCGTCTGCATAATCGGTAAAACGTGGCGCAGATGCAGCATGTAGCCGTCGCAGAAGTAATTCTTATTGGGTCGTCCATCGTCGGACAGCATGAAGCGGTGCTTCGGACAGCCGCCGTTGCAGACCGGGCGGAGCGAACAGTTAAGACATTCGCGGCCGATGTTGGTCCGCTTACGCTGGGCAAAGGCGATATTCTGCGCCGAGTTAACCAGCGCGGAGAGGCTATCGTGGTTGATGTTGCCCAGCTTATGCTCGGGATAAACGAAATGATCGCAGGAATAGATATCGCCGTTGGACTCCACGATCGGATTGTCGCCGCAGGTTTCGCTCATCACGCAGGAGCCGGATCTGCCGGCTATTTTTGCCAACGTCTGCTCGAAGTTCATCACGAACGCGCTTCCCATATCGTTTTGCACCCAGCTATCGAAGATAGCGTTGAGAAAGCGCCCGTACGCTTTGGCCGGCACCGACCATTCGGTCACCCGGCACTGCGCGGAAAAATCAGGAGAAATCAGCGTCAGACCGTTGGCATCGAGCTGTGCGGCTCGCCGCTCCACCAGCGGAATAAACTGCATGTAGCGGCTGCCGATATGCTTAAGGAAACGGTAGATTTCCAGCGGCCGTTTGACGTTTTCCGCATTCACCACCGTCAAGGTGTTGAAATCCACATTGTGCCTTTTCAGCGCCTCCAGACCGCGAATAACGGCATCGAAGGTACTTTTCCCCCCGCGCGTCAGGCGATACGCATCGTTGCTGAGGCGATCGCCATCGAGGGAGAGACCGACGAGAAAACCGTGCTGTTTCAGGAACCGGGCCCAGTCATCATCGAGCTTTATCCCGTTAGTCTGAAAAATATTGTCGATGCGCTTCCCGCTGCGGTAGCGCTCCTGTAGCCGCAGCGCCTCGCGGAAAAAGTCAATCCCGAGCAGGGTCGGCTCGCCGCCCTGCCAGTGAAAATGAACCGTTTGCGCCGGCTGGCTGGCGATATTTTTCCGCACGTAGTTTTCCAGCGTCGCGCCGTCCATTTTCCAGCGGGCCTGCTGCTGCGGATAGAGCCGCCGCTTTTCCAGATAGTAGCAGTAGGTGCAATCGATATTGCACACCGACCCCGACGGCTTCGCCATCAGCTGAAACTGATTGATATGATGACTCATAGCCCGAGATAGCGAATAACCGCGGGTTTCGCCGGTTCGCCGCCGCGCGTGGTCACGCCATCCAGCCAGCTATCCAGCAGCTCCGGACGGCGTTTTAACTCTTCTCGCGCCGCCTCCTGCGCCGTTTGCTGCTGGTCCAGCATCCGGGCGATCACCGCGTTTTCCAGCCCGACGTTAAATGTCAGCTGGCTGTAAAAGCGATTCAGATTCGGGCATTCAGCGGCAAAATTCTTCCGCGTCACCGTATTCACCGTAGCGCTGCCATAGTTAGCGCCAAAGTACCGGTCGCCGCCGCTGAGGTAGACCAGCCGGAAGCGCGTGTTCATGGCGTGCGGTTCCCAGCCGAGGAACGCGATCCACTGCTGACGCTCCACCGCGCGCGCCACCTGCGCCAGCATGCCGCTTTCGCTGGACTCGACTAGCGTCCAGTTTTCGAGGGCGAAATCATGCGCATCAAGCATCTTCTTCAGACTGAGGTTAGCTGGCGCGCCGGGGGCAATGCCGTAAATTTTATGGCCGAACTTATCGGCAAATTTTTGCAGGTCGGCAAAATCTTTTACGCCAGCGGCGGCGACGTAATCCGGTACGGCAAGCGTAAAGCGGGCGGCGGGAAGATTCGTGCCGAGCACCTTAATCGCGCCATCGGCGGTGAACTTACTGATAACCGGTTCCTGCGCGGGCATCCAGTTGCCGAGGAACACGTCGACCTGGCCGGTTTTCAGCCCCTGAAACGCCAGCGCCACCGACAGGTTTTGCACTTTTTGCTGATAGCCCAGCGCGTTCAGTATCGTCCCGGAAAGGGCGTTGGTCGCCGCAATATCCGTCCAGCCCGGATCGGACTGCGTAACGGTGGCGCAGCGCGCGTCATCGGCGGCGAAGCCGCTCAGCGGCAACCAGCCGGCAACCGCCAGCAGCATCAGTCGGGTCATGCGTTTCATTTTCATTATGATTCCTGGTGTTTCACGGGGGAAGGATAGCGGGCGAACGCCTCTTGCTCATCCAGGGTTTGATGGTTACGGATATAGCGCGTTGATGCGCGCTGAAACGGCTGATAGTCCCAGTTCGGAATGGCATCCCGTCCGGCGACCTGGGTCAAAAACAGCCGTTTTTGCTGACTGGCGAGCACCTGCTGGTAGAGGGCATCGAGATCCCAGCGCCCCCGGATTTCATCGACGAACGCCTGCACGACCGTTTGGTAATGCTCATTCGCCGCCAGGTTCACCCGCTCATGAGGATCGTCGCGTAAATTGAACAGCTGCGGCGCCTCGCTGGCGGAATGAATGTATTTCCATTCGCCCCGGCGAAACATCAGCATCGGCCCGAGCGCGCCTTCGGCCAAATATTCGCTCACCGCGCCGTCCGGCCCAGGCAGCCCCTGGAGATGCGGCACCAGGCTGTTGCCGTCCAGCGGGGCGATGGCCTGCGCTTTGCGATCTTCGCCGCTGGCAAGCTCGACAAGGGTGGGTAAAAGATCCACCAGCGATACGCTTTCGCTGACCCGACGGGCCGCGAAGCGCGCGGGGTTATGCACGATTAACGGCACGCGCACGGCGTTCTCGAAGAAGTTCATCTTGTACCACAGGTCGCGCTCGCCGAGCATTTCCCCATGATCGGCAATCACCACCACCACGGTATTTTCGGCCAGCCCCGTCTCTTCGAGGGTGCGCACCATTTCGCCAAAGCAATCATCAACGTAGGCCAGGGCGCCGTAGTAGGCGTGGCGGGCGCGCCGAATATGCTCATCGTGGATCAAGCCCGGTTCCAGCTGATACATGGCGCGCATCCGCGCCGAATGCGCATCGTCTGCAATATCTTTGCCGCGCGTGACGGGCATATCGATATCTTCTTGCGCAAAGCGATCGAGGTAGCGTTTGGGTATCGCGAAGGGATCGTGGGGATGCGTTAGCGAAAGGAGCAGCATAAACGGCTGCTCTTCGGGACGACGGGCGGCGTCATACAGGCGCTGGCGGGCGAGGAATAATGCCTCATCATCGAAATCGAGCTGGTTGGTGCGCACGCACTCGCCGGCTTCCAGCACCGAGCTCATGTTGTGATACCAGTCGAGACGGCGTTCCGGGTGTTGCCAGTCCGGCGTCCAGCCGAAATCGGCGGGGTAGATATCCGTTGTCAGCCGTTCGTCAAAGCCGTGCAGCTGATCGGGGCCGCAGAAGTGCATTTTCCCCGACAGCCAGGTGCGGTAGCCCTGTTCGCGCAGATAATGGCAAAAGGTCGGCGAGTCGGCGTGGAACTCGGCGGCGTTGTCATACACCTGGTTACGGGAAATATACTGCCCGGTCATCAACGATGCTCGCGATGGCGCGCACAGCGGGCTGTTGCAATAGGCGGAATCAAATACCACCCCTTCACGGGCTAATTTATCTATATTTGGCGTCAGACTAACGTTATTCCCGTACGCTCTTAAGGCGCTGGCAGTTAACTGATCGGCCATCAGAATAACGATATTCGGTTTATTTATAAGCATGACCTACCTGCGAAGTAAAATAATTAATAAAACGTGTTAGCCTTATCTCATGTATCGACAGGCCCTGTGAAGGGGCTATTTTTTTATCATGGCATAAGGTGAGTTTATGGCAGGGAAATTACAGCTTCCGCCTTTACAGGCGCTGGTGGTATTTGAAGCAGCGGCGCGTTTAGGTAATTTTACCGCTGCCGGAAATGAACTCGGGCTATCGCAGCCCGCGGTCAGTCAGCGTATTCAGATGCTGGAGAATCTGGTCAATTCACCGCTATTTGAACGCCGTCATCGCGGCGTTCAGCTGACCGAATCCGGCAATAGTCTGTATCTGATCGTCCGCAGCAGCCTGCTGGAAATCAGCGAGCAGCTCGAACGCACGCGCCTGCAGCGTAATGTCCTGCGCATCGATACCGATATGGGTTTTGCCAGCTACTGGCTGTTACCCCGTATGGAGAGGCTGCAGGCGCTAATTCCGGGGGTGGAGGTACAGATAACCACCTCGCCCAACGACTATAACCTTCGCGACAGCAGCGCGGATCTGGCTATCTATTTTGGCCAGGGCAGCTGGGCCGGAACGCAGAACCAGCGGCTGTTCCCTGAAATTGTCATTCCCGTTTGCAATCAAAAGATTAAGCAGGAAATGGCGCCAGCCGCCTCCCCCGAATCTCTGCTGAATTATCCCCTGCTGAAGCTGCCGGAATCCCGGCCCCAGCGCTGGATGACGTGGGAAGACTGGTTCCGCCAGCATCAGGTGCACGGGCAACACCAGGCCGCTTCCCGGACCTTCAACGCCTATTCCCTGGTGATCCAGGCCGCTCTGGAAGGCCAGGGGATCGCCCTCGGCTGGCAGCCCCTGATCGCGCCGTTTCTGGCCAGTAAGCAACTGGTACAGTGCGGCCCGATGCACCGTACCGAACGCGGCTATTACCTGATTTCCGCCAATGCTAAACCAGCCTCGGCGCAGCAGGAAAAGGTCAAGGCGTGGTTATTGGATGAAGCCTGGAGTTTTCACTCTTCCGGTCATCTAATCGCAGAAAACAAATAAGCTAATGCAAAAAACGCATATTGATTTAATAAAATACATTAGCGCTACCAACGGTTTTATATGTTAGCTTTTTAAGGCCACCCTAAAATAAATTTGACGCCATGTTACAACCTATATTTGAGTTACGGTCAGTTAATAAAAATTATTATTCATCCGGGAATAAACGTTTTTTCTCAACGACGCCAAAAAGCGCGGCGATTAATGCCTTGAGCGATATCAATTTAAAGATATATGGCGGAGAAATTTTTGTCATTGTCGGTCTTTCCGGCTCCGGCAAGTCGACGTTGCTGCGCACGCTTAACCACCTGCTCCCGGCCAGTTCCGGCTCGGTGATATTCCAGGGTAAAACGCTTTCCGCCCTCCGGGAGTCCGAGCTGATCGCCCTGCGTCGCCGTCATATCGGCATGGTTTTCCAGTCGTTCGCGCTGTTTGACGAACGCAGCGTGCTGGATAACGTGGCGTTCGGCCTCGAAGTAGCCGGCGAATCCCGGGATGTCCGCTATCGGAAAGCTCGCGACATGCTGGCAAAAGTCGGGCTTGGCGACGTTGCCGAACAGTATCCGCCTCAGCTTTCCGGCGGCATGCAGCAGCGGGTCGGTCTCGCGCGCGCGCTGGTCATGGATCCCACCGTGCTGTTAATGGACGAAGCATTTTCCGCGCTCGATCCGATTATTCGCCGTGACATGCAGACGCTACTTCTGTCGCTACAGGCGGAATCCCGGCGCACGATCGTCTTTGTCACCCACGATATGGAGGAGGCGCTGCGCCTCGGTACGCGTATTGCGATTATGGAAAAAGGCAAGCTGGTGCAGGTTGGCAAACCGGAAGAGCTGATCAACGCGCCTGCGACCGCGTATGTTCAACACTTTTTCTCCGGAGTCGACGTTTCGCGCTGGCAGCTCGCCGAAAGCTATGCCGGTATCTGGACAGCGCGTCAGGAGCCATCATGAGCTACCCCCTCGATTTCAGTCGTCAGATTGACGCCGCCGTGCAGCGCCTGCTGGTACACGCCGGCGGCGGCTTTGACGGTTTCGCCCATGCTATCGACAGCTTCGCCGGGGGCATCGAGAGCGTAATAAATGCGCTTTCGCCGTGGGGGCTGGTGATTATCGCGGTCTGGCTCGGCGCGTGGCGAATTGGCAAAAGTTTCGCGCTGTTTGCCCTGCTTGCTTCGCTGTATATCATTTACAGCGGCTACAGCGAGCACGCGGCGGTGACGCTGGCGCTAACCCTGTCATCCACGTTTTTCAGCCTGCTGATCGGTATTCCGCTCGGGATCTGGAGCGCGCGACGCGCGGCTATCGGCAGCATCATTCGCACCGTGCTTGATTTTATGCAGACCATGCCCGCCTTTGTATACCTGATACCCGCGACGATTTTGTTCGGGCTTGGCCGCCCTCCGGGGATCTTCGCCACGATTCTGTTTTCTATGCCGCCGGTCGTGCGCCTGACCGATTTAGGCATTCGCCAGGTTAACGCTTCGCGCATCGAGGCAGGCATCGCCTTTGGCTGCACGCCGTGGCAGCTGCTGTGGAAAGTGCAGCTGCCCGCCGCGCAGCCCTCGATTATGGCCGGCGTGAATCAATCGATTATGATGGCCATGTCGATGGTTATCATCGCCTCGATGGTCGGGGCCGGTGGGCTGGGTAACGATATTTTGAGCAGCATTCAACAGCTGGAGATTGGCACTGGCCTGCAGAGTGGTTTCGTGGTGGTGCTGATTGCCATCCTGCTGGATCGGCTCTCCGCAAGCTTTGCACGACGCGGCGAGCCTTCTGGCGCCAGAAGGACGATTCCCGGCGGACTATTTCGACTCAGGTCAAAATAAAGCTACCTGCATCATGCGCCGATGGGGCAAGCCTGTCGCGATCCCGGCAGCCTGGATCGCGATGCTGCCGGGGAGGAGGGATTCCGTTACTGGAACGGCTTCACGTCGCCAACGCCTTCACGTACCACGACCGGCGAATCTTCGGTCAGATCGATAACCGTGGTCGGCTGCTGGCCGAGATAGCCGCCGTGGATAATCAGATCGACCAGCTTCTCCAGCCGATCCTTAATCTCTTCCGGATCGGACTCGGTGAATTCGCTGCCCGGCAGCATCAGCGAGGTGGAGAGCATCGGCTCGCCCAGGGTCTCGAGCAGCGCCTGGGCAATCGGGTTCGACGGCACGCGCATGCCGATGGTTTTACGTTTTTCCTGCAGCAGGCGACGCGGCACCTCTTTGGTCCCTTTGAGGATAAACGTGTAGTTGCCCGGCGTATTGTTTTTAATCAGGCGAAACGCCACGTTGTCGACAAACGCGTAGGTCGACAGCTCGGAGAGATCGCGGCACATCAGGGTGAAGTTGTGGCCGTCCGGCAGTTGACGAATGCGGCAGATCCGCTCCATCGCGCCCTTATCTTCAATCTTACACCCCAATGCGTAGCCTGAATCCGTGGGGTAGACAATCACCCCGCCTTTACGCACAATCTCCACCGCCTGGTTAATCAACCGCGCCTGCGGGTTGTCCGGATGGATGTAAAAAAACTGGCTCATACTTCCCTCTCAATTTTATTCTGCGGCCGTTTCCCAACTGTGCCAGATCCCTTCTACACCTGCGGGTAGCCAAAGTTTCCGACCCAGCTCAATCCACGGGCAGGGCTGATGGAAATCAGAACCCTGTGAACCCAGAAGACCAAACTGTACGGCGTACGCGGCAAGCTGCGTGCGCTCATGCGGCGCCTGCTGACATTGGGCCAGCTCCATCGCATCGCCGCCCTGCTCGCTAAAGTGGGCCAACAGCCTTTTCAGCCACTTGGCGGAGAGATCGTAGCGCCCGGGATGGGCGACAACCGCTTTGCCGCCAGAATGATGAATGACATCAATCGCTTGTTTTATTGTACACCACTGCGGCGGAACGTAACCGGTTTTCCCACGGGCGAGATATTTTTTAAAAACATCGGCCATATTGCTGGCGTGGCCTGCCTCCACGAGGAAACGGGCAAAATGCCCGCGGGTCACCGCCCCGCCGTCGGCAAGCTTCATCGCCCCTTCCCACGCCCCGGGAATTCGGGCCTTATCCAGCCGCTCGGCAATCATCTGCGCCCGCAGCTGGCGGCGCGCCTTCTGCTCATCAAGCAGGGCCAGCATCGCCGGATGCTCAATATCAATATTCAGGCCCACGATATGAATTTCATGGTTTTCCCACAGGGTTGAAATTTCCACCCCGGTCACCAGCGTCAGCGGCAGGCCGGCGCGGGCAATTTCCGCCCGCGCCGCAGGAATGGCCGCAACGGTATCGTGATCGGTAATCGCCAGCG
Organism: Klebsiella scottii; assembly: GCF_036561945.1. Classification (NCBI taxonomy): domain Bacteria; kingdom Pseudomonadati; phylum Pseudomonadota; class Gammaproteobacteria; order Enterobacterales; family Enterobacteriaceae; genus Klebsiella; species Klebsiella scottii. Next base: position 1,962,830 of record NZ_JARXNI010000020.1, read on the forward strand.
TCCCGACCCGCATCTGGTGGGCGCGATGGACAAGTTCTTCTGGAGTCAGCCGCCCGTCAGAGGCGGTGGTATGGCTATGCAGATCGTAAATCACTGCGTAAAGGGTATCGCTCAAGATGACTCCTGCTGGACATGGACTTAAATAAGCGCATTATCATACCGACTCGCGGAGAAAATCTGCAAACAGGGGTTGACATTATTCCTCTGGACTAGTTAACTAGTACGCAAGTTCACATGAAGGGGTATCACGATGAAAACGCAAATTATCACTCTGCACGGCTGGTGGCGCACCTCCTGATAACGGGCGGCGTGATCGCGTTTTGCACTCAGCATACAGATACCCGGCCCGCCAATGAGCGGGCTTTTTATTGGACAAATTATTATACCGAACAGGCGAGAACAATAATGCAAACATCAAAACCGGCACTCGAGCTTCTCACCAGCGACGCCATCTATCGCGAAAACCCGACGGCGCTGTTCCACCAGCTGTGCGGCGCGCGTCCGGCAACCCTGCTGCTGGAATCTGCCGATATCGACAGTAAGGATGATTTAAAGAGCCTGCTGCTGGTTGACAGCGCGCTGCGCATCACCGCCTTAGGTGACACTGTCACCATTCAGGCGCTTTCCAGCAACGGCGCATCGCTGCTGGATTTACTCGACAACGCTCTGCCCTCCGGCATCGAAAATCTGCGTCAGCCGAATGGCCGGACCTTAACCTTCCCGCCGGTCAGCGCCCTGCTGGATGAAGACGCCCGCCTGTGCTCTTTGTCGGTTTTTGACGCCTTCCGCCTGCTGCAGGAGCTGGTGACCGTTCCGCACGACGAGCGCGAAGCGATGTTCTTCGGCGGCCTGTTTGCCTATGACCTGGTGGCCGGTTTCGAAGACCTGCCGCCTCTGGAAAGCGACACCGCCTGCCCGGACTACTGCTTCTACCTGGCGGAAACGCTGCTGGTTATCGATCACCAGAGCAAAAGCACCCGCATCCAGTCGAGCCTGTTCACGCCGCTGGCGAGCGAAAAGCAGCGTCTGACGCAGCGTATCGCCCAGCTTCGCCAGCAGCTCAACGAACCGCCGGCGCCGCTGCCGGTCACCGCGGTAGAGCAGATGACCTGCGACTGCGACCAGAGCGACGACGAGTACGGCGCCGTGGTCCGCAAAATGCAGCGCGCAATTCGCGCCGGCGAAATTTTCCAGGTTGTACCATCGCGCCGCTTCTCTCTGCCCTGCCCGTCGCCGCTGGCAGCCTACGACGTGCTGAAGAAGAGCAACCCGAGCCCGTACATGTTCTTTATGCAGGATAACGACTTCACCCTGTTCGGCGCGTCGCCGGAGAGTTCGCTGAAGTACGATGCCGTCAGCCGCCAGATTGAGATCTACCCGATTGCCGGTACCCGCCCGCGCGGTCGTCGCGCCGACGGTTCGCTGGATCGCGATCTCGACAGCCGTATCGAACTCGAAATGCGCACCGACCATAAAGAGCTCTCCGAGCACCTGATGCTGGTCGATCTGGCGCGTAACGACCTCGCCCGCATCTGCACGCCGGGCAGCCGCTACGTGGCCGACCTGACCAAAGTCGACCGCTACTCTTTCGTGATGCACCTGGTTTCCCGGGTGGTCGGCGAGCTGCGTAACGACCTCGACGTTTTGCATGCCTATCGCGCCTGTATGAATATGGGCACCCTGAGCGGAGCGCCGAAGGTGCGCGCGATGCAGCTTATCGCCGCCGCCGAGGGCAAGCGTCGCGGGAGCTACGGCGGCGCCGTCGGCTATTTCACCGCCCACGGCGACCTGGATACCTGCATCGTGATTCGCTCTGCCTACGTGCAGGACGGCATTGCCACCGTTCAGGCCGGCGCCGGTATTGTCCTGGATTCAGTGCCTCAGTCAGAAGCAGATGAAACCCGAAATAAAGCCCGCGCGGTGCTGCGCGCAATTGCCCAGGCCCACCACGCTAAGGAGACTTTCTAATGGCCGACATTCTGCTGCTCGATAATATCGATTCCTTTACCTATAACCTGGCAGACCAGCTGCGCGCCAACGGCCATAACGTGGTGATTTACCGTAACTCGGTTCCGGCGCAGACCTTAATTGAGCGTATCGGCACGATGGACAATCCGGTGCTGATGCTCTCCCCAGGCCCGGGCACGCCGAGCGAAGCCGGCTGCATGCCGGAGCTGCTGACCCGGCTGCGCGGCAAGCTGCCGATCATCGGCATCTGCCTTGGCCATCAGGCGATTGTGGAAGCCTACGGCGGCTACGTGGGCCAGGCGGGCGAAATTCTGCACGGTAAAGCCTCCAGCATCGAGCACGACGGCCAGGCGATGTTTGCCGGCCTGACTAACCCGCTGCCGGTTGCCCGCTACCATTCGCTGGTCGGTAGCAATATTCCGGCCGGGCTGACCATCAACGCCAACTATAACGGGATGGTGATGGCGGTGCGTCATGATGCCGATCGCGTTTGCGGCTTCCAGTTCCACCCGGAATCGATTCTTACCACCCAAGGCGCGCGTCTGCTGGAGCAAACCCTGGCCTGGGCGCTGCAGAAGCTGGAGCAAACCAATACCATCCAGCCGATTCTGGAAAAGCTGTATCAGGCGGAAACCCTCAGCCAGCAGGAGAGCCACCAGCTGTTTTCTGCGGTGGTGCGCGGTGAAGTGAAGCCCGAGCAGCTGGCCGCCGCCCTGGTCAGCATGAAGGTGCGCGGCGAGCAGCCGCAGGAGATTGCCGGAGCGGCCACCGCCCTGCTGGAAAATGCCGCGCCGTTCCCGCGTCCTGACTACCCGTTTGCCGATATCGTCGGCACCGGCGGCGACGGCAGCAACAGCATCAATATTTCTACCGCCAGCGCGTTTGTCGCCGCAGCCTGTGGGCTGAAGGTCGCGAAGCACGGCAACCGTAGCGTCTCCAGCAAATCCGGCTCTTCCGACCTGCTGGCCGCATTCGGCATCAACCTGGATATGAACGCCGATAAATCCCGCACCGCGCTGGATGAGCTGGGCGTCTGCTTCCTGTTTGCGCCGAAATATCACACCGGTTTTCGCCACGCGATGCCGGTCCGTCAGCAGCTGAAGACCCGGACGCTGTTCAACGTGCTGGGGCCGCTGATTAACCCGGCGCATCCGCCGCTGGCGCTGATTGGCGTCTACAGCCCGGAGCTGGTGCTGCCTATCGCGGAAACCCTGCGCGTGCTGGGCTACCAGCGGGCGGCGGTCGTCCACAGCGGCGGCATGGATGAGGTGTCGCTCCACGCGCCGACGGTGGTCGCGGAGCTGAATAACGGCGAGATCAAAAGCTATCAGCTGACCGCGGATGATTTTGGCCTGACGCCTTATCACCAGGAACAGCTGGCCGGCGGCACGCCGGAAGAAAACCGTGACATTCTGACGCGCTTACTACAAGGTAAAGGTGAAGCCGCTCACGAAGCCGCTGTCGCCGCCAACGTCGCTATGCTGATGCGTTTACACGGGCATGAAGACCTGAAAGCCAACGCCCGACAGGTGATTGACGTGCTGCGCAGCGGAGCGGCCTATGACAGAGTGACCGCATTAGCGGCAAGAGGGTAAATAATGCAGACCGTTTTAGCAAAAATCGTTGCCGACAAAGCGATTTGGGTAGAAGCCCGCAAGCAGCAGCAGCCGTTAGCCAGTTTTCAAAACGAGGTCGTCCCGACGCAGCGTAACTTTTACGATGCCCTTGCGGGGACGCGCAGCGTGTTTATTCTCGAGTGCAAAAAAGCCTCGCCGTCGAAGGGCCTGATTCGCCAGGATTTTGACCCGGCGGCCATCGCCGGAGTGTATAAAAACTACGCCTCGGCGATCTCGGTGCTGTGTGATGAGAAATATTTCCAGGGCAGCTTTGATTTTCTGCCCATCGTCAGCGCCATCGCGCCGCAGCCGATACTGTGCAAGGATTTCACCATCGATCCTTACCAGATCTATCTCGCGCGCTACTATCAGGCCGACGCCTGCCTGCTGATGCTGTCGGTGCTGGACGATGAACAGTATCGCCAGCTCGCCGCCGTCGCGCACAGTCTGAACATGGGCGTGCTGACCGAAGTCAGTACTGAAGAAGAGCTGGAGCGCGCCATCGCGCTGAAGGCGAAGGTGGTCGGGATCAACAACCGCGATCTGCGCGATATGTCGATTGACCTCAACCGCACCCGCCAGCTGGCGCCGCGTCTGGGCCATGACGTCACCGTGATCTGCGAATCCGGGATTCATACCTACGCCGAAGTTCGCGATCTCAGCCACTTTGCTAACGGCTTCCTGATTGGCTCAGCGCTGATGGAGCACGATGACCTCGACGCGGCCGTTAAGCGCGTGCTGCTCGGTGAAAACAAAGTCTGCGGCCTGACCCGTGCTCAGGACGCGCAGGTGGCCTATGAATCCGGCGCCCTCTACGGCGGGCTGATTTTCGTCCCTGGCTCACCGCGCGTCGTCAACGAGGCGCAGGCTAAAGAGATTATCCAGGCCGCCGGGCTGCGCTACGTCGGGGTGTTCCGCGATGCGCCGCTCCAGGAGGTGGCTGACCGCGCAGAGAGCCTCCGGCTGGCTGCGGTTCAGCTGCACGGCAGCGAAGACCAGGCCTATATCGACGCGCTGCGTGCGCGGCTGCCGGGTCAAATCCAGATCTGGAAAGCGCTCAGCGTGGGCGACACGCTGCCGGAACGCAACCTGCAGCACGTCGATAAATATCTCTTCGATAACGGCCAGGGCGGCAGCGGCCAGCGTTTCGACTGGACGCTTCTGCAAGACCAGGACCTGCGTAACGTCCTGCTGGCAGGCGGACTCGGTGCCGATAACTGCGTAGAAGCCGCCAAAAGCGGCTGTGCCGGACTCGATTTTAATTCAGGCGTTGAGTCGCAGCCGGGTATTAAAGACGCCAGCAAGCTGGCCTCGGTTTTCCAGACGCTGCGCGCATATTAAGGAGCAATGCAATAATGAGTACTTTACTGAACCCCTATTTTGGCGAATTTGGCGGTATGTACGTCCCGCAGATCCTGATGCCCGCCCTGCGCCAGCTGGAAGAAGCTTTCGTCAGCGCGCAGAAAGATCCTGAGTTCCAGGCTGAATTTAGCGACCTGCTGAAAAACTACGCCGGTCGCCCAACGGCCCTGACCAAATGTCGTAACCTGACCGCAGGCACCCGCACCACGCTGTACCTCAAGCGTGAAGATCTGCTGCACGGCGGCGCGCATAAAACCAACCAGGTGCTGGGCCAGGCGCTGCTGGCGAAGCGCATGGGCAAAACCGAAATCATTGCCGAAACCGGCGCCGGACAGCACGGCGTGGCCTCCGCGCTCGCCAGCGCGCTGCTCGGCCTGAAATGCCGCATTTATATGGGCGCGAAAGACGTTGAGCGCCAGTCGCCAAACGTCTTCCGCATGCGTCTGATGGGCGCGGAAGTGATCCCGGTGCACAGCGGCTCCTCCACGCTGAAAGACGCCTGTAACGAAGCGCTGCGCGACTGGTCCGGCAGCTACGATACCGCTCACTATATGCTCGGTACCGCAGCCGGCCCGCACCCGTTCCCGACCATCGTCCGCGAATTCCAGCGCATGATCGGCGAAGAGACCAAAGCGCAGATCCTTGAGCGCGAAGGCCGTCTGCCGGATGCGGTCATCGCCTGCGTCGGTGGCGGCTCCAACGCAATCGGCATGTTTGCTGACTTTATCGAGGAAACCAACGTCGGCCTGATCGGCGTGGAACCGGCGGGCCACGGAATTGAAACCGGCGAGCACGGCGCGCCGCTGAAGCACGGTCGCATTGGCATCTATTTCGGCATGAAATCGCCGATGATGCAGACCGATGACGGCCAGATTGAAGAATCTTACTCTATCTCCGCCGGGCTGGACTTCCCGTCGGTGGGCCCTCAGCATGCGTTCCTCAACAGCACCGGCCGCGCCGACTACGTGTCGATAACCGACAACGAAGCGCTGGAGGCTTTCAAAGAGCTCTCCCGCCATGAGGGGATTATTCCGGCCCTGGAATCCTCCCACGCCCTGGCCCATGCGCTAAAAATGATGCGTGAAAATCCGGAAAAAGAGCAGCTGCTGGTGGTTAACCTGTCCGGTCGCGGCGATAAAGACATCTTCACCGTACACGATATTCTGAAAGCGCGAGGGGAAATCTGATGGAACGTTATGAGACGCTGTTTGCACAACTGAAATCCCGCCAGGAAGGCGCGTTTGTTCCCTTCGTGACGCTTGGCGATCCAAATCCGGCGCTGTCGCTGCAAATCATCGACACGCTGATCGAAGCGGGCGCCGACGCCCTGGAGCTGGGTATTCCCTTCTCCGACCCGCTGGCCGATGGCCCGACGATCCAGGGCGCAGCCCTGCGTGCGTTCGCCGCCGGCGTAACGCCGGCGCAGTGCTTCGAGATGCTGGCGGCGATCCGTCACAAGCACCCGACGATCCCTATCGGCCTGCTGATGTACGCGAACCTGGTGTTCAGCCCCGGCATTGACGCGTTCTATGCCGAATGCGCGCGGGTTGGCGTGGATTCCGTGCTGGTCGCCGATGTCCCCATCGAAGAGTCGGCGCCGTTCCGCCAGGCGGCGATGCGGCACAATATCGCGCCCATCTTCATCTGCCCGCCGAATGCCGATGACGAGCTGCTGCGCCAGATTGCCTCTTTTGGTCGCGGCTATACCTATCTGCTGTCGCGCGCCGGGGTCACCGGGGCGGAAAACCGCGCCGCCCTGCCGCTGCATCATCTCATTGAGAAGCTGCGCGAGTATAACGCCGCGCCGCCGCTGCAGGGCTTCGGTATTTCCGCCGCCGATCAGGTTACCGCCGCGATTGACGCCGGTGCCGCCGGGGCGATTTCCGGCTCCGCCATCGTCAAAATCATCGAACGTAACCTCAGCGATCCGCAAACGATGCTGGCCGAGCTGAAGGCTTTTGTGCAGGGCCTTAAAGCCGCCACTAAAGCGGCGTAACACCTCTACCGCCTGGCGGCTCGTCAGGCGGTTGTTTTTTGCTGCAGGCTGTCCGCGTATTTGCGCGTCAGGCGGAACAGCGCCAGCACATCCTCCTGCGTCCAGTCCATCAGCACCTGATTCATCAGCCGCGTTCTGGCTAGCGCAATGCGTTCGATCAGCGCCTTACCCTGCTCGCTCAAGGTCACTTCGCTGATCCGTCGATCGCTGACGTTAGGCTGCTTCAGCGCCAGGTTCTGCGCCTCCAGCTTTTTCACCTGCCGACTAACGGTGGTGTAATCCCGTCCCAGGCTATCCGCTAGCTCAACCACGCCAACCGGCCCATAGCGCCCTATCGCCACCAGCAGCGGAAAAAGGATCTGATCGAGCTGCACCTCGGCGGCCTGCAGTATCTGCTCATCGCGCACCGGCAGATTCATCACGCGGATGATATCCAGCAGCGCCCCGTGAAAGTCGGTGATGTCGTAATTATTATGTGCATATTGCATATATTATTTAACCCGGTGTATAGTGCCGCCATCTGATATGTGCATTTTACACGTAATTTCTTCCCGGAGGTAACGCCATGAAAGCAGCCGTCGTATTTGAACTCCAGCAGGGCCCGGTGTGGGCGGACTTTGCCGATCCGCAGGCCGATGAAAACCATCTCCTGGTTGACGTACGCGCCGCCGCCATCAGCCATGTCGTCAAGGGCCGGGCGAGCGGCAAACACTATAGCTTTGACGGTCGTCTGCCCTTTGTCGTCGGCATCGACGGCGTGGGAACATTGCCGAACGGGCAGCGCGTTTACTTCGCCTTCCCTCGCGCCCCCTGGGGCAGCATGGCGCAACGGGCGCCGGTGGCCGCGGCTAACTGCCTGCCGCTGCCGGATGCGCTGGACGATGTTACCGCCGCCGCTATGGCCAACCCCGGGATGTCGGCCTGGGCTGCGCTGGTGAAACGCGCGGGCTTTATCGCCGGTGAGACGGTGCTGATCAACGGCGCCACCGGCAGCGCCGGCCAGCTGGCAATCCAGATCGCCCGCTATCTGGGAGCGAAAAAAGTGATCGCCACCGGACGTAACGCAGGGACGCTGGCAACGCTCGACGCGGATGTCTGCATCAACCTGACCGCAGACGATCCCACTTTGCGGGCTCAGTTCGCCGAGCTTGCTGCGGGGCAGATCGACGTCGTCGTCGACTATCTGTGGGGCCCCAGCGCCGAACTGCTGCTACCGGCGCTGGCAAAAAGCAGCCCCGGCCATGCGCCGGTGCGCTACGTCCAGGTCGGCTCTCTCTCCGGGGCAGATATCTCACTCAACGGCGCGGTACTGCGTTCGGCGCCGCTGCAGCTGCTGGGAAGCGGGATCGGCAGCCTGTCAATGACCCAGCTGCTGGCAGCGACCGGGGAGATGCTGCAGGCCGCCGCGGCCGGCGGGTTTACTATCGCCACCACGCCGCTGCCGCTGCGCGAAGTGGCGGCGGCCTGGCCTCGCGACAACAGCCAGAAGCGCAGCGTTTTTGTGATCGAGTAAAAAAAATCGCTTCCGCACAAAAGATGGGGTTGATATCTTAAATGAGAAACATTATCTTTCTCATTACCGAATAGTTGAGCAAAACACTCAGGTATTCGGTACGACATTGCTCACATTGCTTCCAGTATTTTTCGCCCGCATCCGTTGCGGGCTTTTTTTTGCTCTTATGACGCCTGACGACACACGCTAAGCACCTGCTGACGCAACCAGCGGTGGCCCGGCTCCTGCTCCTGTCGGGGATGCCACATCTGCGAAACGGTAATTTCCGGCGTCGGCACCGGAAGCTCAAAAACGGCAACATCGGCCGCAAGGCTATCGCCAATGTAGGACGCCGGGACCAGCGCAATCAGCCGTGAACGGCGGGCAACCGCCAGCGCGGCGGCGAAGCTGGGCACCACCGCGGCAATCTTACGCTGCAGGCCAAACCCGGCCAACGCATCATCAACCGGCCCCCGCACCATGCCATGACGAGACGTAATCACGTGCCCGCAGGAGATATACGCTTCCCGGGTCATGTTTGCCGATTGCGCCAGCGGGTGGCTCTTTGCCAGCACGCCGACGAAGCGATCGCGAAACAGCGCCTGCAGGCGGATTTCCGGCCCCATATTCTTGAGTACGCCAATCTCGAGGTCCACGCGCCCCTCGCGTAAAAACTGCGGGTCCTTCTCGGTCTTAGCCACAAATGTCAGCGTCACCCCCGGCGCATCCCGCGCGCAGGCAGCAATCAGCGCCGGAGCAAAGGTTTCGACGAAGCCTTCGTTGGTACGCAACGTGAAAGTTTGCTCCAGCGTCGGGAGATGGAGCGGCGCAAGGGAAGCATTCAGCACCGAGCGCATCTCGAACAGCACATTCTGGGTTCGCGCTTTGATATTTTGCGCATGCGGGGTTAACACCATTTTACGCCCCGCCCTGACCAGCAGCCGATCGCCGGTCGCATCGCGCAGGCGGGTTAGCGTCCGGCTCATTGCCGATGCGCTGAGCCCCAGACGCCGCGCCGCGCCGGCAACGCTCTCTTCGGCCAGCAGAGCCTCCAGCGCAACGAGTAGATTAAAATCGGGGTCGGTCATGAGGTATCCTGTCGTAAGATATGGCGTGCGGCGCATGTTAACAGTGCATATGCTGCGCCTTCCGCCTGATATAACCTATGACTATAGTCAGATCCTCACTCTTTGTTGCGGATTTCTACTATGACCCCTCTTGCTCATCACAGCGTTTTAATCGTCGGAGCCTCTCGCGGGCTGGGCCACGCCATGGCCGCCGAATTTTTGCAGCACGGCTGGAACGTGATCGGCACCGTACGCGATATTCAGCATCCGACGCCGCTTCATCAGCTCGCGCAGGACAACCCCGGTCGGGTGCGCCTGGACACGCTGGATATCTGCGACGACGGACAGCTGGCCGCGCTGGACCACAGGCTCTCCGGAAGTCGCCTGGAGATGCTCTTTGTCAATGCCGGAACCACCAACCGCGATCCTTCGCAGACCATCGGCGAAGTCTCCACAGAGGAATTTATGCAGGTGATGCAGACCAATGCCCTGGCGCCAATGCGGGTCATAGAGCGCCTGCAGCGGCACGTTACCCCGTCGGGATTGCTCGGCGTGATGTCTTCCGGACAGGGGAGCCTCGGCAATAACCTTAGCGGACAGCGCGAACTGTACAGAGGCAGCAAGGCCGCGCTGAATATGTTTATGCGCAGTTTTGCCGCCCGTGCGGCTTCGGCGACGCATCCTATGGTGGCAATGGCGCCGGGCTGGATCCGCACCGCGCTGGGCGGCGGCGATGCGCCGCTGACCATCGAGGAGACCATCCCCAGCCTGATCAGGGTGCTGCTGGAAAAACGCCAGCGGCCGGGGCTGGAGTATCTGGATTATCAGGGACGCACCGTTCCGTGGTAATGCGTCACAGGACGACATTACGGGTGGAAGGCGCTCCGTAAGGCGGATACGTACGTAAGTCGTTCGCAGGTATCACAACAGCACTGATCAGATAGCGACCAGTGCTGTTGAGAGGCTTAGAACCGATATCCCGCAGAGAACATAAACACCCACGGGTCGATGCGGGTGCTGACCTTCTGGTCCACGCCGCCGGCTTTGAATTTCACATCGGTGTCGATATCCATGTACCACACCGACATGTTGAGCAGCCAGTCGCGGTTAATCAGATAATCCAGCCCTACCTGACCGGCGGCGCCCCACGAATCCTTCAGGCTCAGATCGGACAGCCCGGCGTCTTTGCCGGTATCGTTAAAGTCTTCATTAAAGAAGGTGGTGTAGTTAATACCGGCGCCGATATAGGGACGCACTTTGCTTTGCGCATCGCCAAAATACCACTGCGCCATCAGGGTTGGCGGCAGCTGGTGCACCGTCGCGATGGTTCCCGTCGGGCCGGTACCTACCTTATGGCGGAACGGCGTGGCCGCCAGCAGCTCGATGCCGATATTATCCGTAGCCATATAGGTGAAGGTTAATCCCAGCTGAGTGTTATTACTGACGTTAAAACTACCCAGACTATTTAACACGTTGTCAGAACCTTCCGTCGGACGAACGGTGGCCGAACCTGCGCGAATGAAAAACTCTCCGGCTTCGTGCGCCCAGACGCCCCCGGAAAGCGTACTCAAAATTAATCCTACCGCTGCTAACTTCTTCATACCCACTTCCTCATTATGGTTATTAAGCGCGAAGAATATACCCACAATGAGTTATGTTTGATCCAACATAGATCACACAAAATCATTAGTTTTAACATTTGTTGATCCAGATTAATTTTTGCGGTCGAATGTAATAAGCAAATGATTAGGCAGATCAATTTTTGGCATTTTCTGGCCCAGGCGAGCCATCGCCCCGCTTTTGCGGCGACAGCGACCGTGCCAAAAGCCATACTCAGCGGGATACGGCGCTCACTCCTCTTTACAAAGATATACTTAGCCTGGCGTGAGCAGAGGCTGCTACGCTGAAGCGATTTGCGGTACAATCGCCGGCTAGTTAACACCTGCAATACTCAAGGAGAGTGCATGTCTATCACGGCGAAGTCCGTCTACCGTGACACGGGAAATTTTTTTCGTAATCAGTTCATTACCATTTTGCTGGTTGCGTTGTTGTGCGCGCTAATAACGGTAGTCCTTGGCCACGCGTTTTCACCCAGCGAAGAGCAGCTCTCGATTCTGAGCGAAGGCGATAATCTGGCGGGTAGCGCAGGCTTGTTTGAGCTGGTGCAGAACATGACGCCGGAGCAACAGCAGGTTCTGCTGCGCGCCTCTGCGGCCTCAACCTTCTCCGGGCTGGTGGGCAACGCCATCCTTGCAGGCGGGGTTCTGCTGATGATTCAGCTGGTCTCCGCCGGGCAGCGCGTCAGCGCTCTGCGCGCGATTGGCGCTGCGGCGCCCGTTCTGCCGAAGCTGCTGCTGCTGATCCTGTTCACCACCTTCGTGGTGCAGATCGGGATGATGCTGGTGCTGGTGCCGGGCGTCCTGTTAGCCATCGTGCTGGCCTTTGCCCCTATTATGCTGGTACAGGATAAGCTGGGGATTTTCAGCGCAATGCGCGGCAGCATCCGCCTGGCGTGGGCGAATATGCGGCTGGTCGCGCCGGCGGTTCTCGGCTGGCTGCTGGCCAAAACCGCGCTGCTGCTGCTGGCTTCCAGCTTTGCGGTGCTGACGCCAAACGTCGGCGCGGTGGTGATTAATACCATCAGCAACCTGATTTCTGCGCTGTTGCTGATCTATTTATTCCGCTTGTATATGCTTATCCGCAACTAAATTTAACCAGGGTCGGGAAACCTCCCGACCCGCTCTGAACTACGGAACCTATGCATGAAGCAGTTTCTGGATTTTTTACCGCTGGTCGTCTTCTTCGCATTCTATAAGCTCTACGATATCTACGCCGCCACCACGGCGCTGATTGTCGCCACCGCGGTCGTGCTGATCTACACCTGGGTGCGCTATCGCAAAATTGAAAAAATGGCGCTGATCACCTTTGTGCTGGTCGCCGTTTTTGGCGGCCTGACGATTTTCTTCCATAACGACGAGTTTATTAAATGGAAGGTTACCGTCATCTACGTGCTGTTCGCAGGCGCCCTGCTGTTCAGCCAGTGGATCATGAAAAAGCCGCTGATTCAGCGCATGCTCGGCAAAGAGCTGACGCTGCCGCAGCACGTATGGTCACGTTTGAACCTGGCCTGGGCGGTGTTTTTCATCCTCTGCGGGCTGGCGAATATTTACATTGCGTTCTGGCTGCCGCAGAACATTTGGGTCAACTTCAAGGTCTTTGGCCTCACCGCGCTGACCCTGGTTTTCACTCTGCTGAGCGGCGTCTATATCTATCGCCATATGCCACAGGATGATAAGTGATAGATAAAGGTAAAAACCTTTATCGATCAAATCGTTGATTGTGAATTTAAAACTAAAAAGCACGCTGCGGGTTCTGATAACGCGAAGCGTGCTTTTTTTTGCGCCGCGGAGCGTTGACCCCGATCTGCTCGCGACGGGTTTACGGCACTCACGGAGGCCGCCTGACGAGCTAGGGTTTGTTCCTGTTGAGGGCGGCAAACCAATCATACTTTTGCCGCGTGCCGATCTCTTTTTCTCCCTCATCTAATTTGATGAGAAATCTGCGCTTATTGATGTCATCCAGGTTAAAGAAGTAAGGCGCCAGACGCTGCGATAAGGCCTCATACATTGCCTGCGCGATCCCTTCCCCGCCATCTTCCCCATGCTTCTCGAATTCATCTTTTATCGCCTGGAAATCGTCGTTCATACTAGCTTCCTCAACTTATTACCGAGGGAGTGAGTATGATTTAGCCGTCATACATTTTCCATACCCATTAAGATTCAGCCGGCCTGGCAGCTGACGGCCAATAGCCGCGCGGCGACGGCTATTCTCACGCGGCGATTTTCATAGTAGCATCGCGCCAGATCTTCATTGACCACACAGAGTACAGAATGACAACAACAGACCTCGCCCCGAAGGGCGAAATGGTTTTACGCACCCTGGCGATGCCGGCAGATACCAACGCGAATGGCGATATTTTTGGCGGCTGGCTGATGTCGCAGATGGATATCGGCGGCGCGATTATGGCCAAAGAGATTGCCCACGGCCGTGTCGTCACCGTCCGCGTGGACGGCATGACCTTTTTGCGCCCGGTCGCCGTCGGCGACGTGGTGTGCTGCTACGCCCGCTGCGTAAAACGCGGCAATACCTCTATCACCATTAATATTGAAGTCTGGGTGAAAAAGGTCTCATCGGAACCCATCGGGCAGCGCTACAAGGCAACGGAAGCGTTATTCATTTACGTAGCGGTGGACAATCAGGGCAAGCCGCGCGCCATCCCCGGCGAGTGAAACATTGCCCGGCAGGCCGGGCAATCTATCGCTTTACAGGAAGCCGAGCAGCGAAAAGAAGAAGTAGCCGATAATAATAATCACCACCGGCAGAACGTACAGCGGGAAGTACTGCACGAGGATCGTATGGCGCGGCACCACGATACGTTCAGCGATTTGCTCCCGCGTCAGCCCTTCCGCGCCTTTGGCCTGTTCCAGAATCAGCTGATCCTCAACCCCTTCGCGAAGAAACTTCGCCTGGCGGCCCATCCGCGCGCCGGAGGCCTGCAGCGCCATCCCGACAAAGACCAGAATATAGATTATCCAGAAGCCAATATTCAGGCCGTGCTTAAAGTCCGGCAGCGGCGAGTTGTACCAGAAAAAGTTAAGAAACGGCGTATTGAAACGCATCATTTCAATCATTACGTGCGCAAAGTCCATCATCACCGCATCAATACCCGGCTTCTTCTCGCTATGCTCATACATAAACTTCAGTACGGAAATCAGCGTCGATATTACCGCGGGAATAAAGATGACCCACCCCAGAATACGTTTAAGTACTGCAATGCGTCCAGCTTGTTGATACGTCATGGGTTCCCCTTGTTTAAGACGCCTTCACTGCCAAGAACCAACCGGTCAGGTTCTAAGTCTACCTTCACTGGCGAATTTCGCCCAATAAAGCGCGGTATGATATACCATGAACGCAAATTGATTATCGACTTACGCTACAGGAGAGGGACATATGTCAGCCAGGCGCCAAATTCATGCCGCAATCTTCGATATGGATGGATTACTGATTGATTCTGAGCCGCAATGGGATCGGGCGGAGCTGGAGGTGATAGCAAGCCTCGGTGTGGATATCAGCCGTCGCGGCGAACTGCCCGATATTCTCGGGTTGCGCATCGATTTAGTGGTGGACCTGTGGTTTGCGCAGCAGCCGTGGACGGGGCCGGACCGCGCCGACGTCACCGCGCGTATTATCAGCCGTGCCATTGAGCTGGTGGAAGCCTCGCGTCCCCTGCTGCCCGGCGTGCGCGAAGCCGTTGCGCTGTGCAAGGCGCAGGGGCTGAAGATTGGTCTCGCCTCCGCCTCGCCGCTGCGGATGCTGGAAAAAGTGCTCACCATGTTTGAACTGCGCGACCAGTTCGACGCTCTGGCCTCCGCCGAGCTGCTGGCGTACAGCAAACCGCATCCGCAGGTCTACCTCGACTGCGCGGCAAAGCTAGGCGTTGACCCGATGAACTGCGTGGCGCTCGAAGACTCGGTTAACGGCATGATCGCCTGCAAGGCGGCGCGCATGCGCTCAATCGTGATCCCGGCCGAGGAGCATAGTCATGACCGGAGATTTGCGCTCGCCGACGTTAAGCTGACAACGCTGACGGCGCTTAGCGTCAGCGACCTGCGCGGCTAAGCGGCCGGAGTGATGAGGGAGCAACGGCTGCCTCATCACATAAAATAAAACACCGTTTCATTTTTAATTGTTTTTTCCCTCTGGTGCCTCTATGCTGGCTGCAACGGCGTGTATTCACGCATACATCAGCATACGGAGGGACATATGGTACTTAACGCCTTCGATCTTACGGGTAAGGTCGCGATCGTGACGGGATGTGACACTGGGCTGGGTCAGGGAATGGCCGTGGGGCTTGCCCGGGCCGGGTGCGATATCGTCAGCGTCAACCGTAAGGTCCCGCACGAAACCGCAGAAAAAGTCCAGGCGCTGGGCCGCCGCTTCAGCGCGGTTCAGGCGGATCTCAGCCGCCAGGACGAGATAAGCCAAATCGTGGCTAAAGCCGTTGCCGCCATGGGTCGGATAGATATTCTGGTCAATAACGCCGGGACAATCCGTCGCGCCGATGCGCTCGATTTTAGCGAGCGCGACTGGGACGATGTCATGAACCTCAACCTGAAGTCGGTGTTCTTTTTATCCCAGGCGGTCGCCCGGCAGTTTATTAAGCAGGGCGGCGGCGGCAAGATCGTTAATATCGCCTCGATGCTCTCCTTCCAGGGCGGGATCCGCGTCCCGTCCTACACCGCCTCAAAGAGCGGCGTACTCGGCTTAACCCGCCTGATGGCCAACGAATGGGCGGGACACAACATTAACGTTAACGCCATCGCGCCGGGCTATATGGCGACCAATAATACCCAACAGCTGCGTGACGATAGCGAGCGCAGCAAAGAGATCCTCGACCGCATCCCCGCCGGGCGCTGGGGAGTAGCGGACGATTTGCAAGGACCGGTGGTGTTCCTCGCCTCGGCCGCGGCGGATTACGTGAACGGCTACACCCTGGCGGTGGATGGCGGATGGCTGGCGCGCTGACAATTTTGTGACAAAGAGTTACACCGTCACCTCTTTCGCACACTGTATAAAAACCCTATACTGTATGAATCGACAGTTTAGGGTTTTTATCATGACGGCGGAAGGCCATCTCTTCTTTTCTATCGCCTGTGCGGTATTTGCTAAAAATGCGGAGCTCACGCCCGTGCTGGCGCAGGGCGACTGGTGGCATATCGTCCCCTCCGCGGTGCTGACCTGCCTGCTGCCCGATATCGATCACCCTAAATCACTTCTGGGCCAGCGGCTGAGCTGGATCTCCAGGCCGGTGGCGCGCGCGTTTGGTCATCGGGGGTTCACCCACAGCCTGCTGGCGGTATTCGCGGCGATCACCCTTTTCTATCTGAAAGTCCCGGAAAGCTGGTTTGTGCCCGCCGACGCGCTGCAGGGGCTGGTGCTCGGCTATCTCAGCCATATTCTTGCCGACATGCTGACCCCCGCCGGCGTGCCGCTGCTGTGGCCCTGTCGCTGGCGTTTTCGCCTGCCTATCCTCGCGCCGCGCAAGGGCAACCAGCTGGAGCGCGCGCTGTGCATGGCGCTGTTTGTCTACGCGGTGTGGATGCCGCAAACTCTCGCCGAAAATAGCGCCGTGCGCTGGTCATCCGGCATGATTAATACGCTGCAGATAACCTTTAATCGCTTCATTAGTCAGCAGACCGGACGATAAATAAACGAAATATCAAATTAGTTATAATCAATTCCATTTGAATATAAGTAATGAATTCCGCTTCTGCTAACCTTGCGCCATAAGAGCTGGTAAACAGGCCAGCCCAGGTAATAAAGATATCAGGAGAACGGGGATGAACTTTCCACTTATAGCGAACGTTATCGTGTTCGCGATTTTGCTGTTTGCGCTGGCCCAAACTCGCCACAAACAGTGGAGCCTCGCCAAAAAAGTGCTGGTCGGTCTGGTCATTGGCGTCGTGTTCGGTCTTGCGCTGCAGTTTATTTACGGTTCCGACAGCCAGGTACTAAAAGATTCCATTCAATGGTTCAATATCGTTGGCAACGGCTACGTGCAGCTGCTGCAGATGATCGTAATGCCGCTGGTATTCGCGTCTATTCTGAGCGCCGTCGCGCGCCTGCACAATGCTTCACAGCTGGGTAAAATCAGCTTCCTGAGCATTGGTACCCTGCTGTTCACCACCCTTATCGCCGCCCTGGTTGGCGTACTGGTGACCAACCTGTTTGGCCTGACCGCCGAAGGGCTGGTCCAGGGGAGCGCGGAAACCGCCCGCCTGAACGCCATTCAGAGCAACTACGCCGGTAAGGTCGCGGATCTCAGCGTTCCGCAGTTGATCCTTTCCTTTGTGCCGAAGAACCCGTTTGCTGACCTGACCGGCGCTAACCCGACCTCTATCATCAGCGTTGTTATCTTCGCCGCCTTCCTCGGCGTCGCTTCGCTGAAGCTGCTGAAGGACGACGTCGCCAAAGGCCAGCGCGTGCTGACCGCCATCGATACCCTGCAGGCCTGGGTGATGAAGCTGGTACGCCTGGTGATGCAGCTGACGCCGTACGGCGTGCTGGCGCTGATGACTAAAGTCGTGGCGGGCTCCAACCTGCAGGACATCATCAAGCTCGGTAGCTTCGTTGTCGCCTCCTACCTTGGCCTTGGCATCATGTTCGTGGTCCACGGGCTGCTGCTGGCGGTTAACGGCGTGAGCCCGCTGAAATAC
The DNA here is from genome assembly GCF_036561945.1 of Klebsiella scottii. NCBI lineage: Bacteria > Pseudomonadati > Pseudomonadota > Gammaproteobacteria > Enterobacterales > Enterobacteriaceae > Klebsiella > Klebsiella scottii. Next base: position 1,980,607 of record NZ_JARXNI010000020.1, read on the forward strand.
TTCCGCAAAGTGTGGCCGGTGCTGACCTTTGCCTTCACCAGCCGCTCCAGCGCCGCGTCCATTCCGCTGAACGTGGAAGCGCAAACCCGTCGTCTGGGCGTACCTGAATCGATCGCCAGCTTCTCCGCCTCGTTTGGCGCCACGATTGGTCAAAACGGCTGTGCCGGCCTCTACCCGGCAATGCTGGCGGTGATGGTCGCGCCAACCGTCGGCATCAACCCGCTCGATCCGCTGTGGATTGCCACCCTGGTCGGGATTGTTACCGTGAGCTCCGCCGGTGTTGCCGGCGTCGGCGGCGGCGCAACCTTTGCCGCGCTGATCGTCCTGCCGGCGATGGGCCTGCCGGTGACGCTGGTCGCGCTGTTAATCTCCGTTGAGCCGCTGATCGACATGGGCCGCACCGCGCTGAACGTTAGCGGTTCAATGACCGCCGGAACCTTGACCAGCCAGTGGCTGCGCCAGACGGATAAAACCATTCTTGAGAGCGAAGACGACGCCGAACTGGCGCACCGTTAACCTCAGGTCGGGATAAAAAAAACCGCAGATAGCGCCCTATCTGCGGTTTTTTTATTGCTCAATTATGCGCTCAGGGCGCCAGCTCGTTTTCCTGACGAGTTTGCGTCGCCCAGCGCTGCGCCGCTTCCGGCACGCTAAACGCAGGAGAGCGACGAAAGCGTTCCCCGAGCAAAATAAAGGCCACGTACTTACCCCGCAGCAGCCACACGTCGCGAAAACCGTCCATTTTGACGGCGTGTTCCGGCGGCGCTGGCTCCGCTCGAGGCACGTAGCTAATGACAGGGCGATTTTGTTGGCGAAGTGTTTTCATAGCTCATGGATTCACTAAACAAAGCGGGAACAGAACCGCCATCATAGCCGAAGATCCCCCTTTGCGTCGCCCCCTGCTTGCCACTCGTTTTGCTTCGACAAAACGCAACAGCCGTAACGCTCCATTGTCATCGGGGTTTGGGTTCAGCAACGACCGTTTGTCGTAACGGCGCGATGGTTAATGTGTTAACCCTGATGGCGGCGCTCCCGGCATAGCAAAAGGCCCGGCAGCGTCTCCCCTGACGGGCCTTTACCGCGGGCCAATCCGCGCCTTATACGTCGCGGTAGGTCCCGAGACGATAGCCGCGTTCGGCCACAGCATATTTCAGCGCCTCGGAGGTCAGCACCTCCAGCTCAGCCAGCCGCGGGTAGCAGTAGGCGCTGCTCATGATGGTGTGGTCAATAAACGCCGGGTGGCACATCACTTCCAGCGACGCCTCTTCCCGCTGGATTGAATCATCCAGAGTCTGCAGGAACAACGCTTCAGAAATCGCGTCGCCATAGAACTCGCTGGCAAAGCCATCGCTGCTGCGCGCCGCATCCTGCGCCAGGCCGTCGCGCTGCGCCTGCTGACGGTCAATACGCAGCGCCACGCCCTTCTCGCGGGCAAATGCCGCCACGATGGGATAAATCTGCGCAATCATATGCACATGGTGATGGCTGTCGATATGCGTCGGTTCATAGCCAAACAGCTCGATAAACCGCTGATACTGACACTCCAGCTCGTGCGCGATCTCATCCAGCGGCAGGCTTCCCTCTTCCGCCATCTGCCAGATCCACTTCCCCAGACGCCCTTCGCGGGTGAGGCCCGGCATCGCGGAGAGCGGCTCGCCCAGCGTCAGGACGAAGTGCATCCCGACGCCCAGCTCCGGCACGCAGCGGCTGAGCTGGGCCGCGTGGCCGATTGCCGCGCCGTTAACCAGCGCGGTGGTCGAGGTCACCAGCCCGTTTTTGCAAGCTTCAATAATGCCGTAGTTCTGCCCCTTGCTGAGGCCAAAATCGTCGGCATTAACGATTAACACGCGTTCCATCAGCCGCTCCCGTTACTGTTTCAGTTTCTCAATCGTCGCCGCAAAGTTAGGCAGCCATTTTTCGTGGGCGAGGATCATTTCACGCGCCAGCATTTCGGCATCGCGGTCGGAGTGAATCAGCGGGCTCAGATTGAGCGCCAGCAGCACATCGTTCAGCTCGCCGCTTATCGCCGCCTGGCTCGCCGCCACTTCAAAGCCCTTGATGGTGTAAATCAGCCCCTGGACTTTTTCATCGAAACGGGTGATGCGCGGCGTCGGCTTCGCCCCGTCGCGGCCGAGCGTACAGGTCATTTCCACCGCCCAGTCGGCCGGGATATTATCGATGTGGCCATGGTGCGGAATATTCACGTAGTGCTCGGTCTGCTTGTCGTTGTAGATAGCGTTGATCACTTCGCAGGCCGCGTCGGAGTAGTATGCCCCGCCGCGCAGCTCCAGCTCCTTCGGCTTAACGTTGAGATCCGGATTTTTATACAGCTCGAACAGCTGTTTTTCCACCTTCTGCACCACCTGGGCGCGAGCACCGCCCTTATAGTACTCGCCCATTTCAATCGCCAGCATCTCTTTCGGCTTGAAGTAGTACAGCAGATAGGAGCACGGAATTAAGCGCAGGGAGCGAATCAGCCCTTCGCTGAACGGCAAATCGAAGATGTTTTTCACCGAGTTGGCGCTCAGGCTCCCGGACGCGACGCCGTCCAGCAGCTCGTCGAAGCGCGATACGCCGTTCACCAGCACGTCGCGCACAAACACGAGGTGGTTGAGGCCAAACAGGTCGATATTCAGCTCATCGCCCGGGCTCAGCTGCAGCACGTCGGTAATAAACATTTTCATGCCGATCGGAATATTGCACACGCCGATAAAGCGCCGGAAGTTCGTATGGCGATATACGGCCTCGGTCACCATTCCCGCCGGGTTGGTAAAGTTAATTACCCATGCGTCCGGGCAGATCTCCTGCACATCTTTGACGATATCAAAAATCACCGGAATGGTGCGCAAACCTTTGAACAGGCCGCCGGCGCCGTTAGTTTCCTGGCCAAGATAGCCGTGGCTAAGGGGGATACGCTCGTCTTTTTCACGCGCCTTCAGCTGACCAGCGCGCAGCTGAGTGGTGACGAAGTCCGCGCCTTCCAGCGCCGAGCGGCGATCCAGCGTTTTATAGACTTTCAGCGGGACGCCGGCTTTTTCCACCATCCGCTCGCAGAGAGCGTGGATAATATCGAGCTTCTCCTGCCCTTCCGCCACATCCACCAGCCACAGTTCCGTAACCGGCAGCTCGTGATAACGCTTGAGGAATCCTTCGAGGAGTTCAGGGGTATAGCTGCTGCCGCCGCCGATAGTAACGATTTTTAATTTCTGGCTCATTATATTCTCCCTTGTGGCGCCACGAATTGCGCGTAGCCCACTCTCCGTATCAATACGGACAGTTAATCTGAATATTTTCCAGCGCGGAAGGTTCCGCTCCGGTTAATTAACGATGGTAAGCTTCTTACGATAATTGCTTGGCGTAAATGAGGTCAGTTTTTTGAATGTTTTAATAAACAAACTGGGGCTACTGTAGCCTGATTCGTAAGCAATATCGGTTACCGAGTAGTTGGTAATTTCCAGCTGTTTCTTGGCGAAGTTAATGCGAATGTCATTAATAATCTGCATCGGCGTTTTACCATAATAGCGTTGGGTCGCCCGGGTTAAATATTCCTGAGTTTTCCCGGAGAGCTCGACCATCTGTTCCAGCGCCCCTTCGCCAAATTTATGTTTATCGTGCATATCCTCGACGGTATTTTTTAGCCACTGCGGAATGACATCCTGCACCGGCTCCTCGCGGTAGTGCCGTAAACGATTAATGGTGTAAAACGAGACCAGTTCAATAAATTCGTCAAATTCAGTTTCGCGAAAATTCAGCGAAGCAATCACCGATTCGATGTAGCTGAGAAAGGTGCTTTTGACCGCGTAGACCTGCGAAGCGACCAGCCCAAACGGCAGCAGCGGCAGATAGTGTTTCTCAAAGAAACTCCTGCTGATGCCGACGTTAAGAATGCGCGTCGCGCCAAACTCGTAAAAGCTTTGATGGTGCGACCCCATTGGGATGAAGACAAAATCCCCGCGCTCCAGCAGCACCCGTTTGCCATTAATTTCCTGATAATAGCGCCCGGTTAAAACGATGGTGTATTCGTAATAGTCGTGCTGGTGAAGCCCGCTAACGCTTTCCGTCTTGTTGTAGATGACCACATGAAAGTTTTTCCCGTTGAAGAGCTGCTGTTCGCGGGCGGTACTGATTTCTGTGGTCATCATCTTTGGCTGCCTCATCGTGTAGATGGCCTATTGTACCTTCTCATGTAGCTCAATCAATTCGGCGACCAGTTCGCGGGCCAACATTGAGGTCATCAGATGATCCTGCGCGTGAACCAGCACCAGGCTGACCTTCATTTTCCCTTCGCCTTCATCGCTTTCAATCAGCTGAGTCTGTACGCGGTGGGCTTCGCTCAGCGCCACCCGCGACTGCTCCATCATCGCTTTAGCGGCGGCGAAGTCGCCCTGTTTCGCCTGCTTCAGCGCGGCATAGGCCAGGCTGCGGGCCTGTCCGGAGTTGATAATCAGCCCCATCACCACCTCTTCGAGGTCATTCTCAGGCATCTCTTCTGCTTCGATATGGTCCAAATCAAACATATTATTCCCTCATTTCTCAGGCGGTACGGGAAAGCTCCCGTACCGCTCGACATCAGAATTTCAGTGCGTTAGCGATATCTTCTTCGCTCTCTTCCTGCTCGATGGTGCTTTGCGCTTTATTGGAAATCGCGACAAATGGCAGGTAGATCAGGGTCGAGACACCAAGGTTGAACAGCGCCACCAGCAGAGCAGCGACGCTGCCGTTACTGTTAAAGAAGGCGCCCAGACCGGTCGGCATAGTCCACGGAGCCAGGTTGGTCACCGGAGGAATAATCCCCATGCTGTAGGCCGCCAGGGTGATGGCTGCCAGAATCGGCTGCACCAGCACGAACGGGATAAACATCACCGGGTTCATGATAATGGGCAGGCCGAACAGAATCGGTTCGTTAATCTGGAAGATGCCTGACGGCAGCGCCAGCTTAGCAACCTGACGATGGTCGGCACGACGCGAGCCGATAAAGATGGCGATAATCAGGCCCAGAGTCGCGCCGGAGCCGCCCAGCAGGATGTACGAATCGAGCATCGGCTTGGCCCAGAAATGGAACTGTTTGCCCGCCTCAATGGCCGCTTCAACGGAACCATACTGGTTATACAGCGCAATGTTTTCCAACGCCCACGGGGTCATGATGCCGTTATCCAGCGCGGTCAGCGCCAGCGAACCGTGTACGCCAAAGAACCACAGCAGGGAGTTGAAAATAACGTACGCCCAGCCGACAACGCTGCCCATCGCCGCCAGCGGCGTGGAGATGGAGTCCATAATAATCTGGTGGAAGTTGCTGCCATACGAGGCCAGCAGCCAGGAGACGATGCCGAAAACCGACAGGATCAGGAAGCCTGGGATCAGCGCCGAGAACGAACGCGATACCGATGACGGCACGCTGTCCGGCAGGGTAATGACCCAGTTGCGACGAATAACGAAGGTAAACAGCTCCGCCACCACCAGACCGATGATCATCCCCGAAATAATATTTTGCCCGCCCAGCCAGTTGGCGCCCACGGCGTAAGCATCGCCGACGCTATAGGGAGTGACGGTCATAAATGCCGCGACGGCTAACAGCCCGGCGGCCATCGGGTCGACCTTGCGCTCTTCCGCCAGCGCCGAGCCGATAAAGAACGGCGCCATCAGCGACATAATGCCTAAGGTACCGTTATAAACGTTACCGCCGATAGCTTTAAAGCTGTTTAAGCTTTCAATGGTTGAGGCATCCAGGCGGACCCCCATTGAATAGAAGAAAGAGCCTTCACCAAAGCTGAGAAAGACGTTGTTAATTAATACGAACATGGCCCCGGCGAGGGTCAACGGCATTAATTTAATAAAGCCGTTTTTAATCGCATTAATGTGCGGTTGCTTTCCTATTTTAACAGCAAAAGGAAGGAGTACCTTTTCAAGCGAGTCAATCACTTTACTCATAGTCAATACCCTTTAAAGCCGTAATTGTGCGATTACGGCATAATGATGAAATTACTCTTTGACGGGAAAATAAACTCTTTATTATTCGGGCGGCCGGCACGGCAGATATTTCATTAAGCCGAAAATTCGCTTCGCCAGCGACCCGAAAGGTCGAGTTTTAAAATTAAATTATTGTGCAGCAGCTTTCTTAATGGCCGCAACGGCCGCTTTCAAAACACCTAAACCATCAACTTTGCCGTACAGCGCAGAGTCGATCACTTCCACCGGCTTATTGGACAGCAGCCGCTGAATCTCGGGAAGCATATACGCAATCTGTGGGCCTAATAAAATAACGTCGGCTTCCGGCCCCTTCTCCCCGGCGAGGGTTTCAGGAAATGCTTCAATAATGACCGGCACTTCATATTTTTCAGCCTGGGCACGCATTTTGGATACCAGCAGCGAAGTGGACATTCCAGCCGAGCAAAACAGATAGATATGTTTCTTTTCCATGAACGCTTCCTCAATTTGTAGAACCTGGCGGCCTTCTGGCAGAATATTATGCCGAAGAGCCGGGTAAGGCATGTCACTGTTCAATTGATATTGTTTATGCATTGAGTATACGGCATCGCCTGACGCCTGGATAATTCCTGGTTAAACAAAATTGTCTCTCATTGACCTCGCGTTTTGACTACCCTCACATTTCCCTCAAATAATTCGCGCAATTAAATAAGAATCAGCGCGCATAAAAAAACCCGACCAATGGTCGGGCCTTCGTAGGGCTCAGTATCAAATACTACTTGCTGTTGCGCGGGTCCGTATCGTATTCCGAGCAGGTCTGATAGCCAGAGTTCATTACGTGACCGGTCTCGTCGAGAGCGACGAAGTAGGTCTCCATTTTACCATCCCGTTGACCCAGGATGTATGTCTGACAGGTGCCGCGGGCGTGAATCATCGTCACTTCAGATGACGGTTTGCCCGCCACCTGCAGTACCTGGGAGCGCGACATCCCTTTTTTGACATCTTTAACAACCGGCTGTGTGAACTGGTCTGCAGTACGATCGTAGGCTGTACACCCAGCCAGCATGGTCAGTACTGCCGCTGCGCCCATAAGTCCTGCTAAATTCTTATTCATATTCCGTCCTCTTTTATTTGGCGTGTGAATAAGCCTGGAATAAATATCGTTACTTTTCAAGCCGAAGGTGGATTTAAGCTAAATTTCAGGCCGATAGGGCCAGATTCACCCGCCGCACAATGCATCCTGCGGGCCGCAGTACGTACCATAAAAAAATCGTATGTCATTGATTGCCTTCTTTTGCAGCACTCAAAACGACGATCCTTGTCGTTTCAACGGCAAAGAGGTAGCTTTAAGCCATGCTGGTTGCCAAACAGATTCACTTTCCGGAGGGCGCGATGACGCTACAACAAGAAATTATTCAGGCGCTGGGGGCCAGACCCCAGATCGATACAGACGGTGAGATTCGCCGCAGCGTAGATTTTTTGAAGTCCTATCTGCAAACCTATCCCTTTATTAAGTCGCTGGTTCTGGGCATCAGCGGCGGCCAGGATTCAACCCTGACCGGTAAACTGTGCCAGCAGGCGATCAATGAGCTGCGGGCGGAGGGCGACGACAGCCGCCAGTTTATCGCCGTCCGCCTGCCCTACGGCGCGCAGGCGGATGAGCAGGATTGTCAGGATGCCATCGCCTTTATTCAGCCGGATCGCCTGCTGACGGTAAATATTAAGGGTGCGGTGCTGGCCAGCGAGCAGGCGCTGCGGGAAGCCGGGATTGAACTCAGCGACTTTGTTCGCGGTAATGAAAAAGCGCGCGAGCGCATGAAGGCGCAGTACAGCATCGCCGGCATGACCCACGGCGTGGTGGTCGGCACCGACCATGCGGCGGAAGCGATCACCGGCTTCTTTACCAAATATGGCGACGGCGGCACCGATATCAACCCTATTTTCCGCCTTAACAAGCGTCAGGGTAAACAGCTGCTGGCGCGGCTGGGCTGTCCGGAGCATCTGTACAAGAAGCTGCCAACCGCCGATCTGGAAGATGACCGCCCCTCCCTGCCAGATGAAACCGCGCTGGGCGTCACCTACGATAATATCGATGACTATCTGGAAGGGAAAACCCTCGACGAGAAAACGGCCAAAATTATTGAAGGCTGGTACCTGAAAACGGAACACAAACGTCGGCCGCCGATCACCGTCTTCGACGACTTCTGGAAGAAATAATCCTCTCCGCAGCCCCGGCACCCGCCGGGGTTATTTTTTGCTCTTTTCGCCCGCCCCCACGGACTGCTATACTGGTTATATAAACAGCATCAGGAGCCATTGTGGTCAGAAGGCAATCCGCCCCGCGTCTGGAGTTTGAAGCGGCGGCAATTTATACATATCCCGAACATCTGCGTCCCTGGCTGGCGTCTCTGCCCAGCCTGCCGGGCGTCTATCTGTTTCACGGCGAAAGCGACACCCTGCCGCTGTATATCGGTAAAAGCGTCAATATTCGCAGCCGGGTGCTATCGCATCTGCGCACGCCGGATGAAGCCGCCATGCTGCGCCAGGCGCGGCGCATTAGCTGGCATCGTACCGCGGGCGAACTCGGCGCGCTTCTGCTCGAAGCGCAGCTTATTAAGGAGCAGCAGCCGCTGTTCAATAAGCGGCTACGGCGCACTAAACAGCTCTGCTCGCTGCTGCTGAGCGACTCCCGCCCGCAGGTGGTGTATGCCCGTGAGCTGGACTTTTCCCGCCAGGAGCATCTGCACGGCCTGTTCGCGAACCGCCGCGCGGCCCTGCAGGCGCTGACCAGCCTCGCCGATGAACACCGGCTGTGCTACGGGCTGCTGGGGCTGGAACCGCTCAGCCGCGGCCGGGCCTGCTTTCGTTCCGCGCTCGGGCGATGCGCCGGCGCCTGCTGCGGTAAAGAGAGCGTAGAAGCCCACAACGCGCGGCTGCACGCCAGTATGGCGCAGATGCGGCTGGTATGCTGGCCCTGGCCGGGCCCGGTTGCGCTGGAAGAGACCGGGCCTGATATGACCCGCTATCATGTGATTCATAACTGGCTGTGGCTGGGGGCGGTCGAGACGCTAGCGCAGGCGCAAGCGCTGACGCAGCTGCCGGCGGGCTTCGATCATGACGGCTACAAAATTCTCTGCAAGCCGCTGCTGCGCGGCGATTTTACGCTCCACCCGCTTCAGCCGGCGCCCTGACAAACGAAAAAACCGCCGGTCCTGCCCAAAGCCTGACGGCGTATGTTGGGCAGAACCGGCGGTCTTCATTCCGCGGGCTGAATTACTCAGCAGATGGAGGCATTTTACCTTCCGGCGCTTTACGATCTGTCAGATGCTTCTCAAAATTAGCATTGAACTGTTTTTTCTGTTCCGGCGTCAGAATGTTGTAAATCTTGTTCTGGGTTTCGATACGGGAGAGCGCCATATCTTTATGCTGCGCTTCCATCTTGTCGATTTGCGCTTCCGCTTTCGCCTTATCGAAGGTATCGCTGGCAATTAGCTCATGCATCGCGCGGCGCTCGTCGAGGGAAGGACGCTTCATATTTTCGCGCTGGCTTTTCATGATGTCGCGGATCTGCTGTTTTTGCGCATCGGTCAGGTTCAGGCCTTTAAACATCATATCGTGCTGGCCGCCGGGCATCCCTTTATGGTGCATCATTGGCTTGCTGTCGGTCGGGGTCGCGGTGGTATCCGCGGCGTGAGCAAGGTTAGCAGCGCCCAGGGCCAGAGTAGAGGCAACAAACAGAGCAGTAATCTTCTTCATATTCAGTCCTTACTTTAAGTTATTCTCACGGCCTGGTGCCGTGTTGACGAGATAAACTTTACGACGTTTATCGTCAATTAGTCAGAGCAAGCGTAAAACAATGAAAGTGTAAAAAACATTTTCTCACCAATTGTGGAGAAAATAAGGAAAATGAGGAGGTAATTGCAACTAAAAATATTTAATAAGCTGTTTTATAAAGAAATAATGGAGATTATAAAGCAGCAGAGATTAAAAACAAAGCGGTTAGCCAGGAATAATCTGTAATCAAACGTCGGGGCACGAAAAAATAAGATTATACGATCCGGTTCACGGTGAAAATTTACGCCGCCGCGGACGGGCAGCGGGCGTATTTATGTTCAGGACAACCGCTCCAGCATCAGCCCGGCCCGCAGGCCCAGCGCGACAGAAGGGTTTGGGAACAGGACATACTCCAGGGCCTTTTCCACCACGTAGCGGGTCTCACCATCTTCCGCCAGCAGCGTCCCGGCGCTAAACGGCGTAAAGTTGAGCGTCTGCGCCGGCATATGCAGCTGAAAATGTTCGCTGCCACGGGTGATCTGCTGGACCACCCGATAACGCAGCGCTTCGTGCCCCTCTTCTACCGCCAGATCGCCGACCAGTAAGCGCATCAGCGCGCGCAGGGTGACGGCAAACCGCTCCAGCTCATTCGCGCCAAACGGCAGCGCCTTGCCCAGCTCAAGGGTGCAGGAGAGCGCCGCAAAGCGGTCGCTGCTGAAGTGGGTAAACGTGCCCGCCGGCTGCTGATGAAATACCAGCGCCTCCAGCCCTGCCGCGCCCAGCCAGCTCAGAAAACCGTCATCCCACGGAGTCTGTCGCGCCGGAAGCACCCCAAAGCGGAGGTGATGCGATCCGCGGATCGCGGTATGTAAATCAAGATGCCAGCGGGCACCGCCAGCGTCGGCATAAAACCGCGTCAGCACCGTTTCCAGCCGCCGCGCCCGCCTCGTTTCATCGCTGGCGGGAAAGTCCTGCCAGCGTCCGCTGAACATACGGTTCATATCGCTGGCGAGGTAGCGCCTGTCGGCCCGCAGCGCCGGAGGGTTGCCCAACACCACCAGCAGCCGCCAGCGTAGCGGCAGCTCGCCGCTGAACAGCTGCCGCAGCAGAATATCGATCATCTCTACCGGCGCGGTTTCATTGCCGTGGAGCCCGGCGGAGAGCACCAGCGCCCGCTCGCAGCGCGCGTGCGGCGTGAGCTGTAAAATACCGCAGTCCAGCCAGTGCCAGCGGAAGTGCGCCGTTTCGCCGTGAAAATGGTGGGGCAAACACCCCGCCAGGGTTAATGCCAGAAAGTCGTCCACTGCGTCTCCTTTATTGCTGGAACGGATAAACTGAACCGAGCTGCAAAATCTGCGTCAGTTGGTCAAGGGCCTCGCGCCCTTCGCTCAGCAGCTGCGGGTCAGCCAGATCCGCCTGCGTCAGACGATCGCGGTAGTAGCGCTCGACCCAGTCATTGAGCGCGATGAACAGGCGATCGTTCATCAGCACCGCCGGGTTAACCGCCCGCAGCTCGTCTTCCGTTAGCACCACCCGCAGGCGCAGGCAGGCCGGGCCGCCGCCGTTGGCCATGCTCTCCCGCAGATCGTAGACCTGCAGCTCGTCGATGGGGTTGTCCTGCTCCAGCAGCCGGTTCAGATAGCGCCAGACGCCGGCGTGCTCCTGCGCCTCCTGGGGCAAAATAAGCCGCATCGCCCCGCCGGGCTTGCTCAACAGCTGGCTGTTAAACAGGTAGGTCGCCACCGCCTCTTCGACCTTCACGGCGCTCGTCGGCACCACGACCGGCGTAAATCCGGCCACCAGCCCGGCCAGCTGGCGCAGCAGCTGGGGCTGACCGACAAACGCTTCTTCATGGCAAAACAGCACCTGCTGATTGCTCACCGCAATGACATCGTTATGAAAAACGCCTTTATCGATCACCGCCGGGTTTTGCCGGGCGAAGATAATCTGCCGCGGGTTGACCTGATTCAGCCGGGCGACGGCCTGGCTGGCCTCCAGCGCCTGGCGCGCCGGATAGCGCACCGGCAGGCCGTCTCCCCCCTGCTCGCGGCCATAGACAAACAGCTGCAGGCCGGGCGCGCCGTACTCGCCGCCGAGCCGGTTATGGTTCGCCGCCCCTTCGTCGCCAAACAGCGCCACCTGCGGGAGCGCCGGATGCACGGCAAACCGCCGTTCGTCCGGGAAAATGGCGCGCAATAGCGCCTCGGTGGTCGGCGCCTCGCTGGCGCGGTGGAATTTGTCGTTCAGATTGGCAACGGTCAGATGCACTCTGCCATCCAGCGAATCGGCGGAGGGCGACACCGTCGCCGCGTTCGCCACCCACATTGAAGAAGCGGAGCTGACCGCGGACAGCAGGTCCGGCGCCTGCCGCGCGGCACGTTCCACCACCTGCGGATCGCTGCCGGTAAAGCCGAGCTGGCGCAGAAGCGCGACGTTCGGCCGCTCCTGCGGCGGGATCACCGCCTGCCGGTAGCCCGCGTCCGCCAGCGCCTTCATTTTTTTTAACCCCTGCTTCGCCGCCAGCTGCGGGTTCGATACCCGATAGCGATGCTTCGTCGACGCCTCGTTGCCAAATGAAAGCCCGGCGTAGTGGTGCGTCAGGCCGGGCAGGCCGTCAAAATTAACCTCCCACGCGTTCATCGGGCCGATCCTTGCCGGAAGTCGAGGCCCGGGCTGAGGGTTTCCGGCAGCGTCAGATCCGGCGATTCGAGGCTGGCCATCGGCCAGGCGCAATAATCCGCCGCGTACCAGGCGCCGGGACGATGGTTGCCGGAGGCGCCGGTGCCGCCAAACGGTGCGGTGCTGGCGGCGCCGGTCAGCGGTTTGTTCCAGTTGACGATCCCGGCCCGCGCTTCCAGCAGCAGCCGATCAAACTTCTCGCGCTCGGCAGAAACCAGCCCGCACGATAATCCAAAACGCGTGGCGTTCGCCAGCGCGATCGCCTGCTCAAATTCGTCATAGCGCCAGACGCACAGCAGCGGACCGAAGACCTCCTCATCTTTGACCTCGGCGACATCGGTAAGCTCGACGATCCCCGGGGTCAGCAACGAGGTTCCGGCCTCCAGCAGCCGCGGCTCCAGCAGCGTTCTGCCGCCGTTGGCGACATGCTGCAGCCAGGCCTGATGGACCTTCTGCGCCGCCTGCGGGGAAATTAAACCACCGAGGAACGGCTGGGGTTCAGCGTTCCACGCGCCGGGAACGAGCCGCTGCGCGACGGCCACCAGCCGGGCCAGGAACGCATCCCCGACCTCGCCGCGCTTCACCAGCAGACGGCGGGCGCAGGTACAGCGCTGGCCGGCGGTAATAAAGGCCGACTGGATGGTCAGATGCACGGCGGCATCAATATCCCGCGGCTCGTCAACGATCAGCGGGTTGTTGCCGCCCATTTCGAGCGCGAGGATCTTCTCCGGCTGCCCGGCCAGCTGGCGATGCAGCTGAAAGCCGGTAGCGGAGCTGCCGGTGAACAGCAGCCCGTCGATATCCGGTTGACCGCTCAGCGCTTCGCCGGTTTCGCGACCGCCCTGCAGCAGGTTCAGTACGCCCGGCGGCAGGCCCGCTTCGGCCCACAGCTTCACCACCGCCTCACCGCTTTGCGGGGTCAGCTCGCTCGGTTTAAACACCACCGTATTCCCCGCCAGCAGCGCCGGAACGATATGGCCGTTCGGCAGATGGCCGGGGAAATTGTACGGGCCAAATACCGCCAGCACGCCGTGCGGCCGATGGCGCAGCGTCGCCGAACCGTCGCTCATGACGGTTTGCGCCTCGCCGGTACGGCTGTGGTAGGCTTTTAGCGAAATGGTAATTTTATTGATCATCGCGCCAACTTCCGTCGCCGCCTCCCAGCGCGGTTTGCCGGTTTCTTCGGCAATGATGGCCGTCAGCTGCGCTTTGTTGGCCTCCAGCAGGGCGGCAAACTTTTCGGCGATCGCCTGCCGGGCGCGAAACGGCTCTTTGGCCCAGGCCGGAAACGCGCGCCGGGCGGCCTCAACCGCCTGCGCAACCTGCCCGACGTCGGCATCATTACCCTGCCATAGCCGCTCTCCGCTCACCGGGTTGCTTTTACTGCGTGCCGGGCCGCGCCCGGTTTGCCAGTCGCCGTTAATCCATAGACTCATGACTTTTTCTCCTCAGGGATCAGGCGCACCATGCGGATACGGTCACCGAGGTGACATTTGAGGGCATCCAGCTCGCGGGCGCTCAGCAGCAGACGATCGCTATCGGGGTCGGCATGCACCAGCATCGCGCGAAACTGCTGATACTGCTCGTTGGCGACCAGGCACAGCGGCCACTCGCCCGGCGCCGGCTGTCCTTCAGCCACGGCGACCAGCCGACTTTTGCGAATCGCCCGCACCCGGTCAATATCGCACTCGAGGGTTGGGCCGCCGTCGAAAATATCGACATAGTTAAGATAGCGGAACCCCTCTTTCTCCAGCACCGCCCGGGCAGGGGCGGTTTGCGGATGCACCTCGCCAATGACCGCCCGCGCTTCATCGGATAAAAAGTCGATATAGAGCGGATGCTTCGGCATCAACGCGGCAATAAACGCCTTTTGTCCGGTGCCGCACAGATAGTCAGCGCGGGCAAACTCCATCGCAAAGAAGCGCTTGCCCAGGCTTTCCCAGAATGGCGAGTAGCCGCTGTCGTCGATGACTCCGCGCATCTCCGCCACCACTTTTTCGTTAAAGCGTTCGCGGAAGGCGGCCATGAACATAAAGCGCGATTTCGACAGCAGATAGCCGTTGCCTTCTTTACGCCACGCCGGGTCGAGAAACAGCGTGCACAGCTCGCTGCTGCCGGTGTGGTCATTGCTGAGAAACAGGGTCGGCAGCGCGTTATAGACGTTCAGCTCTTTCGAGGCGTGCACCTGCGTGCCGACGCGATAGTTGTACCAGGGATCGTTCAGCCCCACCGCCACCTCGACGGCGCAGATCCCCACAACCTTCCCGCTGGCCGTATCCTCCAGCACGAAGACATAGCCCTGCTCGCTTTTCGGCAGCTCGCCGCGCCAGGTTTTTTGCGAACGATCGATGCGCGCCGCCAGCGTCGCTTCATCGGCCGGCAGCGACGTCAGGCCGCCGCCGGTTACCCCCGCAAGCGCCAGCAGGCCCGCCAAATCGTCCTGTTCCACCGGACGGATAACCATCATGATGACGCTCCCGCGAGAAAGTGGCGGCAGGCCAGCTCAAAGCGATCCAGACCCGCGTTAACCTCTTCCTCACTCACTATCAGCGCTGGCGCAAAGCGAACCACGCTCGCGCCGGCAATCAGGATCATCAGCCCATCCTCCGCCGCCTGGGTGCTGATGGCTTTTGCCTTCCCGGCGTACTCATCCTTCAGCACGCAGCCAATCAGCAGTCCGAGGCCGCGGGTCTCTTTGAACAGGCCATAGCGGGCGTTAATCGCCCCCAGCCGCTCGCTGAACCACTGGTGGCGCTGCTTAACGCCGTTCAAAACCGCCGGCGTATTGATAATGGAGAGCACCTCTCCGGCGACGGCGCAGGCCAGCGGGTTGCCGCCGTAGGTCGTGCCGTGGGTACCGACGGTCATCACGCCGGCGCATTTTTCGCTGGCCAGCAGCGCGCCAATCGGGAAGCCGCCGCCCAGCGCTTTGGCGGTCGACAGCACGTCCGGCGTCACGCCATAGTGCATGTAGGCATAGAGTTCGCCGGTGCGCCCGACGCCGGTTTGCACCTCATCGAAAATCAGCAGCGCATTATGGGCGTCGCACAGCTCGCGCAGACCGCACAGGAAGGCCGGGTCTGCCGGCACCACGCCGCCTTCGCCCTGCATCGGCTCGACGATGACCGCGCAGGTATCGTCGTCAATCAGCGCGCGGGCGGAGTCAAGATCGTTATAGACCGCGTGCTGGATCTGCGGGGGCAGCGGCGCAAAGTCTGCGGAATAGGCCGGCTGCCCGCCGGCGGAAACGGTAAACAGCGTCCGCCCGTGGAACGCATTTTTGAACGCCACGATGCCGCTTTTCTGGCTGCCGTAGCGATCGTGAGCGTATTTGCGCGCCAGCTTCAGCGCCGCTTCGTTGGCCTCAGCGCCGGAGTTGCAGAAAAAGACCCGATCGGCAAAGGTGGCGTCGATAAGCTGTTTCGCCAGCCGCAGCGCCGGCTCGTTGGTATAGCCGTTGCCGGTATGCCAGAACTTTCCGGCCTGCTCCGTCAGCGCGTTAACCAGACGAGGATGGGCATGCCCGAGCGCGTTCACCGCGATACCGCCGGCAAAATCGATATACTCTTTCCCCTGCTGATCCCACAGGCGTGAGCCCTCGCCGCGTACCGGAATAAACGCCGCCGGCGCGTAAACCGGCATCATCCATTGATCAAAGTTGCTACGCGTAATTGACTGAGACATATCGACCTCTTCCGGTAAATAAAAAGTATGCATAATGTTAAATATTATGAGTTATTACGCTGTAAATGTAGATTGCACGCATCGTGCCAGCCAGAGGAGAAAATGCATAAATTGAAGTTGATCGCGGAATATCAATAGCTTATAAAACCAAAATATTCACATTAAATGCATAAATAGTGAATAACAATCCGATTAACGGTGATGAACAGTGAATAAAATAGATAGTTTATTCATCGGTAAGATATAATTCTGTATTTGTGATCCTCTACGAAATTTATCGTAGATATTCGCCCTTTTTTGGCGCGCGGCGCGCCAGAATGGTGCAGGATTTAGCCATTCGCCGCCGTACTCCCGGCGTTGTGGACAATAAAATGCCTTCCGGCAGCCAGCCTGCCGAATTTCTGCTAACATCCCTGCACTATTCACCTTGCACAGTGGCAGCGACTATGAAATTTGTCTCTTTTAATATCAACGGCCTGCGTGCGCGCCCGCATCAGCTGGCCGCCATCGTCGACAAGCATCAGCCTGACGTCATTGGCCTACAGGAAACCAAAGTTCACGATGATATGTTCCCTCTCGAAGAGGTGGCAAAGCTCGGCTACAACGTGTTCTACCACGGGCAGAAAGGTCACTACGGCGTCGCCCTGCTGACCAAAGAGACGCCGGTTAGCGTGCGCCGCGGTTTCCCGGGCGATGATGAAGAGGCCCAGCGCCGCATCATCATGGCGGAAATCCCTTGCGCATCCGGTAACGTGACGGTGATCAACGGCTACTTCCCCCAGGGCGAGAGCCGCGATCACGCGACAAAATTCCCCGCCAAGGCAGCGTTTTACCAGAACCTGCAAAACTACCTCGATACTGAGCTGAAAAAGGACAATCCGGTGCTGATTATGGGCGATATGAACATCAGCCCGACGGATCTCGATATCGGCATCGGCGAAGAGAACCGCAAGCGCTGGCTGCGCACCGGTAAGTGCTCGTTCCTGCCGGAAGAGCGCGAGTGGATGGAGCGCCTGCTGGATTGGGGTCTGGTCGATACCTGGCGTCACGCCAACCCGGAAAACAACGAGCAGTTCTCATGGTTCGACTACCGCTCCAAGGGCTTCGATGATAATCGCGGTCTGCGTATCGATCTGCTGCTGGCAAGCACGCCGCTGGCGCAGCGCTGCATAGAAACCGGAATTGATTACGAAATCCGCGGCATGGAAAAACCTTCCGATCACGCGCCGGTCTGGGCTACCTTTAAGCCGTAACCCCCGCAGCCCCAACTCTCCGGCCGCGGCTGGCCGGAGAATCTGATTATCCTGAGCAAAATCAACAAAGCGGCGCCCCCGGCAATCTGCCCGGTGTCGCGTTATATATTATCGCCACGCGGTACCGGGCGCCGTTCTGGTGGCAGCGATCCCAGGGCGGTCGGGCACGGCATATCTCCAGCGGGCTAAGGGGTTGTCTGGTCGGCGCAAAGGCGGTGATAATAGGCCATTATTCCGTACAGAACGATGATTCAGATGCTAAAAACCATTGATGTTGTCGCCGCCATTATTGAGCAGGATGGCAATATTCTGCTTGCACAGCGTCCGCCGCACGCTGACCAGCCGGGAATGTGGGAGTTTGCCGGCGGAAAGGTGGAATCCGGCGAGAGCCAGGCGCAGGCGCTGACCCGCGAACTGCAGGAGGAGCTTGGCATCACCGCCCTTCCCGCCCGCTACATCGCCAGCCACCAGCGGGAGGTCTCCGGGCGGCTGATTCATCTCCACGCCTGGTGGGTGCCCAGCTTTAGCGGTACCCCAACCGCGCACTATCACAGCCAGCTGCGCTGGTGCTCGCCGCAGGAAGCCTTAACCTTCAACCTCGCGCCGGCGGATATCCCCCTGCTGGAAGCCTTTATCGCCCGTAGCGCCGCCGACCTTCCCCGCTGACCCCTCCGCTGCCGTCATCATCGTTTTTAGTTATGACAGCCGGCGGATTATAAATTTTGCTGTCAGGATAACTTTTCCTTGCTTGCCTAACGATTGCTGGTGTTATAGTCGGAAAATCGGCTTTTTCAAGGGCCGAACCATAATAAAAATACATAAAATCATTCAGGTTGTATCACGGCGGCAAAAGAGTCGCTCCCCGGCGGCTGACATCGGTAAGCGGCGGGGGTGAGCGAGCGCGGCCGGCAAAGAGGCAGACCTGACGGATGAGATGTATAAACGCAACCACAACCATAAGGGGAAGTTATATCTATGGATCAGACGTGCACTCTGGAAGGTTTTCTCGCCCGCGTTCAACAGCGCGATCCTCATCAAACCGAATTTGCTCAGGCCGTCCGCGAGGTGATGACCACCCTGTGGCCTTTCCTTGAGGAAAATCCGCGCTATCGCCAGCTCAATCTGCTGGAACGTTTGGTTGAACCGGAGCGGGCTATCCAGTTCCGCGTCGTATGGGTTGATGACCGCAATCAGGTTCAGGTTAACCGCGCCTGGCGCGTGCAGTTCAACTCCGCCATCGGCCCGTATAAAGGCGGCATGCGCTTCCACCCGTCGGTCAACCTGTCGATCCTGAAATTCCTCGGCTTCGAGCAAACGTTTAAAAACGCCCTGACCACCCTGCCAATGGGCGGCGGTAAAGGCGGCAGCGATTTCGACCCGAAAGGGAAGAGCGACGGCGAAGTGATGCGCTTCTGCCAGTCGCTGATGACCGAACTGTATCGTCATTTAGGCCCGGACACCGACGTACCGGCTGGCGATATCGGCGTTGGCGGTCGCGAAGTCGGCTTTATGGCCGGGATGATGCGTAAGCTCTCCAACAACAGCGCCTGCGTGTTCACCGGCAAAGGGCTCTCCTTCGGCGGCAGCCTGATTCGCCCGGAAGCGACCGGCTATGGCCTGGTCTATTTCACCGAAGCGATGCTTAAACGCCACGGTCTTGGCTTCGAAGGAATGCGCGTAGCGGTTTCCGGCTCCGGCAACGTGGCCCAGTACGCCATCGAAAAGGCTATGGAGCTTGGCGCGCGCGTGATCACCGCCTCTGACTCCAGCGGCACCGTGGTCGACGAAGCGGGCTTTACCCCTGAGAAACTGGCGCGCCTGTGCGCGATTAAAGCCAGCCGCGACGGTCGCGTTGCCGACTATGCCCGCGAGTTTGGTCTGAACTATCTCGAAGGCCAGCAGCCGTGGTCCGTGCCGGTGGATATTGCGCTGCCGTGCGCCACGCAAAACGAGCTGGACGTTGACGCCGCTCGCCTGCTGATCGCCAACGGCGTTAAGGCCGTGGCCGAAGGCGCAAATATGCCGACCACCATCGCCGCAACCGACCTGTTCCTCGAAGCCAACGTGCTGTTCGCTCCGGGTAAAGCCGCTAACGCCGGCGGCGTGGCGACTTCCGGTCTCGAAATGGCGCAGAACGCCGCGCGAATGAGCTGGAAAGCAGAGAAGGTTGACGCCCGTCTGCACCACATCATGCTCGACATTCACCACGCCTGCGTGGAGTACGGCGGCGAAGCGAAGCAGACTAACTACGTGCGCGGCGCCAACATTGCCGGGTTCGTTAAAGTGGCCGACTCGATGCTGGCGCAGGGCGTGATTTAATCCGCAGGCTTTCCCGGGTCGCGCGTATCCGGGAGAGCAGCTGATGGGTTCCTACGGATAAAGACCCCGGCCTGCGGGGTCTTTTATTATGGATTGTCGGCAGGCGCATCCGCCGCCGGCTTTTTGCCCTTCGTCCTGGCTTTCGGCTTGCCTTTGCTGAACTCCTTCTTACCGCCTCCCGGCGCAACGATACCGCGGAACTGGCGAGCCGGCGTGCTGCGCGCCTGGTCGATAAGCTGATAAAGCGTTCCCACCAGCGGCTGCATAAAGTCCTGATAGCGGCACTGCTTTTCGCTGATTTGCGTCAGCACCGATTCCCAGTGCGCGGTCATATCCGGCCTGGCGGCCATTTCGGGCAGGGAGTGAATCAGCGCGCGTCCTGCGTCCGAGGAGTGGATATAGCGCCCTTTTTTGACTAAAAACCCGCGTTTAAACAGCAGCTCAATAATTCCGGCGCGGGTCGCTTCCGTACCCAGGCCGTCGGTAGCGCGCAGGATCTTCTTCAGATCCTTATCCTGCACAAAGCGGGCAATCCCGGTCATCGCGGAGAGCAGCGTCGCATCGGTAAAATAGCGCGGCGGCTGGGTTTGCCGCTCCACCACTTCACCCTTTTCACACAGCAGCTCATCGTCCTTCGCCACCACCGGCAGCGGCGTACCGTCGTTCTCTTCATCGCGCTCTTTATTGCCCAGCAGCGCCCGCCAGCCGGCCTCGGCGAGGAAACGGGCCTTGGCAACAAACTTGCCGTTGGCGATCTCAAGGTCAATCTGGCATTTGCGGAATACCGCGTCCGGGCAAAACTGCATCAGGTACTGGCGCGCGATCAGGCCGTAGACCTTGACCTCGTTCTCCGTCAGCCGCACCTGGCTGCTGCGCGCGGTGGGAATGATGGCATGGTGCGCATCAACTTTTTTATCGTCCCAGCAGCGGTTGCGGATTTCCGGGTTAACCACCGGCTGGGGCAATAAATCCGGCGCGTGGACGCCAATGGCGTTGAGTACCGCATGGCGGCCGGCGAAGTGCTCCTCCGGCAGATAGCGGCTGTCCGAACGCGGGTAGGTGATCAGCTTGTGGGTCTCGTACAGCTTCTGGCAAATATCCAGCACGTTTTGCGCGCTGAAGCCAAAACGCTTTGCGGCCTCAATCTGCAGCGCCGAGAGCGAAAACGGTAGCGGAGCGGGTTCCGAATCCCGCTTATCGTTGTAGGCCGTGACCATCGCGGGCTGGCCGGTAATCCGCGCGACGACGTGTTCGGCCAGCGGGCGATGCAGCAGGCGCCCCTCCTCATCCTGCCAGGATTCGCAGGCATCGCTCGGCTGCCAGGTCGCGACGAAGCGCTCCTGCAGGGGAGTGACGATATGCGCCTTAACGTCGAAGAAATCCTTCGCCACAAAGTTCTCGATCTCTTCATCCCGACGCACTACCAGCCCGAGCACCGGGGTCTGCACGCGCCCAACCGAGAGAACGCCCTGATAGCCCGCGTTGCGCCCAAGCAGCGTGTAGGCCCGGGTCATGTTGATCCCATACAGCCAGTCGGCGCGCGCGCGCGCCAGTGCCGATACGCATAGCGGAATAAACTCGCTGTTGGCCCGCAGACGAGAAATCGCCCGCTCGACCGCCTGCGGGTTAAGATCGTTGATCAGGCAACGCTGCACCTGCTGGCGCTTTTCCGGCGCCAGCTGCAGATAGTCGAGGACTTCATCCACCAGCAGCTGACCTTCCCTGTCCGGGTCACCGGCGTGGATCACCTCCTCGGCGTCGCCCAGCAGCCGCTTGATGACGTTAAGCTGTTTGCTGACCGACGGTTTCGGCTGTAGCTGCCACTTATCCGGGACAATGGGCAGATCGACCAGGTTCCAGCGCGCGTAGCGCCCGTCATAGACATCCGGCTGCGCCTGCTCAAGCAGATGGCCAATACACCAGGTGACCACCTGCCCGTTGCCGCACTCAATATAGCCGTCGCCCTTGCGATGCGGCTTGGGTAACACCTCGGCAATGGCGCGGCCGAGGCTCGGTTTTTCTGCAATAAACAGCCGCATGTAATCAACGGATCTCGATCATGGGGCGTCCGCCGCGGGCGGTAACCAGCTCGCCGATAGCGGCCAGCGTCACGCCGGACGCCTCGGCCGCCGCGCGGACCTCGGCTTCGGCTTCCGGGGATACCGCCAGCAGCAGGCCGCCGGAGGTTTGCGGATCGCACAGCAGATCGCGCCACTCCGGCGGCATTTCGCCCATCAGGTGGCCGTAGCTGGCAAAATTCCGCCCGGTGCCGCCGGGAACCGCGCCGGCGAGAATGTACTCTTCCACGCCCGGCAGTTTCGGGATGTCGGCATAGTTCAGCTGCGCCTGTACGCCCGCCCCGCGGCACACTTCGCTCAGGTGCCCAAGCAGACCAAAACCGGTGACGTCGGTCATCGCCTTCACGCCATCAATATTGGCAAATGCGGAGCCGACGAGGTTCATCTGACACATGGTTTCGGTGGCCAGCCCCTGATGCTCAGGCTTGAGCAGCGATTTTTTCTCGGCGGTCGTCAGCACGCCGATCCCCAGCGGTTTGGTGAGGAACAGCCGGCATCCCGCCTCGGCGGTGCTGTTTTTCTTGATACGTTCGGTGGGCACCACGCCGGTCACCGCGAGGCCGAAAATAGGCTCAGGCGCGTCAATGGAGTGGCCGCCGGCCAGAGAGATCCCCGCCTGCTGGCAGGCGAAACGGCCGCCGTCAACCACTTCGCGGGCGATTTCCGGCGCCAGGGTGTTAATCGGCCAGCCGAGGATGGCTATCGCCATAATCGGTTTGCCGCCCATAGCGAAAATATCGCTGATGGCGTTAGTCGCGGCAATGCGCCCAAAGTCGAACGGACTATCGACAATCGGCATAAAAAAGTCGGTCGTGCTGATGATGGACGTGCCGTTACCCAGGTCATAGACCGCCGCATCGTCGCTGGTTTCATTGCCCACCAGCAGGTTCGGGTCAATAAATTTTGCCTGGTCACTTTTAAGGATAGTTTCCAG
Organism: Klebsiella scottii; assembly: GCF_036561945.1. Taxonomy (NCBI): domain Bacteria; kingdom Pseudomonadati; phylum Pseudomonadota; class Gammaproteobacteria; order Enterobacterales; family Enterobacteriaceae; genus Klebsiella; species Klebsiella scottii. Next base: position 2,003,253 of record NZ_JARXNI010000020.1, read on the forward strand.
CACTTTAGGGGAAATTTTACACCCGCAACCGGCTCCGTGGCTGTATTGCGTTAAACGAATAGCTTGCTCGCTCATGGACATCTCCTGTCATTGCAATCCCGCTATGGTAGCGCCCAAACGTCGAGGTGGTAAGTACGACAGTCTGAAATCGCGAATAGTTGCTCATTAAGCACACAAATATGCGATTTTGCGATAGGGAGCCATTTTTTTAACGGCATTTTAACTTTTACTAAAAGATGACAGAAATGTGACAAAGAAACGTTCTGCTCTCTGGACAGATAACAACGAAAGGAAATTTTGATGAAAAAGCGCGTTCTCGCCCTTTGCCTGGCAGGCCTCTTCTCCGTTAACGCTTTTGCCCTGGTGGCAACGGGTAACGATGCCACGACCAAACCTGACCTCTATTACCTGAAAAATGCGCAGGCCATCGATAGCCTGGCGCTCCTGCCGCCACCGCCGGAAGTGGGCAGTATTGCCTTTTTAAACGATCAGGCCATGTATGAGAAAGGACGTCTGCTGCGGGCGACCGAGCGCGGTAAGCTGGCGGCAGAGGACGCAAACCTTAGCGCAGGCGGCGTGGCGAACGCCTTCTCCGGCGCATTCGGCTCCCCGATCACCGAAAAAGACGCGCCGGCGCTGCACAAGCTGCTGACCAATATGATTGAAGATGCCGGCGACCTCGCAACCCGCGGGGCGAAAGAGAAGTACATGCGCATTCGTCCGTTCGCGTTTTACGGCGTTGCCACCTGCAACACCACCGAGCAGGATAAGCTGTCGAAAAACGGCTCCTATCCTTCCGGCCACACCTCTATCGGCTGGGCCACGGCGCTGGTACTGGCCGAAGTTAACCCGCAGCGGCAGAATGAAATTCTCAAGCGCGGCTACGAGCTCGGCGAGAGCCGGGTCATCTGCGGCTATCACTGGCAAAGCGACGTCGATGCCGCGCGCATTGTCGGCTCAGCGGTAGTGGCGACGCTGCATACCAATCCGGCTTTCCAGCAGCAGCTGCAGAAAGCGAAAGATGAGTTTGCGAAACAGCAGAAGTAGTCAGTAAGGCAGCCCGGCGGCAAGCGCCTGCCGGGCAATTCATGCTCAGAAACGCACGACGAACGGCGCGGTATCGGCGACGGCGATGCTGGTTGATGCTTTAAGCAGCGGCGTGCCCAGATAGAGGAAACCGACGATTTTATCCTGTTCGCGGCAGGCAAAACCTTCACGCACGATGGCGCTTTCGGTTAACGCCCCGCTGCGCCAGATACCGTTGAATCCCTGAGCGACCGCGGCCATCTGCATCGCCATGACCGCACAGCCCGCCGACATCTCCTGCTCCCACTTAGGCACCTTCGGATGATCTTCACAGCGGGCAACCACGGTGATAATCAACGGCGCCCGGAACGGCGCGCTGCGCGCTTTCTCTACGCCCTTTTCATCCTGCCCGGCGGCCAGCGCGCCTTTTTCCAACAGCTGGCTGAAGCGCTCGCGCCCTTCATCGGCAATAATAAAGAACCGCCACGGCTGTAATGTCCCGTGATCCGGGGCGCGCAGGCCGGCGCGGAGAATATTTTCCAGCTGTTCGCCGGCCGGAGCCGGTTCAGCCAGGCGTGAGGCGCTGCGGCGGTTAACCAGTAGGTCGAGAGCATCCATCTATGTGACTCCTGTGAGGTTATTTTTCATAAAATTAACATGCTCACGAATTTTGTTACAGCCCGACGGGTGATTCCTGCTGACAAGCGCCGATGGTCTCTTTAGGATAGCCAGACGCGGCAGCCCCTGCGGTTAGCCCACTTTTGATAATGTTAGGGAGAATACATGCGAACCCTTTGGCGACTGATTGCCGGATTTTTTAAATGGACGTGGCGAGTACTTAATTTTGTTCGTCAGCTCGCGCTAAACCTGGTTTTCCTGCTGCTGGTGCTGGTTTGCATCGGCATCTGGGCGCAGTTCAGCAGTACCACCACGGAGCATGCCGCTCGCGGCGCGCTGCTGATGGATATTACCGGCGTAGTGGTCGACAAGCCTTCGGCCAGCAGCAAGCTTGGCGTGATTGGCCGCCAGCTGTTTGGCGCCAGCTCGGACCGCCTGCAGGAAAACTCGCTGTTTGATATCGTACAAACCATCCGTCAGGCGAAAGACGACCGCAATATCACCGGCATCGTGCTGGATCTGAAGAATTTTGCCGGCGGTGACCAGCCGTCGATGCAGTACATCGGCAAAGCTCTGCGCGAATTCCGCGATAGCGGCAAGCCGGTCTACGCCATCGGCAGCAGCTACAGCCAGGGGCAGTACTATCTGGCAAGCTTCGCCAATAAAATTTGGCTCTCGCCGCAGGGCGAAGTTGACCTGCACGGTTTTGCCACCAACGGCCTGTACTACAAGTCGCTGCTCGATAAGCTGAAGGTGTCCACCCACGTTTTCCGCGTCGGAACCTATAAGTCAGCGGTCGAGCCGTTTATCCGCGACGATATGTCCCCGGCCGCCCGTGAAGCCGACAGCCGCTGGATTGGCGAGCTGTGGCAGAACTATCTCAATACCATCGCCGCCAACCGGCAGATCACCGCCCAGCAGCTGTTCCCCGGCGCCCAGGGCGTGCTCGACGGCCTGCGCAAGGTCGACGGCGATACGGCGAAATACGCCCTGGACAGCAAGCTGGTTGATGAGCTGGCAACCTCTACCGATATCGAAAAGGCGCTGACCAAACAGTTTGGCTGGAGCAAAGCGGATAACAACTATCGCGCCATCAGCTATTACGATTACAGCGTTAAGACACCGTCCGACCAGGGTGCCGCAATTGCGGTTATCTTCGCGAACGGCGCGATCATGGACGGTGAAGAAACTCCGGGCAACGTCGGCGGCGATACCACGGCGGCCCAGATCCGCGATGCGCGCCTCGATCCGAAGGTGAAAGCCATCGTGCTGCGCGTTAACAGTCCTGGCGGCAGCGTCAGCGCTTCGGAAGTGATTCGCGAAGAGCTGGCGGCGGCGAAAGCGGCGGGCAAACCGGTGGTGGTTTCTATGGGCGGCATGGCGGCATCCGGCGGCTACTGGATTTCCACCCCGGCGGATTACATCGTGGCGAACCCGAGCACCCTCACCGGCTCCATCGGCATCTTTGGCGTGATCAACACCGTTGAAAATACCCTGGGCTCCATCGGCGTACATACCGACGGCGTGTCCACTTCGCCGCTGGCGGATGTCTCAACCACCAAATCCTTGCCGCCTGAAGTGCAGCAAATGATGCAGCTGAGCATTGAGAACGGCTATAAGCGCTTTATTACGCTGGTGGCTAACGCGCGTAAGAGTACCCCGGAGAAAGTTGACCAGATTGCCCAGGGCCACGTCTGGACCGGCGAAGATGCCAAGGCCAACGGCCTGGTTGATAGCCTCGGCGACTTCGATGATGCGGTGGCGAAAGCCGCAGAGCTGGCGAAGCTGAAACAGTGGCACATTAACTACTACCAGGAAGATCCGACCTTCTTCTCAATGGTGGTTGATAGCCTGACCGGTTCCGTTCGCGCGTCGCTGCCGGCAGCGCTGCAGGCCTGGCTGCCCGCCCCCGTCGCGGCGGCGGCCGATGCGGTGAAGGCCGAAAGCGACAAGCTGGCGGCATTTAACGATCCGCAGAACCGCTACGCCTTCTGCTTAACCTGCGCCAATATCCGCTAGCCCGCCCCGTTCGACAACAAACCCCGGCTATCGGCCGGGGTTTTATTTTTCCCCCGCAATAGCAGGTATACCCTAAATAATTCGTTGCGCTGGCCCAGAAGGGGTGAGGCCGGAGGCCGAATCACGCGGCAAGTGAGCGAATCCCCGGGAGCATAGGCCACTATGTGACCGGGGTGAGTAAGCGCAGCTAACGCATCTGCAGCTCGAAGTATGACGGGTACGGGTATATACGCTGTATTTTTTTCGCGACCACTTTATACTGCGCCTGTCTACGTACAACCTAAGCGATGCTATGCACAAGAAATCGATTTACGTTGCCTACACCGGTGGGACCATCGGTATGCAGCGCTCCGAACACGGCTATATTCCCGTCTCCGGCCACCTGCAGCGTCAGCTCGCGCTGATGCCTGAGTTCCACCGTCCGGAGATGCCGGACTTTACTATTCACGAATATGCCCCGCTGATGGATTCGTCCGACATGACGCCGGAAGACTGGCAGCATATCGCGGAAGATATTCGCGCCCACTATGATGAGTATGATGGCTTCGTGATCCTCCACGGAACCGACACCATGGCGTTTACCGCCTCGGCGCTGTCGTTCATGCTGGAGAATCTGGGCAAACCGGTAATTGTGACAGGGTCACAAATTCCGCTAGCCGAGCTGCGCTCCGACGGGCAGATCAATTTGCTGAACGCGCTGTACGTCGCCGCAAATTACCCGATTAACGAAGTGGCGCTGTTTTTCAACAACTGTTTGTATCGCGGAAACCGCACCACTAAAGCCCATGCCGACGGGTTCAACGCCTTTGCTTCGCCGAACCTGGCGCCGCTGCTGGAGGCCGGGATCCATATCCGCCGCCTCGGGACGACGCCGGCGCCGCACGGCGTGGGCGAACTGATCGTGCACCCGATTACGCCGCAGCCGATCGGCGTGGTGACGATTTATCCGGGGATTTCCGCCGACGTGGTGCGCAATTTTCTCCGCCAGCCGGTGAAGGCGCTGATCCTACGCTCTTATGGCGTCGGTAACGCCCCGCAGAACGGCGAGTTTATTCGGGTTCTGACCGAAGCCAGCCAGCGCGGAATTGTGGTGATTAACCTGACGCAATGCATGTCCGGCAAGGTCAACATGGGCGGCTATGCCACCGGCAACGCCCTCGCCCAGGCGGGCGTGATCGGCGGTTTCGACATGACCGTCGAGGCGACGCTGACCAAGCTGCACTACCTGCTGAGCCAGAATCTGAACGTTGAGGCCATTCGCCGCCTGATGCAGGAAAACCTGCGCGGTGAGCTGACTCCCGATGAGTAAGGAGCTTGTGATGACCAATCGTGCCCTGCTGTTGGTTGATTTACAAAATGATTTTTGCGCGGGCGGCGCGCTCGCCGTTCCGCAGGGCGATAGCACCGTTGATGTCGCCAACCGGCTGATCGACTGGAGCCTGGCGCGCGGCGAAATGGTCGTTGCCAGCCAGGACTGGCATCCGGCAAACCACGGCAGCTTCGCCAGCCAGCATCAGGCCGAGCCTTACTCGCAGGGCGAACTCGATGGCCTTGCGCAGACCTTCTGGCCGGATCACTGCGTGCAGCATAGCGCCGGGGCGGAGCTGCATCCGCTGCTTCAGCAGCAGGATATCTCCGCCGTGTTCCACAAGGGCGAAAATCCGGCGATCGACAGCTATAGCGCCTTTTTCGACAACGGTCATCGCCACAAAACCCAGCTCGACGACTGGCTGCGCGCGCGCGGGATCGCCGAACTGATCGTGCTGGGTCTGGCGACCGACTACTGCGTTCAGTTTACGGTGCTGGACGCGCTCGACCTCGGATATCGCGTTAACGTGATTACCGACGGCTGTCGCGGCGTCAATATCCAGCCGCAGGACAGCGCCCACGCCTTTATGGCTATGGCCGCCGCCGGCGCGACGCTCTATACCCTCAGCGACTGGCTGGAAACCCAGGCCTGATCCTTCGCCCGAAGCCGCCGCTTCGGGCCACTTCTTTGCGCCTCCTCTGAGCGATTCATTGAGCAAACTCGCAGATTCAACAGGCTATTGCTGATAGTGTGGGCGGGCTTTTTTTTCGCCACGCCATTCCCGTGGCGTGTTTGCTTTTTTAATGTCAAAGAGGATCGTCCATGAAACTTTTGCCTTTACTGGCAGCATTACCCCTGCTTTTCGCCTCAGTTGTCTCTGCTCACTCCCTGATGTCCGTCGGCTATTTTAACGGCGGCGGCGACGTGACCGCCGGTCCGGGCGGCGATATCGATAAACTGGACGTGCGCCAGATTACCCATCTCAACTACTCCTTTGGCCTGGTCTACAACGACGAAAAGGATGAAACCAACGCGGCGTTAAAAGACCCTGCCAGGCTGCATCAAATTTGGCTGTCGCCAAAAGTACAGGCTGATTTGCGCAAAATCCCCGCGCTGCGCCAGCAGAACCCGGAGCTGAAGGTTCTGCTTTCCGTTGGCGGCTGGGGCGCACGCGGATTTTCCGGCGCGGCGGCCAGCGAGGAGAGCCGCGCGGCGTTTATCCGCTCGGCGCAGGAGATCGTCGCGCAGTATGGCCTGGACGGTATCGACCTCGACTGGGAGTATCCGGTCAACGGCGCGTGGGGACTGGTTGCCAGCCAGCCGGCCGATCGCGATAACTTTACCGCGCTGCTGAAGGAGCTGCGGGCCGCATTTGGCCAGAAAAAGCTGGTGACCATCGCCGTGGGAGCCAACGCCGAAAGCCCCAAAAGCTGGGTCGATGTCAAAGCTATCGCCCCGCTGCTGGATTACATCAACCTGATGACCTACGACATGGCCTACGGCACCCAGTACTTCAACTCTAATCTGTACGACTCAACCCGGTGGCCGACGGTGGTGGCGGCGGATAAGTACAGCGCCGATTTTGTGGTTAATAACTATCTTGCCGCCGGTTTGAAGCCGGGCCAGATGAACCTCGGCATTGGTTTCTATGGTCGGGTGCCAAAACGGGCGGTTGAGCCGGGCATCGACTGGAGCAAACCCGATGCGCAGAAAAATCCCGTGACTCAGCCCTGGTTCGGAACCGAGCAGATCGCGCTGTTCAAATCCCTGGGCTTCGATCTGAGCAAAGATACCTACGTAAAGTACAACGATATCGTCGCGAAGCTGCTTAACGATCCGCGCCAGCGCTTTAGCGAGCACTGGGATGACCAGGCGAAGGTGCCGTGGCTGTCGGTGCAGTCGGCGGACGGCAAGGCGCTGTTTGCGCTGTCCTACGAAAACCCACGCTCCGTTGCGCTCAAAGCCGACTATATCAAGAGTAAGGGGCTGGCAGGCGCGATGTTCTGGGAGTACGGCGCCGATGAGCAAAACCAGCTGGTCAAACAGCTGGCCGAGTCGTTAGGGATTAAGCACTAACCTCAGGATCGTTACCGCCCGCAGCGCGGGACGCGGCGCCCTGAAGGAGATGAGGTGTGTCGCGTCCGGCGATAGGTTATGATTGTCGCAATCGGCTGCGCCAGGTTTGGCGCAGCTTTTCATTTGCTACAGGAGGCATGGGGCTTTATGGCTTTTATCCCCAAAAACTACGCCCGTCTGGAAGTCGGTTATCGCGAAAAGGCGCTAAAACTCTTCCCGTGGGTCTGCGGACGCTGTTCCCGTGAATTTGTCTATTCGAATCTGCGTGAGCTGACGGTGCACCATATCGATCACGATCACGGCAACAACCCGGAAGATGGCAGTAACTGGGAGATGCTGTGCCTGTACTGTCACGACCACGAGCATTCCAAGTACACGGAAGCCGATCAGTATGGTTCAACGGTGGTGGCGGGCGAAGACGCGCAAAAGAGCGTCGGCGACGCGAAATATAACCCTTTTGCCGATCTTAAAGCGATGATGAACAAGAAGTAACCGGTCCGTAAAGCTTCAGCGCCCGGCGGCGAAACCCGCCGGGCCTGCGTAAGCAGCATACCCGCGCGAGCCGATCAGGATTTAAACGTCACAATAGGTTCTGGCGAAATGCCGAACTCCACTTTTAGCTCCTGCTTGCTCTTCATCACCATCTGCCCGTTGGTATCGATCGTCATATGCTGGGCCTGGACGTTGTGTCGCGCCTGCCACAGCATCACCAGCTGCAGGCTGTTCTCTTTCTGCTCCGGGGTTAACGCCACCCCATCCGGCCATTTTCCCAGCTCCACCGCCGTGGCCAGACGCTGATAAACTTCCGGGGTCATACTGTCGATAATTTGCTCGATATCCATCGTCCGCTCAACTCCGCATTGGAATAATTTGCTGAATCGTTTCTTTAGCCCTTGATCTGCTCGCCGTTATCATCGTCGCTGAAGCTTAACGAGGCCGAATTTACGCAAAAACGCTCGCCGGTCGGCTGCGGACCATCCGGGAAGACGTGTCCGAGGTGAGCATCGCACTTACCGCAGCGAATTTCCGTGCGCTGCATACCGTGAGAGTAATCGTTCAGATAGCGAATGGCCTCGTCGCTTACCGGCTCAAAAAAGCTCGGCCAGCCGCAGCCCGAATCGTACTTGGTTTGCGAGTGAAACAGCGCCGCGTCGCACACCAGGCAGTGGTAGACGCCGTCTCGTTTGTTGTGGAGCAGTCGGCCGGTGAACGGCGGCTCGGTGCCGTGATTCTGCGTCACGTAAAACTGCATCTCGCTCAACTCTTTTTTGAGCTCGTCCGAGGAGGGTTTATTCGACATGTGCATGCTTCTCGCTGTGAAAGGACAACTTTAACTGCTCGATTCTAACAAAACATTAACAATGAAGCGTGGACTTTTGTTCTAAACTTATTCGATGCCGATAGGCAGCTAGATAATTGTGACATAAATCACATTTTTATCTTTAATGACCTTTAAAATTCCGCGCGCAGTCCCCATATGGAATTGGGCTCAAAGGGAGAGTGAGGCAAATCAATCGCGCAAAGGTGTGCTCTGGATTGATTTGTCGCAATGATTGACACGATTCCGCTTGACGCTGCGTAAGGTTTTTGTAATTTTACAGGCAACCTTTTATTCACTAACAAATAGCTGGTGGAATATATGACTATCAAAGTAGGTATCAACGGTTTTGGCCGTATCGGTCGCATTGTTTTCCGTGCTGCTCAAGAACGTTCTGACATCGAGATCGTTGCAATCAACGACCTGTTAGACGCTGACTACATGGCTTACATGCTGAAGTATGACTCCACTCACGGCCGTTTCAACGGTACCGTTGAAGTGAAAGACGGTCATCTGGTCGTTAACGGTAAAAAAATCCGTGTTACCGCTGAACGCGATCCGGCTAACCTGAAGTGGGACGAAGTTGGCGTTGACATCGTTGCTGAAGCAACTGGTCTGTTCCTGACTGACGAAACCGCTCGTAAACACATCACTGCTGGCGCGAAAAAAGTCGTTCTGACTGGCCCGTCCAAAGACAACACTCCGATGTTTGTTAAAGGCGCTAACTTTGACAAATACGAAGGCCAGGACATCGTTTCTAACGCATCCTGCACCACTAACTGCCTGGCACCGCTGGCTAAAGTTATCAACGACAACTTCGGCATCGTCGAAGCGCTGATGACCACCGTTCACGCGACTACCGCTACTCAGAAAACCGTTGATGGCCCGTCTCACAAAGACTGGCGCGGCGGCCGCGGCGCATCCCAGAACATCATCCCGTCCTCTACCGGTGCTGCTAAAGCAGTAGGTAAAGTACTGCCAGAACTGAATGGCAAACTGACCGGTATGGCGTTCCGCGTTCCTACTCCGAACGTATCCGTTGTGGACCTGACCGTTCGTCTGGAAAAAGCTGCTTCTTATGAAGAAATTAAGAAAGCCATCAAAGCTGCTTCCGAAGGCGCAATGAAAGGCGTTCTGGGCTACACCGAAGACGACGTTGTATCTACCGATTTCAACGGCGAAGTTTGCACTTCCGTGTTCGATGCTAAAGCAGGTATCGCCCTGAACGACAACTTCGTGAAACTGGTTTCCTGGTACGACAACGAAACTGGTTACTCCAACAAAGTTCTGGACCTGATCGCTCACATCTCCAAATAAGTTGAGATGAGAACCTGATCCAAAAAGGCGACTTCGGTCGCCTTTTTTTATGGCTTAACTCAGTACCTGTACACCAAGGATTGCACCATGATTAACAAAATTTTTGCTCTCCCGGTTATTGAACAAGTTACTCCTGTCCTCTCTCGCCGCCAGCTTGACGACCTCGACCTGATTGTCGTTGACCATCCGCAGGTTAAAGCTTCCGTCGCCTTCCAGGGCGCCCACCTGCTCTCCTGGAAACCTGCCGGCGAAGAAGAAGTTCTGTGGCTCAGCGCAAACACCCCGTTTAAAAGCGGCATCGCGCTGCGCGGCGGCGTGCCGGTTTGCTGGCCGTGGTTTGGCCCGGCGGCGCAGCAGGGTCTTCCTGCCCATGGCTTTGCGCGCAACCTGCCGTGGACGCTGAAAGGTCACAATGAAGATGAAAGCGGCGTGATGCTGACCTTCGAACTGAAAAGCAGCGATAAGACCCGGCAGTACTGGCCGCACGAATTTACGCTCTACGCGCGCTTCAAGCTGGGTAAAACCTGCGAAATCGAACTGGAAGCGCACGGCGAATTTGAAACCACCTCCGCCCTGCATACCTACTTCAACGTCGGAGATATTGCGGCGGTGAAAGTCAGCGGCCTGGGCGATCGCTATATTGATAAGGTTAACAACGCGCAGGAAGGCGTGCTAAGCCACGGCGAGGAGACCTTCCCGGATCGTACCGACCGCGTCTATCTGAACGCGGATGCCTGCAGCGTTATTCACGACGGCGCGCTGAACCGCAGCATTGACGTTATTCATCACCATAACAGCAACGTGGTGGGCTGGAACCCTGGCCCGGCGCTTTCCGTGAGCATGGGCGATATGCCGGACGACGGCTACAAAACCTTCGTTTGCGTCGAAACCTGCTGCGTCACCGGATCGCAGAAAGCCAGCGAAGAAAAACCGTCTCGCCTGGCGCAAACTATCCGCGTCGCGAAAAGAGGCTAATGCCGCTGCGCTCCTGAACCGGAGACGCGGGATCAAAAACAGGGCGCAATCGCCCTGTTTTTTTACTGATGCCGCATGCGACGTTGTTCCGTTACCAGAACCCCACCAGCTTCATCCACGCGCCCCCCAGCACCAGCCAGATGAAGATAGACGCAATCGACACCACGAAACTGACGCCCCACCACTGACCCGTGGTGTTATAGCCGGAACCAAACAGAGCGGGCCCCGGGCCGCCAGAGTACTGCGTCAGCCCCATCGACAGGTTCGAGGTATAGCCCAGCACCAGGGCGGCGAAAAGCGGCGGCACGCCGACGGAAACGGCAACGGCCAGAAACGCCAGGTACATAGCGGAAATATGCGCCATCGCCGAGGCGAAGAAATAGCGGGTATAGAAATAGACCGCGACCAGCAGTAAGAAGACCGTTATCCACTCGAAGTGGCCGACATAGCCGACAATCCGCTCCGATATCCAGCTAATCATGCCGTACTTGTTGAGCGCGTTGGCCATCATCACCAGTACGGCGAACCAGAACATCGTATCCCAGGCCGTTTTTTCTTCAATAATGTTTTTCCACGACATGATATTGCTGACCAGCAGCACCATCAGCCCAATAAACGCGGAAAGGGTGGCGGGAATGGCAAAGAAAATGTCGCCCACCGTCCAAAGCAAGATCAGCAGGACAAAATCAAGCGCGAGGATTTTTTCCGCCAGCGACATCGGCCCCATTTTGCGCAGCTCTTCTCTGGCGATCGCGGGAATTTCCGGCGTTTTCTTCAGCTGCGGCGGATAAATAGCGTACAGCACCAGCGGCAGCAGGATCAGAGAGGCAATCCCCGGCACGATCGCGCCGACAAACCAGGTCGTCCAGGTGATTTCAATGCCCTGGCTTCTCGCCAGTTCGGCTATCAGCGGGTTACCCGCCATCGCCGTTAAAAACATCGTACAGACAATGGCGTCAATCTGAGAAACGCAGAGCATTAAAAAGGCGCCGGCTTTTCTGGCCGTCGCGCCAGGTTCCGACTGGTATGCGGTCGCAATGGACTGCGTAATAGGATACATAATGCCGCCGCCCCTCGCCGACGCCGAGGGAATGCCCGGCCCCAGGACAACGTCAGACAGGGCCAGACCATAGGCTACGCCCAGCATGCTTGAACCGCATTTGGAAATAAACCACAGCGCCACCCGCTTGCCCAGCCCCGTCTTAATCACCGCCCGGGAGATGAACATCGCGATACCAATCAACCAGATCGTACCGTTGGCAAACCCGGAAAGCGCCGCGATTTTGTCGCTTTTACCCGGTGAGAGAGGCGTCACCCCTAAAAATGCGGAGACGATCAGCGCAATCATCGTCACCGCCCCCATCGGCATCACCTTCAGGATGATGGCAAAGATCGTTGCGGCAAAAATAGCAAACATTTGCCATGCATGAATGGCCAACCCTTCTGGGGGAGGGGTAAACCAGATAATTGCGCCGAACAGGATTGTCAGGGCGGCTTTCCAGAGGGGAAAAGCCAGCTTCACGTCCAGAGGCTTGTTAGGTTCAGTCATGTCATTCTCCTTTTTCTTTTATCTTTAAAAGGATAATCACAACTGAGCATTGATATCCATCAACGAAACCCGCAGATGTCTTTGTAAAATCAGCGCCTTTACACCATATCTAAGGGCGTTTTGCGCCCCGGCGCCGGAAAGGCCCTTTCCATCACCGCGATATCGTTCTCATCCAGCACCACCTCGAGCGCGGCCGCGTTCTCTTTAACGTGCGCGATGCTTCCGGCCTTTGGAATCGCCATCACCCCTTTGTGGCTGATTACCCACGCTAACAGGAGCTGCGCGACCGTGACGCCCTTTTCCAGCGCCAGGCTGCTGAGGGCGGGATGATTCATTAAGCCATCGCGCAGGCGACCGGCCTGGGCCAGCGGGCTGTAGGCCATAACCGGCAGCTGCTGCTGCTGACACCACGGCAGCAGATCGTGTTCAATGCCGCGCGATGCCAGATGATACAGCACCTGGTTGGTCGCGCAGCGTCTGCCTCCGGGCACCTGCCACAGCGCCTGCATATCGTCGGTATCGAGATTGGAGACGCCCCAGCGGCGAATTTTGCCCTGAGCAACCAGCGCCTCCATCGCCTCGACGGTTTCTGCCAGCGAGAAATCACCCCGCCAGTGCAGCAGATAGAGATCGAGATAATCGCTCTTCAGACGACGCAGGCTGGCTTCACAGGCCTCGCGCATCCTGCGCCCACCGGCGTGCCACGGATAGACTTTGGAAACCAGCGTCACGCGGTCGCGCAGGCCGAGAAGCGCCTCGCCCACCACCTCTTCCGCCCCGCCGTCGGCATACATTTCGGCGGTATCGATAACCGTCAGCCCGAGCTCAACGCCCGCTCGCAGTGCAGCCACTTCCTGCGAGCGATGCGCGCCGTTTTGTCCCATATACCAGGTCCCCTGCCCGATGGCAGGAACCGCCTGCTGGTCGCCAAAGCGGCCCATTTTTACCGTCATCGCTACCTCCCGTCGCTTATTGCACCACCGTAATGCAAAACAGGGCGCTACGCCCTGTTTTGATGCACAGATGTGTCTATAAAGATGCACAATCAGAAAGTGTAGGTGATCCCGGTGGAGATCAGACCGCTCCAGGATTTGTCCACCATCGGGCTGTCGGTGATTTCGTCGGAGAGGCGGGTGTAGCGCGCCGCGCCGTATACGCTCCAGTCGCCGAGGAAGCGATAGTTTGCCGACAGTTCGAGATACGGGTTCCAGCTGCTATCCGGGTCGTAGCTGCGCATGCCGCTGCGATCGGATTCGCGCTTCGAAACGCCGTAGTAGTATTCGTTCTGGTTGTCGCTGCTCCACTCCACGCCGATACCCGGCGTTAAGGTCAGGTTGCCGTTGGTGTAGCGATAGAGCCAGGCCATGTCCCAGGTAATCCCGTTGCTTTTATCCAGCGTATCGCCGGCGAGGGTGGTACGCAGGAAGCCATACGGGGTGTTGTGGACATAAGACAGCCCGGCCATCATCGTCGATTTACGCCGATCCAGCTTACGCATCTGTTCGCTGTCGCTGTCGCCCGGCTTAAAGTACATCGGCGACCAGTAGGCGGTAACCGACAGCTTATCGCTCTCGTCATTCCATAAGTAGTAACCGCCGCCTAAGCCACGGAACCAAAAGCTGTCGCTCTCGTAGCTGATTGCCGGCACCGGGTAAACATCGACGTCATATTGCTTATACGGGCTTTCGACGATACCCACGCCGGCCCCCAGCGTTAACTTCCCGTCGGCGTGCGCTGCCGACACACAAGCCAAAAGGCACACGCCTGGTGCCAGAGATTTGATCTTCTTCACAATCCATATTCCCGTTTGTCAAATAATCCGCGCAGGCAGTTTAACGTCGTAGCCCTCATGCCTCAAATTCTTTACCCGTCATTACAAAAAATGACTCCCCCGCTCATCAATACAGGGTTTCGGACCTGCAGCTTCATGACAACACGATGAAGGCCCCCGGCAGGACGTGCGAAAAAGCGGCCTTTTTTAGGATGAGTTATTGATATGTCATTGAAATTGATTTTTCGCTGCATGCAAGTTTTCTAAATGCATCTACGCTTTAATTTAGAAGATGTCATTGCAGGGCACGTTATCTTAATCTTGTCGACAACCTGGCATAAGGGTTGCTGGAGAATCAGTAGACGTCGCGCTCTGCTTGCCTCTTCCGGGAGCACCCACTATTCATATGAACGCTCTCAACTTGTGCTAAATACGAAAGGACGGCATGCCATGAATATATTCGATCACTATCGCCAGCGTTATGAAGCTGCCAAGGACGAAGAGTTCACACTGCAGGAGTTTCTTACCATCTGCCGGCAAGATCGCAGTGCTTATGCCAACGCGGCAGAAAGGCTGCTGATGGCCATTGGTGAACCCGCAATGGTCGATACGGCCCTGGAGCCAAGGCTGTCCCGTCTCTTTTCAAACCGGGTTGTCGCACGCTATCCGGCATTTGAAGAGTTTTACGGTATGGAAGATGCCATTGAACAGATCGTTTCTTACCTGAAGCATGCTGCGCAAGGTCTGGAAGAGAAGAAACAGATTCTGTATCTGCTGGGGCCGGTGGGCGGCGGTAAATCATCCCTTGCCGAGCGTCTGAAATCATTAATGCAGCGCGTACCGGTTTACGTGCTGAGCGCGAACGGCGAGCGCAGCCCGGTGAACGACCATCCTCTGTGCTTGTTTAATCCGCGGGAAGATGCGCAGATCCTCGAGAAGGAATATGGCGTACCAACCCGCTATCTCGGCACCATCATGTCGCCGTGGGCGGCCAAGCGTCTGCATGAGTTTGGCGGCGATATCACCAAATTCCGCGTCATCAAGGTGTGGCCGTCGATTCTGGAGCAGGTTGCCATCGCCAAAACCGAACCCGGCGATGAGAACAACCAGGATATCTCTGCCCTGGTCGGTAAGGTTGATATTCGCAAGCTGGAGCACTACGCCCAGAACGATCCGGATGCCTACGGCTATTCCGGCGCCCTGTGCCGCGCCAACCAGGGGATTATGGAATTCGTCGAGATGTTCAAAGCGCCGATTAAGGTGCTGCATCCGCTGCTGACCGCCACTCAGGAAGGCAACTATAACGGCACCGAAGGGATTTCCGCCCTGCCGTTTAACGGGATTATCCTCGCGCACTCGAACGAATCTGAGTGGGTGACCTTCCGTAATAACAAAAACAATGAGGCCTTCCTCGACCGCGTCTATATCGTCAAGGTGCCTTATTGCCTGCGCATTTCTGAAGAGATGCGTATTTATGAAAAACTGCTGAATAACAGCGAGCTGACCCATGCGCCCTGCGCGCCTGGCACCCTTGAAACGCTGTCGCGCTTCTCGATTCTGTCGCGCCTGAAAGAGCCGGAAAACTCGAGCATTTACTCCAAAATGCGCGTCTATGACGGCGAGAGCCTGAAAGATACCGACCCGAAAGCGAAATCCTACCAGGAGTATCGCGATTATGCCGGCGTCGACGAAGGTATGAACGGTCTCTCCACCCGCTTCGCCTTTAAAATATTGTCGCGGGTATTTAACTTTGATCATGCCGAGGTTGCCGCTAACCCGGTTCATCTGTTCTACGTCCTGGAACAGCAAATTGAGCGCGAGCAGTTCCCGCAGGAGCAGTCGGAGCGCTACCTGGAATTCCTCAAAGGCTATCTGATCCCGAAATATGCCGAGTTTATCGGTAAAGAGATCCAGACCGCCTATCTCGAATCCTACTCCGAATACGGGCAGAACATTTTTGACCGCTATGTCACCTATGCGGATTTCTGGATTCAGGATCAGGAATACCGCGATCCGGATACCGGCCAGCTGTTCGACCGCGAATCGCTGAACGCGGAGCTGGAGAAAATTGAAAAACCGGCGGGGATCAGCAACCCGAAAGACTTCCGTAATGAGATAGTCAACTTCGTGCTGCGCGCCAGAGCAAACAACAGCGGACGCAACCCGAACTGGACCAGCTACGAAAAACTGCGCACGGTTATTGAGAAGAAAATGTTCTCCAATACCGAAGAGCTGCTGCCGGTCATTTCGTTCAACGCCAAAACCTCTACCGACGAGCAGAAAAAGCACGATGACTTCGTCGACCGGATGATGGAGAAAGGCTACACCCGTAAGCAGGTACGTTTGCTGTGCGAATGGTATTTGCGCGTACGTAAATCGTCCTGACGTGCGGCAAGCCCGATCGCTGCGGGGCAAAAAAGAGATACCAACAATTCGAGTTGCAGGGAGCCCCGGAGGTTTACTCAGGTAAGCGTCCGGGGTAAGCAACGCACAATGCGGCTTGAAGTATGACGTGTATGGTTGGCAAATGCAGTACGGGGGGCATATGACCTGGTTTATAGACCGGCGCCTGAACGGGAAGAATAAAAGTGCGGTGAATCGCCAGCGCTTTTTGCGTCGCTACAAGGCGCAGATCAAACAGTCGATCTCCGAGGCGATCAACAAGCGCTCGGTGACCGATATTGAGAGCGGAGAATCCGTCTCTATTCCGACGGATGATATCAACGAACCGATGTTTCATCAGGGTCGCGGCGGCCTGCGCAATCGCGTGCATCCCGGCAACGACCATTTTGTGCAAAATGACCGTATTGAACGACCGCAGGGTGGTGGCGGCGGCGGAGGTAGCGGCCAGGGGCAAGCCAGCGCCGATGGCGAAGGCGAGGATGGGTTTGTCTTTCAGATATCCAAAGACGAGTATCTCGACCTGCTGTTTGAGGATCTCGCCCTGCCGAATCTGAAGAAAAACCAGCAGCGGCAGCTTACCGAGTTTAAAACGCATCGGGCGGGTTTTACCGCTAACGGAGTCCCGGCTAACATCAGCGTGGTGCGTTCGCTGCAAAACTCCCTGGCGCGACGTACCGCCATGACCGCCGGTAAGCGACGCGAGCTGCGCGCGCTGGAGGCGGATCTGGACGTCATCACTAAAAGCGAACCGGCACAGCTGCTGGAAGAAGAGCGGCTGCGTCAGGAGATAGCCGAGCTGCGGGCGAAGATTGACCGCGTGCCGTTTATCGATACCTTCGATCTGCGCTATAAGAATTATGAAAAACGGCCCGAGCCCTCCAGCCAGGCGGTGATGTTCTGCCTGATGGACGTTTCCGGCTCCATGGATCAGGTCACCAAAGATATGGCCAAACGTTTTTACATCCTGCTGTATCTGTTCCTCAGCCGGACCTATAAAAACGTCGAGGTGGTCTATATCCGCCACCATACCCAGGCAAAAGAGGTGGACGAACACGAGTTTTTCTATTCGCAGGAAACCGGCGGCACGATCGTCTCCAGCGCGCTGAAGCTGATGGATGAAGTGGTTAAAGCGCGCTACGACCCGTCGCAGTGGAATATCTACGCCGCGCAGGCGTCGGACGGCGATAACTGGGCGGATGACTCGCCGCTGTGTCACGAACTGCTGGCGAAGAACATCCTGCCGGTGGTGCGTTACTACAGCTATATTGAAATCACCCGTCGCGCCCACCAGACGTTATGGCGTGAATATGAACACCTGCAGACGACCTTTGAAAACTTCGCCATGCAGCATATACGCGACCAGGAAGATATCTATCCGGTATTCCGCGAGCTGTTCCATAAGCAGAGTGCCAATACCACCAGCTAACGTAAATAAATCAGCCAGTTAATTATATTTTCTGGCTGATTTTCTATCCCTAGCACGCAATATTATTCTCCCGCTGACGCAATGGTTAGCGCCTGTTCCGGCATCATGCTCCCCTTTTCGTTTCCCGTACGCCGCGTCCTCGGTCGCGCCATTATCACGCTTAGCCAACGCCACGGTTATTATCCCTGGGGACAGCGAGGACCTACCGTGCTAATTTGCTGCTTCGGCTTATTAAGAGGTTGAGAGTAATGAGAAAAAAGCTTCAGAACATGTGCTGGCTGCTGGGAGCTATCGCGGGCGGCGCATCAGCAGAGCAATTTGGCACTCCCGTATCAATCTGCCTTGATAATCACACGGTCCCGTTCATTAAAACGGATAAGCCAGCCATTGAGATTGTTGACGCCGCTTACCGGCAGTGCGAGGAAGCGCTCAGGCTGTGGAGAGACGAGCGCAAATCATTGCCTCCTGAAATGGTTGCCAAACAGGACCAGGAGTTCCATGACTTTTATGTCCATATGATTGAAATAAGGCGCAAGGCTCCGGCGGGAGCAGAATAACGGAAGCGGCGTTGCGTTGGCGGTCGTGAGTGACGCTTCGCCCAAAACCGCCTCAGGCCATCCATCACCGGGGAAGATAATTCGGAATCTAAATCAATGCGCGTTAACCCGCTGCGGGCCGCCTGAACTACAATGATGACGCCGCATTACCGCCGGCCTGGCTATTCCTCCGGATTCACCCGGCAATTCATCAGGATATAGCGGGCGTCTTTTCGCTTATGCTGGTCGATTAAAGGGACCAGTCGTCTGAAATGCTCGCTGGCGCAATGCGCGTCAAGGGCCGCGTGGTCTGGCCACTCCTCAATAAAAATGAAATGTCCGGGATCCTTCTCATCAATATATAAATCATAAGCGATACAGCGCGGCTCTTTCTTCGTTGCCGATACCAGTTCCCGGTACAAAGGGAGAACGATTTCAACGCATTCGGGTTTTATAAAATCTTCGGCAGTGACTTTTAACATACGCGCCTCTTAGTTAAAACGAATACTGACTCGCCGGGGATGAATGATACCTCAGCGTCATCAGGCCCGTTCTCCGTTGGGATAGCGCTGACGCTGGTCATTTTCTGCAAGCATCATAGCCTTTGCTCTCGGGAAGTGCACGACGGTCCGCCCTTCCCTCGGGAAAGTCAAAGGAGGGTCGCGGGCAGTTTTATGGCAGAGGTGGACTACCGCTGCGGCCTGAGATGAGGGAGAGAAGCAGCAAATATAAACGGGGAGGTTTTTATATAGATTAAATTTTATCCAGACGTGGTAGACTGAAACACATTCATTGAAAGGTTAATCATCATGTCATTTCTCGATTACGCAATGAAGCTCATCGGTGGAACGTCCACCGCCACCTGCCCCATCTGCGGCTTAAAATCCCCCCAGCCTGCATCAAAGATTCGGTTAAAGCAGGCAATGCTATGCCCGGGATGTAAGGCCCTTTTTGTCTCGCCACGCTAACCCCTTACGCCGGCTCACGTACAAACCGGTGTTCTATACTGAAATAAAGACCGGCAGCTGTTAAATCCCTGATGCCTTACGCCCATCCTGAGAGAACGTTTCTGAACTGATTTCGCAACTGCTCCTGCGCGTTAATGTCGCATCAGAGCAACGCTATGAAAATGAATCCCCGAGCATGGTTTAGCCGCTCCCGTATGTCTACGAAAGCCCCTGAACTGGTGCCGTTTCCTGCCAACGACTCAACAAGCGAAAATAGCTTGCGCTCAGAGCTGTTTTCGACGCCTCAGATGGAACGTTACGGCCAGAAACTGGCGCATACTCATAAGTTGTCGCCGGACAAGCTGCCTTACTATCTTCTTAAACGGCTGGGGGATAATGAGGCTGCGATCACGCAAAACTGTTATGCGCTCAATGCCGGGAAAAAATCGAGCATCATGCCCGCGGGTGAGTGGCTGCTTGATAATTACTACCTGATTGAGGAACAAATCCGCATTGTCCGCCAGCATCTGCCAAAAAGCTTTGGCAAAGGCCTCCCGTCCCTGGCATCGCCTCACCACTGCCCGCGTATTTACGATATCGCATCTGAAGCTATTGCCCACGGTGACGGGCGCTGGGACGTGGCCAGCCTGACCAGCTATATTGCGGCCTATCAGCAGGTGACGCCGCTGACGTTAGGCGAGGTCTGGGCGCTACCGGGCATGCTGCGTCTGTCTCTGATCGAAAATCTGCGTCGCGTCAGTATGGAAGTAGTAAAAGCCCAGCAAGAGCGCAGCCTGGCAGATACATGGATTACGCGGATTTTCGAATGTGCCGAGAATACTCCGGCAGACTTAATCATGGTGGTCGCCGACATGGCGCGCGCGCGGCCGCCGCTGAGCAGTGCGTTTGTCGCAGAACTGGTACGCCGCCTGCAGGGGCGCGGCAATGCGCTGGCACTGCCGCTGACCTGGGTGGACCAGCGTCTTGCTGAACAGGGCGTGACAACCGAGGTTCTTATTCACCGCTTCAATCAACAGCTTGCGGCCAGCCAGCTTTCCGTCAGCAACAGCATCGCGGGCTTGCGTTTGCTGAGCGAAACGAACTGGGCTGATTTCGCCGAGGCAATCAGCGTCGTAGAACAGACATTGCGTCTCGATCCTGCCGGCACCTATTCCCGTATGCACTTTGATACCCGGGATCATTACCGCCACGTCATCGAGATCCTGACCAGAGACAGTCGTTTCAGCGAGTCAGAGGTAGCCAGCCGGGTACTGGCGCTTTCTGTGGAAAATGCGCCCGGCACGCCGGGGCATCATATTGGTTATTATCTGGCCGGTGGAGGCCGCGAGCTGCTGGAAGTGCAGCTTTCCGCAGATACCTCAGGGCTGATACGCCTGCGGCATAGTTTCAACAAAATCCCCTTGTTGTCATGGCTTGGCAGCCTGAGCCTGCTGACGACAGCGGTGACGGCCGGAATTTTGCACGAAACCGCGCAGCAGGGAATGGGCTGGATGCTGATACTTTTGGCGTTGCCGCTTATTTTGGCGGTCAGTCAGTTAATGAACGATTTGTTGAGCGAAGCGACCACCCGCTTTCGAATACCCAGACCGCTGCCGCGAATGGATTTTTCCGCTGGAATTCCGGCTGATTGCGCGACCCTGGTAGTGGTCCCTTGTATGCTGACAAGTCACGAAAGCATCAGCAAGCTCCTCACCAGCCTGGAAGTGTGCTGGCTGGGTAATCAGAACGAAAACCTCCGCTTCGCCCTTCTCACCGATTTTGCCGATTCCGCCGTTGAAAAACCGCCAGAAAACAGCGGGCTGCTCAGACAGGCCATCGCGGAAACAGAGGATCTTAACCGCCGCTATCCAGCCAGCCGCCCACGCTTTTATCTTCTGCACCGACAGCCAGAATGGGCCTCCACGCAGGAAAAATGGATGGGTTATGAACGCAAACGGGGAAAGCTGGCGTTGCTGAACAACTGGTTGCGCCATCCCGCGGCGCAATTTTCCAGCGTCGCAGATGCGCCAGCGCATCTGTTGCCGGGTCATATTAAATATGTCATCACCCTGGACAGCGATACGGTGTTACCGCGCGACACGGCGCATAAACTGGTCGCGACAATGGCGCATCCGCTCAACCTGCCAGAGTATGATCCGCTACGGCAGAGGGTCGTCAAAGGGTACGGCATTTTACAGCCCGGGCTGGCGGAGGAAATGCCGCGCAACGGACAGGGACGCTATGCCGCCATGCGCAGCAGCGTGCCGGGTAATAATCCCTATTCGATGATGTCTTCAGATATCTATCAGGATCTCTTCGGCGAAGGATCGTTCGTTGGTAAGGGCATTTATGACGTCGATATCTTTGTCCTGGCCACCGCCAACGCCTGCCCGGAAAATCTGGTCCTCAGCCATGATTTACTCGAAGGGTGCTACGCTCGCTCCGGGCTACTCAGTGAAGTTTTACTCTACGAGCAGTACCCGAACAACTATCTGTCAGACGTTGCCCGCCGCACGCGCTGGATCCGTGGCGACTGGCAGCTGCTTAACTGGCTCAGCCCGTACGTCAGAAAAGCGGATGGAACCCGGGATAAAAATCCGCTATCGGCGCTTTCCTGCTGGAAGTTATTCGACAATTTACGCCGCAGCCTGGTCAGCCCGTCTTTGCTGGCGCTTCTTTTTTGCTCCCTGCTGCTGGTCCCCAACCCGCTTTATTGGCTTGGCGCGCTGGCGCTGGTGTGGTTATTGCCTTCAGCGCTGAGCATCAGTCACGACCTTCTGCATAAACCTCTTCGCCGCCCTTTGCGGCTGCATATTCCACTCGTCGCGGCCGGGGCGCTGAAACGGTTTTCCCGTATCGGGCTCAATTTTGCGATACTGCCGCATGAGGCCGGATACTCATTGTACGCCATTGCCGTGACGCTCTGGCGTCTTGGCGTCAGTCAGCGCAATCTCATCCAGTGGACCAGCCACAGCCCCGACGGCCATCAGCCCGGCGTTTCGGTGATTCGTTTTTATCGGGCGATGTGGCTGAATGTTGTCGCCGGGGCGGCATTGACGATGATGACTTTTCATTTTTCCCCACGGCTTCTGACTATCGCTCTGCCCGTCGGCGTTCTATGGTGTCTGGCCCCCCTGCTGCTGAGCTGGCTAAGCCGCCAGCCTGAACGTAAGGCGATTTCGCTGAACCAGGAACAGAAGCTGCTGCTGCGTCAGACGAGTCGCGAAATCTGGGCCTTCTTTGAAACCTTTGCCACGGCAAAAGAGAACTGGCTTCCACCGGACAATTACCAGGAAATACCGCAGCCAACCATCGCACATCGCACCTCCCCCACCAATATCGGACTTTCCCTGATGGCCAATCTGACCGCCTGGGATTTTGGCTACCTGCCCGGGGGAGAGGTTTTACAGCGCGTGACGATGACTCTCGACTCAATGGATAAAATGGAACACTTCCGGGGCCATCTCTTTAACTGGTATGACACCCGCACGCTTGCGCCCCTCAGCCCACGCTATGTTTCGAGCGTTGACAGCGGCAATATGGCCGGCCATTTACTGACATTGCGCGAAGGCCTGTCCGCCATGCGTCATCAGCCGGTTTTGAACAGCGAGCAGATCCTGGCCGGGCTGAACGATACGATAATCATTCTGGAAAAACACTGGGGTCAGAACGCGCCAACCGGTCTGCGACTGCTGCGCAAGCACTGCCTGAACGCAGCGTCGCTGCGTCCGGCGCAGCTGTTCAGCGAACTTAAAAAAATGCGCGCCCAGTGTAACCATCTGACGACGCAGTGCGCTCAGGAGAGCAGCCTTGTGGTGCGCTGGACAGGACACCTTGAGCATCAGCTGGTGCAGCTTTGCCATGAATGGTCGCATTTGCTTGGCTGGATACCTCAGACGTATAGCGAACAGATGCTGCCGACATTGAGCTGGCTTGCCGGCGCGAGCTATTGCGGCGAAGGAACGCCTCCGGCATCGGCTACGGCGCTGGCCCGCATGCGGCTGAAGATTATCACTGAACTTGAACAGCGGCTGAACGATCATGCGAGAATGGATTTTGCTTTTCTGTACAGCGAGGCGACCAGCCTGCTCAGCGTCGGCTACAACTGTGATACAAATACACCCGATAAAAGCCATTACGATCTTCTGCCGTCTGAAATCCGTCTGACCAGTTTTCTCGCCATCGCGACTAACCAGCTGCCGTTAAAAAGCTGGTATGCCCTGGGACGGTTGTTCACCACCATTGACCATGAAACCGCGTTGATGTCGTGGAGCGGTTCGATGTTTGAATACCTGATGCCGAACCTGGTGATGCCCACCTGGCCCGGTAGCCTTCTCGATGAAATGAGCCAGTCCGCGGTTAAGCGTCAGATACGCTGGGGCAAAGAGCGTGGGGTGCCGTGGGGGGTATCGGAGTCCGGTTATCATGCTTTTGATGTTCAACATAATTATCAGTATCAGGCATTTGGCGTACCGGGCCTCGGTCTGCGGCGAGGACTTGCTGACGATATGGTCATCGCCCCGTATGCGACACTGCTGGCGCTAACGATCTCTCCGCAGAAAGCCTGCGAGAATCTGCTCAGCCTGGAAAAAAACGGCGCGCGCGGCGAATACGGTTTTTATGAAGCGCTGGACTATACTCCCTCCCGCCTCGCAACCGGGCAGCTGTATGCCGTCGTGCAGTCCTGGATGGCGCACCATCAGGGGATGGCATTTCAGGCGCTGGCTCACGTGCTGCTTAACGCCCCGATGACGGAGCGATTCATGTCCAGTACCGTCTTCCGCTCGGCGAGCCTGCTGTTACAGGAGCGCGTGCCGGATGCGGTCGATCTCTACAGCCCGCGCCGTCATTTCGAATCCCATGAAGGAAGGGTCAAACCCGTTCGCTACGAACCGCGTATTTTCACCGGAGCAGATACGCCGGTGCCTGAAGTTCAGCTGTTGTCCAACAGCCATTACCATCTGATGTTGACCCCCGGTGGCGGTGGCTATAGCCGCTGGAACAATATTGCCCTCACGCGCTGGCGCAGCGATACGACCCGGGATAACTGGGGAGCATTCTGCTATATCCGCGATTCGCAAACGGGCGAAGTCTGGAGCAATACCTGGCATCCCACCGGCAAAGACGCCGATAACGGCGACGAGGCGATCTTTACCGATGCCGGCGCTGAATACAGGCGTACTTTCGGATCGCTGAGTGTCAGAACCCAGATTGTGGTCTCCCCGGAAGATGATATTGAACTACGGAGGCTCACGCTGGTACACAGGGGGCGAATGCCGCACGACCTTGAACTGACAACCTATTCCGAAGTGGTGCTGGCGTCCGACGCCAGCGATCGGGCCCATCCGGCATTCAGCAATTTATTTATCCAGACCGAGATTAACCCCGATCGTGACGCGATCCTGTGCCATCGCCGCCCGCGTTCGCTGGACGAACAGAACCCGTGCATGTTTCACATGGTGGTCGTGCATGGCAATAACAGTAAGAGCATCTCGTTTGAAACCGACAGGGCAGCATTTATTGGCCGCGGCAGAACCCCTTCAAATGCGCTGACAAGCGTAAAAAAAGGACCGCTCAGCAATACCTCGGGGGCCGTACTTGATCCGATACTGGCGATTCGCCACGCTATCACGCTACTGCCGGGACAGCCCGTCACTATCGATATCGTTTACGGTATCAGCGAAAGCCGCCAGCACAGCCTGGCGTTGCTTGAAAAATACAGAGATCACCCCATTGCTGACCGCATCTTTGAACTGGCCTGGTCCCACAGTCTGGTGGTGTTACGCCAGATGAACGCCAGTGAAGATGATGCCACGCTGTTTAACCGTCTCGCCAGCGCGGTGCTTTACCCCTGTCACGAGCTGCGCGCCGACGGCCAGATTATCAGCCGTAACCGGCGAGGTCAGTCCGGCCTGTGGGGCTGGGCGATTTCAGGCGATCTGCCGATAGTGCTGTTCAGTATCACCAGCGAAGAGGGTATCGCCTCGGTAACAACACTTATTCAGGCGCACCGATACTGGCGCCAGAAAGGGCTGGAGGTCGATTTGGTGATCCTCAATGAGAGCCCCGGCGGCTACCAGCAGGCGCTGCAAAACCAGATTATGGATTTGATTTATGCCAGGTCGGGAGCCAGCCTGCTGGATAAATCAGGCGGGATTTTTGTCCGTAATGGCGAGCATCTCTCCGCCGAGGATAAGCAGCTTCTGATGAGCGTCGCCTGCCTGTACCTTGATGATCGAGCCGGCGGGCTAAGTGAACAGCTTAACCAGCGCATTCATACCCTAAAACCCCAGGCCAGGTTGCTAATTCCGCACCCTGCAACAGAGGGCAATCGACATACCGACTGGACGCCTGATACCCATCAGCTGCGCCATTTCAATGGGCTCGGCGGCTTTTCTCAGGATGGTCGGGAGTATCAGATTGTCCTCAGGGAAAACGAGCCGACGCCAGCTCCGTGGTCAAATGTGCTGGCAAACGCCGATTTTGGCAGCGTTATCTCAGAGGCGGGACAGGCCTACAGCTGGTATGAAAATGCCCATGAATACCGCTTAACGCCCTGGGAAAACGATCCGGTGAGCGACCGCAGTGGTGAAGCCTTCTATCTGCGTGATGAAGAGAGCGGTGCGTGCTGGTCGCCGACGATACTGCCGGTGCGCGGCCACGGCGACTATTTGACCCGTCATGGTTTTGGCTACAGCGTGTTTGCCCACCGGGAGAGCGGGATAGACAGTGAGTTGACGATACTGGTCGCCGAACAGGCACCGGTTAAACTGGCGATCCTGACGCTCAGTAATAATTCGGGACGAACGCGTAAACTGTCCGTCACCGGCTATGCGGAGTGGACGCTTGGGGATTTACGAACCCGTTCGGCCTCCCATATCGTTACGTATCCAGTCAACATTTCTGGCGGTTGCGGGGTGATGGCCAACAACTTTTACGGCGCTAACGGCGGCGAGCGCACGGCATTTTTTGCCGTCAGCGGCTCCTACTGCTCGCTGACGGGCGACCGCCGCGAGTTTATTGGCCGAAACGGTTCATTGCAAAATCCGGACGCCATGAAGCTGCGCAGGCTCTCGGGGAAAACGGGGGCCGCGCTGGATCCCTGCGCAGCAGTACAATCCGCGGCCACGCTAATTGATGGCGACCAGAGAACGTTTATTTTTGTCCTTGGCGTGGATGAAAATCATAGCCGGGCTCAGGAGACCCTGGCCCGCTATCTGAATGAGGATAACGTCCGCCAGGAGCTGAACAACGTTCACCGCTATTGGCATCACGTACTCGATAAAATGGTGGTCAATACCCCGGATACCTCCGTGAACTTACTGGTCAACGGGTGGCTGCTGTACCAGACGATGGCCAGTCGCCTTATGGCGCGTAGCGGTTACTATCAGTCCGGCGGCGCATTTGGTTTTCGCGATCAGCTGCAGGATACGCTGGCGCTCAGTCACGCCGCCCCGGAAAGGATGCGCGAACAGATAGTGCTGTGCGCAACACGGCAGTTTGTTGAGGGAGACGTGCAACACTGGTGGCACCCTCCTCACGGTAACGGCGTGCGTACACGCTGTTCGGATGACTATCTCTGGCTCCCGCTCGCAGTCTGTCACTATGTCGAAACGATCGGGGACACGGAAATACTGGAATTGAATATTCCTTATCTGCAAGGTCGCCCGCTCCATCCGGGTGAAGAGTCCGTCTACGACACGCCGGTCATCAGCAGCAGCGAAGAGACGCTATGGTTACACTGCGTCAAAGCTATTCAGCATGGATTACGCTTCGGGCAGCACGGTCTCCCGCTGATGGGGGCCGGCGACTGGAATGACGGGATGAACCAGGTTGGCATTGAGGGGAAAGGTGAAAGCGTCTGGCTGGGCTTCTTCCTGTACGATATTTTACAACGCTTCGCTTCGCTTGCCGATCGGCGACAGGATGCCAGCGTCGCTTCAATGTGTCGTTCAGAGGCGCTGCGCCTGCAAAAAAATCTCGAAACCTCGGCATGGGACGGTGAATGGTACCGGCGAGGATATTTTGACGACGGTACTCCCCTGGGCTCAAAAGCGTCGCAGGACTGTCGAATTGATGCGATTGCGCAAAGCTGGTCGGTACTGTCCGGGGTCGCCAGCCAGGCGCGTAGCGTCATGGCGATGCAGGCGCTGGATAAGCATCTGGTGGATAACGAGGCCGGGCTAATCAAACTGTTAACGCCACCTTTCGATGGGCACGGGCTGAATCCGGGATATATCCAGGGCTATCTGCCAGGAGTGCGGGAAAACGGGGGGCAGTATACTCATGGCGCCATCTGGGCGGTGATGGCGTTTGCCCGGATGGGGAATGCAGAACGCGCGTGGCAGCTGTGGTCAATGATCAACCCGATAAACCACACGCTGGATGCCGGTGGAGTGGAAAAATATAAAGCAGAGCCCTACGTCATGAGCGCTGATGTGTACAGCGTCGCGCCGCATACGGGTCGTGCCGGATGGAGCTGGTATACCGGTTCCGCAGGCTGGGCATACCGTTTGTTGACAGAGGAGCTGCTGGGGATAAAACGTTGCGGTACTTCCCTTACCGTTCATTCTCTGTTGCCGGACAACTGGCCGTCGTTTTCCATGACATATCAGTACGGCGACAGTCAGTATCACATTAGCGTTTCACGTGGCGTCGGGAAATACCAGACCACTCTGGACGGCATCATCCTCCCCGATGACAGCATTCCGCTGATGGATGACGGACAATTCCATACCATTGATATCATTCAGAACTGACGCTGGCTTAGCGTGCGCATTAACGTCTGCCGTTAGTGCGCTGATTGTCCCGGAGAACATCAATTGCGGTCTTCATCGCGGTTTTGTCATCCCTTCTTTTTTGTTTGTCCTGCATCACCTGCAGGTACTCAAGCAACGTCCGGGTGTTAATGGGGCGGCCCTGTTTGCCGACGGCCAGCACGGCTTCACCAAGGATAATTTTCACTGGCGGCAATTGCGCCGGGTACCAGTCGAGGATGTCTTCTGATTTCATTATAAATTTCTCACGGAAGGGTATTATATCACAAATCACCCAGGTGGTCTGCGGGTCTGACTTGCTGATTTAGTAATAAATCCACATAACATTATCTAAATAATCTTGTTTAAAGGCGTATAATGAATATTACATTCCATAGAGTATCAATTTATGTCTTATACAAATGGACTCAGGCATTTTAAAGAGAGACCCGTTCACGTGGCTTGCCCGGTATGTGCCCACCGGGCCGATCAGAAAGCAGGTAAATTACGGAAAAATGCGGTTCTGGAGTGCCCCGCCTGCGGGCTATTATTCAGACCGTCAGAATGCTGGTGTATTGGAGGCTGATCGGCGGTCTCGCATTTTAAAGATACACAAATGGGAAAATGGCGACCTACCTGTTTTACTCCTGTAATGAAGGTTATGCTTATGAAAACCAGTAAAGTTGTTCTTATTGAAGGAGATATCATTGGCTGCCGTCTTTCCGGCGAAATAAATCAACCTTTCTGCATTCACAGAGTCAGATTTAGCAATGATAAATATGCGATTGTGCGGGTAGCATCAGGACAGTGCTTCACGCCAGGGGAGATCATTGAACGGCACGGGAACGAATGGTTTTACAACCATGAAAAAATTCGCCTGCTCGGGTTTGAATACCTTGACGAAAAGGAATCCGCCAGACAATTCCATGAACATTACTGGCATATATAGAATAACCCAGAGGGATATTTTACTGATGCAAACCGAAAAGTTATAATTTCTGGCCCTGACTAAACTCTGCATTTTGGCGATTCCATTTAAATAGATGAGCATCATCAACGTTAACATACGCCGTTAAATATTAGCCCTACCGTTATTTATCCTGCGCGCCATAACATGCAGGCACATGAAAGAAAAAAGATACAAGGTGTAAACGAGCCATACCCTCTTCGGCGGCATTGACCGGCCCCTCACAGACGTAATTTCCGCTCCTCGCTCATAGCCGTCGTCATATGGCCTCGGGCCTGTCCGCTCCATACCTGAAGCGGACGTTAATGTCAGTATCCTTAGACAGAGTCAGACGTGGAATCACTGCCCCTGATAATCAAACACTTCAAAAAAACAATGTTATCAATAGCATAAGGGTAGTAAGGCAGAGTTAACTTTGGATATCATTTTTCATATCCGTATAAATTAATCCTGCCTGACAAATATTCACCTAAATATACTTCACTGATTTTATTGAAGCCTTGCTCCGCAATTTCACCTTCTAACCAATCACTGTCTTTGTTAATAATCTCAAGCAGATCATGGTTAGCTAACCCATCTACTATAATTGGGTAACGTATATTTTCATCGCCACTTTGGATAATAGTCAACTGCCCATTCTGTTCGAGAACCACGCGTTTTAGTTGCTCCACTTCATATATGCCATTTGCTCTTAATTTAAACATCAAATCATTTGCGGAAACACCATTTCTTAAACACTCTTTAACATTAACGCTGCCATTATGTACCAAGGTAATAGGCTTGCCATCAATAATTCGTTTAACGAAGCGATTATTCTCTTTTAAAAACTTAAGAACAAAAACAAGCAAGGTCCAGATAATTAACACTAGTATAAATTGTAGTACGGTTATCGATTCATTGTAAATTACGCCACCGATGATCCCGCCTAATACATAGTTTTGAACCTGATCCATTGCGGATGAGGGGGCCAGATTCCCTTTTCCCATGAGATTTATTTGAACAATCAAACACAGTATTCCCAACCCCAACTTTATAATGATAGGTGTGTAAACAATCATTTTATTCCTCAATTTCTTATAATTTCTATTTCGGGATTTATTAACGAGACTTCTACTAACCTGTAAGTCTTTTGATCCACACTTAAGTTAATACGGTAATAGGAATCATTAATTTTAACAATGACGCCATCCGATAATTGTACTGAACTGGGAAAGATCGAGTTTACACTCACATCTTTTTCTTTTGATAACAACCTCACAAAATTAACCATTTGCGATGATTGTGAGTGTACATTTTGGCTATCTGTATAATCTGCATACTGAACACCCGAAATGAAGAGTAAAAATAAGAAGGCGATAATCGTTAAGTCCCGATATTTAGTCTGCAGGCGATGACGCATATACAGGCTAAAAACGACAATGAGGATAAACAAAGTGCTAAATATAATAATATATTTTAAATAATCATTTATATTAGACTGCATTTGTAGATAATTTATTCCATAAAACTTCATCTAGGCATAACTCCTGATTTTTTAAGACTCCCACCTTTATTATAGTGATTCATTGCCATTTTTCACGCTGATGTTACATAACAACTAATAATTATCAGCTATCATCTGAGGTCTGTCATTGATTTTTTAAGCTGAAGTATAGATAAGAAGTATAAATCATCGATGGTTTAAGTATCTGGCGAGGGCGGTAGTTGGTTCGAAAAGTTCCCTGATTTCCATTAACAGCTTAATCAAAGGCGCACATGAATAATGTCTGCTGCTTGCTCAAAGCAGCCTCTTAGAGAGTTGCACGCGGCGGCTTCGTGCAGCAGACATTACACACGGCGTATTGTTAAAAATTTGTGTTTATGGAGAACGATGGACGTCAGCCTGGCTCGGGGAAGAGGATGTGAATACCGGCCAGTTATGCCGGGAACACACCCCCATCCCATATGCTGCTGAGAGCTAGTAATAATGCCAGGCTGACCTGCCCGCGAATAACATAGCGGATTAAAGCCGTTATTTTATGGGGGTGATTTTCGTCACTGAGCCTGTTTGAGCTTTATCCCCGGTAGTACCATACATAGACACCAGATAAACGGCACCATCAGGCCCGGCGGTCAGGTGGTTTGGCGTATCATCCATCGGGATATTAGCGACCAGTTTACCGTCCTTGTCCAGAACAGCAACGGTTCCGCCTGCACGCGTGGCGGCGAAAACCTGCGACGTCACGGGATCCCAGGCAACAGAGACTCCCCCGGCGCCAATGTAAGTATCAGCGAGAACCTTGCCGTCCGCATCAAGAACCACGACATTGTTTGTCTCCTGGGAAGCGACGTAAAGACGGCCGGTCTCCGGATCGCGAGCGATGTCGGTTGCACCTTGCGCCTGAGGTATTTTCACCGTCGTACTCTTGCCCGTTTTGAGATCAATCCAGCCCACCCAGGGCGTATCGCGGCTGACGCCATAGAGTTTCCCACCGGTACTGTCGAGGGCAAGATCTGTACTGTAAAACTGGTCGCGGCCGCGGTTCGTCACGAACTCCATCTGACCGATATGTTCCAGCGTTTTGGTATCATATACCTCGATAAAACCGGTCAGCGCTGCGCTGACATAAGCCCGATTGCGGGCTTCATCAATAACCACATCGCGTGGATGTGTGACCGACCCTTCCGGAAAGACTTTCACGACGGAAAGCGTTTTTGCATCATAGACGGTCACCGTCTCGGCAAGCGTGTTCGTCGTCCAGACATGATTATGGACATTATCAACACCGACGCCGAAGACACCAATTTGCTCACCCTTTTTGTCTTTAGGCAGAGTAGCCTCCGCTTCGACAGCCAGCGTTCCAGCGTTCAGCCTCATCAGGCGGCTACCATCCTTCGGGCCGCGTGCAGAGGTCACGAACAGCTTCCCGTCGGCCGAAACTGCCGACTGGTAAGCCCGCTCACCCACGGGAATTGTTTGCAGCCTGAAAGCCTCGGTGTTTTTCGGGGGAACAATTTGGGACAATTTCAACATGACCTGCGAAACGCTCGCGGGATTTTGCGTGATAACAGTGAGTGGATGAAGGCCTGTAGCGGCATCGGCCGGAACGGTTAGCGGAATAGTAAGGTTTCCCTTTTCGTCAGCGGTCAATGGTTTCGGTGTCAGGACTTCAGTGCCATTCAGCATGGTGACGGTCGTGCCCGCCTGCAGGCTCTTAATCGCTATGACAGTTTTATCTCCGGGCTTAACGGGAACGTCCCGTGACCCGGCACGGATACTGCCAGGGAACGTCGTGGTAGCAGTTGCCCATTGGCTATCGGCGTATGCCGCTGTGGCGGTTGACATCGCAATAGCGGAGGCCAACAGCACTGAACGCACTGAAATTCTTCTCATCTTATCTCCATAAATTGTATTGATGCTGCATCTCAACGCAGCCACCGGTTATACCCCATGCGCTGAGTCTTACCTTCTGCCATGAGAAATATGTCTTGTTATAAGCGCATTTAACATACCACAACGATGTAAATAGTTATCATTACTGTTTTGGGTGGTATCTTAAATGCAGGGCGTTTTATGTATAGCTTGTGAGCGAGCTGTAGATTTCCGCTTAGGGGGCGGCATTGTGCCTGAAGAGGACGTCGCGATATGTTCCGCTTTCGGCTCCGATCGGAGTGAGGTAACGTACAGGAATATTTTTACCGGACGCAATCAACATGCCTTCCATCGAAACGTTTATGACTTTCCTGTTAGCTCTTACACTTCTGGAGATCTCTCCGGGCCCAGACATGATGCTGACCATCGCGAGGGGAGTTGGTCAGGGAAGGCGTATTGCTTTGCTTACAGTCATGGGGAATGTTTTCGTTGCAGGATCTGTGCAGGTATCTTTTCTGGTTCTGGGGCTTGTAACCGTTGTTCACGCCTGGCCGGTTGCGCTGGATCTGCTGAGGTGGGTAGGTGCCGCTTACCTGATCTGGTTGGGATTTAAGATGATCGCGACATCAGGCACAGATACCCGACTGCGGAAAACAGTCAGAATTTCTGACTGGAATGCGGTCAAAGAGGGCGCGCTGAACAGCCTGACTAATCCAAAATCTCTTCTATTCATGTTTGCTTTTCTGCCCCAGTTCGTCGACCCCGCCGCCGGACCTGTCTGGCTACAGCTGCTTGTTTTAGGCGGTATACAAAAGCTGGCCGGGATTATATCTCTGGGTTCTGTCGCAATGGCGTCAGGAACGTTCGGAAACTGGTTAGGTAAACATCCTGCATTTATTAAATGGCAGGAGCGATTTACAGGTGTTGTCATGGTGGCACTTGGCGTTCGAATGCTATTTAGTGGTTCTGGTGTTGTATCGACACCTAAAAATTAAAACCCCCTCACCTGCCTGACACCGTAAGCACAACGTCGGTTTCTTACCCATAGCACGCGTCTTACGCCTCGGCCCGTGCCCTTTGCGCCAGGCGCAGACGTTGCTATGTATCATTGAACAAGAGCAGGTCAGTATTGAATACAGTATCAGGACAGCGAACTCTCAATAACTAAACGGTTCGCTGTACGCTCGTTTGAATGTAATGTCCTGAGGGA
This sequence comes from Klebsiella scottii, assembly GCF_036561945.1. Lineage (NCBI taxonomy): Bacteria > Pseudomonadati > Pseudomonadota > Gammaproteobacteria > Enterobacterales > Enterobacteriaceae > Klebsiella > Klebsiella scottii. Next base: position 2,036,828 of record NZ_JARXNI010000020.1, read on the forward strand.
GTAAATTAATTTATAAATCAAAGGCATGCTTCAGAAACTGCGTGGCTGTCCTCGAACATGCGAAAACGGGTAATGAGACCATCTTCAATGCACATATCGAATACAAATTCGGTTTCAATCAACTTACCTGTTTTTTTAACGCGTGATGCAAGCTCACCGATAGCCACGACACGCTTATCTTTGATAAGTATATCTTTAATTTCAAAATGTTCTGATGAAATCTGCGCCCTGATTTGCGCATAGAATTCTGCCGCACCTTTTCTTCCGTGTTTGCGACCAATCCAGGGAACTACACGAGTATTTCCCGCAACCAGCCAGTCTACATTTTCACTAACCAGTTCAGCTATTTCATGAACATCTTCTGCCGTGGCTATACGATGAAAAAAAGCTTCCGTTACTGCCTGGGGAGTTTGAATTGTCATAACCTGTCAGTCTCAGTAATCGTAATTAAGGATCTTTAGATTAATTGATTGTCTTAAAAATCACCTTATCCTCAGGTGCTGTTCAGTGATGCAATTGAGGAGCCGTTGGCACATTACTCAGCCAGCTTCTCCTTCAAAGCAGCCCGTCATGCCAGCGTGAGCAGCGGGCTTAACGTAAGATATTTTCCAGGCGCTCCCCTAATGGCGCCTGTGAAGTGGCCGGGGAAAATTCATGGTGAAAGACAGGCGTAGGATGAAACCACCACCAACCACCACGTGATTCGCCAAAGCCTTACGGGTGCGCAGCTGACCGAAAGCTAAGCAGCCTGATGATCGAGCGCTATAGTCGATCAGGGCTAAACGGGACGAAAAAAAACCCGCAGAGATATGGGCGGGCTGATTCAAGAGCGTAAAATCCATTTACTGCAAATAACATCATAATAACCGGAAGTTATTATATGACGCCCGGCATAAAAATACGCCTCCCTGTTTGGGGGGGATTAAGGAGAGAACCAGCGCGCCATCGTCCATTCCGGGGATACCAAAATCGCGCAAAGGCTGGTAACACATAATGCGTATATCAGTAAATCCCTCGCGAATTTCTTTTTAAAAATATCCATATTTGCCCGGACAGATTTGATAATGCCTCAGCCAACAGTGTTTCTCTATCATAATTAATGTATGCTAAGTTAAACCAGAATCTACTAAATGAGCTATTAAATATCTGGAGTTGACAATGAGACGGATACGCGCCCCTTTATATTCAGTTGTATTACTGTCCTGTTTATTTATTACTTCATGCACACACACAAAAGAGAATGAGGTGAAGAACGCACATGAAACCGTGTCAAAGGAATCCGATATAGAAAAGGGACAGCTGGATGATTTATTATCTATAAACAATGGGTTAGCCAGCCAACCAAACAGATCAAAACCGTATCGCTATTCTATACAGATACAAACCGCCATTCGTAGCAAAATAGAAAACTACGAAGTATACAAAGGGAAAGAATGTGACCTGAATATTAAACTATTTCGTGATGGCAGTGTTGAAGATGCAACCATCAATAAAGGTGACCCTGAGCTTTGTAACATGGTCCGAACCGTAGTATTAAACTCTCAGCTCCCGCCCCCGCCGGATGAAGAGACCTGGCTGAAATTCAAAAATATCAGGATGGAGTTCTTACCATAAAAAGTTAATGAATCCTCGCGGATTTGGCAGCCATCTTAGATATCTTTTCTGATGCACTCCACCCCGGTAAACGCACCGTCCCTTTCGACGGTGTTGCCAACCCCTAAGGTAAACCTTAACAAACCACCATATTGAAGGCCGGGAACACCCTTGTTTAAACACCAGCGTTTAGTTCAAAGACTTTGCATGCTGGTACATGTAAACCCTTCCCGGCGGTAGTGAAGCCACGCCGGGACGTCCAGCGATGAGAGCCGCGTTTGCCCGCGCCAGAATACAGGTCCAGGCGCTACCGCGTCGAATTCATCGGCCCACCGACGGTACCAGGTGTTCACGGGATCGGTCCGGGTATGCTGTATTTCCGGGAACAGCCCGGTCTGAACGTCTGAAGACAACGGTAACGGGCAGAGCTTTCGGTGACCGCCGATAAAGTGCGTCCTCCACCGGCTATCAGCAGGCGTTGCTGAAGAATGAAAAACCCGTTCGACAAGTTCTGACTATGTGGGAACCATAAGCTGCAGCATTGGATAACGCTCCAACCATCTTTTGGCGGCAGCCCGCTGTTTAAATACGAGCAACTTTTCATCCGCAAACTGAGGCGTCGGCCTTAAACGGAGCTCGAACAAATCAGCGAGGCCATATGGGGCGATAATCTCAATAAGGCCCGTATCGCCGGTTCTGACGGCGACAGCCGTGGCCGTTTCAGGCCAGTAGCGGATAGCATTCTCCGTAGAGTGATACGGCGCATTGCCGCCATGGTGATGCATTCTGGCCTGGTTCTTCACCGACCAGTCGAACGTTGAGGTCATTTGGCTAAGCGTTGCTTCCAGATGGCGATCGTAATCAGGAGTGCAGCGCGCTGCGTCAAACCAGACAACATCAACGTCTCCGCAGACAGGCCGTTGGCCATATCCATGCAGGTGATCCCAGACCGCATCCCGCACAAATCCGGCGCCGATCCAGCCGTCGTTGAGCCTTAAGGTTTGAACGGCATAAAGAGCCTTCATCCTCCCGGGATCTTCTGACAACAATCTCTGTAACGCCTTCTGATATTCCATCGTCATCCTCAACAACGCCATTATTGCAGAATATCTTAACTGCACTCTGCCGCTCGCGACATGCTTCAACGACCAGCGGCTCAAATAATGGCGGCGATGCCAGCGCTGTTCATCATATTTTCAATGCCTCACCCACGCTGCGGCAAAGATTCCACAGGCGATAGCAATTAAGGGCCGTTTAAGAACCAGCATCAGGATGGCGGTTGTCAGCAACGCCATCTGCGCGCCGCGGTCACCGGCTGCTGCTGTGGGAGCGAGAATTGCCACGAGTACGGAACCGGACATGGCCTGAATAAAGTTTTTTATTTTGCTGTTGAACGGCACAAAAGACATCACGTATACGCCGCCCCAGCGGGTAGCGAGCGTTACCAGCGCCATCGCGATGATAATAATTAAGGCACCTGCGTCCGACATCTCAATGTTCACTATTTTTACCTCCCGGCACGATCCCAACGATCCCTCCGGCCAGGGCTCCGGCAATGACGTGGCTATTTGCTGGCAGCCATTTATAGGCCATCAGCGATGCGCCGGCCGCCACCGCCCAGATAATGAACGTCCGCGGGTTTCTTTCCCCCTCAAACACCATTGAGAGGAGAAAGCATCCCATCACCATATCGAGACCATAGCTTTTGGGATCGCGGATGGCGCTGGCGAAATAAAGCCCCGCCATCGTGCCGATAACCCAAAAAAACCACAGCGCCAGACCGCCGCCAAAGAGTAAACCCAGCCCCGGCTTTCCCCTGCTAAATGCCTGAATGGACATGGCCCAGTTCGCATCGGATGCGACCATCATGATCCCATAGCGCTTCGCCGGCGATAAATAACGTAACCAGGGGTACAGCGTGGCCCCCATTAAAAGATGTCTGGCATTAATCGCAAAAACGGTCGCCATAAGGGTGAATAACGGTACCTGCTCGCCCCACAGACCGAGCGTGGCGAACTGAGCATAGCCTGCGAAAACCAGCAGGCTCATCATGGTCGCCGTAAGATGGCTTAACCCTACCTGCGACGCAGCGAGCCCAAAGGCGGCGCCAAAAACAGCCACAAATAATGAAATCGGCACCAGCTGGCGAAAACCAGAGCAAATTGATGAGCGGCTCAGCAGATATAAATCGGGGTTCTTTTTTGTCATCTCGGGCATCGTATTCTTCCGGTCGCGTAAACCTGAACTGAGAGTCACTATGCCGGCATTGCGCACTCAACAAAAACGCATAATAATTGATAATACTATTTGATTATCGAATACAAGGAACCAGCGTGCATTGTCAGGATCTGCAGATGGACTGGCTCAAATGCTTTGTCGCAGTCGTGGATGCGGGGTCGCTTTCTGCGGCGGCGCCTGAAGTTCATCGTTCCCAGTCGGCGGTCAGCATGCAGCTTAAAAAGCTTGAATCGGCTTTGGGTTGCCAGCTTTTACTGCGCGGCCCCCGGCAAAACCAGCTCACGCCTGAAGGACAAAAACTGCTGGGATATGCCCGGCGGATGCTCGATTTGCACGCTGAGACGCAGGCCGCATTTCACGGCGAGGAACTAACGGGGCGCATTTGCCTGGGCGTTCCGGATGACTATGCTGCAAAATACCTGACGCCTGCCCTCAAGAGATTTGCGCCAAACTTTGGCTCGATAGAGATCGAGTTAAGTTGCGAACAATCGACGTCGCTTATTCCTCGCGTGGAGAGCGGCGATTTAGACCTTGCGCTGGTCTCCCGGGAATATGCCAGCCAGGGGACTTTATTATTTTATGAACCGATGGTGTGGGTGGGTTCCGCGCAATTTGAGGTCTGGAGGCGCGACCCGCTACCTGTTGCGGTATATGAAAGCACAAGCATGGCAAAGCGCAGCGCTATCAACGCGTTAGCGCTACAGGGCCGGCGGTATAAAGTGGTGTACAACAGCTCCAGCCTCTCAGGCCAGATTGCGGCGGTGGAGAGCGGTCTGGCGGTCGCGGTCCTTACCCAGTGTAGCGCCCCGCCTCACCTGCAAATTTTGGGAAGGGAGCAGCTTTTGGGGCCGCTGGAGCCGATGGCCGTGGCCCTGTACCGAAGCCGGGCATCGAAAGACTCTTTGGCGGTCGGGAGTCTGTATGAGTCGCTGCTCAGGACGCTGAGAACATCGGCTGCGTACCCTTTCGCTCCCGGCAACCCTGAGCCGAGGTGACGGCCCGTCTTGTGTCATGAACGGGCGCGGTTAACGACGTTGGTTCACCGCGCCCGGCGACAGATCCAGAGTCCCGGAATAATCGTCAGGATTGCGGAAGATCCGTACGATCTCCGCGTGTCGTCGGATGAGAGATAACGATAAATTCGACGGGAAATACGCTATCGTTTCTGGCCTGATGCTCTGAACCGGGAGGGATTTCTAACCCCTGCTGAGCGCAGATCTCGTGCCTCTTACCTGCCAGTTCCATTGTCAGCACGCCCTGAAGCACGAAGAAAAACTGTCTGGAAACGGAATGATAGTGTCGCTTTTCGTATGTGCCTGGCGGCATTTTTTCGTGAATGACCAGCATATCCTGGCGGTTTACCAGATACCAACCGTCGCAATTATCACCCCAGACATAATGCCCGGCGTTGTCTTTTGAAATCATCGCCCTGCTCCTTTTTTACGCTACCCGCATTTCAGGTAAGAGATTTACTCCGCCAGGTAGCCGCCATCAATGGGATAAACGCCTCCGTTACAGAACCCTGACTTTTCTGACAACAAGAACAGTATAAAATCCGCCACCTCCTGCATTTTAGCCATTCTCTTTACAGGATGGCTATTTGCAAACGCGCGTTGAATAGATGCCGGGAGCTCATTAATACGCGGCGTGCTGACGTATCCAGGGGCCACCGCATTTACCCGGAGGCCCTGCTCCGCAAACTCCAGCGCTGCCGTTTGGGTTAAGCCAATAACGCCGTGTTTGGCCGTGGTATAAGGTGCCAACCCTGGAATACCGACCAGCCCATTGACTGCGGATAAATTAACGATCGCACCGCCGCCGGATTTTACTATCTGCGGAATTTCATATTTCATACCGTAAAAAACGCTGCTCAAGGAGGTCGCGATCACCCTCTCCCAGTTTTCGATGGTCTGCTGCGTAATATTTTTATTATGATCGCCGGTTATACCTGCATTATTAACCGCATAATCAAGCCTGCCAAAACGGCCCACGGCTTCATCAATCATACGCTCCACCTGCGCCGGCTGCGAAACATCGCACGCGATGCCCAAGGCGGTCCGCCCGTCGGGTGACAACGATTTAGCCTTTTGCTCCGCCTGTTCGCGCGATCTGGAGACCACGATCACCTTCGCGCCCGATTTATGTAACTGCTCTGCGACCACCTCCCCGATACCGGCGGTGCTTCCGGTGATGACCGCGACTTTGTCCTGAAAATTCATGCTCGCTCCTGTAAAGAATCATGATGTTTTTGCTCTACAGCAGCATATAAAATGGCAGTGACAGCTTTTGTCAGTACTCATCATCCAGGCTAAGGCCCTCTTGCTTCCTCCATTTTCGCAACAGGTGGACCCTGCTTTCATTATATTTATCGGCAAGCATCGAGATCCGAACGATCCTGTCGGTTCTGAAATGACGGAAATCGCTTCGCAGCTCACACCATCCGGCCAGCAGCCAACACTCCTCCATATAGACCAGCGCCACCGGCCATATTACCCGGGAAGATCGCCGATCGTTTTTATCGCAATAGGTTATTTCAATTTTATTTCTGTAGTTAATTGCATGACGTAGCTCAGCAAAAAAAGCCTCATCTTTTTCATCCGGCCCGGTCAGAAAAGATTGATATTCGATGTGCTCCTTTAATTTATCCGGCATAACTGAGCGTATTTTAGCCAGCGTGCTTTTGGCGATCTTTTTAAAATCAGAATCGGTGTTATGACATACCCAGTTTAGCCCGAGAGTGAGGGCGTTAATTTCCTGCGGGGTAAAAGTCAGCGGGGGTAAATGATAGTCAGACTTAATAATATATCCAATGCCGGAACTGCCCTCAATACACACGCCCTGCTGCTGGAGCGTTTGAATATCCCTGTACACGGTACGCACACTTATTCCTAATTTTTCTGCAAGGGTCAATGCTGTTACCGGATACCGGTGCTCGCGCAGTATCTGGAGCAATTCAAGCAGCCTTTGCGTTCGGGTCATAGCGTTTTCCTGTTATACCGCATATGGCGCTCAGCAAACTTCCCGGCGCCTGGCTTGAATAAGGACGCGATACGCAGAAAATCACCGGCTCCCGGGTTTTGCCCGGCTTTAGCCCGCCGTAAATTTTTTGCGTCGGAGTTGCGCGGGCTCTCCTGCGGGACGCCGAGGATTATCACCATGTTCGCTCTTTTCCTGAAGTGGCCGATTGCCGACGGCATAACGTTTATCAACAGCGGCCCGATGACAGACTGCCGAAGAATACCTCATCCTGGATGCAGCTACATATCATTCCTTTAGCTGAGATATAGCCCGTAGAGTTTAAGAACGATTTATGCGCCCGTTCCTGCGGGTCTGTCCGCAATCCAGCCCAGGCCTCGTAGCGTCATGTGAACAGCGTCATCAAGAGGAGTATGCGGCTCGGAGCCCAGAAACTTATGTGCAGGCGCACCGGCTGACGCCCCAGGTAGCGCATCTCTAAAATTTCGCGCAAGGTCGCCCTGAAAGGCGCGGGCATATAAATGAACCACCAGGGAAATGGTTTTATTTTAGCCACGCCGCCATAGCTTGCCACGGCTCGCTGAATCGCTTTTGTCATTTCCGCGCCATCGGGGTCCCGGTGACCTTGTATATGGAAGTCCTGCGGCGGTCATTGCCGAAGTTGATGCCATTAGCCTGATATCAGCTGGCAAACGCCGATGTCTCTTGTGCCAGAATACCGGGAGGTCGCTCTTTATCTCTCAGATAAATTACTTTACGATTTTATCTGTTGCGCTAGATAATCAACAGCAAGGTAACTTTCTCGAACATGAAAACGCAGACTCGACGGGAAATCGGAACCCAGCTTTCATTCGCGCTTTATGGCGCGGCCAGCCGGATGAACCGATTGCATAAGCCTTTCCTTGATCCGCTGGGGCTTACCTTCCCCCAGTATCTGGTCATGCTTGAACTCTTTCGTATAACTCCCCGCACGGTGGGTGAAATCGGTAATAATCTCGGCATGGACACCGGGACCATCACGCCGGTACTGAAGCGTCTTGAGCGCGCAGGGCGCATATGTCGTACCCGTGACAATACGGATGAAAGGCGGGTTCTCATCACCCTGACCGATGAAGGAAATGCCCTGCAGGACAAACTTTGGTGCATCAGTGGCAGCATAGAATCCGCCAGCCAGCTGTCGGAAGCCGAGCTTGAAGCGCTTCGTGACACCCTGAATAATTTTGCGCAACCGGCTAAAGATACCGCAAGGTGAATGACGCGGAACAAGAGAACAGAGATGACGTTAAATAACCCGGCAGGAACCAGCATGAAGCCAAAACAAGCGGAAATCATCCGCCAGTCCATGTCTCTGTTTAACAGGGAGGGATATCAGTCGCCAAGCATCGATCGTATTTCGGAGTGCGCGGGCATCTCCAAAATGACGTTCTATCGCTACTATCCGGATAAAGAAGCGCTCATCCTTGCCATTTTACAGCTGAAAGAGTACGAGTTTATGCAGGCTCTGCAGAGCATTACTGCGGATAAATCCTCCCCGCGGGAGAAGCTGTTTGCCGTTTTTGAGTACTATAACAACTGGTTCACCTGTGAGGATTTCCATGGCTGTATGTTTACCCGCGCGCTCTTCGAATATGGCACCTCATCCCCGGCAATCCGGGAGAAATGTTCGCAGTTTAAATCGCGCCTTTACCAATTTTTCCGCGATATTCTCGTGCTGATATTAAAACCGGAACCGGCGGAACGGGTGGCGATGATGATGCTCATTCTTATCGATGGCGCAATCGCCGCCCAGCAGGCAGAGTCGTCAGAGTGTCGGGAGATCCCCCCGGGAATGACGGCCTGGAGCGCGGCGAAAGCGCTTATTTACTCCGAAGGCGGGACGCTCTGACCTTCACACGGCGTCGGAAGCCTTCAGCGCCTGCAGGGACTCAAGCAGGCAATCGTAGTAATCGCAGCATGTTTGCAGACGCAGCGCTGCGCCCACGTAGACTTCCTCCAGTGCTGCCGGATATTTTTTGCCGATGGGAACAATCACGTTATTCAGCCATCCATCGGCATGACCGATATCCACCGTGATGTGTTCCGAGTAATAATGCACATCGCGTTCCGTCAGGCCAATGCGGCGGCACCCTTCGACGAGTTTCTGATACTGCGGCGGATCCAGTAGCTCCGTCATCGCCATCACGCCAAGCGATTTATAGTAATGCTGCCGGTTCACGCCGCCGAGCATGAACGCGTTATACCCGGCAAGCCCCTGCCACTCATACAGGTGAGCGAAATGATTTTCGGGTAAGGCGATATCTCTGCGTTTCAGTAGATCCTTATACAAATTGACGTGAGTGATTTCGTTACTTCCCTGCCCTATCTCATCCCAGAGGTTTTGGGCAATCTCTGCCCGCGTTTCCGGCAGGGAGCCCACCAGCCCCATCGCGACCAGATCGAAAAACAGAAGATTAAGCGCGCTATCGCTTTTGAAAAAATAATCTATTTGCGCTGCGGAAGCTGAAGCGGAGAGAAAGTCGAAAAGCGGATGGTGTGAAGCTGGATGCTTCTGACATAAATCACGAAGCTCATCCACGATATTACCGGCGTTAAGTACGGGCTTATGCGAAATAAAACGTTTCTTTTCCGCCCGAAGCCACTCTGACTCAATATAGGTCCTTACTGCGCTGAGCAGAGGGTGGAACTGGTTATTCGCCGGCGCGGATAGCGGCTCAGCCAGCCAGGCCTGATAAAGCATGAACAGCGCGCCGTGGGCGCACTTTCGTGCTTCGGGATCGGCAGCGGAAAAAGCCCTGACGCAGGTATTCTCCGTAAGATGCCAGAGCCTGTCTGCAAGAAGCGGATTGGCCGTCAGTTTCAGCGACAGTGCATTGCTGTGGATGAGCTGGTCAATCATTTCATCCAGAGAAGGCATTGAGAGAGAGGAATTACGCTTGTTGCCGGTGACATCATTCTCAATGGTACGCATTAATTTATCCCTGTAAAATGCATGGTATATATACGTTATAGTACAGCCAAACATGCTGCAATGAGATTTTTATCACTTCCATTAAAAACAGTTAACTAAATGATAATGTTAATTAAAATTAAAAACTTCATTTTCATTTAAAAAAAAGTTGATGTTATTAAAATTTTAACGTTACCATTTAGTACAGTTTTAAGCGATGCAAGGAATTAGCATGCCTTATCTGTTACTCACGCTGGCGGCCCTGTTCTGGGGAGGGAATTATGTCGTAGGGCATATTCTCGTTCAGGGTGCAGATCCGATTCTGATGACCGAAGCAAGATGGGCGCTGACGGCGCTGCTGCTGGTTGTGCTTTATCATCAGCAAATCGGGGAGAGTCGCATGCTGCTGCGTAAAAACGCGGCCACGCTGCTGATCTTAACGCTCTGTGGACAGGTTAGTTTCCCCTTAACGCTCTATATAGGCCTGCAGACCACCTCCGCGCTGAACGCCGCGATCTATATGTCCGCGACCCCCTGCATGGTTCTTATTATTAATCGTCTTATTTTCCGCGACCGGGTTTCGGCACGTAACTGGTTGGGCGTTATCTTCAGTACGGCCGGCGTGCTGATCCTCCTTTTGCAGGGCAACCTGCTGCACCCGGAGGGACTGAAGAGTTTCAGGTCGGGGGATCTCTGGGCTATGGGATCGGCGCTGAGCTGGGCACTGTACTGTTCTCTGCTGCGCAATAAAGACCGACGCATCCCTGCGAACGCTTTCGTCGCCGTCAGCTCGCTTGTTGGCGCCCTTCTTCTGATTCCGGTGGTGATAGTCTGGCTATCGCGACAGCCGGCCATCTCCTTCAGCGCATATCACGATGCTTTTTTCCTCAGCGGCCTGGCGTACCTGGTTATTTTCCCCTCATGGCTGGCCTATTTATTCTGGAATAAAGGCATTGCCGCGATTGGCGCTACTCGCGGTGAAATTTACACTCATATAATCCCTCTTTCTGGCGGTATATTAAGCATCCTGTTTTTACATACCCAACCGCATTTATATCATCTGGCAAGCGCTCTGTTAATAATGACAGGGATCGGCATCTGTTCCGTCGAGAAAAAATCCATAAGAAATTAAATAACAATTCCCGATGATTTAACCCGCTAAATGAAGGAAGCGTTTATTATGCTCAGGATGTATCTGTATCTTATTCTTGCCGCATCGGTATCGGCGCTGGCAACGGATATGATCGTGCCCGCGCTGCCGATCCTACAAACGGCCTTTAATACAGATTACTCAACCATCCAGTTGACTATTAGCGGCTTTCTTGTGATATACGCAGCGAGCCAGTTAGTATCGGGATTTGTCGGTGATAAATTTGGTAAATTACGGGTACTGACGCTCAGCTTTGCCATTTTCCTCGCCGGAAGCATCCTCTGTTTTATGGCCGAGAATTTAATGATGCTCCTGTCTGGCAGGGTATTACAGGCCGTGGGCGCCGGTGCCGGCCCCGTGCTTTCAAAAGCCATCGCCAAAGAAACGTTCCCCCCGCTGAAGCTAAAACGCGCGCTTTCCGATATATCCTCAGCCAGTGCCGTCGTTCCTCTTATTGCCCCGCTGGCGGGCGCGGTGATCCTCGGGCATCTGAGCTGGAACGTGATTTTCCTGGTCATGGCGCTATTTAGCGTCCTGACCATGCTACTGTCCCCGCGCGCCCTCGCGCATCACGATCGCGTAGCCACTTCCTCAACCGGCGGATTTATCACTCCGGCATTTATCCACGGAACCTTGCTGGTTTCGCTGATCCTGAGCTCACTGTTTTGTTATATCTCGCTGTCGCCGGCGATCTTTATGCAGCAGCTTGGTCTGAGTACGATGAACTATTCCCTGCTGTTTTCAGCATCGGTGTTGTTTTTCATTATCGGTAATCAGGCTGCGAAATTCGAACAGTTCATCAATCCGTGGGTTTTATTTTTGCTAAACGCCCTGTCGGTTGCGCCATTTATCCTCGGCAGCCACTCGCTTATTTTATGCATTGTCGGCGCGATGGTTTTTAACTTCAGCCTTGGCGCTTATTATCCGACCGCTAACTTTATCGCTCTGCAAATTAAAGGCAATAAGACGGGGGTTGCCGCATCCCTCACCGGCTTTATTCAAACAGCGAGCGCCGGAACGATTAGCTTTTTCGCGGTAAAACTGACGGATACCGGTATTGGTTTCGACAGGACGCTTGGCGTAAGCAGCTTATCGCTGGCGATCCTGTCTCTTCTGGTAGTCACTTCAATGAAGGTAACACAATGGAAAACTGGCAAAAAAAGAAAATAGACAGGCACCCTCGGCGACAGGGCTCCTGATGCTGGTGACGTGGCCGATCCTCGTCGATATCAATATGCGATTTCCCCAGGGAGCAAGCTTTCACACCTTCACGAAGGCGCTGCTCGGCCCCGGCGCCAGCGTAGTCATCGGTATCGCGTTTTGTGTTGTGCTTTATTTGCTCACCTATGCGTATATATCAGGCGCGGCGTCAATATTAAACGGCCTCTTGCCTCCCGCCGGGATGGGCCGCGGCTGGCTCCCGATTGCCCTGCTGTCGCTGACGACCTCGCTTATTCTGTGGGCAGGCGGCAGACTACCCGGCTATATTCTCTCCTGCCTGATTGCGGTGAAGTTTAGCCTCTTTCTGCTGCTGTTCGCAGGCGCTGCCGGCGGCGTGCAGCTGCTCAGGCTGATGGAAACCAGCCGTGAAACGTCGCTACAGTACTACCTGCCAGTCATTCCGGTATGTATTATTGCCTTTGGTTTTCATGGCCGCATTCCCTCCCTGACGAGGATGTACAGACGGGACAATCACCGCGCTATTACGCGGTCTCTCTATTACGGCTTTGCCGTTTCGTTGCTCATCTACGCCTTCTGGCTGACCATTATCATGGGAGTACTCACTCCTCAGGCTATTCAGCATGTCAGCGACGAAGGTGGAAACATCGGCGCGTTTATGGCGGCCCTCAAAATCAACCAGCCCGCGTCCGGCACCGGTCTGATGTTCATATCATTCGGATGCATTGCCGTTTTGGCCTCTCTGATGTCAGCCTCAATCGGCCTGTGTGATTGTCTTGAGGATATGCTTAATAACCGGTACCGCCGCGCCTCGCGGCCGCTGGCGATATTTCTGACATATTTTCCTCCGGCCCTGGCCGGCATTTTCACCCCGCAAGGTTTTTTATCTGCTCTGGCCTTTGGCGGACTCTCATTAGTGCTGTGGAGTATATTACTCCCGCCCTCCTTGCTCATTAAGGCCCGACGCTCGTCGCTGCCTCCGGTATATACCTTCCCGGGGAATAACCTCCTGCTGAAATTTATCATTGTCGTTGGCGCCATACTTTGGCTGCTGATGATTTACGCCTTTATTTAACGATAAAAAATTTAAGCATTCACAACGTACTTCATAAGGAAAAAATTATGTCTTTTGTTAAACGCCGCACGGCGGTTGCGGTTGCACTATCATCTCTCATGATGACCTGGGCTTGTCCGGGTTTCAGCGCCCCCGCCTCCTTCGCCGAGGATATCGGCGTTCATAAGGAAAATACTTTCCCGGCATGGTGGAAAGAGGCGGTTTTTTATCAGGTGTATCCGCGTTCTTTTAAAGATACCAACGGCGATGGCATTGGCGATATTCGAGGCATTATCGAAAAACTGGACTATCTCAAATCACTCGGCATTGACGCTATCTGGATAAATCCCCATTATGACTCGCCGAATACCGACAACGGTTATGACATCAGCAATTATCGTCAGATCATGAAAGAGTACGGCACTATGGCGGACTTCGATACGCTCATCGCCGAAATGAAAAAACGAAATATGCGCTTAATGATCGACGTCGTCATCAATCACACCAGCGATCGGCATCCGTGGTTTATTCAAAGTAAAAGTGATAAAAACAATCCTTATCGTGACTACTACTTCTGGCGTGACGGAAAGGATAATCAGCCACCGAATAACTATCCTTCCTTTTTTGGCGGCTCGGCGTGGCAAAAAGAGGCGAAGTCAGGACAATACTATTTGCACTATTTTGCCAAACAGCAGCCCGATCTCAACTGGGATAACCCGAAGGTCCGCGAAGATCTCTACGCAATGCTCCGTTTCTGGCTGGATAAAGGCGTTTCAGGGATGCGCTTTGACACCGTGGCGACCTATTCAAAAATACCTGGATTCCCCGACCTGACTCCTGAGCAACAGAAAAATTTTGCCCAACAATACACCATGGGCCCCAATATTCATCAATATATTCAGGAAATGAACCGGGAGGTCCTTTCCCGCTATGATGTCGCCACCGCAGGGGAAATCTTTGGCGTGCCGCTGGATCGCTCGTCGCAGTTTTTTGACCGCCGGCGCCATGAGCTGAACATGGCTTTTATGTTTGACTTAATTCGTCTTGACCGCGACAGCAATGAGCGCTGGCGCCATAAGCCGTGGACGCTCTCTCAGTTCCGTCAGATCATCAGTAAAATGGATACCACCGTCGGGGAGTACGGATGGAACACGTTCTTCCTCGATAACCATGACAATCCCCGCGCGGTATCTCATTTCGGCGATGACAAACCGCAGTGGCGGGAAGCATCGGCTAAAGCGCTGGCGACAATCACCCTCACCCAGCGGGCGACGCCGTTTATTTATCAGGGGTCAGAGCTGGGAATGACCAACTATCCTTTTAAAAAGCTAAGCGAATTTGACGATATTGAAGTTAAAGGTTTCTGGCATGATTATGTCGAAAGCGGGAAAGTGACGGCAGCGGAATTTCTCGACAACGTGCGCCTGACCAGCCGGGATAACAGCAGAACGCCTTTCCAGTGGGATAACAGCCATAATGCAGGGTTTACGTCCGCTACGCCTTGGTTTCACGTCAATCCGAACTATGTGCAAATCAACGCTGAACGCGAGTTAACTGAGGATAAATCGGTGCTGAACTACTACAAACAAATGATTCACCTGCGTCATCAAATCCCGGCGCTCGTTTATGGCGCGTATCAGGACCTCGACCCGCAGGATAATACCGTTTACGCTTATACCCGAACCCTGGATAATGAACGTTATCTGGTGGTGGTGAACTTTAAAGAACAGCCGGTTCGCTATATCCTGCCGTCTAAGGACGCCGTTGAGCAGGTTGTTATCGAGACGAATCAGCGCCGTGATACAGCAAAAGAAAGTACCGCGATCGCATTGAGTCCGTGGCAAGCGGGGGTATATAAATTACAGTAAGCCTGTACAGGACATTATCGGCATTATGTTTCCGCAATGTATTGCGCTATTGGACACGCATAAAAATACGCGGGCGATGATGTTCCAGAGGTGATTAAATAAAACGCACGGCCCCGGTATAATATGGAAAACGGTACCGGGGAAGCTATTTAAATTTATTAAAATCGCCGCTGGAGGGGGGGCTGACGCGATTGAAAAATAGCCCATCCACGCTGAAACTCTCTCCCTTTCAGACACCGGGTTTGGGCATGATAAGCCCACCTGTGAACGAAAGCCATTCCGATGGAATATTCACGATTGCGCCAGCATAGGGTTTGTCAACTACCATTACTGGCCCTCGATATACTCTCATTTCATGATAAATACCAGTGCGATTCTATGAGCTTAGCGTGATCGAGATCAAAGAATTGAATCTACATATTTATGAGTATGAATAATCGTAAACTTATGTAATTCCGAGGTGGTAGAAATGGCAGTTAAAGATTTTTTTGTGCAGACGGAACCCGGCCGGCGTCGTTATGGCGTCGCGTTATTTGTAGGTATTATTGCCGGGGTAATGTCGGCGTTTGTAAAATGGGGAGCAGAGGTTCCTTTGCCGCCGAGAACATTTTCCGGCGGCCGGGATGAGTTTAACCCGCCGTACATTTTCTTGCGTGATTATCTTGGCATTGATCCTACTCATACGGTCTACACTTTTTCAGAACACATTATTAACCCGGTCATGGTTACGCATATTATTTTCTCTCTGGTGTTCGCCATTGGTTATTGTGTAGTCGCTGAGGTATTTCCTAAAGTGAAATTATGGCAAGGGGCATGGGCGGGGATCGTCGCCACCATTGCTGTTCACTGGATCTCATTCCCGTTACTGGGCCTGACGCCATCATTGCTCAATATCCCCGCCAGTGAATATATCTCTGAACTTGTCGGACATATATTTTGGTTCTGGGCGATTGAGATGATCCGTCGCGATCTGCGTAACCGTATTACTCACCAACCCGACGCAGAAGTCCCTCTGAGCTCTCCGTTCAGGTAATCCGGACCGCACTGCAAAAATTGGCCTCGAGGGGGGAGTAAGGTGCACGATTTTTTTGCCCCCTGCTCCCCGATAAGGGCTAAGGACGGAGTTCAGGTATGTTGTGTTTGCGAGCCTTGTGGGCAAGTTAATGCATCCTCACAAGGTACCCTGGGCACCTTTTCCAGCTAAGATCGCGGATCGCGACCGCCTGCGCTCCGCTGCTGTGCAAAGCCATGATGAAAATGCCCGACCAGCTTCATCGGGCATAGATAAGATTATCGGCAGGCGGGGCTTAATTCAGCGCCGGCCAGTAGCTGCGGTTAGCGACAATTAAATCATCGAGAATAGCTTTGGCCACCGAGGCGCTCGGCACCGTTTTAGATAAGATTATTGCCTGCCAGAGCTTCTGATAGCTGCCCTCAACCCAGGCATCAACAACCAGCTTCTCGACGGCCACCTGCTGCTCCATCATCCCCTTCTGGAAAAGCGGGATTTTCCCCATCGCCAGCGGTTCCGGGCCGTTAATGCCCACCAGGCAAGGAACCTCAACCATCGCAGTATCATCAAAATTAGCGATAGCGCCGTTATTTTCCACAATCAACAGCATCCGCTCCTGAGTATTAAACGCGATTGCGCAGGCGAGGTCGACGATGAAGGTGGCATGCGCGCCGGCATGGAAATGGGCGTCCCTCGCGCTCTGCCGAACGACTATCTCTCTGGCCATATCGAACACCTCTTTTTCTCTTCCCGCCATGACCTCGTTGGCGCGGGTAAAGTCAGGGTCGGAGTGGGCAACCTCGTAATCCGCATAGAAATAGTATTTCAGGTAGGTATTTGGCAGCGTCTCGGGATCGAGCGCAAAGACGTCTTTCACCTTTTTAAAGGTTTCAATCCAGCTCGGGGCTTTATGCTGAAAATCCTCTTTCGGACTGCAATAACCCAGCTCGGCGACATGACTCTTCAAGGCGGGCATTAAATCATTGCCGGCTTTATCCGTAATACTGGTCCACCAGCCGAAATGATTCAGGCCAAAATATCTCACGTTCATCTCTTTGCGCGAGGGAAGCCCAAGGATGTCGGCAAACAGCCCTTCAATCGCCACAGGCATGTCGCAAATATTAATGATTTTGGCCGCGGGCCGTAAGCGGCGCGTCGCCTCGGCAACGATAGCGGCCGGGTTGGAATAGTTAAGCATCCACGCCCCAGGCGAGTAGGCTTCCATATAGTCCACCAGCTCAAGCACGCCGGCGATGGAGCGCATACCATAGGCAATTCCCCCCGGCCCACAGGTTTCCTGGCCGATAACGCCATATTTGAGGGGGATTTTTTCGTCTTTTTCACGCATCTCATAGAGGCCAACGCGAATATGGGCCATCACAAAATCGACGCCGCTGAACGCCTCCTGCGGATCGGTGGTGAAGCTGAAGGCGACCTGCGGATAGCGCTCCGCCACCAGAATGGTACAAGCTTCGCCAATAACGCGCTGACGATCGTGATTATTGTCATAGAGCCGAATCTCACTCAGGGGGAAACGGTCCATATTTTCCAGCAGCATCATTACAATACCCGGTGTATAGGTGCTTCCGCCGCCGGCAATAGTGACAACAAATTTATCTTTCATTCTCCACCTCTTTATTCATGAATATCTAAATAGCTATTTACGGCATTGCGAACTTTATTTACCCCTAAGCCGTAGATAACCTGAACGTGATGACCATTGATAATGACGCTGGCGCCACCGCTATTCTTCAGTATGCTTTCCTGAATCAAAGCGGGGTCCCGCACGTCGACCCGAAGTCGGGTAAAGCAGCTCTCGACGGAGCAGACATTCTCTTTTCCGCCCAGCCCAAGTACGACCTGTTCACCGGATGCTTTACCGGCAGGAGCGGCGCTCGCTTGCTTTTCGCCGACGGGCTCTCCCTGCTCCTGGCCCGGCGTGTTCATCCTGAAGCGGGTGATCATGAATTTACCGACAAAGTACATCGTCGCCGTTTCCATTAAGCCGAGGGCCACAAAGATGGGCCAGCGCGTCAGGTGCGCGCCTGCCGGAATGTTATAAACAATGAAATCGATAATGCCGTTGGTCGCACATACCCGGACGTTAAGAAGCCAGGCAAGCATCTGGAAAAATCCATCCAGCAGCGAATAAACCAGCCAGAGCAGCGGCGCGGTAAAGATAAATAAAAACTCAAAAGGCTCGGTGATGCCGACCAGAAACGAGGTCACGATCAATGGAATCAGGGTGATTTTTAATTTCTGCTTATTTTCTGCTCTGGCGGTTTTATAAAATGCCAGGGCCATGCCCGCTGTACCAAATATTTTCACCATCCCGTAGGTTAAAAAACGCGCCGAATCGCTTAACGCGCCGCCGGTATTACTGGCGATTTCAGCGAGGAAAATGGGTTTCGCGCCGACCACCGTTTGTCCCTCTATCAGCAGCTGCCCGCCGATGGAGGTAAACACAAAGGGCGACCAGATCAGGTGGTGTAATCCTGTCGGGATAAGGAAACGATTAAGGAAACCATAGAGAAACACGCCCGCCGCACCGAAGGTTTTCATTACTCCGGTGAGAGCCGATATCCCATGTTCAACAATCGGCCAGAAGTAAACGGTACCGATGGCAAACAGGCCCACCAGCGGGATCATGATGATAAGCACGAGCTTACTGTTGCCATAGATGGAGAATGCGCCGCGAAACTCGATATCTACGAATCGGTTGTGGATAAACGCCACGGCACAGCCAAGAATAATGCCGAGAAACACTCCCATATCAATAACCTGGAAGCCAAAAATAAAGGTTTGGCCGCTGCCGTATAGCTGCGCATTACTGCTGCCTGCGGCCAGTCGTTGAGTGAGGGTTAGCCAGCTGTTATTCGCCGCCAGATACATAAACCAGGTCATGGATGCAACGAAAGCCGCTTCCGCTTTACGGCTTTTCGCCAGCCCGCTGGCCAGCCCCAGGCAAAAGAAAAAGCCGAGATTATTCATGATTGCCCAAAGCATACTGGAAACATATTTACCCAGTAGATAAAGCGTGCTGCTTTCGGCCACCCATATTTTATTGCTAGTGATGCTGAGCAATGCAATCAAAAGGCCAATAACCGGCAGATATAAAACTGGCCCAATCATCGCTTTTGAAAAGTCCTGTAACTTTTTAACCCCAACCATTATCGACCCCTTTACCATCCGGCGCCTGCCAGCGCCGCGGAACATGGAACCCAGCTTATGTCGGGGTCGAAATAAATCAGATCGGCAAAATCATCATTTGTGATGAAAGTCATATACCTTTGAATGGAATAGATATATATGTAAAAGCCTGTTTTTAGATGACATTTCGATATCTGTAACGGTTAATTTATTTATTTTATTATTAATCAATGAATTAAATTATAATCTCGCAGCAACTCATCCATCAGAGACATCTATAAGTGATATACAAATCAATTGCAGGTGAGTTAAAAAATCGCATCAACAGCGACGAATACGAAATCGGGGATGCGTTACCCAGCGAAAAGACGCTGGCGCAGGAGCTTCAGGCTTCGGTGATGACTATCCGTAAGGCGCTAACGCTGCTTGAAGAGGAAAAACTGATCGTCAAACGGCACGGCAGCGGCTCGTATGTGGCGCGCAAGAGCAACTATCATGGAGGGGAGCTCGATGGGTTTAACTACCAGATGCATGTCGTCGGCGTGACCAATTATCGCAATAAGGTGATTGAATTCACCATGATCAACGCCCCTCTAGCTATCGCCCAGCAGTTAAAAATTGAGCCTGGGGAAAAAGTCTATTACGTCCGACGCATTCGCCTTATCGACGACGTGCCCATTCTGATTGAAAACAGCTATATCCCGGTGGCGATTTTTCCGTGGTTAAGCATCGGCAATCTGGAAAGATCGAAATTTAACTATTTCAAGAAAGAGTGCAATATTTCCATTCTCGAGAGCCATCGTAGCTATTCGCCGGTTCTGGCAACCCGGGAACAGGCGGAGTTCCTGCAGGTGCCGCAAAACAGCCTCCTGCTGCGGGTGCAGTCGCTCAGCTATGCGCAGAATAATATCTGCGTCGATTTATCCGATATCTACCAGAATACCAACAAATACAACGTCAAACATATCACCCGCCGTTAGAGCGCCGAGCCTCAGCTGGCGGCACGCTACGGCCCCGGCAGTCCGTTTGCATTTAGTTTGTCAGCACAGAGGGGCATATGTTTCCCCCTCTGCCGCACAACGCGCCGGATGCGGTATTTGACGCCCCAGGGATCGGGGCGCCGCTTCAGCTCACCTCGTGTTTATCGATGCGGCTACGCCTCATACGCCGCGGTATGGAAATCGATCTCCCACTGCAGCACCTCGCCGTACAGCGCTGACAGCGCCTGCTTTTCGCTTTCATTAAGCGCCATCGCGCAGCGGTCCAGCTCCTCCTTCAACCAGCGGGCCTGGCGGTAAAACTCCTCTTCCGCATGCATTTCTACCCAGCGCCGGAGGTCCGCATCGCTCTGGCTGCCCCCGCTCACCCGCCGGCACCAGTGGTAGTACATCCACTCCGCGCCGAACATCAGGGTAATAATCTGTTCATAGCTCCCCTCCCGGGCTATCCGCAGCATGCCGTCGCGAAAGCGGCGCACCCCGGGCCGATCGTCCGGATAGTCGGCGGGATTAACCCGGCGCTCGGCCAGTACCTGTTCAAACCAGGCGATCTGCGTGTCCACCAGCGCATTGAGGACGCCGATCAGCCAGCGCTGCTGGTGAATATCCGGCGCCTTGCTGACGCCGAGGGCAAAAATCGCAATCGCCGTAGCGACGAAGTTGCCCTCAAAAACCAGATAGCGGTTAAATACCGTCTCCGGCAGGCGATCCTGCTCAATATCAACCACAAAGCGGTGCTGCTGCATCGCCTGCCAGACCTGCTGATGTTCACGCAGCAGGCGCTCGCTAAACGCTTCCATTACGCATCCTCCAGCACGGCCTGGGCGACCGACATAAAGTGCTTAACCCGCGCCAGATCGACATCGTTCCACCAGACGCCGTCCACCTTCATGGTGCTGGCGACGATCACTCCCTGGGTGCGTCCGAGGATCTGGCAGACGTTAGCCGGCGTCACGCCGGAGCCCACCAGCAGCGGTAGCGCGGTTGCGGCGCGGATCTCATCGATTTCCTCCGTGGTGGCGCTATCGCCAGTGCGCTGGCCGGTGGCGATCACCGCGTCGGCTTCGAAGAAGTCCACGTCGCGGGTCAGCTCCTGAATCGAACGGTCGGCCACGATTGCGTGGCTGCCGTGCTTGACGTGGCTGTCGGCAAAGACGCGAATATGCTCCGCGCGCAGCTGGCTGCGATAGCGCAGCGCCTTCGCCGCCGCCCCTTCAATAAACCCCTCGTTGGCGATATAGGCGTTGGCCCACTGGTTTACGCGGACGAAATCGGCCCCCCCCGCCAGCGCGGTAGCCAGCGCCGGAATAGCGGCGTTGGCCAGCACGTTAATGCCCAGCGGCACGCCGAAGCGCTCGCGAACTTTCTCGGTAATGACCGCCATCAGCGCCGATGTTTCAGGACCGATATCCTCTGGTTTGGAAAAGGGAATATCGCCGTGGTTTTCAACAATCAGACCGTGAACGCCGCCCGCAATATAATTTTCCGCATCACGAAGCGCCCGTTCAATAATACCACTTACTGATTTACCACGATATTTAGGCGTGCCAGGAAATGGGTCGCAGTGAATCACACCAATGACTACTTTACTACGTGAAAAAATATCTTGTATTGCATTGGTCTTTTCTGCTGATATAGAAGTCATGTTATCCATCCTGTTAAGGGAACACTATGCGTGTTTACGTTATCGGTAATATTACCGTAGATGAAACCTGGTCCATTTCGGATATCCCGAAAAAAGGCGCCTCAATTCATGGTATTAAAGTTTCGCAGGATCTCGGCGGAAAAGGCGCGAATCAGGCGATTATATTATCCCGCTGCGGCATAGATACACGCTTAATTGCGGCCACGGGAAATGACAGCAACGGAGCCTGGATACGCCAGCAGCTAATAAATGAACCACTGACGCTGCTACCCACCGGACATTTCAACCAACATAGCGACACCTCGATTATCTTAAATAGCGCCGACGGCGATAATGCGATTATTACCACTACCGCCGCCGCCGATACATTTAGCCTCGATGATATTATTCCGCATCTGGCAGACGGCGCTGCAGGCGATATTTTGCTGCAGCAGGGTAATTTCTCGCTGGAAAAAACGCGGGCTCTGTTTCAGTTCGCCAAAGCGCGCGGTATGACGACGGTATTTAATCCTTCGCCGGTCAATCCTGATTTTTCTCTCCTGTGGCCGCTGGTCGATATCGCGGTCGTCAATGAGTCAGAGGCGGAGCAGCTACAGCCGTACGGCGTGCAGACCTTAGTCATTACCCAGGGCGCCGCCGGCGCCTGGCTGGTCCGCGAAGGCCAGCGCAGCTTCTCGCCCGCCGCCGCCGTCGAGGCGCTTGATACCACCGGCGCCGGCGACACTTTTCTCGCCGTCATGCTGGCCTCCGCGCTGCGGCGCGGAGTGGCGCCGGACGCCCTGGCGCTGGCTCATGCCAGCCGCGCCGCCGCCATCACCGTGAGCCGCCGAGGGACGTTCAGCGCATTCCCCGACGGCCAGGAACTCGCCGCCTTGTTAGCGACGGGCGATGCCTGAAGATTACTTAAACAGCGAGCGGTAGGTATCCACGTTCGCTTTGGTCACCACCGTAGCCGGAACCAGAATGGTTTTCGGCACGGTTTTACCCGAAGCGATCGCGTTCAGCGCCTTCAGGGCCTCAGCCCCCATCTGCTCAGGGTCCTGCTGCAGCACGGCGGTAACGTAGCCGCCGTCAATGCCCGAAATCGCCTTCGCCGTCAGGTCCCAGCCGAAGACTTTAATATCCTTCTGGCGCCCCTGGTTTTCCACTGCGGCAATGGCGCCCAGCAGAGCGGGTTCGCCGGTGGCGTAGATCGCCGTCAGATCCGGGTTGCCGGTAATCAGGTTTTCCGCCGCGGTCATCGCTTTATCCTGCACGTTCTGCCCGTCGACTACGTTGGCGATGGTAATTTTCGGGTTGCTTTTCAGCGTCTCTTCGAAGCCCTTCTGCCGCTGGTTCTGAATCGCCGAGTTCAAGGCGCCGACGATACCCAGCCGCGCCTGGCCGCCCATCTCTTTCTGCACGTAGTCAACGAAGTATTTACCAATGATTCTGCCTCCTTCGATATTATCCACGCCGACCTGAGCCGCCTGAGGCCCCGCCGGTAATACGGCATCGATAGCAATCACCGGAATGTTAGCGGCGGCGGCTTCTTTTACCGCTGGCATAATTCCGTTAACGTCGATGGCGGCGACGAGGATGCCTTTAACTCCTTGCTGAATATAGTTTTCAATCGCATCATTCTGCGCGACGGGATTATCATTGGAGTTGAAAATGACTAAATCCTTTCCGCTCGCTTTGGCTGCATCCTGCGCGCCTTTATTCATCAGATTAAAAAACAAAGCCTGCTGATTAATTTGAACTAAAGCATAGGTTGGATTGGCGGCACTGGCGGAAGAAATAAAACTAAGCGATGCCAGCAGAGACGTTGCAATAGCAATAGAACGCAGTTTTCCGGTGTTAAATAACATCATCAGTATCCTCATCGGGAATAGTTGATAGCCAGCAGAGTTCCGCGCCGCGGTGCGAACGCAGAAGGATTATTTTTTGGCGGGCAAATATCGTCCAGATGGCCAGAACGATCGTCGATTGTTCGGCTGGACCTGCTTAATTTCATTCCGGCAACCGGTCCGTGTCGGTGCGCGACTGGAATGACTTAAACGGGTTTGGGAATCACTTCCCGGATGATGCGGTAAACTGCCTATACAATTCTCCGCCGATTAAATTTTGTCAAGCATTTATTTAACGTCGTTGTTGCCCGAGAAATTGCTGTATTGACCGCGCTTAACTATGTTACAGATAGCCGACTCTGGTAGAAATGGCGCAGGAAATGAGTATAAAACGCGTATTGTTATCCGATGTGGCAAAGCTGGCGGGACTGTCGAAGGCCACTTTATCTCGCTATATGAACAACAATATTGTGCTGCCGCAGGAAACTATCGACCGCATTGAAACGGCGATCCGCGAGCTGGACTATCGCGGAAATAGCCTGGCGCGCCGCCTTAGCAAAGGGGGCAGCGAAACCCTCGGGCTGGTACTCCCCGATATTACCAACCCCTTCTTCGCCGAACTGGCCGATGCCGCCGAAGAGGCCGCCTCGGCCAGCGGCTACAGCCTGGTGCTGTGCATCACCCGCAATAATCCGGAAAAAGAGTGCCAGTTCATTCGCTGGCTGGATACCTGCCAGGTCGACGGCCTGCTGTTCACCACCAACCGCCCCGATAACGGCCTGCTGCGTAAAGAGATCCAGCGTCACGAGCGCATCGTTTTGCTGGACGAGGATATTCCCGGCAGCAAGGTGCCGAAAGTCTTTGCCGATAACGTCCAGGGCGGGCGGATTGCGACGGAAAAGCTGATCGCCGCCGGGCACCGCCGTATCGCCTTCGTCGGCGGGCCGGACAAGCTGATGAGCGTCCGTGAACGCTACCAGGGATTCTGCACCGCGATGGAGCAGGCCGGTTTGAGCTGGCCCCCCGAGTGGGTAATGTACGGCGACTACCAGCGCGAGTTCGGCCAGCAGGCGCTGCGGCACCTGTTCAGCCAGCCGCTTCGCCCCACCGCCGTCTTCGCCGCCAGCGACTATCTGGTACTTGGCCTGCTCGACGGGCTGCGCGCCTGCGGGCTGCAGGCGCCGGAGGCGCTGTCGCTGGTCGGCTTCGATGACGCAAACTATGCCGATTTTACCCAGCCGCGCATCTCAACCATTCGCCAGCCCGCGCGCGAGCTGGGCCGCACCGCGGTGAGCATCATGCTGCGCCTGCTGAATAACGAGAAAGATATCCCGGCGGAAACCCGCCTGCCGGTGGAATGGATCGGTCGCGATTCGATCAAGATTTGTTAAGCGCGTCCCAAAATGGCGCAAAAGCGCCCAGTTTTGGCGCAAAAAACGTTCAACTCAAAATCTGTTGATTATAATTAGTAAACCGGTTTACTTATAAACCGTTAATAAATTCTTTCTTTTACAGAGAGTTAAGTAATGGGGCTGCTGTGTTTTTTCTGCCCTGGCACGGATGCTGCAATGTTCTAACTGGCGAACAAATATCTTAAATAGCGTTTGACCTGACCGTGCTTGTGAAAGCTCCACTCCGCAGGTAAACCGGTTTACAAGGGTGTAAGCCGTGTTGGATGGAGTTCTTTTACCCGGAAGGGCGAACATTTTCCCGGCAATAGCGATGGGAGTGATCGGATGCAGCAGCCACAAACTACCCCGCCAAGGGTAGAGATGATCAATATCACCAAGACCTACGGGTCGATACGCTCATTGCGCGGCGTGAACCTGGAGCTGGCTCCGGGCGAAGTGCTGGGCTTAGTGGGCGATAACGGCGCGGGGAAATCAACCCTGACCAAAGTGCTATCCGGGGCGGTGATCCCCACCAGCGGCACCATCCGCATCGATGGCGAACAGCACCAGTTTACCAATCCGGCGGACTCTCGCCGCTGCCATATCGAGATGGTGTATCAGGATCTGTCGCTGTGCGACACGGTCGACGTCGCGGGTAACCTGTTTATGGGCCGCGAGCCGATGAAATCGGTGCTCGGCATCCCCTTCCTCGACGAGGCCAAAATGCACGCCGACGCGCGGGAGATGCTAAAGGGGCTGGGTATTTCTATTCCCGATACCCGTCTGCTGGTACGCAATCTCTCCGGCGGCCAGCGCCAGGCCATCGCCATCGCCCGCGCGGCGGCTTTTGACCCCAAGGTGCTGATTATGGATGAGCCCACTGCCGCGCTAGCCGTTGCGGAAGTGGAAGCGGTTCTGGAGCTTATCCGCCGCGTTTCCGCTCGCGGCGTAAGCGTCATTCTGATCACCCACCGCCTGCAGGACCTGTTCCTGGTCTGTGACCGGATCATGGTGATGTATGAAGGCACCAACGTCGCCGACCGCCGGGTGGCCGACACCAGCCTGAGCGATATCGTTAACCTGATCGTGGGCGAAAAATTCACCGCCCGCTCTGCGGCTGCACACTGAGGTAACAGGATGAGTATCATGAACTTAAGCAGCTCCCGCATGATCCAGCATTCGCTGCCCCGGCGCCTGCTGCATAACCACTCGGGCGTGGTCAGCATCGCGCTGTTTTTCGTATTCTGCTGCGTGGTGTTTTCGCTCATTACCAGCAACTTCCTTACCGGTACCAACTGGCTGAATATCATTCGCCAGAGCGCCCCGTTGCTGATCGTGGCGACCGCGATGACCCTGGTGATTACCACCGGCGGCATCGACCTGTCGGTGGGCTCCACCCTCGCGCTGGTGGGCGCGCTCTCCGCCATCGCCCTCAACAGCTGGGGTTTACCGTGGCCGGTGGTGCTGCTCGGCGGTCTGCTGCTCGGCGGATTAGTCGGCGCCATTAACGGCTTCTTTATTGCCTATGAAGGCATTCCGGCGTTTATCGTCACCCTCGCCACCCTGGCCGTTGTTCGTGGCATCGCGCTGCTGGTGACCCAGGGCTATTCGATTCCGGTTCCCGCCGACAGCCTGTTTACCTTTATCGGGCGCGCCTGGGTCGTGGGTATCCCCATGCCGGCGCTGATCGGCGTTATGGTTCTGGTTATCGGGCATATCGTGCTGAATCATATGCGCTTTGGCCGCTACGTTACGGCTATCGGCGCCAACGCCGAGGGCGCGCGGCGCAGCGGGATTAACACCAAAGCGGTGACTATGAGGGTGTACATCATCAGCGGAATGGCCGCCGCGCTGGCCGGAATGATTATTACCGCGCGCCTCGGCAGCGGCTCATCCAACCAAGGGGAAGGCTTCGAACTGCAGGTCATTGCCGCCGTTGTACTCGGCAGCACCAGCCTGTTCGGCGGCTTCGGTACCATTATCGGCACGCTGCTCGGCGCGCTGTCGATTGCGGTCATTCAGAACGGGCTGATCCTGTCGCATATCTCGCCGTTCTACACCCAGATCGCCACCGGCACCATTATCCTGCTGGCTATCTGGCTGAACACCCGCATTCTTAACCCCACGCGCTCAGCGGCGAAAGGATAGCTCATGAAAGGATCAATTTTTCGCCACCCCACTCCGCTGCCGGTCGGCATCAGCAGCGGCTACGTGATGACGGTGCTTGGCCCGCTGCCGGTCAGCGAGATGGGCGTAACGCTGATGCATGAGCATATCCTGCTGGATGCCTCCGGCAAATGGGTTCCGCCCTGCTGCTGTAGCGATCGCCATCTTGCCGAAATGCCGGTGAAGATGGAAAACCTCGGCGAGCTGTCGCTGAACCCGCTGATCAGCCGCGATAACTGCCAGCTGTTTGACGTCGACGTGGCGATTGAAGAGCTGATGAAATATCGCGCCCTTGGCGGGGAAACGGTGGTCGATCCGACCAATATCGGCATTGGCCGCGATCCGCAGGCGCTGGCGCGCATCGCTCGTCTGACCGGGCTGAACATTATTATGGGCACCGGCTTCTATCTGGAGCCGTCGCACCCCGAGTGGGTGAAGAGCAGCAGCGTCGAACAGCTGACCGAGCGGCTGATCTACGACCTCGGCGGCGCGGAGGAGAAGCCGGAGATCGTCGCCGGGCTGATCGGCGAGATCGGCATCTCCAGCCGCTTCACCCCGGACGAAGAGAAGTCCCTGCGCGCGGCGGGCCGGGCCAGCGCCGCGACCGGCGTACCGATCGAGGTCCACCTGCCGGGCTGGGAGCGGCTTGGTCATCGGGTGCTGGATATTCTCGAACAGGAAGGGGCCGATCTGCGCCATACGGTGCTGTGCCATATGAATCCCAGCTTTGCCGATAAGCGCTATCAGCGCGAGCTGGCGCAGCGCGGGGCGTTTCTCGAATACGACATGATCGGCATGAGCTACTACTACGCCGATGAGTCGGCGCAGTCGCCCTCCGATGAGGAGAACGCCCGCGCCATTCGGGAGCTGATTGACGACGGCTATATCCAGCAGGTTTTGCTGTCGCAGGACGTTTTCCTGAAAACCATGCTCACCCGCTACGGCGGCCACGGTTACGGCTACATACTCAAGCATTTTGTTCCTCGCTTGCGGCGCCACGGCGTCAGCGGCGAACAGCTTGAAACCTTGATGATTAGAAATCCCCAGCGGGTATTTGGCGGATAAAAAGGAAAGGTCATAATGAAGAAGAAAATTTTACTGGTCGGTGAATCCTGGACCAGCACCTCAACGCACGTTAAAGGCTTCGATCAGTTTGCTACCGCTACCTGGCACAACGGCGCGACGGATTTCCTGGCGGCGCTGGCCGATAGCCACTATGCCATCACCTATATGCCGGCCCACGCGGCGGCAACCGAGTTCCCGCTGACGCAGGAGGAACTGCAGCAGTGGGATGCGATTATCCTGTCGGATATTGGCGCCAACACGCTGCTGCTGCACCCGGACACCTGGCTGAAAAGCCGCCGTACCGCCAACCGTCTGACGCTGCTGCATGACTACGTTGCTGCCGGCGGCTCGCTGATGATGATTGGCGGCTATTACAGCTTCCAGGGGATTAACGGCAGCGCGCGCTATCGCCATACCGCGGTGGAGAAAGTTCTGCCGGTGCGCTGCCTGGCGTGGGACGATCGCATTGAAACCCCGGAGGGCTGCTATGCCGAAGTGACCGAATCCCACGCGCTGTTTAACGATATTCCGGGCGAGTGGCCGTGGCTGCTGGGCTATAACGAAGTGGAAATGCACCCGGAAGGCAGGCTGCTGGCGACCGTTGCCGGCACCGGGCATCCGCTGCTGGCGGTGCGCGAATATCAGCAGGGGCGTTCGCTGGTGTGGACCAGCGATATGTCCGCACACTGGCTGCCCGAGGAGTTTGCCAAATGGCCCGGCTATCGCCAGCTGTGGATTAACTGCCTCGACTGGCTGACGGAACGCAGCTGATGGCGACCACCACCCTCGAACTGGCCCGGCATCTGCTGGGCTTTAACACCATCAATCCGCCGGGAAACGAAGCCGACTGCATGCGTTTTTTTGCCGACTGGCTTCGCGATAGCGGCTTCGAGATTTCGCTGTCGTCGTTCGGCGAAGGGCGCAGCAATCTGATTGCTCAGCTGCCGGGAGCGGCGGCCGGTAAACCGCTGGCCTTTACCGGCCATCTGGATACCGTTCCGCTCGGCAATGCGCGGTGGCGGTATGACCCCTTCGGCTCGCAGATCGAGAACGGGCGTCTTTACGGACGAGGCTCCAGCGATATGAAAGCGGCGATAGCGGCGTTCGCCGTCGCCTGCGTCCGGCGGCGGGAGGAGATCCGCGCCGGACGCGGCGCGGTGCTGCTCATCACCGGCGGGGAAGAAACCGGCTGCGACGGCGCGCGGGCGCTGATCGAGTCCGCTCCGCTGCCGGAGATCGGCGCGCTGATCGTCGGCGAGCCCACCGCCAACTACCCGGTTATCGGGCATAAAGGGGCGCTGTGGCTGCGCTGTGAAACCCGGGGGAAAACCGCCCACGGGGCGATGCCGGAGCTGGGGATTAATGCTATCTATCTGGCGGCGGATGCCCTGGGTAAGATCCGCCATTTTTCGCCGGGTGCGCCGCATCCGCTGATGAAGCAGCCCACGCTGAACGTCGGGCGCATTGAGGGCGGGCTAAATATTAATTCCGTGCCGGACCGCGCGCGTTTTGATGTAGATATCCGCAGCGCGCCCAATTTACAGCACGCCACCATTCGACAGCGGCTGAGCTCGCTGCTTGGCGAGAGCGTGACGCTCTCCACGCTGGTCGATCTGCCCGCGGTTCTGAGCGAAGAGAGGCACGCATGGATAGCGCAGATTTATCGGCGCTGCCAGCCGCTGCACGACAGGCCGCTGGAGCCGCGCGTTGTGCCCTACTTTACCGACGCCTCCCTGCTGCTGCCCGCGCTGGATAATCCGCCCTGCATTATTCTCGGCCCCGGCGAACCGTCGATGGCCCACCAGACCGACGAGTACTGCCTGCTCAGCCGGCTGGACGAGGCTGAGCGGCTGTACGGGGCGATTATCGACGACTGGATGGACTAACGGCGCCAAAACGCTGCCCGCCCCTTCCGGATAAAGGCGGATTTTTTACTAAATAATCATCAGGGGCCGCCCTGCCCCTGCGTCAGCCAGCTCCGCAAGGAAAGCGCAGCCGGCGCGGATGCCGAACGCGGTTTATCAAATAGCCTGCCCAGCGCCGGAGGCCGGCGTTAATGACCCGGCGGAGCGCGGGTAAATAAGGTCTGGTCACGAGCCGCAAAAGTTTCAATTTCACCCCGAGGGGAAATATTATATCTTCATCAATCATCTGGCACCGCCCAGCCGCGTAGCTCCAGCACCGCCCAGCGCTATGCTATTCATTGATTAACAATATTGAGGTTGATCATGCAGCATCTTGTCAGATTTGGTCGTATAGCCGCCGTGTTACCCGTTAAAAACATCATGATTGCCAAAGAGTTCTATATCAACGGGCTGAACTTCAAGGCCGTTTTTGAAAACGGAGATCCGCTGGGTTTTATGATAATAAAGCGTGAAGAGGCTGAGCTACATTTGACTCTCCAGCCGCGGCACAAAGCGTCCTCGTCGCCTGTCGCACATCTTCTGGTTGATGATGCAAATGCCCTGTACGCCCGTTGTCAGGAAATTGGCGCCAGGATTATTAAAAGCCTGGAAGATAAAGATTATGGTATTCGGGCATTTGTTTTCGCCGACCCGGATGGAAATCGTATCGATGTTGGGCAGATCCTGCAGAAGTAATTAAGGTCGGTTTTATAGCCAACCCCCATATGTCCTTATATCGGTAATTTTCCACCGCCATAATAGCGTCGCTGTCGCCATCCCGTCTGCGACGCTAATATGCCGGGCGCTTATCTTACTGCTTCAGCTTTACTTCCTGCGGTGGTAGCATTTTAAGGCTTTCTTTCCATAAGGACTTTAAAATGAGCATCATTTATGTAGTTGTTTTAACTTATATAAAACCACTCGAAGAAGTTGATTCTCAAATACCTGCACATGTTGAGTGGCTTAAACAAGGCTACTCCGATGGCGTGTTTCTGGCATCAGGAAGAAGAATTCCCCGTAATGGCGGCGTCATACTTGCAAAATCTGACAGCCTCGAATCTCTGGAAGAACGTCTCAGCCAGGACCCATTCCAAAAATTAAAAATAGCTAAAGCGGAAATTATTCCCTTCGATGCCAGTATGAAGGCTCCGCTGCTCGAAAATATTTTCTGACTTTACATCGGCTCAGTAGCTCATATTGAGCCGCCCATAACGGAACATTCCCCAGTTTGAATCGCCGCCGGCGCCTGACTATGCGGAAAACACCGGCCATAAAGAGAGCAAGCAACGCGTTTCATCTCCGTCAGGCAGCAATCAGGTGAAAAGTGATGTTGATGCGGGGCCGGGATACTTTCGGACTGACGAAGTGCAGAGGTTCAGGAAAGGAATCGCTGCCAGGCCCCGCTGTGGCGGTAAACTATTTATGCAGGGATAAACCCTTTATAACCTTATCCACCGCTTTTTTATGGCCGCGGATACCGATACCGACGAAGTCCAGATTATCCGCATCGGCGGCCATAAATACTTCGCGATTTGCCTCATCATGCCCGGTGGAGAACATGGCATGAATATAAGGAATGATGGTCACTTCCCGCTCCAGCGCCTTACGGTGAACCGCCTGCAGTTTTTCAAGGTCCGCCTCAAAAATCAGCATGGGCTGGCCGGACATGTTGCCATAATGCCGGCCTAGCGAATCGACGTAAGGTTTACCCATAATTTCCGGAGCCGCAGAAGCAATCCCCGTAGCCAGAAATGCCACAACATTCAGGCGCTGCCAGTCAGGTAAGTCATCTCTCACGATAAATGCAATTTTGGTGTCAAACGTCATTCAAATATTCCCGTCTTTAACTACGAAGCAGGCATGTTCACATGACGGCGGAATATCAGTATAGAACGTTTGAGCAGTGGTTCTGGAATGCCGCAGGAGACATGCGGTAAGCGCGTCTGAACCAGCGGCCTAAATGACTTTGGTCGGCGAACCCCGTCTGCGACGCCACCAGCGACGGAGCAAATCCTCGGGCCAACAGCCCGCGCGCGGTGCGAAGGCGTAGCCTGACGAGATAGGCATGAGGCGACTGACCGAATGCAGCCTTGAACTGGCGGCTTAAGCGAAAGCGATCGATACCGCTGACCTTTGCCAGCTCATCAAGTCCGGGATTTCTTGCCAGATGCTCATACAAATAATCCCTGACCCGGTTCATTTTGATGCGAGAGTCGGTCAGCTCTTCCGAGGGCTTCAGTTCGACATGGGGTGTGAGGTGAACCAGCAATCTGTCCAGACTTTCATCCCGCGCAAGCCTCCCCTCGCCGTTGTGTAGCGCATCAAAAGCCCGGGAGATCGACGCAATTAACGCGCGGTCATCCGTGAGGGTATGGCGAAAAGCCGCCTGTATTAGCGAAATATCCCCCATACCACGCTGGCGGAAGCTGTCCGACACCCACCGTTGCGGAATATACAACATGGCATACGTGAAGCCATCGCGTTGGGCGGCGTAACCATCATGCACAGCGCCGGGCTCGATGAGGATGGCCTTGCCCGGCGTGCTGGTATGTACCGTGCGATGGCAGCTGAAGCGCTGTGAACCCTGCAGGGTTACGCCCAGAAGTAGCTCTTCATGATCGTGGCTATCATAGGCGTGACCCGTAAAGTGGGCGTTAACGCTTTCAATGCCCGTTTCGGCATCACGACGAAAATCGAGCCAGTCTCCAGGCATCGCCTGTTCAGCAACTTCTGACATAACCACGCTCTGACAAAGATCGACGGAGAATCAGCCTGACTGCCTGCATTATTAGATGTTGTCCTGTTCAAATTCGGCTGCCACAAGACGGGACAACAGGGCCTGCAGCGTCGCCGCCTCCGCCTTCCCAAGTTTTTGTTCAAACTGCTGCTGCGCCTGCGCCCAGCTGGCATCCGACTCGCCGAGTTTTTCCCTGCCGGCCGGAGTCAGTGACACCAGACGCGAGCGCCCATCGGAGGGGTCTGCGTCGACGCTTATCAGGCCATCCCGCTGGAGAGGTTTGAGCGTATGGGCAAGTCCTCCCCGATCCATGACCAGGGCCTCAGCCAGATGGCTGACCGACAGGCTGCCAGCTCGCCGCAGCTGGGCCAGAATCGCCCTCTGGGTGGTCTTGAGCCCGCTTTCAGCCAAAATACTGTCGTAATATTGCGACAGACGTCGGGAGGCTTTGCGCAAGGTAGTGCAGTGACAACTTACGCCAGGCGACGCGCCGATACCCTCATTCTGAGACATACATCCCCTTCCTGATTAACGTTGACGTCTTGATTTTACCAGCATATGCTGATATTGCAAATAAGAGCATATGCACGTATTTTCAATCAGCCGTGAGGAGACGTTATGCCATTTGTTCGCATCGATTTACGTAAAGGGAAGCCCGCCGACTATCGTCAGAAAGTGGCTGACGCGGTCTACGACGCATTGGTGAGCGTGGGCGTCCCGGAGAATGACCGTTTTCAGGCGATCGGTGAATATGAGCCGGCAGGGTTGATTTATGATCCGGGCTACCTCGGCATAAATCGCACCGATGACTTCGTTGCCATTCAGATAACCTGGAACGAAGGGCGTAACACGCAGCAAAAAAAGGCGCTGTACCGGGCTATTGCAGACGGACTCCACCACGCGGTGGGACTTCGTCAACAAGATGTCTTTATCAGTCTGGTGGAAGTCAAAAAAGAAAACTGGTCCTTCGGCAACGGTGAGGCGCAGTACGCGGACGAATGATCCCGGGCTACGGGGTGCGGTCAGAAGTGAAAAATAAAGTCGTTGATGACGTTTTATCAATTAACCTCGAGGGTTTTTAATGACATTTTCGCAGAATAAAAGCTTCTGGCTGATTACTGGCGGGGCGCTGGTCCTCTTTCTCTCCCTTGGGATAAGGCATGGATTCGGCCTCTTTCTGCATCCTATGAGCGCTGAGTTTGGCTGGGGACGCGAAGTTTTTGCGTTTGCGATGGCAATACAGAATATTATCTGGGGAGTTGCGCAGCCGTTTGCCGGGGCGCTGGCGGATCGCTTCGGGACTCGCAGGACCATCATCACGGGGGCGATTTTTTATACTGCGGGACTGATGCTAATGGGGTTTGCGCATACCCCCCTGCTGCTCTCGCTCAGTACCGGATTACTGATTGGTATTGGTCTGTCCGGTACTTCATTTTCTGTCATCCTCGGGGCGATTGGCCGCGCCGTTCCCGCTGAAAAACGTAGCATGGCGATGGGGCTCACTGCCGCGGCGGGGTCATTTGGGCAGTTTGCCATGCTGCCCGGCAGCATGGTGCTGATCCACTGGCTGGGATGGGCATCGGCCCTGATCGCTCTCGGCATGATTGCTATGCTAATGCTGCCCGCCGCGGCGCTGTTTCAGCGTCAGGAAGCGGCGCATTCTGAACCGCATCAGACGATGAGCGAAGCATTACGGGAAGCTCTGGGACACTCCGGATTCTGGCTTTTATCCCTCGGGTTCTTCGTCTGCGGATTCCAGGTCGTCTTCATTGGTGTTCACCTACCCTCATATCTTATGGATAACCATCTCCCGGTCATCGCCGGAACCACCACGCTGGCTCTGGTCGGTTTATTTAATGTTTTCGGGACCTATTTCGCCGGGATGCTTGGCAGCCGCTATTCAAAAACAAAGCTACTGAGTCTGATCTACATTGTCAGGGCGGTAATCATTACCTTGTTTATCTCGTTCCCGGTTACAACCTGGTCGGCCTACTGTTTTGGTATCGCTATGGGGCTTCTCTGGCTTTCAACCGTACCGTTAACTAACGGAACGGTAGCAACAATGTTTGGCGTAAGGAACTTATCAATGCTGGGGGGAATTATCTTCCTGATGCATCAGGCAGGCGCTTTTCTTGGCGGCTGGCTGGGAGGATATCTTTACGATATCACCGGAAGCTATAGCATTGTCTGGTACGTAAGTATCGTTCTCAGCGTTATCGCTGCGGCGCTGAACTGGCCCATTCGGGAAGTTTCAAAGCGTGCGCTGACGGGGCTGAAAGTATGAATTGTTCATTCAGGACCGTAGCGGCTTGCCTCATTCTGGCCCTCCTGCTGCTGATATTTCTCATGTGGCGAGAAAATAAAGACCTGATACTGCATATCGGCATGAGCCACTGCTTCTGATTAACTTTTCACTTTACAGAGCAGCGTCGCTGTTATTATCGTCAGCGACGCCTTCTTAATATCCTCATCTCCGTTCGGCATATTTGCTGCGTTTATGTTGATAGAGTAAATCGTCAGCTTTGAGCATCGCCTGCGCCAGCGTATCCCCCGACTGAAGTTGATACGCGCCCCAGGAAAACGCCACCAGCCTATCACGATCGATGGTGAGCAAATGTTCCTGCGCGCGGGCAATAACATCGCGGGATTTATTCAGGGAATAATCAATAAGAACCAGACAGAACTCATCGCCGCCCAGCCGTATTCCGTAGTCGCTCTTACGAATGGCGCTCCCCAGCGCTGAACCCAGCATCTGTATCGCTTTATCCCCCATATGATGGCCCTGGGTATCATTAATTTTTTTAAGCCCATCGCTGTCAATTGCAATAACCGTGACCGGGATATTTCGCTCAACGAGGGAGCGGATTTTTTGTTCAAACTCCGGCGTCATGATTTTTCTGTTACACAGTCCGGTCATCGCATCCGTCACGTTATCCCGGGAAAGCGATTCATGCCTGATTAACTGCTTACGGGCATAGCGACATAGCGCCCAGGTTCCCAGGATATAAAGCATGAACAGCCATAAATTGGCAATAATAACGTAGATGGCGTCCAGCTTCGCATGGAGGGTGTAATACTGGGTAAGCGAGTCTGCGTAGCTGATCAAATCATAAGTTTTGACGTAGGGTTTATGGAAAAAAATATGCGTTCCAGTCACATTATCAGTAACATACAACGAGAGGAAGCGCCACAGCAGCGGGCGATCGACGGTTTTAAACGAAACCACAAGATCGTTAATATTGATGTCTGTAATCAGAATGCCCTTCACCTTATCCCCCAAAAACACCGGGGTAAGCATGCTGATAATATTGTTTTGGGTATATCCATCATGATAGATATGAGACAACGTGCTTTCACCTTTAAGCAGGTCATTCAGGGCGTTGTCATCAATAGAAATGGTGTGCGCGCTGCGCGCAATATTGATGCTGCTATTATCGCCAACTAACCAGTTACTAAAAGTGTAATTCTGAGTATTAATCAAATGATTAATATAAATATAGTTATGAGAAAGATCGATATAGTATCTGATATTCCTGAAAGTATAACCGGCATAGTTTGAAAAGCTGTACTTCGATATAGCCGCGCTCTCCGCGGAGTGAATAACCGCCAGCGCATTAATATCACCCGCCCATTCTTCACACGATTCATTGCGGGTTTGCAGGGTACCTTGCAGGTTATTTCTGTTCTTTTTCAGCAGATTGAAGCCGTGGATGTCGCCTTCAGTTTCAAGGGACTGACAGACATTTTTCCGTTCACGTTCGCTTGAGGGGGCAGAAAATGCCTGGGTATAAAATGCCCGCGAAAGCCGGGTGGCAATATTCTGGTTAATGGACTCTTCATGGAAAAGTGCTGATTTACCATTTTCGGCAACATATCCCATATAATTCTGCAAAGCACGCCCTTCACGAACGGCCAACGCGGTAAAAAGAGCCGTAGTGCAAACCACGATCAGTACGATTGCGCTGATATATTTTTGACTGGACAAGATGGCTAACTCCCTGTCGTACCACCAACAAGTGACGGCAATTATAGCATCAATCAATACCTTCTCACCCGGTAATGACCACGGGAAACATGTCCGTTGAGCTCAACCGGCCGCGAAATTCCCGGCCACGACGGTTTAAAGCAATATCGGGCAGCAAATACCGCCGGCGACGTGACGGCGCTGCCCGCAGAGAGCGATCCCGGTCAAGGCATTCAGCGCGCTACCGTGGCATAATGCGTGAATACCGTACGGTATAGTTATTCATTTTTTAACCAGCTAAGGGTTCAACATGAAGGTACTGACGCAAGCGCGCCGCGAGGGGATCGTGGCCGCCGCCGCCGAGGTGTTTCTGGAGGTTGGCTACGAACGTGCCTCAATGGATGAAGTAGCCAGACGTGCCGGTGGCTCGAAGGCCACGCTCTATAAATACTTCTCTTCAAAAGAGGCGTTGTTTGAAACGGTTGTGCGCAACTACAGCGCCAGGTTTCTCACCGAAGCGGCAAGCGGGCTGACTCAACCGGAAAACCAGCACCTCTCCCTGGAACAAAAACTCATCCGCTTTGGTGAAGATATGCTGCGGGTAGTGGCATGCGATAACCAGGCGCTGCAGATCTATCGCGTTGTGCTGGGCGAAGCCGGCCACTCCGATATCGGGAAACTGTTTCTGGAATCCGGCATCCGCCAAAGCATGGAGGCGCTGGCCCAGGAAATGCAGGCGGCGATGGAACGGGGTGAACTGGCGCCGTCGGAGCCAATGCTTCGCGCCATCCAGTTTACATCGCTGATCAAAGCGGAAACCGAGGTCTTGTTTTTCTTGCGCAATATGCCCGATTTTACTCAGGAAAAAGTCAGTGAGATGGTCAGGAATGGCGTGCGGCTGTTTCTCGACGGCGCGCTTAAAAAACCTGAATAGCCCCTGCCCGGCCAGCGGGCATGTGAAGACCGGGTTCGCCGCCGCGAACCCGGTTGTTTATACGCTAAGAAAGATTAGTCACGGCGACAAACTGCCGCGTCCGTCGCCACCCAGTCCGTCGCGGTCTGTCCTATCTGGCTCGCCAGGCGCTCAACCACGCGCTGCCAGGCAGCAAACATCTGCGCCTGATCGCCGGAGAGAGTTTGCGACAGGTGGCTTTTGCACACCAGCCGGCGATTTTCGTCCCCTCGCTGCGTGGATAGGCTCCAGCCAGCATCCAGGCTGACGGCCTTGCCGGGCCAGCTATCAAAACGCCGAACCT
The DNA here is from genome assembly GCF_036561945.1 of Klebsiella scottii. NCBI lineage: Bacteria > Pseudomonadati > Pseudomonadota > Gammaproteobacteria > Enterobacterales > Enterobacteriaceae > Klebsiella > Klebsiella scottii. The sequence goes on from NZ_JARXNI010000020.1 coordinate 2,074,950, forward strand.
GCAGCAGAACCCGTACCACAGGTTTGCTGTTATCCCGCGCCAGCCCCGCCACATCCACAGTGTTAAGCTGCTGCGTCATGCTGAGGGACAGCGCCGTCTGCAGCTCATCGCCCAGCGGGCTTAGCCAGCGATCGTTGTCCAGAACGACGATGCGACTGTCGCTTTGGCGAACCACAACTTGTTGAGTGTCCAGCTGGGCCGGAACGCCAACGGGCAGCAGATCAATCACAAAGTCGGCCTGCGCGACGGCGCGGGAAACGGAGTCAGAATTGACCAGCGAGTGGTAGCGCACCTGGGGAGATGAGCATCCTGCCGGCAGGCACATGACGCCGAGGATAAGACATAAAACGGTTCTCATGGTCGTTCTCCTGCCTTAAGTGAACGGGGATCGTTCAGCTCCGCATCTGCGGAGCGGCCCTGCAATAGCGATTCCGGCTGGCGATCCAGCTGGTTTGTCAGGCTGCGGACGGCCCGCAGCGTTCGCGTGGTCTCCTGTAAGGACTGCAGGAGGTTAATCATCAGGGGGGAATCTTCCGCCAGCAGGTTCCGCGCGTCTTGTGTCGTTTTCTGAGTCTGTTGCATCAGGCGGTTGGCGGCGGGCAGAGACTGATTGTTCACCATTCGCAGAGTTTTATTCAGCTCTTCCAGCGTGTTATTCATGTTGGTCCCGATCTTATCCAGCGGCATTTTGTTTATTTTCCTGGCGATATCCGTGAGCTGGTCCTGAAGGATTGTCAGCCCGCCATTCACGGTGGGCAGCTCAACCGGGCGCCTGGTCGCATCAAAGTTCACTTTTGGCGCATCCGGTAAGAAATCGAGCGAGATGTAAAGTTGCCCCGTCAGCAGACTGCTGGAAGTGGCCTGCGCTCGCAGCCCGTGCGCGATCATCTCGCGCGTGAAAAGGGCCGTATTGAGGTCCGTGTCGCCTGTTGGTTTCGGCAGCTTTTCCAGCACATTGCCCATCCGCGAGGGATAAACGTCAATATCCACAATGGTCGGAAAGCGATATCCGTCGGGGTTATAGTCAAGCTCGACGGCGGCAACGCGTCCGATCCGCACGCTGGAAAACTCAACCGGAGCGCCAATGTTCAGGCCATGTAAGCCGTGTTCAAAACGCAGTTGAAAACGCACCGGCGGACCATCCTCAGGCGCCATCGCGCTTTCCCGATCCGCTGCCAGTTTGTAACGCGTTTGCTTATAGAGCACGCCGCGGGTTGGGTCATCCGGCCTTGAGAACGCGATCCCCCCCGCCATGATGGCGGCGAGCGTCTGGGTTTTAAGCTGAAAACCGTCGCTCCCTACCGAGAGATCCACGCCGCTCACATTCCAGAATCGCGAATCCGCCGTGACCAGGCGGTCATAAGGGGCATCAATAAAGATGTTGAGATCGATTCCCCTGCCGTCTTTGCGCAGCTGCCAGGAGGTGACCCGCCCCACCGGAATGCGGCGATAGTAAACCGGAGAGTTAATATCCAGCGATCCAAGGTCGTCCGCTTCCAGCATAAACTGGCTGCCCGTCATGTCGTTGACAATAGCCGGAGGGGTTTCCATTCCGGTGAACTGGTATTTACTTTCATCGGACTTCCCTCTGTCCACGCCGATGTAGGCCCCTGACAAAAGCGTATCAATGCCGCTGACGCCGCTCATCCCGACTCGCGGCCTGACCACCCAAAATCGGGTGTCGGCGAGCGCCAGATGCTGAGCGCTTCTGCCAAGCGTGACCCGTACTAACACCTGGGTGTTATCGGGGCTGAGGGTGATTTCCTTCACCAGCCCGACTGTGACATCTTTATATTTCACCGCTGTTTTTCCGGCTTCGAGACCGGCGGCGCTGCGAAACGTAATCACCACCTCCGGCCCGACGGACAGGCGTGCCTGGATAACCATCGACACGGCGACCACAAACGCGACCGCGGGGATCAGCCAGATGACGGCATTGCGCCAGCGGCCGTGACGAAAAAGAGGAATACCCGAAACAGGAGGCTTCATTGCTTGTCTTCCCATAGCGTTTTTGGTTTAAAACTCAGCGCACAAAACATAGTCAAAATGACCACCAGGCCGAAAAGCAGAATCCCAACCCGGGGTTCGGCCTCGCTGAGCACATGAAAGCGGAGCAGGCCGCACACTGCGGCCACCACCACCACATCCAGCATCGACCAACGGCCAATCCACTCCGTTATCCGGTACAGCCTGGCCCGTTCGCATCTGGCCCAGCGGCTCTTTCGGGCAGTTGAGATCAGCAATACGCTCATTGACAGAAATTTCAGGCAGGGAACCATCACGCTGGCAATAAAAATGATCGCCGCAATGCCCCACGACCCGCTTCGCCAGAAGGCCACGATGCCGGAAAGGATCGTGCTTTCACTGCCATGACCGAGAAGCGTTGTGTACATTACCGGGAAAATATTGGCGGGTACGTATAGGATCATGGAGGTTAAAAGCAGCGCCCAGCTCAAATGCGGACGCCCGGACTGGCAGCCGGGCAGCACCGTCTGGCAGCGAGGACATTTACCACGCACGCCGAACGCCGTTTCGTCGGCGCACACCAGGCCACACAGAGAACAGCGGCACACCTGCATCTGACGGGCAAAGGGGGGATTACTCACCACGGCCCTTCTCCTCGACCGTAAGCAGATCCCACAGCGGACGCAGATCGTGGCTGTTGATGAGGACAACCAGCACGCAAGATAGGGCCAGCGCCCAACCGCCCGGCCCTATGGAGACATCCAGCAGTGACGAGAGCTTTATCCCGGCGACAAGAAACCCCAGCACGCCAACTTCCACCATGCTCCAGGGATGCAGCCACTTGAGCGCTCTCATAATGAAGATAAACGCCGGTGCCGGACGCGCGAAATACGCAAAGCTCAGCAGCCATACCGTTAGGGTTATCTGCAAGAAAGGGGCAATAACCAGAAGAAAAGCGGTACAGACCGCCATAATCGGATTGCCGTCTCCGGCAGCCAGCGCCCATGCCACATTCCACAGCGTGACGTCGTTCGCCATCCCGTGAAACCCAACGGATATAACCGGAAAAATACAGGCCAGAAATAGGATGATTGCCGCCGTCAGCATCAGGGGCAGTACATGGCCAGGCACACGCCGATGACCACGCCATAGCACTGCATAACAACGCTGGCAGAGCGCGATTTCGCCCGACGCGCAGGGTAATCTCTGGTAAACGCTGTCGCAATGTGGGCAGATGATCAGATGAGGGAATGTCTTCATAACGCCGGGCCGCCAGGACGTTGCTAATGGGGAAAATCACAGCCGGTTGCGCTTAAAAGCTTCCGGCTGCGCGTACTGTGTCTGAGGCTACCTGAGCGCTTCCGCCAGCTCTTCCGCCCCTTTTTCAATACCGACTTCTGCGGCGCTCAGCGAGCCGATGCTGGCAGAGATATTCATGGCATTCGGATACTGCCGGGCAACGTAGGCTTTCAGCAGTTCGTGGCTGTTTGCGTCATAAATTTCGACGGCATAATCCACCGAACCGCTCATCAGCCCCCGACCGCCGCGCACCGATTGCACAATGTTGTAGGGGCCCCCTGCCAGATCGAATTTGGTGAACGTTCCGATCACCTGCGGGGTGGTGTCAGCCCCGGTCAGCGTCAACTTCAGACGCAAGGTATTCGCCGCGGGCTCTTTGAGCTCTTTAAAGCGCGCGCTAAGCGCTTTGCTGAACTCCTGTTGCATGTGAGCGGCAAGCGTTTGGCGATCGGCCTGCGCCATATCGTCAAACTGTCCATCGTTGCCCTGATAAATTCTCACCGGGTCAATGATGATGCTGTCGTACTTACGCCAGTCCACCAGAGGCGAATAACGATATGGCATGCGATCGGCATTATCATCGGTGTTTGCCGTCAGCTTTGAAGCCGAGTCGATACCGCTGTAACGCACGGGCTCATTACCGGCACAGCCCGCCAACAGCAGGGTGACACCGATAACCGCCAGCCCACCGATTTGCCTTAACATCTTCATGTGCAGATCCTTTCGTTTTGGTTAAGGGCTGCGCCTACCGGCCAGCCTTGCGTAAAAACAGTCAAATTCACACCCAATGTGAACTGTACGGTTTAGTTTTGATCGCATCACTGAAATCTGTCAACTTAATTGTTCGGCGAAAATATTCCGTTTGGGAATTAACGCATGGATGCAGCGCGGATGGCTTTTTTGAGGAGAGCGGATGCGCAGGACAACGCGGCGCCCGACGCGGACAATGAGCCGGGCGTATTAGTTCATAACTCGTTGAAAAAAAGGTATTTAACGCCTCTTACGGGCCCGGATATGATATCTTTCGCCTTGCCGAACCATTGGAAGAACACCGTTGTGTCGCGCCATGCGAAAGTTAGCCGGCGCCGATCATCAGGTTCAGGTTTTGTACCGCGGCTCCCGATGCCCCTTTGCCGAGGTTATCGAAAACCGCCGTCAGCAGTATTTGCCCGCTCTCAGGATTTGAAAATACGCCAAGTTCCATATCGTTGGTGCCGTTCAGATGCTCCGGATTGAGGCGTTCGGTCTCGCCGGCGACTTCAGGCGCCAGCACCGTTACCTGCCCGCTACTGAGATAATGCTGCGTCAGACAGGCGTGTATTGTTGCTGCATCGGCACGTTCAGGCAGCAGGCGCTGCTGTAACGGCACGCTCAAGATAATCCCCTGACGGTACGCGCCGTAAGCCGGCATGAAAAACGGCGGCGTGGAGAGCCCGGCATAGCGCGCGATCTCCGGCACATGCTTGTGCCTGAGAGCTAAACCATACGCCTGAAAAGCAGGCCCGGAGCCCGCCTCTCCGCCTTCGTACAGCTCGACCGCCGCCCTTCCGCCTCCTGAATAGCCGGATACGGCATGGATGGAAACGGGATAATCAGCGGGCAGCAGCCCGGCGTTCACCAGCGGGAGCAGGAGCCCAATGGCGCCGGTTGGGTAACAGCCTGGATTGGTTACGCGCTTCGACGCTCTGATGCGATCGGGCTGGTCGGCGCTCATTTCCGGGAAACCGTACGTCCATCCGGACAGAGTGCGATGCGCCGAACTCGCATCGATAACGCGCACCTGTGGATTCTCCAGCATCGCGACCGACTCGCGCGCCGCCTCATCGGGCAGGCACAGAATCGCGATGTCGCAGCCGTTCAGCATCTCCGCCCGAAGCCGTCGGTCTTTGCGCTGGGATACGGGCAGAGTCATCAGTTTAATATCTGAACGGTGGCGCAGACGATCGTGGATTTGCAAACCCGTTGTGCCCTGCTCGCCATCAATAAATACGTGAGTCATCGTCGTTTCCTTAAACCAGACAGAACTTCAGTGCATGAATGTTGTGCCTGGTTTAAGTATTGGTAAAGTTGAATTATCCTAACGTCAAATTCAGTTTTTCTGAGGTACGCCTATGCGGGAGATCAACCTCGATCAGCTGCGCACGCTGATCACCATTGCCGATACCGGCTCTTTCAACGAAGCCGCCCGCCTGCTGCACCTGGCGCCACCGACGGTCAGCCTGCATATCTCCGAGCTTGAAAGCCGCGTCGGGGCTAAGCTGCTCTCCCGCACCCGCGGCAAAGTCAGGCCGACGGCCATTGGAGAGAACATGGTCGCGCACGCCCGCCGGCTCCTTGCCGACGTCGCCTATGCGCTTGACGACATATCCCGCCAGGCTCAGGGGTTGAGCGGTCAGGTCAGGCTTGGGGCGTCGACCGGAGCCATTGCTTATCTGCTGCCGCGGGCGATTGAAAAACTGGCGCAGTCCCATCCGAGTATTGACGTACACATTACCGTCCTGACGTCGCAGCAGACCCTTGAGCAGCTGAAATCCGGTTCGCTCGATATCGGTATCGTGGCGCTTCCACAGCCCCGGAGCAGCGGCCTGAAAATTGATGCCTGGCGGCGAGATCCCGTTGTCGCGTTCCTGCCTGCGGACTGGGCGGCGCCGGACGTGGTGACGCCGGAATGGATGATTGCAAAGCCCCTGGTGCTGAACGGCTCCGGCACCCACCTGTCGCAGCTGACCAGCGGCTGGTTTGCCGATACGGGCCATAGCCCCACGCCGCGGATCAAGCTTGATTACAACGATGCCATTAAAAGCCTGGTGGGTGCAGGGTATGGCGCCACGTTGCTGCCTCTTGAATCGGGTACCCAGATCTCCGCCGATAGCCGTATCGCCATTCGTCCCTTAAAGCCGGCGCTGTGGAGAGAGCTAGGATTAGCCTGGCGGGAGAGTGAAAACGAGCTATCGACGCAGCATCTGCTTGCAGCGCTGCGGGATCTGCAGCAGGAGTAAATTCACCGGCAACTGCCGTACGTGATTGCGGGAGTGCCTGCCCCAGGTTTTATCTCCCCGGGGCGGCCTATCGGGCACGTCCATCGTCGGGCGTAGGCCCCGCCGCCGAACTTTAGCGAGGGGCGGTAGCCCGGGCCGATTTTGCGCTTAGCGGTTTTTCAGCACCTGAGGATCGATCTGCGCCACGATCAGATCGGCGATATCGTGCTGCTGGTGTACCTTGCCGCATTTAACGATGATCTGCCGCGCGTTGTCATACCCCGGCGCCCACAGCCGGTTGTTCATCCGCACATCTTTATAGACCGCAACCAGCGGTTTCTTCCACGCCGCCGCCATGTGCACGATCGACGTATCCGGCGAGATAACCAGGTCGGCTTCGGCAATCAGCGCCATCGCATGATGCAGGGTTTTAAACGGATTCACGCTCACCTTCTCCGGCAGCGGAATGCGAATTTCGTTGCGATGATCGAGCAGAATAACGTTAACCCGAGGATACTCCGCCTGCAGCCTGGCGATAAGCGCCGACAGCTGCTCCTGCGACAGGCTGCGATCCTGATGGCCGGCAAAAATGTTCACCACCGCTCTGGGTCCGTCGATAGCGGCCAGATGCTGGCGAACCTGCTGGTGGACATCCTGCGGAATATGCAGGTCGTAGGTTGTGAGATGTTTCTTATCCAGATTCATATGCTCAGCAATAAAATCAAACGTTTTGCTGACATGCCAGTTTTCGCAATCAAATTTAAACGAGGTGGTGTAATGGTTAATTGATGGCCATTTATTAAAGCCGAGCACTGATTTTGCTTTTATTTGTCGGAGAAGCAACATTCTGTGTACGGGCATATCAAACAAAGAGGGGTCAATAACGATATCGTACTTATTATTCGCCAGCTCATTAATAACAGACTGAGGAACATTGTGCGTAAACTTGCGCAGAAAAGCGGCGGAATCGACATTGTCAGCCTCATAAATGTGGCGGATTCGCGGGTTATGGCGCATCACCTGACTATTCGATTTGGTCAGCAGGAAATCCACGATATAGCCGGATTCATGAAGGCATTTGACCAGCGCGGAATCAACGACCACGTCCCCTACCGCGCCTTCGTTACGCATCAGCAGCACGGTTTTCGCCGAACTGACGTCGACCTCCCGACGGGTATGCTTGTCCCAGAACGCTTTAGCAATATAAACACGCATCACGTTGCGGACTTTCTTTATAAAATAATTACGGCGCCTGTTCAGTTCCCTTATTTTTTTGAACTTCCGGGGGGATACCTGCACCGCTGCGTTTTCCATCATCATAACCTCGTTACCACTATCAACAGCACCTCGTTAGTCTGATTAAGGACTAAAGAAAATGAGAAAAGTTCGCTTGATTAATAAATTCCTTTCGCTTTGAGCAGCGGGAGGATAGTAATACTTTTCACTATTCCAGCATATCGTTCCGGAGATAAAATGAGTGAAATATGAATTTAATGTGGAAGATCGCGGCAACGGCCGACGGTTTTCATCCGGCGCGGAGAAGATTAAACTTGCCGTTTTGTCCCCGGAGAGAACCGCGCATGAATGCACCTGAAAAACCGAACACCCACCGCCGGCTGCTGGCGTTACTCGACGAACGCCAGGCCCGCTACCGGCTGGTAGAGCATGAGGCGGTGGGAAAATGCGAGGCGGTTTCTGAAATTCGCGGCACCGCTCTCGGACAAGGGGCGAAGGCGCTGGTCTGCAAAGTGAAAGGCCACGGCATAAATCAGCATGTGCTGGCGATCCTCGCCGCCGACCAGCAGGCCGATCTCTCGCGCCTGGCGCTGCACATTGGCGGCAGCAAAGCCTCGCTGGCCAGCCCCGCCGAAGTCGATGCCCTGACGGCCTGCGTCTTTGGCGCCATTCCCCGTTTCAGCTTCCATCCGGCTCTGCGCCTGGTGGCCGACCCGCTGCTGTTCGAAAACTTCAGCGAAATCGCCTTTAACGCCGGACGGCTGGACAGGTCAATTATCCTCGATACGGCCGACTATCTCCGCATCGCCCGCCCCGAACTGGTCGCCTTTCGCCGGGAAGCCTGAGCGGTCTCGTATTATCTGCCTCCTGAAAGCGCGCCAGCGTGACAAATAAGCCTGTTTATTCACGCTATTATGCGTAAAGTAGACGGGCTTATTATTTTGGCAAGGATCTCCTGACATGTTCGATACCACCCTGTTCGTGCTTCTGGGGCTGGCCGCGCTCGGCTTTATCAGCCACAACACCACCGTGGCAATTTCTATCCTGGTTTTAATTATCGTGCGCGTCACGCCGCTCAACGTCTTTTTCCCGTGGATTGAAAAACAGGGGCTGACGATCGGTATTATCATTTTGACCATCGGCGTGATGGCGCCCATCGCCAGCGGCACTCTGCCCCCCTCGACGCTGCTGCACTCGTTCGTTAACTGGAAGTCGCTGCTGGCTATCGCCGTCGGCGTGTTTGTCTCCTGGCTCGGCGGACGCGGCGTCTCGCTGATGGGTTCTCAGCCGCAGCTGGTCGCCGGACTGCTGGTGGGGACCGTCCTCGGCGTCGCGCTGTTCCGCGGGGTGCCCGTCGGCCCGCTGATCGCCGCGGGGATCATCTCGCTGTTTATCGGAAAGTCGTAGTCAGGCTGGCAAGATAGCGTCCGGGAGTTTGGCCGAGGCCCTTTTTGAACATGGTGATAAACGCGGTCGTCGAGTCATACCCCAGGCCGTGCGCGACCTGCTGCACCGTTTGCCCGCGGATCAGCATCTGCAGCGCCAGGATCAGCTGCAGCTGATGCCGCCAGCGGCGAAAGCTGAGGCCGGTTTCGCGAACCACCAGCCGCGCCAGGTTACGCTCGCTCATCGCGAACTCCGCCGCCCACTGGCCGAGGGTCTGCCACTGCGCCGGAGATACCGCCATCAGCTCCGCCATCTGGCGGATTTTCGGGTGCGCGGAAACCGGCAGCTGCAGATGCTCCTCCGGCTGCTGCGGAAGCTCGTCAAACAGCACCTGCACCAGCCGTCGGGTCGTGGGATTGTCACTCTCCGTCGCGCTGCGCCCGGCAAGGGTCAGGATCAGCTCGCGCACCAGCGGAGAGATCTTCAGCGTGCAGCTGCGCTGCGGCATCGGGGCCGCTCCCGGCTCGATAAACAAAAAGCAGATCCGCGCTCCCGGCGTTGCGCGGTTGCTGTGGGGCTGCTGGCCCGGGACCCACACCGCATACTGCGGCGGCACCATCCACATCCCGTTTTCCACCTCACAGGTTAGCGCGCCGTGCAGCGCCAGGATCAGCTGCCCTTTGCGGTGCTGATGGCGCGGAATAAACTGCTCATCCTCAACCACCTGAATATGAAACGCGAGGGCCGCTTCGCGCCCGCTGTCCGGGTCATAGCCGTCAAGGCTCAAACCAATCATCAGATTGTCCGATATTAGCGATAATCTGTCATTTTAGCTTGATTTAAACAATCGGCAAACGCGCTATTGTAGCCACCCTGTTTACTGGTCTGAGATAGCCATGAGTTCTGTTCCTCCCACTGCCGGCCGCCGTAATCTGCTGCTGATTGCCGGTATTTTACTGATCGCCACCACGCTGCGCGTGACCTTTACCGGCGCCGCCCCGCTGCTGGACGCCATTCGCGCGGAGTACGGTCTGACCACCGCCCAGACCGGGCTGCTAACCACCCTACCGCTGCTGGCCTTTGGTCTGGTTTCGCCGCTGGCGGCAGGCGTAGCCCGCCGCTTTGGTATCGAACGCAGCCTGCTGATCGCGCTGGGGCTGATTTGCCTCGGTATTGGTCTGCGCTCGCTGCCTTCCGCCGCGATGCTCTTTGGCGGTACGACGGTGATCGGCTGCGGTATCGCCTTAGGGAACGTGCTGCTGCCGGGCTTAATCAAGCGCGATTTTTCGCAGCACGTCGCTAAGATGACCGGCGCCTATTCGCTCACCATGGGCGCCGCCGCGGCGCTGGGTTCGGCCGTGGTGGTCCCGCTGGCGCTGGCCGGCTTTGGCTGGCGCGGCGCGCTGCTCATGCTGATGGCCTTCCCGCTGCTGGCGCTGTTCTTCTGGCTGCCGCAGTCGCGCAGGCAGGTCGCCGCTCCGCTGACCGCGTCAGGCGCAATGCACAACCGCGGGATCTGGCGCTCGGCGCTGGCCTGGCAGGTGACGCTGTTCCTCGGCATTAACTCGCTGGTGTATTACGTGATAGTCGGCTGGCTGCCGGCAATTTTGCAGAGCCTTGGCTATAGCGAAGCGCAGGCCGGCTCCCTGCACGGTCTGCTTCAGCTGGCCACCGCCGCGCCGGGCCTCGCGATCCCGCTGATTCTGCACCGACTGAAAGACCAGCGCGGCATCGCGGTGCTGGTGGCGCTAATGTGCGCCGTCAGCTCCGCCGGGCTGTGGCTGGCACCCGGGCAGGCGGTTATCTGGGCGCTGGTCTTTGGTTTCGGTTCCGGGGCGACGATGATTCTGGGACTGACGTTTATCGGCCTGCGCGCCAGCTCGGCGCACCAGGCAGCGGCGCTTTCCGGTATGGCGCAGGCCGTCGGCTATCTGCTGGCCGCCTGCGGGCCGCCGGTGATGGGGAAAATCCATGATGCCAACGGCGACTGGCATATTCCGTTAATCGCCGTGGCGCTGAGCGCCGTGGCGATGGCCATATTTGGCGCCCTTGCCGGCCGCGCCAGGGAAATTAACGGCTAAAGCGCTCTTTTGCCCTCGCCCTGACGGCCCCGGCGTTCCGGGGTCGTCGTGCGGGCCAGGGTTAATTATTGGCTGGCCGCGCGTAAAAAGGCGTGTACCAGCGGCGAAGGACGTCCGTCAAGCGCGTTGCGCTCGTGCTGGAACAGCGTCGCGACAAAGAACGGATGCGTCACCAGCTCCACCGCCCGAGTATCACCCTCTTCGTCCCAGCCCGTCACCCGCAGGTCGCCCTGCTCAAGCTCGCGGGCAAACTCCTCGGCAATACCGTAGCTGCAGTGATAGCCCTCTTCGATGCTGTCGCGGCCGTAGGCGCGGGCGATCAGCGTATTAGCGCGCAGCTCAATCGCCGCCGTTTTCTCCACCAGCGAGCAGCTCAGGGGCGCGATAACCATTCGCCCTTCGCTATCCGTTTCCGCATGCCCCGCATCCTGCCAGCCCATGACGTTGCGCGCATACTCGACGATCGCGTGCTGAAAACCGCCGCAGGTGCCGAGGAACGGAATGCTGTTTTCGCGCGCATAGCGGATCGCGATAAACGCGCCGGCGGCATTTTTATAGGGGCTGGCGGGAACGACCCAGATGGCGTCGTAACCGGCAAGCGCCTCGGCATCGTGGATATCGCTGGTCGCCAGCCAGTCATAGCGCAGGGGCAGTTCCAGCACGGCAGCAGCATCGTCGATGGCGAGGGGAATCGCTTTGTGAGCAATAACGTCAGGGTTGTAGTCGCCAACCAGGGCAATACGCAGGGGAGTGTTCATAGCAGGGTCCTTATGTCAGAACGATTTTCGGGCAACACAAGGAGCCTCAGATTAGCGATCTCCCTCACGGAACACAATCCTTATTTTTCGCCCGTCGGACAACCGGCGTTTGGCATGAGGGGCGTTATCCGCGGGAGAAATAAATAAAAAAATATAGCTTGTCTTTCACTATCCTGTTCAATTCCCGCTATTTATTTATCCCTTTTTCTGTAGCTATTTTGTTAAATAAAAAACAGTGTTATTACTATCGCAAAAAAGAAATTATTCGCTTTATTTATAAATTAGCCTGTTAAATAATCTGTAACGATTTATTAAGCAGTAGAGGCAGCAAGATGCGTTTCAGTACGATGTCCGATAGCGAAATTATCTCTGAACTGTGCCGCAGAATTAAAGAAACTCGCATGCAGCTCGGGCTCTCCCAAATTGAACTCGCCGAGCGCGCGCAGGTCGGGGCGGCAACCATCAAACGCGTAGAATTAGGTGAATCCGTTACCCTCAGCACGCTGATCGGAATATTGCGCGGTCTGGATCGGCTGCATCAGCTGGAGTCGATTTTATTCGATTCGCACATTCGAACTTTTAATGCGCAAATCAATGCCACCGCCCCTCCCCGCATCCGTATTCGCAAAAAAGCGCAGCCGCCAAAAGAGAAATGCGCCGTCGCCGAACAGGCCAGCGAAGCGAACGCCACCATTAACGAATGGTACACCTCGTCAGCGTCCCACAGCGTTGTCTGGTCTTTTCTGCCGTCGGAGGCAGAGAAAAAAAGCTAGCCTGATAAGGGAAACAGCCCGCGGGCTGGAGTAGTCGTTCAGGAGGAGGGCCGAAAAAAAACCGCCTGCGGCGCAGGCGGCGTTGGCGGACTTCAGGATTCGCAGACCGCGACTTTAATCGCCAGCCCGCCGCGGGCGGTTTCCCGATATTTCGCGTTCATGTCTTTCCCCGTCTCAAACATGGTATCGATGACTTTATCCAGCGAAACTTTCGGATCGCTGGTGCGGTGCATCGCCATGCTGGCCGAGTTGATCGCCTTCACTGCCGCAATCGCGTTGCGCTCAATACAAGGTACCTGTACCTGACCGGCAACCGGATCGCACGTCAGCCCGAGGTTGTGCTCCATGCCGATTTCAGCGGCAATGCAAACTTTCTCCGGGCTGCCGCCCAGCAGCTCCGCCAGCCCGGCGGAAGCCATGGAACACGCCACGCCCACCTCTCCCTGGCAGCCAACTTCCGCGCCGGAAATAGAGGCATTCATTTTGTACAATATGCCTATCGCGCCGGCGGTCAGGAAGTAGCGCATATAGATTTCCGGCGTCACCGTTTTGATAAAGCGGTCATAATAGGCCAGCACCGCCGGCACGATGCCGCAGGCGCCGTTGGTGGGCGCAGTGACCACCCGTCCGCCGGAGGCGTTCTCTTCCCCCACCGCCATCGCGAACATGTTGACCCAATCCATTGCGCTAAGCGGCGTAATTGACTGGCTTTGGGGAGCCAGCACGCGATGCAGCGCCGAGGCGCGACGCGGCACCTTTAACGGCCCCGGCAGAAGGCCTTCGGTACTCATGCCGCGGTTAATGGCGTTTCTCATGGTCTCCCAGATTTTCGCCATATTCTGCTCAACGCTGTCTCGTCCGTGGCGGGCGGCCTCATTTTTCATCATCACCGCGGAAATCGACAGGCAGTTGTCGTGGCAGTGCGCCAGCAGGTTGCGGGCTGAGTAGAACGGGAAAGGGATGTCGACTTCAGCATCCTGGCTCTTGCCGAACTCCTCCTCGGTGACGATAAAGCCGCCGCCGATGGAGTAATAGGTCTGGAAGTGGACGATTTTTCCGTCGCAAAGCGCCGTAATGCTCATACCGTTTTCATGCAGCGGCAGAAACTCATTATGAAAACGCATGCATTCCACCACCGGGAACGCAATTTCCCGCTGGCCCTCTTCAATACGCAGACGCTGCAGGGTATTAACGTCACGAATAATCGAGGGAATGGCGTCGATATCGACGGTATCCGGCAAATAGCCGGAGAGTCCAAGAATAATCGCAATATCGGTATGGTGGCCCTTACCGGTTAACGAAAGGGAGCCGTATACGTCCACCACCAGGCGAGTCACTTTATGCAGCAGGCCTTTTTCCTGCAGGGTATCGACAAAATGTTTCCCCGCCTTCATCGGCCCGACGGTGTGTGAGCTGGAGGGCCCGATACTGATTTTGAAAATATCGAAAACGCTAATCATGTGGCACCCATAGGGTTACAAAGCAAAACGAATGCGCCTCCTGTGACAGGAGGCGCCGGGGGCTTAGCTGAACAGAGAGTAGAAGATGGCGGAGATGGCAATCAGGCCAATCACCACCACAAACGCGTTGCTGATGTGGCCGCTGTACTTACGCATGGCCGGTACTTTATTGATGGCGTACATCGGCATCAGGAACAGGATCATGGCGATAACCGGGCCGCCAAGGGTTTCAATCATACCCAGAATGCTCGGGTTCAGGGTCGCCACTATCCAGGTGGTCACCAGCATGAACAGCGCGGTGATTTTGTTCAGCTTGGTAATCTCGATAGATTTGCCTTTACTGCGCAGAGACTTGATCACCATGCCGTTAAAGCCTTCACGCGCGCCGAGGTAGTGGCCGAGGAAGGACTTGGTAATCGCGATCATGGCGATAATCGGCGCCATCCATGCAATCAGCGGCGCGTTGAAGTGGTTCGCCAGGTAAGAGAGGATGGAGATATTTTGCGCTTTCGCTTCCGCGAGGTTTGCCGGGGAGAGGCTCAGCACGCAGCTGAAGACGAAGAACATCACCGTCAGCACCATCATGATGTGCGCATAGCTGAGGATGCGGGCGCATTTACGCTCGGCGTCCTGGCCATACTCTTCACGTTTCGCCACCGCGAAGGATGAGATAATCGGCGAGTGGTTGAAGGAAAACACCATCACCGGAATAGCCAGCCACAGCGTCATCCACAGGCCGTTCCCCGTTGCGGAGGCGCTGCTCAGCGAGAGGGTATCCAGAACCGCACCGTTCCACTGTGGAATCAAATACAGCGCCAGGATCATCAGCGCCGCCACAAACGGGAACACCAGCACGCTCATCGCCTTAACAATCATTTTTTCGCCAAAACGCACAATGCCCATCATGCCCACAATTAAAATCAGCGACAAAATTGCGCGCGGCGGAGAGACCAGGCCAAGCTGATGGGTTATAAAGCTGTCGACGGTATTGGTGATCGCGACGCTATAAACCAGCAGAATCGGGTAAATAGCAAAGAAGTAGAGCAAGGTAATAAGCTTGCCGGCGCCAATGCCGAAATGCTCTTCCACCACTTCGGTAATATCTTCGCCAGGGTTTTTACCTGAGAGCACGAAACGGGTTAAACCGCGATGGGCAAAAAAGGTCATCGGAAATGCGAGAATAGCCATGATGATCAGCGGAATTAAACCGCCACCCCCGGCGTTAATCGGCAGAAAAAGAACCCCGGCGCCAATAGCCGTCCCGTACAGTCCCAGCATCCAGACGGTGTCACTTTTTCTCCAGCCGCTGCTCTCGCGAGCGACGAGGGTATTTTGAACGCTTTCCATAATATGGCCTCAATAATATAGAGTGGAACCCAATTTAACGGGCTCTGTTTCAGGTAATAAATCGCAGTGTTTGTTTTGCTATTTTATTAAACTAAGCCAAACTGATGTACATACGGCGATCACATAACCTGATTTATCACGAGGACTTTTAAAGTATCAAAAATAGCACCTGAGATTTAATATATTTTTAAGGTATCATTTTTAATACGTTATTATAAAAAGAGCTTCAGATAGTCGTGCAAATAATATATTACAAGAGCCGCGTGGCGTAGAAAAGCCCCGTTTTTTAAATAAAAAAAACCCGCAGAGATACGGGCTGATTCAAGAGCAAAATCCATTTGTAGCAATAACAACTCAATGTGTCCTGATCTATTCTATGCGTTGCACAAAAAAATAACACTCCTGATTCCAGGGGGATTGCAGCCGTTGCAACAAGACCACCCCCTGCCGGCAGCGACGCCCTGACACGCTTTGGCAGTCGGTCATGGCAGATGATAATATCTGCATTGCCAAACGCTGCGGACTGCTTTGCGCGCCTGCCGCGATATCACTGAGGCATCACAGTGAATTTTTTATACCGGAGATACCGATGCTAAAACCACTTCCCATTATGGATGATGACGGGACGACCCGTTCGCTTTCGCCCCGGCCGGAGCAGCCTGGCGCTATTACCGGCGGTAAAATATTGGTGAGCGCCTGCCTGATGGGGTTTCAGGTACGCTATAACGGCAGCGACAAGGCGCAGCTGGCCGAGACTCTGGCACGCTGGCAGCGCGAAAACCGGCTGGTGATCCACTGCCCTGAGCTGGCCGCCGGGCTACCGGTGCCAAGACTGCCGGCAGAAATTCTCGATGCCCAGGGCGCGGAGGTGATGCAAAATCGCGGGCGCATCGTTGAAAGCGACGGCCACGACGTCACCGCGCACTATCAGCTGGCGGCCTGGCTGGCGCTGAAGGCCGCCCAGGAGGGAGGCTGTCAGGCGGCGCTGCTCACCGACGGCAGCCCGACCTGCGGCAGCCAGTTTATCTACGACGGCACCTTTAGCGGGCAGCGTAAGCCCGGCTCCGGCGTGGCGGCCGCCCTGCTGCGCCAACACGGTATTACGGTTTTTTCCGACGGGCAGATCCCGCAGCTGCTTGCCTGGATGGAACAGATGGAGAATAGCGATGATCCAATGTAAACGCGTCTACGATCCGGCTGAAGCCGGCGACGGCTATCGCGTGCTGGTCGACAGGCTTTGGCCTCGGGGAATTAAAAAGGAGGCTCTGCGCTACGATGAGTGGTGCAAAACCCTGACCCCCTCCGCGGAGTTACGCAAGGCCCTGCACGGTGAAGTCATCGATTTCGCCAGCTTCCGCGAGCAGTATTGCCGGGAGCTGGAAAGCCACCGTGACGAAGGATTGCGCCTTGCCGCGCTGGCTCGCCAGCAGCCGCTAACGCTGATTTACGCCGCCAAAAATACCCGGCAAAACCATGCGCTGGTGCTGGCTGAGTGGCTGGAAAACCTGCCTGCCGGCGAGGTTACGCCTTAGCGGGGTGATCCCGGCGCCACAGCTCCCATTCATCGAGGGTTTCCCCGCCGGGCAGCTTACAGTCGCTGCGTACGCCCTGCGGCGTCTGTACCGGTATCAGCTTACCGCCCTTCTGACCGCAGTAGACCGAGGCCGGGTTCGCCATGCCGATAGACTTCGGCGGCGGCGGCGCATCCTGCGGCTGCGGCTGTTTCGCGCATCCGGCCAGTGCCAGAGGCAGTAGTATGGTCATCCACTTCATTTTGACTCCTTTTGTTGATCAAAGCCGCTATGGTGCCCTGATTCTTCACGGTTTCTCCATTTTAACTACACTTTTGCGCCGTAGAGTAGCGCTTGTTCTCTAATTGACCAGAGAACAGATCATTCCATAATCAATGAGTTTTCCCCGTCGCCCCCGACGGGGCTTTTTTCCCGCTGCGACCGCAGGTATTCCCTCAGCTAATGTGTTAAATTTGTTGTATCTATGTTTACTTTTCGCTGTTGGCCGTTTTCAGCCTTCTTTACCGGCGATAACGCTCGGCGATCGGGAGCCGTACATTCATGTCAGATTTTATTCTTGCCCGCGTCTCGCAAACGCTCGCCAACGAACATTCGCTGGAGCTGTTAGTGCGACAACTGCTTGAAATGCTGGAACTTGTGACCCGAATGGAGTCAACCTATCTGACTCGTATTGATCTTAGCGCTCAGCGCCAGCTGGTTATGTATGCGCACAACAGTAGCGAAATGACGATCCCAGAAGGATTTTCCATAGCGTGGAATGAGTCGCTGTGCAAACGTGCCATCGATGATAACTGCCTGTTCAGCAACGACGTTGCCAGCCGCTGGCGCTCGTGCATTGCCGCCCAGGAGCTCGGTATCGCCACCTTTTTCAGCATTCCCGTTCGCCTGACCGACGGCTCATTGTACGGCACGCTCTGCGCCACCAGCCGTCAGAAACAGCCCTACAACCTGGAAGGTGAGCAGGTGATGAGCCTGTTCGCCAACCTCATCTCCCATTACGTTGAGAAAGAGACGCTGGTCGAACAGCTGCGCGCCGCCAACTCGGCGCTGGAGATGCACTCTTACACCGATGAATTAACCCGCCTACCCAATCGTCGCGCGCTGTTCAAGCACCTCTCGGCGATGTTCCCGCGCGCGCGCGAACTGCAGCGCAATATTTTACTGATCTTTATCGATCTCGATGACTTTAAGGCGATCAACGATCGGTTCGGCCATCCGTGCGGCGATAGCTTCCTGATCCAGATCGGCGAACGCTTAAACGCCCGCGTGCGCGAAGGGGATCTGGTGGGTCGCCTCGGCGGTGACGAGTTTTTGATTGTCGGGGCGGGTCTCGACGCCGAAGAGCAGCGGGCGTTTATCGCCGCTCTGCGCAAAGAGATCAGCGGAATTTACTTCCTGGCCGGGCATCGTATCAGCTACCCGGGCGCCAGCTTTGGCGTGATTGACGTCAATCCGCAAACGATGGATATGGAGAGCGCGCTGCGGGCCGCGGACGATGCGATGTATCAGGATAAAAAGTCGCGCCGTAAAGAGACCTTCCTGGATATTGACTAAACTGCCGGTATTTCCAGTATGATAGCGGACATCACTCGCATGCTCAGGGACAACACAATGAAATTGGGTATTCTTTTTCCGGTAGTAATTTTTATCATCGCCGTTATTTTTCTTGGCTGGTTCTTTGTTGGCGGCTACGCGGCACCGGGCGGCGCATCGTGAAAAAAAGCACCATTCTGATGGTTATTATCGCCGCTATCGCGCTAGCTGGCGTGCAATTTGGCTGGTGGTAACCGCCCTTTGCCGTCGCGCTTAAATTGCAGAGTTGTCTTATCCACTCAATAACTTAACGCGATACACTCACTTCACCAGCCGAACCCGCCGCCAGTCGCGGGCGGACGGCGGACTAACGGAGAAGTGAGAATGAAAAAACCGATCGTGTTGTCGTTGCTGCTCGCGCTATGCACGCTGTTATCGGGATGTATCGTTGATGATGGCTATCATCACAGACACCACCACCATCATTACGACGGCAGAGGCTGGTGAAAAAAGGCGGATCAAGGCGAACCGGCGTTCGCCTTGTTTCATTTAGTCCTGGCGGTCAGAACCTAAAAAGACGAAGCCCAGCGGAATGGAGAAAAGCAGCGTAAACACGATGCTGTAGACCGTCACCATCGCCCCTTGCAGGAAGAACATCGAGGTTGTCCACTCGGAGTACGGCATATTGTACTCACTCACCACGCCGCCAAACGTCGCACGTCCAACTACGGCAAGAGCGATGGCAAACACCACCGTTACCGACAGGAAAAATTTCTTACTGTTTTTATTGCTGATGAGCTTATGCAGAATCATCCGGGTTCCCTTTTATCTGACCGATAATCGGCTGTATATGTAACACCAACGCAATTAAAATTGAAGGGCTTTTGTTACAAGCCAGAGATTATCGCTGCCAGGCCGGCTCAGCGATACCGGCCGACCGTTTACGACTGCAGCGTCGCCAGGCGAGCAGCAAAACCGACAAAGATCAGGCCAATCAGGCTGTTGCCAATTTTGGCGAGCTTCTTTTTCGTTTTAACGTAGCGCGTCACAAAAGAGCCGGAAACAATTAAGAAGCTCATGTAAATAAAGCTAATCACTTCCAGGGTCAGCGCAAGAATAAAGAAGGCCAGGCCCGGCGTCTTCGCAGTAACGTCGATAAACTGGACGAAAAAGGAAACATAGAACAGGATAGCCTTCGGGTTGGTCAGGCTGAGGGTCAGCGAACGTTTCAGGATCGCGCTCGCCGGCTCGGCGTCGGTGTCGGCATGACCTTCCCGCTGCGTCAGCACCGCGTAGAGCATTTTCCCGCCCAGCCACAGCAGATAGATGGCGCCGAGATAGCGCACAATATTGAACAGTACCGGCGTCGTCTTAATCAGCGTGGCTACGCCGGCAAAGGCCAGCAGCATCAGCACCGCGTCGCCGATAAACACGCCGGCCGCCGCCAGATAGCCCTTCCGGACGCCGTGCGCGATGCCGGTTTTCAGGACAAAAAAGGTATTTGGGCCAGGCACCAGAATGATAAAAATAGCCCCGACCAGGTAGGTCAAATAGTTCAAAACACCAAACTCAGCGAACACACTGCACTCCTTCGCGTTCAACAAACAATATGATCGCGCTCACGTTAACGCAACTAACGTGATTTTGAAAGAGCTTACGGTGCCTGTTGGCTTAGTACAAAGAACCTTCGCCCAGCGGACGCGTTTTGAAACGCCGGTGAACCCACAGGTATTGCTCGGGCGCGCGCAGAATCTCTCTTTCGATAACCCTGTTGATGTAGCCGGCCGCTTCCTGCTTATCTTCGCCAGGATAATCGTCCAGCGTCTCGCTGATATATAAGGTGTAGCCTTGGCCGCTCGCTTTACGCACCATGCTGATGGTCAGCATTTTGGCGCCGGAGAGACGCGACAGGACGTAGGTACCGTTGGTCGTCGCGGCCTGCGGCACGGAGAAAAACGGGGCAAAGACGCTGCCTTTCGGGCCGTAATCCTGATCGGGGGCAAACCACACCGCTTCGCCGGCCTTCAGCGCGTGCACCAGGCCGGACAAATTACGGCGATCGATCATCGCTTTATTCGAGCGCAGGCGTCCACGGGTCTGCACCCACTCCATCAGCGGGCTGTTGTGCGGACGATAGGTCGCCATCATCGGCCGACACAGGCCCATAGTACGACCGCCGAGCTCAAGAGAAATAAAGTGTACGCCGACCGCCATTACGCCCTTACCAGCATTCATGGCCTTTTCGAGATTTTGGAGACCTTCTACGTCAAACCATTTCCTGACGCGCTCATCGCTCCAGAACCACGCCATGCCGGTCTCAATCAACCCCATTCCCAGCGACATAAAGTTCTGCTCGATCAGCTTTTCTCTCGCTTCAGCAGACATGTCGGGGAAACAGAGCTCAAGGTTTCTTCTGGCAATATGCTCCCGGCGTTTGAGGAAGCGTCGCGAGGCCTTACCGGCGGTGGTGCCGATGCTGTGCAGGAGCGGATAGGGTAATTGCACGATTGACCAGAGAATGGCCAGGCCAAACCAGGTCCCCCAATTGCGGGGATGCAAAAGACTCTTATTAAAAGCGGAAGGCATGATTTTTCCTGTAAACATCCTAAATGAGGTAACGCTTAAGGAAAAAACGATTCCTTTCATCAGTCGTTAGGCGGTACATATAGCTAGTACGACAATAGTAATCTGCCTAAATTCACTCGGGCAAGTAAAAATGAACAGGGAGGGGAAAAAAACATAATACCAGCATACTTGTTACAAAATGTAAATTAAAAATGAATAATAAATTAAAAGTATTCTTCTGTAAAATCATTTCCATGCTATTCATTTATGCAGGTGATGGGCCTGCACCTGCAGAAGAGCCCCTTTGTGCCGCCGCTCCTCGCCTCGCACCCGGCACCGCGCCCGTTCAGCAAAGGCCCAGCGCCCCGGCGCTGTCAGCGCGTTCAGCGACCCCTGGCGCGGTGTAATAATGACGCGGGCCGGGACGCAGAGTAAGCAGCCGCGAGGTCCAGGGCGGCATCGGTGCGAATAATTCTCCCCGTTCATATTGGAACAAAAATTTATCGCCGGCGGGGAGAACAAAAATAAGACTCGGCTTATTTTATCTTCCTGACAAATAATGACAGATATATAAGGTTGCTTTTATTTCGAACGCTTATTCCGCATTATTTATGTACAGCAATGCCTTTCGCCGAACAGCAGGCAATAAAATTCAGCTGCCGCCGCTGACGCCGGAAAAAGCGCATCATCGCCAGAAAACGCGGACGATTCTCCCGCCTAAGCAGGCCATTACAGATGATTCTCAGCGCCTGGCTGAAACCTTCGTCTTTGATCAACCCCCGCGCCGACATCAGCGACATCGGCCCCGCGTGGCAGCGAACGGAGTCAAACCCCACCTCTTCAAAGAGAGACTGCCAGCGCGCCTGGCTCATGGGGCTGACGTGAGATTTGACCACCCCCTGCAGCTCCATGCGCTCCCCCTCCCCCAGCGCCTGCTGAGTGTACATAATATCGTGGGTCAGCAGGCGGCCGCCGGGTTTGAGCACGCGATAGTATTCCGCCACCAGCTTCTCTTTGGCTTTATCGGCATACATGGTCAGCATCGCCTCATTAATCACCACATCAAAGGTGGCATCGGGAAACGGCAGCCGGGTGGCGTTAGCTTCCATCACCAGCACCTTATTATCCACACCTTCCAGAACGATATTTTGCCGGGCCTTCGCCAGCGCATCTTTATCCATATCGATGGCGTACACGCGGCAGCCAAATCGTTTCGCCAGCTCTATCGAAGTGGTTCCCATATTACAGGCCACCTCCAGCACCGTACTCTCGGAGGATAAATCGGCCTGGCGGAACAGCCACTCCGTCGCCTCTACGCCGCCGGGCCGCAGCCGGGTTTTTCCCAGACTGGCTAAAAATGTGTGTCCGGCCTTTTCACTCGCATTCATCTGCAGCACCTCATGATTTATAAGATGCATTATAAATACATCATTATCTTTGACGAGGGAATATTGATAATGACTTTTATTTGCATTTGACCGTTCGCAAGCCGCCGCCGCGCGCCGGTAAAATCAATTGCAATTGATAACAATTACTTAAAGTAACCACCCGGCCTGGAGACGAACTTAACGCTGCGTTTTAATTGTAATGAGAAACATTCTCATATTAACATATGCGCTATCGTTCCATTTTTCTGAATTCGGCCATGTCCTCACTTTCCGCCACCGCCGCACCGCTGACGCTTGCTTCGCTGTATCACGCCCATCACGGCTGGCTGAAAAACTGGCTGACCGGCAGACTGCAATCCTCGTTCGACGCCGATGACGTCGCCCAGGACACCTTTATGCGGGTGATGGCCGGTGAATCCTTAACGACCATCCGCGATCCGAAATCCTTTCTGTGCACCATCGCGAAACGGGTGATGATCGATCTGTTTCGCCGCAATGCGCTGGAGCGCGCCTGGCTTGAGATGATTGCCCAGCTCCCCGAGGCGCTGGCGCCCTCTGCCGAGCAGCAGCAAATTCAGCTGGAAACGCTGCAGCAGATCGACGCGATGCTGGATGGCCTGAGCCAGAAGGCGCGGGAGGCGTTTTTACTCTCGCAGCTGGAAGGCCTGACCTACGCCGAGATCGCCGTACGCCTGACGGTCTCCGTCAGTTCGGTGAAAAAATATGTGGCCAAAGCGACCGAGCACTGCCTGCTCTTTCGCCTGGAGAACGGCCTGTGACCACGAAACTTACCGACTCGCGTCGCCAGGCCCTGCGGTCGGCCTCCCACTGGTATGCCCTGCTAAGCGACGGGCGCCCCAATCCGCAGCAGGAAGCCCGCTGGCAGCAGTGGTATGAGCAGGACCTTGACCACCGCTGGGCCTGGCAGCAGGTCGAAAACCTGCGTCAGCAGATGGGCCACCTTCCGGGCGCGCTTGCCAGCCGGGCCCTCAACGACGGTCGGGCAGCCCGCCGTCAGGTGCTGAAAGGATTGATGCTGCTGGCGATCGCCGGCGGGAGCTGGCGGCTGTGGGACAGCGAGCTGGCGGAGGGGCTTCGCGCCGACTACCGCACGGCCAAGGGGATGACGCGTCGCCAGCCGCTGGCGGATGGCTCGGTTCTGACCCTGAACACCGACAGCGCCGCCGACGTCTATTTCGACGCGCAGCAGCGCCTGGTGCGCCTGCGCTACGGCGAAATTGCCATCCGCACCGCCCGCGACGCTCTCCAGCGGCCGTTCCGCGTACAGACCCGCGACGGCAACCTCACCGCTCTGGGCACGGAGTTTACCGTTCGCCAGTTTGCCGATGAAACCCGCCTGGCGGTACAGCAGCACGCCGTTGAGGTGCGATTAGCGCACGGCCAGTACCGGAGGGTGGAAGCCGGAGAAAGCCTGCGCTTCAGCGCTGAAGCCTTCTCCCCGATACAGACGCTGAGCGCCGGTGAAGATAGCTGGACTCAGGGCGTGCTCAGCTTTCGCGACCGCCCCCTGCGCGAGGTTATCGCCACGCTGTCCCGCTATCGCCCCGGCATTCTGCGCTGCGATCCCCGCGTTGCCGATTTACGCCTGAGCGGCACCTTCCCGCTGAACGATACCGGGACGATTTTGCAGGTTATTACGCAAACGCTGCCGGTAAAACTGCAGTTTGCCACCCGCTATTGGGTCACCGTCGTCCCCGCCTGAGAAAAAAAATACAAAAAATTCTCATTCTCCATTGTCCCTTTTCCCCTGCTCGTTCGACTTAACAGGTGAAAACAACCAAAACAATCGTGGAGAACACATGACGCCTTTACGCGTTCTACGCAAACCAATGCCTCTGGTGATGGCAATCCGTTTAAGCCTGCTGCCGCTGGCGGCGCTGGCCGCTGCGCCGGTCTTTGCCGCCGCTCAGTTTGATATCGCCGCCGGAGATTTAGATACCGCGCTCAATCAGTACGCCGCCCGCAGCGGCATCACCCTCTCAACCGACGCCAGCCTGACGCGGGGCAAGCATAGCGATGGCCTGCACGGCAGCTACGACGTTGAGGATGGTCTGCAAACGCTGCTGAACGGCAGCGGCCTGCGGCTCAAAGCGCTGGGCCATAACGCCTGGACGCTGGAGCCCGCACCCGTTGAGAATGAGGCGTCGCTGACGGTTATCGGCGACTGGCTAGGAGACGCGCGGGAAAACGATGTCTTTGAACACGCCGGCGCCCGCGACGTCATCCGCCGCGACGAGTTTGCCAAAACCGGCGCCGCCACCATGCGTGAGGTGCTGAACCGCATCCCGGGAGTCAACGCCCCGGATAATACCGGCACCGGCAGCCACGACCTGGCGATGAACTTTGGCATCCGCGGCCTGAACCCGCGCCTGGCCAGCCGCTCCACGGTACTGATGGACGGTATCCCGGTGCCCTTCGCCCCCTACGGCCAGCCCCAGCTGTCGCTGGCTCCGGTATCGCTGGGCAATATGGATGCCGTCGACGTTGTTCGCGGCGCGGGCGCCGTGCGCTACGGACCGCAGAGCGTTGGCGGCGTCGTTAACTTCGTCACCCGCGCTATTCCGCAGGATTTTGGCATTGAGGGCGGCATCGAAGGCCAGCTAAGCCCAACCTCCTCGCAGAACAATCCCAAGGAGACGCACAATCTGATGATTGGCGGCACGGCGGATAACGGGTTTGGCTCCGCGCTGCTCTATTCAGGAACGCGCGGCAGCGACTGGCGCGAGCACAGCGCCACCCGCATTGACGACGTGATGCTGAAAAGTAAATATGCGCCAAACGAGGTGCATACCTTTAACAGCCTGCTGCAATATTATGACGGCGAGGCCGACATGCCCGGCGGGCTCTCCCGCGCCGATTATGATGCCGACCGCTGGCAGTCTACCCGCCCGTACGACCGCTTCTGGGGGCGCCGCCAGCTCGCCAGCCTCGGCTATCAGTTTCAGCCGGACGCCATGCATAAGTTCAATATTCAGGGCTTCTATACCCACACGCTGCGCAGCGGCTACCTTGAGCAGGGCAAGCGCATTACGCTTTCTCCGCGCGAATACTGGGTGCGGGGGATCGAGCCGCGCTACAGCCAGAGCTTTACGCTCGGCGCTACCGCGCATGAAGTGGGCGTCGGCTATCGCTACGTGAATGAATCCACCCATGAGATGCGCTACTACACCACGACCGCCAGCGGCGAGCTGCCGAGCACCGCCAGCCCTTACGATCGCGATACCCGTTCCGGTACCGAGGCGCACGCCTGGTATATCGACGACCGCATTGATATCGGCGACTGGACGATCACCCCGGGCATGCGCTTCGAACATATTGAGTCCTATCAGGATAATAACCTGAAGGGCACCCGCGAGCAGGTCAGCTACAACGCCCCGCTGCCGGCGCTCAACGTGCTTTATCATCTCACCGACAGCTGGAATCTTTATGCTAACACCGAAGGATCGTTCGGCACCGTACAGTACAGCCAAATTGGCAAGGCTGTGCAGAGCGGCAATGTGGAGCCGGAAAAGGCCCGCACCTGGGAAATCGGCAGCCGCTACGACAACGGCGCGCTGAGCGCGGAAATGGGCCTGTTCCTGATTAACTTCAATAATCAGTACGACTCCAACCAGACCAACGATACCGTCACCGCGCGCGGTAAAACCCGCCATAGCGGGCTGGAAACCCAGGCACGCTACGATCTTGGCGATCTCACGCCGCGCCTCGACAACCTGTCGGTATACGCCAGCTACGCGTACGTTAACGCCGAAATCCGTGAAAAAGGGGACACCTACGGCAATCAGGTCCCGTTCTCGCCGAAGCATAAAGGCACCCTCGGCGTGGACTATAAGCCGGGCAGCTGGACCTTCAACCTCAATAGCGATTTCCAGTCCAGCCAGTTTGCCGACAACGCCAACACGGTTGCGGAAAGCGCCGACGGCAGCACCGGCCGCATCCCGGGCTTTATGCTGTGGGGCGCGCGCGTCGCCTACGATTTTGGTCCACAAATGGCCAACCTCAACCTGGCGGTCGGGGTGAAGAATATCTTCGACCACGAGTACTACACCCGTTCATACGACGATAACAACAAAGGCATTTACGCCGGTCAGCCGCGCACCCTGTACCTGCAGGGGTCGATGAAATTCTGACGATGGCCGTTCACCGCCTCAGCCTGAGGCGGTGATGTTTGTGGATGATATCGGCGGGACGATCCCGGCGTCCCGCCATTCTGGAGTGAGTATGTTGGTTATTTTACGTCTTCTATTCGCCGCGCAGCTGGCGCTCAGCGGCGCGGCTTTTGCCGTGACGGTCGAGGATCAGCAGGGGCGATTTACCCTCGATACCCCCCCGCAGCGGATCGTCGTGCTGGAGCTCTCCTTCGCCGATGCGCTGGCGGCGGTTGACGTCAGCCCCGTCGGCATCGCCGACGATAACGACCCCGCGCGCATTTTGCCCGAGGTCCGCGCGCACCTGAAACCGTGGCAGTCGGTCGGCACCCGCGCCCAGCCCTCTCTGGAGGCGATTAGCGCCCTGCGCCCGGACCTGATCGTGGCCGATAGCAGCCGCCATCGCGGTATTTACGCCGCCCTGCGGCAAATCGCCCCGGTGCTGCTGCTGAAGTCGCGCAATGAAACCTACGCAGAAAACCTGCAGTCGGCGGCCATTATCGGCAAAGTCGTCGGCCAGGACCCGCTTATGCAGCAGCGCCTGGCGCAGCATCGCCAGCGGATGGCTGATTTCGCCGGCCAGCTGCCGGCCGGCGCCAGCGTGGTATTCGGCACCTCCCGCGAACAGCAGTTCAACCTGCATTCGCGCGATACCTATACCGGCAGCGTGCTGAGCGCGCTGGGGCTGTCGGTTCCGGCGGCCATCGCCGGCGCGCCGATGGCGACGATCGGCCTCGAACAGCTGTTGGCCATCAACCCGCAGTGGCTGTTTGTTGCTCATTATCGGACGGAAAGCATCGTGCGCAAATGGCAGCGGGACCCGCTATGGCAGATGCTGCAGGCGCAGCAGAAGCAGCAGGTGGCCGCCGTTGACAGCAACAGCTGGGCGCGGATGCGCGGCATGTTTGCCGCCGAACGCATCGCCGCTGATGCGGTTAAAATTATTCACCACCAGGCGGTCGACGTGCAGCAATGAAATCATCCCGTTCCGCTTTGCTGGTCTGGGGGCTGCCGCTGGTCGGGCTGGCCGGTCTGCTGTGGCTGAGCCTGTTTAGCTATTCGGCGATCCCCGTTGCGCCGCTGGAAGCCCTGCGGGCGCTGCTGGTCCCCAAAACGCCCTCTCTGGCCCAGGCGCTGGTGCTTAATCTTCGCCTACCGCGAAGCCTGGTGGCGATCGCGCTCGGCGGCAGCCTGGCGC
This sequence comes from Klebsiella scottii, assembly GCF_036561945.1. Taxonomy (NCBI): domain Bacteria; kingdom Pseudomonadati; phylum Pseudomonadota; class Gammaproteobacteria; order Enterobacterales; family Enterobacteriaceae; genus Klebsiella; species Klebsiella scottii. Next base: position 2,102,618 of record NZ_JARXNI010000020.1, read on the forward strand.
TCTCTGGCTCTCTGCTGCAAATCTTAACCCATAATCCGCTGGCCTCGCCGTCCCTGCTCGGCATCAACAGCGGCGCGGCGCTGGCGATGTCGCTAACCAGCGCCTTCAGCCCGGCGCCGTTGGCGGGCTATTCTCTGGCGTTGATTGCCGCCTGCGGCGGCGGCGTCAGCTGGCTACTGGTGATGGCGGCCGGCGGCGGCTGGCGTCAGGAGCTCGACCGCAACCGGCTGATCCTCGCCGGGATCGCCCTGTCAGCGCTGTGCATGGCGCTGACCCGCGTTACGCTGCTGCTGGCCGAAGATCACGCCTACGGAATTTTATACTGGCTGGCCGGGGGCGTTTCGCACGTTCGCTGGCCGGAGTTCTGGCAGCTGTTTCCCTTTGCGGCGCTGATTATTCCCGGCGTATTTCTGCTGGCAAACTCCCTGAATTTACTCCACGTCGGCGATAGCACCGCCCACTCGCTGGGGGTGAATCTCTCCCGGCTGCGGCTGGCGATCAACGCGGCGGTGCTGCTGCTGACCGGCGCCTGCGTCAGCGTGGCGGGGCCGGTGGCCTTTATCGGCCTGCTGGTACCGCATCTTGCGCGCCTGTGGGTTGGCCAGGACTGCCGCGTTTTGCTGCCGATGGCGGCGCTGCTGGGCGGCATATTTATGCTGCTGGCGGATATTCTCGCCCGCGCGCTGGCCTGGCCCGGAGAGCTCCCGGCGGGCGCAGTGCTGGCGCTGGTCGGAGCGCCGTGCTTTGTCTGGCTGGTCAGGAGGCGCGGATGAAAATGCGCATCGCCTGCCTGCTGCTGGCGCTGCTGGCGTTAAACGCGATCTCCCTGCTTATGGGGGCCGTTCCGCTGCCCTGGCAGGCGCTGTTCGACGGCTGGCACAAAACCAGCGAGTACCACTACGTCCTGATGCAGTATCGCCTGCCGCGGGTGGTGCTGGCGCAGATCGTCGGCGCCGCGCTGGCGGTCTCCGGGGTGCTGATTCAGGGCCTGGTCCGCAACCCGCTGGCGTCGCCGGATATTCTCGGCATCAACCATGCCGCCAGCCTGGCGTCGGTCACCGCGCTCTATTTTATCCCGTCACTGTCCGTGCTGTGGCTACCGCTGGTGGCGTTTAGCGGCGGCATGGCGGCAATGCTGGCGCTGATTGCACTGGCCGGTTTTGCCCGTCCGATGCGCCTGGCGCTCACCGGCGTGGCGCTGTCGGCCTGCTGGGCCAGCCTTACCGACTACCTGCTGCTCTCCCGGCCCCAGGAGATCAACAACGCGCTGCTGTGGCTGACAGGCAGCCTGTGGGCGCGGGACGGCTCATTCGTCGCTATCGCCCTGCCCGTGCTGGCGATCCTGCTGCCGTTAAGCCTGCTGCTTAGCCGCAGCCTGGATTTACTGGCGCTTGGCCATGAGCGGGCCGGGACCCTCGGCGTCAATCTCCGGCTGCTCCACCGCGGCGGCCTGCTGCTGGCGGTAGCCCTGGCTTCGGTTAGCGTCGCCGTCTGCGGCCCGATCGCGTTTATTAGCCTGGTGGTGCCGCACCTCGTGCGCCGCTTAACGGGCGGCAGCCACCGCTACCTGCTGCCCGTTTCGGCGCTGACCGGCGGGCTGGTGCTGCTGTTGGCCGATCTTCTGGCCCGTACGATTCATCCCCCAATGGAGCTGCCGGCGGGCGTATTAACCGCCGTTATCGGCGCGCCATGGTTCATCTGGCTGCTGGTAAGAGTACGTTGAATGGAACTGAGAACTGAAAACCTGAGCGCCGGCTACGGCGCCAAACGCATTATCGACCGGCTGGATCTGACCCTTCCCGGCGGGCAGATCAGCGCCCTGCTCGGGCCAAACGGCTGCGGTAAATCAACCCTGCTGAAGTGCTTCTCGCGGCTGCTGACGCCGACGGCGGGTAAAATATGGCTCGGCGAGCGGGCCCTGTCGGGCTTTAGCCCGCGCCTGCTGGCCCGCCATTTGGCTTTGCTGCCGCAGCAGCACCATACCCCCGAAGGGATTAGCGTACGCGAGTTGGTCAGCTACGGCCGCAGCCCGTGGCTGCCGCTGTGGGGACGCCTCAACGCCGAGGATCGGCGGATCGTTGCCGACGCGCTTGAACGTACCGGCATGACGCCGCTCGCCGGGCAGCCGCTTAGCGAGCTTTCCGGTGGGCAGCGACAGCGGGCGTTTGTGGCGCTGATCCTTGCCCAGGATACGCCGCTGGTACTGCTTGATGAGCCGACAACCTGGCTGGATATCAATCATCAGGTGGAGCTGATGAAGCTGATGCGCGAGCTGCAGATGTGCGGAAAGACGGTGGTTACCGTCCTTCACGATCTTAATCAGGCCAGCCGCTACTGCGACCATCTGGTGGTGCTGGAAAGCGGTAAAGTGCGGGCCCAGGGCCTGCCGGAGCAGGTGCTGACGCCCGCGCTGCTGCGCAACGTTTTCCAGCTGGAGGCGGAAATTCACCCCGACCCTATCTCAAAGCGCCCGATGTGCGTGATGAAATAGCGCACGCCTCCGGCTAACAGGGCGATCAGTAAGTATGGAAATAGTTCTGAATCACCTCCGGGTTACGCGTTTGCGTCAGGGCGGTCATCAGCAGAATGCGCGCTTTTGCCGGGTTCAGCGAGTCGGCCACCAGCCCAGGCTGGCTATCGTCGGCCGGGACCACGCCGCTGCCGGTACGAGAGGCGCGCACCACCACGATGCCGGCTTTTTGCGCTTTTTCGATCCCTGCGGCGCTGCGCACGGATACCGAACCGGCGCCGGTTCCGGCATAGACAATGCCGTCAACGTGGTGAGCAATCGCCGCATCGTACATATATTCCGGGTCGTCCTGATAGCCGTAAATGATCACCACCTTCGGCAGCGTATTCAGCTGACGAACGTCAAATACCGAACGCAGGGTATGAATCTTATCGACGCGCGTTTCAAACTGCGGCTTGCCGCCGACGATAACGCCCAGATAGCCCTCTTCCGGCGCTTTGAAGGTATCGAGGGAGTTGGCGTTGGTTTTGGTCACAAAGCGCGCGGCGCCGATGCGATCGTTCAGCACCACCATCACTCCCCGCCCCTTCGCCTCAGGATCGGCCGCGACGGTGACCGCCTCCAGCAGGTTCATCGGGCCATCGGCGCTTATCGCCGTTGCCGGCCGCATCGCCGCCGTCAGGACGACCGGCTTATTGCTTTTCACCGTCAGGTTGAGGAAGTAAGGCGTTTCATCCAGCGTATCCGTACCGTGGGTGATCACCACTCCGTCAACATCGTCTCTGGCCAGCAGTTCATTCACCCGCTTAGAGAGTTTGAGGATAATATCGCTGGTCATATTTTCACTGCCGATATTCGCCACCTGCTCGCCGTCCACCCGCGCAACCTTGCTCATTTCAGGCACCGCGTTAATCAGGGTCTGGACGCCAATTGCGCCGGCTTTATAGCCGGTAGTTTGGGTATTGCTGGCCGCCGACCCGGCAATGGTCCCGCCGGTGGCGAGGATCACGATATGCGGCAGGCGCGTTTCACTGGCAGCCAACGAACTCATTGTCAGTAACGCAATCGCAAGTAATGCTCTAAAATTCATATTCACTCATCCCCAAAATAGATATTAATCAAACTGGCGGAGAGTTAATGCAAACGGCTTGCCACTATTTATTTTCTTTTTACAGGCAAAATGGTTAACTATCGGGCAGTAAAGGCTTTTTCATTCATTTCTCGCGCAGATTTGGTGCAGCGATGCTCCAGGATGGGCATGTTTTGACAATGAAATTGCCGCCGGACTAAGCGTTTATTATTTTCGTCGTCCCACTTCAGACGCGTTGCCATTAAATTATCACGACAGTAACGGCCATGATCGACCTATTTTATGTGGATATCGCGAAGAGGGAAAAACGATGCGTCTCGCCTTAAAATCAGCATTGATGCTTACCACTCGTGTCATACAGATAATCAATCCCGAACTCCATCTGCATATGCAGCGAACGGCCCTCATCGCCCTTGAGCTTTCGCTGGCGTTACGGCTGCCGCGTCAGCAGCAGCAGACCATCTTTTGCGCCGCGCTGCTGCACGATATCGGCGTGCTGGGCGATAAGCGGATGATTACCTCGCTCAATGCGATAGATAACCTTGACGATCCTCACCAGCAGCGAGGGGTGGAAATGCTCAGCGGCCTCGCCACCTTCGCGCCGATCCTGCCCATTATTCGTCACCACCACTTCAGCGTGGACTATAAAGGTAGCCTCGACGAGCATATCGTCTGTTTTGCCGACTCCTTCGAACGTCTGCTCTCCGAAGACGAGACGGCGACCGCGTATCAGACTGATATTATTATTGATAAATTCCGCACCCTGCATCAGGAGCTGGACCCGCAGCTGTGCCGTACCCTGTGTCAGCTGGCGAAAAAGGAACACTTCTGGCTGCATCTTAATCCCGGCCATATCCAGCGGATGCTGGAAATTATCGGCCCGATTAACGATCTGTATATCGATATCGACGGCCTGAAGGATATTTGCTTATTGATTGCCAAAATCGTTGATACCTACAGCAGCTTCACCGCCAGCCACAGTATTATGGTCGGCGAAATATCCTGGCAGCTGGCACGCTACATGGATCTGCCGGTAGAAGAGTGTAAGAAAATCGAGGCCGCCGGCTACCTGCACGATATTGGCAAGATCTTTATCCCGCTAAATATTCTGGAAAAACAGGGAGAGCTGGCCCCGGAGGAGCGGCTGCAGGTGCGCGAACACAGCTATATGACCGGCGAGCTTCTCAGCGCCTTTAGCGAACTTGGCGAGATTATTAACTGGGCCGCCAACCATCATGAAAAGCTCGACGGCAGCGGGTATCCGCTGCATCTGAGCGCGGATTATCTGCATCTGCCGGACAGAATCATCGCCGTCGCCGACATTTTTACCGCGCTGACCGAAAATCGCCCCTATCGCCAGGCGATGAGCTATCAGCAGGCATTACGGCTGATTGAAAACGATGTTATAAATGGCGCGCTGGATGCGAATGTTTTTGCCGTTTTACGCCAGCATGCCGCAACGCTCCATCGCGAAATTATCGGCAAAAAACGCGACCAGTCGCCACCGTGACCTGCCAGCAGCCGGCGGACAGGACGGGGTTCTATAATAAAAAATGACATTATAAATTCATCTGCACGCAAGGAAAACACGGGTGAGAATCGCCACCATGACCAACTGGGCCTACGGCATCACCGTCGCCCTGACCCTCGCCTCAGGCATTGCGATGCTGATGGCCTCAAACGCGGATACTGCCGAACGCCAGGCGGTGCAACAGCGCCAGATTTTCGACCAGCTCACCGAAGAAGTTGAAACGGACGCCTGGGCGCTTTCGGACCTCGCGCGAACCTATGTCATCAATAAAAGCCCTGAGGTCCTGGAGGAGTATCGCCAGCAGGCTCAGGTGATGACCGCCATCGAGCAGCGGCTAGGAAAGCTTAAAGATAACGGCGCGACCGCCGAGGAGCTGGGGCTGCTGCGCGAGGGGTTGCGGATTGCCGACGAGCTGCAGGACGAGCAGCAGGCGGCGCTGGCTAATATCGCCCGCGGTGAGGATAAAGACGCGGTCGGCCTGCTGTACGGTAAGCCTTATGAGCAGGAGCTGGAGCGGGTTCAGACGCAGATCGACCACTTCCGGCTGCTGCTGGAAGGCCGGGCCAACAGCGCTATTGCGCAAGCCACCGAAAAGTCCCATACCTGGCGCAGCCTGTCAGAGCTGATGGTTGGACTGACGGCGCTGATGTTCCTGTTTGTACTTGGTTTTATTCTGCAACGCCGGGTGCTGTATCCGGTTGTGCGCCTGAGCGATGTCGTGCAAAGGCTCGCCTCGCAGGATTATGCGGTCGAAGCGCCTAATTTCACCCAGATTGATGAGATTGGCGATATGGCGCAGGCGATCCGCATTTTCCGCGAGAACGGCCTGGCGCGCCAGCGCCTTGAACAGGAGCGCGACGCCGACTGGGCGATCCGCGAGCTGCTGGCGCGGATGACCCAGCGCCTGCAGGGATGCGAGTCTTTCGAGGATGTGATTAAAGTGGCCGAGCTTTTCGCGCCCAATATCGCGCCGGAGATCCCCGGGCGGCTGTATATTCTCGACCTCGACCCCTGGCAGATGCGCTGCGTCGCCCGCTGGCTCTCGCCGCCGGATGAACCGGAGGTCTTTCATCCCGAAAACTGCTGGGCCGTGCGGCGCGGTCTGAGCCATCCTCCGGTTAACGGCGAGCCGGATATTGCCTGCTACCACCTGCCGGAGTCGAGCGCGGAGTGGTCGCTTTGCGTCCCGCTGATTGCCCAGGGGGAAGCCATCGGCCTGCTCTCCTTCAGAAACGTCACGCCGGCCACGGCCCCTTCACGCGCCTATCTTGAGCTGATGGCCGAAGCGCTGGGCCTGGCGCTGGCGAACCAGCGCCTGCGCAACGCGCTGCTGGAAAAGGCGCTTTTCGACTCGCTGACCGGGCTGCGCAACCGCCACCACCTTGAAGACGCCCTGCATACCCAAATGAATCTGGCGGTACGCAACGGCACGCCGCTGAGCTGCCTGATGATCGATATCGACCACTTCAAAGCGATTAACGACAGGTATGGTCACGAAGCGGGTGATTTGGTGATTAAAAACGTGGCGTCCATCGTGCAGCGCGCGGTGCGCGACATCGGCATGGCTTTCCGCTACGGCGGCGAAGAGTTTTTAGTCCTGCTCGCCGGCACCAACGAAGAGTCAGCGCTGGCGTGCGCCGAGGATATTTACAACAACGTCCGCAACATGACGCTGCGCTACGGCCTGAGCGAGATGGGTCAGATAGATGTCTCTATCGGGATTGCCAGCTTCCCGCAGCATACGCAAAGCGACAGCCTGCTGCGCGCCGCCGACGCCGCGCTGTATCGGGCAAAAGAGCTCGGCCGCTCGCGGATCGTCAGCTTCGGGATGCTCAAGACCGACTGACGGCGAGTCGCCTATCCCCGCTCAGCAACGTTCGCCAACCTCGCTTGCCGATCCGGCTTTTCAGCGGCAGGTTCGGAGCAGTATCCAGCTCGGGCGTTCAGAGACCGGCAAACGATGTACCGCGAGGGTCGAGGGACCTATGCATTGCTATCCCGCTGACGTTGTTCAATCCGCTGATAATGGCCTCGGTGAGCATCCGGGCCTTCAGCGGGATAAAGCGCCTGGCGGGATAGAGCGCATACAGCGCAAGCGGCTGCCAGCGGTAATCCGGCAGCACCGGGATCAGCGTTCCCTGTGCCAGCTGGCTGGCCACCAGCGGCTGCTGAATGCCGCCGATCCCGCCTCCCGCTTCCAGCGCGGCAATGAGCGAAAAGCTATTGTTGGCGCGGAAAACGGCGTTCAGGCGCACGGTCTCTTTTCCGCCCGGCCCATCCAGCGTCAGCTCATCCCCGGCGGCCAGGCCGCTGTAGCGAAGCGTCCGGTGCTGCGCCAGCTCTGACAGCCGCGACGGCGTCCCTGCCTGCTGCAGATAATGCGGCGCGGCCACCAGCACGCGCTGAACTTTAGCCAGCCGTCTGACGACCTGGCTGAGCCCGGTGGGTTCTCCCAGGCGGATGGCAAGATCGATCCCTTCGCTCACCACATCGGCAAGCCGGTCCTCCAGCATCAGCTCGACGCTTAGCTGCGGATTACGCTGCTGAAAGGCGATAACGATCGGCGTCAGAAGATGCTGGCCGATCCCGGTGGGCGCCTGCACGCGTAGCGTTCCACTGAGTTTTTGCTGCTGGCTGAGCAAGGTCTCCTCGGTCTCGGTCAGCGCATCGAGGATCGGGCGAATCTGCTGATAGTAGCGCTCGCCCGGCTCGGTGAGGGTAACCGAGCGGGTGGTGCGCAGCAGTAACGCCACGCCGAGGCTCTGTTCGAGTGCCATGACCTGCTGGCTGACCGCCGGCTGGGTCAGCCCCAGGCTACGGGCTGCGGCCGAGAGATTGCCGGTTTCAGCCACCCGGATAAAAATTTCCATCGCTTTGAGCTTGTTCATCATCTTCACTTCAAAGGTTTTGTTATTAATCTTATTACATATGCCTATCTTCTGCCTTCATCGCTAATGAATCATGCTCTGGCTTCACTTTCGACCCGAAAAGAGGTGCTTAGCATGAAGACTCAACAACATCAGCGTTTGGCCGTGGTTGCCGGCGCCAACGGCGTCGCCGGAAACAAGCTTATCGATGAGCTGGAGCAGTCCGGCTGGCAGGTCATTGGGCTGTCGCGGCGGGGAGGCATCTCGCGTCCCGGCGTGCGCTACCTGGCGGTAGACCTGCATGACCGACAGGCGACGATGGCGGCGCTGGAGCATCTGGAGGTCAGCCATCTGTTTTATGCCGCCTATCAGCATGCCGATAGCTGGGCCGGGCTGGTGGAGCCGAATCTCAATATGCTGGATAACGCGCTCAGCGCCGCCGAGCAGTCGCCCCGGCTGGCGCACGTCAGCCTGATGCAGGGCTATAAGGTCTATGGTGCGCATCTTGGCCCGTTTAAGACCCCGGCGCGCGAAAGCGACGCGGGGCATATGCCGCCGGAGTTCAACGTTGCCCAGCAGAGGCTGCTGGAGGAGCGTCAGCGAGGGAAAAGCTGGCACTGGACGGCGTTACGTCCCTCCGTAGTGGGCGGGCTATCCACCGGCAACCCGATGAATCTTGCCCTGTCGCTGGCGGTATATGCGGCTATTTGCAAGGAGTTAAACATTCCGCTGCGCTTCCCCGGCAGGCCGGGCGCCTGGCAGAGCCTGATTGAGATGACCGACTCCGGCCTGCTGGCCAAAGCGACGCTGTGGGCGGCCACCAGCGAGGCGGCTGAGAACCAGGCCTTCAACATCAATAACGGCGATCTGTTCCGCTGGCAGGAGATGTGGCCCCGCATTGCGGCCTGGTTCGAACTGCCGGTCGCCCCGCCCCTGCCGATGTCGCTGCGGGAGGTGATGGCGGATAAAGCGGCCATCTGGCAAAAAATGGCGGCAAAATATCGGCTCAGGGAGAGCGATATCGGCCAAATTACCGGCTGGGAATTCGTCGATTTTGTTTTTAGCTGGGACTACGACATGTTCGCCGATGGCAGCAAGATCCGCCGCGCCGGCTTCCATGATTACCGTGAAACCGAGCAGATGTTCTATCAGCTGTTTACCCGGTTTCGCCAGATGAGGCTCATTCCCTGAACGACGTATGCGCTCGTCAACCCGTGCTCAATGAGCCAGGCCGCGGCTGATTCGCCGTTAGCCGGCCGCCGCCTGCTCGCATACCTGAAATTTATCATCCAGACTTAAAGCAAAGACGTAGTCTGCGCAGGCATTGTGCTTTACACTGCGCGCTGCAAAAACTCAGTAGATAAACGATTAAGTAGGCGGTAATGGCGATGAACGGAACAATCACAACCTGGTTTAAAGATAAAGGTTTTGGATTTATCAAAGATGAAAACGGCGATAACCGTTATTTTCATGTGATTAAGGTCGCCAATCCGGAGCTGATTAAGAAAGATGCGGCGGTGACTTTCGAACCCACGACCAATAACAAGGGCCTGTCGGCCTATGCGGTGAAGGTCGTCCCGGAAAGCAAATATATCTATATCGCCGGCGAGCGCATTAAGCTCACGTCGATCAAGTCTTACCTGGTCTACAGCGAAGAAGTGCCTGCCGATATCCGTATCGATAAAGAAAATGCGGTGCTCTCGGTGGGGGCGCTGATGGGGAGTATCCGGCCGAAGTCAGCCGCCGAGCCGGGTGAAATGCGCGCGCTGAAAAAACTGGCGATCACCACCTTCCAGGGAACGACGCTAATCTTCTCGGAAGATGAGATAGACGTCGATGCCACGGTGAAAATGCTCAAGGTCTGAGATCGCGCGGAGCGGCCCCGTGCCGAAGGGCCAGGGCCACGTTCGCCAAAAGCTCTCCGCCCGCAAAACTGAATGAAAAGTCCTGCAGGACTTTTCATCTGCAAGCCGCGGCAAAAGCCGGCTTACCACATCAAATCATCAGGCACTTTAAAGTCGGCGTACGGATCGTCTTCATCCTGCTCTTCCTGACTCAGCGCGCTGTTTAAGACAATACTGTTCGCATCGCGCTGCGCAATTTTATCGGCGACGACGGCGGGGATAATCGCGTATTCACTCTCGCCGCTGCCCTCAGCAATCAGGCGCGCAATAGCGAGGCGGCCGCTAATCAGCTGGGCGTGGGTCGGCTTATCGACCACGATTTTTTTAATTAAATTGTTATCGGTGAAGTTAAAATCGATATTGCCTCTTGAGACGCTGATTCGGTTCATTTCAATCAGCTGCTTCACCTGAGCCTTATACTCTTTCGATAAGGCGGCCTGTTTTTGTTGTTCGCTTAGCTGCTTATCGCGCTCAAGCTGCGCCTTTTTGTTTTCTTCCACCGCCTCTCTCGCCTCACGCGCCTGAACGCGTGATTTTTTGGCCGTTCTTTGGACTTTAGCCATTTTTTTGCTGGTCACCAGACCCGCTTTTAGCATCTGCTCTTGTAAGGTAAGTTTTGTCATTTCCGCTTCTGAACCCGTTGAATAATGCGTGGGATTATACCTGTAATTTTTGCCGATGTACCAGGCTGCTGGCGCCGGTCGGGTGAAGAAAGCGACGCCCGCGTTTATCGACTCCTTTAATCCCGGACCGACGTCCAGGATGCCTGGCGTAGCGCTTGCGTCCTTAACTCTCATTATATATTTTAATCTTCGGCCCGTGCTGCCTGCCGCTCGCTTCCTTCGGGAAAGGGTGAAAGCACGTCATTATTCCACGTTGCTTAGCTCACATCTTGTGACGATCGGGGTTTGGTAATGCGAGCGCCAAAATACCCTGACGACAGGAGAAAAGATGTTTTCGATCGAGCAGGCAAAACTTATGGCGACAAAACTGCGCAACTCGCTTGAGTCGCGCAATGTCAAAATAACCCACTCTTCCGCGCTTGAAATCGTGGCGCAGCAGCTGGGCTATAAGGACTGGAATACGGCATCGGCACGGTTAGATCCCCCGGCGGCGCCCGCGTCCGTGTCTTTTGAAAAAAGCATTCCCATTTTACGCATGTTTGACGAGCGCAAAGCGCGGGAATTCTATGTGGATTTTCTCGCCTTCAGCGTTGAATTTGAACATCGTTTTGCGGCTGACCTCCCCCTTTATATGGGCATCGGCCGAAACGGCCTGCAGCTGCACCTCTCAGAACATCACGGCGACGCCAGCCCGGGTGCGACAATTTTTATACCGATGCGCAACATTGAATTGTTCAGGGATGAGTTAAGGCACAAAAATTACGGCTACGGACGGCCAGAAATCGCGCACCAGGATTGGGGAAAAACCCTTGAGGTTCACGATCCTTTTGGCAACAGGCTGCGTTTCTGCCAAAGCTGATCCCCGCGTCATCTCTTCGCAGCGCCCCTTTCCCCGTCGATTTCCGGGGGAAATCTTGCAGGCCGGGGGCGCGTGCGACGCCGCCGTCCCCGGCCTCATCCCGGATCATGAAGATGGCTCATGTTGTAATGAAATTAAGTCGCTTTCACTCATCCAACGCCTCTGGCATAAAATACACAATATTAACTTATTGACAACATGAAGAGTGGTGGCTGAGCAAACCAACCGCTGCTGAAAAACCACCGAAGAAATTCAGTTTTCATGTCAGAACCTGGGATACAAGATCGCGATGAATAAAGACTTTACGTTTACGGTTAAGAGCACTGTTTTCGATGAAAACTATAACCCTTCTGAAAATACGCGTATTACCACCAACTTCGCGAATTTAGCCCGTGGCAAAGAGCGTCAGCAGAATTTGCGCAATACCCTGGTGATGATTGACAATCGTTTTAATACGCTGGCGCATTGGGATAACCCTAAAGGCGATCGCTATGCCGTCGAACTTGAAATTATTTCTGTTGAAATGAAGCTCGAAGCCAATGGCGAAACCTTCCCGGCGATCGAAATTTTAAAACCCTATATTATTGATAAAAAGACCCAGCAACGCCTTGACGGTATTGCGGGGAATAATTTCTCGTCCTACGTGAGAGATTATGACTTTAGCGTCGTGCTGTTAGAGCACAATAAGAACCAGGCGCAGTTTCGCATCCCGGACAACTTTGGCGTCCTGCACGGCAATATATTTAAACATTTTGTCAATTCCAGCGAGTATAAAGCGAACTTTAAAAAGCCGCCGGTCATCTGTTTAAGTATTTCAAGTAAGGACACCTATCAGCGGACCGGCAATCAGCATCCGGTATTAGGCATCGAATACCAGCAAAATGGTTCATCTTTGACCGAAGAGTATTTTGGCAAAATGGGCTTAGCGGTTCGCTATTTCATGCCTAAAAATAGCGCCGCGCCTTTGGCCTTTTATTTCACCGGGGATTTGCTGAGTGACTACACCGATCTTGAACTGATCGCCACCATCAGCACAATGGAGACCTTCCAAAAGATTTACCGCCCGGAGATTTACAATGCCAACTCGGCGGCAGGACAATACTATCAGCCCAACCTGAATCACCAGGATCATTCATTGACCAAAATCGTTTATGACCGGGAAGAGCGTAGCCGGCTGGCTATTGAACAGGGAAAATTTACCGAAGAGCATTTCATCAAACCATACCAGAATATTCTTGCGCAATGGTCTGCTAGCTGCCCTCGTTGATTAATCGAAAATAAAAGGTCATCCATTATGAAAACATTATTACCCACTTCAACCGCCGGCAGCTTACCTAAACCTTCCTGGCTTGCGCAGCCTGAGACCCTGTGGTCGCCGTGGAAATTGCACAATGAGGAGCTCGTCGAGGGGAAACAGGATGCTCTGCGCTTGTCCCTGGAAGACCAGCTGCGTGCGGGCATCGACATCGTCAGCGACGGCGAGCAAACGCGGCAGCACTTTGTCACCACGTTTATTGAGCACCTCAGCGGAGTTGATTTTGAGAAACGCGAGGTCGTTAAAATTCGTAATCGCTATGATGCGAGCGTGCCGACGGTGGTTGGCGCCGTGGCTCGGCAAAAGCCCGTTTTTGTCGAAGATGCCCGATTTTTACGTCAGCTGACCACTCAACCGATTAAATGGGCCCTGCCTGGCCCCATGACGATGATCGATACGCTGTACGATAACCACTACAAAAGCCGCGAAAAACTCGCCTGGGAATTCGCAAAAATTCTCAATCAGGAAGCGAAAGAGCTGGAAGCGGCCGGGGTCGATATTATTCAGTTCGATGAGCCCGCCTTTAACGTCTTTTTTGATGAGGTCAATGACTGGGGGATCGCCGCTTTAGAAAGAGCCGTTGAAGGGCTGAAATGCGAAACAGCGGTACATATCTGCTATGGATATGGCATCAAGGCCAACACCGACTGGAAAAAGACCTTAGGCTCAGAGTGGCGCCAATATGAAGAAGCGTTTCCTAAACTGCAAACCTCTAATATTGATATCATCTCCCTGGAGTGCCATAACTCGCGCGTTCCCATGGATCTGCTTGAGCTGATCCGCGGTAAAAAAGTGATGGTCGGGGCCATCGACGTGGCGACCAACACCATCGAGACGGCAGAAGAGGTCGCCGGTACCCTGCGTAAGGCGCTGCAGTTTGTCGATGCCGACAAGCTCTATCCTTCTACCAACTGCGGCATGGCTCCCCTCTCCCGCCGGGTAGCCACGGGTAAACTCCATGCCTTAAGCGCAGGCGCAGAGATCGTTCGCCGGGAACTTGCAAACAAGTAACATCGCCAGATTATTCGCCATTAAGGGATGATGGCGATACTCGCGGACAGGCCGGCGACGAGCTCGATCCCCGCCGGTAGCGTGTCTATATGGATACGTACCGGCACTCGCTGCGCAAGCCGCACCCAGCTAAAGGTCGGGTTTACCTCCGGTAGACCCAGCCCGCCCGTCTCGTCATTGCTGTCGCCTATCCCGCGTCCGATACTCTCAACGTGGCCGGTTATGGCCGGTTCAAATCCCATCAGCGCGATCTGCGCGGTATCGCCCACGCGAATATGACGCAGCTTCGTCTCCTCAAAATAGCCCACAATCCAGAAGCTCTGCGCATCGATAACGGCAACGGTGGTCACTCCGGCGGTGGCGTAATCACCGGGACGCAGCCTGAGATGCGTGACGTAGCCCGCGACCGGCGCCCGAACCGTGGCGTGGGATAAGTTAAGCTGCGCCAGCTCCAGCGACGCCAGCGCGCCATGATAGTTCGCCGCCGCGACGTTCGCCGCGCTGTCCGTTTGCTGGAGATCCTCTTTTGAAATCACGCTTCTGAGCTGTACGCGTCTACGGGCGGCATCCTGGCGCATGGACATCTCATGGCGCCTGGCTTCAACTTCGGCCTGGGCGCTTACCACCGCCAGCTTCAGCCAGTGCGGATCGATCGTATAGAGAATATCGCCCTGATTGACCCACTGATTATCCCTCACTGCCACGCCGTTTACGGGCCCGGAAACATCCGGCGCAATCCGCACTACATCCGCACGAACCCGACCATCCCGGGTCCAGGGTTTCTCGGCATAATGCTGCCACATCGTGAAAGCCAGAATGGACGCCGCCGCGACCGCGCTTAGCGTCAGTGCGTAGCGGCTCAACAGAGATAGAAATGACTTCATGCTAATAACCCCAGCGCGTTAAGTCCCTGCATAAGCAGGAAAAAGGTAAAAATATAAGTTGCGAACCCGATCAGCGGGCGAGCGGGCAAACTGCGGTACAGCCTGCTGAAAGTGAAAAGCGGCACCAGCAGCAGCGTACACGCTAAGGCCACCAGAGCGACCACCAGCAGACCGGGGACGAAGACTCCGCCAAAATTAACGTCGCTCATCATCGGATGGCTCCCTGTTTTGTTCTCTCAAGGCACAGTGCAGATCAACCAGCTCGTCTGTCAGCCGGCGCGATGGATCATCCGTCGTCGGAGAATAACGCTCAGCTATGGCTTCGATTCGCTGGCGTAACGCCGCGGTGTTTTCCCTGCGGGCCAGCCGGGAAAGCAGCTCGTCAATCTCCGTTACCGCTTCACTCCCCATCTGAAGGCGTAAACGGCGTAACCGCATAACGCAGAGCCCCACGCGCAGATGGTGCAGCATTTGGTTGAGCGCCTGCCCCGACGATTGCCGGCTTCGCTGCAGGCGCGGCAGCAGGAGCGCCGTTCGGTCGATCATCAAATTCGTCCACCGCGCCTCATCCGGCGCAAAAGTCCCCTTCAGGCTGCGCCTGACGTCGCGCCGGCAAATGCGCAGCAGGCGATTGATGGCGGAGTCTGCCTGCACCGTTTGCAGCGCGCTCATGCTCACCACGGCAAAACCGGTCGCGGCAAATAGGGCGATGGCCGTATTGACCGCCACGGCGAAGTCTCCGCTGTAGTGGGCGCCTAGCTCGCACAAAATGGGCAGCGTCAGCGTAATCCCCATAGCCATAAACGTGGTGGGCGGCCGCGCCTGCAGCGATCCGGCCAGTAAATAGACCGGAGCAAGCGCCGCAACCAGCACGTTGAAATCGGTAATCTGAGGAAGGAGGACGAAGCTGTAGATCAGGCTCGCCGTCACGCCATAGGCTGAGCCGACGATATACTTCACGATATTGGGTGCCGGAGTATCGAAACTGCCAAACAGCGTGCAGCAGACCCCGAGAATGGAAACCGCCGTGCCGCCATCGGGCCAGGCAGAGTAAATCCATACCAGGCAGCCGCTCAGTATTATCGTGAAAGCCCCCAGCGCGGTACGCGCAGCCGCGAGGCCGTCACGGTGGAAAACGTAGCCCTTTACCGCCCTGCTTTCGGTCGGTATTTGCGCGGGTTGCGCATGGCGGATGGCGTCAGCGAGTCGTTCGCAGTGCAGCAGCAGGCTGATTGCCTGCCGGAGATGACGGGCCAGGCTCACCTGCAGCTCTTGTGCGAACGTCTGCGCATCCGAAGCGAGCCGCGCCGTTAGCCGGGCGCTGCGTTCTTCCAGCGCTTCTCCCGCTATTTTTCGCTCTCCCGCCTCCTCGCAGGCCAGCCATTTTATGACATCGTCCAGCAGCCGCTGCAGGTCGCCAGGTACTGCATCGATCGTCTGCAGGCGATCGCGCAATTCGCCGCTGACCACCAGCAGCTGCGCCAGCCGGTCATGGATGGCTTTTCTCCCCTTCAGGGCGGAACCCGGGAGCGCAAAGTCATAGGGGAGATGGTGATTGACCCCCTGCAGGAACTGCAGCGCCAGCGCCAGCCGCAGGCTCTCTGAGGCCTCATCGGGTTTACCCGTTAGCGCGCGGGCGATCGTCTGGCGTACAGAACCCAGCGTTTCCGCTACCTTGCCGTTAAACAGTCCTGATAGCCGTTTTGGCAAAACGTACCTGTGGACAAGGGCGGCGCAGAGGATGCCGATCGCGATCTCCTGCACCCGGGTGATGGCGACATCAAAAATTGTGCCGGGAGCGAGTACCGCGGGAAAGCCAATCAGGCTGGCGGTGTAACCGGCCAATACATAGGCATAAGCGCGGGGCGTGCGTTCAAGCAGCGACAGGAAAAGGCAGAAGGTAATCCAGCCGGTGAGCACCACGCTGCAAACTATCGGCGTATTGACAAAAACCGGCACGATTAAAACGGTTGCCCCGGCGCCCGCCAGCGTCCCTGTCAGACGATAGACGCATCTGCTCAGCGACGCGCCAACCGACGTTTGCGACACAATATAGACGGTAATGATGGCCCAGGAGGGCCTTTCCAGGCCAATAGATAAGGCGATGTAATAAGCCAGCATCGCGGCCGCAAAGCTCCTGGCGGAGTACAGCAAGGCATTGGCATCGCTCAGGAAGGCGGGCGAGGCCAGTATCGCTCCCGCACGACGGAAGACCACGCTTTTAGCCCGCAGCAGGCGGGGAGGACGAACGTATATTTTGCTCATGCCGGCAATTATTACCGGCTTGTACATCTCATTAAATACTATATTCTGTCAAAAAATCCCTAAATACTGCCAATGCGATGCAACCTCAATACGCCACCACCTTCTTTGATCCTGACGCCGCCGGGTGCCCGGCGGTCGCCCGGCATCTTGATTTCGTTGACTACGCCGCGGAAGTGCCGGTCCACACCCACCGTAAGGGGCAGTTGATCATCGCGCTTTACGGCGCCGTTATCTGTCGCGCGGAAAATAACCTGTGGATCGTCCCCCCCGACTGTGCCGTGTGGATCCCCGGCGGCATCCCCCATAGCGCTAAAGCCACCTGGAATGCGCACCTCAACTATTTATTTATTGAACCCGGGGCCGCGGCGCTCCCGGATAGCTGCTGTACCCTCGAGGTTTCTCCGCTGATCAAAGAGCTGGTCGAGCGGTTAACCCGCGAGGACGTCGGGTATCCAGCGGATAGCCATGCGGCCAGGCTGACCCGGGTGACGCTCGATGAGTTAGCCGCTATGCCGCAGCAGAACTTCAGCCTGCCGGTCTCAGCCAATGCCAAAATACGCGCTATGGCCGATTCGCTGGTGAGCCATCCGGAAGATCGCAGCACGCAGCAAGAGTGGGCGAAGCGGCTGGCGCTCAGCGAGCGCTCGTTGGCGCGGTTGATGCAGCGGGAGACGGGACTGACCTTCGGGCGCTGGCGCCAGCAGCTGCATTTGATTATTGCGCTACAGGAGCTGGCCAGCGGTACGTCCGTACAAAACGTCGCGACGCAATTAGGCTATGAGTCCGTTAATGCCTTCATAACCATGTTCAGAAAAATGATGGGCAGCACGCCGGCGCACTATTTTGCCGAACGCAAAAAGGCGGCTTCCTGACCCTCGCGCGCGGATGAACCGCGGTTAAGCATATTCGCCCGTTTCCTTGCGGCATTCCTGCAAGATCGCGGCCCTGCTAACACTGAAGATATTTTTTCTGGCATATTTATGTGCTATGGGTATTTCGCCGCACCAACAACGAAGATAGCCATCGGCAACCCCGTTTATCTTATTGATTTGAGGAGTATCATGAACAATGTCATTCTCAGCATCATCGCGAAAATCTCTTCTATGGACGCGGAGAGCAAACAGCTTGCGGCTCAGGTTGAAGCACAGTCTTTACTGATCAGCGCCTTAATGCTTGCCATCGGCAAAGAAGGCGGCGTATCAGAACTGGTAGGCAGCGTCTCTAAGGCGATAAATTCGGTTCTTGAATCTTCCGAAGACCTCCTGAAAACGGACGCTGAGCTTCTTTTGACAAAATTCCATGAGCAAATCGCGCTAACGCAGCTGATCAGCACGCATGGCGATGAGATAAACCAGGAAGCGGCGGATAACGCCTCCCCTTCATCCGATCAGCGCCCTGATTGAGCTCACGCGCCAATAGCTGGCCGATAAAACAAAAGCCACCCAGGCAAATCATCGTTGACGCGAAAACAGGCTCAGTAGCGGCCAGTTTGGTTAGCAGGGCTGAGGGGAATTTTTGCGCGGCATAAGAAACGGGAGCCATCGCCAGGAACGCTATCGCGCATTAATCGGCCGGACCGTAAATAATAGTGGGGGCAGCCCTCAGGCCGCCCACCATTAATTAAAACGACATGGTTACGCCGGCGTAATAAGCGCGACCCGGTTCGTTATACGTCGAAGCCCCTGCGTTCTCACGGTAGATCTGCTTATCAAACAGGTTGTTGATACCCGCATTGGCGCGCAGATTTTTGGTGATATCGTAGTTAACGTTCAGGCCAACGATGGAATAAGGACTAATTTCACGTTGTGAAAGACCGTTATTGTTTTCAAGGGACGTTTCCGCATACTGGCGTGGTTTCTGGCGGCCATATTGCGTCCAGTTAACGTTCGCGCTCAGATCTTCAGTGGCCTGCCATTCCAGCTGGGAGTTGATGGTAAATTCCGGGATCACCGACAGCGGATTGCCGGTCTTCTTGCTTTCAGAACGGAACATGTAGGTGGCGTTAGAGCGCCACTCCAGCGTATCGGCAATCAGAGGAATGGTCAGGTTGCCTTCCAGCCCTTCAACGATGGCTTTACCGCCATTCTCCCACTGCAGCACGTTATAGGTGCCGTTGGTGTAAATGGCCGAGGTGCCGGACACGATTTTATTTTTGTAGTCATTGCGGAAGTAGGTAATGCCAGCGGCGTAGCCGGCATGACTGAATTCAATCCCCACCTCTTTGTTCACGCTAATTTCAGGATCGAGATTATCGTTACCCAGTAAATAACATTGACTGAGGCCAATCGGGCAACCGTTGCCGCGCGTAGAAAGCAGGTAGCCCGGCGTTGACTGATAAAGATTAGGCGCTTTGAACGAGCGTGCAATACCGGCTTTCATGGTGAAATATTCCCCCAGTCCCTGCGAAATATTCAGGCCTGGGCTCCAGTTCGCGCCGAAATTATCGTGATAGTCAAAGCGCAGCCCCGGAATAATCTCGGTGCTGTCGGTCGCGGCAATATTATCCTCGAAATAGAGCGAGCTAATCGTTGCGGAATTTTTACTGCTGCGTTGAGAAGGATCGCCTGAGCTACCCGGTAAATAGAAGTTAGTGCTTGACGACTGCATAGAGGCCGGATCGTTGAGCTCATCGCGGTTCCACTCCGCGCCCAGGGTCACCGTTTGATCAACCAGCAGCTGCAGCGGGAAGTTGATTTCTCCGCCCGCGCGATAGCTTTCCAGACGGCTGGTCGAATAGACATCGCTGTTGATCATCCCTTCAACGCTGCCGGCAGTACCTTCTTTTAAACGCGTGTTATTGGTCTTTTCATAGTTAAAATTAAGTCTGGACGTTCCCCAATCCCAAATACCGTTGTGGGTGATGCCATAGTTTTGGCGATATAAACGGTTGGTTTCATTGCCATACAGCGACTCAACTAAACCGCCAGCGCTGCTATTACCATTGCTGTTTTGCGTATCACCCGCATAAATATTGCCCTGACGGCTATAGCTATAGGAGAAATCAACGATCTGGGCTGGCGTCATTTTCCAGGACAGCACGCCGCTGATATCTTTATTACGCACGCCTTCGCGACCGGCAGCATAGGAGCCGTTTTGTGCGGTATTTATGTCATAGGCATCGGCATCGGTGCGGTTGATATTGCCATACAGACGCATCGTTAGCGCGTCACCCGCCAGCGGGCCGCTGAGGTTGAAGTTCGCGCGGCGGGTGTCACCTTCTTTGCTGTTTTCCGGCTGATTGGTGAAAAGTGACAGCGAGCCGTGCCAGTCATTGGTGGGGCGTTTAGTAATAATATTTACCACGCCACCCGCAGCGCCAGAACCATAGCGGGCCGCTGCCGGGCCGCGGATCACTTCAATACGTTCCACCATTTCCGCTGGCACCCAGTTGGTATCGCCGCGAGAATCGCGTTCGCCGCGCCAGCTGTAGCGCACGGAGTTACGAGAACTCACCGGCACGCCATCAACCAGCACCAGGGTATTTTCCGGCCCCATGCCACGGATATCGATTTGACGGTTGTTACCGCGGCTGCCGCTGGCGCCATTGCCGGTCAGGTTCACGCCGGGCATTTTGCGGATGATGTCGGAGAGATCGTTCACGGGAGGGCTTTTTTGAATGTCTTCTTCAGTTATGATCGAGACGCCGGGCTGCTGTTTCAGGCCCTGCTCAGCGGTGACGAGCATCGTTTCATCGTCAGCCAGTTTCTCCGTGGGTTCTTCCGCAAAAGCCGGTGAGGTGAGGAAGCCAGCCAAAAACAGCGCAATCGGGCGCTTCTTACATAAAGTTACATTCACTTAGATAATCCCCAGAAGAGTTAATATTTGTAAGTAAATGCTTATGATAATGAGAATGATTATCACTGTACACACAGTGAAATAGCTCCTCCTTTTTTTCTACATTATTTGATGGCTTTGCGCTTTATATGTAAATAAACGTAAGTGCGCTAATAAGTAAAATCGCAAAACGACACCTATAATAAGCAGGCAAAAAAAAGTCACTAATCTGCTTATAAATCATAGCGATGGGAATAGTAATAACGTATTGAAATTATCGGTCTTTTCATTTAACTTCGGCGTTACGCCTGAAACAGCGGCCCTGGGTGAGGGTAAATTGAGGAGAAACTGTGCTCAGGATCATACAAACCTTTACATTGATCGTCATTATTTCGCTGATGCGTTCCCTCATCAACAATAGTGCACGGGTTACCGCCTGGTAACGCCGTAATACCGGTCGGGTGAATCAGTTAAATCTGAGGTTGTGACCTGGCCTCGCCCATAATCAGGAATTTCCGGTCAGGGCCCAGGATCAAATAGCCTTTTCACTATCGTGGATATAGTGAGCCAACTTAATTTTGAATAAAGCGCAAACTGAGCAGAGATGCCTGACCGGGTTAATAGAGGAAGCATGCGAAATTGTTTTACGCTTTTACCCGCGAGGTAAGTCGCTTTAAGATGATTTTAAGTAAGAAAAAAACCGGATAATTGAAACTAATAAAAGTCAAAAATGAACAGCATATAATAAAAAACGGGAGCTCATTGGCTCCCGTTTTTGTCTAACCCAGAAACTGGATTACATGTTCGCGATAATCGCGTCGCCAAACTCGCTACATTTCAGCAGCTTAGCGCCTTCCATCAGACGTTCAAAGTCATAGGTCACGGTCTTAGCGGCGATAGCGCCTTCGGTGCCTTTAACGATCAGGTCTGCGGCTTCGAACCACTGCAGGTGGCGCAGCATCATCTCAGCGGACAGGATAATGGAACCTGGGTTCACTTTGTCCTGGCCGGCATATTTCGGTGCAGTACCGTGAGTCGCTTCGAACAGCGCGCACTCGTCACCGATGTTAGCGCCCGGAGCAATACCGATGCCGCCGACCTGCGCCGCCAGGGCGTCGGAGATGTAGTCGCCGTTCAGGTTCATACAGGCAATAACGTCATACTCGGCCGGACGCAGCAGGATCTGCTGCAGGAAGGCGTCAGCGATAACGTCTTTGATGATGATCTCTTTACCGGTGTTCGGGTTTTTGACCTTCTGCCACGGGCCGCCGTCAATCAGTTCGCCGCCGAATTCTTCGCGAATCAGCTCGTAGCCCCAGTCTTTAAAGGCGCCTTCGGTGAACTTCATGATGTTGCCTTTGTGTACCAGCGTCAGCGAATCACGGTCATTGGTGATGACATATTCGATAGCAGCACGAACCAGGCGTTTGGTGCCTTCTTCGGAGCACGGCTTAATGCCGATGCCGCAATGTTCCGGGAAGCGAATTTTCTTCACGCCCATCTCATCACGCAGGAATTTGATAACTTTCTCGGCTTCAGCGGAGTCAGCTTTCCATTCGATGCCCGCATAGATATCTTCTGAGTTTTCACGGAAGATAACCATATCGGTCAGTTCAGGATGTTTAACCGGGCTCGGTGTACCCTGGTAGTAGCGCACCGGACGCAGGCAGACGTAAAGATCCAGCTCCTGGCGCAGGGCAACGTTCAGAGAACGAATACCGCCGCCAACTGGCGTCGTCAGAGGGCCTTTGATAGCAACACGATAATCACGAATCAGATCAAGAGTTTCGGCAGGCAGCCAGACGTCCTGGCCATAAACCTGGGTCGATTTTTCGCCGGTGTAAACTTCCATCCAGGAAATTTTACGCTCGCCTTTATAGGCTTTCTCAACGGCGGCATCCACCACTTTCAGCATCGCTGGGGTCACGTCAACACCGATACCATCACCCTCGATAAACGGGATAATCGGGTTATTAGGGACGTTCAGCTTGCCATCTTGCAGGGTGATTTTTTGACCTTCCGCCGGAACTACTACTTTGCTTTCCATTAACCTCTCCTTCGAGCGCTTCTGGTTCTGCTCTTCCTTTTCACACTAACCGAGCGTTGGCTTTATCCGCCCACTCCGCTACCGGGTGATCCCGCTAACCGGAGATCCGCGTCCGTGCCGCCTTCTGGTAGCGCGAATCAGTTTGAGCAATATTTTTGTTAAAAAATTGTGATGAGCCTGTCGATACTACCTGAATGTTTGCGTCCATGAAAGGCATTCGTAATTAGGCTATAATGCGGCAATTGACGGGGCCTGAAAATACCATGCAGAAAACTTCATTTAGAAAACATCGCGTTGAGCGATTCAGCTCACAACAAGTCACCAGACAACGCAAAGAACGCCAACCAACCCGCGTGATCTTGTTCAATAAACCCTACGATGTGTTGCCACAGTTTACCGACGAAGCCGGGCGCAGCACGCTAAAAGATTTTATTCCGCAGTCCGATGTCTACGCCGCGGGCCGGCTTGACCGCGATAGCGAAGGGCTGCTGGTGTTAACTAACGACGGCGCGCTCCAGGCGCGGCTCACGCAGCCGGGCAAACGCACCGGTAAAATTTACTACGTTCAGGTTGAAGGCGAGCCGACTTCGGAGGCGCTGGAGGCGCTGCGCAACGGCATTACGCTCAACGACGGCCCCACCCTGCCCGCAGAAATTGAACGGGTCGCGGAACCTGAGTGGCTGTGGCCGCGCACTCCCCCGATCCGTGAACGCAAGGCGATCCCCACCAGCTGGCTGAAAATCACCCTCTATGAAGGCCGCAACCGTCAGGTGCGCCGCATGACCGCGCACGTGGGCTATCCTACGCTGCGCCTGATTCGCTACGCTATGGGCGGCTATACTCTCGACGGCCTGAGCAACGGCCAGTGGCGCCAGGTCGAATAATCATCCCAGGAGTGGAATATGTTTAAACCGCACGTCACCGTAGCCTGCATCGTGCACGCTAAAGACAAATTTCTGCTGGTCGAAGAGACCATCAACGGCAAGGCGCTGTGGAACCAGCCGGCCGGTCATCTTGAAGCAGATGAAACCCTGGTGCAGGCGGCCGAGCGCGAGCTGTGGGAAGAGACCGGGATCCGCGCCACTCCGCAGCACTTT
The DNA here is from genome assembly GCF_036561945.1 of Klebsiella scottii. Lineage (NCBI taxonomy): Bacteria > Pseudomonadati > Pseudomonadota > Gammaproteobacteria > Enterobacterales > Enterobacteriaceae > Klebsiella > Klebsiella scottii. The sequence continues at coordinate 2,126,355 of NZ_JARXNI010000020.1, forward strand.
ATCCGCATGCATCAGTGGATCGCGCCGGACAGCACGCCGTTTTTGCGCTTTCTGTTCGCCATCGAACTTGACGATACGTGCGCTACCGAGCCGCACGATAGCGATATCGACCGCTGCCTGTGGCTCAGCGCCGAGGAAATTCTCAATGCGCCCAACCTGCGCTCGCAGCTGGTAGCGGAAAGTATCCGCAGCTATCAGCACGATCAGCGCCACCCGCTGTCGCTGATCGGGGCCTTTAACTGGCCGTTTTAACACGCAAAACAGGGGCCGGCGCTCCCGGGACGCAGCGGCGCATTTGTCGCGCACGCGCGCTACCCCTGCGGAGATAAGGCCGGTCAGCGCAGCGGCACGCAAACTATGCCCCCTTGAGGGGGTGCCTGAGGCGCGACTGCGTGCTAGAATATGCCGCCTTGAAGTTCAATGTGGTGAGTATTCCAATGTCAGAAAATCCAAAAAAAGTGATCGTCGGCATGTCCGGCGGCGTCGACTCCTCGGTTTCCGCCTGGCTGCTGATCCAGCAAGGCTACAAGGTCGAAGGCCTGTTCATGAAGAACTGGGAAGAAGACGATGGTGAGGAATACTGCACAGCCGCCGCCGACCTCGCCGACGCTCAGGCCGTCTGCGATAAGCTCGGAATTGAGCTTCATACCGTAAACTTTGCCGCCGAATACTGGGACAACGTGTTTGAACTGTTCCTGGCTGAATATAAAGCCGGACGCACGCCGAACCCGGATATTCTGTGCAATAAAGAGATCAAATTTAAAGCCTTCCTCGAGTTCGCGGCGGAAGATCTTGGGGCCGACTATATCGCCACCGGCCACTACGTGCGCCGCGCCGACGTTAACGGTAAAAGCCAGCTGCTGCGCGGGCTCGACGGTAACAAAGACCAGAGCTACTTCCTCTACACCCTCGGCCACGAACAGATTGCCCAGAGCCTGTTCCCGGTGGGCGAACTGGAAAAGCCGCAGGTACGCAAAATCGCCGAAGAGCTGGACCTCATCACCGCGAAGAAAAAAGACTCGACCGGCATCTGCTTTATCGGCGAACGTAAGTTCCGCGAATTCCTTGGCCGCTACCTGCCCGCCCAGCCGGGTAAAATCCTCACCGTGGACGGCGAAGAGATCGGCGAGCATCAGGGGCTGATGTACCATACCCTCGGTCAGCGCAAGGGCCTCGGCATCGGCGGGACCAAAGAGGGCAGCGAAGATCCGTGGTACGTCGTCGATAAAGACGTCGAAAAAAATATTCTGGTGGTCGCTCAGGGTCACGATCACCCGCGCCTGATGTCGGTGGGGCTGATTGCCCAGCAGCTGCACTGGGTCGATCGCGAGCCGGTGAAAGGCACGCTGCGCTGTACGGTGAAAACCCGCTATCGCCAGACCGATATCCCCTGCACCGTGAAGGCGCTGGACGACGACCGCATCGAAGTCATCTTTGATGAGCCGGTTGCGGCGGTAACGCCGGGCCAGTCGGCGGTCTTCTACAGCGGCGAAGTGTGCCTCGGCGGCGGCATTATCGAACAGCGCCTGCCGCTGCAGGCCTGACAGACAGTTTTTACCGCCGATAGCTGAACCGGCTACCGGCGGCTTACAAGGAGTACGTGTGGCGAAGAATTACTATGACATCACGCTGGCGCTGGCTGGCGTTTGCCAGGCAGCCCGTCTGGTTCAGCAGCTGGCGCACCAGGGGCATTGCGATAGCGATGCCCTGCACGTCTCGCTGAACAGCATCATCGACCTCAACCCGGATTCAACGCTGGCGGTGTTCGGTGGCAGTGAAGCCAATCTTCGCCTCGGGCTTGAAACCCTGCTCGGCGTACTCAACACCGGCAGCCGTCAGGGGCTGAACGCCGAACTGACCCGCTACACCTTAAGCATGATGGTGCTTGAACGTAAGCTTGCGGCAGGTAAAGGCGCGATGGATACCCTCGGCAACCGCATCGCCGGCCTGCACCGCCAGCTGGAACATTTCGATCTGCAGTCCGAAACCCTGCTTAGCGCGATGGCGGGCATCTACGTTGACGTCATCAGCCCGCTGGGGCCGCGCATCCAGGTCACCGGTTCTCCCGCCGTGCTGCAAAGCCCGCAGGTGCAGGCGAAAGTTCGCGCCTCGCTGCTGGCCGGCATCCGCGCGGCGGTGCTGTGGAACCAGGTTGGCGGCGGACGTCTGCAGCTCATGTTTTCTCGTAATCGTCTGGTTAACCAGGCAAAACAAATTCTTGCTCATTTAACCCCGGAGTTGTGATCTATGGAATTATCCTCACTGACCGCCGTTTCCCCTGTCGATGGACGCTACGGCGATAAAGTCAGCGCGCTGCGCGGTATCTTCAGCGAATTCGGTTTGCTGAAGTTCCGTGTTCAGGTAGAAGTACGCTGGCTGCAAAAACTAGCCGCGCACGCAGCGATCAAGGAAGTTCCTGCTTTTGCTGCCGACGCAATCGGTTTCCTTGATAAAATCGTCGCCGATTTCAGCGTAGAAGACGCGCAGCGTATCAAAACCATCGAGCGCACCACTAACCACGACGTGAAAGCGGTAGAGTATTTCCTCAAGGAAAAAGTGGCCGACGTTGCCGAGCTGCACGCGGTTTCCGAATTCATTCACTTCGCCTGCACCTCCGAGGACATCAACAACCTGTCCCACGCGCTGATGCTGAAAACCGCCCGTGACGAAGTGGTCCTGCCCTACTGGCGCCAGATGATTGACGCGGTAAAAAACCTCGCAACGCAGTACCGCGACGTGCCGCTGCTCTCCCGTACTCACGGCCAGCCGGCGACGCCGTCCACCATGGGTAAAGAGATGGCTAACGTCGCTTACCGCATGGAGCGTCAGTATCGTCAGCTGAACCAGGTCGAGATCCTCGGCAAAATTAACGGCGCGGTCGGCAACTACAATGCCCATATCGTCGCCTATCCGGAAGTTGACTGGCACCAGTTCAGCGAAGAGTTTGTCACCTCCCTGGGTATTCAGTGGAACCCGTACACCACGCAGATCGAGCCGCACGACTATATTGCCGAGCTGTTCGACTGCATGGCGCGCTTCAACACCATCCTGATCGATTTCGATCGCGACGTGTGGGGCTATATCGCGCTCAACCACTTCAAGCAGAAAACCATCGCCGGCGAAATCGGCTCTTCCACCATGCCGCATAAAGTGAACCCTATCGACTTCGAAAACTCCGAAGGCAACCTGGGGCTGGCTAACGCCATGATGCAGCATCTGGCGAGCAAGCTGCCGGTCTCCCGCTGGCAGCGCGACCTGACCGACTCCACCGTCCTGCGTAACCTCGGGGTGGGTATCGGCTATTCTCTGATCGCCTACCAGTCCACCCTGAAAGGCATCAGCAAGCTGGAGCTCAACGGCGATCGCCTGCTCGATGAGCTGGATCACAACTGGGAAGTGCTGGCCGAGCCGATTCAAACCGTGATGCGCCGCTACGGAATCGAAAAGCCGTACGAAAAGCTGAAAGAGCTGACCCGCGGCAAGCGCGTGGACGCCGAAGGCATGCAGCAGTTCATCGACAGCCTGCCGCTGCCGGAAGATGAAAAAGTGCGCCTCAAGGCCATGACGCCGGCCAACTACATCGGCCGCGCGGCCACTATGGTTGATGAGCTGAAGTAAGCCCCGCTACCCTCTTTCCGCAAGGGAAGAGGGTTTTCCGACCTCGCGCGCCAGCGCCAGAAAAGCGGCCAGCCCGGCAGACGGATTGCGCCTTCCGGGATAGTAAAGACACAGCCCCGGAAACGGCGGCGTCCAGTCCGATAGCAGCCGAACCAGCCGCCCGGCGGCAATATCGTCAATCACGTTTTGCTCAAGAAAAAAACCGATCCCGACGTTTTCAAGGACCGCAGCGCGGGCCAGCGAAGCTTCATCCAGCGTCAGCGGGCCATCGACCTCCGGATGGACCACCTCCCCCTGCTTTTCCAGATGCCAGCGATAGAGAGAGCCGTCGGGCAGCCGCACCCGAATGCACGGATGATTTTGCAGATCCGCAGGCTCGCGCGGCGCCTCGCGGTTCATCAGATAGCCCGGAGATGCGACCACCGCATAGCGCTGCGGCTGCCCGAGGGAGAGCGCGATCATGTCATTGGGTATCAAATGCGCGACGCGAACGCCGATATCAAACCCCTCGGCGACGATATCAATCAGCCGACCTTCCGTCACCAGATCAACGTGCATCTCCGGATAGCGCCGCAGGAACTCCAGCACCAGCGGCGTCAGAATCGCGCGCCCGGCAAACGGCGGCGCGTTTATCCGCAGCACGCCCGAAGGGGTCTCCCGCCGCGAACGAACCTCTTCAAGCGCGTCGTGAACGCCCTGCAGCGAGGGGCCCATTCGCGCAATAAACAGCTGCCCGGCGTCGGTCAACGCCACGCTGCGCGAGGTCCGATTAAATAACCGCACGCCGAGGCTAGCCTCAAATTTGGCGACGGCATGGCTCAGCGCGGTGGTCGACACCCCGAGCTCAATGGCCGCCGCCCGAAACGTTCCGCGGCGGGCAATCGCCATAACAGCATCTAAATCCGTAAGCGCAATACGCGACATTATCCCGATTCCTTCATTGTGGCATCCCGGTTGGGCCCAATTGTTTAAATTATAAAGACTTCTTAGAGTAAGCAGGTCATTTAATTACCGGAGTTTATCGATGGATATGCCAGCAGCTGTACAGGTTTTTTTCACCGCCGACGATGCGGATTCGATTGCCGAAGCCTTCACCGCTGACGCCGTCGTCCGCGATGAAGGTCATACCTACCGCGGACGTCAGGCCATTCGGGCATGGCGGGTCGCGGCCAGAGAGCAATACCAGTTCGTTGCCGAACCCTTTGAAGCGCTGAGCCGTGACGATACCGTTACGGTGCGCGCTAAGGTGAGCGGTAATTTCCCCGGCAGCCCTGTGGTGCTCGATTACCGCTTTCAGCTGACGGATGCGCGCATCGCCCGTCTGGAGATTAAATAATGGCTGATTTTCTGACCTTCAGCGGCAAAAGCGTCCTGATCACCTCCGGCACCAAAGGCGCGGGCGCGGCCACCGTCGCGCTGTTCAGCCAGCTCGGCGCGCGGGTGCTAACCTGCGCCCGCCATCCGCCCGCCGGCCCCGCCGAGGCGCTTTTTGTCACCGCCGATCTGAGCGAGGAAGCGGGCTGCGCCCTGCTGGCAAAGCGCGTACAGGAGCAGCTGGGGGGCGTTGATATTATCGTGCATATGCTTGGGGGCTCTTCCGCGCCGGCCGGCGGGTTTGCCGCGCTGGACGACGCGCAGTGGCAGCGGGAGCTGGCGCTTAATCTGTTTCCGGCGGTGCGCCTGGATCGGCTGCTGCTGCCGGCGATGGTCGAAAGGAAGTCCGGGGTGATCATCCACGTCTCGTCCATTCAGCGGACGCTGCCGCTGCCGGAAGCAACCACCGCCTACGCCGCTGCCAAAGCCGCGCTATCGGTGTACAGCAAAAGCCTGTCCAAAGAGGTCTCGCCGGCAGGCGTGCGCGTGCTTAGCGTATCCCCCGGCTGGATTGAAACTGAAGCCGCCGTCGGCCTGGCCAACCGGCTGGCGGCGCAGGCGGGTACCGACTATGCCGGCGGACAAAAGATCATTATGGACGCCCTCGGCGGCATTCCGCTCGGCCGGCCGTGTCGGCCAGATGAGATAGCCAGTCTGATCGCCTTTCTGGCCTCCGACCGCGCCAGCGCCATAACCGGCGCCGAGTACGTTATTGACGGCGGCACCATCCCAACCGTATAAGCGCGCGCGGGGAATGGATTTTATTTGCCAGACGCCACGCGGCGGGTCGCAAACCAGAAAATGAGCGCCAGCAGGCTGACGGCGGCCCCCAGCATGCACACTCCTTGTCATCCGGCGACGGCGTAAACCGCCGTCGTACCGGCGGCCCCCAGGCCGCTGCCAACCGCATAAAACAGCATATAGAGACCCACCAGCCGGCCGTGGGCTTCGGGTCGGGTACGAAAAATCATACTCTGGTTAGTCACATGCAGCGCCCGGCCCCCCAGATCCAGCAGCACGATCCCGATAAGCAGCGCTACCGGCGACCACGCCATCAGCGATAGCGGCCACCAGGCAAGCAGCAGTATCACCAGCGCCGCGGCGCTGGTACGCTGCCCGTAGCCCCTGTCGGCCCACTTTCCGGCATGCCCGGCGGCCAGCGCCCCGATAACCCCCACCAGCCCCAAAGCGCCGATCGCGGTATGGGAAAAGCCGTAGGGCGGCGCGCTCAGCGGCAGCACCAGAGCGCACCAGAAAATATTGAAGGCGGCGAACATCAGCAGCGCCAGCACGCCGCGAACCTGCAGTATTTTCTCCTGACGCAGCAGAGTCAGCATCGATGCCAGCAGCTGGGGATAGCTCAGCGTACTCTTTGCCGCCGCCAGCGCCGGCAGCCGTCGCCAAAGCGGAAGGGCAATACCCAGCACCAGCAGCGCGGCGAACAGATAGACCCCGCGCCAGCCGAAGAGATCGCTAATGCCGCCGGAAAATACCCGAGCCAGCAGCAGCCCGATAAATACGCCGCTCTGCGCGGCTCCGACCACCCGCCCCTGCTCGTGCGGCCTGGCCGCGCTGGCGGCATAGGCGATCAGGCCCTGCGTCATCGCGGTGCCCAACAGGCCCACCGCCAGCATGCTGCCCAGCAGCATAAGCGCAGAAGATGCCGCGCTGACCGCAATCAGCGCGGCGATTAGCAGGATCAGCTGCGCGCCCATCAGCCGCCGGCGATTTAGCCGATCGCCAAGCGGCACCAGCAGAAGCAGAGCCAGCGCGCAGCCAATCTGGGTCGCCGTTACCACGCCTCCGACGGCGGCGTCGCTGATCGCAAACTCCCGCGCCAGCGCATCGAGCAACGGCTGGGCGTAATAGACGTTTGCTACGCTCAGGCCGCTGGCGATAGCGAACAGCCATACCAGGCCGGCGGGCATAGCCGCCGCCGGGTCGGTGGGTGATAGCGATACGACGGATGTCTTCATGATTCTCGGCCTCGGCAATCTGGTTTCAAAATAAAACCACTTGAAGGCTAGAACATGTAGTTTTAAAATGCAACCAGATTACATGACGCCGAGGAGCGCGCATCGTGCCGCGTAAAATGATGAAAAACGAAACCTGTCCCGTCGCCCGCAGCGTGGATATTATCGGCGATCGCTGGTCGCTGCTGATCGTGCGCGACGCCTTTGATGGCATGAGTCGGTTTAGCGACTTTCAGCGCAGCCTGGGAATGGCGCGCAATATTCTCTCTGACCGCCTGCATAAGCTGGTTGATGCCGGTATTCTCAGGACCCAGGCCGCCTCGGATGGCACCGCGTATCAGGAGTACGTCCTGACCGCAAAAGGAGAAAGCCTGTTTCCCCTGGTGGTCGCGCTGCGTCAGTGGGGAGAGCACTATCTTTTCGCAAGCGGCGAGCCTCATTCCGTCCTGATCGATAAGCGCACGCGGCAGGCGGTTCCGCCAATGGCGCCGGCTGCCGAAGACGGCACCCCGCTGGCGCCTTCGGCGACCGAAGTCCGCAAAGTGCAGTCGGACGGATAACGGCTGGCGCCGCGCGTTTCAATATTCCGCCAGCTTATCAATGACCTGGTACAAAAATGGCGGCTCAGCGGGAAAACTCGCGAAAAATCAATTGAAATTCGTTATTTAACAGCCGTTTATATTCAACGTGTATAATTAGCGCTAAACTATTCAAATCAAATAATGAATATGGAGAACCGGCATGCGCGTACTCGTGGTTGAAGATAACGCTTTACTGCGCCATCACCTGAAAGTTCAGCTCCAGGAGTTAGGCCACCAGGTCGATGCGGCGGAAGATGCAAAAGAAGCCGATTACTATCTCGGCGAACACGTGCCGGATATCGCGATTGTCGACCTCGGCCTGCCGGATGAAGACGGCCTGTCGCTGATCCGCCGCTGGCGCAGCCACGAGGTGTCGGTGCCGGTGCTGGTGCTCACCGCCCGCGAAGGCTGGCAGGATAAGGTCGAGGTGCTGAGCGCCGGGGCGGACGACTACGTCACCAAACCCTTCCATATCGAAGAGGTCGCCGCCCGCATGCAGGCCCTGCTGCGCCGCAACAGCGGCCTGGCGTCGCAGGTTATTTCCCTGCCGCCTTTCCAGGTCGACCTGTCGCGGCGCGAGCTGTCGGTCAACGAGCAGCCGATTAAGCTGACGGCGTTTGAGTACACCATTATGGAAACGCTGATCCGCAACCGCGGCAAAGTGGTCAGCAAAGATTCGCTGATGCTGCAGCTCTATCCTGACGCCGAGCTGCGCGAAAGCCACACCATCGACGTGCTGATGGGCCGTCTGCGCAAAAAAATCCAGGCCCAGCATCCGCACGACGTGATTACCACGGTGCGCGGCCAGGGCTATTTATTTGAACTGCGCGGATGAAAGGTCCGCTACGGCATATTTTGCCGCTTTCCCTGCGCGTCCGCTTTCTGCTGGCGACGGCTGCCGTGGTGCTGGTGCTCTCGCTGGCCTACGGCATGGTCGCGCTGGTCGGCTATAGCGTCAGCTTCGACAAAACCACCTTCCGCCTGCTGCGCGGCGAAAGTAATTTGTTCTATATGCTGGCGAAGTGGGAGAACAACCGTATTGACGTTGATATCCCCGAAAACCTCAATATGCAGAGCCCGACGGTCACGCTGATCTACGACGCCAGCGGCAAGCTGCTGTGGACCCAGCACGACGTACCTTGGCTGACAAAACGCATTCAGCCGGAATGGCTGAAAAGCAACGGCTTTCACGAAATTGAATCCGACGTCGACAGCACCAGCATGCTGCTGCGCAATAACCACGAAGTGCAGGAGGAGCTGGACGCATTGCGCCAGCAGGACGATGGTTCCGAGATGACCCACTCGGTGGCCATCAATATCTATCCGGCAACCGACAAGATGCCGCAGCTGAGCATCGTGGTGGTCGACACCATCCCGGTGGAGCTCAAACGCTCCTATATGGTGTGGAGCTGGTTTATCTACGTGCTGGTCGCCAACCTGCTGCTGGTGATTCCGCTGCTGTGGGTCGCCGCATGGTGGAGCCTGCGGCCCATCGAATCGCTGGCGAAAGAGGTCCGCGAGCTGGAAGAGCACCATCGCGAAATGCTCAACCCGAATACCACCCGGGAGCTGACGCGGCTGGTCAGCAACCTGAACCGCCTGCTGAAAAGCGAGCGCGAGCGCTACGATAAATACCGCACGACGCTGACCGATCTGACCCACAGCCTGAAAACGCCGCTGGCGGTCATGCAAAGCACCCTGCGCTCGCTGCGTAGCGAAAAGATTGACGTCAACGCGGCGGAGCCGGTGATGCTGGAACAGATCAGCCGCATCTCGCAGCAGATTGGCTACTACCTGCATCGCGCCAGCATGCGCAGCGGCGGAACCCTGCTCAGCCGCGAGCTGCATCCCATTGCCCCGCTGCTCGATAGCCTCACCTCAGCGCTGAATAAGGTATATCAGCGCAAAGGGGTCAACATCACCCTCGATATCTCTCCCGAAATTAGCTTTGTCGGCGAACAGAACGACTTTATGGAGGTGATGGGCAACGTGCTGGATAATGCCTGTAAATATTGTCTGGAGTTTGTTGAAGTCTCCGTACGCCAGACCAACGATAATTACCTGCACATTCTGGTGGAGGACGATGGCCCGGGGATCCCGCACAGCCAGCGAAGCGTGGTGTTCGATCGCGGACAGCGTGCCGATACGCTGCGTCCCGGCCAGGGCGTGGGCCTCGCCGTCGCCCGCGATATTGTCGAGCAGTATGACGGCGATATTCTTACCGGCGACAGCCTGCTCGGCGGCGCCTGTATGGAGGTGGTTTTCGGCCGCCAGCTGCCCGACGAGAGCGAAGGCTAACCGCCTTTCTCTCCCAGTGACGCCTGCGTCCCGCGGGCGTCGCGGATCTCTGTGACCCGACGAACAAACGCTGCCAACAAAGAGGCAGTTTGAGGGATGGCGTGTATAATCCCAAACAGACACCTGCTGTGGAATATAAAAATGGATTATCAATTAACGCTTAACTGGCCTGACTTTATCGAACGCTACTGGCAAAAACGCCCGGTGGTATTAAAGCGGGGCTTTGCCAATTTCGTCGATCCCATTAGCCCGGATGAGCTGGCCGGGCTGGCGATGGAAAACGAAGTCGATAGCCGCCTGGTCAGCCATCAGGACGGAAAATGGCAGGTCAGCCACGGCCCGTTCGAAAGCTACGATCACCTGAGCGAGAACAACTGGTCGCTGCTGGTGCAGGCGGTCAACAACTGGCACGAGCCGACTGCGGCGCTGATGCACCCCTTCCGCGCCCTGCCGGACTGGCGCATCGACGATCTGATGATCTCCTTCTCCGTTCCCGGCGGCGGCGTAGGCCCGCATCTCGATCAGTACGACGTGTTTATTATTCAGGGAACCGGCCGCCGCCGCTGGCGCGTGGGCGACAAGGTGCCGATGAAACAGCACTGCCCGCATCCGGATCTGCTGCAGGTTGACCCGTTCGAAGCGATTATCGATGAAGAGATGGAGCCCGGCGATATCCTCTATATTCCGCCAGGATTCCCGCACGAAGGCTATTCGCTGGAAAACTCGCTTAACTACTCCGTGGGCTACCGCGCGCCGAACGCCCGCGAGCTGTTCAGCGGTTTCGCCGACTATATTCTGCAGCGCGAGCTCGGCAGCCAGCGCTATGCCGATCCCGACGTGCCGTCGCGCGACCATCCGGCGGATATTTTACCGGTCGAGCTGGATCGCCTGCGCGATATGATGCTGGGCCTGATTAATCAGCCAGAGCATTTCAAACAGTGGTTTGGCGAGTTTATTACCCAGTCCCGTCACGAGCTGGACGTGGCCCCTGCGGAGCCGCCCTATCAGCCGGATGAAATTTACGACGCGCTGCAGCAGGGCGATAAGCTGGTGAGGCTTGGCGGGCTGCGCGTGGTGCGCATTGACGGCGAAGTGTTCGTCAACGGCGAGCAGATTAACTCTCCGCATCGTCCGGCGCTGGACGCGCTGGCTACGCACCTGGCGCTCAACGCGGCGCACTTCGGCGATGCGCTGGAAGATCCGTCCTTCCTCGCGATGCTGGCGGCGCTGGTCAACAGCGGCTACTGGTTCTTCGAAGACTAAGGCACCATTCCCCGGCCTGCGGCGCCCAGCGCCCTGGCCGGACTACGGGCTCCCTGCGCGTTGCCGGTAGCCCGGTTCAGCATGGCGCTATCGCGCGCCCCGCTTCGCCGTCAGCTCGGCTATCCGCACGATAACCTGTACCGCCTTCTCCATCCCTTCCAGCGTCACAAACTCATGCTTGCCGTGGTAGTTGTAGCCGCCGGTAAACAGGTTCGGGCAGGGTAATCCCATAAAAGAGAGCTGCGCCCCGTCGGTGCCGCCGCGAATGGGCTTCATTTCCGGTTCGATGTGGCAATCGACCATCGCCTGGCGGGCGATCTCCACGACATGCGGATGCGCCATCACTTTTTCATGCATATTGTAGTAGCTGTCTTCAATCACCAGCTCGATATAGCAGTCCGGATGCAGCCCTTTGCCGACCTTTTTGGCGATCTCCATCATCCTGCGCTTACGGGCTTCAAACTGCTTGCGGTCAAAATCGCGAATAATGTAGTGCATCTCGGCGCGATCGACGGTGCCTTTGATATTCGACAGATGGTAAAAGCCTTCATAGCCTTCGGTGGTTTCCGGCGCCTCATCGGCCGGGACTTCGGCATGAATTCTTGCCGCCAGCGACAGGGCGTTGACCATCACGCCTTTGGCGGTGCCGGGGTGAACGTTATTGCCGACGATCTTAATGGTCACCGAGGCGGCATTGAAGTTTTCAAACTCCAGCTCGCCCACGCCGCCGCCGTCAACGGTGTAGGCCCAGCGCGCGTCGAAGGCGGCAACGTCGAAGTGCTTCGCCCCTTTCCCCACCTCTTCGTCCGGAGTAAACGCCACGCGGATATCACCGTGGGCAATATTTTTTGCCTTCAGCGTAGCCAGCGCGGTCATGATCTCGGCAATACCGGCCTTATCGTCCGCGCCGAGCAGCGTTTTACCATCGGTGGTAATCAGCGTTTGCCCCAGCAGCTGATGCAGCACCGGGAACATCACCGGCGAGAGCACCTCGTCGCCGATGCCGAGCGCAATATCGCCGCCGCGGTAGTTTTCTACTATTTGCGGGTTGACGTGCTTACCGCTGAAGTCAGGAGCCGTATCGACGTGGGAGATAAAGCCAATGGGGGGAATATCACCCGCCACGTTCGCTGCCAGGGTCCCCATTACCGTCCCTTTCTCACTTAGCGTCACGTTAACCAGCCCCATTTCTTCCAGCTGTGCCTGCAGCAGGCGCAACAACTTCCACTGCCCTTCCGTGCTCGGAACCTGGCGCACGCCAGCCTTCGACTGCGTATCTAAAGAAACGTACTGTAAAAAACGCTCAAGCAATTTATCCATGTGGCCACCCTCATCTTTTGTGACAACATTATTCATAAGCCAGAAAAGACAAATATTGCGTCAGGTCATTTTTAGCCCGGCAAACAGGAATTTAATACATTAACTCGCGTAATGTTGTAAAGGTAAGGTATCTGCAGGCGACAAGGATTGGCGATCGGTAGCGTTTGCCGTAGAATGCTTGCCCTTATTAATTATGTGCAGCCCCAAAGGTGGTTAACCACAAACCCCGCATCGGTAAGCCTTCCGCTGCGTCTACATGGGACAGAGTCAAAAATTGAATATACAACCGCGTTCACGTTCGCCGCTGGTTCAACTGGCGGGAATTGGCAAAAGCTTTGATGGCAAAACGGTGATCTCCGACCTGAATCTGACCATCAATAACGGTGAGTTTCTCACTCTGCTTGGCCCTTCTGGCTGCGGTAAAACAACCGTTCTCCGTCTTATTGCCGGGCTGGAAAATGTCGATAGCGGACACATTCATCTCGAAGACCACGACATCACTCACGTTCCGGCGGAAAACCGCCACGTCAATACCGTCTTTCAAAGCTACGCCCTGTTCCCGCATATGACGGTGTTCGAAAACGTCGCCTTCGGCCTGCGGATGCAAAAAACGCCGGCGGCGCAGATAGCGCCTCGCGTCGTCGATGCCCTGCGCATGGTGCAGCTGGAAGAGTTTGCCCAGCGCAAACCGCACCAGCTCTCCGGCGGCCAGCAGCAGCGCGTGGCCATTGCCAGAGCGGTGGTCAACAAGCCGCGCCTGCTGCTGCTCGATGAATCCCTCTCCGCGCTGGACTATAAGCTACGTAAGCAGATGCAGAACGAGCTGAAAGCGCTCCAGCGCAAGCTCGGCATTACCTTCGTCTTCGTCACCCACGATCAGGAAGAGGCGCTGACGATGTCCGATCGCATCGTGGTGATGCGCGACGGCAAAATTGAGCAGGACGGCACCCCGCGCGAAATTTACGAAGAGCCGAAGAACCTGTTCGTTGCCAGCTTTATCGGCGAGATCAATATCTTTAACGCGACGGTGATTGAGCGCCTCGACGAGCAGCGCGTCCGCGCCCGCGTTGAAGGGCGCGAATGCAATATCTACGTTAATTTTGCCGTTGAGAAGGGGCAGTCGCTGAACGTCATGCTGCGCCCTGAGGACCTGCGCGTCGATGAGGTCCACGACGCCAGCGAAGCCGATGGCCTGATCGGTTACATCCGTGAACGCAATTACAAAGGCATGACCCTGGAATCGGTGGTCGAACTGGAAAACGGCAAAATGGTGCTGGTCAGCGAATTCTTCAACGAGGACGATCCTGATTTTGACCACCCGCTTGACCAGAAAATGACCATTAACTGGGTAGAGAGCTGGGAGGTTGTACTGGCTGATGAAGAACACCAGTAAATTCCAAAATGTGGTGATTGCCACCATCGTCGGCTGGCTGGTGCTGTTTGTTTTCCTGCCCAACCTGATGATTATCGGCACCAGCTTTTTGACCCGCGACGACGCTAACTTCGTCAAAATGGTCTTTACGCTGGATAACTATGCGCGCCTGCTGGACCCGCTCTACTACGCCGTGCTGCTGCACTCGCTGAATATGGCGCTGCTGGCGACGCTCGCCTGCCTGCTGCTCGGCTATCCCTTTGCCTGGTTTCTCGCCAGGCTGCCGGAGAAGGTCCGTCCGCTGCTGCTGTTTTTGCTGATCGTCCCGTTCTGGACCAACTCGCTGATCCGTATCTACGGGCTGAAAATCTTCCTCAGCACCAAAGGCTACCTCAACGAGTTTCTGCTGTGGCTGGGGGTCATTGAAACGCCTCTGCGCATCATGTACACCCCGTCGGCGGTGATTATCGGCCTGGTCTACATTCTGCTGCCGTTTATGGTGATGCCGCTCTACTCCAGCATTGAGAAGCTGGATCGCCCGCTGCTGGAAGCGGCGAAAGACCTCGGCGCCAGCCGGCTGCAAACCTTTATCCGCATTATTATTCCGCTGACCATGCCGGGGATTATCGCCGGCTGCCTGCTGGTGATGCTGCCGGCGATGGGGCTGTTCTACGTCTCCGACCTGATGGGCGGCGCGAAGAACCTGCTGATCGGCAACGTCATTAAGAGCCAGTTCCTCAATATTCGCGACTGGCCGTTTGGCGCGGCCACCAGCATTACGTTAACCCTCGTGATGGGCCTGATGCTGCTGATTTACTGGCGCGCGGCAAGACTGCTCAACAATAAGGTGGATCTGGAATGACCGGTCGACTGCTGCGCGGCGGCTTTATGGCCGCCATTTACGCGTATCTCTACATTCCCATTATTATTCTGATCGTTAACTCGTTTAACAGTTCGCGTTTTGGCATTAGCTGGCAGGGGTTTACCACCAGCTGGTATAGCCTGCTGATGAACAACGACAGCCTGCTGCAGGCCGCGCAGCATTCGCTCACTATGGCGGTGCTGTCGGCGACCTTTGCCACCCTGATCGGTTCGCTGACCGCCGTCGCGCTATACCGCTACCGCTTTCGCGGTAAGCCGTTCGTCAGCGGAATGCTGTTTGTGGTGATGATGTCGCCGGACATTGTGATGGCGATTTCTCTGCTGGTGCTGTTTATGCTGATTGGCATCCAGCTGGGCTTCTGGTCGCTGCTGTTCTCGCATATTACCTTCTGCCTGCCCTTCGTGGTGGTCACGGTATTTTCGCGGCTCAAGGGTTTCGACGTGCGGATGCTGGAAGCCGCGAAGGATCTCGGCGCCAGCGAGTTAACCATTTTGCGTAAGATTATCCTGCCGCTGGCGCTGCCGGCGGTGGCGGCGGGATGGCTGCTGAGCTTTACGCTGTCGATGGATGACGTCGTGGTGTCATCGTTCGTCACCGGACCGGGCTACGAAATATTGCCGCTGAAGATCTACTCGATGGTCAAGGTGGGCGTGTCGCCGGAAGTGAACGCGCTGGCAACCATCCTGTTGATTCTGTCGCTGGTGATGGTTATCGCCAGCCAGCTCATTGCCCGCGACGGCACCAAAAGCTCGCCCAAACGGGCCTGATAACTGCAGCCGGTTCGGGCCCTCGTCCCGGGCCGGCAACTACCACAGCCTGTGGAACAGGCTTAAACCAGGGGACGTTAAATGAAAAAATGGTCACGCCACCTGCTCGCGGCGGGTGCTCTGGCAGTCGGGATGAGCGCCGCGCACGCGGACGATAGCAAAACGCTCTATTTCTATAACTGGACCGAATACGTACCGCCGGGCCTGCTGGAACAGTTCACCAAAGAGACCGGGATCAAGGTTATCTATTCGACCTACGAATCGAATGAAACCATGTACGCCAAGCTCAAAACCTACAAAGACGGCGCCTACGACCTGGTGGTGCCGTCGACCTACTTCGTCGATAAGATGCGCAAAGAAGGCATGCTGCAGAAGATCGATAAGAGCAAGCTGACTAATTTCAGCAACCTCGATCCGCAGATGCTGAATAAGCCGTTCGACCCGAACAACGACTACTCCATTCCGTACATCTGGGGCGCAACGGCTATTGGCGTCAACAGCGAGGCCATCGACCCTAAAACCGTGAGCAGCTGGGCCGACCTGTGGAAGCCTGAGTACAAAAGCAGCCTGCTGTTGACCGACGATGCCCGGGAAGTGTTCCAGATTGCGCTGCGTAAGCTGGGCTATTCCGGCAACACCACCGATCCCAAAGAGATTGCCGCCGCGTATAGCGAGTTGAAAAAGCTGATGCCAAACGTCGCGGCGTTCAACTCGGATAACCCGGCGAACCCCTATATGGAAGGTGAAGTGAATCTCGGTATGGTATGGAACGGTTCGGCGTTCGTCGCTCGCCAGGCCGGGACGCCGCTGGAGGTGGTGTGGCCGAAAGAAGGCGGGATCTTCTGGATGGATAGCCTGTCGATTCCGTCCAACGCCAAAAACGTCGACGGCGCGCTGAAGCTGATTAACTTCCTGCTGCGTCCGGAAGTAGCCAAACAGGTTGCCGAAACCATCGGCTATCCGACGCCGAACCTCGCCGCGCGCCGGATGCTCAGCCCGAGCGTTGCCAACGATAAATCGCTCTACCCGGACGCGGAAACCATCCAGCAGGGCGAATGGCAGAACGATGTCGGCAGCGCCAGCACCCTGTACGAAGAGTATTATCAAAAGCTCAAGGCCGGTCGTTAATCCCGCCGGGATCGCGCCCCTCGCCCATCAGTATCTGGCCGAATTCGGCCCGCAGCTGATTCTTCAAAACCTTGCCGGTGGCGCTCACCGGCAGGGTGTCAATGAAAACGACGCGGTCCGGTACCTGCCATTTCGGCACCCGCTGCTGGTACCACGCCAGCAGCGCCTGCTCCTCGATTTCAGCCCCTTCCGCCCTGACGCACAGCAGCACCGGACGCTCATCCCAGCGCGGATGCCGGGCGGCAATCGCCGCCGCGCTGCGAATGGCCGGGTGGGCAAGCGCAATATTTTCCAGCTCGACCGTTGAGATCCACTCCCCGCCGGACTTGATGATATCCTTAGCCCGATCCTGAATGATCAGATAGCCATTCTCATCGACGGTGCCGATATCGCCGGTATCAAACCAGCCGTCGTCGGTGAGCGCCGTTTCGCTGCGGCCAAAGTAGTTCGCCACCACCCAGTGACCGCGTACCTGCAGATACCCCTGGCTTTCACCATCGCTGGGCAGCGGCTCTCCGTCGACGTCCACCACCCGCAGATCGATCCCGAAGATAGCCCTTCCCTGCCCCTCGGCCACCCGCTGGCGCTGCGCCTCCGTCAGCGCCTGATGCTTACCCAGCGGCGTATTGATGGTGCCGATGGGCGACGTTTCGGTCATCCCCCAGGCGTGGATCAGCTCGATACCGTAGTCGCAACGAAACGCCTCCGCCATCGAAGGAGGCAGCGCTGAACCGCCGACGAATGAGCGTTTAAAGCAGGGCAAGCGGATATCCGATTTTCGCAGCGCCGCCAGCAGTCCGGCCCAAATCACCGGCACGCCAAAGGCCACGCTGACCCGCTCGGCGCTCAGCAGCCGCAGCAGGCTCTCGCCGTCCAGATGCGGCCCTGGCAGCACCAGCCGCGCCCCGGCCATCGCGGCGATAAAGGGCGTGCCCCAGGCGTTGACGTGAAACATCGGCACCACCGGCAGCAGGGAGTCGCGGGCCGAGATACCGGCGGCATCGGGCTGATTGCCGCTCAGCGCGTGCAGCACCAGCGAACGATGGGTATTGAGCACTCCTTTGGGTTTCCCGGTGGTGCCCGAGGTGTAGCACAGCGATGCGGGGGTGGTTTCGCTCAGCGCCGGCCAGTCGTAGCCGGGATCCCCGCAGGCCAGCAGCTCATCGTAAAACAGCAGCGAATCGAGCTCGCTGAGGGCGCCTTCGCTGCGGGCTTCCATCAGGACAAAGTAGCGAACGGTCGGCAGATGGGGCCGCAGCTGGCGCAGCAGCGGCAGGAAGGTGGCGTCAAAAAACAGCACCTGGTCCGCGGCGTCGTTGATGATAAAAGTCAGGTGCTCAACCGACAGTCGCGGATTGAGGGTATGGGTAACCCGGCCTGCCGATCCGATGGCAAAATAGATCTCCAGATGACGGCGATTATTCCACGCCAGGGTTGCGCAGCGCGCGCCGGCGGGAATGCCCAGCCGTTCGACGGCGGATGCCAGACGGCGCGCGTTATCCGCCACCGCTCCCCAGCTGCTGTATTCCGTCTCCCCGCTCGTGCTCACGGAGACTATTTCGCTATCGGCATGATAGCGCGCCGCGTGGTTAATTAACGTTCCGGTGGTTAAATCCTGATACATCATCGATGGGTGCATGGCAGGTTCTCCGCGGCGTCGGCGCGCTTTTCGGGCAAAAAAAAGCGCCGGTACGGGCGCCTTATGGGATATGCAAATTTTCCGGGTTCTTTTTCGCGGCCACAGATCAGGCGCGCACGGGATGCGCCCGCGATTTAATCAACGCATCTTCCACGTCAAAATCGCTCAGCGGGTAGTTTGTCGCCACCATATAGAAGCGGCCGTCCTGCGCCGGATATTCATGGACGTTGTAATTCACCATGCGCGGCTGGGAGCCTGAGGCCTCTTCGGCAGGGGAACGGGCATGTTTCGCCAGCGGGTATTTCGAACGAACGGCAAGACGGTGGGTTTTAACCCCGCTGTAGACTTCGCCGTGATGTTCATCGCCGAGGATCAGGTAGTCAAAATACTCCGGGTGCACGCTAACACTCCCTTTCCGTTACAAGAATGTAGAAAGATGTCATAAAAAAGCATGCAATACCATTTTCCCTGTCACATCATCGCATCAATTCCACAACTTCAGACGAAAATGCCGGGAGCGCCGACGGGCAATACGCCGCAGAACGCGGCCCGGTCACGCCCTCCGGCCCTGAAATGCGCACCCGCAGCGGCCTGCCGGTGCGCCGATCGATCAGAGATCTTTTAACAGCTGGTCGATAAACTCCGGCACCACCTGGCTTGCCAGGCCATAGCGTTTTTCGGCAAACTCGCTGCCCACCTGGCTCGGCTCCAGGTTGAGCTCAACCGTATGCGCCCCCTGCAGGCGGGCCTCGTGAACGAAACCCGCCGCCGGATAGACGTGCCCGGAAGTACCGATGGCAATGAAAACATCGGCATCCGTCAGCGCGCTATAAATGTCGTCCATCCCCAGCGGCATCTCGCCAAACCAGACCACGTGCGGGCGCAGCGGCGCCGGGAACTGACAGCAGTGGCACTTGTCGTCCACGGTAACGTCCCCGGTCCACTCCAGCACCTGCCCGCTCCACGCGCAGCGCACCTTCAGCAGCTCGCCGTGCATATGGATCACCCGGCGGTTGCCGGCGCGCTCGTGCAGGTTGTCGATGTTCTGCGTCACCAGCACAAAACGATCGCCCAGCGCCTCTTCCAGCCGCGCCAGCGCCAGATGCGCCGCGTTAGGTGCGATATCCGGCCCCTGCAGCTGACGACGGCGGGCATTATAAAATGCCTGCACCAGCGCCGGGTCGCGGGCAAAGCCTTCCGGCGTCGCCACGTCTTCCACCCGATGTTCTTCCCACAGGCCGTCGGCCGCGCGGAAGGTTTTAATCCCCGACTCAGCCGAAATGCCTGCGCCGGTCAGTACCACTATCCTGGGTTTATCCATCGTTTCCGGAGCCACCTTATCCTCTTTAAAGAAAATTCGCTGACGCAGGCGCTCGCGCAAGCGACGTTTATTGCGGCGAAAACGGCTCAATCGATGTAAGCGGCGCGACAACATAGCTACCTCTGTGATTAATCAGTCAAATGAAGGAAGGCCGCACCGCGCATTCCTCCCGCATCGCCGTGGCGCGCCCGCTCAATCCGAGGCACCCGGGCAACGGGAAGTAAATGACGCGGCAGGCGCTGCGCCAGCCCTTCGCTTATTGCAGTAAAGTTAGACAATCCTCCGCCAACTACCAGCAGATCCGGATCGACGATGGTTAAAATATTACCCAGACACACCGCCAGCAGGTCAAGATAACGCTCGACGTGGGCGCGCGCTTTTTCATCGCCCTGCTGCCACAGCGCGACAATTTCTGGTGAGGTGAGGGATTGTTGGTAAAAGTGTTCGTACAGCCAGGCAAAGCCGCGGCCGGAAAGATAGTTTTCGATGCAGCCCAGCTGGCCGCAGCCGCAGCGGGTCAGCGGAAAATCGCGCCCGACCACCTCCAGCGCATCCACCGGCAGGCGGATATGGCCAAATTCGCCGGTGATATAGCTATGTCCGGTAATCGATTTGCCGTTAAGGATCAGGCCACCGCCTACGCCGGTGCCGAGGATCAGCCCCATCACCAGCGGATAGCGGGTAAACTCATCGTCCCAGGCCTCCGAGAGCGCAAAACAGTTGGCGTCGTTATCCAGACGCACTTCACGCCCCAGCCGGGCGCTGAGGTCGGCGCGCAGCGGTTTACCGCTGGCGGCAGGCACGTTGGCGGCGTATAGCGTGCCGTCCGCGGTTTCCGGCATTCCCGGGATACCTATCCCTACCGAACCCTGGCAATCAAAGCGGGCGTCCGCCTCAAGCACCAGCGCTTCTACCGCCTGGAGAAAATCCTCATAACTCGCTTGCGGAGTGGCGACGCGCTTTTCCCACTGCAGCCGTCGCTCCTTGTTAAATACGCCTAACGCAATCTTGCTGCCGCCAATGTCAAATCCGTAATACATTTCAGCAATTCCTCTTTCTAACCCTGCGCTTCAGCTTGCAAAATGAAGCGCATTAACGGGTCATGACGATAAATTACTGGCCACTCAGCACCCTCGCCGGGTCAATGCGGCTGGCGCGGCGGGCGGGATACCAGCTGGCCAGCAAACTCAGCAACAGTGCCGTCACCAGCACATAAATGACGTCCAGCCAGTGCAGTTCAGACGGCAGGAAGTCAATAAAATAAATGTCGCCGGACAGGAATTTATGCCCAATCAGATATTCGAGGCCGTTAATAATCGACGTCAGCTTCAGCGCGCAAACCACGCCAATGGCGACCCCAATCAGGCTTCCGACCGAGCCGGCAAGTAAACCATACCATACGAAAATAGCGCGGATCAGGCCGTCTTTCGCACCGAGCGTGCGCAGCACCGCAATATCGCTGCTTTTATCTTTCACCGCCATCACCAGGGTGGATACGATGTTAAAGCAGGCGACCCCGATAACCAGCACCATTGCCAGATACATAATGGCGCGGATCATCTGAATATCACGATACATATAGCCGTAGGTGCCGATCCAGCTCTTGATATAGACGTAGCTGTTGGTGACTTCACCGGCGTCGCGCACCAGGGTGTTGGCGTGGAAGACATCGGTGACTTTAATCGCGATCCCGGTGACGCTGCTGCCCATATCCAGATACTGCTGAGCATCCGGCATCGGGATCATGGCGAAGCTGTGATCGAGCTGGCCGCTCAGCTGCAGGATCCCGGTCACGTGCAGCCTGACGCGTTTCGGCTGCAGCAGCTGGTGATCGGCGTCGGAGTTGGGGATCATTATCGACACCCAGTCGCCCTGCTTGACGTGCAGCGCATCGGCGACGCCCTTGCCTAAAATAACCTGCTGCTCGCCGGGCTTAAAGCCGGCCCAGGCGTTATTCTGCACGAAGGTCGGCAGCGAGCTCAGGCGGCTCTCCTGCTGAGGATCGACGCCCTTCACCTGAATGGCGCGCATGTTGCTGCCGCTCTCCACCAGCCCGGTAAAGTTGATATAGGGGGCCGCCGCAACGACGCCCTTGACCTTCTCAACCTTCGCCAGCGCGTCGTTCCAGTTGCTCCAGGGCTGCTTAACCGGCTCGATTTCCCCGTGGGGAACCACCGCCAGAATGCGGTTATTGAGCTCGCGCTCAAAGCCGTTCATGGCGCTCAGGCCGACGATCAGCACCGCCACTCCCAGCGCAATGCCGACGGTCGAAATCACCGAAATAAGCGATACCATGCCGCCGCGTCGGCGGCCGCGGCTAAAGCGCAGGGCAATCAACAGGGATAACGGAGAGGCCATTACTCGGCCCCCATCAGGGTCAGTTCCGCGTTCAGGTGGCCATCACGCATCTCCAGCTGACGGTTCATCCGTTTCGCCAGCTGCAGATCGTGAGTCACCACCAGGAAAGCGGTACGTTGCGCGATATTGAGCTCGCCCAGCAGCTGGAAAATGCTGTCGGCATTGCGGGCGTCAAGGTTGCCGGTCGGCTCATCCGCCAGCACCAGCCGCGGCTTGTTGACCAGCGCGCGGGCAATCGCCACGCGCTGGCGTTCGCCGCCGGAAAGCTCGGACGGACGATGGCTGCTGCGGTGTTCAAGGCCGACCGCGCGCAGCATCTCTTTGGCCTGACGTTCGATATCGGCAGCCTTCTGCTTGCCGATCAGTAGCGGCATCGCCACGTTTTCCAGGGCGGTAAAATCCGGCAGCAGGTGGTGGAACTGATAGATAAAGCCCAGCTCGCGGTTGCGCAGGTCGGCGCGGGCCGCAGCGGAGAGCTGGCTCATCGGCTGGCCGGAGAAAATAACGTCGCCTGAGGTCGGCGTATCGAGGCCGCCGAGCAGATGCAGAAGCGTACTTTTACCGGAACCCGAGGTGCCGACGATCGCCATCATCTCGCCCTCCTCGATGCTGAAGCTGACATCGTGCAGCACGTCAGTTTGCACGTTGCCTTCCTGATAGCGTTTGCACAGGTTGTCGCATTGCAGCAGGATCTTATTCATAACGTAAAGCCTCAGCGGGTTGGGTGGCGGCAGCGCGCCAGGAAGGATACAACGTAGATAACAATGCCAGCACCATAGCCACCAGCGCAATTATCGCCACCTGCAGCGGTTCAATGGCGACCGGCAGCGCGGCGCCGTCAAGAAACGCGCCGATAATCGGCATCAAATTGTTCAGCTGACTGGCGAGCAGCACGCCGAGCAGCGCGCCGAGCAGCGCGCCGACAATGCCGGCGCTGGCGCCCTGCACCATAAAGACCAGCATAATCTGCCGCGGCGTCAGGCCGAGGGTTTGCAGAATCGCCACCTCGCCCTGTTTTTCCATCACCATCATCCCGAGCGAGGTGATGATATTAAAGGCGGCCACCGCCACAATCAGGCTCAGCAGCAGGCCCATCATATTTTTTTCCATCCGCACGGCCTGGAACAGCTCGCCTTTGCGCTCGCGCCAGTCCTGCCACTTCGTCCCTGCGGGCAAGGTTTGCTGGCTGAGCGTATCCACCTGCAGCGGCTGATTGAGCCACAGGCGCCAGCCGGTAATATTCCCCAGCGGGTAGCGCATCAGGCGCGACGCGTCGTCGATATTGGCCAGCATCTGGTAGCCGTCGACTTCGCTACTGGCGGCGAAGGTACCGATGACGTTAAACAGGCGCTGGCTCGGCACCCGGCCCATCGGCGTAAACTGGCTGGCGGAAGGCACCATCACGCGGATCTGGTCGCCGCGATTAACTCCGAGCTGGCCGGCCAGCTGCTCGCCGAGAATAACGTTATATTTCCCGGCCTGCAGATCGCTCTGCTTGACGTTAACGAGGTACGGCGTCAGCGGATCTTTTTGCGCCGGATCGATGCCAAGCATCACCCCAACCGCGACGCTGCGCGCGCTTTGCAGCACCACGTCGCCGGTGGTCAACGGCGCTACCCGGCTGACGCCCTGTAACTTCACGGCGCTTTCCGGCAGCGTTTGCGGATTGATTGAGCCCTGCTGGGCGCTAAGAATGGCCTGCGGCATCAGCCCCAGGATGTTGTTCTGCAGCTCGCGTTCAAAGCCATTCATCACCGACAGGACGGTCACCAGCGCCATCACGCCGAGCGTAATGCCGATGGTTGAGAGCCAGGAGACGAAACGACCGAAGCGGTCAGCTGCGCGCCCGCGCATGTAGCGAAGGCCGATAAAGAGTGCGGCAGGTTGGTACATGTATTCCATCTGGTTGCTGATAGCCGATGCACGAGTATATATGTCATAGCACAACGCGTAAATCACTGAAACGGTAAGTTTTTGTCGTCAGATGGGGGAAAAACAAAGATAAATCAACCGGATATTTGATATGTCAGTTCTTATCTATCAGAATCTTTCCCCGCAGCCGAACTTCCTTTTGTCATTCGGGTTGGCGAATTAAGGCCAATCGCGGATAATCAGAGGCATTGAATATCAGCGATTTGCCCTTACATCGTAGAGCGAAACACTCAGAGCCTATTGCGGTAGGCGTACTTTGCTGGCAAATAAAAAAGCCTAATGGGATAGGCTCTAAGGGATCCTGACAACCGCTATGTCTCAACAATATCGATACTCACTGCCGGTGAAACCCGGCGATCAGCGGCAGCTCGGCGAATTAACCGGCGCGGCCTGCGCGACCCTGGTCGCGGAAATGGCCGAACGTCACGACGGCCCGGTGATCCTCGTCGCCCCCGATATGCAAAACGCCCTGCGCCTGAATGATGAAATTCGGCAGTTTACCGACAGCATGGTCATCGCCCTGGCGGACTGGGAAACCCTGCCCTACGATAGCTTCTCGCCGCATCAGGATATTATCTCTTCCCGGCTGGCGACCCTTTATCAATTGCCGACCATGCAGCGCGGCGTGCTGATCGTGCCGGTCAGCACCTTGATGCAGCGCGTTTGTCCGCATAACTACCTGCACGGCCACGCGCTGGTGATGAAAAAAGGCCAGCGCCTGTCGCGGGATACCCTCCGCGAGCAGCTGGATAGCGCGGGCTATCGCCATGTCGATCAGGTTATGGAGCACGGCGAATACGCGACCCGCGGCGCCCTGCTCGACCTCTACCCGATGGGCAGCGAACAGCCCTATCGCCTCGATTTCTTCGATGATGAAATCGACAGCCTGCGTCTGTTTGACGTTGACAGCCAGCGCACGCTCGAAGAGGTGGCGGCGATCAATCTGCTGCCGGCCCACGAATTCCCGACCGATCAGACCGCCATCGAGCTGTTCCGCAGCCAGTGGCGCGATCGCTTCGAGGTCAAGCGCGATGCCGAACATATTTATCAGCAGGTCAGCAAAGGCACCCTGCCTACCGGCATCGAATACTGGCAGCCGCTGTTTTTCAACGAGCCGCTGCCGCCGCTGTTCAGCTACTTCCCGGCGAACACGCTGATCGTCAATACCGGCGAGCTGGAAGCCAGCGCCGAACGTTTCCAGAGCGAAACGCGCGCCCGCTTTGAAAGCCGCGGCGTTGATCCAATGCGCCCGCTGCTGCCGCCGGAGCTGCTCTGGCTGCGCAGCGCAGAGCTGTTCAGCGAGCTGAAAAAATGGCCGCGCGTGCAGCTAAAAACCGACCGCCTGGCGGAGAAAGCGGCCCATACCAACCTCGGCTATCAGAAGCTGCCGGATCTGGCGATTCAGGCGCAGAACAAAGCGCCGCTGGATAACCTGCGCCGCTTCCTCGAATCCTTCACCGGCCCGGTTATCTTCTCGGTAGAGAGCGAGGGCCGCCGCGAAGCGCTGGGCGAAATGCTGGCGCGCATTAAGGTTGCGCCGAAGCATATCCGGCGTCTTGAAGAGGCAACCGGCAGCGGCCGCTATCTGATGATCGGCGCCGCCGAGCACGGCTTTATCGATAGCCCGCGCGGCCTGGCGCTGATTTGTGAAAGCGATCTGCTGGGCGAGCGCGTGGCGCGCCGACGTCAGGATTCGCGGCGCACCATCAATCCCGATACTCTGATTCGCAACCTCGCGGAGCTGCACATCGGTCAGCCGGTGGTGCACCTTGAGCACGGCGTTGGCCGCTATGCGGGAATGACCACCCTCGAGGCCGGCGGCATCAAGGGTGAATACCTGATGCTCACCTACGCCAATGACGCCAAACTGTACGTGCCGGTCTCCTCGCTCCATCTGATTAGCCGCTATGCCGGCGGCGCGGAAGAGAGCGCCCCGCTGCATAAGCTCGGCGGCGACGCCTGGGCGCGAGCGCGGCAAAAAGCGGCGGAGAAGGTGCGCGACGTGGCGGCGGAGCTGCTGGATATTTACGCCCAGCGCGCGGTCAAATCCGGGTTTGCGTTTAAGCACGATCGTGAACAGTATCAGCTCTTTTGCGACGGCTTCCCGTTTGAGACCACCCCCGATCAGGCACAGGCCATCAATGCGGTGCTGAGCGATATGTGCCAGCCGCTGGCAATGGACCGTCTGGTCTGCGGCGACGTGGGCTTTGGTAAAACCGAAGTTGCGATGCGTGCCGCCTTCCTGGCGGTAGAAAACCATAAGCAGGTGGCGGTGCTGGTGCCGACGACCCTGCTCGCTCAGCAGCACTTCGACAACTTCCGCGATCGCTTCGCCAACTGGCCGGTGCGCATCGAAATGTTGTCTCGCTTCCGCAGCGCCAAAGAACAGGCGCAGATTCTGGAACAGGCGGCCGAGGGCAAAATCGATATACTGATCGGCACCCATAAGCTGCTGCAAAGCGAAGTGAAGCTGCGCGATCTTGGGCTGCTGATCGTCGATGAGGAGCACCGCTTTGGCGTGCGGCATAAAGAGCGCATCAAGGCCATGCGCGCCGATGTCGATATTCTGACGCTCACCGCGACGCCCATCCCGCGCACCCTGAATATGGCCATGAGCGGCATGCGCGATCTGTCGATTATCGCCACCCCTCCGGCGCGCCGTCTGGCGGTGAAAACCTTCGTGCGCGAGTACGATGCGCTGGTGGTACGCGAGGCCATGCTGCGTGAAATACTGCGCGGCGGCCAGGTTTACTATCTCTACAATGACGTAGAAAACATCCAGAAAGCCGCCGACCGTCTGGCCGAGCTGGTGCCCGAAGCCCGTATCGCCATCGGTCACGGGCAGATGCGCGAACGCGAGCTCGAGCGGGTGATGAACGATTTCCACCACCAGCGCTTTAACGTGCTGGTCTGCACCACCATTATTGAAACCGGGATCGATATTCCTACCGCCAATACGATCATCATCGAGCGCGCCGATCATTTCGGCCTTGCTCAGCTGCACCAGCTGCGCGGGCGCGTCGGGCGTTCACACCATCAGGCCTATGCCTGGCTGCTGACTCCGCATCCGAAGGCGATGTCCACCGATGCGCAAAAGCGTCTGGAAGCGATCGCCTCGCTGGAGGACCTCGGCGCCGGGTTTGCCCTGGCAACCCACGATCTGGAAATTCGCGGCGCCGGCGAGCTGCTTGGCGAGGACCAGAGCGGGCAGATGACCACCATCGGCTTCTCGCTGTATATGGAGCTGCTGGAGAACGCCGTTGATGCGCTGAAGGCCGGGCGCGAGCCGTCGCTGGAAGATCTCACCAGCCAGCAAACGGAGGTCGAACTGCGCATGCCGTCATTGCTGCCGGACGACTTTATCCCGGATGTAAATACCCGACTCTCGTTCTACAAGCGCATCGCCAGCGCCAAAAGCGAGCACGAGCTGGAAGAGATCAAGGTTGAGCTCATCGACCGCTTCGGCCTGCTGCCGGATGCGGCCAGAAATCTGCTGGATATCGCCCGCCTGCGCCAGAAGGCGCAAAAGCTTGGCATCCGCAAGCTGGAGGGGAATGAAAAAGGCGGCATCATTGAGTTTAATGAAAAGAACCACGTCAACCCGGTGTGGCTGATTGGCCTGCTGCAGAAACAGCCGCAGCACTTCCGCCTTGACGGGCCGACGCGCCTGAAGTTTATGCAGGATCTCGCCGAGCGTAAAACGCGTATGGACTGGGTTCGTCAGTTTATGCGCCAGCTGGAAGAGAACGCCGTCGCCTGACCGTGACCGGGAAAATGGATGCGGTGATATTCATCGTATCCATTTTTCACCTGACACATTCAGCAAACTTTACAAATGTTTTGCAATCCACCAAGGTTTCCCCACACTCCCCCACGCCATAATTTGGCTCTGTTTTCGTAGAAAAATAACCACTTACTTATTATGGTCATAAACTCTTCGCGTATCTCTCTGTGGCTGACGCTGTTTGCCGTTGTCGCCGCGCTGGCGCTTCCGGCCCGCGCTAACACCTGGCCTTTACCGCCGCCGGGCAGCCGCCTGGTGGGGCAAAACCAGTTCCACGTGGTGCAGAATAACGGCGGCTCGCTGGAGGCCATTGCCAAAAAGTATAACGTTGGTTTTCTGGCGCTCCTGCAGGCCAACCCCGGCGTCGACCCCTACGTTCCCCGGGCGGGCAGCGTGCTGACCATTCCGCTGCAGACGCTGCTGCCGGACGCGCCGCGCGAAGGGCTGGTGATTAATCTCGCCGAACTTCGTCTTTACTACTACCCGCCGGGCAAGAATGAGGTGACCGTCTACCCTATCGGTATCGGCCAGCTCGGGGGCGATACCCTCACGCCAACGATGGTGACTACCGTGTCAGATAAGCGCGCCAACCCGACCTGGACGCCGACGGCCAATATTCGCGCACGCTATAAGGCGATGGGTATCGAACTGCCAGCCGTGGTTCCCGCCGGGCCGGATAACCCGATGGGGCACCACGCGATCCGCCTGGCGGCCTACGGCGGCGTCTATCTGCTGCACGGCACCAACGCCGATTTCGGTATCGGTATGCGCGTGAGCTCGGGCTGCATTCGCCTGCGCGATAATGATATTAAGACGCTGTTCAATAAAGTGACCCCCGGGACCAGGGTCAATATCATCAACGCGCCGATTAAGGCCTCCGTTGAGCCAAACGGCAGCCGGCTGGTAGAGATTCATCAGCCGCTGTCAAAGCATCTTGATGACGATCCGCAGACGCTGCCAATCGTGCTTGATGCGGCAATGCAGGCCTTTAAGCAGGCGCAGCTGACCGACCAGCAGGTCATGGATCGAGCGATCGAACTGCGCTCGGGTATGCCGATTGACGTCACCCGTCACCACCCGAACGCCGGGCAGGCGCTGTAATCGCTATCTTCTGCCTGACAGTGCAGTGCTATTCCGTTCGCCCTACGCCAGGCAGAACATGTCTGCCGGGCGCCAGGTGACCGGGTTAAGGGGAAGACAGCCGTCTTCCCCTTAACAATCCTCGCGGTACGCCTTTCCCTCAGTACGGGTTCATCAGCGCGAAAATGGCGGCTGAAACGACCGAATCATCAGCCTCAAAGGCGCGGAGAGATTGCCCTGGCATACACGAGGAAACAGTTATCCCGCGCAGCAGAAAATTCCCGTCATCGGCTTAACCGACAGGTTCTTTATGGCGCTTTGTTTGGGGGATAGCTGAGCATTCAGACAGCGAGTCGCGGTCCCATAAGGGGGTGGACCGCTTCGCAATATTGGCACAACAGGGGGAACAGCTTACTGCGTACTACCGCGGCCTGATAAAGGGGTCAGAACCGCGTTTGTCAGTGGCATGACAGAGGGAACAACTTATTTGTAGATAACCGCAGTCCCGTGCAGGGTGTTAGGACCGGTTACCGACGTAATGCGGAATGAAGTCGCGCCCATTTCTTCAGCTTTCTGCGCCAGCTGATCTTCCAGAGAACCCAGGTTGGTGCCGGCGGAAGCGGAAACGGTGCCGATTTTTTGCTGGCCAGCAGGAGTGGATTGCACTTCAACGGCGGCAAAACTAGCGAAAGAGAGCGAGCTCAGAACGGCAGCGAGGGTCAGCGTTTTGATGTTTTTCATGATTATTATACCTATGCAGATGATTTTTTTAGTAGGGTCGTAAGAATTAACTTAACGATCGATAGGTAAATAATAATGTGACCCACATCACACGTCAACGCATTTTTATAACGATCGTTTAATTATTTATAAACAACTTAAAATTCATATATATATGAATTATTTATTTTTGGACTGACTCTGCTGGCAGGTTATGTCGTTTATTTTTATAATGGCCTCTCAACAAACCAACATAGGTACAGGCGGCATCATGACAACTGACGTTCAAAGTTGCACAAAAAAAAGCCGTGGCCGACCTAAAGTGTTCGACAAGGAAGCGGCGCTGGATAAGGCCATGGCACTGTTCTGGCAGCATGGGTATGAGGCAACCTCCCTTGCCGATCTGGTGGAAGCCACCGGGGCAAAGGCCCCTACGCTCTACGCCGAATTCGTCAATAAAGAGGGGCTGTTTCGCGCGGTGCTGGATCGCTATATTTCGCGTTTTGCCGCCAGACACGAAGCGCAGCTGTTTGCCGAAGAGAAGTCCGTCGACCAGGCGCTGCGGGACTATTTCACCGCGATAGCCACCTGCTTCACCAGTAAAGACACCCCGGCGGGCTGCTTTATGATCAATACCTCCGCGGCGCTGGCAGCCTCCTCTACCGATATCGCCAACACCATTAAGTCGCGGCACGCTATGCAGGAGCAGACCCTGACCCAGTTCCTGCAGCAGCGCCAGCTGCGCGGTGAGCTCCCGGAAAATGGCGACGTTCGCCAGCTCGCGCAGTTCTTAAGCTGCGTGCTGCAGGGTATGTCGATCAGCGCTCGCGAAGGCGCCGATTTCACTAAATTGATGCAAATTGCCGACACCACCCTGCGCCTGTGGCCGCAAATCCTCCAGCACTAATCCGCTCCCCTGTCCGGTGACGTAAGTCACCGGGCCTGCGTTCCCCCTCCGCCTTAACCCCAATTTTACTAATGTTTTCACATCCTTAAGTGTTAATTTGTTGTAAATGATATTGATAACAATAATCACTACGTGCAGAATTCGCATTTGAGTTTTTACAATTTATTTCACCCTGTAACAATCGGTGCACCCGCGCCGAAAAAATAAAACAACAACGCTTACAACCAAGCCGTTAACTCATAAAAGGAATGCGAATGAACACGCGTCTCTGGGTTCTTAACCCACTGCTGCTGGCCACCACCCTCCCCGTCTTTACCACCCAGGCGGCCGAAGAAAATCTTATCGTTAGCGCCAACCGTACGCACCGTACCGTTGCCGAAATGGCGCAGACCACCTGGGTTATTGAGGGTCACGAAATTGAACAGCAGGTTCAGGGCGGCAAGGAATTCAAAGATGTGCTGGCGCAGCTCATTCCAGGCATCGACGTCAGCAGCCAGGGGCGGACGAACTACGGCATGAATATGCGCGGTCGCGCCATCGTGGTGCTGATCGACGGCGTACGGCTTAACTCCTCCCGCACCGACAGCCGTCAGCTGGACTCGATCGACCCGTTCAATATTGAGCATATCGAGGTCATCTCCGGCGCAACTTCGCTGTACGGCGGCGGCAGTACCGGCGGCCTGATTAATATTGTGACCAAAAAAGGCCAGCAGGATCGTCAGGTCGATCTCGAACTGGGCGGCAAAACGGGTTTTGCTAACAGCAACGACCATGATGAACGCGTGGCGGCAGCGGTGAGCGGCGGTACCGAGCACGCCTCCGGCAGATTATCGGTGGCTTATCAACGCTTCGGCGGCTGGTATGACGGCAATAACGATGCGCTGATCCTCGATAACACCCAGACCGGTTTGCAGCACTCCGACCGCCTCGACGTGATGGGTACTGGCACCATCGACATTGACGACAATCGTCAGCTCCAGCTGGTGACGCAATACTACAAAAGCCAGGGCGACGACTACGGCCTGTACCTCGGGAAAAATATGTCGGCGGTGACCGGTGACGGCAAGGCCTACACCACCAACGGGCTGGATTCCGACCGCGTCCCCGGCACCGAGCGTCATCTGATCAGCCTGCAGTATTCCGATGCCGACTTCTACGGCCAGAATCTGGTCAGCCAGATCTACTATCGCGACGAATCCCTGACCTTTTACCCCTTCCCGACCCTCGCTAAGGGCCAGGTCAGCAGCTTCTCCTCCTCGAAGCAGGATACCGATCAGTACGGGGCCAAAATTACCCTCAACAGCCAGCCGCTGGACGGCTGGGATCTGACCTGGGGGCTCGATGCCGATCATGAAACCTTCAACGCCAACCAGATGTTCTTCGACCTCAACGAATCGATGGCCTCCGGCGGGCTGAACAATCAGGCCATCTACACCACCGGCCGCTACCCGGGCTACAGCATCACCAATCTCGCCCCGTTCCTGCAGAGCAGCTATGACCTGAACGATATCTTCACCCTCAGCGGCGGCGTGCGCTACCAGTGGACGGAAAACCGGGTTAATGATTTTGTCGGCTACGCGCAGCAGCAGGACGTCGCCAACGGTAAAGCCAGCTCGGCGGATGCCATTCCTGGCGGGAAAACGGATTACGATAACTTCCTGTTTAACGCCGGGATTGTCGTCCACATTACCGACCGTCAGCAGACCTGGTTTAACTTCTCCCAGGGCGTCGAGCTGCCTGATCCGGGTAAATACTACGGCATTGGTAAATACGGCACCGCCGTTAACGGCAACCTTCCGTTGCTGTCGAGCGTCAACGTCGGGGACTCGCCGCTGCAGGGGATTAAAGTCAACTCTTACGAGCTGGGCTGGCGCTACACCGGCGACAACCTGCGTACGCAGCTGGCGGCCTACTACTCTACGTCGGATAAAACCATCGTCGTCAACCGCACCGATATGACGATTGACGTTGAGTCCGATAAGCGTCGTATTTACGGCGTTGAAGGGGCGGTGGATTACGCCTTCCCGGAGAGCGACTGGAGCACAGGAGCTAACTTCAACGTTCTGAAATCACAGGTGAAGAGCGACGGCAGCTGGCAGAAATGGGATGTGACCCTGGCCTCTCCGTCGAAAGCCACCGCCTGGGTCGGCTGGGCGCCGGACCCGTGGTCGCTGCGCGTGCAAACTCAGCAGGTGTTCGATCTTAGCGACGCCAGCGGCAACAAGCTTGATGGCTACAACACCGTCGACTTTATCGGCAGCTACGCGCTCCCGCTGGGTAAGCTCACCTTCAGCATCGAAAACCTGCTGAACGAAGACTACGTTACCATCTGGGGCCAGCGCGCACCGCTGCTTTACAGCCCAACCTACGGCAGCAGTTCGCTGTATGAGTACAAAGGCCGTGGCCGCACCTTTGGTCTGAACTACGCCCTGAGCTTCTGATAAAAAAAGCCCCTCATCCTGAGTGATGAGGGGCAAACATCAATAAACGTCTTTTTTACGCTTTGTTATTCAGAATCAGCTGACCGTTGCTATCCAGCGGAATTTGCGTGCCGGGGTCATGTTCCATGCGAATCTTGCCCTGCTGTCCGCCGATTTTGTAAGTGACGTCATAGCCCAGCATTTTATCCGATTTGTCGTACACCGTTTTGCAGCGCTGCTGCGTCGTGGTGTAGGTATCGCCTTCCTGCATCGATCCCTGAATCTGGTTACCGGCATAGCCGCCGCCCAGCGCGCCCACTACGGTGGCAACGCTGCGGCCACGGCCGCCGCCAAACTGGTGGCCGATAACCCCACCGGCAACCGCGCCGAGCACCGAGCCGGCAATCCGGTTTTCATCCTGCACGGGACGACGATGGGTGACGGTGACGTTGCGGCACTCCTGACGCGGCGTTTTAACACTTTCTTTTATCGGTGTACTGGAGACCACCTGCGCATACTGCGGTCCACGATCCAGTACGTTCAGACCGGCGACAGCTGCCACGCCCAGCGCGGCAGCCACGCCAATCCCTATACCCGCCAACATTGATTTATTCACGGGGCATC
Source organism: Klebsiella scottii (assembly GCF_036561945.1). Lineage (NCBI taxonomy): Bacteria > Pseudomonadati > Pseudomonadota > Gammaproteobacteria > Enterobacterales > Enterobacteriaceae > Klebsiella > Klebsiella scottii. The sequence goes on from NZ_JARXNI010000020.1 coordinate 2,159,717, forward strand.
CTCCTTTGTTGCTGATAGCGATAATTTTGCTATCTACCCGGGGAGCTTGCAAATCAGAAAGCGGATGAAAAATGCGAGGATCTGCAGCAAACAGCGGGGATTCAGAGGAATCCGAGAGGATATAGCGAATATTACAGAAGGATATTCCAGGTAACCGCCCGGCAGCGCGTTATCCGACCGGGCGGCGGCTCGCCGCGCTCCGCAACCCGGAGAAGGCGTTAACGCCGTCATCCGGGAGCAGAGCGCCCGAGAATTAGTGCAGCTTCAGGCGCGGACGAATGATGCGGTTGATGCGCCCCACCAGCATCATCAGGCCGGTTTTAAAGTAGCCGTGCAGCGCAATCTGGTGCATGCGGTACAGGGAGATGTAAACGAAGCGCGCAATACGGCCTTCGATCATCATTGAACCGCGCATCAGGTTGCCCATCAGGCTGCCGACGGTCGAGTAGTTGGAGAGCGAAACCAGCGAACCGTGATCCTTATAAGTATAAGTTTTCAACGGTTTGTTTTTCATCTGCGCAAGGATGTTATTCAACGCGCAGGTTGCCATCTGGTGCGCGGCCTGCGCGCGCGGCGGCACGAATCCGCCTTCCGGACGGGCGCAGGAAGCGCAGTCGCCGATGGCATAGATATCCGCATCGCGGGTCGTTTGCAGCGTCGGCTCGACCACCAGCTGGTTGATGCGGTTGGTTTCCAGACCGCCGATCTCTTTCATAAAGTCCGGCGCCTTAATCCCGGCAGCCCATACCATCAGATCGGCATTAATAAACTCGCCGTCTTTGGTGTGCAGGCCGTTAGCATCGGCGCTGGTGACCATGGTTTTTGTCAGCACCCGCACGCCGAGCTTGGTCAGCTCGCTGTGTGCGGCGCCGGAAATACGCGGCGGCAGCGCCGGCAGAATACGCTCCCCGGCCTCAACCAGAGTGACGTTCAGCGCTTCGTTGGTCAGCCCTTTGTAGCCGTAGCTATGCAGCTGCTTAACCGCATTATGCAGCTCGGCAGAAAGCTCAACGCCGGTGGCCCCGCCGCCGACGATAGCAATATTCACTTTGCCGTTGGCGCCGAGATCCGCGGAGTATTTCAGGAACAGGTTCAGCATTTCCTGATGGAAACGACGCGCCTGGTGCGGGTTGTCGAGGAAAATACAGTTATCTTTAACGCCCGGCGTATTAAAGTCGTTAGAGGTACTGCCCAGCGCCATGACCAGCGTGTCGTAAGGCAGCTTACGCTCGGCCACCAGCAGCTCGCCCTTTTCGTCACGCAGTTCGGAAAGCGTGATGGTTTTTGCTTCGCGGTTGATATCCGCGACGGAACCGAGCTGGAACTGGAAACCGTGATTGCGGGCATGAGCCAGGTAGCTCAGCGCATCTACACCTTCGTCGAGCGAACCCGTTGCCACTTCATGCAGCAGCGGTTTCCACAGATGGCTATGGTTGCGATCCACCAGGATGATTTTCGCTTTTTTGCTACGGCCCAGCTTTTTACCCAACTGAGTAGCCAGTTCCAGTCCGCCGGCACCGCCACCAACGATTACTATTTTTTTCAATGGTGTAGTCACGTGACCCCCTAAAATTATTAACCAATTGTTAATTAAAAGTTATATAAATAGCCTTTAATTAACAACAAGTTACAGCATTGAAACCATTCAGCGAAATCGAGAATAACATGAACGGTTCATTGGTCATACCAAAATTGATATGCATCAAGTTTTACCGCACATTTTTTGTGCAAGCAATCACAGAATGGATAAAAAAAGCCCGCGGTGCGTTCACACAGCGGGCTGGAGGGAGGCGATCAGCCGAGGGTCTTAAAGGCCTTTATCCGCTGCAGATGCGGGGAGATACTCTTGAATTTATGACTCTGCTCGTTATCCCAGATAATTTCATAGTAGTGATGCAGCAGCTCAGCGGAACGCTGGCTGTCCAGCGCTTCATCCTTGCGGGAAAGCATCACCAGGCAACGATCGCGATTTTTTTCACGGAAGTTATTCACGCACTTGGTGGCGATATCCGCGTACTCTTCCGGCCGATCGATCTTCCCTTCCATGTTCTCATCGGGAAACAGGTTCGGGTTAAAAATCGCCTGGCGGATATCGCAGAGGAAGCCAATTCGTTCCGCCCAGTAGCCGCCCAGACCAACGCCGCAAATCAGCGGCCGATCGTCGGCGTTGAGCTGCAGCATCTTATCGACCTCTTTTAACAAGTGCTGCATGTCATGCTTCGGATGCCGCGTACTGTAGCTAATCAACCGCACGTCGGGGTCGATAAACTGCAGCTGCAGCACCTTCTCATGGTTACCGGGGCTGTTAGAGTCAAAACCGTGTAAATAGATAATCATCGTATCCTCACCAGACAACAACGCCCTTCAGGTTTGCTACGCGGACTTCGCCTCTTGCCAACGCGCGTGGAGCTGCTCCAGCTGCGCGTTGACCGCCTTCCAACGGGCGGAATCCCTTAGTTCCTGACGGGTAAAGGAACCTTTATGATACAATTTCGTAACACGCTCTGCTTTGATCGGCGACAGGTTATCCAGCACGCTGACCGCACCCTTACGATTATTACAGACCAGGATCATATCGCAACCCGCGTCCAGGGAAGCCTGCCCGCGCTCGGCGTAGCTGCCCATAATCGCCGCGCCTTCCATCGACAGATCGTCGGAGAAAATCACGCCGTCAAAGCCTAACTCCCCGCGCAGCACCGTCTTCAGCCAGTGCGCCGAGCCGCTGGCCGGACGCGGGTCGACGTCGGTGTAAATAACGTGGGCAGGCATAATCGCATCAAGCCGCTGCTCCGCAACCAGCGTGCGGAAAACGGCCATATCCCGGGCGCGAATTTCCGCCTCAGCGCGCGGGTCGCGCGGCGTCTCTTTATGAGAATCCGCGGTTACCGCCCCGTGGCCCGGGAAATGCTTCCCGGTCGCTTTCATTCCCGCTTCATGCATACCGTCAATAAAGCAGCGCGCGATGGCCAGCGCCTTCTCGGGATCGTCATGATAGGAGCGCTCGCCGATGGCGGCGCTAATGTGGCCGACGTCGAGCACCGGCGCAAAGCTGATATCAATATCCATAGCGATCATTTCGCTGGCCATCAGCCAGCCGGCCTGCGCCGCCAGCCTGCCGCCCTCTTCCATCCCCAGCAGTGCGGCAAAGGACTGCGCGGCCGGCAGGTGGGTAAAGCCCTCGCGAAAGCGCTGCACGCGCCCGCCTTCCTGATCGACCGCGATCGCCAGATGATTGCGCGAAGCTTCGCGGATCTGCCGCACCAGCTCGCGCAGCTGCGCCGGATCGTGATAGTTGCGGGTGAAGAGAATCAGCCCTCCAACCAAGGGATGCGCGAGGATCTCCCGCTCTTCCGCATCCAGTTCAAAACCTTCGACATCCAACATTACCGGACCCACACTGACCTCTCTTATATTATTTGTCTAACTGACGCCAGGCCGCATCTGCCAGGGCGATAAACTGCCGGTCGCCGGTTTGCTGCCAGCGACGCTCATACCAGCCTACCATTAGCATCAATACCCACGGGCGCCAGCGCTGAATTTGTCGCCACAGCTGGCGCTCATTAATGTTCGCCTGTCGGGCGTACTCCGCTGCCAGCTGCCGATGCTGCGCGGAATCAATCCACACGGCAGCAAGCTCCAGCGCAATATCGCCGTCGCCGGCATATTCCCAGTCGATCAGCCGCAGCCCGCCCTCGGTATGGACAAGATTGCCCGCATGCACATCCATATGTAGCGGCGCCAGGCGCAGCGGGCGAGGCTCTCCGCGCCGTAGCAGGCGCTTATACCAACGCAGCCAGAGCGGGGTTCGTCGCGAGCGGTCGCTCTGCTGCCAGTAGTGTTCCAGCAGCGGCGCCAGCGCGATACGCCAGCCCAGGCGCGGCTGCTGGTGCAGATGATACAACACCCCGGCCAGCTGCGGGCCCGGCGGAAGCGCGCTTTTCATTTCTCCGACGCAATATTCCACCACCATCCAGCGCGGCGAGTAAAAAACTGGCGACGGTGCAAGCGTATCCGGCATCCGGGATAACGCGCGATATTGACGAAGGAAATCGCTGGCGGGCGCGGCAGGATCGTGCGGCTGGCGTAGTACCAGCCGCCGGGTGCCGTTGCTGATAATGCAGCTACCGCCGCTCAGACCGGCAAAGGCCGGATCGTCGAGCGGCGAATAGCGGGGGAAAAAGCGCGACAATACCTCATCGCGCGTAAGCTTACTGTTGCTGAACTGCACCTTTACCTGACCAAATAATCTCGCCGGTTTGCACCAGCATCAGCTGCATCTTCAGCTCAGGTGAATTGACGTTGCCGGTGGCATTAGAGTAGAGCACGTACTGCGCGCCAACGGTGCGCGCGATGCCCATCGCTTTGCTGCGGCTACCGAGGCTATCCTGCGGCGACAGGCCAAGCTGCTGTTTCGCTACGCCGAGCTGCTGCGGCGAGACCAGCGTAAACTTGCCGTTTCCCGTCAGCGCATTGCGCAGGGCCGCGGTCGCGTCGCCGGCGTTCAACGTCCCGTTAGTGCGGTTGTTGACGCTATCGACCAGCAGAATGCTGCCCGCATTCACGCCCCCCGCCTGCAGCATCTGCCCGACCATCGGCTGCACCGCGCCGTTCCAGTCATAGTGGCGAACGCGCGGCGTCGGCTGCGTCGGCTGCTGTTCATGCTCAATCGGCCCAGGCTGCGCCGGCACTGCCGGAATGCCCGGCACGGTCGGCACCGTAGGCTGCGGCTGCGCAGGCTGTTCCGGCTTCGGCTGCGCCTCCCCTACCGGCGCGGGTTCCTGACGCTGCCCGACGCACCCGGCAAGGAATATCGCCAGTGCTGTGATCAACGCATAGCGACACATTTTAATCATCACAATTACCTCTTACAGATAAAGATAAAGTCGGGCCTTGTGCGCCCCCAAAATATTCGCGCTACCGTAAAGCGTCACGGATGAGCGTGCGGGCACCGTTATGCTGCGGGCCGGCTCCAGCGGGTGCATCTCCAGTCCTCTGGCGTCATACCAGAAAAATCGGTAATGCACGACGATCGGCTCCTGGCGTTCGTTGAACAGCCTTGAAGTCGCGGTGGCCTGAATCTGTGAGGCGGTGACCTCAGGCGCATCGGCGCTGATACCTGCGGCTAAGACGTTAGACTCCATCACCAGCGTCTGCTGTTCTCCCACCGGAATTTCCGCGTGAGAACCGCAGCCGGCCAGCAGCGCCGCCGCCAGAAGAGTGCCGAAATGAGCTGCGCGCATTGATTAGCCTTTGTGAGCCAGCATTGGACCCAGCGGGCGACCGCCCAGCAGGTGCATATGGATATGGTAAACTTCCTGGCCGCCGTGGCGGTTACAGTTGACGATCAGACGATAGCCATCGTCGGCAAGGCCTTCATCACGCGCAATTTTCGCCGCGACGGTCATCATCCGTCCCAGCGCCAGCTCGTGCTCCGTGGTGACGTCGTTGACGGTAGGAATCAGGATATTGGGGATAATCAGAATATGGGTCGGCGCCTGTGGAGAAATATCGCGAAAGGCGGTAACAAGCTCATCCTGATAAACAATATCCGACGGGATCTCCCGGCGAATGATTTTGCTAAAAATCGTTTCTTCTGCCATGACTGATTCCTTATTAATTTTTATACCGTGCTCTGGCCTGCCTCTGCAGATAAACGCGGATGCACAGGATTCATCTAAGAGTATGAGCGAGTTACTCCCCCTCTTTCAACCCGAATGCACTTTTTCTTACGCGGCGGCGGGCCTGGCTGATGACGGATTAAGCATATCCCGGATCGGGACCCGCCGCCGACGCCGATAAACGCCATTTTGACCGCCATTCTTACCTCTGTTTACACATTAAATATAAATGCGTATATTTCTCATTTGTATTCACTATGTGGTTACAGCGCACTTCAGGAATGGTTCGACCGCGGCCAAAGAGCCTCGGCGTATAACGATTGTCTCCTAATTAAGGGTTAATAATGTCTTTCACTACCAGCTTACGGGATGGTCGCCGCGCGCCGTCTCTACTCGCCGTCGGCATTGCGTTGGCGCTCCACCCCGCCCTCGGCATTGCCGCCGGTACGACCGACGACACCATCATTGTAGAAGGGACAACGCCAGCCGGCGTCGGCGAACAGCAGCAGGATTACAGCGTTAAAACCACGTCAGCCGGAACAAAAATGCTGATGACCCAGCGCGATATTCCGCAATCGGTCAGCATCATCAGCGAGCAGCGGATGCAGGATCAGCAGCTGCAAACCCTTGGCGACGTCATGGACAACACGCTCGGGATCAGCCGCAGCCAGGCGGACTCCGATCGCAGCAGCTATTACTCCCGCGGTTTTCAGATAGACAACTATATGGTTGATGGTATTCCAACCTATTTTGAATCCCGCTGGAACCTGGGGGACGCGCTCTCCGATACCGCGCTCTTTGAGCGGGTTGAAGTCGTGCGCGGCGCCAACGGTCTGATGACCGGTACGGGCAACCCCTCCGCTTCAATCAATATGATTCGTAAACATGCCACCAGCCGGGAATTTAAAGGTAATCTTTCGGCGGAGTACGGCAGCTGGAACAAGCAGCGCTACGTCGCGGACGTGCAGAGCCCGCTGACCGAGGACGGTAACGTCCGGGCGCGCATCGTCGCTGGCTATCAGAATAATGACTCCTGGCTCGATCGTTACAACAGCGAAAAAACGTTCTTTTCCGGCATTCTCGATGCCGACCTTGGCACCTCAACCAGCCTCTCCGCCGGCTACGAATACCAGCGCATCGACGTCGACAGCCCAACCTGGGGCGGCCTGCCGCGCTGGAATACCGACGGCAGCAAGAACCACTACGATCGCGCCCACAGCACCTCTCCGGACTGGGCCTATAACGATAAAGAGTTCAACAAAGTCTTCGTCACGCTGAAGCAGCGCTTTGCCGATACCTGGCAGGCGACCATGACCGCGACGCACTCCGAGGTCAAATTCGACAGCAAAATGATGTACGTCGATGCGTACGTCAACAAAGAGACCGGCATGCTGGTCGGCCCATACGGCAACTATGGCCCAGGCTATGACTACGTTGGCGGGACGGGCTGGAACAGCGGCAAACGTAAAATCGATGCCGTAGATCTGTTTACCGATGGCGGCTTCGATCTGTTCGGGCGCCAGCATAACCTGATAGTCGGCGGCAGCTACAGCAAACAAAATAATCGCTATTTCAGCTCCTGGGCCAACGTGTTCCCGGATGAAATCGGCAGCTTTAATAACTTCAATGCGGGGAGTTTCCCTGAAACGAACTGGGGCCCGCAAAGCCTCGCCCAGGACGACACCACCCGGATGAAGTCCCTATATGCCGCGACGCGCTTCTCCCTGGCCGACCCGCTGCACTTAATTCTCGGCGTGCGCTATACCAACTGGCGTATCGACACCCTCTCCTACAGCATGGAGAAAAACCATACGACGCCGTACGCCGGCCTGGTTTACGACATTGATGATAACTGGTCGACCTACGCCAGCTACACCTCAATCTTCCAGCCGCAGAACGTCCGCGACAGCTCGGGTAAATATCTGACGCCGATCACCGGCAACAACTATGAGCTTGGCCTGAAATCAGACTGGATGGACAGCCGTTTGACCACGACGCTGGCCGTGTTCCGTATCGAACAGGATAACCTGGGGCAGTCTACCGGAACCCCGATTGCCGGCAGCAACGGCGATACGGCCTACAAAACCGTCAACGGTACGGTGAGTAAAGGCGTCGAGTTCGAAGTTAACGGGGCGATTACCGATAACTGGCAGATGACCTTCGGGGCCACGCGCTATGTCGCGGAAGATAATGAAGGCAACGCGGTGAACCCGAACCTGCCGCGTACCAGCGTCAAAGTGTTCACCAGCTATCGTCTGCCGGCGATGCCCGAGCTGACCGTTGGCGGCGGCGTGAACTGGCAGAACCGGGTCTATAAAGATACCGTCACGCCGTACGGTACCTTCCGCGCGGAACAAGGCAGCTACGCGCTGGTTGATTTATTCAGCCGCTACCAGGTCACCAAAAACTTCGCCTTACAGGGTAATATCAACAACCTGTTCGATAAAACCTACGATACCAACATTGACGGCTCGATTGTTTACGGCGAACCGCGCAACTTCAGCATCACCGCCAGCTATCAGTTCTGATTTATCCTCAGCGCTGACCATAAAAAAACCAGGGAGCCAGCCGGCTCCCTTTTTACTCGCTGAATCCATTAAAAAAGGCAGCCATTCGGCTGCCTTAGTCTCCCCACATCACAACTTAGTTAGCGCGGATGTACTCATCCATTTCAGTTTTCAGGTTATCGGATTTAGTCCCGAAGATTGCCTGAACGCCTGAACCTGCAACGACCACACCGGCAGCGCCCAGTTTTTTCAGGCCAGCCTGATCAACTTTCGCTACGTCAGCCACGCTAACGCGCAGACGGGTGATGCACGCATCAAGGTTAGTGATGTTTTCTTTACCGCCGAACGCCGCGATCAGGGCCGGAGCCATTTCGCTGGTTGCGCCCACTTTGCTGTCTTCAGTTGAATCTTCGCGACCCGGAGTTTTCAGGTCCAGCGCTTTAATCAACACGCGGAAGACAACGTAGTACACGATCGCATAGCAGATACCGACAATCGGGAACAGCCACAGCTTACTGCTGTTGCCGGACAGAACGATAAAGTCGATCAGACCGTGGGAGAACGAAGTACCGTCACGCATACCCAGCAGGATACAGATCGGGAATGCCAGACCTGCAAGAATTGCGTGGATAACGTAAAGGATCGGCGCAACGAACATGAAGGAGAACTCGATCGGCTCGGTAATACCGGTCAGGAACGAGGTCAGCGCCGCGGAGATCATGATACCGCCCACTTTCGCGCGGTTTTCCGGTTTAGCGGAGTGCCAGATAGCGATAGCAGCAGCCGGCAGACCGTACATTTTGAACAGGAAGCCGCCGGACAGTTTGCCCGCAGTCGGGTCGCCTGCCATGTAGCGCGGGATATCGCCGTGGAAGACCTGACCCGCCGCATTGGTGTATTCGCCAATCTGCATCTGGAAAGGAACATTCCAGATGTGGTGCAGGCCAAACGGTACCAGGCAACGCTCAATGAAGCCGTAGATACCGAACGCCACAACCGGGTTCTGGTACGCAGCCCACTGAGAGAAGGTCTGGATAGCAGTACCGATCGGAGGCCAGATGAAGGAGAGGATCACGCCGGTGAAAATAGCGGCCAGACCGGAGATAATCGGCACAAAACGCTTGCCCGCAAAGAAGCCCAGATACTCTGGCAGCTTGATGCGATAGAAGCGGTTGAACATGTATGCCGCGATTGCGCCGGAAATAATACCGCCGAGTACGCCGGTATCAGCCAGGTGCTTAGCCGCAATCTCTTCAGCAGGTAGATGCAGAACCAGAGGGGCAACAACCGCCATGGTTTTCACCATGATGCCGTAAGCAACGACCGAAGCCAGCGCGGATACGCCGTCGTTATTGGTGAAGCCAAGCGCCACACCGATAGCGAAGATCAGCGGCATATTAGCGAATACCGAACCGCCTGCTTCTGCCATGACGTGGGAAACGACTTCTGGCAGCCAGCTGAAGTTTGCGGAACCGACGCCCAGCAGGATACCTGCGATAGGCAGCACGGAGACCGGCAGCATCAGCGATTTACCGACCTTCTGCAGGTTAGCAAATGCATTCTTAAACATAATTGAGAGTGCTCCTGAGTATTTGGTACTTTTTTACGTTTTCACGCATTGGCACGGGGGGAGAACCGTGCCGTGGACAGGACATCTAAGCGCCCTTTATTTATTACACAGAGTAAAATAATTGGCGGAATGATTGTTTGACGGCTATCACGTTTCAATCAGTCGGCGTGGGAAAGTTTACATCAACTTACATAAGCTGTATCTAAATGTAACCAAAAGCACGTCACCGCCCCTTTTGTGGCGGTGAACTTTACTCGCTTTAAGTATTAATTACGAGCCTTAAAATAATAGGAAGATCGGCAGGTTACAGGCGGGAGGGGTCGATATGGAACAATCTGGCGAAATTATCGGTGGTCTGCTGCGCCAGCTGCTCCAGCGAAACGCCCTTCAGAACCGCCATGTATTCGGCAACGTCACGAACCATCGCCGGCTGGTTCTCTTTACCACGATGGGGAACCGGCGCCAGGTAAGGCGAATCGGTCTCCACCAGCAGGCGATCGAGGGGAACGTAGCGCGCGGCGTCGCGCAGCTGTTCGGCGTTACGGAACGTGACAATACCGGAAAACGAGATATAGAACCCCATGTCCAGCAATTTACCCGCTGTCTCTCTATCCTCTGTGAAACAGTGTAGTACGCCGCCGCAATCCGTCACTTTTTCTTCCCGCAAAATTGTCAGCGTATCGGCCCGCGCGTCCCGGGTGTGCACAATCACCGGCTTGTTTAGCTCACGACCGATGCGGATATGATCGCGGAAGGACTCCTGCTGGCGGGGCATGGTTTCCGGGGTGTAAAAATAGTCCAGCCCGGTCTCCCCCATCGCCACCACGCCCTCTTCCGCGGCCAGCTGGCGCAGCTCGCCGACGTCGTACGCTTCATCCTGGTTGAGCGGATGCACGCCGCAGGAGAAAACCACGTTGTCACGCCGCCCGACCAGCTCGCGCATCCCGCGATATCCCGGCAGCGTCGTGGCAACGGCAAGGAAGAACTTCACGTCACGCGCAGCGGCTTTCACCAGCACATCGTCCACGTCTTTATGCAGGGTTTCATAATCCAGGCCATCAAGATGGCAGTGGGAGTCGACTAAAAACATAATGTCTCGCTCAGAGGTGGAAAACGGGGAGAACCGCCCCAGGTTGCAGGTAATGTTCCCAGCGCAGAAGGCGCTCGGTTAGCAGCAGTTCGCGGTTGACGCCGACCACGCTCAGCAGCTGCTCGCGGCAGGCGCTGACGTCCCGCGCAATAGCCTGCAGGCGGCTGGCCGGCAGCGCATGCGCCAGCTGGTTTATCAGCGTCCAGGCATCGGGGTTGCTCACCAGGGCGATCCCCTGCTGCCTTTTTTGCGCATCCAGCAGCAGCGATGCCAGCCAGTGCAGGCGAACGGCGGCCTGTTCATGATTCAGAATCGGCAGCAGCGTTAGCCAGTCGCCGTCGGTTAGTACGTTTGCCAGAGTCTGGATTAGCTGCTGCCGGGAGGCCCAGCGGCTCTCCTCAAGCAGTTCCAGCGCCGCCGCTGGCGCATTGGCGCTCAGGCGCAGCGCGGCCAGCAGCGCGTTTTGCTCCAGCCTCACCTCGCGCTCCAGCCACGCCAGACCATAGGATTCAGCAGGCGGAGCAAGATGATACAGGCGGCAGCGGCTGCGCAGCGTGGCCAGCAGCCGCGCCGGCTCCTGGCAGGCGAGGAAGAACCAGGTATTTTCCGGCGGCTCTTCCAGCGTCTTCAGCAGGGCATTCGCCGCCGCATCGGTCAGCAGCGCCGCGTCGCTAATCCACACCACCTTGGCGCCGCCGAGGCGCGAGCGTTCGTAGAGCTTTTCATTCACTTCGCGAACGGCGTCAATGCCGAGGGCGCTTTTTCCCTTCTCCGGCACCAGCGTGTAGTAATCAGGATGCGTACCGGCCTGCATCAGCTGGCAGCTATGGCAGTGGCCGCAGCTTTTGTGTCCTTCCGGCTGTCGGCACATCAGGTAGCGGCACAGCGCGTAGAGCAACGCATCGCCACCCATTCCCGGCAGGGCCTGCAGCAGTAGCGCATGGTGACCCCGCCCGGCCTGATAGCTGGTGACTAATTGCTCGAAAGGCGGGCGTAACCACGGATACCATTTCATGCGCGCTGCTCCGCCACCCACTGGCTGATAACTGCGCGGATATCGCGCGCGACCGCTTCCAGCGGCTGGGTGGCATCAATGGTGCGGATCGTCGGGTCCTGCGCCGCCAGCTCAAGGTAGCGCGCGCGGGTCCGGTTGAAGAAGTCCAGCGACTCCTGCTCAATACGATCGAGCTCGCCGCGCGCGCGCGCGCGCTTGAGGCCCACCGCAGGCGTCACGTCGAGATAGAGCGTCAGGTTCGGACGAAAATCGCCGAGCACCGCGTCGCGCAGCGTCGCCAGCATCGTCTGGTCAATGCCGCGTCCGCCGCCCTGGTACGCCTGGGTCGAGAGATCGTGGCGGTCGCCAATCACCCACTGTCCGCGGGCCAGGGCCGGCTTAATTACCGTTTCCACCAGCTGAACGCGGGCGGCATAAAACATCAGCACTTCGGCTTTATCATTAATCACTTCATCGCCGGTGGACTGGATATCGAGAACCAGGCTGCGCAGTTTCTCGGCAAGGATGGTGCCGCCCGGCTCGCGGGTAAACAGCAGATCGCTGACGCCGGATTGCTCCAGCGCCTCTACCACCAGGTTACGTGCGGTGGTTTTTCCTGCGCCCTCCAGGCCTTCGATAACGATGTAATTACTGCGCATTTTTTTCCTTAAGAACTTTTAAATAATCCTGAACCGAGCGGTTGTGGCTGGACAGATTGGTATTAAACGTATGCCCGCCCTTACCGTCAGCGACAAAATAGAGGTACGGCGTTTTCGCCGGATGCGCGGCGGCGGTCAGCGAGGCCTCTCCGGGCGCGGCGATCGGCCCCGGCGGCATGCCGCTAATCACATAGGTATTATAGGCCGTCGGAGTTTCGAGATCCCTGCGCGTCAGCTTGCCATTATAACCCTCACCCATGCCGTAAATCACCGTCGGGTCGGTTTGCAAACGCATACCGATACGCAGGCGGTTGATAAATACCGACGCCACGCGGTCGCGCTCTTCCGGCACCGCCGTCTCTTTTTCGATAATTGACGCCATGGTCAGCAGCTGGTTTTGATCCTGGTACGGCAGGTTATCCATCCGCCCTTCCCACGCTTTGTCCACCTCGGCGACCATCTTCTGATGCGCCCGCTTGAGGATCGCCACATCGCTGGTATTGGCGGTATACATCCAGGTATCCGGCCAGAACCAGCCTTCCACCCAGTCCGGGTGTTCAAGATCGAGCGTTTTCGCTACCGTTTCATAGCTGTCGTCGGCCAGCGTATGCTTGACATACGGCGCGTCGCGCAGCTGGCGCAGATAGTCGCTCACCCGCATTCCCTCAACGAAACGCAGCGGGAACTGGGCCTCTTTGCCGCTGCCAAGCAGCTGGAGCATTTCGCGCACCGTCATTTTCGGCGTGAAGCGGTAGGTACCGGCTTTGAAGTGCGACAGCTCCGGCTCAATCCGCAGCAGCCACTGGAAGACGCGAGGCCGGTTGATAACCTTATCACCGTACAGCTGCTGACCCAGCGCGATGCGCCCTGTGCCGGCTTCAAGGGTAAAGATGGTATCTTCTTTGATAAGCAGCTTGCTGTCAGCGAGCTGGCGGACTTTCCACATGCCCACGCCTGCGGCAATGCCGAACACCACTAACAACAGCAGGATAAAACGTAACATTTTCTTCATGACTAACCAGACAGCTCACACAGTGGGGCTAAAAAATGATAAAGCTCGCGCGAGGACCAACGGCTCTCGTCCCAACGGCGAACCGGCACCAGCGGCATCAGGGCATTGCAAATCAGCACTTCATCGGCATCGCGCAACGCATCAGGGCCCGTGGTGACTTCGACAACGCGAAACGGCGATTGTGCCAGCCTCGCGATACAATACTGGCGCATAATCCCGTTCACGCCCGCCTGGTCAAGACGCGGCGTAAATACCTCCATTCCCTTGCGCCAGAACAGATTCGCGGCACAGCATTCCGTAAGCCACCCGTCGCTGTCAAGAACCAGCGCCTCGTCAGCCTCCGTCTGCTCAAGATGAGAGCGGATCAGCACCTGCTCCAGGCGGTTAAGGTGCTTCAGGCCGGCAAGCGACGGGTTGCGCCCCAGCCGTATCGGGCTCAGGGTCAGAGCGATGCCCTCTTCGCGCCAGCGGGAATAGTGCGCCGGTAGCGGGGATACGCTGAGAATGCGGGTCGGCGCCTGGCACAGCGTGCCGCTATAGCCGCGGCCGCCGGAACCGCGCGTCAGAATAACCTTGAGGACGCCGCTTTTCTCGGTCTGCGCCAGGCGCAGCATTTCCTGTTCCAGCGTTTGCCAGTGGCTATAGGGGATCATCAGCTTTTCGCAGGCCTGCTGCAAACGCCGAAGGTGGGCAGGCAGCATCTGCACGCTATTTTCCACAATACGCGCGGTGGTAAAGCATCCGTCGCCAAACTGTATCGCCCGGTCGTTAGCGGCCAGGACGTCCTGTTCGCGGCCATTAATCAAGAACATAGTGGCTCCTTATCGGTGGCCCGCCAGTGTCGCAGGATGAATTACGCAGGACAAGCAGAGAAAGCTGAAGAAAAAAGAAGGCCCGCAATAAATGCAGGCCTCAGTCATGGCTGGGTGACGAGATTAACGGCTTAGACCTTTTTAAAGATCAGCGAACCGTTGGTGCCGCCAAAGCCGAAGGAGTTACACAAGGTGTACTCCATGCCGGAAACCTGACGAGCTTCGTGCGGGACGAAGTCCAGGTCGCAGCCATCGTCCGGGTTATCCAGGTTGATGGTCGGCGGAACCACGCCATCGCGCAGCGCGAGGATTGAGTAGATAGACTCTACCGCCCCTGCGGCGCCCAGCAGGTGCCCGGTCATCGATTTGGTCGAGCTGACCATCACGCGGCGAGCCGCATCGCCAAAGACTGACTTAACGGCCTGAGTTTCCGCTTTATCGCCCGCTGGCGTCGAAGTACCGTGCGCGTTGACGTAGGCAATCTGGCCCGGCTCAATGCCCGCATCGCGAATGGCGTTAACCATTGCCAGCGCCGCACCCGCACCGTTCTCCGGAGGAGAGGTCATATGGTAAGCATCGCTGCTCATACCAAAACCAACGATTTCCGCGTAGATTTTCGCGCCGCGTTTTTTAGCGTGCTCGTACTCTTCCAGCACCACCATACCGGCACCGTCGCCAAGCACAAAACCGTCGCGATCTTTATCCCACGGACGGCTTGCCGCCTGCGGATTGTCGTTGCGGGTAGAGAGCGCGCGGGCTGCGCCAAAGCCACCCACGCCGAGCGGGGTACTGGCTTTTTCCGCACCGCCGGCAACCATTGCGTCGGCATCGCCGTAAGCAATGATACGCGCGGCCTGACCGATATTATGCACACCGGAAGTACAGGCGGTCGCGATGGAGATGCTCGGCCCACGCAGGCCAAACATGATGGTCAGATGTCCGGCCACCATGTTAACAATTGTAGACGGTACAAAGAACGGGCTGATCTTACGAGGTCCGCCGTTGGTCAGCGAGCTGTGGTTTTCCTCAATCAGGCCGAGACCGCCGATGCCGGAGCCGATAGCTGCGCCGATGCGGTCTGCGTTCTCTTCCGTTACTTCAAGACCAGAATCCTGCATGGCCTGAACGCCAGCGACAATTCCATATTGAATGAAGGCATCCATCTTGCGCTGTTCTTTACGCGAGATGATGTCATCACAGTTAAAATCCTTTACTAAGCCAGCAAATTTTGTTGCATAGGCGCTAGTATCGAAATGGTCGATCAGGCTGATGCCACTCTGACCGGCAAGGAGAGCTTTCCAGGTAGACTCTACGGTATTGCCGACAGGAGACAACATGCCCAGTCCGGTCACAACTACACGACGCTTAGACACGGTTGTCCTCCAGGGAGGGAAAATAAATTCTTGTGGGACAAACTAAAGATAAAACTCAGGCGGTCGAATGACCGCCTGGAGATGTTCACTTACGCCTGGTGACCGTTGATGTAATCAATGGCAGCCTGAACAGTGGTGATTTTCTCAGCTTCTTCGTCCGGAATCTCAGTATCAAACTCTTCTTCCAGAGCCATTACCAGCTCAACGGTGTCAAGAGAATCAGCGCCCAGATCTTCAACGAAGGAAGCATTGTTGGTAACTTCTTCCTGCTTAACGCCCAGCTGTTCGCCGATGATTTTCTTAACGCGTTCTTCGATAGTGCTCATACTCTTAAATTTCCTATCAAAACTCGCTTTCGCGATGGTTTTCGTAGTGTATAAAATGTTGAAAAATTTGCAACTAAATCCCGGCAGGTCGTACCACGATTTTACGCTATTTTGCGGCTGTTTGCCCTCATAACGCAAATCATTTTGCACAAAACCGTACCCGGAACCGCACAGACTGCGCGGTTCCTGAACGTTTTGCGCAAAACTCGGTCAGACCATGTACATTCCGCCGTTGACGTGCAGGGTTTCACCAGAGATGTAACCTGCTTCGTCAGAAGCTAAGAACGCAACCGCACTGGCGATTTCTTTTGCATCGCCGAGGCGACCCGCCGGAACTTGCGCCAGAATACCCGCACGCTGATCGTCAGACAGCGCACGCGTCATGTCCGTTTCAATAAAGCCCGGAGCAACAACGTTTACGGTAATACCGCGGGACGCGACTTCACGTGCCAGCGACTTACTAAAACCAATCAGACCCGCTTTCGCCGCAGCGTAGTTAGCCTGACCAGCATTTCCCATGGTACCGACCACAGAACCGATAGTAATAATGCGGCCGTGACGCTTTTTCATCATAGCGCGCATTACTGCTTTTGACAGACGGAAAACTGATGACAGGTTGGTTTCGATAATATCGTTCCACTCGTCATCTTTCATTCGCATTAACAGGTTATCACGAGTAATACCGGCATTATTAACCAGGATATCAACTTCACCAAACTCTGCGCGAATATTTCCCAGGACAGATTCGATAGATGCCGGGTCGGTCACATTCAGCAGCAGACCTTTACCGTTAGCACCTAAATAGTCGCTGATCGCCTGCGCACCGCTCTCGCTGGTGGCAGTACCGATAACCTTTGCGCCACGGGCAACGAGCGTTTCAGCGATTGCACGGCCGATCCCGCGACTTGCACCGGTAACCAGCGCGATTTTTCCTTCAAAACTCATGATATTCCTCTTTTACTGCTCAAGCGCCGCAGACAGCGCTGCAGGCTCGTTAAGCGCGGAAGCGGTCAGGGTGTCAACAATACGTTTAGTCAGACCGGTGAGGACTTTACCCGGGCCCACTTCATACAGATGTTCTACGCCCTGAGCTGCCATAAACTCGACGCTTTTGGTCCACTGAACCGGGCTGTACAGCTGGCGGATCAGCGCGTCGCGAATGGCGTCAGGCGCGGTTTCGCACTTCACATCAACGTTGTTCACTACCGGAATAGCCGGCGTGTTAAAGGTGATTTTTTGCAGTTCAACCGCCAGTTTTTCCGCCGCGGGCTTCATCAGCGCACAGTGGGACGGCACGCTAACCGGCAGCGGCAGCGCGCGTTTGGCGCCGGCGGCTTTACAGGCGGCGCCAGCGCGCTCTACGGCTTCCTTGTTGCCAGCGATCACCACCTGACCCGGGGAGTTGAAGTTGACCGGTGAAACCACCTGGCCTTCGGCAGACTCTTCGCAGGCTTTGGCAATTGACGCATCGTCAAGGCCAATGATGGCCGACATGGCGCCGGTACCTTCCGGTACGGCTTCCTGCATAAATTTGCCACGCATCTCAACCAGACGCACGGCGTCGGTGAAATCAATCACGCCGCTGCAAACCAGCGCGGAGTATTCGCCCAGGCTATGGCCTGCCAGCAGAGCCGGCGCTTTGCCGCCCTGCTGTTGCCACGCGCGGTACAGCGCCACGGAGGCGGTCAGCAGCGCGGGCTGGGTCTGCCAGGTTTTATTCAGTTCTTCTGCCGGGCCCTGTTGAGCAAGCGCCCACAGATCGTAGCCCAACGCCGCGGAGGCTTCACGGAAAGTCTCTTCAATAACGGGATAAGCTGCCGCCATATCTGACAACATTCCTACCGCCTGCGAGCCCTGTCCCGGGAACACAAAAGCAAATTGCGTCATCTCTAAATCCTTATACTAAAAACGAACCAGCGCGGAACCCCAGGTGAAACCGCCACCAAAGGCTTCCAGCAGAATCAGCTGACCACGCTGAATGCGGCCATCGCGCACCGCTTCATCCAACGCACAAGGGACGGAGGCGGCGGAGGTATTGCCATGACGATCGAGCGTCACCACCACGTTATCCATCGACATTCCGAGCTTTCTCGCCGTCGCGCTGATAATACGCAGGTTAGCCTGATGCGGTACCAGCCAATCCAGGGCGGTACGCTCCAGATTGTTCGCCGCTAACGTCTCATCAACAATGTGCGCCAGCTCGGTCACGGCCACTTTAAATACTTCATTACCCGCCATCGTCAGATAGATCGGATTTTCCGGTTCCACGCGATCGGCGTTCGGCAGCGTTAACAGCTCGCCGTAGCGGCCGTCGGCATGCAGATGGGTCGAGATGATGCCCGGCTCGGCGGATGCCCCCAGCACAACGGCGCCAGCGCCATCGCCAAAAATAATGATCGTCCCGCGATCGGCAGGATCGCAGGTGCGCGCCAGAACGTCAGCGCCAATAACCAGCGCGTAGTCTACCGCGCCGTTTTTGACATACTGGTCGGCGATGCTCAGGGCGTAGGTGAAGCCGGCACAGGCCGCAGCAACGTCAAACGCCGGGCAGCCGTTAGTTCCCAGCATAGACTGAATTTGACAGGCCGAGCTCGGGAATGCGTGGGTGCCAGAGGTGGTCGCAACAATAATCAGACCAATTTGCTCCGGCTTAACGCCCGCCATATCCAACGCATTTTTTGCAGCTTCAAAACCCAGCGTAGCAACGGTTTCATTCGGTGCGGCAATACGACGTTCACGGATACCCGTACGGGTGACAATCCACTCGTCAGACGTATCTACCATTTTTTCCAGGTCGGCGTTAGTACGCACTTGCTCGGGCAGATAGCTGCCGGTACCAATAATCTTCGTATACATGTACGCTCAGTCACTCTTGGGTAACATACCCGCCTTGTTCAAACCGCTGGGGCGTCAGTCCTGCTCGTTCGTCCCGCTTTGCTGTCGGGAGTTCCCGTTTTTGCCGCCCCCCGGCAGTTCGAAGCCTGCTGGGTATAAAGATTCCAGGCGAGCGGCGATCCGTTGAGGTATCTGCCGCTGCACCGCCTGCACTGCCTGCTCTATTGCAACGCTAAAGGCGCGCTGATTGGCAGCACCATGACTCTTAATCACGGAACCGCGCAATCCTAACAGACAGGCGCCATTATACTGGTCGGGGTTGAGGTGACTGAATCGCCTTGCGAGGCTTTTTTGTAACCAACGTTTCAATAACAGCAGCCACCACGACCGTTTTTTGCCCTCTCCCTGCGATTTCAGCAGCGAAAGAAACATTCTGACAACACCTTCCATTGTTTTTAGTGTGACGTTGCCCGTGAATCCATCACAAACCAGAACATCGGTTTTACCCGTCAACAGTTCATTGGCTTCAAGATAGCCTATATAGTTGAGAGACGGCAGCGTTTTCAAAACCGCTGCGGCGTCGCGAATGCTGCTGAGGCCCTTCATTTCTTCTTCGCCAATATTCAGCAGCGCGACGCGGGGATTTTCAATACCGACCACTTCTTCCGCCAGTACCGCCCCCATCACCGCAAACTGCACCAGCATTGTGCTGTCGCAGTCGACGTTGGCGCCAAGATCCAGCACCACCGTTTTACCCTTCTGCTGGTGCGGCAGTATCGTCACCAGCGCCGGGCGCTCAATCCCCTCAATGGGCTTGAGCAATAATTTCGCCAGTCCCATCAGCGCGCCGGTATTGCCCGCGCTGACGCAGGCCTGTGCCCGCCCCTCTTTCACCAGCTCGAGCGCCACGCGCATTGAGCTTCCGCGGCTGCTGCGAATCGCCTGCGCGGGTCGCGCATCACTGGCAATAACTGACTGCGCAGGAATAACCTGCAGACGCGAACGTTGTTCGAAATCAGCTTTGGCAAGTAATGGCGTGATGGCGTCGGGGTCGCCGACTAAAAGAAGTGTGAGTTGCGAATTAGAGATCAGTGCCTGCAGTGCTGCAGGCACCGTCACGGAAGGACCAAAATCGCCCCCCATGACATCTAACGCCAGGGTTAGACGTGTCAAGGTATCGTCGCTGCCCGGTTCGGTTATTCCCCAGTTACCTGGGGAAATCCTCACTAAGCTTCACCACGCTTATACTCGGTGTCCTTCACGCTGCAGAACCGTTAACTGCGCGGCCTTCCTGCAACACGAAATTCATAGAGTATCGCGTGATTACTTAGTGATAACCTTGCGACCGCGGTAGAAACCGTCGGCAGTGATGTGGTGACGCAGGTGTTTCTCACCAGAGGTTTTGTCTACAGACAGGCTGGTGACTGCGGTCAGAGCGTCATGGGAACGACGCATGCCACGTTTGGAACGGGTTGGTTTATTCTGTTGTACGGCCATGGACCTTACTCCTCAATTACTTATGCTTTAAGCTGGCTAATACGGCAAATGGGTTTGGCTTCTGTGCCTCTGCAGGCAGTTCACCAAAAACCATGTCCGCGTCGGACACTTCACAGTGTTCAGAATCATGCACCGGAACTACAGGCAAGGAGAGAATAATTTCATCCTCAACCAGCGCTTGCAGATCGATTTCACCGAATTCGTTAACCTCAATCGGCTCATACGCTTCCGGCAGTGCTTCGGCCTGTTCGTCATTTCTGACCGGGCTGAAACAATACGTTGTGTAGACATGACGGGGGAACGGTTTCCCGCAACGCTGACATTCGAGGGTTACTGAAACCTTCGCATCGCCGGTTATAACGGCAAGACGCTGGTTATCAATAGCGAACGACATGCTGCATTCCACATCGGTGTCCACGCTGACTACAGAATCGGCCACACGTGCTACCTGATCGCGAGCATAAATGCCCTGGTAATCAAGGCGTTTTTGAGCCGTGCGAACCGGGTCAAGAGTCAGGGGTAATTTTACTTTTTGCATAGGGCGCGCATATTAACTTTGTAATGTCATAGAGTCAAAGAAAAAGGCAGCCTCAGGTTGCCTTTTGCCATTTATTCGCACACATTGCGGCCCATAGTTTAAAATGATGCTCTTCGAAGCGCTATATGTGGATGAAAAAATATGTCTGAGCTTATCCTGGCGTCGACCTCACCCTGGCGGCGGATGCTGCTGGAAAAACTGGCGGTACCGTTTGAATGCGCGGCGCCTGAAGTCGATGAAACGCCGCACCCCGGAGAGTCCGCTCGCCAGCTGGTCGTGCGTCTGGCGCAGGCTAAGGCGCAAATTCTCGCCGCCCGCTACCCGCAGCATTTAATTATAGGCTCCGATCAGATTTGCGTCCTTGATGGCGAAATAACCGGTAAACCGCATAGCGAAGAGAACGCCCGCCGGCAGCTAAGAAAAGCCAGCGGCACCATCGTGACCTTTTACACCGGGCTGGCGCTCTATAATTCGGCGAACGGCCATCTGCAAACCGAATGTGAGCCCTTTGACGTTCATTTTCGCCATTTAAGCGACCGGGAGATAGAGACCTACGTGCGCAAAGAGAACCCGCTGCACTGCGCCGGGAGCTTTAAAAGCGAAGGGCTGGGGATCACGCTTTTCGAGCGCTTAGAAGGCCGGGACCCCAACACCCTGGTTGGCCTGCCGCTGATTGCGCTTTGTCAGATGCTGCGCAGAGAAGGCTATAACCCGCTGCTAGCCTGATGCGCGGTTCCGTATCCTGAAAGTCACCGCCGCAGGCTCATCGGCCCGCGCGGTGAAAGCGGCGGAGTCCCGTTACTTCTTGTCGCGTAGCACCTGCAGGCAGCGTTTGAGCTGGCTATCCAGCGGCGCTTCAACGCGCATCACCTCCCCCGTCCCCGGGTGGGTAAATTTCAGCGCCGCGGCGTGCAGGAACAGGCGATTGAGGCCGGTGCCCGTGAGCTGCTTATCAAATTCCCGATCGCCGTAACGATCGTCAAATGCGATCGGGTGTCCGGCATACTGCGTGTGCACGCGAATCTGGTGGGTTCGACCGGTCACCGGGCTGCAGCGCACCAGAGTGGCGTCGGTAAAGCGCTCTTCTACCTTAAAGCGGGTTTCCGACGGCTTGCCTTCCTGATTGACGCGCACGATACGCTCGCCGCTTTGCAGGATGTTTTTCAGCAGCGGCGCCTGTACCACTTTGGTATGCGACTGCCACTGCCCGCGCACCAGCGCCAGATAATCCTTTTGCATCCCCTTTTCACGCAGCTGCTCATGCAGCGAACGCAGCGCGGAACGCTTCTTCGCCACCAGCAGCACGCCGGAGGTATCGCGGTCAAGACGGTGCACCAGCTCAAGGAAGCGCGCTTCCGGCCGCAGCGCGCGCAGGCCTTCAATCACGCCAAAGTTCAGGCCGCTGCCGCCGTGAACCGCGGTGCCGGAAGGCTTATTGAGCACCAGGATATGATCGTCTTCATACAGAATCACCTCAGCCAGAGCCGCTACTTTTTGCAGATGCGGGGAGACCGCGTCTTCCTCACGCTCGGCAACGCGTACCGGCGGAATACGGATCTCGTCGCCCGCTTCCAGCTTGTACTCAGGCTTGACGCGTTTTTTGTTCACCCGCACCTCGCCTTTACGCAGGATGCGATAAATCATGCTCTTCGGTACGCCCTTAAGCTGCGTACGCAAAAAGTTATCGATGCGTTGCCCCGCTTCATCAGCGGTAATGGCAACCATTTTCACGGTTGGGGTCTCAGTTTTCATGGTGCGCGATTCTAAATAGCCCGACGCATTAGCGCCACTCATTTTTATATGCTTATATTTATCATTATCCGGTTTTCATCGTGTGCATCATCGTCGTTTTGTTTGTTATTAGAACAATCTGTATACGCAGGTGATAAAACTGTGAGTAACCGGGTGATAAAAGGTAAAAGTCAACTTGCTATAACAAGCTTAGCAATGGAATAATGATGCCGTTTTCCGTGTTGAATCTTGTTAGAACAAGAGATTAGCGGAATGCCCAATTTTGTCTGACCGATCATCAACGCAGCAATGGCGTAAGACGTATTGATCTTTCAGACAGTTAGCGGGCTGCGGGTTGCAGTCCTTACCGGTACAGGCTCTATGGATTTCACGTCGCAGGAAGGCGTCGACTCCGGGTATCCCCGGGAGCTCATTATAATCGCATGATTGTGATGAGCAGGTTAAGCCAACACGCCTGCAACGTGAAAAACGATAGAATATACGCAAAATTATTCGAGATGCGTCAAGGCAGCAAGAGAGTGAATCCCCGGAAGCCTGCATCGCCAGGTAACAGGGATGAACGAGCGCAGCCAGTGCAGAAGCAACTCGAAGCATGAAGTGTATAAATGGAATCTTCTCTGGTGATACATCCCAGGCAATTCCCCTGACAATTGCGCTGTGTTTCCGTTTGAAATGCAGGCGACCGACACTCTGCGCCTCTTAAGCGCGCGACAACCGTGAGGTTGGCGACGTGAAACAGACACGAGGCCATCGGTTTCCCCCGGCAAGGCGTTACTCTGCCCGCAGCTTAGTCGTCAATGTAAGAATAATGAGTAAGTTACGATGAAAAGAATGTTAATCAACGCAACTCAGCAGGAAGAGTTGCGCGTCGCCCTTGTTGATGGGCAGCGCCTGTACGACCTGGATATCGAAAGCCCCGGGCACGAACAGAAAAAAGCGAACATCTACAAAGGCAAAATCACCCGTATTGAACCTAGCCTGGAGGCCGCGTTTGTTGATTACGGCGCCGAGCGTCATGGTTTCCTCCCTCTTAAAGAAATTGCCCGCGAATACTTCCCAGCCAACTATAACGCTCATGGCCGTCCTAACATTAAGGATGTGCTGCGTGAAGGTCAGGAAGTTATTGTTCAGATTGATAAAGAAGAACGTGGCAACAAAGGCGCCGCGCTCACTACCTTTATTAGCCTGGCAGGCAGCTACCTGGTACTGATGCCGAATAACCCGCGCGCCGGCGGTATTTCCCGCCGCATCGAGGGTGACGATCGCACAGAGCTGAAAGAAGCGCTGGCCAGCCTCGAGCTGCCGGACGGAATGGGGCTGATTGTGCGCACCGCGGGCGTCGGCAAATCTGCCGAAGCGCTGCAGTGGGACCTGAGCTTCCGCCTGAAGCACTGGGAAGCTATCCAGAAAGCCGCTGAAAGCCGCCCGGCGCCGTTCCTGATCCACCAGGAAAGCAACGTTATCGTGCGCGCGTTCCGCGACTACCTGCGTCAGGATATCGGTGAAATTCTTATCGATAACCCGAAAGTGCTTGAGCTGGCTCGCCAGCACATCGCCGCGCTGGGTCGCCCGGATTTCAGCAGCAAAATTAAGCTCTACACCGGTGAAATCCCGCTGTTCAGCCACTACCAAATTGAGTCGCAGATCGAATCCGCTTTCCAGCGTGAAGTTCGTCTGCCGTCCGGCGGCTCTATCGTCATCGATAGCACCGAGGCGTTGACCGCGATCGATATCAACTCCGCCCGCGCAACCCGCGGCGGCGACATCGAAGAAACCGCCTTCAACACCAACCTTGAAGCATCCGACGAAATTGCCCGCCAGCTGCGCCTGCGCGACCTCGGCGGCCTGATCGTTATCGACTTTATCGATATGACCCCGGTACGCCACCAGCGTGCGGTGGAAAACCGCCTGCGCGAAGCCGTTCGTCAGGATCGCGCGCGCATCCAGATCAGCCATATTTCTCGCTTTGGCCTGCTGGAAATGTCGCGTCAGCGCCTGAGCCCGTCGCTCGGCGAATCCAGCCATCACGTCTGCCCGCGCTGTAGCGGCACCGGCACCGTGCGCGATAACGAATCCCTGTCGCTCTCCATTCTGCGCCTGATTGAAGAAGAAGCGCTGAAAGAGAACACCCAGGAAGTTCACGCGATCGTTCCTGTGCCAATCGCCTCCTATCTGCTGAACGAAAAACGTGCGGCGGTAAGCGCTATCGAAACCCGTCAGGGCGACGTGCGCGTGATCATCGTGCCAAACGACCAGATGGAAACCCCGCACTATTCCGTGCTGCGCGTGCGCAAAGGCGAAGAGACCTCTACCCTGAGCTATCTGCTGCCGAAGCTGCATGAAGAAGAGATGGCTCTGCCGGCTGATGAAGAACCGGCGGAACGTAAACGTCCGGAACAGCCGGCTCTGGCAACCTTCGTGATGCCGGATGCTCCGCCGGCGCCCGCGCATGAAGAGCCTGCAGCCGTCGCTGTAGCCGCCAGCGCCCCGACCGCGGCCGCTGCCTCAGCCCCGGCTCAGCCTGGCCTGCTCTCCCGCTTCTTTGGCGCATTGAAAAATATCTTCTCCGGTACGGAAGAAGCCAAACCGGCTGAAGTCCAGGAAGAGAAAAAAGCCGAAGAGAAGCCGGAACGCCAGCAGGAACGTCGTAAACCACGTTCTAATAATCGCCGCGATCGTAACGATCGTCGTGACAATCGCGAAGGCCGCGATAGTCGTGATAACCGGGAAAATCGTGACAACCGCGATAACCGTGCTGACCGCGATAATCGCGCCGATAATGGTGAAGGCCGTGAGTCCCGCGAATCTCGCGAGGAAAACCGCCGTAACCGTCGTGAGAAACAGCAGCAGAACGCCGAGCAGCGCGAACCTCGCCAGGCTACCGGCGACGAAGCGGAAAAAGCGAAATCCCGCGACGAGCAGCCGCCGCGCCGTGAACGTAACCGTCGTCGTAATAATGACGATAAGCGTCAGGCACCGCTGGAAGCAGTTAAAGTACAGGATGAGCCGGTTGTTCTGCCGGAAGCTGAGCAGGAAGAGCGCGTTCAGAACATGCCGCGTCGTAAACCTCGCCAGCTGGCCCAGAAGGTTCGCATCGAATCTGCGGTAGCGGAAGTCGCCGTAGAGGCAGCTGAAGCTGTGGTTGAGAAAGCGCAGCCAGCAGTCGCGGCACCGCGTACTGAACTGGCGAAAGTTGACCTGCCGGCGGTGGTTGAGACTCACGTCGAGCACGAAGAGAACGGCGAATCTCGTGATGCTAACGGTATGCCGCGTCGCTCTCGTCGTTCGCCGCGTCATCTGCGCGTGAGCGGCCAGCGTCGTCGTCGTTACCGCGACGAGCGTTATCCGACCCAATCGCCGATGCCGCTGACCGTAGCCTGCGCATCGCCGGAAATGGCTTCAGGTAAAATCTGGATCCGCTACCCGGTTGCCCGTCCGCAGGACCAGCAGCAGGAAGAGCCGCAGGTTCAGGCTTTGGTTGCCGAAGCCGCGGCGCCAGTCGCTATCGCTGAGCAGAGCGTTAGCGAACCGGCAGTAGCTGAAGTCATCGCCCCGGTAGTGACCGACGTCGCCGCCAGCGAAGCCGAAGCGCCAGAACCGGCTCAGCAGGTTGTTGCCAGCGAACCGCAGGCGGCCCCTGAGGAAGTCGTTGCTGAGACCGTAGCTGAAGCCGCCGTTGAAGTTGAAGTTGAAGCTGAAGACGTAGCTGAGCCAGCCGTCGCCGCTGAATCTGCAACCGCAGACGAAGCCGCCGAGGTTGAGCAGGTTGCCGCCGAGCCTGAAGCCGCCGTCGTTGACGAAGCACCGGCAATCCAGACAGCCGCACCGGCTGAAGTGGAAGAAACCGTAGCTGCGCAGGGCGTTGACGAAGCGCCGACAGCAGCAGCGGTGGTGGCAGCGGAAGAAGCGGCAGCGCCGCAGGTTGTTGACGAAACGCCGGCAGCAGCGGCTCCGGCCCCTGTCGCCGCGGTGGCGCCAGCTCCCGTCGCTGCAGCGGTTATCGTTTCTGAGCGCCACGCTACCGCACCGATGACCCGCGCCCCGGCTCCGGCTTACGAACCGGAAGCACCGCGTCGCAGCGATTGGGTTCGTCCGTCGTTCGCGTTCGATGGCAAAGGCTCTGCCGGCGGCCATAGCGCAACTCATCAGGCTACGGCGGAACCTACCCGCCCACGGTCCGTCGAGTAAGCGTTAAGCCTAAAAAAACCGGCCTATATGGCCGGTTTTTTTATTCCCCTTCCGGACGCTGCATGCCCGCAACCTGCGGCATAACCTCGCGCATCAGGTCGAGAAACTTACGTAAACGGGTCGGATAGTACCGCGCCCACGGATAAACCAGATGGACCGGCAGGGAAGACGCTCGCCACTGCGGAAACGGTTCGACCAGCCGCCCGGCGGCGATATCCCCCACCACCGCCCAGCTTGAAACGATAGCCACCCCCAATCCCGCCAGCGCGGTATTGCGCGCCACGTACACGCTATCGGTACTCAGGCACGGCACGATGCCGAAGGCCTGCTGCTGATTACACTCCTGATGGAATAATTTCACCTCATGCTGATAAAAGGTGCTGATCGCCACCCACGGCAGCTGCGACATCTCCTGAGGCGTTTCTAATGTCGGGTAGCGCGCCAGCAGTGAGGGAGCGGCAACCACGCTGCGCGGCACCTCAGCCAGCAGCACTGACACCGTCTCAGGGTCCACTTCGGCCCCCACGCGAATCGCACAATCGATATTATCGCTGAGAAAATCGACGGTTTTGTCATTCAGCATCCACTCTACGGACAGCTGCGGATAGCGCTGCAGAAAGCTGACCAGCGGCCCCAGCAGCTGCTGCTGACCAAAAGCGTGCGGCGCACGTACCCGCAGCACGCCGACGGGCCGGTCATCGGCAATGCTCAGATCGTCTTCCAGCGCCAGCCACGCATCGACCACCCGACGCGCATGCTGATAGCAGCGCTCGCCGTCGTCGGTCAGCTTCATCGCATGGGTGGTTCGCAGAATCAGCTTACTGCCCAGCAGGCCTTCCAGCGACTGCAGGCGCCGGCTCACCGTCGCCTGGGTAGTGTTCAGCTGAAGCGCGGCGGCAGAAAGCGAACCGGCTTCGACGATTCGAATAAAGGTGCGCATCAGTTCAATCCGGTCTATACGTTCCTGCCGCTTCATATTTACTATGCCTATACGTTTTGCGTATAACCGTTTTACCACCACGCTATCTACCGCACCAGCCTGATTCAGGGAAAAATAGCGCCATCGCATCTACGAGGGCTTTATCATGGCACCGACAACACTATCCTCCCGCGAAGCCGGCTGGATTATCTTCATACTCGCTCTTGGCGCAGGCTTTAGCGTCGCCTCTATTTACTACGCCCAGCCGCTGCTGCCATTAATGGGCGCCAATCTGCATCTCAGCGTCGAAGGCATGGGGCTGGTCCCAACCCTGACACAGGCGGGCTATGCGCTAGGCATTCTGTTTCTTCTGCCGCTCGGCGATCGCCATGACCGCCGTACGCTGATTTTACTCAAAAGCGCCGCGCTGGCCGTGCTCCTGCTGCTGTGTAGCCTGACGGGGCAGCTCACTTCCCTGCTGATTGTCAGCCTGCTGATCGGGATGGCGGCGACGATGGCCCAGGACATCGTTCCGGCGGCCGCAATCCTCGCCCCGGCGGGGAAACAGGGGAAAATGGTGGGCACCGTCATGACCGGCCTGCTGCTGGGTATCCTGCTCTCAAGAACGGTGAGCGGCGTGGTCGGCGCGCTGTTTGGCTGGCGGATGATGTACCAGGCTGCGGCAGTTAGCATCGCGCTGATTGGCCTGCTGATGTGGCGCGTGGTGCCGCGGTTTGAAATTCACTCGACCCTCAGCTATCCGCAGCTGATGAAGTCGATGGCGCATCTCTGGCAGCGCTACCCGGCCCTGCGCCGCGCCGCGCTGGCGCAGGGCTTTCTCTCCATCGCCTTCAGCGCCTTCTGGTCAACGCTGGCGGTCATGCTGCTCGAACGCTATCAGATGGGCAGCGCCGTTGCCGGCGGATTCGGCATCGCCGGGGCCGCAGGAGCGCTCGCCGCGCCGCTGGCCGGCGGCCTGGCGGATAAATATGGCGCCGGGAAAGTCACCCAACTGGGCGCAGCGCTGGTTACCGTCTCTTTTGCCCTGATGTTCCTGCTGCCGGTACTGCCGCCCCACGGCCAGCTGGCGCTGATCGCTATCTCGGCTATTGGCTTCGACCTTGGTCTGCAGTCAAGCCTCGTGGCGCACCAGAATCTGGTGTACGGTCTGGAGCCGCAGGCCCGCGGCAGGCTGAACGCCCTGCTGTTCACCGGCGTCTTTATTGGCATGTCGCTCGGTTCCGTGCTCGGCAGCAAACTGTACGTGATAGCCGGCTGGAGCGGCGTGGTGATCCTGGCCGTGGCCGCGGGCGCTATCGCCCTTGCGATTCGCCTGCTGGAAAACGCGCGGATCGCGGCGCTACAGCGCGCGGGGCAATAAAAAAACCCGCTCCGCGCTGCGGAACGGGCCTGTTTCTACCCGGAGTTTAGCTTCAGGCCGTGCGTCGGGCGAACTCTTTCACCCGGAAGCCCAGCAGCAGCAGGCTGGCAAAATAGGCCACCACGCCAACCCCCACCACCGCCATCAGGCGCAGCAGACGGAACGGCATGGTCCCCTGGGACCACTCCGGCATGATATACATCATTCCAAGCAGCGCCGCAGACATCACCAGCACCGCAATCACCAGACGCAGCAGGAAGGTAAACCAGCCCGGCTGCGGGGTGAATATTTTTTGCTTACGCAGCTGCCAGTAGAGCAGCGCGGCGTTGAGGCAGGCGGCAAGCCCGATAGAGAGCGACAGGCCGGCATGCTTCAGCGGGCCGATAAAGATCAGGTTCATCACCTGAGTCATAATCAGGGTGACAATGGCGATTTTAACCGGCGTTTTAATATCCTGGCGCGAGTAGAACCCCGGCGCCAGAACCTTAACGACAATCAGCCCCATCAGCCCGACGGAATAGGCCACCAGCGCGCGCTGGGTCATTGCCGCATCAAAGGCGCTAAATTTACCGTACTGGAACAGCGCTACCGTCAGCGGCTTCGCGAGGATCCCCAGCGCCACCGCGCTCGGCAAGGCCAGCAGGAAGCACAGGCGCAGCCCCCAGTCCATCAACCGGCAGTACTCATCATGATTACCGCTGGCAAAGCTTTTTGACAGCGACGGCAGCAGAATTGTCCCCAGCGCCACGCCCAGCACGCCGGATGGAAACTCCATCAGACGATCGGCGTAGTACATCCAGGATACCGAGCCGGAAACGAGGAAAGACGCGAATATTGTGTTGATAATCAACGAAATCTGGCTAACTGACACGCCGAGGATCGCCGGCCCCATCTGCTTCACCACCCGTACCGCACCGGCGTCTTTCAGGTTGATACGCGGCAGCACCAGCATGCCAATTTTTTTCAAATGCGGCAGCTGATAGGCCAGCTGCAGTACGCCGCCGACGGTGACCGCCCACGCCATTGCCAGCATCGGCGGGTGGAAATACGGCGCCGCAAATAGCGCAAAGCCAATCATGCTGACGTTAAGAAAAGTGGGCGCAAAGGCGGGAACGGAAAAACGGTTCCAGGTATTGAGGATCGCGCCGGCTAATGAGGCCAGCGAGATCAGCAAAATATAGGGGAAGGTGATGCGCAGCAGCTGCGTCGTCAGCGCAAATTTATCCGGGGAGTCGGCAAACCCTGGCGCGGTCACGGTGATGACCCAGGGAGCGGCCAGCATGCCGAGGAGGGTTACTATCGCCAGAACCAGCGTCAGAAGACCCGAAACATAGGCCACGAATACGCGGGTGGCGTCTTCGCCCTGCTTGCTTTTATATTCAGCCAGTATCGGCACAAACGCCTGAGAAAACGCGCCTTCGGCAAAAATGCGACGCAGCAGGTTCGGTAATTTGAACGCCACAAAAAAGGCGTCCGTTGCCATTCCCGCACCAAAAATACGCGCGACGATGGCGTCTCGCGCAAAGCCCAGCACGCGCGAAAACATGGTCATCGAACTGACTGCCGCCAGTGATTTTAAAAGGTTCATTGAGGTGTTTTCCACAACCCTGAAGTAAAACGCCCGCAATGGCGGGCGCTGGAAAGTGGCGATAGTCTACCGGGTTCGTCATGAATTACTACTGCCAGATGTTACAACGAATTATTCGCTCATCGCCTCGCGCCACAGCTTTTCAACGATGCGCTGGGCCAGCAGCGCCTGTTCGCCTGCGGTTTCGGGAACCGTCTGATTTTGCACGCATTCAATAAAATGACGCGCGCAGCCCACAAAGCCGCGCTGCTCGAGGGTCGTTTGCCAGCCGGGAACCGGACGCTGAACCACTCCCTGGCCGCGCTCTTCCTGCCACTCGCGCATATCACGAACTTCATACAGGCCGCCGTCGGTGACCGCCTGAACCCACTCCCGCTGGCTGCCGGCGCGCCGGTGCATGCTGGTGGTCACCTCCAGCTGCGGCGAGCTGAAGCGGTGTTCGGCATAGAGCATTTCACCCTGGGCGGTGGTTTGCAGCAGGCCGCCGCTCAGACGCGCCTTCCCGTCCGCCAGCCACAACGCGGTATCGACCACGTGCAGGTAGTCATCAAGCAGGGTAAAGCGCAGGTCGTGACCGACGCTGTCGCCACGATGCTTATCCATACGCAGCGAGGCGGCATCGTCCAGATGCGCTTTCAGCTCGCGATAAAGCGGAGCAAAGCGGCGGTTAAATCCTACCATCAGCGTCAGCCCGCGGCGAGCGGCCAGCTCAACCAAGGATTCGGCTTCGCTGAGCTTATCCGCCAGCGGTTTATCCACGCAGACGTGCACCCCGGCGTTAAGCAACCGGCTGACGACCTCAAAGTGCGAGGCCGTCGAGGTATGAACAAATACCGCATCACACTGCGCCGCCAGCTGCTCCAGGGAATCTGCATAGGGAATGCGCCAGGTTTCGCAGATACGTAGCGCCTTCTCTTTACCCGGTGACCAGGCCGCCTGCAGCGTCCAGCCGTCCGCGGCGCCTAATACCGGCAGCCAGGCCTTCTGCGCAATGCCACCCAGTCCCACCACTCCAACGCGTAGTTTCGCCGTCACGATTAATCCCCCAGATGGGCCAACAGCGATGCCAGCCGCTCTTTTAGTTCCGCCACTTCGGCCTCCAGCACCTCAACCCGGGTCTGGAGATCGTCTCCCGACGGCGATACCGCTTCTACCGCCGTGATAAGCGAATCCATATCATCGCAGAACAGATGCATGTAGCGGCATTCGCGTTTCCCCGGCTCACGAGGCAGACGCGCGACGAACGGGCCGTCATCACGGCTTGCCAGCTTCTCGAGCACGCTTTCGATTTCCGCCATATCGCTGAATTCGTACATTCTCTGCGCCCGGCTGCGCAGTTCGCCCGGCGTCTGCGCGCCGCGCAGCAGCAGCGTCGTGACCACCGCGACCTCCGCCGGCGTCAGCTTCAGATCGCCGAACTCGGAATTGCAAAATCGCTGTTCGTATTTGGTCACCCGATTGCCAAACCCGCTCACCGTACGCAGATAGTGGCGCTTGACCAGCGTATCCAGCAGATCCTGAATATCGCTTTCACTGAGCGACATCACCGGCTCCCGGTTGGTTTTCTGGTTACAGGCGGTCACCACCGCGTTGACCGATAGAGGATACTGCTCCGGCGTCGTGACCTGTTTTTCCAGCAGGCAGCCAATAACGCGCGCTTCGTGCGCGGTTAACTGATATTTCATGATCTCTCCTTAGCGACCCGGGATCCAGTCCGGTGTCGTCAACGCCGTCAATACGTGGTCACGCCACTGGCCATCGATTAACAGATAATCTTTGGCGTAACCCTCTTTTTCAAAGCCAAGACGCGCCAGCAAATCGCCGCTGCGCTGATTGTGCGGCATATAGTTGGCCATAATGCGATGAATATGCTGCGTGCGCTGCATATAGCGAATTGCCGAGGTCAGCGCTTCAAACATCAGCCCCTGCCCCTGCCACTTCTCGCCGATGGAGTAGCCGAGGTAGCAGGCATGAAACGAGCCGCGCACCACGTTCGAAAAATTCGCCACGCCGACTATCTCCTTCTCTTGCGGATCGAGGAGCGCAAAATAGAACGCCGAGCCCTGCTTATGAAACTCCGAAATCATCGACAAGCGCGCCTGCCAGCCGGAGGGGTAGCAGTGGCTGTCGTCGCGCACCGGCTCCCAGGGTTTTAAGAACCCTTTATTCTCCGCGTAGTAGTCGGCCAGACGCCAGGCGTCACGATCGTGGACCAGCCGCGTCACCAGCCTGTCCGTCGTCAAACGCACCTTTGGTACGTTACTGCGGTAGCCAAACATTCCCCTCTCCTGTTCCCCTGACTTATTACCCTGCTCCCTTCACTATACCTGTCCTGAACGACGGAGTGAAAACAGCAACATACCATTTTCTGCACCATCTCCCTTTTTCGATGAATAGCCTCTATCAAACTTGCTTTTTGATAAAAAAATATTGTCGCAAGTACGCTGGGAAACGCCCGGGCTTCCCCGCAAACTAGTAGGGCTAATCTTTATTTTCCCAGGAGGGGAAATGTCCCGCGTATCGCAGGCAAGGAGCCTGGGTAAATACTTCCTGTTGGTCGACAACATGCTGGTCGTTCTCGGCTTTTTTGTCGTCTTCCCGCTGATTTCCATTCGCTTTGTCGACCAGATGGGCTGGGCCGCGCTGATGGTCGGTATCGCCCTCGGCCTGCGCCAGCTGGTCCAGCAGGGTCTGGGGATTTTTGGCGGCGCGGTTGCCGACCGTTTCGGCGCCAAGCCGATGATCGTCACCGGTATGCTGATGCGCGCGGGCGGCTTTGCCGCGATGGCGGTGGCCCATGAGCCGTGGGTGCTCTGGCTATCCTGCATTCTCTCGGGCCTCGGCGGAACGCTGTTTGACCCGCCGCGCGCGGCGCTGGTGGTGAAGCTGGTGCGCCCGCATCAGCGCGGTCGCTTCTTTTCGCTCCTGATGATGCAGGACAGCGCCGGCGCGGTCATCGGCGCCCTGCTCGGCAGCTGGTTGTTACAGTACGATTTCCGCCTCGTGTGCAGCGTAGGCGCGGCGCTGTTTGTCGCCTGCGCCGGCTTCAACGCCTGGTATCTCCCGGCCTGGAAGCTGTCGACGGTGAAAACGCCGGTGCGCGAAGGGCTGGGGCGCGTGCTGCGCGACAGGCGCTTCGTAACCTATGTTCTGACGCTAACCGGCTATTACATGCTGGCGGTGCAGGTCATGCTGATGCTGCCGATTATGGTCAACGACATCGCGGGCTCCCCTTCTGCGGTCAAATGGATGTATGCCATTGAAGCGACGATATCGCTGACGCTGCTGTATCCGATTGCCCGCTGGAGTGAAAAGCGCTATCGGCTGGAGCATCGGCTGATGGCCGGTCTGCTGGTCATGACGCTCGCCATGCTGCCGATTGGTTTAACCAGCAACCTGCAGCAGCTATTTACGCTGATTTGCATTTTCTATATGGGCTCGATTATCGCGGAGCCGGCGCGTGAAACCCTGGGCGCGTCGCTGGCCGACGCGCGCGCGCGCGGCAGCTACATGGGCTTCAGTCGACTGGGGCTGGCCTTTGGCGGGGCCTTCGGCTACGCCGGCGGCGGGTGGCTGTTTGACGCCGGTAAAGTGCTCAACCAGCCGGAGCTACCGTGGCTGATGCTGGGTATTATCGGCTTTATCACCTTTATCGCCCTGTGGTGGCAGTTCAGCGCCAGGCGTTCGGCCTCCGGAATGCTCGAGCCACGAACCTGAGCCGCTGCGTAAAGCCAGGCTGATTTTCAGCATTTTCCGCTAGCGCCTACGGTGCTGGCAGGCCATGCTGCTTTGTGTCAGGATGAGCCCATGGCATTACGTTAAGGAACCCAATGAAAAAGATGTTTATCGTGGCCGCGCTTATCGTTAGCGGCCTCCTGAGCGGCTGTAACCAGCTTACGCAGTATTCGATAAGCGAACAGGAAATTAATCAGGCGCTGCAGAAACGTAACCACTTCGCCAAGGATATCGGCCTGCCGGGCGTGGCGGATGCGCATATCGAACTGCACGATTTAACCAGCGCGATTGGTCGCGAGGAGCCGAATAAAGTGACCCTCAGCGGCGTTGCCAATCTGGATCTCAATTCGCTGTTCGGTAATCAAAAAGCCACTATTGACCTTAAGCTTAAAGCGCTGCCGGTATTCAATAAGGAAAAAGGGGCGATCTTCCTGCAGGAAATGGAAGTCGTCGATGCGAAAGTCGCGCCGGAGAAGCTGCAGTCGGTAGTGCAGACGCTGATCCCCTACCTGAACCAATCCCTGCGCAGCTATTTTAACCAGCAGCCCGCCTACGTTCTGCGCGAAGACGCCAGCACCGGTGAAGCGCTGGCGAAAAAGTACGCTAAAGGCATTGAGGTCAAGCCGGGTGAGATAATCATCCCCTTCACCAATTAACATCGCGGGCGCCAGGGCGCCCGTTTTTTTACGGAAGTTGATGCAAAGGAAAACGTTTACGCTTATCCTTTGTGCCCGGTGAAAAACAGCCCTGATGACTGAACCTATTAGCCGGAGCCTTCCATGACAGCACAACCCCAGGTACTGAAAATCCGTCGCCCTGACGACTGGCACATCCATCTGCGCGATGACGATATGCTGGAAACCGTCGTGCCTTACACCAGCGAGTTTTATGGTCGGGCGATCGTGATGCCGAATCTGGCGCCGCCTGTCACCACCGTTGAAGCCGCCGTCGCCTATCGCCAGCGGATCCTTAACGCCGTGCCCGCCGGGCATGATTTTACCCCTCTGATGACCTGCTACCTGACCGATACGCTCGATCCAGCCGAGCTGGAGCGCGGATTTGAGGCCGGCGTTTTTACCGCGGCTAAACTGTACCCGGCCAATGCCACCACTAACTCCAGCCACGGCGTGACCAGCATCGATGCCATTATGCCGGTGCTTGAGCGTATGCAAAAACTCGGCATGCCGCTGCTGGTACACGGCGAAGTGACGCACGCGGAGATCGATATCTTCGATCGCGAGGCGCGCTTTATCGAAACGGTGATGGAGCCGCTGCGCCAGCGCCTGCCGGGTCTGAAAGTGGTGTTCGAACATATCACCACCAAGGATGCCGCAGAGTACGTTCGCGATGGCAACGAACTGCTGGCCGCCACCATTACGCCACAGCATCTGATGTTTAACCGTAATCACATGCTGGTCGGCGGTATTCGTCCGCACCTTTACTGCCTGCCGATTCTGAAACGTAATATTCACCAGCAGGCCCTGCGCGAGCTGGTCGCCAGCGGCTTTACCCGCGCGTTTCTCGGTACCGACTCCGCGCCGCACGCGCGTCATCGTAAAGAAACCAGCTGCGGATGCGCCGGCTGCTTTAATGCGCCAACCGCGCTGGGTAGCTACGCAACGGTGTTCGAAGAGATGAATGCGCTGCAGCACTTCGAAGCATTTTGTTCGCTTAACGGCCCGCGCTTCTACGGTCTGCCGGTCAATGAGAGCTTTGTTGAGCTGGTGCGCGAAGAGAGCGTTGTGGCAGAAAGCATCGCACTGCCGGGCGACACGCTGGTCCCCTTCCTGGCCGGTGAAACCATACGCTGGACGATGAAAAAATAAAACGCCGCCCTCTGTTGTAAATACAAAAACGATACTGTATAAATAAACAGTACATTACACAGGGGGCAATCATGCGCATCGAAGTGTCTATCGCCAAAACCACAGCCTTACCGAGCGGCGCTTTAGAAGCGCTGAATAATGAACTCTCCCGACGTATCGATCTGCAGTTTCCGGCTGAACCAAGCCAGGTAACCGTACGCTTCGCCACCGGTAACAATCTTTCCGTTATCGGTGGCCTTAAAGAAGATAAAAACCGGATAAGCGAAATCCTGCAAGAAACCTGGGAAAGCGCTGATGACTGGTTTATCCACGACGTACCCTGAGTCACCCGTGCGCATGAAAGCGACAGCGCAGAACGCCTCAGGCTGTTAGCCGAAGCTTTTGCCTGCCCAATACTCATGCGGTTCGAAGTCTGACCGGTACAGCAAATTAATTTGCTCCCTCATTGTGCTTCTTTTGCCGGGTCGCCCCGGCTTTTTTATTCCCTCCGTCTGATACTCGGATTTTTCTTTAATCCCTGATAATTTCCTTAAAAAATAACGTACCGCGGTACAAAATTTGCGCAAAAAAGCGTCAAAAAGAGAAAAGCTCGCCCCGTTCGCGTTAATTTCTCGAGTTTATTCTTAACTGCTGATATAATTAACTTGCTTCAAAAAATATGCATTAAACCTCGAGAATTGTTGTCTTTTAACATATGAATAAGGGGTTATGATGGAAAAGAATAATGAAGTCATCCAGACCCATCCCCTCGTCGGATGGGACATCAGCACCGTAGATAGCTACGACGCGCTGATGTTGCGCCTGCACTACCAGAACCCCACTCATGAAAGCAGTAATGAAGCTGAAATTGGCCAGACTTTATGGCTGACGACGGACGTCGCACGTCAATTTATTTCTATTCTTGAAGCCGGCATTGCGAAGATTGAAGCAGGTGAATACCAGGTAAATGAGTACCGCAGACATTAGTGATTCTGCTGTCATCCATATACTCTAACTAAACAGGCACCGGTTGGTGCCTGATTTATTTTCGGGCTTGTATAAGTACGGGTTGTTAATTACCCTGCTAATAAAGCAAAAACCCGGAACATACCATGCAATACGACCTCATCATTATCGGCAGCGGCTCAACCGGCGCCGCCGCAGGCTATTATGCCCGTCGCGCAGGACTCAACGTCCTGATGACCGACGCCCACCAGCCTCCGCACCAGGAAGGCAGCCATCACGGCAACACGCGTCTTATCCGCCACGCCTATGGTGAAGGTGAAAGATACGTCCCTCTGGTGCTGCGGGCGCAGCAGCTCTGGGACGAACTAGCCGCCCTCAGCGGTGAAGCCGTTTTTGAACGTACCGGGGTGATCAACCTCGGCCCGGCGGATTCCGCGTTTCTCACTAACGTCATGAACAGCGCTCGTGAATTTGAGCTCAACGTTGAAGAGATGGACGCCCAGGCCATTATGGCCCGCTGGCCGGAAATTCGCGTGCCTGAGGGCTATCGCGGGGTATTTGAACCAGCATCAGGCGTCCTGCGCAGCGAACTGGCCATTGAAACCTGGATTCGCCTGGCTCGTGAAGCGGGCTGTGCGCAGCTGTTCAACTGTCCGGTCACCGCGATCCATCATCATCAGGATGGCGTCACTATCGACACCGCGGATGGCCAGTACGGCGCTAAAAAGCTGTTGATCAGCGCCGGTACCTGGGTGACCCGCCTGCTGCCTGAGCTGCCGGTTCAGCCGGTGCGCAAAATCTTCGCCTGGTTCCAGGCCGATGGCCGCTACAGCCGCAAAAACAATTTTCCGGCGTTTACCGGCGAACTGCCCAGCGGCGATCAGTTCTACGGCTTCCCGGCGGAAGATAA
The DNA here is from genome assembly GCF_036561945.1 of Klebsiella scottii. NCBI lineage: Bacteria > Pseudomonadati > Pseudomonadota > Gammaproteobacteria > Enterobacterales > Enterobacteriaceae > Klebsiella > Klebsiella scottii. The sequence goes on from NZ_JARXNI010000020.1 coordinate 2,197,792, forward strand.
TGAACTCAAAATCGGCAAGCACAACGGCGGGCAGCTCATCTCCACCGCGGAAGAACGCACGCCGTTTGGCAGCGTGGCGACGGACGGCTCGGAATCGTTCAATTTTCTGCGCAACGTCCTGCCAGGCATCGGCGGCTGCCTGCACGGCGCATCCTGCACCTACGACAATACGCCGGATGAGGACTTCATTATCGATACTCTCCCCGGTCATCCGCAAACGCTGCTTATTAGCGGATTAAGCGGTCATGGCTTTAAATTTGCTCCGGTTTTGGGCGAAATTGCCGTCCAGTTTGCCCGGGGAGAATCGCCGGCTTTTGATCTGACCCCCTTCTCACTGGCGCGCTTTCAGCAATAATAGCCACCCCGCGGCGCTGCCACCGCACCGATAAAAAAACGGCCTCACCGGAGGCCGTTTATGACTGAGAGATCTTATGCGTCGCCTGTATGACTTACTGATCAACAACATCCGCGAGCATTTTATGATTTATCTCGCGCTGTGGCTGCTGCTGGCCATCATCGACCTTGTCTGGCTATGGTTTTTCTGAAGGCTCAGGATCCGGGATCCCCAGCTTGGTATTCAGACGCCCGCGAGATTTATTGAAGATCTTATTCCCGTTCTCACGCCCGGCCCGCAGCTGACGCTGCTCCTCTTCCGGCAGCTTATGCTCCTCCATGCAGGATTCGCTGCAGCATCCGGCAAACTTCTCCGCACAGCTCGGACACTGGATAAACAGCAGATGGCAGCCGTCGTTCAGGCAGTTGGTGTGGCTATCGCAGGGCGCGCCGCACTGATGGCAGTGCGCGATAACGTCGTCAGAAATACGCTCGCCCATGCGCTCATCGAAAACAAAGTTTTTACCGATAAAACGCACCGGCAGACCCTGCTCTCGCGCGCGACGCGCATACTCAATAATGCCGCCTTCGATGTGCCAGACCTTGCTGAAGCCGTTGTGCTTCATCCACGCGCTGGCTTTTTCGCAGCGGATGCCGCCGGTACAGTACATAACGATTTTTTTATCTTTATGCTCCTGCATCATCTCAACCGCCTTCGGCAGCTGATCGCGGAAAGTATCGGCGGGAATTTCCATCGCCTGCTCGAAATGCCCCACTTCGTATTCGTAATGGTTGCGCATATCGATAAAGATCGCTTCGGGGTCATCCAGCATCGCGTTAACTTCCGCAGCTTTCAGGTAGTCACCCACGTTAGAGGCATCAAACGTCTCATCGTCGATACCATCGGCGACAATTCGGTCGCGCACCTTCAGGCGCAGCACCCAAAACGATTTCCCGTCGTCGTCGAGAGCGATGTTCATTCGCAGCCCTTCCAGCGCCGGGTTGAACGCGTACAGATACTCGCGCAGGGCCTCAACGCGGCTCTGCGGTACGCTGATTTGCGCATTGATCCCTTCGTGGGCCAGGTAAATACGGCCAAACACGTTCAGCTTAGTGAGCGCAATCCACAGGGCGTCGCGCGTCGCTTGTGGATCAACGATGGTGAAGTACTTATAGAAAGAGATCGTCGTGCGCGGCTCGGTCTCGGCCAACATCTGCGCTTTTAACGTCTCATTTGAAATGCGGTTATGTAACACTGGCATGGTGTACCTGCTCGACATAAAAATGAGTAAAATAAACGGCCGGCATCATATAGTAAACGGCATTAATTTACATCCATACATTTCAAGCTACATTTTTTACAGCAACATTCGCTATGATTTAACAATAAATGCCACCTGGGCCAGTCGTTTTGGCTGAACCATAAAAAAATGCGATAATAGAACGCGTTGCTTAATTGAACAGGTATGAGATGACCCATTTACCTAAATTTTCCGCGGCGTTACTGCACCCGCGTTATTGGCTGCTTTGGCCAGGAATTGGCCTGCTGTGGCTGGTTGTCCAGCTTCCCTATCCGCTGATTTATCGCCTGGGCACCGCTCTGGGTCGACTCGCGATGCGCCTGATGACCCGACGGGCCAAAATTGCTTACCGCAACCTGGAGCTCTGCTTCCCCGAGAAGAGCGAGCAGGAGCGCCATCAGCTGGTAAAACAGAATTTTGAATCCGTTGGCATGGGCCTGATGGAAACCGGCATGGCCTGGTTCTGGCCTGCGCGGCGCATTGCGCGCTGGACGGATGCGACTGGCGTCGAACATATCCGGGCCGTGCAGGAGCAAAAACGCGGCATTCTGCTGATCGGTATCCACTTCCTCACCCTTGAAATGGGCGCCCGCATGTTCGGGATGAATGAGCCGGGGATTGGTGTCTATCGCCCGAATGATAACCCGGTTATCGACTGGCTGCAGACGTGGGGGCGACTGCGCTCCAACAAGGATATGATCGACCGTAAGGATCTGAAGGGCATGGTGCGGGCGCTGAAAAAAGGCGATGTTATCTGGTATGCGCCGGATCACGACTACGGCCCGGCCTCCAGCGTCTTTGTGCCGTTTTTCGCCGTCGACCAGGCCGCCACCACCTCCGGCACCTGGATGCTGGCAAAAATGTCGAAGGCCTGCATCGTTCCCTTCGTACCGCGCCGTAAGCCCGATGGCAAAGGCTATGAGCTGATTATTCTGCCGCCGGAGTGCGATCCGCCGCTGGATGACCCGCAAACGACCGCCGTGTGGATGAACCACATCGTCGAGAAATGCATTCTGATGGCGCCGGAGCAGTATATGTGGATGCATCGCCGCTTCAAGTCGCGCCCGCCCGGCGTTCCTTCACGCTACGAATAACCGCCGTTACTCCGCACAAAGCCCCCGTTTCGGGGGCCACGCCCTTAGCATTAAAAGCGGTCCTCCATTGCGGCAACCGTTTCTCAGGCGCATAATTAGCAGGCTCATATTTTCAACTTTTGACCTGCGGCGCAGGCCAGTGGGAACCTATGTCGTCTGCTGATATACCTGTTAACTGGAAACGCAATCTTACCGTCACCTGGTTCGGCTGTTTTTTGACCGGCGCGGCGTTCAGCCTGGTTATGCCGTTCCTTCCGCTTTACGTTGAACAGCTCGGCGTCACGGGCCACGGCGCCCTCAATATGTGGTCGGGGCTGGTCTTCAGCATTACCTTTCTTTTCTCCGCCGTTGCCTCACCGTTCTGGGGCGGGCTTGCCGACCGAAAAGGTCGAAAAATCATGCTGCTACGTTCCGCTCTCGGAATGGCTATCGTCATGATGCTGATGGGACTGGCGCAAAATATCTGGCAATTTCTGGTGCTGCGCGCGCTGCTGGGATTGTTAGGCGGCTTTATTCCGAACGCCAATGCCCTTATCGCGACCCAAATCCCTCGCCAGAAAAGCGGCTGGGCGCTGGGAACGCTCTCCACCGGGGCCGTCAGCGGCGCCCTGCTTGGCCCGCTGGCCGGCGGTTTTCTCGCCGATCTGTGGGGCCTGCGCGCCGTCTTCTTTCTTACCGCCAGCGTCCTGTTTATCTGCTTCCTCCTGACGCTGTTCTTCATCCGCGAGCAGTTTGTGCCGGTGGCGAAAAAAGAGATGCTCAGCGCCAGAGACGTGTTCTCCTCGCTGAAAAGCCCAAAACTGGTGCTCAGCCTGTTCGTCACCACCCTGATTATCCAGGTTGCTACCGGGTCGATTGCCCCGATCCTGACGCTGTACGTGCGGGATCTGAGCGGGGACATCAGCAATATTGCGTTTATCAGCGGGATGATCGCCTCCGTTCCCGGGGTTGCCGCCCTGATCAGCGCCCCGCGTCTCGGCAGGCTGGGGGACCGTATCGGGCCGGAAAAAATCCTCATCGTGGCGCTGATCCTCTCCGTTCTGCTGCTTATTCCGATGTCATTCGTCCAGACGCCGCTGCAGCTGGGCGTTTTGCGTTTTCTGCTCGGCGCTGCCGACGGCGCGCTGCTGCCGGCCGTGCAAACGCTACTGGTGTACAACTCCACCAGCCAGGTCGCCGGCCGCATCTTCAGCTATAACCAGTCGTTTCGCGATATTGGTAACGTCACCGGCCCGCTCATCGGCGCCTCCGTCTCCGCCAACTATGGCTTCCGGGCGGTCTTTTTGGTCACCGCCTGCGTGGTGCTGTTCAACGCTATCTACTCGACTATCACCTTACGCCAGCCGCGAAGCAGCGCACCTTCTGACAGCCGGGACTCCGGCGATCGTTCGGTAAATTAAGTCAGCAAGGCGCCCTTCCCCTTGACGCATTGCCCGCCGCCTTCTATAGATTGAATCGAGTCCATTTCTCATTCTTCTTAGGGGGTTAGCCATGCCAAAGGATTCCGTTTTCTATGCCACGCTCGAAGAAGCTATCGATGCGGCCCGCGAAGAGTACCTGGCCAATAATCCGGATAGCGACGAGGAGAGCGCTAACGTCGAGCAGCTGAATATCCAGAAATACATTTTGCAGGATGGCGATATCGCCTGGCAGGCCGAGTTTTTTGCCGACGAAGATGGGGAAGGCGATTGTCTGCCAGTGCTCAGCGGCGAAGCGGCTCAGAGCGTTTTTGACGGCGATTATGACGAGATAGAGCTCCGCCAGGAGTGGCTGGAAGAGAATACGCTCCATGAATGGGATGAGGGCGAGTTTCAGCTTGAACCCTCTCTGGATACGGAAGAGGGTCAGACGGCGGCCGATGAGTGGGATGAGCGCTAGCTAATTGTAGGGTCCGTGGCTCGCATCAAGCGGCAGCAGCAGCGTGTCGAACACCAGTGAAAATGGCAGGTCGAGGATAGTGATATAGCGCCACGACGAATCGCGAACGTCCCACTGAACGCCGGGGTAATACTGATTGCCATGCCCCTGCCCCGGCACCGTGCGGCTAATAATGCTGCCGCAGCCGCTGAGCACCAGGGTCATAACGATGACCAGCAAAATTCTCATCTGTAACCTCAACTCCTGGAGAAAAAAATACCGGCAAATTGCCGGTATTTTTATTAACGCGCGGCTTACTTCGTTTTTAATGCCAGCGGATTCAGCGTTAGCTGACCATAGGCATCCACCCACGAAGAGTATTTCTCCGGCGCGGCCCATACCCGATAGTGCAGGCGCGACATCGTCACCGGATCGCTTAACAGCACCAGACGGCGGTCGCGGTTAAGTTTGTCCGGCGTCTCGTTCAACGCCTGCTCAACGTGACGTTCGCGGGCGATATCGAGGATCCGACCGTGACGGTGACGAGCGGTAGCCATTGCCGTCGCCAGCGCGTTAAACGATGGGTTAAACACGGCGTGCATAAATCCATCATCAAGCGAACGCTGACGGTTCAGGGTCAGATAAGCATCGGTATCCTTCAGCACCTGCGGCGGGGAATACTCTTCCGGGATCAGGAACAGTTTCCAGCGCTTGGTACGCAGACCAACGGTCGCCCGGCTGGAAATCACCGACACGAACGGCGACAGGATCAGCGAGAATACGATCGGCGCCAGCCAGAACAAGAAGCGCAGATCCAGCCACGCCATTCCGACGGCCCAAACCAGGCCCAGCAGCAGCTGTGAACCGTGGCGCATAAACGCTTCGCCCCACGGGGTCGAGTCGTCATCACGCTGCGGCGAGTTCCAGACCACTTCCCAGCCGAGGAAGGCGCTGACCACAAACACGGTGTGGAACAGCATACGCACCGGCGCCAGCAGCACGGAGAACAGCACCTCCAGCAGCAGAGAGAGCGTCACGCGGATAAACCCGCCGTACTCCTTCGACCCTTTGCACCACACCAGAATAATGCTCAGCAGTTTCGGCAGGAACAGCAGCACCATCGTTGAGGCAAACAGGGCGATCGCCAGCTCCGGACGCCACTGCGGCCAGACCGGGAACAGCTGGCGCGGCTGCAGGAAGTACTGCGGCTCGGTGAGCGCGTGCACCACCTGCAGAGCGGTCGACAGGGCGAGGAACATAAACCACAGCGGCGCGGAGAGATAGGACATGACGCCGGTCAGGAACACCGCCCGGTGTACCGGGTGCATACCTTTAACCAGGAACAGGCGGAAGTTCATCAGGTTACCGTGGCACCAGCGACGGTCACGCTTCAGTTCATCCAGCAGGTTCGGCGGCAGCTCCTCATAGGAGCCCGGCAGGTCATAGGCAATCCACACGCCCCAGCCGGCACGACGCATCAGCGCGGCTTCCACGAAGTCGTGCGACAGAATCGATCCGGCGAAGGAGCCTTCACCCGGCAGCGGCGCCAGCGCACAGTGCTCAATGAACGGTTTTACGCGGATAATTGCGTTATGACCCCAGTAGTGCGACTCGCCAAGCTGCCAGAAGTGCAGACCGGCGGTAAACAGCGGGCCGTATACGCGGGTCGCGAACTGCTGACAGCGGGCGTAGAGGGTGTCCATCCCGGAGGCACGCGGCGACGACTGGATAATCCCGGCGTTCGGGTTAGCCTCCATCAGACGCACCAGCCCGGTCAGACATTCTCCGGACATCACCGAGTCGGCGTCCAGCACCACCATGTAGCTGTACTGGCTGCCCCAGCGGCGGCAGAAGTCATCGATGTTACCGCTTTTACGCTTCACGCGACGACGACGACGGCGATAGAAAATCTGCCCCTCACCCTGGACTTCAGCAATCAGCTCCATCCACGCCTTTTGCTCCGCTACGCAAATATCCGGATTGTAGCTGTCGCTCAGGATGTAAACGTCGAAGTGCTGCTGCTGGCCCGTCGCTTTCACCGATTCCCAGGTGGCGCGCAGACCGGCGAAAACGCGATCGACGTCTTCGTTGCAGATAGGCATGATCAGCGCCGTCCGATGCTCTGGATTCAGCGGCTCATCGCCGACGGTGGAGGCGGAAATACTGTACTTATCGCGCCCCATCAGCAGCTGCAGGAAGCCCATCAGCGCCGTCCAGAATCCCGCTGATACCCAGCAGAAGAGGACCGCAAAGAGGATCAGAATACCGGTTTGCAGCATATACGGCAGCAGCTGCATAAATGAAACCCACAGATTCTGCCCTACCATGTCGGCGGGGTTGATTAACGCCCAGCCCTGATATGGCAGAATGGTTTTCATGTACCAGGTCGCGACGACCGTCTGCGCCAGCGTCAGCAGCAGCAGAATGTAGCGACGAATGGTACCGGCGGTGCGCCATTTCTGCTCGCTTTCCTGCTCTTCTTTGGTCAGACGAGAAAGATAGCGCGGGGTGACATCGCGTCCACGGAGCCGATCCCAGAAGCGACCGACCGGGTTGGTCCGCCACGGATCCGGGAACATAGAGGAGCGTTTCGCCTTCGGCATGGCGTGCAGCTGGGTGCGCCCTTCATCATCTTTGATGAGCTGATCGCCCGCCAGCGCGTCTGGCCAGCTGTGCTCCAGCCGCGATTTCACCGACCCCAGAGGGGAATCGTCTTCGCGGGGAAAATCGTGACGATCGGCATCCAGCGCTTCATGTACCGCCTTCAGGCTGCTATCAGGAAGCGCAGATTTCTCTGCCCCCGACAGCGGCAAGGCGTCAATGTACTTGGTTATGTTATTCATTAGCAGGCAGCTGATAGCTCCAGGTTTCACTCAGCGTCTGGTCGGCATTGACCAGCGCAGCGCGCATTTCCGTAGTTTTCTTCGGATCTTTCACCTTCACGCGCAGAATCATACGCCAGCCCTTGGTGATCGGGTTATAACGCACCGCGTTCTCAACGATTTCCGCGTTATCGCCAATGCTCGCCTGCGCCGTTACCGGCGTATCTGACGGCATTTTTTTCATCTCAGGACCGGTGAAATCAACGATGAACGCGATGGTGCCGTCCGGCTGACGAATCAGGTTTGACTGCTTCACATCGCCGGTGGAACGACGGGTTTGCATAACGTAGGCGTTATCCGGCGCGTGCAGCTTGTCTTCATCGCGGCTAAAGGTAATAGAGTATTTGAAGTTCATCTCTTTACCCGGCTCCGGCAGCTGATCCGGCGTCCAGTAGGTCACGATGTTATCGTTAGTTTCATCGTTGGTTGGAATTTCAACCAGTTCGATTTTACCTTTACCCCAGTCGCCTTTCGGCGTGATCCATGCGCTCGGACGCAGATCGTAGCGGTCGTCGAGGTCTTCAAAGCGAGAGAACTGACGCCCGCGCTGCAGCAAACCAAACCCTTGCGGATTTTCCATCGCGTAGCTGCTGACGGCCAGATGCTTCGGATTGTTCAGCGGACGCCAGATCCACTCGCCGTTGCCGGCAAGAATAGACAGACCGTTAGAGTCGTGCAGCGCCGGACGGTAGTTTGTCGCCGGAGACGGCTGATTTGGCCCGAACAGGAACATGCTGGTCAACGGCGCAACGCCTAGCTTGCCGACCTTGTCACGCAGGTACACCTTCGACTGCACGTCAACCACGGTATCGCGACCCGGCATAATGACAAAACGATACGCTCCGGTTGCGCGCGGGGAGTCGAGCAGAGCATAAATTGTCAGACGCTTGTCGGTAGCTTTTGGACGCTCGATCCAGAACTCGCGAAAACGCGGGAACTCTTCGCCTGAAGGCAGCGCAGTATCGATTGCAAGCCCGCGAGCGGAGAGCCCGTAAACCTGGCCCTGGCCCAGTACGCGGAAATAGCTGGCTCCGAGCATGCTGACAATTTCGTCATTCTTATCTTTGCTGTTGATCGGGTACAGCACTTTAAACCCGGCAAAGCCAAGGTCTTTTACCGTGTCTTTGTCATGCTGGACGCTGCCAAAATTGAAATAGTCCGGGTTATATTTAATCTTATGCACGCTGCTTGCCGTCACTTCATTAATGGTGACCGGCGTGTCGAAGTACATGCCCTGATGATAAAATTCAAGTTTGAACGGGGTCTTCTGGTTATTCCAGTATGCTTTATCGTGGTTGAACTGGATTTGCTGGTAGTCCGCATATTTCATGTCGCGGAAAACGGAGGGCAGGTTGCTCTTCGGCGCTTCATAGCCCTTCCCGGCTAACGATTTTGCCTCTTTTGCAACGTCATCAATGCTAAACGCCCATGCAGATGAAGTACACAGGGACAACATTACGGCTGCGCTTAACCAGCGCATTTTCATCATCTGTGGTTTATGTTTCATATAAGTAAGCACTTCCCCCTTTGTGTGCTTAAATCGATCCGATCTATTTTAATGGAAATTCAGGCAATCCGACAACATAATCCCTGCATTGTTCAGCTTAGCAGTACAGGTAATGGACAGTTCTCTGTCACTTTTGCACTTTGCGTGCTTATCCTGGAGACAGATATCCAGAGTTGATGTAGGGTTGCTGAGAATTTAAACGTTATCACCTTGAGTGATAAGACGAATTGTCTGAGAATGTAGTGAAACTGTATGAATAATGCGCCAGTAGAACGTGAATATTTCTTCGATAGCATCCGCGCGTGGTTAATGCTGCTGGGGATACCTTTTCACATATCGCTTATCTATTCCAGCCACAGCTGGCATGTTAATAGCGCCGAACCCTCCTGGTGGCTGACGCTGTTTAACGATTTTATTCATGCTTTTCGCATGCAGGTTTTCTTCGTCATTTCCGGCTATTTTTCCTACATGCTCTTTCTCCGCTATCCGCTCAAAAAATGGTGGAAGGTGCGGGTTGAGCGCGTAGGCATCCCCATGTTAACCGCCATTCCTCTGCTGACCCTGCCGCAGTTTATTATGCTGCAGTACGTCAACGGTAAAGCCGATAGCTGGCACGCGCTTTCGGGGTACGACAAATTCAATACCCTCGTCTGGGAGCTGATCTCGCATCTGTGGTTTTTACTGGTGCTGGTGGTGCTGACCACCCTCGGCGTCGTGCTGTTCAAATGGCTCACCGGACGCCGCGCGGGAAGCGGCCAGACCTTTGGTGACACCGTCACATTGGCTCAGCTATCGATGATTTTTCTCGCGCTCGGCGTGCTCTACGCGCTGATTCGCCGCTCGCTGTTTATTCTCTACCCGCCGATTCTCAGCAACGGCCTGTTTAATTTTATCGTCATGCAGACGCTGTTCTATCTGCCGTTCTTCATTCTCGGGGCGCAGACCTTTATCAACCCGCGCCTGAAAGCACTGTTTACGCAGCCGTCTCCGTGGTGCTTCGTCGGGGCGCTGCTGGGCTTTATCGCCTACCGCCTGAACCAGCAGTACGGTTCCGGGGACGCGTGGATGTTTGAAACCGAGTACGTCATTACCATGGTGCTCGGCCTGTGGATGGTTAACGTGGTGTTTTCCCTTGGACACCGCTTGCTGAACTTCCAGTCGGCGCGGGTGACCTATTTTGTCAATGCATCCCTGTTTATTTATTTGGTGCACCACCCGCTGACCCTGCTGTACGGAGCCTGGGTTGCTCCGGCCATCAAATCGAACACCTTAGGGTTTATTGCCGGTCTGATTTTTGTGGTGGGGATTGCGCTGATCCTCTACGAAATTCACCTGCGCATCCCGCTGCTGCGCTTCCTCTTTTCGGGAAAATTCCAGGCTAAGACGGTAAAACCGCAGGTTTCGGCCAACGGATAGCCTCATCGGGGCTGCGTCGGCCGGCGAAGATTATTCTTTGGCAAACAAAAGCCGGAACACGTCGCGATAGAGCGCGGCCATCGCCGGCTTATCCACCTCCGATGCGCTGGTCAGCTCGCGACGATACGCCGCGCCTTCCGTTAAGACGGCGATCAGCTCGCTGGCGGCGTCGATCTGCTCCGCCGACATCTCGGGATGAGAGTGACGGGTGAGCCGCCCGCCCTCCTCTTTTAAACGCCGGTCGGCCTGCTGTAAAATTTCACGCAGGCGCGGATTTCTTGAGGCTTCAGCGTTAATCTCCATCAGCAGATAATTATCGCTTATTGTTGCGGCCGGCGGCGGTATGACGCCAGCCAGCAGCGATGCCATCCGCTCCAGGTCGTGATTTCCGCGAATCATCTCCCCCACCCTGGCGTGGACAATTTCGCTGACTATCGCTTCAATAATCTCCTCTTTGCTTGCAAAGATGCGATACAGCTGCCCTACGCTAAGCCCGGCCTCGCGGGCAATATCGGCAACGGATGCGCCGTGCAGCCCTTTTGCGGCAAAACATGTTTGTGCGGCAGAAACAATCTCCGCCCGACGAACGAGCTGCTTTTGCGCTACCTTTCCCTCAGCCACCAACAGATCTCCTTAATTGATAATCGCCGACGCCTGCGGACAACTATCGCTTCCCGGCGGCGGCGGCGTTGCGCAGCGCCTATTGTGCCTGCAGCAAGCGGTTATAAATTTCAGCCGTTTCGGCATCAAAACAGACAAAGCAGACGCGTTCCAGCGGATTGTAGCGCGTGAGAAAGGCATTCACCGTCCGTACGGCGATCTCCGCCGCAGCCTGTTTAGGGTAGCCGTACACGCCGGTGCTGATTGCCGGGAAGGCAATCGTGCGGTAGCTATTCGCCGCCGCCAGCTGCAGGCTGTTTTTATAGGCATCGGCCAGCAGTTCCGCTTCCTGTCGATCGCCACCGTGCCAGACCGGCCCAACGGCGTGAATTACCGCGCTGGCCGGGAGCTGGCCGGCGATGGTGATCACCGCATGGCCCGGAGCGCACTCGCCCTGCTGCTGCCGCACTATTTTGCACGCCGCCAGAAGCTCCGGCCCGGCGGCCCGATGAATAGCGCCATCAACTCCACCGCCGCCAAGCAGCGAAGGGTTAGCAGCGTTGACGATAACATCGACTGCCAGCGTCGTGATGTCTCCGAGAATAACCTCAGGTTTAACAGCCATTTCGCCTCCTGTCGGCAAACGTCTTAAGTAAAGCTTAGCGGTAATATCGCATGACGGCCCCGCGGACGGAAGCCTGAGGCCCGGCAATGACCGATATTCGGTTGCCAGAATAGCAAGGGTATGTTGCGGATTAATATACTTTAATTGTACTGATTCGCCGTTTTCAACATCCAGGCTCCCTTTTGCGGGCTCCCGATCGGCAATCCGTTCGTTTTTTCGTCTGGGGAAGGCCGCTTATCCAACGGCTAAAATGGTGGCCCGGGCGATTATGACGCCCGCCGTGGAGCAAAGGATCGCCGCAGAAGCAGGAAAAGGATGATTTGTAGAAAAGCAAAACAGGACCTGAGGTCCTGTTTATCACTACGGGATAATGTCGCTCAGGCTTCGTCGGGCCTTTCGTGGGCCAACGATTTACTCTTTTCCGCGCGCGCCGCCAGCCAGAGTCCGCTGTTTTTCATCGCGTAGCCAAAAACCAGCCCCAGCGCCAGAGAAGGCACAATTAGCCGCCAGTCGCCGCTGCCGGCAAACGTGGCGCAGGCGCCGATAAAGGTGCCAGGAACGAAGGAAAGCAGCAGCTGACGCGCCTGAATGCACATCAAAAACGCCACAATGCCGGTCATCATATAGCCGAGGATTTCCAGATGCGGCGCCAGGGCGCTGCCGTAAACGATCACCTGCGCCCATATCACGCCGCTCATCACCGTACAGCCCGAGATCAGCAGCCCTTTCAGGCCGCCCTGCGGGCAGGCAAAATAGGCCGTGCAGCCGAGAAAGCCAGCCCAGCTCAGCAGGCCGAACGCGACCGCCACCCATCCCCAGATCCCGGAGAGAATGCCCGTCGTTATTGCAATTGCGAGAAGTATGTTCATGGCGCGTATCATAGCAGATACGCGCCCTTCAAACGTGATTTCGAGCACACTATATAAAATGGCGCTCTTTCTGTTGCAACAATAATGTGACTTAAATCACACTTACTCTTCATTCTCTTCCTGCAGCTCATCCCACATGGCAGAGAGCGCCTCGCGCGTCAGCGGCGCCATTGTCCGCCAGAAAGGCGTCACCGCATGGGCTTCGACCTTGCCGAGGAAGATCCCGCACCACGGCAGAATATAGTCGGCAAACAGCGTTTCCAGCGTTTCGCTTTCATCTTCCGTCGCATGATCCTCAAGCCACGAAGCAGCCAGCAGCAGGGAACCAATATGATCGGCTCGCCCCTCTCCGGTTGGGATCCCGTGCTCGCTCAGAAAACCGCGAACTTCGGCTTCCGTAGCGCCTTCAACCCATGCGCTACGATATGGCGGGACGCCGCACTCTTCGCCGACAAACAGCGCGTTGTAATCAGCGGCCAGCGGCTGCACATCGCAGCTCTTTTGCAGGCGCTCCAGCTGCTCATCCTGCTCCAGCGGCCAGCTTGCCGCTAGCTTGCCTTCACGAATAAGGGAAAACAGCGGCACCAGCAGCGGGTCCTGCGGCTGACGATAGTACAGGGAGCCCAGCACGCGGCAGAGGATTGAAAACTCGTTCATTCAGTTATTCCAGTTATACAAATTAAAGATCGGCAAATTCAGCAATCGCCGGCATCCCACGGGATTCAAGGAAGTTCAGCAGCCGGCGCGGAGAAACGTTAAGGATCCTCTCCTCGGGGAAATTCACCTCATCGAGGATCTTGCGACACTCTCTGAATTCGCCAAGCGTAAAGGCTGTGTGCGAATCAGAGCCGAGAGCCACCCAGCCTCCGGCATCGCGCACCGCGGCGGCAATGGCCCGGCAGTTATCTTCACTGCCTACGCGTGAAGAGATAAAAGAGGAGTTGTTGATTTCCAACGCCACCTGGTATTTTGCCGCCGCTTCGGCGATAGCCGGGATATCAACCGGGAATTTAGGGTTGCCCGGGTGGCTGATAATGTGCACCGCGCCGCTCGCCATCGCGGCGATCATCGCCTCGGTATGGGTTGCTTTATTCTGCGGCGGGAATACAGGCTCATGGAAGCCGGCGATTATCAGGTCCAGGGAGGTTAGCATCGGTCCGCTGCAGTCAATCTCCCCTGCGGTGTTTTTAATGTTCGCCTCAATACCGCGCAGAATGCCAACGCCATCCACCAGCCGCGGCCAGATGCGCATATTGACGAAGTGCCAGTAGTGCGGCGCATCGGCCATATCCGGGCCATGGTCAGTGATCGCAAAGAGTTTGATCCCCTTGCGCTTTGCTTCGGCAATATAATCGTGCAGGGTGCTGTAGGCGTGGGTACTGGCGACGGTATGCATGTGCAGGTCAACAGGATACATCACAATCTCCTTCTCTGTTTGTGGCAAGAATAGCAGGAATCAGGACGTATGATTAGCAAAAACCCCGCCGCAGCGGGGGTCCTCTTTTAGTAACCGCGCTGGCGATCGACCTGCCCGGCGACCGTTTCCCCTCGCTCCAGCTGGCTAATCGTACCGGCTATATAGGTAATCGCTTCCTGCGGCCGCGTCACCGCGGCGATATGCGGCGTCATTGCCACTCGCGGATGCGCCCACAGCGGGCTTGCCGCCGGGAGCGGCTCGCGGCTGAAGACATCCAGCATGGCGCCTTTAAGTTTACCGCTTTCCAGCGCCGCCAGCAGATCGTCCTCAACGACATGGACGCCGCGCGCCAGATTGAGAACATAGCTGCCATCCGGAAGCTGCGCCAGTCGCTGCTGATTAATAATGCCGACGGTTTCCGCCGTGTTGGGCAGCAGGTTGATCAGCACCCGCGTTCCGCGCAGGAATTCATTCAGCTCCTCAGCCCCGGAAAAGCTTTGCACCTGCGGCCACTCCTTGCGGCTACGGCTCCAGCTGCGCAGCGGGAAGCCCCATGCCTGCAGCCCTTCCGCAACCTTCGCGCCGAGCACGCCTGCTCCCATAATGCCGATAGTAAAATCTTCGCGCCGGTATTCATCCAGCGGCTGCCAGCGCGCCTGCTGTTTCAGCGCCTGATAATCGTCAAACCGGCGGAACCAGTGCAGCACCTGGCTGACCGCATACTCCTGCATCTGCAGCCCCATACCGGTATCTTCGAGGCGGAACAGCGGAATCGATAGCGGCAGCATCTCCGGATGTTCGCGCAGCTTACTGAGGATCGAGTCCACCCCTGCCCCGAGGGCAAAGACGGCTTTTAAGTCGCGGCCCTGGAGCATTTCCACCGGCGGATGCCAGACCAGCGCATAGTCTGCGGGCCGATCGTCGCCAGGCTTCCACTCCCGTACGCGCGAACCGGGCAGCTGTTTTTCCAGCTCGGCAATCCAGTACGGGATATCAAACGTCGGGTGGTAAAAGATAATCTCCATTGTGACTCCTGATAGCTAATGTCTTAAGCAGGTTTGCGTTAGCGCCGTATTTTACTTGTTGTTTTCTATTGATTTGCCAGCATAGCAAATTTCGCCTGGCTGGCGGGCAAAAAGAGAGTGGTGACAAAAAAAACGATTGTCGCGCACTTCGCCAGCAAGTTGCGCGAAGTTTGGCTAAACGCGCGTTTTTTTTAAAAAGTTGATTGACGGGAGATAGGTATTTCCCTAAATTAGCGCCCGTTCCCGGCAGCAACGGGAATGACAATATGGTGAGGTGTCCGAGTGGCTGAAGGAGCACGCCTGGAAAGTGTGTATACGGCAACGTATCGGGGGTTCGAATCCCCCCCTCACCGCCATATTTAAAGAAGAGCTCGTACGCAGGTACGGGCTTTTTTTTCGCCTGTCGCACCCCGCCGGAAGCTAACGCCAGATGAGCGTCCTCTGCATCTGGACGTATCCATTGCCCCCATCAGCTCCCGCCGGTCCGGCCTGCTTATTATCATCCAGGCTATCCACGGGTAAATTTTCCCCGCCTCATCCGCAGAAAGGGAGGCGAACTGATGCCGCCCGGCGCTAATCCTCTTCCATCCGCTGATACTCTTCGGTGAGGAAATCCACCAGCGCGCGCACCGACGGCAATAGCCCGCGGCGTGAGGCAAAAACCGCATGAATCACTTCCCGACGTGGCTGCCACTCATCAAGTACCACCACCAGCTCACCTGACGCCAGCTTATCGCGCACCATTAATAGCGGCAGTTGAACAATGCCAATGCCGGCGATCGCCGCTTCCCGCAGCGCCAGCATGTCGGTGGTCACCATTCGCGGCGTAAAATAGACCTCCGCTCGCGCTCCCTGCGGACCGGCCAGCTGCCATTTATGCTGATGCTTGCCGGCGGCCAGGCTCAGCCCCGGCCACTCGCTAAGTTCAGCCGGCGCCTGCGGCTGCCCCATGCGCTCCACCAGCGCCGGACTGGCAAACAGCCGATGCCCACGATCGGCCAGCACCCGCATCACCAGATCGCTATCGTCGAAGGGCCGCGGCCGCACGCGAATAGCCACGTCAACCCCTTCACCGACCACATCAACCCGCCGGTTGGTTGCCTCCAGCTGCACGTTTACTCCCGGATAGCGCTGCATAAACCGCGCCAGCATGGGCCCGATGTGCACATGCAGCAGGGTAACCGGACAGGTCAGCTTAACGCTGCCGCGCGGCTCAGAACGAAGCGTGTCGACCGCCTGCTGCGCCGCCTCGGCCTCAATCAGCATCGCTTTACAGTGCTGATAAAACGTCTGCCCAACTTCGGTTACCGCAAACTGACGCGTGGTGCGATGTATCAAGCGCACGCCGAGCCGCTCTTCGAGCTGAGCAATGCGGCGGCTTAGTTTCGATTTGGGCTGATCGAGCGCCCTGCCCGCAGCGGCGAATCCGCCATGATCCACCACCTGCACAAACCAGGCTAAGTCGTTGAGATCCTGCATCCTTCCCCCATCGTTCCATTTTCAGAACAGTATAGGTCATTTTTGCTACCTACCGAGGGGTTAGCCGTGCGTATAAGCTTATCGACATCGATACAAATACGCAGGAGAGAACAATGAAACAGATCACAGGAGTCTATACCGCGCCATCTCAGCACTGGGTCGGTGACGGTTTCCCGGTACGCTCGCTGTTTTCTTATCAAACCCACGGCGAGCAGCTGAGCCCCTTCCTGCTGCTGGATTACGCGGGGCCGCATAGCTTCCCGGCGGGGAGCGGCAAACGCGGCGTCGGTGAACATCCGCATCGCGGGTTTGAAACCGTAACCGTAGTTTATTCTGGTGAAGTTGAGCATCGCGACTCGACCGGCAGAGGCGGCGTGATTGGCCCCGGCGATGTGCAGTGGATGACGGCGGGCGCCGGGATCCTGCACGAAGAGTTCCACTCGGCGGAATTTACCCGTACCGGGGGAGAGCTGAAGATGATTCAGCTGTGGGTCAATCTGCCGGCCAAAGACAAAATGACCGCGCCTGGATATCAGAGCATCACCGCTGAGGTCATTCCGCGCGTCGTTCTGCCGGATAACGCAGGCCAGGTTCGGGTCATCGCCGGTCATTACGCCGACGTTTCCGGCCCGGCGCGGACCTTTTCGCCGCTGAACGTCTGGGATATGCAGCTGACGCAGGGTCACGACGTTTCGCTACGTCAGCCTGACGGCTGGAGCACCGCGCTGGTTGTTCTTGAAGGTGAAATCAGCGTCAACGGTACTGAAAATGCGCGTGAAGGCCAACTGGTGGTGTTGAGCCAGCAGGGTGAAACGCTGCACCTCAACGCAACCGCTGATGCCAAAGTCCTGCTGTTGGCCGGAGAACCGCTGGGTGAGCCTATCGTCGGCTATGGCCCATTTGTCATGAATAGCAAAACGCAAATCGCGGAAGCGGTGCGTGATTTTAATAGCGGCCGTTTCGGCCAAATCTGATCCGCCAGAGGTGCAAGAAATGCCTACTCCCGCTAATTTTAACGGGGCTCGCCCGGGTGATTGATGTGAACGACAGCGCCATGCTGCGGATCGATCGCCAGAGCGGCCTGTTCCAGATCGTTGGCGATATGCCAATGCCGGAACTGCGCGCGGGCCGTCGAATGGGCCGAGGTTTATACGAAAATATTCCCGGCCAGGCAGCGGCTGATTGAGAGTAACGCCAAAGCTCAGGACGTGGTGAAGAATAGCGAACAGCTTGATTCGCAGCGTTAAAGTCGCCGCCCCAGCGTTTTTTACCGGGGCGGTGTTCATTGCTTGAGCGAACGGTAAGGAAAGAATAAATACTGCTTGACCGTTTTAGCGCAACTCCCTATAGTACCGCCCCGTTGCCCACCCAAGGTGAGCAGCGAAACAATATGGTGAGGTGTCCGAGTGGCTGAAGGAGCACGCCTGGAAAGTGTGTATACGGCAACGTATCGGGGGTTCGAATCCCCCCCTCACCGCCATATTTAAAGAAGAGCTCGTACGCAGGTACGGGCTTTTT
Source organism: Klebsiella scottii (assembly GCF_036561945.1). Classification (NCBI taxonomy): domain Bacteria; kingdom Pseudomonadati; phylum Pseudomonadota; class Gammaproteobacteria; order Enterobacterales; family Enterobacteriaceae; genus Klebsiella; species Klebsiella scottii. Next base: position 2,215,715 of record NZ_JARXNI010000020.1, read on the forward strand.
TTTCGCCTGTCGCACTCCGCCGGGGGGGATGAGAAGCCCCGACCGGGGGTCGACAGCTGGCGCAGCCAGCCAGGCAGACCGCGAGCCTGCGGGCTGCCCGTACCCCTATAGCCCCTACCCCAGCGTCGCCAGCACGTAGGATACCGCCAGCAGATCGGCGCTGCCGCCGGGGCTAAGGTTACGGCTGGTCAAGGCTTTATCCATCTCCTGCAGGCGCACAATATTCCAGCCATTTTTCAGCAGCGTCAACGCGTAATCCTGTACATAACACAGCCCGTCGATACCACCACGGGAGACCAGATTGCTGTCAGGGTTTATCGCCATTAAGCGCAGCAGCGCATGGTGAAAGCGCCGTTCACCCGACTCTTGATACCAGTATGGCAACACGTGTTGTCGCACCGTGGGAAACCCTAGCTCCGCCTCACCGCGCGCGCCGGTCAGGCCAAACTGCTGATACTGTTTTTCACCCGCCGTTGTCGCATAGGTGCGGGAAGCCAGCTCGCGAGCCACCATCCCTTTGCAGATCTCAGCCACCTGCTGACAAACAGACTCCGCGCAGACCAGCCGATTCTGTCCACGTAAACGCCCTGCCGCAAAGCAGATCAGGCCCAGCGAAAAGATGCCTCCTTTATGGGTATTAACGCCGTCGGTCGCCTCGAACATAGCCTGTTCGCAGGCCATCCCTGCCGGGCGCAGTAAGCGCAGTTGTTCGCTGGCAGGTTTGAACGCATGCTCAAAACCGGCCTTTTCGAACACGCGAAACCAGGGGGTGATGGCATCGATACTGCGCAAAAACAGCGCGTGATCCATATCGTTGTGCGAACCGTTGTTCGCCATATCCACCAACCCCGGTTTGGGAGTGAGATTTAATTCAAGACGCAGCGCCGTTGCCGCCAGCGCCCAGACATCAAAGCGGGCGAGTTTAGTCGCGAGCGAACCAGCCATCGATCAGAGTCTCCACACGTGATACAACCTCTTCCATGGAATGACGGCGCGAACGGGCACAACCGTGGGCAGGCTCATCGCACACCAGGCAGCGCCGGGTTCTGAGATCCAGAGACTGGCGTCCCACCAGGCCATTTTTTGGGCAGATCACATCAAAATCCCACAGTCTGCCGAGCGGATGCGTCTGTTCCAGCTCAATACACTGGGCTTTGATTTCCGCCGCCGCATGGTCAACGCACCACAGCGCTTCCGCACCGGTCGGCAACCACAGCACCTGACGGTCCACCACCGGCCAGCGGTTCTGCCACAGCAGCTGATCACACGCCTGCAGCGCCACGCCCATGGTATTGCGGTAACGGATACTGTCTTTCTGTGCGCCGGGGGTCACCAGCGTCAGGGAGATAACCGGATGGTGATAATGAGTGAGCCAGTCAGCCTGACGCGCCGCACGGTTTTCTTTTGCCGTCAGCAGTGCTTCAAGGCTGACGCCCGCTCTTACGGGCGTCAGTAATGTCATTAGATGCTCTCCTTCACCTGATGGACAACGTCAATCACGCTGCCATCGCGATAGCGAATGACCCCAACGATGCGGTCGGTGAATTCAATCGATTTCGGTGTGCCGGTCAGGGAAATAGCACGCTCGTAAAGCGCCTCAATGTCCACCACCTTCAGGCCCGCTTCCACCAGACGCTCGTGGATTTCTGGGCGCGCCGGATTCACCGCGATGCCGTGATCGGTGACCAGCACATCAATGCTTTCGCCCGGCGTCAGCAGCGTGGTCACACGCTTCACCACGGTCGGAATGCGGGTACGCAGTAAAGGGGCCACCACAATGGTCAGGTTGGCAGAAGCCGCTACGTCGCAATGACCACCAGATGCACCGCGCATCACGCCGTCAGAGCCGGTAATCACGTTGACGTTAAAGTCGACGTCGATTTCCAGCGCACTAAGTATGACCACGTCCAGTTGGTCACAACAGGCGGCTTTGCTGCCCGGGTTGGCATAGACGTTGGTGGAGATTTCAACGTGATTCGGGTTACGCGCCAGCGAGGCCGCAGCTTTGCTGTCAAAGCACTGGGTATCAAGCAGCTTCGCTATTAGCCCTTTTTCGTATAGAGAGACCAGACCGCCGGTGATGCCGCCCAGTGCAAAGCTCGCCTTCACGCCGCTACGTTCCATCTTCTCTTCCATAAAGAGCGTACAGGCCGTGGCCGCCGCGCCGGAACCGGTCTGCATGGAGAAACCGTTTTTGAAGTAGCCGGAGTGCTCGATTACATCAGCTGCGTAGCGGGCAATCATCAGCTCGCGCGGGTTGCTGGTCACACGGGCCGCACCGACGCTGATTTTTGCCGGATCACCCACGCTTTCCACCTGCACGATATAATCCACCTGATCCTGCACCAGGCTGGCTGGCATATTCGGGAACGGCACCAGTTCTTCGGTCAGTAGCACCACTTTATGGGCAAACTGAGCGTCGACCATCGCGTAACCCAGCGATCCGCAGGCGGATTTCCCTTGGGTGCCGTTGGCGTTACCAAACTCATCACTGCACGGTACGCCGAGGAAGGCGACGTCAATGTTCAGTTCGCCGTCCTGCAGCAGCTTCACGCGACCGCCGTGGGAGTGAATCTGTACCGGTTCCTCCATCAGGCCATGGGAAATCGCATCCGCCAGCTTACCGCGCATCCCTGAGGTGTAGATACGGGTGATCACGCCATTCTGAATATGTTCAATCAGGCTGTCGTTACATGTCATTAGCGAACTGGAGGCCAGCGTCAGGTCTTTAAAGCCCAGGCGCGCCAGGGTCGCCACGACGTTGTTAATGACCCTGTCGCCCTCACGAAACGCGTGATGGAACGAAATGGTCATCCCGTCTTTCAGGCCACTGTTGGCAATGGCGTCTTCAAGGGTCGCACACAGTTTACGGTTATGTTTGCTCTCGACATCTGCAAGCCAGGGCGTTGCGCTATGGGCCGTATCAAACGGTTTTAAGTCACGCAGGTGCGGAAAATTAACGTGGAGAAGCTCTATCTGATTCATCGTTCTGTCCTTATCGACGCACGCCGGACGCGGCGGCACGTTCGAGTACAACCTGCGCGTGGTTAATGATGGGGCCGTCGATCATTTTGCCGTTCAGCGAGACCACGCCGAGCCCGTTACGTTCACCCTCATCTGCCGCTTCAATGACGTGTTTGGCGTGCTCGACTTCCTGCTGGGTTGGCGCATACGCGTTATGCAGCAAATCGATCTGACGAGGGTTGATCAGCGACTTACCGTTGAAGCCCATTTTGCGGATCAGGTCGACTTCTCGTAGGAAACCGGCTTCGTCGTTCAAATCTGACCACACCACGTCAAAGGCATCGATGCCCGCGGCGCGTGCGGCGTGCAGTACGGCACAACGGGCATAGAACAGTTCGGTACCGTCACCGCGCTCGGTTTGCATATCCATCACGTAGTCGAACGCTGCCAGCGCAATGCCGATCAGGCGCTGGGAGCTGCGGGCAATGGCCACGGCATTGATAACACCGATCGCAGATTCGATCGCTGCCATCACACGGGTAGATCCCAGCTCACGGCCGCATTCCATTTCAATGCGTTCCAGATGGCGTTCCAGTTCGTAGATATCTTCAGGCGTGTCGGTCTTCGGTAGACGAACCACGTCCACCCCGGCGCGCACCACGGCTTCCAGATCTTTCAGGCCAAAGGGGGTGTTCAGCGGGTTGATGCGAACAACGGTTTCGATGTCTTTGTACATCGGGTGCTGCAGAGCGTGGAAGACCAGCACGCGGGCAGTATCTTTTTCACGCAGAGCTACCGCATCTTCCAGGTCGAACATGATGGAGTCCGGGCGGTAGATAAACGCGGTGGAGAGCATGGCGGCATTGGCGCCGGGGAGAAACAGCATGCTGCGACGGAGTTTTTTCATAGCAGTTTCTCCCAGTTAATATTGTCGCTGTCGCTGGCGCGCAGGATGGCGCTTTGCAGACGGGCACGGATAACGCAATCCAGCGCACCTTTGTCTTCGATAATGATGACCCCCTGGTAGACGTCCATATTACGTAGCGTGGTGGCCACGACCTGACGGATCTGTTCGCCGAACTGTTTAATCACTTCACTGTGGATGACGATGTCCAGCTCACCTTCGGCAGGGGCAATTTTCACCATCAGGTCACTGGATTCCATGGTCCCGGCCAGCGCCTCCCTAACAATTTTCATATTTTATATCCTGAGTTTTTTAAGCGACTTCCGCGCGATAGTGCATTTCAAGGTGCGCGAAAGTGGTATCCGGTACGATTTCCCGAATACGGGAAAACTGCTGCGTTTTCAGTAAACGCCGAACTTCTGAGGCAGAGATGGCACTGCCCGCGGCTTTAATGCGCGGGATCTCGACCACCTCAACCGCGCCCGCCAGCAGACTGTGCATGGTTTGGTTGTACTGACGGGTAATGTCGCAAAACGGCTCCGAGCCGATAAAGCGGTGGGTGATCCCCAGCGCAGGGGCGATATGGTTGCGGAAAATCAGCAAATCGATCTCGCTCCACGCCTGCTGCACTTTCCCGGTCTCTTTGAGGAAATAGGCCGGAAAGGTGGCCCGGGAGATGATGTACTCCGAGCCTTCGTGGACGGTAACATTCGGCAGGTGTGCAACACCGGCTTTCACCATCTTCATACGCGCCATAAACGGGAAAAATGAGGCATCTTCCTGCACCACGAACACATGTAAGTGGTCACAAGAAAATGCGGCCTGTTCCACCAGATGACGGTGCCCGAGCGTAAAGGGGTTGGCATTCATCACTATTGCCCCGATACGTTCGCCAGCCACGCGCTGGCGCTGCAATGAGCGGCAGTAGCGGCTGACACCAGACGGTGTGTTTTCCATTAACACAGCGTTATTGCCACTCTGCGCGATAGGCCAGAACCCGCTGTGCGCAAAGCGCTCCTTGTTACAAGGACGCGTACACAGAAACAGATGAAAATGGCCCCGTGCGAGCGCCAGGTGTTCTACCTCTGCCAGCAAGCGTGCGCTGAGGTTTTCACCGCGCAGGGCTTTATCCACCGCAACACATTTGATGACATTGGCGGTCAGGCCCGCACAACCCACCAGCCGGGTACCGGACCAGGCTTCAACAAAGGTGGTGATATCGCTGTCCAGGCCTAAGTCACTGTCCGCGAGCAGAGAGCGAATCTGCATAAAACGCTGCGATCCGCTGGCAACGTCTGCGACGCGAAAATCGATGGGGAGTTGTGCTTGCATGATCTCGCCTGATTCCTTAGTGCATGGCTGCCAGTGACTGGGCTGGCGCATCCATGATCACATTGCTGAGATGACCAATATTTTCGATCTCCACTTCAATGCGATCGCCCGCGTTCATGAACAGCGGCGGGGTGCGTTTTTTGCCGACACCACCCGGCGAACCGGTGATAATCACATCGCCGGCGTTCAGGCGGGTAAAGGTACTGATGTACTCGATAAGCTCTGCCACCTTGTGGATCATGCTGGCGGTGTTGTCTTCCTGTACCATGCGGCCATTCAGCCAGGTGCGGATCGCCAGCTGATGAGGGTCAGGGATTTCATCCGCCGTGGTCATCCACGGACCGAACGCACCGGTCTGACGCCAGTTTTTACCGGCGGTAAACCAGGTGTGCTGCCAGTCGCGTGCAGAACCGTCCATATAGCAGCTGTATCCGGCTACGTGGCTCAATGCCTCTTCGCGGGAGATATCGTCTCCACTTTTACCGATGATCACCGCCAGCTCGCCCTCATAGTCAAACTCCCTTGAGTGGCGCGGTTTGAGGACGGGCATCTGGTGTCCGGTTTGCGAATCGGCAAAACGGATGAACAGCGTCGGTGCCGGGTTGTGCTGGTCAAACTCTTTGCGTTTTTCAGCGTAGTTCATGCCAACGCAGAGTATTTTTCCTGGGTTATCAATCACCGGTAAAAATTCCAGCGCATCGAAGCGCAGATCCGGTTTTTCACCGAACAGCTGCTGAGCTTCGTTTAACGCGTCGGCGGCGAGCAGCGATTTCAAATCGCTGTAACGATCCCCCAGACGGCGTCCCAGATCGACCACACCATCGGCTTTCACGATCCCGTAACTGCGGATCCCCTGATGGACAAAGCTTGAGAGTTTCATATCAGTTCCTGTAACACATGAATCAGACGAGGAAGTTACCGAGAATCAGCAGCGATACCGAGACGTTGATCGCGCCGCCGATGCGGGTAGCAATCTGGGCGAACGGCATCAGGCTCATACGGTTACCTGCAGTGAGGATGGCAACATCCCCGGTGCCGCCCTGCCCGCTCTGACAGCAGGAGACGATGGCGACATCTATCGGATGCATACCGATTTTTTTACCTACGAAGAAGCCAGTAGCAACCAGCGTGGTCACGGTGCTGACGATAACCAGCAGGTTAGTCAGGGTGAATGCGTGCACCAGCTCCTGCCACGGGGTGATAGCCACGCCCACCGCGAAGAGGATTGGGTAAGTCACAGAGGTCTGGAAGAACTTGTAAACGACCTGAGAGCCTTCGAGGATTTTCGGCGATACGCCGTGGACCAGTTTGACCAGCACTGCCATGAACAACATGCCAACCGGCGCAGGCAGACCAATCAATTTGTGGCCCAGCATACCCAGCATATAGAGCAGCACCGCCAGCAGCGCACCGGAGGCGATGGCGGTCACGTCCGCTTTACCGCTGAACGCAGGCGCAGCGGGAGCCGCTTTTTCATTGGTGTTGTCACGGTCAGGCATCAACTGGCCTTCACCGGTCAGGTGCGGGAAACGTTTACCCAGCTGGTTCAGACAGCCGGAGATAATGATGGCAGTCAGGCCGCCAAGCATCACCATTGGCAGTACGCGGCCCAATGCAACGCCCTGATCCATATGAAGAATAGTGGCGTAGCCGATAGAGAGCGGAATCGCACCTTCACCGACACCACCCGCCATGATCGGCAGAATGATAAAGAAGAAGATCTGGAACGGTTCGAGACCGAGTAGCATACCCACGCCCATCCCCACCAGCATGCCGGCAATTTCACCGCACAGCATCGGGAAGAAAATACGCAGGAAGCCCTGAATCAGCGTGGTACGATTCATGCTCATGATACTGCCAACAATGATGCAGCAGATGTAGAGGTACAGAATGTTGGTTGATTTGTAGAACCTGGTGGTGGACTCAACCACCACATCCGGCAGCAGGCCGTAATAGACCATTGCGGACGGTATAAAGGTGGCGCAAATCGCCGCCGCGCCTAGTTTACCTACGATTGGCAGACGCTTACCGAATTCACCACAGGCGAAGCCGAAGAACGCCAGAGTTACTACCATTACTACGATGTCGCTGGGTAATTTACCGCCCAGACAATCAATGGTAATTAATGCACCAGCCAGAACAAAAAGCGGCAATGGAATAATCCCAACTTTCCAGGTATCCATGATGTGCCACCATCTATCTTTCAACGATGGTTTTTGAATCGACAGCAATTCAGAGGTAGTAGAAAAAGAATCGTCAGTTGTGCTCATAATTAAGCCCCTTGGTTATTTTGCATTTTTAGCTTAAAGGGCGAGGTTTTTACATTATGTGAGGCACGGCATATTAAAATCGAAATTTTAATGGCACCTATGATTTTTATGGTTTCTATTATTTAGTGTGATTAACGCCTTAATTATCTCTGCGGTTTTTATGATTTTTTTATATAAAAATACAAGTTAATAACATTCTCCAAAAAACTTTGTTTCTTTAATACTTCCAGTCACCGCCTGGTGTGCAAGGGATCACAAGTTTCCAGTAAACTCGCCACAGCAAACACGAAAGATGTTACATTACTGTTTTTGTTGATCTCTGCGGCCCATGCCATGAAAGTCTCTTTCCAGATTAAGCTCTTTATTTCGCTGGTGCTGTTCTTCTCCGGTTTGTACGTCTTACTGGGTGGTTATTATTATATCGATGCCGCTCGCCAGCTTTATCAGGAAATGAGCACGCGAGCAAAAATACAAGCTGAAGAAATAGCGATAATTCCGAACTTACGCAAATCAGTTGCTGAAAAAGATATTCCGGTGATTGATAAATTTATGCAACAAGTGGTCGAACGCAGTGATGCCAGCTTTATTGTCATTGGCGATAATAAAGGCATTCACCTATTTCATTCGGTTTATAATGACCGGGTGGGTACCACGCTGGTTGGTGGCGATAATCAGGAAGTCTTGCAGGGAAAAAGCCTGACCACTATTCGCCAGGGCGGCCTGGGTGTTTCCCTGCGCAGTAAAGCTCCCATATTTAATGACGTGGGCCAGGTTATCGGTATTGTTTCCGTGGGCTATCTGACCAGCTATCTCGATACCGTCACCCTGAGCAAGGCAATCAATATCTTTATTGCCGCCGTGCTGCTGTTAGCGGCGCTGTTTATCTTTTCGTGGTTCTTTACCCGCAGTATCAAAAAGCAGATCTTCTCGCTGGAGCCGCGAGAAATCGGTCTACTGGTACGCCAGCAAAAGGCGATGATGGAGTCGATTTACGAAGGGGTGATCGCCATCGACAGCAACCTGCGTATCGAGGTGATAAACCAGGCCGCACGAACCTTGCTCAGCCTGAGCCAACCCACGCGGGAACTGCGGGGACAACTGATTACCGAGGTCATTCCGCCAGTGTCGTTCTTTTCCCGCAATGCGATGCTGGAAAAAGATACTCACGATGAGATCGGCCGCTTTAACCACGTTACGGTCATTGCCAGCCGTGTGCGCATCATGCTGGAAGATAAGCTGCAGGGCTGGGTGATTACCTTCCGTGACCGCAATGAAATCGACAGCCTCAGCGCCCAACTCAGTCAGGTCAAGCGCTATGTTGATAATCTACGCATCATGCGCCACGAGCAGCTTAACCGTATGACGACCTTGTCCGGCCTGCTGCATATGGAACGTTATGACGAAGCAATACGTTATATTCAGGCCCAGTCGGAGCATGCGCAGGGTCTGCTCGATTTTATCTCGTCACGTTTTTATTCTCCTACGCTGTGCGGTTTACTGCTGGGTAAAGCGGCCCGCGCCAGAGAAAAAGGGGTGGAGCTGGCCTTTGACCCTGGCTGCCAGATGTCGCGCCCGGCGCATTTGCTGGTTGAGGCCGAACTGATATCGATTATTGGCAACCTGTTAGATAACGCCATTGAAGCAACACAACGCGCCGGGTTGCCGCACGATCCCGTCGAGGTCCTGATCCTGCAAAATGAGCGCGAGCTGATTATTGAAGTGGCTGATCGCGGCGTCGGGATCGAACCGGCCATTCGGGATCGCATTTTTGACCGTGGGATGACGACAAAACGCAACGGCGATCATGGCATCGGCCTGTATCTGATCTCCAGCTACGTCACGCAGGTAGGCGGCACCATCGAAGTTTCTGATAACTCGCCGCGCGGAACGATTTTCTCTTTATTTATTCCTGAAACGGGTCACGTACAACGCCCCGCTCCAACTCTGGAAGATCAGAATTATGCGACATGAACAGATAGATGTGCTGATAGTAGAAGATGAAAACGAGTTGGCTCAGCTACATGCTGAGCTTATCAGCAAGCACCTGCATTTGCGTCTGGTGGGCATTGCCAACTCACTGGCGGACGCGCAGGCACAGCTCATCAGTAAGCAGCCCCAGCTGGTGTTGCTCGATAATTATCTGCCGGACGGTAAAGGGATCACGCTGATTAGCGACCCGATGATCGTTCGCGCCAACTGTTCGGTTATCTTCATTACTGCCGCCAGCGATATGGATACCTGTAGCCAGGCCATTCGCAATGGTGCCTTTGACTACATTCTGAAACCTGTGTCGTGGAAGCGTCTGAGTCAATCGCTGGAGCGGTTTGTGCAGTTCGCTGAACAGCAAAGGGTGTGGAAGATTGTCGATCAGCAGAACGTGGATTCTCTGTATCAGCTGCAGGCCAAAAACTACCGGCTGGATAGCGGCAGTAAAGGGATTGAGGAGAATACGCGGGCCCGCGTGCAGACGCTGTTTAGCGAATCCGGCGAGCGCTGCTTTTCTGTCGATGAAGTGGCGACGGAAACGGGGCTCAGTAAAACCACCGCCCGCCGCTATCTGGAGCACGGCGTGGAGTCCGGTTTTTTGTCGGTAGAGATGCAATACGGTAAAATAGGCCACCCCAAACGCATGTACCGCCGGACGGTTGAAAGGATGTGATTTAATCCCCCTTCTCTCGGTAGTCCGGCCAGCGCCTGGCTCAGCAGTTCAAAGGAGATAACCCACGGCGGAGGTTAAAAGTTGGCGGTCGGCAAGACGGCATCCTTCCTCCCATGTTGATCCACATAGCCAGACGCTCCTGCGGGCGGTCAGACGGGATGGAAACGCCGAACGCAACGCCGGGATTGTCATCAGAACCGTTGAGCGATACCAATAGCTGGTCGTAGTCCTGCGCTGCGCTGTAGCTCGGCCAGTCAATATGATGGCAAAAACCCAGCTCAATTTGGACCGCCGGCTGGCGGGCTAACTAATCCCTTCTCCCGCACAGAGGAGCGACGCCGGTCGCTCCTCTGTTATTCATCATCATTCATCGGCACCGCTCCGGCTTCGCTCGCGCTTCCCGATCCTCTTTGGTGTAGATTGCGGCCGCTGACAAATCTATACTTGGCGCACAATTTAACCCTAAGGCCTGGACATGACCTTCTCTTCCCCACAAAACAAACGCGGCGTGACGCCGGCTAAAGCCATGGTCGCGGCGATCAGCGGCTACGCAATGGATGGTTTCGATCTGCTGATCCTTGGCTTCATGCTGCCGGCAATCAGCGCTTCTCTGGCACTCAGCACCTCTCAGGCGGGTTCTCTCGTCACCTGGACCCTCATTGGCGCGGTGCTGGGCGGGATTTTATTTGGTCATCTCAGCGATCGCCTGGGACGCATTCGCGTACTGACCTTCACGATTTTGATGTTCTCCGTTTTTACCGGTCTTTGTGCGGTCGCGCAGGGCTATTGGGATCTGCTGGCCTATCGCACCCTTGCGGGTATGGGGCTCGGCGGCGAATTCGGTATCGGCATGGCGCTGATTGCCGAAGTCTGGCCGGCCCATAAGCGTAACCGGGCCTCGGCATGGGTCGGCATCGGCTGGCAGCTTGGCGTACTGCTTGCCGCCTTTATCACCCCGCTCCTGCTGGATATCATCGGCTGGCGCGGGATGTTTCTGGTCGGACTCCTGCCGGCGCTGGTCTCGTTTGCCATACGCCGCGGGATGGGGGAACCGGAGGCCTTTACCAAAGATAGCCACGTCGCTCAGGAAATATCGTTCACGGCGCGGATCAAGATGCTGTTTGCCGACAGCGCCACCTCGAAGGCCAGCATCGGTATCCTGATCCTTTGTTCGGTGCAGAATTTTGGTTACTACGGCCTGATGATCTGGATGCCCAGCTATCTCTCCTCCAGCTTTGGTTTCTCGCTGACCAAATCTGGGCTGTGGACGGCGGTCACCGTAGTGGGGATGACCTTCGGCATCTGGCTGTTTGGCGTGCTGGCGGATCGCTTCCCGCGCTGGAAAATCTTCCTCATTTACCAGGTCGGCGCCGTGGTGATGGTCATTATCTACGCCCAGCTGCGCGACCCCACCGTCATGCTGTTTACCGGGGCGCTGATGGGGATGTTTGTCAACGGGATGATCGGCGGCTACGGGGCGCTTATCTCCGATACCTACCCGCTAAAAGTGCGCGCCACCGCGCAGAACGTCCTGTTTAATCTGGGGCGCGGCGTCGGCGGATTTGGACCGCTGGTGATTGGCCTGTTCGTCAGCCACTGGTCATTTACCGCGGCGATCAGCCTGCTGGCCCTGCTCTATCTGCTGGATATTTTCGCCACCCTGTTCCTGCTGCCGAAAAAACAGGGCAGCGAAGATGCGCTGGGGGCGATTGGCTAAGCCACGAGCCGCGCGTTTTACCGCTCCGGCATGGGCTAACGCCTTCGCCGGACGGCGGCCGAAAAATAACAAAGCCCGGGTTTCCCCGGGCTTTGCACTGGATATAACCACTAGTAGTAGGCTTTCAGCGCCCGCTGGCAGAGCATCGAGCGGACGCAGTCGTCGGTCGTAAAGCGGACAATGCCAACCATCTCGTCTTCTTCAAAACGCGCCAGCGCATCGACCAGGCCAGACCTTACGCCAGAGGGTAAATCACACTGGGTAATGTCGCCGTTGACGATAACCGTCACGTTCTCCCCGAGGCGGGTCAAAAACATTTTCATTTGCGCGGCGGTCACGTTCTGAGCCTCGTCCAGAATCACAACCGCATTTTCAAATGTACGTCCACGCATATAGGCGAACGGCGCGATTTCCACCTTGCCGATTTCCGGCCGCAGGCAGTATTGCATAAAGGAAGCGCCCAACCGTCTCACCAGCACGTCATAAACCGGGCGGAAATAGGGGGCGAATTTCTCGGCGATATCTCCCGGTAAGAAGCCGAGGTCTTCATCGGCTTGCAGAACGGGACGGGTAACAATAATTCTGTCCACATCCTTATGGATCAGGGCTTCAGCTGCTTTCGCCGCGCTGATCCAGGTCTTCCCGCACCCGGCTTCGCCGGTGGCAAAGATCAGCTGTTTATTGTCAATGGCATTCAAATAATGCACCTGAGCGTCATTGCGCGCTTCAATTGGCGACAAATCGCGACTGTCCCGCGCCATACCAATTGCTTCTACGCCACTCATTTGCACAAGCGATGTGACCGATTCTTCTTCGCGCTGCTTATGGCTGCGCGAATCCTGTCTCAGCACACGTTTGGCCTCACGACGAGCTTTGGTCACTGCTTTTTGTCTTCCCATGGATAGCACCTTGCGTTGTTGGTTTACATCACACGCGTCAATATCGACGCGATTATGCGCACGAACGATTGAGGTTTGGCTTCCTTGTAAGCCATTGCTTGCCTGTCGAATTGACAACGGGTCGCGGCTACGCGCACCGCGTACCCTGTCTGGGTTTAGGTTATCTGTGGTGACTGGAGAAAAATTTGAGGTGTGGCAATCGCGGCCGGAAGTGTGGCCCCCGTGCTGATGAGTACGGTAAGAAGATTTACATTTTCCGTTACAGCAATCGGGCATTCGCGATCTCCATAGTGAAACGACATCACTGCCGGGAACTACCGCGTCTGTAATAAGTACATCAAAAATAATTCTTAATGCAACTTATTTTTTACATACAGACAACAAATAATTCTCATCGCAGCTCAGGAGAGTTTCCGACAAATAGATTACAGAAAAATAACACAAGGCAGGAAATACAAAAAAAGAATGGAAAAACAGCAGAAACGCCCTGCCCTTACGGGCAGGAACGTCAGGCTTCAAGCAGGGACTGCGCCAGATAGTGCTGGCTATCGATCACTCCCGGCAGCGCAAAGAAATAGCCGCCGCCGATCGGCTTCACGTACTCCTCCAGCGCTTCGCCGTTGAGGCGCTTTTGCACCGTCAGGAAACCTTTTTCCAGATCGTGCTGATAGCAGACAAACAGCAGCCCCATATCCAGCTGCCCGGAGTTGGTCACCCCCAGCGAATAGCTGTAGCCGCGGCGCATCATCAGGCTCGACTGCGTCTGCGGCGTACGCGGGTTAGCCAGTCGAATATGGCTATCGAGCGCAATGGCATCGCCATTCGGATCCTTAGCGTAATCCGGCACGTCGTGTTCGTGCTGCATACCCAGCGGCGCTCCGCTGTGCTTATCGCGACCGAAAATCGTCTGCTGCTCTTTCAGCGGAGTTCGGTCCCAGAACTCGACGTGGAACTGGATAATACGCGCCGCCTGATAGCTGCCGCCCGTCGCCCACGCCGGTTCTCCCTGTCCGGCGGTAACCCATACCACCTCATCCATCAGCGCGCCGTCGGTGCTGACCGGGTTAGCCGTACCGTCTTTAAAGCCCAGCAGGTTAACCGGCGTCTCCTTGCCTTTGCTCCGCGCGGCGCTATCGGAGATAAAGCCCTCGCGCTTCCAGCGGACGCTCAGCAGATCCGGGGTATGCTTAATCACATCGCGCAGCGCGTGGATCACCGTATCCTGGGTATTGGCGCAAATTTGTAGCAGCAAATCGCCGTGGCAAAGCGCGGCATCCAGCGAATCGTTGGGAAAGCGCGTCATCTTCTGCAGCTTCTTCGGCGCGTGTTCCGCGAGCCCATAGCGCTCGTCAAACAGCGAATGGCCGACCGAAACGGTCATCGTCAGGTTATCCGGGGCGATCCACGGTCCGAGAATGCCCGAGTCCATCGGCGGCAGGCGCGGATTTGGCGTGTCCGGCGCCGGCCCGCCTTTGGTCAGGAAGGCAATACGCTGGGTCAGCAGACGGAACAGACGCTCAAGGTCGGCCTTATCGCTGGCCAGCACGTCGAAAGCCACCAGCATCATCGCGGTTTGCTGCGGGGTGAGGATCCCCGCCTGGTGCAGCCCATAAAAGGGCTGCTCCTCCATACGCGCGTTGGGTGATAGCGTTCCCGGCGAGCTGGTGCTTTTGGCCGCATGCGCAACCGGACAGCCGCCGGCAATGGCCAGCGCGCCGCCTAGCGCGCCGATCCCTTTTAATAACCGCCGACGTGAAGGCTCATTCACGTCGAATTGCTTCTGTTCTGCCATCGACTTAGTCCAGACCCAGGATCCCGCGCAGCTGAGCCAGATCTTCCGCCAGGGTGGTGATCGGGCCTTTCAGCGCATTACGATCCGCATCAGTTAGTTTGTCATACGTTTCATAGCCGTCTTTGGTGCGATACTTCGCGAGAATAGCGTCAACTTTCTTGAAGTTAGCGTCAACTTTCGCCAGCAGCGCGCCGTTCTCTTTTTGCAGCTGCGGACGCAGCAGATCGACAATTTTCTGCGCGCCGTCAACGTTGGCCTGGAAATCCCACAGGTCGGTGTGGCTGTAGCGATCTTCTTCCCCGCTGATTTTGCTGGCGGCCACTTCTTCAATCAGGCCCGCAGCGCCGCCCACCACTTTAGACGGCGGGAACGCCAGCTCGCTGATGCGTTTTTGCAGCTCCAGCACGTCGGTGTTCAGACGGTCGGCGTAGCTCTCCATGCCCTTGGTGCTGTTGTCGCCAAACAGGGCTTTTTCCAGACGGTGGAAGCCGGTGAATTTCGGATCTTCCGCTTTCTTCTCATAATCGTCTTCACGGGCATCAATGCTGCCGTCAAGATCGGAGAACAGCTCGGCGATCGGTTCGATACGTTCGTAGTGCTGACGCGTCGGGGCATACAGCGCTTTCGCTTTTTCGATATCGCCCGCTTTCACCGCGTCGGTGAAGGCCTTCGTGCCGGTAACCAGCTGGGCAGTTTCCGCCGTGACGTAGGCTTTATAGGCGGTAATCGCTTCGCCGAGGCTCAGCAGCGCATCGGCTTTCGCCGAGTCTTTGGTGGCCGCGCCGGTGACAATTAACTTACCTTTCGGGTTGGTCAACAGGCCGCAGGTCATGTCGTATTCGCCCGGCTGCAGGTTAGCCGTCAGCTTTTGCGTAAAGCCCGGCGCAATGTTTTCACGCTCTTCCACCACCATCACGCCTTTGAGGATCTCCCACTCCAGCGCCTTCTGACTGTGGTTCTGAATGATAAACTGCGTTTTACCCGCTTTCACGGTCACGTTCATCGGTTCACACTGCTTGTCATTAACGGTCACTTTTACCTGCGGAATATCCGCAGCCTGGGCGTAGAAGGCGGAGCTGAACAACGCTGCGACGGCAAGCTGCAGCGCATTACGGCGAAAATGAGTCATCATGATCATCCCTTTCGATAAGTATGTGGTCACTATTTACACCTGCGGGCGCCCTACTTAAGCGGAGCGGTACGCGAGGCTGCTGGATTGCTACGCGGCGGCAGCGCAAACAGCACCAGCGCCGGAATCAAATAGATAAAGTACACCGCCACTTCGCTGACGGTCGGCGCTTCCTGATAGCCGAAGATCCCTTCAAGCAGCGTACCGAACAGGCTGTGCGTCGACAGCACGCCGCTCAGATCGAACGCCACGTCCTGGAAGTGGTTCCACAGCCCGGCCTCGTGAAAGGCGCGAATGGCGCCGGCAGCAAGGCCCGCGGCGACCAGCAGGATGAACAGGCTGGTCCACTTGAAGAACGCGCCGAGATTAAGGCGGATGCCGCCCCAGTACAGCAGGAAACCGAGGACGACGGCGGTGGCGAGGCCAAGCATCGCGCCCAGCGGCGGCCAGATACCGACATCCTGCTGGAACGCCGCCAGCAGGAAAAATACCGACTCCAGGCCTTCGCGCGCCACGGCAAAAAAGACCATCATCACCAGCGCCCAGCCGTGGTTATTGCCGCGCTGCAGGGCGTTATCCACCGCCTGCTCCAGCTGCTGCTTCACGTTACGCGACACCTTGCGCATCCAGAACACCATCCAGGTCAGGATACAGACCGCGACCAGCGCCACGATGCCCTCAAACAGCTCCTGTTCACGCTGCGGGAATTCGCCGGTTGTTTCGTTGATAAAGATCCCCAGCCCGAGGCACAGCGCCGCCGCGAGGATGACCCCAATCCACATTACGCCAATCCAGTTTCCACGCTGAGTGCGTTTCAGATAGCTGGCGATCAGGCTGACAATCAGCGCTGCTTCCAGGCCTTCACGTAACATGATGAGAAATGGAACAAACATGCCAACATCCTTAAATGTGAGCCGCGGTCAACGGATGCAAAGATAGGTAAATATTTCTGATAGTGATTATCATTACAATAATCAGAAACACAAGTGAAATGTGTAGAGAATGATGACGAGTTGTAAATTAATCGCTGTTAAATAATTACTTAGGAAAGTATTCGCCTGCGCCAGCGGCGGCGGGCAGGATCGGCGGTTTTTTCGCGGCAGATATTTACCGGGCGTAGCGACTGTGGCTAAATAGCGGCCTTATTTACCTGCGAAAAGAATAATATGACACAGTTTTTACACTTCCTGCTGGCGCTGGTGGTTATCCTCGGCCTTGCCTGGCTTGCCAGCTATGACCGACAAAAAATCCGCATTCGCTATATTATCCAGTTAATTGTTATTGAAATTGCGCTGGCATTCTTTTTTCTCCACGCCGAAAGCGGCCTGTGGGTAGTTAAAAATATCTCCGGCTTTTTCACCTCATTACTCGGTTTTGCCGCTGAAGGCACCAGTTTTGTATTTGGCGGCATGAGTGAAAAAGGCCTGGCCTTTATTTTCCTCGGCGTGCTGTGCCCGATCGTCTTTATCTCGGCGCTGATTGGCATTCTCCAGCACTGGCGCATTCTGCCCATTTTTATTCGCGTCATCGGCACCCTGCTGTCAAAAGTCAACGGCATGGGTAAGCTCGAGTCCTTTAACGCCGTCAGCTCGCTGATCCTCGGGCAGTCGGAAAACTTCATTGCCTATAAAGGCGTGCTCGGCGATCTCTCCTCTCGTCGTCTGTTCACCATGGCCGCCACCGCGATGTCGACGGTATCGCTGTCGATCGTCGGCGCGTATATGAGCATGCTGGACGCGAAATACGTCGTCGCGGCGCTGATCCTCAATATGTTCAGCACCTTTATTGTGCTGTCAATTATTAACCCGACGCGACCGGGCAGCGAAGAAGAGATTAAGCTGGAGAAGCTGCATGAATCGCAGAGCTTCTTTGAAATGCTCGGCGAATATATTCTGGCTGGCTTCAAAGTGGCGATGATTATTCTGGCGATGCTGATCGGCTTTATTGCCTTAATCAGCGCCATCAACGCCCTCTTCGCTACGGTATTTGGCCTCAGCTTCCAGCAGATTCTGGGCTACGTCTTTTATCCGCTGGCGTGGCTGATTGGTATTCCGCTAAGCGATGCGCTGAACGCCGGGAGTATTATGGCGACCAAGCTGGTAGCCAACGAATTTGTCGCGATGATCGAGCTGCAGAAAATTGCTGCCGGCATGACGCCGCGCGGGCTGGGTATTCTGTCGGTATTCCTGGTCTCTTTTGCTAACTTTGCCTCTATTGGCATTATCGCCGGCGCGATTAAAGGGCTTAATGAGCCGCAGGGGAATACGGTTTCCCGCTTCGGCCTGCGCCTGGTCTACGGCGCGACGCTGGTAAGCCTGCTCTCCGCCAGCTTCGCCGGGCTGGTGCTGTAAGCCAGGCGCACGCTGCGAATATCAGCATTCTGAAGGCGGGGCTATGCCCCGCCTTTTATTTAGAAACAAACGTTATTCAGAAATGGACGCAAACCTGCCGATCGACGCGCATCACTGACTCCTGGGCGAAGCGCGACTTGTAGAGCGTGCGCAGCGCTTCAATCCCCTCTTCGCTCTTCGCATCTTTACCGTGGATCAACATCAGCGCCTTGCTCTGCTCGCGCGCAACGGTACCGTCATTCCCCAGCCACTGGCCGCGGGCGTCAAACACCGTCAAGCCATCGCGAAAGCGCGGGGTGACATCGCGGTCAACAAACCGCTGCCACTCCTCGGCGGAGATATCTTTACCCGCCGGTCGGCTGAGGCCGAAGTACAGCGTGGTTTGCTCCATCGTATTGTCCGCCGGGCAGGCCGCGGCAGCCGGCGCTGAGACGGTCGTTTTGCTCGGCGCCACGCAGCCGCCAAGCAGCCCTGCCAGAACCAACGCCATCGCACCCTGTCTGAAAGTCATATTGCTATCCTCATTGTTATTTGTGCTGAGATATCAGCGTATTTTCAGAGAATTAGCAAGAGGGTTCCTGCCCGCATCGGCACTGGCTGAGGCGGGTCGGCGGCGGTAAGCCGCACAAAAAAGCCCGCCAGAGGCGGGCTTTAGCAGGAGGGAAAGGTTACTCTGCGGTCGCAGGTACCGGCGGCGCGGAGTGATAGTGCGCGTCGGCCTCGGCAAAACGCTGCTGCATCGTTGCCGAAGGCGCTTTGCCCAGCAGGCTGAAGACCACGATCCCGAGGCTGCCAAAGATAAAGCCAGGGATAATTTCGTACAGTTCCACCCAGCCAAACTGTTTCCAGCCGATGACGGTCAGCGCGCCGATAACCATTCCGGCCAGCGCGCCGTTGCGCGTCATGCGTGACCACATCACCGAGAACAGCACTACCGGACCGAAGGCGGCGCCGAAGCCCGCCCAGGCATAGCTCACCAGGCCCAGCACGCGGTTATCCGGATTTGCCGCCAGCGCGATGGCAATCAGCGCCACCACCAGCACCATCATCCGACCAACCCACACCAGCTCGGTCTGGCCGGCGTTCTTACGCAGAAATGCCTTATACAAATCCTCGGTAATCGCGCTGGAGCAGACCAGCAGCTGGCAGCTCAGGGTTGACATCACCGCGGCCAGAATCGCCGACAGCAGGATCCCGGCAATCCACGGGTTAAACAGGATTTGCGCCAGTTCAATAAAGACGCGCTCGGAGTTCTGATTTACCGCCCCAGCCAGCGCCGGATTGTTGTTAAACCACGCGATGCCGAAGAAGCCAACCGCCACGGCACCCGCCAGGCAGAAGATCATCCAGGTCATGCTGATACGGCGAGCGTGCACGATGCTGTGATGGGAGTCCGCTGCCATAAAGCGTGCCAGAATATGCGGTTGACCAAAGTAGCCGAGGCCCCAGCCCATCAGCGAGATAATGGCGACGAAATTAAGCCCTTTCAGCATATCAACGTTCTCAATGCTCTTTTGCTTAATCACCTCCAGCGAATCGCCGAAACCGCCGACGGAAATAATCACCATTACCGGCGTCAGGATCAGCGCGAAGATCATCAGGCTGGCCTGTACGGTATCGGTCCAGCTTACCGCGAGGAACCCTCCGACGAAGGTATAAATAATCGTCGCGGCGGCACCGGCCCACAGCGCCGTTTCGTAGCTCATGCCAAAGGTGCTTTCAAACAGACGCGCGCCGGCAACAATGCCGGAGGCGCAATAAATAGTGAAGAACAGCAAAATAACCAGCGCGGAGATAATACGCAGCACCCGGCTTTTATCTTCAAAACGGCCGGTGAAATAGTCCGGCAGGGTCAGCGCGTTATTATTCACCTCGGTATGAACGCGCAGACGACCGGCCACCAGCTTCCAGTTAATCCACGCCCCCAGCGTCAGGCCGATGGCAATCCAGCTCTCGGAAATGCCGGAAAGGAATATTGCCCCCGGCAGCCCCATCAGCAGCCAACCGCTCATATCCGAGGCCCCGGCAGACAGCGCGGTCACGAATGGACCGAGGCTCCGCCCGCCCAGAATATAATCATCGAAGTTCTTCGTCGATCGCCAGGCAATAAACCCGATCAGTACCATGCCAAATATATAAACCGTAAAAGTCACCAACATCGGGGTGCTAATAGCCATGCAAATCTCCAGAATTTTTTTGTCGACAGCGTCCAGATTTGTCGTTTATTCCACTACCGGAACGGGGTAATGGCACAATGGTTGTATTGGGCGACCGTATCCTGACGGAAGCTGCGTTTTTTCACAAACGATTTAACACAGCATTTACACTAATTCCGCCAATGACCAAACTTCATTTTGTTATAGGTTGCACTTCCTCACGTTTTTATTGGTTGCACCTGGTAAAACTGTTAACTGACGCAGATAAATACGCCATTAAATAAAGGTTAAATTGTCGCTAATCCCGCCATTAAATTTAACAACAAAGGCATTTTTCAGCCTGGTCCACAAGTTGTGATTAACAAGGTTGCACAAAGTTGCAACATAGTAGATATTCCTACGCAACCGCATAACCGCACAGAAGCTCAATCCGCCGAATCATGCCGCCGCCAGGCGGGCCGGGTAATGGCTGAAGCGAATGACCAATAACAGGAGTTCATGACATGGGCACCACCACCATGGGCGTTAAACTTGACGAAGCCACGCGCGAACGCATCAAGTCCGCCGCCAGCCGTATCGACCGCACGCCGCACTGGCTGATCAAGCAGGCGATTTTCAACTATCTGGAAAAGCTGGAGAATGACGAATCGCTGCCAGAGCTTCCGGCGCTGCTCTCCGGCGCGGCCAACGAAAGCGACGAATCGGGTCCTTTGACCGAGGAGCCGTACCAGCCGTTCCTTGAATTTGCCGAGCAGATCCTGCCCCAGTCGGTGGCGCGGGCGGACATTACCGCAGCGTATCGCCGCGCCGAAACCGACGCCGTACCGATGCTCCTCGAACAGGCCCGCCTGCCGCAGCCGCTGAACGAACAGGCGCATAAGCTGGCCTGGAAGCTGGCGGAAAAGTTACGCAATCAAAAAACCGCCAGCGGGCGCGCCGGAATGGTGCAGAGCCTGCTGCAGGAGTTTTCCCTCTCCTCACAGGAGGGCGTGGCGCTGATGTGCCTCGCGGAAGCGCTGCTGCGTATTCCGGATAAAGCCACCCGCGACGCCCTTATTCGCGACAAGATCAGCAACGGTAACTGGCAGTCGCATATCGGCCGCAGCCCGTCGCTGTTCGTAAACGCCGCCACCTGGGGGCTGCTGTTTACCGGCAAACTGGTCTCCACCCACAATGAAACCAGCCTGTCGCGCTCGCTGAACCGAATCATTGGTAAAAGCGGCGAGCCGCTGATTCGCAAAGGCGTCGATATGGCGATGCGCCTGATGGGCGAGCAGTTCGTCACCGGCGAAACCATCGCCGAAGCGCTGGCCAACGCCCGGAAGCTCGAAGAGAAGGGCTTCCGCTACTCCTACGATATGCTCGGGGAAGCGGCGCTGACCGCCGCCGACGCCCAGGCCTATATGGTCTCCTACCAGCAGGCTATCCACGCGATCGGCAAAGCCTCCAACGGCCGCGGCATCTATGAAGGCCCGGGGATCTCCATCAAGCTCTCCGCCCTGCACCCGCGCTACAGCCGCGCGCAGTACGATCGGGTGATGGATGAGCTCTATCCGCGCCTGAAGTCGCTAACCCTGCTGGCGCGCCAGTACGATATCGGCATTAATATCGACGCCGAAGAGGCCGATCGCCTGGAGATCTCTCTCGACCTGCTGGAGAAGCTGTGCTTTGAGCCGGAGCTGGCGGGCTGGAACGGGATCGGCTTCGTTATTCAGGCCTATCAGAAGCGCTGTCCGTTCGTGATTGACTCGCTGATCGATCTCGCCACCCGCAGCCGCCGTCGTCTGATGATCCGCCTGGTCAAGGGCGCCTACTGGGATAGCGAAATCAAGCGCGCGCAGATGGACGGCCTGGAAGGCTATCCGGTTTATACCCGCAAGGTTTACACCGACGTCTCCTATCTCGCCTGCGCGAAAAAGCTGCTGACGGTGCCGAACCTGATCTATCCGCAGTTCGCCACCCATAACGCCCACACCCTGGCGGCTATTTACCAGTTGGCGGGGCAAAACTATTATCCGGGTCAGTACGAATTCCAGTGCCTGCACGGCATGGGCGAGCCGCTGTATGAGCAGGTGGTAGGCAAAGTGGCCGACGGTAAGCTTAACCGCCCGTGCCGAATCTATGCCCCGGTCGGCACCCACGAAACCCTGCTGGCCTACCTGGTACGCCGCCTGCTGGAGAACGGCGCCAACACCTCCTTCGTCAACCGCATCGCCGATACCAGCCTGCCGCTTGACGAGCTGGTCGCCGACCCGGTCAGCGCGGTCGAGAAGCTGGCGCAGCAGGAAGGCCAGGCCGGCCTGCCGCATCCGAAAATTCCGCTGCCGCGCGATCTCTATGGTCAGGGCCGCAGCAACTCGGCGGGACTGGATCTGGCGAACGAACACCGCCTCGCCTCCCTCTCCTCCTCTTTACTCAACAGCGCCCTGCATAAGTGGCAGGCTCTGCCGATGCTGGAGCATCCGGTCGTCGAAGGCGAGCTGCAGGCGATCGTCAACCCTGCGGAACCGAAAGATATCGTCGGCCACGGACGCGAAGCCAGCGACGAAGAGGTACAGCAGGCGCTGACCAGCGCGGTCAACTGCGCGCCGATCTGGTTCGCCACGCCGCCGCAGGAGCGCGCGGCAATCCTCGAACGCGCGGCGATCTTAATGGAAGGCCAAACGCAAACGCTTATCGGGATTCTGGTACGCGAAGCGGGTAAAACCTTCAGCAACGCCATCGCCGAAGTTCGTGAAGCGGTCGATTTCCTGCACTACTACGCCGGTCAGGTTCGCGACGACTTTGATAATGAAACCCACCGTCCGCTGGGGCCGGTGGTGTGCATCAGCCCATGGAACTTCCCGCTGGCGATCTTCACCGGCCAGATTGCCGCCGCGCTGGCCGCGGGCAACAGCGTGCTGGCGAAACCCGCCGAGCAGACGCCGCTGATCGCCGCTCAGGGCGTGGCGATTCTGCTGGAGGCCGGCGTCCCGCCGGGCGTTATCCAGCTGCTGCCGGGCCGCGGGGAAACCGTCGGCGCGGCGCTCACCGGCGACCAGCGCGTGCGTGGGGTGATGTTTACCGGCTCAACCGAGGTCGCGACTTTACTGCAGCGCAATATCGCCAGCCGCCTTGACGCCCAGGGGCGTCCGACGCCGCTGATTGCCGAAACCGGCGGCATGAACGCCATGATTGTCGACTCTTCCGCGCTTACCGAGCAGGTGGTGGTTGACGTGCTGGCTTCCGCCTTCGATAGCGCCGGCCAGCGCTGCTCCGCGCTGCGGGTGCTCTGTCTGCAGGAGGAAATCGCCGACCATACGCTGACCATGCTGCGTGGCGCAATGGGCGAATGCCGGATGGGCAACCCGGGCCGCCTGACCACCGATATCGGCCCGGTGATTGATGCCGAAGCCAAAGAGAATATCGAGCGGCATATTCAGACGCTGCGCGCCAAGGGCCGCAACGTCTTCCAGGCGGTGCGCGAGAACAGCGACGACGCGCGCGAATGGCAGAGCGGGACCTTCGTTCCGCCGACGCTTATCGAACTCGACAGCTTTGACGAACTGAAAAAAGAGGTCTTTGGCCCGGTCCTGCACGTGGTGCGCTATAACCGCAACGCGCTGGATCGGCTGGTTGAGCAGATCAACGCTTCCGGCTATGGCCTGACGCTCGGGGTCCATACCCGCATCGACGAAACCATCGCCCAGGTCACCGGCAGCGCAAAAGTCGGCAACCTGTACGTCAACCGAAATATGGTGGGCGCGGTGGTTGGCGTCCAGCCGTTCGGCGGCGAAGGCCTGTCGGGAACCGGCCCGAAAGCGGGCGGCCCGCTGTATCTGTACCGCCTGCTCTCAAGCCGTCCGCAGAACGCCGTCGGCGCAACCCTCGCCCGCCAGGACGCTGAACGTCCGCTGGACGCCCAGCTGAAAACCCTGCTGGAAAAACCGCTGGTCGCGCTACAGCAGTGGGCCGCAGGCCGGCCGGAGCTGCAGACGCTGTGCCAGCAGTATAGCGAACAGGCGCAGGCCGGCACCCAGCGTGTGCTGCCGGGGCCGACAGGTGAGCGCAACACCCTGACCTTCATTCCCCGCGATCGCGTGCTGTGCGTGGCGGATAATGAACAGGATGCGCTGACCC
This sequence comes from Klebsiella scottii, assembly GCF_036561945.1. Taxonomy (NCBI): domain Bacteria; kingdom Pseudomonadati; phylum Pseudomonadota; class Gammaproteobacteria; order Enterobacterales; family Enterobacteriaceae; genus Klebsiella; species Klebsiella scottii. The sequence goes on from NZ_JARXNI010000020.1 coordinate 2,240,007, forward strand.
AGCTGGCGGCGGTCGCCGCCGTCGGCTGCGAGATCCTGTGGCCGGATAACGCCCTGCATCGCGAACTGGCGAAGAAGCTGCCGCGCGAAGTCAGCGAGCGCATCCACTTCGCCAAAGAGACCGATCTGACCGCCCAGGCCTTCGACGCGGTGATTTACCACGGCGATTCCGATCAGCTGCGCGAGCTGTGCGAACAGGTGGCGGCGCGGGACGGGGCGATTGTTTCGGTACAGGGATTCGCCCGCGGCGAAACCAACCTGCTGCTGGAGCGCCTCTATATCGAGCGCTCGCTCAGCGTCAATACCGCCGCGGCGGGCGGCAACGCCAGCCTGATGACCATCGGCTAAGGCCGATCCCCGAGGCGGCGTCCGGCAGCGGTTCGGGCAAAACCGTAGCCCGCCGCCGGGGGATCGCGGACCGGATGACAGCAGGCCAAAGCTGTGGTTAATTAAGGCTCCCGGACGGGGGCCTTTTTTTATGTATGGGAGTGGAACAATGAAACGCACTTTACTCGCGCTTGCCGCCCTGCTGGCAAGCGGGCAGGCGCTGGCGGACGAATGCGCTAACGCCAACAATCAGATGGAGATGAACCAGTGCACGGCGGCGCAGTATCAGGCGGCCGATGGCAAGCTCAACCAGACCTATCAGCAGGCGCTGAAACGTGCCTCAGGCAACCAGCTGACGCTGCTGAAAAAATCCCAGCTGGCGTGGATCGCGCTGCGCGATGCCGACTGCGCGTTTTTGGCCTCCGGAGCCGAAGGCGGCACCATCCAGCCGACGCTGATCAACCAGTGCATGACGGACAAAACCGTGGAGCGCGAATCGTACCTCTCTTCGCTGCTGCAGTGCGAAGATGGCGATCAGAGCTGCCCGCTGCCGCCGGCCAACTAGCGCACCCGGATCCCTTCAACGATCATCCGCTGAACGTTCTCCACGGTTTGCTGAAAGAACGCTTCATCACGTAGCGTTGCGCCGGTCACCGCCTCAATCTGGGTGGCAAAATCGGCGTAATGCTGCGTGGTGGCCCAGATCATAAAGATCAGGTGCTGGGGATCGACCGGCGCCAGCTTGCCGCTTTCGACCCAGCCGGAAACGATCGCCGACTTTTCATCCACCAGCGCTTTCAGATCGCCGGTCAGCTCTCCCATCAGCAGCGGCGCGCCCTGCAGCATCTCCAGGCAGAACAGTTTAGACGCCTGCGGATGGTCGCGGGAGACTTCCAGCTTCAGGCGGATGTACTCGCGGATCGCCACCAGCGGGCTGATATCTTCGCGAAAGGCCTTCAGCGGCGCCAGCCAGATGGTGAGGATCTGCTGCAAAACGGCAACGTACAGCGCCTCTTTCGACGGGTAGTAGTAAAGCAAATTGGTTTTCGATACCCCGGACAGCTCCGCAACCTGCTCAAGCCGCGTGCCGTGAATGCCAAATTGCGAAAACGCGTCCAGCGCGGCGGCGAGGATAGCCTCTTTTTTTGCGCTCACCGCCAGTGAACGCTTGCCGTTTTTTTTCTCGGCGCCCTGTGCCATTCGTTATCTCCTTCTTTCACCGCCATCAGCATAGCAAAAGCCCATCGCCGACACGACCTTCTGCACCCCAATTGCGCATGACTGCCGTTTTTTCGTGCACTGATTTTGACCATTTAGTCTACTTTTCTCGACATCATATCCGGCAACCATTAAGCAACACATTAATAACATTGGCTTTTGTAAAACTGGCATCACCTTTGCTTTAGCCTGTTAGCGAGGTGGCTCAGGGAGATGCAGGATGCAGCGCCGCACGCCTTCTTGTTTAACGACCGCATTGAGGTGCATATGAAAATTGGTGTCTTCGTTCCGATTGGCAATAACGGCTGGCTGATTTCCACCCATGCCCCGCAGTACATGCCGACGTTTGAGCTGAATAAAGCGATTGTGCAGAAAGCCGAGCATTACAACTTTGACTTCGCGCTGTCGATGATCAAGCTGCGCGGTTTTGGCGGCAAAACCGAATTCTGGGATCACAATCTCGAATCCTTCACCCTGATGGCGGGCCTGGCGGCGGTGACTTCGCGGATCCAAATCTACGCCACCGCCGCCACCCTGACCCTGCCTCCGGCCATCGTCGCCCGGATGGCCTCCACCATTGACTCGATTTCCGGCGGCCGCTTCGGCGTCAACCTGGTTACCGGCTGGCAAAAACCAGAATACGAGCAGATGGGGATCTGGCCGGGTGACGACTATTTCGCCAGCCGCTACGACTATCTCAGCGAATATGTCCAGGTGCTGCGCGACCTGTGGGGCACCGGGCAGAGCGACTTTAAGGGCGACTACTTCACGATGAACGACTGCCGCGTCAGCCCGCAGCCGTCGCAGCCGATGAAGGTTATCTGCGCCGGGCAAAGCGATGCCGGTATGGCCTTCTCCGCCCAGTACGCCGACTACAACTTCTGCTTCGGCAAAGGGGTCAACACTCCGGCCGCCTTCGCCCCGACCGCCGCGCGCATGATGCAGGCGGCGGAAAAAACCGGCCGCGACGTCGGCTCGTACGTGCTGTTTATGGTTATCGCCGACGAAACGGATGAAGCCGCGCGCGCGAAATGGGAGCACTACAAAGCCGGCGCCGACGAAGACGCGCTGGCGTGGCTGACCGAGCAGAGCCAGAAGGATACCCGCTCCGGTAGCGATACCAACGTCCGCCAGATGGCCGACCCCACCTCAGCGGTCAATATCAACATGGGCACTCTCGTCGGCTCTTACGCCAGCGTCGCCCGCATGCTCGATGAAGTCGCCGCGGTCCCCGGTACCGACGGCGTGCTGCTGACCTTTGATGATTTCCTCTCCGGAATTGACGCCTTCGGCGAGCGCATTCAGCCGCTGATGCGCTGCCGCGACCATATTGCCACCGCTACTCGCGAGGTTGCCTGATGATTACCCTTCCCGCTCGCCCGGAATCCTTGACCTTCGCGGCGCAAAACAGCGCGCTGATCGTGGTTGATATGCAAAACGCCTATGCAAGCCAGGGCGGCTATCTCGATCTGGCCGGTTTTGACGTCTCCGCCACCCGGCCGGTTATCGACAACATCAACACCGCCGTCGCCGCCGCCCGCGCCGCCGGGATGCTGATTATCTGGTTTCAGAACGGCTGGGACGACCAGTACATGGAGGCCGGCGGCCCCGGCTCGCCCAATTACCATAAATCCAACGCCCTGAAGACCATGCGCAGCCGTCCTGAGCTGCAGGGCAAGCTGCTGGCTAAAGGCGGCTGGGACTACCAGCTGGTCGATGAGCTTAAGCCGCAGCCGGGCGACGTGGTGCTGCCGAAACCGCGCTACAGCGGCTTCTACAACACCCAGCTGGACAGCATTTTGCGCAGCCGCGGCGTTCGCCACCTGGTGTTCACCGGCATCGCCACCAACGTCTGCGTGGAGTCCACCCTGCGCGACGGCTTCTTCCTCGAATATTTCGGCATCGTGCTGGAAGACGCTACCCATCAGGCCGGACCGGCCTTCGCTCAGCAGGCGGCGCTGTTCAATATTGAGACCTTCTTTGGCTGGGTCAGCGACGTCGCCAGCTTCTGCGATGCCCTGCAGCCCGCCAGCCCCATCCCGTTCCCGGAGGAGAAACGTTATGCCTAAACAGGTCATTATTCCACCCGGCACCACCACGCCGATCGCCCCTTTCGTACCCGGCACGCTGGCCGATGGCGTAGTGTATGTCTCCGGTACGCTGCCGTTCGATAAGCAAAACAACGTGGTCCACATCGGCGACCCAAAGGCGCAAACCCGTCACGTTCTGGAGACCATCCGCAGCGTTATCGAAACGGCGGGGGGCAGTATGGAGGATGTGACCTTCAACAGCATTTTTATCACCGACTGGAAAAACTACGCCGCGATTAACGAAGTCTACGCCGAGTTTTTCCCCGGCGATAAGCCGGCGCGGTTCTGCATTCAATGCGGTTTGGTGAAGCCCGAGGCGCTGGTGGAGATCGCCACGGTGGCGCATATCGGGAAACCTGCGCCATGAAGCTGAATATCGCCCCTGCGCCTTACGAGGGCGCCCCGGTTGTGGTGCTGAGCGCCGGGCTGGGCGGCGCGGGCAGCTACTGGACCGCGCAGCGCGCGCCGCTGGCAGCGCGATACCAGCTGGTGACCTATGACCAGAACGGCACCGGCGAAAACGCCGGCCCGCTGCCCGCCGCCTACAGCATGGCGACTATGGCCCAGGAGCTGTGGCAGGCGCTGGAGAAGGCCGGAATTACGCGCTTCGCGCTGGTGGGCCATGCGCTGGGAGGATTGATCGGCCTGCAGCTGGCGCTGGACAAACCCCGGGCGGTCAGCGCGCTGGTGCTGGTCAACGCCTGGCTGACGCTATCGACCCACACCCGCCGCTGCTTCCAGGTGCGCGAGCGCCTGCTGCATACCGGCGGCGCCCAGGCGTGGGTGGAAGCGCAGCCGCTGTTCCTCTATCCGGCGGAGTGGATGGCCGCGCGCGCGCCGCGGCTGGAGGCGGAGGATGCCCTCGCGCTCAGCCATTTTCAGGGTAAGGACAATCTGCTGAAGCGGCTACAGGCGCTGAAGCAGGCTGACTTCTCCCGGCAGGCCGCGGCGGTGACCTGTCCGACCCTGATGATCAGCGCCCATGACGATCTGCTGGTGCCCGCCTCCTGCTCGCGCTCGCTGCAGGCCGCAATCCCCGGCAGTCAGCTGGTGGAGATGGCCTGGGGAGGCCATGCTTGTAACGTCACCGATACCGAGACCTTCAACCCCATTTTATGCGACGGGCTTGCCGCGATGCTGCCCGCCGGCCAGGAGAGTTTATGAGTGAGAGTATTAGCCAAAGCGCGTGCGAAACGCTGTTCAGCCACGCCAGGACCCACAGCGGCTGGCTGGATAAGCCGGTAGCCGACAGCCTGCTGGAGGAAATTTACGCGCTGATGAAAATGGGCCCGACCTCGGCCAACTGCTCTCCGGCGCGGATCGTTTTTGTCCGCACCCCGGAGGGCAAAGAGAAGCTGCGCCCGACGCTCTCCAGCGGCAACGTGGAAAAAACCCTCCGCGCGCCGGTCACCGCCATCGTGGCGTGGGACAGCGCCTTTTACGATCGCCTGCCGGAGCTGTTTCCCCACGGCGACGCCCGCAGCTGGTTTACCTCCAGCCCCCAGCTCGCCGAGGAGACCGCGTTCCGCAACAGCTCGCTGCAGGCGGCCTATCTGATTTTCGCCTGCCGCGCGCTCGGTCTGGATACCGGGCCGATGTCGGGATTCGATCGGGAAAAGGTCGATGCGGCGTTCTTTGCCGACAGCGGATGGAAGAGCAACCTGTTGATTAACATCGGCTATGGCGATGAGACAAAGCTCTACGATCGCCTGCCGCGTCTCTCCTTTGACGATGCCTGCCGGCTGGCATAAGGAGCCTCCATGCCTATAGCGGATAAACAAAGCTTTCGCGACGCCATGGCCCAGGTCGGCGCCGCGGTTAACATTATTACCACCGACGGCCCGGCGGGCCGGGCCGGCTTTACCGCCAGCGCGGTGTGCAGCGTGACCGACGAGCCGCCGACGCTGCTGGTTTGCCTGAACCGCTCCGCCTCGGTCTGGCCGACCTTTAGCCAGCATCAAACGCTGTGCGTCAATACGCTGGCGGCGGGACAGGAGCCGTTGTCCAATCTGTTTGGCGGTAAAACGCCGATGGCGGAGCGCTTCGCCGCCGCCGAATGGCAGCCCGGCGTCACCGGCTGCCCGCGCCTGAACGATGCCCTGGCGAGCTTCGACTGCCGCATCAGCCAGGTCGTCAGCGTCGGCAGCCACGACATTCTGTTCTGCGAGGTCGCCGCCATCGTTAAGCATCCGCAGCCGCGCGGGCTGATGTGGTTCGACCGCGGCTATCACACGCTTATGCGCCCAGCCTGTTAACCTTGAACCCGGGATATCATCATGGCACTTTTCGATTTTCCTCGCTGGCAGTTGACCTCCCCCTCCGCCGCTTCCGGCGTGGTGGCCCCAGATGAACGCCTCTCCGTCGGGCAAACCGTGGTCATGGGCGTGCAGCACGCGGTCGCGATGTTCGGCGCCACCGTGCTAATGCCGATACTGATGGGGCTCGACCCCAACCTGTCGATCCTGATGTCCGGCATTGGCACCCTGCTGTTCTTCCTGGTGACCGGCGGCCGGGTGCCGAGCTATCTGGGCTCCAGCGCGGCCTTTGTCGGCGTGGTCATTGCCGTCACCGGCTTTAACGGCCAGGGGCTGAACCCGCATCTGGACGTCGCCCTCGGCGGGATTATCGTCTGCGGCCTGCTCTATACCCTGATTGGCCTGGTGGTGATGAAAGCCGGCACCCGCTGGATTGAACGCCTGATGCCGCCGGTGGTCACCGGCGCGGTGGTGATGGCGATTGGCCTGAACCTCGCGCCGATTGCGGTGCGCAGCGTTTCAGCGACGCCGTTTGACGGCTGGATGGCGGTGCTGACCGTGCTGTGCATCGGCCTCGTGGCGGTCTTCACCAGCGGAATGCTCCAGCGGCTGCTGATCCTCGTCGGCCTGATTGTGGCCTGCGTGCTCTACGCGCTGCTGGCAAACGGCCTCGGGCTGGGCAAGCCGCTCGATCTTTCTCTGCTGGAACAGGCCGCGTGGTTTGGTCTCCCCCACTTCACCTCCCCGACCTTTAACGGTCAGGCGATGATGCTGATTGCGCCCGTGGCGGTGATTCTGGTCGCTGAGAACCTCGGCCATCTGAAGGCCGTAGCCGGAATGACCGGGCGCAATATGGACCCCTATATGGGCCGGGCGTTCGTCGGCGACGGGTTGGCGACGATGCTTTCCGGCGCCGTCGGCGGCAGCGGCGTCACCACCTATGCGGAGAATATCGGGGTAATGGCGGTCACCAAAGTCTACTCGACGCTGGTGTTCGTTGCCGCCGCGCTGATTGCCGTCCTGCTCGGGTTTTCGCCCAAGTTTGGCGCGCTGATCCACACCATTCCCGGGCCGGTAATCGGCGGGGCCTCGATTGTGGTATTTGGTTTGATTGCGGTGGCCGGGGCGCGGATCTGGGTGCAGAACCGCGTCGATCTGAGCCAGAACGGGAACCTGATTATGGTGGCGGTGACGCTGGTGCTCGGCGCCGGTGATTTTGCCCTCTCGCTGGGCGGCTTCACCCTGGGGGGGATCGGCACCGCGACCTTTGGCGCCATTCTCCTGCACGCTCTGCTTAGCCGCCGCGCGCGGGTAGCGGAAGAACCTAACGCCACGGTGTAGACCGGGCTTTCCCGGTCGCGCCATGCCGACCGGAACTACGGGTCCGGACGCTCCGCCAGCTCGGACAGCGCCTTGACCTCTGCCGGGGCCTCCTGTACATCGGAGGCCCTTTTTCGCTTCAGCTTCAGCTCGCTCACCAGAACGCCGGCCAGAATAAAGGCGCAGCCTACCAGCGCCAGTAGCGGCAAGCGCTCGCCGGCAATGCGGCCAAAAATGCCCGCCCACACCGGCTCGCCGGTATAAATAAGCGTCGCTCTGGTCGGCGACACGCTGCGCTGCGCCCAGTTCATGGTGACCTGAATAATGGCGCTGAAAATACCCAACCCCAGCGCGACGCCCAGCAGCCCCGGCGACATCGGGGGAATCGCTTCCCCTGCCGGCACCATCGCCGCAAAAGCCACCAGCGACGCGGTTGCCAGCTGCACCACCGTCACCCGCCGGACGTCCACCTTCCCGGCCCAGGCGCTGATTAAGATAATCTCCGCGGCGATCGCCAGCGCGCTGGCGAGGGTGATCGCTTCGCCGACGCCGAGCGCCAGCAGATTATTTTCCGGCCCGGCCAGCAGGATCAGGCCCGTAAATGCCAGCACCACGCCCAGGCAGGACATCACTCCCGGCATTTTCCCAAGGCACAGCCACTGCAGCAGCGGCACCAGCGGAACGTACATGGCGGTAATAAATGCCGACTTGCTGCTGGAGATCGACTGCAGGCCCCAGGTTTGCAGGCTGTACCCCAGCGCAATGGATACGCCGATCGCCAAGCCGGCCTTCAGCTCAAGCCACGTCAGCCCGCGCAGGACGCGAAGCGATAGCAGGGCAACCGCCAGCGCCGCGGTCGCAAAACGAACGCCGACAAAAAAGAACGGCCCGCTGAGCGTCACGGCATACTGCACGGCAAGGAAGGTACCGCCCCAGAACATGGTGATCACGATGAGGATCGCTTCCTGGGGTTTAATGGAGAATTTGAACGAAGACATAGCGCGGCCGGTAACGATAGATAGCCAGCTAGTGTGCAATTAGCCGGCCGCGAGCGCAACCGTTGGCGATAAAAAAACCGCCGGCAGCTGCCGGCGGCGAGGGCGATGCGGAGGGTACCGGGGAGATTAACCCCGCATCATAAACGGTCGACAAACATCATCCGCGATGAATCAGCTATGACGATTGCCGTGACTATTTTTGCCCCCTTTTTTGCCCGCATCAGAGGCGCGCTGGGGATCGTTTTTAAAGTTCCCCCCGCTGTGCTGACCACCTTTACGACCTGCTTCTGATGCTCTTTCACGATCCTCGGCGAAGTTGCCGGAACCGCCACGATGGTTTGCCATCACTGACCTCCACTTGGTTAGACATCATACTGCATTACGCGCGATACGCAGCCGCAGCGTCTGCGGCCTATGGCATCACCATTATCGTATCGCGTGCCTTTAAGCGTAGCGAACGAAACTCATTCATCTCGCCAATAGTAACATCCTGCAACAGCTTTCGACTTTGCAGACATATTCCCGCCCCTGCCGTGCGCTAAGCCTCTCTTAAGGCAGACGAAAACAGCGCAGCGGAAAATGTATCTTTTTGCGACAAAAGCAATCTTTGCAATTTTGTTATAAATCAAATAAATGATTGTTAGATTTGCACTCTCCGCCAGACGCCTTATCTTTAAAGATAGCCAGTCGTTTGGCTGGCCTATAACGCAACCGAGGAGTGATGCAAATGGCTAAAATTCTGGTGCTTTATTATTCAATGTATGGACACATCGAAACCATGGCTCATGCCGTCGCCGAAGGGGCGAACAGAGTAGACGGCGTGGAAGTGGTGGTGAAGCGCGTGCCGGAAACTATGCATGCTGAGGCATTCGCCAAAGCAGGCGGGAAAACGCAAAATGCGCCCGTCGCCACGCCGCAGGAGCTGGCAGAGTATGACGCTATCATCTTTGGTACCCCGACCCGTTTCGGCAACATGTCCGGACAGATGCGCACCTTCCTCGATCAGACGGGCGGTCTGTGGGCATCCGGCGCGCTGTACGGCAAGCTGGCCAGCGTATTCAGCTCTACCGGCACCGGCGGTGGACAGGAGCAAACCATTACCTCGACCTGGACCACCCTCGCCCATCACGGGATGGTGATCGTGCCAATTGGCTACGGCGCTCAGGAATTATTTGATGTCTCGGTGGTTCGCGGCGGTACGCCGTATGGCGCAACCACCATCGCCGGCGGCGACGGTTCTCGCCAGCCGAGCGAAGAAGAGCTGGCGATCGCCCGCTACCAGGGCGAACATGTCGCCGGCCTGGCGGTTAAATTACAGGGTTAACCCTCAGCAGGAGGATCTGCATGCCAACTCAAGAAGCAAAAGCTCACCACGTCGGTGAGTGGGCAAGTTTACGCAATACCTCGGTGGAGATCGCCGAAGCGATTTTCGAACTGGCTAAATACGATGAAAAGTTAGCGGAAAAAATCTGGGAAGAAGGCAGCGATGAAGTGCTGCCGCTGGCCTTTGCGAAAACGGATAAAGATTCGCTGTTCTGGGGCGAGCAAACCATCGAGCGTAAAAACGTGTAACCACGATGCGGCAGAATAAAAAAACCCGGATTGCTCCGGGTTTTTTTACGCAGCGCAATACTGCGCCTTTTGCCGAATGTGCAGCCACCGGGCGTCCATATCGGCCCCGCCGGTACGGGTTTTTATCACCGCCTTAACCATAACGCATCAATATAATCCAAAGGGTTACATTAGCAGCGAACTTCCCCCTCTTGGCTGAGTATATATTTTTGTTTTCTTTCCCTGGCGTAGAAAAAAATCCGCTCATTTGGCCTTTAGAAGTGAAATATATTTTTTTCAGCAAAATCCAAACGCCCTATTAAACAAATGCTATTTCTTATTGAAGGCGCGGACGCCTTTATTTATACAACTGATGATCAGGCTATTACTTTTCAGGCTATCCTTTGTGATTACGCATCTCTGGAGAAGATATGTCAAAAAAAGCGGCTTTGATAACCATACATGGGATGGGAAAAACCCAGGAAGATTATCCTGACGGTTTTTTTAAGGTCGTAAAAAAGATGCTGGGGAAAAAATATGATTCCCTGCATACGGACAGAATTTATTACCAAAAAATATTGCAGGACAATGAAGACGCGGTCTGGAAAAACGTGATGGATCAGGTCAGATGGCTGGATCTGAGAGAGTTTGTCCTCTTCGGATTCGGTGACGCGGCGGGGCTGGAGGCCAAAAAAGAGTACCCAAATAGCGTTTATACTCTGGCCCAGGCTGAAATAGGTAAAGTTCTGCTTGATACCTACAGCAAGATTGCAGCTGATGCACCCGTTTTTATCATTGCACAATCGCTGGGTTGCCATGTCGCATCCTGTTATTTCTGGGATGCGCAGGAACATCAGAAGAACAAATTCGTTAGCGCCGGGATATGGAAGAGTAACAGCGACCTGAATTTATACGTGAATAATGGCAATGAATTAACGCCGGCACAGCTGTCGTTTTTAGCAGGAAATAGATTTAAGTATTTTTATACGACCGGCTGCAATATTCCAATCTTCGTTGCGGCCCATGCCACCGTTGATATTTTACCGTTCAAACCAAACGACAGTTTTATCTGGAAAAACTACTACGATAAAGACGATGTGCTCGGATGGCCGCTCGCAAAGCTTTCCACCGAATATGGTTTAGTGGTCCAGGACTACGCGATAAATGCCGGAGAAGGCCCTTTCGGATGGATTGGCAGAAGCTGGAACCCAATGTCCCACACCCAGTACTGGGAGGATGATGACGTGCTTAAGCCGTTGATAGCGGATTTAAAAAAATATCTGCCATAACCACGATTAACGTCGATCCTTCATAGCAATAATTAACCCCACGATCGCTCGCAAAAACGCTGCTTTATCATGGGGTCAGGAACCCGGATTGCTCCGGGTTTTTTGTTTATTTTGCGGCCTGGTTCATCACCGTTTTAAAGGTCTCCATCGGGCAGAAGCCGTTGGCGTCCACCGGACATCCGCTCAGCGCCAGGGTCACCCGCTGCGGCGGCGACTGCAGCGTCAGCGCGTCGGCATTACGCAGCTGTGCGGTGCTTTGATAGACGTACTCGATCTTCATCAGCTCGCGGTTGCCGCCGCTATCATGCCAGCGCTGGAAGACAATTTTCCCGCCAATCGGCGTGCGCTCGTGCTGATCGTGCAGCTGATAAGGTTTAAAATCCAGCGCCGTCAGCAACGAGGCGATATTGGAATCATGTCCCACCAGCAGCGTCACTTTCGCCGCCTGCGTCGCATCGCCCACCAGCGCCTTGTCGATATACTTCACCAGCGGCTTAGCAACGTTGCGCGCCACTTCCGTTGAGGTAAACAGGCTATCCTGATAGCCGTTTTTCAGCTTCGACAGCACCTGCCACTGCTTATCGGTTTTGATTTCACCCCACGCCACCTGGTCCTGCGGGAAGCCTTCGTAATACTGCAGGGTGAACGCATCCACCAACGAGTTACCGACCTTCAGCGGCCCGGAAACGCCCGGCTCCTGCTGATATTTGGCGCTGAAGGTGTCTTTTCCGTCGCTCAGCGAGCACTGCTGCTTCTCTTTACAGGAAGGCGAATTGCGATAGTCGGTCATCTCTTCAAGCAGCTTGTAGCTGTCGGTGAGCTGCATTTTTTGCCGCTCTTTTTCCATTGCCTGCACCGCTTTCTCGCCAAACGCCGCGGAGTCATCGGTGATAACCGGGTTAAAGGTCGGGTCCATAGTGCCCATTTGCGGCTGGTGATGGACGGTTACGCCGCAGCCGGGAAAGGCGCCGGTAATAAAGAACTGGGCGGTCGCGACGGTGCGCTGCAGGCTGTTGGCATAGGCGTACACCGCGTTGTCCGGCGGACACTCGCCGCTGGTCACCAGCCCCTGCTGCGCCAGCCACTCCCGCATATAGTGCCCCATATAGACTTCCAGCACCCCGCCCTTGGTGGTCAACTGCCCGCCCGGGACGTCCCACTCCGGCCATGATTTCGGCGTTGACTGTTCCAGCACGCTGCCGTTATTCGCCAGCGGCGCGCGCAGGTTGTGGCGGCTCATGATCAGCACCTGCTGGAGCTGATAGCCCTGCGGGGCCGCCTGTTCCTGTGCCTGGACGCCCGCGGATAACAAAACGCCAGCGGCAATCGCGCCGGCGAGTAGACTTTTTCTCATCCCTTAACCCTCAGTCAGTGATTAGCATCGCCCTGATTGTGACAAATTTATGACATTTTGCCAGATAACAGCGCGCAAACTGAGGCAGCGGGCATTCTTTTACCGCTTCAGCCGATGGCCGTTGTGGTTCATCCACTCCGCCAGCGGCTGCAGCGCCTCGCGCATCGATAGCCCGAGCTCGGTTATCTGATACTCAACCCGCGGCGGGATCTCCGGATAGACGCAGCGCGACACCAGCCCGCGCTGCTCAAACAGCCGCAGCTGGCGGGTCAGCTCTTTTTGCGTAATGGGGGCGATTGCGCGCAGCAGTTCGCCAAAGCGCACCGGAGTATTCAGCACGATCAGACGATAGAGCACGGGGATCGCCCATTTCCCGGCGATCAGATTAACGAAGCTGGTCATCGGGCAAACCGGTGGTACAAAATTATTTTCCGCAGCCTGCGCCGCTGTTTTCGCCATAGCACACCACTCCCCTATTTAGTACCCAATTGGTACCTGGTACCTTTTGGATACTAATGCTTTTATAGTGGGATTTCCAGTGAGCGATTGGGAGCACAACGATGGGACGTTTAGCAGGAAAATTGACCTTAATTACCGGTGGAACCAGCGGCATCGGCCTTGCTACGGCGCAGGAATTTATCGCCGAGGGCGCGCAGGTTGCGGTAACCGGCCGCAGCCCTGAGGCGCTTCAACAGGCGCAGGAACTATTGGGGGATCGAGGATGGGCTATCGCCGCCGATGCGGGCGATGCCGCAGACCAGCGTCGGCTCGCGCACGTTCTTGCCAGCCGCTGGCCGCGCCTTGATGCGGTATTCATCAACGCCGGCGACGTCACCCACGCGAATATTGGCGACTGGAGTGAAGAGAGCTGGGATCGGTTGATGAATACCAATCTCAAAGGGCCGTTCTTTTTACTTCAGGCCCTGCTGCCGCTGCTGGCGAACCCCTCTTCGGTGATTCTCTGCGGCTCGGTGAGCGCCCATATCGGCCTGCCGACCAGCAGCGCCTATGCCGCCAGCAAAGCCGGGCTGCTGTCGCTGGCCCGCACCCTGTCGGCGGAGCTGCTGCCGCGCGGCGTTCGCGTTAACGGCCTGAGCCCGGGCCCGGTGCGCACGCCGGCGCTAGATAAGCTCGGCCTCAGCGCGCAGGCGCTGAGCGCCCTGCAGGAGGAGATCAAAAACCTGGTCCCGCTCGGGCGAATGGGCACACCGCAGGAGCTGGCGAAAGCCGCGCTGTACCTCGCCTCGGACGAGTCCAGCTACGTCGTGGGAACCGAGCTGCTGGTGGATGGCGGCACGGGAAATCTCTAATCTGCCCGGCGGCGGTAGACGTTACTCCGGCAGCGGTACCGCCGCCAGCGTGCAGATAGCCTCATGCTCTCCGCCGCGACGATCGACCATCACCACTTTGTCTCCGGCCTTCTTTCCTTCGCAGGGTTTGAGTACCTGATCGACGATCCGCTCCCGGGTTTGCTGACGTTCGGACTCCGCCTGTGAAGCAAACGAGACCAGGATAAGTGCCAGCCCTGGCAGGCTGACGACATGTTTATTACGCATTCAATATTCTCAGACAATTCGAACTCGCGTGCAGAGTAACAGCCTGAAGGCCGCGCGTCTGTAAAATCACTTAACGGAGTGTTACCCCGCCCGACAAAACAACAGGTTTTCCTGCCGCGTTTGTTAGGTTTTACCGATGGAAGAGTCATATTTCAGACATATCCCGATGCTATCTTAGCCGCGTATTTATAGAGTGCATCGTTTTCAACCAGGACCCAGGATTGTGTATGTCCGGTATTATTCTCCTTCTCGCTGCGGTCATTTTGCTGGGGGTTGCGCTTTACAGTTTGGTGTCATACGTCAAGGAGCGTCGCGCCAGCCAGCTGCCTTTTCACAAGAAGAAAAAATAACCCCCGGTCTGCTATAGAGACGCTATAGCGACAAAAGAAAAGCAGGCATGTTGCCTGCTTTTCTTTATTCAGTTCCCACCTGCGCGCTACGACTCCCAGGCCTGCTCCGCCCTGGCGCCGTCAAACTGCGGCGGCGGCTTACGAAAGCGCCGGGTCAGCCAGGTCAGATAGAGCAGACCGACCGCGGCCCACACCAGGCCCAGCGTCAGGGATGTCGCCTCCAGATTCACCCACAGCACGCCGACCGTCACGGCGCCAATCAGCGGCAGCAGCAGATAGTGGAAACGATCCTTCCAGGTTTTGTTGTAGCCCTTGCGCCGCCAGAAGTGGTTGAACACCGACAGGTTGACAAAGGTAAAGGCCACCAGCGCGCCGAAGTTGATCAGCGCCGTGGCGGTGACCAGGTCGAAGAACAGCGCCGACAGGGCGACAATTCCCACCATAATCACGTTCAGCGCCGGCGTCCGCCATTTCGGGTGGATATAGCCGAAAACGCGCTCCGGGAAGACGTTGTCGCGCCCCATCACGTACAGCAGACGCGAGACGCTGGCGTGCGAAGCCAGCCCCGACGCCAGGGTATTGACGAAGGTGGTACAGAGGAAAATCGACTGGAACAGCTTGCCGCCGACGTAGAGCGCGATCTCCGGCAGCGCCGCGTCGGGGTCCTTAAAGCGGCTGATATCGGGGAAAAAGAGCTGCATAAAGAACGAGGCGACGATAAAGATAATGCCGCCGTACATGGCGGTGAGGAAAATCGCCTTCGGGATCACCCGCGCGGCGTCCGGGGTCTCCTCCGACAACGTGGTCACCGCGTCAAAGCCGAGGAACGAGAAGCAGACGATCGTCGCCCCGGTGATGATCGGGATGAGATGAGCGTTTTGGCTGATAAACGGCTGCAGCGACCAGACGGTCCCCACCCCTTCACCTTTATGCAGCCCCTGCACCACCAGCACGATAAAGACCACCATGATAGAAATCTGCACCAGCACAAACAGGGTGTTGAAGTTGGCGACCAGGCTCACGCTCTTCAGGTTCGCGGCGGTGAGGATCGCCACAAACGACACCACCCACACCCACGGCGGGACTTCAGGGAACAGGGCGGAAAGATAAATCTTAGCCAGCAGGACGTTGATCATCGGCAGGAACAGGTAGTCCAGCAGCGACGACCAGCCAACCATAAAGCCGACGTGCGGGCTGATTGATTTCTGAGCGTAGGTATACGCCGACCCCGCTTCCGGGAACTGACGAACCAGCTTACCGTAGCTGATGGCGGTAAACAGCACCCCCGCCAGCGCCAGTAAA
The DNA here is from genome assembly GCF_036561945.1 of Klebsiella scottii. NCBI lineage: Bacteria > Pseudomonadati > Pseudomonadota > Gammaproteobacteria > Enterobacterales > Enterobacteriaceae > Klebsiella > Klebsiella scottii. The sequence continues at coordinate 2,255,616 of NZ_JARXNI010000020.1, forward strand.
TAGGAGGCGGGCACGTGGCCGTTGCTGATGCCGGAGACAATGCCGAAGGTATCAAACACCGTCATCGGCGTCAGGTAGGCGAGGCCCATCATCACCACCTGCCAGAGCTTGAGCGACTTGCGCAGCCGAGGCTTTCCCGCCTCGGATGAGATGTTAAGAGAAGTATTAGCAGCCATGACCGTTTCCCCCCATGCACGCGTAGGTTTGTGGGTACACTGACCGGGTTACAAACCTGCTTAGCAAGGGGGTTAAGCGTAAACAACAGGGTAAAACGTACCGGCGAACGGCGGCGGGTTCACATTCATAGCGGCCCTCATGGCCCCCTTCTCCCTGCGGATATTTGAACATCTGCATCATCTCCTACCTCGTCACACACTGTGTCGTTAACTGAAGCCCCGTTGTCGCCTGCGCTCCTTAACGCGACATCCGGGAAGCGGCTGGATCCCCAGCAAAAATATTCGGCCAGGCTCCGCTCAGGCCGTATGATGCTACCGATGGTTCTCACCCGTTGCCCCCTTACGGGGCGGCGATCAGGCGTTTTTCAACATCCACTCAATCTCTGTTTCGGTGATCAGGCGCTCAAACTGCAGCAGCTCATCATGCTTGCAGGCATGGTAAACGTGGCAGAAGCGCTCGCCGAGCAGCTCTCTCAGGGAGTCGTTTTGCATAAATTCCCATAGCGCATCGCTTTGGCGAATCGGGAACGGCAGCCCCTCCTGCTCGAGCCCGTTGCCCTCCACCTCTTCCTGAAGCGGCAGCGTATTGTCCAGCCCGTGTAAAATCCCGGCAAAGATTGCCGCCATCACCAGATACGGGTTGGCATCCGCCCCCGCGACCCGATACTCGACGCGGTGGTTATGGCGATCGCCGCAGGGAATGCGCAGCGCCACGGTGCGGTTGTTGTGTCCCCACGATGCCTGGGTCGGGACATACATTCCCGGCTGGAAGCGACGGTACGAGTTAACGTTCGGCGCCAGCAGCGCCATCGATGCCGGCATCAGGTCAATCATCCCGGCCAGCGCGCGCTTGAGCAGCGCGGAATCTTCGCCCTGCGCGTCCGCCAGCACGTTTTCACCCTTATTGTTCTGCATGCTGATATGGATATGCATCCCGCTACCGGCGTGCTCTTCATAAGGCTTGGCCATAAAAGTGGCGTGCATCTTATGCTTCTCCGCCATTAAACGCACGAGGCGTTTTAACGCCAGCGCATCATCGCAGGCATCGAGCACGTTATCGGTATGGTAAAGGTTGATTTCAAACTGTCCGGGCGAGGCTTCCGCTACCGCGCCATCGGCGGGGATCAGCTGCAGCTGGGCCAGCTCGTCGATATCATTCAGCACGTCGGCGAAGTGGTTGAGGTTATCAACGGAGTAAACCTGGCTTTGGGTGTTGCGCACGTCGGTGCCCGGCGCGCAGGGCGGCTGGAGATAGCCTTCGGCATCACGCTTGCGATCGAGTAAATAGAACTCCAGCTCTACCGCTACCACGGGGAACAGCCCGCGCTGGCGCAGCTGCTGCCAGAGACGGTTAAGTACGTTCCGCGGCTCAACGTCAAAGGGAGCGCCATCTTCATCAACCATAGTCAGCAGCACCTGGCCGATGTATTGCGGATCGGCGGCGGAAGGCGTTAAGGTGCCCGGCACCGGCACGCAGGTGCAGTCCGGCTCGCCCATGTCCTGGCCGAGACCCGCCTCTTCAACCACGTTACCCAGAATGTCCATCGCAAAAACCGAAGCCGGGAAGTAGCAGCCTTTCTCCAGTTTACTCAGGCTGGAAACCGGGATGCGCTTGCCGCGGAAGCAGCCGTTAAGGTCGGTTAACAGCACATCGACGTACTGGGTATCAGGGTAACGTTCAAGGTAGCGCTTTACTTCAGAAGCAAATGCGCTGCCCCGTCTCTCTTCTGACTGCTGAACAAAATTCTCAACTTCTACGATATTGGTTTCCATCATTCACCGCCGTTGTGTTGGTTTCGGACTTCGGCCTGCTGCCGTTAAATATAATGTCCACCATTCGAATGTGTATGCAAACAAAATGTTTGTCAAATGTTAAATTAAGTTTGCAAACGGCTATTCTCGCTGCTAGATTGAGAAAATATTGAACGATATGGCCTTTTAACACCCTAAATGGTCATAATTTAGTCCACTTTGTGAGGGCGATCATGGAAAATATAATGTACAGGCCGGTTATTGGCGTCGTGATGTGCAGGAACAGGCTCAAGGGTCATCAGACCCAGACCCTGCAAGAAAAGTACCTGAATGCGATTATTAACGCCGGTGGGCTGCCGATTGCCCTGCCGCACGCGCTGGCCGAGCCGGAACTGCTGGCCGCGCTGTTACCCAAACTGGACGGAATCTATCTGCCAGGCAGCCCCAGCAACGTCCAGCCGCACCTTTATGGTGAAAACGGCGATGAGCCTGACGCCGATCCCGGGCGTGATCTTCTGAGCATGGCATTAATTGCCGCCGCACTCGAAAGGCGCATCCCCATTTTCGCCATCTGCCGTGGGTTGCAGGAACTGGTTGTCGCCACCGGCGGGACTCTGTATCGTCGTCTTTTCGAGCAGCCGGAACTGCTTGAACATCGCGAAGACCCCGAGCTTCCGGTAGAGCAGCAGTACGCTCCCTCTCACGAAGTTCAGGTTCAGGAAGGAGGATTACTTTCTCAGTTAATACCGGGCTGCAACACGTTTTGGGTAAACTCGCTACACGGGCAGGGAGCAAAAACATTAGGCCCACGTCTGCGCGTGGAGGCCCGCTCTTCGGACGGGCTGGCGGAAGCGGTCAGCGTTAACGACCACCCTTTCGCGCTGGGCGTACAGTGGCATCCTGAATGGAACAGTAGCGAATACGCCCTGTCGCGTATGTTGTTTGAAGGTTTTATCACCGCCTGTCAGAACCACATTGCTGAAAAGCAGCGGCTCTGACCACTACAGTTAAGGAAATGCAAATATGAGCGATGACGGACTGGCGCCAGGGAAACGTCTGTCAGCGATCCGCCAACAGCTGGGTCTCTCACAACGTCGTGCCGCCGAACTGTCTGGGTTAACACATAGTGCCATCAGTACCATAGAGCAGGATAAAGTCAGTCCTGCCATCAGTACGCTGCAAAAGCTGCTGAAAGTCTATGGGCTGTCGCTCTCGGAATTCTTTTCTGAACCAGAAAAACCTGATGAACCGCAGGTGGTTATTAATCAGGATGACCTTATTGAAATGGGCAGTCAGGGCGTTTCGATGAAGCTGGTTCACAACGGAAATCCGAACCGTACGCTGGCGATGATTTTTGAAACTTACCAGCCTGGAACCACCACCGGGGAGAGGATCAAACATCAGGGTGAGGAAATAGGCACCGTACTGGAAGGTGAGGTTGTGCTGATTGTTAACGGTCAGTCGTATCACCTGGTTGCCGGGCAAAGCTATGCCATTAATACCGGCATACCGCACAGCTTCAGCAACACTTCGGCAGGTATTTGCCGAATTATCAGTGCCCATACCCCCACCACGTTCTAATTTTAGCCTGAGCTGGTTTCAGGTATTCTTCAGGCCCGCGCCGGCGGCTGAAATATTTCCGCCGGCGCGCAGAGTACGCAAATAATCTATTTGCGCAGCGCGGAAATATAACTCTCCGCCGGCCTTAATAATACGCGCAAATAAAATAGCGCTTAACGGTATCTGACTCCGGGGACCGCCTATATCTCAAGGCTTCGGCTTGAGGTATGACGCAATCCGTCCCGCGCTGTCTGAAAATACCTAATATTATTATCCGATTACTTTATGAATATTCTTACCCGCTTATATTATGATGGAGTCTATATATGGATTTTCAGCATCTGACCTACTGGCAGGAACAAGCAAATAGCCTGCAACCGGAGACCCGGCTATTTATTAACGGGGAATATTGCGCCGCCGCCGATAATAGCACCTTTGAAACCATCGACCCCGCCGCTCAGCAAACGCTGGCCCACGTGGCGCGCGGTAAAAAAGCCGACGTCGATCGCGCCGTTCAGGCAGCGCGCGACGTTTTCGATCGCGGCGACTGGTCCCAGGCCTCGCCGGCCCGGCGTAAGGCGGTGCTGCATAAATTTGCCGACCTGATAGAAGCCCATCGCGAAGAGCTGGCGCTGCTGGAAACCCTCGACACCGGCAAACCGATTCGCCACAGCCTGCGCGATGATATCCCCGGCGCGGCGCGGGCGATCCGCTGGTACGCCGAGGCTATCGATAAGGTCTATGGCGAAGTTGCCCCGACCGGGACGAACGAGCTGGCGCTGATCGTCCGCGAACCGATTGGCGTCGTCGCCGCGGTTGTGCCGTGGAACTTCCCTCTGCTGCTGGCCTGCTGGAAGCTGGGCCCGGCGCTGGCGGCCGGCAACAGCGTGATCCTTAAGCCGTCAGAAAAATCACCGCTCAGCGCGCTGCGTCTTGCCGGGCTGGCGAAAGAGGCCGGGCTGCCGGACGGCGTGCTCAACGTCATCAGCGGCTACGGCCACGAGGCGGGCCAGGCCCTCTCCCTGCATCCGGATGTAGAAGTCATTACCTTTACCGGCTCGACCCGCACCGGCAAGCAGCTGTTAAAAGATGCCGGCGACAGCAATATGAAACGCGTGTGGCTGGAGGCCGGCGGCAAAAGCGCCAATATCGTCTTTGCCGACTGCCCTGACCTGCAGAAAGCGGTGGACGCCACCGCCGGCGGCATCTTCTATAACCAGGGCCAGGTGTGCATCGCCGGCACCCGTCTGCTGGTCGAAGACAGCATCGCCGACGCGTTTCTTGCCCGCCTGCAGGAGCAGGCAAGCCGCTGGCAGCCGGGCAACCCGCTCGATCCGAACACCACGATGGGCATGCTTATCGATAACGCCCACGCCGATAGCGTTCACAGCTTTATTCGCGCCGGGGAGAGTAAAAGCACCCTGCTGCTCGACGGGCGCAAAAACCCGTGGCCGGCGGCCATTGGCCCGACCATTTTTGTCGACGTCGATCCCGCCTCGACCATTAGCCGGGAAGAGATTTTCGGCCCGGTACTGGTGGTGACCCGCTTTAAAAGCGAGGAACAGGCGCTGCGGCTGGCCAACGACAGCAGCTACGGCCTCGGCGCTGCGGTATGGACCCGCGACCTCTCCCGCGCCCACCGCCTGAGCCGCCGCCTGAAAGCCGGCTCGGTCTTCGTCAACAACTATAACGATGGCGATATGACCGTACCTTTTGGCGGCTACAAGCAGAGCGGAAACGGACGCGATAAATCCCTGCATGCGCTGGAAAAATTCACCGAACTGAAAACCATCTGGATTGCTCTGGAGTCTTAATCATGACCGAACATACCACCAGCTATTACGCCGCCAGCGCCAACGCCTACGAGCCGTTCCCGACGCTGGATGAATCCATCAGCTGCGACGTCTGCGTCGTCGGCGGCGGCTATACCGGCCTCTCTTCGGCCCTGCATCTTGCGGAAATGGGCTACGACGTGGTGCTGCTGGAAGGCGCGCGCATCGGCTTCGGCGCCAGCGGCCGCAACGGCGGCCAGCTGGTTAACTCCTACAGCCGCGATATCGACGTGATTGAACGCACCTACGGCCCGGATGCGGCAAAAATGCTGGGCAGCATGATGTTTGAAGGCGGCGATATTATCCGCGAACGCATCGAGCGCTATCAGATTGCCTGCGACTACCGCCCCGGCGGCCTGTTTGTGGCGATGAACCATAAGCAGCTGGAGACGCTGGAGGAGCAAAAAGAGAACTGGGAGCGCTACGGCAATACCCAGCTGGAGCTGCTGGACGCCGCCGCTATCCGCCGCGAAGTCAACAGCGATCGCTACACCGGCGCGCTGCTCGATCGTAGCGGCGGTCATATTCATCCCCTGAATCTGGCCATCGGCGAAGCGGACGCTATCCGCCTCAACGGCGGCCGGGTGTACGAGCAGTCGCCGGTCACGCAGATCCAGCACACCAGCCCGGCGGTGGTCAGCACCGCCCGCGGCCAGGTCACCGCGCGCTACGTTATTGTCGCCGGTAACGCCTATCTGGGCGATAAGCTCGAGCCGGAGCTGGCGAAGCGCAGCATGCCCTGCGGCACCCAGGTGGTCACCACCGAGCCGCTCTCTGCTGAGGTCGCGCGCTCGCTGATCCCGCAGAACTACTGCGTAGAGGACTGCAACTACCTGCTGGATTACTACCGCTTAACCGGCGATAACCGCCTGCTCTACGGCGGCGGCGTGGTGTACGGCGCCCGCGACCCTGACGACGTCGAGCGTCTGATTATGCCGAAGCTGCTGAAAACCTTCCCCCAGCTGAAAGGGGTGAAGATCGACTATCGCTGGACCGGCAACTTCCTGCTGACCCTGTCGCGGATGCCGCAGTTCGGCCGTCTCGATAAGAACATTTATTACATGCAGGGCTACAGCGGCCACGGCGTCACCTGTACGCATCTCGCCGGCAGGCTGATTTCCGAGCTTCTGCGCGGCGATGCCGAGCGCTTCGACGCCTTTGCCAAACTGCCGCACTACCCGTTCCCGGGCGGACGCAGCTTGCGCATTCCGTTTACCGCGATGGGCGCCGCCTACTACAGCCTGCGCGATCGCCTCGGGGTTTAAGCCTCCGCGCCGGTCAACGTCATCAACTTTGCTAAAAGGTGTTAAACATGAGCAACAGCGAATTTCATCAGCGTCGTCTTTCAGCGACCCCGCGCGGCGTGGGCGTGATGTGCAACTTCTTTGCCCAATCGGCGCAAAACGCCACCCTGACCGACGTCGAAGGTCGGGATTACATCGACTTTGCCGCCGGGATCGCCGTGCTGAATACCGGGCATCGTCACCCGGAGCTGGTCGCCGCCGTACAGCAGCAGCTGCAGCTGTTTACCCATACCGCCTACCAGATTGTGCCCTACGAGAGCTACGTCGCGCTGGCCGAGAAGCTTAACGAGCTGGCGCCGGTGCGCGGTCCGGCCAAAACCGCCTTCTTTTCTACCGGCGCCGAAGCGGTAGAAAACGCGATTAAAATTGCCCGCGCCCATACCGGACGTCCCGGGGTGATCGCCTTTGGCGGCGGCTTCCACGGCCGTACCTACATGACGATGGCGCTGACCGGTAAAGTTGCCCCCTATAAGCTGGGCTTTGGGCCGTTCCCCGGCTCCGTCTACCACGTCCCCTATCCGTCGGCCCTGCACGGCATTACCACTCAGGATGCGATGACCGCCATCGAACGTCTGTTCAAGGCCGATATTGAAGCCAAACAGGTGGCGGCGATTATTTTTGAACCGGTACAGGGTGAAGGCGGTTTTAACGTCGCGCCTAAAGAGCTGGTCGCCGCCGTTCGCCGCCTCTGCGACGAGCACGGCATCGTGATGATCGCCGATGAGGTGCAGAGCGGCTTTGCCCGTACCGGTAAGCTGTTCGCGATGGATCACTATGCCGACAAGCCGGATCTGATGACCATGGCGAAGAGCCTGGCGGGCGGAATGCCGCTCTCCGGGGTGGTCGGCAACGCGCAGATTATGGACGCTCCGGCGCCAGGTGGATTAGGCGGCACCTATGCCGGTAACCCGCTGGCGGTGGCCGCCGCCCACGCGGTGCTTAACATTATTGATAAAGAAGCGCTGTGCGCGCGCGCGCAGTCCCTCGGCGAGCGCCTGATTTCGACCCTGGAAGAGGCAAAAGCCTGGTGTCCGGGGCTGGCTGAAGTGCGCGGCGTGGGTTCGATGATTGCCGCCGAGTTCGTTGACCCGGCAAGCGGCGAACCTTCGGCGGCGCTGGCGCAGGAGATCCAGCGCCGGGCGCTGGAGCAGGGCCTGCTGCTGCTGACCTGCGGCCAGTACGGCAACGTGATCCGTTTCCTCTATCCGCTCACCATCCCTGACGCGCAGTTCGCCGGCGCGCTGGCCATTTTGCAAAAGGTGACCCGCCCGTAACGCCCTCGGCCGGCGGCCAACGCCGTCGGCTATTTCACCTCGTCGCTGACGATACGCTGCTGCGGATAGTGCTGCTGGAAATAGTGGCGCAAAAACTCCACGGTAGTGCGAATTTTAGCTGAGGTCGCCAGCCGCGACACGTATACCGCCCAGACGTTGGCGGGCTGGTAATAGTCCGGCAGCACGTGAACCAGATGGCCGCTGGCGATATTTTCACTCACATCCCACCATGAACGTAAAGCGATCCCCTGGCCGTCAAGACACCACTGATGCACAATTTCGCCGTGGTTCGACGACAGCGGGCCGGTGACCTTAATCGCCCGTTCGCCCTCTTTACCCTGCAGCTGCCACACGCCGAAGGGCCGGTCGCGCTCTTTAATCACCAGGCACGGTAGGGTCGCCAGATCGCTAAGCTGTTTCGGCTGCGGGTGGCGCGCCAGGAAGGTCGGCGAGGCGCAGAGAATGCGCCGATTGCTCACCAGCCTGCGGGCAATCAGATTCGGGTCAATATCGTCCCCCACGCGAATATCTAAATCCACCCCTTCGCTGACCAGATCCACCAGCCGGTCTTCAACATCGAAGCGCAGCTCCAGCTGGGGATACTGCCGGGAGAGCGCCGCCAGCGCGGGAGCCACCACCTGCCGGCCGAAGCCAAAGCTGCTGATAATGCGCAGCGTACCCTGCGGAACCTGACGGACGTCGGAGAGTTCATCCAGCATCTGATCCACATCCTGCAAAATGCGCTGCGCCCATTCGTAGATGCGCTCGCCCTCTTCGGTGATGGCGACACGCCGCGTGGTGCGGTGCAAGAGCGCCACGTGCAGGGTCTGTTCAAGCAGGGAAATTCGCTTGCTGACGAAGGCCGGGGAGACGCCCAGCTCTTCGGCGGCGGCGGCAAAACCGGCGCGGCGGGCAACCAGCATAAACACGCGTAAATCATTTAGCAGCGGCAGATTGTTCATGATCTGTGTTTTATGTTTCACCAGTTAGCATGATTAATTATGAAGCAGTCAATTATAGGATTGAGGAGAAGTCAATTTCGCCCGCTAATAAGTGAGAACCCGTATGAAGAAAACCTGGCGCATTGCCGCTATTCCCGGCGACGGTATTGGTAAGGAAGTTCTGCCTGAAGGTATTCGCGTACTCCAGGCCGCGGCCGAACGCTGGGATCTGGCGCTCAGCTTTGAACAGATTGAATGGGCGAGCTGCGAATATTATGCCCGCCACGGCAAAATGATGCCGGACGACTGGCATGCCCGGCTCAAAGAGTTCGACGCCATCTATTTCGGCGCCGTCGGCTGGCCCGATACCGTGCCGGATCACGTCTCCCTGTGGGGATCGCTGCTGAAGTTTCGCCGCGAGTTCGACCAGTACGTCAACCTGCGCCCGGTGCGCCTGTTCGCCGGCGTCCCCTGCCCGCTGGCGGGGAAAAAGGCCGGTGACATCGACTTCTACGTGGTGCGTGAGAATACCGAAGGCGAGTATTCGGCCCTCGGCGGGCGCGTGAATCCAGGCACCGAGCACGAGGTGGTGATCCAGGAGTCAGTGTTCACCCGCCGCGGCGTCGATCGCATTCTGCGCTACGCCTTTGAGCTGGCGCAGAGCCGGCCGCGCAGAACCCTGACCTCGGCGACCAAGTCCAACGGTCTGGCCATCAGCATGCCTTACTGGGACGAGCGGGTTGAGGCGATGGCGCAGGGCTACCCGGAGATCCGCTGGGACAAGCAGCATATCGACATTCTCTGCGCCCGCTTCGTGCTGCAGCCCGAGCGCTTTGACGTGGTGGTGGCCTCGAACCTGTTCGGCGATATTCTCTCCGATCTCGGCCCGGCCTGTACCGGCACCATCGGTATCGCCCCTTCGGCAAACCTCAACCCCGAGCGCACCTTCCCGTCGCTATTTGAGCCGGTCCACGGCTCGGCGCCGGATATTTATGGCAAAAATATCGCCAACCCGATAGCGACTATCTGGGCCGGGGCGATGATGCTTGATTTCCTCGGGGCGGGCGACGAGCGCTACGAAGCGGCACATAACGGTATTCTGGCAGCGATTGAGCAGGTTATCGCCAGCGGGCCAAAAACGCCGGATATGCAGGGCGCGGCCTCGACTCAGCAGGTCAGCGAGGCCATTTGTCAGGCCATTCTGCGTTAAGAGCAGCAGATAAAATAGATGCCGCGTCGCTGACGCGGCCTGTCCCTCGAAGACGCCGGGCTCTGGCATCTGCTTTTTTCCGTTCCCTACCCGGGACCGCAGAGTCCGTAGCGCTTTACAGTTCGAGTTCGCGGTGTAGCAGTTCAGCAATAGCTTCGCTGCTCTGCGCCGTGACCAGCGAGTTTCTGAACGCTTCATGCATAATGCGCCGCGCCAGACGGGAGAAAATTCGCATATGCTGGTCGCCGGCGGCGTGCTTATTCAGCGTCAGCATAATGACAAACTGCACCTCGTCCTCTCCCCAGGCCACCGGCTCAGCCAGGCGGGCAACGCTGATGGTGGATTGTTCGATATGTTCCGACTTGCTGTGCGGAATGGCGAAACTGAAGCCCAACCCGGTGGAGAACACCGCCTCCCGCGCCCAGAGATCGGCCTCCAGCTTGCGCGGATACCGGCAGCGGCCCGCCAGCAGAAGGTTGTCAGTCATGCCTTTAATCACCTCCTCTTTGCTGCGCCAGTCGCTGTTCAGGGTGATGCATTGGCTGGCGATCAGCGGGGCGTCCTGCTGGGTCATACGGAACTGGGCCAGCAGATGCTCCACTTCCAGCGAGGTTCGGCACTGCATCGCCTGGTTCAGCAGCTGGCGACACGCCCGGCTGTCGAGCTGCGCCAGGCGCGATTTAGCTGCCGGAATTGACGGCGAGCTCATGCTCAGCTCATCCATTCCGAGGCCGACCAGCAGCGGCAAAACGGAGCCCTTCGCACCTAGCTCGCCGCAAAGACCGATCCACTTTCCCTGGCGATGCACGGCCTGAACCGCGTAGTCCAGAGCGCGTAAAAAAGCGGGGTTGAGGCTGTTATAGTGGCGCGTCACCTTCGCGTTATCGCGGTCTACCGCCAGCAAATATTGCGTCAGGTCATTACTCCCGATACTAAAGAAATCGACCTCTTCGCAGCACTGATCGATGATAAACATCACCGACGGCACCTCCAGCATGATGCCGAGCGGGATCTTCTCATCAAACGGGATATGCTCGTCGCGCAGCGATTGCCTGGCTTCCGCCAGCCGATCTTTCACCCATAGAATCTCCTCCATCGACGAAATCATCGGGATCATGATTTTCAGCGAACCGTGCGCGGAGGCGCGCAGAATGGCCCTGAGCTGGGTATGAAACAGCGCCTGATACTCTTCATAAATCCGCACCGCGCGGTAGCCGAGGAACGGATTGTTTTCAGCCGGAATATTCAGATAGGGCACCGGCTTATCTCCGCCGATATCCATCGTGCGGATGATAATGCTGCGCCCACAGGCCGGCTCCAGCGCCTGGCAGAAAATATTATAGAGCTCGGACTCGGACGGCGCGCCGGGCCGGTCCATATACAGCATTTCGGTGCGGAACAAACCTACCGATTGCGCCCCGTTATTGAATGCCACAGCGGCTTCAACGGAGTGCGCGATATTTGCCGCCACCTCCAGACGCAGGCCGTCTTTGGTCTGCCCTTCCTTATCCAGCCACGCCTGCTGCTGGCTATGCACCTGCGCCTGAACCCAGGCCTCCTGCTGATAATAGCGCGCGACCGCCTCATCGGGATTGACCACCAGCAGCCCGGCGTTGCCGTCGATATGCACCGCCTGGCCGACCCAGGGGAGCAGCGCGTCCATATCGACGCCAACCAGCGTGGGAATATTAAACGAACGCGCCAGAATCACGGTATGCGAGGTGGTCCCGCCGCTGCGCAGCAGCAGGCCTTTGAGCAGGGTCTTGTCCAGTTCAAGAAACTGGCCGGGCGTTAGCTCTTCTGCCAGACAAACAGACGGCGCGTTGAGCTGACCCGGCGCCGAAAAACGGGCCTCGCCGTAGATATGCTGCAGCAGCTGAAAGCAGATATCGCGGACGTCGAGCACCCTTTCCTGCAGGTAGCTATTCGCGGATTCGCTAAACCGGGAGCAGAAGTGCTCGCCGCTGGCGACAACCGCCTGCGCGCAGCTCAATCCGCCAAGCAGCCCGTCGAGCAGATGCTGGCGCAAGGAGGCATCGGTCGCCAGAGAACGATGCGCTTCAAGGATGGCGCCGGCGGTACCGTCGTTGTCCAGCAGGCGGAATTCGATATTCCTGACCAGGAGCAGCAATCCCTTATCCAGCAGCGCCTGCTCCTCTTCGATACTGCCGGCAGCGGGCAGCGGCCCGAGGTCGCTAAGCTCAAGGGATTTCAGATGACTGAGCCTGCCTCCCGCGCTCCCTCCACAGACGGGCTGGCCGCGAAAGAGCGTCGGGTTCAGGCGGGAAAGCGATTCAGGGACCGGCTGCACGTCCATGCTGTTTACCATTGCCAGCGGCGCATCACAGTGCGGAAACTCCTCCACAATAAACGTCGACAGCGCGGCAAACGCCTGCTGCTCGTCATCGCCGCAGATGATTAACTGGCACTCGTCCCCCTTAATCGTATCGGTACCGATGATCGCCAGCGCGCTTTTCGCATTCCCGCGCCTTCCGCTGCGCGTATTCAGCCAGTCGACGGTGGACGAAAAGGTATTACAGCGCGTTTCGACCAGACTGGCCGGGCGGGCGTGAACGCCATTCGACAAATCGCATATGAATTTAATGACCAGAGCCATCGCCTTTCTCCTGAGCAATACGTTAGTTACCCAAAAGGTAAAGAAAGAACCCTGGCGGCACTACGCGAAATAACTCTTAATTACTGGACTATTGTACACAGCATTCTTTTTCATGCCCGCGGTCACAAATGCGGCGTATAAATTGGTTTTATACCCGCCAGCGCTAAGATTTGAGGTGGATCGCAATTTTATTCTCACCTTACAAATATCCAGTAAATGCACTTTTTCTCTTCTATTTTCTGTACCGCCATTTTCCTACTGTTGAGACATCAATACCGTCACGAGCGAGAGCACGCTCAGGAGCAAGCAATGAACGAACTGGTGCAAATACTAAAAAATACACGCCAGCATCTCATGACCGGCGTTTCACATATGATCCCCTTCGTGGTCTCCGGCGGCATCCTGCTCGCCATCTCCGTCATGCTGTACGGCAAGGGCGCGGTCCCGGATGTCGCGACCGATCCGAATCTGAAAAAACTGTTTGATATTGGCGTCGCCGGTTTGACGCTGATGGTGCCCTTCCTGGCGGCGTATATCGGCTACTCCATTGCGGACCGCGCGGCTCTGGCGCCCTGCGCCATCGGGGCGTGGGTAGGCAACAGCTTTGGCGCCGGCTTCTTTGGCGCGCTGATCGCCGGGATGATCGGCGGTCTGGTGGTCTATTACCTCAAGAAGATCCCGGTCCACAAGGTGCTGCGCTCGGTGATGCCCATTTTTGTCATCCCGATCGTCGGCACCTTTATTACCGCCGGGATCATGATGTGGGGTTTAGGCGAGCCCGTCGGTGCGCTAACCGCCAGCCTCACCGGATGGCTCCAGGGAATGCGCGAGGGCAGTATTGTCCTGCTCGCCATCATTATGGGCCTGATGCTGGCCTTCGACATGGGCGGCCCGGTGAATAAAGTGGCTTACGCCTTTATGCTGATTTGCGTCTCCCAGGGCATTTACAGCGTCGTAGCGATTGCCGCCGTCGGTATCGCCGTTCCGCCGCTTGGCATGGGGCTGGCAACGCTTGTCGGCCGCAAATATTTCAGCGCCGAAGAGCGTGAGACCGGCAAAGCCGCGCTGGTGATGGGCTGCGTAGGCGTCTCCGAAGGCGCCATCCCCTTTGCCGCCGCCGACCCGCTGCGGGTGATCCCCTCAATTATGATTGGCGCCGCCAGCGGCTGCGTCACCACCGCCCTGCTCGGCGTGCAGTGCTATGCCGGCTGGGGCGGGCTAATCGTGCTGCCGGTCGTGCAGGGTAAAGGCGGATTTATCGCTGGCCTGCTGGTCGGCGCATGCGTCGCCGCCGCCTGCGTCATTACTCTTAAAGCGCTGACAAAAAAGAAAACGCCGGCCGCTAAAGCCGATGACGAGCTGGATCTTGATTTCGAAATTAACTGAGAAGCAGAGAGGATAATTCTATGACCCACATTATTGCCGTCACCGCCTGCCCGTCGGGAGTAGCGCATACCTATATGGCCGCCGAGTCGCTGGAGAGCGCCGCCAAAGCGAAAGGCTGGCAGATAAAAGTCGAGACCCAGGGCTCTATCGGGATCGAAAACGAACTGACGGCGGAGGATGTCGCCCGCGCCGATATGGTCATCCTGACCAAGGATATCGGCATCAAGTTTGAAGAGCGCTTTTCCGGTAAAACCATCGTCCGCGTCAATATCAGCGATGCGGTGAAACGCGCGGAGGCTATCATGCAAAAAATCGACGGCCATCTTGCACAGAAAGCCTGAACAGAGCGGAGCGCCCTGGCGCTCCGCCGGACTAACATGGAGTTTGTCATGACGAATCGTACTCAACGCTTAAAAGACAGTTTGTTCGCCCAGCCGCGGGAGATCTCGCTTGAGCGGGCGCTGCTGTATACCGCAAGCCACAAACAGACGGCGGGTGAGCCGGTGCTATTACGCCGGGCGAAAGCCACCGCGTGGATCCTTGATCATGTGCAGATCTCGATTCGTGAGGATGAACTCATTGTGGGCAACCGCACGGTCAAGCCGCGAGCCGGGATCGTCTCCCCGGAAATGGACCCTTACTGGTTACTGAACGAACTGGACAGCTTCGCCTCTCGCCCCCAGGATCGTTTTGTCATCAGCGAAGAAGATAAACGCATTTACCGCGAAGCGCTGTTTCCTTACTGGGAAAAGCGCTCGATGAAAGACTTTATTAACGCCCGGATGACCGATGAGGTCAAAGCGGCCGTCAGCACCCAGATTTTCAGCGTCAACCAGACCGATAAGGGCCAGGGCCATATCATTATCGACTACCCCCGGCTGCTCAATAATGGCCTCGCGGCCCTGGTTGCAGAACTACGGGCGGCGGCCGAAAGCGCGCCAGGCAACCACTTCTATCAGGCCGCGCTGATTCTGCTGGAGGCCTCGCAGCGGCACATTCTGCGCTATGCGCTGCTGGCCGAGGAGATGGCCGCCGCCTGCAGCGACGCTAAGCGGCGTCAGGAGCTCGCCGCAATCGCCGCGATCTCCCGGCATAACGCGGTTCATCGCCCGGAGGATTTCTACCAGGCCTGTCAGCTGTTCTGGCATATGAATATTATTTTGCAGCATGAATCTAACGCCAGCTCCCTCTCGCTGGGGCGCTTCGACCAGTACATGCTGCCGTTCTATCAGACATCGTTAAATCGGGGCCAGGACCCGGCTTTCCTGCAGGAGCTGCTGGAGTCATTGTGGGTCAAGTGCAACGATATCGTCCTGCTGCGCTCGTCAAGCAGCGCTCGCTATTTTGCCGGCTTCCCGACCGGCTATACCGCGTTGCTCGGCGGGCTGAGCGAGACCGGACGCAGCGCGGTGAACGTACTCTCGTTTCTGGCTCTTGATGCGTATCAGAAAGTCCGGCTACCGCAGCCTAATCTTGGCGTCCGCGTCAATGAGCTGATCGACCGTCCGTTCCTGCGCAAGACCGCAGAAACGATCCGCCTGGGTACCGGTATCCCGCAGGTCTTTAATGATGAAGTCGTAATTCCGGCGTTTTTGAATCGCGGGGTATCGCTTGAGGATGCTCGCGACTACGCCGTCGTCGGCTGCGTTGAGCTGTCGATCCCCGGGCGAACATACGGGCTGCACGATATTGCGATGTTTAACCTGCTCAAGGTGATGGAGATCGTAATCCTGGAGAATGAAGGCAATCCCGACGTGAGCTGGAACGGGCTGCTCAACCAAATCCGCGAAAAAATTCGCTACTACATCAAGCTGATGATTAACGGCAGCAATATTTGCGATATCGGCCATCGCGACCAGGCGCCGGTTCCCCTGCTGTCCTCTTTTATTCTGGACTGTATTGAACGCGGTAAAGATATCACCGAGGGCGGAGCGCGCTATAACTTCTCCGGCGTGCAGGGCATTGGTATCGCCAACCTCAGCGACTCTTTACATGCGCTCAAGGGAATGGTGTTCGAGCAGCAGCGGATGAGTTTTGATGAGCTCATTCAGGTTCTTAAGGCCAACTTCAAAACTCCGGAAGGGGAAAAGATCCGCGCGCGGCTGATTAACCGTTTTGAAAAATATGGCAATGATATCGATGAAGTCGACAATATCAGCGCCGATTTACTGCGTTTTTACTGTAAAGAAGTCGAGCAGTATCTCAACCCGCGCGGCGGACATTTCACGCCGGGTTCCTACACCGTCTCAGCGCACGTGCCCCTGGGGTCAGTGGTCGGCGCAACGCCCGACGGTCGTCTGGCCGGCGATCAGCTAGCCGACGGCGGGCTTTCGCCAATGGTCGGCCAGGACTCTCAAGGGCCGACGGCGGTACTGAAATCCGTCAGCAAGCTGGATAACTATCTTTTATCCAACGGTACGCTGCTTAACGTGAAGTTTACGCCGGCTACCCTTGCCGGTGACGGCGGCCTCAATAAGCTGGCTGACTTTTTGCAGGCATTCAGCAAGCTCAAGCTTCAGCATATCCAGTTCAACGTGGTCAATGCCGATACCCTGCGCGAAGCGCAGCAGCGTCCCCAGGATTTCGCAGGCCTGGTGGTGCGCGTAGCGGGTTACAGCGCCTTCTTTGTCGAGCTATCAAAGGAGATTCAGGATGACATTATCCACCGCACCGCGCATCAGCTGTGAGGTTCTGGAGACGCGCGCCGATCGGGCGCGCATTTTTAACATCCAGCGCTACTCGCTGAACGATGGCCTGGGGATCAGGACGGTAGTCTTTTTTAAAGGCTGCCCGCACGTCTGTCCGTGGTGCGCCAACCCGGAATCTATCTCCACTAAAATAGAGACCGTACGCCGGGAGAGCAAATGCCTGCGCTGTACGCGCTGCCAGCAGGATGTCGAAGAGTGCCCCTCCGGCGCATGGGAGCAAATCGGCCGCGACGTGACGCTGAATAATTTAGTTAAGGAAGTCCTCAAGGATGACGTTTTCTTTCGCGCCTCCGGCGGCGGCGTCACCCTGTCAGGCGGCGAAGTATTAATGCAGGCCGGGTTTGCAACTCGCTTCCTGCAAACCTTACGCCAGCTGGGAATACGCACGGCGATTGAAACGGCCGGCGACGCGGCGTTCAGCCGCTTTTACCCGCTCGCCAGGCAGTGCGATGAGGTGCTGTTTGATCTGAAAATCATGGATACCGGTCGCGCGCAGGCTCAGCTGCGGATCGATGTACCGCGGGTGCTAGATAATTTCAGCAGGCTGGTGGAGAAGCGCATTCGGGTTATTCCCAGGGTACCGCTCATTCCCGGGTATACGCTTAGCGAAGAGAACTTCCGGCAAATCCTGGCGTTTCTGGCGCCATTTAAGCTTCCTGAAATACATCTTCTACCGTTCCATCAATATGGCGAGCCTAAATACGCGCTGCTCGGCAGGAAGTGGTCGATGGCGACAATTAAGGCCCCGGACGCGTCACAGATTGAGCCATTCAGGATTATGGCTGAGAAAGCGGGTTTTCGCGTCACCATCGGCGGTTAGCGCCTGGAGGAGAATATGGAACTGAATATCGTAGCGGTGACCGCCTGCGTCAGCGGCGTGGCGCACACCTATATGGCGGCGGAACGTCTGGTCAAAGTCGCTCACCATGAAAAATGGCATATGAAAATTGAAACCCAGGGCGCATTAGGCGTTGAGAATAAGATTACCCCTGACGAAATTACCCACGCCGACGTGGTGCTGCTGGTGACAGATATTGAAATCGACGATGCGCAACGGTTTATCGGCGTACGGACCATTAAAACCAGCATCAAAACCTTTTTACTTCAGCCGCAGCAGGTTATTGAGGCGGTGAAGTGCATCATGAAAAAACCGGTCGTCTATCTGGATATTCCCTGACCTTTCCTTCAGCAAAGGGCGGCTCCCCTGAACCGCCCTTATTTCGCTGGCCTACTTCACATCAAGCAACCATTTTTGCGCCGGCGTCAGACGACTTGCCGTTTCAGGCCTGAGCCAGCGCTGCTGGTCCTGCTGCGGCGTATCTTGCCTGTCGATATAGAGACCGTGCAGCACGCGCCTTCTGCTGCCGATGTGATTGCAGGTGCCGCCGTGCCAGGTATGGGCGTTATAAATCATCACGCTTCCCGCTGGCGCGGCAAACACCACCTCGTCAGGATGCGGCAGCTCGGGGTCCTCCAGCACGTCCTCCGGCAGCTCCGGTCGCAGATGAGTGCCGGGAATAATGCGCGGCGCGCCATTTTCGGCGCTTAAATCGTCAATAGCCCAAATCGTATTTACCAGATGTACTTTCGGAAAATCCGGTCGCGGCTTTTTCCAGTCGGCATGCAGCGGCTGGCTGCCGCCGTTGAGCAACGCTTCCCGCGCGTTGAGGCTGGAAATCTTAAAATCGCCCTGAAAAATATACCGACAGGCGGAGAGGATCAGCGGATGAGCCCAGACTTTCTCCCAAATCACGCCCTTGTTAATCAGGTTGGCAATACGGGTCGCCGTTGCTTCCTGATGGTGTTCGATGGCGAGATTATCCCCCTCTTTCTCAACAATCTCGTCGATAAGGTCCCGCATCGCCTCCAGCCATTGCGGGTCGGCGACGCCATGCACCACGGTGTAGCCGAGGGTATTCAGCTCCTCTTTCATCTTTTCTGTAAGCGCAATATTGGCGCCAAGCGCATCCAGATATACGGCAGACTGATGTTCCATATTTATTTCCTTTAACCTTTCGATAACACGAAATAAACTTTAAACGGCGGCCGGCTGAAATACATGAGGCTAATCCTACGAAAAACTGGATATCCGTACGCGGGGGAGCAAACTGTGATTGCCATCAAAATCTCCGCATCCGCTGCCGTCCGCGGCGAAGCCGGCGCGCTGCAAGGTGATCCAACCGCGTCATTTATTTATAAAATAGTTTATAATCAAAAGGATAATAGCTATCTTTCGGGGTTTAGAGGATGATTGCAGATCTGCCGGAAATTCTACATCGCCTGGTCAATCAGCAGGATACGCTGCAGGTCAGATTCCCTGAGCCGGACGTATCGGTCCCTGAGCTGGCCTATAAAGTGCCCTTCCCTCGGCTGGAAATTGTGCTGGACGGCGAGCTAAGAGAGCGCGGTTTGCCGCTGTCTGATAGCCAGCTAAGGCTATCGCAGGCGCTGTACGTGCAGGCAGGTAAATGGACGTTACCGGAGTGGACCGGCCCGGCGTCGACGCTGAGCATCCTGTTCGGCAGACAAAAGCTGGGATTCTGCATCCAGCGCTGGGATGGCAAGCAGCTGCACACGGAGAAGCAAAACGTCGCCCGGCTTGGGCCGCGCGTCGGATCGTATCTGCTGTTGGCGCTGAATGAAATCTGCCTTCAGCCGGACCCGGTCACCGCCAGGCTGGTGGTGTCGGCGCTATTAAGCCATTGTCTTGAGCAGCTCGTCGGGCTTGAGATGCGGGTCAGCCGGAGCCGCGATCTGTTTTTGGCCGTCCAGGATTTTCTGGAGGACAATCTCAGCCAGCCCTTAACCCGGGAGTCGGTGGCGAAACGTTTCCATATTACCCCCAACTACCTCTCGCATATATTCCAGAAATCGGGCTCCGTCGGGTTTAACGAATATCTGACCAGCGTTCGGCTGGAAAAAGCCAAAAAGCTGCTGCGCGGCTATGATTTAAAGGTCAAAGAGATCGCCCATAACTGCGGTTTCGTCGACAGCAACTATTTTTGCCGGGTCTTTAAACGCTACACCGAGCGCTCCCCTTCAGAGTATCGTCGCCACTGCCGCAGCGCGCAGCAGGCGTAATTCCCGCCGCGCGTCAGGCCCACTCCACCCGGCCGCGGCCGTTATTTTTCGCCTTGTACAGCGCTTCATCCACTTTCTTGATAAACGTTTCCTGAGGCTCATCGCGGCCGCGCATGCCGACGCCGATACTCACCGACAGCGGGTAGTCGCTATTAATCAAAATGGTGCGGACATTCTCCAGAATCGACTGCGCCAGGCCACGCACCTCGTCAGGCGACATACCGTCGATGATAATGGCGAACTCCTCGCCGCCAATCCTCGCCGGCTGTATTTTATCGCTGGTTAATTTTGCCAGCTGCTTGCCGAGCGCAAACAGCACCTCATCGCCCACCAGGTGACCGTAGGTATCATTAATTTTCTTGAAGAAATCGATGTCGAGAATCATCAGCGCCAGCTGGTGGCCCTGCTTTTCGCGAATGGTATCAATAAAAAAGCGCCGGTTGGGCAGCTGGGTTAATTCATCTTTAAGCGATTGCGAGCGCGCGTCGACGTAGAGGATGTTAATGCGATCGATAATTTTGTAGATCCCGATAGTGGTCAGGAGCATGCCCGACAGGCGCAGCAGATCTTCGCAGTAGTAGCCCATCCACCGCGGCTGGACGAAAATCTCGTCCATTAAATCGAAGGTGCCGCCGGCGATCCACAGCAGCAGCCCGTAGCGCACCCAGTTAACCGCCACGTGGCTCATTCTGACTTTTGCAGAATTCCACAGCATAAATACCAGAAACAGCAGGGCCAGCAGATCAATATAGAATCCGGAGTTGGCAAATATCACGTTCCAGGGGCCTAAAGGTTGGGAAATAAAAACGCATAACGCCGATACGGCGATAATCACGAATAGCGCGGGAAGCAGGTTACCCGGGGAAGTGGCCAGCGGGGCCTTGGGAGGCAAATGTTTTTGTAAATCAGGCATCGGCGTGTCTCTCAAACAACGTTGTCTCTCTCAAAACGCAGCATACCAGCCCGATGAGATTCGGCGCATCAAAAACCCGCATAGCGGGAGCGTAAATAAGCGGCACGAAGTGGGTATAAAAGGTGGACTAAGAGAGTGGACTGACCCCGCGGAATTTTTCCAACTGACTACCAATCCGTGGCGACGAGGTCAGTGCCGCGGATGGTATAGCGATCGCCTGCGGCATTTTTAGCATTTAGTGCTAGTTTTTTTACAAATCCCCCCGACTTTTCCCTCCCAAAACGGGAGGGAAACATCAGGTAATATCGCTCAGCGCCAGGGTTGCCTGGCTAAACGCCGCGATCGCCAGGGCAACGTCCGCCGCCGTCACCGACTCCGCCGGATGATGGCTGACGCCGCCTTTGCAGCGGACAAACAGCATCCCTACCGGCCAGCGTTCGGCCATCGCGATGGCGTCGTGCCCGGCGCCGCTCGGCAGCGACAGGGAACGATCCTGCACCCGGCAGACTGCGGTACTCAGCACCTTCTGCAGCCGCTCATCGCAGGCGGTGGCCGCAATCCGGTAGAACTCCTCGGAGCCAAACTGCAGGCCCCGGCGGTCGGCAATCGTCCGCGCATCGTCGAGCAGCGTGTCCAGCAGCGCCTCTAACGGCCCCTCGTGCGGGCCGCGAATATCAAGGCTCAGCGTCACCTCGCCGGGGATCACGTTGACCGCCCCCGGCGCGCAGTGCAGGGTGCCTACCGTGGCCACGAGGTTGCCCCCCTGCTGCCGGGTTCGGCTCTCAATCAGCGTCATCCATTCGGCGGCGGCGGCCAGCGCATCCCGGCGGTGGATCATCGGTACCGTCCCCGCGTGGCCCGCCTCTCCGCGAAAGCGACAGTTCAGGCGGCGCGCGCCGTTGATCGCCTCAACCACGCCCAGCGCCAGCCCCTCCTGTTCGAGGCACGGCCCCTGCTCGATATGCAGCTCCAGGTAGGCGGCAATCTCCTCCACCCGGCGGGCGGCGAGCGCGACCCGCGTCGGATCGAGCCCGACCTGCGTCATCGCCTGCGCCACGCTGGTGCCTTCGGCATCGGTCTGCGCCAGCCAGCCCTCGGGCCAGGTGCCGGTCAAACCCCGGCTGCCGAGCAGAGTAATGCCGAAACGCGTCCCTTCCTCATCGCAGAAGCCGACAATTTCAATCGCCCGCGCCGGCCGTCGCCCCTGCTGATAGAGGCTTTGTACTACCTCAATCGCCGTCAGCACCCCCAGCATGCCGTCGTAGCGCCCGGCGTTGCGCACGGTATCGAGATGCGAACCTAACAGAATGGCCGCGGCCCCTGCCTGCTCCCCTTCGTAGCGCCCGCAAATATTGCCGACGCTATCCTGCCAGACGCGCATCCCGGCCTCGGTCATCCAGCGTGCGACCTGCTGGTTGGCCTGCAGATGCTGCGGTGAAAGATAAACCCGGGTCAGCGCATCAGCGGTTTCGCTGATCGCGGCCAGCTCATCGGCCCGCGCCATCACCCGCGCCGCGGCCTGCGCCCACTCCGCCTGCTGGCGTACCGGTTGGCTCATTGCGGACTCTCGCTGCGGTAGTGGTCCCATGCCGCCTGCATGGCGGCGCCCTGAGTGGTGGCAAATTTGAGGTGGTTCAGCACCGACTCCAGAGCGCTGAGGGTGGTCATCACGCAATCTTTGCGCGCGTTATAGCCCATCGTGCCGATACGCCATACCTTGCCGTGCAGCGGGCCGAACGAGGTGCCGATCTCGATGGCGAAATCGTCGAGCATGATTTTACGCAGCTGGTCGCCGTTGATCCCCTGCGGAATAACCACCCCCAGCACATTGTTCATCTTGTGCCGCAGGTCGCCGAAGATCTCCAGCCCCATCGCCTGGATCCCCTTCAGCAGCGCATCGCCGTGCAGCTTATGCCGGGCAATGCCGTTATCCAGCCCCTCCTCAAGGATCAGGCGGGCGCATTCGCGGGCGGCGAACAGCGCCGAGGTGGCCTCGGTATGGTGATTCAGGCGCTCCGGCCCCCAGTAATCCATGATCATGCCGAGATCGAAGTAGTTGGAGTAGATCGCCTCATCAACGCCGTCGAGATGGGCGTCGGTGCGAATCCCCTCTTCTACGCACTTGCGGCGACGAATAGCCTCCTCCATCCGCACGCTCAGGGTGACGGGCGAGGTCCCGGACGGGCCGCCAAGACACTTCTGCATCCCCGCCGATACCGCATCCAGCCCCCACGCGTCGCTTTCGAGGGCGTTACCGCCCAGCGAAGCGGTCGCATCGGTATAGAACAGCACGTCGTAGCGGCGGCAGATTTCGCCCAGCTCGGCCAGCGGCTGCAGCATGGTGGTGGAGGTGTCGCCCTGCACCGTTAACAGCAGGCGCGGGCGTACGCGGCGGATGGCGTCCTCAATCTGCTGCGGGCTGAAGACCTCTCCCCAGGGCACCTCAATGGTATGAACCTCGGCGCGGCAGCGGCGGGCGATTTCACACAGCAGGTGGCCAAAGCGGCCAAATACCGGCACCAGCACCCTGTCGCCGGGGCGGATGGCGGAGACCAGAATCGCTTCAATTCCCGCGCGCGAAGTCCCGTCCACCAGCATCGTCCAGCGGTTATCGGTGCGAAACACGCCGCGATACAGGGCCATCACTTCGTTCATATAGTGAGTCATCGCCGGGTCATACTGGCCGATAAGCTGGCTCGACATGGCGCGCAGCACGCGCGGGTCGGCGTTGATCGGTCCCGGCCCCATCAGCATACGCGGCGGCGGGTTGACTGGAGAAAATTGAGCGATATCCATCTTAGATTCCTTAGTGTGCCTATCCCGGTAGGCGCAATTGTTGAAGGCAGTTTGAACAAGAACAGCGCGGAAAAACCGGAGCGTACACGTAGTACGTGAGGATTTTGCGCACTGCCCAGGTTCAAAATGCTGAATAAAATAGCCTAACGGCCAGGCTCTTAATTCAGGCCACGCACGGAGGAGATAAACTGCTTCAGTTCGTGAGTCTGCGGGTTGGCAAACAGCGTTTTGCTGTCGCCCTGCTCCCAGACGCGTCCCTGATGCATAAACACCACGCGGTCGCCCACTTCACGGGCAAAATTCATTTCATGGGTCACGAGGATCAGCGTCATCCCTTCGGCCGCCAGCTGCTCAAGGACCTTGAGCACTTCGCCAACCAGCTCGGGGTCCAGCGCCGAGGTTATCTCGTCGCAGAGCAGAACCTTCGGCGACATCGCCAGCGCCCGTGCAATCGCCACCCGCTGCTGCTGGCCGCCGGAAAGATTGGCCGGATAGTAGTCCAGCCGGTCGCCGAGCCCCACTTTTTCCAGCATCTGCCGGGCCAGCTCGCGACATTCGGCGGCGCTCTTTTTCAGCACCCGCCGCGGGGCCAGCATCACGTTTTCCAGCGCCGTCATGTGCGGGAACAGATTAAAGTTCTGGAACACCATCCCGATGGAACGGCTGATCTCGCGGGCCTGCGAATCGCGGTCGGTAATGGTCATCCCGCCGAGCTTAATGCTGCCGTCCTGATACCCTTCCAGGCCGTTGATGCAGCGCAGCAGCGTGCTTTTCCCCGACCCGCTGCGGCCGATAATCGAGATCACCTCGCCCATATCGATATCCAGATCGACGCCTTTGAGCACGTGGTTGTCGCCGTAGTACTTCTGCATCTGATTAATGGTGATGAGAGGCATTGAATTTGTTCTCCAGATAGCGGCTGTAGCGTGACAGCGGGTAGCACAGAATAAAGTAGCCCAGCGCCACTAGCGCAAAGACCTTAAACGGCTGGTAGGTGACGTTGGTCAGCATCGTTCCGGCTTTGGTCAGCTCGACGAAGCCGATAATCGACGCCAGGGCGGTGCCTTTCACCACCTGGACCGCGAAGCCCACCGTCGGGGCGATGGCGATACGCAGCGCCTGCGGCGCAATAACCCGGCACAGCGTCTGGGTGAAGCTCAGCCCGAGGCAGCGCGACGCCTCCCACTGTCCTTTCGGTAAGGCGCGCAGGCTGCCAAACCAGATATCGAGCAAAAAGGCGCTGGTATAGCAGGTCAGCGCCAGCGATGCAGCGGTCCACGGCGAGACGTCGATACCAAACAGCGCCACGCCGAAGAAGGCCAAAAATAGCTGCATTAACAGCGGCGTTCCCTGGAACAGCTCGACGTAGCCGCGGATCAGCCGCTTGATCTGGCGCCCGCCGGTCAGACGCAGCAGCAGCAGCGGCAGCGTCACCAGCGCTCCGCCGAGAAACGCCACCAGCGACAGCAGCACCGTCCAGCGCCCGGCCAGCAGCAGATTGCGGATAATGTCCCAGTCGGTAAAGGTGGCCATCATGCCTGTACTCCCAGCCATTTTCGCCCCGCCGCCATCAGCAGCTGACGCATTGTTATCGACAGCACCAGGTAGATCCCCGTGGTGACCAGATAGACCTCAAAGCTGAGGAAGGTTCGCGACTGGATCAGGTTCGCCGCGAAGGTCAGCTCCTCATACGAAACCTGCGAAACCACCGACGATCCCAGCATCACGATGATGCACTGGCTCACCAGCGCCGGATAAATCCGCTGCAGCGCCGGCGGCAGAACCACCTGAATAAAGGTCTGCGTGCGGCTAAGCCCCAGCACGCGCCCGGCCTCCCACTGCCCCTTGGGGGTAACCTGAATCCCGGCGCGCACGATTTCGGTACTGTAAGCCCCGAGGTTGACCACCATCGCCAGCAGCGCGGCCTCGCCGGCGGTCATCTTCAACCCTAAATTGGGCAGGCCAAAGACGATAAAAAACAGCTGGACCACGAACGGCGTATTGCGAATCAGCTCCACGTAGCCGCCCCAGATGCGGCTAAACCACGTCGGACGCCCGCTGCGGATCGCGGCACCGAAAATGCCTATCGCTAAGCCGCCCGCCGTCGCCAGCACCGTCAGCTGAACGGTCACCCACAGCCCTGCCAGCAGCTCTGGCCAGTGCGGCCAGAGTTCGGAAAAATGAAGTTGTTCCGTCATGCCGGGACCTTATGCGCCAAAGCCTGCGGGCAGCGGCGCCTTCAGCCACTGCTGCGACAGCGCGTTGAGCGTGCCGTCCTTAACCCCTTGCTCAATCAGCGCGTCCACCTTCTCCTTCAGCGCCGGCTCGTTCTTTTTCAGACCGATAAAGCACGGCGAATCTTTCAGCATAAAGCTCGCTACCGGCGCCTTCTGCGCATTTTGCCGGGAGATAGCCGCCACCACGAGGTTACCGGTCGCCAGGTACTGCACCTGCCCGGAGAGGTAGGCTGACAGCGTGGTGTTGTTATCCTCGTAGCGCTTGATCTGCGCCTCTTTCGGCGCCAGCTCGCTCAGCACCATGTCCTCCACCGCGCCGCGGGTAACGCCGACGGTTTTACCGCTCAGCGCCGCCGCATCCTTCAGCTCCTGCCCCTTCGGCCCGAAGACGCCGAGGAAGAACGGCGCGTAGGCGCGGCTGAAATCAATCACCTTCTCGCGCTCCGCATTCTTGCCGAGGCTGGAGATAACCAGATCCACTTTATCGGTTTGCAGGTAAGGCACCCGGTTGGCGCTGGTCACCGGCACCAGCTGCAGCCTGAGCTTCATCTGCTTCGCCAGGTAGCGCGCCATATCGATGTCATAGCCCTGGGGCTGAAGATCGGTACCCACCGAGCCAAACGGCGGGAAATCCTGCGGCACCGCGATACGGATAACGCCGCGCTTTTCAATATCCTGCAGCTGGTCGGCTTTGGCCGCGCTAATTTGCGTGAACAGACAGGCGGCCCCGGCCAGTGCGATCAACAGTTTTTTCATGATGTTTACCCGTTACGTTAGTATGAAACAAAAGATTCTTTAAATAAACTTTTGCAACTAATGTGCCAGGTCTTTGCGACGCCGGCGCCGACGCGGAAAGCACCATTAAATAGCGATGAAACAAGGAAGAGAGAGAGAATGCGGGGAAATATCGCCCTCTCTCACCGTCGGAAATTCGCACTAAAATAATGCAAAGCACCACGCTGACGCCCCATTATCGCTGCTCGAGCTCGTCCAGCTGCTGATAAAGGGTGGCGATTTCGTGAATGCGCGGGCGACCTTTATCGAGGATCTCATGCAAAAACGCGTTAGCCAGCAGGTTGATCAGGCTGTTGACCGACGCATAGCTATCGTAGGCCGAGACGCTATCGAGCGGCGCGCAGAGCTGCCAGCGGGCCAGCGGAAACAGGCCGTGCGCCTGCGGCTCGCACATCAGCAGCACCGGAACGCCGCTGGCCTGGAGCTGCTGCAGCAGCGGACGAATAAGCCGCGGGCGGCGGCGAAAGGCCATCACCACCACCACATCTCTGGCCGACAGATCCACCAGCTCCTCGCTTAAGCTTTGCCCCGGCTGCGGCAGCACCTGCACCTGACCGCGCGCCTGCAGCAGCTGCTGGCGCAGGTGTAGCGCCGCAGGATAGGCGTTGCGCATGCCGACGATGACCACCCGTTCGGCGGTCACCATAGCGTTAATCGCCTCGGCAAACTGGCGCGCGTCGAGCGCATTGACCCACTGCGTCAGATTGGCCATCTCCTGCTTATAATGCCGCGCCAGCAGCGTGTTTCCCTGCACCGCGTCGCGGTTATCGGTCAGCGGCATCCCGCTCTGCCGCAGGGTGCGCAGCTCATCGCGCATATCCTTATACTTCTCATACCCTAGCCGCTTGAACAGGCGGCTCACCGTCGCTTTCGACACCCCGCTAAGCTGCGCCAGCTCGGCGCTGTTATAGCTAATCAGGTCATCGAAGTGATCGAAAATAAAATCCGCCACCCGCTGCTCCTGGGGCGACAGGGCGGCGTACTGCCCTTTGAGTCGTTCATCAAGCTGTTGCATAAGGCCCCTGTAACTTTTGTTTCATCAAACTATACCCGTCATACTCCACCTTGCCTATGCGCTGGCGATGCGTCTCGCGCTGTTGTCGCTATTTATGCCCGGCCTGCGGCGCGCATGACGTTGAATACCCTTCCTTTCACGATACGTGCCAGTCCGGCAAAAAGCGTCGGCGGCCGGGAATGAAACTTTGGGTTCAGAAGTGGAACGGCTTTTGCACTCTGAGAGAATACATCGCGTCACGAGGACAACGAATGCACAGTCATGTATCCACCCGGGGGATGGCGGTCGCCCCCCATCACCTGGCCAGCCAAAGCGCGCTTGCCGTTCTGCGCGAAGGCGGAAGCGCAATAGAAGCGATGGTCGCCGCGGCGGCCACCATCGCCGTAGTTTATCCCCATATGAACGGGCTCGGCGGCGACGGCTTCTGGCTTATCGTGCCGCCGGAAGGGGAACCGATAGCGATAGACGCCAGCGGCGCGGCGGGCTCGGGAGCAACGCTGAACGCCTATTCCGACCTGCAGCAGATCCCGCACCGCGGCCCGCGCGCCGCGCTGACCGTCGCCGGCACCGTCAGCGGCTGGGACGAAGCGCTCCAGGTGTCGCGCTCCCTGAGCGGAAAAGCGCTGCCGCTGGCGCGTCTGCTGGAAGATGCTATCGGCTACGCCAGCAACGGTATTCCGGTCACCGAATCCCAGGCCAGCGCCACCGCCGGCAAGCTTGATGAACTCCGCTCGCTGCCGGGATTTGCCGGGACCTTTCTGGTCGACGGCCAGCCGCCGGTCGCCGGCAGCCGCTTTCGCCAACCGGCGCTGGCCAACACCCTCAGACGGCTGGTCGATGAGGGGCTGGATAGCTTCTATCGCGGCCCGCTGGCTGAAACCCTGGCCGAGGGCATGGCGCAGTACGGACTGCCCATCACCCTCGACGACCTTCGGCAGCACCGCGCCCGCCGCCCTGCGCCGCTAAAACTTACGCATCAGCACGGCGAGCTGTGGAACCTGGCGCCGCCGACCCAGGGGCTGGTGTCGCTGGCGATTCTCGGCATTACCGATCGCCTGGCGATGGCCGAGGCCGATGAGGCCCTGACCGTCCACCGCATCGTCGAGGCGACCAAGCTGGCCTTTAGCCTGCGCGACGCCCATATCACCGACCCGCGCCATCTTGATGTCGATATTCAAAGTCTGCTGGAACCGGCGGCGCTGCAGGCGCTGGCCGAGCAGGTCAGCGACCGGCAGGCCGCCCCGTGGGGCGCCGGCAAAGGTCCCGGCGATACCGTGTGGATGGGGGTCATGGACGGCAGCGGGCTGGCGGTCTCCTTTATTCAAAGCATCTACCATGAGTTCGGCAGCGGCGTCGTGCTGCCGGAGAGCGGGATTGTCTGGCAGAACCGCGGCGCCTCGTTCAGCCTCGATCCGCAGCACCTGCTGGCGCTGGCTCCCGGCAAGCAGCCGTTCCACACCCTTAACCCGGCGGCGGCCCGCCTCAGCGACGGCCGGGTGATGGTTTATGGTTCGATGGGCGGCGACGGCCAGCCGCAAACTCAGGCCGCCCTATTTACCCGCTATATCCTGCAGGGGGTGCCGCTGCAGGAGAGCATTTCCCGGCCGCGCTGGCTGCTGGGGCGGACCTGGGGACAAACCTCCGACTCGCTGAAGCTGGAAGGCCGCTTTACGCCGCAGAGCGTTGCCCGCCTGCGGGCGCTGGGGCATGAGGTCGAAGTGCTGGACGATTTCAGCGAAGCTATGGGCCACGCCGGCGCCATCGTCCGTCATCCGAATGGCCTGTTTGAAGGGGCATCCGATCCGCGCAGCAACGGCTCAGCCGCTGGTTATTAGGAGTTTAGCATGCAAAAAATGACGCTCGACTGGAGCACGTACCTGGCACAAATGGAGCAGATCCTCGGGATGGAGCTTGATGAAGCCCGCCGCGCCGAGCTTCAGCTGCAGTTCAGCCGCATCGCCGCCATGGCCGAACCGCTGATGGCCTTCCCCATCGATGAACGCCTGGAAATCGCCGGAGTGTATAAAGCATGACGCTTAACCAAATGACGATTAGCGAGATCCAGCGCGCGCTGCAGGCCGGGGAGCTCAGCGCCCGGGAGATCGCGCGCCAGACCCTGGATGCCATTGCGCGGGTCAACCCGCACATCAACGCCTGGACGACGGTGACGGAAGCGCGAATGCTCGCCGAAGCGGAGAGTATTGATACCCTGCGCCGGGGCAAGCAGCCGCTGCCGCCGCTAGCCGGAGTCCCCTACGCGGTGAAGAATCTGTTCGATGTCTCCGGACAGACCACCCTCGCCGGCGCCAGGCTGTTTAGCGAACGCGCTCCCGCCGCGGCCGACGGCTGGGCGGTGCGCCAGCTGCACGCCGCCGGCGGGCTGCTGTCAGGGATGCTGAATATGGATGCCTACGCCTACGGCTTTACCACCGAAAATAGCCACTACGGCGCGACGCGTAACCCGCACGACCTGGCGCGCATCGCCGGCGGTTCATCCGGCGGTTCGGCGGCGGCGGTGGCGGCCGGGCTGGTGCACTTCGCCTTAGGCAGCGATACCAACGGCTCCATCCGCGTACCGGCCTCCTTATGCGGCATTTTTGGCCTCAAGCCGACCTTTGGCCGCCTGTCGCGATCCGGCAGCCATCCGTTCGTCGCCAGCCTCGACCACATCGGCCCCTTAGCCCGCAGCGTCGGCGACCTCGCCGCGGTCTACGATGCGCTGCAGGGGCGCGATCCCGGCGACGGTTTCCAGGCCGATAAGGCCAGCGAGCGAACCAGCAACCTGCTGCCACGCGGTCTGGAAGGCCTGCGCTGCGCGGTGCTCGGCGGCTATTTTAGCCGCTGGTGCGATGACGACGCGCGGGCCGCCGTCGCCCGGGTGGCCCAGGCCCTCGACGCCCGTGAAGAGCTGCTGTTCCCCGAGGCCGAGCTCTCCCGCTCGGCGGCGTTTATCATCAGCGCCTCCGAAGGGGGCAATCACTACCTGCCCGCGCTGCGCCGCGAGCCGGAACGCTTCGAACCCCACTCCCGGGAGCGCCTGCTGGCCGGGGCGATGATCCCGGCGAGCTGGTATATTCAGGCGCAGCGTTTTCGCCGCCACGCCCGGCAGGCGTTTCAGGCGCTGTTTGCCCACGCCGATATTCTGATCGCGCCGGCAACGCCGCGCAGCGCCACGCTCATCGGCGAGCAGACGATGGAAATCAACGGCCAGCCGCTGCCGGTCCGCGCCAGCATGGGAATGCTCACCCAGCCCATCTCCTTCGTGGGGCTGCCGGTCGCTACGGTGCCGCTGCGCAGCGCCTCCGGGCGGCCGATTGGCCTGCAGCTGATCGCCGCTCCGTTTAATGAACAGGCCTGCCTGCGGGCGGCGCGCGTACTGGAAGAGATGGGGCTTACCGATGCCAGCCCTGCGGAGGTAATAGCATGATCGATCAGGATAATATCAACCGGCCTCGCGTTCTGGCCGAGGTGACGGCCGCCTTTTATCGCTATGAAGAGGCGCTGGTCAGCAACAACGTCGCGGTGCTCGACGAGCTGTTCTGGGAGGATAAACGCACGGTGCGCCTCGGCGCCGGGGAGAATCTCTACGGCGCGGACGAAATCCGCGCCTTTCGCGCCGCCCGCCCGGCGGCCGGACTCCAGCGCGAGCTGCGCCACACGGTGATCGTCAGCTTCGGCGAGGATTACGCGGTCTGCAGCACCGAGTTTACGCGTGAAGGCAGCGATCGCGTGGGCCGCCAGCAGCAAACCTGGGTGCGCTTTCCCTTCGGCTGGCGCATTGTCGCCGCTCAGGTAAGCCTGATGAGCTAACGAAAGCGGCCGGTACAACCGGACCGGAGCAGGCTCCGGTCCGGCCATCGGCTAGCGACGAAACGGATGCGCCTCCCGCCAGCGGTCGGCTATCTGCTGGCGGGTGCAGACCCACACCTGCTCATGCTGCTGGACGTAATCAAGGAAGCGCTGCAGGGCCCGAAAGCGTCCCGGCCGGCCTAACAAACGGCAGTGCATGCCGACAGACATCATCTTCGGCGCCTCGCGCCCCTCTTCATACAGCACGTCGAAGCTATCTTTGAGGTAGGTATAAAACTGTTCCGCGGTGTTGAACCCCTGAGCGGTGGCAAAACGCATGTCGTTGGTGTCGAGGGCATAGGGCACAATCAGGTGCGGCTTACGCGAACCGTCGCCGCACGGCACCTCAACCCAAAACGGCAGATCGTCGCCGTAGTAGTCGCTGTCGTAATCAAAGCCGCCGTGCTCGACGACCAGCCGGCGAGTGTTGGGGCTGTCGCGCCCGGTGTACCAGCCGGTGGGCGGCCTGCCGAAGAGATCGGTTAACACCTGCACCGCCTGCTGCAGATGCGCGCGTTCGGTCTCGATATCCATCTGCTGATAGTGGATCCAGCGCCAGCCGTGGCTGACCACGTCGTAGTCGGCGGCCCTGATCGCCGCCACGATATCCGGATGCCGCGCCAGCGCCATCGCCACGCCGAACACGGTCAGCGGTAGCCCGCGCTGGCTGAACTCGCGGTGAATGCGCCAGAACCCGGCGCGGCTGCCGTACTCATACAGCGAGTCCATCGACATATGCCGGTCAGGGTAGCTGGCGGCGCCAATAATGTCGGAGAGAAACTGCTCGGAGCCCGCGTCGCCGTGCAGCACGTGGTTTTCCGCCCCCTCTTCATAATTTAAAACAAACTGTACGGCGATACGCGCGTTCTGCGGCCACGGCGCGCGCGGCGTCTGGCCGGCGTAGCCCCGCAGGTCGCGAGGGTAGTCCTGATTAAAAAGCGCTGACTGCTGACCCATCTCCCACCTCTTCACTAATCACTATCCGTTGAATGACTGAAACCTGCCGCCTAAATTTTTCGCTTCCGGGAAAGCTAAGTCCCCCTGCTTGCTGGTCGACAGGCCGAGCGCCACCAGCGACTCGACCATTTTTACCGCCGCGCTCACGCCGTCAATGACCGGAACGCGCAGCTCGCGAGTGAGCTCCTGCGCCAGCGTCGCCATCCCGCCGCAGCCCAGCACAATCGCCCCGCAGCCGTCCTCCTTCAGCGCCTGAATGCAGCGCTGACGTACCTTCTCCTGCGCCAGCCCGCTGCCATCTTCCAGCGCCAGCACCGGCAGGTCGATGGCGTGCAGCCCGGCGCAGTGATGATAGAAGCCATACTGGTGCAGCAGGTGGCGGGCGATAATCAGCGTGCGCGGCAGCGTGGTGACGATGGAAAAGCGGGTGGCTACCAGCGTCGCCATATGCATCGCCGCTTCGGCGATGCCGATAACCGGCCCCTGCGCCAGCTCGCGCGCCGCCAGCAGCCCCGGATCGCCAAAACAGGCGATCACGTGCCCGGAGACGCCCTGCTGGCGCCCGGCCTTAATTTGTTCGAGCACGCCGACCGCGGCGATGGCTTCATCGAAATGCCCTTCGATGGAGGGCACGCCCTCCGCCGGGCAGACCGCCAGAATCTCAGTTCCCGGCGCGGCGGCCGCCCGCGCGGCGGCGCCGATGGTCTCGGTCATGGCGAGGCTGGTGTTGGGATTAATCACTTGTATACAAACAGAGGGCATTACGGCTCCTTGTAGCCGGCAAACAGCCGGGCGAAATCGGGCAGGGAAACGCCCGCCCGGTCAAAGCGCAGGCTGGCAACAATATGGGCAAAGTGGTGGGTCAGCGCCTCGCTCAGCGGCTGCAGCTCCCCGTCGCGCAGCAGCCTGATAAGCTGCCCGTGATCGTCGCAGCGGCAGCCCTGTCGCCACGGCGAGCCCCATGCCGCAATAGCTAATGAAGAGCGCTGGCTCAGGCGGGTGACCATATCGGTAAGCACCTCGTTGGCGGAGATCGCCTGCAGCTGAATATGAAATTCGGCGGAGTAGCGGATCGCCGCCGGGCCATCACAGGCTTCATGCGCCTGCTGCTCCTGGCGAATAATCGCCTCCAGCGCCGCCAGATGCGGCGGCCGGCAGCGGGCCAGCACGTCGGGCAAATTAGCCACCTCCAGCAGCTCTCGCGTACGGAAGATATCCCGCGCCTCTTCCTCCGTGGGGCTGGCAACCTGTGCACCACGTTTGGGCGCCAGGGCGACCATTTGCACAGCGGCGAGTCGCTGCAGCACCTTGCGGATCCCCGTGCGGCTGACGCCAAAGACCTCCGCCAGCGCCTCCTCCGGCAGTTTACTGCCCGGCGGCAGCTGATGCTCAACAATGGCGGTCATCAGCGCCTGATAGATGGGTTCATCCTTGTCCTGCAGGCCTGGCGCGGCGTACAGACGATTTTCGTGACTCATTAACCGGCTCCATATTCACGTTTCGATATCGGATCGTATACATAAAAATTAAATCCTGCATACAAGATTAACTATTTTGGCCTAATTCCTGCAACAGCCTCATCAATCCATTTCAAGGGGTTTCATTAAGAGGAGCAGGTTTCATGCCACATTCACAAAATACGCATCAGGTTAAGGCCGCTGACTCCAGCGCCGGCTACAGTCCACGGCTGTGCAATGAGGATCTGGCGCCGACGCGCGATCAGAACTGGAGCTGGTACAACATCTTTTCCTTCTGGATGTCGGACGTGCATAGCATGGGGGGCTACGTCGTGGCGGCGAGTTTCTTTACCCTGGGCCTAGCCAGCTGGCAGGTGTTGCTGTGCCTGCTGGTCGGCATCTGTATCGTCCAGCTGTGCGCCAACCTGGTCGCCCGGCCCAGCCAGATGGCGGGCGTGCCCTATGCGGTGATCTGTCGCCAGGCGTTCGGCGTCTTCGGCGCCAATATTCCGGCGGTGATCCGCGGGCTTATCGCCTTTGCCTGGTACGGGATTCAGACCTATCTGGCCGCCAACGCGCTGATGCTGGTGATGCTAAAGTTCTGGCCGTCGCTGGCGACGCTTACCGCGAGCAGCTTCCTCGGGCTGTCTCATCTCGGCTGGCTGTGCTTCGCCACCATGTGGCTGCTGCAGGCGATGGTGTTCTGGCACGGCATGAGCGCCATCAAGCGCTTTATTGATATCGCCGGTCCGGCGGTCTACGTGGTGATGCTGGCGCTGGCGGGCTGGATTGTATACAAGACCGGCTTTGACGGGATCTCCTTTACCCTCGCCAGCAAGTCGCTGAGCGCCGGGGAGCAAACCTGGCAGATGATCACCGCGACCGCGCTGGTGGTCTCCTATTTCTCCGGCCCGCTGCTTAACTTTGGCGACTTCTCGCGCTATGGCAAAAGCATGGGTGAAATCCGCCGCGGCAACCGCTGGGGACTGCCGTTTAACTTCCTGCTGTTCTCTATCGTCACCGTGGTGATTGTCTCCGGGACGCAGTCGCTGTTCGGCCGTATGATAACCGACCCGATTGAAACCGTGAGCCGCGTAGGTAACGACCTGGCGGTGGCGATCGGCCTGCTGACGATGATCACCGCGACCATCGGGATCAACATCGTCGCCAACTTTGTCTCCCCGGCCTTCGACTTTTCCAACTGCTCGCCGCAAAAAATCAGCTTCCGTACCGGGGGCATGATCGCCGCGGTGGGGTCGATCCTGCTCACCCCATGGAACCTGTTCAACTCCCCGGAGCTTATCCACTACACCCTCGACGTGCTGGGGGCGTTTATCGGCCCGCTGTTCGGCATTCTGCTGGTTGATTTCTACTTAATTAAGCGCGGGAAAATCTCGGTGGACGATCTGTTTGACGACACGCCGAAAGGACAATACTGGTATCGCAACGGCTTTAACCCGAAGGCCATTGCCGCGCTGGTGCCCTCCGTGGCTATCGCTCTGGTTATCAGCTTTATCCCCGCCCTGCACGAGGTCGCCAACTTCAGCTGGTTTATCGGCGTGTTCCTGAGCGGCGCCGCCTACCGCTGGATTGCCCGCGACGATCGCGCCGCCGTCGTCGCCACGCGCTATGACGCCCGCGCCGTTGCGCAGAAAGAGTAATCTCCCCTCTCTGGCCGCGCCTCCGGCGCGGCATACTCCTCAACCGCGACGGCTGGCATCAATATTGCTTTAAATTTTACTCAATGAGCGCTTCAACAGGGAGTCAACATGGCGGAAACCATCAGGTCGTACGATGCTGCAATTCGCGGGGCGTTTTTCGATATCGCCCAGGTCGCCGACAGCGCTGACGATATCGCCCGCCACGCGCGCTATCTTGCCGATGGCCTGCTGTTTATTGAGAACGGCGCGATCCGCATGCTGCTGCCGTGGCTGGAGGGAGAGCAGTTTCTCCATCCGCACAAGGGTTATACCGACCTGCGCGGCCGGCTGCTGCTGCCGGGTTTTATCGACGCCCACGTCCATTATCCGCAAACGGAGATGATTGGCGCCTACGGCGAACAGCTGCTGGAGTGGTTAACCACCTACACTTTTCCGGTCGAAAGCCAGTTCGCAGATGAGGCCTACGCCGCGGAGATCGCCCAGTTTTTTGTCAACCAGCTGCTCAGCCACGGCACCACCACCGCGCTGGTCTTCTGCACGCTGCATCCCGAGTCCGTCGATGCGCTGTTTACCGAAGCGCTGCGTCTGAATATGCGGCTCCTCGCCGGGAAGGTGATGATGGACCGCCACGCGCCGGATTATCTGACGGAGACGGCGCAGCAGAGCTACCGGCAAACCCGCGAGCTGATTCAACGCTGGCACCACCGCGGGCGTCTGGGCTATGCCATTACCCCGCGCTTTGCCCCCACCTCCACGCCGGAGCTGCTGTCGGCCATTCAGCAGCTGAGGGAGGAGTTTCCGGACACCTGGCTGCATACCCATCTGAGCGAAAATCTCAGCGAGGTGGCGTGGGTGAAAAGCCTGTGGCCGGAGCATGAGCAC
The DNA here is from genome assembly GCF_036561945.1 of Klebsiella scottii. Classification (NCBI taxonomy): domain Bacteria; kingdom Pseudomonadati; phylum Pseudomonadota; class Gammaproteobacteria; order Enterobacterales; family Enterobacteriaceae; genus Klebsiella; species Klebsiella scottii. Next base: position 2,292,019 of record NZ_JARXNI010000020.1, read on the forward strand.
TATCTCGACGTCTATCACCACTACCGGCTGACCGGCGAGCGCAGCGTGTTTGCGCACGGCATTCATCTGGCCGACGCGGAGTGGCGCTGCCTGCACGATACCGGTTCCGCGCTGGCCTTTTGCCCGACCTCCAACCTGTTCCTCGGCAGCGGCCTGTTTCGCCTGCCCGCCAGCTGGCAGCAGCGGGTGCGGATCGGCATCGGCACCGACGTGGGGGCGGGAACCACCTTCAGCATGCTGCGCACGCTAGGTGAAGCCTACAAAGTTGCGCAGCTACAAAGCTATCGTCTGCCCGCCTGCGAGGCCTTTTACCACGCCACTCTCGGCGGCGCGCACGCCCTGCGCCTCGACGATAAAATTGGCAATTTCCAGCCGGGAAAAGAGGCCGATTTCGTGGTCATCGACCCGGCAGCCACCCCTTTGCAGCGGCTGCGGATCGGACGCTGCAAAGATATCTACGAGCAGCTGTTTGTGCTGATGACCCTCGGCGACGAGCGTAATATCAGCGAGACCTGGGTCAACGGCGAGCCCGTCTGGCGCCAGCAGGGCTGACGCCGCAGGCCGGGCCGCAAGGAAAAGTTAGCTCCCCCGATAGGTTGACCAGCCGCCGGGGGCGATCAAAAACGGCAGGTGAAAGTGCTCACCGTCCTCTTCGCCGATAGCAAAATCGATCTGCGCCTTGAGGTAGAGCGTTTCCCGCCCGTCGCGCGAAAACCAGTCGCCAATCTCCGCCACCAGCCGATAGCGCCCGGCAACCAGCATGCCCGGCGCCAGCAGCGCAATGCGGCCCTGTTCATCGGTCAGGCCGCTGGCGATGGATTGCCCGCCCAGCAGCAGGCTCACCGCCACGCCCTCGGCGGGCCTGCCGCTGGAGATATCGAGAATATGGGTGCTCAACGTATTCATTCGCCTATGACTCCCGTCAGTCTTAATAAGGTAATTTCGCGAAGCTGCGCCAGCGCCACCTGCGCCTCTTCCGCTTCGCCGTGGTTCAGCCGCTGCGTCAGCGCCTGCAGTATCTCTTCCCCGCTGCGGCCTTTGGCGCGGATCAGGAACACCCGTCCGAAGCGGGCTTCGTAGCGGGCGTTGCCCTCCCTCAACGCCTGAGCGAGGAGCGTATCTTCATCATTGATGGACGCCTGCTCCCGCCGCGACAGCGCGGCATGGCCCCGCTCTCCGGCCGGTTTTTCACCAATTCGCGGATGGGCGCTCAGCGCCCGATCCAGCTCGGCCTCCCCCCAGCGCTGCGCGGCCTCATTGGCGGCGGCCAGCAGCGCGGCAAGGTCAGGATAGGGACGGCCCCGCACCAGCGCCGTGGCCCAGGCGGGGATCGCCACGCAGGGCCGCAGCAGGCAGCAGGCCGCCTCTTCATCCAGCAGGTTAAACTCCCCAATCGCGATTGTCGCGGCCTCTTCGGACATGTTGTCGCCCCTTATGCCAAACGGCCATGCGGCTCGTTGTTAATAGCGTTAGCGCAATATTGCACAAAGCGGCTTGCACAAAGCAGGCCACATTCCCTCATTGCGGGTCTGGCCGCCGCGGCCTGATGAAACGGTTGATTCTCATACGCCAACCTTACAATTTTTGATGCAAAAAAAGGCAATTATTGCCCGATAACGCACCACTTTAGCGCATAACCCCCGCCAACGCGTCCGCCAGACGCCTCTGTCGCGCCCGCCGGCAAGCTGGTACGCAAATTGCTCGGTTCTTCAGGACGCATGCCACAGGAGAAGATGATGAAAGCATTAGTGATGGGCGCCGGTATCGGTGGCCTGAGCGCGGCCGTCGCGCTTAAAGACGCCGGGATTAGCTGCGAAGTTTTTGAGGCGGTGCAGGAGATTAAGCCGGTTGGCGCCGCCATCTCAATCTGGCCCAACGGGGTGAAGTGCATGAACCGGCTGGGTATGGGCGACATCACCGAGACCTACGGCGGGCCGCTGCGCTATATGGCCTATCAGGATTACCTGGATGGAAAAACCCTGACCCGCTTTAGCCTTGCTCCGCTGGTCGAGCGCACCGGCGGCCGCCCTTGCCCGGTTTCGCGCAGCGAACTGCAGGGCGAGATGCTCAATTTCTGGGGCCGCGACGCGGTACGGTTCGGTAAACGGGCCACCCGCGTGCAGGAGGAGGAGGACGGCGTGACGGTGTGGTTCAGCGACGGAACCACGGCCCACGGCGATATGCTGATTGCCGCCGACGGCAGCCACTCGGCCCTGCGCCCGTACGTGCTTGGCTTTACGCCCGAACGGCGCTACGCGGGCTACGTCAACTGGAACGGTCTGGTGGAGATTGATGAGTCCATTGCCCCCGCCGATCAGTGGACCACCTTCGTCGGTGAAGGCAAACGCGTCTCGCTGATGCCGGTAGCCAACGGGCGCTTCTATTTTTTCTTTGATGTCCCCCTACCGGCCGGACTGCAGGAAGATCGCAGCACCCTGAGGGCGGATCTTAGCCGCTATTTCAGCGGCTGGGCCGCGCCGGTGCAGAAGCTGATAGCCCGCCTCGATCCGGCCACCACCAACCGTATCGAAATTCACGATATTGAGCCCTTCGACAGGCTGGTGCGCGGGAAGGTAGCCCTGCTCGGGGACGCCGGGCACAGCACCACCCCGGATATCGGCCAAGGCGGCTGCGCGGCGCTGGAAGACGCGGTTGTGCTGGGCGAGATGTTCCGCGACGGCAAGGATATTGTCACCGCGCTGCGCCAGTACGAAGCCCGGCGCTGCGAGCGGGTTCGCGACCTGGTACTGAAAGCGCGAAAGCGCTGCGATATCACCCACGGCAAGGAGATGGCGCTGACCGAGGCCTGGTACCGGGAGCTGCAGGAGGAGAGCGGCGAGCGGATTATCAACGGCCTGTGCGAGACGATACAGGGCGGCCCGCTCGGCTAGCCGCCGCTTTCAGGGCCGCTGCCTCGCCTTTCGCCGACGGCCTGCATCTCCTCCATCACCGCCGTCAGTTTCTGAATCGCCATCTGCGCCGGACGAGAGAGCTGGCGCGATGGCGCGGTGCACAGCGCCAGGGTCAGCGGCCGCAGCAGCTTATTGCGCAACGGAATAAACGCCAGCTGTCCGCTTTTTACCTCATCCAGCACGTCCAGCAGGCTCAATACCGTCACGCCGCTGCCTTTAAGGACCAGCGATTTAATCAGGCGAATATCATTGCAGCTGATGCTGTTTGCCGGGGAAAAGTCATAGTGCCGGTAGAGCATCGCCACCCGGTCGTGCACGATAAGCGGCGCGCCGGGAACGATGTGCCGCAGCTGGCTGAGATCGCCTAACGACAGCGCAGCGCCCTGGGCGAGCGGGCAGTCCGGGCGCATCACCACCCCCATCTCCAGCTCGACGAACGCCAGCACGCTAAGTCCCGCCTGGCCTTCCGGGTCGAGAATCAGCCCAAAATCGACGTCGGCCTGACGGACTTTCTCGCTCACCGCGTGGCTATCCGCCACCCGCAGATTGAGCTCCAGCCACTGCCACCCGGTAATGATATCGGCCAGCGCCGCGGCAAAGCTGCCCTCCGCCAGCGCCTGCACCATGCCGATGCTGACGCTGCCGCGCTTTAACCCCTGCAGCTCGTCAAACTGCTGGCGGGTAAGCTGAAACTCTTTTTGCCAGCGCAGCAGGTTGTCATAGAGCAGCTCTCCGGCGGTGGTCATTCGCAGCCCTTCCGGCAGCCGTTCAAACAGCGGCGTACCGAACTCCTCTTCGGCCTGCAGGATCTGGCGGTTAATCGCCGAGGCCGAGATATGCAGCTTTTCAGCCGCCCGGCGCAGGCTGCCGCTGCGGGCCACCGCGGCGAAATAGATAGCGAAACGCGAAAACGGACTCATATCCCACCTGTTCTCTTTTTTGCAACGGGTTATTGAATTAATGGCGATGGATGTCAACACCCTAATATGACAACAATAAACTCACAACAATTAAACAAATGCTTTTCCGTGAGCAGGAAGGAACATGATGAACAGAACCAATCCCACCCCACCGGCCCGCTGCACCTTCGAGCCGGATGACTGGCTCAGGCTGGCGAAATGCTGGCACCCGGTCGCCCGCGCCGAGGATGTCGGCGGCGCCCCGCTGAAGGCGACCCTGCTGGACGAACCGCTGGTTATCTACCGGATTAAAGGCTCGGTGGTGGTCGCCCGCGACGTCTGCCCCCATCGCGGCGTACCGCTGACCCTCGGCTCTCACGACGACGAAGGGATTATTTGCCCCTATCACGGCCTGCGCTTCGGCGAACAGGGGCGCTGCAACCGAATCCCCTCCAGCCCCGACCAGCCGGTTCCGGCGAGGCTCCACCTGACCCACTATGCGGTGGAGGAGCGCTTTGGCCTGATCTGGGTGTGCATGGCCTTCGACCCGGAGAACCCGATGCCGCTGCCCACCATGCCGCACTGGCACGATGAGGGGTTTCAGCAGATCAACTGCCCGGCGTTTGAAGTCAACGGCTTTGCCGGCCGTCAGGTGGAGGGGTTTCTCGATGTCGCCCATTTTGCCTGGATCCATACCGATACCTTCGCCGACCCGGATAATCAGGAGGTGCCGGCCTACAGCCCGCAGGAAACGTCTTTTGGTTTTATTGCCGATTACTGGAGCTCGGTCGGCAACTATCCGGCCAGCGCCGGATTCCGCGCGCCGGAGGGGTTTCAGTGGCTGCGCCATTTCGAGATGCACCTGCCCTTTACCGCGACGCTGACCATCCACTTCCCCGGCGAAGCCAGGCTGGTGATTATGAACGCCGCTTCGCCGGTATCGTCACGCGTCACCCGCATGTTCGCCCCGATTGCGCGCAACTTCGATCTACACGTTCCGGTCGCGGACGTTCACGCGTTCAATCTGCGCGTCTTCGAGGAGGACCGGCTGATGGTCGAAACCCAGCGGCCGGAGAGGCTGCCGCTGGACTTAACCCTTGAGGCGCATATTCCCGCCGACCGCAGCTCGATTGCCTACCGTCGCGGGCTGCAGAAGATGGGCTTTGGCGACTTTTTCCTCGTATAGGCGGAGGCGTAAATGAGTGAACTGCTGCAGGTTGTCGTTGACGGAATGTGGCGCGAGGGCGATACCAGCCTCGCCGTCAGGCTGGTGGCCAGCCGCGGGGAGCCGCTTCCCGAGTGGCGGCCGGGGGCGCATATCGATCTCCATCTGCCGGATGGGATGATGCGCCAGTACTCGCTGACCGGCCCGACGAGCGGCGCGGAGGGCTACCTGATCTGCGTCGCGCGGGATCGCGCATCGCGGGGCGGATCGCGCTATATCCACGAGGCGCTGCGCCCAGGCCAGGCGCTGCGCATCTCTCCCCCGCGTAATCTGTTTACGCTCCAACCGGCGGAACGCGTTCTGCTGCTGGCCGCCGGTATTGGCATTACGCCGCTGTACGCGATGCTGCTGCAGCTCGAAGCGGACGGCGTGCCGTTTGAGCTGCATTATTACGTGAAGCGCCGCGAAAACGCGGCGTTCATCCGCCAGCTGGCACGGCGCTTCCGTCAGGGAACCTGTACTCTTTACTGCTCAGAAGAGGGGCAAAGCCCGCGTCAGCGCCTCGCCACGACGCTCGCCGAGGCGCGGGCCGGGCAGCATCTGTATCTGTGCGGGCCCCACGGTTTTATGGCCTGCGCACGCCAGGCCGCGGCGGAAAGGGGCTGGTCGGAGGCGCAGATCCACAGCGAAGCGTTTCAGGCGACGCCGGCGATCGCCGACGTAAACAGTGAGTCCGATACGTTTATCGTCACCCTGGCGTCATCAGGCGCGCAGTGGCCGGTGCCGGCGCACCAGACTATCGCCCAGGTGCTCCAGCAGCAGGGAGTTGCGGTCCCGCTGTCCTGCGAGATGGGGATGTGCGGCGCCTGCCTCACGCCGGTTATCGAGGGCGTTGTCGATCACCGGGATACGGTACAGTCCCCGACCGAGAAAGCCGCCGCCGCGCAGCGTATCGCGCTATGCTGCTCCCGCAGCCACTCGCCAAACCTGCTGATCGATCTCTAGCGGATGCCGCTCTCCGCTGGCGCCAGGCTGCCATAAAGCAGGCTGGCGCCCTGCCCGCCGATAAAATATCTACATATCAAAAAGTTAGTTAAACATTCCCTAATCGAATAATTCTGATAAAAATTATTCATTTCCTTTCTGAAGCAAATACCGCCATATTTGTATGACAAATCAGGCCTCGCCAGACGCCTCCTGCTGGCAGAGAGTAAGAGAAGGTCTCTCCTGGTAGACAAGTAGCGTGACGATCCTGACCAGCTGTCTGGGTATTGCCTGTCGCAGCCTCCAGACCGGTGCTCAGGAATCATTCTGGACATCCACAATAAAATTGAGTTCTATCCGAGTATTTGCCAGCCAGCTTTTGGCTGGCTTTTTTTTGCCGTCACCGGCCTGATTTTTCGTTTTTCAGCAGGTCGCTTAAGCGGGCATGGTTTTGCGCAAAGAGTGCGTTAAACGTCTCGCGGCTCTGCGGGTCTAAATCCGCCACCAGCGCCTCGCGCTGCTCCTGCCTGCGGATACTCTCCTGCACCGATTTCAGCGCCGCCTCCATAGCAATAAGCTCCCCTGCCAGCTCACTTTCAAGCTTTGAGCGATAGAGAAACTCCCGCGCCAGCGCGCCCATTTTGCTATTAGCTTGATTAATCGCGGCGCTGCTTTTTTGCAGCGATTCGGCGACGGCGGCCAGTATTTTATTCTCGCTCATTGCTCAGTTCCCCCGGCCGAGATCAGCCTCAGCGTCTCTGCCAGCTGGCGATGAAACATTTCCCGCTGCGCGACGCTTAGCGCATCCACCTGTTTTTTAACCGCGTTAACGCGGTCGAAGTACGCTTGCTGCACTTCTGCCTGAATCTCCCGTCGACGCTCGGCAGGGATATCGGTAAAGGCATCCGTTGATGCAGAGTCGGTGGTGAAAACCGTGCCAGGGAGTCGCCTGACCATAAGAGCCTCCTGATAATTTAAAACAGACGCATATTGCGCAGATCGCCATCGCTGGTGTTGTAAATCGTGAATCTCTCGATCAGTGCAATAAATTCGTCGCGCGGCGGGATCCCGTTCTCCAGCAGCTTACGCTGGCTCAGGGCGCACCACAGCGCCACGGAGTAGGCCTGACAATTCACCGATTTTTCCGGGTTGAATTCAATATCTGTAAACGCCTGGTAATCCAGCACGCTCTCTTTAACCGGCGAATGGTTGAGCGCATTGAGGTACAGCCAGTCATAGAAGGCGGTTTTCGGTTCTAATGCCCAGATGATGGCTGCGCGCTGTTCGTTCGGCTGGAAGGAAAAGTGCGCCAGTCGCCCGGACGTTTTCAGCTGCTCCGCGCGCTTGGCGTCTTTCGGCGACATGCGCATCAGTTCGCGAAAAGGGCCGCGCACAATCCCGTTATCAATAAATACTTTCGAAGACTGAAATAGCGATTCCACGCTAATAAACTGCCCCCCGCTGCTCTGCACGCCCATATTAAAGGCGCTCAGCTCCCTGCCCACGGCTTGCGTGGACTTACTGGATACCTCAAGAATTTTCGCGCCCGGGGCATGTTGCCGATAGTTATCGTGCAGGGAGGCGATAGATTTCTGCTTTTGCGTCACCGCCAGCCCGGCTGACCAGCTGAACTCCACATTAGCGATATCGACCAGGGTATCCCCCTGGCTTCTCGGGATAAACACGGGGCGTACGGCCATAAATTCACCTGAAAGAAAAACGAGAAGGATCGACCGTGATTATCACCGGACTATCGCGTAGCCATAAAGGAATATTATCGGCGCTGTAGAAAATAACTTCACTGATAAACCCGGGGGGAATATTGCCAAGATAGAGAATTTCCGCCTGAATATCATACGGGCGATCCCCGAACTCCTCGTCATTATCCCCGACAAACATGGTTTGAAACGCCGTATGCTTTTTACGCTCGTCAACGCTGACGGCCTTCACCGCATTCGATGCCGCGTTGCTTCTGCAGAATACGGCCCGGTTGAGCAGCTGTGAAAAGTCAAATGAGGGCTGAGTGGGCCCGCTGATTAGCTCTTTTTTGATCTTCAAAATCACCCACTCACGATGGCTTAACCCCTGAGAATATTTGTAGAGCATTTTACTATTAATATGGCCTACCGACAGAGATATTGAATCTCGTACCCCATCCAATCGTAGTTCGTCATTATAGTGAAAAGAGTAGCCCGCATTTTCAATTTGCTGGCGCGTCATAATGCCTAATGAAAATATCCCTTTCAAATTATCCAGGTGAGTAAAGTGATACAGTGAAGAGATATTCCGGCGTTTTACCTGCGAAAAATCTATCGCCCGCGCCCAGTTAAATTGCTGAATGGCATAGAACGGCTTGCCCGGAATTTGCTGCATAAATGCGTAATGTAAATCTGATGTATAGGCCGGCGCCAGATTGGTCAACCCGGTAATCGCGTAGCGCGTTAGCATATAATCTTTAAACCCGACGACATGCATAATAATAGCCAGCGCCTCGGTCATCGTAATCGACACCGGTACATTATCAGGCTCGCGACTTAGCGCCGGCTTTTCTTTATTAACTACTTCGCGGTTATTAAATAGTGAATTGCGCTGTTCCGCCGCCTCGCGGAACGGCTCAGCCCCTCGCTGGCGCGCCTCTGGCTTTGCAACCACCGCCTGCGGCGCAACCGGTTGACTACCTGATTTAGTAGGTGGCGTTTCCTTTTTTTTTATTAAGTTACCAATAATAGCCAGCACAATTAGAATGCCAATCACAGTCCACATATGAACTCCAGCAGCCGCATTATGATTTTGTTGTGTGTAAAAACGAACAGCGCCGCCTCCCTGATAATGGGATCGGGCAAGTATTATCTTATTAGTATTTTGCGCTTATCGGCGAACGCACGGAACGCGCAATAAATAAGCGCCGCCCTACAGTAATCCATTCATTCCGTGAACTCAAGGGCAATCAATACGCCGTGAGGCTGCGGACTTCGGCTATTTTATAGCCCGAAACCGCAGCGTAATATGGCGCATTTACCGTGAAAATATCGCGTTATCATTATTCGGCAGCAGATATGCAGCACTCTGTCACGCCATTTGGCTGCCCGGACAGAACAATCATCGACAAAAGAGGTATCATTATTTTAATGCATAAATACCCGCGCCTTCCCGGCGACCGCTAAACGCACCGCGGCGCCCATCGTCCAGCCTGCCTGGCTAACGGTTTTCAGGATCAGCGGTTCCGCCATCCCCGGGGCTGCCAGGCTCAGGGTAGAGAGATGTCCGCAAAAATCGACGTCAACGATCGTCATGGCGCTTTCATGCGCCTGGCAGACGGTAACAATCAGCTGCTCCGGGCGCAGCATAATCCGGCCACTCCCCGCAGCATGGTCATCATCGGTGAGCACCTCGCCAATGACGCACTCCGCGCGGCCGGCGCTGAGCCGGGCGGGAAGCACCAGCGCGTCGCCAAGAAACAGCCCGGTCGCCTCATCAACCGGCCGGGAGTAAACCGCAAAAGGGCTGCCGACCTGAGTGAAACGCCCCTCGCGCATCACCGCCACCTGGCTGGCGAAAGAGAGCGCTTCGTTCCGATCGTGGGTTACAAGGATGGACGCCACGCCGCTCTGCGCCAGCAAATCTGCGGTAGCTCTGCGGGTGGCGGCGCGAAGTCCGGTATCGAGGGCCGAGAAAGGCTCATCCAGCAGCATCAGCGCGGGACGCTGCGCCAGAGCCCTGGCTAAGGCCACGCGCTGCTGCTGGCCGCCGGAAATTTCGTGAGGCCAGTGGGTCGCCAGCTGAGGGTCCAGAGAGACCATCTCCATCAGCGCCTCTACCTTACGGCGCTTCTCCCGGCGGGTATCGTCCAGACCCCAGGCAATATTGTCCGCCACGTTAAGATGGGGGAAAAGCGCCCCCTCCTGCGGCACAAAGCCGATACCACGCTGGTGAGCGGGAATAAAAACCCCTTCGCCGTACAGCGTTTTTCCCTGCATAACGATACGGCCGGTATCCGGCGTTTCAAAGCCGGCAAGAATGCGCAGCAAGGTGGTTTTTCCGGACCCTGAAGGCCCGACGATCGCCGAACGGCTGCCGGGAGCCACCGTCAGATTGAGATTATCCAGCACCAGGGCATCGGCAAAAGATTTAGAGAGCGAGGTGAGTTCCAGCATATTACAAACCTGCCATTTTTTTCGACTGTACATAAAGAATGCCGGTTAGCGGCAGCGAGATCAGAATCATTAACATCGCGTAGGGCGCGGCGGCCACGTAGTCAATCTCGCTGGTGAGCGCCCAGAAGCCGGTTGCCAGCGTGCGGGTACCCAGCGGCGAAAGCAGCAGCGTGGCGGTCAGCTCGTTGCTCACGCCGAGGAAGACCAGCGCCGCGCCGGCGGCGGCGCCGGGTGCCGCGAGGCGCATGGTGACGCTCCAGAGCGCCCGGGCAGGAGTTCGCCCCAGGCTGCGCGCGACGTTTTCCAGCTCCACCGGCGCCTGGGCAATCCCGGCGCGCAGATTGATCAGCGCTCTGGGCATAAACATCAGCAGATAGGCAAGAAACAGAGTGACTTCCGTTTGATAGACCGGCCGCGCGTAGTGGATAGTGACCGTCACCAGCGCCAGCGCCGTGACGATACCCGGCAGCGAGCTGGTTATATAGTTGCACCCTTCCAGCAGGCGGAACACGCGGTGCGGATAGCGTACGCCCAGCCACGCGATGGGGATAGCGCAGGCGGTGGTCAACAGGGCGCCGGCGGCGCCGGTCATCAGCGTCTGGCGCAGCGAGAGCCAGAGATCGGCGTGGTACCAGTTTGCCACTCCCCCCAGCCATAGCCAGCGGCAGAGGACAATCAGCGGCACGCCGAGCGCGAGAAGCACCAGCGTAAAAAGCAGCAGCTGCGCGGCAAGGGTGGCCGGCGTTTTCAGCGTCCGCCGCTTCTGTTCGCGCGCGGCCCCCGCACCAATCCTCGCGTAGCGGGCCTTACCGCGCGCTGCGCCCTCCAGCAGTAAAATCGCCAGGCAGCACAGCGCGAGGACGCCGGCCAGCATGTTCGCGGCCGAGCCGCTGAAAGTGGACTGAAACTGGTCGTAAATCGCAGTAGTAAAGGTATCGAAGCGGATCATCACGAACAGACCGTACTCCGCCAGCAGATGAAGGGCTACCAGCAGCGCCCCGCCGCAAATCGCCAGCTTCAGCTGGGGGAATACCACGCTGAAAAAGACCCTCCAGGGCGGCGTCCCGAGCGATGCAGCCACGTCCTCAAGCGTCGGGTCAAGACGTTTGAGCACCGCCGCAACCGGCATATAGATAAACGGGTAGTAGGCTAAGACCGAGAGAAAGACGCCGGAGGAGAGGCCGTGCATCGACGGAACGGCGCTGACCCAGGCATAGCTTTGCACAAATGCCGGAATGGCCAGCGGCGCAACGGCCAGCGCCGACCATATCCCGCGACCCGCCAGCGTCGTGCGCTCCGTCAGCCATGCCACCATCACCCCGAGCGTAATGCACAGCGGGATCGTCAGCGCGGTCAGCCACAGCGTGTTGTTGAGCAATTCGCCAACCCGCGGGCGAAATACCAGCGTTTTAATGGTCTCCCAGCCGGTTTCAATGCCAACAGCAATGACAAAACCGGGCGGCAGCAGCGCAAGTAATGAAAACAGGACGGCTAATGCCATCATCGGAAACGCAGGACGCCTGCGCTCAGGCAGGCGTCCAACTTTTTTTCCGAGTATAAGACTCAGACCAGACATAAATTTTTCACTTCAGCCAGGGATTACAGCAGACCAGCCTGCGTCATCAGATCGATGACCTTTTTACCGTTCAGTGAGGAAGGCTCAACTTTTGGCGCATCCAGCTTGCGCAGCGGCGTCAGCTTCGGATTGGAGGCCGCGTTGACGCCAACGGCATATTCAAACGCATTGTTGGTGCGCAGCTCGTCCTGGCCCTGCTTGCCGGTGATCCACCTGATAAAGGCCTGGGCCTGCTGCGGATGCTTGCTGGATGCCAGTACGCCACCGCCGGAAATGCTGACAAACGCGCCCGGGTCCTGCTGCTTGAAGTAATAGAGCCTGGTGTTTTTGCTGTTTTCGCCGGTTTTAGCCTGATCGACAAAGCGGTAGTAGTGGTAGATCACGCCCCCATCAATCTGTCCCGCGTTGACCGCCTTCATCACCGTGCTGTTGCCTTTATAGGCCACAAAGTTGGCCTTCATTGCTTTGAGCCAGTCGAGGGTCGCCTTCTCGCCTTTCAGCGCCAGCATCGCGCTAACGATAGCCTGGAAATCGGCCCCTGACGGAGAGGCCGCCCAGCGCCCTTTCCACTCTGGTTTTGCCAGGTCCATCAGCGAGTTCGGCAGCTGAGATTCGCTGATTTTTTGCGGGTTATAGACGAACACGGTGCTGCGTGCGGCGATACCGACCCAGCGCCCGTGCTCCGGGCGATACTCTGGCGCCACCTGCTTCAGGGTATCGGCCTCCAGGGGGGCAAACAGCCTGGCGTTATCAACCAGCACCATCGACGGAGAGTTTTCGGTCAGGAAGACGTCGGCCGGAGATGCCGCCCCTTCCTGCACCAGCTGGTTGCCCAGCTCGCTGTCTCCGCCGTTACGTAAGGTCACTTTAATACCGGTCTCTTTGGTAAACCCGTCAACCCACGACTTAACCAGGTTTTCATGCTGCGCATTATAAATAACAATACCTTCGCTGCTATCTGCAGCCAGAGCCTGGGGCGCAAGGAACATTGCCGACGCGACCAACGCCGCAGAGTAACAGGATGAGAGGCGGAAATTCATATGCTAATCCTTAGTAATAGAAGAAAAAGGGCAACCAAAGCAGAGCGAAAAGGATTAAAGCACAGAGAAATAAGAATGATAATGAAAACAATTACCATCAAAACAAAACAGTTAAAAACACTCTGTTTAATAAGCGGCTTGTTTGATTATTCTTATTTTAAATTACGGGATAAAAGAAGCTTAAAATAACCTTAAGGTGGAAATGTTTTTTAAGCGCAATAATAATAAACGCGATCGACATAACATTTTAGCCCGCCACGCCAGCCGCCAACGGCAGGGCGTTAATGCGGGAAATATTGAACGCAGCCTGCTCGCCAGATGCGCTCGTTTTTTATTTATTGATATCCATCCGCTCCGTTGACCGTCCGGCAAACAAAGCATGTCAGAGTATCAGAACGGTTCCTGTGACGTCCTTTTATTCACACCGGCGGGTCGCTGACCAGGCTGAAGCGCTATCCCGGCGCTTTAAAAAGCGTGATGATTCCGCCAGTATAAGCGATGTCCCCTGCCCGTTGGGGAATTCATCACTTTGCTTAATGAGGGATAATGGAACGCTTATTTGTCTACGGCACGCTGCGCCCGGGCCACGCTAATGCTCATATTCTGGAAAACATCGGCGGAGAGTGGCTGCCAGGCGCGGTGACCGGCACGTTTTACGAACGCGGCTGGGGCGCTGCCGCTGATTTTCCGGGGATCGTCCTGAGTAAAAACGGGCCGCAGGTCCAGGGTTATCTGTTTTTGTCCGCGAAGCTGGCGGAGTGCTGGCCAATGCTGGATGAATTTGAAGAGGGCTACGACCGGGTGGAAGTTGAGGTGACGACGGCCGATGGTCGGCGCCTGTGCGCATGGATCTATCAGCTACAGCCGCAAACGCACCCGTAGGGTCGTGCGTTCAACGTATCGATGATTAACGCCCCGCATGGCGCAATGCCTGCGGAGCGTTTTGCCTTACAGCCAATTAGCCGCGCCAGCCCAGCGCCGGCGCAACGTGTTTGAGGATCGACTCGATAACGTGCGCGTTGTAATCCACGCCCAGCTGATTCGGCACGGTCAGTAATAAGGTGTCCGCTTCGGCGATCGCTTCGTCCTGTTTCAGCAGCTCGATAAGCCTGTCCGGCTCTGCGGCATAGCTGCGGCCGAAAATCGCGCGCGTTTTCTCATCCAGTAAGCCGATCGTATCGCCGTCATCGCGGCCGGAACCGAAATACATCCGATCGCGGTCGTCCATCAGGGCAAAAATACTGCGGCTGACCGAGACGCGCGGCGTGCGGGAATGTCCCGCCTGCGCCCAGGCCTCGCGGTAGGCCCGGATCTGTTTCGCCTGCTGAATATGGAAAGGCTCGCCCGTTTCGTCATCTTTCAACGTCGAGCTTTGCAGGTTCATGCCCAGCTTCGCCGCCCATACCGCGGTCGCGTTCGAGCCCGCCCCCCACCAGATACGCTCGCGCAGCCCTTCGGCATAGGGCTCGGGGCGTAGCAGGCCCGGCGGGTTAGGAAACATAGGCTGCGGATTCGGTTTGGCAAAACCTTCGCCTCGCAGTACGTCCAGCAGCACTTCGGTATGACGGCGCGCCATGTCTGCTTCGTTTTCCCCGGCGGAAGGCACATAGCCAAAATGACGCCAGCCGTCGATCACCTGCTCCGGAGAGCCGCGGCTGATACCAAGCTGCAGGCGGCCGCCGGAGATCAAATCCGCCGCCCCCGCGTCCTCGGCCATATACAGCGGATTTTCATAGCGCATATCGATAACGCCCGTCCCGATTTCAATGCTGCGGGTTTTCGCGCCTATCGCGGCCAGGAGAGGAAACGGCGAGCTGAGCTGGCGGGCAAAATGGTGCACCCGGAAATAGGCGCCGTCCGCGCCCAGCTCTTCGGCGGCAACGGCCAGGTCGATGGATTGCAGCAGCGCGTCAGCGGCCGACCGGGTTGCGGACTGCGCCGACGGCGTCCAGTGACCAAATGACAAAAATCCAATCTTTTTCATGACGTATTCATCCTGGTTTGCAGGGAAATTATCCGCAGGCTGGCATTGACCACGGTGCCGTCAATCAGCACCTGCCGAGGTTTAGGTCTACTTTACGCATTCGCTGATGAGAATAAATATCGTTTATTTAACATAATGCATCAAATAAATTGACCGAGTGGCGCTGGCCTCGATCCTCCCCCCTGCGGCCTGCACCGGGCATACGGCCCCCTGCCGAAGCGCCCAATTAAAAAGCCCTGAAGGAGCCGTCAGGGCTTTATCATAACCCGCTGAATTATCCCCCCGCGCCGCGATCGTGCGAACTCAGCGTGACGGGATGGTCAGGAGGCAACCTTCGGTAACACGGCCCAAGGCGGCGGCTTCAATCTCTCCGCGATCCAATCAGAAAAGGCGCGAGTTTTCGAGGGCGTACCCGCGGCTGCGGGGGTGACCACATACACCGCACCTCGGTCGAGTAGGGTCCAGTCAGGCAGGATCTCAACAAGCCGCCCCGCTGCCAGTTCACGGGAGGCATACCAGTCAGAAGTATATAAAACCCCCATGCCGCTGACGGCCGCCTCGACCAATAGCTCGGCATCGTCCGAAGCAAGGGGGCCGGTCACCGCGACGCCAGAGGCTCCTCCGTTTGGTTTGCTGAAGCTCCATTTGTAAGGATCGTGCCGGCCGGTGAAGCATAAGCACGGCACGTTCGTCAGGTCCTGCGGTACCCGGATAGTCGGATGCCGGGCAATAAACGCCGGTGATGCGCAGATTAATCGGCGCCGCTCGGCTACTTTGCGCGCAACCAGGCGCGAGTCGGGGAGCTCTCCCAGCCGAATAGCGAGATCAAAACGCTCGCCGATAAGATCGACGAATCGGTTACTGGTATCCACTTCCACGGTTACCTGAGGATGCGCGCGCAGAAACTCCAGGATGAGCGGAGTCAGCCACAGGCGGCCAAAGTTTCCCGGCAAGGTGACGCGTAAATGTCCGCGGGCTTCGCCATCGGCAAAGGCAGCCGCCTCCCCTCCGGCGGCCTGCAGCTCATACAGCAGCGGACGAATACGCTCCAGGTAGCTGCGGCCCGCTTCCGTGAGGACAACCTTACGCGTGCTTCGCTCCGCCAGTCTGATCCCCATTCTCGCCTCCATCGCACTCAGGCGGCGAGAAATAGCCGTCGAATCGCGTCCGAGTTGCCGACCGGCCGCGGCGAAAGACCCCGTATCAGCCAGCGCCACAAATGCCGCCAGTTCGTTCAAATTAGAAAAGAATGATTGCTGCATATATCGCACGGATGAAGTGTAATTTCTATCAATTCTAAATATAAATGCAGCAATGTACAGTGGGTTTTTCCCCACGGAGTAACCCCGATGAAATACATTGAAATCACAGCCCCTTCACGAGATGCATTCCAGTATGGAGAGCGTCCCGACCCCGTCCCCCCGACCAAAGGGCGCATCCTGGTACGGATGAAGGCTGGCAGTATTAATTTCGCCGATCTGGCCGTGGCCTCCGGCCAATATCCCGGTGTGCCTTATCCCATTATTCCGCTTGCCGATGGCGCGGGTGAAGTCGTGGCTATCGGGGAGGATGTCTGGCAGGTCAAAGTGGGGGATCGCGTCGCCGTCCACGTTAAGGCGCGCTGGATTGCCGGCCGCTCCAGCGCCGAGCTGGCCAACCCCATGCGCGGAGCGACCCTCCCCGGTTCGCTGGTTGAAATCGCCGAACTCGACGCGGCTGGCGTTGTAAAGATCCCTGATTACTTAAGTTGGGAAGCGGCGGGTACGCTGCCCGTCGCCGCGATGACCGCATGGCGGGCTCTGGAGGCGGCGCATATTGGACCCGCATCGACCGTCGCTCTGCTGGGTACAGGTGGGGTGTCAATATTCGCTCTGCAGCTGGCCAAGGCCCGCGGGGCCAGGGTCATCATCACCTCCTCCTCCGAGGAAAAGCTGAGGCGAGCCCGTGAACTAGGTGCCGATGAGGTGTTCAACTACCGCAAGGACGCCGCATGGGACGTATTTATCCAGCAGCGCACCGGCGGCGTGGGCGCGGACTTAGTTATCGATCCCGTCGGAGGGGAAGCCTTTAACCGCTCGGTATCCGCCGTGCGCCACGGCGGCACGGTAGCAGCGATCGGTTTTCTCGGCGGTGGCTCGACTCCGCTGGACCTGCTGTCAGTGATCTTCAAGGAGGTGCGCGTTCAGGGCGCCAACGGTGGGTCGGTGGCCGATCTGGCCGCTGCGGTGGCGGCGATCGCAGCACACCGCATCGAGCCGGTCATCGACCGCAAATTCACCCTCAACGAGCTCGCGCAGGCCTATGAGCTGATGTCGCAAGGCGGGCATTTCGGTAAAATTGCGATCGAATTTGATTGGTGAGGCCTGTCGTCCCGGCATCTGATTCCCGGAAACGCAATAAGATTAACGCCACCTGCTCTGCAGGTGGCTTATTTACGTAATCAAAGCGGACGAGCGCGCATGCGCACGGGGTGGATATCGGTAAACAGCGGCACGTCCGCCATCACTTCGGCGACTTCCGGCGAAGAAAATACCGCGGCCACCGCCGCCTCATCGCGGAAAATACATTCACAAATGGCAAGAGTTCCCGGTTCCTCCCGCATCGGGAAGAAAGCGGCCACGCTGAGCAAACCATATTTTCCCCAGAGGTCCATCACCAGCGGAAGATGGCCGTTAACATAGTATTGCCGATCGAAACGATCCTGCGCGCTGCCCTGATAGCTGACGTAGATAACAACCTGCGTATTCTCTGTATTCATAATGCTCTTCTGTTAAAGGGATTTGAAATAGCCGCGCTGGCCTCAGCGCGGGTTGAGCGGCTCATACGTTCGATTTAAGGACCTTCAGCCCAACCGCAGACTTTCGGGCCAGCCTGATACTTAACCCTGCCCCGGCCGCCAGACAGCTGGCGATGCACAGGACGGCGACGATAAAGGCATGGGTAATCGCGGCAGGATCGCTGCGTGAACCCAGTACGGCATAAAAAATGCCGCCAATAACCGCCACGCTAAGGGCGGTGCTCAGCTGTAGGGTCGAGCTGACCACGCCGGCAATCATCCCGGCATAGGCCGGCGCAACGCGGCCGGTAATAATGTGCATCAGCGTCGGGAGCGCCAGCCCCTGGCCGAAGCCGATGATGAAAAGCGCCGCTGACAGGGGGACGGCGGCCGGCGGGATACCGTCCGCCGTCGTCATCATCAGCCCGGCAAATCCGAGCAGACCCAGCGTTTCCAGCCCCATGCCGATGGGATTGACGTAAGGACCGACCATCCGTCGGCCAAACGGCGTTGACAGCGGCCCCAGCAAAAAACCGGCGCCGAACGGCAAAAAGATCAGCCCTGCCCGCAGTACGCTTTGCTGCAGAGCGCTCTGCAAATAGATCGAGAACAGCAGGAAAAAGACGCCAATCGAATAGAACAGCAGCGCCAGCAGCAGGGAAAGCCCCATGCCCGGCTCGCGAAAAATCATCGGGTCGATAAGGGGATCGCCGCCCCTGCGCGCAAGCCGGTTTTCATAGCGCCAGAACAGACAGGCAGCGACCGGCGTGAGTGATAGCGCCAGCCAGGACCACCACGGCCAGCCCGCCTCCCGGCCTTCGATCAGCGGTACGATAAGCAGCCCCAGGGTGATGACTGAGAGCGTCATCCCGCCCATGTCTAACCTGCGGGCCTGCGGTGCGCGCGTCTCTTTTATCAGCGGAATGCCGAACAGGATGACCAGTAGCGCGATCGGCAGGTTGACGAGGAAAATGGCCCGCCAGCCGCTATCAAAGAGATTTAAAGAGATCAGAATGCCGCCCAGCGCCTGGCCGATAACCGACGCCAGGCCGAACACCGCCCCGTAAAGGCCCAGCGCGCGCGATTTTTCCGCTTCCGGGAAAATAGCCTGAATCGACGCCAGCGCCTGCGGAGCCATAATCGCGGCGGCGATCCCCTGCAACACGCGGCCGGCGATCAGCGCCCCGGGCGACCAGGCAAAACCACACAGCGCCGATGCCGCGGCAAAGCCAATCAAGCCGGTAAAAAACATCCGCCCGCGCCCAAACAGATCCCCCAGCCGCCCGCCGGTGATCAGCGTAACGGCATAAAATCCGGCATAGGACGATATGACAAACTGCTCAGCCGAAGCTGAGGTCCCCAGCTCCCCCTGAATTGAAGGCAGCGCCACGTTCACGATAAAAAAATCAAGCGGCGGTAAAAAAGCGCCCACCAGCAGGACGATAAACATCGCCCAACGATGAGGCTCGGCTGAGTCAGGATCTATGTGGGACATATACGGCCTCCAAAATGGAACCATTCAGTTCCAAATAAGATAAAAATTTAACCCTCGATAACCCGCATCGTGCAATCAACCACGGCGTGCATCTCTTCTTCGCGCGCGCCGGTTTTGCCCAGCACCCGCATACCTTCAATCTGACAAACCAGAAAACGTGCCGCCGCCTGCTCATCGCACTCGGGCAGCTCGCCGCCGATCTGACCGCGCACGATCGCCGCGGCATACAGCTGCTGCAACCGCCGGAACATGCGCCCGGTTCGCTCGGCCACCTGCTCATCGCGCGCGGCCATTTCGGTGGTCAATGACACCACCAGGCAGCCGCGTCGCCCCTTCTCGCCCGATGAAAGCGCGGCATAGCGCAGCAGCGAAGCGCGGATCGCTTCGGCTACCGATCCGGGTTGGGACAGAATATCCGCCGTCGCCTTCAGCCCGTCGGCGGTGTACAGATCCAGCGCGGCCAGCAGCAGCCCCTTTTTATCGCCGAACGCTTTGTAAAGGCTACCGCGCGATAAGCCGGTACCGGCGATCAAATCCGGCAGCGAGGCCGCCTCATAGCCGAGATCCCAAAAAACATTCATTGCATCGCGGGCGGCCTCTTCCAGCTCAAACTCTCGCGGACGCCCGATACCAGACAGATTTTTCATTGATAAACCCAAACAGGAGGCTTAGATTATAAACCGATTGGTTCCTATACTAGCAGCGGCGGAAGGACAAACGCAAGCCGCCTGGCTGCACAACGAAGGATTAAATACGTCATGACTGAAAGAAAATTCATTATCCCCGCCGCCATGCGGGCGCTCTCTGAACGCACCGGCTACGTGCCCGCCGTGCTGGTCGGCAACACCCTCTATTGCGCCGGGCAGGTGGGCCGCACGGCCGAGCTTGAGGTGATTACCGACCCGCAACAGCAGTTTATTGCCTGCTGGCGTAACCTGGAATTAGTGCTCAACGAAGCGGGCTGCAGCTTTGACGATGTGGTGGAGATGACCACTTATCACGTTGATATGGCGGAACATATGAGTACCTTTCGCCGCGTGAAGGACAGCCTTTTCCCACGAGGCAGAAGCGCATGGACCTGTGTAGAGGTGACGAACCTGGCGCATCCGGGCCTGCTGGTCGAAATAAAGTGTATTGCCGTCCGGAGTGCGTAAACGCCCCCCTGCGGGGATAAAATTTAGAGATAGCGTGCCATAAAAAAAAGCGCGGATTGTCCACCGCGCTTTTGTCCCGGGAGATGGCAGAGCTCTCCCCGCCGCCGGTCGGAATGGCTCTGCCCCAGGCAGCGAGGCGGCTAAACGGCGACGCTGCCGCCATCGACAAACAGCTCATTGCCGGCGATGAAGCTGCTCTCGCTGGATGCCAGGAACAGCACGGCCTTCGCCACTTCGTCCGGCCGCCCCAGCCTGCCGAGCGGAACAAGCTGATTCAGCATATCTTCAAATCCAGGACGCGCGTCAAGATAGCCACGCATCAGAGGTGTTTCCGTGCCTCCCGGCGCGACGACGTTCACACGAATACCCTGCTCTTTCAGGTCATTGGTCCAGGTTCGCGCGAACGAGCGAACCGCGGCCTTGCTCGCGTTGTACAGCGACTGGCCGGCAAAGCCTTTGCTGCCGGCGACCGATCCATTGAGGACGATCGCGCCCCCCGCACTCATCAACGGGAGCGCCTTCTGCACGGTGAAAAGTAAGCCTTTGACATTCACCGCAAACATTCGGTCGAAATGGGCTTCGTCGATCGCCCCCAGCGGTTGCGTTTCGGCAATCCCCGCATTGGCAAAGACAACGTCCACCCTGCTGTGGTCATGCCCGATCCGCGCGAAGAGACGATCGAGATCGGCGGGAATAGCGACATCCCCCTGCACGCCCACCGCGCCGTTGCCAATCTCCTGCACGGCGGCATCGAGATGCTCCTGCCGACGCCCGGTGATATACACGTGGGCACCTTCAGCGGCGAACCGTTTCGCCGTCTCCAGGCCAATACCGTCGCTGCCGCCGGTGATGACCACAACCTTGTTCTCAAACCGCTTCGTCATTTCATCGCCCTCTCAATCAATAAGTGGAGTATTGCTCCACTTAAAATACGGAGGTATCCTCCACTTGTCAAAGGGGGAGAGAAAAAATTGAACGACGAATCCATACTGCGCGCTGACGCGCAGAGAAACCGCGAGCGGATTCTTGCCGCCGCCGAAGAGGTATTTCTGACCAAAGGGGCCAGCGTCTCGCTGGAAGACGTGGCTAAACGTGCGGGGGTCGGTATCGGTACGCTGTATCGGCGCTTCCCGACCCGTGAAGCCCTTCTGGCAGCCGCCTGCAGCGAGCGCTTTCTGTCTCTGGCGGAGACCAGCCGCGCCCGGGATGCCGAGGTCGATCCGGGTAGCGCGGTACGCCTCTATCTTGAAGAGCTCGTGACCAACACCAATATCTATCGCAGCCTTGCCGCCTCGCTTGGCACGGTTCTGCAAAGCGGTACGCCCGGTTGCCATGCGATAACCGAAGAGGGCCAGCGCCTGCTCCGCCGCGGGCAGGAAGCCGGGATCCTGCGTCACGATGTGACCTTTGACGATCTGGTGTATGTCGTCACGGCGATCTCTCTGGCAGCGGAGCAGGATGAATCGCCGCCATCGCGCATCGCGCATTTGGTAAACCTGTTTCTGGTTGGGATCAGAGAACGCTGAAGTCGCCACGCGCGGTAATGGCGTGAACCCCAGGCGGCTCTCCGGGTCACGAACAGGGGCCTAAACGCCGCCGCGCGCCTTTAGCCACGCCTTCCTCCGCGCCTCTCCCCGTGCGCCAAAGGCCCGCGCCCGGCCCGTCATTTTTTTGTCATAACTGACTCACCTTCCTGTCAGAACCCTCTCGCTACACTCACTCCCACACCGAACAAATCCCCGTTGAGGAGAGAATGAGCATGAAAATCCAACATAAAGCAGTAATGAGCCTTGTCGCCGCGGCCATGATGATGGCCGGCGCCAGCCACGCGGCCGAGGCCGCGCCGGTGAAAAATATCGTGCTGGTACACGGCGCCTTTGTTGATGGTTCCGGGTGGAAGCCGGTCTATGACATCCTGAGCCGCGACGGCTACAGGGTCACGCTGGTGCAGGAGCCGCTGACCTCGTTTGCCGACGATGTCGCCGCCACCCGGCGTATTCTGGATCGTCAGGAGGGTCCGGTCATTCTGGTCGGCCACAGCTACGGCGGGGCGATTATTACCCAGGCCGGTAACGACCCGAAGGTGGCCGGGCTGGTTTATATCGCCGCCCACGCGCTGGATGCCGGAGAGAACCGGGCGGAGGTCAGCAAAAAATATCCCAACTCCGCGCACCCGTTTATCAAAACGGCTGACGGCTACGTGATGCTCGATCCGCGCTACTTCCCGGGGGATTTTGCCGCCGACCTGCCGCGCGAGCAGGCTCAATTTGGCGCCCAGTCGCAAATCCCCACCTCCCCGACCTCGCTTGCTGCCGTGGTGACGCAGGCCGCGTGGCGAACCAAGCCGAGCTGGTATATGGTGGCGAAATCGGACAAAATTATTAACCCCGATCTGGAGCGCATGTACGCTAAACGCGCGAAAAGCCATACCGTGGAAGTTGACGGCAGCCATTCCGTTTTTCAGTCTCATCCCAAAGAGGTCGCCGCGCTGATTGAGCAGGCGGCCAACGGCGCGCAGAAGTGAGTCGCTGCCGCTGCGTGGGGAAACGCGTTCAGGAGCCATGGTGAAAATACTGGTGATAGAAGACGAACCCAAAGCGCGTGAGTACATGCGCAGCGGCCTGACCGAGTCCGGCTACGTGGTCGACGTTGCCGTAAACGGCCAGGAGGGGCTGTTTATGGCCCGGGAGCACCACTACGATCTCATCCTGCTGGACGTGATGATGCCGCAGATGAACGGCTGGGAAGTGATGGCGCAGCTGGATGAGCAGTTTGACACCCCGGTGATTTTCCTCACCGCCAAAGGCACCGTCGAGGACAAAATCAAGGGGCTGGAACTCGGCGCAGATGACTATCTGCTCAAGCCCTTCTCGTTTGCCGAGCTGCTGGCGCGCATCCGCACCGCCCTGCGCCGCGGCGGACAGGCTAAGCGCGAAGAGCAGCTGACGGTCGGCGATTTGCGCCTCAACATCACGACGCGGCGGGTAGAGCGCGCCGGCGTACGCCTGGACCTCACCAACAAAGAATTCAACCTGCTACAGCTCTTTATGCTCAACTCCGGCCAGGTATTGACCCGCACCCTGATCGCCTCGCGGGTGTGGGACATGAATTTTGATAGCGACACCAACGTGGTGGATGTGGCGGTGCGCCGTCTGCGGCAAAAGGTAGATGCGCCCTTTGACTTTCCGCTGATTCATACCGTGCACGGCGTGGGCTACTGCTGCGAGGAGCAGGAATGAGAAGCCTGGCAATCAGCACCCGATTATCACTGATGATAGGGGCTGCGGTTCTGGTGGTGTTGTTCGGCGTCGGTACCGCGCTCTACCGCTCTCTCTGCCAGCAGCTCAGCATCCGCGACGACATCGCCTTAACCAACCGCCTGGACCAAATCCGCACGCTGGTGCTTAACGAGGATGTCCAGCAGATGATCCGCGAAAAGCCCCATTTGTTTACCAATATGCTGGGCAATACCGAATCGCTGCTGGTGCTGCGTTTCCCCGGCCAGCCTGCGCTGATTGAGGTCAATCCGGGCAGGCGTCCGCTGCCGGACATCGAGCCGGTAACCGCCAGCCGGCCAATCGTCCCGCAGGACGTGCATCACCAGCAGACGCCAAACGGCGTGCCCTTTATCTCGGCTTCCGCTCTGGCGATTACCGGCCATTCTCCCTCACGCCAGCTGGAAATTATTACCGGCAGGCTGATGACCGAGCGGACGCAAATCCAGGCCAACTACCTTCGCCAGATCGCGCTGATCACCCTGTGCGCGGCGCTGGTAGTGATAGTGCTCAGCGCCCTGTTCGCCCGGCGCAGCCTGCGGCCTTTGCAGCGTCTGGCCAGAGAAACGTCGACGATTGACGTACGCCACCTGGGCAGGCGCATCACGCTGCGCAACCCTCCGGCGGAACTACGGCCGCTTATCAGCGCCTTTAATCAGATGCTGGACAGGCTGGAAAACAGCTTTCAGCAGCTCAGCCAGGTCAGCGCGGATATGGCCCACGATCTGCGCACGCCCATCGGCAATCTGCTGGGGCAGACCGAAATCGCGCTGACGCAAAAACGCACCGAAGCCTATTACACCGCGCTGCTGGGCTCCAATTTTGAAGAGCTGGTGCGCCTGTCCACCATGATCGACAAAATGTTGTTCCTCGCCCGGGCGGAAAATGCCAGCCAGGCGATTAACAAAGCGCCGCTGTCGCTGGATGAGGTTCTACGTCCGCTGGCGGAATATTTTGAAGGTCCGGCGGAAGAGCGGCAGATCGCCCTGCGCTTTTCGGCCAGCGGAAAAATCACCGCCGATGCCGACCTGCTGCGGCGGGCCGTCGCCAATCTGCTCGATAACGCGATTCGCTACGCCGACAGCGGTAGCGAAGTACAGGTTGAAGCGCAGACCCAGCCCGATGGCGTACTGCTTAGCGTCACCAACCGCGGCGAGGCGATTTCGCCGGAGCAGCAGGAGCGGCTGTTCGATCGCTTCTGGCGCGCCGATAGCGCCCGCCACGCCTCCAGAAACAGCAGCGGGCTGGGTCTGTCTATCGTGCGCAGCATTATGCAGCTGCACCAGGGGCGCTGCGGCGTAAACTCCGGCCGGCGCCGGACGAGCTTCTGGCTGCTCTTTCCCCATCCTTCTGCAAAGTAACGCCGCCGAAACGCGCGCTAATTGAGGCGGGGAGCCCAGCGCTTCCGCTCGTGATTCGCGCCTTTCACCGCACCTTTGTCGGCGCCTTTTCCCCCAGCCTTGCTTAACTCATCGGGGCTGCGCCGCCGCTTCGTGCGCGGAACCCCGCCCGACGCTTTTGCCGCCCCCGCTCAACGTTATCGATCGCCCAGGACCTGTAATCATCGGCTGAAACGTTTCACATCTCATTTCGATAATGACGGTATTGAACTCCGGACGGGAGATGAATACAACAGAACTTGTATACAAGAACCTTGAATACCTATGACCTTATAATCAGGACACACCATGCAAACCACAGATTCTGAAATTGAAAAAAGGGTTATACGCAAACTCTCCTGGCGGCTGATCCCGCTGCTGATTGCTTGCTACGTCATCGCCGTTATCGATCGGGCCAATATCGGAGTTGCCGCATTAACCATGAATGCGGATATCGGCCTCAGCGCCGCAAGCTTTGGCCTGGCCGCCGGGCTGTTTTTTGTCCCCTACGCTCTCCTTGAACTGCCCTCAAACCTGCTGATGGAAAGAATTGGCGCCCGCTGGTGGATCGCCAGAATTATGGTGACGTGGGGGCTCGTTTCCGGCGCGCATATCTTCGTCTGGAACGAAAATAGCCTTTACGTGATGCGCGCCCTGCTCGGCGCCGCCGAAGCCGGCTTCTTCCCTGGCATCGTGTTTTATCTCACCATGTGGTTCCCCGCCGCCTGGCGCGGACGCATTATTGCCTCCTTCATGACGGGTATCCCGATTGCGCTGATTATCGGCACGCCGATTTCGAGCCTGCTGCTGGAGCTGCACGGATGGATGGGGCTCAGCGGCTGGCAGATCATGTTCCTGATCGAAGCCATTCCGGCCATTGCCCTGGGATTGATTGTCCCCTTCGCGCTGCCCGACAAACCCAAAGACGCCAAATTCCTCGAAGCAGAAGAGCAGCGCTGGCTGATGGCAACCCTCGCTGCGGAACAAAAAAAGCTGCCGTCACGCGGACACGGCGGCCTGCTCAAAGCGCTATTCAGCCCGCTGGTGCTGTTATTCAGCCTCACCTACTACGGGCTGGCTAACCTCAACGGCGCGGTCAGCACCTTCCTGCCGCTAATTATCAGCGAAACGGGTTTAAGCCACGTGCAGACCGGCTTTATCACCATTATTCCTTATATCTTCGGCCTGATTGGCATGCTGGTATTAGGACGCATCGCCGACCGTCCCGGCTCGCGCCTGCTGGCCAATTACGCGGCGCTGCTTATCTCATGCCTCGGCCTGCTCTGCGTGGCGTGGTTCGATAACTCCCTGCTCAAAATGGCGTTTCTCTGCTGCTCGGCGTTCGGCTTTTTCGGCGCGATGCCCGTTTTCTGGGGCCTGCCGGCGCAGTTCTTCCCCGCATCGGTGGTGGCGGGCAGCATCGCGCTGATTAACGCCCTCGGCAGCATTGCCAGCGTAGTTAACCCGTGGGTCATCGGCATTATCCGCGATCGCAGCGGCAGCTATAACGGCGGATTCTACTGGCTGGCGGCAATGGCGCTGCTCTCCATCATTACCCTGAGCATCATTTTCCGTCGCCAGCAATCATCGGTATATCAAAACAGCAATGAACAACATGAGGGTCAGTAAGATGAAGATTATCGACGTCCGGTTACTTCAGGTTAAGGGCGTTTTGCCCGGGGAAGTGGACTTTTGGGAAGAGCGCCTTGCTCGCCCGACCGACGTGTATGCCCAGTATCGCATCGTGGACAATCATGACGGCGGCGTGCAGCTGAAAGAGGGTTTTTCTATATCCACCGTCTTTCTGGAAATTATCTCCGACGAAGGCGTTGAAGGGCTGGCGGGCCCCGTTCCCCACGCCGTGGCATCGATTGTCCACGGCCAGCTGCGCCCTTTACTGCTGGGCCAGGACCCGCGCGACAGCGAGCGCCTGTGGGACCAGATGCATCGGGCCCTGATTCACGGTCGCCAGGGCGACGCCATGCTGGCGATTAGCGCGGTCGACTGCGCGCTGTGGGATCTCCGCGGCAAGTGGATGCAGCAGCCGGTTTATCGTCTGCTGGGCGGCTCAATTCGCGAGGAGATCCCGGCCTACGCCTCAATGCTGGGCTTTGCCGTACAGGATATGGGACTAGTGCGTGAACGAGCGCTGCAGTACAAGTCGCTGGGCTATCGCGGACAAAAATGGTTTTTCCGTCATGGGCCAATGAGCGGCAGGGAAGGATTAAAGAAAAACGTTGAGCTGGTAAAAACCCTGCGCGAGACGGTGGGTGAGGATTACGATCTGATGTTTGACTGCTGGCAGTCGATGGACGTGACCTACGTCATCGAACTGGCGAAGGCCATTGAGCCCTATCGCCCGCGCTGGCTGGAAGAGTGCGTCATGCCGGACAGAATCGACAGCATGCGCCGCCTGAAAGAGAAGCTGACCATCCCGCTGGCAGGGGCTGAACATGAATATACCCGCTGGGGTTTCAAACGCTTCTTTGAGGCCGACGTGCTGGACGTTATTCAGCCGGATATCTACTGGTGCGGCGGTCTTTCTGAAACCTTAAAAATCGCCGCGGCCGCCACGATGTACGATCTGCAGGTCATTCCGCACGGTCATTCCACCATCGCCACGGCCCACTTTACCACCACGCAGTCGCCGATCCACACGCCCTATCAGGAGTACCTGGTGAAATGGAACGACATTCACCAGTATTTCCTCAGCGAACCGCTGGTCCCGGAAAATGGCCTGATTCGGGTGCCTGAAGCGCCGGGCATGGGGATGGCGCTTAATCCTGAGCATATTCGACATCAGGAGTACCTGTTCACCTCCTGATCCTGCCCCCCTCAAACGGCGAATTTCCTGCCGTTTGAGGGGGATGTATCTTGTATACTACACCTTGCATCTTAAATCGGATCGTGCAACTATTGAGGCAATAAAGGCTATTTGTATTAGGGAAGTACGCCACGCTATGTCCTCCGATAAACTATTTATTGACTGGTCCTCGAAGAAGATAATCCGCCCTCAGTCACTGAGTAGTATTCTGGCCGATCACATTCGCGACCTCATCGTCAATTGCCAAATAGAGCCCGGCTCGCTAATTTCAGAAAATGATATTGCGGCCCAGCTCAACGTGAGCCGGACGCCGGTAAGAGCCGCGCTGCAAAAGCTGGAAATGGAACGCCTGGTACAAATATTCCCCCAGCGTGGGACCTTCGTCTTTGAGTTCAATGAGCAGGAGATGCGGGAAACCTGTGAAATGCGGCAAATCCTTGAGGCCGGCGCGCTAACGCTGGCTCTTCGACACGATCGCCAGGCGCTGGTTGCGCTGCTGAAAGAGCACGTTGAGCGGGGACGCGAGGCGTTGCAAAACGCGCCGGAGAGCTACCGCCAGGCCGATTCGGATTTTCATATGGCGATCGTTGAATCCAGTCAGAACAGGGAGCTGATCGGTTTCTATAAAACCAGCATCAACCGCATACGCGCCTTCCTGAACCATCTGACCAGAACGCCGGAAGAGTTTCAAAATTCCCAGGTTGATCATGAAACGATCGTCGGGCTGTTAGAGCGGCAGGAGGACCAGCAGGCGCATGAGAAACTGCACTGGCACCTTGGCGGAATAGAGCGCCGATTCCATGAAAAATTCGGCAAGTAGCCACCAGCCTCATGGCGATTATCCGTGAGGTTTTTCGCCCGGATTAAAGCCGCCTGACGCCAGAGGCTCTCGCGGTTCTTGCCGTAACCAGTCGATACAGGCCCTCATCGCCGGCGACATAGCTCTCCCCGCCGTCCAGCACAGATAGTATCCCGCAAATTCAGTTTCCCAGGCGCTAAGAATGCGCTGCAGGGCGCCGGAAACCAGATGCGGCTTCACCCGTTCCTCAGTAACCTGAGCCACCCCGACTCCCGCGATCGCCGCCTGATACTGCCGCTCGCGATCGTCCACCAGCAAATTCCCGCTCACCGCAATATTTTTTAACCGGCCGTTATAAGCGAATTGCCAGGGCTCCGGCGTTGCCGCTCCCGGCCACCGCCAGCCGATACAGTTGTGATGGCTTAAATCCTCTGGCTGCCCGATGCTGCCATGCCTTGCCAGATAGGACGGCGCCGCGACGACGATTTGATGCAGCGGCCCGCCAACGGGGACCGCAACTAACCCGGGCGCCAGCACCTCGCCCAGCCGAAGCGAAAGATCGTACCCACCGGCAATCAGATCCACGGGGGAGTCGTGGACGGCAATATCTATATGCACTTCGGGAAAAGCGGCGAGAAAAGCGGGTATCCTGGCGTCGAGGAACATTTCTGCCGCCGAGCGAAAAGCGTGAAGGCGAATATGCCCCTTGATGACCCGACTGCGGGACTGCGCCTGCATCAGCGCGCCGGCAAGGTTCTCCAGCAGCGGGGCGACCTGCAGATACAGCCCCCTGCCGTCCTCGGTGAGGCTTACGGAACGCGTTGTTCGGTTGAAAAGCCGCAGCCCCAGCTGCTCTTCAAGCCCGTTAATTTGCTGGCTGACGGCGGATGCGGAAACGCCCAGCCCGTCCGCAACGGCCCTGAAGTTCAGCTTTTCGGCGACCATAACAAACGTATTAAGCGCCGGAAAATGCGCGCGGCTAATCATCCGTTGCCCCTTTATTAAATATGGCTAATCACTGCATCAAGTTTTTAGCGGATTATGCAATTCCATAAAACAATTATTATGGTCGTACCGCTTTAGTCAAGCCCGAAACAACAGGAAGAGATACCGTATGGCTAACGAAAATCAACTTACGATAGAACAACGGCTGCGAATAATAGAAGCGAAATTAGCGATCTATGAGCTTATTGCCTCTCATCCCCCCAGCGCCGACAGCGGGCTCGCTGAATATACGGCATCCGTCTATATGGAGGACGGCGTGTTTAATCGCGGAGAGGGGCTGGACGGCGCAAAAGGCGTGGCGGCTATTGCGGCATTTATTCTCAGGCCGGCTCATGAAGAGGCCATCAAAAGCGGGCTGGCGCATTTTGCCGGATTACCGCTTATCGACCTGCGCGGCGATACGGCCGTTGTGACCTCCTATTTACAGCTTTTGCAGCTGGATAAGCAGGGTGCGCCGCGGGAAATGGCTAACCACGGCACCTCCACCGGGTACCGCATCCATCGGGTTGTCGTTAACCGCTGGGAGCTTGAATGCCACGACGGGCGCTGGAAAATACGCAGCAGAACGCTGCTTCCCGTCGACGGGAGCGAGGCCCCGCGTCAGCTGCTGGCGCGAGGCCTCGCAGATGTTCTGCAGGCGACCTACCAGAACCCATTAACCGCTACGGAGCAAGATCATGAGTGAAGAGAACCGCCAGTTTTTATCGTCGCTTTTCCTTTCGATAGCGGATCGGGGATGGGGAGAGAATTTTATCGCCGCATTGCATGACGATCTGGAATTCAATGCTATGGGCACCTCGCCGATCTCGGGATGCTACCGGGGAAAAGAAAACTACCGCCAACGGCTGCTTAAACGGCTTGATGACCGACTGGCGTCATGGCCCATGCCGATCGTCGATAGCCTGATCGTTGACGGAGACCTTGCCTGCCTGCAGTTCCACGCCACCGGCGGTCAAGGTAAAAACGGCGCAGATTTTAATATGCAATATTGCTGGGTGTTGCGCCTGGAGCATCAGAAAATCGTAAAAATCTGGGGATATTATGACTCATTCAAAATGAATGCCCTTTTTGCCGATCAATAGCCGCATTGGGTCAACGCTGCGCAGATATGAGACGGCTGATTGTATCGCGCGATCTCCGGCGAACGATCAGGCGCGGAGCGTGATGTTATCGATCAGTGGCTGCACAATTCTGCGGAAAATATCCGCATCGTTAAAGGCGCGCGCCGACAGCATGGCGCCATGCACCGTCGCCATCAGCAGGCTCGCCTCATCCGCAGGGGCGCCGGATATCCGCAGGCGCTTTTCGCTTTCCCCCCTGCGCAGTAAAGAGGCCAGCCAATCGGTAAGATCGCTGAAATGCCCGGTCACTTCGCTGGCTATTTCCGGCGGCAGCGTCGGCAGCTCGACTGCAAGCATCGCGCAGATGCAAAACGGTGAGGAGCCCTCGCGAATACAGGTAGCCCAGTAGTCGACGTAGGCCTGAAGTTCCGCCACCGGGTTATTCATCTGCCGGCTCATCGCCTGCATTCCGGCCCGCGCCTCTTCCCGATACCCGGTTACCACGACCTTCACCAGCTCCGCCTTGCTCGGGAAATGGTGATGAATGCTCGCTTTACGAATATTCACCTTTGCAGAAATATCGGCAAAGCTGAAACTCTGGTAGCCGCCGGAGGTAAGTAGCTGTCGGGTATAAGAAATAATTTCGTTTGCTTTCGATGAACGCTCAGTCGCCATAGTCGGATCCGCGTGTGCATGTGATACTGAATAAGGTGCATAATATCAGAGCGTTGGCAGGAAACCTACCAACAGGTAGCCCTCCTGCCGATGCGCAAAGCGCCGCCGGGGTTTAACCGACAATCGCTGGTCAGATAATTCCCTTGCCGACCCAAGATGGCGTAAATATAATCACCGGGCATTTCCACAATGCCGTAGGCGTTACCGTCATCCAACGCGCCCGGATACCCCAGGGTCTCAGCAGAGAATACGGGGATCTAGCGGCGACGTTCTGTTTTCAGGCGGTTATCATCTGCTACGGCAGCTCCGATAGCCCCTCGCCGCCTTTCCACCAGCTCTGACCGGAGAGGACATTGTTATGAAAATTAGCGGTAACACCATTCTGATTACTGGCGCCACCAGCGGTATCGGCCGCGCGCTGGCCGAAGCGTTTTACGCGCGCGGCAACCGGGTCATCATCACCGGACGCCGCCAGGCTCTGCTCGACGAGATCGCCCGCACTCATCCCGGAATAACGGGCTTCAGGCTCGATATAGATGATGACGCGATGCTTGAGGCCGTTGCCTCAGAGGTCAAAGCGCGCTTTCCACAGCTGAACGTGCTGATCGCCAATGCCGGTATTTCGCGCAGCGAAAATTTCCTCGCCGACGGCGGGGACGCGGGCGTCGCTCAGGACATAGTCAGGACCAATATTCTCGGCACCATCCGCTTCGCGGCGGCCTTCCTGCCGCTGATTCAGGGCCAGCCGGACGCCACCTTTATGGCAACCAGCTCCGCGCTGGCATTCGTACCTAAGGCGGACTTCCCAACCTACTGCGCCAGCAAGGCGTTCCTGCACTCGTGGCTGATCTCTTTGCGTCACCAGATGCGGCATATTCCGGTTGAGGTCCTTGAGCTGTCGCCGCCGTACGTGCAGACCGAGCTGACGGGCAGCGCTCAGGCCGCCGACCCGAGGGCGATGCCGCTGGCGGAGTATATCTCGAGAGTGATGGAATTGATTGAGCACCATCGGCACCCGAACGGGGAGATCCTGCTTGATGGCGATAAGGGCCGCCGCTGGGCGGAAAAAGAGGGCACGTTTGCGACGCTTTTTCGCGCCATGAACCCGGATTAATCCCCCACCCCGTGCCGAAAACAGTTCGGCACGGTTTTGCCCGGCGGCTCGATAGCGCCTTATCCCCGACCTCACTCTCTTATCGCCTGCCGCTCCCGGACATACTTTCAAAGACGCCGTCGCGGCGCACTAAAGCATGAAATAGCGCGGCGGCCAGATGCAGCATCACGGTAATGAACAGCAGTAGCGCAACCGCAGAGTGCAGCGGGCGCAGGAGCGCATACCAGTCGTTATTCACCGGCGCGACAGGCGGTAAAACAAGGGCCCCGCCGACGGAGACCGGATACCCCGCCGCCGACTGCATCGCCCAGCCGATGAGCGGCTGGAGGAACATCATCGCGTACAGTATCCAGTGCGAGAGATGCGCCAGCCGCCGTTGCCAGGCGGGTATGGCAGCCGGCAGCGGCGGCACGGCGGTGTAAAAGCGCAGCCACAGCCGCACCACCACCAGCAGCAGGATCATCAGGCCCAGCGGTTTGTGAATCGACACCAGCAGCGCATGCAGCGACGAAACCGTTGAAACCATCGCCACGCCAATAAACAGCATCGCCACGATTGCCGCGGCCATCAGCCAGTGCAGCCAGCGCAGCGCCGGATGAAAATGGGTTACCTGTTTCATAAGTGGGCTCCTGACCGTTGGGACTGCTCGCGGGTGCGCGCGTTATACGATTTGGCGTAGGCCGACGAACGCGCGTTGAGTAAAGGATCGTCCGACGCGGCGATCCCGGCCGGCAGGATCAGCGGATCGTAGTTGATATCGTTGCATGGGCCGTTCTCCTGCGCGCTGGCGCTTACCAGCTCGAGGGTACCGGCATTGACGGTTTGCCGATCGTCAGGCCAGAGTTTAGCCGCATCGTTGCTCGCGTCGCCCGCCTGGGCGACGGTGATCATCAGATCCCACCGCAGCGGTCCCTGAGCCAGGCGCTGTGTAATATCCTGCTGCAGGAAATCTTTATTACTTTTATCCGCCTCGCTAATGGGCTGATAGCCGGTATGCGGCACCATGCTCCAGCGAACCAGATGCTCGGCCCCCGTCCTGTCGATAAAACGGAACGCGTTCAGGCTGTTATAGCGATCGCTCGCCCAGCTCGATGAGGGGACGTACTGCTTCGCCCAGGCCAGATAGCGCTGCAGCTGGGGGTGCGAGCCCACAAACGCCTTCAGCTTTTCCGGGTCCGGCTTGCCGGTTGCCGGATCGGGCAAGGTGACCGTTTGCAGCTCGTAGAACTCTTCAACGGTGGAAACCGGGAACAGCGGCATGGCGTTCATCCCCGTCCGCCACTGCTCCCCGTTCCCCTGTCTGAACTCCAGCGCCATGCTGCGTACGGGAACGGCATAATCCGGCGCGTTGGGGTTGCCGCCGGCGATGGCAAAGCGGCCCGTTACCGGCGTTTCTCCGGCGGCGAACAGCGCTGCGCGCGACAGCGAGCTGGCGTTGCCGTTAGAGATAAAACGCCCCACCACGCATACGCCTTTGGCATGATTGCGACGAAAGCCAGGATGCTCGCCGCCCGATTTTTGCAGGACCGTCACCAGCTTGTCCGCGCTGAGACGATTCGGCGTCAGCCAGCCGCCCGCCCACAGA
This sequence comes from Klebsiella scottii, assembly GCF_036561945.1. Taxonomy (NCBI): domain Bacteria; kingdom Pseudomonadati; phylum Pseudomonadota; class Gammaproteobacteria; order Enterobacterales; family Enterobacteriaceae; genus Klebsiella; species Klebsiella scottii. Next base: position 2,325,875 of record NZ_JARXNI010000020.1, read on the forward strand.
AAGAGCAATATTACGCCTAAAGGAATAAGACCAACTAACAGCAGACGCGCTATTTTTTGGCCACCGGAAAGTGAAGAGGTTGTCATATTTTCGCTCACACTATTAACATTGCACCCACAAACAAATACGCGAGAAACGATTCCCGCAGGACAAAATCTTATTGCTGCAAAACCGCGTTAAGGGCCGAGGCTTGCGTTTATTAGCCGACCCGCAGTGGTCAGAATCGGGTAGTTTTATGCGGCCGGCAAAAACAACCTACTAGTTGGTAGATAAAATGTCAATGCCATCACGCTTTCCCCCGTCGGGAACGCCGGCGTTTTTCATTCGGGGAGTTTCAGTCGAGGGACGAACCGCAGGAGAAGCCGGCTTTCTGCCGGCAGGCAGGCCTCTCGGGCCTGCTCGCAGCGTAGAGATGAAGAACCTGAGAGCCTACTTTTTTAATTGCTCAATAATCGTCGGCTTGCCAAAAAGAAATCCCTGAACTTCTTTACAGCCTTCATCTTCCAGAATTTTCAGCTGTTCGAACGTCTCAACCCCCTCGGCAATCAGCGGGGTGTTAATCGATTTACTGAGTGAGATCACCGCTCTCACGAAGGAGCGAACTTCGGAGTCATTCTCAATGTTTTGCAGAAAGCTGCGGTCCATTTTGATGAGGTCGAAATGAAATTCACGCAGCATGCTAATGGAGGAGTAGCCGGTTCCGAAATCATCGAGGGCGATACTGATCCCCATATTTTTTATTTGATAGAGAACGTTAAATACCAGCTTTTTATCGACAATAAACGCCGTCTCCGTCACCTCGAACTCAAGGAGGCTAACCGGGAAACAGGTTCTCATAAGAATGCCGCGGACATTGTCTATAAAATGGCGATGCCGCAGCTGCACCGGAGAGATATTTACCGAAACCTTCTTGTGAATCTTGTTCACTAACGCTTCGCGGCACACCTGCTCTAATACCCAATAGCCCAAGGGTATAATCGTTGCGCTCTCTTCCGCGACGGGAATAAATTCGTCAGGGTATATCAGCCCGAGTTCCGGATGCTGCCAGCGTAATAAGGCTTCATACCCCGTAACCTGCTGCCCGGAAATTGAGTGTTTTTCCTGATAATGGAGATAAAACTGGCCGTCTTTGATCCCCTGCCTGATATCTGAAATCATCTGATTACGCTTACGCGTTCGTTCATCCATTTCAGGCTCGTACCGGCATACCTTGTTGTCGATATCAGATTTGGCACGATACATCGCCAAATCTGAGTTGCTAATTAAGGTGTTAATATCGGAACCGTCGCGCGGGAAAATAGAAATCCCAATACTGGCGATGACTGAAACCGAAGTGCTGGCAAAATTGTGCGTTCCGGTAAAACAGCCCTGCAGTTTCTCGATAAAGAGGTCGAGGTCTTCGGCGGACTCAAACGGCTTTACCGCCACAAACTCATCGCCGCCAAACCTCGCCACGAGTTCATCATTCTTGACCATTTTAGTCACATTAGCCGAGACTCTTTGCAGGAGGAGGTCGCCAATAAGATGACCCTCAACGTCATTTATTTCCTTGAACTTATCAAGGTCTATAGTAAAGATCGCCAGCTGCGTATAGTTATTGCCCGCCATCAATCCTTCGACAAACGCAAAGAATGCCACCCGGTTAGGTAGCCCGGTAAGAGAATCATACCTCGCCATCCACGAAAGCTTATCAATCACTTCCTTATGCTCGGTAATATCCCGGGTTATTTTGGCAAAACCCAGTAAAGTACCATCATCATTTCTGATAGCGTCTATTACGACGTGCGCCCAAAAGGACGAACCATCTTTCCTGTAGCGCCACCCTTCTCCCTCAAATTTCCCGGTTTTCAGGGCGATCGCCAGATTTCTCGCCGGCTCTCCCGATTGCTGTTCGCCTTCGCTATAAAATATGCTGAAGTTACTGCCAATAATCTCTTTGCTGGAGTAGCCCTTAGCCCGGCGCGCGCCTTCATTCCAGCTGGCGATCGTGCCATCCAGATCCAGCATATAGATAGCATAATCTTTCACATTTTCAACGAAATGACGATATGAAATATCAGTTAACATTATGTTATCCATATAAACCAACCCAGAGGCGTAGCAGTATGCATGACAGAATCACAGGAGAAAAACGTGCAAATATGTTAATCACAATGTAACCCATCGCTACAGCTCTTTCCACAAGCATCTCTGACCAGTGGTTTCGCCGCCTCGGGCGCGGATGCAGAGGATGCTTTACTGGCCTATCCTGGCATTAAGAATCCTAAGCGCGCCATCCACAAATCCCTCTCCACCGGGGTATTTGCTAATCCAGCTGGGCAAAGCAGGCATTTCCTGTAACACTTTATTGACGGTGCTCATTCCTAAGCTTTTACGATAATACCGAAACATAGGCGCGTCATTGAGCGAATCGCCGCTGTAGTAGACAGAGGCTTGCTCATCTTGTTCTCGCAGAGCATAAAATTGCTGCAGAACTTTTCGGCTCATAGCCAGCTTGTCATACTGCCCCAGCCAGCCTAGCAGCCATAAATTATTAATGGTGTAACAGCAACCTTGTTGACGTAATTCGTCAACAAGCTGTTGTGTTTGTACAGGGGAATCAGGGAGCCTGAACGCAATACTGGTAAGGCGAAACTCCTGATCGTCAGATACCCGTGTCCATGGAAGCTTAAGCTGAATTATTTCCTGAATATCAGTGAGCCGTTGTTTATTGTTTAAAAACGCGGCCTCATGCCAGTAGTATCTCTGCACGCTATGACCGTCGGCGTTACGGGTGAGGAATAGCCCTCCATTTTCGGCAATAACGCCATCTACCGGCCACATTCTGGCCATTTGATCCGCCCATCCGGCGGAGGCTGCAGTCACAGGAATGACTTTAATTCCAGCATCCTGTAGCAGCTCAAGGCTTTCATAAGTCCGCGCCTGTAACCTTCCCCGATAGGTTAGCGTTTCATCCATATCGGTTAAAACAAAACGTATATCTCGTAGCTCTTCATTCTTTACGTCATCAATTAGTAGCATAAATCCTCCTTTTTTTGATACTAATATAGTTTGAGGGATAAGATTAATACCTGGTTCGCATTTGATATTCCTTACCGGCTCCGATGCCGGGCGTTCGCTATCGCTAATATCCGCGAAATTTATCACTAGCGCGTAGGGTATGTATTAAATTTATATACCCTCGACAGCAACACCCTGATGAGAGAATAATTCAGATAATAGCAAAATAAGCATCAGATTAATATTTAACCACAAATGGATATTAACCGTACAAATAATCACGTAACGATGTAGGGCGTCGATTTGAATATGGTCCCCTCGCATCCAGGCCCCTGCGAAGGCCACTTTTATTAAATGTCACCGGATGCGAATAAACTCAACCATCGGTAAAAATCCCGATCGCTCCGCCGCCATAGCGGAAGAAAAACCGCCCCCTCGGCATCAATAAATATTGATTTAGCGAAAAGCGTCATATAAGCTCAAATGACAAGGTGATGGTGTTCCACCTTTCCCAACCGCCGGTTCTGTTGAACCGGATGATGACGCCTGATATACAACTGTTGCTGTTTCCTTTTAGGCATGTATGTCAGGTGTTGCTATGCAAAACATAATTGATTTTTCTGCACTTCCCACGGCTTTCTCATCTGAAAGCGGCGCTCCCGTTCGCGTTTTTGTCCATGACAATCCTGACGGCAACACGCCCTGCCGCGCGCCGGTTATTACCGGCTGGCTCGGCCATACCATCAGGCCCGTAAGGCCCTCTCATCTCGGGGAAATGCCCTCGAAAACCCAGTACATTCGGCCAAAATCCGACGTGACTCAGCCAGCTCAGCTGCAGGAAAAAGACGATCTTCCTTCGCTAACGCTTCGTTTCGCTTCGACTAAGGGGTGAGCTATGCACATCTACCGGCACGCATTGTTACTTGTTCAGAATGAAACCGACGGGCTGCTGCTGCTCCGACATGCTGAACGCCTGGCAAAAGAGACGGCAATCCGCATCACGGTTGGCCATCTCAGCGCTGATTATCGGGAAATGGAGTACACCAGTGATTCACTCATCAAGGACCGCCAGTCGCGGGAAATTATCGATGCAAAGGAGATGCTGAGCCGCCTGGTGGAATCCTGCAGTATTGATATCAAAGTCAAATCCCTCGTCAGTATTCATCGCTTCAGAGACGTTGAAGACGTGGTGCAGCATGAGGATATCGATCTGGTCATGCTGGGGCATAAAAACCGCCTGTTCGGGGTGTATTCCTCGTTCTCGTGCGAATTTATCAACCACCTCTGCGTTGATGTACTGATTAAACATATACCTGCTCCTTAAAATAAGGTCATTGTATGAGCTATGAAATCGAAGGTGTAATCGCCAGAGAAATTCTGGACTCCCGGGGTAATCCAACCGTAGAAGTGGAGGTGACCTCTGCTGATGGCCGCGTTGCGCGGGCGTCAGTGCCTTCCGGCGCCAGCACGGGTTCCCGTGAGGCTATTGAGCGTCGCGACGGCGACGGGCGACGTTTTGGCGGCAAGGGAGTGCTGGATGCCGTGCACAGCATCAATACGGAAATTCACGATGCTCTGCGGGGCTACGACGTCCGCCGGCAGAAAGATATCGATAGCCGTCTGATTGCCCTGGACGGGACGGAAAATAAGGGCCGGATAGGCGCCAACGCCATTCTCGGCGTCTCGCTGGCGGTGGCTCGTCTGGCCGCACGGCTATCCGGTATCCCGCTGTACCGCTATCTGGGCGGCATCGGCGCTAATCTGCTGCCGGTCCCCTGCATGAATATTATTAACGGCGGGGTTCATGCCCGCTGGCAAGGCGCCGATTTTCAGGAGTTTATGATTGCGCCCTGGGGGGCCTCCTCCGTACGTGAGGCTATTCGCTGGGGTAGCGAGGTGTATCAGAATCTGCGTCAGGTTTTACTTGAAAAAGGCCTCTCCACCGGCGTGGGTGACGAGGGGGGATTTGCCCCGGTGGTCTCCTCCAACCGGCAGCCGCTGGAGCTGATTGTCGAAGCCATTAAGAAGGCCGGCTACCGGCCTGGCGAAGATATCGCGATCTGCGTGGACCCGGCATCCAGCGAGTTTTATAAAGATGGGAAATACACCCTGCGTACGGAAAATGCGCAGCTCAGTGCCGAGGAGATGACTCGTTACTATGAGCAGCTGGTGGAGGAGTTCCCGATTGTCCTGATTGAAGATGGCCTGGCGGAAGATGACTGGGCTGGCTGGAAAATCCTGAGCGACGCGCTGGGCGATAAAGTCGAGCTGGTTGGTGACGACATTTTTGTGACTAACGTGAAATACATTCAGCGCGGCATTGATGAGAACCTGGCCAACGCGGCGCTGATTAAGCTCAATCAGATCGGCACCCTGAGTGAGACGATTGCGGCTGTACAGCTGTGCCAGGACCACGGCTGGGGGACCTTTATTTCGCACCGCAGCGGGGAAACCGTGGACAGCTTTATTGCTGATATGACCGTAGGACTTCGCGCCGGGCACCTGAAAACCGGCGCCCCCAGCCGCGGGGAGCGGATTGAGAAATACAATCAGCTGATGCGAATTGAAGATGAGCTGGGCGATGCGGCCGTCTTTGCGGGTAAGTCCGCCTTTAAAAAACGCTAACCCCGCGGCCGCTCTCCTCTGGAGTCAGCGCCGACGCTCCCGTATATCTGTGAGGTTTTATGTATAAATCATTATTCGCGGTGGTTATCGGCGGATCGCTGGGCTGCGTGATCCGCTGGGTACTCTCCATGCGTCTTAATGGCTCCTTTCCTAATCTGCCGCCCGGTACCCTGCTGGTTAACCTGATTGGCGGCTTTATTATCGGACTTGCTCTGGCCTTTTTCGTCAGGCAACCGCATCTTGATCCGGCGTGGAAGTTTTTTATTACCACCGGGCTGTGCGGCGGCATGACGACCTTTTCCACGTTTTCCGCCGAGGTTGTGGTGCTGCTTCAGAACGGTAATTATTCGTGGGCCATCATTTCGGTACTGGCGCATGTCTTTGGTTCACTACTGATGACCGCTGCCGGCTTTTTGGTCATGACGGTGATATAGAGGAAATATCTCCGTTCTTTCTGTCGAGGAGCGGAGAATCAGCTATCTGCCGTTATTCCGCGCACTCAGGTGCCGGAGAGAAAGATTCATTAAGCGCGACCAGCTCGTCCTTCGGCTGAAGATTAATGATCTCCCGCATGCGGCTGCCCTCTTCACATTTGTTTATGGTTTTGCGGCGGCGGATGGGTAAAGAAGCGATCCTTACCTACGCAACGAATGCGGATGGAAGAAGAAAGATACCGTAATGCATGACTGCGGGGTGATTAATCCGTCGTGAATTTATCGCTCATCGCAGATGCCTGTAAATAATCAGACAATGCCGGCAAGGCGCTGTGAATCGACAGGTATTTGATGATTGAAATTGAAAATATCCATTTATCAATACACCAACCCGATAAGATAAAAACGCCAGGCCGGTGCCCGGCGTTGATAGGTTTATGAACGGCTTCTGGCCAGCAGGATAATAATAAACAAGCCGCCTATTCCTGCAGTAATGATCCCAATCGGCAGCTCCTGCGGGGCTAACAGCGTCCTGCTGACGATATCGCCGCCGCACAAAAGCGCCGCCCCCCATAGACCGCATAAAGGAAGCAGCAGCAGATGCTTAACGCCGGAAAAGTAGCGGCACATATGCGGAACCATCAGCCCGATAAAGCCAATCACCCCGGTTAAAGCCACCAGCAGCGAAGTTGCCAGCGCACAGCAGAGGAAAACCTCCATCCGCAGGCGGCTGACGTTAATCCCCAACGACTGCGCCGTTTGCTCACCGGCCAGTAAACCATCCAGCGAGCGCCAGCGTAACAGAATAAAAGCGCTGAGAAATAGCAGGCTAAATATGGCATAAGGTAAATTATCCCAACGCGCGAGACCGAGGCCCCCCAGCGACCAGAACAGCACCGAACTGGCGGCCCGCTGATCGCCGGAGAAAATCAGATAGCTGGTCAGCGCACCGAATAAAAAGGAGATAGCCAGCCCGCAGATCACTAAGTGTTCGGCGCCACGCTGCTTTTTAAAATGGAACAGCAGCATCACCGCCACCGCGGAGCAGATACCGCCGACAAACGCCGATACCGGCAGCGTCAGCGCGCCAAGCCGCTCACCGAATCGGGTAATCACCAGTACCGCCCCCGCCGAAGCGCCGGAGGAAAGTCCGAATAAAAAAGGATCGGCCAGATCGTTGCGCGTGGTGGTCTGCAAAAGCCCGCCAACCATAGCCAGCACGGCTCCCGCCAGCACCGATAGCAGCGTTCTTGGCACACGTAAATCAATGACGATGCGGCTGACCATCTCAGAAACCGGCACATCAAGAAGCCGTAAGGCACCCAGGACCTGCTCCAGCGATAGCGGCGCGCTGCCTTTGGCAACGCTGAGCAGCATCAATCCGGCTAATACTGGCACAGCGCCCCACATTGCCCAGTAGTAGCGACATTGAGTACCACTCATTGGTTGGCCGCTGGATACATCGCATGAGCCAGTTTTTCGGCCGCTTTAATATTTGCCGGACCAGGCGTCAGTTCAGCGTACTGCAGCTTCAGATAACGCTGATTCTTCACCGCCGGAGTCTGCTTCATTAACGGATGATTTTCGAGGAAGCGACGCAGCGAATCCGCTCCGCTACCGGTCTGATAATCAAGAAGAATAATAAAGTCGGGCTCTGCCGTCGCGACGCTCTCCCAGGAGGTTGTTCCCCAGCTGATATCCAGCCCGTCCATCACGTTTTTGCCCCCCGCCGCTTCGATAATGGCGGTCGGCATAGCGTATCGACCGCTGGTAAAGGGCTTATCTTCGCCAGAATCATAGACAAACACTTTCAATGGCTGAACGCCTGGCGGCGGCTCAGGCAGCTCATCCAGCGTTTTTTTCCAGCCATCGACCAGCGCCTGCGCCTCATGCTGTTTGCCGAAAATCTTGCCCAGCGTCAGCTCATCGTTATACAGCAGGTCCATGCTTGCTTTGCGCTTATTGTCAGCGGTAAATACGCAGCTCTCGCTCAAAACAAATGTCTTGATGCCGTATTTATCGAGCACGGAAGGCGTGACCTCTCCGCCGACTTTCATCCCGTAATTCCAGCCCGCGAAAAAGAAGTCGGGATTAGCCGCCAGCAGCGTTTCCAGAGAGGGATATTTAGGCGCAAGCTCGGGAATTGAACCCATCTCCTTTTTAAATTCCGGGGTCATTTTGTACCAGCCGGTAATACCGGTTAACCCAACGATACGGTCCTGCAACCCGAGAGCAAAAGCCATTTCAGACATATTAAGGTCGTGTATTACCGCCCTTTTCGGCGCTTGTGTAAACGTCACCGGCGTCCCGCAGCTGTCAATGGTGACGGGATAATCAGCAGCGTTTGCCGCGGAAACGGATAGAACAGCCATCATGCCTGCAAACCATTTATTCATTATTCTTTGTCCTCAGAAATTTATTACGCATAGCCTGGAACCTCAAAAATCCGCAGCGCCTTCCCGGTCTCAGGATGCGGTACGGTAAAGCTGGTCACGCCGAAAACGGGATAAAGCTGTTTCGAAACAAGCACGCGCTCCGGCACATCCCAGGCCACGGCGCGCCCTTGCGATAAAAGCAAAACGCGGTCGGCGAAGGATTCAATCAGTGAAAGATCGTGCAGTACCGCGACTACCGTGATCCCCTGGCTTTTCACTAGCGAGAGCAGTTCCACCCGGCCCGACGGATCAAGATGGTTGGTCGGCTCATCCAGCAGCACCAGTTTTGGCGACTGGGCCAGCACCCGCGCCAGCGCCGCCCGCTGCCGCTCCCCGCCGGATAACGCAGATAGCGGACGCTTGCGCAGCTTCTGCAATCCCGTATCGTTAATGGCTCGGGTCACGATGGTTTCATGTTCACGACGCGACATATCCCGGGCGTGAGGAATACGTCCGAGAGTGACATAATCCTCAAGAATCAGCCGCATATCCGGGGCATCATTCTGCGCGAGGACTGCAATCTGCTGGGCCCGCTGCTGCCGGGTCAAAGCCGCAACGGAGCGACCGAATAGCCGTATGTCGCTATCCCGCGAAGTCAGCTCCTGATCGATCGCCCGTAATAAAGAGGTTTTCCCGCTGCCATTCGGCCCAATCACCGCCAGGCACTCTCCCCTGCCGGCATTAAAATGAATGCCGGAGAGAAGCTCCCCGCCGCCGGGTCGCGGCAATGATTCAATATTGACGCTAAGCACCGGCTCAACGGCCGTACCACAATTTGTCAAACGCTCCTCCATTAGCAGGCTCTTCGCCGCTCTTCAGAGCGAATTGCCGGCCCATCTTTTTTCATCTTTTACTCCCTGGAACAGATGATAATAATGATCATCTAAAAAGAAAGGTGAATAGCCACATATTTCACAATGATTTATTGTTATGTTATAACATAACAATAAAAGACGGAGGTTTGCAACCTGCTCTCATGACCTGACCGGCGAGAAAAGTTAAAACATTGGTGGTTGTCCAAAGAGTACCGCTGTGCTGTATTGCTACATCACTAACGTGATTTCAAAAGGAAACGTTCAGGATGAAAACGGTTGAGTTTTTGCTGTACACCCTAAAACCCGGCACCGGAGAAGATTTTCACCAGATTATGCTGGAGCAAAGTGCGCCTTGCCACCGTGCCGCCGGAATGGATATCGTCTCTTTTGGTAACTCTGTCGAAGACAAAGATGCTTACTATTTGATTCGCGCCTATGGCGATCTAACTCATTTAAAAACTTCGCAGGAAGCCTTTTATCGCAGCCCGGCGTGGCGCGAAGGCCCACGTCAGGCCATTATCGATAAAATCATCGTCAGCATAAAATCAACGATGGTCCTTAGCACCGGCGCTGTTGACGGTCTGCGTTCTTGCTGACTTTAATTATTTCACCGCATTGCCTTAAATTATGGAGAGTTTGCAAAATGGAAAAAAAATACCTGCTGGCGCTAATCATCCTCAGCCAGCCAGCACTCGCTGATACAGATTATGACAAAGCCGTTGCCGCTTATATCGAATATAACTGCGATTACAATGCCAAAGCATTAAAAAAAGAGGGTTCGGCAACCCCCTATAAAGAGCTGATTGCGGCCTGCAGCAAGGGGGCTGATGATATTAAAAAGTTCGTCACCGACTGGCCTGACTTTGGAACAAACGAAGGGATTATGGCATTTCAGGGTACAGTGGCTCCCTACGCCCATGAGGCGACAGCCGAAAGTGCCTATAAAAATCAAATTTATCAGTATGGCGTTGGCTCGTGGGGGATAGGATATATCCAGAGCGCTGCGGCAAAAGCGAATACGATCAAACAGTGGAAGCAAGGGAAATTCAAAATAAAATAAAACCTCGCATTATCGTATAGAAAGATTTTGCGAGACCGGATCTATTATCATCGTATTTCTGCCGGGTGGAGGCCCATGCCTTGCCCGGCCGACAAAACAAGCCATATCAATTGAATAAGCCTCGACTATAAGGCTCCAACGAGCAATGCCTGGCAGGCATTCTGAAACTCCTTATTTTTTTGCCTGATTGCAACCCGCCCTCCTCAATCGTTTTCCTGCGCTGTCCGCCGGCTCATTTTGCCAACTCCCTCACAAAATTATCCGTCTGAAAATTCTGTCCATATGGCCGGGACTCTTGCCTATCACGCCTTTTCCGCCAGCTCCTTACAGTAAGCCCATGTCATTCACATCGTAACCTATGTTTTTTCAGCCAACAGGAGTAGTGGTACATGATCGATTTTAATGATCCCCGCCAGGTCGCAAAGGCCATTCAGTTCACCAACGTCAACCCGGACCTGACCCGCGAAGGGCTTATTCAGCATCTCAACATCTGTATGGAGTATCAGTTTGATGCGGCAATGATCGCGCCGTGCTGGGTCGCCGTCGCCAAAGACGTCCTGAAAGGAACCGGTATTCGCGTTGCCACCACCGTGAACTTCCCCCAGGCCAACGATACGACAGCAATGAAAGTCGCCGTGGTGAGAGAACTGGCAAAAGAAGGCGCCGATGAATTTGATTTCCCGCCCAACCCAGGCTTTTTGCTCGGCGGAATGGATGACCTCTATTTCAACGAGCTGAAAGAGGTGACCCACATTGCCCATGACCTGGGAATGAAAGTCAAAGCGATGCTGGAGTTTGGCTTTATCACCGAAGAGGTGATGAAAATCAAAGCCACCCGCTACGCCTACGAAGCAGGTATTGACTGGGTGAAACAATCCAGCGGCTGGGGCAAAGGCGGCTGCGCGGCAACGGTAGAAGATGTCCAACTTCTCAAAGCCAATATCCAGGCCCCTTGCCGGGTCAAAGTATCCGGTAAAGTGAACACGCTTGAGAAGATGAAAGAGATGTTCGTCGCAGGCGCAGAGCTGGTTGGCACCAGTTCCGGCCCTGAGCTGGTGAAAGGTCTGGTCGGCGACATCAACGCCTATTAACCGAAGAGTACCGCCGGTAACGGCGGTACTACGCCCGCACAATTTAAGGAGTATGTGATGAGTGTATTTATTCTCGGCAGTTATGCAAAAGCCCTGGTGATGACGGCCGAACGCATACCGCTGGCTGGTGAGACGCTAATCGGACATGACTTTCGTCAGACCTGGGGCGGCAAAGGTTCCGATATGGCAGTGCAGGCCGCCCGCCTGGGGGCGGATGTGGTCTATAGCGGCGTGGTCGGTAAAGATACGTTCGGCAATGAGTTTGTTGAGCTGATGCTTGAGGAAGGGATCAATATCGACGGTCTCACGTTGACCAACGAGTTGCCGACCGGCGCTGGCCTGATTATTAAAGATAAAGAAGCGCGCAACGTGATTGTGGTTGATATGGGGGCCAACAAACTGTTTACCCCGGCGCTGGTGGATAACGCTCTGCATCAGATAAAGAGCTGTGGCGTGGCGCTGGCTCAGCTGGAAATCCCGCTGGAAACCGCGCTCTACGGGCTAAGACGCGCAAAATCACTGGATAAAATCACCATTCTCAACCCGGCTCCGGCCAGAGACCTGCGCGGCCTCGACCTGAGCGCCATTGACTACCTGACGCCCAATGAAACCGAAGCCCGCGTCGCGCTGGGCCTGGCGCCGGACGACGCCCGCAGCAACCGGGAAATCGCCAGTATGCTGCTTGAAACCGGCTGCCGCTATGTGGTGATGACGCTGGGCGAAGCGGGGTCCGCCGTTTTTGGCCCGCAAACCACTCAGGAGATCCCGCCCTGCCAGGTGGATGTGGTTGACAGCAACGGCGCGGGCGACAGCTTTAACGCTTCCCTCGCGGTGGCGCTGGATGAGGGCCTGCCGATAAGCAAAGCGGTACTGTTCGCCAACGCCGCGGCGGCCCTGTGCTGCTCTGACTGGGAAACCGTCCCCTCTTATAAATACCGCACCGATGTCGACGCATTTCTGCAATCTCACGTCGTGACCGAGGAATAATAACAATGAGACCCGATAGAATCTTACACCCTGAACTTGCCGCCGCTCTGGCGACGCTCGGCCATACCGATATCGTGCTGGTAACCGACGCAGGGTTTCCAATCCCGGCCGGAGCGAACCGTATCGACCTCGGACTGTGGCCCGGCACCGTCGATGTCCGCGACATCCTGCGCGTGCTGCGAACGGAGATTTTCGTTGAAGAAGTGCATTTTGCCAGCGAAGTCCGCGACTGCCACCCGCAGCTGTATCGCGAAGTACAAACTATCTATACCGGCTCTGGCGCGGCGTTTTACGCTGCCAGCCACGAAACGCTGTGCCACGAGATCGCGCACAAAGCCAGGCTGGTTATTCGCTCCGGATCGTTCGAGCCATGGGCGAATTTCGCTCTCGTCGCCAGCACCGATCCTTTCGCCTGGTTTACCGACGATTCAGGCGTGCAGCCCCTGCCCGCTTACGTCGCGCGACGCCAGCGCATGACCGACAACGCTGTACCAGAACTGAGCTGACGGGAGGCAATGATGAAAGCAGCAGTAGTCAGTGAACGTCATCCAGGCCAGGTTGAGATTCGTCAGATGGCGGTTCGTCCTTTAGCTTCCGGCGAGGCGCTGGTGGACGTGGAGTGCTGCGGCGTCTGCCATACCGATCTCCACGTCGTGCAGGGCGATTTTGGCCCCGTTCCCGGTCGGGTTCCGGGCCATGAAGGGATCGGCATCGTTCGCGCCGTCGCCGACGACGTGACCAGCCTGACGCCCGGCGACCGGGTCAGTATCGCCTGGTTCTATGCAGGCTGCGGAGTATGTGAATACTGCGTCAGCGGTCGGGAAACCTTTTGCCGCAGCGTAAAAAACGCCGGTTACAGCGTCGATGGCGCGATGGCCGAGCAGTGCATCGTAAAAGCCGACTACGCGGTAAAAGTCCCCGAAGGCCTCGACCCGCTGATTGCCAGTAGCATTACCTGCGCTGGCGTGACCACCTACAAAGCCATTCGCGTCTCCGATGTTCGTCCCGGACAGTGGCTGGCCATCTGGGGTGCCGGTGGTTTGGGCAATATGGCGATCCAGTTTGCCCGCCACGTTTTTAACGCCCGCGTTATCGCCATCGATTTGCAGGACGACAAGCTGGCGCTCGCCCGCGAGTGCGGTGCGGAAATTACCCTCAACCCCAGCCGGGACGACGTTCCCGCACGCATCCAGCAGATCACCGATGGCGGCGCCCATTGCGCCGTGGTGGTTGCCGTGGCGCGCGCCGCCTTTCACCAGGCCGTCAATAGCGTCCGCGCCGCGGGCAAAGTGGTTTGCGTCGCCGTTCCGCCGGGCGATCTGGACCTGAATATCGTCAAAACCGTACTCGATGGTATCCAGATAGTCGGCAGCCTGGTGGGCACCCGCCAGGATCTGGCGGAGGCTTTTCAGCACGCGCTGGCCGGACGCGTTCGCCCGGTGGTACAGACCCGCAGGCTGGAAGAGATCAATGCCATTTTTAACGAGATGGACAACGGCACCATCCAGGGACGCATGGTGATTGATTTACGCACGTCGCGGCAAACAGAGGAGTCAGGCGCATGAAGATTACCGGCTGGCGCACGCTGAAAACCTGGCACCGCTGGGGGCGGCCGATTGGCGATGTCAACGGCACCCTCACCTCAGGCGTCACTGAAGTCCCGGTGTTGATCCTCGAAACCGATGAGGGCATTAGCGGTATCGGCGTCGGCGGACATGCGGATATTGCGCGCATTTTCCCCGCCATCGAAGGCGAAGATCCGCGTGCGGTGACGGCGCTCTACGACCGAATGCAGGCCTGGGTCTTTAAAAGCGGCCATACGGGCAGCGTTTTTGGGGCGATCGGTGTCGTCGATATGGCGCTGTGGGATTTGAAGGCCAAATGCGCCGGGGAGCCGCTCTGGCGTCTGCTCGGCGCGAGAAGCCCGTTCGTCCCCGGATATGCTTCGGGGCTGGATTTCCCGCTGTCGCTGGAGGCGTTAACCGCGCTCCATCAGCGTTTCGCCGAGCGTGGATTCAGCGCCTTTAAGCTCAAGGGCGGCCTCGACGTTGAACAGGATTTACAGCGCCTGCTGGCGGTGCGCGAAGTGTATCTCGCTAACAGCCCTTCGCCGGTGATGATGATTGATGTTAACGAATCGATGAGCGCGAAACAGGCAGTGCGCTACGTCAGTCGTTTGCAGGAAGCGCTGGATCTGAGCTGGATTGAAGAACCCGTGCGCCGCTGGGACGCCGCCGGACACGCCGCCATTCGCCAGCAGGTGCGCTGCGCGGTGGCTACCGGGGAGAACCTCACCGGCCTGGAACAATTTCTGCCGCTGCTGAAAGAGAATGCAGTGGATGTCCTTCAGGCAGGCATGTGCTGGGGCATCACCCACTTTTTGCGCGTCGCCAACCTGGCGCAGGCGTTTAGCCTGCCGGTCAGCCCGGTCGGCTACAACGCCAATCCGGTGGCCCACGCGGCGGCGGCGGTCAGCAACCATCTCAGCTGCGAGATACAGGATCTCACCTTCCCGAACGGATTACGCGTGGATCAGCGCATCGAAAACGGCGGCATCGTACTGGGCAACGAACCGGGGCTCGGGATCGCCATTGATGAAAACGCATTACAGCAACAGCAAAACGACGGCAACTGGACGATAGCTCAGGGCCCGCACGTCAGGCCCGAACGCGCGGGGCTGCGCCTGAGCCTGCGGACGCCCGTCGACGATTAATCATAATGGAGCGAATAATGAAAACAGTACCTTTTGGACGCACGGGAATTCAGGTACCGGTGCTGGCGATGGGCGCGGCCTCTCTGGGCAGCATTTATCACCCGGTATCGCAACAGCAGGCTAACGAAACCGTGGCGACGGCCCTTGCCCACGGCGTGAACTATTTCGACGTTGCCCCCTATTACGGGCTGACCAAAGCGGAAACCGCCCTGGGCGTCGCGCTAAAAGGCGTACCCCGCGGCAGCTATACCCTGGCGACGAAAGTCGGGCGCTACGGCGACAGCCAGTGGGATTTCTCCCGCGAGGCCACCCTGCGCAGCATCGATGAAAGTCTTACCCGTCTGGGCAGCGACTATATCGATGTGATTCAGTGCCATGACATTGAATACGGTGATATGGGGCAACTGCTGGATGAAGCGCTGCCGACGCTGCGGGAGCTACGCGATAGCGGCGTCGTACGCCACGTCGGTATCACCGGCTACAATCTTGCCCTGCTGGAGCGCGTCGCCTGTGAGCAAAAAGTGGATACCGTGATGGCCTACTGTACCTGGAGCTTACAGGACCGACGGCTGGGCTCGGTAGCGCAGCGGCTGAATCAGGCAGGGATTGGCGTACTCAACGCTTCGCCTCTGGCGATGGGGCTGCTGACCCGCAGCGGCGCGCCGGACTGGCACCCGGCGCATCAGGATGTGCAGGCTATCTGCCGCCAGGTGTCCACCCTGTGCGATAGCCACGGCGTGAATATTGCCCAGATTGCTCTCCAGTTTGCGCTCACCACCGCAGCGGATAACGGCATTGCCTCCACGGTAATCGGCACCGCCAGCGCCGACAATATGCTGGATAATATCCGCTGGTGCACGCAGCCGCTTGACCCGGAACTGCTCGCTCAAATCAATGAGCTGATGGCTCCCGTACTCAATATTGGCTGGGATCTGCTGCCGGGCAACGGAGGGAAAGCGCAAAAATGAGCACCTTCGACAGCCATCTGCATCTCTGGGATCCGCGCGTGCTGCGCTACGACTGGCTGCAGGAACTCCCGGCGCTTAACCGGCCCTTTTTGCCCGCTCAGCTGGCGGAAGTGGCGAAGTCCCCGGAAGCGGCCATCGTAGTTCAGGCCGACTGCGCCGAGCAGCAGGCGCTCCAGGAGGTGGCGTGGATAAACCAGCTGGCTGAAACCAGCGCGATTAAACTTGCCGGAATTGTCGCCTGGGCGCCGCTGGAAACGGGCAACGCCGTGGCGCCTTATCTGCGCCATTTACGTGAATTGCCGCGCGTGGTGGGCATCCGGCGCTCCCTGCACAATGAGCCGCTGGATCTGTTTTATCACGCCGGTTATCGCGAGGGTTTACTGGCGGCGGCCCGCGAAGGCTTTGTGCTGGATATGTGCGTCAGGGCATCTCAACTGACCGCGCTTCACGATTTATTGACGTGGCTGTATCAACGCGCGCCTGAAGCCCTGGTCGTGCTGGATCATATGGGAAAACCGGCTATCGCTGACGCCCAATGGCAGACCTGGCTGGACGCATTTACCGCTCTCGCCGCCTTTCCTCATCTGGCATGCAAAATCTCTGGCTTGCCGACAGAAGCGGACTGGCAAAGCTGGCGGCCGGAGCAGCTGCGGCCCTGGATCCAACAGGCAATAGCGGTATTTGGCCCACGGCGCTGTTTATTCGGCGGCGACTGGCCGGTAGTCGAACTGGCGGGTGGCTACGCGCGCTGGCAAACCTGCGTGACCGAGGCCATTGCCCACTTATCTCCCGAGGACATTAACGCGGTAATGGGCGAAAACGCGCGCCGTATTTACCTGATGCAATCAGGAGGGGAAAATAAATAAAAACTGAGTCAGATGACGTTTATTTCAATTCACCCTACTGAATAATAATGAGGAAATAAGCATGTCCGATAATATCAATTCATTACCCGGCGGCAAGGTTGACGATCGGTCGCAAACCACGTCGCCAGCAAATAACATTATGGTGACGGGGCGTAAGAAAAATATTCTGCTGGCCTCGCTGTTTACTAATTTCTTTGTTCTGCTGGCGCTCTACTGCGGGGTTATCTCAGTTCTTCTCCCCAATCACGTGGCGCAAATCGACCCGGAAAATAAAGCTAACAACCTGGCTATCGTCATGACTTCGGCGCTGCTGTTTACGATTTTCGCTCAGCCGATTGCCGGAGCCGTATCCGACCGCTGCCGTTCGACATGGGGACGCCGTTCGCCGTTTATCGTTGGCGGTGCATTAATCGGCGGGCTGGCTATCTTCGGCATCTCCATGACAACCACTATCGCCGGCATTGCGGTGTTCTGGTTAATGGCTGCCGTCTCGCTGAACTGCATGAACGGCCCGCTGGCTACGGTGGTCGCTGACCGATTCTTACCGGAGAACCGCGGTATCGCTTCCGGCTTCGTCGGCGCGGGTTCCACCGCCGGCGGCACGGTGGGGATTATTCTTGCCGGCTATCTGGCCTGGAACCTGCAGCTGGGGTACCTGGTTTTCGCACTGGCTATCGCCGCCTGCTGCGTGGCCTTTGTGCTGATCAACCGCGAACCTTCGACCCGAGCCATGGAGGTTGAACCCTTCCGCTGGGGGTCGTTCTTCAAAAACTTCTGGGTCAGCCCACGCGAATACCCTGATTTTGGCTGGGCATTCTTTGGCCGCTTCGCCATGTATCTGGGCTACCAGGGCGTGGTCACTTACCAGCTGTATATTCTGCAAGATTTCATTGGCTTAAGCGTCGAAGATTCTAACTATGCTATCGGCACCATCTCGGTCATCACTTTGGTGACGCTGCTTTTCTCCGGTCTGGTTTCCGGCATCATCTCCGACAAACTGCAACGGCGAAAAATCTTTGTGTTCCTCTCAACTCTGCTGATGGCCGCTGGTTTATGCGTTCCTCTGTTTATGCCGACGCTGACCGGAATGTATATCTATGCCGCCATTATGGGGCTGGGCTATGGCGCTTATACCTCCATCGATATGGCGCTGATGACTCAGGTGCTGCCGGGCGGCGGTAAACAGGCCGGTAAAGATATGGGGATCCTGACAATTGCTACCGTATTACCACAATCTTTCAGCCCAATATTATCCGCATGGCTACTGGCAACGTTTAATAATGATTATTCATCGCTATTTATTGCCGCTATTGTTTTCGTCTTTGCTTCATCGTTTTTTGTATTACCGATTAAATCCGTTAAATAAATAACGCGTTATATGCAGGCGAGAGCGCGCTCAGCAATGAGTGTGAAGGCCCTCGCCTGCGCCTGATACCGGGATTCCCGGTAATTTTCACAGGAGAATACAATGGCTCAGCCTCTTTTCCACGGGGTCATTCCCCCGGTACCTACGCTATTTAATGCGCAGGGAGAATTTGATGAATCCGCCCAGGCAATATTAATTGAACACCTGCTGGCATCGCCGGTAGATGGCCTTTTTTTCCTCGGCAGCGCGGGGGAATTTGCCCATATGTCCGATGCCCAGCGGCGTCATGTAGCAGAATTCTGTCTCACCCAGGTGGGTGGGAGAAAACCCGTTTTGATCGGCATCGCCTGCTGCGGCACTCAGCAGACAATCGAGGTCGGACTGCATGCGCGACAGGCTGGCGCAGACGGCGTGGTGGTGGTTAACCCCTGGTACAGTCCTCTGAGTGAAAGCAATCTGGTGCGCCATTTCATAACGATTGCTAACGCCCTGCCGCTCCCCATCATTCTCTATAACTTCCCGGCGCTTACCGGTCAGTCGATCCCGCCGTCGGTTATCAAAGACCTGGCGCTGAGCTGCCCGAATATCGTGGGCCTGAAAGATACCGTCGATACGCTCTCGCATATCAGAGAAACCCTGCACGCGGTCAAGCCCCTACGCCCGGATTTCGCGGTGTTTGCCGGCTATGACGAATATCTACTGGGGACCTTGATTCTGGGAGGTGACGGCGCTATTCCAGCCAGCGCCAACTTTGCGCCGCAGCTCGCCTGCGGAATACTTCGCGCCTGGCATCGTCACGATCTTAGCGAAGCGGTGGCCCTGCAGCAGTCTCTTTCGTGGATCCCGCCGCTCTACGCTATCGATGTGCCATTTTATAATGCCGTGAAATATGCCCTCCGGCTGACCGGCGTGGATATTCCTGTCTATGCGCTACCTCCCGCGTCGCCATTAACAAACGAAATGCAAGAAGAAATTAAACAGATTCTGCACCGTGCCCACGTTATTAATAAGGATGACAACGATGAGTAAAGTTCGCCGCTTTGGTTGTGTGGTTAAAGTCCGTCCAGAAAAGCTCGATTATTATAAAGAGCTTCACGCTAACCCTTGGCCGGAAGTCAATGCCATGATTAAAGAGTGCCATTTACGCAACTTCTCTATTTACTATAAAAATGGATTATTGTTCAGCTATCTGGAGTATGACGGTGACGATTACGAAGCTGACCAAAAGAAAATGGCCGCGCATTTAAAAACCCAGGCATGGTGGCAGGAGACCGGGCCATGCCAGATGCCTCTCGACGGCGAACCGGAAGGCTCGTTGTGGGCTGAAATGGAAGAAGTTTACCACCTCGATTAATAGAAAAAATAAATACCCCACTCTGCGTTATTTTACTGGCGCAGGGTTCCCTGCACTTTTATTTATGATAGTGACCTAATGAGAATAAGATGAAAATAACCTCTATGACCCTACCAGGTTTCTGCCTGATAAATATCATGACCATCCCTTACGCATTTTCCGCACAGAATGTCAGTATCGAACAACGCCTGAATCAGCTGGAATTACGGCTTCAGCAGGCGGAAAATCGCACCGCGGTGGCAGAGCAAAAAAATGCACAATTAGCAACCCAGCTAAAACAAACGGAAGCGGGTTCGCACCAGGCACAACAAAAGGTCGAAGATCTTGAAACCCGTACGCAAAAAATTGAAAAAATCACTCCTGATGATAATGGCTATTTTGAACTCCACGGCTATGCGCGCTCCGGGATGATGACCAACCACAACGCCCGCCATTCACAGGGAGGACCGTTTATGACCCCGGCCGGGCAAACTGGCGGCGCAATTGGCCGTTTGGGGAACGAGCCGGACACCTATGTCGAAGTCTATCTGGAGAAAAAACAGCGCCTGGATAATGGCGCGACCACCCGCTTTATGACCATGATCGCCGACCAGCAAAAAAGCTATAACGACTGGACCGCTGATTCCAGCACCTTAAACGTCAGTCAGGCGTTTGCCGAAATCGCCTCTCTGCCCAGCTTTAGCGGGCCGCTTAAGGACACCACGCTGTGGGCCGGCAAGCGCGTCGATCGCGATAACTTTGAAATTCCGTGGCTCGACTCCAAATTCGTGGCGCTCAACGGTACCGGAGGCGGCATTTATGACGTTCGCTGGTCGGAGAATACGCGCAGCAACTTCTCTTTTATCGGGCGCAGCTTCGGCGATGTCGACGTAGTTAATAATGATGTGCAGAACTATATCCTTACCGCCAACAACTATTTTGGCCCGGTACAGCTGTTTGTCAGCGGCATGCAGGCAAAGGACAATGAGCAACGGGAAACGCTTAGCGGCTATAAAGTCTTTAACGCCGCCAATAAAGGCTACACCGTCCTGCTCGGCTATCAGGGCGATAGCTTCTATGGGCTGACGCAGGGGGAAACGCGCAGCGTGCTGTCATGGGGACAAGGTCTGGGCGCGGAGGTGAAAAATATCGGCACCGACCCGGCGCTACTCTCCGATGCCAGCACCCTGCGTTTTGCTAGCTATGGGATGGTCAATCTGGCCCCCGACTGGGATTTTGCCCCCTCGGTCCTTGCGCAATCTAGCCGCGATCGCTACGTCAAGGGCGACGACTACCGCTGGATAACCCTCAACGGCCGCCTGATGCAGAACATTACGCAAAACTTCGCTTTAGGCTATGAGGCCACGTGGCAGTATATGGATCTCGACCCCAACGGCTATCAGCAGTACCAGAAGGTACACGGCAACTTCTATAAACTCACCTTTGCCCCAACCTTCCGCCCGGATGATATTTCGCCGTTCTTCACCCGCCCGGAGCTGCGCGTTTTTGCCACCTGGATGAACTGGGATAAGGCGCTGGATAACTACAGTCCGAACGATACGCTGGGCCAGAAAGGCTTTAACTCCGGTGGAGAGTGGTCGTTTGGTATTCAGATGGAAACCTTCTTCTGATCGAAGGTGTTCGGCTTTCAGGCAAAGCCGAACACCTGCTGGTTTATTCTGCCGATCCGTCCGACAGCTGTCTCTCCTGGCGGCGAAACTCGCTGGGCGAAACCCCAACCGCACGATGAAAATCACGCGAAAAATGCAGCGGATCGTTATAGCCCACCTGCCCGGCAATTTTGCCAATGGTGTCATCCGTTTCCACCAGTAAGCGCCGGGCCTGGGACAGGCGATAGTTTTTTAGCCATTTTAACGGGCTCTGATTGAAGGTTTCCTGAAACAGGCGAAATAACTGCGACTTGCTGACCTGGCAATACTGCATAAATTTGCCAATATCCCACTCGTCATTATAGTGGCTGTGGATCTGATAAATAAGATGCCCCAGTCCCCGATGGGTAATCACCGGAGATTTCTCCGTTTCCTGACTGCGGTTTTCCAGCAAAGTAAAAATAAGTTTGGCGCACAGCGCATCACAGTGCGCGTCCGAAACCAGCGTATGGCTTTTCATTAAGCCGAAGAGTTGATAATAAATTTCTGTTACCTTCTCCGGCTGTTGAAAGGTAAAAACGGGCGCCTGGAGAACATTGAGAATATGCATGATGCTATTTAATTTTGAACTATCTATTCTCAGCCATAATATTTCCCAAGGCTCGGCGCTATCCGGATAGTGTTCATGCGGCCATCTTACCGGCAGCCAGGCGAGATTCCCCTCCTGCACATGATGAAGATTATTTTCCAGGCGAACAACGCCTCGCCCTTTGAGACAATATATAAGCTCATGCCCGACAACGGACTGGCGCTGAATATGAAAATTGGCGTTAGTCCGGATATGCCCCGCCCTGAGAACCCGATAGTTAACCAGCGTCGAAAAATCATCGGATTCCCGATACCAGTTTTCGATGACCTGCGTTCGCTGCGCGAGTGAATTCATATGCCGCTCCCTACACAATCAATATTCATCAAGCGTATGAATATCTATCGTGACACGGTATGCGGAAATTCAGGCCGGTTTCGTTATGGATTTTTGAGCTATCTCACAACAAAGCAACAGATGAATTCTACGTCGAAGATTTTCCCCCAAAAGCCATCTTTAACACTCACTCAGCGCGTCAGGAAAGCCCCACGGCGCATGGCCGGTGTCACAATGCTTCGGCCTGCCTCAGGGTAACGTTTTCCCTTCCGGCTCTCCCCCTGAATGATGAGATCGTTGTTTAACGGTTTCCACCGTAGTACGCAGTGAACCAATTAAAGAAAAGGATTGATGAGAATCTACTCCCTTAGAATAGGGTTAGTTCTTTAACATGGCCTCCTGCCAGCGTCTCGTCAGATAATTATGTTCATCCATAACCGAATTCCACACCGCAATATGTCCCATACGTTGCGCGTAACTTCCGCCGTCACGGATCTCGCCCACAGGGATCAGCGGCGCGCCATGCGCATCAAATAGCAGCTCAGCGGCAGGTTTTCCCCCATACCAAAAATCCCATTCAGCCAGTGAGAGATGAGCGCGACTTCGCTGTGGATTGGAGATGTAATATCCCTGCCGGGCCATCACCGCGCCGGGCCAGCCGGACTGCCACCAGTTGAGGTATTCGTATGCCGCATCTTTTATGCTCCCGGTCACGCAGCGTGATAACGACATCCCGCCGTACCATGCGCGATACCCTTCTCTCGGGTGCGCCATTTTATAGCCCCGCTGGTGAAAGTGGCGACGGAAATAGATAGGAGCCCACAGGCTCTGGACCTCCACGTGCCGGTTATCGATTAAGTCGCAAGCCTGCTCCTGAGTCGACCAGAACGCCGCAAAGTGCCCCTGGCGATTGAGCTGTGTCAGCTCCTCCGTCAGAACATCGATCTCTTCCAGCGACAGATTGCCGATATCCGAAAACCGCGCCATCCCGGCCCCCTGCATAGCCAGGGCCGCATCAATGCCCCCCATTGCCGCATCCTCCTGCAGCGCAACCGCCCCGGTGAGCGCAGGATGCAGCAGCCACCCCCAACTCTCCTCCTCGCCGCGCAGCGCATCAGGAAGACGGTCGACATGATAGGCAAAGCTATCGGCGTTATGCGTCAGCGGCAGCATGCTAATGCGATCGCTCGGTTGGCTGCTCAAATGGAGATCGCGCTGGACGTACAAGCGCTGGGACGGGACGCTGCCGTCGGCAAGCTCACCGGTTAAGGTGCCCAATTTAGCCAGCTCGTTGACCTCATCCCAGTATTTCAACCGTTTAATTTCAAGAGGTTGAATAGCGCGGGCTGGCCAGACAAAATCGATATTATGAAACCACTGATCGTACAGATCGTAACTTTCCGGCTGCATGACTGCGATACGCTGCGCGTCCTCAACGCTGTGCAGCAGGTATTCGATGTTAATCCCCAGCTCTTGCTCCGCGCGTATGCGCAGCATCTCCAGCAACGTCACCGATGTACCAAGCACCCGAAGCGTCAGCGGGGGGCGCATTATCGCGGCTGAATTCATCCCTTCAGGACTCCTGTAATACATGCATATAGCGGCTGAAGGCCTGTTGTAAACAGCTGGCCTCAAGCCCCCGCAAAATAAAGACCAGCGTTGAACTTTCCAGCGCTCCCGGCCAGTCACGTAAATGCACCGGCGGATGCAGCGTATGCTGCACACCGTGGATCACCACTGGCGAGTCGCTGTCACTGACGCGCAAAATCCCCTTCACCCGCAGGACTGCGCTCCCATGGCAATGTAATAGCATTGATAGCCAGATAGCAAATGCCGGCCAGTTTAACGACCGTTCAAGCGAAATTACGCAGGTCTGCGTCGCCGGATGCGCCTCGCTGTAGGGGGTTGGCATCAGCGTAAATGTCTTCTCCGCGCAAGCGCCCAGCCAGCGAACGCGCTGCTCGGGGGAGCCGCGAACGACTTCGCTGCGGAATAACCACGCTGGCGCATCCAGCGCCTGCCGGGTATCCCCCAACTCCGCCAGCGGATTCAGCTGCCGCAGCCACTGCCGCAGGGCGGCCGCCTCTTCCGTCGGGACGCGATCGCTTTTGCTCACCAGCAATTTATCCGCCGCGCTAACCTGCGCCAGCCACTCGGGCTGGCTATCCGCCTGATGACGAGCATGTTCCGCATCAACGAGCGTAACCAGCGTTCCCTGCACAAAATGGTTCTGCAGCTGCCGATCGTGCAGCAGCGTGGAAAGAATGGGGGCCGGATCGGCCAGCCCGGTGGTCTCAAGCACCACATGATGAAATGCCGGGATAAGGCCGCGGGTCCGGCGTTCATAGAGATCCAACAGGGCAGCCTTTAGCTCGCCGCGAATCTGGCAGCATACGCAGCCGCTCGGCAGCAGCACCGTATCCGGCGCAACTTCATTCAGCAGATGATGGTCGATACCGACCTCGCCAAACTCGTTGACCAGCAAGGCGACATCGTTGAGATTCTGCTGAGCCAGCCAGCCTTTAAGCAGCGTCGTTTTGCCGCTGCCAAGGAACCCGCTCAATACATGTAGGGGTAATTTTTCATCGTAAGACATCATCCCTCCCCGTCGCGTCCAGCGCGGCCAGCCAGCCCTCATCCAGCGGGTCGACCGCGCGGTGGAGCATTTTTTCGGCCTCTTTCCACAATACGTCAAGCGAGTGCACCAGCACCTGCTGCCCCGTTGGGCTGGCCAGCAGCCAGCTGCCGTGAAACTCCGTCAGCGTGAGGCGCCAGGGCTTCAGAGTCCGGTTGAGCAGCGCCAGCTGCTGCAAACGCAGCTGGCGCCGGGGAATATCCTGCCGCAGCGGATCGCTCCACTGCGGCCCGTTGTCAAGCAGACCGCAAACACCACACATTTTGGGCTCCTTAGGGCATCACATCGCCAGAATTAGGGCCCAGCGTCTGGCCGGCAAACAGGTTGCCGCCGGGTTCGCTGGCCAGCAGCAACGCCACCGGCGCCACCTCTTCCGCTCGTCCAAAGCGGCCCAACGGCAGCTCTGCCGCTTTCGCCGCCTTCCAGGCCTGGTTAATCCCGTCGATGAGCGGTGTATCAATCGGCCCAGGCGCGATAGCGTTCACCAGCACGTTGCCGGAAGAGACTTCCAGCGCCAGTGATTTTGTCAGGCCTATCACCCCCGCCTTCGCCGCCGCATAGTGACACAGCTCAGCCCCACCCTTAATGCCCAGCTGGGAGGCAATATTAATAATGCGCCCCCATCGCTGTGCCAGCATCGCCGGTAGCGCACGCTGGCTCGCCAGAAACACGCTGCGCAGATCCACCGCCATCATCGTTTCCCACATCTCCAGCGTGATGTCGCTACAGCGCGCCTGGGTCAGCATACCCGCGTTGTTGACCAGCACATCAATGCCTTCATAGTATTCAAGACAGGCATCAACCCCGGCGGTCGCCCCGGCGACCTCGCCGACATCGGCGACGATGCCCTGGCATACCGCCCCTGACTGTCGGCAGCGTTCAACCACGGCGGACAATCTATCGCTATCGCGGTCGGTCAACACCAGCCGCGCTCCTTCGCAGGCAAACAGCACGGCGATTGCCTCGCCTATTCCGCTGGCCGCCCCGGTGATAACGCAACGTCTGTTTTGCAGTAGCATACTGACTCCTTAATCAGGCCAACGAACGGTCAGACCGCCATCAACAATGAGGCTTTGTCCGGTCAGATAACTGCTCTCTGCGCTGGTCAGAAAGGCCACCACCCGGGCAATATCCTCCGGACGCCCCACCCGCTGCAATGGGATAGATTTCGCGGCTTTCGCCAGCCCCTCGGGCCCAAGAGAGTTCTGTTTATCCAGCGACTGCGGCGTTTCAATCAAGCCGGGAATAACCGCATTGCAGCGGACCCCTCGCGGAGCCAGCTCAACCGCTAACGAACGGCAGATCCCAGGCACGGCAGCCTTCGCCGCCGCATAGTGCGCATGCTCCTGCCAGCCGTAGACGCCACCAGCAATCGACGAAATAGCCACCAGGCTAGCGCCGTCCCCCAGATGTCGGGCCGCGGCGCGAAAACAACGCATCACGCCCGTCAAATCAACATTAAGCATGGCGTTCCACCGCTCGTCGCTCATCTCTTCAATCGGCGAACAGCGTAAGATCCCGGCATTGGCAATAACATAATCAAGACGGCCAAAATGGTTCACCCCCTGGGAGATAAACGCATCCACCGACGCGGTGTCGGCCACGTCCAGCGGCAGCCAGAGCGCCTCCCCTCCGGCGGCCTCGACCTGAGCCGCGGCGGCGGCAGGGTCATGCGGATCGTCAGGGTAGTAGCCCGCAATCACGCGAACGCCGCGCCGGGCGTACAGCGTCGCTAACGCCAGCCCAATACCGCTCGCTGCGCCGCTGATGGCGGCGACAGGTTGGCTGGAAATCGTCATGTGCATAATCGCTCCTTAAATTTGAGGCTCAGTGTTAACCGCATTTTTGACTGCTGCCGCGCTCTGCATATCGGCACGCGCAAACCACATCACGATGCCGGAGATGAAGCACGGAACCGCCCCGAACCACAGCGCCGCATCCTGCCAGTTGCCGCCGTGGCTCAGCACGGCGGTAGTACCGACGCTGGCGATAATCGCCCCGACCGGCCCCATCGCGCCGATTAGTGCGCCCGCCGTAGCGCGGATCGCGGTAGGGAAGCTTTCGCTAATGAAAAACAGCGCCGCGGCATAGGGACCGATCAGGAAAAATAATCCAATGCTGTACAACGCGACGATCGTGGCAAAGTTGTCCGGGCAGAACAGCATGCCGGCAAAAGCGATCCCCCCCAGCATCCAGCCGACCGCGATGGTGTTACGCCGGCCAATCCGGTCGCCAAGCCAGCCGTGGGCCAGGTAGCCGCAATAGCCCACCAGATTCGACAGAATCAAGATCAGCAGCGAGTTATTAAAGGAGACATCGTGAGTTTTGGTAATGACCGTGGTGCCCAGCACGCTAAAAATCTGAATGGCGAACCAGTTAATCAGCACCGCCGCACCCAGCACCAGCGTGGCGCGCAGCGAGGGACCGCGAAAGGCTGCGGCGATGCCGCCGCGGTGATGCTCTTCCCAGGAAACCTGATAATCCGCCGCCACCTGGCGCGCATCGGCAACATTGCCTTGCTCGCGCAGCTGCTGGATCTTTTTCTGCACCTGAAACTGCGGCGTCTCTTTCAGCTTTAACGCCAACACCGCGATAATCAGTGAAGGTAAGGCGGCGAAAATAAAGCTGCCTTGCCAGCCGATAATCGGCATCAGAATAGCGGTCAGCGCCGAAGCCACCAGGGCACCCACCGGCCATCCCCCTTGCACCAGGCTATAGACAAAGCCTTTGCGCTTATTGAGCTTCGGGTCGTCAATGGCGGTATATAGCTCGGATAAATATGTCGCATTCACCGTTTGCTCGGCATACCCCAACCCGGCGACTGAGCGAATCGCCGTGAGCGCGCCTTTCCCCCAGGAGCCGCCTACGGCGGTCAGTAATGAGCAAAGCGCGGCGCCGCCGACGGTAATAACAATTCCCATCCGCCGACCCAGGCGGTCCACCAGCGGGCCAATCGCCAGCGCGATTACCGCCCCGCCAACCGCGACCCAGGTGGCGATTTCCGCCTGCTCAACCTCGTCCCAGCCAAAATGCACGCCTATTTCCGGCAGCAAAGTACCAAACAAAATGAAATCGTATACAGCAAAAACCCAGGCAAAAAATGCAATCCAGGTGGCGAATTTCACATCCTTGATAGTCAACTGCTGCGGCTGCCAGCCGTTTACGGAGGTTTTCTTAAAAATGCTCATAGCGTAATCCCTCGGTCGGGGTTAAATGACATTATGCCGAGCGCGGTTCGCGCGCCTTGAAATCGTCCGCAATCTCATCAAAGGTGACAAAACGCACCCCTTCGTGGCTGCGGATGTACTGAATCAGGCGCTCGAGCATCAGCAGCACCTGGGGACGGCCGGAAACATCAGGGTGGATGGTCATGGTGAAGACGGCGTAATCATTTTCGCGATAGACCCAATCGAACTGATCGCGCCACATCTCCTCCAGATGGCGCGGATTGACGAAGCCGTGGCTGTTGGGGGATTTTTTGATAAACATCATCGGCGGCAGATCGTCGAGGTACCAGTTAGCGGGAATTTCCACCAAATCAGTCTCTTCACCACGCTGCAGCGGCTTCATCCAGGCGTCCGGATGCTGGCTGTAGTCGATTTTGGTCCAGCTGTCGCCAACCCGCACGTAGTAGGGATGGAAGTCGTTGTGCATCAGGCTGTGGTCGTATTTAATCCCTTTTTTCAACAGCAGCTCGTTGGTCACGTTGCTGAACTCCCACCAGGGGGCCACATAGCCGGTGGGGCGTTTACCCGCTAACTTCGTCACCAGTTCGATACTGCGATCCAGTACCGCTTCCTCCTGAGCCGGGGTCATCGCAATCGGGTTTTCATGGCTATAGCCATGGATCCCGACCTCATGCCCGGCATCAACAACCGCTTTCATCTGCTCCGGGAAGGTCTCAATCGAGTGGCCCGGGATAAACCAGGTGGTGCGCAGGTTCTGTTCCGCGAACATTTTCAGCAACCGCGGCGCCCCCACCTCGCCGGCGAACAGACCGCGCGAGATATCATCCGGCGAATCTTCCCCGCCGTACGAACCCAGCCAGCCGGCAACGGCATCAACGTCTACACCAAACGCGCAAAGGATGTCTTTGGCCATATTTCATTTCCTTAAGAGTTGAGATACAACGGGTCAGCGCAGGCGGCATGCCGCTGCGCAAGAAGGTCGGATACCGCACTGGCGGCCATCAAGAGACGGCGATCCTCGCCGGTCGGTAGTGAGAAGAGCAGACTGGTGAACAGCCCGTTAGCCGTCACCCCGCTCGGCAACGCGACGCCGGGCATATCCAGCAAACTGCCGGGCATGGTCAAACGCAGCGTCGCGCTATTGACCACGGCGAAAGCCTCCGCATCCGCAACCAGCGGCGCCAGGCGCGGCGCGGTATGCGCCACCGTCGGCGTCACCAGCACCGCACCATTGAGCTCATCGGCCAGCGCCTGCTGCCACAGCGGCCGCTGGCGCAAAAACGTGGTTAGCACCGCCGGGTCAATGCGCCCGGAAGCCATCAGGCGGCGACGAATAAACGGATCGATATTTTCCGCCGCAGGCGATGACAGCAGCGCAGCATGTAGCTGGAAAGCCTCAACGGCCCCCGGCCAGCCGTGCGCCGCAATCCAGGCGAGCGCATCATGGAAGGCGTTTAGCCGCCGGTACTCCACGGCGATACCTGCGGCAGCCAGGGACGAAAGCAGGCGATAGCCCTGTTCCCGGACCGCAGCATCAGCGGCGTCCATAAGTTGAGAATCAACAACCAGCGCCGGAGCCGGGTACGTCTCCTCTTCCACGCCGCAGAGAATCGCATCCAGCGCGCGGGCATCGCGAACGCTACGGCACAGCGGGCCGAGCGTGTCCAGCGAATCGGCGAGAGGGAACACCCCGCTCGCGTCATAGCGCTGACGGCTGGAGCGATATCCCATCACGCCGTTGAACGCCGCCGGGATCCGTACCGAACCCGCGGTATCCGTCCCCATCGCAATGCAGGCCAGCCCCAGCGCTACCGCTCTGGCCGCGCCGCTGGAAGAACCGCCCGGGACCTGTTCTTCACCGTCAGCCGCCAGCAGGGCCGGGGTGCCGAACGTCGGGTTAATGCCCAGTCCGGAGAAAGCAAATTCGCTCAGGTTGGTTTTACCCATCGTGACCATCCCCGCCTGGGTCAGACGCGCCACCAGCGCGGCGTCGCAAACGGCCGCCGGGGCGTTCCGGCGGGTTGCCGACCCTGCCGTCGTGCGTGTGCCCGCAATATCAAACAGATCCTTCCAGGCGACGGGGATACCGTCCAGCGCGCTCAACGGCGCCCCTTGCTGCCAGCGCCGCGCCGACGCCGCCGCCTCTTTACGAGCGCGCTCGGGAGTCAGAGTTATGAAAATGCCGCTCGATTTCTCCGCCGCCGCCAGGCATGCGTCGGTGAAATCGAGCGGTGAGAGCTGGCCCTCGGCAAACAGTGCGGCAATAGAGCAGGCATCGAGTTGGCCCTGCTGGAACTGCTGGCGGATCGTGTTGGCGTTCATGCTCACCTTAAATGTATATTTAATTAAAAATCCATTTAAACATAGCAAAACGAATGCCAATAAAACGACAAATAAGTGACCAAAATGTGATCAAAGTGTATTATATTTGTATTAATCATTAAATATCATGGAGATGAAGCATAGCTGTTGCGGCCTCTGCTCCTGCTTCCCCGGATCGGCACGACATGGAACAAAATGTATTTTGTTATCAATGGTCCATTAAAGGGCATTCTGCACCACGGCGGTGCCAGCGATGCGGGTAGCTATGTCATTGAGCAGGATGTGATAAGGTAAGTGCGATGAGGTAAGGATCGAAAATATGGTCATGCAGACAAACCCTTCGCATGCGGCAACGGAAGAAACCGCCTCTGCGCGCTATGAAGTCATTCGGCAGTTTTTACGTCACACCTTGATAGAGCAGCGAGTGCCTAAGGGCCTGGTGCTGCTGGAAGGTCCGTTAGCGCAACTATTCGGCACCAGCCGGGTACCGGTGCGCCGGGCGTTAAGTCTGTTACATGAAGAAGGTCTGATTACCCGATTTGAGGGTCGCGGCTTTATCGTGGCGCAGGATGCGGAAGCCGTAGAACCCTTGCGTATTGCCTTAACGCGAGAATTGTTCGGGCTTAACGAGCAGCAAGCGCTGGTGGACACTCGCACCAGCGGGGAGAAGGTACTGGAAGGGCTGCAGATCGTGCTTTCAACCGCGATGGTGTTCGGTTGTTATCAGGTTAATGAGCAAAAGGCGGCGCTGTACTACAACGTGAGTCGTTCGGTGGTCCGTGAAAGCCTGATGCGCTTGCGCGATAAGGGACTGGTAGAAAAAGAGCCCTATTCACAGTGGTTGACGGGACCGCTTACCGCTCGAGAAATCGCGGATCACTTTGAGATCCGCGCCAGCCTCGAACCCGCAGCGCTCTGCAAGGCTGGCCCTCTCCTCCAGGCGGAGTGGATTGCTTCCATGCTGGAAAAGACGCATAAATACAAAGGCCGGCAGCTGACGGCCACGGAGCTGGAATTACTTGAAGAGGATTTGCACGTCCGCTGCCTCGAACCTGCCGGTAATAAGTTGATGATGCAAATCCTGCGTCAGCATCAGTCCCCCTTCATCGTCACGCGCATCTTCTACGATTTACTTGCTATCCCGGTGGAAACAACCACGCTGGAGGAACACGCTCTGGTGTATGGCATGCTGCTGAAAGGAAACTGGCCCCTGGCGGCAGCCTGCCTGAAAGACCATCTCGAACGCGCTCAGGTCCGAACTTTGCAGCGCTTAAAAGTCCTTTCCGTGCTGCCGGTACCCGTTCTCCCGGATTTTATGGAACCAAAATAGTAACTTATCAATTGCTGTGTCGGCATTCTTAATTTTGGCTATAGCTCAAGCCGCCGTCGGTAAAGGAGTCCGTTGAAGCAAAATTACCAGATGGCATTTGGGGAACATCAATTGGATATGGGGTGGCGCATGACGCAATAAGGATACTTATTATCTCCCCATCTGCTGACGGTGAATAGCTTATGGAACATACAAGAAAGCAGGATGTCATTATTGGCGTTGTTCTGAGTAAGATGACCTTCCCCTATTTTCATTCAAAATTTTCGCACCTCAATCTTCAGCTTATGAAGCGCATAATAGAGCTGGCGCGGCGTGATATTGAGCAACCGCGCGGCTTTGGCTTTTACCCATCCGCTTTTCTCCAGTGCCGTAATAAATCGATGCCGAATTTCGTCATCCGCATCGCTACCGCTTACCGTCACCGCCGTCGGCGCCTGGATATTTGCGGGCGCCCGGCAGGGATCCCACCCGCCGGCAGGTTCCGGCAGAGAGATATTTCTCCGTCGTTTACTGTAGTTTTCAATACGCAAATTCAGCTGCTTACGCAGACAGCGTCCCTGAATACAGGGCAGTTGCGCAATGATATCGCTCTGGCGATGCAGCACCGCATATTCAAGACAGTTTTCCAGATCGCGCTGATTGCCAGGCCACTGGCAAACATACAGCGGCGAAAGCGCCTGCGGATCCAACTGCACCTTAACGTGATTGTGCCGGTTAAAGCGGCGAAAAAAATCCTCCACCAGCCCAGGGAGATCCTCAGGTCGTTCGCGTAGCGGCGGGAGCGGAATACTGGCCACGTGCAAGCGGTAATATAGCTCCGGCAAAAAAGCGCCCTGAGCAACCCGTTCCTCCAGATTAAGCTCGCTGGCGCACACCAGCCGGGTATCGCCGCACCGGCTGCGATTATCGACCGGAGAGAGAAAAGGACGTTGCTCAAGCAGCAGTATCAACAGCCGTTGCAGGCGTAATGAAAAGTGACCGATCTCGCTTAGAAAAAGAGTTCCGCCCGCCGCCTGCTCCAACGCTCCGGGCACCGGCGGCGTGCGCATGGCATCTCCCAGCAACGCGTGCAATACCTCCTCTTCCGCCACATGATCGCAGGCAAGCTTCACAAAGGGACCTTCCCGCCAGGACGACCCGCGATGCAGGGCGCGCGCGATGGTATCTTTTCCGGTTCCGGGTTCGCCGCGCAGCAGCACCGGCGTTTGCACTGACGCATATTGTTGCAAGCGGGTCATCACCTGTTTCATCGCTGGCGAATGGGCAATCAGCGGGCGGGGTTCACTGTGCCTGGGTGCCGGACGCTCAGGCGTATGGATATTGTCGCGGTTGTTACGCGTCATCGTCAGGCTTGCCCCCTAAACTGTTTGTAGTTCAAGCGGTATTTTTCCAGCCTTAGCCCCAGCGCCCGACGCGTCATATTCAGATGCGCGGCGGCGCGAGAGACATTTCCCTGAAACATACCCAGCGCTTCAACAATCAGATCGTATTCGATTCGCGAAAGGCGAGCCTCCAGGCCATCCTGCTCCGCCAGATGCTCAATCACCGGCTGAAGCGACAGGGGGAGATGCCAGGCATGAATGATACCTTCATCCGCCAGCAGCACCGCCCTCTCCATTACGTTTTCCAGCTCCCGTACGTTGCCTGGCCAGTCGTAGTTGAGCAGCATATTCAGCGCAGGCGTGGCGATAGTGGGGATCTCTACCCCCTGCTCGCGGGCAAACCAGGCATTGAAGTGATCGGCAAGAATGAAAATATCGTTCCCGCGTTCGCGCAGGGGGGGAATGGTAACCGGGAAGACGTTCAGGCGATAATAGAGGTCTTCGCGAAACGTCCCCTTCCCGACCATCTCACTGAGATCCCGATGGGTGGCGGCGAGGATCCGGACGTTAACCTGCAGCGTATCGTTACTGCCCACTCGCTCAAAGCTGCGCTCCTGTATGACGCGCAGCAGTTTGGATTGCGCCGAGGGCGAGAGTTCGCCGACTTCATCAAGAAAAATCGTACCGCCATCCGCCTCTTCAAAACGTCCTGCCCGGCGGGAAATGGCCCCGGTAAACGCCCCTTTCTCATGGCCGAAAAGTTCGCTCTCAATAACGCTCTCCGGCAATGACGCGCAGTTGAATTTGATGAAGGGGCCCGCCGAACAGTGGCTGTTCTGGTGAATCGCCGTAGCTACCCGCTCTTTGCCAACTCCGCTCTCTCCGAGGATCAGCACGGTGGTGCGCGCGTGGCTGACTTTATCAATCAGCTGATATACCGCCTGCATGGCGCGGGAGTTGCCGATAATATTGGCAGGCTTATACTTTTCCGCGCTTTGACTGATGGCCGTACTGTGCGCCCGCAGCACTTTTTTGTGCGCGCGCTCCAGTAAATGAAGCTCCACCGCCTGAGCAATAATGGCCGCAATGACCCGCAGCACTTCCAGATCTAAAAAACGCAGCTGGACATTGTTGTAAACGCGTTCAATGCCGATGGTCCCCATCACCTTTAGGCCACGGATAATCGGGACGCATATAAACGAGTGCTGCCCGTCACGCTGCTTATCCCAGCTGCCGGTACGGTTAAGGAATAAAGGGTCATCGGCAATATGCGGCACCACGATGGGCTGTCGCGTCTCAATCACCCGTCCCGTGATGCCTTCCCCCGGCGCATAGACGCCTTTTTCCACCTCTTCCGGCGACAGGCCGTAGCTTTCATGGATAAAGATTTGATCGCAACTCGCGTCATAGAGGGTAATCATGGCGCGGATCACCTGCATATGTTTTTGCATCAGCTCCAGCACCAGCTTCAGGGTGCGCGAAAGTTTTCCCTCTGCGCTGACCACTTTACTGACCTCCGAGAGCAGCGGCATCAGTTCAGAACGGCACTCCCCCAGACGGCAGCTGAACGACAGCGGCTCCGTTAGGGGGGAAAGTGTCGCGCCGGTCAGGTTAAAAGCTCTTTTCTCAAGGTGCATCGCGTTTCTCCCGATAAATAGACGACCAGACTCACGAGCGAGCGGCGTTAAACCGCCTGCGTTCTCTGATGCAAAATCAACGCCAGCGCAGCCTGAAACGAGCGCGACATAACCAATTGAATTTATTTATTTCTTTAAAAAACCAGGCGCGCACGACGGGAGAAAGTGTTCCGCAAGGTACATTATTGTTGGCTTTCGTACATTAGCGTACAGGCTCCACCATGACGCTGAGCATGCCGTCGCCGCCGGGCATGACGCGCCAGGTAAAACGGGCAGGGTCCAGAGCAGAAAACCACTTTGGCAGATGGTCGCAGCGGATCTCCAGCGAACTAAACGTCTGCTGCTCGAAGAACGGCATCAGCAGCCGCTTCGAGGTGTGCGCTCCGCCGCTCTGCAGCGCCGCCAGCAAATCCACGCGAAACGCCCCTTCCCCCTCGGCGGGCATGATGAATGCCTGAGGAAGGAGGGTGACAGGTTCAGGCGCGGGCGGTATCTGCACGACGATACGATCCAGAAAGTCTTCCGGCCTGCCGCTCGTTTTCCACATGGTTAGCCCCATGCCGTCGAGCCATGCCAGCAGCGCGCCGCGGATCTCGCTGGCGACAAAATGCCGACAGTGCGGCAGCTCGGCCAGCATGGATAGCGTACGCTGGCGAATTTGGCTAAGCGTAAGCGTAGGTGAGAGAGCAAAAGGGATACGCTGACAGCTCTGCCACTGGCCCTCTTCGCGGGTAAAGACGTTGACATAGCCGGACTGGCCCAGCGGGGCCGTTATGCCTCGTTCATCAACAAATACGGCGATCTTCATGGCATTCTCCCCATTAAAAGCCGTGCTGCTTACCTTTCATCGACGTAATGTCGATGCGGATAACCTGCGTCGCCGTCAGGTTAGCCGCCGGAAAGGTGAAGGATTTGCGACTAAAACGCGCCATCAGCCGATGGAGCATGGCAATTTTTTCCGCATCATCCTGAACGAAATACGTTTTCCCCAGGCCAATAACCGTGCGGTGCCGCGCTTCATAATTACAGGCCAGAGGATCTTCCACCACCCCGCCGAACTGAGAGATAGCAAAGCAGATCGCCCGGTTTTTTTTCATGATCTCAATTTTGCTGCCAGCGCGGGCAGAGTGAAAATAGATCGATGAACCATCCCATACGTAGAAAACCGGCAGCAGAAACGGTACGTCATCGCAGGATAACGCGATATGCATCACCCTCTCCTGGGTCAGAATGGCGTCGATTTCTGCCAGGTCGGTTATCTCGCGTTCATCCCGACGCATTTCACCGTGCGGGTGTCCGGACATGAATGAGGAAGTCTCCATCACGATCTCTCCGCGAGCGCTACCCGCCCGGCCTTGATTAACGCATCCAGCTCATCGCAAAGCACCAGAATGCGTGCCCCGTCGCTCTCATCAGGGGCGCCGTGGTGATAGTCATCAACGGAGCAGATGCCGAAAATGGTATCCAGTGACAAAATGTTCTGCCGGAGCGCATCGTCGATCTCAAGGTGTTCTTCAATACTGCACAACAGGCTGCGGTAGTTGTGGTTGAGCGGCATATCGCCATACAGGGCGCAGAGCGCGATGAGATAACACTCCACCGCAATGGCCCCGACGTTGAACACCAGGCTTGATGACCGGGTCTGATCCACCAGCAGTCGCGCCCGATGATGATAGCCGCAGGCGTGTTCATAGCAGCGGCTAAAGCGCTGGTCGTCGCTTTCAAACAGTAACGTCGACATAGATATTCTCCAGGAAAAAAGCCGGGTTCCCCCGGCGTTGGATACGGCGACTACCAGACGTTGAGGATCCACTCTTTATTTTTCTTGTATTCCATATCGGTAAAGAGCGTATTGGCCATCTGTTCCGCGAGCCAGATGGCCCCGGCATAGCCCACGACCGGGTGCCGGTAATGGCCGGCGCGGTCGTAAGTGGGGAAGCCGACTCTGACCATCGGGATCTGGTTGTCGATGGCGGTAAAGCGTCCTTTTGAATGCCCGAGGATCAAATCCAGCTCCAGGGAGCCATCCGTGATGCGCTTCTCCATCTCCCAGAGGTCAGCGTTGGTGACAATCTCCATCTTGTAATCCACCTGCTGCTGCAGCGCCTGGATACGCGGGTCGCTGCCGTAGCCGGCGTTATCGTCGCCGAGCAGCAGCAGCATCGGCTTCATCTCAAGATCGAGACAGAATTCCGCCAGCCCTACGACCAGGTCCGGGTTGCCGTAAATCGCCACCTTTTTGTCGGCGAGGAACATATGCACCAGGTCGGTCAGGGCATCGAGGGCGATACCGCGCTCGCGCACCAGCGATGGCGGAACAGGTTTGCCGGTCAGGTTTTTGAGGTTTTGCAAAAAAGTATCGGTGTTTCGAATGCCAATCGGCGTCGGGCCAATCAGCGCGGGCACTTCGAAGGTCTCCTCCAGATAGCGGGCCGCTTTTGCCCCTTCATAACGGTTGAGCGCAAGGGTAGCGGTCGCGTTAGCGGTACCGACCAGATCGGCAATCGTGGTGTTGCCGTGGGACACATGGTTCCCGGAAGGCATCAGCGGCGAATCGAACTCTTCAATTTCGAACAATACTGTCGCGTCGATCGCCATCTCCGCCAGCAGATGCTTAAGGGCCGTAACGTCCCCCGGATTGACCCATCCGGTTATCAAATTCAGCTTGCCGCTAGGTTCGCTTTTACGGGCAAAATATTTCACCATATCGCGCACGGCAAGGTCATAGCCGCTGATCATACTGCCGACAAAACTCGGCGTATGGATGGGGATCAGATGCACTTCCCGGCCGGCGTATTTCTCCTTCAGCAGCCCATCGTTGAGCTTACGCACGACGCCGTCCACATCGTCCCCGATAACCTCCGTGGAACAGGTCGTGATAATCGGGATAACCTTAACGTGGGGATAGCGCATCAGCAGCACATCCACCGCCTGTTCAACCCGGTCAAGCGCGCCAAATACCGCACCATCTTCATGAACCGACGACGAGGCAATCTCGAAGCTCTCCTTCAGATGCTGGGAAATCAACAAACGGACAAACATCACGCAGCCCTGTCCCCCATGAACAATGCCGATACAGTCCTTAATGCCAATACTGACATACTGCGCGCCCGCAGGCTGACAGGTAAAAATGGGATTGATTACCCCGGTGCGATCTTTCGCTTTCAGTTCACAAGACATGATCAACCCCTCTTAATAACGCTTATCGGTCAGCTCGGCGTTGAGTGAACCGGTAATAGTCAGATAGTTCAGGCGCTGATGCAGCGCATCCATCAGTTCGGCAACGGCATCGACGCTCATCGACTTCAGCCACGTAAAGCGCGCACGCCATGCATCCGCCAGCACCATTGCGTCAGCCCAGTAGCAGCGGTCCGCAGGGGTATCCAGGGTGACGGGTTCGCCGCACAGCAGTTCGCGGGTTTTTCCCAGTACGCCAGCGTTCTGCTTTTCCCGATCCCAGCTACGAGAGTGAAACTGCCACAGGCAGTGCTTCATGATGTAATCCACCATCTGCTCGATTTTTTCATCCTGGGTCATACGGCCTCCTGGCGGCCTGAAGCCTGCGCCGGGAAATCCGGGTATTCGCGCTCGCGCAGCTTCGTCACGCTGTCGTAGCCGCCGGTGTATTCACGCAGATCCGGGCTGTTGCGTATCTCTTCGCTCAGGCTGGCGTCAGAGAGCATGCGCGCCGTGGCAAAGCCCTGAGTTGTAGGGATAACGTCCTGGCTGATGTCGAGTTTGGCCAGCTGATGGACTGGCGAGTAAATCGCGTTGTAGATATCGCGCGCGAAACGCACCCAGCCTTCAAAACCTTTATAGGGGCCATTGTGGTAAGCATGGGCGTTGAGATACGGCACGCGAATTTTCTTCGCCACCTCGCCAGGGCGTTTACCGGTAAAAATGACGTCCGGTTTCAGGGTGTACATCGCCTCCAGCGACTCCAGCTCATTAGGGTCGTCGATGGCGAGCGCCCCGGCTTCACAGCGAGCAATCCCCTTTTCCATATCGCCCTGATGGCCGAATTTGGTATAAAGCGATACCACCTCCAGGCCCATCTCTTCATGGATCACGTGCGCCCAGTGCCACAGCTTAGAGCCCCCCGGCCAGAGGCAGACTTTCTTACCTTTCAGCCGCTCCCGATACCAGTCCAGCTCGGGTTTCCAGCGCGCCACTTCTTCATCGATAATTGCCTGAGCGCGATCTTCGATACCAAAAAAGAGGCCAATCTTACGCAATGAGTCGGACAGCGGTCCGAAGCCGAAACCGTCAATATCCAGGCGCGGAATGCCGTAGCGTACGCGCAGCTCATTGCAGATATACTCCGCCGAACGGGCGCACTCCAGCACGTTGAGGTGCGCTTTATGCATCGCGCGCAGGTCGTCATACGAACCGTTGCCGGTAAAAGTAGAGAGTACCTGGATCCCCATCCGCCTGAAGAAATCCACCATCACTTCCTGGTCACCCTGGATGTTGTATTCGCCCACATAGTTAATGACGTAATCGCTGACGATCGTCGGCTCGACGGTGCCCACTTTCTGATTAACCCAGGCAATATTGATTTTATGGTGCCCACCTGACTGGCTGGGACCGGCAAAGCCCGGGGAGTTACAGACGAAAATATCGACATCCGGGCGCTCATCCATAACCTCCTGCGCAATAGCCGCGATATCGTCACCGATCAGGGCTGAGGCGCAGGTCTGATAGATGGTCATACGCTTAATCGTCGGATGCGCATTGAATGCTTCAATAATATTATTTTTGAGCACCTTCTCCGCACCAAAAACAATATGCTTCTCTTTCATGTCAGTCGCAAACGTGTATTTCAGCTGGAAATTATCGTTATCGCTAATGTAGCGTTTCGTTTGCCAGGTATCATACGTACAGCCCACCGGCCCGTGACTAATATGAATGACATCTTTAATTGGCGTGCCAATAACATGCTTGGCCCCGCAATAGGCACACCCGCGTTCGGAGATGGTTCCCGGAATAGTATTTAAATACCCCAGAGGTAACGCCGATGTAATATTTTCATCTTCCCCTTTCACAACCGCATGTTGTTTACGTTCAGGAATACATTTACTGCATTCAAATTCATGGTAAGGCATATCATCCACCCCATCTGACAAATATGGCTGAATACAGGGATATTAACCCTGGAGAGAATTAATCCATCATCCCGTATTTAACAACCATCTTTTCCAGCTGATCCATGGATAATGGCTGTGGGATCACCAGATCGTCATTTTCAATGATTTTACGTCCCAGCTCGCGATACTCCTGCGCCTGATTAGCATTGGGGTCAAATTCGGTCACCGTTTTTTTATTGAATTCGGCTTTTTGGACAATATTGTCACGTGGGACAAAATGAATCATTTTCGTCCCAATCGCCGCCGTGAACTCCTCAAGAAACTCCTTTTCACCATCAACGTTTCGGCTGTTGCAGATGATACCGCCGAGGCGCACCCCGCTCTGTTTGGCGTATTTCACCAGCCCCTTGCAGATATTGTTGGCGGCGTATATCGCCATCATTTCACCAGATGCGACGATGTAAACCTCCTGGGCTTTGCCATCGCGGATAGGCATGGCAAACCCGCCGCAAACGACGTCACCCAGCACGTCAAAGAAAATAAAATCAAGGTCGTCGGTATAGGCCTTATTATCTTCCATCAAGTCAATGGCGGTTATCACCCCACGGCCGGCACAGCCCACCCCTGGCTCCGGGCCACCGGATTCGACACAGCGAATATTAAAACAGCCTGTTTTCACCACCATTTCATTAGTGATTTTCTCCGCCCCTTGATCGCGTAGCACATCCATCAATGTTTCTTGCGGTTTACCACCAAGAATAAGGCGCGTGGAGTCAGCTTTAGGATCGCAGCCGTGAATAAAAATTTTTTTACCATGAAAAAAGGCCAATGCTGCGGCGGTATTTTGCGTGGTGGTGGATTTACCAATCCCCCCCTTACCATAAATAGCAAGTTTACGAGTCATGCTTTTTCCTCTTAAAAGAAACGTTCGTTTTGGTTTTGCCTTTTATAGATAGCAAAACTATTGCCAGACTGATTCATTCTCAGGAAAAACAATAAAACTCGAACCTAAGCGGATGAGTTAATTAGCTTTTTTTCTATTAAAAAGTTCCCAACAAGGAATAACATAC
The DNA here is from genome assembly GCF_036561945.1 of Klebsiella scottii. NCBI lineage: Bacteria > Pseudomonadati > Pseudomonadota > Gammaproteobacteria > Enterobacterales > Enterobacteriaceae > Klebsiella > Klebsiella scottii. Next base: position 2,366,691 of record NZ_JARXNI010000020.1, read on the forward strand.
TTATCTCATCCGACCGTAACCGTTCCGCGCGGAACTATTCCCGCGAATACGGTACGCAAGCGTAGAAACCGACAGGCATGAATACAATAAGCACAAACTGATAGTGGGGTGCGTCCAGGCGAGTGTGATGTAGAAAGCTGGTTTGGGACAGACTCATTCATTATCTGCCGACATGGGGATTAACGTCGGTCGGAGGATTTCTAAAAGTGAATGGTTCGTTTTGCAGGGCGAGCGACGCTCTCCGTGAAGCACGCCAGCCAGGCGAGTGTGGTTTGCGACTACAGCAAACTCAATAATTCCTCGCCGGCGCAGTGCGCCCAGGCGGAACGCATCGATACTCGGGTAAATGACCGTCTCCCTGACGGCGCACAAGAGTATTGGACGGTCGGGGATATAGTAGAGGCCTTTTCCTGAGCGTCGCTCCTCGGGGCGACGTGAAGAGCGCGGCTGGTTTCACGCCACACTCACCAGGACCTTCTGCGCTTTGCGCTTAGCGCTTAGCGCTCGCTTTTCGGCTGGCCCGCAAGCCAGGCGTAAACCGCCGCCAGATCCTGATCGGCATAGCCATCTGCGGCCGCCTCGTCCCAGCAATCGGCGATTTTGCTCAGGATCGGCAGCTCCGTGCCTTCGGCCGCATCGAGCGCCAGATTGGCATCTTTTAGCGCGTGGCTGAGCTGCATTTGCGCAGGAAAACGGTTCGCCGCAATCATATCCAGCTTGCCTTTGACATACGGCGCCGCCAGCGGACCGCCATCCACCGCTTGCCAGAACTCTGCGGGGGAAAACCCTAATTTCGCCGCCAGCAATGCGCTTTCGGCCACGCCTTCCATCATCGTAATCAGCCAGGCGTTCAGCACGAGCTTCATTTTCTGGCTGCTGCCGGCTTCACCAAACCATTGCGTGCGGCGCGCAATGGCGGCGAATACGCGCTCAGCTGCCGCACATCGCGGACGATCGCCGCTGGCGAGCACCAGAATTTGCGCATTCTCGGCCGGTTTTTTGGTCCCCGAAACCGGGGCATCGAGGTAGATCAGCGAAGGAGCCCTTGATTCCAGCAGGCCGATGGCTTCCCGGGTCTCCCCGACCCCGATAGTGCCCATCTGGCAAAAAATCGCGCCTTCCCGGCACTCGGGGGCAATCTGCTGGATCACGTTCAATGTGGCTTCCGCATCGGTCAGGACTGACAGAATGACCTCGGCAGACGCCACCGCCTGCTGCGGCGTCGCATGCCGGATAAGCCCGCAGCCCAGCAGATCCTCCCCCCGTTCTGGCGAACGGTTCCAGCCGTGGACGGTAAAGCCATTTTTTAGCAGATTGCTGGCAAAAGCGTGCCCCATAGCACCCAGCCCAAGGACGGCGACAACCGGTAAGTTCATTCCATATTCTCCCACATCACGATTAATATCCCCACGCAGTTTCCGCTGACCATGACCTGAACATCTCTGCGTAGTCGATTTAGCTGAATACCACAATAACTAACTATAACACCATCAGGTATGGCGATTTCTGCAAAACAGATTTCCGTACATTGATATATCGAACTTATTAACAATATGTATAATTATTTACGTGTTTATAATGTTAATACACACTAATTAGTCCGGTTATTTTGCAGGCAGCCATTCACCTGTCCTTATTACGTAACTGACAGCAGAAACCTCAGCGTGCCTTTATTCTCCCTGACGAGGAATTAATAGTATGAGTGAACACTCTCATGGCCGGCGTAATACGCTTGCGACAATAATTTATAATCTTCTCAACCCCGTACCTTACGGTTTTTTTATTGCCGGATGGATCTTTGATATTATTTATCTCTACAGCGCCAACGTGATGTGGGGAAAAAGCGCCAGCTGGCTTATTGCCCTGGGGTTGATTTTCGCGATCGTCCCACGGCTGATTAATCTCGCGCAGGTCTGGTTCTTCGCCCCTTCCCCTCGGCTCCCGGCGGCGAAAATTGATTTCTGGCTGAACGTCATCGCGATTATTTCAGCCATTGTGAACTGTTTTGTCCACAGCCGCGATGCTTACGCCATTGCGCCACAAAATGTGGTCTATTCGACCATCACCGTTATCTGTGTGCTTCTTGCCAACATTATCAGCTCCTCCTGCCACGCAAAAAATAAAGGTTATGGCTATGAATAAAATATTACTGCCCCTACCAGTAATGTTAACGCTGACTCTGGTCCTTGCGGGATGTGATGAAAAAGCGAAACTGTCGCCGGCTCAACAAACCGGGCCCGATCCGCTGATGCCAAAAGCACAGGATTACCTGATGCCGCCAATGCAGGTTCCGTCCGGCGTGGGCTGGAAAGCAGGCGCGCAGCCGGACGTCGCCCAGGGACTGAGCATTGAGAAGATGGCCGACGGTTTCCTGCATCCGCGCATGGTCTACGTCCTGCCAAACGATGATGTGCTGGTGGTTGAAAGCAACAGTCCCGGCGAAGAGCCGCTGACCACACCGAAACAGCTGGTTGCCGGGATCGTAAAAAATCAGTCCGGCAAAGGCGGTACAGGCGGTAATCGCATTACCCTGCTACGCAAAAGCGGCAGCGGCTGGGAGAAACATGTTTTCCTCGAACATCTGCACTCCCCGTTCGGCGTACAGCTGATTGGCGACAACCTGTACGTGGCCAATACCGACAGCATCATGCGTTATCACTATCAGCAGGGTGAAACGCACGTCAGCGATGCCGGAACCGAGCTCACCGATCTGCCCAATACCATTAACCACCACTGGACCAAAGCGCTGCTGGCGAGTCCCGATGGTAAGAAGCTGTATGTCGGGGTCGGTTCTAACAGCAATATTACCGAGAACGGTCTGGACGTTGAGTACCGTCGCGCCGCCGTTCTTGAAGTCGATACCGCACAGGGAGCCAGCCGGATCTTTGCCAGCGGCATCAGGAACCCGACGGGCCTCGGCTGGGAGCCGCAGAGCGGGAAACTGTGGGCGATTGTCAATGAACGCGATGAGATAGGCGCCGACCTGGTTCCCGATTATCTGACCTCCGTTCAGGACGGCGGTTTTTATGGCTGGCCCTGGAGCTATTTCGGCCAGCATGTCGATCGCCGCGTCCAGCCGACTCGCCCGGACAAGGTCGCCAAAGCCATCAAGCCGGACTACGCCCTGAGCTCCCACGTTGCGCCGCTGGGGATGCTGTTTTATACCGGGCAGATGCTGCCGCAAAAATACCAGGGCGGCGCCTTTATCAGCGAGCACGGCAGCTGGGATCGCTCACCGCTCAATGGCTATAAAGTTAGCTTCGTCGCCTTTAAAGATAGCAAACCGGTCGGTAAGCCAGAGAGCGTAGTCAGCGGTTTTGTCTCCCGGGATGAGAAAGAGCTGTATGGCGCTCCGGTCGGACTCGCTCAGGATAATCAGGGGGCGTTAATCATCGCCGATGATGTCGGAAATACCGTCTGGCGCGTTACGGCAAAATAATGTTATGCCATTAATCATCCGGCTTCCTACAGTTGGGGAAGCCGTTTTTATGCATCGACCATCAGTATCCATGAATACTGCAGGGAATAATTGGGGAAGCAAAGTGATAAGCTGTACAGTCAGGACCGTTATTGCTAAGCGGCTACACCAGAATGGGTTGCTGAAAAGACATTCATCATAAATGAGACGTAAAATTCGATGAACCATTTATCCGCAATCAGGACCTTTGTCAGCGCCGCCGATCATAAAAGCTTTAGCGCCGCAGCCAAAGCGTTAAATATAGAAGTATCCACCGCCTCTCGTCATATTTCTGAACTGGAAGAGTATTTACAGGTGACGCTGTTTAACCGCTCCACCCGCGGATTAACGCTGACGGAAACCGGGGATTTTTTCTACTCTCATGCCCGACAGCTGCTCCTGCAATGGGAGGAAGCGCGCCATTTAACTTCCGCGCTGGATAAGCACCCTTCCGGCCTGCTGCGCATCAGCGTGCCCAGCACCTTTGGCCGGTTACATGTCATGCCTTTTGTCGATGAGTTTCTCCGCCTGCACCCCAACATCTCTCTGGATATCAGTTTTAATGATGAGATCCAGGATCTGATTGAAGCGCGAATCGATCTGAGTATCCGCATTGGGGTGTTGCCGGACTCCTCTATTCACGCTCGCAAACTGGCCTCTCAGACGCGCGCAGCGTGGGCCAGCCCGCAGTGGATCGCGCAAAACAGCCCTCCCGCCACCCTCGGTGCCGGCGGCGACGGTCAGAAAGAGATGAATATTGTGATGTTTTCTCGCCTGCACGGTGCCGGGTGGTATACGCGCAAAGCCGGGTCAGAAGAGGAATGGCAGCGGATATCGATTAACTATCGGCTTAGCGTCAGCGACAGCGCCGCGATGCTTTATGCCTGCTGCAACCACGCCGGGATTGCGATTCTGCCTGACTGGTTATCCCGTGAGGAGGAGGAAAAAGGCCATATCCAGCGGGTCTTTCCGGACCGGGAGTTTAGTATGTTCCCCAGCGAAACCGCCATCTGGATGCTCTATCCGCAAAAGCGGATTTTACCGCATAAGGTCAGAACCTTTATCGACTTTATGCTTGAGAAAGTGGGAACCCCGCCCTACTGGGGAGATAATTCCCCGTCTGACAGCAAACGGTAGCCCGCCTTCAGGATTAACGCAAAGGTCGTCAGCAACCCTTGCGTTAATCACCCCGTTTTCACTCTTGCCGGGTATAAGGGAATTTCACCACCAGTTTTTTGACGCTATTAGCGCGACCTGCGGTATGGCACATCGGTTTATGAATTTCGCCGGGATAAAAAACAATAAACTCGCCCTTGTTCAGCACCACTGAACCATTCGTACTACCGTGTTCTAAAAAATAAAGATCGGTTGCGGCAGGCGGTACCCCGTACTCATCTGCATCTGGCGGAGTGGTCCTGAAGTAAATTGTTTCCGAGCCGTTAATCACCAGCTGAATATCGCCATAGAGTTTATGAAACTCGGCTTTATGACCAGTTTCAGGTTTGGTTTCATCTTCGCTGATAATATAGAACCACTCCTGTCCTTGTACAGAATATTTCCCGGGCGGCGTATTTATCAGCGTCGACAGCTCAAGTTCGGGATGATTCAGTATTTCCGTTAACGGAGTAAAATCATGACTGACATTATCTAAGCTTGATATAATCATAATACCCTCAATAATACGTGGCTGTTGATACGAAATAACGTAATTCATCATGGCTTTGCGGAACGTTGACGCACGCTTTTTCTTTTGACCAGTTCACCGCTGAGCAACACGCTGGTATGGTTGTTATTCCGCCCGTGGTCTATTTTACTGACCAGTAAATCAACGGCGGCGGCTCCCAGCTTTTTATTCCCCACTTTCACGGTAGTCAGCGCCGGTTCCATCACCCCGGAGACCGGCAGGTCGTCAAAACCGATAACTGAAACATCGTCGGGCACGCGGAATCCACATTCGTGTAGCGCTCTTATACAGCCATAGGCGACGATGTCATTAATGCAAAAATAGCCTTGTGCAATTTTTCCTGCTGCCCTGATATGGCTCAGCATGGCTTCATATGCCGATCGGGCGTTCGGACTGACGCAGACCAGATTCTCCTCTGCGGATCTTAGCCCTATCGTCGGTACCAGTTCATGAAATGCCTGCTCACGTTGCCTGAAATTTGGCGTATGCGCATCGCTGTATACCAGCCCAATATCCTCTATTCCGGCACGTTTGAAATGGTGAAGAATGTTGTAAATCGCCGCGCGATTATTCATGTTAATAAAATCAAAGGGTAAAAAATCGTTCACATTATCGATAATCACAAAGGGTACCGATAATCGGCGTAGGGGCGTAAAGTCCCCCTGCTCGAACTCGGTGCCAAGGATGACCAGCCCATCGGCGAGGGCTCCGCTATTCTGTGAGCGGACGATTTCTTCAACGCTTTTTTTGTCATAGCCCACAACCTCAAGCGCATAGCTGTATTTTCCGGCCTGTTCGATGAGCCCATCAATATATCCACTGATAAACAGGTTATGCGCCTCGTTGATCGTTTCGCCATGTAAAGCAATTTTCAGGAATCGTAATACGCCGCGAATTTCTCTTGTCGATGATTGTTGATAATTTAATTCATGGGCAATTTTCAGGATCTTCTCCCGCGTCTCTACGGATAACCCTTTTTTGCCGTTAATCGCTATCGATACTGCGCTCAAAGAAACGTTGGCCTTTTGAGCAATATCTTTAATTTTAACCATAATGACAATTCAACCCTATGTATTACAAGATTTATTCTCTTATCTTTTATTATATAAACCCTAGCCGCTTAGCGAATTTAAACATGTGATAGTCATCACAATTATTTTTTCTTAAAATCATTTTAGTAAAATTTTAGTTTACGCCACCGCTGACCAATTTCATTATCAAAACAGATATCCGACAGGCAGCAAGCCATTAATTAAATATCAATCCTTTAAGGATTTACCAAATGAAGAAGTTCATCAATATCCCTACTGAATATGTGGCAGAAATGCTCGAGGGAATTTATGCGGCGCATCCCCGGGAGCTTAAATATGCCAATAACGATCGCCATTGTCTGGTGACCGCCCAGGAGACTCGCCCAGGGAAAGTCGGCATTGTCACCGGCGGCGGTTCGGGCCATCTGCCACTGTTTCTGGGGTATGTCGGGAATAATTTGCTCGATGGCTGCGCCGTCGGCGATGTTTTTCAATCTCCGTCCGCCGATCAGATTTTACAGGTGACAAAAGCGGTGGATAAGGGGGCCGGCGTACTCTACCTCTACGGTAATTACAGCGGAGATATCCTCAATTTCGACATGGCCTCCGAGATGGCGGAGATGGAAGATATCAGAACGCTATCCGTACGCGGCGCCGATGACGTCGGATCGGCCCCGGTTGAACGGGCGGCAACGCGGCGCGGCGTCGCCGGCATTTTTTTCATGTATAAAATCGCCGGAGCCGCCGCTGCCGCCGGTTTATCCCTCGATGAAGTCGCCAGACTGGCTAAACAGGTCGGGGATTGCACCAGAACGATTGGCATTGGGCTCTCACCCTGCATCATTCCTGAGGTTGGTCAGGCCGCCTTCTCGGTGGCCGAGAATGAAATGGCGATTGGCATGGGTATCCATGGCGAACCCGGAATTTCGTCCGCCGCGCTCGGCACTGCCGACGAAATTATTGACCGCATCCTGCCCCTGCTTCTTAACGAACTGCATTTTACCCCCGGCGATCGTACTGCCGTTCTGCTTAATGGCCTGGGAGGGACGCCTCTGGATGAGCTTTATATTCTTTTCCGCCGGGTCAAACAAACGTTAAATGAACGCGGCATCGTCGTATACCACGTGTATCAAGGGGAGTACGCCACGGCAATGGAAATGACCGGGTTTTCGCTGTCCCTTTGTAAGCTCAACGATGAACTGGCGGGCTACCTCGCCACCTCCGCCGGTACCCCCTTCTTCTGCCAGCCGGATCTGGATAGCTAAAGGTACGATATGAAAACTGAACTGACATTTAACGATACGACGGGCCTTATTGCCGCCTGGTCTGCCGAACTGAGCCTGAAGCGGGATGAATTAATCAAACTAGACCAGGCCGTGGGCGACGGTGACCTTGGCATTACGATGCAAAAAGCCTTTCATGCCGCACAGCAGATACAACCCGAGCAGGAGAAAGGTATCGCTCATTACCTCATTCAGTGCGGCTTTGCGATGGCCAGGGCGGCGCCATCGACAATGGGAACATTGATGGCTACCGGGTTTATGCGCGGTGGGAAAGCGCTTGCGCCGGAGCTGATTACGCTCAGCGCCGCAGATCTGGCCGCCTTCTTCAGCGCCTTTACTCAGGGTATCGCGGAGCGAGGGAAAGCCCAGCCCGGGGATAAAACCGTTCTGGATGTCTTATTACCCGCCAGCGACGCGTTAGCGCGGGAAACCGCCGCCGGAGCGCCGCTCGGCCGCGCGGCGGAAGCCGCTCAGGCGGCCGCGCTGGCCGGGCTTGAAGCAACCCGCACCATGTTTCCACGTCATGGTAAAGCAGCGGCGTTTGCCGACAGCAGCGCGGGTAAAGAAGATCCTGGCGGTACCGTCGCGCTGATTATTTTTAGCGTATTCAGCCGCTACGTTAATAAATAACAAGACTGTTCACCTTTATTCAGGCAGTAAAAACTCCGGAATTCCCGGCGTCTTTCGCTTATTTCCGGAATATTTTCTTCAACATCTGACGAGGTCTCTGTGAAAAAATTATATGGCATTACCACCGCAATGATTACACCATTTAATGATGACGATACTATTAATTATGAAAGCATCGAAGCGCTGACCGATTTTCTTGTCGGGAAAGGCGTGCACTGTCTTTATCCGCTGGGCACCACCGGCGAAATGTTTCGCCTCAGCGAACAAGAACGCAAGAAAGTTGCCGAAACCGTAATTAAAAGAAATAACCAACGAGCAACGGTTTATATTCACGTCGGTGCGATGACTACCGCAGAAACGCTGTCGCTTGCTCGCCATGCGGTCGAGGCCGGGGCTGACGGGATTGGCGTCGTGACTCCGGCGTTTTTCGGCGCAAACGACCGTGAGCTGGAAGCTTATTTTGTCGCCGTCGCCAATGCCGTTCCCCACGATTTCCCGGTTTATCTCTACAATATTCCGCAGTGCGCCGCTAACAACCTTTCTGCTGACGTCGCTCAGCGCGTTGCTGATAAGTGTAGGAATGTCGTGGGGATTAAATACAGCTACCCGGACTACCTCACCGTGAATCAGTACCTTGCCATCAAGGATCATGATTTTTCCGTTATGGTCGGCGCAGATCGTCTGTTTCTTCCGGCACTGGCGATGGGTTGCGATGGCGTGGTTTCAGGGGTTTCCTGTGTTTACCCGGAGCCTTTTATAAAAATTTATGAGGCCTTTAATCGCGGAGATATTCCAGGCGCACGCGCCGCCCAGCGCCAGGCGAATAAATATTGCGAGCTGCTGAGAAACGGCAGCAATATGTCTTACTTTAAAGAAGGGCTTAAATATCGCGGAATTGATGCCGGCGTTATGCGCGCGCCGCAATTAAATATTACGCCCGAAGAAGTGCAGAGCTTGATTGCCGGGCTTGCTGAACTGGAAACGTCAGCTCCCGTTTAACTTCGACGAATAATATAAATTTTAAACGCATAACGTCGATGTCAAGATGAAGTTTAGAGGATTCTTTCATGAGAAGAACAGACTCTGTACCCGTACCTGATAATGCCCTCAGCCAGAATAAAGCTAACGCCATTCCCGGAGCAAAACTCAGATGGTACCTGGTGGTGATTATTTTGCTGGCCGCCGTGGTCAACTATCTCGACCGCGCCAATCTCAGCGTCGCGAATTCGACCATTGCCGCTGAATTTGGCCTGTCGTCATTTCAGATGGGATTACTGCTATCGGCTTTTCTGTGGCCCTATGCGCTGGCCAATCTCCCTGCCGGGTATCTTGTCGACCGCTTTGGCCCCAAAAAGATGTTTTCCTTTGCCGCCGGGGGCTGGTCGCTGGTGACGATATTCTGCGCGTTTGCTAATGGCTTTGGGGTAATGTACGCGCTGCGTATGCTGCTGGGCGTAACGGAATCGCCGTTTTTTACCTCCGGCGTCAAAGTCACCAATAGCTGGTTCAGTAAAGAAGAGCGCGGCTTTCCAACCGCTCTGTTCAACACCGGATCGCAGATTGCCAACGCCATCGCGCCCCCCATACTGACGATCCTGATGCTGACCATGGGCTGGCGAGGCATGTTTATCGTCATTGGGGTTCTCGGCCTGGTGATCCTGCTCGCATGGCTGCGGTTTTATCGCGAACCCACCGCAGAAGAGGCCCCGCAAGACAAGATTGTCGACCCCCATCAGTCGCCTTCCGCACCTTCCCGCAGCTGGGGTTCCCTGTTCCGCGAGCGCTCGACGTGGGGGATGGTCGTAGGCTGTTTCGGGATTTACTTTACGGTCTGGGTCTACCTGACCTGGCTGCCGCGTTATCTTGAGCACGATCGTCATATGAGTCTGATGAATACCGGCTGGCTGGCCGCCATCCCTTTCTTTGTGGGTATTTTTGGCGTGCTGCTGGGAGGCGTTATTTCAGACTTACTGATTAGAAAAGGCATGAAAGCGATTACCGCGCGTAAGATCCCGATCGTCGGCGGAGCGCTAATTGCGGCATGTGCGGTGGCGCCGGTACCTTACATTGAAAGCACGCCGCTGTGTATGTTGTTACTGACTATTGGTTATTTCGCCGCCCAGCTTCCTTCAGGCGTAATCTGGGCGCTGGTGACGGATGTCGCTCCCGCGGGCTCGGTAGGCTCTCTCGGCTCAATTCAGAATTTCGGCGGTTTCCTGGGCGCGGCGCTGGCCCCTATCGTTGCCGGCTTAATTCTCGATACGACCAACAACTTTACCTATGTCTTCCTTGCCGGTGCGGCTCTGTTATTACTCGGGGCCCTCAGCTATGGCTTTGTTCTGAAAGAACCTATCAGGAATGAGGAACATTCGTAGCGATAACCTCGCTCTTAGCCCGGTGCTCAGCGCACCGGGTTCGGGAGCCCTTAGCCCCGGCTTTACCTCTTGTCCTCCCTGGATGCCGGCTTCCTGATAAATGTTCAGGATTATTTTAGTCGCTCATCCCTCAGCATCACCGTTTATTAATAACCCTCAAACAGGATATTTATGATCATACAAATTTATCGTATTAACGCGTGATTTTATTATTGCATTATTTTTTTAATAAATATTCATAACGTTCGCAACCTTCCTTGTGCCCATTCTTACATGCCAGCTCATACCAGGTTGTTGCTTGCTCTGGGTTTATACTTCACCCTTCACCACGTTCATTCATCACGCCAGGATCGAACTGTCCTGTGCATCGTTTTGCGCAGCAGCTTTTTCATACCAGGCCCTTGCCTGCTCATAATCAACATCCAACATTTCTCCATAGAAATACATGAGACCCAAAGCGTATTGGGCTTCTGCATTTCCATTTTCGCCCGCTGATTTCAACTTAGAAAGCGTAGAATCCCTGTCATTGGTGGCAATGTAAGAAATTGCGATTACCACCCACATGTGTCAATAAATACTTAAAAATCATTCCACAACAAGAAAACAAATGGAATGAAAGGGAACGTTTTACCAGATAATATCTCGACATCCGATGAATATAAAGATTAGCATTCCCTTATATCCTCTGGAGAAACCCGGTCACACGCTATTTCCGCAACTTCATTAAAATCTTATTTGATATTTTTAGCACGATAGCAGCGGCTTTCTATTTTATTTTCCTATACATGATATGGAATTTACCAATCATATTTAGCCTGATTGGTTATATTTTATTGTTAGTCTCTTTCGGTGAAAGAGTAAAATTTACTTTCTGAATATATCCGAATACCACATCAGCATGGCTGCGACTTGCTCAAAGTCAACTTCATTAATATTTTGGTGGGGAAAATACGGATTTTGGATGCAAAAAAAGCCCGTTTCTATGGGCTTTTTTTGTATTACTTTATGTAGAACACAAAGCAACAAGGGGTTACCTTTCGGTAACCCCTTGTTTTATTTGGCGGAAGCGTAGTCCGCCGTGTTAGTGTCCATAAAACCCCATTATTGATTTATTTTTCAAATATAAAACAATATGTTGTCATTATTTAGTGTCCAGTAACGTCTTGTGTGTTTGATTAAAATCTGTCATTTTATGCACCACTCAATGCACCATTGGATATTTTATTTATGACAAAGAAAGCTAAAGAACTGTCCGCGCTTGCTGTTTCTAAACTTAAAGAAGATGGTGACTACTATGTTGGTGGCGCAGACGGCTTATACTTACGAATCGTTAAACAGTCCCGTGTATGGTGTTTACGTCTTGCTATGGGAACTCGTACCAACAAGGCTGGTAAAGTAGTTCCTCGTCGTTTGAATATGGGGCTGGGTGCTTATCAGGAACTTTCATTGGCAGAAGCTCGTGACAAAGCTCGTGAGATACGTAAACAGATCAAAAGCGGTATTGATCCACTAGCAGAAAAACATGCTCGTAAAGCTGCTCAGGAAGCTCAAACACGTAAGCAAAAGACCTTTAGTGAATGCGCCGAAGCAGTGATAGAAATCAAAAGCAGTGAGCTAAAGAACAAGAAGCATGTAGCACAGTGGCGATCTACTCTTGAAACGTATGCTTATCCTATCATTGCTGATAAAGCTGTCAGCACTATCACTAAAATTGATCTGTTAACGATACTCGAACCAATCTGGTTAACAAAGAATGAAACGGCAAGCCGTTTACGTGGTCGTATCGAAGCCATCATTGATTATGCTAAAGCAAAAGAATTTTTTGAAGGTGATAATCCGGCAGCATGGAAAGGATCACTTAAACCCCTTCTCCCTCTACCGAGTAAAGTGCAAGATAAAAATCATCATGCAGCTTTAGCATATGAAGAAATAAGCTCTTTCATGTCTGAATTGAGAAAGAAAAAAGGAATATCAGCTCGTGCGTTAGAGTTTTCCATTCTAACAGTTTCCCGTTCAGGTGAAGTCCGTGGCGCTGAATGGAATGAAATAGATCTCAAAGCAAAAACATGGACTATTCCGGCTGAACGCATGAAAGCCAATAAAGAACATCGTGTCCCACTATCTGACGCTGCTATTGACCTTCTAAAGGCTTTACCACGTATCAAAGACAATAATCATGTCTTTCCAGCACCAAGAGCCGAAATACTCTCTGACATGTCATTATTAGCAGTCCTGAAACGAATGGGACATGCTGGATTAACTCAGCACGGATTCAGATCTACATTCAGGGAATGGGCAGGTGAAGCAACATCACATCAACGTGAAGTTATTGAACATGCGTTAGCCCATCAGTTAGCTGATAAAGCAGAGGCAGCATACCAACGTGGCACGCTATGGCCTAAACGGGTTGATTTAATGAATGATTGGTCAACTTATTGTTGTCTTTATAACTAACTGATTTTAATTAATTTATTTTTATGGATTGATATTTCATAAAAATAAATGATTTTTTATCAAAAATATGTTGATCGTCATAAGCGATATTCGAATAATAGCCTCATCAACACAATAAAAGGAGCATATATGGATAAGACAACACGACTGATCAGACTTAAAGAAGTAATGAACCGTACAGGCTATAGCCGCTCTTGGATCTATGAACTTATTAAAGTTCATGAGTTTCCGACTCAGATTCAACTCGGCCCTCGTGCTATTGCGTTTATTGAAAGTGAGATCGACGAGTGGATTAATGATAAGATTTATTATTCACGTAATAAAGCCGCATAAGCCACGGAGTGGCCTATATTTTTCTTGTAATGCTAAATATCTACGATAATAAGCCATAGCACTATCTATGGTGGTATCCATTTTTTCAGCTACCTCACGCCACTTAAGACCAGATGATCTCAATTCAAAAGCAAGCTGTCTTTTTTCTGCCGCTTCTTTTTCATACTGTTCACGAGACATAGCATAATATTTCACTATCGTTTTACGAGACACGCCAGCCATTTTTGCAAAATCTTTTGCTTTTATCTTTTTTCCATTAATAATCATAATATCTCCCATATCTTATCTAGTTTTGTTTTTAAATTTGTGATTTTTTTCTTTCCTTTATTTTTCATTCCACGATTAGATTGTATCTCAGAAAATTTTTCTTTCGAAAAATTCATCCAAGTCCACTTACATATACTTTGACAGATCTGTTTTATTTCATTGTGAGAAAGTGGATCAGTAGCATTGCTAACGTTATTTAATACAATAGCTTTTGAAAATATATCATTAAAAAAATCATTATATGATTTATTTGATTTATATCTCAAAACATCTTTATATGCTATTTGTCTTAAATCTTCAAATAAATTAACGTTGCGACCCAATCCATATATATCACTTCGATTCTGCTTTTTATTTTGTGTTGAAAAATCTTCGCGGACGAAATCAGATAAATAATTAAGCTCATATTCTGGTATATCATTACATATTGTTCTTGATTCGTTTTTATTTAGTGGGTTTCTCATCAATATATCAGCATATGCTTTATCTGCTTTTAATCTTTCAGTTAGTCCCGCCTGAACATACGCCGCAAATTTCAACGGTTTTATTTTCGCTGCATCAGTTTTCAATACAGGACTTTTTAACGCATACAGAAGATGTGCATGACCATTATTTGTATTTTGAATAATAATATTCGGCTTCGGTAAACCTACTAAATCCCACGCTATTGCTCCGTATTCGTGGTCTACATCGAATACAAGACCGTTAACGAAAGAACGATTATTAAATCCAATATATTTCTTCAGTAGTGCCTTCTCTTTAGGGTTTCGATACACACCATCATTAAAATCATCACAGCATAAAGCATATTCTTGTATTTGACTTTTGTATTTTTCTATATTATAAATATTTTGATTCAATATCATATTAAACAATCCTTATAAGTAATGCTCCTTTTTATTTTCGTTTTAGTCGACTGTGAATAATAGGGGCTTTATTTTTTGTTTTGATTTTACATTCATTTATAATAAATAACAGATATTATATTCTAGTCAAGTGGCACTCTTAACCATATCAGATATTATGAGATTATTGGTTAAAATAAATAACAGGGTGCCTTTTATTCTATGGCACTAATAAAAAACACAGTAAATATAGAACTACAAAATATATAGAGCGAAGCCGGATAAAGTAAAAAGTATAACTAGATCTAAAATATCAAAATATCCCGCGTGCCAGATATCCCATCATAGAAATTTTCCCGCTGTCGTCCGTTCGAGATCCAAATCCTTAACAGGAACAGATCGATATAAAAGATCGATAGTTAAATATTGATAGTTTTTACCAATCAAATACCACGGGATCGATCGTTGTTCAATTGGTATGAACGATCGATCACTTGATTATGATAGATCGCAACTATCGCAATGTGATTTTCGATCGGTACAAACGATATGACTGGGCATGAAAATAATTGAATTCTAAGACGTTTACAGATCGATCGTAGATCTGTGCCATTGTTAAGGAAAAAATATGCGTAAACTTATGTTAGTAGCGGGAGCTACTCTGGTTCTGGCAGGATGTGGTGAGAAAGGCGACTTTGAGAAAGCAATTAATGCTGAGATTTCAAAGTCTAAGCTGTGCTACTCACTGCAGGATAATGACTTCGCTTTTAATAAAGGATTCCCCATTAAGGTTAATCAAGGCTACCGTTCTTCTGGATACAGTGCCAGTGATGAAATCTTAAATGGTCTGGCTGAACAGGGCCTGCTTAATGTTTCACAGCAGCCTAACGGCTTTAGCAGCGTTAACGTTCTGGAAGTCACGGATAAAGGTCAGCAGGTTGAATTTTGGGATCGTAAAGATGGTGCCTGTGTGGGTCATCGTGTCGTAGATGAAATTACTGAATGGACTGAACCGGGTGAAGGCAATCAGAAAGTTGTTCGCGTGTCTTATACGTGGAAGCTTACTGACGTTCCGGGCTGGGTTGACAAAAAAGCGTTCGGCAGCGTCAAAGGTATGAATGAATCTGCTAATGGTGCTATGAATCTTGTCAAAACAAGCAATGGCTGGAAAGCTCTATGATGGAAAACAATACTATTCAATGCCCCTACTGTCTAAAAGAAAGCCAGAAAGGGGTTCACGTATGCACGGGGTGTCAGGCAACTGTATTATACGGTGCTCCTCCGGGTTGGTACGTATTTTTAGTTATATTTGGGACTTTAATATTGTCGATTTTGATCGGGCTGAGTGTAGGGATAGTTGCATTTAATATAAGTTTGTTTGTCATTGGGATTGTTGGGTTTATTATTAGCAAGTTGGCTTTTTCTGAACGGATTTCTTTTAGACGAAGAATGTAAAACTGCCCTGTCTTTCAAGGTGATGGCTCGCAGTGCGAACCATCACCTATCTAAAATTTATTTCCTTCATTGCGTCATCAAGTAATAAATCGGAACCCACTGACATAAAATCCGTCAGCGGGACCCCTCGATCTATTACTTGACGATTTGACCCCGTTGCAAATTTTACGCAAAGCTACCTATTACGCACAGCTACCAGAAAGACAATATATTATTTACGCTATCTTTTATTTGCATTTTATCTGTTGTGCAGTGTATTTATTTATGTAGCCGCTATTGACTAGATCTTATAATCGGTTATTTATTTAAATATAGATTGAGTTCAACTTTATTTTTGTTTTTCGGAAACTGAGGCAAGGTGTAATCCCGTAGCCGGTATTTACCCAATCCTTCGGATTGCCCCCACGCGCTACGCTTGGAGGGTTGTTAAAAAATCTACCCTTCCACCTATTCCCCTTATCAAAGGGGAGGCGGTAAATCAAACCCCAAAGATTTACTTTGGATATTATAAATAATATTAGGAGTTATAGATATGTCGCACGATTTTAGTATTGAAAGAAAAAAAGATGAAAAAATAGCTTTCTTCTTTGGTTATGCTGGTGCTGTTTTTTATAAGAGTTTTCATTGTGAAGAATATGATAATCATTTTTCAGGTAGTAATGAAGGTAAAACAATAAGTAAAAAGGGAGCAGAAAACGCATTGAATAAAATAATAAATAGTGAGGAAATAAAGAACTATCCAGATCCTGAACGTATCAATGACATTAAAGATTTTTATAATAATGTTGTTTTGAAATCAAAATAAGAAGATGAGTTTTATATTCATTTTAGTTGAGGAAATTAATATATGATTATAGCAATAGCAATGATGTTTCTTTGTATAATGCTTGGCGGCTTCATGATCCGTAGTTGTATGGGTAAAAAAGACTCTTCAAGCGAAGCAAAGCAATCAATATCAAATGTTAGAAAAATGATAGATAAAAAAGCACTGATTAAATATAAGATGAGTAATAGAATATGAATAGTGATGACTTAGAGAAACAAATATGTTTAAAAATGAAATTTGAGTTATTAGCAAGATTTTTTTATTACATAGAACAAGATAAAGATATATCTTTCAATGAAATTAATAGTGATGAACAAAGACTATGCTATTTCGTGGCTCACAGGTATATAAAAGAAAATAAAGCTGATGACCTTCTAAAAATATTGATTAATGAAAATGATGAAGACTATATAAAAGCAATTAAGGATTACATATGTTAGATACAGATAGAAAAAGAGGTCGTATAAATTTAACCTCGGAGGAACGAAGGAATATATCTATACAGTTCAGAGTAAACAAAGCAGAGTTTGAATATCTAAAATCATTAGTTTCAGCATCTGGCCTTGAAAGAGGCCATTACATCCGAAGAGAAATATTAAAGTCTGAACCTATTGTAAGAAGAAAGATGCCCGAAGTTAATCAAAAAACTTATATACAACTTTCATCGTTAGGAAATAATATAAATCAAGCAACAAAAAAACTAAATAGCAATGAATACTTTGATAAAAATGAAGTTGATAAGCTTAATTTTAATATAAAGCAAGTTAGCAGAAGGATAATAGAAATAAACAAGGATCTAAATTATGAAGGGATACGTGGCGAAGTCAGGTAAATCATTTAAAAACAGAGTTAAGTATATATTAAAAGATGATCATGATTTCATTTGTAGCAATATGTCAGCAGATAAAAATAATGTTAGTGATTTAACTGATGAGTTCAAAGCTGTAAGCAGTTTTAGACCTGATATAAATAAACCAACTTTTCATGCGTTTTTATCTCTTCCAAAAGATGAGAAGCTCACAGATGAACAATGGCAAGAGATAGCAAAAGACTATTTGAAAGAAATGAATATCGATATAGACAAACACCAATATATTTGTGTGCGTCATAAAGATACTGATAAAGACCATATCCATATAGTAGCGAATCGCGTCGGCCTTGATGGTTCTGTATGGCACGGTCAGCACTCAGCATTTAATACAATAGCAGCTTGTGAACGTTTAGAAGTAAAGCACGGCTTAACCATTACACAGGGTCTTAAAGGTCAAAAATCAGAGGTATCAGCACCAACCAAAGCTGAGATCGAGCAAGCATTAAGGACAGGTGAGAAACCAGCCCGTTTAGTGCTTCAAGCCTCTTTACAGGCGGCTATGGCAGGAAAACCAGACTTAGGGACGTTCGTAGAACGTCTGCAGGCCGTAGGCATTGAACCAAGGTTCAATGTTGCCAGCACTGGCAACGTGGCGGGGGTTTCATTCAATGTAAATGACATAGCATTTAAGGGATCTTCATTAGGTAAAAAATTTAGTTGGAACACTATTAAAGGTAAGGTGAAATATGACAAAGATAGAGATGATGAAATCATTAGAAGATTCTCAGCAAGAAAAACAGATGACGAAAATCGTTTTGGACGATCACTTGTTGAACCAAATTTCAACAGTGATAGAGCCTCTGGCAGAATCGATGATGATATTATCAGAATCAGTCAGTACAGCATTAAATCAGACGCAGCAAGTATTAGAGAGGACAGAGAAAACAGCCTCAGCAACATCGTCAATACTAAATTTATCGAGAAACACGATAGACAAGCAAATCGACGATTTAGAAATACAAAACAGAAAAATACACAAACTCTCAACAGACTTAAAAAACAATACAATCAACAGCCAAACAAAATTAATAATCAAGGTCGCTTCAATCATTGGTATAGTAAATCTGATAGCAGTTCTATCAGTCGGATACTTGATCATGCAGAAACAGCTACTACAGCCACAGATAAATTTAGACTCAAAAAGCGTGGCAACATCAATAGTAGAGCAACTAAGATAGAAGAAATGAGAAAACGATTAGGAATAAGCAAACCCATTATAGCCCCTAAAAATAAAGAGAAAATCATTCAAGAGGAAATAAAGAAAAACCCGGCCCAATTAATTGAATCTAAAAATAGATTTAAATCAAAACTGAAATCAAACTTGAAAAAAGAAACATCAAGGCTACAACAACAGGAAGCAGTTCCAGATGTTATATACCCAACATTTAAACCAAAATAAAGGAGACCCAACGCCTCCTTTATTTTATATAATTTAAGGCTAGTTGTTTTTTCTAATCGTGATAGCGTCCTCAACAACATTTGCTAGATTTTCTTTAATCCAATTATATTTTTCTTGGCTTGTAGAACCGGTAGGATTATAGCATTTCACAATAGCTGAAAGTTTTTTCCCTTTATCGCCATACCCTATGTAATCAAAAGGATTATCACCTTTAGTAGAGGTATTTCCACCACTGTCTTTTAGACCATGTATATAAATACCTACAACACCTTTTCCATTATTCCATCCTTCAATAATTTCGTGATTGATCCACTTGCGATTAGCTGTATCACTACCGACGAGCACCACAATGCATGATTTTCCATACATTTCGTCTGCGATCCATTTCTTTATCGCAGCATCTCCGCCTTTTTTAACTGTTTCCCAATTATTATCTGAAGTGGGAGTATTACCGTCAATAGCTCCGATACTACGCACTGTGGCGACCCGCCAATTATCAGGAATATAATGAAAGCTGTAGAAGCAATTACGTTTAGTCATGATTCAATCCTTATTTCAATGAGCCAAGTAAGTCGATTAATACACCCTTAATCGTTTCCAAATCTGAGTTATGGTCTGAAAGTTTTTCTATTTTCTCTTTCAGTTCTTTGGTGAAATTAGCACTATCAAAGTATCCATCTTGAGAAAGTTTATTATAAACTTCTCTTGTCGCATATTCCGTTGCGCCGACAGGAATTAACAAAAGCCCGTTATTCTTTGCTATTTCAAACTCTTTAATTAAACCATCAGCGTTGACAACAGCACCATCTTTTATCTTATTGCCAAAAACAAAAATCGCTATCCCAGCATGCGAAATCATATCCGTACGATATTCATTCCATATCTCTGAAATCGGTCGTTTACCAACTTCATATTGTGGGAAAGGTCTCAGTATTAATTGATCAGAGTCTAAACGCTTACCGCTCATATACACATTTTCTAATACTCCGGTAATAACTGAGCTACCAATACCTAATCCAAACCCAGAGACTATTCGGAATCCTAAAGCTGCTATATCTTTCGATAAAGAGTAAATGAAATGTTGAGCTTCATCTGGTTTCCACCGGGCATACTCATGTGCCGAACCAGATAAAAAGATAGTTTTTCTTCTATACGCCCATTCTAACTGATGAAGAATATCTGTTATTTCAGAATAGTCAGATACAAGTATTGTTTTAATACCAAATCGAAGTAAATCTTGAATAAAAAGTTCTTGTTTGCGCTTTCTATATTCCGTATCGGCCTGAGTTTCTTCGGCGATTGGCTCTACAAGTTTCTGAATACAATAATGCTGTCTTTGATCCGTTGAGTAAGCAATTCGCACTCTGCTCAGGATATAATCAAGGTTCGGATCTGTAAAACTAAAACCTAAGAATAAAAATGTCTTAGATACTAGATCACCGCTTAACGCATTAATAAACGGCTGCATTTTGATATGATAACTCTCGTAATCATCTTTCGTGATTACAGCTTCATCAGGATTTTCTATATCTCCGTGCATTTTATAAACAACAGCATCTCGACCACGTTTTGTAAAACTCAGTTGTTTGACACGATATTTTGTATCAGGTATTTTCCCTGCTTCAGTTAAAGATTTCTCAATAAGTTTATCGTAGTTAGTTGTCCAATATGTAGATATTGGAAGCCTTGCAAGAATTTTATGGTTTGAAGTTATTTCAACATCATCAGATAGCTTATTTATCAGGAGCTGATTGAGTTTACCTCGGTTCGCTGCATTTGAATTGCAGTGATATTGAGCTAAAGCAACTAAATCTGTTTCTTTTTCAATCTCTAGCTCCAGCTCTTCAGCTATGGGACGGAGTAACTCAGTCCAACTTACAAATCCTGCGGGGGCTGAAAGGCCCGCTCCTGCAAAAATTGCTAAATTATCTTCTGCTAAATCATTTAGCAACGTAGCAATCAACCGTCTCCTTTGTGACTCCGTAGTCGCTTTCAATTTTCCACTCCATTATTTATAACTAACAGGTCGTGATTTGTATCCTATACACAATGTAAACGAAGCCGTAAACACCGACATAATTAACCATTATAAAAAGTAGGTCAATAATTTATATCACATCACAAACAACACTCTTCCCACAGTTAGGAAATGTGAAAATTAGTCATAATATTCAATGAGTTGATTGCTTTCGTTGTTCCTATCATCGACAAAATTGTAGGAGAAGTGAGGGAAGCACCATAACAGGATTACTGTCTCAGAGGCAGATCACGCAACGACTAACAGAAGAGCAGAAGGGCAGAAGAGCAGAAGAGCAGAAGAATTTGAGAAGCTATCACAACAACATAGTAGATTCAGATATCGCTAAAAACAATCTTCTCAGTGGGAAAGGTAGCAAAATGAAGAAGTTCAGATACAAAAAAAGCCCGTTTATACGGGCTTTTTTTGCACCATCTGATGCACCATAAAATCAAAACTACATTTCAAGTTATTGATTTTATTACAAATTTGGCGGAAGCGTAGAGATTCGAACTCTAGAACCCTTTCGGGTCGCCGGTTTTCAAGACCGGTGCCTTCAACCGCTCGGCCACGCTTCCGGTATGGGGCGCACTATAAACACCTCTGTTCAGGCTGTAAAGCACGATTTTGTTCAACTGCCTTAAAAATAAACAAAAACGCGTTATTCGTCTGAAAATCAGGCGGTTTGCACAGAATTTCAGCGCCAACCGCCCTCTCCGCGTTAATGTTTTTTGATGTACATATCCCTGGTGAAGTAATACCCCAGCTTATCCGGCGTAAATCCGCCGACCCACGGCTTCACCAGATGCGTGCGGACATAGTGATAAACCGGGACTGCCGGAACATCTTTGCCCAACAGATCCTCCGCCTGCTGATAAAACTTGCCGCGGGTGGTCACGTCCGGCGCTTTGGCCGCATTGCGTAACGCTTCATCGTACGCAGGATTGCTGTACTGGCTGGTGTTTTCACTATCGCCGGTACGGAAGTTATTGAGGAAGGTAGCGGCATCGTCATAATCAGCAATCCACGCGTAGCGCACCGCATCAAAATTATGCGTATGCATGGTGTCGAGCATCGTTTTCCATTCCTGATTTTGTAGCTTCGCCTCAACGCCTAGATTCTTCTTCCACATCGAACTGGCGGCGATTGCCACGCGCTGATGCGATTCTGAAGTGTTGTAGAGCAAATTAAACACCAGCGGGTGGCTGTCGTTATAACCGGCTTCGCTCAGCAGCCTTTTAGCCTCGGCAATACGCTTGTCGCGCGGCCAGCTGGCATAATCCGGGTTATGCAGCTTTACGCCGCCAATATCAGGCTGGCTAATTAGCCATGCCGGACGCTGACCCTGCCCCAATACCTTCTCAGCGATAATGTCTTTATCCAGCGCCATATTCAGCGCCAGCCGGACCCGCGGGTCGTTAAACGGCGGCTTAGTGGTATTGAACTCGTAATAGTAAGTCGCCAGCTGCGGCGAGACGTTCACCTGCTCGCCCATAGTTTTTTTCAACTGAGCAAACTGGTTGATCGGCACCGTATAAACGATATCGATTTCCCCCGCTTTATAGCGGTTAACGTCTGCCGCCTCGGAGCTAATGGGTAGATAGGTCACTTTATTGATGACGGTATCGGCGTTATCCCAGTAGCGCGGATTCCGCTCGGCCACAATGCGCTCGTTCACCACCCACCGGGACAGCTTATAGGCGCCGCTGGTCACCAGATGTTCCGGTTTGGTCCACTTCTCGCCAAAGCGATTTACCAGCACTTTATCGACCGGCACCAGAGACGGATGCGCCAGCATCGGCAAGAACGCCGCGTTAGGCTGGTTTAAGGTGACTTCCAGCGTCGCGTCATCGATAGCCTTTACGCCCAGCGTGTCGGGCGTTTTTTTACCCTGCGCGATATCCTGAGCGTTCACAATATGCATGTTCCCCGGATAGCTGGCATAGGGTGATGCCGTGGCCGGGGAAACCAGCCTCTGCCAGCTCCAGACAATATCCGGCGCGGTAATCGCGGTCCCGTCAGACCACGTGATGCCCGGACGCAGATGAAACGTCCATACGGTGTTATCTTTATTTTCCCATTTCTCCGCCAGACGAGGCTGAATCTCGCCCCCAGGAGAGACGCTGACCAGTCCTTCGAAGAGATCGCTGATGATGTTGAATTCAACGTCACTTTCGACCTTATGCGGATCCAGCGACGAGGGCTCGCTGCCGTTATTTCTGACCAGCTCCTGCTTCTCTGCCAGCACGGTCCCGGCCGGGACCTGTGCAGCCAGAGTCGGCGCCGCTGCGGCGAGTAAACCCGCCATCAATAATGCCTGCGTGATGTCGTTATATTTTTGTAATTTCATATCCCTTGCCTTTATGACGCTTCGTTTGTACCCTCCCCACACTTAGCCACAGAATGGCGATAACGCAATATTTTTCAGTAACCTATCAGATTCCGATCTGGTTCCTGGCGCCAAACGCACAAACACACCGCCTTTTCGTAATTTATTAGAATAATATGCTGGAATCTTGCGCTAAGGTCTAAGTAAAGATGGGTAAAAGCACTATGGCTTCTGGCGTGGTTTTTTTATGCTTCGTTATTAATAACATCTGTCATAAGAGAGTGACTCATGGATCGTATAATTACGTCGTCGCGTGACCGTTCATCGCTGCTCAGCACGCACAAAGTTCTGCGTAACACCTATTTCCTGCTCAGCCTGACGCTGGCATTTTCTGCCATTACGGCAACGGCAAGCACGGTCCTGATGCTGCCGTCTCCCGGGCTGATTCTGACTCTGGTCGGCATGTACGGGTTGATGTTCCTGACCTATAAGCTGGCCGACAAGCCGTCGGGCATCCTGGCGGCCTTCGCTTTTACCGGCTTCCTGGGCTATATCCTTGGGCCGATGCTCAACGCCTATCTGTCAGCAGGCATGGGAGATTTAATCGGCCTGGCGCTGGGCGGTACCGCGCTGGTGTTCTTCTGCTGCTCGGCGTACGTGCTCACGACCCGCAAAGATATGTCTTTCCTTGGCGGAATGCTGATGGCGGGCGTAGTGGTGGTGCTGATCGGTATGGTTGCGAATATTTTCCTGCAGCTGCCGGCTCTGCATCTGGCAATCAGCGCGGTGTTTATTCTGATTTCATCCGGCGCCATCCTGTTTGAAACCAGCAACATCATCCGCGGCGGCGAAACCAACTATATCCGCGCAACCGTGAGCCTGTATGTGTCGCTGTACAACATCTTTGTCAGCCTGCTGAGCATTCTGGGCTTCGCCAGCAAAGATTAATCCCCCTCCCGTTCTTCTCAGGCCCTGCTTATGCGGGGCCTTTTTTTTTGCTAAACTGCCGCCAGTTTTAGCTGTGTGTGAAGAATTATGTTGATCTTTGAAGGCAATGAAATTGAGACCGATAGCGAAGGCTATCTGAAGGATACCACCCTCTGGAGTGAAGCCCTGGCAACAGCCATTGCCGAACGGGAAGGTATTGTCCTGTCGCCTGAACACTGGGAGGTCGTGCGTTTTGTCCGCGACTTTTATCTGGAGTTCAACACCTCGCCGGCCATTCGGATGCTGGTGAAGGCGATGGCAAATAAGTTCGGCGAGGAGAAAGGCAACAGCCGCTATCTCTACCGCCTGTTCCCCAAAGGCCCCGCCAAACAGGCAACGAAAATTGCCGGGCTGCCCAAACCGGTGAAATGCATCTAGTACAGAATGGAGAATTTTTGCCACTCTCTGGTGGGCTGATGAGGCTCCGTGTGCACCCGGTCGACCCGCGCGCTGCGAGGCCCGCCCTCCTTCAGCCAGCTCACCAGCGCCGCCACCTGCTCCGCCTCACCGCAGGCCAGCACCTCTACGCTACCGTCGTCAAGATTGCGCGCATAGCCCGTCAGCCCTAAGCGTAGCGCCTCCCGCTGCGTCGTGTAGCGAAAGCCTACCCCCTGAACTGAACCGTATACCCATGCCATCGTGCAGAGTGTCGCCATGATTGCTCTCCTTTCGTGCCAATAACTCTACGCTGAGAATAGCAAATTCTGACTAGCGTACGTGTTTCGGCAACAGGCCATAGTGCTGACGAAAGCGCGCCGTGAAGCGCGAACCGGACTGATAGCCGCTGTTCACGGCGATTTCGCCTATCGGTAATGAGGTCGATTGTAGCTGGCCGAGGGCATAAGCCATACGCACCTCCTCAACAATCTGGCGAAAACTTTGATCTTCCTGGTGCAGGCGTCGGCGTAGCGTCGATTCGCCAAGGAACAGCATTTTCGCCACCCGCGGGACGCTCCACGCCTGCGCGGGCGACAGCATAATAATTTGCCGCACCTGGCCGCTCAGATTCTGCTGCCTCTCATTGAGCAGCGGCCCGGCGTAACCCGCCTGGTGCAGCGCCAGCAATAGTCCCATCGCCTGGTGATGCTGCAGCTCGGCCGATAATCCGCTGCGTACCGCCTGCAGGACGTTTTGCCACATAAACACCAGATCGGGAGTCGCCGGCGCGCACAGGGAGGTCAGTCGCCCGGGCTGCGGCTCACTCATATAGCGAGCTTTAAAATCCGCCAGCAGTTCTGGCGTCAGAGAGAGTAGATCGGAGCAAAACAGCCCGTTATCCGGCTGATTAATCACCTCGAGCTCAAGATCGGCCGGCAGAATAATCAGCTGCTGCGGCGTGGCCAGCATCTGGCTAACGCCCTGAACGATAATCTTGCTGCCGCGATTGACCCGGCACAGAGCGGGAGTAAACAGCGTCACGCGATGCAGTTTATACAGGCGCCGGGAGGTAATTTCCGCCGCGGTTAAGGCGTTATGGCGAAAGTTTATATTCTGCATCTGGCCTCCTTACAGGTTTAGCGCCCTGCCCTTGCCGTCAGCTGCGCGCTGGCGATAGCGTGGCTATGCAACATAAATCCGACCAACGCGCCGCTGGCCTGTGCATCAACGGGTAATGTCGGCGTATCAAGCGCCCACACGGTAAAGCGGTAGCGGTGAGGCTTATCGCCGGCGGGCGGACAGGCGCCGCCAAATCCGGCATAGCCAAAATCATTGCGTCCCTGAACCGCTCCGTCCGGCAGTTTAGCGTTGTTTTTATCTCCGGCGCCAGCGGCTAAACTTGCCACGCTGCTGCTGATATTCACCACCGTCCAGTGCCACCAGCCGCTGCCGGTTGGCGCATCCGGGTCATAGGCAGTGACGGCAAAACTACGGGTCCCCGGCGGCGCATTTTTCCAGGCCAGCTGCGGCGAGACGTTGCCGCCGGTGCAGCCAAAACCGCTGAACCAATGTGCCTGAGCGAGGCTTCCTTCATCCCGCATATCGCCGCTGGTCACCTGAAACTGCGCCGCCGCCGCGCTGCCGCTCATCGCTAACATCAAGGCCGCAGCTAAGCCAAATCCTGTTTTCATTGCATTTTCCTCCATTGGGTTGAGGAAAACACTGTAAGATCCGCGGGTGATTTTTATTGTGCCAAAGTGCCTGTGTTTTGTGCCGAAACGCTCACCTGCTGGCGCAGCGGGCATGGTGCTTGCGGCGGCCACATGTGCTAACCTACGCGCCATTTTTCGGTGCCGACATTCCCGTTGCTAAAGGTAGCCCCATGACAGATTCCATTTTCCCCCGCTTAGTGTTGACCAAAGGACGCGAGAAATCCCTGCTGCGTCGCCACCCCTGGATTTTCTCCGGCGCCGTCGCCCGTATGGAAGGTAAAGCCCGTTCCGGCGAAACTATCGATATCGTTGATTCGCAGGGGAAATGGCTTGCTCGCGGCGCGTTCTCTCCGTCATCGCAGATCCGCGCGCGCGTCTGGAGTTTTGACCGAAACGAGGAGATCGATATTGCCTTTTTCGAACGCCGTCTGCAGCAGGCGCAAACCTGGCGCGAATGGCTGGCGGAGCGCGATGGCCTCGACAGCTATCGTCTGATTGCCGGCGAATCCGACGGGCTTCCAGGCGTAACGATTGACCGCTTCGGCAATTTTTTCGTTCTGCAGCTGCTCAGCGCTGGCGCAGAATATCAGCGCGCCTCCATCGTTAGCGCGCTACAGACCCTGTTCCCGACCTGCTCCATCTACGATCGCAGCGATGTCGCGGTACGTAAAAAAGAGGGTTTGGATCTGGCGCAGGGCCTGGTTACCGGCGAAATGCCGCCTGCGCTGCTGCCCATCACCGAGCACGGAATGCAGCTGCTGGTGGATATTCAGGGCGGCCATAAAACCGGCTACTATCTCGATCAGCGCGATAGCCGCCTGGCGACCCGCCGCTACGTCGCCGACAAACGCGTCCTCAACTGCTTCTCCTATACCGGCGGTTTCGCCGTTTCCGCGCTGATGGGCGGCTGTAGTCAGGTGATCAGCGTCGATACCTCCCAGGAAGCGCTGGACGTGGCGAAGCAGAATATCGAACTGAACCAGCTCGATCTCTCCAAAGCTGAATTTGTCCGCGATGACGTCTTTAAGCTGCTGCGTAAGTATCGTGACCAGAATGAAAAATTTGATGTGATCGTGATGGAT
Source organism: Klebsiella scottii (assembly GCF_036561945.1). NCBI lineage: Bacteria > Pseudomonadati > Pseudomonadota > Gammaproteobacteria > Enterobacterales > Enterobacteriaceae > Klebsiella > Klebsiella scottii. The sequence goes on from NZ_JARXNI010000020.1 coordinate 2,394,106, forward strand.
CCGCCGAAGTTTGTTGAGAACAAAAGCCAGCTGATGGGCGCCTGCCGCGGCTATAAGGATATCAACATGCTGGCTATCCAGCTGCTTAATCCCGGCGGGATCCTGCTGACCTTCTCCTGCTCGGGTCTGATGGCTACCGATTTATTTCAGAAAATCATCGCCGATGCCGCAATTGACGCCGGACGTGATGTACAATTTATAGAACAGTTCCGCCAGGCTGCCGACCATCCCGTGATCGCAACCTACCCGGAAGGTCTGTATCTGAAAGGGTTTGCCTGCCGCATCATGTAACTTGAAAAGCGGAACGTTGCCCGCATATAGCAGGTAATAACGTTTCCCAGGAGGTGCCTATGATTGCCAGCAAATTCGGTATCGGCCAGCAGGTTCGCCATACGCTGTTAGGCTTCCTCGGCGTGGTTGTTGATATCGATCCAGAATATTCGCTTGCAGAACCGGCGGAGGACGAAATTGCGGCCAATGACGAGCTGCGGGCATCGCCCTGGTATCATGTGGTGATGGAAGATGAGGATGGCCAGCCCGTTCACACCTATCTTGCCGAAGCGCAGCTCAGCAGCGAGCCCAGCGATGAGCATCCGGAGCAGCCGTCAATGGACGAGCTGGCGAGGACCATTCGCCAGCAGCTTCAGGCGCCTCGACTGCGCAACTAGCAAAAAAACCCCGCAACGGCGGGGTTTTTATTTACTTCGCCAGACCTAATCTCGGGATTTCAATCGCCGGACAGCGATCCATCACCACGTTTAGCCCTGCCTCTCGTGCCAGAACAGCCGCCTGCTCGTTAATCACGCCTAGCTGCAGCCACAGCGTTTTCGCACCGATGGCGATGGCCTCCTGAGCAACGCCCAGCGCCGCATCGGAGTTGCGAAATACGTCGACCATATCCACTTTTTCCGCAACATCTGCCAGCGTTGCGTAGCCCTGTTGCCCCAGTAGCGTTTTACCCGCTACCTTCGGCGAAACCGGGATCACGTGATACCCCTGCTCCAGCAGATACTTCATCACCCGATAGCTTGGGCGGTCCGGTTTGTCGCTGGCTCCCACCAGCGCAATAGTCCGTGTTGAGGTCAGAATGCCTGCGATATCGTTCTCTTTCATTTTATCCTCCCGCTATTTAGCCCAAGTGTAAGCTAATCCAGGCTAACCGGCCATCTACCCTGACTAACGGGTACGTCAAAATTTTTCACCCTGATGCTTGCAGCAACAGTCACTTCCAGTAATCTGTCTGCAGGCTAAAATGTGGAATGAAATTATGGAACTGACGACACGTACGCTACCCGCGCGCAAACATATCGCTCTGGTTGCTCACGATCACTGTAAAGATATGCTGATGAAGTGGGTTGCTCGCCACCAGGCGCTGCTGGCTCAACACGAACTCTACGCAACAGGCACCACCGGAAATCTCATCTCCCGGGCAACCGGGCTTGAAGTTAACGCGATGCTCAGCGGCCCGATGGGCGGCGACCAGCAGGTCGGCGCGCTGATTGCAGAAGGGAAAATTGATGTACTGATTTTCTTCTGGGATCCGCTAAACGCCGTGCCTCACGACCCGGACGTTAAGGCGCTGCTGCGCCTGGCGACGGTATGGAACATTCCCGTTGCGACCAATGCTTCAACCGCCGACTTTATTATCCTGTCGCCGCACTTTGGCGAGCCTCTCGATATTCTGATCCCGGATTATCAGCGTTACCTGGCGGAACGTCTTAAGTAAACCCCGCTGGCGGCCAGGCCGCCAGCCGTTACGGTTTTCTTGCTACCGGTACATCCAGCTCTTCCAGCATCTCCACAAACGCAGACGGCCGCTCTTTGTTGAACAGCAGCCAGACGCGAAGACGTGCACGCGTGATGGCGACGTACAGCAGACGCCGCTCTTCCGCATCGGGAAAATCCTCCGGCTGCGGCAGCAGCGCCTCTTCCATGATCGACTCCCGCGCCGGAGCCGGGAACGCATCATCGCCATCCTGAAGCCCAAGGACAATCACGAAATCCGCCTGCTGACCTTTGCTGGCATGGATCGTCATAAAATCGAGCTGCAGATTCGGCCATCGCGTTGCGGCCTTCTCCAGCGCGGCGGGTTTCAGATGATGATAGCGCGCCAACAGCAGGATCCGCTGATCAGCTTTCACATAGCCGCTCAGCTTATCGAGCAAATCATCAAGCTTATCGTCCGCCAGCAGCGTAACGGCTTTTTTATCTCCGGCGCTCAGGCTGTTGAGCGGCTTGCTCAGCTGGTGCGGGTTTTGTTGAATAAAGCCGTTCGCCACTTCACCAATGCGGCCATTAAAGCGATATGTGGTATCCAGCGCGCAGCAGTCCCCTTCGCCAAAATAGTGGTTGAACGCGGTAGTCAGCGAAAGCTGGGCGCCGCTAAAGCGATAGATTGCCTGCCAGTCGTCGCCGACCGCAAAGAGCGTGGTCTGGGTATTTTGCCGGCGCAGCGCGGCCAGCAGCGAGGCCCGCTGCGGTGAAATATCCTGAAATTCATCGACCAGAATATGCTTCCACGGGCTGACAAAGCGTCCTTTATCAAGAATATTGATGGCCTGATGGATCAGGCCGGAGAAATCGACCGCATTTTCCTCTTTCAGCGCCGTTTTCCACGCCTTCAGCAGCGGAGCCATTAATTTTACGCGCTTAGCAAAAAGCTCGCGTATCTCCTCCGGCGCGCCGGCAATCATCTCCGCCTGTGAGCCGCCGTGCATACGCATCAGGCTGACCCAGCGATCGAGGCGGCTCGCCATTCGTCGCTCTATTTTTTTATCCTGCCAGAAATCGTTTTCCGGCACCTGCCAGCCCATCTCGTCTTCCAGCCACTGTCGCCAGCCTTTGGCGTGAGCTTTTTTCTCCTGGCACTGCTGCTGCCAGTTTTTCAGCAGCAGCGCCTGACGCGCCGGGCTGTCGCTCTCGAGCTGGCTAACAGACGGGACTTTCTTACTGCCCTGCTGAATAATATGCAGAGCCAGTGAATGAAATGTCCGCGCCGAAATATCATCGGTGCTCAGCCGCTTGCGAATGCGTTCATCCATTTCCAGCGCCGCCTGGCGACCAAACGCCAGCAGCAGAATCTGCTCAGCCGCCGCTTCACCTCTTGTGAGCAGCCATCCGGCGCGGGCAACCAGCACCGACGTCTTGCCGCTGCCGGCGCCGGCAAGAACCAGCAGAGAACGCTCGCCGTTAACCACCGCACGCGCCTGCGCCGGGTTAAGCGGTGAAGACTCCACGCCCGCAAAAAATGCGCCGTACTGTTCCAGCATCGACTCAGTGAAAGCCTGATTGTGGGCCAGTCTGGCCACCTCGGTGTCACCCAGCCAGCTCTGACATTGACGCCACGGTTCGCGGCAGTTGTCGAAAGCGTCAAGTCGGCTGGTCGGTATCGGCAGCCCGGTGAGCGCCCGGCGAATTTTACCCTGCACGTCGCTAACCTGCTGACGGGTCAACCATTTGCCTTCTGCGCTGGAGCGGGCGATCTCAGCCAGCTGCTGGCTCAGTACGTCGGCGGCAATGATGCTCATTTCCGCGCTCCACTGCTGCCATAACGTATTCAGATGATGAAAGAAACGCTGGGTTTCATTCCATTCGGTACCATGCAAACGCACGACTTTGCCATCCGGAAGCACGAACTCCAGTTCGCCCCAGACCAGACCGCGCCGACAATGAACTGACAATAACTGATTGAAAGGTATAAGATACTCGTGGCTATCACCGGAAACCTTTACTCCGGCGTTAAGCAGCTGCACCCTATCATAGGGATGCTGTGCCATGCGTTTGCCCAATGTTGTCGCTTTAAGTTCCATATCATGCCGAATTTCAATCAGGTTGGATGTTTTTAAGTTTAACCGCCAGCGACCGGGTGCTCCAGCGTAAAAAACGTTACAATGGCCGGGTCTTATTATCCACAGGAGTGAACGGAGGGGTTATGCGTACCATTCTGAATATTTTGAACTTTATCCTCGGTGGTTTCGCCACCACGCTGGGCTGGCTGCTGGCGACGCTGGTCAGCATTATTCTGATCTTCACGCTGCCGCTGACCCGCTCATGCTGGGAAATTACCCGACTCTCCCTCCTCCCCTATGGGAATGAAGCCATTCACGTCGATGAACTCGAGCCTCAGGGCAAAAACAGCCTGCTGAATGCAGGCGGTACCGTGCTGAATATTTTATGGTTTATTTTCTTCGGCTGGTGGCTGTGCCTGATGCATATCTTTAGCGGCATCGCCCAGTGTCTGACCATTATTGGTATCCCGGTTGGTATCGCCAACTTTAAAATCGCCGCCATTGCGCTGTGGCCTGTGGGACGTCGGGTTGTTTCCGTCGAAACCGCGCGTGCCGCTCGCGAAGCCAATGCGCGCCGTCGCTTCCAGTAATCGGACGGAATACTGACATGCTTAGCCCCCTGCTACGCCGTTATACATGGAACAGCGCCTGGCTCTATAACGCCAGGATTTTTGTCGCACTTTGCGGCACAACCGCCGTTCCATGGTGGCTTGGCGAAGTAAAACTAACTATTCCATTAACGTTGGGGGTAGTTGCCGCCGCGTTAACCGATCTCGACGACCGCCTGACCGGGCGGTTACGCAACCTGGCCATCACCCTGGTGTGCTTTTTTATCGCATCGGCTTCGGTGGAGCTCCTTTTTCCCTGGCCGTGGCTATTTGCGATCGGTTTAACCCTCTCTACCACCGGATTTATTTTACTCGGGGGCCTGGGACAGCGTTACGCCACGATCGCCTTCGGCGCTCTGCTGATCGCTATCTACACCATGCTGGGGGTCACGCTCTACGATCGCTGGTATCTACAGCCGCTATTTCTGCTGACCGGTGCCGTCTGGTACAACCTGCTGACGCTTGCCGGACATATCATCTTCCCGATTCGCCCGCTTCAGGACAATCTTGCGCGCAGCTATGAGCTGCTGGCGCGCTATCTGGATCTCAAATCCCGTATGTTTGACCCGGATATTGAAGATGAAAGCCAGGCTCCACTCTACGATTTGGCCATCGCGAATGGCCTGCTGGTCACGACGCTCAACCAGACTAAAACGTCGCTGCTCACCCGTCTGCGCGGCGACCGCGGGCAGCGAGGCACCCGACGGACGCTGCAGTATTACTTCGTTGCCCAGGATATCCACGAGCGCGCCAGCTCATCGCATATCCAGTATCAAACGCTACGCGACCGTTTTCGCTACAGTGACATTATGTTTCGCTTTCAGCGTATGCTGTCGATGCAGGCCCAGGCCTGTCAGAAATTGTCCCGCGCTATTTTGCTGCGCGAACCGTACCAGCACGATGCGCATTTCGAGCGCGCATTTATGCATCTTGATGCCGCCCTCGACCGCGTGCGTGCCAGCGGAGAACCCCTTGAGCAGGTCAAAGCGTTGGGCTTCCTGCTGAATAACCTGAGAGCGATTGACGCCCAGCTGGCAACTATTGAGTCCGCTCAGGTTGCCGCGCCAGCGCACGGTACTACGGAGAATTTGCTCGCGGAGGACCAGCTTAGCGGCTTTAGCGATATCTGGCTGCGGTTACGCCGCAACCTGTCACCGGAATCGGCCCTCTTTCGCCACGCGGTGAGGATGTCGTTGGTACTATGCGCAGGCTACGCGTTTATCCAGCTAACCGGGCTAAATCACGGCTACTGGATACTGCTGACCAGCCTGTTTGTTTGTCAGCCAAACTATAACGCGACCCGTCACCGCCTGGCCCTGAGGATTATTGGCACCCTGGTGGGGGTCGCTATCGGTCTACCGATACTGCTGCTGGTACCCTCGGTGGAAGGCCAGCTGCTGCTGATCGTCCTTACCGGCGTCCTGTTCTTTGCCTTTCGCAATGTACAATATGCCCACGCCACAATGTTCATTACCCTGCTGGTTCTGCTGTGCTTTAACCTGCTGGGAGAAGGCTTCGAGGTCGCCCTGCCGCGCATCTTCGATACCCTCATCGGCTGTGCGATTGCCTGGGCTGCGGTCAGCTTTATTTGGCCGGACTGGAAATTCCGTAACCTGCCGCGGGTTCTGGATCAGGCCATAAACGCCAACTGCCGATACCTGGACGCGATTCTTGAACAGTATCATCAGGGGCGCGATAACCGTCTGGCATATCGGGTTGCGCGCCGGGATGCCCATAGTCGGGACGGCGAGCTGGCCTCAGTGGTATCAAATTTATCAACAGAGCCGCGGGCAAATGCCGACATCCGCGAAACGGCCTTCCGCTTGCTTTGCCTGAATCATACCTTCACCAGCTATATTTCAGCGCTGGGCGCGCACCGTGAAAAGCTGACCACGCCCGAGACTCTGGCGCTGCTGGATGACGCCGTCTGCTATGTGGATGATGCGCTACATCATTCCCCGGCCGACGAACAGCGGGTACAGCAGGCGCTCACCCGCCTGCAGACCCGGATCCAACACCTCGAACCTCGTGCCGATAGCAAAGAGCCGCTGGTGCTCCAGCAAATCGGTCTGCTGTTAGCGCTATTACCGGAAATCTGCCGCCTCCAACAGCAGGTGGCCGTTCGACCCGAGTAAATCGCGGCCTATCTTACCGCTGGTTGAGAGCCCATTCCTGCAGCTCCTGGCGCCGTGCCGTCGGGAGCGCGGCGGCATGAACCCCGGTAATGGCCCCTTCCAGCGAATAGAGAATATTCAGCGTCAGCGCTTTATTCGACTCTCGCAGCTTAAGCCACGCACGCTGCGCGCCAATAAGGCGCAGCGCCTGCTGATCTATTACGCCGGAGTTAATTAATAGTAGCTCCATGTGGAAACTAATATTTGGCAGATCTTTCAACCTGCCAGAATAACGCTGCTGGTTCTTTTCTCTTTGAGCGGTCTGTAATGAAAGCGACGATAGTTTGAAAAGCATTTTACTGTCACACCAAAGCGTTTCATTTATCTGATAGTATTTTAGAAAAATTGGGCGCCCGTTTTTACGCATTTTTAAAAGTGGATTTGCGTGGGCGACACAATACGCAGCGCCCTGCTCACAAATCTTAAGATAGATTTCCCCCTCTGCAACCATCGCAAATACGGTGTCGTCTATTGCCAGGCTATAGCCACCAAACAAAGGACGGCAGATTATTTTTCCTAATGGCGATAAGCACTTCTGAAATTTATGAAACCGCAGGGATGAGATTTTTTTCATGATTATTCCTTGGTTAATCATGCGAATACGGAGTAATTTAGTTAACGGATCCGTTAGTTCAGAAAATAAGTGAGTTCCTTTATTGCGGCAAGATGATTTTAACGTTCCACTCAGGCAACTCACCATTTTGCGAGGTGCTTTCAAGAAATTACTCTTCGGCGAAAGCGGATGTATTAAAAATAAAATATAACCGGAGCATTAATTAATAGTTGCACAAATAGTTTGTGCCTGGGAAGAGCAGCGCTGCGCCGGGGGGGCGTAAAGATACGCAGGTACGCTTGCGCGGTTTGAGGTTTCTGTCGCCAAAAATTTATGCCGCGGGGTTACCGCGGCGAGAGCAGGTCTTCGCCAACGCGGCCGACAATGTCGAACAAATTTCGAGCGACAACACGATAAATGAGGTTGATCTTTTCGCCGCCTGGATATACTGTATATGCATACAGTAACTACAGGCGGAAATAGACAATGCTTACTTCAGCTTACGCAAATCGTTCATCACTGACTTCTGCTTCAGTACGTCGCCACTCCCATGACGCCGTCGAACAACCAGCCAGCGGGCTGATTAGTGAGATTGTCTACCGTGAAGATCAGCCGATGATGACACAGCTACTGCTGCTTCCTTTATTACAGCAGCTAGGTCAGCAATCCCGCTGGCAGCTCTGGCTAACGCCAAAACAGAAGCTGAGCCGCGAGTGGGTGCAATCCTCCGGCCTGCCGCTATCGAAAGTCATGCAGATAAACCAGCTCTCCCCGTTCAATACGGTAGAATCAATGATACGCGCCCTGCGCACGGGTAACTATAGCGTAGTAATCGGCTGGCTGGCGGATGAACTGACGGCCGAAGAACATGAACGGCTGGTTAATGCCGCGGAAGAAGGTCATGCGATGGGGTTTATCATGAGGCCAGTGGGAAATACAAGCCAGCATGGGAGACAACTGAGCGGGCTAAAAATTCACTCTAATTTGTATCATTAAGCCAAATTAGGATTAATCCTGGAATTTTTTTTGCGCAGTACAAGGACGTGCTTTAATAAGGGTTGTTTTTGTGCGGATGCCTGTCTGATGCGGTCTCGCAGGTTTTATCGGCGAACGAAAACTAACCATATTTGTTAAATATTGTGTATACAACCCTTTTTTTTCATATGCCTGACGGAGTTCACACTTGTAAGTTTCGAACTAAGTTGTAGACTTTACATCGCCAGGGGTGATCGGCTTACGCTGCATGTATCAGCATAGTTAACAACAAGTCACGCCCCGGGTGAAGGATCTAACCGTGAGGTCTTTTGTAACTTCATGGCGAATTTTGGATGATAATGAGGCGCAGAAAATGAAAAAGACAGCTATCGCGATTGCAGTGGCACTGGCTGGCTTCGCTACCGTAGCGCAGGCCGCACCGAAAGATAACACCTGGTATGCAGGTGGTAAACTGGGCTGGTCCCAGTATCACGATACCGGTTTCTACGGTAACGGTTTCCAGAACAACAATGGCCCGACCCGTAACGATCAGCTGGGTGCTGGTGCGTTCGGTGGCTATCAGGTTAACCCGTACCTCGGTTTCGAAATGGGTTACGACTGGCTGGGACGTATGGCCTATAAAGGCAGCGTTGATAACGGCGCTTTCAAAGCTCAGGGCGTTCAGCTGACTGCTAAACTGGGTTACCCGATCACTGACGATCTGGACATCTACACCCGTCTGGGTGGTATGGTCTGGCGTGCAGATTCGAAGGGTAACTACGGTTCCACCGGTACTTCCCGCAGCGAACACGACACTGGCGTATCCCCGGTATTTGCTGGTGGTATCGAGTGGGCAATGACTCGCGACATCGCTACTCGTCTGGAATACCAGTGGGTTAACAACATCGGTGATGCAGGTACCGTTGGCACACGTCCTGATAACGGCATGCTGAGCGTAGGTGTTTCCTACCGTTTCGGTCAGGAAGAAGCAGCTCCGGTTGTAGCTCCTGCTCCGGCTCCGGCTCCGGAAGTGACTACCAAGCACTTCACTCTGAAGTCTGACGTACTGTTCAACTTCAACAAATCTACCCTGAAACCGGAAGGCCAGCAGGCTCTGGATCAGCTGTACACCCAGCTGAGCAACATGGATCCGAAAGACGGTTCCGCAGTTGTTCTGGGCTACACTGACCGCATCGGTTCTGACGCTTACAACCAGCAGCTGTCTGAGAAACGTGCTCAGTCTGTTGTTGATTACCTGGTTTCTAAAGGTATCCCGGCTGGTAAAATCTCCGCTCGCGGTATGGGCGAATCCAACCCAGTTACTGGCAACACCTGTGACAACGTGAAAGCTCGCGCTGCACTGATCGATTGCCTGGCTCCGGATCGTCGCGTAGAGATCGAAGTTAAAGGTTACAAAGAAGTAGTAGCTCAGCCGCAGGCTTAAGTTTTACTACCGATAAAAAACCCCGCTGATGCGGGGTTTTTTTTTGTCTCAAATTTAGCGTCAGCGCGAAAAGCGCCCGCGCGCACCACTATCAGCCTTCCGGGCTACTCCTTACCAAGCAATACCTGCAGATCGCGCTTCAGGCTGGACATCTTGCTGGCATACTTCTCTTTATGCTCCGCGTCCTCAATCAGCTGTACGATAGTTTCCGACAGCGTTTTTCCCCGTCGCTGCGCCAGGCCAGCGAGACGCTGCCAGACCACAAACTCCAGATCGATAGACTTTTTGCGCGTATGCTGATGCTCAGCGTTAAAATGACGCTTTCGCCGCGCGCGGATAGTCTGCTTCATCCGGTTCATTAGCTCCGGATTAATATGCTGCTCAATCCAGGCGTTCACCAGAACAGGTTCATTTTCGAGCGTCAGTAAGACATCGACCGCGGCTTGCGCTGCGCTGGCTTCAATATAGCGGGTAATCAGCTCACCTTCCCGGTGCTTTTTAACCAGATATTTCCATTTCCAGCCGCTTTCAAGATTTTCCAGTTGTTGATATTTCATTGCGATCTCAATGTGACCGTGTAACTCACTTCAGGATATCAGTTTTTTCTCGATGTGCTGAGAATAAATCATCATTCGTGATATGCGTTACGTCGTTATCGTTAACGTAAACACGATCCTCCGTGTGCTCAGACGCGGCATAAGGTATAATCGCGCGTTTTACATCTCACTAAAAAACAGCGACTTTGACCATTACGAAACTTACCCGAAACGACCTTGCTCCTGATACGGAAAGTTATCAGGCGCTGTTTACACAAGCTGATTTAGCCCAGCCAGAGGCTTCCCTGTCAGGCGAACTGCAGCCCCGTTTATTCTATGCGTTGGAGCAGCTTCTGGTGACTCCGACCATTTCTCCGTTCATGCTGGTTAAGGCTCCGGAAGAACCGGAATACCTGCAGTGGTTTGCCGCAGAAACCCGCAGCTTATACCAGCCGGCCGCGCCTCTTTACGGCGTGCGTTACCAGATTAACGGTGGAAACGTCACCCTTTCGCCGGCAAAAAGCGCCGATGATAATTTTGCCAGCACCGCGCCGGTTGAATCAGCCGACTGGATTGAAGCAGAGCAGCTTTTTGGCTGCGTGCGCCAGTTTAACGGCGAAATATCCCTGCAGCCGGGCCTGGTACATCGTAGCAACGGCGGCGTGCTTATTATCGCCCTGCGCGCGCTATTAGCCCAACCGCTGCTGTGGATGCGCCTGAAGAACATCGTTACCCGCCAGCGCTTTGACTGGCTGTCCATCGATGAGTCTCGCCCGCTGCCGGTCAGCATTCCATCGATGCCGCTCAATCTGAAGATAATTCTGGTCGGTGAACGCGATTCATTGGCTGATTTTCAGGATATGGAACCCGAGCTCTCGGCCCAGGCGATTTACAGCGAGTATGAAGATAATCTGCAAATCGCGGATGGCGACACCCTGAAACAGTGGTGTCAGTGGGTGTGGCAAAACGCGCAGCAGCTTGAGCTGCCCGGGCTGGCCGCCGATGCCTGGCCGCAGCTGATTCAGGAAGGCGCACGCTACACCGGCGATCAGGAAACGCTGCCGCTGTGTCCGCTGTGGATTGCCCGCCAGCTGCGCGAAGCCGCCGCCTTCTGCGAAGGTGAGCTTATCTCCGCGGAAGAGATGCAGACCATGCTGGCACGTCGCGAATGGCGCGAAGGCTATCTTGCCGAGCGGATCCAGGATGAAATCCTGCAAGAACAAATTTTGATTGAGACCGAAGGTGAATGCATCGGGCAAATCAACGCGCTGTCGGTCATCGAATTCCCCGGTCATCCGCGGGCCTTTGGCGAGCCATCGCGCATCAGCTGCGTCGTACATATCGGCGACGGTGAGTTCATCGACGTTGAACGCAAGGCCGAGCTGGGCGGCAATATCCATGCCAAAGGCATGATGATTATGCAGGCGTTCCTGATGTCCGAACTCGAACTCGAGCAGCAGCTCCCCTTCTCCGCATCGCTGACCTTTGAGCAATCCTACAGCGAAGTGGACGGGGATAGCGCCTCTATGGCCGAACTGTGCGCCTTAATCAGCGCGCTGGCCGGCGTGCCCATTAATCAGAGTATCGCCGTCACCGGTTCAGTCGATCAGTTCGGTCGCGTACAGCCGGTGGGCGGGCTTAACGAAAAAATTGAAGGCTTCTTCACCATTTGCCAGCAGCGCGAGCTGACCGGCAAACAGGGAGTCATCATTCCTGCGGCGAATGTTCGCCATCTGAGCCTGGCGCCAGAACTACAGCAGGCTGTCGCTGAAGAGAAGTTTTCCATCTGGGCGGTGGAAGACGTTACGGAAGCGCTGCCCATGCTGACCCAGCTGTTGTGGGATGGCGAAGGGCAAACTTTACGGCAAACCATTCAGGAGCGGATTGCGCAGGCGACGCAGCAAGAGAGTCGTCATCGTTTTCCGTGGCCACTACGCTGGTTAGGTGGTTCAGGTTCTAACTGATCGGACTTGTTCAGCTTACACGTGTTAGCTATCCTGCGTCCCGAACTCAAAATAAGGCTTACTGAAAACATGGTAGATAAACGCGAATCCTATACGAAAGAAGACCTTCTTGCCTCTGGCCGTGGTGAACTGTTTGGCGCAAAAGGCCCGCAGCTGCCCGCGCCAAGTATGCTGATGATGGACCGCGTCATCAAAATGACCGAAACCGGTGGTAACTACGATAAAGGTTATGTCGAAGCAGAACTCGATATCAACCCGGACCTGTGGTTCTTCGGTTGCCACTTTATCGGCGATCCGGTCATGCCGGGCTGCCTGGGCCTGGACGCAATGTGGCAGCTCGTTGGCTTCTATCTGGGCTGGCTCGGTGGCGAAGGCAAAGGCCGCGCGCTGGGAGTGGGTGAAGTTAAATTCACCGGCCAGGTGCTGCCGACTGCGAAGAAAGTGACCTATCGTATTCACTTTAAACGCGTTGTTAACCGTCGTCTGATTATGGGCCTGGCGGATGGTGAAGTGCTGGTTGACGATCGTCTGATCTACACCGCGGCCGATCTGAAAGTGGGCCTGTTCCAGGACACTTCTGCGTTCTGATTAGCAGCAACGCTTAAAAAGGCGAAGCCCCCGCTTGCGGAGGCTTCTTTTTTAAAGAGACAGTCAGGCAGTTTGTACCCTGTCCTCCATGGCTTCTCGCCAGCCTCCTAGCCAGTAGGACCTTTGATTCAGGGTCTGGTAGGGACACATTTCTTTCGATCTTCCGGTTATCCCGGCCTGATATCCACGTTGATGTGCCCGTTCCAGGCGATCTCGTTTTTGTCTCTTCATGCCTCGTTTCCCTCATTCTTTGATCTGGTGGAAAAGAAAACAGTGGTCACTAAATATGCAACCACGGTTAACGAATACCGCGAATCAGAGGTAACGTCAATGCGCAAAATTCACGCCATTGTCATAATTGTGAGCTACATGAAAGTTCATTTGTACAAAAACTGTGAACCAGCACAAGTAACAATCTGACGAGGCAAATAAAAAACCGCCGCGGTTTTTCAGACCACGGCGGCGGTTTAGCTTCATTCATTTTGCTTATGGCAGGCGATTCAGCTCGCTGGCAATAGCGGTCGCTTCCTGAGCCCAGGCCTGAGCCATCGTTTTCACCATCGCATCGTAACCGTCCTGCTGCTGCTTCAGCTCAATATTAAACGGACGCTTAATCAGCTGGCCCTGATGCTTCAGCAGCCATTCACCGCTGACGATAACCCGCCCGTCGTACCGGCCATGAAAGCCGTTAACGGAAACGTTAAGCGTATCCTGCTCGTTGCCCAGCGGCTGCGATGCCACCACCCAGCCGGGCAGCTGATTGCTTAAATTCGCAACCAGCGCGGTGCGCAGCTGCTGATCGAGCGGGCTGGCCCACAGATTATTACTCGCAATGACGTACTGTACGTCGGTGGTCTGGTAGACCACCCCGTTGCCCGCCAGATAGTCCGGGATAGTGACCTGTTCAACCCACAGCAGGTTCTTCCCCTCGTGGGTGGCGCTTTGCGCACCGCTTTGGGCGACAGGCAGCTGATAGTAGGTTTTATCCTCCCCGCTGCTGCTGCAGGCCGCCAGCGCGCATACCGCTGCCGCTACTAACCACTTTTTCATTATTTCGCTCCCTTCGGCTGCGGATCTTTTTTACCCTTGGCCTCAAATACCAGCGCGTTGCTCTTATCATTGAGCGTTTTCAGTACCGGCTGCAGTTCACGAAGAACCTGATCCAGTCGCTGCATATCCGCAACCATCTTATTGTACGCCGCGGACCCCGGCTGGAAGCCCTGCATACTGCGGTTCAGTTCGCGCAGCGTATTCTGCATATCACCAGGCAGCTGCTGCATCGACTGGCTTGAGGTGATCTTATTCAAGCTATCCAGCGTTGCCTGAACGTGCTGCATCGTTTTTTCGCTCTGCGCCAGCGTACTGGTCGCCTGCTCCAGCAGCGGGTTAATCGGCAGATTGTTAATCTTATCCAGCGCATCCATCAGGCGCTGCTGAATTTGCGCGAGGCCGCCGCTAACCGTTGGAATGATCGGATAAGAGCCAAACTCATGCATGCTGCCGCGCGGAGGCGCTTTGGGATAGAAGTCGAGATCGATATACAGCGCGCCGGTAATCAGGTTGCCGGTTTTAAGCGAACCGCGCAGGCCGCGATTGATCAGATCGTCCATATGGGTGCGAATATTCGGATCGTCACCAAGCTGGTTGATCAGCCGTTCCGGCTCAATGCGCACCTCTACCGGAATGCGATAATCGTCATTCAGCCGCTGATGCAGTCCTGGAATAAAGAACGGTACCTTGCCGACCGTGCCCAGGCGTATCCCGCGGAACTCCACCGGCGCGCCGGGCTGAAGCCCGCGGATCGAATCTTTGAAGAACATCACGTAGTCGATGTGCTGGGTAAAGACCGAATCCTGAATACTTTTCTGGTCATCAAAAAGATGGTAGCCGGTCTTGTTCGCGACCGGTTCGCCAAGATCCAGCCCTTCCGGAATATCAAAACTCACCCCGCCGCCAAACAGCGTCGACAGCGAGCCCATTTCCACCCGCATCCCGGCCGAGGTCAGATCCACGGCAATACCGCTATCTTTCCAGAAACGAACGTTGGTAGTCACCAGGCGATCGTTTGGCGCGTTGATGAACAGCTGATAGGTAATATTACGCTTTTGCGGATCGAAGGTGCTGGTCTCGACCGACCCCACCCGATAGCCGCGAAAGAGCACCGGATCGCCGGGAGAGAGCTGGCCGGCTTTATTGCTTTCCAGCAGAATGCGGATACCCTTCGCATCCGGCGAGGCCAGCGGCGGAGAGTCCAGCAGCGGGTACTGCGCAGCATCCGCCCCTTTCGTTCCAGGCTGAAGCTCAATATAGGCTCCGGATAACAGCGTCCCAAGGCCGCTGATCCCTTCACGCCCCACCTGCGGCTTTACCACCCAAAACACCGAGTCCTGATGCAAAAGCTTCTGCATACCGGAGTTCAGGCGAGCCTTAATCTCTACGTGCGTCAGATCGTCCGTCAGGGTGGCGGTTTCTACCACACCGACGTCAACGCTGCGGCTTTTAATCCGGGTTTTACCACCCTCAATGCCCTCGGCGTTGGTGGTGATCAGCGTCACCTCCGGCCCCTGATGGCTATAGTGATAAAAAAGAATCCACGCGCCGATTAGCACAGTGACGATGGGGAAGATCCATACTGGTGACCAGTTCTTCACCTTTTGCACTTTTGCTTCTCCGCTATTATTTTCCATGCTGCTGTATTTCCTCATGGCTTAAATCTGGTTCACGGTCCCACAACAAACGAGGGTCGAACGTCATCGCTGAAAACATTGTCATCACAACAACCAGCGCGAACATCACCGCCCCTATCGCAGGATAGATATTCATCAACCCTCCCATGCGCACCAGCGCCGAGAGTACAGCGATGACAAAAACATCAATCATTGACCAGCGGCCAACAAACTCCACTACTTCATAAATCAGATGCATACGCTCTGAATCACGCGAACCATTGCCGTTGGCGTTCCAGCACAGCCAGCCAATCGCGAGCATTTTCAACGTCGGCACCATAATACTGGCGATGAATATCACCAGCGCAACCGGATACGATCCTTCGCTCCACAGCAGGATCACCCCGGCCATGATCGTAGACGGCATTTTATCGCCCAGCAGGTCGGTTATCATAATGGGCATGATATTGGCGGGGAGATAGAGCAGGCACGAGGTGATTAGCAGGGCCAGCGTCCACTGCAGGCTATGCTTACGCCGCACCGTCCCTTTCGTCTGACAGCGCGGGCATACCGCTGCATCGGCGGGTAAAACGGCCGTACAGCAGGAACAGGAGCGCAGGCCCTGGCGAATCCCCGTCACGCCAACCTTCAGCGGCTGTTTAACCGCAGGCATTGGCGCGATGTCGTCCCAAAGCCAGCGCCGGTCCACGCACTGTAGCGCGCGCAGCTGCAGCAGGCAAAACATACACCAGGGAAAAAAGCTCAGGCCAACGCCAATATCACCGTAGGCCATTAGCTTCACGAAGCTCACCAGCACCCCGGCGAGAAAGATTTCCGCCATTCCCCAGGTTTTGAGGTGGAACAGAATTCGCGCCAGAAACGCTTTTAGCGCTGCGGGCATACGAACGCGATTGACCAACAGCAAAATGGTTATCAGGCAAAAGGCCGGCACCAGCTGCACAAAAAGGAGAAAGAAGGTGCCGAGGCTGGCGTAATTCTCGCTAAACAGAACGTTGGGGATCTCCAGCAGCTCAATTTCACTGTTGAGTCCCCCAACGTTCATGTAGACGAAGGGAAACAGGTTTGCCAGCAGCAGCATAAACAACGCGACCAGCGCATAGGCAGTGGGACGCTGCCGAGGCGCGTCCCATGAAGTCGTTAACGTTGTGCCGCAACGCGGACATACGGCTTTCTGGCGATGCTCCAGCCGGGGCAACGCCACCAGCAGATCACATTGTGGACACAGGATATGCCGCGCAGCATGATGATGATCGCACATGAAAACTCCTCAGCTTATGCGCCGTTTTTTAATCCTTCGAGATATTCCCAGCGCTCAAAGGCCGTTTCCAGGGCCTGTTCCGCTTCGGCCAGCTGCGCCAGCACCTGCTGCGTATGGTCATGCGACTGACCAAAGAAAGAGGCGTCAGCGACCTGATCCTGCAAACTCTGCAGCCGGGCCTCCAGCTCTTCCAGACGCTGCGGCAGCTGCTCCAGCTCACGCTGAAGGTTATAGCTTAGTTTGCTCGCCGCACGTTTAACACTTTCCGTTTTCGGCTGCGCGGCTTCAACATTTTTTTTGGCCACGGACTGTTTTTGCGCCAAAGACTGCGACTGCTGTCCGCGCGCGTCGTGGTAGCCGCCAACGTACTGACCGATGCGCCCCTCGCCTTCGAAGATCCAGCATTCGGTGACGGTGTTATCCACAAACTGACGATCGTGGCTGACCAGCATCACGCTGCCCTGGTAGCCGTCGATAAGCTCTTCCAGCAGCTCAAGGGTTTCGACATCCAGGTCGTTGGTCGGTTCATCGAGAATCAACAGGTTGCTGGGCTTCAGGAACAGACGCGCCAGCAGCAGACGGTTACGCTCCCCGCCGGACAGCGCGCGAACCGGCGTCATTGCCCGCTTCGGATGGAACAGGAAGTCCTGCAAATAGCCCAGCACGTGACGCGGCTTGCCGTTAACCAGCACTTCCTGCTTGCCTTCAGCGAGGTTATCCATCACCGTCCGGTCCGGGTCCAGCTCGGCGCGGTGCTGATCGAAGTAGGCCACTTCCAGCTTGGTGCCGACGTGAACTCGTCCGCTGTCCGCCTGCAGCTGACCGAGCATCAGCTTCAGCAGCGTAGTTTTACCGCAGCCGTTAGGGCCAATCAGCGCTATTTTGTCACCGCGCTGAATCTGCGCCGAGAAGTCTTTGACCAATACCTTGCCGCCAACCTGGTAGTTAACGTTCTCCATCTCGAAGACAATTTTGCCCGAGCGTGAAGCCTCTTCTACCTGCATCTTCGCGCTGCCCATCACTTCGCGGCGTTCGCCGCGCTCGCGACGCATCGCCTTCAGGGCGCGAACGCGGCCTTCGTTACGGGTACGGCGTGCTTTGATCCCCTGGCGGATCCAGACTTCTTCCTGCGCCAGCTTGCGATCGAACTCCGCATTCTGCAGCTCTTCAACCCGCAGCGCTTCTTCTTTTTCCAGCAGATACTGATCGTAGTTGCCTGGATAGGTCACCAGCTTGCCGCGATCGAGATCGACGATCCGCGTCGCCATATTGCGAATAAATGAACGGTCGTGCGAAATGAAAATGATGGTGCCTTTGAAGGTCTTCAGGAAGCCTTCCAGCCAGTCGATAGTTTCGATATCGAGGTGGTTAGTCGGTTCATCCAGCAGCAGCACGCGCGGGCCGCTGACCAGCGCGCGGCCGAGCGCCGCTTTACGCAGCCAGCCGCCGGACAGAGAGGCCAGCTCGGCGTTGGCATCGAGGCCCAGCTGCTCCAGCACTTCGTTAATGCGGCTCTCCAGCTGCCACAGACCGAGGTTGTCCAGCAGATCCTGCAGACGCGCCAGCTCGTTTAAATTTTTGTTGCTCGGGTCGGTCATCACCAGACGGGAAACGTCGTGATAGCCTTTGAGGTACGCCGCCTGCTCTTCGATGCCTTCTGCAACGAAGTCGTACACGGTACCCGCGATATTTCGCGGCGGATCCTGCTGCAGACGCGCAACGACCAGATCCTGTTCATAAATAATGCGCCCGTCATCCAGACCCTGCTCGCGGTTGAGGATCTTCATCAGGGTGGATTTGCCCGCGCCGTTACGCCCAACCAGGCACACGCGCTCGTTATCTTCGATATGCAACTCGGCGTTATCCAGCAGCGGAGAGTCGCTGAAGGAGAGCCAGGCCCCATGCATACTAATCAATGACATTCTTTATTCCTTTCAGGCTGCAGTAATCAGCCAGCAGTTGTGAATCTGACGGTTACGGGCAAAATCCTGAGATTGCGTTTTTTGCGTAATTTCTTGCGCCTTCAGTCCAAGCTGCGCCAGCCCGTCATGATCCATACGGAAACCGCGTTTATTGTTCGAGAACATAATCGTGCCGCCTTTACGCAGCAGACGTTTAAGATCGGTCAGCAGGCGCAGGTGATCGCTCTGTACGTCGAAGGTTTCTTCCATACGCTTCGAGTTAGAAAACGTCGGCGGATCGATAAAGATCAGGTCGAACTGTTCATCGCTCTCGCGCAGCCAGCCCAGCACATCGGCCTGCATCAGGCGGTGCGAACGGCCGGTTAACCCGTTGAGACGCAGATTTCGCTCGGCCCACTCGAGGTAGGTGCGCGACATATCGACGGTGGTCGTCGAGCGCGCGCCGCCAAGACCGGCGTGGACGCTGGCGCTGCCGGTATAGGCAAAGAGGTTGAGGAAATCTTTGCCTTTGCTCATCTCACCAAGCATACGCCGCGCGATGCGGTGGTCGAGGAACAGACCGGTATCGAGGTAATCGGTCAGGTTGACCCACAGACGAGCGTTATACTCCTGTACCTCGATAAAATCGCCTTTTTCAGCCATTTTCTGGTACTGGTTTTTCCCTTTCTGCCGTTCGCGGGTTTTCAACACCAGCTTATTCGGCGCGATACCTAATACCGAAATCGTCGCGGCGATAATATCAAACAGACGCTGGCGGGCTTTATGCGCATCGACCGTTTTCGGCGGCGCATACTCCTGCACCACCACCCACTCACCGTAGCGGTCGATAGCGACGTTATATTCCGGGAGATCGGCATCATACAGGCGGTAGCATTCAATACCTTCCTGGCGCGCCCACTTCTCAAATTTCTTCAGGTTTTTGCGCAGGCGGTTGGCGAAATCTTCGGCAAGCGATACCGCTTTACCGCCTTCGTTTTCGGCAACGTGATAGTTTTTCTGCACGCAGTCCAGCGGACCGTTTTTGGCCTTAAACTGCTTGTCTGCCCGCAGCTGCAGGCAGCTCAGCAGATCCGGAGAAGCGCTGAACAGCGACAGATTCCAGCCGCCAAACTGACTTTTCATCGTCCGGCCAAGCAGGCTATGCAGGGCAATCAGCGCCGGCTCGCTTTCCAGACGTTCGCCGTACGGCGGGTTGCTGATAACGGTCCCGTACGGGCCTTTCGGCAGCGGGTTGCTGAGCTGAGCGACATCTTTCGCTGCAAACGCAATCAGTTCGCCAACGCCTGCGCGACGGGCATTGCTGCGCGCGCGTTCAATAACCCGCGCGTCGACGTCAGACCCGTAGAAACGCGACTCATATGCCGCCAGCCCTTTACGGGCGCGGGTCTGGGCTTCGGCCTTCACCTCTTTCCAGACCGCGTCATCGTGCTGGACCCAGCCGTTGAAGCCCCAGTGGCCGCGATGCAGGCCTGGAGCGCGATCGGTCGCCAGCATCGCGGCTTCGATCAGCAGCGTACCGGAACCGCACATCGGATCGAGCAGCGGCGTTCCCGGCACCCAGCCGGAACGCATGACGATCGCAGAAGCGAGCGTCTCTTTGATCGGCGCCATCCCGGTGCCGTCGCGGTAGCCGCGCAGATGCAGGCCTTCGCCGCTCAGATCTAAAGAGATATGCGCCGTCTCTTTGTTCAGCCAGACGTTGATTCGCAGATCGGGATTTTCGCGATCGACGTTCGGCCGCGGCAGATTTTTACGCGTGAAGCTGTCGACGATGGCATCTTTAACCTTTAACGCCCCGTACTGACTGTTGCGAATCTCATCGTTCAGCCCGCTAAAATGCACGGCGAAGGTGGCGTCAGGGGTGAAAATCTCCGTCCATGGAATGGCCTGTACACCGAGGTACAGGTCCAAATCGCTATACACGCTACACTGGCCTAACGGCAGCATGATGCGTGAGGCCAGCCGGCTCCACATCAGGCTTTGATACAGCAGGCGCGTATCTCCCTGAAAATGGACCCCGCCCTGGACTACCTGGCAGTCCGCTGCGCCAAGTGATTCCAGTTCAGTTTTTAACAGCTCTTCAAGCCCACGAGCCGTACTGGCAAACAGAGAATTCATATCGTCACTTTTACTAAAAGAAAATTGGTGCGCATTATAGCCAATATGCGCCCCATGTCATAAAGTTAAAGGCTTATTTTTAAGCCCAGAGACTACGCATGAAAACGCTATCGCGACTTTTTATTCATCCCGTCAAATCCATGCGTGGAATTGGCCTGACGCATGCGTTTGCCGATATCAGCGGCCTGGCCTTCGATCGCCTGTTTATGGTGACGGAAACGGATGGCACCTTTATTACCGCCCGCCAGTTTCCACAGATGGTGAAATTCACCCCCTCCCCGCTGCAGGACGGCGTTCATCTGACCGCTCCTGACGGCAGCAGCGCGATCGTTCGCTTCGCTGATTTCGCGCCTCAGGGCGAGCCTACCGAGGTGTGGGGAAACCATTTCACCGCCCTGGTTGCGCCGTCAACGGTTAACCAATGGCTTAGCGGCTTCTTTAATCGCCAGGTTCAGCTTCGCTGGCTGGGACCGCAGCTGACCCGCCGCGTTAAGCGCCATGACGCCGTCCCGCTCACCTTTGCCGACGGTTACCCCTATTTACTCACCAATGAAGCCTCGCTGCGCGACCTGCAGCAGCGCTGTACGGCCAGCGTACGTATGGAGCAGTTTCGCCCTAACCTGGTCGTCACCGGCGCCGAGCCGTGGGAGGAAGATAGCTGGAAGGTGATCCGCATTGGCGAAGTGACTTTTGATGTCGCCAAGCCCTGCAGCCGCTGTATTTTTACCACCGTCAGTCCGGAACGCGGACAAAAGCATCCGTCCGGCGAACCGCTAGCCACGCTGCAACGCTTTCGCACCGCCGTGGATAATGGCGATGTCGATTTCGGTCAAAATCTGATTGCCCGCAGCAGCGGCGTTATCCGCGTGGGCGATGAAGTCGAGGTGCTGAAGCGTGGCCCGGCAAAGGCCTACGGGGCGGGCGAAAGCGATGATAGTGAACCTTCTGCAGCTCAGCAGAATGCGACGGTTGATATTGAGTGGCAGGGACAGAGTTTTACCGGGAATAACCAGCAGGTTCTGCTGGAACAGCTGGAGCAACAGGGGATCCGCGTGCCCTACTCCTGCCGGGCGGGCATCTGCGGCAGCTGCCGCATTCGGCTTGAGGAAGGTGAGGTCAGCCCGCTGAAGAAAAACGCCGTTGCGGCGGATGGCACTATTCTGTGCTGCAGCTGCGTACCAAAAACCGACTTACGCCTGGCGCCCTGAGGTCTTCAGAGGTTCTTCAGCTGGCAGCCAAAGAGGCTCGCCGCCTTAAACCGCCTCGCCAAGGCTGTAGCTGGAGATACGCGGGGCGGGCTGTAGTCTGTCGTTCATAATTTTAATCACGTCGCCAAGCTGCATCACCCGTCCGGCCAACGTTAACCCCGGCTGGGCCAGCAGGCACAGTGCGGCATTTTCGCCAGGCTCCACCACCAGCAGATTCACCTGCTGCCCGGTATCGCTGAGCCAGGCGCTGGCGGTATCGCCGCCGCCGGGCTGCCAGCTCTCTTCATGGGTGGTGAAATGCCAGCTTTTCGGCATTTGGGGCTTAAGAAAACGAATGGCAACCAGCGCGTTAAGCACTAATTCAGCGCGCTGCTCTTTAGATAATTCTATATCCCGGCATTTTTCTTCGAAGGAAAAATAAAGAGCGGCGTCGTCAACGCAAAACCCGGATGGCGCGAATGCATCGGGCGTCAGCATCCGGCGCGCAAAGCGCGAGCGGAACAACATACCATTGGCCAAATCGAGCATCATGCGATCGTGCTCTTCATCGTAATACCAACGCCAGTTATCGTCAGGTTTAATCCGCATTTTTCCCCCGTCCTCTTTCACTTCTATCTGTAATGCACGGCATACGGCAACAGAATTATTTCCAAAATTAAGAAAAGACTAAAATGTCTAAATAAGCAACAATGAGGGAATATAAAACAACCAGGGCCGGAAATAAAGCCCTGGGGGTGTTTCAGAGGGGGAAAAGATTAGATATTGGTAACAATTTCTTTAATCAGCGGCGGGCCTTTAAAAATAAAGCCAGAATAAATCTGGACCAGCGTCGCGCCGGCGGCCATTTTTTCCCGGGCTGCAATCGCAGAGTCAATCCCGCCTACTCCGATAATTGGCAAGCGGCCGTTTAATTCTGTCGCCAGCATACGGATAATCTCAGTGCTTTTTAATTGCAGAGGACGACCGCTCAGGCCACCGGTTTCATCGCAATATTGCATTCCCTGCACCAACGATCGATCGAGGGTGGTATTGGTGGCAATCACGCCGTCAATATTATGGCGAACCAGGCTATCGGCTACCTGGATCAATTCCTCGAGGGAAAGATCCGGGGCGATCTTCACGGCCACGGGGACATATTTTTGATGCTTTTGCTGCAGCTCAAGCTGCTTATTTTTAATACCGGAAAGTAAATCGTCGAGCGCGTCGCCATATTGCAACGTGCGCAGGCCCGGGGTATTCGGTGAGGAGATATTAATGGCGATATAGCCAGCATAGGGATAGACTTTTTCCATACAAATCAGGTAATCATCTTTGCCCTGCTCAACCGGGGTATCTTTATTTTTACCGATATTAATCCCAAGAATACCGTCAAAATGCGCCTTTTTAACGTTCTCGACGAGGTTATCAACGCCGAGATTATTAAAGCCCATGCGGTTGATCAAACCTTCTGCCGCAACCAGACGGAAGATCCTCGGCTTATCGTTGCCCGGCTGCGCGCGCGGCGTCACGGTACCAATTTCGATTGAACCAAAACCCATAGCCCCGAGCGCATCGATACACTCGCCGTTTTTATCCAGCCCGGCGGCAAGGCCCAGCGGATTCTTAAACGTGAGTCCCATGCAGGTCACCGGTTTAGCCGGCACCTTCTGGCGGATCAGCATCTCAAGCGGCGTTCCCGATACACGGCGTAATTGTTGGAAGGTTACTTCATGAGCGCGCTCAGGATCGAGCTGAAAAAGAGCTTTACGAACGAAGGGGTAGTACATGAACTCTCCTGGATTCCCGGTGTGCAAACCGGGGGCGTATTATGTTCGATCCTCAGCGGAAAGGGAATTGACCTACGACAAAAAATCGTCCATCCAACGCAAACGTTTACTTTTCCGCCCTTCTTTATGCAAATTCTGACAAAACAAGGGTGGAAAAATCATTTAGGTAAATAAATCGCCTCTGTCACACTGCCAGTAAATGTTATCAATAATAGATAAATGCGAACATTTGGTTATAAGGAGAGAGAGAACATGCGTGTCATTACACTAGCGGGTAGCCCGCGCTACCCTTCCCGTTCCAGCGCCCTTCTGGAATACGCCAGAGAGACGCTCTCCGCCGCTGATGTTGAAGTCTGCCACTGGCACCTGCAGAATTTTGCCCCGGAAGATCTTCTTTATGCCCGTTTCGATAATCCGGCGCTGCATACTCTGAACGAACAGCTGGCCGGCGCGGATGGCCTGATTATCGCCACTCCGGTCTATAAAGCCTCTTTCTCCGGCGCGCTGAAGACGCTGCTCGATCTGCTTCCGGAACGCGCGCTGGAAGGAAAAATCGTCCTGCCCCTGGCAACCGGCGGCACTATCGCCCATATGCTGGCGGTGGATTATGCCCTGAAGCCGGTTCTCAACGCGCTGAAGGCCCAGGAGATCCTCCACGGCGTGTTTGCCGATGACAGCCAGGTGACTGACTACCAGCACAAGCCGCAGTTTACGCCAAACCTGCAGGGTCGCCTCGACCACGCGCTGGAAACCTTCTGGCAGGCGCTTCATCGCCCAACCAGCCGCGCGCCTGCCCTCAAAGCAACGCACGGGGTCGAACATGCGTAATCTCCTGGCTCCCCTGGCGTTCGGCGGGCTGCTGATGCTCTCCGCCCTGGCCCACGCGGCGCAGTCCGAGCCGGATGCTCTACGCGTCGGCTATCAAAAAGGCAGCGTCAGCATGGTGCTGGCGAAAAGCCACCAGCTGCTGGAACAACGCTACCCGGGCACCAAAATCTCATGGGTGGAGTTTCCCGCCGGCCCGCAGATGCTCGAAGCGTTGAACGTCGGCAGCATTGATATTGGCAGCACCGGCGATATTCCACCTATTTTTGCCCAGGCTGCCGGGGCCGATCTGGTCTATGTCGGCGCCGAACCGCCTAAACCCAAAGCCGAAGTGATTCTGGTGGCGGAAAACAGCCCGATTAAAAACGTCGCGCAGCTAAAGGGCCATAAGGTCGCCTTTCAGCGCGGCTCCAGCTCCCACAACCTGCTGCTCCGCGCGCTACAGCAGGCGGGCCTGACGTTCAACGATATTCAGGCGGTCTATCTCGCTCCCGCCGACGCCCGTGCGGCTTTCCAGCAAGGTAACGTCGACGCGTGGGCTATCTGGGACCCCTACTACTCCGCGGCTCTCCAGCAGGGCGGCGCCCGGGTTCTGAAAGATGGAACCGACCTGAAGCAAACCGGCTCTTTCTATCTCGCTTCTCGTCCTTATGCGGAAAAAAACGGCGCCTTTATTGAAGGCGTGCTGCAAACCTTTAGCCAGGCCGATGCGCTGACGCTCAGCCAGCGTCCGCAAAGCATTGCCCTGCTGGCCAAAATCATGGGTCTTCCTGAAGCGGTGATAGCCAGCTATCTCGACCACCGCCCGCCAACCACCATTACGCCGGTTAGCGCCGAAACGGCCGCGCGCCAGCAGCAAACCGCCGACCTGTTCTATGAGAACAAGCTGGTGCCGAAAAAAGTCGATATCCGCGCGCGCATCTGGCAGCCC
Source organism: Klebsiella scottii (assembly GCF_036561945.1). Taxonomy (NCBI): domain Bacteria; kingdom Pseudomonadati; phylum Pseudomonadota; class Gammaproteobacteria; order Enterobacterales; family Enterobacteriaceae; genus Klebsiella; species Klebsiella scottii. The sequence goes on from NZ_JARXNI010000020.1 coordinate 2,419,451, forward strand.
GCAGCCATTCAAGGAGCGAAATCATGAGTCTGAATATGTTCTGGTTTTTACCCACTCACGGTGACGGTCGCTATCTTGGGACCGATCAAGGCGCGCGTCCGGTTGACTACGGCTATCTGCAGCAGATTGCGCAGACCGCCGATCGGCTGGGATTTACCGGCGTCCTGATCCCCACCGGACGCTCATGTGAAGACGCCTGGCTGGTGGCCGCCTCGATGATCCCGGTGACTCAGCGCCTGAAATTTCTCGTCGCCCTGCGTCCGAGCGTCGTTTCGCCAACGGTCGCGGCGCGCCAGGCGGCGACGCTGGATCGACTCTCCAACGGCCGGGCGCTGTTTAATCTGGTGACCGGCAGCGACCCGCAGGAGCTCGCCGGCGACGGCGTGTTCCTCGATCACACCGAGCGCTACGAAGCCTCGGCGGAATTTACCCATATCTGGCGCCGGCTGATGGAGGGCGAAACCGTGACCTTCAACGGCAAGCATCAGCGCGTGCGCGGTGCGAAGCTGATGTTCCCGCCGCTGCAGCAGCCGCGTCCCCCGCTCTACTTCGGCGGATCCTCTGAAGTGGCGCAGGATCTTGCCGCCGAGCAGGTCGATCTGTATCTGACCTGGGGAGAGCCCCCGGCGCAGGTGGCGGAAAAAATCGCCCAGGTGCGCGAAAAGGCCGCGCGCCACGGTCGTAAGGTTCGCTTCGGCATCCGCCTGCATGTGATTGTGCGTGAAACTAACGAAGAGGCCTGGCAGGCGGCGGAGAGCTTAATTTCCCATCTGGATGATGACACTATCGCCAGGGCGCAGGCCGCCTTTGCGCAAACGGATTCCGTCGGCCAGCACCGAATGGCCGCGCTGCACAACGGCCAGCGCGACAAGCTCGAAATCAGCCCTAACCTGTGGGCCGGCGTCGGGCTGGCGCGCGGCGGCGCCGGAACCGCGCTGGTCGGCGATGCCGCCACGGTCGCCGAGCGTATCAATGAATATGCCGATCTCGGCATCGATAGCTTCGTGCTTTCCGGCTATCCGCACCTTGAAGAAGCCCTGCGCGTCGGCGAGCTGCTGTTCCCGCTGCTGGACGTCAATATTCCGTCAATCCCGCAGCCGCAGAGTCTGCGTCCGCAGGGTGAAGCGGTAGCGAATGAATTTATCCCGCGTAAAGCGGCGCAGAGCTGAGGAGCGACATATGGCAACCCCTGGGCAAAAACTCCTGATTCGCCTTGCCCCCTGGTTTTTACCGGTCGGCACCGTCATCATCTGGCAGCTCGCCTCTTCGGTGGGCTGGCTCTCCACCCGGATCCTGCCTTCGCCGGAAGGGGTGCTGAAAGCCTTCTGGACGCTCTCCGCCAGCGGCGAGCTTTGGCAACATCTGGCCATCAGCTCGTGGCGCGCGCTGCTTGGCTTCGCTATCGGCGGCTCCATTGGCCTGGCATTGGGGATGATTAGCGGCCTCTCGCGCTGGGGAGAGCGTCTGCTGGACACCTCGATTCAGATGCTGCGCAACGTGCCGCACCTGGCCCTGATTCCGCTGGTTATTTTATGGTTCGGCATCGACGAGAGCGCCAAGATTTTTCTCGTCGCTTTGGGCACCATGTTCCCGATTTATATCAACACCTGGCACGGTATTCGTAACATTGACCGCGGGCTGGTCGAGATGGCGCGCAGCTACGGCCTATCCGGCTTTGCGCTATTTCGTCACGTGATTCTGCCCGGGGCCCTGCCGTCAATCATGGTGGGTATTCGCTTCGCTCTCGGCCTGATGTGGCTAACGCTGATTGTCGCCGAGACCATCTCGGCAAACGCCGGCATCGGCTACCTGGCTATGAACGCGCGAGAATTTCTGCAAACCGATGTGGTGGTCGTGGCCATCATTCTCTACGCCATTCTAGGCAAACTGGCCGACTTCAGCGCACAGCTGCTGGAGCGCGTCTGGCTGCGCTGGAATCCGGCCTATCATCTTCAGGAGGCTAACGCATGACGACCGCCCGTCTGAACCCTGGGATCCCGCTGTTGCTCAACGGCGTGACCAAACGCTACGGCGAAAACACGATTCTTAACGCGCTTGATTTACATATTCCCACCGGGCAGTTCGTCGCGGTGGTCGGGCGCAGCGGCGGCGGTAAAAGTACCCTGCTGCGTCTGCTGGCCGGGCTGGAGAAACCCAACGCCGGCGAGCTGCTGGCGGGCTCGACGCCGCTGGCGCAAATCCAGGACGATACCCGCATGATGTTTCAGGATTCGCGCCTGCTGCCGTGGAAAACGGTGATCGATAACGTCGGCCTGGGGCTTAAAGGCTCGTGGCGAGACGCGGCCCTGCAGGCTTTGGCCAGCGTCGGCCTCGAAAATCGCGCCAACGAATGGCCAGCGGCGCTTTCCGGCGGACAAAAGCAGCGCGTGGCGCTGGCCCGGGCGCTGATTCATCGCCCCGGCCTGCTGCTGCTTGACGAGCCGCTGGGCGCGCTTGACGCCCTCACCCGCCTTGAAATGCAGGATTTAATCGTCTCGCTCTGGCAGGAACATGGGTTCACCGTACTGCTGGTGACTCACGATGTGAGCGAAGCGGTGGCGATGGCCGATCGGGTGCTGTTGATTGAAGAGGGCAAGATTGGGCTGGACGTCACGGTGGATATTGCGCGCCCGCGGCATACCGGTTCGGCGCGGCTGGCGGAGCTGGAGGCAGAAGTTCTCAACAGAGTAATGAAGCGCGGCAGGCACGAAGCCTCGCCACGCCTGTTCAGTCACGGCTAAACGGCTCCCGGAGCGCGGCGCTGCCGCCGCAATCCGGGAGCGGAACGCCCTTTACGCCAGCGCTTTACTGATTTTCTCGAACAGATCGCCGGAGAGATTCTCCAGACCTTTCAGCTGCTCCAGCGCCGCGCGCATCAGCGCCTGGCGTTTGGCATCATAACGCTTCAGACGAATCAACGGCTCAATCAGACGCGAGGCCACCTGCGGGTTGCGGCTGTTGAGCTCGGTCAGCATCTCCACCAGGAACTGATATCCGCTGCCGTCTTCGGCGTGGAAGGCCGCCGGGTTGCTGCCGGCAAAGGCGCCAATCAGCGAGCGGACGCGGTTCGGGTTGTTCATACTGAACGAGCGATGATTCAGCAACGCACGTACCGCATCTACCGCATTATCCGCCGGGCTGGTGGCCTGCAGGATCAACCATTTGTCCATGACCAGGCCATCCTGATGCCATTTATCGTCATATTCCTGCATCAGCGCATCGCGGCACGGCAGCTGCGCCGCCACCGCCGCCGACAGGGCCGCCAGCGCGTCGGTCATGTTGTCGGCCTGATGATACTGGGCGACGACCAGCTTATCCGCCAGCTCAGCATCGCCAAACGCCAGGTAGCGCAGGCAGGTATTGCGCAGCGAGCGCTTGCCGATATCGGCATGCTCTACGCGATAGCCGTCGAGCTTATTGACGTTGTAGATAGCGAGGAATTCATCCGCCAGCTCTTTCGCCAGCGTGCGGGTGAGCGCTTCGCGCACCGCCACAATGGCAATCGGATCGATAATCGCAAACAGCTCGGCGATTTCACTGGCGGACGGCAGCGTCAGGATCTCTGCCGCCAGCGCCGGATCGATCTTCTCATCCAGCAGGATCGCGCGGAACGCATCGGCGACGTGAACCGGCAGCGACAGGGGCTGACCCTGCTGATGGCGGTTGACGTTAAGCTTGATGTAGGTCGCCAGCAGGCTCTGCGCCGCATCCCAGCGGGAGAAGTCGTTGCGCGCGTGGCGCATCAGGAACGTCAGCTGCTGATCGCTCCACTTATATTCCAGCTTCACCGGCGCGGAGAATTCGCACAGCAGCGCCGGAACCGGCTGGAAGTAGACGTTATCAAAGACAAAGGTCTGCTCGGCCTGGGTGACGTTCAGCACGTGATGCACCGGATGCCCGCCCTTCTGCAGCGGGATCGCCTTGCCTTCGTTATCATATAGCTCGATATCAAACGGAATATGCAGAGGCTGTTTTTCCGCCTGCTCGGAAGTCGGCGGCGTGCGCTGGCTGATGGTCAGGCGGTACTGCTCGGTTTCCGGATTATAGTCATCATGCACGCTCACTACCGGCGTACCGGACTGGCTGTACCAGCGGCGGAAATGAGACAGGTCAACGTTCGACGCGTCTTCCATCGCCTGAACGAAATCGTCGCAGGTGGCGGCGCTGCCGTCATGGCGCTCGAAGTACAGCTGCATGCCTTTCTGGAAGTTGTCCTCACCCAGCAGGGTATGCAGCATGCGGATCACTTCCGCGCCCTTTTCATATACCGTCAGGGTGTAGAAGTTGTTCATCTCGATAACCTTATCCGGACGAATCGGATGGGCCATCGGGCTGGCGTCTTCGGCAAACTGGAGCCCGCGCATGGTGCGGACGTTATTGATGCGGTTCACCGCGCGCGAGCCCAGATCGGAGCTGAACTCCTGATCGCGGAACACGGTCAGGCCTTCTTTCAGGCTCAGCTGGAACCAGTCGCGGCAGGTCACGCGGTTGCCGGTCCAGTTGTGGAAATATTCGTGGCCAATCACGCGTTCGATATCGAGGTAGTCTTTATCGGTGGCGGTATCGGTACGCGCCAGCACGTATTTGGAGTTAAAGACGTTCAGCCCTTTGTTCTCCATCGCCCCCATATTAAAGAAGTCGACGGCGACAATCATATAGATGTCGAGATCGTACTCGAGGCCGAAACGAGTTTCGTCCCATTTCATCGAGTTTTTGAGCGACGTCATCGCCCACGGCGCGCGGTCAAGGTTGCCGCGATCGACGAACAGCTCCAGCGCCACTTCGCGTCCGGAACGGGTGATGAAAGTGTCGCGCAAGACGTCGAAATCACCGGCCACCAGCGCGAATAAATAGCACGGTTTTGGGAACGGGTCCTGCCACTGCGTCCAGTGACGGCCGTTTTCCAGCTCGCCCTGCGCCACGCGGTTGCCGTTAGACAGCAGGTACGGGTATTTCGCCTTATCGGCGATAATTTTGGTGGTGAAACGCGCCAGAACGTCCGGGCGGTCCAGGTACCAGGTGATATGGCGGAAGCCCTCTGCTTCACACTGCGTGCACAGCGCTTCGCCTGACTGATACAGCCCTTCGAGCGCGGTATTGGCCGCCGGGCTGATTTCATTGACGATAGTCAGGGTGAAATGTTCCGGTAAACCGCCAATAACCAGCTGGTTATTTTCTTCTTTATAGTCGCTCCACGGCTGACCGTTAACCTGCAGAGAGACCAACGTCAGGTCTTCGCCATCCAGACGCAATGGCACATCAGACGCAGCCGCGTGACGGGAGAGTTTACTCTCAGCCGTAACAACGGTTTTCGCGGCATCCAGGTCAAAGGTCAAATCGATATCGCTAATCAGATAGTCCGGCGCACGATAGTCGTGGCGGTATTTGGCTTGGGGCTGTTGTGTCATAAAAAACCTTTAGCATGTTCCATAAAGTGTCAAACCCAGTCTATTCCTGTTGTGATGTTCTCGCTATGCAGAATCTTCATCTTTTCAACGTCAAACACGAAAATCGCTACATTTTGATAACACAGGAGGCACGAAATGCGCTCGACCCGGTGCAAAGCTTGTGGTGTGATCCGTGTTCAATATATTAAACTAGGCCTCGCAAATGACCGTCAGCGTCGCCATCGGCCTTCACTGCGGGACAGAGTCGGGGAATAAAGCTATACTCCGCCTCCTTTTTTCTGCTTAGGTTTTGATGGAAACGCTCCAGTGAGAGGATGCTACCGCGCACCATGACACAATTCACTTCTCCTGTACTGCACTCGCTGCTTGATACGGATGCCTACAAGCTGCACATGCAGCAGGCCGTCTTCCACCGCTATTACGATGTACACGTTGCGGCGGAGTTCCGCTGCCGCGGGGATGATTTGCTCGGCATCTATGCCGATGCGATTCGCGAACAGGTTGAGGCCATGCGCGACCTGAAGCTGCAGGACGATGAGTATCACTGGCTGTCGACCCTGCCGTTCTTTTCGCACGATTATCTCGACTGGCTGCGCGACTTCCGTTACGACCCGCAGCAGGTCACCGTCAGTAACGACAACGGCAAGCTGAACATTCGTCTCTCCGGGCCCTGGCGTGAAGTCATTATGTGGGAAGTCCCGCTGCTGGCGGTGATCAGCGAGCTGGTTCACCGCTACCGCTCGCCGGAAATCGGCGTTGAGCTGGCGCTGGAGACCCTCGAACGCAAGCTGAGCGACTTCCGGGAAATCACGGCCGATATCGATATGAGCCGCTTTCGCTTAATGGACTTCGGTACCCGTCGTCGCTTCTCGCGCGAAGTACAGCAGGCTATCGTCGAACGTCTGCAGCAGGAGCCGTGGTTTACCGGCACCAGCAACTACGACCTGGCTCGTCGCCTGCATCTGACGCCGATGGGCACTCAGGCTCATGAATGGTTCCAGGCCCATCAGCAGATCAGCCCGAACCTTGCCAGCAGCCAGCGCGCGGCCCTTGCCGCCTGGCTCGAAGAGTATCCGGACCAGCTGGGCATTGCCCTGACCGACTGTATTACTATGGATGCCTTCCTGCGTGATTTCGGCCCGGAATTCGCCGAACGCTATCAGGGTCTGCGCCACGACTCCGGAGATCCGGTTGAATGGGGCGAGAAAGCCATCGCCCATTATCAGAAGCTGGGTATCGACCCGCTGAGTAAAGTACTGGTCTTCTCCGATAACCTCGACCTGACGAAAGCCGTCGATTTGTATCGTCATTTCTCATCGCGGGTGAATCTCAGCTTTGGCATCGGTACGCGCTTAACCTGTGATATTCCACAGGTTAAGCCGCTCAATATCGTGATCAAGCTGGTGGAATGCAACGGCAAGCCGGTGGCCAAGCTCTCTGACAGCCCGGGCAAAACCATCTGTCACGATAAGGCATTTGTGCGCGCCCTGCGCGAAGCCTTCGACCTGCCGCCGATTAAAAAGGCCAGTTAATCACCACAAGGAGCCGTTCTGGCTCCTTGTTCCTTATTTATTTCCGAAAACTCTCCCTCGCGGTGCGAAATCTGCTTGTCTGATGGAAGATGACAGGTAACATAGATATCCCCCGATTGCCGGGGGAAACAGATATTTTTATTGGACTACGAATAGAGAGACTATTATGAGCGTTGTGCCTGTAGCCGACGTACTCCAGGGCCGTGTTGCGGTTGACAGCGAAGTCACCGTCCGCGGATGGGTACGTACCCGCCGAGATTCAAAAGCTGGCTTTTCCTTCCTGGCCGTCTATGACGGTTCCTGCTTTGATCCTGTACAGGCCGTCATTAGTAATTCTCTTCCCAATTACAATCAGGAAGTGCTGCGTCTGACTACCGGCTGTTCGGTCATCGTCACCGGTAAAGTCGTGGCATCTCAGGGCCAGGGCCAGAGCTTCGAAATTCAGGCCAGCAGCGTAGAAGTTACCGGCTGGGTCGAAGATCCGGATACCTACCCGATGGCGGCTAAACGCCACAGCATCGAGTATCTGCGCGAAGTTGCCCACCTGCGTCCGCGTACCAACCTGATTGGCGCGGTTGCCCGCGTGCGTCATACTCTGGCGCAGGCGCTGCATCGCTTCTTTGACGAGCAGGGCTTCTTCTGGGTTTCTACCCCGCTGATTACCGCCTCTGATACCGAAGGCGCAGGTGAAATGTTCCGCGTCTCCACGCTGGATCTGGAAAACCTGCCGCGTAACGACCAGGGCAAAGTGGATTTCGATAAGGACTTCTTCGGCAAAGAGTCGTTCCTTACCGTATCCGGCCAGCTGAACGGCGAAACCTACGCCTGCGCGCTGTCAAAAATCTACACCTTCGGTCCGACCTTCCGTGCGGAAAACTCCAACACCAGCCGCCATCTGGCGGAATTCTGGATGCTGGAACCGGAAGTGGCCTTCGCCAACCTGAACGATGTTGCGGGCCTGGCGGAAGCGATGCTGAAGTACGTCTTCAAGGCCGTACTGGAAGAGCGCGCGGATGACATGAAATTCTTCGCCGAGCGCGTGGATAAAGATGCGATCGATCGCCTCGAGCGTTTCGTGTCTGCCGATTTCGCCCAGGTCGATTATACCGACGCGGTAACGATCCTCGAAAACTGCGGTAAGCAGTTCGAAAACCCGGTTTACTGGGGCGTGGACCTCTCTTCCGAGCACGAGCGCTATCTGGCAGAGGAGCACTTCAAAGCACCGGTGGTGGTAAAAAACTATCCGAAAGACATCAAGGCGTTTTACATGCGCCTTAACGAAGACGGGAAAACCGTCGCCGCAATGGACGTTCTGGCGCCGGGCATCGGTGAAATTATCGGTGGTTCGCAGCGTGAAGAGCGTCTGGACGTGCTTGACGCGCGCATGGCGGAAATGGGTCTTAATAAAGAAGACTACTGGTGGTACCGCGACCTGCGCCGTTACGGCACCGTTCCGCACTCCGGTTTCGGACTGGGCTTTGAGCGTCTGATTGCCTACGTAACCGGCGTCCAGAACGTTCGCGACGTCATTCCGTTCCCGCGCACCCCGCGCAGCGCGACATTCTGATTTTTATTACCGCTTTGTAAAAAGGGTCAGCGTAAGCTGGCCCTTTTTTATGTCAGCTATTGTTAACGAATATCAAGAAATTTAAACATCAAGCCTTCCGCTTCACATTTATGTTACTCACTATTTCGCTACCCGCCGAAACGAGAAAGCGCACCTTATGTTCATTCATGGGCGAAATGCCTGATTATTTTGCTCATTTCTTAACCACCCACCGCACAACATGCAAAGACAAACGTTGAGTAAAAAAAAAGCGAAAACCAGCCACAAAATGCACAAATCGGCTCTTATCTAAATTAATCATAATTAATTCATATAGATATATAAGCCATGACGATTTTATACGCAAAGTGGAATGGAATTTTGATTGAGTTCACAAAGTTCCCAAAAATTCACATTTTGTTACATACACTTTCTAATTGTTACTCATATGCGACATTGGTAGCATTTTCCGGCTAGCGAAACGATGTCGCGGATGGAAAGATGCCTTCAGACACCAAACTATCATCAATGGTTCTGTAAATTTTCATTGACAGAATGTATTGGCGGCAGTGGCAAGTGTTCATATAAAAATACTAATGAGGGTAATAAATAATGATGAAGCGCAATATTCTGGCAGCGGTGATCCCTGCCCTGCTGGTAGCCGGCGCAGCAAATGCTGCAGAAATCTATAACAAAGACGGCAACAAACTCGATCTGTACGGTAAAACCGTAGGTCTGCACTATTTCTCTGATAACAAGGGTAATGACGGCGACCAGACCTATGCACGTTTAGGTTTTAAAGGTGAAACCCAGATCAACGATCAGCTGACCGGTTTCGGCCAGTGGGAATATAACTTCCAGGGTAATAACACTGAAGGTAGCGACGCTCAGAGCGGCAACAAAACCCGTCTGGCATACGCCGGTCTGAAATTCGGCGATGCAGGCTCCTTCAACTATGGTCGTAACTACGGCCTGGTGTATGACGCTATCGGCGTCACCGATATGCTGCCTGAGTTTGGTGGCGACACCGGTTCCAGCGATAACTTCTTCGCAGGTCGTACCGGTGGTCTCGCAACCTACCGTAATACCAACTTCTTCGGTCTGGTTGACGGCCTGAGCTTTGGCGTACAGTACCTGGGCAAAAACGAGCACACAGACGCTTCCCGCTCTAACGGCGACGGCTGGGCAACCTCTCTGAGCTATGACATCGACGGCTTCGGCATTGTCGGCGCATACGGCGCAGCGGATCGTACCGATGCACAGCAGGCTCTGACTCGCGGTAAAGGCGATAAAGCCGAGCAGTGGGCAACCGGTCTGAAATATGATGCGAACAACATCTACCTGGCAGCTCTGTACGGCGAAACCCGTAATGCGACCCGTATTACTGACGGTTTTGCCAACAAGACTCAGGACTTCTCCATCGTTGCGCAGTATCAGTTTGATTTCGGCCTGCGTCCGTCCATCGCTTACTACAAATCTAAAGCGAAAAACGTTGAGGGTGTGGGTAACGAAGACTACATCAACTACATTGATGTCGGCGCAACCTACTACTTCAACAAAAACATGTCTACCTATGTCGATTATCAGATCAACCAGATCGATAGCGACAACAAACTGGGCGTGAATTCCGACGACACCGTCGCCGTGGGTATCGTTTACCAGTTCTAAGTTTTAATCAGTACACCCCTTCGTGATATGCCTAAAAAGCAGGACTTCGGTCCTGCTTTTCTGCGTTACTAAGGCAAAGATCGTAACTTTGGAAAACCTTCGCGCTTTTTGTCGCAAACGGTTGGCAATTGCTCATTCTCCCGTTACCCTGATAGCGGAACTCCCTTCAGTAATCACAATGGAACCTCGTCATGTTTGAGAACATTACTGCCGCCCCTGCCGACCCTATTCTGGGCCTGGCCGATCTGTTTCGTGCCGATGACCGTCCTACAAAAATTAACCTCGGGATTGGCGTTTATAAAGATGAAACGGGTAAAACCCCGGTCCTGACCAGCGTGAAGAAGGCAGAGCAATATCTGCTGGAGAATGAGACCACCAAAAATTATCTGGGTATCGATGGTATTCCGGAATTTGGTCAATGCACGCAGGAGCTGCTGTTCGGTAAAGGAAGCGCTATCGTCAGCGATAAGCGCGCGCGTACCGCCCAGACTCCAGGCGGTACCGGTGGCCTGCGCGTTGCCGCCGACTTCCTTGCCAAAAATACCGACGTTAAGCGCGTTTGGGTGAGCAATCCGAGCTGGCCGAACCACAAGAGCGTATTCAATTCCGCCGGCCTCGAAGTTCGCGAGTACACCTACTACGATGCGGCTAACCGCACTCTCGACTTTGCCGGTCTGCTGGCAAGCCTCAATGAAGCCCAGGCTGGCGACGTTGTTTTGTTCCACGGCTGCTGCCATAACCCAACCGGTATCGATCCGACGCTGGAGCAGTGGCAACAGCTGGCGCAGCTCTCCGTTGATAAGGGCTGGCTGCCGCTGTTCGACTTCGCCTATCAGGGCTTTGCCCGCGGTCTGGAAGAAGATGCTGAAGGCCTGCGCGCGTTTGCCGCGCTGCACAAAGAGCTGCTGGTTGCCAGCTCCTACTCGAAGAACTTCGGCCTGTACAATGAGCGCGTTGGCGCCTGTACGCTGGTGGCAAGCGATAGCGACACCGTCGACCGCGCGTTCAGCCAGATGAAGTCAGTGATCCGCGCTAACTACTCCAACCCGCCGGCACACGGCGCTGCCGTTGTGGCGACAATTCTCAGCAACGATGCGCTGCGCGCTATCTGGGAGCAGGAGCTGACCGACATGCGTCAGCGCATTCAGCGTATGCGCCTGCTGTTCGTTAATACCCTGCAGGAAAAAGGCGCTAACCGCGACTTCTCCTTCATCATTAAGCAAAACGGCATGTTCTCGTTTAGCGGCCTGACCAAAGAGCAGGTTCTGCGTCTGCGCGAAGAGTTCGCGATTTACGCCGTGGCTTCCGGGCGCATTAACGTTGCCGGCATGACGCCGGACAATATGGCGCCGCTGTGTGAAGCGATCGTCGCCGTACTGTAACGCCGCTGTACCCTAAAAAAAGAAGGCCGCATATGCGGCCTTCTTTATATTTAGCGTCCGGAATGGTTACCAGACCGGCATTTCATCTTGCAGGAAAGGGTTATGCAAACGCTCATGGCCTAGCGTTGATATCGGCCCGTGGCCGGGGATAAAGGTCACGTCATCGCCCAAAGGCAGCAGCTTGCGTTTAATCGCGTCGATCAGCTGCCCGTGGTCGCCGCGCGGGAAGTCGCTGCGCCCGACGCCACCTTTGAAGATAACGTCGCCGGAAACCAGCAGCCGCGACGCGTCATCGAAGAAAACAACGTGTCCCGGCGTATGGCCTGGGCAATGCAGAACCTGCAGAGAAACGTTCCCCACGCTGACGACATCGCCTTCATTAAGCCAGCGGTCAGGATGCAGCGGCTGGCAATCCTCCAGGCCGAACATCCGGCTTTGCGCAGGGAGTCCTTCCAGCCAGAACTCATCTTCTTTTTCCGGTCCGATAATCGGCACGCCGTAGTGTTGCGCCAGCTCGGCTGCCGCACCAACGTGGTCGAGATGACCGTGAGTGAGCAAAATCTGCATCAGGCTGACGCCTGCTGCCGTCACTTCCTGTTTGATTCGCTCTGCATCACCGCCAGGATCGACCAGCGCAGCAAGTCGGGTTTGCTCACACCAGATTAAAGAGCAGTTCTGGGCGAACGCGGTAACCGGAATAATACGATAGTTCATGACGCTCCTTTCGTTACCAGTGCCTTACCGGACCGGTATCAATATGCACAAAGTTGCTACGTGGGTAATATCCTACACCACCCGCGCCCATAGATAACGCCGCTTTGCGAACATTGCTCAACGAAATGCCTTCGATATGAAAATCCATGGCCTGGCCTTTGGTGTGGTAGCTATGTTTGGCTACACCACGGCTTCGTGCACGTAGCTCATCGTTGGTATCGAGGGAACGATAGCCGGAGATAAGCTGGACAGGCTTATTGGTGCCAAGTAATCCCTGCAGGCGATAAAGATGATCGAATAAACTCGGATCGATGGACTTTATTTTATTCGCGCGGAAATCACGGAAAAAATGGTTAAGTCTTGCTAATTCATCCTGAATATAGCCTCTGCCATCGAAGAATTCCGCTTTGAGTGATTCACCGGTATGCAGGTTATTCAGCGTCAAAATACGCGGTCGGGGGGTCGAGAGGGTGGCAAATGCCGGCGCAGGCAAAATGGCAGCGGCACCTAGCGCAGCGCCACCTAGCGCCAGCAGTTTGCGGCGATTAGCGTCAAATTTGTCCATGATAATCAGGTCTACAAGTAAATGAATCGAAATATACACGCCATCCTTCAAGCAGCCTCTTTATTAGCGACGTCTACTCCCCCGCGCACTTAGCAGAACAAGCGTCAGGGGGTTCCCGGACCAATCGCCTCAAGGCAGTTTTAATGGTGTTGTGTAATATGCACTTCTGGCGCACGAAAGGCACCTTACCGGGCATTATTGCCAACGTCAAGGCGGCCTAACCCCAGTGAAAACGGGCCCTGTAGACGAACAGCGCCTGTTTTCACCCAGAGTTAGGACAACGAGATCCGTTGAACTACTTCATTTACCTGATTAATTGTTCGGCTTTTGCCAGAATTTGTGCGCCAGATCGCGCGGTGAGATCGTAATTGTAAATATCTGTTCTATATTGTGTCCGTCCATCAGCGCCAACAAACGCGGTGAGATAATAAAGATTCACCGGTATATTGTTGCGAATATTCACATAGCGGGTATCGCCCTGCTTGAGCGCGGCGGAAATTCGCGTATCGTTCCAGCCCGCATCCTGCAGCAGCATATTTGCCAGCTCGGACGCCTTATTCACGCGCACGCAGCCGGAGCTCAACGCCCGTACGTCTTTCTGGAACAGATTGTGGTTCGGCGTATCGTGCAGATAGATAGCGTCAGAACTCGGCATGTTGAACTTATAACGCCCCAGCGAGTTGCGCGCGCCCGGAGCCTGCTGGAAGCGGAACGGGAGATTGTTCTCGGTGATGGTCGACCAGTCAACGCGGTAAGGGTCGATCGCCTCTTTGCTGTTCCAGCCGCGCATCAGGGTATAGCCATGCTGCTCAAGATAGCCCGGGTCGTTGCGCACCTTCGGCAGAATATCTTTGCGCGCCAGCGTCGGCGGCACGTTCCACGGCGGATTGACCACCACGTTATTCAGCGCGCTACTCATCATCGGCGTTTTACGGTCCGGACGACCGACGATCACCCGCGATGCCAGCACCTGGCTTCCGTCCTGGTAATAGACCAGCGAAAAGGCCGGAATATTCACCATAATGCCGGTCGACAGATTGCCAGGCAGCAGGCGCAAACGCTGAATGTTGAGCGCCACAACCCCGGCGCGCTGCGCCGCGGAGACGTTCAGCCCGTCGCGCGTAGATTGGCCAATCACGCCATCCGCCCCCAGCCCCTGCCAGGCCTGAAAGCGCTTAACGCCCTCGACTAACTGGCGATCGTAGATGCCGCGCGCAGCCGGTTTGCTTTTCTTACCTGCCGACGGACTGACAACGTCTCCCGGCAGGGTAATTTTCGCCGAATCATCCAGCATGCCGGTACGCTGTAATATCTCGCGCAGCGCGCCAACATCATTACTCCACTCTCCCGGACGCAGCGATGCGCTACCGGTCATCTGCGGCCACGGGCGCGAATCGGCCACCAGCTGCAGCAGCGCCTGATGCATGGCCTCATACTGCGGATGATGCGGCGTGAGCCCGGCAATAAACTGCGGCAGAGAGCCGTTATCCAGCGCCAGCTGCCACTGATTAATGACCGATAGCGGCGGCGTGGCCATGGTGTAGGGTTTGGTTCCGTATAGCCAGCGGTTGCCCTGAATCGGAATACCGCTAATAAAATGCAGGTAGCCCATCATGGCGTCGGACAGCACGATATCGCGCGCCATACCGCTCACCGCGGGATCGGTCAGCAGGCTCACCCAGGTTGTAAACTGCGGCTGAAAGCCCGCGATAGCGACTTCGGCCAGCTGCTGCTGGAACGCCTGCACCGCCTCACGGTTCTCCCACATAGGCTTCATATCCCTGGCCGCATACAGCGAGACCAGCGGATTCATAAAGACAGGCTTATAGTCAGCCGGAAGCAGCGCTTCAATTTCAGCCCGGCTTTTCGCGGCGACCTCTGTCGCCAGGGACTGCTCGCCGGCCATTTTCGCCACCGCGGCAGACTGGCTGTTGTTTTGGATCAGCGCAGACGAGGGCTCTCCCAGCGTTGCGGAACTGTCCGTGGGTACGACTTCAGGCTCTTCGGCCTGGACATTGAACAGTGGAGCAAATGCAAAAGCCAGGCTCAAGCTAAGCGCCGACAATTGACGACCATACCGTTTCTTTAGCAACATCCCTTGCCCCCCTGTTGACACATTGCCGCCCTTAAAAAAAGGGCTCACTCTCAGTATATAAAGGCGAAAACGCTTTTGCCTTCCCAAATGTAAAGAAGTTTAAAGATTATACAACGTTAACACATCTCATCGACTAACAAAAAGGGCGACATCATGTCGCCCTTTGATACTACTCATCGCATATTACTGCATAGCCATCAGGAAGCATCCGCCGTGCCCGGCAGCGTTGCCGGTAGCTGGGCCGCGAAACCGCGCAGGCCAACCACGTGTACGTGTTCATGGTTATTGAACACCTTACGCACCAGCTTATAGGTGGTGCCTTTTTCCGGGCTGATATTTTCCGGGGCGGCAATAATTAGCTGCATTTCCAGACGTTCGCACAGTTCAAACAGCGTGGCGATAGAACGGGCATCAAGACGCGCCGCTTCATCGAGGAACAGCAGACGACACGGCGACAGGTCTTTTCCGCGCAGGCGGCGGGACTCGTCTTCCCAGCTCTGAACGACCATCACCAGAATCGACATCCCGGTACCGATCGCTTCCCCGGTCGACAGCGCGCCGGACTCCGCGCGCAGCCAGCCGTCGGAGCCGCGGTTAACTTCCACTTCCATCTCCAGATAGTTGCGGTAGTCCAGCAGCTCTTCACCGATGGTTTGCGGAGTACGCTGGCCCATATCAATCTGCGGATTGAGGCGCTGATAGAGCTTCGCCAGCGCTTCCGAGAAGGTCAGGCGATTGCTGTTGAACAGATCCTGATGCTGCTCATGCTGTTCAGACAGCACGTCAAGCAGCGTCGAGTGGGTCTCCCGTACGTTGACGTTGAGACGCACGCTGTTGACCTGACCAAAGGAGACGCTCTGCAGACCCTGGTTGAGCATGCGGATACGGTTCTGCTCGCGCTGGATGGTCTTGCGGATAATATTGGCCACGCTGCGGGAGCTGATCGCCAGCTTCTGTTCGCGATTCGTCAGCTCTTCGGTCAGACGGCTGAGCTCGATCTCCATCTGCTCAATCGCCTCAACCGGATCGTCGGTGCGGATAATATCCTGACGGATACGCTCGCGCAGGTGCTGGTAGACGGCGACGAAGAACTGAATTTTGCGCTCAGGACGCTTCGGATCTTCAGAGACTCGCAGCACGTCGCGCAGGTGTTCGTTATCCGCCACCGCCAGACGCAGCGCGCCGAGCGCTTTATCCGACATCGAACGCAGCTCGTCTGCCGAGAGGTAGGCCAGCTCGCGACGGTGCAGGCGGCGCTCAACGCCGTTGTCTTTCACCAGCCGCATCACCGCACACCAGCCAGCTTTGGCGCTGACCACCTGCTCACGCATTTCGCAGTAATCGCGCTCAAGCTTGCGCAGCCTGCGGGTCAGGTTGTCCATCTCCGCTTCGCAGAAGGTCAGGGCTTTTTCCAGCTGATTGCGCCGCGAGCGGTTATTGCTCAGCCGCGTATGCAGCTCATCACGACGCACGCGGGCGCGTTCTTCCGCCCCGCTATCGGCGCGTACGCCGATATCCTGCAGCTCTTTATACAGATCGCCCAGCAGCTCTTTTTTGGTGTCATACGAGCTTTTCAGCGAGGCCAGAACCTGGTTGTACTGGTTCAGCTGCGCGGTATGCGTACGCGTGGCGTCACGAGCCCGGCGGCGTTCGCTCTCCGCCTGCTCCAGACGCTGGCGCAGTTTTTCGTTGAGATCGCTGTTGCCGCTAAGCATCTCTGCGGAATCAGAGTAGCTAAAGTGGGCGCGGCGCTGCACCACTTCGCTGAGCGCAAACGCCTGCTGGCGCGCTTCACGCTGGGTTTGCTGCGAGTAAGCGTAATCTTCTTTCAGCTGTTCGAACTGCTCCGGATCGCTCTGCAGCACTGAGAGCATCGGTTCCAGCTTCGCCAGCTGGCCGCCGTGCTGCTGGATAAAGCGAGCCGCTTCTTCGGCTTCGTCCAGGCGCTCCTGAATCTCGTCAACGCGATCGGCCAGCGTATCGTCCGCCAGCAGGCTAAGGCGCGGCAGCAGGCGGTTAAGCGCGGAAACGCCCTCTTTCGCCTGGTCGTACTGCACCCGGTTCTGCTGGTTGTCGCTTTCATGGGCGTTAAGCGCCCGCTCCAGCTCGCCGCGGCGGCTGTTCAGCTTACGGATCTCTTCTTCCGGATCGTCTTCAAAGGCCACCGCCAGATGGCTGCCGATAAAGCGGCTGAAGGCCTGATGCTGACGCTGGGTCTTCTGCACGTCGAACGACAGGGTAGCGAAACGCTCGGACAGATCTTCCCGCTCGGCGTGCAGGCTTTCAATACGGCTTTCACGGGCGGCGCGGCCAAACAGCGGCAGCGTCGGGAAGCGCGAGTAGCGCCACTGCCGATCGGCAACCTTGACGACAACCGCTTTTTCCAGCTCATCAACGCTAAATACGCTGTCATCGAACGACTGCGGATCGCCTTCGATCAGGTAGAGATCTTCCGGGCAATCTTCCAGGCCTTCAAGCTGCCCGGTGAGCTGCGACAGGTCGGGAACCACGATGGCGTGGCGCGACGGGCCGTACAGCGCGGAGAAGTACGGCGCATCTTCAAGGCTAACGTCGTCATAAATTTCCGACAACAGCACGCCGCCAAAACGCTCCGCCAGGGCATTAAGCCGCGGATCTTCCGAGCCGCCCGGCTGGCTAAGACGTTCAATCTCTTCATCGATGGCCCGCTTACGCGCGCCGACTTCGTCGCGCTCAACGATGGCCTCGCGCTCGCGCTCCAGCAGCTGCTGGAGATATTCGGTCACGTCCTGGCTTGATTCAAACTGCTCGCCGCTCTGCTCGCAGAGCTGGCTGAGGCTGTTCTGCGCCGCCAGCCAGATCGGCGCCCGGCGCAGCAGCGTCTGGGTACGGGACTGCAGCTGCTCCAGCTCCTGACGCAGCGTCATTCGCTGCTCGCTGGCGGAGGAGACGCTGTCCGACAAGGAGGCAATCCGCGCCTCCAGCTCCTCGTGCAGCGTTTCCAGACGGTCAATATCGTAACGCTTGCCCTGGCGCTTGCAGAATTCGTTCAGCTGACGTTCAGCCTCCTGCTGCTCGCGCAGGCGCTGTTCCAGCTCGGTCAGGCGGCTGCGCAGCCCCTGAGCCTGCTCGGCGTGGTGGCGCTGGTTAACGCCATCGCGCAGCAGCTCGCGCGCCACGCTCCAGGCTTCGTTACGCGCCAGCGGGCCGTTGATTGCCGCCACCAGCTGGAAAGCCTGCTCAAACTGACCGTGCGCGGTTTGCGCAACGCTCATTTTTTGTTCCAGCGACAGCATTTTCTCCGTCGCTTCCTGCTCCTTCGCCTGGAACGTTTCCAGCCACTCGCCGGCGCTCTCCGGAGTTAAATCCGGCAAATGGCACAGCGCCTTCGCACGGTCTAACGCCTGCAGCGCCTGGTTGTACTGAATCGCGCGGGTCTGCTGTACGTCCAGCGCCTGCTGGTAGTCGGCAAGCTGGCTTTTCAGCTCATCCACTTCCAGCTCAGCCGCCTCGGCGCGAGCCTCGTTCTCTTCCTGCAGATCGGTCGCTTCCGCCACTACTTCGTTCTGCTCTTCAAGACGAATCTGCAGCTCATCGAGATCCGCTTCGTAGCGCTCGATTTTTTCCTGCTGGCGAAGCGCGGTTTGCACCAGGTTCAGATGATCGCTGGCGGCCTGATAGTCGGCCTCAAGATCGCCTTCTGCCCCGTTATGCTCCTGCAGCTCGCGGGCCATATCGACGTGCTTATACTGCTCTGCCGCCAGCTGTGCGCGGGAGGTGAACAGATCGCGACGGTACTCCAGCGCTTTATCCAGGTGGACGCGACGCTCGTTGGCGTGACGCATGTAGTCCGCCGCCACGTAGTTGGTGGCCTCGCTGATCAGGTGCTTGAACAGATCGCGGTCGGACTGCGTGACGCGAATCGCCTCCAGGGTCATGCGGTTTTCACGCAGCGCGGCTTCCATATCCTGGAACGCCTTGCGTACGCCGCTGTTTTCCGGCAGCAGGTAGTCGCGCAGCGAGCGGGTAATGGTGTTGGAGATCCCGCCGTACAGCGAGGCTTCGATCAGGCGATAGTATTTGCTGCGGTCAGAGGCCGAGCGCAGACGGCGGGCGACCACGCCCAGGTCGAACATCAGCGAGTGATAGTCGGTTATTGAGTTGAACTGCTTGAACTGCACCCCTTCTATCTCTTCCAGCTTATCTTTTAGCTCGTTGAGGCTCAGGACGCGCGCCTGGCGTTCGTTAAGGGTTTCCGTCAGCAGCTGCGTCGGCTGAATAGAGTCCGGCAGGCCCTGAATGGCAAACGGCTTGATATCGACTTTGCGGTCGCGGCCGGCAATCTGCTGCAGACGTACGCCCACCACCACGCGCTGGTGGTGGGAGTTGATAACGTCCAGCACCGAGTAGCACACCCCGGCGCGCAGCTTGCCGTGCAGGCCCTTATCGCGCGAGCCGCTGGTGGCGCCCGCTTCGGTGGTGTTACGGAAGTGCAGCAGGGTCAGGTCCGGGATCAGGGCCGTGACGAAGGCCGCCATGGTGGTTGATTTCCCGGCGCCGTTGCCCCCTGAAAGCGTGGTAACCAGTTCATCCAGGTCAAAAGTACGGGCAAAAAAGCCGTTCCAGTTAACCAGCGTTAGCGAGCGAAATTTACCGCGTTCAATCATTACTCTTCCTCCCCGCTATCCGGCTGATTCTCTTCATTCTCATCATTGAGCTGCAGGTGATTCTCCAGCGCCATCGCTTCGCCGTCGCGGATCAGGCGCTTCTGCGCCTCGCGCGGATCGTCGCCGGCGCGAACGTCAGCGCCGAAGCGGAACACCGATTCGGTAATGCGGAACTTGCTGCTGTCATGACCCATAAACCACACCATGCCGAGACGGCGCAGGCGGTTAAGCGACGCGCGCATTTTTTCCTGCAGCTTCTGCCTGTCGAGGTCGGAGCCGGTGGAGCGGTTGTTCACCAGCTTCAGCAGCTTGGCTTCGTCCGCCAGGGTCAGCAGCTCGTCGTAAAGCTCCTGCTGGGTGAAGATCCCCTCATTCGCCAGACGCTCCGGGCTCAGGTAGAGGTAGCAAAGAATTTTGCCGACCATCATATCCAGCTCTGACAGCACCGAGCGCGGGATCAGCGTGGTGGAGCGCGGGCGCAGGTAGAAGAACCCCTCCGGCGCGCGAATCAGCTCAACGTTATAGCGAGCGTAAAACTCTTCCAGGTAGTCCTGAAAATCCATCAAAAATGCGTGATTATCCAGTTCGTCCAGGCCGATATGGCGACCCGCACGCAGGGCGCTATCCAGCGCCGGAAATAACGGATTGCCCAACGCCAGCGCCAGTTTAACTGGCATCACTTGTTCAATATTTGTCGATGACATGCGCCTGTACCTTGGCTCCGTAATCATTAATCGGCTGCCATTGTGCCGGCAGTCCGGTGAAATCTGCTTGCGCTACGCCCAAACGTACCGCCTGATCGACGACGATTCTCGCCACATCGAAGTGCCGCGCGCGCGGATACTGCGCCAGATACTCGCGCACGACCAGGCCGAGATCCAGCGGCAGCCCTTTGTCTTTATAGATAACCAGCTGCGTTTCAATGAGGGCCGCCAGCTGTTCACGAATTTCATTAAACTCTTCGTACTCCAGATCCTCAGGAAGCTCCCCGGTGACCTCTTCATCGAGCAGCGCCATCTCTTCATCACGCATATCGAGCAGGCGGTCGGCGCTGGCGTGGGTCAAGGCCCAGGGCGCATCGAAGTAGGTCTGCACCGACTGGCGTAGACGCTGAGCAAATACGCGGTTTTTATCCATATCAATGGCGGTACGGATAAATTTATGCACGTGGCGATCGTAGCCGATCCACAGGTCGATCGCCTGCTGGCCCCAGCTAACGATGCGATCGAGCTTGCTTTGCAGATCGAACACCAGGCGATCGACGAAATGCAGGTCGTCCCGCGCGATAGTCGAGTCCTGGATCCGCAGCAGGTTAGCCTGCAGCTTATCGCCCGCCGCGTCCAGCGTATCCTGCAGTTCGCGCAGAGTCCCGGACGTTTCCGAGAGCAGCAGCTCGCAGCTGGAGATCGCCGCCCGCCAGTCTTTGTTCAGCAGCTGGGCGATATCGTCCTTCACCAGCTGCTGCTGTTCATCCATGATTCTCTGGGTCAGATCGATGCTGTCAAAAATTTCCGCCACCGAATATTTCAGCGGCGCAAAGACGTTACGATGCCAGTGAAACTCATCTCCGCCCTCTTCCGCAGAGTCGGCGGCGCGCTTGAGCTCGCCGGCGACGATCGATAGCTGCATCGACAGGCGCAGCGTGGAAAACTCGCGCTGGCGAATATAGTAGTCGGTAATCCCAATACCTAACGGCGTCAGGCGATAAATGGCATTGCCTTCCGTGAGTTCGCTGGTAAAGCGGTTCAGCAGACGCTGGCGCACCATATCGTTAATCGCGTTATTGGCGCGCTGGCTGATGGTTTCGCTGGTCTGCTCAAACGCATCACTGACGTGGCGGAACGCGTCCACCAGTTCTCCCTCGGTCATTTCCCCTTCAAGCCGCTCGCCGTTCAGCGTGGCAACCGCCAGCAGAAAAGAGAGTCTGTCGACCGGCAGCGAAATAGAAAAATCATTTTTTCTGGCCCAGGCAACCAGTTCGGGGACTGTCTGGGAAAATTCACTCATACTTTATCCTTGCATCGGCAGCTCTGAGCCTGGTTCTTAATCGCGGTGACGTGAATATAGCGGCCCAGGCTGATATACGGCTCCTGGCGACAGTAGCGCGTCTCCAGCTCCAGCAGCGCCGCAAAATTGTCGCGCTGTCTGCGTTTTTCACGCAGATAATCATGAAACACCCGCACGCCGGTTTTGCCGGTAATTTGCCAGCCCTGCTCTTCCAGCCAGCCGTACACCTGCTCCGGCGAACGCGGATAGTCCGGCGATAGCGTGCGTTTTTTCTTTTTTGGCATCCCGATCTGCACGTAATCGAAGTTTCCGACGACCATGTTGTGCATCAGCAGACCGTTAGCATTGTAGAACATTAGCGACAGCGCGCCGCCGGGACGCAGCACCGACCACAGCACCCGCAGCATCTCCTGAGGCTCGGCCACCCATTCCAGCACCGCATGAAACAGTATCAGATCGACCGGGCTTTCCAAATGCTGCTCAATATCCTGAGCCGCGCATTGTACAAAATGCATGTTGTCGATCACACCTTTATCGACTGCCGCCTGCCGGGCGCGAGCAACCATCTCGGCAGAAAGATTGCACAGCGTGACGTGATGACCCATCTGCGCAACCTTTACCGCCGTTTGTCCCTCGCCGCCGCCGGCGTCGAGAACGCGCAGCGGCCCGGGGCCAAGCCGCTCCAGCAGCGGCTGCAGATCCTGCCAGAGGATGGCCTGACGCAGTTCGCCCTTGGTGGTGCCGTATATATTGCGCGAAAACTTTTCGGCAATGTCATCGAAATTGCGATCCTGCACGGGCGACTCCACAAGCCAACACAAAGCCGCTATTTTGTCATACCCGCGCTGAGAGTGAAGCGATCTGTTATAAGATCGGGGCATAAGTTTGGTTATGTGGTTAAAAAGGACCCATCTGGCATGCTTTTTACGCTGAAAAAGTATCTGGGGGGCATGATGCTGCCCCTTCCCCTGCTGCTGATGCTGATCGCTTTCGGCATCGCGCTGCTGTGGTTTAGCCGTTGGCAAAAAACCGGCAAGACCTGCGTCAGCATCGGCTGGCTGCTGCTGGCCCTGCTCAGCCTGCAGCCGGTGGCCGATAGCTTACTCAAGCCGATCGAAGAGACCTATCCGACATGGCGCGGCGCGAAACGCGTTCAGTATGTGGTGGTGCTCGGCGGCGGGTATACGTGGAATCCGGACTGGGCCCCCAGCTCGAACCTGATTAACAACAGCCTGCCGCGGCTGACCGAAGGGATCCGCCTGTGGCATGAGAATCCGGGATCGAAGATTATCTTTACCGGCGCGGCCGCCAAAACTAACCCGGTCAGCACCGCGCTGGCCGGCGCCCGCGTCGCGCAGAGCCTCGGCGTGCCGGCCGGCGACATTATCGTCCTGGATCGGCCAAAGGATACGGAAGAAGAGGCTCAGGCGGTAAAACAGGCGATTGGCGATGCTCCTTTCCTGCTGGTCACCTCCGCCTCGCATCTGCCGCGAGCGATGATCTTCTTCCGCCACGCCGGACTCAATCCGCTACCGGCGCCGGCCAACCAGCTGGCGATCGAATCGCCGTTAAATCCGTGGGAGCGCGCGATCCCGTCCCCCTTCTGGCTGATGCACAGCGATCGCGTCGGCTATGAAACCCTCGGGCGCATCTGGCAGTGGCTAAAAGGCGCGTCAGGCGAGCCAGGGCAGGAGTGATTTCGCGGCTAAATCAAAGCGGGCGCGATCGAAGCGCCCGGTATTGACCAGGCTGTCGACCTCGTCCCACAGCAGGTAGAGCCAGCGCCGCCAGAGAAAGGATTCCGCTACCGGCGCGCGGTGCAGATAGTGCCACAGCAGCTGTTCCGCCTGCCCGCCGTCGCAGAGGCGAAACAGCTCATATTCGCGCGGCGCCCACAGCATCATCCCCGGCCCCACCATTGCCAGCAGCTGGTCGCTACGCGCGTCCTTCAGCATGCTGCGCAGCGTGAAGCTGCCGTGCACCAGCACGCAGTTGTCATTGAAATCTTTAAATAATTCGCCAAGGCACTCCCGCGAACGGAAGAGGATCCGTTTGTCCTGCATCGTCAGGCCGGTATCCTGATAAAGGTTAAGCGTCCCCCACAGAACCTCCACCCGCTGGCGATACCAGTTTGGCCACAGGTTTTCCTGCGTACTATCAACCACCCCGACGCAGCCGCCGCTATCCTGACGGTGCCACGACAGCAGCGCTTCGACGATCTGCTCCTGCAGCTGCTCCCAGCGCTGCGGAGTGCGGGCCGGGGCTTCGACGGAGACGCCGCGCAGCCGCTCAATCAGCAGGACATCCGGCCCGGGCTGCTCTTCATGCGTCATTACGCCGTACACCACCGGCATACGTACGGAGCCGCTGCGGGCCAGGGTGGATATCTTCCACGCCAGCTGGCGCGCGACGCCGGGCGTGGTGAAACTTCTCGCCAGCAGCGGCAGCGGATTTCCCTGTGCATCATAGAGCGCCCACAGCGCCGTCAAGGGCTTCTCGCTAACGCACTCTACCCGACTGAGTTTTTCGCCCAGCAGGTGGCTCAGCTCGGTTCGCAACTGTTCCATTTGAATTACCCTCATGAATACTACTGGTTTCATCATGAGCGTCGGTCGCGAGGTTGTCATCGGGTGAGATCAAAAATTGCGGCAAAAAGTATGGAAAAATAGCCTGAGGATATCCCCTCCTGATGGAGGGGATCGGGGAGTTAACGCAGCTCGGCGCGAACGCGCTCCAGATCTTCCGGCGTATCTACGCCGGTACCCGGGACAACTTCGGCCACCGCGACATGGATTTTTTCGCCATACCACAGCACGCGCAGCTGCTCGAGCATTTCGATTTGCTCCAACGGACTCGGTGCCCAGCTGACATAGCGGCGGATAAAGCCGGCGCGATAGCCGTAGATGCCGATATGACGCAGCAGCGAATCGCCGATGGCGTCGCGGGACTGCGCAAAGCGATCGCGATCCCAGGGAATCGTGGCGCGGGAGAAGTAGAGGGCGTAGCCTTCGGCATCCATCACCACCTTCACCGCATTCGGATTGAACGCCTCTTCGGCATCGTGGATCGGCACCGCCAGCGTCGCCATCCCGCTGGTGCTGGAGGCCAGATTCTCAGCGACCTGGCGCACAATCGCCGGCGGGATCATCGGCTCGTCGCCCTGAATATTGACGATAATCGTCTCATCGCTGAAGGCGCACTTCTCGACAACTTCAGCCAGGCGTTCAGTGCCGGACTGATGATCGGCGCGCGTCATGCACACTTCGCCGCCGGCGGCTTCCACCGCGCGCGCCACCTCTTCATGGTCGGTAGCGACGATAATACGCTCGGCCCCGGACTCGCGCGCGCGCTCCAGCACATGGACAATCATCGGTTTGCCGTTGATATCCTGCAATGGCTTGCCAGGCAAACGCGTGGAGGCAAAGCGCGCAGGAATGATGACCACAAAACTCATGAATGGCTCTCTCCAACGGCTAGCGAGCGGGCTTCGGTTTCCAGCAATACGGGGATTCCGTCGCGCAGAGGAAAAGCCAGGCTGTCAATTTTGCAGATTAGCTCTTGCTTATCCTGGCTGTAATACAGTTTACCGTTGCAAACAGGACAGGCGATAATTTCAAGTAAACGGTGATCCATGTTTCCTCCTGATGGACCGAATAGATTCCGCAGCAGCATAGCACAGGATACCTGACGCCGCGCTGCGTTTGGCGATGCGGCCGGGCGGATGCCGGCCGCTCAAATAGCGTCGAGCTGCCACCCCTGCCGGCGGTCGACAAAGAGTTCCGGCGGCAGGAGGCCGAAGCTAACGCGCTCGGCCAGCTGCCAGCGGGCGAAATCGTCAATCGCCCGCCGCAGGCCGTTCTCCAGGCCTGAGGTCACCTTGACGCCCTCTTCCAGCCATAACGAGAAAATTTCCAGAACCCCGGTTTTGCGATGCATTTTGCTGTCCATACGGCCCACCAGCCTGCCCTGATGCAGCAGCGGCAGCACAAAATAGCCATACTGGCGCTTTGGCGCCGGCGTGTAGCACTCGAGGCGGTAGCTAAAATTAAACAACTGCTCAGCGCGCTTACGGTCCCAGACAACCGGGTCAAACGGCGACAGCACCGCGCTATGGCTCGCCGAAAGCTTACCGCCCGGCGCCGCTTCCAGCTGCTGCAAAGCCTCCCGGTGCAGCCACATATCGCCTAGCCCCTCTACGTTCACCGCCGTCACCAGCCCCTCTTCCTGCCAGTTCGCCAGCAGGCCCGCAAGCGCCGGCTGGCGCAGGCGATAATAGTCGGCCAGCCACTGCGGGCGGAAAATACCCAGGCTGCGGGCGCTATTGCGCAGCATAATCTCTTCAGCCTGCGCCTGCGACAGCGCATCGCGCGCATCATCCCAGTGCGGCATCACCCGCTGCGTCAGGTCGTAAACCCGCTGAAAGTTGCGCCGTTCCACGACCATCACTTCGCCGGCAGTAAACAGACCCTCCAGATGACGCTTGTGCGGCTTCCACTCCCACCAGCCGCTGGCGCCTTTACGCGGATGGCTAAAGTCAGCTGAGCGTACCGGGCCATTTTGCGCGATGTGCTCCAGCAGCAGCTGAATGTCATCCGCATGCTCCTTCATCCACCCTTGATGATACTTCCAGCCCATATTATCCGGCGTCAGCATGCGGTGGCGCACCAGCGAAAAATCGCTGCGCGGTAAAAAGCAGGCTTCATGAGCCCAGTATTCCATGAGTTCGCCCACGCGCAGCGCCTCATCCAGCCAGCTTTGCGGATAGCTGCCGAGGCGGCTGAAAAGCACCAGATAGGGGCTGCGGGCGACAACGTTGATGGTATCAATTTGCAGCAGCGACATCTGGCGAATAGTCTGCAGAACGTCGGCCGAGCGGGCGCGACGCCGGGGCTTTTTCAGCAGGCCCTGCGCCGCAAGGTGAAGATGGCGGGCTTCTTTAAGTGAAAGCGTTAGTACCGACATGCAGGTTCTCCGTCAAGGACCCCGATACAGCGGCACCGAAAGCAGGCGTGGCGAAAACTAACGTTGCGCCAGCGTGACCAGATCCGTAAGCAGCCGCTGCGCGCGTTCATCCGTCATTATGGCGTCGACGGGCAGATACCACCAGCTGGCTTCGGCAAACGCCCGGCATTTCACCGCGTCTTTCTCGGTCATCAGCAGCGTTTGCCCCGCGGTCACCAGCGCGGAAACGTCGGCCCGGGTGAGGGCCTGATGATCGGCCAGCGCCACGGTTTTTACCGGCCGCACGCCGCAGCTTTCGAGGGTCGCAAAAAAGCGCGGCGGATGGCCGATCCCGGCCATCGCCACGACGTTATCAAAGCTCGCCACGTCACGCCGTTCGCCGTTTAGCACATTCACCGCCTGTCCGGGGCGCAGCTGCATGGCTATCTCTCCCGGCCGCGCGACGCCCCCGTTAGCGATAATGGCGTCAACGCAGCGCAGGCGTGAGGCGCGTTCGCGCATCGGCCCGGCCGGCAGCCACCAGCCGTTGCCAAAACGGCGTACGCCGTCAATAACCACGATTTCTTTATCGCGCGCCAGCGCGTAGTGCTGCAGGCCATCGTCGGTGACGATAAGCTGCAGGTCGTGCGCGGCCAGCAGCGCCCGCACCGCATCGCTGCGCTGCGGGGAGACCGCCACCGGCGCGCCGGTGCGTTGATAAATCAGCACCGGCTCATCGCCGGCTTCCGCGGTTGCGGTGGTGTTATTGAGCACCAGCGGGTAGCTCGCCGCCTTGCCGCCGTAGCCGCGGGAAACAACGCCAACGCGGATCCCGCGCTGCTGCAGCTGCTCCACCAGCCAGATGACAACCGGCGTCTTGCCGTTACCGCCCGCGGTAAGATTTCCGACAACCACCACCGGGACCGGCGCCCGCCAGGCTTTCTTCAGCCCCAGCCGATAGCTGAGCCGAATCAGGCCGCTCACCAGGCCGTAAAGCCAGGAGAGCGGAAGCAGCAGCCGCCATAAAGGCGACTCACCGGACCAGATGCGCGCGATCATTGGCCAAATTGCATTTTATGCAGCTGAGCGTAAACGCCGCGATGTTCCAGCAGGTCAGCATGGCTGCCGCGTTCAACGATGCGTCCATCTTCGACCACCACGATTTCATCGGCTTGCTCAATGGTTGACAGGCGGTGAGCGATCACCAGCGAGG
Source organism: Klebsiella scottii (assembly GCF_036561945.1). Classification (NCBI taxonomy): domain Bacteria; kingdom Pseudomonadati; phylum Pseudomonadota; class Gammaproteobacteria; order Enterobacterales; family Enterobacteriaceae; genus Klebsiella; species Klebsiella scottii. Next base: position 2,447,168 of record NZ_JARXNI010000020.1, read on the forward strand.
TGCGGTTTTTTTGCAGCTCGTCCAGCGCCGCCTGAATGGCGCGCTCAGATTCGGTATCCAGCGCCGACGTTGCCTCATCGAGGATCAGGATGGGGCTGTTACGCAGCAGCGCGCGCGCGATGGCGATACGCTGACGCTGACCGCCGGAAAGCAGCACGCCGTTCTCGCCGATGACGGTATCGAGGCCGTTATCCATTTTACTGATAAAGTCCATGGCATAGGCCATCCGCGCCGCCTCTTCGATCTGCTCGCGGCTGTACTCTTCGGTGCGCGCGTAGGCAATGTTGTTGGCTACGGTATCGTTGAACAGGTGCACGTTTTGCGAAACCAGGGCGACCTGATCGCGCAGAGAGGCCAGGGTGTATTCACGCAGATCGTGACCGTCGAGCAAAATCTGGCCTTCATCGATATCATAAAAGCGCGTGATCAGGCTCGCGATTGTCGATTTACCCGATCCCGAGCGCCCCACCAGGGCGACGGTTTTGCCTTCCGGAATATCCAGACTGATATTGCGCAGCGCCGGCGTTTCGCGGCCTGGATAGGTAAAGGTGACGTTATTGAACTCAAGGCTCCCCTTCGCGCGCTCGATAACCAGCTTGCCTTCGTCTTTTTCCTGCTCGGAATCAAGAATAGCAAACAGCGTCTGGCAGGCGGCCATCCCGCGCTGGAACTGAGCATTGACGTTGGTGAGAGACTTCAGCGGACGCATCAGGGCGATCATCGAGGAGAAGACCACGGTAATCGTACCGGCAGTCAGCGTTTCCATGACGCTTGGGAAGCTGGCGGCGTACAGCACAAACGCCAGCGCCAGAGAGGCGATCAGCTGAATGATGGGGTCAGAGATGGACGATGCGGAGACCATTTTCATCCCCTGCAGGCGCATTTTGTTGCTGACTTTATCGAAACGCTTGGTTTCCACGGCCTGGCCGCCAAACATCAGCACTTCTTTATGCCCTTTGAGCATCTGTTCCGCGCTGGTGGTCACCTGGCCCATGGTGTTCTGCATATTCTTGCTGATGTTACGAAAACGCTTGGATACCACGCGAATCGCGACGGAGACGATCGGCGCCAGCACGATCAGAATCAGCGACAGCTGCCAGCTGTAGTAGAACATCATGATAAACAGACCGATGATCGACGCGCCTTCGCGCACGACGGTTATCAGCGCGCTGGATGAGGACGACGCAACCTGTTCGGAATCATAGGTAATACGCGACAGCAGCGTCCCGGTGGACTGCTTATCGAAGAAGGAGACCGGCATCCCCATCATGTGGCTGAATAAACGGCGTCGCATGGTCATCACGACCTTGCCGGAAACCCACGAGATACAGTAGCTCGATATATAGCTGGTGACGCCACGCAGCAGCATCAGCCCAATAACCACCAGCGGCATCCACAGCAGCACTGAGCGATCCGTTTTACCAAAACCATCATCCAGTAACGGTTTAAGAAGCGATAGCATGAAGGTATCACTAGCCGCGTTAAAGACTAACGCAATTGCCGCGACGATCAGTCCGGTTTTAAATGGCGCAATAAGCGGCCAGAGGCGGCGGAAGGTCTGCCACGTGGAGAGATCTTTATCATTCTGCATTCAGTAAACCAGCTTATGTTGAAATAGCCGCATATTCTACCCGTTATCCTCGGTCTCGCCAAACCACTGATGATACCAACGAGGTAAAAGTTGATCTCGTAAGCTAAGGATTTGCCAACCATCTGTGGAAAAAATAACCGTAATTTGCCCCTGATGGGGCGTATCGAACCAGCGGTAACCCTGCTGTCGGTAGCGCTGAACAACCTTATCCGAGGGCATATGCCACGCATTATAGCGGGATACCGAAGCCAGCGCCGCCTGTCCACCGGTGCGCTGCAGCAGCGCAATGGTCGAGGAGGTGTTGCTGCCATGATGTGGAACCTGGATAAGTGTAGACGCCAGATGCTGCCAGTAGCGGCTCAGCATTGCGCGCTCTGCCGCAGCTTCGATATCACCGGTGAGCAAAATACTGCGCTGGCCGTCATCAATGCGCACCACGCAGGAGCGATTATTGCCGGTCGTAGTCGCTCCCGGCAGCGGCCAAAGCGCGCGAAAGGTTAAGCCACGCCATCGCCAGCGCTCTCCTCTTCGGCATGCGCGATGCCCCTCCCACCCCAGAGGGCTGCGTATCCAGGCCGCGGGCCAGACTTTGTGTATCGAATTCAGGCCGCCGCGGTGGTCAAGATGCTCATGGCTCAAAATAAACCCTTCCACCCGTAGATGATGCCAGCGTAGCCAGGGGGTGATTATCAGCTGACCGCTGTCACCCTCGGGCCAGGCCGGACCGGTGTCATAGAGGATAGCCGCCCCCTGCCGTTCGATGACCATCGCCAGCCCCTGCCCGACGTCCAGCATCGTCACGCGCCACTCCTCCTTCGCCATCGGACGCCAGAAGGGCCAGCTCAGCAGCATGATGCTGCTCAGGAACAGAGACGGAAGCGAGCGCCAGGCGTGAAAGCGCCAGACCAGCAGCAGCAGCCAGGGCAGCGCGCTGACGCCGGTCCAGCGAGAATCCAGCGGCAGCCAGCCCTGCGGTAGCCAGCGTAAAAACCAGAACAGCGCGGCCAGCAGGCGATCTGCCGATAGCCATAACGCCATCTCCACCGCCGCAGGCCCGCAGAGATGCAGCAGCATCGCCGCCAGAATCAGCGGGACGATAGCAAAAGTGACCAGCGGCACGGCAACCAGGTTCGCCAGCCACGAGGTCAGGCTGATACCGTGAAAGATGACAATCTGCATCGGCAACAGCAGCAGCATCAGCCCGAACTGCAGGTGGCCTAACCCCAGGACATGGCGCAGCAGCCAGCTCCGCGATGTTGAGGGTCGCGGCACCAGCTGGTACCAAAAAATGAGCGTCGCCACGGCAAATACCGATAGCCACAGGCTGTCAGATAGAACGGCCAGCGGGTCGGTAAACAGAATGGCGCCAACGCAGCATGCCCATATCTGCCATGACGACCAGCGCCTGCCGGACAGCCGCAGCCCGCAGCCGGCGACGAGTGCGACGCAGGTTCGCAGCGCCGGCGGCTGCATGCCGGTCAGCCAGGCATAGAACAGCGCGCACGCCAGGCCGGTCAGCAGCGGCAGCTGCCAGACAATCCAGCGACATGGGAAAAAGAGCTGCACGCCGCGAGTAAGCAGCCCACCCAGCAGAGCGCCTAACGCAATATGCAAGCCGGAGATGGCCATCAGATGGGAGGTCCCGGTTTCCTGCATCAGGACCTTGATCTCCTTCGGCACCACCAGCCGCTCTCCCATCCCTAACCCTAATATCACCGACCGCCACGGCAGCGTATCGAGGGTGCGGGTTAACGAGTGCAGATAGACCGCGCGTCGGCTGCAGCGCAGGTCCAGGGCCTCAGCTGACGTGAAGCGCCCGGTCACGGGGCGATATTGCGCCAGGGCAAAACGCTGGCTATCAAAACCGCCATCATTAAGCTGGCCGTGTACCGGCCGAATATGGACGGTCATCATCCAGCGCTGACCTGCGCACGGCGGTTCGGGAAGCGTCTGACCATAAAGCGCGATCCCCGGCGCCGGGAATAGCCGATGCCCGTCCACCCGGATGATATTTCCCTGATGGGTTGTCCGCTCGTCCGTCGCCGTCAGCTCAATCTCTACCCGTCGGGGGCTGCCGGGCAAGGCGTGCGTCGGCCAGAGGACCTGATGAGCGCTCAGCGCGCCCCAGAGGAAAAAAAGCAGCGTCAGCGCCGCGAAGCGTAAGGGCCGCCAGCGGAATAGCGACGCGGCAAGCGCTGAGGCTATCAGCCACCAGACGGTAGCCAGCGCGGGCAGGCGCGCTAACAGCAGCAGCGGCAAGATTCCGACAATCGCACAACCAGCAAGCTGTGGTAAACGCATGCCAACCTCCCTGTTTCAGGAAAGTATCGCGTCGGGCTGGCAGGCCGTCAGCCAGAAATTTGGCGGCGTGGAGCCCGGCTTCCGGAGATATCAGGGCGTTGCAGTCAGGCAGACGGGCGTTTGCGAGGAGGGCTGGATTGCGGGCATAAAAAAAGCACCCTCAGGTGCTTTTTTTATCTTCGGAGTACGTTAACGCCGTTCAGCGAAACTTACTCTTCGTAAATATTGGCGCGGTCGCGTAATTCTTTCCCAGGCTTAAAGTGCGGAACGTACTTGCCTTCCAGTTCGACTTTATCGCCAGTTTTCGGGTTACGCCCGGTGCGAGGTGCTCGGTAGTGCAAAGAGAAGCTGCCGAAACCGCGGATTTCAATGCGCTCACCTTGAGCAAGCGTTGAGGCCATATGTTCCAGCATTTCTTTAACAGCATCTTCAACCGCTTTCGCAGGAATGTGAGATTGCTGGCTGGCAAGTCTTTCTATCAATTCTGACTTGGTCATTTTTCCTCCGGTTTCCTTCAAGGCCAAATTAGCTAACAGCTTTAAACAAGGGCGGCCGTAGCCGCCCTTTGTGCTTGATTACAGGACGAATCCTGCAATCTGTCAAGTAAACTCGTCGTAATTCAGGTTGTTGTAACCCGAAAGACTAAGATTACTCGCCTTTAGCTGCTTTGAAAGCTTCAGCCATTGCGTTGTTAGAGAAGTTTGCATCTTCCTGTTTGTTAACAGTTGCGATTGCATCTTTCTCATCAGCTTCGTCTTTCGCACGAACAGACAGGCTGATTGCGCGGTTTTTACGATCAACGCCGGTGAATTTAGCTTCAACGTCATCGCCAACGCTCAGAACCAGAGTCGCATCTTCAACGCGGTCACGGGATGCTTCAGAAGCACGCAGGTAACCTTCAACGCCGTCAGCCAGTTCTACGGTTGCGCCTTTAGCGTCAACTGCAGTGACTTTACCGTTTACGATTGCGCCTTTCTTGTTCAGTGCAACCCAGTTGTTGAACGGATCTTCTGCGAGCTGCTTAACGCCCAGAGAGATACGCTCACGTTCTGCGTCAACCTGCAGAACAACTGCTGCGATTTCGTCGCCTTTTTTGTATTCACGTACTGCTTCTTCGCCTGCAACGTTCCAGGAGATGTCAGACAGGTGAACCAGGCCATCGATGCCGCCGTCCAGGCCGATGAAGATACCGAAGTCAGTGATAGACTTGATTTTACCTTCAACACGGTCGCCCTTGTTGTGGGTTTCCGCGAACTGCTGCCATGGGTTGTTTTTGCACTGCTTCAGGCCCAGGGAGATACGACGACGTTCTTCGTCGATATCCAGAACCATAACTTCCACTACGTCGCCAACGTTAACAACTTTGGACGGGTGGATGTTTTTGTTGGTCCAATCCATTTCGGAAACGTGAACCAGGCCTTCAACGCCTTCTTCGATTTCAACGAAGCAGCCGTAGTCGGTCAGGTTGGTCACGCGACCGGTCAGTTTGGTACCTTCCGGATAACGTTTAGCGATAGCTACCCACGGATCTTCGCCCAGCTGTTTCAGGCCCAGAGATACACGGGTACGCTCGCGGTCGAACTTCAGCACTTTAACAGTGATTTCGTCGCCAACGTTTACGATTTCGCTCGGATGCTTAACGCGTTTCCACGCCATGTCGGTGATGTGCAGCAGGCCATCGACGCCGCCCAGATCAACGAATGCGCCGTAGTCAGTGAGGTTCTTAACGATACCTTTGACTTCCATGCCTTCCTGCAGGTTTTCCAGCAGCTGATCGCGTTCTGCGCTGTTCTCGGATTCGATAACGGCACGACGGGAAACAACAACGTTGTTACGCTTCTGGTCCAGCTTGATTACTTTGAACTCAAGCTCTTTGCCTTCCAGGTGCAGCGTGTCGCGAACCGGACGAACGTCAACCAGGGAACCCGGCAGGAACGCGCGAATACCATTCAGCTCAACAGTGAAGCCACCTTTAACTTTGCCGTTGATAACACCGACTACAGTTTCAGCTTCTTCGTAAGCTTTTTCCAGCGTGATCCAAGCTTCGTGACGTTTAGCTTTTTCACGGGACAGCAGGGTTTCACCGAAGCCGTCTTCTACTGCATCCAGAGCAACGTCAACTTCGTCACCGACCTGGATTTCCAGCTCGCCCTGGGCGTTTTTGAACTGCTCTGCCGGAATGGCAGACTCAGATTTCAGACCGGCGTCAACCAGTACGATATCTTTGTCGATAGCAACAACAACGCCACGAACGATGGAACCCGGACGGGTTTCGATTGTTTTTAAGGATTCTTCAAATAGTTGAGCAAAAGATTCAGTCATGTTTAATCTTCAGGTTTCATATTTAACGTCCACCTGGCTCCATGCCGGATGGGGTTGTTTAACATACCCGCTAACACTCCGTTGCTGCGGGGGTACTGCTATAATTCGGAGGCCGCTGCGCTTTGCCGGTAACGGCTAAGCGACTGCCAATTTCTCGCGCGCATATTGTAGCGCTTTTTCAATTACTTGCTCAATGTTTAGTTCAGTAGAATCGAGAACTAAAGCATCAGCAGCCGGGACAAGCGGCGCCACGCTGCGATTACGATCGCGGTCGTCACGCTCTTTTATCTCGGATAAAAGGCGGTCAAAGTTAACACTAAAGCCCTTTTCCTGCAACTGCAGCATGCGCCGATGCGCACGTTCTTGCGCGGACGCATCAAGGAAAATTTTCACCGGCGCATCGGGGAATACCACGGTGCCCATATCCCGCCCGTCGGCAATCAGACCCGGCAGCTCGCGAAACGCCCGCTGACGGCGCAGCAAGGCTTCACGCACCCGGGGAAAAGCCGCGGCTTTCGAGGCGGTATTCGCCACTTCCTGCGTGCGGATCGCCGCGCTGACGTCCTCACCTTCCAGGATAACTTCGAGGCTGCCGTCGGTGGAAATAAAGCGCACGTCCAGATGCGCGGCCAGCGGCACCAGGGCTTCTTCAGATTCAACATCCACATGATGATGCAGCGCCGCCAGCGCCAGAACGCGATAGATAGCGCCGGAATCCAGCAAATGCCAGCCTAAAGCTTCCGCCATCGCCTTGCACAACGTTCCCTTACCCGCACCGCCAGGCCCATCAATGGTGATTACCGGAATAGCTGCCGTCATCTTTTTCTCCTTCAGCAAGGCGCATAGAATATAAACGCCGCGCATTATACGCATCTATACGACGGAAAGTGAGCATTGGATGCAAAATACGGACGACCGGAAATGAAATGCAGAATAATTGCGCAATTATAGCGGGCTGACGGAATATCAGCCCGGAGATGACAAAGCTTTACGTTTGCGCAACCGCAGGCGCTTACGCCAGGGTGCTAATCCGCGCCAGCTGCTCGAAGTAGTCAGGGAAGGTTTTCGCCGTGCACTTCGGATCGAGGATCGTCACCGGCGTGTCGGAAAGCGCCACCAGCGAGAAGCACATCGCCATGCGGTGATCGTTATAGGTGCCAATCTCAGCAAACTGCAGCTCCACCGGAGGCGTAATGCGGATGTAATCCTCGCCCTCCTCCACCTCTGCGCCGACTTTGCGCAGTTCGGTAGCCATCGCAAACAGACGATCGGTCTCTTTCACGCGCCAGTTATAAATATTGCGCAGCGTGGTGGTGCCTTTGGCAAACAGCGCCGCGGTGGCGATAGTCATTGCCGCATCCGGGATATGGTTCATATCCATATCGATGGCGTTCAGCTCACCGCGGGTACAGGCAATATAGTCATCGCCCCAGCTCACGATAGCGCCCATTTTTTCCAGCACGTCGGCAAAGCGGATATCGCCCTGCACGCTGTTACGGCCGATGCCGGTCACTTTTACCGTACCGCCCTTAATGGCGCCCGCCGCGAGGAAGTAGGACGCGGAAGAGGCATCGCCCTCAACCAGGTAGTCGCCCGGGGAGAGATACTGCTGGTTGCCGCGGACGACAAAACGCTGATAGGACTGGTTTTCAACGTTAACGCCGAAGGTCTTCATCAGGTGCAGCGTAATATCAATATAGGGTTTGGAAACCAGATCGCCTTTAATGGTGATAACGGTATCCTGCGGCGCCAGCGGCGCAGCCATCAGCAGAGCAGTGAGGAACTGGCTGGAAACGCTGCCGTCAACCTCAACGCTGCCGCCGGCGAAGCCGCCGTTCAGGCGCAGAGGCGGGTAATTTTCCTGCTCCAGATACTCAATCTGCGCGCCTCCCTGACGTAACGCATCAACCAGATGACCAATCGGACGCTCTTTCATCCGCGGTTCGCCGGTCAGCACAATATCGTTGCTTCCCAGGCACAGGGCTGCCGCCAGCGGGCGCATTGCGGTCCCGGCATTGCCAAGAAACAGCTCCAGCGCGCTATTCGCCTGCAGCGGACCACCGTTGCCGGTCACTTCGCAGCGGGTGCGATCGGAGGACAGGGTGTAATGAACTCCCAGGGCGCTCAGAGCATTCAGCATGTGGCGTACATCGTCGCTGTCCAGCAGGTTGGTCAGCACCGTGGTGCCACGGGCTAATGCCGCCAGCAGCAAAGCGCGGTTAGAGACACTTTTAGACCCAGGCAGGTTCACGGTGCCATCCACGCGCGCGATGGGTTGTAACGTCAGGGATTCCATCAAACTCAACTCTCAAAAAAACGGAATAAAAACCCCGCAGACCGGCTGCGGGGATGAAAAGCACAACGATGATTAGCCGTGACGACGTTCAAAGTCCTGCATAAAGTCGGTCAGCGCCTTCACGCCAGCCAGCGGCATCGCATTGTAGATAGATGCGCGCATGCCGCCCACGACGCGGTGCCCCTTCAGTGAATGCAGGCCGGCGGCGAAGGACTCTTCGAGGAACAGCTTGTCCAGCGCGCTGTCGGCCAGCTGGAACGGGACGTTCATGCGGGAGCGGTTGGCCGCCGCCACGTCGTTACGATAGAAGCTGCTGCCGTCGATCGCGCCGTAGAGCAGATCGGCTTTTTGCTGGTTGATTTTATCCATTGCCGCAACGCCGCCCTGCTCTTTCAGCCATTTGAAGACCAGGCCTGACAGGTACCACGCAAAGGTCGGCGGCGTGTTGAACATCGAATCATTGGCATCAAGCACGGAGTAATCGAGTATTGACGGGCAGGCGACGTTCGCTTTACCCAGCAGGTCTTCGCGAACGATTACCAGCGTCAGCCCCGCCGGACCAATGTTTTTCTGCGCGCCGGCGTAGATAACGCCAAAGCGGCTGACATCGATCGGCGCAGACAAAATAGTCGAGGAGAAATCAGCGGCGACAACGACATCATCGCCGAAGTTCGGCGTTTCATCAATGGCGATGCCGTCGATGGTTTCATTCGGGCAATAGTGCAGGTAGGCCGCGCCCGGCGTCAGCTGCCATTCGCTCATCGGACGGACGGCCCGCAGGCCATCAACGCTCACTTTGGCGTCGATGGTATTTGGCGAACAGTATTTTTTCGCTTCTTTAATGGCGCTTGCTGCCCAGTAGCCAGCGTCAACGTAGTCAGCGGTGGTTTTATCACCGAGCAGGTTCAGCGGTACGCCGGCAAACTGGCCGCGACCGCCGCCATGGCAGAATAAAACTTTGTAGTTGGAGGGGATGTTGAGCAGATCGCGAAAATCCTGCTCCGCCGCCTCGGCCACCTGGATAAACTCTTTACCACGGTGACTGATCTCCATTACCGACGTTCCCAGACCCTGCCAGTCGCAAAGCTCCTGCTGAGCCAGTTTGAGAACTTCCGCCGGCAGCATTGCCGGGCCCGAACTAAAGTTATAGACCTGAGCCATTTCCCCTCACCACGTTGCTATGTTATTTGCTCGCGAACTGTCGCGTGCATAAGTTATTCCGGTATCTGACCCTGATAATTCGGGCTGCAGGCGGGCGCCCAGTGGATTAATCCGCTGGGGCCTGCTGAAGTATGCGGGCGGATTGAATGAATGCAGCCAGCGCGCATGCAGCCTGAAGTATGACGGGTACATCGGTTTTATCATTCAGCGACACGCATCGCAATGCCTAAAACTTATGACCGGAAAAATATGATCGGCTTCACACAAAACAATTCACTACCCCTCCGGAACAAAACCGACAAAAAGGCTGTCAGGTGATGCGTTTAGCTCTGCTAACCCTCGCCCATTCTGGATTTTGACAGCGTCGACATAATTGCTTTTTACCGGCCTCAATCTCGATCACCTGACTACAGCGCACGCAGGCATATTCGCCGCGCTCAGGAATGGTCACAAAACGCTCATAGCAGCCGTCCGGCAGAATGCATAGCCCCGGCTTCACCTCTTCATCAGCGTAATAGTACATACTGATTTGACCGTTAGTTTCCATTATCGCCAGCCGCACCTGGCCGAGCTGCTCCACGCTGTAGAGACGAAGCTCCATAAAAAACTCGAACTCGGTCATGTTGGCGCTGCGGACTTTCTCCCACGCCAGCTCCCCTGCCTCTACGATAACCACCGGCTTTCCTTCCAGCAGGTTTTCCAGCCTCTCGCTTTTGGACATCAGCCACATCACCAGGCGGTACAGCAGCGCCAGGGTGACAAAAACGATAAATACCGGGATCAGCGGCACGTCATCATAAAAGGCGACGTCCCCGGCCGCAGAGCCTAGCGTCAAAATGATCAGCACTTCAAAGAGCGACATCTGGCGGACGCCGCGCCGCCCGGTAATTTTAAGGAACAGGAAAACCAGCAGGAAGGTGTAGAGGCTGCGCAGCGCGACTTCCCCTAAAAACTCCGGCGGAACTTTATCAAACGCCATGCGATGAAGATCGAACGCTTTCATTTTTTAATGCCTTAACAGTAGGTTACTGGCTGTAAGCATAGCCCAGGCTTTTATTTTCGCCGGGGCCTTCACGAAGATAGCGCCTGACACACAAACCCCGTATCATTGCGCGCTTTACGTACGAAAAAAGTGACCGCTATGACTCAAACGTTTATCCCCGGCAAAGACGCCGCCCTGGAAGATTCCATCGCTCGCTTCCAGCAGAAATTGCTCGACCTCGGATTTGATATTGAAGAGGCCTCGTGGCTGAATCCGGTACCGCACGTATGGTCAGTTCATATCCGCGATAAAGCCTGCTCGCTGTGCTTCACCAACGGTAAAGGCGCGACCAAAAAAGCGGCGCTGGCCTCTGCGCTGGGCGAGTACTTCGAACGTCTGTCGACCAACTATTTCTTCGCCGACTTCTGGTTAGGCGAAACCATCGCTAACGGGCCGTTTGTTCACTATCCAAACGAAAAATGGTTCCCGCTGACCGAAGATGACGAAGTGCCGCAGGGGCTGCTGGATCCTCGCCTGCGCGCCTTCTACGATCCTGACGATCAGCTGACCGCCGGCATGCTGGTCGATCTGCAGTCCGGCAATGACGATCGCGGCGTTTGTGGCCTGCCGTTCACCCGTCAGTCCGACGGTGAAACCGTCTATATTCCGATGAATATCATTGGCAACCTGTACGTTTCTAACGGGATGTCTGCGGGCAACACCGCTAACGAAGCGCGCGTTCAGGGCCTGTCGGAAGTCTTTGAGCGCCATATCAAGAACCGCATCATTGCGGAAAGCATCAGCCTGCCGGAAATCCCTGCCGAAGTGATGGCCCGCTATCCGGGCGTGGTGGAATCGATTAATAAGCTGGAAGCGGAAGGTTTCCCGATTTTTGCCTACGACGGCTCGCTGGGCGGCAAGTATCCGGTGATCTGCGTGGTGCTGTTTAACCCGGAAAACGGAACCTGCTTCGCCTCCTTCGGCGCGCATCCTGACTTCGGCGTCGCGCTGGAGCGCACCGTCACCGAACTGCTGCAGGGCCGTAGCCTGAAGGATCTCGACGTCTTCACGCCGCCAACCTTCGATGACGAAGAAGTTGCTGAGCACGCCAACCTTGAAACCCACTTTATCGACTCCAGCGGCCTGATCTCCTGGGATATGTTCAAACAGGATGCCGACTATCCGTTCGTCGACTGGAACTTCTCCGGCACTACGGAAGAAGAGTTCGCCACCCTGATGGCCATCTTTAAAGAAGAAGATAAAGAGGTCTACATCGCCGATTACGAGCACCTGAGCGTCTACGCCTGTCGGATCATCGTCCCGGGCATGTCGGATATCTATCCGGCAGAAGATCTGTGGCTGGCGAACAACAGCATGGGCAGCCATCTGCGCGAAACGCTCCTCTCTCTGCCGGGCAGCGAATGGGAGAAAGAAGATTATCTGGCGCTGATTGAGCAGCTGGACGATGAAGGCAACGACGACTTCACCCGCGTCCGCGAACTGCTGGGTCTGGCAACGGGCAAAGACAACGGCTGGTATACGCTGCGTATTGGCGAACTGAAAGCGATGCTGGCGCTGGCTGGCGGCGATCTGGAGCAGGCGCTGATCTGGACGGAATGGACCATTGAGTTCAATGCGTCAATCTTCAGCGCAGAGCGCGCAAACTACTACCGCTGCCTGCAAACGCTGCTGCTGCTGAGCCAGGAAGAAGAACGCCAGCCGCTGCAGTATCTGAATGCCTTTGTCCGCATGTACGGCGCAGATGCGGTGGAAGCCGCCAGCGCTGCGCTAAGCGGTGAAGCGCCGTTCTACGGCCTGCAGGCGGTAGATAGCGATCTGCATGCGTTCCCGGCCCATCAGTCCTTACTGAAAGCCTACGAAAAGCTGCAGCGTGCTAAAGCGGCGTACTGGGCTGAATAGCCTTTAGCCCTACCGCAGAGTGCCCCATCACGGAGTCGTTTACGGCTCCGTTTTTTTATATTTGATTCACGGGGCCAATAACTTGTAGTTGCAAAGTTAATTTACAGTGAAAATTGATCGCACAGCACCTTGGAGATGTTAATTTTAATAAAAATACCCCATTTTAATTAACCGATGCTTTAGCCCAAAAATGAAAAAAATCAACATAATTTGTAAATTTTAAACTTTATTTTCCCGTTAAAAAACAAATTGTTAGTATCAATTACCCCAAAAACCATACGCTAAACGGGCTTATAGTTCCGGTGGGATATGATCTACATCAATTTCCCTTCTATAATGCTTTGTTAGTATCTCACCGCCAACTTATATAAAGAGAGAGTTAGTGTGAAAGCTGACAACCCTTTTGATCTTTTACTCCCCGCAGCGATGGCGAAAGTCGCCGAAGAAGCGGGTGTCTATAAAGCGACAAAGCACCCGATGAAGACCTTTTATCTGGCGATTACCGCTGGTGTCTTTATCTCCATTGCTTTTGTCTTCTACATCACCGCGACGACCGGTACTGCCGCGATGCCTTTCGGTATTGCCAAGCTTATCGGGGGGATCTGCTTTTCACTCGGCTTGATTCTGTGCGTCATCTGCGGTGCCGACCTGTTTACCTCCACCGTACTGATCGTTGTGGCGAAAGCCAGCGGACGGATTACCTGGGGTCAACTGGCAATAAACTGGCTCAACGTCTATGTTGGTAACCTGATAGGCGCACTGCTGTTCGTGCTGCTGATGTGGCTGTCGGGTGAATATATGGCCGCCAACGGCGGTTGGGGGCTCAACGTCCTGCAAACCGCTGACCACAAAATGCATCATACATTTATTGAAGCCGTCAGCCTGGGTATCCTGGCGAACCTGATGGTCTGCCTCGCGGTGTGGATGAGCTACTCCGGCCGCAGCCTGATGGACAAAGCAATGATTATGGTTCTCCCCGTAGCCATGTTTGTTGCCAGCGGCTTCGAGCACAGTATCGCTAACATGTTTATGATCCCGATGGGTATCGTAATCCGCGACTTTGCAAGCCCGGAATTCTGGACCGCCGTTGGTTCAACTCCGGAAAGTTTCTCTCACCTGACCATCATGAACTTCATCACTGATAACCTGATTCCGGTAACTATCGGGAACATTATTGGCGGTGGTCTGCTGGTTGGGCTGACATACTGGGTCATTTACCTGCGTGGCGACGACCATCACTAAGGGTTGTTTCAGGCAGTAAATAAAAAATCCACTTAAGAAGGTAGGTGTTACATGTCCGAGCTTAATGAAAAGTTAGCCACAGCCTGGGAAGGTTTTGCGAAAGGTGACTGGCAGAACGAAGTCAACGTCCGTGACTTTATCCAGAAAAACTATACCCCGTACGAAGGTGACGAGTCCTTCCTGGCTGGCGCCACTGACGCGACCACCAAGCTGTGGGACAACGTAATGGAAGGTGTTAAACAGGAAAACCGCACTCACGCGCCTGTTGATTTTGACACTTCCCTTGCATCCACCATCACTTCTCACGACGCAGGCTACATCGAGAAAGCGCTCGAGAAAATCGTTGGTCTGCAGACTGAAGCTCCGCTGAAACGTGCGATCATCCCGTTCGGCGGCATTAAAATGGTTGAAGGTTCTTGCAAAGCGTACGATCGCGAGCTGGACCCGATGCTGAAAAAAATCTTCACCGAGTACCGTAAAACTCACAACCAGGGCGTTTTTGATGTTTACACCAAAGACATCCTGAACTGTCGTAAATCTGGCGTGCTAACCGGTCTGCCGGATGCCTACGGCCGCGGCCGTATCATCGGTGACTACCGTCGCGTTGCGCTGTACGGTATCGACTTCCTGATGAAAGACAAATACGCTCAGTTCCTGTCTCTGCAAGAAAGACTGGAAAACGGCGAAGATCTGGAAGCGACCATCCGTCTGCGCGAAGAGATCTCCGAGCAGTATCGTGCGCTGGGTCAGATCAAAGAAATGGCAGCAAAATACGGCTGCGATATCTCCGCTCCGGCAAAAACTGCGCAAGAAGCTATCCAGTGGACCTACTTCGGTTACCTGGCTGCCGTTAAATCTCAGAACGGCGCGGCAATGTCCTTCGGTCGTACCTCCAGCTTCCTGGATATCTTCATCGAACGTGACCTGAAAGCCGGTAAAATCACCGAGCAGGACGCTCAGGAAATGATTGACCACCTGGTCATGAAACTGCGTATGGTTCGTTTCCTGCGTACTCCTGAATATGATGAACTGTTCTCCGGTGACCCGATTTGGGCAACTGAATCAATCGGCGGTATGGGCGTTGATGGCCGTACTCTGGTTACCAAAAACAGCTTCCGCTTCCTGAACACCCTGTACACCATGGGGCCGTCTCCGGAGCCGAACATCACTATTCTGTGGTCTGAAAAACTGCCGCTGAGCTTCAAAAAATACGCGGCTAAAGTCTCCATCGATACCTCTTCTCTGCAGTATGAGAATGACGATCTGATGCGTCCGGACTTCAACAACGATGACTACGCTATCGCTTGCTGCGTAAGCCCGATGGTTGTTGGTAAGCAAATGCAGTTCTTCGGTGCTCGTGCTAACCTCGCGAAAACCATGCTGTACGCTATCAACGGCGGCGTTGATGAAAAACTGAAAATGCAGGTTGGTCCTAAGTCTGCACCGATCAAAGGCGACGTTCTGAACTTTGATGAAGTTATGGAACGCATGGATCACTTCATGGACTGGCTGGCTAAACAGTACGTCACCGCGCTGAACATCATCCACTACATGCACGACAAGTACAGCTACGAAGCATCTCTGATGGCGCTGCACGACCGTGATGTTGTTCGTACTATGGCATGCGGTATCGCCGGCCTGTCCGTTGCGGCTGACTCCCTGTCTGCTATCAAATATGCGAAAGTTAAACCGATTCGTGACGAAGACGGTCTGGCTATCGACTTCGAAATCGAAGGCGAATACCCGCAGTTTGGTAACAACGACTCTCGCGTAGATGACATGGCGGTCGATCTGGTTGAACGTTTCATGAAGAAAATTCAGAAACTGCACACCTACCGCAACGCTATCCCGACTCAGTCCGTTCTGACCATCACCTCGAACGTTGTGTACGGTAAGAAAACCGGTAACACCCCTGACGGTCGTCGCGCTGGCGCTCCGTTCGGACCAGGTGCTAACCCGATGCACGGCCGTGACCAGAAAGGTGCCGTTGCCTCTCTGACCTCCGTTGCAAAACTGCCGTTTGCTTACGCTAAAGATGGTATCTCTTACACCTTCTCTATCGTTCCTAACGCTCTGGGTAAAGACGACGAAGTTCGTAAGACTAACCTGGCCGGCCTGATGGATGGTTACTTCCACCACGAAGCTTCTATCGAAGGCGGTCAGCACCTGAACGTCAACGTCATGAACCGTGAAATGCTGCTCGACGCGATGGAAAACCCGGAAAAATATCCGCAGCTGACCATCCGCGTATCTGGCTACGCAGTACGTTTTAACTCCCTGACTAAAGAACAGCAGCAGGACGTTATCACTCGTACCTTCACTCAGACCATGTAATGGGTTTTGACTGAAATCGCGATATAAAAAGCGTACAATAAAGGCTCCACGCAAGTGGGGCCTTTTTAACGATACCTCCCTGTCCCCCAGTCTCTTTTGTCCGCTATCTATACTGAATGGATAACTGCCAAAACAGACTTAACACAGCCGGTTTGAGCTGTGCATCACAGGTCCCGGACGGACCGAATCTGGAGATACCACCGCAATGTCAACTATTGGTCGCATTCACTCCTTTGAATCCTGTGGCACCGTCGATGGCCCTGGGATCCGCTTCATCACCTTCTTCCAGGGCTGCCTGATGCGCTGCCTGTATTGCCATAACCGCGATACCTGGGATACCCACGGCGGCACGGAAGTGACCGTCGAAAGCCTGATGAAAGAGGTCGTTACCTACCGTCATTTTATGAACGCTTCCGGCGGCGGCGTGACCGCGTCCGGCGGTGAGGCTATCCTGCAGGCTGAATTCGTACGCGACTGGTTCCGCGCCTGCCGCAAGGAAGGCATTCATACCTGCCTCGATACCAACGGCTTTGTTCGACGCTACGATCCGGTGATTGACGAGCTGCTTGAAGTGACCGATCTGGTGATGCTTGACCTTAAGCAGATGAATGATGAAATCCACCAAAATCTGGTCGGCGTCTCTAACCACCGAACGCTGGAGTTTGCCCGCTATTTGTCACAGAAGAATATCAACGTCTGGATCCGCTATGTGGTGGTGCCCGGCTGGTCAGATGATGATGATTCCGCACACCGCCTCGGCGAGTTTACCCGCGATATGGGCAACGTCGAAAAAATCGAGCTGCTGCCGTATCACGAGCTAGGCAAACATAAATGGGTGGCGATGGGCGAAGAGTACAAGCTTGATGGCGTGCATCCGCCGAAGAAAGAGACCATGGAGCGCGTAAAAGGCATCCTCGAGCAGTATGGCCATAAGGTCATGTACTAAGCCGACGGGCGGCGTGCCCGGCTAAGCAGAATTTTCCCCGGATAGCGGCGCAGAACGTCTTATCCGGGCGGAAAACGCTTCGGCAAGCTTACGACATAAAGTATTGCGACAGCTTATTAGCCACGCTTTCAATCGAGAAAATGCGTTTCTGATGCGCCTTACGATACTCCACATAGCGCTCATCCTGCTCCTCCAGCGCGCGAAGCATCCGATCGGCAACCATCATTGCTCCCGCAATTTCGGCAAATCCTGATTCACCTTCCCCCTGTAAAGCCACCGCAGCCTGCAGGTTCCAGTCCGATAAACGGGCCAGTGGCGTAAACGTGCCGCGCGTAAGCGACAATATTTTCACCCCCTGCTGCTTTGCCAGCGTCAAAGCCTGCATCATATCCGCCGAGGCCTGTTCGGTATGAACGACGATAATTCCCGTCTTTTGCCGATCGGTTGATATCGGGATCGCCGCCGGATAAGAGCGATCGACGAAGCTGGCAACTTTGCCCATGTTGATTAAATTCATTTGCAGAAACAGGGCAACGGGCACCGCCGTACCCACCGCATAAATGGCAATGTTATTCAGCGCATTCAGCCAAACCGCTGCGCTTTGCAGCTCCTGAGCATCGATAATGGTATTGCTATCGCGAATGCTCGCCAGCACCGGCGCAATATCGTCGTCATCGCCGGCTTCCGAGCGGGCAGCCCCCTGCTCAACCGCCAGCGCCGTTCTGAAATCTGAGAAACCTTTAAATCCAAACGCCCGACAAAAACGGGTGATGCTGCCCTCGCTGGTATCAACAGAGTCGGCCAGTTCTGAAATCGTATGCCGCATCACAAAATCAGGATTTTCCGCAATAAAACGGCCCACTTTCTCCAGTATCGGGCTGAGTTCTGAAGACCCATTTCGTATGTTTATCAACAAATTATTGTCTATCTGGCTCATTTTTTGCCTTTCTTGCTCAAAATGCAAACACAGTCACATCTTTCGTTTCGCGCTAAAGATAATAATTATTATCTCACACAAACAAATAAAAATAATTATTTTTACAAACAGGAGAACATCTCATGAAAGGTCTCATCGTCTGTCGCACCGGTATGGGCAGTTCCTTAATGCTCAAAATAAAAGCACAAAAAATCATCGATAAACACGGCTGGGATATCGAACTGGAACACGACGTTCTCTCAGGTTTACGAACCTGGCGAGATATTGATTTCGTGATCACGATGCGCGATCTCACCGATGAAGTCGAAGCTGCCGGGTTTAAAGCTATCGGTATCACCGACCTGATGAACAGTGAAGAAATGGAATCAGCGCTTATCCGCGTAATCCAGCACAACTAACCTCTCCCGGAGGCAATATGGATTTCCTCAGATTTATTGTATTCGACATTCTGGGCGTCACCCCACTTTTAGTTGGTTTTATCGCATTAATTGGCTTATTGATCCAACGAAAGCCCATTGAAAAAGTGCTCTCCGGGACTTTCAAAACCATTGTCGGCTTTCTGGTTTTTGCCGGTGGGGCCGGGCTGGCCGTGACCTCTCTCGGCAATTTTCAGACATTATTCAGCGATGGCTTTGGTCTGAAAGGCGTTATGCCGCTGGCGGAAGCGCTGACCGGACTGGCGCAAACTAAATTCGCGATGTGCGTCTCGCTCATTATGGTGATTGGTTTTGGCTGGAACCTGTTCTTTGCCCGCGTGACCCCTTTCAAATACATCTTTCTCACCGGACAGCATAATCTCTATCTCTCGGCCCTGCTGACCGTCACCTTGAAAGCGCTCGGCTATAGCGACATGACCACCATTATTGTCGGTTCAATCCTGCTGGGGCTGGCCGCCTGTCTGTACCCGGCAATTGCCCAGCCGTGGATGAGAAAAATCACCGGTAATGATGAAATTGCGATGGGGCACTACGTGACGCTGGCCTACGCGGCATCCGGATGGATCGGTTCAAAGGTGGGCGATCCTAAGCAGTCGACCGAAAAGCTGAACCTGCCCGGCTGGCTGGGGATCTTTAAAGATTACATCGTCTCCGTATCAATCTCGGTCAGTATTTTCTATTACATTGCGGCGCTCGCCGCCGGGAAAGAGGCGGTCACGGCGGCGGCTGGCGGAATGCACTGGCTGGTTTACCCTCTGTTCCAGTCGCTCACTTTCACCGCGTCTCTGTACATCATCATTACCGGGGTACGCCTGCTGTTGTCTGAAATTGTCCCGGCCTTCCTCGGCATTTCGGAGAAATTCATTCCCAACGCCAAACCCGCCCTCGATTGCCCGGTCGTTTTCCCGTATGCGCCAACCGCCACGGTACTGGGATTTATCTCTTCATTTGTTGGCGGGCTGGTGGTGATGGGCTTTCTCGCGATCCTCGGGCAAACCGTCATTATTCCGGTGGCTATCCCCTACTTCTTTATCGGCGCCACCGCAGCGGTATTTGGTAATGCCTCCGGCGGCTGGAAAGGGGCCATCGCCGGCAGCTTCGTCACCGGGATCCTTATCGGCATTGGCCCTGCGTTGATCTACCCCATCATGGAGTCCGTCGGCCTGTCGGGAACCAGCTTCCCGGAAACCGACTTTGTCGCCCTGGGCCTGGTTGTGTACTACATCGGCAAAATGCTGCCATAAGAAGGAAACAACATGAACATTGATGAACTGAAGTCCCATGCGCTCGCCGCTCGCCGCGATATCGTCACGATGATTTATGAGTCCGGCATTGGCCACCCGGGCGGTGCCTTATCGATAATCGATATTCTCACCTGGATCTATTATCAGGAGGTTGACCTGGCGGCCTCGCCCCGCGCACGCGTCGTCATGAGCAAAGGGCATGCCGTTGCCGCGCAGTACGCCATGCTTTACCAAAAAGGGAAAATCGATCGCAGCGAGTTCAATACCTTCCGCCAGATCAATTCGCGCCTGCAGGGACACCCCAGCATAAAATCGCTCCCGGATGTCGACGCGACGACCGGTTTGCTCGGCCAGGGGCTATCCGTCGCCTTCGGTATGGCGGCCGCTAAAAAGCGGCGCGACGAGCCTCATCGGGTATTTGCCATCATCGGCGATGGCGAAATGCACGAAGGGCAAATCTGGGAAACCCTACAGCAGGCCGGGCATATGAAAATGGATAATCTGGTCGCGATTATCGATTACAACGGCTTCTCTTCCCACGATCCGGTCAATGAGGTGGTTAATCTCGAGCCGCTGGCGGATAAGATCCGCAGCTTCGGCTGGCACG
Source organism: Klebsiella scottii (assembly GCF_036561945.1). Lineage (NCBI taxonomy): Bacteria > Pseudomonadati > Pseudomonadota > Gammaproteobacteria > Enterobacterales > Enterobacteriaceae > Klebsiella > Klebsiella scottii. The sequence goes on from NZ_JARXNI010000020.1 coordinate 2,467,488, forward strand.
TGCTGGAGCTGCATAACGGTAATGATATGCACCAGGTGGCCGACACCCTGATGCTCTCCCGCCATCTGAAAGGCAAGCCCGTAGCCATCGTTGCCCATACCACCAAGGGATCCGGCGTCAGCTATATGGAAAATAACGGCGACTGGCACTCAAAAACCCCGACCAACGAACAATACCAGCAGGCAATGGAGGAGTTACAGTGATGAAAGCACCGCGTGATGAGATCGGTAATGCACTGATTGCCCTGAAAGAAAAAGGCTACCCCATCGTCGCTATCGATAGTGACTTAGCCAGTTCAACCCGCACCGACCAGTTTCAGGCGCGCTACCCGGAGGCCTTCTTCGAAATGGGGATTGCGGAAGGTTCAGCGATGAGTTTTGCCGTGGGTCAGGCGCTTGAGGGCTATATCCCCTTCTATGTCAATTTTGCAATGTTTGTGACGGGGACGGCATGGACCCAGCTGCGACAGGCCTGCTACGCCAAAGCCAACGTCAAGCTGGTGGGTAGCCATCCGGGAATGGATGACGGACCGGACGGCGCCTCGCACCACGCGCTGGAGGATCTTGCCCTGACCCGTGTGCTGCCGGGCCTGACGATCCTGACGCCGGCAGATGCCGAAGAAATAGCCGACGCCTTTGAGCAGGCGGCAAAAATCAAAGGCCCGGTTTATATCCGCGTGGCGCGTGAACCGATGCCGGTGCGCGATAAAAGCGTGATACCCCGGGTCACCGATATCGCGGCCATCGCCAGCAGCGGCAACGAGTTCGCCATTCTCTTTGAGGGCACGGTGCTGGAACAGGCCAGCGAAGGCTATGAAAAGCTGGTTGCCAGCGGCAAGAAAGGCAAGCTCATCCACGTGGCGACGCTCAAACCGTTTAACCAGCAGGAATTTTATGCGCTGGTCGAAAACTGCCCGCTGATCGCCACGCTGGAGAATCACACGGTAAACGGCGGCCTTGGCGGTCAGGTAGCCGAAGCGATGGCCCAGGCGGCCCATCCGGCGCGCCTGACGCGCCTGGGAACGCAGGATACCTTCACCGAGTCGGGCAACAGCCGGCAGCTCAAGGCAAAATACGGCATCTCCGGCGAGGCGCTGTATAACGCGCTTCGCTGACCGTCGCACGAGCCGGTCGCCCAGTGACCGGCTCGCTATTTGAGGAGCCGACATGGATGCGAAATTATTTGCCGCTTGTCAGTACACCGAGCGTGGTCTGGACTGGCGCGGCGCCATTAAGCTGGCCTGCCGCCCGCTGGCGCAGCAGGGGAAAATCAGCGCCGGCTATGCGGATGCCATCATCAGCGCCACCGAGGAAAATGGCCCCTGGTACATACTCACTCCGGAATTTGCGCTCCCGCACGCCCGCCCGGATGAAGGGGTTCTGAGCCCGCACAGCGTGCTCTCACTGGTTTGCTGCGCCGAAGCCGTGGCGTTTCCCGATCACCCCGATGTGCGGCTGATTATCGTCCTGGCCGCGGCCGATAGCGAACAACATATTCAGACGATCCAGCGATTAGTCTGCTGGCTGGATGAGGAGGATCGACTGCGTCAGCTCACCAGGGTGGAGCATCAGAACCAGCTTGATGCGCTCGTCGCTGGCTGCAAATAATAAAAGGGGACAAAGTCCCCTTTTATTATCACCGTAGCGAAGGCCCGAAGAAAAATTACGCGTGAGCCACCGGCGTAGGGTGGTGCCCCGCTTTACGCAGCAGCGTCAGCAGGTAAATAAACGACACGCTGGCAATCATAATAAACAGCAAATTATCGGATAAATTCTGCATCAGCATCGCAGTAAGAGTCGGCCCAAGCAGGCTGCCGATGGTGTAGCTCATCAATAGCGCCTGGTTCATCGCCACCAGCTGATGGCGCTCAACTTTTTCGCATGCCCACGCCATCGCCACCGGATACAGCGTAAAGCCCGAGGCGCCAAGGATAAACAGAGCAGGAGCCATCGCGGCCTGGCTCAGCATTGCCAGACAGCCGAGAATAACGATAAAGACCTGAACGCGCAGCACCAGCAGACGCCCATAGCGATCCGCCAGCCGCCCCACCGGCCACTGCCCGAGGATCCCGGCGCTCACCATCACCGCCATCCAGAAACCAATCCCGGCGTCGCTCACCCCTTGATGATTCAGCCACAGCGGCATAAGCCCGTACAGCGAGCCGAGGACGATCCCGGAAATAATGCAGCCGTTAACGCCGTGGCGAGCCTGACGAAGCTTGAGCATCGGCCAGATGCGGGCCGGCTCGTGCGGCTCATCCGTCTGATTGACCACGCGCGTAAACAGCAGAGGAAGGATTGCGGCCAGCGCCAGCCCGGTCACCCAGGGCAGAACGCTCATCAGATCCGTCGGCAGCTTGCTCACCATCAGCTGGCCCAGCACGGTACCGACATAGTAAACCATCATGTACGCTGCCAGCAGGCGACCGCGGCTGCGGGTGGTCCCGCTGCAAACCAGCGCGCTTTCCACCACCACCCAAATCATTGCGCAGCCTACGCCGGCGATAAAACGCCAGCTAAACCAGGTCCAGAAGCCAATGGTGACGCCAAGCCCAACGCAGCCGACGGCAAAAATCAGCGAGGCAAGATAGTAGCTACGGTTAAATCCCAGATGTTTAATGACCCATCCGGCCATCAGGGTTCCGACCAGGTTACCGGTGAAATAGGATGAGCCAACCATCCCGACCTGCCAGGTAGGCATGTTTTCATGGGCGAGCCAAAGCGGGACGAGGGTATTTAAAACCGCTATCGCCAGCGTCAACAAAAGCAGGCCGCAGAGCAACATTTGCACCGGCCGGGTGTAGATGGACATGGATATAAACCGTGAGGAAGTTCAGATTTCGTGCGCATCATGCCACCGCTAAAAACATTGTCAATCCACCTGAAATCAGGCAGGACGCGGTTTCTCGGGCAACGATTGAAGTTTTTTATCCATCGGCGAGGCGGCAGAATTATTCTTTATATTATTCCATTGTTTTTATTAATTTATTGGAATTAACTGGCGGGAATATCAGTTGAAATATTTCATGAAGAGAGCGCATTTTTTATCGCGCCAGAACCGCCAGGTTCCGGCGCGAATAGCGGCTTAGCTGGCGATAGCCATGCCAACCGTCATATGCAGACCGTAGAAGACCCCGCGGCCCACCATCTCGCCCACCAGCACCAGCGCAAATGCCAGGCCTAGCAGCGGTACCGCCGGCTGATACCCTCTAAGCATTGGCGCAACCCAGCACGCCAAAGCCAGCGCCAGCGCCGCTACGCGCCAGGCCATCAGCGAGCCGTAGGCTGGCACCAGCGCAGACGCCTGCTGGATGGAGCTATGGATAGTCGACAGCTCGCTGCCCTGCATCAGCGCCACAACGACGCTAGCCACCAGGGCCACCAGCGTTATGGCGGGCAGCAGGCGCATCGCCCAACCTTCCACGCCGGCCACGCGCAGCAGCAGATAGCCCAGCAGCGGCCCGCCGATAAACAGCGTCAGGAAGAAGCTCAGCGGCGTCCAGACGCTATACCAGGTCGGCACCGTATCAATGGTGTTGTACACCCGCACCATCATCCAGACGAAAATGACGCCCAATACCATCGTGACGATCAGCCACAGGCTGCGCAGCCCGGCCGGCAGCTTCTTAACCGCCGCCAGCAGCCAGCCAATACCGCCTACGGCGAAGAAGAGAGCTCCGCTGGCGATTTCATTACTCAGCGACGATGCGCCTACGCGGTTCAGCGAATTGAAGGCCCGCATCGGCGATCCCAGGTGCAGCGTCGAGGCGATAAAGCCAATCCCCATCAGCACCCAGAGGCCAAACATGCTAAGCACCACGCGCTGCTGCTGCTCACGCGACAGGCTGCCCTTCATTAGAGCCAGCGCCAGGACGATGAAGCCCCCCACCACGCACTGACCAAAGACCGTGAAGATCATCAGCGGCCATTCATGCCATCCACTTCCCATCTCACACCTCCTTCGGGTTGGCCAGATAGCCGGTTGTATCGCCACACGGGCGACTGTTGGCGTTCGGTTTAATGACAATACTGGGTTGCGTAAAATGCGCCGACGGCAACGGCGCAACGGCGGCCAGCTTGCCGTGCTTCTGCCGCAGCTCTTCGATTGGGCCAAAGTCCAGCGCCCGCAGCGGGCAGGACTCGACGCAGATCGGTTTTTTACCTTCGGCGACGCGCTCGTGGCAGCCGTCGCACTTGGTCATATGCCCTTTCGCCGCGTTGTACTGCGGCGCGCCGTACGGACAGGCCATATGGCAATAGCGGCAGCCGATACAGACGTCTTCATCCACCACCACAAAGCCATCGTCACGCTTATGCATTGCTCCGCTCGGACACACCTTGGTACAGGCCGGGTCCTCGCAGTGGTTACAGGCGATAGAGAGGTAGTAGGCAAACACGTTCTGCTGCCAGACGCCGTTATCCTCCTGCCAGTCGCCGCCCGCATATTCATAAATGCGACGGAAGCTGACGTCCGGCGTCAGGTTCTTATAGTCTTTACAAGCCAGTTCGCAGGTTTTACAACCGGTGCAACGGGCGGAATCGATAAAAAATCCATATTGAGTTGTCATCGGTTATTCCTTACAGCTTTTCAACCTGGACGAGGTTGGTATGCGACGGGTTTCCTTTCGCCAGGGGCGACGGGCGTTGGGTGGTGAGCACGTTAATACTCCCCGCCTGATCCACGCGGCCTGCGTCCGGGTTATACCAGGCGCCCTCACCCAGCGCGACGACGCCAGGCATCATACGCGGCGTAACTTTGGCTTCGATATGCACTTCACCGCGGGCGTTGAAAATACGAATTCGCTCGCCGTTGGTGATACCTCGCGCCTTCGCATCAAGCGGGTTAATCCACATCTCCTGGCGACAGGCGGCCTTCAGCACATCGACGTTGCCGTAGGTCGAGTGAACGCGGGATTTATAGTGGAAGCCGGTCAGCTGCAGCGGGAATTTCTCGATCAGCGGATCGTTATAGTTTTCAAAGCCTGGGGTATAAATTGGCAGCGGATCGATCACGTCCCCTTCAGCTAGCTCCCAGGTGGCGGCAATTTTTGCCAGCTCCTGCGAATAGATCTCGATTTTTCCCGACGGAGTGGTCAAGGGATTCGCCTGCGGATTTTCACGGAACGCTTTATAGGCAACGTGGTGTCCTTCCGGATCGCGCTGCTTATAGATCCCCTGCTTACGGAAGGTATCAAAGTCCGGGAGGTCGGGGATCGCTTGACGGGAAAGCTCATGCAGATAGCGCATCCAGCCTTCCTGGCTACGGCCTTCGGTAAACCGTTGCTCCACGCCCATGCGTTTTGCCAGCGCCGTCGTCATGTCATAAATCGTTTTGCATTCGAAGCGCGGCTTAATCACCTCATCGGTGAAGATAACGTACGACATGTTGCCGCAGGAGGCGTCCAGCGCGAAGTCCATCTGTTCGGAGGCGGTGCAGTCCGGCAGCAGGATATCGGCGTATTTCGCCGACGAAGTCATATGGCAATCGATCACCACGATCATCTCGCATTTCTTGTCGTCCTGCAGAATTTCATGGGTGCGGTTAATATCAGAGTGCTGGTTAATCAGGCAGTTGCCTGCATAGTTCCAGATCATCTTGATCGGTACATCGAGCTTGTCTTTGCCGCGGACCCCGTCACGTAGCGCCGTCATCTCCGGGCCGCGCTCAATCGCGTCGGTCCACATAAACATGGAGATGCTGGTCTCAACCGGATTATCCAGCGTCGGCATACGCTCAAACGGCAGATCGTATGAGCCCTCGCGCGCGCCGCTGTTGCCGCCGTTAATGCCGACGTTGCCGGTCAGAATCGACAGCATCGAGATCGCCCGGGTCGCAATTTCACCGTTAGCGTGGCGCTGCGGTCCCCAGCCCTGGCTAATACAGGCAGGCTTCGCGCTGGCAATCTCACGCGCCAGCTTCACAATGCGATCGACCGGAATCCCGGTGATGGTTGACGCCCATGTCGGCGTTTTGGCGATACCGTCGCTGCCCTGGCCGAGGATCCAGGCCTTGTAGTGGCCGTTTGCCGGCGCATCGGCAGGGAGCGTTTTTTCATCGTAGCCAACGCAGTATTTATCGAGGAACGGGGTATCGACCAGGTTTTCCGTAATCATCACCCAGGCCAGCGCGGAGACCAGCGCCGCATCGGTACCCGGACGGATCGGGATCCACTCGTCTTCACGACCGGCTCCGGTATCCGTGTAGCGGGGATCGACAATGATCATCCGCGCATTGGATTTTTGTCGCGCCTGCTCCAGATAGTAGGTCACCCCGCCGCCGCTCATCCGCGTTTCGCCCGGGTTATTACCAAACAGAACGACCAGCTGGCTGTTTTCAATATCAGACGGGCTGTTGCCGTCGGCCCAGCCGCCGTAGGTGTAATTCAGCCCTGCGGCGATTTGTGCGGAGGAGTAGTCGCCGTAGTGATTAAGATAACCGCCGCAGCAGTTCATCAGGCGGGCAATGAGCGTTTTTCCCGGCGGCCAGGAGCGGGTCATGGTTCCACCCAGGGTCCCGGTCCCGTAGTTCAGGTAGATAGACTCGTTGCCATAGTCCTTGATCAGGCGCTGCATATTGCCGGCAATGGTATCGAACGCCTCTTCCCAGCTGATGCGTTCAAATTTACCCTCACCGCGTTTACCCACGCGCTTCATCGGGTACTTCAGGCGATCGGGATTGTAGACGCGACGACGCATCGAACGTCCGCGCAGACAGGCGCGCACCTGGTGCAGACCGTCGTAGTTATCATCGCCGGTATTATCTGTTTCAACGTATTTAATTTCGCCATCAACAACATGCATGCGCAGCGGGCAGCGGCTACCGCAGTTAACGGTACAGGCGCTCCAGGTTACCGTTTCGCTTACCGGTGACAGGGTATCTGCGGCATGGGCAATGCGCGTGAAGGGTAAGGTAAATGCGCTACTGGCCACTGCCAGACCGCCAATCGCCGTGGTTTTCATTAAACCACGCCGGCTTACTTCGGCAGCCAGTAAAGCATCGGGGGCTTTAGTTTTCATGGGTACTCGCTTTGATTGCTCACAATTTACTGACAATCGCTATATAGATTTATATATAACGCAATTATATTTTATTAGTTTTTTATGCTGCTTTAACTCAAAGGGAGTATGGAAGGGTTCAACGGACGGGTTATTGCCCAGCATCAAGAAGGAGATGAAAAAAAAGCGCCCGTAGGCGCTTTTGAGAAGGAGGTAGAAAAATCAGCCGATGAACTCAAGGCCGCGCATATACGGGCGCAGAATTTCCGGGATTTCAATACGGCCGTCTGCCTGCTGATAGTTTTCCATCAGCGCAACCAGAGTACGACCCACAGCCAGGCCAGAGCCGTTCAGCGTATGGACCAGACGCGTTTTCTTATCAGACTTGCTGCGGCAGCGTGCCTGCATGCGGCGCGCCTGGAAATCCCAGACGTTCGAGCAGGACGAAATTTCGCGGTAGGTGTTCTGCGCCGGAACCCACACTTCCAGATCGTAGGTTTTGCATGCGCTGAAGCCCATATCGCCGGTGCAGAGCGCCACTTTACGGTATGGCAGACCCAGCAGCTGCAGAACTTTTTCCGCATGGCCGGTCATCTCTTCCAGCGCCGCCATGGAATCTTCCGGACGGACGATCTGCACCATTTCAACTTTGTCGAACTGGTGCATACGGATCAGACCGCGGGTATCACGGCCGTAGGAGCCTGCTTCAGAGCGGAAGCACGGCGTATGCGCGGTCATTTTGATCGGCAAATCGTCTTCATCGATGATCTCATCGCGAACCAGGTTCGTCAGCGGAACCTCGGCGGTCGGGATCAGCGCGTAGTTGCTGCTATCCGCCTCTTCTTCCAGCGGACGAGTATGGAACAGGTCGCCGGCGAATTTCGGCAGCTGGCCGGTGCCATACAGCGTTTCCTGGTTTACCAGATACGGGACATAGTTTTCACTATAGCCGTGCTGTTCGGTATGCAGGTCCAGCATAAACTGCGACAGCGCGCGGTGCAGACGAGCCAGCTGGCCCTTCATGACCACAAAGCGCGAGCCGGTCAGTTTGACCGCCGCAGCGAAGTCCAGCCCGCCGTGCATTTCGCCCAGCGTTACGTGATCGCGCACGTCAAAATCGAACTCGCGCGGGGTTCCCCAGCGGCTCACTTCGACGTTGTCGTTTTCACTTTTGCCCAGCGGAACGTCATCATGCGGGACGTTCGGGATGGTCAGCGCGATGTCGCGGATCTCGGCCAGCAGCGCGTCCAGATCGGTTTTCGCCGCATCCAGCTGTTCGCCAAGCTTGTTCACTTCCAGGCGTAACGGCTCGATATCTTCCCCACGCGCTTTCGCCTGGCCAATGGATTTCGATCGGGAGTTACGCTCCGCCTGCAGATTTTCAGTTTCAACCTGCAGAACTTTACGACGCTCTTCCAGAGCGCGCAGTTTATCTACATCCAGCTTAAAGCCCCGGCGTGCCAGTTTTTCAGCGACTGCGTCTGGCTCGGTACGCAGCAGATTGGGATCGAGCATGCTTATCCTGTGCTTATCGAATTAATAAAATGAAAAGTGGCCGCAGAATACGACCACCGGAATATCTTGATAACCTTACCGCAACGCTTCTGTTAGCGGTAGCGTTTTGTGGGGCTATTTTGATCCTGTTCGCTAAGCCAGGCGAGTTTTTCGCCAATTTTCCCCTCAAGCCCTCTGTTTGTTGGCCGATAATAGCGAGTTTGCGCCATTTCCTGCGGGAAGTACTCCTCCCCGGCGGCATAAGCGTTGGGCTCATCGTGGGCATAGCGATACTGCTGGCCATAGCCCATCTCTTTCATCAGCTTCGTCGGCGCGTTGCGCAGATGGACCGGCACATCGTAGTCCGGACGTTCGCGGGCATCGGCCATCGCGGCCTTAAAGGCGCTGTAAACCGCGTTGCTCTTCGGCGCGCAGGCCAGATAAACAATGGCCTGAGCAATCGCCCGCTCGCCTTCCGCCGGCCCTACCCGGGTAAAGCAGTCCCAGGCGGAGATAGCGACCTGCATGGCCCGAGGGTCGGCGTTGCCGACGTCTTCCGAGGCAATCGCCAGGCAACGGCGGGCAACGTACAGCGGATCGCCGCCGGCGCTGATGATCCGGGCATACCAGTACAACGCGGCGTCCGGCGCGCTGCCGCGAACGGACTTGTGCAGCGCCGAAATTAAATCGTAAAAACGATCGCCCTTGTTATCAAAACGCGCGCTGCGCTCGCCGGCAATTTCGGTCAACAGTTCGGCCTGCAGCACCCGCTGACCGGCGGCGTCGGTTTCGGCCATATCGGCCATCATCTCCAGCGTGTTGAGCGCACGGCGCGCATCGCCGTTTACCAGCTCGGCGATCGCCCGACGCGTCTCATCAGGCAGCACAATATTCTGCCCGCCGTAGCCGCGGGTTTTATCGCTCATCGCCTGCGTTAATACCTGCTCGATATCTTCGCTGGTGAGCGATTTCAGCAGATAGACGCGCGCTCTGGATAGCAGCGCGGAGTTCAGTTCAAAAGAGGGGTTTTCCGTCGTCGCGCCGATAAAGGTGATCGTGCCATCTTCGATATGCGGCAGAAACGCATCCTGCTGGCTTTTATTGAAGCGGTGGACTTCGTCGACAAACAGGATGGTGCGCCGACCGGCATTACGGTTCTGCCGGGCGCGTTCGATGGCTTCACGGATCTCCTTAACGCCGGAGGTCACGGCCGAAATACGCTCGACGTCGGCGCTGGCATAGCGGGCAATCACTTCCGCTAAGGTGGTTTTTCCGGTGCCCGGCGGGCCCCATAAAATCATCGAATGAAGATGCCCGGCCTCAATTGCCCGCGGCAAAGGTTTACCCGGTGCCAGCAGATGCTGCTGGCCAATGTACTGCGCTAAATTTTCTGGCCGCATACGGGCGGCCAGAGGTTGAAACGCATTGTCGGAAAAATCGAGCGACAGATTGCCCACATTCGCCTCTATTTACGTTGATCGTCCACCGTAACCCCTTGCGGCGGCGTGAAGGTAAACTTAGATGCGTCTATCGCACCGTTTTGCTGCGACTTCAGCTGGTAGCTGCTGCGCTGGTCGTCCTGCTCTACCGCGCTGAACTGATGGATGGTGCCATCACGCCCTACGTTAATGGTGAACTGCTTCAGGTTACCGCCGCCGCTTTTCGGCGTCAGGACAAAGTCATCGCCGTTTTGCTTAATATTATACTGCTGCCAGTCGTTAGACTGGTTACGCGCAATCAGCATAAACGGCGTGTTGCTGGTGGCGTCTTTCAGCCAGGTGACGGTCGCCTGCTCAACGAACGGGTTATAGAACCACAGCGTTTTACCGTCAGAGACCAGAATACTTTCATCCGGCTGGGTCATATGCCAGTTGAACAGATTCGGTCGTTTTACCCACAGGTCGCCCTGCCCGTCCTGTACCGCATTGCCGCTGCCATCAGTCACTTTTTGCGTAAAGCTGGCGTGGAAGCTGCTCACCTTATCCAGACGGCTTTTCAAATCGCCGGCGGCATCAGCCCAAACCTGGCTGACAACAAATCCAGACAGTAATGCACAGGTGATTGCGAGTTTTTTCATTGTTATTCCTTAATGTCCGTCAACGTGCGTCGCTCCCGGCGCGGGAGCCTCTTCTGCCCCTAATGTAGGACCGCCTGGCGCGGCGGGACAGAAGAATAGGCTGATTTTGCTCTTATTTACCCAACTTTGCACTCACTCGAAGGGCGGCGGCGCCAGCACTTCGCGGTTTCCGTTATGGCCCTGCTCGCTGACGATGCCCTGCGCTTCCATCTGTTCGATGATACGCGCGGCACGGTTATAGCCGATACGGAACTGACGTTGAACCCCGGAGATAGAGGCTTTACGCTTCTCGGTTACGAAATTGACCGCCTGGTCGAACAGCGGGTCCAGCTCTTCTCCGCCGTCAAATCCGCCGCCGCCGCCTTCGCTTTCGCTATCGGAGGTGATGCCGTCGACATACTGCGGACGCCCGCGCGCTTTCCAGTCCTGGACTACCGCATGGACTTCCTGGTCACGCACAAATGCTCCGTGCACGCGCACCGGGATAGTCGAGTTCGGCCCGGAGTAGAGCATATCCCCCATCCCCAGCAGCGATTCGGCGCCGCTCTGGTCGAGAATGGTACGCGAGTCAATTTTACTCGACACGGTGAACGCAATACGCGTCGGGATGTTGGCCTTAATCAGGCCGGTGATCACATCAACCGACGGGCGCTGGGTAGCGAGCACGAGGTGAATACCCGCCGCACGCGCTTTCTGCGCCAGACGAGCAATCAGCTCTTCCACTTTCTTACCCACGGTCATCATCAGGTCGGCGAATTCATCCACCAGTACCACGATGTAAGGCAGTTTTTCCAGCACCGGATGGACCGCATCCATGCTGTCGCCCGGCTTCCAGTACGGATCCGGAATTGGCCGCCCCATGCGCGCCGCTTCGGCAATCTTCTCGTTGTAGCCCGCCAGGTTACGCACGCCCAAAGCTGACATCAGCTTGTAGCGGCGCTCCATCTCGTTCACGCTCCAGCGCAGAGCGTTGGCGGCGTCTTTCATATCGGTGACCACTTCCGTCAGCAGATGCGGGATCCCTTCATAGACCGACAGTTCGAGCATTTTCGGGTCGATCATAATGAAGCGCACATCTTCCGGCTGCGCCTTGTAGAGCATGCTGAGGATCATGGCGTTGACGCCGACCGACTTACCGGAGCCGGTGGTACCGGCAACCAGCAGGTGCGGCATTTTTGCCAGATCGGCAACGACCGGATCGCCCGCGATATCTTTGCCCAGCACCACGGTCAGCGGCGATGGGTTATCGCGGAATTTGGTATTATCCAGCACTTCACGCAGGTAGACGGTCTGACGCTTCTTATTCGGCAGCTCCAGGCCTACGTATGGTTTACCTGGAATAACCTCCACGACGCGCACGGCGACCGTGGATAGCGAACGGGCCAGGTCGCGCGACAGGTTAGAGATACGCGCGGCCTTCACCCCCGGCGCCAGGTTCAGCTCAAAGCGGGTGATAACCGGGCCAGGAGAGTAGTTCACGACGTCCGCTTTAATACGGAAATCGGCGAGGCGAGCTTCCACCAGGCGCGCCATTTGCTCCAGCGCGAAGGTATCAACCGGCTCTACCTCACTCGGCGGCGGCGTCAGCAGATCCAGGGACGGCAGCGGCGTCGTCGGCCGCTGCAGCGGATGGCTGTTGCCGTTACGCATCAGGAGCGGGTGAATTAGGCTCTCCTGCGGCTGCGGTGCAGGCTGTTGGACCGGCGGTTGCATATGGGCCTGAGGGGCCTGCTGCGGCTGATAGCTCTGCGCCGCTGGCGCAGATTGTACCGGCTGCTGAACCTGAGGCTGCTGGTATGCAGGCTGCGGTTGCTGCGCCGGCTGCTGATAGTGCTGTACCGGCTGTTGAACTTCCGGCATCGGCGTAAACAGCGGTTCGCTCGGGCCGTCGTCCACTAACGTTTTCATCGGCGAGAAATCATAATCAGCCGGGGAGAACGGATTCGCCCCACGCGGCTGCTCGCTGCTGTAGCGCTGCTGCTGGGTCGCGGCAAACTGACGGGCCAGCTCGGCTTCAGCGGCTGAATCGTCATCGTCGGCTTCGTCGGCCTGGTAGACCTCACCGTAGCGCTGCTGCTGGGTCGCGGCAAACTGGCGCGCCAGCTCCCCCTGCTCCAGCTCGTTAACTTCTTCATCGGTGAGCGGTTCATCGTCATAATTCTGGTCCAGCTCCGCCTGACGAGCGCGCTCTTCCGCAATGCGCTGAGAAGGCAGCTTAATGCCATACGATGCCAGCTCACGGCGGGTCGGTACGCGGACGTGGTTAGGACGCGGCAGCTTCGGACCAATGCCTTCTTTGACCTGCACGCGCGGCCCGCCCGCAGCCGGGCTGAACAGCGGCGCGGCGGATGACGCGGCGGACGCCACCATGCCGGCAGTTGCACCAGCGCCCGTGGCCTGGTGCACGCCTGCAGCCAGCGTGGTCACCGCGGCGGCATCAACGGGCGACGATGGCGGCGGCGAAGAGATCGGTTTAGTCGCAATCGGGCTGGCAGGTTCCGGAATCGGCTGATACCAGGCGGCAAGCTGTTCGCGTTCACGCGCGCGTTTCTCTTCGACCTCTTCGAAATAGTACATCGGCGGACGCTGCGGCTTAACCTCTTCCTGCGGAGCTTCGGGCTCGGTAACCGGCGAGGCGGCATAGGGTTCAGGCTGATAAGCAGGCTGCTGCACCGGCGCCTGTTCAGGCTGATACGCCTGATGCGGCGGATACGTTGGCTCAGGGCGATAATGAGGCTGCTGCACCGGCGCCTGCTCAGGCTGATACGCCTGCTGCGGCTGGTACGGTGGTTCAGGCTGATAGTGAGGCTGCTGCACCGGTGCCTGCTCAGGCTGATACGCCTGCTGCGGCTGGTACGGTGGCTCAGGCTGGTAGTGAGGCTGCTGCACCGGCGCTTGCTCAGGCTGATACGCCTGCTGCGGCTGGTACGTTGGCTCAGGCTGGTAGTGTGGCTGCTGCACCGGCGCCTGCTCAGGCTGATACGCCTGCTGCGGCTGGTACGGTGGTTCAGGCTGATAGTGAGGCTGCTGCACCGGTGCCTGCTCAGGCTGATACGCCTGCTGCGGCTGGTACGGTGGCTCAGGCTGATAGTGTGGCTCATGTACAGGAGCCTGCTCAGGCTGATACGCCTGCGCCTCCGGCTGCCAGCCGGCCTGTGGAGTCTGCCCGGCTACCGGCTCAGCCCATACCTGCGGCGCCGCGGTTGCTGCCGCAGCCGCGCTGACAGGATCGGCGATGCTATGGCCGTTAAGCAGCGGATCGTAGGGGTCAAAGTCACCCGGACGCGCGGCGCTGGCCCCGGAGAATAAGACATCGTCCGCATCTGACGGACGCGCGGCGCTGGCGCCAGAAAACAGCACATCGTCTGCCGCAACCGGCGCGCCGTTGGCGCTGAACTGAACGTCCTCCTCGGCATCATCCATGCGCTTACCGGAGAACAGCGCGGCGTCGGTCTTGCGCCCCATCGGGTTGGAAAACTTCTCAGCCAGACGCTGGCGACGTGCCAGGGCGCTGCGTAAAATTCGTGCGCGACGCGATCCCTGCGGTTTCGCCGTATCGTCGTCTTCGTCATCCTCATAGTCGTCCTCATCCACCCACGTATCGTCCCGACGGGTACGGTTACTGGCAAAGGTAAGGACGGAAAGAATCACGCCGCCGAGCTTTTCGGCAATGCTGACCCACGACCAGCCGGTAAACAGGGTTAAACCCGCCGCCCAGATGCAGAGCAGCGCAATAGTCCCGCCGCTGCTGTGCAGCAGCGGTTGCAAAGTGGTGCTCAGCAAGCTGCCAATGACCCCGCCGGAGGCGAAATACCAAATATCATCGGCATTGATAGAGGCCAGGCCACAGGAGGTCAGGATCAGCGCCAGCGCGCCAATTAAGCGCAGCGAAACGGCGAAATAATCGATGTACTCGTCGTTAGCCTGATTGCGCCAGGCAAACCAGCAGCCGCCGATGATAATCACAGGAATGGTGTAAGCCATTACGCCAAAAATGAAAAATAGCGTATCGGCAAGCCATGCTCCCGGCGTACCGCCGATGTTGTGGATAGGCTCGTGCCAGGCAGTTTGCGACCAGCTTGGATCCGAGGGATTAAAGCTGAGTAAGGCCGCCATCAGCCAGATGGCAAAAAGGGTGCAAAGGATAAGTAACGCCTCAAGGAGTCGGCGCCCGCTGCTTAGCTTCGTCAGTTTGACTTCTTTGTCTTCGGTGTATTCCTGGCTCAAAAAAGGCTCTCCAGGTATCAGGCTGTTTCCTGCCTGCTGCTAAAACGGACAACAGTGCCGGGTCACCCCGGCACTGTTGCTGTATGGATTAACAGGAGTGTAATCAAACTACGTCGATTTTGCACCTGTTCCGTGTTAGCGCGTCTTAATTACCAGACGATTGCTCTGCTTGACCTCTTCCATTACCACGTAGGTACGGGTGTCGTTAACGCCCGGCAGGCGCAGCAGGGTTTCGCCCAGTAGTTTACGATACGCTGACATATCCGGTACGCGAGTTTTCAACAGGTAGTCGAAATCGCCGGATACCAGATGACACTCTTGAATTTCTTCAAGTTTTTGCACAGCGGCGTTAAATTGCTCAAACACATCCGGCGCGCCACGATTCAGAGTAATCTCAACAAATACCAGAAGTGATGCATCCAGATAATGCGGGTTAAGCAGCGCCGTATAGCCCTGAATAAAACCCTGTCTTTCCAGTCGACGCACGCGCTCAAGGCAAGGCGTCGGAGAAAGTCCCACCCGTTTAGAAAGTTCGACGTTAGAAATACGTCCGTCTTTTTGTAACTCATTCAGAATGTTACGATCGATGCGGTCGAGATCTTTGCCAGGGCGCTTCTTGCTATCTACCATTATTATTGTCTCTCTGTATTCCTTCCCTACTCCTGTTCTGACTCTGAGCCTTCACTGCCAGAGCCCATCCTGTTCTTACCCGTACGACTTGAGTAACCCAGGGGTACGTGAGAAGCCCGTTGCCTGACGGCAGCCACCGACATCACGCATGGCGTCTGTCCACACCATGCGTAGATTTCGCTAACCCGGATAAAAATGGCATTTGCATGCATGAAAATTCGCCACACGCAAAACGCTGCTTTTCTTCTTCCATGAATGTTTTCGCAAAAGCACAGGGGATTGTCAAAGCAAAACATCGATTTTTAGTACAAGATGCCAGATATTCATTATCCCCCCCCGTTGATTCTCATGTTTTCCTCTTATAATTGTGCTGCTGACAGTAGAATTAGTTATATTCTCCGTTCGTTAAATCGCCAGTTCATCGGCGGGTGCTATTGCACATATCGTTAACAAAATCGCTATGCTCTTTTTTTACGACAACAAATTCCCTACAATCCAGCCCAATGTATGCCAATAAATTATGGGGTTCTCATGGGCACGGCCAAACACAGTAAGCTGCTAATTCTTGGTTCTGGACCTGCGGGATACACCGCTGCGGTCTATGCCGCACGTGCAAACCTGCATCCGGTGCTGATTACCGGGATGGAAAAAGGGGGTCAGCTGACCACCACCACCGAAGTGGAAAACTGGCCCGGGGATCCGAACGATCTGACCGGGCCGCTGCTGATGGAACGTATGCACGAGCATGCGGCTAAGTTCGAAACCGAAATTCTTTTCGATCACATCAGCAGCGTCGATCTGCAAAACCGTCCGTTCCGCCTGGTCGGCGACAGCGGCGAATACACCTGTGACGCGCTGATCATTGCCACCGGCGCTTCCGCACGCTATCTCGGCCTGCCGTCTGAAGAAGCCTTTAAGGGCCGCGGCGTTTCCGCCTGCGCCACCTGCGACGGTTTCTTCTACCGTAACCAGAAGGTCGCGGTTATCGGCGGCGGCAACACCGCGGTTGAAGAAGCGCTGTACCTGTCCAACATCGCGGCTGAAGTACACCTGATCCACCGTCGCGACTCCTTCCGCGCTGAAAAAATTCTCATCAAGCGCCTGATGGACAAAGTGGAAAGCGGCAACATCGTGCTGCATACCCACCGTACCCTGGAAGAAGTGACCGGCGACCAGATGGGCGTGAGCGGCCTGCGCCTGCGCGATACGCAGAATGCCGATAATGTCGAATCGCTGGAGGTTGCGGGCCTGTTTGTCGCTATCGGCCACAGCCCGAACACGGCGATTTTTGAAGGTCAGCTGGAGCTGGAAAACGGCTATATCAAAGTTCAGTCCGGCATTCACGGCAACGCGACCCAGACCAGCGTTGCTGGCGTCTTCGCCGCCGGCGACGTGATGGACCACATCTACCGTCAGGCCATTACCTCTGCCGGCACCGGCTGTATGGCCGCGTTGGACGCCGAGCGCTATCTTGACGGCCTGGCTGACGCTTGCAAATAATCTTTACAAGTCAGTAACAAAGGTAAAGAAGGCGACGAAAAGTCGCCTTTATTTTTTCCGCGTTGTAACATTGCCGTGCCCAAAAACTTATAACTCCACCTGCTAAGTGCGCAATGAATAAAACCCGTCAACAAGAGTTAACCCGCTGGTTAAAAGAACAGAGCATTCTCTCCCGTCGCTGGTTGATGATTTCCCGCACGCTGGGCGTCATTAGCGGCCTGCTGATTGTCGCTCAGGCCTGGCTGCTGGCGCGGATCCTTCACCGCATGATAATGGAGAATATTCCGGCGACGGCGCTGTTGCTGCCGTTTACCGTGCTGGTGCTGATTTTCGTCCTCCGGGCGTGGGTGGTATGGCTGCGCGAGCGGGTAGGATTTTATGCCGGGCAGCATATCCGCTATGAGATCCGTCGCCAGGTGCTCGATCGTCTGCAGGAGGCCGGGCCGGCATGGATACAGGGCAAACCTGCGGGCAGCTGGGCGACGCTTATCCTCGAGCAAATCGACGATATGCACGATTACTATGCGCGCTATCTGCCGCAGATGACGCTGGCCGCGTGCGTACCGCTGCTCATCGTTATCACTATTTTCCCGATTAACTGGGCGGCAGCGCTGATTCTTCTCGGCACCGCGCCGCTGATCCCGATGTTTATGGCGCTGGTCGGCATGGGCGCCGCGGATGCAAACCGCCGCAACTTCCAGGCCCTGGCGCGGCTGAGCGGCCACTTCCTCGACCGCCTGCGCGGCATGGAAACGCTGCGAATTTTCGATCGCGGCGCCGCGGAAACCGACAATATCCGCGAGGCTTCGCAGGATTTCCGCCAGCGAACGATGGACGTCCTGCGTCTCGCCTTTCTCTCCTCCGGGGTACTGGAATTTTTCACTTCCCTCTCCATCGCGCTGGTGGCGGTCTATTTCGGTTTCTCCTACCTGGGCGAGCTTAATTTTGGTCATTACGGCGCGGGCGTCACCCTGATGGCCGGCTTTCTGACCCTGATCCTCGCGCCGGAGTTTTTCCAGCCCCTGCGCGATCTGGGCACCTTTTACCACGCGAAAGCGCAGGCTATCGGCGCGGCGGACAGCCTGAAAGCCTTTATGGAAACGCCGCTGGCGCAGGCCGAGCGCGGCGAGAAGGTGCTTAGCGATAACGAGCTGGTGAGTCTTGAAGCGCGCGATCTGCGGATCAAGTCACCGGAGGGTAAAGTGCTGGCAGGACCGCTGAACTTCACCCTCCCCGCCGGTAAGCGCGTGGTGCTGGTTGGGCAAAGCGGCTCCGGCAAAAGCTCGCTGCTGAATACGCTGGCGGGTTTTCTGCCCTATGACGGGTCGCTGATGGTCAACGGCGTCGAGCTGCGCGATCTTGATAGCCAGCGCTGGCATCACATGCTGAGCTGGGTTGGACAAAACCCGCAGCTGCCTGCGGCCACGCTGCGTGAAAACGTGCTTCTGGCGTGGCCTGAGGCGACCGAAGCGCAGCTTCAGCTTGCGCTGGATAAGGCCTGGGTAAGCGAATTTATCTCGCAGCTGCCGCAGGGCATTAATACGCCCGTTGGCGATCAGGCGACCCGCGTATCGGTTGGGCAGGCGCAGCGTATCGCCGTCGCGCGCGCGCTGCTGGTTCCCTGCCGTCTGCTGCTGCTTGATGAGCCTGCAGCCAGCCTTGACGCCCACAGCGAACAGCGGGTGATGCAGGCCCTGTCAAACGCCTCTTCGCAGCAAACAACGCTGATGGTCACTCACCAGCTCGAAGGTATAGCCGGCTGGGACGCTATCTGGGTGATGCAAAACGGACAGATTGTCGAGCAGGGCGAATATTCGCAGCTTGCCGCCGCCGAAGGGCCCTTCGCGACCCTGCTGGCTCATCGTCAGGAGGAGATTTAAATGCGCGCATTATTACCTTATCTGGCGTTGTACAAGCGGCACCTGTGGCTGCTGATGCTCGGCGTGGTGCTGGCGATCGTCACCCTGCTGGCCAGTATCGGACTGCTGACGCTGTCAGGCTGGTTCCTGTCGGCATCGGCCGTTGTCGGCGTTGCCGGTATCTACAGCTTTAACTACATGCTGCCCGCCGCCGGCGTGCGCGGCGCGGCGATAATTCGTACCGCCGGGCGCTACTTTGAACGCCTGGTGAGCCACGACGCGACTTTCCGCGTTCTGCAGCATCTGCGCGTTTTCACGTTCAGCAAGCTGCTGCCGCTCTCCCCCGCCGGGCTGGCGCGTTTTCGCCAGGGCGAACTGCTTAACCGCATCGTTGCCGACGTCGATACCCTGGATCATCTCTATCTGCGGGTCATTTCGCCGCTGGTAGGGGCGCTGGTGGTCATTCTGGTGGTCACCGCCGGCCTAAGTATTCTGGACGTCACGCTGGCCCTGACGCTTGGCGGTATTATGCTGCTGACCGTGCTGATACTGCCGCCGCTGTTTTATCGGGCCGGCAAACCGGCCGGCGAGTGCATAACCCAAATGCGCGGCCAGTACCGCCAGCAGCTCACGGCCTGGCTGCAGGGACAGGCGGAGCTGATGCTGTTTAACGCCAGCGATCGCTACCGCGAGCAGCTGGAGAAAACCGAACAGCGCTGGCAGGATGCCCAGCGACGTCAGGCCGAACTTACCGCGCTTTCCCAGGCGCTGATGCTGCTGATTGGCGGCGTTGCGGTGATTGCGATGCTGTGGCTGACGTCCGCCGGCGTCGGCGGCGATAGCCAGCCGGGCGCGCTGATCGCGCTCTTCGTTTTCTGCGCGCTGGCGGCGTTTGAGGCGCTGGCGCCGGTCACCGGCGCGTTCCAGCATCTCGGGCAGGTCATCGCCTCCGCGCGGCGGATTACGCAAATCACCGAGCAGCCGCCGGAAGTCTCCTTTGCGCAGAGCGCTAACCAGGCCTTCTCACGCGTGACGCTCACGCTGAATCAGGTCACCTTTAGCTATCCGCAGCAGCCCACCGCGGCGCTGGAGAATATCTCTTTACAGATTGCCGCCGGCGAGCATATCGCTATTCTCGGACGCACCGGCTGCGGAAAATCGACCCTTCTGCAGCTGCTTACCCGCGCCTGGGATCCGGCCCAGGGAGAGATTTTACTCAACGACCAGCCGCTTACGCAGCTCAACGAAACGACCCTACGCCGGGCAATGAGCGTGGTTCCTCAGCGCGTGCATCTGTTTAGCGCAACGCTGCGCGACAACCTGCTGCTGGCGGCCCCGCAGGCGAGCGATGCGCATCTGGCGAACACCCTCGAACGGGTCGGGCTGGGCAAATTGCTCGACGATAGCGGCCTCAACAGCTGGCTGGGAGAAGGCGGCCGTCAGCTTTCCGGCGGCGAGCTGCGCCGGCTGGCGATTGCCCGCGCCCTGCTTCACGACGCGCCGCTGATGCTGCTCGATGAGCCGACCGAAGGCCTGGACGCCACAACGGAAAGCCAAATCCTTGATTTATTAGCCGAAGTGATGAAAGAAAAAACCGTGCTGATGGTCACCCACCGCCTGCGCGGGCTGGCGCGTTTTAATCAGATAATTATCATGGACAACGGGAAGATTATTGAGCAAGGTAGTCACGCAGAACTGCTGGCTCAACAAGGGCGCTACTACCAGTTTAAGCAGCGCCTGTAGGCCAATCGTTATCGGGCTATCGCCGCCGGGCATCCCGAATGATTTTGTGTATATACTCAATGAGTTTCAGGCACGCGCAGCATGCGAGCCCCTGGCCGCTGGTCACGGGCGCAGATAGTACGCCGGCGCCTGAAAGACAGCGAATATACTGGACAATTGCTGGTGCGTATTGAGGTTAAAATGCGTCTGGTTCAGCTCTCCCGTCAGTCCATTGCCTTCCCCGCTCCGGAAGGCGCCCTGCGTGAACCGAATGGCCTGCTGGCGCTGGGGGGCGATCTTAGCCCGGCGCGCCTGCTGATGGCCTATCAGCACGGCATCTTTCCGTGGTTTTCGCCGGGGGACCCCATTTTATGGTGGTCTCCCGATCCCCGCGCGGTTCTGTGGCCCGGGCAGTTTCATCTCAGCCGCAGCATGAAGCGCTTCCACCAGCGCTCTCCCTATCGCGTGACGCTGAACCATGCTTTTGGCGAGGTGATTGAGGGCTGCGCCGCCAATCGTGATGAGGGCACCTGGATAACCGCCAGCATCGTCAAGGCCTACCACCAGCTGCACGAGCTGGGCCACGCGCACTCAATCGAGGTGTGGCGTGACGAGACGCTGGTTGGCGGGATGTACGGCGTGGCTCAGGGGGCGCTATTTTGCGGCGAGTCGATGTTCAGTCATGCGGAAAACGCGTCTAAAACAGCCTTGCTGGTATTCTGCCAGGCGTTTATGCGCGACGGTGGCCAGTTAATTGACTGCCAGGTGCTAAATAATCATACCGCGTCGCTGGGCGCCGTCGAAATTCCCCGCCGCGACTATCTCGATCGTCTGGCGCAATTGCGCAG
This sequence comes from Klebsiella scottii, assembly GCF_036561945.1. Lineage (NCBI taxonomy): Bacteria > Pseudomonadati > Pseudomonadota > Gammaproteobacteria > Enterobacterales > Enterobacteriaceae > Klebsiella > Klebsiella scottii. The sequence goes on from NZ_JARXNI010000020.1 coordinate 2,488,840, forward strand.
CCAGCGTTTACCGGAAAGATTTTGGGTGCCGAGGGTGCTATTTACCGGCAATGTGTAAATGTTTTCAGCACATTCTTCGCCGGGATGGTATAATTGCGCGGTAGAGTAGCTTCTGCCCGTTGCCCCGCCGCCGTTTGGGAATAATAAGAGTCAGATAACGCCCATCGTTCTGTCACTCCCCCCCTTTACGTTTGCGCCTGTCGTGCGGTTTATCCGCGTGCATTCCGGGCAATGCGCCAAAACTACTTCAGTGATTTAAACCCAAACTTATTCATGATGCGCCGGGACGACAAACCAAACGCCAGGCAGCATCAATAACTATGTGACCGTGAGAACTAAGGCAGCCAGCAAGATAAAGTATATAGACTCGCAATAAGTCGGGTTGCAGGCGGGCGGCAAGTGAACGAATCCCCAGCGCTTACTGAAACAGGTAGCCGGGATCGATGAACGCAGCCAGCGTGGATGCAACGCGGAGTGTGACGGGTATAAACGTAAAACTTTACTTACTCGCTGAACTTCGGCATTATCTTGCCGGTTCAAAACTACGGTAGTGATACCCCAGAGGACTAGATGGCCAAAGAAGACAATATTGAAATGCAGGGCACCGTACTTGACACGTTGCCTAACACAATGTTCCGCGTAGAACTGGAAAACGGTCACGTGGTAACTGCGCATATTTCCGGTAAAATGCGTAAGAACTACATCCGCATTCTGACGGGCGACAAAGTGACTGTTGAGCTGACCCCGTACGACCTGAGCAAAGGCCGCATTGTCTTCCGTAGTCGCTGATAGTTTTCCGCCCTCGTGGCGTTAGATGCGAAAGGCCGGGATAATTCCCGGTCTTTTTACATCCCTTCTCCGCTAAGCGACTGCGGATATAAAAAAACCGGCCCACAGGCCGGTTTTTGACGTTTCAGAGGGAGAATTAATGCGCCGTTTCCGGTTTGTGCTTCTGCGCACTTTGGAAATCATAGGTCAGCGAACTCTTCTCTTTATCCAGCGCGACGGTGACCTGTCCGCCGTCAACTAACGAACCAAACAGCAGCTCGTTGGCCAGCGGTTTCTTCAGGTTATCCTGAATCACCCGCGCCATTGGACGCGCGCCCATCGCCCGGTCATAGCCTTTTTCTGCCAGCCAGTCTCGCGCTTCCTGACTCACTTCCAGCGACACGCCTTTCTGATCCAGCTGAACCTGCAGCTCGACGATAAACTTATCCACCACCTGATGGATCACCGTCGTTGACAGATGATCGAACCAGATAATGTTGTCGAGACGGTTACGAAACTCCGGCGTAAAGATCTTCTTGATCTCATCCATCGCATCGGGACTGTTATCCTGATGAATAAGGCCAATCGACTTACGCTCGGTTTCACGCACGCCGGCGTTGGTGGTCATCACCAGCACCACGTTGCGGAAGTCCGCCTTGCGGCCGTTGTTGTCGGTCAGCGTACCGTTGTCCATCACCTGCAGCAGCAGGTTAAAGACGTCCGGATGCGCTTTTTCAATCTCATCAAGCAGCAGCACCGCGTGCGGATGTTTAATGACCGCATCGGTCAGCAGCCCGCCCTGATCGAAACCAACGTAGCCCGGAGGCGCACCGATCAAACGGCTGACGGTGTGACGCTCCATATACTCAGACATGTCAAAGCGCAGCAGCTCGATACCCAGCGCCTTGGCCAGCTGTACGGTGACCTCGGTTTTCCCGACGCCGGTAGGCCCGGCGAACAGGAAGGAACCCACCGGCTTATGCTCGTGGCCCAGTCCGGCACGCGCCATCTTGATGGCTTCGGTTAAAGCCTCGATCGCCTTACCCTGACCAAAGACCAGCATTTTCAGCCGATCGCCAAGATTTCTCAGCGTATCGCGGTCGCTTTGGGAGACGCTCTTCTCAGGGATGCGGGCAATGCGCGCCACCACCGATTCGATATCCGCCACGTTAACCGTTTTCTTACGCTTGCTGGCCGGCATCAGCCGCGCCCGCGCGCCCGCTTCGTCGATAACATCAATCGCCTTATCCGGCAGATGACGATCGTTAATATATTTCACCGCCAGTTCGACCGCCGCACGCACCGCTTTCGCCGTATAACGCACGTCGTGGTGCGCTTCGTACTTCGGCTTCAGGCCGTTAATAATCTGCACCGTCTCTTCTACCGAAGGTTCAGTGATGTCTATCTTCTGGAAGCGCCGGGCTAACGCGCGGTCTTTTTCGAAGATATTGCTGAACTCCTGGTAGGTCGTAGACCCCATCACCCGAATCTTGCCGCTGGAGAGCAGCGGTTTAATCAGGTTGGCGGCATCGACCTGGCCGCCGGAAGCGGCGCCCGCGCCGATGATGGTGTGGATTTCATCGATGAACAGAATACTGTTGGTATCCTGCTCCAGCTGTTTCAGCAGCGCTTTGAAACGTTTTTCAAAATCACCGCGGTATTTTGTTCCTGCCAGCAGGGAGCCGATATCCAGCGAATAGATCGTGCAATCGGCCATAATTTCCGGCACGTCGCCCTGCACAATTCGCCAGGCCAGCCCTTCGGCAATCGCGGTTTTACCCACGCCGGACTCACCCACCAGCAGCGGGTTGTTCTTACGACGGCGGCACAGAACCTGAATGGCGCGCTCCAGCTCTTTTTCGCGGCCAATCAGCGGATCGATTCCGCCAACGCGAGCAAGCTGATTGAGGTTGGTGGTGAAGTTTTCCATACGATCCTCCCCGCCTGCTTGCTCTTCATTGCTGGGCTGGCTTCCGCTGTTTTCGGAAGGCTGGCTCGGCTCGTCTTTACGCGTACCGTGAGAGATGAAGTTCACCACGTCAAGACGGCTGACTTCATGTTTACGCAGCAGATAGGCCGCCTGCGACTCCTGCTCGCTAAAAATAGCGACCAAAACGTTGGCGCCGGTCACTTCGCTGCGGCCAGAGGATTGTACGTGGAAGACTGCACGCTGCAGTACGCGCTGGAAGCTCAGCGTCGGCTGAGTGTCGCGCTCTTCTTCCGTGGCGGGTAGAACAGGCGTGGTCTGTTCGATGAAGGCTTCAAGTTCCTGACGCAGCGCCACCAGGTCCACGGAACACGCTTCCAGCGCTTCGCGGGCCGAAGGGTTGCTGAGCAGCGCCAGCAGCAAGTGCTCGACGGTCATGAACTCATGACGGTGCTCGCGCGCTCTGGCGAAAGCCATGTTTAAACTGAGTTCCAGTTCTTGATTGAGCATTGGCACCTCCCCCAATTTTCATGCCTGTCTTCAGGCTTTCTCTAGCGTACACAGCAATGGATGCTCGTTCTCCTTCGCATACTGGCTCACCATCGCGACTTTGGTTTCCGCAACCTCTGCGGTAAATACACCACAAATCGCTTTACCTTGATAGTGAACCGTCAGCATCAGTTGCGTCGCACGTTCTACATCATAAGAAAAGAATTTTTGTAACACGTCAATAACAAACTCCATTGGAGTGTAGTCATCATTGAGCAATATCACTTTATACATCGATGGTGGTTTAAGCTCATCGCGCACTTCGTCTTCAAGTAGCTGATCGAAGTCCAGCCAATCTTTCTTACTCATCGTCAGTATTCATCATCGGTTGCTGTTGCCAACAGGCGGTGGCCTGTCGATGATCAAAAGTTATGCCCATCACAAATCTACAATAGATCATAGATAACTATCATCTATTACTTCCATCCGCGATGTCTGTCACATTCCCCGGCAATAGCGTTAACTGCTTCAAATTTTGACGCATTTTTCGCCTTCCCCTACCGTCAATCGCTTGACGCATTTTCGTATTTCTCTAAATTGTACTGGCGAGAGTTGGCGAGCATTTGAACAACTCGTCACTCCACTACCGGTTCATTCCATCTTACTTATAAAGAATTACGAAGGATGTCGAAGTATGGAAATGGGTACTGTTAAGTGGTTCAACAATGCCAAAGGGTTTGGTTTTATTTGCCCTGAGGGCGGAGGCGAAGACATTTTCGCCCATTACTCCACCATCCAGATGGATGGTTACAGAACGCTAAAAGCCGGACAAGCCGTTCGGTTTGATGTCCACCAGGGACCGAAAGGTAATCACGCCAGCGTGATTGTTCCTGTAGAAGCGGAAGCGGCTGCATAACTCTTTCGCTTCATTGTGTACATCCTGCCAGTAAAATGCCAGTCCTTCTGACTGGCATTTTTTTGCTCCTACTCGCGAGCCAGCGCATCCACCGGATCGAGACGGGCGGCGTTTCGCGCAGGAAGCCAGCCAAACAGCACGCCGGTTAGCGTCGAACACAAAAACGCCGTCAGCAGCGCCAGCGGTGAAAAACCAATCTCCCAGCCGGGCAAAAACAGCTGCAGGATGAAGGCTATCATCAGCGATAGCGTCACCCCCAGCGCACCGCCCACCAGGCAGACTAACACCGCCTCAATCAGGAACTGCTGCAGCACGTCGCTGGCCCGCGCCCCGACCGCCATTCGGATACCAATCTCGCGGGTCCGTTCGGTTACCGATACCAGCATGATATTCATCACCCCGATGCCGCCAACCACCAGCGCGATAACCGCCACCAAAGTCAGAAACAGCTGTAGTGTATGTGTGGTCCGTTCTGCGGTTTTCAAGATGCTGTCCATATTCCAGGTGAAAACATCTTTTTTGCCATGCCGCAGTTCGAACAAACGCAGCAGCTGCTGTTCGGCGATTGAGCTATCGTATCCTTCGCGCACCCGTACGGTGATTGAGTTCAGCCACGACTGCCCCATCACTCTTCCGGCCATAGTGGTATAAGGCAACCAGACGCGGAGGATTTTGCTGCTGCCGAACATCGACTGCTTCTCATCCGCCACGCCAATCACCGTCGCGGGCATATTGCCAACCAGAATAACTTCGCCCACCACCCGCGCCTTGTGCGGAAAGAGCTGGCGTCGGGCATTGCTGTCCAGCACCACCACCTGCGCCCGGCTGCTTAGCTGCAGCTCATTAAAGGTATTGCCTTCGCTAAAGGTCATGCCGTAGACGTTGAAATACTGCGCCCCGACGCCCTCGGCGCTGGCGGCAACGTCGATATTATCGGCGCGCAGGCGCAGGCTTTTCGAAACCGCAGGCGTCGCCGAGCTTACCCAGGGCTGCTTCTGAATAGCCAGCAGGTCGTCATACTTCAGCGCCTGCTGATAGCGGGGGTCGTCATCGCCGAAATCCTTCCCGGGATAGACATCGATCGTATTGGTGCCGATGGCGCGAATGTCAGCCAGCACCATCTGCTTCGCCGCATCCCCCACCACCACAATCGACACCACCGAGGCGATGCCGATAATAATGCCGAGCATGGTGAGCAGAGTGCGCATTTTATTGGCGGTCATTGCCCGCCAGGCCATCACCAGCGCTTCACGAAAGCCGCTGCTGAACTGACGCCAGGCAGAAGATTCGGCCGCGGAGCCCTGGCGAATGACGCCGGCGCTGCCTGCCGCCTGCGCTGGCGGGTTACGCACGATCTCGCCATCGTGGATCTCAATGATGCGTTCTGCCTGCGCCGCGACCAGCGGATCGTGGGTGACGATGATAACCGTATGTCCCTGCGATTTAAGCTGGTGCAGAATCGCCATCACCTCTTCGCCGGAACGGCTATCCAGCGCGCCGGTTGGCTCATCCGCCAGAATAACTTCTCCACCGTTCATTAACGCACGGGCAATGCTGACCCGCTGCTGCTGGCCGCCGGAGAGCTGCGAAGGCTGATACTCCGCCCGGTCGCCAAGCCCCAGCCGCACCAGCAGTTCCCGCGCGCGCTCCAGGCGAGCCCGTCGTTCGGTTCCGGCGTAAACCGCCGGCACTTCGACGTTCTGTACCGCCGTCAGGTGCGACAGCAGATGGTAGCGCTGGAAGATAAAGCCAAAATGCTCTCGCCGCAGCCGCGCCAGCTCGTCGCCATTGAGCCGCGACACGTCCGTTCCCGCCACCCGATAGGTGCCGCTGCTCGGCTTATCGAGACAGCCGAGGATATTCATCAGGGTCGATTTACCGGAGCCGGAAGCCCCGACAATGGCCACCATTTCTCCGGCGGCGATGCTTAGCGAGACCCCCTTCAGGACATCGACGCTCCCGTCGCCGGAAAGATAGCTGCGGCGTATATCACGCAGTTCGAGCAGCGCCGTCATTTAGCCGTCCCGGGCGCACTTTCCCCGACGATAACCTCATCGCCTTCGTCTAAGCCCTTCACTATCGCCACATCGATATCGTTGCGCGCGCCGATAGTGACTTCACGTTCTTTGACCTCACCGGCGCGCAGCAGCCGCACGTGATAGCGGTTTTCACCGATGGCGTCCCCCAGCGCGCTCAGCGGAATAGCGATCACGTTTTTCACTTCCGCCATCTGGATATGGACCTGGGCCGTCATCTCGAGACGCAGGATCCCCTGCGGGTTCGGGACCTCAAAGCGGGCGTAGTAGAAGATCGCGTCGTTCACCTTTTCCGGCGTGGGTAAAATATCCTTCAGGGTCCCTTCGTAGCGGGTAAGCGGGTCGCCAAGCACGGTGAACCACGCCTTTTGCCCGGCGCGAAGGTGGATAACGTCCGCTTCAGAGATCTGCGCCTTCACCAGCATGGTGCTGAGATCGGCGAGGGTCAGAATATTCGGCGCCTGCTGGGCGGCAATAACCGTCTGCCCCTGCAGGGTGGTGATTTGCGTTACTTCCCCGGACATCGGGGCCAAAATTTTAGTGTAATCGAGGTTAGTTTTCGCGGTATCCAGCGTGGCCTGGTTACGTTTGACCTGCGCCTCGATGGTGCCAATCTGCGCCTCTTTGACCGCTAAATCGGTGGCCGCGGTATCCAGATCCTGGCGCGAAACCAGCTGACGCTGCGCCAGCTGCTGCTGACGCGCTAAGGTCACGGCGGCCAGCTGACGTTCGGCGCGGGCCTGATTCAGCTGCGCGCGCAGCTCCATCAGCGTCGCTTCGACTTCTTTAATTTGGTTCTCCGCCTGCTCGGGATCGATAACCCCCAGCAGCTGATCCTTCTGTACCTTGTCGCCGATACTCACGCGCAGCGTCTTCAGCTGCCCGCTCACCTGCGCCCCAACGTCGACTTTACGTACCGCATCCAGCTTACCGGTGGCCAGCACGCTCTGCTGGAGATCGCCTTTACGCACCACCAGAGTCTGATAGTGCGGCAGCGGCGCATTCAGCACCCGCCATCCCCAGATGGCCAGAGCCAGTACGACAATGGCCAGTAGCCACCAGACTTTCCTGCGTTTTCCATTGAGCTTCATAAAAATTCCTGATGTTTTAAACCGCAGCGCAAGCCGGTGATTCTATCCGGAGATAGCGAAAACATAACCCTGAATTTGATGCATCCTTACCGTTAGCGCACTTAATCCGCCCGGCCACGCGCCAGCCACAGCACGCGGGAGAACATTTTTTTCAGCAGCGCCGGCACGGATTCAACCCCGCGCCTCCCGGCTTCCATCGCCACTTCAATCGCCAGATCCGGTTTTGATGAACGATGGATAGCTTTGGTGATCACCCGTCGCATGTTCATCGGCACGTTTGGCGGCAGTTGCGCCACCCGATGATAGACATCATTAAAGCCCTGGCGATACATAAAGTGTTCCATGTCCAGCGCCGGTAGCGTCGTCAGATGGTCGCGCTCCAGATCGCGATCGTCGTTAAGCAGGCTGCGCACCGTCGCGGCGTATTTCTTCCCCGCTTCGTCGCCATCGACCAGAACGTGCCATTGAATTCCCATCCGCCGGGCGAATTTAATCAACGGTTTTAATCCCGACTGGGCAAACTCGATGACCTTCACCCCTTCCGCATCAAAGTGATGCCCGCACTGTCTGGCCAGTTCGTTGATTACCCAGGTCTCGGTCTCCCCTTCCACCAGCAGCCAGCAGCGGGCAAACAGCGACGACGCGCGATTGAAGCGAATGTGAAAAGCGATGCGCCGGCTGTCTTCGGCATTCATTCCCCCCGGCCCAAGCCGCCAGGCCGAGACTCGCGACGATTCGCGCACCAGCCGGCAGACGTGCTCAACGGGTGTCAGCGACAGCAGCTCGCCGGAGTTGGTGGTAGTCACGCGCTGCAGCGGCAGCAGATTGAGCAGATGCCAGGCGACGGAGAGCATAATCGGGTGCAGCCGCGTTTCCGGGTCTTCAATCAGCAGCAGCGGCCGCGCGTCGCGGTCGAGCCGGACCGTGCCCTTGGCCTGCAGCAGAGTAGAAAACAGCCCCAGTAAGATTACCCGGTGGCTCCGCCCGCCCGGCTTATCAATCATCCGGTTGATGATATCCAGATAGCGCCAGCTGCGCTGCTCATCGTGCGAATGCCGACGCATCAGGCGATTACGGGACTGCGCGCTGCTCTGCTCGGCAAAATAGTGCTCAAGGAGCTGCACCATGGCCGACAGCCCCTGACGGATCTGGCCGTCGGTTAAGTTTTGCGGATGGCTCACCAGCTCGCGGGAGAGATAATCAAGCTGGCGGGCGGTGACCTCAATTTGCGGAGAGTGCGGCACGCTGTCGTTATGAATGCGCCGCATAAAGCGGGCATCGCGCAGGCGCAGGACCGGCATCAGGCGCACCAGATGGCGCACGATCTCGTCAATATCCTCCAGCTCCAGCGCTTCCCCTTTGCCGTCGATAAAGGTGCGCAGCGTCATCACGCTGCCATCATCGGCCAGCTCACCCTCCAGACGATAGAAAATTCGCTGATAGCCGTCATCACAGGGTACCCAGCTGCTGCTGAGCGGGCGAAAGCGCCGCACCCGATGGTGCCCAGGCTCGCTCTCGCGGAAGGTGAGAATGATGTGCAGATGGTGTTCGCGTCCCTGCACGTCGCCGGGCGGGAACCAGAAATCATCCCGGACAAAATGATAAAGTTCGAACTCTGGCGACAAGAGCAGCGTCAGGGCATCCAGAAGGCTGGATTTTCCCCACGCATTCTCGCCGATCAGCACGTTATTTTGCTCCAGCATCAATGATAAACGATTGATACCGCGAAAACCGACGATCTCCACGCGTTCAAGAAGCATATCCCCTCCGCTCAGTAACCACTTTCTCCTTCAGTTATCAGCAGTATAGCGACACATGCTGGAACATGACACTGCCGCAAACGCCAATATCAACAGGGGCGAATAAAAACGTTTTCTATATGGTTATTGATAAGGGTATTTGTTTAAAAAATAATTCATTCGGCGCAGTGGTTAGAACTATTATTTTTGTACTACTCTTTTCTTGCACAATGAATGGTATAAGGATTAACATCACCTTGCCCTAAATCAAATTACATCTATTTATTTAACTGGTTACAGGATGACGATCGTCCATAAAATAGCGGCGCTTTATTTTTATCTTCATCCTTTAGTTGATAAATAAAGATCGGCACGTTAACCGTGCTCATTAACATTATTATTTGAGGTGGTTATGTTTAGAAAATTAGCAGCGGAATGTTTTGGTACATTCTGGCTTGTGTTCGGTGGCTGCGGTAGCGCGGTTCTTGCAGCAGCATTCCCTGAGCTGGGAATAGGTTTTGCCGGGGTCGCTCTGGCCTTTGGTTTAACCGTATTAACGATGGCGTTTGCCGTGGGCCATATTTCCGGCGGGCACTTTAACCCGGCGGTGACCTTAGGCCTGTGGGCCGGCGGCCGTTTCCCGGCAAAAGACGTAATCGGTTATATTATCGCCCAGGTGGTTGGCGGTATTATTGCTGCCGGCGTTCTGTACGTGGTTGCCAGCGGTAAAGCGGGCTTTGACGCAGCGGCCAGCGGCTTTGCGTCTAACGGCTTTGGCGAACACTCACCGGGCGGCTACTCAATGCTTTCGGCGATTGTCATCGAAATTGTTCTGACCTGCGGTTTCCTGCTGGTTATTCACGGCGCAACGGATAAAAACGCTCCGGCGGGCTTTGCACCGATCGCCATTGGCCTGGCGCTGACCTTAATCCACCTCATCAGCATTCCGGTGACCAATACCTCCGTCAACCCGGCGCGTAGCACCGCGGTCGCTATCTTCCAGGGCGGCTGGGCGCTGCAGCAGCTGTGGCTGTTCTGGGTTATGCCGATCATCGGCGGGATCCTCGGCGGCGTGCTGTACCGCACGCTGCTGGAAAAACGCAGCTAGTCTCCCCAGGAAATCGTGCTCAGGCCCGGCTATGCCGGGCCTTTCTTTTTGGCGACAGCTTTACTCGGTTCAATGATTTGGGTAGTGTCAGTGGCGCTATTTTCATTCTGCAAGGACCAGGACGTTCATGTTTTCGGGATTATTAATCATTCTGTTGCCGTTGGTTATCGGCTATATCATTCCACTCCGTCAGCCGGTAGCTCTTAAAGTTATCACGCGGCTTTTGAGCTGGATTGTCTACGTTATCCTCTTTTTCATGGGGATTAGCCTCGCCTTCCTCGACAATTTAGCCAGCAACCTGCTTGCCATTCTTCATTATGCTGCGGTCAGCGTCGTCATTATTATGCTGTGTAATATTGCGGCATTAATGTGGCTCGAGCAGAAGATGCCGTGGCGCAGCCAGCATCGGCAGGAAAAATTACCTTCGCGCGTGGCGATGGCAATGGAATCGCTGCAGCTGTGCGGCGTCGTACTTATTGGTTTCCTGATTGGTTTAAGCGGTTTGTCATTTCTGCAGCACGCCACCGAAGCCAGCGAATATACGCTGATCTTCCTGCTGTTCCTGATTGGTATTCAGCTGCGCAATAACGGAATGACCCTGCGGCAAATAGTGCTTAATCGTCGGGGAATGATTGTTGCGGTCGTCGTCATGGTCAGCTCATTACTCGGCGGGATGATCAACGCCTTTATTCTTGACCTGCCGCTAAAGACCGGCCTGGCAATGGCTTCAGGTTTTGGCTGGTATTCGCTATCAGGGATCCTGCTGACCGAATCCTACGGGCCGGTTATTGGCAGCGCCGCGTTCTTTAACGATCTTGCCCGTGAGCTGCTGGCGATTATGCTTATTCCCGGCCTGGTTCGCCGCAGCCGCTCAACGGCATTAGGCCTCTGCGGTGCGACCTCGATGGACTTTACGCTTCCGGTATTACAGCGCTCCGGCGGCGTCGAAATCGTGCCGGCGGCTATTGTTCATGGCTTTATCCTGAGCCTGCTGGTGCCCGTGCTGATGGCCTTTTTCTCCGCTTAATACCCCCGTGGCGGTAGTCATCTACCGCCAAAATTGCGCTAAATCAATCTCCCTGTAAATTGTGCCAGAAATACCTTTAATCCCCGCGCGCTCGGGCATAACCTTAAACATGTATCTAAAATATAACTTTAAAAAAGGTGTGACCATGTTTTGTGTGCAATGTGAACAAACCATCCGTACCCCGGCGGGGAACGGCTGCTCTTACGCGCAGGGTATGTGCGGTAAAACGGCCGAAACCTCCGATCTGCAGGATCTGCTGATTGCCTCCCTGCAAGGTCTGTCCGCCTGGGCCGTTAAAGCCCGTGAATATGGCATCATTGATCATGAAATTGATAACTTTGCGCCGCGTGCTTTCTTCTCCACGCTGACCAACGTTAACTTCGACTCCCCGCGTATCGTTGGCTACGCGCGTGAAGCCATCGCGATGCGCGATGCGCTGAAGGCCCGGTGTCTGAACATTGACGCCAGCGCGGCGGTGGACAACCCGATGGCCAGCCTGCAGCTGGTTAGCGACGATTTGGGCGACCTGCAGCGTCAGGCCGCAGAATTTACCCCGAATAAAGACAAACCGGACATCGGCGAAAACATTCTCGGCCTGCGTCTGCTGTGCCTGTACGGCCTGAAAGGCGCCGCGGCCTATATGGAGCACGCTCACGTTCTGGGTCAGTACGACAACGATATCTACGCTCAGTACCACAAAATTATGGCGTGGCTGGGCACCTGGCCTGCCGACCTGAACGCTCTGCTGGAGTGCTCAATGGAAATCGGCCAGATGAACTTTAAGGTCATGAGCATTCTGGACGCCGGTGAAACCACCAAATACGGCCACCCGACCCCGACTCAGGTCAACGTGAAATCGGTTGAAGGTAAGTGCATCCTGATCTCCGGCCACGACCTGAAAGATCTGTATAACCTGCTGGAACAAACCGAAGGCACCGGCGTTAACGTCTATACCCACGGTGAAATGCTGCCGGCGCACGGCTACCCTGAGCTGCGTAAATTCAAACACCTGGTCGGTAACTACGGCAGCGGCTGGCAGAATCAGCAGGTTGAATTTGCCCGCTTCCCTGGCCCTATCGTAATGACCTCTAACTGCATCATCGATCCGACCGTTGGCGCCTATGACGACCGTATCTGGACCCGCAGCATCGTCGGCTGGCCGGGCGTGAGCCACCTTGAAGGCGAAAACTTCGCGCCGGTGATCGCCCAGGCGCAGCAGATGGCCGGCTTCCCGTATAGCGAAATTCCGCACCTGATTACCGTTGGCTTCGGCCGTCAGACCCTGCTGGGCGCGGCGGATACGCTGATCGACCTGGTCAGCCGCGAAAAACTGCGCCATATCTTCCTGGTCGGCGGCTGCGACGGCGCGCGCGGCGAGCGCAACTACTTCACCGACTTTGCCACCAGCGTTCCGGACGACTGCCTGATCCTGACCCTGGCCTGCGGTAAATATCGCTTCAACAAGCTGGACTTCGGCGACATCGAAGGCCTGCCGCGCCTGGTGGATGCCGGTCAATGCAACGACGCCTACTCGGCGATTATTCTGGCCGTCACCCTGGCTGAAAAACTGGGCTGCGGCGTGAACGACCTGCCGCTGTCGCTGGTGCTCTCCTGGTTCGAACAGAAAGCGATCGTGATCCTGCTGACCCTGCTCTCCCTCGGCGTGAAAAACATCGTCACCGGCCCAACCGCTCCGGGCTTCTTCACCCCGGATCTGCTGGCTATTCTCAATGAGAAATTTGGCCTGCGCTCTGTGACTACCGTTGAACAAGACATGCAGCAACTGTTGAGCGCGTAAGGAGCGAACGAATGACTATGCCAACCAATCAGTGCCCGTGGCGGATGCAGGTACACCACATCCATCAGGAAACCCCGGACGTCTGGACGGTATCGCTGCTGTGCCACGACTACTATCCCTATCAGGCCGGGCAGTATGCGCTGGTCAGCGTACGCAACTCGGCGGATACGCTGCGCGCCTACACTATTTCCTCTACGCCGGGCGTCAGCGAGTACATTACGCTGACCGTGCGGCGTATTGATGACGGTGCCGGCTCTCAGTGGTTAACCCGTGACGTCAAGCGCGGTGACTACATCTGGCTGTCCGATGCGATGGGTGATTTTACCTGTGCAGATAAGCCGGCGGATCGTATCCTGATGCTGGCAGCCGGCTGCGGCGTGACGCCGATTATGTCGATGCGTCGCTGGTTGGCGAAGTACCGCCCCGAGGCGGATGTGCAGGTCATTTTCAACGTGCGTTCGCCTGAGGACGTCATTTTCGCCGAAGAGTGGCGCCAGTATGCGGTCACCCTGGTGGCGGAAAACAACGCCACCCACGGCTTTGTTGCCGGCCGCCTGACCGCCGATCTGCTGAAAAGCGTGCCGGACCTGGCCTCGCTTACCGTGATGACCTGCGGGCCTGCGCCTTATATGGAAATGGTTGAGCGGGAGGTCAGCGCGCTGGGCGTCACGCGCTTCTTTAAAGAGAAGTTCTTTACGCCAGTTGCTCAGGCGGCCACCAGCGGGCTGAAGTTTACCAAACTGCAGCCGGCGCAGGAGTTCTATGCGCCGGTAGGCACCACCCTGCTGGAGGCGCTGGAAAGCAACAAGGTGCCGGTTACCGTCGCCTGCCGTGCCGGCGTCTGCGGCTGCTGCAAAACCAAAGTCGTTGCCGGCGACTATACGGTCAGCAGCACCATGACGCTGACCGGGCAGGAGATCGCCGACGGCTACGTGCTGGCCTGCTCCTGCCACCCGCTGGGCGATCTGGTTCTGGCTTAGCGGGGAACAATCCTTAACGGCAAGCCCCGCCTCGGCGGGGCTTTTTTTATTTCCACGCCGGGTCTTTTACCAGCGAGTAGCGACCGGCGCCCATAAAGGCAATCGCCAGCGCGCCAACAAAGAAATAGACCAGACTCTCAATCGCCCACGCGCCGGTTTTATCCAGCTGCCAGGTTTCTCCCATACCGACCATCAGCCACGCCACAATCATGGTAAATGCCAGCACCAGCGCCGCCGGACGGGTGAGGATCCCCAGAATCAACAGGCACGGCGCCAGCACTTCCCCCACCAGCACGCCATAGGCAATAAACTCAGGCAATCCCTTCGCCACCAGCATCCCGCCGATCCCCGCCACGCCGTCAAACAGCTTATGCAGCCCGTGGAACAGCATCAGCCCGCCCACGGCAAGTCGTAACAAGAGTTTGCCAAAATCGTCGTGATTTAGCATTTTATTAACAGCATTTAACAGAGATTTAACCATTTAAAATGATTCCTGTTTACTCTTTTAGTGGTAACAGATTATGCGGAATTTTCGCGCAATAATACCAGCTGAAAATAGGAGGGGAATGCGGGCGTAACGATGAGTTTCATCTAAGCTTGTAAGCGTTATCACATAAAGGAGATGGAGAACCATGAAACAAACCGTGGCCGCATACGTAGCGAAAACTCTTGAACAGGCCGGCGTGAAGCGCATCTGGGGCGTCACCGGCGATTCACTCAACGGATTGAGCGACAGCCTGAACCGCATGGGTACGATTGCCTGGATGCCAACGCGTCACGAAGAAGTTGCCGCGTTTGCCGCGGGCGCCGAAGCCCAGCTTACCGGTGAACTGGCGGTATGCGCAGGCTCCTGCGGCCCGGGCAACCTCCATCTGATCAACGGTCTTTTTGACTGTCACCGCAACCACGTTCCCGTTCTTGCCATTGCCGCCCATATCCCCTCCAGCGAAATCGGCAGCGGCTATTTTCAGGAAACCCATCCGCAGGAGCTGTTCCGCGAATGCAGCCACTATTGTGAGCTGGTCTCCACGCCGGAACAGATCCCGCAGGTGCTGGCCATCGCCATGCGCAAAGCGGTCCTCAACCGCGGCGTTTCGGTGGTGGTACTGCCGGGAGACGTGGCGCTGAAAGCCGCCCCGGAAGGCGCCAGCAGCCACTGGTACTCCGCCCCGCTGCCGGAGGTGACGCCACCGGCGGAAGAAATAGCTCGTCTGGCGCAGCTGCTGCGCTATTCCAGCAACATTGCCCTGATGTGCGGCAGCGGCTGTGCCGGAGCCCATGCGGAGCTGGTGGAGTTCGCCGCCAAGCTCAAGGCACCCATCGTCCACGCCCTGCGCGGCAAGGAGCACGTTGAGTACGACAACCCTTATGACGTCGGGATGACCGGGCTGATCGGCTTCTCGTCCGGCTTCCACACGATGATGAACGCCGATACCCTGGTGCTTCTCGGCACCCAGTTTCCCTACCGGCCTTTCTACCCCAGCAGCGCAAAAATCATTCAGATTGATATCAATCCCGGCAGCATCGGCGCGCACAGCAAAGTCGATATGGCGCTGATCGGCGATATCAAATCGACCTTAAAAGCGCTGCTGCCGCATCTGGAAGAGAAGACGGATCGTCGCTTCCTCGACAAAGCGCTTGAGCACTACCGCGAGGCGCGTAAAGGGCTCGACGATCTGGCTAAGCCGAGCGATAAGGCCATTCATCCCCAGTACCTGGCGCAGCAGATTAGCCGCTTCGCCGCTGACGACGCCATTTTCACCTGCGACGTCGGCACGCCAACCGTCTGGGCCGCACGCTATCTGAAAATGAACGGCAGGCGCCGGCTGATCGGCTCGTTTAACCACGGCTCAATGGCCAACGCTATGCCGCAGGCGATTGGCGCCAAGGCAACGGCGCCTGAGCGGCAGGTCGTCGCGATGTGCGGCGACGGCGGCTTCAGCATGCTGATGGGCGACTTCCTCTCGCTGGCGCAGATGAAGCTGCCGGTAAAAATCGTGATTTTTAACAACAGCGTGCTGGGATTTGTGGCGATGGAGATGAAGGCCGGAGGCTATCTGACCGACGGTACCGACCTGCACGACACTAACTTCGCCCGCATCGCCGAAGCCTGCGGCATTAAGGGCATTCGCGTCGAAAAAGCCTCTGAGGTCGACGACGCGCTGCAAACCGCGTTTAGCACCGACGGCCCGGTGCTGGTCGACGTGGTGGTCGCTAAGGAAGAGCTGGCGATCCCGCCGCAAATTAAGCTGGATCAGGCTAAGGGTTTCAGCCTGTATATGCTGCGCGCCATCATCAGCGGACGCGGGGATGAAGTTATCGAACTGGCGAAAACCAACTGGCTCAGGTAAAACATCCTTTTAAGCCCACACATACCATCATTCATGATGCATCGAAGGCCCCGCAGAGGTGGTTCACGCGGCTAACGCGGATACAGCGTGAAGGATGAAACATTAACAAGGAAATGCCGTGATAGATCTCCGCAGTGATACCGTAACCCGTCCGGGGCGCGCCATGCTGGATGCCATGATGTCAGCCCCGGTCGGCGACGACGTTTATGGCGATGACCCGACCGTTAACGAGCTCCAGCGCTACGCCGCAGAGCTGGCCGGGAAAGAGGCGGCGCTGTTCCTGCCGACCGGCACCCAGGCGAATCTGGTGGGCCTGCTGAGCCACTGCCAGCGCGGTGAAGAGTATATCGTCGGCCAGGGCGCGCATAACTATCTGTATGAAGCCGGCGGGGCGGCGGTGCTCGGCAGCATTCAGCCGCAGCCCATCGACGCGGCGGCGGATGGCACCCTGCCGCTGGATAAGGTCGCGGCAAAGATTAAGCCTGACGATATCCATTTTGCCCCCACTCGCCTGCTGAGCCTCGAAAATACCCATAACGGCAAGGTGCTGCCGCGCGAATACCTCAAAGAGGCGTGGGAGTTTACCCGCGAACGCGGCCTGGCGCTGCACGTTGACGGCGCGCGCATCTTTAATGCGGTGGTGGATTACGGCTGCGAGCTGCGCGATATCGCCCAATACTGCGACACCTTCACTATCTGCCTCTCGAAGGGGCTGGGAACCCCGGTGGGCTCGCTGCTGGTCGGCAGCCACGACTACATTCGCCGCGCCACCCGCTGGCGTAAAATGGTCGGCGGCGGCATGCGCCAGGCCGGAATTCTGGCGGCTGCGGGCCTGTACGCTTTGCAAAATAACGTCGCGCGCCTGCAGGAAGATCATGACAACGCCGCATGGATGGCCGGACAGCTGCGCGCCATCGGCGCTGACGTTACCCGCCACGATACCAACATGCTGTTCGTGCGCGTTGGCGATGAGCAGGCCCGGGCGCTGGGGGCGTTTATGCAACAGCGCGGCGTACTGATCAACGCCTCGCCGGTTGTGCGTCTGGTCACCCACCTCGACGTCAACCGTCAGCAGCTGGCGGAAGTCGTTGGCTACTGGCAGGAATTTTTGAACCGCTAAGGAGTCAGGCGTGTCGCAACCTATTCTGGTGCTCGGCGCCAGCGGCTATATCGGCCAGCATCTGGTGCAGGCATTGAGCGATCGGGGCTATTCCGTGCTGGCGGCGGCGCGCCACGTTGAGCGGCTAAAGAAACGCAATCTCCCGGGGGTAAGCTGTCATCCCATCGACCTGACCCGGCCCCAGGGGCTCTCTGACCTGCTGGCGCAGGCGGATACCGTTTACTATCTGGTGCACGGAATGGGCGAAGGCGGTGACTTTATTCGGCACGAACGCGAGGTGGCCCAAAACGTGCGCGACGCGCTGCGCGCGACGCCGGTAAAGCAGCTGATATTCCTCAGCTCGCTGCAGGTACCGGCGGCGGAACAGTCTGACCATCTGCGCGCCAGGCAGATTACCGCCGACGTTCTGCGCGAATCCGGCGTGCCGGTCACCGAGCTGCGGGCAGGTATCATCGTGGGCGCCGGCTCCGCTGCGTTCGAGGTGATGCGCGATATGGTCTACAACCTGCCGGTTTTAACCCCTCCGCGCTGGGTGCGCTCGCGCACCACGCCGATCGATCTCGAAAATCTGCTCTATTATCTGGTGCAGCTGCTCAACCACCCGGCCAGCGAACATCGCGTCTTCGAAGCCGCCGGACCGGAAGTGTTAAGCTATCAGCAGCAGTTCACCCGCTTTATGGCGGTCAGCGGCAAGCATCGCCTGCTGATCCCGATCCCTTTTCCCACCCGCTGGATTTCGGTGTGGTTCCTCAACGTGATTACTTCGGTTCCGCCCACCATCGCGAAGGCGCTGATTCAGGGGCTGAAGCACGATCTGATCGCCGACGATCGCGCGCTGCGGGCGCTGATCCCCCAGGCGCTAATCTCATTTGACGAAGCCGTGCGCCGCACGCTTAAAGAAGAGGAGCAGTTAGTTAACTCCAGCGACTGGGGCTACGACGCACAGGCCTTCGCCCGCTGGCGGCCGGAATATGGCTATTACCCTAAGCAGGCCGGCTGTACGGTCAGCACGTCCGCCAGCGCGGCGGCAATCTGGCAGGTCGTCAACCAAATCGGCGGCAAAGAGGGCTACTTCTTCGGCAACGCGTTGTGGAAGATCCGCGGCGCTATGGACCTGCTGGTGGGCCATCGTCTGGCAAAAGGCCGACCATCGCGTGACCTCCTGCAAACCGGCGATGCGGTAGACAGCTGGAAGGTGATCATTGTCGAACCGGAAAAGCAGCTCACCTTGCTCTTCGGCATGAAGGCACCCGGCCTGGGGCGCCTGAGCTTTACCTTGAGCGATAAAGGCGATCGCCGCGAGCTTGACGTCCGGGCCTGGTGGCATCCTCACGGTATGCCCGGGCTGTTCTACTGGCTGCTGATGATCCCCGCCCATCTGTTTATCTTTCGCGGCATGGCGCGACGCATTGCCCGGCAGGCAGAGCAAATCACAGGCAAATAGGAAGCATATACGTCATTCTGCTATCATTCTCATTGCATCGTGAGGAGAATCACGGAAAAATGCGCACGAAATTCTTTTCTGGGACAGTAGGTTGATATGAAGGTACTGGTTACCGGTGCGACCAGCGGGTTAGGCCGCAACGCGGTGGAATATCTGCGTAACAAAGGCATCAGCGTAAGAGCGACCGGGCGAAACGAAGCGATGGGCAAGCTTCTGAGCAAAATGGGCGCCGAGTTTGTACCCGCAGATTTAACCGAACTGGTTTCATCCCAGGCCAAGGTGATGCTCGCCGGTATCGATACCCTATGGCACTGTTCAAGCTTTACCTCGCCGTGGGGCACGCAGCAGGCCTTCGATTTAGCCAACGTCCGCGCCACCCGTCGCCTTGGCGAATGGGCCGTGGCCTGGGGCGTACGCAACTTCGTTCATATCTCCTCTCCTTCGCTCTATTTTGATTATCACCACCATCGCGACGTGCGGGAAGATTTCCGCCCGCACCGCTTTGCCAACGAGTTTGCCCGCAGCAAGGCGGCGAGCGAAGAGGTGATTAATCTGCTGGCACAGGCGAACCCAAATACCCGCTTTGCCATCCTGCGCCCGCAGAGTCTGTTCGGCGCCCATGACAAAGTGTTCATCCCCCGCCTTGCGCAGATGATGCAGCACTACGGCAGCGTGATGCTGCCCCGCGGCGGCAGCGCGCTGGTTGATATGACCTACTATGAGAATGCGGTGC
Organism: Klebsiella scottii; assembly: GCF_036561945.1. Taxonomy (NCBI): domain Bacteria; kingdom Pseudomonadati; phylum Pseudomonadota; class Gammaproteobacteria; order Enterobacterales; family Enterobacteriaceae; genus Klebsiella; species Klebsiella scottii. Next base: position 2,508,367 of record NZ_JARXNI010000020.1, read on the forward strand.
ACGCGATGTGGCTCGCCAGCCAGCCGCAGTGCGACCACCTGCCTTCCGCGCGGGCGTGGAATATCACCAACGGCGAACCGCGCACCCTGCGCAGCATTGTGCAAAAGCTGATTGATGAACTGGGAATAAAGTGCCGTATCCGCTCGGTCCCCTATCCGATGCTGGATATCATCGCCCGCAGCATGGAGCATTTTGGCAATAAGTCAGCCAAGGAGCCGGCCTTTACCCACTACGGCGTCTCCAAGCTGAACTTTGATTTTACCCTCGATATTTCCCGCGCTGAGGAAGAGCTAGGCTACCGGCCGGTGGTGACGCTGGATGAGGGGATTATCCGCACCGCCGCCTGGCTGAAAGATCACGGTAAGCTGCACCGCTAGCGTCGAATTAACCCTGGCCGTATTTCTCCAGCAGCGCCTCGGCGATGGCCTGGGTTTCAGCATCGGCGACGCCATCCCAGCGCGCCGGCCGGAAATGCATCTGAAATGCCATAATCACCCGTTTCTGCTGCGCTGGCGTCATCTCCGGCGTCACCTGATAGCCGTAGCGGGCGAGTATATCCAGCAGCTCTGCGCTATCGACCGGCTGCCAGGTCGGGCGACCATTGAGATAAAAGGCGACCCGGTCGCCATCCGGCCATGCGCCAATGCCCTGCTCAGCCAGCTGGCGCCAGGGGAACAGCGGCCCAGGGTCGTCCTTGCGCTGCGGGGCAATATCGGCATGGGCAACCACGTTTTGCGCCGCAATGTGGTAGCGGGCGATAATATCCTTCGCCAGGGGAATCAAGGCATTAATCTGCGCCGGACTAAACGGCGTAAAGCTTTTCACCCCCGCCTCTTTCTGCCAGCCGCGGTTCTCCAGCTCAATGCCGATTGAGGTGTCGTTAATACGCGTACTGCCGCGCCAGAAGCTAATACCCGCATGCCAGGCCAGATCCTCTTCCGGCACCAGCTGCCAGATGCGCGGCTTACCGCGGTGCAGCGGCGGCTGTTCAGGGATCAGGTAGTGGGAGCTCACCTGATTGTCGGTCAAGGTCGCCAGCGATACGTCAAAATCATCGGCGGTATAGTGAATGACCAATACCTTCACCCGCGGGTAGGCGGCCTGCGCCGGATGGCGGGTATCCAGCTGGTAGCCGTCGCGATCGATAATCCCCTTTTCCGCCGAGCAGCCCACCAGCAGCAGCGCCAGCATCGCCGCGATCGGGCCAGGGCGCATCCTCACCGGGTCTGCACCGCCGTGCCGCTGACGGTGACCATCAGCATACTGCCATCCTTGCCCACCGTCTCATAATCGATATCAATACCGACTACCGCGTTGGCGCCCAGCGCCTTTGCCTGCTCGCCCATTTCTCCGAACGCTATCTCCCGCGCCTTGCGCAGCTCTTTTTCATAGGACCCCGCGCGGCCACCGACGATATCGCGGATGCTGGCGAAGAAGTCGCGAAACACGTTCGCGCCGAGGATCGCCTCCCCCGTCACAACGCCGCAGTATTTCACGATAGGCTGCCCTTCGAGGGTTGGGGTGGTGGAAAATTGCATCATAAAGCTCCTTCTTTAGCGTTCAAGGTGTTAGCTCTGAGAGTCAAGCACATTCCCGTATCGATACGCTATGCTTGAATGGATATTTTAACGTAGTGAGCTTATAAGGAAATCATTATGCGCTACAAAATCATGGCCTTTATTATCCCCTGCGCGCTGGTACTTAGCGCCTGTACCACCGTCACGCCGGCCTATAAAGATAACGGCACCCGCAGCGGTCCCTGCATCGAAGGCGGCCCGGATGCGGTTGCGCAAAAATTTTATGATTATCAGATCCAGCACCGCAATAACGACCTGACGGCACTGCGTCCCTACCTGAGCGACGATCTGGCTAAACTGCTCAACGACGCGCGTCAGGACCCGTCACGCAGCGCTGTGCTGCAGTCCAACCCGTTCTCCAGTTCGGCCACCCCGGCTGATAGCGCGGAAGTCGCCAGCGCATCCACCATCCCGAACCGCGATGCGCGCAATATTCCGCTGCGCGTTGAGTTCAGCCAGGGCAGCCAAAGCTGGAAAGATGAAGTGCTGATGATTCAGGAAGGCCAGTGCTGGGCGGTAGATGATGTTCGCTACCTCGGGATTAACGCCCATGCGCCGGCGGGTTCACTGCAACAGAGTCTCGAAAAACGCGGATAAGGGCGCTGAACCTGCTCTACTGAAACGATACCCCCGGTAAAATGTCGGTATTTCCTTAGGTAATGCCGACATTTGCTCCCGCCGCCCCCACGAACCCATATTTTGTGCTAAGTTTAGAGGTAAATGCGGGTTACATTTAACTTTTAACGCATAAATATTGCATAACTATTCTGTCAAAGGTAGTATTTGCGGCCTCAATAGCTATTCGTATCAGACAGCCCAGATGAGTATTAAACTAAACGGCATTAACTGCTTCTACGGCGCGCACCAGGCGCTGTTCGACATCACGCTGGATTGCCCGCAGGGGGAAACGCTGGTGCTGCTCGGCCCGAGCGGCGCCGGGAAAAGCTCGCTGCTTCGCGTACTCAACCTGCTGGAGATGCCGCGTTCCGGCACGCTACATATCGCCGGTAACCACTTCGACTTCACCAAAGCGCCGTCTGACAAAGCCATCCGTGAGCTGCGCCAGAACGTCGGTATGGTTTTCCAGCAGTACAATCTGTGGCCGCACCTGACCGTGCAGCAAAACCTGATTGAAGCCCCCTGCCGCGTGCTGGGTCTGAGCAAAGAGAGTGCTCTGGCCCGCGCCGAGAAGCTGCTGGAACGTTTGCGCCTGAAACCCTACAGCGACCGCTATCCTCTGCACCTCTCCGGCGGTCAGCAGCAGCGCGTCGCCATTGCGCGCGCGCTGATGATGGAGCCGCAGGTGCTGCTGTTTGATGAGCCAACGGCGGCGCTCGATCCGGAAATTACCGCCCAGATCGTCAGCATTATCCGCGAGCTGGCGGGCACCGGCATTACGCAGGTCATCGTCACCCACGAAGTGGAAGTGGCGCGTAAAACGGCCAGCCGCGTGGTGTATATGGAAAATGGCCATATCGTTGAACAAGGGAATGCTGACTGCTTCGCGCATCCGCAGACCGACGCGTTTAAAAACTATCTTTCACATTGATGTTTTTCGGGGAAATGACGATGAAAAAAGTACTGATTGCCGCGCTTCTGGCCAGCATGAGCCTTTCTGCTACCGCAGCCCAGACCATCCGTTTTGCCACCGAGGCGTCCTATCCTCCGTTTGAAACGACCGACGCTAACAACAAAATCGTCGGTTTTGACGTCGATCTGGCTAACGCGCTGTGCAAAGAGATCGATGCCACCTGTACCTTTACCAACCAGGCTTTTGACAGCCTGATCCCTGGCCTGAAATTCCGTCGCTTCGACGCGGTGATGGCCGGGATGGACATTACGCCTGAGCGCGAAAAGCAGGTGCTGTTCAGCACGCCTTACTATGAAAACTCCGCGCTGTTCGTTGGCCAGCAGGGCAAATTTACCAGCATCGAACAGCTGAAGGGCAAAAAGGTCGGCGTCCAGAACGGAACCACCCACCAGAAGTTCATTAACGACAAGCATCCGGAAATCACCACCGTTCCGTACGACAGCTACCAGAATGCGAAGCTGGATCTGCAAAACGGCCGCATTGATGCCGTATTTGGCGACAACGCCGTGGTCACCGAATGGCTGAAGAGCAATCCGAAGCTGGCGGCAGTGGGCGATAAAGTGACGGATAAAGACTACTTCGGTACCGGCCTTGGCATTGCGCTTCGTCAGGGCAATACCGAGCTGCAGCAGAAATTTAACGCTGCGCTGGAAAAAGTGAAAAAAGATGGGACTTACCAGACCATCTATAGCAAATGGTTTCAGAAGTAGCCCTCAATGAACGAAATTTTTCCATTAGCAAGCGCCGCCGGGATGACCGTCGGCCTTGCCGTCTGCGCGCTCATTATCGGCCTCGCCCTGGCGATGCTTTTTGCCGTGCTGGAGTCAGTCAAATGGCGCCCGCTGGCGTGGCTGACCACCGCCGTGGTGACGATTCTGCGCGGGCTGCCGGAAATTCTGGTGGTCCTGTTTATCTATTTCGGATCTTCGCAGCTGCTGCTTACGCTCTCTGACGGCTTCACCATCAATCTGGGCTTTGCGCAGATCCCGGTGCAGATGCAGATTGAAAACTTCGACGTCAGCCCGTTCCTGTGCGGCGCGGTCGCGCTGTCTCTGCTTTACGCCGCCTACGCTTCGCAAACCCTGCGCGGCGCGCTAAAAGCGGTGCCGCAGGGACAGTGGGAGTCGGGTCAGGCGCTGGGGCTGTCGAAAAGCGCGATTTTCTTCCGCCTGGTGATGCCGCAAATGTGGCGCCACGCCCTGCCGGGGCTCGGCAACCAGTGGCTGGTGCTGCTAAAAGATACCGCCCTGGTCAGCTTAATCAGCGTTAACGATCTGATGCTGCAAACCAAGAGCATTGCCACCCGCACCCAGGAGCCGTTTAACTGGTACATCATCGCGGCGGCAATCTACCTGGTTATCACTCTGCTCAGTCAGTACATCCTCAAACGTATTGACCAGCGTGCGACGCGCTTCGAACGGAGACCTGGCTGATGCTCGACTACTTACCAGAACTGCTCAAAGGGCTGCATACCAGCCTGACGCTGACGGCGGCTTCGATCGTCGTCGCGCTGATTCTGTCGCTGATCTTTACCATCATCCTGACGCTGAAAACGCCGGGGCTGGTATGGATTGTGCGGGCGTATATCACGCTCTTTACCGGTACGCCGCTGCTGGTGCAGATCTTCCTGATTTACTACGGTCCGGGGCAGTTTCCGACACTGCAGGAGTATCCGGTGCTGTGGCATCTGATTTCTGAGCCGTGGCTGTGCGCCCTGATTGCCCTGTCGCTAAACAGCGCCGCCTATACTACGCAGCTGTTTTATGGCGCGATCCGCGCCATTCCTGAGGGCCAGTGGCAGTCCTGCGGCGCGCTGGGGATGAGCAAAAAGGACACGCTGGCGATCCTGCTGCCGTATGCCTTTAAGCGCGCCCTCTCCTCCTACTCCAACGAAGTGGTGCTGGTCTTCAAGAGTACCTCGCTGGCTTATACCATCACGCTGATGGAGGTGATGGGCCACAGCCAGCTGCTGTACGGGCGGACCTACGACGTTATGGTCTTCGGCGCGGCCGGTATTGTGTACCTGATCGTCAACGGCCTGCTGACGCTGTTAATGCGTCTGTTGGAGCACAGAGCGCTGGCGTTTGAGCGCCGAAGCTAACGTTCATAAATGCATAATTAGTAAATAGCAAGACGGGTAAGGATGATGACTTACCCGTCTTTTTTTATGCCAATAAAAATACTTATACATCATTATTGAATATAAATTCATTTAATGGCATTGTAAAACCCGACCGCAAACACGGCACAACATCATAAGATTGACCGACGGGAGTTCGACGATGAAAAAGTTAGTTCTGGCTGCACTGCTTACCTCTTTCGCTTTTGGCGCCGCTGGCGCAGAAAAAATCAGCTTTGGCGTTTCCGCAACCTATCCTCCGTTTGAATCCATGGATGCTAATAATCAGATCGTTGGCTTCGATCTCGACCTGGCGAAAGCGCTGTGCAAGCAGATGCAGGCGGAGTGTACTTTTACCAACCATGCCTTCGACAGCCTGATCCCGGCGCTAAAATTTAAAAAATATGATGCGGTGATTTCCGGCATGGATATTACCCCGGAGCGCAGCAAGCAGGTGTCGTTCACCGAACCGTACTACGCCAACTCCGCGCTGGTTATCGCCAAAAAAGATGCCTTCCACTCATTTGCCGATCTGAAAGGCAAACGTATCGGGATGGAAAACGGCACCACCCATCAGAAATACCTGCAGGATAAGCATCCTGAAGTGAAAACCGTCGCCTATGACAGCTACCAGAATGCGTTTATCGACCTGAAAAATGGCCGTATTGATGGCGTATTCGGCGACACCGCGGTGGTCAACGAGTGGCTGAAAACCAACCCGCAGCTGGGCGTCGCCACGCCGAAAGTGACCGATGCGCAATACTTCGGTACCGGCCTCGGGATCGCGGTACGCCCGGATAACAAAGCGCTGCTGGAGAAGCTGAACGGCGCGCTGAAAGCAATTAAAGCAGACGGCACCTATCAGAAAATCAGCAGCCAGTGGTTCCCTGAGTAAGAGCAGGCCATTCCCGGCCTGCGCGGTAAATGCCTGAGGCGGGCGAGAGAAAACCATCGCCCGCTACGCGCAGCGCCACCGGAGGCATCTTACAGCGGCAGGGTAAAGCGGAAGCTGGCCCCTGCCGCGGCGTCCTGCAGGCGAATATCGCCGCCGTGCAGCTGCAGCATGCGGCGCACGATCATCAGCCCCAATCCCCCCGTCGATTCCCGGCGCTGGCCAGGCTCAAGCACCGAAGGACGTTCAAACAGGGTTGCCCGCAGCTCGCTGGCGACGCCAGGGCCGCTGTCCGCCACCTCGACGACAATCTGCGACGCCTGCTGGCGCGCCGTCAGGCGAATCAGCCCTCCTTCCGGCGTGTGGCGAATGGCGTTATCGAGTAAATTCGTCAGCACCCGCTCGATCATCGATAAATCGGCCACCACCGGCGGCAATCCCTCGGCCAGCGACAGCTGTAAACCGATACCGCGGGTAGCAATGGCTAAATCGAATTTCTGCGCGACGTCCTGAACCAGCTCAGCGAAGATGAACTTCTCCGGCTGCGGTTTGATGCCGCCATGTTCGAGCCGGGCCAGCTCAAACAGCTGCTGCGACAAATGGCGAACCTTATTGCCCTGGCGCAGCGCGATATTCAGATACTGCTGGCGATCCTCGGCATTAAGCCGGTCGGCCTTCAGCGTCAGCGTCTCCAGATAGCCAAGCAGCGAGGTCAGCGGAGTGCGCAGATCGTGGGAAATATTGGCGATAAACTCGCGCCGCTGGCGGTCGCTATCGGCCAGACGATCCCACTGATCGGCAATCTGCCGGGCCAACTCAATAAAGCGATTATGCAGGATCGCCACCTCATTCCCGGGATGCGGGTCGGGCGTCTGCGCCGCCAGCGCTTTGATCGCCACCATGCTGTCCGGACCGGGTATCGCCACCTGGGCGGTGAGCTGACGCACCGGCCTCGTGACCCAGTACCACGCCAGCCCTCCCGCCAGCAGGCCAAACAGCGCCACCAGCAGCAGCGTCCACAGCAGCAGGCTCCACAGCGTCTGCTGCCAGGCGGTTGCCGCCAGTTCGTTAAAGGTTTCTCCCTGCAGAATGATATAGAGATAGCCGCGCAGCTGGCCCTCGAGGCGCAGCGGCGCAACGCTAAAGACTTTCTGCTGTTCGAGGCTGCGGGGATCGTCGCCGTAAACCGGCCACGTGCCGCCAGAGAGGAACGCCTGCACCGGCGCCAGATCGATGCGCTGGCGTTTGATATGGCCCGGCGGCGCGGCATCGGCTAACAGCTCGCCGTCAGGAGAAACCAGATAGAGCTCAACGCTGGGATTAAAAATCATCAGCCGGTCGAACAGCGGCTTCAGCGCCTGGCGATCGACCTGCCCCTGCGCATCCAGCAGCGGCTCGCGGGCGACAATCTGCTGCGCCAGCCCGGCAGAAAGACGCTGCACCATCGCGTTACCGTACTGCGCGCTGATATAGAGCTGAACGAGGCACACCGCCGCCGCGCACAGCAGCAGCAGCGAGGTGAAGACCAGCGCCAGGCGCTGGCTCAGGCTGAGACGGCGCATCATTGCCCCACCTCTTTGCGCTCCACGGCAAACTTATAGCCCTTTCCCCACACGGTGAGGATAATTTCAGGCTCCGTCGGCTCGTGCTCGATTTTGCTGCGCAGGCGGTTGATATGGGTATTGACCGTATGTTCGTAGCCTTCGTGCTGGTAGCCCCAGACGCTGTCGAGCAGGGCCAGGCGCGAAAAAACCTCTCCCGGATGACGGGCGAAGTAGTACAGCAGATCGAACTCGCGCGGGGTCAAATCGACCAGTTCGCCGCGCAGTCTGACCTCGCGCGACAGCGGATCGATATTGAGGCCGTGGCAGGCGATGCGCCCGGCATCCATCAGCAGATTTAGCCCCATCGCCTCCTGGCGGCGGAACACCGCTTTGACGCGCGCAATAAGTTCCAGAACGGAGAAGGGTTTAGCCAGATAATCATCCGCCCCCATCTCCAGCCCCTGCACGCGCTGGATTTCGCTGGATCGGGCGCTGATGATGATCACCGGCAGATAGCGGGTCATCTGACGGATGCGCCGGCAGATCTCCAGGCCGTCAACGTTCGGCAGCATCAGGTCGAGGATCACCGCATCCCAGGGGCTTTTTTCCAGCAGCGCCAGGGCCTGCGCGCCGTCCGCCACGTGGACAATCTGATACCCCTCGTCCTGCAAATTCAGGCGCAGCAGGGCGGCAATATCATCGTCATCTTCAACTAACAGGATTTTCTTCGCCACCGGTGTCGCTCCGCTAATATCATGCTCTTATTAACGAAGCTTACCCGATTTTGGCCAGCAGAAGAGTTCACATTTTGTTTAAACTTCGCGTACCAGCAGCGTCAGCACTTCATAGTGCGCGGTGTGGGGGAACATGTCGAACAGCTGCACCCGCTCGGTTCGATAGCCCGCCAGCTGGGCGATATCTTTGGCCATCGTGCGGGCGTTGCAGCTGGAGTAGATAATATAGGGCGGAGCCATGCGGCTTAAGTAGTCGCACAGCTCGCTGCCAATCCCGCGGCGCGGCGGGTTCACCAGCACCAGCTGCGGAATTTCGCCCTCGCCGGTGGCAAAGCGGGTGGAGTCCAGCGCCTGGAAGTGGATGTTGCTGAGGCCCAGCCCGGCGGCGGACTGCCGCGCGCAGGCAATGGCCTCCGGCGCAATCTCGATGCCGGTCAGCCGCATCTGCGGAGTGGCGCAGTGCAGGCCAAAACCGCCGACGCCGCAGAACAGGTCCCACATGTGATCCACCGGCAGCTGGCGCACCCAGTCCCGGGCGGTGGCGTACAGCCGGCTGGCTACCTCAGGATTCGTTTGAAAGAAGCTTTGCGGGCGGATCCACAGCGGTACGTCGTTAAAGCTCTCCGCCAGCGCCTGCTGCGGGGTGAGGAAAATCTCCTGCTCCCCTTCCATAATCGCCATGTGCACCGGCTGAATATTGGCGGTAATCACCTTCAGCTGCGGCAGCTGCGCCTGCAGCCACGGCAGCGCGGCGCGCAGCTGGGCGAGCTTCGTCTCAGAGCGCAGCACAAAGCGCAGCATCATGCCGCCGTCGAGCCGGCTTTCGGTGAGCAGCAGATACTTCAGCTCCCCGCGTCGGCGGGCCACCTGATAAGGGGTGAGGCCGGCGCGGGCGATAAACGGCTTCAGCAGCGCGAAGACCGGCGCAAAGCTTGCCGGGTACAGCGGACAATCGGTCAGGTCTTCAGGGTTGCCATCGCGGTGCAGCATGCCGAGCAGCGGACGCTCAACGCTGCCGCTGACCACCATTTTGGCCTTATTGCGAAAGCCGGCTTCCGGACCGGAGACCGGTTCGCACCACGTCGTCACCGGGCGTTCTGCCAGCAGCGACCGCAGATCGGCCATTTTATCGGCGAGCTGTTGTTCCAGCGGCAGTTCCAGCCACTGACAGGAGCGACAGCGGCCCGCGTCATAGAGTGCGCAGTGCATAAAAAGACCTTCAAAAAATCAGGGGCGGGGATTGTATCACCGTTATTGCAGTCGGAAAAACCGTCGGCACGATGCCGGGACAAACAGCAGCATCAGCACCAGCAGGTCGGGCAGCTTCTGCATCACCAGCGAACGGAAAATTTCCCGCTTCGATTCACCGGCAATGCTAAACAGTTCCGGGTAGCCGTAGCCCAGCGAGGCGGCCCACAGATAGCCGCTGACGATAATTTGCGTCAGCAGATAGATCCAGCGCGCCCGGTTACGCCCTTTCACCAATGAAAACGCGCACCAGATTTCAACAAATACCAGCAGCAGGCTTGAGAAGAAGACCAGCGTCAGGGGCCACGTCTGCACGCTGCGATGGATAAACTCACCGACCCCCCGCACGCCAAGCTGATTGAGGATCATCAGCAGGTCGAGGGCGCGGATTAAAATAATGGCGAACGCCGCCACCTGCACCAGCGCAGGGACGTTCAGGCGAGCATGAGAGGAACGAGTTTTTGTAAACAATCCCAACGGTTAAGTCTTCCATGAAAACGGCGTCGCGCAATCGCGACGCCGGCACCAGGTCTTGCTATCGATTTTAGGGGCTTCAGCCGCGTCTTGCACGCTGGATATCGCGTACTCGCTGCTTTTCTGCGCGGGCCATCAAATACCAGGCGATAAAACCAACAATCCCGACCACGCCGAGGATAAGCGTCGCCAGGGCGTTGATTTCCGGATTGACGCCCATGCGCACGCTGGAGAAGACCAGCATCGGCAGCGTGGTGGCGCCAGGGCCGGAAACAAAGCTGGCAATCACCAGATCGTCCAGCGACAGGGTGAACGCCAGCAGCCAGCCGGAAATCACCGCCGGCATGATCATCGGCAGCGTGATGATGAAAAACACCTTCAGCGGCGCGGCGCCCAGATCCATCGCCGCCTCCTCGATGGAGTGATCCAGCTCGCGCAGCCGCGACGAAATCACCACCGCGACGTAGGCGGTACAGAAGGTCACGTGCGCCAGCCAGATGGTCAGCATACCGCGATCCGACGGCCAGCCAATCGCGTGTCCCAGCGCGACGAAAAGCAGCAGCAGCGACAGGCCGGTAATGACATCCGGCATCACCAGCGGCGCGGTGATCATAAACGCAAAGCCGTTCGATCCGCGAAAGCGGCCGAAGCGCACCAGCACCACCGCGGCGATAGTCCCGAGGATCGCCGCCGCCGTTGCCGCGCAGGTGGCGATAGTCAGGCTAAGACCCACGGCGCTCATCATCGCATCGTCGTGGAACAGCACGCTATACCAGCGCGTTGACCAGCCGGCCCACACGGTCACCAGCTTCGAGCTGTTGAACGAGTAGATCACCAGCATCAGCATCGGCGCATACAGGAAGGTAAACCCAATCACGAGGATCAAAATTCGCCACGGCGAACGTACTACCGGCAAATCACTCATCCGTGTTCCCCTATCTGTTTTTGCTGATGCTTGTGGAACCACATAATCGGTACGATCAGCAGCAGCAGCATCACAATGGCCACCGCCGAAGCCACCGGCCAGTCGCGGTTGTTAAAGAACTCCTGCCACAGCACGCGGCCGATCATGATGCTGTCCGGGCCGCCGAGCAGTTCCGGAATAACAAACTCGCCCACGGCCGGAATAAAGACCAGCATCGAACCGGCGATAATCCCGCCTTTGGTCAACGGCACGATCACCTGGAAGAACGTTTTCAACGGGCGGGCGCCCAGATCCAGCGACGCTTCCACCAGCGAGTAGTCGATCCGCGTCAGCGCGGTATAAATGGGCAGCACCATAAACGGCAGGTAGGCGTAAACAATGCCGATATAGACCGCCAGGTTGGTGTGCAGAATCTCCAGCGGCTGGTCGATGACCCCCAGCCACAGCAGAAAGTTATTCAGCACGCCGTTACTTTTCAGCAGCCCCATCCACGCATATACGCGGATTAAGAACGAGGTCCACGACGGCAGGATCACCAGCAGCAGCAGGATATTGCGCGTTGACGGCTTGCTGTGCGCCACCGCCCACGCCAGCGGATAGCCCAGCAGCAGGCAGCAGAACGTTGAGATCCCGGCCACCTGCAGCGACTGCAGATAGGCCTCAAAGTAGAGCGGATCGTCGGTTAGCTGCAGGAAGTTCGCCAGATTAAGGGTGACCGTCAGCTGACCGTCGGCCCACTCCAGCAGGTCGGTATAGGGCGGTATAGCCCGCGCCATCTCTGCGAGGCTTATTTTAAAGACGATCAGGAACGGCAGCAGAAACAGCAGCGTCATCCACAGATACGGCAGCGCAATCACCAGCTTGCGGCCGTGGGCCATTTGCAGGCGCGTCAGCCACGGCGTCACGCCGCCCGGCTTTTTCGCCCCTGCCGGTGGTTCTAATATACTCATCGCCCTCTCCTTACACCGTCAGAACGACGCAGCTGTCCGCGTCCCAGCATAAACGGACTTCATCACCCCAGGTTGGCGAGCCTTTGCGATGACGATGTTCATTCTGCAGCTGAGCGCTGAGCATCTGCCCGCTTTGCAGGCGCACGTGGTAGATAGACAGATCGCCGAGGTAGGCAATGTGGATCACCTCACCGACGGCAAAGTTATAGCCATCCGCCGGCGGCTCGTCGCAGAGCATGATTTTCTCCGGACGCAGGGCGACCCAGACCGGCACGTTATCGACGATGGAAGCATCAGGGTCGACCTTGAGCGGATGCACCAGCCCCGGCGAGTTGAGCACCAGACCATCTTCCAGCCGCTCCTGCACCAGCCCTTCGAAGACGTTGACCGAGCCGATAAACTCCGCGCTGTAGCGGGTCGTCGGGTGCTCGTAGATCTCCTCCGGTTCGCCGATTTGCACGAACTTACCGCGATTCATAATCGCAATACGCCCGGCCATAGTCATCGCCTCTTCCTGATCGTGGGTCACCATCACGCAGGTCGCCCCCACGCGTTCGAGGATGTCCACCACCTCCAGCTGCATCCGGTCGCGCAGCTTTTTATCCAGCGCGCCCATCGGCTCGTCGAGCAGCAGCAGCTTCGGCCGTTTTGCCAGGCTACGGGCCAGAGCCACGCGCTGGCGCTGGCCGCCGGACAGCTGGTGCGGCTTGCGTTTCGCAAACTCCTGCATATGCACCAGCGCCAGCATCTCCTGCACCCGGCTGGTGATTTCGGCCTTCGGCAGCTTGTCCTGCTTCAGGCCAAAGGCGATGTTCTGCTCCACCGTCATATGGGGGAACAGCGCGTAGGACTGAAACATCATGTTGATCGGCCGCTGGTACGGCGGGACGCGCGACAGGTCGACGCCATCCAGCACAATCTGCCCGGCGGTAGGCTGCTCGAAGCCAGCCAGCATGCGCAGCAGCGTTGATTTCCCGCAGCCGGATGCGCCCAGCAGAGCGAAGATTTCGCCTTTATAAATAGTGAGATTGACGTCATCGACGGCGTGCTGCCCATCGAACGATTTGGTCAGGTTACGGATTTCCAGCAGCGGGGTCAGCGCCTTAGGGGTTTTCATTTGTGGGCGGGAAATTAGGTCATTCACTTAAGCGCTCTCCGGCAAAAACTCACCACCGTATGGCCCGGTTGCCATACATCATTCTTTTCGTGCAGTCGCACCATCCTGGTGCGTTTTTTTAGCCGGGCATACTGCAATACTCCGGCTACTCGTCACCTGGTCAGGCCCGGCGAACCGGGCCATCAGATTTTATTTCCCGCTTTTTACCTTGGTCCACGCGCGGGTGCGCACGCGGTCGATTTTCGGCTCCTGAACCTTCAGGGTGAACAGCTTGGCGAACACGTCGGCCGGCGGATAAATCGCCGGATTACTGCGGATGGCTTCGCTGACCAGCGGCGTTGAGGCCTTGTTGCCGTTGGCGTAGTACACCTGATCGCTAATCTTAGCGATGACTTCAGGGCGCATCAGATAGTTAAGGAACTGATAAGCCTCATCTTTATTCTTAGCATCTGCCGGCATCGCAAAGACATCGAAGAACGCCATCGCCCCCTCTTTCGGAATAAAGTAGGAGACGTTCACGCCATTTTTCGCCTCTTTTGCCCGGTTTGCGGCCTGCCATACGTCGCCCGCCCAGCCGATCGCGACGCAGATATCGCCGTTGGCCAGGTCGTTGATGTACTGCGAGGAGTGGAAGTAGCGGATGTTCGGCCGCAGCTTGAGCAGCAGGTCGGTCGCCGGACCGGTATAGTCATCGGCCTTCATGCTGTTCGGATCTTTGCCGAGGTAGTTGAGCACGGTTGCAAAAATCTCTTCCGGCGCATCGAGGAAGGAGACGCCGCAGCTTTTCAGTTTTTCGAGGTTTTCCGGCTTCAGCACCAGATCCCAGCTATCCAGCGGCGCGTCTTTACCCAGGATGGCTTTCACTTTATCGACGTTATAGCCAATACCGGTGGTAGCCCACAGATACGGCATCGCATATTTGTTATCCGGGTCGTGCTTCGCCACCAGCTTTAAGACTTCCGGATCGAGGTTTTTCCAGTTAGGCAGCTTGCTTTTATCCAGCGGCTGGAACACGCCCGCCGCCAGCTGGCGCTCAAGGAAGCTGGCTGACGGTACCACCAGGTCAAAACCGGTGCTGCCCGCCATCAGTTTGCCTTCCAGCACTTCGTTGGAATCAAAAACGTCGTACACCACTTTAATGCCGGTCTCTTTTTCAAAATCGGCCACCGTGTCCGGGGCAATATAGTCAGACCAGTTGTAAACGTGCAGGGTTTTCTGTTCAGCGGCGAGCGAACCGGCAGAGACGGCCATCAGCGCGCCAGTCACCAAACCTGTTAACCATTTTTTACCAAAGGCGGTCATATCTCTTATTCCTTCTCAATGCCCGTTAACAACGGACTTAATATACGCAATTATCCGCATGCAAAAATCATGCATATTTTTTCATTGTCTAAGAAAAGGAGAGAGGACCTCTCCCGGAATGGTTGCCCGCAACTGGAAGCAGCGTCAGAATAACTGTAGCCAGAATAAGAGGCTATAGCCCAGGTAAAATAACGCCTTTTATCAATTTTTTATGCAATATGGGTCTATGTGATAAGCCGAAAGCGGCAGAATGGCGGTGAAAAATTCTTTAACGGCGGGTTAAAAGCAGAATAAAAGCGTGTAATACGCAGCCGCTCTGGCAGTGGCTGCGCTATTCATCGACGGGGCTAGTGAAGAAAATGGTGCTGAACCTCCTGCACCGCGAGATCCTCTTCCTCATCGGCTTTATACAGCAGCTGATTGGCCGCGGCTTCGAGGATAATCATAGAGATCTGCTCTTCGCCCAGGCGGAAGAACCAGCCGAACTGATCGACGGTAATGCCGACGCCAACGGGCAGCGCCTGACAAACCACCAGCTTGGGCAGATTATCGTCCTGGATATCGAGGAAGGCTTTGGCGGTCAGCGAGCTGGCGTTAATCGCCGAGAGATCCGCCGCGAGCGGCAGCAGCGCCGACGGCTTCACCTCCGCCAGCGCGGAAAAGAGCACCACGTTATCCACCAGATCGAGCTTGGCGTCAAAAATGCCGTCGAAGTTCTGCATGTGCGGCAGGTGCAATGCCTGGCAGGAATCACACTCAAAAAAGCTGATGCCTAATTCGTCGAGCCAGTGACGTAACGTATCAAGACCCGGAACGACCAGTGAATCCATATGACCTGTAACCTCTTGCTGTGGAAAAACGACGTCATAGCTTACGCAAAAAACGCGGCGCATACCATGAAAGTGTCATCAATGCGCGCTATCCGCCCATTTTCAGACAGAATTCCGGCGTCGCCTGCCGCTCAATCCAGGCCACCATATGCCCGGCGATATCAACGCCGGTAGTCGTTTCGATGCCCTCAAGACCCGGCGAGGCGTTAACTTCCATCACCAGCGGCCCGCGGTCGGCGCGCAGGATATCGACCCCGGCAACGTCCAGACCGAGCGTTTTCGCCGCCTTAATGGCGATCGCTCTCTCCTGCTCGCTAATCGTCGCCACCGTTGCAACGCCGCCGCGGTGCAGGTTGGAGCGGAAATCGCCCTCTTTCGCCCGCCGCTCAATCGCCGCCACGACCTCATCCCCCACCACCAGACAGCGAATATCCCGCCCTTTCGCCTCGGCGATATACTCCTGCACCAGAATATGGGCGTTCAGCACGCGGAAGGCGTCAATCACGCTCTCCGCCGCCTGACGGGTCTCTGCCAGCACCACGCCGATTCCCTGCGTGCCTTCGACCAGCTTGACCACCAGCGGCGCGCCGCCGACCATAGCGATCAGGTCGCTGGTGTCATCCGGGGAGTGGGCAATACCGGTCAGCGGCAGGTCGATCCCCTGACGCGCCAGCAGCTGCAGCGAACGCAGCTTGTCGCGCGCGCGGGTAATGGCGACAGATTCATTCAGCGGATAGCTGCCCAGCAGCTCGAACTGACGCAGCGCGGCGGTGCCGTAATAGGTAATTGCCGAGCCGATGCGCGGGATCACGGCATCGAAATGCGGCAGCTGGCGGCCTTTATAGTGAATCGATGAGGCCACCGGGCTGACGTTCATATAGCAGGAGAGCGGATCGAGGATTTCGACCTGGTGGCCGCATTTATGCGCGGCTTCACTCAGGCGACGACATGAGTACAGCGTCCCGTCCCGGGATAATATGGCAATTTTCACCCTGCACCTCGGCAAAAAGACCCGTTCAGGCGGGCCGTTGATAGCTGACAAGTCGCAACATTAGCGCTGGCCTGGCGGAACACCCGGATGCCAGACCGGGTGCAGTTTACACGCAATCAGCGCGTTGCCCATCCCTGCTTATGCAGATAGTCGAGAATAAACGGCCGGCTTTCTTTGATGATGGTGCGGCGGATATGGTCGCTCCAGGTATCCCGGCGCGCGTTGCTGCCGCGCGACCGGTAGTACTGCGCCATCTGCTCGTCATACTGTGCCAGCACGTCGTCATCGACCGGCTGATAGCCGTTTTCATGGACCAGCATCGCCGCTGGCATGCGCGGCTTGACGTCAGGATTATCGGCCGGCCAGCCGAGGCACAGCCCAAACAGCGGCAGGACGTGCTGCGGCAGCTGCAGCAGCTCGGTCACCGCCTCAATGCTGTTGCGGATGCCGCCGATATAGACGCCGCCAAGGCCCAGCGACTCCGCGGCCACCAGCGCGTTCTGCGCCAGCATCGCGGTATCGACGGCGCCGAGCAGGAGCTGCTCCGCCAGGCCCAGCTGGGCATCCGGGCAAATTTGCAGCAGACGGTTAAAGTCGGCGCAGAATAGCCAAAACTCCGCCGCCTGCGCGACGTGCTGCTGGCCGCCGCTCATCGCCGCCAGCTGCTCGCGCAGGCACGGGTCGGTAATACGAATAATCGAAGTACATTGTAAAAAGCTGGAGCTGGAAGCTCCCTGCGCGCTGGCAATAATCGCCGCGCGCTGTTCGTCGCTAATGGGTTCGTCGGTAAAGTGGCGAATGGAGCGGTGGCTACGCAGCAGCTCAATGGTCGGCGTCATCTCGTTTTTCTCTGTCTGACAATGAAGAAGGTGTTTTTTTGCTTTCGGTTAGCTGGGGCGCAACGATCTTCGCCATCCGCCACACCAGCGCTATCGCGGCCGGGATCATCAGCAGCACGCCGACAAAAATCATGATCAGCGCCGCGGTTGGGCTGGCAAAAGGCGCCGGCAGATGCAGGTACTGATTAAGCGAGAGCCAGGCCAGCGTCAGCAGCACGATGCCGACGATCTCTACCAGCAGAACGCTTTTGGGTAACGCAGCGGGCGATCGCATAACTCTCCTCCGGTCCGTGGGTTTCGCGCGGCGAAGCAAAAAATCGTTGCACAACAGAGTCAGTATAACGGTTCAAAAGCAAAGTCATTTATCAAACATAGCCTTAAACCATCAAAGCAAAAGGCAGAACCTTCTTTTACTCACCGGCAGAACGCGGCATCATAGGCCCCATTCGCCATCCGGCTGAGATTTAAGGAGAGAAATAATGTTTACCGTAATTTTTGGTCGTCCAGGTTGCCCATATTGCGTACGTGCCAAAGAGCTGGCAGAAAAACTGACCAACGAGCGCGACGATTTTAACTATCGCTACGTTGATATTCACGCTGAGGGCATCAGCAAAAGCGATCTGGAAAAGACCGTAGGTAAACCGGTTGAGACCGTGCCGCAGATTTTCGTCGATCAGAAGCATATCGGCGGCTGCACCGACTTTGAAGCCTGGGCCAAAGAGAACCTCGGCCTGTTTGCCTGAGCCGGTTCATTGCTCTGATGAGTTGCTGCGTCTGGTATCGAGCCAGACGCAGATAAACAAAGAGCACAGCGCGCCGAGCGCACACCAGAATACCGCGCTAAACAGCCACGCCAGCTCCTGCCAGAACGTCCGCTGAGTAACGAAAAAAATCCGCATTATCGCCAGGCAAACCGGCGCCGCCAGAATTGCGCCGACCAGCGGCTGTAGCACGCGCCGTCCCGGAGAGAGACAGCTCGCCAGCGCGCCGGGCAGCAAAAAAAGCAGCAGCCCGAGCTCAGGGTTACCGCCAGCCCGAAAGGCGCCTTTCATATGTAATAACAGCAATAAACAGACCACGATAAACAGAAAGAACCCGCAGGCGACACCCGCCCAAGCACGCTCAGCTTTCACAACATCCTCCTGATTCTGCCTCTAACCCACTTCCAATTAGCCCAGTCAGATAAAGCATTCTGGCAATCCATGCCAATAAAGGCTCCCGATGGCGTAAATACGATTGTGACTAGCCGCAGCATCCAGGAAGGATTAAACTGTCGACTATATTTTTGCCGGTTATAACGGGATGCCAGAATAGGGTTCGGGACAACGCGAACACTGAAGCAACCTTAGACCAAATAACCATTTCCTTCAACAACTTACTAGTAAATGAGAAGTTGGTTTTCGTGAATATAAACGTCGCAGATTTGTTAAACGGGAATTACATCCTGTTATTATTCGTTGTCCTTGCACTCGGTCTCTGTCTCGGGAAACTGCGCCTCGGGTCAGTACAACTTGGTAATTCCATTGGCGTTTTAGTAGTTTCCTTATTATTAGGCCAGCAGCATTTCAGTATTAACACTGATGCGCTGAATCTGGGCTTTATGTTGTTTATTTTTTGCGTCGGCGTCGAAGCCGGCCCCAACTTTTTTTCTATTTTTTTCCGCGACGGGAAAAACTATTTGATGCTCGCCCTGGTGATGGTTGGCAGCGCGATGCTGCTGGCCTTAGGGCTGGGTAAACTCTTCGGCTGGGATATCGGCCTGACCGCCGGGATGCTCGCCGGCGCAATGACCTCAACGCCGGTGCTGGTCGGCGCGGGCGATACGCTGCGCCACTTTGGTCTACCGGCCGACCAGCTGGCGCTTTCGCTCGACCATCTGAGCCTCGGCTATGCCCTGACCTATCTGGTTGGCCTGGTCAGCCTGATCGTCGGCGCGCGCTATATGCCCAAGCTGCAGCATCAGGATCTGCAAACCAGCGCCCAGCAGATTGCCCGTGAGCGCGGGCTGGATACTGACTCTAAGCGTAAGGTCTATCTGCCGGTGATCCGCGCCTACCGCGTTGGCCCGGAGCTGGTGGCCTGGGCGGACGGCAAAAATCTGCGCGAGCTGGGGATCTACCGCCAGACCGGCTGCTATATCGAACGTATTCGGCGTAACGGTATTCTGGCTAACCCGGACGGCGATGCGGTACTGCAAAAAGGGGATGATATCGCGCTGGTAGGCTACCCGGATGCCCACGCCCGCCTTGACCCTAGCTTCCGTAACGGCAAGGAGGTCTTCGACCGCGACCTGCTGGATATGCGCATCGTCACCGAAGAGATTGTGGTCAAAAACCACAATGCGGTGGGCCGCCGTCTCGCCCAGCTGAAGCTGACCGATCACGGCTGTTTCTTAAACCGCGTGATCCGCAGCCAGATTGAAATGCCTATCGACGATAACGTGGTGCTCAACAAAGGCGACGTTCTGCAGGTCAGCGGCGACGCGCGCCGGGTAAAAACCGTGGCGGACCGCATCGGCTTTATCTCCATCCACAGCCAGGTCACCGACCTGCTCGCCTTCTGCGCCTTTTTCATCGTCGGCCTGATGATCGGCATGATCACCTTCCAGTTCAGCTCGTTCAGCTTCGGCATCGGCAACGCCGCAGGGCTGCTGTTTGCCGGGATCATGCTCGGTTTCCTGCGGGCCAACCACCCGACTTTCGGCTATATCCCGCAGGGGGCGCTGAATATGGTGAAAGAGTTCGGCCTGATGGTCTTTATGGCCGGGGTCGGCCTGAGCGCCGGCGCCGGGATTGGCCACGGCCTCGGCGCCGTCGGCGGACAGATGCTGGCGGCGGGCCTGATCGTCAGCCTGGTGCCGGTAGTGA
The DNA here is from genome assembly GCF_036561945.1 of Klebsiella scottii. NCBI lineage: Bacteria > Pseudomonadati > Pseudomonadota > Gammaproteobacteria > Enterobacterales > Enterobacteriaceae > Klebsiella > Klebsiella scottii. Next base: position 2,528,367 of record NZ_JARXNI010000020.1, read on the forward strand.
TCTGCTTCCTGTTCGGCGCCTACGTCCTGCGCATGAACCGCGCAATGCTGTTTGGCGCGATGATGGGGGCCAGAACCTGCGCGCCGGCGATGGAGATTATCAGCGACACCGCGCGCAGCAACATTCCGGCGCTGGGATATGCGGGGACCTATGCGATAGCCAACGTGCTGCTGACCCTCGCCGGGACGCTGATTGTCATCATCTGGCCGGGGCTTCAGTAAATTTTTGCGAAAAAAATGCGCATTGGCAGAACTTTTCTCACGGGCATCAGTCATAAGTAGTGCCACTGCTTTTCTTTGATGTCCCCATTTTGTGGAGCCCATCAACCCCGCCACTTAGGTTCAAGGTTGATGGGTTTTTTGTTGCCTGAAATTCCCCATCCTGAATCACTCCGCCCTCAATCGTCCGTTTACAGCGCCGACGGCGGTTTGCATCATGACGTTTATTACCCATAGTTTTGCGCTAACGGGACAGAAGCTGTCTTATCTAAAGACAGATCTTCGGCGGCGCTACGCTTCCCCGGCCAGGCGGCCGACCATCAGGCGAATGGCCTCTTTTGAGAGCGGCGCGCTGTCGGTAACGAAATGCAGCGTCATGCCTTCAATAAACGCATCCAGCCCGCGGGCGGTTTGCGGTTCAAACCACTGCTCCAGCGTCTGCTGGCTGCGCTGCATCCAGCTTTGCATCACCGCCTTTAGCGCCGGCTGGCTGCTGCAGAAGGCATACAGCTGATACATCAGCTCCATGTTCCGCGCGGTGGTCACCTGGGCGCTAAAAATCAGATCGGCGATGGCGTCACAGGCCTCATCGCGATTGCTCACTCCGGCGAAAAACTGCTGATACTGAGCGGACATCTCGGCGGTAAAAATGCAAAACGCCTCCTCAATCAGCGCATCTATACCGCTGAAATAGTAGGTCAGCGAACCCAGCGGGACTTCGGCGCAGCAGGCAATCTTACGATGCGTGACCGCATGAATACCGTGGGCGGCAATCGTGTCCAGGGTCGCGTTCAAAATGCGCTCCCGACGCTGGGGATCGTTCGGTCGACGGGCCATATTCATCTCTTTTCATTGCGCCCCATTCACAGGTCATGATGGGAATAACGATAGCCAACAATTCGCTAACCTGAAGGCTATCCGGTGTATGTACAAATGTACACAAACTTGCTAGTGTTGTCTGCATCTTCTCATTCACTGGCGTTTACGGATGACAGCGCAAAACTCCCGCAGAGCCCTCCAGCTTCGGCTATGGGCGCTATTTATGTTCTTCTTTATCCCCGGATTACTAATGGCCTCGTGGGCCACGCGCACGCCGGCAATCCGCGATCTGCTGGCGCTATCGACGGCGGAAATGGGCATCGTCCTGTTTGGCCTGTCGATTGGCTCGATGAGCGGCATTCTCTGCTCGGCGTGGCTGGTTAAACGTTTCGGCACCCGCAAGGTTATTCGTACCACCATGTCCTGCGCGGTGGTGGGCATGGCGGTGCTGAGCGTGGCGCTGTGGTTCACTTCGGCGACCCTGTTTGCCATCGGGCTGGCGATTTTCGGCGCCAGCTTCGGTTCGGCAGAAGTGGCGATTAACGTTGAAGGCGCCGCCGTCGAACGCGAAATGAATAAAACCGTGCTGCCGATGATGCACGGCTTCTACAGCTTCGGCACCCTGATCGGCGCCGGTATAGGTATGGCGGTCACCGGCTTTGGCCTGCCCGCCGCGCCGCACATTCTGCTGGCCGCGCTGGTGGCCATCGCGCCAATTGCGATAGCCATTCGCGCCATCCCTGATGGCACCGGGAAAAATGCCGCCGAGGCCGCTCAGCAGGGGGAAAAAGGCCTGCCGGTCTGGCGCGACGTTCAGCTGCTGCTGATTGGCGTCGTGGTGCTGGCAATGGCGTTCGCCGAAGGCTCCGCCAACGACTGGCTGCCTCTGCTGATGGTGGATGGTCACGGCTTTAGCCCAACCTCAGGCTCCTTAATTTACGCCGGATTCACCCTCGGGATGACCGTTGGCCGCTTTACCGGCGGCTGGTTCATTGACCGCTACAGCCGGGTGACGGTGGTTCGCGCCAGCGCGGTAATGGGCGCGCTGGGCATTGGTCTGATTATTTTTGTTGATAATCCGTGGGTCGCCGGGATCTCCGTGCTGCTCTGGGGGCTCGGCGCGTCGCTCGGTTTCCCGCTGACCATTTCGGCCGCCAGCGACACCGGGCCGGATGCGCCGAAGCGCGTCAGCGTGGTGGCGATAACCGGCTACCTCGCCTTCCTCGTCGGGCCGCCGCTGCTGGGCTTCCTCGGCGAACATTTCGGCCTGCGCAGCGCCATGATGGTGGTGCTGGGGCTGGTCATGGTGGCGGCTCTGGTCGCTCGGGCGGTGGCCAGGCCGCAGCCTGAACCTGTAATGGAGAACAGTTAATGAGCATCAAACTAATTGCGGTAGATATGGACGGTACCTTTTTAAGCGATGCCAAAACCTATAATCGCCAGCGTTTTCTCAGCCAGTATCGGCGGATGCGCGAGCAGGATATCCGCTTTGTCGTCGCCAGCGGCAACCAGTACTACCAGCTGATTTCGTTTTTCCCCGAAGTGGCCAATGAGATTGCCTTCGTCGCCGAAAACGGCGGCTGGGTGGTCAACGCCGGAGATGACGTATTTAACTGCCAGATGCCGAAAGATCACTTTCACGCGGTCATCGACTTTCTGCAGACGCTGCCGGAAATTGAAATTATCGCCTGCGGCAAGCGCAGCGCCTATACGCTCAATCGATACAACGATGAGCTAAAAGCGGTCGCGGCGAAGTATTATCATCGCCTTGAACTGGTGGATGACTTCAATAACCTCGACGATGCGATCCTGAAATTTGGCCTTAACGTGCCCGATAATCTGATCCCCGAGATGCAGCCAAAGCTGCATGCGGCGCTAGGCGGGATGGTCAACGCCGTCGCCACCGGCTACGGCAGCATCGACCTGATTATGCCTGGCGTGCACAAGGCCAACGGCCTGCGCATCCTGCAGGAACGCTGGGGGATTGAAAATCATCAGGTCGTCGCCTTTGGCGACAGCGGGAATGATATTGAAATGCTGCAACACGCCGGATTCGGTTATGCCATGGCCAACGCCGCCGCGCCGGTAAAAGCCGTCGCCGGTTACAACGCGCCGCATAACAATGAGGAAGGGGTGCTGCATATTATCGATAAGGTGCTGAATCGCGAAGCGCCGTTCGCCTGACGCTTTCCCGGGTGAGACGCCGCACCCGGGATTACCAGCATGATTTACTGCGGATCGTTGCCGCTACCGACGCTTTTATCGTGCAGAAAATAGATAATCATCGCCAGCCACAGCACGCCGCTTAGCAGGTTAAACAGGCTGAACATCCCGCTGCCCCCCAGCTCATAAGCGTGTTTGCTGACTTCAATCCCGACGGTGAAGATCAGCATTTGCAGCATCCCCATCGCCGCCGACACCGTCCCTTTGCTCATGTCGCTGGCAAACAGCGTCAGGCGAACCAGGCCGGCGTTAGCCAGGCCAATTCCGAAGGCATAGACGCTCAGGCCGGCGGTCATCCACAGATAGGCGTGGGTCGATACCACCGTCGCCACCGCGGAGAGCAGCAGACCAAGCATAATCGGCCAGCCGCCGAGGATAATCAGCGAGCGTACCGTGCGTCGGGAGGTCAGCCGCGCCAGCACCAGATTACCGGCAATCAGCGCGCCAAACACCGGCACCTGCAGCAGACCGTACTCATAGCTGGTCGCCTGCTCACCGCTGATAATAATGACCGGCGACTGGGCAATCCACGCCAGCAGCGGCAGGCTAACAAAACCGGTAGCCTGCGCCCCGGCGACAAAGCGCAGATTTTTCAGCACCAGGCCATAATCACGGCCCAGCTCTTTCATCGACAGCTTCTCGCCCATGCGGGTGGCGGTCTCCGGCATCGCCCGCTGCAGCCCGAAGAAGGCGACGGCCGCCAGCACGGCAAACAGCACGAACATCATTTCCCACGGCAGGATGTGGACCCAGGCCGCGCCGACCAGCGGCCCGAGCAGCGGCGCAATCAGCGCGACGTTAGCCATCAGGGCGGTGATTTTGATACACATCGCCTCATCGAATGACTCCTGAATCGCCGCGTAGCCAACCGCCCCGATAAAGCACAGGCTGATGCCCTGCAAAAAACGCAGCAGCGTGAACTGTTCGATGGATTGGGCCAGCAGCGTCGCCAGGCAGGTGACGATAAACCACACCACCCCGGTCAGCATCACCGGGCGGCGACCAATACGGTCCGACAGCGGGCCAAGCAGCCACTGTAAAAACATCCCGCCCGCAAGGTAGGCGGTCATGGAAGTCGGAACCCACTCATTACCGACCTGAAACTCGGCGACCACCGAGAGCATGCCCGGTTGGATCATATCGTTGGCGATATAAGTGGAGAATTCGTATAAAACCAGGCACAGCGGAAAAAGCAGCGCCTGCCGTCCGAGGCGTTTGCCTGAAAGCGAATAATTCTGCATGAAAGCTCTTATTTAGAAAAAATCGCGCAAAGTTTAATGAAAGTCTTGCCGGGGAGATAGTGAATTGTGAGTGACAATTAAAAATAGCACAACGTTTCCCCCGCCCGGCGCCATTTTTATTATCCCTGTCTATATTTCGTTTATATTTCAATTAGGTTACAGGCCTTATACTCATTCCAGCCGGCGCGCAAACGAAGACGCCAGCCGAAAACGCATCATAACAAGCTGATAATTAAGACAATACTGCTTTATTTCATCGCCACCGTCTCTTAAGGTGGGCGGCTTATTGTTATCGGACCCTAAGAGCCTGAAAGTATGCTGGAAAATATCAACTACGCGCTGTTCGCATCGATCAACGCCACCCCCGCCTCACCGTCGTGGGCTATTGCGCTGGCCACCCTGCTCGCCAAAGATTTGATTTTGATTGTTCCTTTACTGACGGCCGCGCTGTGGCTGTGGCGACCGAACCAGCGCCAGCTGGTATTTAAGGTGCTGCTGGCCCTGGCAATAAGCCTGACGCTGTCGTGGATCTTCGGCCTTCTCTTCCCGCATCAGCGCCCCTTCGCCGCCGACGTCGGCTATCAGTTCCTGCACCACTCGCCGAATAACTCGTTCCCAAGCAACCACGGCACCATCAGCTTTACCTTCGCGCTGGCCTTCTTATTCTGGCATCGCCTGGGCGCCGGGATCGCGCTGATGGCCGCAGCGATGGCTATCGCCTGGTCTCGGGTCTATCTCGGCGTTCACTGGCCGCTGGACATGCTCGGCGGCCTGCTGACCGCCATGTGCGGCTGCCTGGCCGCGCAGCTGCTGTGGCACAGCGGCGGTCGTCCGCTCTATCAATACCTGCAGCGGCTGTACCGCCTCTGTTTCTCCCTGCCGATCCGCAAAGGCTGGGTCCGCGAATAGCCCGCGCCGCCTGGCCCCTCACCCGGCGCGCACTTCAGACGCGTGACTAACCTCCTTCAGGCAGGTAAAATTGCCCACTGACGCCCTGCCAATGCAGGGCGATTTCAGCTTAGAGGGATTATGGAAACACGTCGTGATGAACGCATCAGCCAGCTTATTCAGGCCCTCAAGCGCAGCGATAAGCTTCATCTAAAAGAAGCCGCAGCGCTGCTGGGCGTTTCTGAAATGACCATCCGTCGCGACCTGAACGGCCATAATGGGCCCGTTGTCCTGCTGGGCGGCTACATCGTCCTGGAGCCGCGCAGCGCCACGCACTACCTGCTTAGCGACCAGAAAACTCGCCTCGTGGATGAAAAACGCCGCGCCGCCCGCCACGCTGCCGGCCTGCTTGAAGCCCACCAGATGGCCTTTTTTGACTGCGGGACCACCACGCCGTGGATCATCGACGCGATTGATAACGCCCTGCCGTTTACCGGCGTCTGCTATTCGCTGAATACCTTTCTTGCGCTGCAGGAAAAGCCCCACTGTCGGGCCATCCTCTGCGGCGGCGAGTTTCACGCCAGCAACGCGATTTTTAAACCGCTGAGCCTGCAGGATACCCTGAGCCATCTGTGCCCGGACATCGCCTTCTACTCGGCGGCGGGAATTGACTGCGAGCAGGGGGCGACCTGCTACAACCTTGAGGAACTGCCGGTTAAGCACTGGGCGATGAGCAGCGCGCGCTACCACGTGCTGGTGGTGGATCACAGTAAATTCGGTAAGGTCAGGCCGGCGAGAATGGGCGATTTATCGCGTTTTGACGTGATTGCCAGCGACGTCTGTCCGGATGACGATCTGCTGGCGCTGGCGAAGGAAAAACAGATTTCACTGCTGTACTGATCGCGCCCCGCAGGGCGCGACCGGCAGATTATGAGAACCAGCCGCCGAACCAGCCGTGCAGTTTCATCAGCACGAAGTCCATCATTCGGCTAAAGAAGCCGCCTTCGTTTACCGCTTCCATCACGATAAGCGGACGCTGCTCAATGGTTTTATCATTGAGTTTAAAGTCGATGGTCCCCACCACCTGCCCTTTGGTCAGCGGTGCCGTCAGCTGCGTATCCTTCAGGGCGTAGCTGGCTTTCAGGTTCTTCATCTGACCGCGCGGAATGGTAATCGAGCCGGCTTCACCTGCGCCTAGCTTCGCTTCGCTGCTATCGCCAAACCACACGCGCTGGGTGATAAAGGTGGCGTCCGGCTTAATGGGCGTCACGGTTTCATAGAAGCGGAAGCCCCAGGTCAGCAGCTTTTCTGACTCGTTAAAGCGAATACGGTCGGTTTTGGTGCCCAGCACTACGGCAATCAGGCGCATGTCGCCCTGCGTTGCCGAGGAGACCAGGTTATAGCCCGCTCCGGTTGTGGTCCCCGTTTTCACGCCATCGGCGTTGAGGTTGGAGCTCCACAGCAGGCGGTTACGGTTAGGCTGACGGATCTTATTGAAGGTAAACTCTTTTTCTTTATGGATAGCGTACTCTTCAGGGACGTCGTGGATCATCGCTTTGGTCAGCAGCGCCATATCGCGGGCGGTACTGAACTGACCCGGCGCATCAAGGCCGTGCACGGTCATAAAGGTGGTATTCGCCAGGCCCATTTTCTGCGCATAGCCGTTCATCAGGCTAACAAACGCATCCTGGCTTCCTGCGACATAGTCGGCAATCGCAATGCTGGCATCGTTGCCGGACTGAATGATGACGCCCTTATTGAGATCCTCAACCGACACCTGCATACCCGGTTTGAGGAACATCACCGATGAGCCGCGCAGCGCCGGGTTGCCGGTTGCCCAGGCATCGCGACCCACGGTCACCATATCGGTAGATTTAATCTTGCCCGCTTTCAGCGCCTGCCCAACGACATAGCTGGTCATAATTTTGGTCAGACTTGCCGGATCGAGTTTTTCATCGGCATTGCCTTCGCTGAGCACCTTGCCGCTGGCGTAGTCCATCAGGACCCAGGCTCGCGCATCAATCGACGGGGCGTCGGGGAGTTGTTCTGCAGCCTGAACCGCAGGCGCAACGAGAACGAGAAGAGCGCAGCCTGCCGCGAGGCCGCGAAGGGAAAAAGCATCATGCGTCATAAGAGCCACCCAAGTATCCTTTCCAAACAAAATATGCCGCAGCACTCTATCGGCGCAGCAGCAGCCGGTGAGTAAAGCGTACAAATGACCTTAAAGAAACAGCGAGTTGGTAAAGTTTTTAAAGTTTACTCAATAACCTCGCGTCTTGCTGAAAACAGAGCAATTTTTTTGATCGCGATTGCCTATATATTAACTTTATTCCAACATGATGACTCACCTTGCTGCAACGACGGCTCAATAACTGACGGGAACCGATATGATTACGCTATGGGGTAGAAACAATTCGACTAACGTGAAAAAAGTACGCTGGGTGCTGGAAGAGCTGGACCTTCCCTATCAGCAGATTATGGCGGGGCTGGAGTTTGGTGTGAATCACGACGCGGAGTATCTGGCGATGAACCCGAACGGTCTGGTGCCGCTGCTGAAAGACGATGGCCTCGTGCTGTGGGAGTCGAACGCCATTATTCGCTATCTGGCGGCGCAGTACGGGCAAAACCGCCTGTGGGTTGACGATCCGGTCCAGCGGGCGCAGGGCGACAAATGGATGGACTGGGCCAACGGCTCGCTCTCTCCCGCCCACCGCCCGGTATTGATGGGGCTGGTGAGAACGCCGGAGGAAAAACGCGACCCTGCGGCGATTGCCGCCGGTATCGCCGCCTGTGAAGCGCTCTTCGCCATCCTCGACGCCGAGCTGGCGGTATTCCCGTGGCTGTCCGGCGAGTCGTTTGGCCTCGGCGATATTGCCGTTGCGCCGTTCGTCTACAACCTGATGACCATCGTAACGACCTGGCAACCGCGCCCGAACCTGCTGCGCTGGTATCAGCAGATTAACGAACGCCCGGCCTGGCGCAGCGTCGTGGCGATCCCGGTCACCTGAGGCTAACTCTGCGGGCTGACCTTCAGCAGTTCGCCGTTGGATTCGTCGGTCAGGACGTACAGATAGCCATCGGGTCCGACGCGAACATCGCGGATACGCTGGCCGCGATCGCGCAGAATTCGCGCCTCTTCGCTGACGCTATTGCCCTTTACGTCGAGGACAATCAGCGACTGGTCCTTCAGCGCGCCGATAAACAGCTTGTGCCGCCACTGGGGGAAGGTTGCGGAATCGTAGAAGGCCATGCCGCTCACCGCGGGCGACGTTTTCCAGACAAACAGCGGCGCTTCGGTTCCGTCCACCGCCGCTCCCTGAGCTTCCGGGATAGGCAGACCGCTGTAATTTATGCCGTGCGTCGCCAGCGGCCAGCCGTAGTTCTTACCTCTCTGCGGGATGTTAAGCTCATCCCCGCCGCGCGGGCCGTGTTCATTGAGCCACAGGGTATCGCTCCACGGATTGATCGCCATTCCCTGCGGGTTACGGATCCCGTAGGCCCAAATCTCCGGCCTTGCGTCGGCGCGGCCGACAAACGGATTATCCGCCGGAACCTCTCCCGCCTCGGTCAAACGCACCACCTTGCCCTGCAGCTTGTCCAGATCCTGGGCCGTCGCCCGCTGGTTATTCTCCCCTAAGCCAATAAACAGGTGCCCCTTACCGTCAAACGCCAGACGCCCGCCAAAGTGGTTGCCGGTGGAGAGCTTCGGCTGCTGGCGAAAGACCACCCGAAAATTCTCCAGCCGCCGACGATCCTCACTCAGGCGGCCGTATCCTGCCGCGGTTCCCGCTTTGCCATCGTCACCGGCTTCCGCGTAGCTCAGCCACACCTTCCGGGAGTGGATAAAGTCCGGCGCCAGCGCCACGTCCAGCAACCCGCCCTGCCCGCTGGCCCACACCTGAGGTACGCCGGAAATAGCCGGCGACAGCCCCTCCCCCTGGCGCCAGAGCTTCAGCTCGCCGCCGCGTAGGGTGATAAGTATCCCCTGCCGGTCGGGGAGAAACGCCAGCGCCCACGGATGTTCGAGCTTATTTTGCAAAACCTCAACGTGCACCTTCTGGGCGACGGCGGCGGCAGGTAACAGCAGAGCGGTAAGGGCTATCAGGGCGACGGTCTGGCGCATGGCACACTCCTTTTATCAGCAATGAAATAAGGGTAGCCAGCGAAGGGGATCGGCAGGGGGAGCTTTACATAACATTAAGCAGGGGGGCATGCCCCCCTGAATTCAGACGCGGGTTATTGGCGCTGATGCATTCAGTTTATGAATGTTTAGCGACAATCCTGCCAGGCAGCGTTCTAGCGTCTCTACGTTAACCGCAATATAAGACGGACAATCGTGATGCCCGCTCATCAGGCAAACCGCTGCGGAAGCAACGAATTCACCCGCAAGGCGAAGAGCTTCCCTTTCCTCCGGCGTAACAGCGTGCTGCAATCGCGGCGCGTGTTCACGCATTTCACAACAAAGCTCAAACAGGTTATCACGCAGATGCTCGTTCTCGCTGACTGACATATAGCCTTTAGCTTTGCGTAGCTGCAGATAAGCATCGAGATCAATGTTAGCATTAATCAGCTTATTCAAAAGGTTACGGTACAGTCTGTCAACGGTCATCATGGTTCCTCCTCTGTCGTCCATTACCATAATTATAATATGGTCGTTTTTTGCGCAAAGTCATGCGCGAGGTCAATAATTCCCGGTTAATTAACATCATTTACAATGTTGCGATAATGTTTAAATCTGTCGAAATGCGCCGCCTGCCGGGATGCCATCCGGCGAGCATTGACGCGCCGCTCAGCGGTTCGATAGCGCAACCGCGGCGATATAGCGCAAAACCTGGCGCACAAAGGGAGCAAACGGCCAATATAGAGGTAAGAGAAAAGCCGCTCCCCCGACGCAATATGAACAGACGCCGGCCGCGTCGGCGGAAAATAAGAAAAGATCCGTGGGCATAATAAACCGGATATCCGCGAAGCATCTGCGGATATCAGCAGGATATTAAGGCCGCGATCCCGGCCTGCCGGTAAATATTTTACATCCGCAGCTGCTAACAACTATATAAATAGTGATTTATTTTTATTTAACATTAGCCCATCATTCGGACAAGATGCTAAATGGATAGCAAACGGAAGAGAGAAAACTATTTTTACAGTATACATACCCGGCACAACGCAGCAGAATATAGGTCCCTATAAACCATACCAGGCGTTCTTATGAAAATAATGATGATAATAATTGTGCTGTCAGCACTCATTTTTATTTTCATAAACCCTCTGGATTCAGAGCCTGTTACGCATCATGATTATTATTTTGATACATCCCACGTTAGCATTAACGACCGGCATCAGGAGCCAGAGATAAATCCTCGCGCCTTCCCACGAAACCTGTAAAGACAGCCCGTAAATGGCGGAACCACTGCCGGTAGCGTAGGGAGAATAGCGCCCGTTAAATAGCCCATAAAATAACCTGAGATCGCCTGCAATGTAAAATCAGCCGGTGACCATTAACCTGTTTATCCACTGACCATGACAGAGAATATGAAACTTAAAAATAGTAAAAAAACACATACTGGCAGCATCGTATTTACATTATTTATCGTAATGAACGTTCTGATGCTGGCCGTCAGCATCTACGTGCTCTATTTTAGCTCTGCGGCCCCCTTTGCGGATCACAGAATTATCCGCGACGCGACCTTCTGGATTAGCGCATTCAAGCACATCCTCTTTCTTAGCGGCCTGTGGATTTTCTTCGATGTCATTTTTTCAGTTTACTTTTTCTTCAAAAGAAAATAACACGCCAATCTTCTACCTATTACGGAAAGCAGCATGATATTTATCCTCGTCTGGCTCATTGCTATGGGCACCAGTGAATTATTACTTTGGTCATACAGTTACCTCCATATTCTGTCACCGGTTATCTACGTCACCCTCTGCCTTATGTATTTGTATCAGCGTAAAAAAATCCGCCATTGCTCTGATTTAAGCATCAATGAGCAAAAGATCAGAGTGCTGCGGTTAGGGATTGTGTTCCTTATCGCCATGCTGATTATGCTGGCGCTCACCGTACATATTAATGTGCTGATTAGCCTGTACGGCAATCTTTAATCCCGACGTATAAAGGCAGTTCGGGCAGCGCCCAGGGCCGGTAAGTTCCCGAACTGTTGTATCGGTATTACCGGGCATGCCCGTCTTATCAGGCGATATTCTACGCTGGACAGGGATGACGCCAGATATCAACGTCCGGCGCTCACTTTCAGGATCAATATATGCTCCGCCCTTTGCTGATGCTCTGCTGTATTTTGGTACTTTGCAGCTGCTACCCTTTAGATAAAAAAGAGGACGACCTACCCGACATACGGCTGAACAGGCCGCAGTGCGCAAGCCGAAATAGTATTATTACATGCGACTGGGGATAATACTGCTTAGCGGAAACTCCACTGAACACTCATAACGAAAATCGCCGGAATAATAATTCCGCCCTCAACGCCAAAATAATCCGTAAAGTTATATTGCAGGCCATGATAAACATACGGGGAGAAGCCTACCCCGGTTAACTTCTTCGCCGTCCGGTAGGCCCCCGAGTCGCCGCAGTGGCTGAACGCTTTAAAAAAGAATTCCCCGGTGTAGGCGTATACGCCTTTAAACGTCCAGCCGCTTTGGCCTGCAACCCAGTCTCTTCTCATACCCAGCGACAGGCAGCGATCGTCAAAACTATTTTTCATCGTCCCGGCTAACGCGCTATATCTGGAATCCGGCGAAAACTTTCGCTCTACTGACAGAAACTGATTATTAAAATGCTCGTTATACTGCCCATGATTTCCCGTCAGGTGGTAGACATACGAACCGGTATTTATCGAATATAAATTAAGCTCCCCGGCATACCCTGGCCCTGCGGCCATCATTGAAATACCTAATATACAACTTCGTTTTTTAAACATGGACCAACTCAGAAAACGGCAAACGGATAACCTGAAAAGAAAAGCATAACGCTAGCACAGCGCGTCTAAACCGATGCTCAATCACTTTTTATACCGCATCTTCAGCCGCCCTTCGCCGGCTATGCTTTCCCCTCTTCACTTCCTGGGAAACGGGTGGTGATAAATATCGCCCGACCGATGGCGAAAACGGAGATACCAGTACAATTTTCCCGCCAACCTCTGTAGAATCCCTGCCCTGACCATTCCAATAATTGAACACTTTTTAAGCTATGAGCAATGTAACGCACCAGCCGAAGATCGGCTTCGTCTCCCTTGGCTGTCCGAAAAACCTTGTAGACTCAGAACGCATCCTGACCGAACTGCGCACCGAAGGGTATGACGTGGTTCCTACCTACGAAAACGCCGATATGGTTATCGTCAACACCTGCGGCTTTATCGATAGCGCCGTTCAGGAGTCGCTGGAAGCGATTGGCGAAGCCTTAAAAGAAAACGGCAAAGTGATCGTTACCGGCTGCCTGGGCGCAAAAGTCGACCAGATCCGCGAGGTTCATCCGAAAGTGCTGGAGATCACCGGCCCGCACAGCTACGAGCAGGTTCTCGAGCACGTACACCACTACACGCCGAAGCCGAAGCACAACCCGTTCCTGAGCCTGGTGCCGGAACAGGGCGTTAAGCTGACGCCGCGCCACTACGCTTACCTGAAAATTTCCGAAGGCTGTAACCACCGCTGCACGTTCTGCATCATTCCGTCCATGCGCGGCGATCTTGTGAGCCGTCCGATTGGCGAAGTGCTGTCTGAAGCTAAGCGCCTGGCCGACGCCGGGGTGAAAGAGCTGCTGGTGATTTCTCAGGATACCTCCGCCTACGGCGTCGATGTGAAGCATCGCACCGGTTTCCACAACGGCATGCCGGTGAAAACCAGCATGGTCAGCCTGTGCGAAGAGCTGGCAAAACTGGGTATCTGGGTGCGCCTGCACTACGTTTATCCATACCCGCACGTCGACGACGTGATCCCGCTGATGGCGGAAGGTAAAATCCTGCCGTATCTCGATATCCCGCTGCAGCACGCCAGCCCGCGGATCCTCAAGATGATGAAACGCCCGGGCTCCGCCGATCGCCAGCTGGCGCGCATCAAGCAGTGGCGTGAAGTCTGCCCTGACCTGACCCTGCGTTCGACCTTTATCGTCGGCTTCCCGGGAGAAACGGAAGAAGATTTCCAGATGCTGCTCGACTTCCTGAAAGAAGCCCGCCTTGACCGCGTCGGCTGCTTTAAATACAGCCCGGTCGATGGCGCTACCGCCAACGAGCTGGCGGATCAGGTTGCGGAAGAGGTGAAAGAGGAGCGCTGGAACCGCTTTATGCAGCTGCAGCAGCAGATTTCCGCCGAACGTCTGCAGGAGAAGGTCGGCCGCGAAATCATGGTACTTATCGACGAAGTTGACGAAGAAGGCGCCATTGGCCGCAGCATGGCCGACGCCCCGGAAATCGACGGCGCGGTGTATCTGAACGGCGAAACCAAAGTGAAACCGGGCGACGTGCTGCGGGTCAAAGTTGAGCATGCCGACGAGTACGACCTGTGGGGTAGCCGGGTTTAATTCCCGCTAACTTCCCCGGCGTCGCTCAGCTCGACGCCGGGAACTCTCAACGCCCCGCCGCTTTATCCATCCTGGCAACCATTTGATTATCAATCCGGAAAAAAATGACCGTTGTGGCCAACAGTAAATGCAGGCAGCCGGGTATTATTGTTGATAGCAAGGTGATTCCGGCAATCGATGATGGCGTCTGATTCTCCATACCCGACTGATAGGACACCGCCATCAGCGTCACGCTGATAATCACGCCCGCCACCGCCCAGGCAAGCTTCACGAAAAACAGGTTAAAGGCAAAGTTCATCCCCGAGGAACGACGTCCTGATTTCCACTCACCATAGGCATCAGCGAAGGTCACCAGCGTAAAATGCATCGGCAGTATAAAGCCCAGCACCAGACAGCAAAGAAAAACCAGAATTAGCCACAGCGTAGTCGCATCGCCGGGTACGAACCATACGGCAAAATGCGCGAGGCCGAGCACGACGTTAACCCAAAAATAGATTCGCCGGATTTCAAAAACTCGCGTCAGATACTGCACCAATATTGAGCCAATAATACCTCCCAGCGTCGCCAATCCAAAAAACAGAGAGGTATAGGCCGCATCACCATGCAGGACATAGGTGATAAAATACATCGCTGCCCCGCCCTTGGTGTTAAAGATGCTAATAATAAGCAGCGACATCACAAACGTCAGCAGCAGCTGGTCGTTGTGGCGGATGCTTTTAAGGCTCTCCTTTAAGTTAAAAGTATGCTGACTCCGCGCGGTAACGCGCTCTTTTACTCCATAAAAACAGCACAGGAACATTACCACGGCAAAGAACGCCAATATCCCCACGCCCCAACGATAGCCCTGCGCCTGGCTGTCGCCGCCGAAGTATTTCACCATAACAGGTAAACCGACCGAGACGGCAAATCCCGCAATGCCACAGAGCGCAAAACGCCACGATTGACATGACACTAACTCAAGCGGATTCGCGGTAATTTTGGTGATCAGCGCGCAATACGGAACGTTGTTTAGTGAATAAAGCACGGACAGCGCAAAATAGGTCAGTACCGCATAAACAATTTTCCATTGATACGCTAAATCGGGGACGCTGAAGGTTAAAAACGCAATCAAACCCAGCGGTATCGCCGTCCACAGGATAAAGGGGCGAAATTGCCCCATTGTTGTCGACGTGCGGTCGGCAACAATACCAATCAACGGGTCGGAGATAGCATCAATAATACGTAGCACCACAAATAAGGTGCCGACTATCGCTGGCGTCAATCCAAAAATATCTGTATAGAAAAAAGTCAAAAAATTGGAAATAAGCCCAGTAACGATCGTTCCGCCAGCGTCGCCTAAGCCATAGCTTATTTTTTCAGCGACGGTTAAGCGGGCCAGCGCCGTCGGAGGGACATCTGAAGGTCCTGCATCCAGGAAATCACTCATTTTCCCATCCCCCGATCCGAAGTCAGAATCGGCAGCACATCAGCCCCTTCCCGAACAAATAGCGGCAGTACGGAGAGCGGTGCAGCCACGGTGACGTTAACTCCACCGCGATAACGTTCCCCGCTGTTCGCATCGACCCAATACTCATTTTCCGGCAGCCACACCGAGCGGGAATTCTGCCCGGCATTGACGATGGGAGCCACCAGCACATCTGCGCCAAACAGATACTGATCGGTGGCGGCCCAACTATTCTGCTGCTGCGGATAATGATAAAACATCGGTCTCATCAGCGGTTCACCGCTTTCGTGGGCCTGGCGCATCAGTTGGCGCAGGTACGGACGTAGAGCTTCGCGTAAGGCAGTATATTGTTTAAGGATCTCGAACGTTGGCTCCCCGAAACTCCACAGCTCATTCCCGGCACCACTATTACACTGCGCAATACCGTCACGATACGGAATTTCTGGCTCAATAATAGGATCGCGATGACCGTGCATCCTAAGCACCGGGCTGAACACCGCCCACTGAAACCAGCGAATCAGCAGCTCATGGAACCCGGGATCGTTAACATTCCCGCCGTGGAATCCACCGATATCCGTTGTCCACCAGGGAATGCCGGCCATCCCCATACTGAGTCCGGCGCAAATCTGGTTGCGCATAGATTCAAACGAAGAGTGGATGTCGCCAGACCAAACGAGTGCACCATAGCGTTGGCTTCCCGCCCAGGCACAACGAACAAGATTCACCGGATTTTGCTGACCGGAATCGCGTAATCCTTGATAAAACGTCTGGGTATAGTTGAGCGGGTAGATATTCCCCACTTCCAGAGTGGAGCCAATGTGGTAGCGATAGTTATCAAAGTCATAAACACCGTACTCAGGCTCAGCTTCATCAAGCCAGAAAAGATTAACACCTCGATCGAAATAGTTTTTCTTACATACCTGCCAGACAAATTTTCGCGCATCAGGATGCGTTGGGTCTAAGAAGCGCGTATTGCCGAGAAAATCAAAGTTAATATTGAGCCCTTTACGGGTGTTGACTAAAAATCCGCGTTCATTCATCTGCGCATAATTTTCACTGCGTACATCAACCGTTGGCCAAACGGATACCATCAGCTCGGTTCCCATCTCGCGGAGCTCGGCGGTCATTGCCGCCGGGTCGGGCCATTCACGCTCATCAAATCGCCAGTCACCTTGAACCGGCCAATGGAAGAAGTCGGCGACAATCACCGCTAATGGGATCCCTTCGTCCCGGTACCGTCGAGCGACGGTCAGCAACTCTTCCTGCGTCCGATAGCGCAGTTTTGATTGCCATAAGCCTAGTGCAAACTCGGGCATTAACGGCGGTTTCCCTGTGACGGCGGCATACTGACGAACAATCTCTCCCGGCGTATCGCCAGCCGTAATCCAGTAGTCAATACGCGCCGCGGCTTGCGCATGCCAGCGGGTTTCGTTATTCGCAAATATAGCGTCACCAATCGCAGGATTATTCCATAAAAATCCATAACCTAAACTCGATACCATGAACGGTACGCTGGCTTGTGAATTACGCTGCGCCAGCTCAATGGCACACCCTTTTAAATTGATAAAGGAGTGCTGATACTGACCCATTCCACATATTTTTTCATCCGGGTTGCTTTCAAATCTGACATTAACTTCAAATGCGTTCCCTGCCAGCGGCTTACACTCTCTGGCCGATATTTTCAGCGCACTAATTTTCTTTTGCGGCTGTGTCCCTATATTCCAAAAATGCTCGCCATTGTCACGCTGCCGCCAGAGTTCCTCCAGCAGGCATTCCCCTTTATGATTAAAAAATGTTATTCGTCCTTGTATATCCACTCGTGCCCGGATGTTCCCATTGGTAATCGTTATTTCATCTTCCCCCTGATAAAAATCAGGTACAAATTCTGGCACATCCTGCATCGCATAATCCGTTGTAATGACGTCGTCAGGTTGCCATCCAGAAATAACCCTAAGGCTATTCTCACCCCATGGGATTATTTTCAAATACTGCCCATTCCAGGTCCAATATAATATATTACCTTTGATCTTCAACGTGTTCATGTTCACCTCAGAAAATATTAAGCATGATTCCGGAAACGTTTCCGATCCTGGTCAATATTCCACGGCATGTCAATGATGAAAACTATCAACTTAAATACAAATAAACGCTTTTGTGATCCGCGATTTATTTTTAAACACGTTTATCGTTATCATGATATATTATTGTGGATAATGTCCCAGAGAGATAAATTGAACAGTCCGCGATATAAATTCAGCGATATCGTCCATATGCAATAGAAAGGAAATTAATGAACATCAAAGCATTAGCGAAAAAATTGAATCTTTCTATCGCTACCGTTTCTCGTGCGCTAAACAATCATCCTGAAGTCAGTGCAGCCACCCAGCAAAGAGTGCGTGAAGCGGCAACGCTTTATGGCTATCTGCCCAATGCCGCAGGACGTAACTTACGGAAAGGCAAGGTCAATACCGTCGCGTTGCTGCTGCCTTCGGGAGATGGCGATAATTTTTATACCGCCTCCTTCTTCATGCGCGTCGCTGCCGGACTGCAAGCCCGGCTTCGCCAGCAAGATATTGATACCATCCTGCACCTGGCGCTTGATGATGAAGATGAACGGCTCTGGCTACAGAAAATTATCGAACAGCGAAAAGCGGATGCGGTCATCCTGACCAATACCACCCTTCACGACCCCAGAATTGAATACCTCGATCAGCACGCCTTCCCTTTTGCCACGCTGGGACGAAGCCATACTCTGCAAGGTGAATTTAACTGGGTCGACCTTGATTTTGCTTATGTCGCAAAAGTGGCTATTGAGCGCGGGAAACGAGCCGGCTACAAAAATTTCGCTCTGGTCACTCTTGGCAGACAAAGCGCTCAGGGGGATATATTTGCCCGCGCGTGGCGCGATGCGCTAAGCCTGCACGATATTCCAGTCAACGACAACTACGTCTACTACGGTGAAATTAGCGAAGCATCAGGTTATGAAGCGCTACAATATTTTCACGCCCTGACCGCGCTTCCGGATTATGTCGTTTTCCTAAGCGACCTGCAGCTATTAGGCGCCAGCGCTTACTCACAGCAACATGGCTGGGATCTTGCTTTTTTTGCCGGCGTATTCAGCAGCGATATGTCCTCTTTTTTACCCACCAAACCCACTGGTTTTGAAATTCCCTACCAGCAGCTCGGCAGCGAGCTTGCTCTTGCCGTACTGAACGCAATGCAGAAAAAGAGCGAGCCACGGCATTCACTGCCTGAGTTACGGTTTGTTGAGCGTCGGGAACACGTTATGCGCTGACCCGGTTTTACGCGGTTCGGCCGGGCTACATATGAGAGTAGCCCGGCCGGGAAAACTCCACCCTACCCCTTTATCTTCGGATCCAGCGCATCGCGCAGGCCGTCACCCAGCAGGTTAAACGCCAGCACCGTCAGGAAAATCGCAATCGCCGGGAACAGCGCCACGTGCGGCGCCATCACCATATCCGCCCGCGCTTCGTTCAGCATTGCCCCCCATTCCGGGGTCGGGGGCTGCGCGCCGAGGCCGAGGAATGAGAGGCTGGCGGCGGAGATTATCGACACCCCGATACGCATGGTGAAATAGACCACAATCGACGACACCGTGCCGGGCAGAATATGGCTGAACAGGATCGTCGCATCGCTGGCGCCGATGCTGCGCGCCGACTCGATAAAAGTCTGCTGCTTGAGGACCAGCGTATTGCCGCGCACCAGGCGAGCAAAAGCCGGAATGGAGAAGATCGCCACCGCGATGATCACGTTCGACATCCCGCTCCCCATAACCGCCACCACGGCGATCGCCAGCAGGATCCCCGGGAACGCGAACAGCACGTCGCAGATGCGCATAATTATCCGGTCCCACCAGCCTTCATAGTAACCGGCCAGCAGCCCGAGTACGGTGCCGATTGCCGCGCCGATCAGCACTGCCAGCACCCCGGCCGCCAGCGAAATCTGCGCCCCGACCAGCACCCGGCTGAAGATATCCCGGCCCAGCGAATCGACGCCGAACCAGTGCAGCATCGACGGGCCGTCGTTGAGGCGATCGTAGTCAAAGTAGTTTTCCGCATCGAACGGCGCTACCCACGGCGCCACGACGGCCACCGCGATCAGCAGCAGAACAAAAACGCCGGCGCCCATCGCCACCGGCTGACGGCGAAAGCGCCGCCAGAACTCATGCCACGGCGTACGTATCTGACCGGGTTTGATCCCCGGCATGGCGTTGATAACCGCCTGCCTTCTCCAGTTGAGCAATCGCACCTTACTTGTACCTGATAGCCGGGTTAATGGCGGCATACAGCACGTCCACCACTAAATTGATAAGAATAAATTCCAGCGAAAACAGCAGTACTTCCGCCTGAATCACCGGATAGTCGCGCATCTCGACCGAATCAACCAGCAGCCTGCCGAGCCCCGGCCAGTTGAAGACTTTCTCCACCACGATCGAGCCGCCGAGCAGGAAGCCAAACTGCAGCCCCATCATCGTCACCACCGGGATCATCGCATTGCGCAGGCCGTGCTTAAGCACCACCAGCGTCTCGCTGACCCCTTTCGCCCGCGCGGTGCGCATATAGTCCTCGTGCAGCACATCGACGAAAGATGCGCGGGTGAAGCGCGCCATCACCGCGGCTACCGCCGCGCCCAGGGTCACGGAGGGCAGAATATAGTGCCGCCAGCTATCGGCGCCCACCGTCGGCAGCCAGCCAAGTTCGACGGAGAAGACCTGCATCAGCAGCATCCCGAGGGCAAAAGCCGGAAAGGAAATACCGGTCACCGCCAGCGCCATCCCCAGCCGGTCCGGCCAGCGATTGCGCCAGACCGCGGCGGCAATCCCCGCCGCCATACCAAACACCACCGCCCAGCTCATGCTGGCAAGCGTCAGCCACAGCGTCGGCATAAAGCGGCTGGCGATTTCGCTACTCACCGGGCGACGCGATGCCATCGAGATGCCAAAATCCCCCTGCAGCACGCTGGTGATATAGTGCCAGAACTGGACGTGCAGCGGCCGATCGAGCCCCAGCTGCTCGCGGACCATCGCGACGATCTGCGCATCGGCTTCCGGTCCGGCAATCAGCCGCGCCGGGTCGCCGGGCAGCATATGTACAAACAGAAAAACCAGCACCGCCACAATCAGCAGGGTGGGAATCAGTCCCAGCAGGCGTTTAATCACATAATTAAGCATCGCCTCTCCTCACCCGAACCCTCTGCGCGAATGGCAGAGGGAGCAAGGCCCGGCGGCCTCTCCCCGCGGGGGAGAGGGTCGGGATAAAGGTAACAACCGTCACTGGGCTAAATCCGCCTGCTCAAAGCTGAATCCGGTATCCGGCTGAATATAAAAACCGCTCAGATTCTTACTGTGCGCGGAGACCAGTTTTTCCACCACCAGCGGCACCCACGGCGACTCTTTCCAGATAATGTCCTGGGCCTGTTTGTAGAGCCGCGTTTTTTCCTGCGCATCGGTCGTTTTCAGGGCATCGGTCAGGTCTTTATCCACCTGCGGATTGCCGTAGAAGGCGGTATTAAACAGGGTCGGCGGCCAGTTTTGTGAGGCGAAAAGCGGCGACAGCGCCCAGTCGGCTTCACCGGTCGAGGCCGACCAGCCGGTGTAGAACATGCGTACTCCGCTCTCTTTCTGTCCTTTGCCTTCCACTTCCGCCGCGCGCTGGCCGGCATCCATCGCCGTCAGCTGCGCTTTAATGCCCACCTGCGCCAGCTGCTGCTGGGTAAACTGCAGCACCTTCTGAGCGGTGCTGTGGTTATGCGATGACCACAGCGTGGTGCTGAATCCGTTAGGGAAACCGGCCTCTTTGAGCAGCTCGCGGGCCTTAGCCGGATCGTACGGCCACGGTTTAAAGGTCTCGGCATAGGCGATAGACGGCGGCACGACGCCGGTCGCCGGGGTGGCGTACCCGGCGAAGGCGACCTTCACCAGCGCCTGGCGGTTGATGGCGTAGTTAATCGCCTCGCGCACCTTCGGGTTATCAAACGGCTTCTGCGTGACGTTCATGCTGATATAACGCTGCATGATCGACGGGCTGGCAACCAGCTCCAGCTTGTCGTTTTTCGCCAGCAGCGGCGCCTGCTCGTAGGGGATCGGGAAGGCAAACTGCGCTTCGCCGGTTTGCAGCATCGCGGCGCGGGTGTTGTTATCCACCACCGGACGCCAGGTGATGGAGTCGAGCTTCGGCAGGCCTGGCTGCCAGTAGCCGGCAAACTTCGTCACCTTCACAAAATCGGTCTGGTTCCAGGTATCGAGCTGATACGGGCCGGTACCGACAGGATGAAAACCAATCTCTTTGCCATATTTTTTCAGCGCCGCCGGAGAGATCATCGCCGTTGCCGGATGGGCAAGGATATTGATAAACGCCGAGAAAGGCTGCCTGAGGGTGATTTTTACCGTCGTCGGATCAACCGCCTCGGTGCTGGCGATATTTTTGTACAGGTTATAGCGCTTGAGATGATTATCCGGATTGCTGGCGCGGTCGAGGTTAGCCTTCACCGCTTCGGCGTTAAAATCGGTACCGTCCTGGAACTTCACCCCCGGGTGCAGCTTAATGGTGTAGACCAGGCCGTCGGGCGAAACGGTATAGCTTTCCGCGAGAACGTTTTTCAGCTTCATCTCTTTATCAAGGCCGAACAGCCCCTGATAGAACGACTTGGCAACGGCCTGGGATAAGGTGTCGTTGGCATCATAAGGGTCGAGGGTCGTGAAGTTAGAGCCGACCGCCACCACCAGATCTTTTGCGGCCAGCGCCGGCGCCGTCGCCAGCGCCGAAGCGACGCCCAGCGCCAGCAACCATTTGCGTGATACGCGTTGTGTCATGTTGTTCTCCTGAAATGCTGCGTTATTGGTGTCGTTGTTATCTTCCCAGAACGCCGGCGGCAGGTTCCCGGGCAACGAAATGCCCAGGCCCTACCTGTTGTAGCGGCGCGCTGGCTACCTCTTCCCCTCCTCGCTTATAGATATTGCCCGGCAGCTCGTCAGAGAGCAGTACGCGCTGCGGATGACGATGCGCCGGGTCGGCCACCGGTACGGCGGCCATCAGCTTGCGGGTATAGGGATGCTGCGGGTTTTCAAACACGGCGCGACGCGGGCCAATCTCAACGATCCGCCCGCGATACATCACCGCAACGCGATGGCTGATACGTTCAACCACCGCCATATCGTGGGAAATAAACAAAAAGGCGATGCCCATTTCACGCTGTAAATCGAGCATCAGGTTGATAATCTGCGCGCGAATCGAGACGTCTAGCGCCGAAACCGATTCATCGGCAATCACCACCTTTGGATTCAGCGCCAGCGCCCGCGCAATGCATACGCGCTGGCGCTGGCCGCCGGAAAACTCGTGCGGGTAGCGCCAGGCGTGTTCAGGCTGCAGGCCGACGCGCTCAAGAAGCCAGGCGACGCGCTGGCGGGCCGCCTCGCCTTCCAGCAGCCCGTGTACGCGCAGCGGCTCCATAATCGAGTAGCCCACCGTTTGCCGCGGATCGAGCGAGGCATACGGGTCCTGGAAAATAAACTGAATATCGCGGCGCAGCGCCTGGAGCCTGCCGCCGGCCAGGGTATCGATACGTTCGCCGTTAAATACGATAGTCCCACTCTCGGTCGCCACCAGCCGCAGCAGCGCCCGACCGGTGGTGGATTTGCCGCAGCCGGACTCGCCGACCAGCGACAAGGTTTCTCCCGGCCAGAGGTCAAAGCTCACCTTTTCAACGGCATGCACCTCGCGGGTAATCCGGTTCAAAATGCCGCTGCGCAGCGGGAAACGCGCCACCAGGTCGCGTACCTGCAGAATCGGCTCGCCGGCGACGACGGTATCCTGTTCGCCTTCATCAGCCGCGCGTTGATTGAGCAGCGGGAAGCGGCGCGGCAGGTCGCTGCCGCGCATCGAGCCTAAGCGCGGAACGGCTGCCAGCAGCGCCTGGGTGTAAGGGTGCTCAGGCGCGCGGAAAATCTCCTCGACCGTCCCGCTCTCCACAGCTTCGCCGCGGTACATCACCAGCACGCGGTCGGCGATATCGGCCACGACGCCCATATCGTGAGTAATAAAAATAACCCCCATCTCCATCTCTTTTTGCAGCACGGCAATAAGCTGAAGGATCTGCGCCTGGATAGTGACATCCAGCGCGGTGGTGGGTTCGTCGGCAATCAGCACGGCCGGGCGGCACGAAAGCGCCATCGCGATCATGACCCGCTGGCGCATCCCGCCGGAGAGCTGATGCGGATAGCGTGACAGCATGGCCTCCGCCTCCGGTATCCGCACCTGGTCGAGCATTTTTTTCGCTTCGCGCAGCGCCTCGTCATGACCCAGCCGCTGGTGAAGACGAATAGACTCGGCAATCTGTTCGCCGATGGTAAACACCGGATTCAGCGAGGTCATCGGCTCCTGGAAAATCATCGCAATATCCGCCCCGCGCACGTGGCGCATTGCCGAAGCGGACTGTTCGCCAAGCGCAATGACCTGATTATTGCGCCGACGCAGCCACAGCGCGTCGCTGCTGACCTGACTGACGGCGTCATCGAGCAGGCGCATCAGCGCCAGCGCGGTGACCGACTTACCCGAGCCCGACTCGCCCACAATGGCTAGCGTTTCGCCGCGCCGCAGGTTGAACGAAAGATGCCGCACCGCAGAAAAAGTCTGCTGCTCCTGGCTGAACGCCACGTTCAGATCGCGCACCGCCAGAACATCACTGGCGTCGATTTCTTGACTATGCGGCAACGTCCCTTCCCCCTTATTCCCGATAAATACCAATAGTGGGCGTATCGCCCGCGTAGCACCAGGCCCGATACATCCCCTCGCTGTTAAACGGCAGCACCACGTTGCCTTCTCTGTCGATAGCAATCAGCCCGCCGCTGCCGCCGAGCGCCGGAAGCTTCTCCATCACCACCCGCTCACAGGCCTCATGCAGGCTCAGGTTCGCGTACTCCATGAGCGCGGCGATATCGTAGGCCGCGAGGGTGCGGATAAACACCTCGCCGGTGCCGGTACAGGAGACCGCCACGCTGGCGTTATTGGCGTAGCAGCCGGCTCCGGGCAGCGGACTATCGCCAACGCGCCCGGGGAGCTTATTGGTCATCCCGCCGGTGGACGTGGCGGCGGCAAGGTTGCCGGCGATATCCAGCGCTACCGCGCCGACGGTGCCCATTTTATGCCGCTCGTCCAGCGGCGCTGCGCCGTGGTCGAGGACGACCTCATCGTCTTCCTGCGCCTGCTGTAGCTGCAGACGGCGCTCGGTCGTCGAAAATAGATCGTTTTCCACCCGCGCCATACCGTGCGAGGCGGCGAACGCTTCCGCCCCTTCGCCAATCAGCAGCACGTGCGGGCTCTGTTCCAGCACCAGCCGCGCGGCCAGTACCGGGTTGCGCAGATGCTTAACGCCGGCAACCGCTCCGGCATGCAGGCTGTTGCCGTCCATCACGCAGGCGTCGAGCTCATGGGTGGCGTCCCGGGTAAACACCGAGCCGATCCCGGCGTTAAACAGCGGACACTCCTCCAGCTGGCGCACCGCCTCGGTGACCGTGTCCAGCGCGCTGGCGCCCGCCGCCAGCATTTTCTGCCCGCTATCGACAATCGCCGACAGCGCCGCCATGAACTGCCGTTCGCGCTCCGGCGTCAGCTGCGATCGGGTGATTGCCCCTGCGCCACCGTGAATTGCTATCACCGCCTTGCTCATTCCGCCATTCCTTCATGCTGCGCCGATCCGCCGCGGGTTTCGCTATTTATTCACGCCGCATCAGGTCTCAGCCCCCGCAAAGCGAGCTTAAATAATAAAGTGTATAGATATCATTATCGTGCTGACTGTCCTATACAATTTTTGAATATAGAAAGAGCGGACGGTGATGTAAAGCCTGTACCCAGGTGGCATATAGCCGCCCGCACTTTTCTGCCATAATAGGCGTTTTCGATGTTTGCCCGCAGGAGAAACCCATGGATTTTACCGCCGGACTGATGCCTCTCGACACAGCCCTGACCCAGATGCTCAACCGTATTACGCCGCTGAATACGGTGGAAACCGTGCCGCTGTTACAGGCCTTTTCGCGCGTGACCGCCCATGATCTCGTTTCGCCGCTGGACGTCCCCGGGTTTGACAACTCGGCCATGGACGGCTACGCCGTACGCCTCGCCGATCTTGCCGACGGCGCGGCGCTGCCGGTCGCCGGTAAAGCGTTCGCCGGCCAGCCGTTCCACGCTGCCTGGCCTGCGGGAACCTGCATTCGCATTATGACCGGCGCGCCGGTTCCGCAGGGCTGCGATGCGGTGGTGATGCAGGAAGAGACCGAGCAAACCGCCGACGGCGTTCGCTTCATCGCCGCGGTAAAACCCGGCCAGAATATTCGTCGTCGCGGCGAAGATATCGCTAACGGCGCGGTGGTATTCCCGGCAGGTACGCCGTTGACCGTCGCGGAGCTGCCGGTGCTGGCGTCGCTGGGCATCGCCGACGTCGAGGTAGTGCGCAAAGTTCGCGTGGCGGTATTCTCTACCGGCGACGAGCTGCAGCTGCCGGGCCAACCGCTTGGCGACGGGCAAATCTACGATACCAACCGCCTGGCGGTGCATCTGATGCTCCAGCAGCTGGGCTGCGAGGTGATCAACCTCGGCATTATTGCCGACGACCCGGCAAAACTGCGCGCGGCGTTTATCGCCGCCGACCAGCAGGCCGATGTGGTGATTAGCTCGGGCGGCGTCTCGGTCGGCGAAGCGGATTACACCAAAGAGATCCTTGAGGAGCTCGGCGAAATCGGCTTCTGGAAGCTGGCGATCAAGCCCGGTAAACCTTTTGCTTTCGGCAAGCTCAGCCACAGCTGGTTCTGCGGCCTGCCGGGCAATCCGGTTTCCGCCACCCTCACCTTCTATCAGCTGGTGCTGCCGCTGCTGGCAAAACTGAGCGGCAGCGCGGGCGGCGCGCAGCCGATGCGCCTCCGCGTGCGGGCGGCGACGCGACTGAAAAAATCCCCGGGACGCCTCGACTTCCAGCGCGGCGTGCTGCAGCGTAACCCGGACGGCGAGCTGGTGGTGACGTCCACCGGTCATCAGGGCTCACACATTTTCAGCTCATTTAGCCAGGGTAACTGCTTTATCGTGCTGGAGCGCGAGCGCGGTAACGTGGAAGCGGGCGAGTGGGTCGAAGTCGAACCCTTTCACCACCTCCTCGGAGGGCTGTGATGGACGTCGAGCTGAGCGATGAGGAGATGCTGCGCTACAACCGGCAGATAATCCTGCGCAATTTCGATTTTGACGGTCAGGAGCGGCTGAAAGGCGCCCGGGTGCTGGTGGTCGGCCTCGGTGGCCTGGGCTGCGCTGCCGCCCAGTATCTGGCGGCGGCCGGCGTCGGCGAGCTTACCCTGCTCGATTTCGATAGCGTCTCGCTCTCCAATCTACAGCGCCAGACGCTGCACAGCGATGCCGCTATCGGTCTGCCGAAGGTGGACTCCGCCCGCGATTCGCTGGCGCGGATCAACCCCCACGTACGGCTCACCCCGCTGAATGCGCTGCTGGACCAGCAGGCGCTGGCGGCGCAGATCGCCGCCCACGATCTGGTGCTCGACTGTACCGATAACGTGGCGATACGCAATCAGCTCAACGCGGGCTGTTTTCAGCATCAAACGCCGCTGGTCTCCGGCGCCGCGATCCGCATGGAGGGGCAAATCAGCGTCTTTATGTATCAGGATAACGAGCCCTGCTATCGCTGCCTGAGCCGGCTGTTCGGCGAGAATGCCCTCACCTGCGTTGAGGCTGGCGTGATGGCGCCGCTGGTCGGCGTCATTGGCTCCCTGCAGGCGATGGAGGCCATTAAAGTCTTAACTCAGTACGGCACGCCTGCCGCGGGCAAGCTGGTCATGTACGACGCCATGACCTGTCAGTTCCGCGAAATGAAGCTGATGCGCGACCCGCAGTGCGAGGTTTGCGCCAGCCGTTAGCCCTTCTCCGGCGGCGGCCGTCGCCGGAAAATTTGTGATCGACCGCGCCTTTCCCCTCTTCGCCGCAGCGGCCCGCCCCGCTTGTTGATTTGCATCAATACAACTTTCATTCGAAAGTTATTTAATCTTCATATGCAAAAAAAGGGGGGGGCCTTCATGATTTTCAACATTCAGCGCTACTCAACCCATGACGGCCCTGGGATCCGCACCGTCGTATTCCTTAAAGGCTGCTCGCTGGGCTGCCGCTGGTGTCAAAACCCGGAAAGCCGCTCTCGCACTGCGGATCTGCTATACGACGCCCGCCTGTGCCTTGCGGGCTGCGATCTGTGCCAGCAGGCCGCGCCGGATGTGATAACCCGTAAACTCGACGGCCTGATTATCCACCGCCAGAAGCTCACCGCCGAAGGCTATGAGCGGCTGCGCGACTGCTGCCCGACAACCGCCCTCAGCGTATGCGGCGAAGAAAAAGAGGTGGCGCAGATTATGGCCACGGTGCTGCGCGATAAGCCTTTTTACGATCGCAGCGGCGGCGGCGTGACCCTTTCCGGCGGCGAGCCGTTTATGAATCCCGAGCTGGCGCGGCAGCTGCTGCAGGCCAGCCGCGCGGCGGGGATTCATACCGCGGTCGAAACCTGCCTGCACGTGCCGTGGAAATACGTTGAGCCCTCGCTGCCCTATGTTGACCTGTTCCTCGCCGACCTCAAGCACGTCAACGAAGCCATTTTCAAAGAGTGGACCGACGGCAGCGCCGGCCGGGTGCTCGATAACCTGCAGCGCGTAGCGCAGGCGGGGAAGAAAATCATCATCCGCGTCCCGCTGATTCAGGGCTTCAACGCCGATGAGGCGACGATTGCCGCGATTACCGACTTTGCCGCCGACCGTCTGCAGGTTGGCGAGATCCACTTCCTGCCGTACCACACGCTGGGAATGAACAAATATCAGTTACTCAGTCAGCCCTATACCGCTCCGGACAAACCCCTTGCTGCCCCCGAGCTGCTCGCCTTCGCGCAGACCTACGCTCAGAGCAAAGGTTTAACGGCTACTCTACGAGGATAAAATGATGACCACTCTGAAACTGGATACGCTAAGCCCCCGCATTCAGGCGCATAAAACCGCGCTGGTACATATCGTTAAGCCGCCGGTGTGCACCGAACGGGCGCGGCACTATACCGCCGCTTATCAGCAGCACCTGGATAAGCCAATCCCGGTACGCCGCGCGCTGGCGCTGGCCCACCATCTGGCAGAACGCACCATCTGGATCAAACACGACGAGCTGATCGTCGGCAACCAGGCCAGCGAAGTGCGCGCGGCGCCAATTTTCCCGGAATATACCGTCAGCTGGATTGAGAAGGAGATTGACGATCTCGCCGATCGTCCCGGCGCCGGTTTCGCGGTCAGCGAAGAGAACAAGCGCATCCTGCATGAAATCTGCCCGTGGTGGCGCGGTCAGACCGTGCAGGATCGCTGCTACGGGATGTTCACCGATGAACAAAAAGCGCTGCTCGCCGCCGGAATTATTAAAGCGGAAGGCAACATGACTTCCGGCGATGCTCACCTCGCGGTGAACTATCCGCTGCTGCTGGAAAAAGGCCTCGACGGCATGCGCGCTAAGGTCGCCGAACGCCGCTCGCGTATTAACCTGACCGTGCTGGAAGATCTGCACGGCGAGCAGTTCCTTAAGGCCATTGATATCGTGCTGGAGGCGGTCAGCGATCACAGCCGACGCTTTGCCGAACTGGCGCGCAGCATGGCGGCGGAAGAAACCCGCGCCTCCCGCCGCGACGAGCTGCTGACTATCGCCGAAGGCTGCGAGATCGTTGCCCACGAGCCGCCGAAAACCTTCTGGCAGGCGCTGCAGCTGTGCTACTTCATTCAGCTGATCCTGCAGATTGAATCCAACGGCCATTCGGTCTCCTTCGGCCGTATGGATCAGCACCTGTATCCTTACTACCGTCGCGACGTCGAGCTCCAGCAGTCGCTGGACCGCGAGCATGCCATCGAGCTGCTGCACAGCTGCTGGCTGAAGCTGCTGGAAGTGAACAAGATCCGCTCCGGCTCGCACTCCAAAGCATCCGCGGGCAGCCCGCTGTATCAGAACGTCACCATCGGCGGCCAGAACCTGCGCGACGGCCAGCCGCAGGATGCGGTGAACCCGCTCTCGTACGCGATCCTCGAATCCTGCGGGCGTCTGCGCTCGACTCAGCCCAACCTCAGCGTGCGCTACCACGCCGGGATGAGTAACGACTTCCTCGATGCCTGCGTGCAGGTCATTCGCTGCGGCTTCGGCATGCCGGCGTTCAATAACGATGAGATCGTTATTCCAGAGTTCATCAAGCTCGGGATTGAGCCTCAGGATGCCTACGACTACGCGGCGATTGGCTGTATCGAAACCGCCGTGGGCGGCAAATGGGGCTATCGCTGCACCGGGATGAGCTTTATCAACTTCGCCCGCGTGATGCTGGCCGCGCTGGAAGGCGGCCGCGACGCCACCAGCGGCCAGGTGTTTCTGCCGCAGGAGCACGCGCTATCGAAAGGCAACTTCGGCAGCTTCGAGCAGGTGCTGGCCGACTGGGATACCCAGATCCGCTACTACACGCGTAAGTCGATCGAAATTGAGTACGTCGTCGATACCATGCTGGAAGAGAACGTGCACGATATTCTCTGCTCCGCGCTGGTGGATGACTGCATCGAGCGGGCGAAAAGCATCAAACAGGGCGGCGCGAAGTATGACTGGGTTTCCGGTCTGCAGGTCGGGATCGCCAACCTCGGTAATAGCCTGGTGGCGGTGAAAAAGCTGGTCTTCGAGCAGGGCGCCATCGGCCAGCAGCAGCTGGCGACAGCCCTCGCGGAGGACTTCGAAGGGCTGACCCACGAGCAGCTGCGCCAGCGCTTAATCAACGGCGCACCGAAGTACGGCAACGATGAGGACAGCGTCGACGCCCTGCTGGCCCGCGCCTATCAAACCTATATCGACGAGCTGAAGCATTACCATAACCCGCGCTACGGCCGCGGCCCGATTGGCGGGAACTACTACGCCGGGACCTCGTCTATTTCCGCCAACGTGCCGTTTGGCGCCCAGACGATGGCTACCCCGGATGGACGCAAAGCCCACTCTCCGCTGGCCGAAGGGGCAAGCCCGGCTTCCGGCACCGACCACCTCGGGCCAACCGCGGTGATTAGCTCGGTCGGTAAGCTCCCCACCGGGGCGATTCTCGGCGGCGTACTGCTGAATCAGAAGCTCAACCCGGCGACGCTGGAGAACGAGTCCGATAAGCAGAAGCTAATGGTGCTGCTGCGCACCTTCTTCGAGGTGCACAAAGGCTGGCATATCCAGTACAACATCGTCTCGCGCGAAACGCTGCTGGACGCGAAGAAACACCCTGACCAGTATCGTGATTTAGTGGTTCGCGTCGCCGGCTACTCGGCGTTCTTTACCGCCCTGTCGCCGGATGCCCAGGACGATATTATCGCCCGTACCGAGCATACGCTGTAGAGCGGACCCCGCATCACACAACACCCGGCTGGCGCTACGCCTGGCCGGGCTACCCGCTCCTCGCCGGTTTTGGATTTTGCGCGGCAGGAAGCCGCAAAGACGGCGGGTAGCCTTTCATTCGAAATAAATTTGTGCTTTGGGTCACATTGTAATTAGAATGTTACTGGTCGCAGTTAAGCCAGGAGCATAGGTATGACCATTAAAGTTATCGTCACTGATATGGACGGAACTTTTCTCAATGACGCCAAGCAGTATGACCGCTCGCGTTTTCTCGCGCAGTTCGCGCAGCTCAATAAGCAGGGTATTGAATTCGTTGTCGCCAGCGGCAATCAGTACTACCAGCTGATCTCCTTTTTCCCGGAAATTCGCGAGCAGATCTCCTTCGTCGCCGAGAATGGCGCGCTGGTGTACGAGCACGGCCGGCAGCTGTTTCACGGCGAGCTGACCCGCCATGAGTCGCAGATTGTGATCGGCGAGCTGCTCAAAGACCCGCAGCTCAACTTCGTCGCCTGCGGCCTTGAAAGCGCCTACGTCAGCGACCGCGCGCCCGACAGCTTCGTCGCGCTGATGTCAAAGCACTATCATCGTCTGCAGCGCATCGCCAGTTACCATGATATCGACGACACGCTGTTTAAGTTCTCGCTTAACCTGCCGGACAGCGATATCCCGCAGCTTATTGATAAGCTGCACGTCTCGCTGGACGGCATCATGAAGCCGGTGACCAGCGGCTTTGGCTTCGTCGATTTAATTATCCCCGGCCTGCATAAAGCTAACGGTATCAGCCGCCTGCTGAAACGCTGGCACATCTCGCCGCAGGAGTGCGTGGCGATTGGCGACAGCGGCAACGACGCCGAAATGCTGAAGCTGGTGAAGTACTCTTTCGCTATGGGCAACGCCGCCGATAGCATCAAGGCCATCTCCCGCTTTGCGACCGATGACAATAACCACCACGGCGCGCTGAATGTGATTCAGGCCGTTGTGGACCACGCCGCCCCCTTCAACGAATAGCCTGCCGCCGGGGCCTCCTGCCCCGGTTTTTTCCATTTTGTGCACCTCATCCAATTTTTAAACTTGCATTAACTTAAATTTAACTTAAATTAACGTTTGTAAGATTTAATACTTTCGAATGAAAGCAAGGTGAGGCTATCATGACGGTTATCCATACCAGCGAAACGCTCCCCGCCGACCACAAAGCGGCGATTCGACAAATAAAACAGGATCTGCGCGCGCAAATTGGCGACGTGCAGGCCGTGTTCGAGCGGCTGACGGCGCGAATTAGCGCGCGCCTCGACGAAATTGACGCCATCAAGGCGCGCGGGGAAGAGGTCTGGCCGATTATCCCGTTCAGCGATATTGCGCAGGGCAAAGTGAGCGATGCCCAGCGCGAGGCCATCAGACGCCGCGGCTGCGCGGTGATCAAAGGTCACTTCTCACGCGAGCGGGCGCTGGCGTGGGATAACTCGATGCTGGAATACCTCGATCTCAACCGCTTCGACGACGTTTACAAAGGCCCCGGCGATACCTTCTTCGGCTCGCTCGACGCCTCGCGTCCGGAGATTTACCCGATTTACTGGTCGCAGGCGCAGATGCAGGCGCGGCAGAGCGACGAGATGGCCGCGGTGCAGTCGTTCCTTAACCGCCTGTGGACCTTCAGCCATGACGGCAAGCAGTGGTTCGACCCGGACGTCAGCGTTATCTATCCTGACCGCATCCGCCGCCGCCCGCCGGGCACCACCTCGAAGGGGCTGGGGGCGCACACCGATTCAGGCGCCCTCGAGCGCTGGCTGCTGCCCGCCTATCAGCAGGTATTCGCCAACGTCTTTAACGGCAATATTGACGCTTACGACCCGTGGGATGCGGCGCACCGGACCGAAGTGGAAGAGTACACCGTCGACAACACCACCAAATGCTCGGTATTCCGCACCTTCCAGGGCTGGACGGCGCTCTCCGATATGATCCCGGATCAGGGCCTGCTGCACGTGGTGCCGATTCCGGAGGCGATGGCCTACGTTCTGCTGCGTCCGCTGCTCGACGACGTCCCTGACGATGAGCTGTGCGGCGTGGCGCCGGGTAAAGTGTTGCCGATTTCCGAGAAATGGCACCCGCTGCTGATTAAAGCGCTAAGCGCGATCCCGGCCATCAGCGCCGGCGATTCGGTGTGGTGGCACTGCGACGTGATCCACTCGGTGGCGCCGGTCGAAAACCAGCAGGGCTGGGGCAACGTGATGTATATCCCCGCCGCCCCGCTGTGCGAGAAGAATCTCGCCTACGCGCACAAGGTTAAAATCGCGCTCGAGAAAGGCGCATCGCCGGGCGATTTCCCGCGCGAAGACTACGAAGCCGACTGGCAGGCGCGCTTTACCCTCGACGATCTCAACGTTCACGGCAAACGCGCGCTGGGTATCGACGTTTAATCGTCGTACAGCCCCTGTTGCTCAACGGCGGTGCGGCGGCTGCCGGGCCGTATCCGCCGTACCGAATCCCGAACCACCAGCGTCCCGTTTAGCAGCAGCGAACCGCGCGGGGCGTGGGGACGGATCAGCCGCTGCTGCAGGAGCTGCACCGCCTCAGTGCCGAGCTCATCGCGCGGGACGTGGACGGCGGTAAGCGGCACATCCTGGATAGCCGCGAGGTTAAACCCGTCGATGCTCATGACCGAGATGTCCTGAGGAACCCGCAGGCCGCGCTTTTGCAAGGCGTTCACGGTCCCCACCACCATATAATCTCCGCCAACCAGGAAGGCCGTCGGCAGCGGCTTACCCGCCTGAGCATCGAGCCACTCTCCTACCTGCTCCTCCGTCTCCCTGGCGCTGAAGTTCGCCACGCCGATCAGATCTCGCCCGTCGAGGAAACGTAGGTTACGCGCCCGCCAGGCCTCCTTGATGCCCACCAGCCGCAGCTCCATGGTGTAGCGCCGCAGACACATCACGTTCATGACCGCCCGATGCCCCATCTCAAACAGATAGCGCGCGGCAAACTGGCCAATCAGCCGGTGATCCGGGGCGATCGACGTCAGGCGCATGCCCTCATCCCGGCAGTTGATCAGCACGCAGGGTTTGGCGAAATCGGCGGCCAGATCGTGAATATGCGGATCGTCAATGCCCAGCAGAATGGCCGCCTCGGTCTCCGCCTCGTTCATGCGGGCCAAAAACAGGTTGGCATCGCTGTCGTTCTCTTCCAGCGCGCAGGTTCGCAGGCGGACCTCATGCGGAGCCAGCGCATTATTAATGCTCTGAATGACCCGGTAGTAATAGATATCTGAGCGCTCATCAAACGCCCGGGAAGGGGCGAAAACCACCAGGCTGTTCAGCAGCATGCGTCCGGCGGCGAGTCCCTCCATCACCCCCATTTCGCGGGCGCACTGCAGGACCCGCTGGCGCGCCTTTTCGCTGGTGTTCGCTTTGCCCGCCAGCACCCGGGAAACGGTACTCGCCGACATCCCCGTGCGGGCCGCGATTTCGGCAATTCTCAGCTTTTTATCCATTTTGTGATCCAGCTCCATCTTGCAAATGAAAGAATTTTCATGGCGCTAAAAAGCAGTTTATCAAGCCAGATTCGCTATCTGTCGTGAGCTTTTCCTCATCTCATGAAAAAAGTTGCATAAATAAGACTATTGGCCGCTCATTTTCTATCTTAACCTGAATTGGTCCGATAACTTCCATACTAGTTATACGGAAAACCAGATAAATAAAACAATAATATTCATAGCGTTAATAAAACAGGTATGACAACTCAGGGACTGAGCATCGGTCATTTCCCCCTACAAAATTCTTGTGGAGAGTTCTATGAGCCAAGGCCTCAACAACGATATGGCGGTCAGTAAATCGCGCCGCGTAGTCAAAAACCTACGCTGGTGGATGCTGACCCTGTTCTTACTCGGCGTCACCGTTAACTACATTACCCGCAACTCCTTAGGCATTATCGCCCCCGAGCTGAAGGTGACGCTGGGCATAACCACCGAGCAGTATTCATGGATCGTCGGCGCTTTTCAGCTGGCCTACACCCTCTTCCAGCCACTCTGCGGCTGGCTTATTGACGTTATTGGCCTGAAGCTCGGCTTTATGATCTGCGCCACCCTGTGGGCCGTGGCCTGTATCGCCCACGCCGGTGCCGGCAGCTGGCTGCATCTGGCGATCCTGCGTTTTTTCATGGGCGGAGCAGAAGCCGCCGCAACCCCGGCCAACGCCAAAACCATCGGCGAATGGTTTCCAAAATCTGAACGCCCAATTGCCGCCGGCTGGGCCGGCGTCGGCTTCTCCGTCGGCGCGATGCTGGCGCCGCCGATCATCTATTTTGCCCACGCCTCTTTCGGCTGGCAGGGCGCGTTTATGTTCACCGGGGTGCTGGCGCTGCTGTGGGTGATCCTGTGGTGGGTGTTTTACAACAATCCGGAGAAGCATCCGAATCTGAGCAAGACCGAGCTGGAGTTCATTCGTCAGGACAACGAGCCGCCGGCGGTGAAGCTGCCGTTCTTTACCGCGCTGAAAACCGTGTCGAAAAATAAGCGTTTCTACGGTATTGCGATCCCGGCCTTTATGGCGGAGCCCGCCTGGGCGGTCCTGAGCTTTTGGGTGCCGCTGTACCTCGCCAAAGAGCACGGCATGGACCTGAAGCAAATTGCCATGTTCGCCTGGCTGCCGTTCCTCGCCGCCGATCTCGGCAGCGTGGTCAGCGGCTATCTGACCAAACTGTACACCCGCTGGTTCGGCTGTTCACGGGTTAATTCCGTGGTAGCAAGCTCGCTGACCGGCGCTTTCCTGATGATTTCTCTGGCCCTCGTCGCCATTACCCGCGACCCCTACATCACCATCATCCTGATCTCCATCGGCGGCTTCGGCCACCAGATTATCTCCTGCATGCTGAGCGCGCTGGTGGTGGAGTCGTTCGATAAGGGCCAGATGGCGACCGTCAACGGCATGCGCGGCTCCGCGGCCTGGATCGCCAGCTTCCTGTTCTCCTTATTAATCGGGGTGACCGCCGACAAGATTGGCTTCAACCCGCTATTCGTCGCCATGGGCTTCTTTGACCTGATTGGCGCGGTTTTCCTGGTGGCTTTTATTGCTGAACGTCGCGCCAAACGCGCCTGAGAGTGGATGTAAAAATGAAAACGTTGAAACACTGGAAATTACAACAGCAGCTGGCCCACCACGTCGAGCTGACGGTCGACGGGCAGCACACCCTGTGCCTGTACGTACTGGAAGAAAACCTGTTCCGCGTCCTGCTTAAGCGCAGAGGGGAGCTGGCGCTGGACCGCACCTGGAGCATCGCTCCGCAGCAGGACGTTCCCTGGGAGGGACGCAGCCGCGACGACGTCAGCGGCTTTACCCTTCCCGCCTGGACCCTGGAGCAGCAGCAGGAGACCCTGACGGTCGCCACCGAACGGCTGCGCGTCACCGTCCACCAGCCGCTGTGGCTGGAGTGGAGCTACCGCGACGATGCCGGAGAATGGCAGCCGCTGGTCAACGACCGCCCGACCAGCGCCTATCTGGTGAACGCGCACGGCGATGGCGTCGCGCACTACCAGAGCCGACGTCAAGATGAACGCTTCTACGGTCTTGGCGAGAAGGCGGGCAATCTGCAGCGCAACGGGAATCGCTACGAGATGCGCAACCTGGATGCGATGGGCTATAACGCCGTCAGCACCGATCCGCTGTATAAGCACATCCCCTTCACCATCACCCAGCGCGGCGATATTAGCTACGGCCTGTTCTACGATAACCTCAGCAGCTGCTGGCTGGATCTGGGCAACGAAATCGACAACTATCACACCGCCTATCGCCGCTGGCAGGCCGAGGCGGGAGATATTGATTACTACATGTTTACCGGCAAACGCGTGCTGGACGTCACCAAAGCCTTTGTCCGCCTGACCGGAAAAACGCTGTTCGGGCCGAAGTGGAGCCTGGGCTACAGCGGCTCGACGATGCACTACACCGATGCGCCGGATGCGCAAAACCAGCTGATGAACTTTATCCGCCTCTGCGATGAGCACGCCATTCCATGCGACTCGTTCCAGCTCTCCTCCGGCTATACCTCGATCGGCGGTAAGCGCTACGTCTTTAACTGGAATTACGACAAGGTCCCGCAGCCGAAGGTGATGAGCCAGCGCTTCCACGACGCGGGCATCAAGCTGGCGGCCAATATTAAGCCCTGCCTGCTGCAGGATCACCCGCGCTATAGCGAGGTGGCGGAGCGCGGGCTGTTTATTCAGGACTCCGAAAGCGAATCCCCGGAGCGCTCCAGCTTCTGGGATGACGAAGGTTCCCACCTCGACTTCACCAACCCGCAAACCGTCGCCTGGTGGCAGGAGGGGGTCACCGCTCAGCTGCTGGAGATGGGGATCGATTCGACGTGGAACGACAATAACGAATTTGAAGTCTGGGACGGCGAGGCGCGCTGCCACGGTTTTGGCCAGGAGATTGCCATCAAGCATATCCGTCCGGTGATGCCGCTGCTGATGATGCGCGCGTCGCTGGAGGCCCAGCAGCGCTTCGCCCCGGAGAAACGCCCGTACCTGATCTCGCGCTCCGGCTGCGCCGGGATGCAGCGCTACGTGCAAACCTGGAGCGGCGATAACCGCACCAGTTGGGATACCCTGCGCTACAACACCCGCATGGGGCTGGGGATGAGCCTCTCCGGTCTGTATAACGTCGGTCACGACGTCGGCGGCTTCTCCGGCGATAAGCCGGATGCCGAACTGTTCGTCCGCTGGGTGCAGAACGGGGTGATGCATCCGCGCTTCACGATCCACTCATGGAACGACGATCGGACGGTTAACGAGGCGTGGATGTATCCGGCGGTCCTGCCGGCGATTCGCGGCGCGATTGAGCTGCGCTATCGCCTGCTGCCCTACCTCTACACCCTGCTGTGGCAGGCGCACGCTGACGATGAGCCGATACTGCGCCCGACCTTCCTCGATCACCAGCATGACCCGCAGACCTTCGAGGAGTGCGACGACTTCCTGCTCGGCCGCGATCTCCTCGTCGCCAGCGTCGTGGAGCCAGGCCAGCACCATCGCCGGGTGTGGCTGCCGGAAAATGAGTCCGGCTGGTACGACTTTTATAGCGGGGAGTGGTTCGCCGGCGGCCAGTGGATAACGCTCGATGCGCCGCTGGAAAAACTGCCGCTGATGGTGCGCGCCGGGGCGGGTCTGCCGCTCAGCGAGAGGATCGTCCACGTCGACGCCAAAAAAGACGATAGCCGCGAGCTGAAGCTGTTTCCGCTCAAGGGCGCGGGCTCGACGAGCGGCCTGATCTTTGAAGATGACGGCGAGAGCTGGGGCTATCGCGACGGCGACGCGCTGTGGCTGGGGTGGGAAATGACCTGCAGCGCCAGCGCCATCAGCCTGCAGGTGAACGCGCGCGGCCGCTACCGCCCGGCGTGGAAGGCGCTGAAGATAACGCTACCCGCGGGTGAAAAGCGCCGGCTGTCGGTGAATGGCAAAGACGTCGACGAGTGGCTGCTGGACTAAGGGCAATAAAAAACCCCGGTCGCGCGAGGCTGGCCGGGGCTTCTGTTTCACTCCCGGCAGCGCCGGGGCGGCAGACGGTTAGCCGTCGATGCCTCTGCTGCGCAGATAATCTTCGTAATTACCGCTAAAGTCGATGACGCGCTCCGGCGTAATTTCAATCACCCGGGTGGCCAGCGAGCTGACGAACTCACGGTCGTGGGAAACGAA
The DNA here is from genome assembly GCF_036561945.1 of Klebsiella scottii. Taxonomy (NCBI): domain Bacteria; kingdom Pseudomonadati; phylum Pseudomonadota; class Gammaproteobacteria; order Enterobacterales; family Enterobacteriaceae; genus Klebsiella; species Klebsiella scottii. The sequence goes on from NZ_JARXNI010000020.1 coordinate 2,566,824, forward strand.
AATCAGGGTGCCCTGATACATCTCCAGCGCCATGTTGAGCGATTCGATAGATTCCATATCCAGGTGGTTGGTCGGTTCGTCCATCACCAGAATGTTTGGTTTTTGCATCATCAGCTTGCCGAACAGCATGCGGCCTTTTTCGCCACCGGACAGCACTTTTGCCGGCTTTTTGATATCGTCCTGGCTGAACAGCAGACGGCCGAGGAAGCTGCGCACAACCTGCTCATCGTCGCCTTCCTGCTTCCACTGGCTCATCCAGTCGAAAACGCTCAGATCGTTATCGAAGTCTTCGGCGTGATCCTGCGCGTAGTAACCAATCTGCGCATTCTCAGACCATTTAACGCTACCGTTATCCGGCGTCAGTTCACCAACCAGGGTTTTCAGCATGGTGGTTTTACCCACGCCGTTGGCACCCAGAATGGCAATCTTCTCGCCCACTTCCAGCAGCAGATTGAATTTTTTAAACAGCGGGCCGTTATCAAAACCTTTCGCCAGCTCTTCGACAGCCAGCGCGTTACGGAACAGTTTCTTGTCCTGCTCGAAGCGGATGAACGGGTTCTGACGGCTGGAGGCTTTCACTTCGTCGAGCTTGATTTTATCAATCTGACGCGCGCGTGAGGTCGCCTGACGGGATTTAGAGGCGTTAGCGCTAAAGCGGCTGACGAAAGACTGCAGATCGGCAATCTGCGCCTTTTTCTTGGCGTTATCAGACAGCAGACGCTCGCGGGCCTGGGTGGCCGCGGTCATGTATTCGTCGTAGTTACCGGCGTAGACGCGCAGTTCACCGTAGTCGAGATCCGCCATGTGGGTACACACCATGTTAAGGAAATGACGGTCGTGCGAAATGATGATCATGGTGCTGTCACGTTCGTTGAGCGTCTGCTCCAGCCAGCGAATGGTATCGATGTCGAGGTTGTTCGTCGGTTCGTCGAGCAGCAGGATATCCGGGTTGGAGAACAGCGCCTGGGCTAACAGTACGCGCAGCTTCCAGCCGGGAGCGACTTCGCTCATCGGGCCGTAATGCTGTTCAACCGGGATGCCGACGCCGAGCAGCAGCTCGCCGGCGCGGGCTTCGGCGGAGTAGCCGTCCATCTCGCCGTAGGTCACTTCCAGATCCGCCACCTTATAGCCGTCGGCTTCGCTCATTTCCGCCAGAGAATAGATGCGATCGCGCTCCTGCTTCACTTCCCACAGCTCGCCGTGGCCCATGATGACCGTATCCAGCACGGTGAACTCTTCGAACGCAAACTGATCCTGACGCAGCTTACCGATACGCTCGTTCGGATCGAGGGAGACGTTGCCCAGCGTTGGCTCCAGGTCGTTGCCGAGGATCTTCATAAAGGTAGATTTACCGCTACCGTTGGCGCCAATCAGGCCGTAACGGTTGCCGCCGCCAAATTTGACGGAAATGTTTTCGAACAGCGGCTTACTGCCAAACTGCATGGTGACGTTGCTGGATACTAGCACGGGGTTATCCTGAAAAAAGAGAATGAGAAGTGTGACACATCGGACATTATGCCAGCAAAACCATCTCTTTTCACGGTCTGCGGTGAATTCCCTTACCGCCGGCGCAGCGAATGGCGCCTTTTGACCTCAGCCGGCGGCGTCCGGCAGGCTGCGGCTGCGGCCGGCGGCACCAGGTATGCCGTGCGATCGCCCCTCCGTCGACGCAGCCTGAGCAGCCAAAGGACGACAGTTGAAACAACCGGCAAAAAAGTGTGATTTCGTACACATCTCATTTCCCTGTTGGCGGGAATGCACATATAATGCGCTCCCATCTACTCCCTGAAAAATCAAACAAAGGCCTGTGTGGCTTTAACATCGCACACGACATGATGAATATGAAATTATCGACACTCCTTGCGGCAGCCTTCGCCATCGTGGGCTTTTGCAATACCGCATCCGCGGTAACCTATCCCCTGCCGACTGACGGTAGCCGACTGATTGGCCAGAACCAGGTTGTTACGGTTCCGGACGACAACAAACAGCCGCTGGAATATTTCGCCGCCAAATATCAGATGGGTCTGTCCAACATGCTGGAAGCGAACCCGGGCGTGGATACCTATCTGCCGAAAGGCGGCACCGTGCTGAATATCCCGCAGCAGCTGATTCTGCCGGACACCGTGCATGAAGGTATCGTCATCAACAGCGCGGAAATGCGTCTTTACTACTACCCGAAAGGCACTAACACCGTGATCGTGCTGCCGATTGGTATCGGCCAGCTCGGCAAAGATACGCCGATCAACTGGGTGACCAAGGTTGAGCGCAAGAAAGCCGGCCCGACCTGGACGCCGACGGCGAAAATGCACGCCGAATACATCGCAGCCGGTAACCCGCTGCCGGCCGTGGTGCCGGCCGGTCCTGATAACCCGATGGGCCTGTACGCGCTGTATATCGGTCGTCTGTACGCGATCCACGGTACCAACGCCAACTTCGGTATCGGCCTGCGCGTAAGCCACGGCTGCGTCCGTCTGCGTAACGACGATATCAAATTCCTGTTTGAGAATGTGCCGGTCGGCACCCGCGTCGAATTTATCGATGAGCCGGTGAAAGCCACCAGCGAGCCGGACGGCAGCCGTTACGTTGAAGTCCATAACCCGCTGTCGACCACTGAAGCCCAGTTCCAGGGCGGTGAAATCGTCCCGATTACGCTGAACAAATCCGTACAGGCCGTTACCGGCCAGTCCGACGTCGATCAGAGCGTGGTTGAGCAGGCGGTGCAAAACCGTTCCGGTATGCCGGTTCGTCTGAACTGATCCTGAGCGCCATGCACAAAAAAGGGCGAGGTGAAAACCTCGCCCTTTTCTTTTCGCCTGACGTCAGCCGTTGTTAACGATAACGATGCCGCCGTGATCGTAGCGGTAGTGACAGTGGGCATACTCCAGCGGCGTACCGTCCTCCAGGTAGATAACCTGCTCAACTTCCAGCACCGGATCGCCGGCTTCGCACACCAGGTGCTGCTGTTCGAGCTCGCCGGGCTTAATGGCGCGCACCACGCGGTACGACCCCATTATCTTCAGCCCAAGCGTCTCAACATACTGGAATACGGAGCTTTCGAGGTGGCTTTTATTCAGGCCGGGTACCAGATTCACCGGCATCACCGTGGCGTCCAGCGACATCGGCTCGTCATTGAGCAGCCGCAGGCGCACGAAGTCATAAACCGGCGAATCGGCATTAATCAGCAGCGAAGTCTGCTCCTTCTCGCTGGGAAAGCGCAGCTCGAAGCGCACCACCTTGCTGCTAACCGCCCCCAGATGGGCCCAGGTTTTGGTGGCGCCAAAATAGTCGCTTCCCGGAAGATCCCACTGCGAAAGCTGAAGAAAGTTTTTACGCACGAAGGTGCCCTGCCCCTTGCGGGTATAAATCAATCCTTCAACAATAAGCTGGCGCATCGCCTGCTGGATGGTCATCCTGCTGGTGTTAAACTCCGCCGCCAGCGCAAACTGGTCGGGTAATGGCATGCTGGCGGGGTACTGCTGGCTGATAATCCGCTTTTTAATTTCCCGCGCGATCAAAAGATACTTCGCCGCCATCGCCCTTCCTTATTATTCATTTATCCCATTGTTTTTTAACGCCACTCTCTCAGATATTTTGAGGAATGGCAGGTAGAAGAATACACCAAAGGTGATGATTATCAACTGCACCACCACCGCCCGCCAGTCCCCCGCCGTCGCCAGCCAGGCGCTGAGCACCGGCGGCGTGGTCCACGGGATCATCACCACGCAGCGCGACATAAGCCCGAGCGTGGTGCACAGCCAGGCGAAAAAGATGCCGATGGCGGGCAGCAGCACAAACGGGATCATCAGCGGCACGTTGAAAACGATCGGCAGGCCGAAAATCACCGGTTCGTTGATATTGAACAGCCCCGGGGTAATAGCCAGGCGCGCCACCTGCTTCGAGGCCTGCTGACGCGAGAAGAGAAAGATGGCGATCAGCAGAGAGATGGTGCTGCCGGTACCGCCCACCATGCCGAAGGTCGGCACGAAAATATTGTTAATAATATGCGGAATCGGCTGGCCGCTGGCGTAGGCCAGCATATTCTCATTGGTATTAATCAGCAGGAACGGCTCCAGCACCACGCTGTTCACGACCGACTGGTGTATACCCAGCGTAAACAGGAAGTTGCCGAAGCTGTAGATAAAAATAGTCCCCGGCAGGCTGGTATTAATCAATCGCAGCGGCTGCTGGATAAGCGTGGTGATCAGATGGATAAGATCGGTGTGCAGCAGGTTATTCAGCAGGGCGGCCAGCGCCGCAAACATCGACAGCGTCAGGATAGCCGGGATGAGCGACGAAAACGATTGGCCCACCGCCGGCGGCACGTTCTCTCCAAGGTTGATGGTCAGGCGCTTGATTCCGGCGATGCGCATAAAGATTTCTGTCGCCACCAGGCCGATGAGCACGCCGGCGAAAATGCCGGTAGAGCCGATGTTGGCGAAGGTCAGTACCGACGTCAGGCTGACCGTCGTCTTCCCGCCAACCGGCACCAGATCCACCTGCATCGGCATCATAATAATAAAGCTGCAAATAGCGATGACGACGGTCGAAACCGGGTTAGCGAAGTTTTTGTTACGCGCCAGCGACCACGCGATCATCGGCGCAATCAGCAGCGCGGCGATATTCAACGTCCCGTTGATAATCGCATCGCCCCATACCTTAAAGCGCACCAGAGTGTCGCCCTCCAGTATCCAGGGAAACACCACGTTGTTCACCAGTACCGCCAGCCCTGCCAGAATGAAAATCGGCATCACCCCGGCAAACGCATCGCGCAGCGAACGCAGGTGTACCTGGTTGGCGATACGCGCGGAAAACTCAACAAAGCGATCGGTCAAAGACTGCATACTGGACGTTGTATTATCAGACATTTTGCAGAATCCTCTTCATCACTTACCCGTATTCCCCGCCAGGCTTCAGGTTGCAGGCAGCGCGCCCGCGGCCTGAAACCTGACGGCGATAGCCCGGTGCGGCCCGCGCGAACTACATCTCTTCACCGTTGCTGTGGATCGCTCGTTTCAGCCATGCATAGCTTTTCTTCGGCACGCGGTTAAGGTCTTTAAGATCGTGGTTTTCGCGGTTGACGTACACCACCCCGTAGCGTTTACGCATATCGCCCTGCGAGCTGAGAATATCGATCAGCCCCCAGCCGAGATAGCCGATCACCTCCGCGCCGTCCTCAAAAATCGCCTCTTTCATGGCGTTGATATGGTCGCGGTGATAGGCGATACGATAATCGTCGGCAATCATGTTTTCGCCATCCCAGGACTCAATCACCCCGATACCGTTTTCAATCGGGAATACCGGCAGGCGCCAGTCGTTGTAGTAGCGGGTGATGATGGTGCGAAAGCCGAGTGGATCGATTTGCCAGTTCCATTCCGTAGACTTCAGGTACGGGTTGTCCTTATCGCCGAACTGCATGTAGTAGTTCACCTCGGTGCCTTCCGGGATCGGATCGCTGCTGAGCGTGCGGCTGGCATAGTAGCTAAAGGCCATATAGTCATTTTTATTCTGCGCAATCAGGGCTAAATCCTCTGCGCGATAGATATCCTCGAAGCCTTCACGGGCGACCACGGCCATCACCTCGGGGCTGTAGCCCTGGCCGGCATAGACGCGCAGCAGGTTCTGGTTGAGAAACTCATCATGCTGCTGAGCGCAGAAAATATCGCGCGGCTGGCAGGTCGCCGGGTAGATAAGCTGATGCGCCAGCATCCCCCCCATCAGCCTGCCGGGCTGGGTTTCATGCAGGTAAGCGGTCAGATGGACGTGCGCCATCATGGTGTAATGCTGGATCTCGTACAGCTCGCGGAGCGTTTCATCGCCATGCATATAGCCCGCAATGCGGAACGCAATCGGCATGTGGAAAATATTCTGCTCATTGAAGGTCAGCCAGTACTTCACCTTGTCGCCGTAGCAGTCGATCATTTTCTTGCCATAGCGCACAAACGCCTCCATCACGCGGCGATCGATAAAGCCGTTATACTCATTCGCCAGCGCCAGCGGCATGTCAAAATGGTACAGGCAAATCATCGGCTCAATGCCGCGGGCAATCAGAGCGTCGATAAAGCGGTGATAGAAGGCGATACCTTCTTCGTTGAACTCGCCATCGCCGGTCGGGCAAATGCGGCTCCACGAAATCTGGAAGCGGTAGCAGTTCATCCCTAGATCCTGCATTAAATCAAAGTCTTCCTCATAGCGATGGTAGGAGTCGGTCGCCACCTTCCAGTCAGAGGCAAACTCTGAGGGCTCGCGAATGTCGTATACCGACATCCCCTTTCCGCCTTCATTCCACGCACCTTCCGTCTGCATGCTGGAAACCGAGTTGCCCCATAAAAAATCCTTTGCCAGTGTCTTCATCATTCACTCCGCTACTATGACTAGTCATTATAAATTCATGACTAGTCATATAGAATGAAATGATAAATCACGCAAAGGAGTTGTGTCGTTTTTGTGAGCGATTTCGAAAAGAGAGGATAGAAAGCGGCGGGACAGCGCCCGCCGTTGAGGATCGGACAGGATTAATCGTTAAGCTGATTGCGGCGATATTCGCCCTGGCGCTCAAGCATCCAGCCGGGATATTCGCGCGGCAGCGCGCTCACCGCATCAAGCCGCCTGAGATCCTCTTCGCTGAGCTGGATCTGGGTTGCGGCAATATTATCCGCCAGCTGCTCCGCGCGTTTGGCGCCGATAATCACGCTGGTCACCGCCTGCTGATGGAGCAGCCACGCGAGCGCGACCTGCGCGACCGTCGCGCCTTTGGCGTCGGCCACCTCGCGCATCGCGTCCACGCAATCAAACGCGCGATCCTTATTCACCGGCGGGAAATCAAATTCCAGCCGACGGCCGCCCGCTTCCCCCTGACCGTCGCGGGTGTATTTGCCGCTCAGCAATCCGCCCGCCAGCGGGCTCCAGACCATCAGCCCCAGCCCTTCGCTCTGCATCATCGGCACCAGCTCACGCTCCAGGTCGCGCCCGGCGATGGTGTAGTAAGCCTGCAAAGAGGCAAAGCGGGCCAGCCCAAGGCGTTCGGCGATCCCCAGCGCCTTGACGATTTGCCAGGCCGCCCAGTTCGAAATGCCGATATAGCGGACGTGCCCTTGGCGAACCAGGGTATCCAGGGCGTAGAGGGTCTCTTCCACGGGCGTTGCCGGATCGAAGCCGTGCAGCTGGTAGAGATCGATATGATCGAGCTGCAGGCGCCGCAGGCTCTCTTTGACGCTGCCGAGAATGTGGTAGCGGGAGCTGCCGCGCGAATTAACGCCGGCGGTGCCGGTTTCACCAAACACTTTGGTGGCGACCACCACGTTTTCGCGCGGGATCTTGAGATTTTTTAGCGCCTGGCCGGTTATCTCTTCCGAACGCCCTTCCGAATAGACGTTAGCGGTGTCGATAAAGTTGATGCCGGCATCCAGGGCGCTGCCCACCAGCTGCTCGGCTTCCGCCTGGCGCAGCTGGCCAATTTTTCCCCACATCCCCTCTTCGCCGCCAAAGGTCATGGTGCCAAGGCACAGTTCAGAGACAAACAGACCGGTATTTCCGAGTTTTTTATAACGCATCGGACTCTCCTCATCAGGATAATTAACGTCAGCGCTATAGTTATACCCCCCGCAGCACGAGCGCGAATGGGGGGATCCTGTCCGTTTCTTGCCCAATCCTCTAAATATCAGAACCCGTAGCGCAGCATGGCGTAACCCAGCAGCGCCGCCCACAGCAGCATCGGCAGAGAGTAAAGATGAAAGCGCCACCAGATCCGCCGATCCGCCGCCATGCGCAGGGCAATCAGGTTGGCCAGCGAGCCGGGAAGCAGGCCAAAGCCGCCGACGTTAACCGCCCAGGCCAGCAGCGTTGACGGGGGGACGTAGTTGAGCAGCAGAATGGTTGCCGGGACGTTGCTGATGAACTGCGACAGGCCGATCGCCGTCAGCCACAGGCCGCCGGGGGAGAGCTGGCCGACGCCGCTCAGCAGCTGATGCAGCGCCGGCAGCTGGATCAGCAGGTGAACATCAATAAACATCACCATAAAGACCAGCAGCAAAGACCAGTCAACGTTGATAATCACCGCGCGCGCCAGCAGCAAGAAGCCGATGACGATCAGCGCGAGGCCCCAAAGCTCCTGCTTCATCTCTAACGCAGTGAGGAAAATCAGATAAAACGCCAGGCAGCTCCAGACCAGCTTCGGCTGCCAGGAGGGCGCCCGTTCGCCGCTTTGATAAGTGAGGCGTACGGCGGAAAAACAGCACCAGCACAGCGCCAGCAGCGTTATCATCATCGCCGCCGCCAGCGGCAGCATCTGGCCAATAAACGCCGGGAAACTGAGGCCTGAACGCCCCCAAAGCAGAATATTTTGCGGATTGCCGATCGGCGTCAGCAGCGAGCCGGCGTTGACCGCCAGCGCTTCGAAAATGATCAGCCGGTTAACCGGAATGGCGCACCATTTTTTTAACGTCAGGGTTAACGGAACGACGATAAAAAGCGCCACATCGTTGGTTAAGAAGGTGGAAAGCAGCGCCGCGGCCAGCACCATAAAGATGGCCAGCTGCCGTTCGGTCACAAACCGCCGCGCCATTTTGCGGCCCAGCACGTCAAAATAGCCGCTCAGTTCGACCCCTTTGGTCAGCAGCATCAGCCCGCTTAGGGTAATAATCGTCTGCCAGTCGATAGCCTGAGGCCAGCTGGCAGGGGCAAAGGGCACAAAAATGCTTAATACGCCGGCAATAATCAGCAGTAAATGCAAAAAGCGGTCACCCGCCAGCGACTGAACAAGGGGCAGGTTCATTTTCCCTGCTGCCCGTATTTGAGCGTAAACTGGCTAAAGGCCTCCAGCGTCTCCTGGCTCACGTGATGCTCCATCCCTTCGGCATCGCGACGGGCTATCTCCGGGCTGACGCCGATAACCAGCAGGAAATTTTCCACAATCTGATGACGTTCGCGGCTCTCGTGCGCCAGCTTCTCGCCTTCCGGCGTTAAAAAGACGCCGCGCCACGGGATCTGCTCAATCAATCCGACGCTGGCCAGGCGCTTGAGCATTTTAGCGACCGTCGGCTGCGAGACGCCCAGGCGCGCGGCCATATCGACCTGCCGCGCTTCACCCACCTCGCGGATCAGGTCGGAAATCAGCTCAACGTAGTCGTCAATCAGCTCGCGACGATGCGCCTCACGCACCTGACGAAACCCCTCAACGTGCTCTTCAACATTCACTAGCTGCGTCACTTTTTTTGTTATTTGTTTGCCTGCGCGACGGTTCATTGTGCTTCCTCAAATACGTGTGACGCAGCAAGCGTCATCTCAAAGAGGGCCATTGTAAATGATTGGGCCCGTAGCACAAAAAATTAACTTTTTAGCCATAGCTATAAAATATAGCCTGTGCTATATCTGTATGTAATGCAAACATCCTTCAAGGAGCGAAGGGCGAAATCACAGGAGGTTACGATGAACGAACTCAAGAGGTGCTTACAGGTGTTTACCCACTCCCCATTTAAAGTACGCTTAATGCTACTCGGCATGCTGTGCGATCTGCTTAACGGCAAAAAAGAGCAGGACAAACCGAGCAACTAACGCGGCGTCGCGGTACGCCGCTTCATTTTTCGGTCATAATTCCTCGTCATACTGGCCCGTTTGCCCTCCTTTCCCGGACTTTTTTCAAGTTTTGTAAGCTTTCTCCCAAAACAATCTGTTATGGCTAGTTGACCTTAGCATTTGCAAGCCCTATCTTTTGTCAGCCCTGCCACTACTGCGGCTCGCAGAGACCCTCTTCCGGCACTGTCCAGCAGGTTTTACCCCTTGATGCCAGGGGATGCACATGGCGTCTTTTTGATTGTTAACTATGAATCTCACCCTGAAAGAAACGCTGGTCGCTCGTGGACTGGTCCTGAACCCGTGGACCGGATTCTACTTTTTACAGTCCCTGCTGATTAACCTGGCCCTTGGCTATGATTTTAGCCTGCTCTATGCCGTTGCCTTTACATGCGTGCTACATCTGCTGTGGCGCAGCTTCCCGCGCGCGCAGAAAGTGGTGGTCGGCGGCTACTCGCTGCTTGCCGCGCTCTATTATCCGTTTGGTCAGGCCTACGGCGCGCCCAATTTCAATACCCTGCTGGCGCTGCACGCCACCAACGTTGAAGAATCCACCGAAATTTTGACCATCTTCCCGTGGTACAGCTATCTGCTGGCGGTGTTTATTTTCGCGCTGGGCGTGATTGCCGTGCGTCGCAAACCGGAAGAACCGAGGCGCTGGAGCAAAATGGAGAGCCTGGGCCTGCTGTTCAGCATCGGCATTTTCTTCCTGCAGCCGGTGCAGAATCTGGCGTGGGGCGGCGTCTTCAAAGTGATTGATACCGGCTATCCGGCCCTGCGCTTCGTCAAAGACGTGGTGGTCAATAACAATGAGGTGCTGGATGAGCAGGCGCGCATGGCGCAGCTGGCGAATATGAAAGATAGCTGGCACGTCGTGGCGGTGAAGCCCAAATATCATCTTTACGTGGTGGTTATTGGTGAAAGCGCGCGCCGCGACGCGCTCGGCGCCTTCGGCGGCCACTGGGACAACACCCCTTTCGCCAGTTCGGTGAACGGCTATCTGTTCAATGACTACATTGCGGCCAGCGGTTCAACGCAAAAGTCGCTGGGCCTGACGCTTAACCGGGTGGTCGACGGCAAGCCGCAGTACCAGGACAACTTCGTCACGCTGGCCAACCGCGCGGGCTTCCAGACCTGGTGGTTCTCGAATCAGGGGCAAATCGGCGAGTACGATACGGCGATTGCCAGTATTGCCAAACGCGCCGACGAAGTGCAGTTCCTCAAAAACGGCGATTTTGAGGCCAATAAAAATACCCAGGATGAGCAGCTGCTGAAGCTAACCGAGCAGGTCCTTTCGACCCAGCGGACTCAGCCGCAGCTGATCGTCCTGCATTTGATGGGCTCGCACCCTCAGGCCTGTGACCGCACCAAAGGAAAATATACCGTCTTTGTGCAATCAAAAGAGACCTCCTGCTATCTCTACAGCATGACGCAAACCGATGCGCTGCTGGGCAAACTGTATAGCCAGCTGCAGAACTCCGGCGATAGCTTCTCGATGACCTATTTCTCCGATCACGGCCTCGCCTTTAAAGAGCGCGGCAAAGCGGTTCAGTATCTGGCGCACGACGATAAGTTCCAGCAAAACTTCCAGGTACCGTTCATGGTGCTGTCCAGCGATGATAAAGCGCACAAGGTTATCAAAGCGCGCCGCTCGGCCAACGATTTCCTCAGCTTCTTCTCACAGTGGACCGGGATCAGCGCCGAGGAAATAAAGCCGCGCTATCGCTTTATCTCTGAGCAAAAGGCCGGGCCGGTTTTCATCACCAACTTCCAGCTGCAGAAAGTGGACTATACCCATCTGGGCAGCGACCTGTTCACCACCCAGTAGGCCACCTCATTCGCCATCGGGAAGCTGATGGCGACGGGTTTTGCCGAATGACAGGCAAAAAAAATCCGCCCCTGTGAGGCGGATTTTTTATATCACCGAAGTGATTAGAAGCGGTAACCAACGCCCGCGATCCAGGTACCAACGTCAACGTTACGAATGCGAGACTGCTCGTAAGAGAAGTCCAGAGCAACGTTTTCGATCGGGTTGAACTGCAGACCAGCGCCGTAGGAGAAACCGTAGTCGCTCATGTCAGATTTGTTCGGGTAGCTGTTGTCCTGGAATTTACCGTAGCCAACGCCCACTACGCCGTAGATGCTTGCCCAGTCGTTGAGACGGTAAGCCGGACCAGCGGTGATGCCGTAGTACTGGCCTTTTTCGTATACGCCAGATTCGGTACGATCTTTTTCAGTGTAAGTGAAGGAACCGATAACACCCAGCGGGCTATTGTCTTGCTCGTAACGGTACTTCAGGTTGAAACCGCCTGCTTTATTCGCTTCGCCCTGCATGTCGCTCTGAGCATAACCACCGGTAACGGTAGAAGTTGCAGCGAAAGCGGTACCTACGGATGCAGCCAGTACAACAGCTAGTGCTGAAAAACGTGCAATTTTATTCATAACCACCTCAAATGTGTTTCTAATAAGTCCTAAGTCTTAAATATATCAAAAACTTTCGGGAAACTCTTTTCACTTTACAGTGTCTAACATACTTTTTCATGTAACCAAAAGTTTCCACAAAACTATAACAAACTGGAAAACAACCGGTTTTAACGAATACCATCATATTAATGCCCGCCGATCGCCGGACATGCATCCAGATTATTCCTAATCGCCAGATGAGTATTTCAGCGCCTCTCTCCCAATTGTACTCCCCTCTGCGGGGATTTTTTCAACAATAGCTCAACTGCCGTTGGCTAATTCATTTACACTGGATCCTTTACCGCGTTTGACAAATTTTGACAGGAGAAAGGATGCCCGGCTCGTCCCGTAAGGTCCCGGCATGGTTGCCGACAGCAGTTATTTTAATCGCCATGATCTCTATTCAGAGCGGGGCATCGCTGGCGAAATCACTCTTCCCGTTAGTCGGCGCGCCCGGCGTGACAGCCCTGCGCCTGGCGCTAGGCACCTTGATTCTGGTGGTCATTTTCAAACCCTGGCGGCTGCGCTTCGCCCCCGAACAGCGCCTGCCGCTGCTCTTCTACGGCCTCTCGCTGGGGGCGATGAACTATCTGTTTTATTTATCCATTCAGCGCATACCGCTGGGCATTGCGGTAGCCCTGGAGTTTACCGGCCCGCTGGCGGTGGCCCTGTTTGGCTCGCGGCGTCCGCTCGACTTTGTATGGGTGGTTCTGGCGGTGCTGGGGCTATGGTATCTCCTGCCGCTGGGGCAAGACGTGTCGCAGGTGGATCTCACCGGCGCGCTGCTGGCGCTGGGCGCCGGGGCCTGCTGGGCGGTCTACATTCTCACCGGCCAGCGCGCGGGCGAAGAGCACGGCCCGGCAACGGTGGCGATGGGCTCGCTGATTGCCGCGGTGATTTTTGTGCCGCTGGGTATGCTGCAGGCAACGGATACGCTGTTCCAGTGGTCGCTGCTGCCGCTGGGGCTGGGGATCGCCGTGCTCTCCACCGCGCTGCCCTATTCGCTGGAAATGATCGCCCTCACCCGCATGCCGACGAAAACATTTGGCACTCTGATGAGCATGGAGCCCGCCCTTGCCGCGCTGTCGGGAATGGTGTTCCTTGGCGAGACGCTGACCTTCACGCAGACGCTGGCGCTGGGGGCGATAATTCTCGCCTCGATGGGATCGACGCTGACGATGCGGCGGGAAACGAAGCTGAAAAAAGTGGATATTAGCTAAATTGTCAGACAGTTCTGCATCGCCGTCGCGCCGTGCAGAACTGGCCTAAAACGCCTACAAGCATTTGATTTAAATTACCTTATAAATTATCAACAAGCCTGCGCTATCAAACCGATAGAGACTACCGACACCGCCTTCTGCGGATCCGTTGCTATACTTGTCCCCATGAGTTACCGGGGACAAGCGCTCCATATAATTCGAATTTGATGTATGACGAGTATAAATATCAAGAGGATATGAAACTATGAGTACCGCAAAACTGGTTAAAACTAAAGCGTCTAACCTGCTCTATACCCGCAACGATGTGACCGACAGCGAGAAGAAAGCCACCGTAGAGCTGCTCAATCGTCAGGTTATCCAGTTCATCGACCTGTCGCTGATTACCAAACAGGCTCACTGGAATATGCGCGGTGCCAACTTTATTGCCGTCCATGAAATGCTGGACGGCTTCCGCACGGCGCTGACCGAACACCTCGATACGATGGCCGAACGTGCCGTACAGCTCGGCGGCGTTGCGCTGGGCACCACTCAGGTTATCAACAGCAAAACTCCGCTGAAAAGCTATCCGCTGGACATCCATAGCGTCCAGGACCACCTGAAAGAGCTGGCCGACCGCTACGCGATTGTCGCCAACGACGTGCGCAAAGCGATTAGTGAGGCAAAAGACGAAGATACTGCCGATATCTTCACCGCCGCTTCTCGCGATCTGGATAAATTCCTGTGGTTTATCGAATCTAATATCGAATAATCGGCAAACCGACTGCCGTCAGCCCCGCTGGCGGCACTGCCTCTTTCCCCTCGCCTTTCCCGCTTTTTTCTCACCCACGCTTATATGCACCACTTTAGTGCACCACAATGTACAAAATGCGTACTAAAGTAAATCAAATGTAATAATCACCTCACACAATCGTTACAGCGAGATTGTTTTCCCATCGGTGTTTGCGTTAAAAATGCTCTTGTTATTCGGCATATTTATGACGCACCAAAATGACGCCCCGGCGTGGTGCAAACTCCATTTGCCAGACCCGAAAGCGTGCAACAGGATCGACTCTGGTTGTTATAAAACAACAAGTTGTAAAACTGGCACGATTTTTTCATAGGGTTACTCGTTCTCGCAGGGGATCGTCCCGTGGATAAAAAAGGAAATGCTATGAAGTCTGTATTAAAAGTTTCACTGGCTGCACTGACCCTGGCTTTTGCGGTTTCTTCCCAGGCCGCTGAAAAACAACTGATTGTTGCGACCGATACGGCGTTTGTTCCGTTTGAATTTAAGCAAGGCGATAAGTACGTTGGCTTCGATGTCGACCTGTGGGCCGCCATCGCCAAAGAGCTGAAACTGGACTATACCCTGAAGCCAATGGATTTCAGCGGCATCATCCCGGCGCTGCAAACTAAAAACATCGACCTCGCGCTGGCGGGTATTACCATTACTGAAGAGCGTAAAAAAGCGATCGAATTCTCCGATGGCTACTATAAAAGCGGCCTGCTGGTGATGGTGAAAGCGAACAACAACGATATCAAAGACGTGAAGGATCTGAACGGTAAAGTGGTCGCGGTTAAAGGCGGCACCGGCTCCGTTGACTACGCCAAGGCCAACATCAAAACCAAAGACCTGCGCCAGTTCCCGAACATTGATAACGCCTATATGGAGCTGGGTACCGGCCGCGCCGATGCCGTGCTGCACGATACGCCAAACATCCTGTACTTCATCAAAACCGCCGGCCACGGCCAGTTCAAAGCGGTAGGTGAATCGCTGGAAGCGCAGAACTACGGTATCGCGTTCCCGAAAGGCAGCGACGAACTGCGTGAAAAAGTGAACGGCGCGCTGAAAACCCTGCGTGAAAACGGCACTTACAACGAAATTTATAAAAAATGGTTCGGTACTGAGCCAAAATAATAATCAGAGCCCGTATCCGCACGGATATATCTCTTACAGGCCTGCTGAGGTCTGGTAGCCCGGCAGCGGCGCTTGCGCCCTCTGCCGGGAATCACCTCGCAGCAGGCCTGAGTCATTTTTTCTCAGAGGGCCATCCTCTGTTTTTCGACACGGTAACAGGAACGAATTATGCAGTTTGACTGGAGTGCCATCTGGCCCGCCATTCCGATTTTGCTGGAAGGCGCCAAAATGACGCTGTGGATCTCGGTCCTCGGCCTGGCTGGCGGTCTGATAATCGGCCTCGTCGCCGGTTTCGCCCGCTGCTTTGGCGGCTGGATAGCGAACCACATCGCGCTGGTCTTTATTGAAATTATTCGCGGCACCCCAATCGTGGTGCAGGTCATGTTTATCTACTTCGCCCTGCCGATGGCGTTTAATGATTTACGCATCGATCCGTTCTCCGCCGCGGTGGTGACGATCATGATCAACTCCGGCGCCTACATCGCGGAAATTACCCGCGGCGCGGTGCTCTCTATCCACAAGGGCTTTCGCGAAGCCGGCCTGGCGCTCGGCCTGTCCCGAGGCGAAACGATTCGCCACGTGATCCTGCCGCTGGCGCTGCGCCGTATGCTGCCGCCGCTGGGCAACCAGTGGATCATCAGCATCAAAGACACCTCGCTCTTTATCGTCATCGGCGTTGCCGAACTGACCCGCCAGGGACAGGAGATTATTGCCGGTAACTTCCGCGCGCTGGAGATCTGGAGCGCCGTTGCCGTTATTTATCTGATTATCACCCTGGTTCTGAGCTTTATTCTGCGCCGTCTTGAAAGAAGGATGAAAATCCTGTGATTGAATTTAAAAACGTTTCCAAGCACTTTGGCCCAACCAAGGTGCTGCATGATATCGATCTGAAGATTAACAAAGGTGAAGTCGTGGTGATTATCGGGCCTTCCGGCTCAGGTAAATCAACCCTGCTGCGCTGCATCAACAAGCTGGAAGAGATAACCAGCGGCGAGCTGATTGTCGACGACCTGAAGGTCAACGATCCGAAGGTAGACGATCGCCTGATCCGCCAGGAAGCCGGCATGGTGTTCCAGCAGTTCTATCTGTTCCCGCACCTGACGGCGCTGGAGAACGTGATGTTCGGGCCGCTGCGCGTGCGCGGGGCGAAGAAAGAGGCGGCCGAGAAGCTGGCGAAAGATCTGCTGGAAAAAGTGGGGCTGGCTGAACGCGCGCACCACTATCCTTCAGAGCTCTCCGGCGGCCAGCAGCAGCGTGTGGCCATCGCCCGCGCGCTGGCGGTGAAGCCGAAAATGATGCTGTTCGATGAGCCAACCTCCGCGCTGGACCCGGAGCTGCGCCATGAAGTGCTGAAGGTAATGCAGGACCTGGCAGAGGAAGGGATGACGATGGTTATCGTTACCCACGAAATCGGCTTCGCCGAAAAAGTGGCCTCCCGCCTGATCTTCATTGATAAAGGTCGTATTGCGGAAGATGGCGATCCGCAGGTTCTGGTTAAGAACCCGCCGAGCCCGCGCCTGCGCGAATTCCTGCAGCACGTTGCCTGATAGCCCAAGGCTCCCCCGGCGCGGGGAGCCGCTTTCCAGATTCATCCCACCCCCTCCCTCCTGACATCGTCTTCTATACTTACTGGTTTGAGACGCAATGGAGGTGCTCGTGCCGTGGATCCTGTTACTGCTTGCCGCGCTATTTACCGCCCCGCTTTCCGCCGCAGGCCTGGCCGGCGTCCCAACCGCTACCCCGCAGCAGTCCGGCAGCAATGAACCCGACCTTGAGAAGAAAAAGGCCGCCTACGCGGCGCTGGCCGATGTGCTGGATAACGACGCCGCCCGTCAGGAGCTAATCGACCAGCTGCGCACCGCCGCCGCCACGCCGCCGCCGGCCAGCGCGCCAACGCTCACGCCGCCGAAAGAGGAAGATCAGCCGACGGTGCTGGAAAACGTTACCCACATCAGCCGTGAATACGGCGAGCGCTTCTCGTCGCGTTTCTCGCAGCTGTGGCGCAATATCACCGGCGCGCCGCATAAGCCTTTCCATGCCGATACCTTTCGCCACGCCGCGAGCACCTTCCTGCTGCTGGCGGCGCTGGTCTTTACCTTCTGGTGGCTGGTGCGGCTGGCCGCGCTGCCGCTGTATCGCAAAATGGGCCAATGGGGACGGCATAAAAACCACGATCGCAGCAACTGGCTGCAGCTGCCGGCCACGATTGCCGGCGCCTTTATTTTCGATCTGATCCTGCTGGCGCTCACGCTGTTCGTTGGCCAGCTCCTCAGCGACAGGCTGAACGGAGGCAACCGCACCATCGCCTTCCAGCAAAGCCTGTTTCTGAACGCCTTCGCGCTGATCGAGTTCTTCAAAGCCATTCTGCGGCTGATCTTCTGCCCACGAGTGGCGGAGCTGCGGCCGTTTAACCTCAGCGACGACAGTGCGAAATACTGGAACCTACGCCTGAGCGCGCTCAGCAGCCTGATTGGCTACGGCCTGATCGTCGCCGTGCCGATTATCTCCAACCAGGTCAACGTCCAGGTCGGCGCGCTGGCCAACGTGACTATTATGCTGTGCATCACCCTGTGGGCGCTGTATCTGATTTTTCATAACAAGCACGTGATTACCGAAGGGCTGATTCATCTGGCGGATCGCTCGCTGGCCTTCTTCAGCCTGTTTATCCGCGCCTTCGCGCTGGTGTGGCACTGGCTGGCCTGCGCCTATTTCATCGTGCTGTTTTTCTTCTCGCTTTTCGACCCCGGCAACAGCCTGAAGTTTATGATGGGCGCCACGGTGCGCAGCCTGGCGATCGTCGGCGCCGCGGCGCTGATCTCCGGCATTCTGTCGCGCTGGATAGCCAAAACCATCACCCTGTCGCCGCAAACCCAGCGCAGCTACCCTGAGCTGCAAAAACGGCTCAACGGCTGGATCTCCGTGGCGCTGAAGGTGGCGCGCATTCTAGTGGTCGCCGTCGCCATTATGCTGCTGCTCAGCGCCTGGGGGCTGTTCGACTTCTGGAACTGGATGCATAACGGCGCCGGGCAGAAGGCGGTGGATGTCATGATCCGCATCGCGCTCATCCTGTTCTTTTCCGCCATCGGCTGGACGCTGCTCGCCAGCCTGATAGAAAACCGCCTCGCCTCGGATATTCACGGCCGTCCGCTGCCGGGCGCCCGGGCGAGAACGCTGCTGACGCTGTTTCGCAACGCGCTGGCGGTGATCATCAGTACCATCACCGTGATGATCCTGCTCTCCGAAGTGGGGGTGAATATCGCCCCGCTGCTGGCGGGCGCGGGGGCGCTGGGGCTGGCTATCTCTTTCGGCGCGCAAACGCTGGTGAAAGATATTATCACCGGCATTTTTATCCAGTTTGAAAACGGGATGAACACCGGCGATCTGGTGACGATCGGGCCGTTAACCGGCACGGTGGAACGGATGTCGATCCGCTCGGTCGGGGTGCGCCAGGATACCGGCGCCTACCATATTATTCCGTGGTCTTCGATCACCACTTTCGCCAACTTCGTGCGCGGAATAGGCTCGGTGGTGGCTAACTATGATGTCGATCGTCAGGAGGATCTGGATAAGGCCAACCAGGCGCTGAAGGATGCGGTTGCGGACGTAATGGCCCAGGAGGAGGTCCGCGGGCTGGTGATTGGCGAGCCGTCGTTTGCCGGGCTTGTCGGTCTGAGCAATACCGCCTTTACCCTACGGGTGACGTTTACCACGCTGCCGCTGAAGCAGTGGACGGTACGTTTTGCGCTGGATACGCAGGTCAAAAGGCATTTCGACCTTGCCGGCGTGCGCGCCCCGGTGCAAACCTACCAGGTGCTGCCGATGACGCCCTCCGTCGCCGCCGGGCCGCCGGCCCCCGCGGAGCCAACGCTATAGCGCCCCGGCGGCACGGAGCAGACCGGGGCGCGAAGAAGAAGCGCGGCCGCCGAACGGCTTAAAACGCGCGTCGGCGCTTTGCTTCATCCATAAAGGTCCAGGCGATAAAGCGGCTCTGCTTCTGCCCCTGCGCCATCTCTTTTTTCACCACCTTCACCGCGCCGACTTCGGTCAGGGCACGATACAGCGGCGGCAGATTATCGCCGCGAGAAACCAGCGACGTAAACCATTTCACCTGACGGCCAAACTGCTGGCTCTCCTGGATCATCCGGGTGATGAAGGCCACCTCTCCGCCTTCACACCACAGCTCCTGCTGCTGGCCGCCGAAGTTCATCACGCTATCGGCGCCCAGGCCCAGGTTACGCCGTTTGCGCTCGCCGCCCGCCTGCGCGCTGGCGGCGGAATCGTGGAACGGCGGGTTGCATAGCGTCGCGTCAAAGCATTCGTTTTTATGAATCACGCCGGCAAAAATCGCCGTGGCGTCTTTTTGACGACGCAGGCGAATCTGGCGGCTCATTCCCGGGTTGCCGGCAATAATGGCCTGGGCGCTGGAGAGCGCTTCCTGGCTGATTTCACTGCCGGTAAAGCGCCAGCCATACTCATGCACGCCGATCAGCGGGTAGATACAGTTTGCGCCGGTGCCCACATCGAGAATGCTCGCATTCTCAGGAATAGTGCCGGTATCCAGCGCCAGCAGATCGGCGAGGTGGTGGATATAATCCGCCCTTCCCGGCACCGGCGGACACAGGAAGCCATCCGGAATATCCCAGTGTTTCACCGCGTAAAAGTGCGCCAGCAGCGCCTTATTCAGCGCCTTCACCGCGAGCGGGTTGGCAAAGTCAACGGTCTGCTCGCCCAGCGGATTCAGGGTGATAAAGCCCTGTAGCTCGGGGTGAGCCAGGCATAGCGCGGGCAAATCATAGCGTTGATGATGACGGTTACGCGGGTGTAACCCCGGTTTCTGGGCTTTCATGGCAATCTCCTTTGAACAGCCGCGTAAGATACCCGTTGACGGCGGCGCGGTAAATAAGGGAGTCTGGATATCTCCTCTTCCGTTACGGGTATTCTATGTATTTCTATCAACCTTCACAGGGACACGGTCTGCCGCACGACCCGCTTAACGCTATTATCGGGCCGCGTCCTATCGGCTGGATCGCCTCGCTGGATGCGGCAGGACAGCGCAATCTCGCGCCCTACAGTTTCTTTAACTGCTTCAACTACCGGCCACCGATTATCGGCTTTGCCAGCAGCGGTTGGAAGGATAGCGTACAGAATATTGTCGAAACTAAGGAATTTGTCTGGAACCTGGCAACCCGTCCGCTGGCCGAAGCCATGAACGAGACCTCTGCCACCCTCCCGCGCCACGAAGATGAATTCATCCGCGCCGGGCTGACCGCCGCCGCCAGCCGGATCGTCGCCGCCCCGCGGGTAGCGGAAAGCCCGGTGAACTTTGAGTGTCGGCTCTCGCAGTGCGTCCGCTTAACGACCGCCGATGGCACCCCCGTCGACAGCTGGCTGGTACTTGGCGAAGTTGTTGCGGTCCATATCGACGAGTCGCTGCTGGAAGAGGGGGTCTATCAGACCGCCAAAGCCCAGCCGATCCTGCGTGCCGGTGGCCCGAGCGCCTACTACGGTATTGATGAAAGCCAGCGTTTTGATCTGATCCGCCCCGACGCCCGCTAGCGCCATCTCCGCGCTGGCTCGCCGTTCGTTCGCCACGACGTTATTCGCGCGGGCGAGCGGCGTTTGCGCAAAAAAATCGTTGTTTAGCTTCAATTTTTTATCCTGAATACTCTCCGGCAAAGGCCTAAACTTAGAGTATGTCCCATGCCGTTAATGAGGATATGCTCATGAGAAAATCTCTGCTGCTATTCGCGACTATCGCGCTTGCCGCCGCCTCTTTTACCGCGCAGGCCGCAGCTCCCCTCTCCGCTCCCGCCGACCCCGGCCCGCTGCGGCCTTCAGGCACCGTCTCCGCCTCTGGCGCCAGCAATCTCGACGATCTGCAGGCACAGCTGGCGCAAAAAGCGCATCAGCAGGGGGCGATAGCCTGGCGTATCAACTCTGCCGGCGGCACAAACAGGATGTCGGGGACCGCCATCATCTATAAATAGCGCGCCGGCCGCTCGGGTCGGAAGCGGAGTTCCAACCGCCTTCGCCCACGTTCGCGCCGTTCTCTGCTGACAAAATCGGTTTATGTAGAAAAAATGCAGCTAATGTAAATAAATGTATTTATTTTTTTATAAATGAGTGATAGAAAATCTGCCGTTGTTTGATAATGCTTATCACAATCATTATCAAAAGCATTGTTGTTGTAACAAACACCTGCAGTGGTCGGGGGCACGGCATCGCTTTGCCTGCGGTCTTAATGGCTCAAATTAAAACTATAAGTTGCTCATTGAAATGGATAAAAAACATAATTTACCGTTCAGCAGTTTTGGCTCGCTGACGATCTTTACCGGCCTGTGTCTGAGCCTGTCGCCGACAGGCCAGGTGCTGGCAGCGGATGGCACTGAAAAAAATGGCGGCGAAACGCTGGTGGTAGAGGCGCAGGCGCCCTCGCTGTATGCCCCAACCCAATCCGCCGATCCCAAGTTTTCCCGACCGCTGGTCGATACGACCCGTACGGTAACGGTGGTTTCCGAACAGGTGATGAAAGATCAGGGCGTCACCAACCTTACCGATGCGTTGAAAAACGTGCCGGGCGTCGGGGCCTTTTATGCCGGTGAAAACGGCAGCTCATCTACCGGTGACTCCATCTATATGCGCGGTGCCGATACGTCAAACAGCATCTATATTGATGGCGTTCGCGATATCGGCAGCGTGACCCGCGACACCTTTAACACCGAACAGGTCGAAGTCATCAAGGGCCCATCGGGTTCTGACTACGGCCGCAGCGCGCCAACCGGCTCCATCAATATGATCAGCAAGCAGCCGCGCCTGGACTCCGGCATTGACGCCTCCGCCAGCGTCGGCAGCGCCTGGTTCCGCCGCGGCACGCTCGATATCAACCAGACGGTCGGCGAAACCAGCGCGGTGCGCCTGAACCTGATGGGCGAGAAAACCCATGATGCCGGCCGCGACAACGTTAAAAATGAGCGCTACGGGGTTGCGCCATCGGCCGCCTTCGGCCTCGGCACGGAGAACCGCCTGTATCTCAACTATCTCCACGTAACCCAGCACAACACTCCGGACGGCGGTATTCCTACCATCGGCCTGCCGGGATACTCCGCACCGAGCGCAGGTACCGCGGCCCTGAATCACTCCGGTAAAGTCGCGACCAGCAACTTCTACGGTACCGATTCGGATTACGACGATTCCACGACCGACACGGTGACCATGCGCTTCGAGCACGATCTGAGCGATACCACGACCATCCGCAACACCACCCGCTGGTCGCGCGTGAAGCAGGATTATTTACTCACCGCGGTGATGGGCGGCGCAACAAACATCACCCAGCCGAACCCGAACGATGTCGGCACCTGGAGCTGGTCACGCCTGGCTAACACCAAGGACGTCAGCAATAAAATTCTGACCAACCAGACCAACCTGACCTCAAAGTTCTATACCGGATCGATCGGTCATGACATCAGCGCCGGTTTCGAGCTGACCCGCGAAACTCAAACTAACTACGGGGTTTATCCCATCACGCCTCCGGCGGTGAATATCTACCACCCGAACAGCGCGATCTCCATCGGCGGCCTGGATCGGAGCGGCGCCAACGCCAACGGACAGACCGACACCTTCGGGGTCTATGCCTTTGATACCCTGCAGATTACCCGTGACTTTGAGATCAACGGCGGCATTCGTCTGGATAACTACCAGACTAAATACGACAGTGCTAGCCTGTGCGGCGGTAGCGGTCGTGGCGCGATTGCCTGTCCGGACGGCGTGGCGAAAAACTCGCCGGTGACCACCGTTGATACTTCAACCAGCGGCAACCTGGTTAACTGGAAGGCCGGCGCGCTGTATCATCTGACCGATAACGGCAACGTCTACGTCAACTACGCCATTTCTCAGCAGCCTCCGGGCGGCAGCAACTTCGCGCTGGCGCAGAGCGGAACGGGGAATAGCGCCAACCGCACCGATTTCCAGCCGCAGAAAGCGAAAACCAGCGAAGTGGGCACCAAGTGGGAGCTGATGGATAAGCGCCTGCTGCTGACGGCGGCCCTGTTCCGTACCGATATTGAAAACGAAGTCGAGCAAAACGACGACGGCACCTACTCCCAGTACGGCAAAAAGCGCGTCGAAGGCTACGAGCTGTCGCTGGCCGGTAACATCACCCCGGACTGGCAGGTCATCGGCGGATATACCCAGCAGCACGCCAGCATCAGAGAAGGCAAGAACGTCGCCCAGGACGGCACCAGCGCGCTGCCGTACACGCCTGAACACGCCTTTACCGTCTGGAGCCAGTACCAGGCCACCGATGCTCTTGCCCTTGGCGCCGGCGCGCGCTATATCGGCAGTATGCACCGCGGCAGCGATGGCGCCGTCGGCACGCCGTCCTACACCGAAGGCTACTGGGTGGCAGATGCGAAGGTCGGCTATCGCATTAACCGTAACCTCGATCTGCAGCTGAACGTCTATAACCTGTTTGATACCAACTATGTCGCCTCAATCAACAAGAGCGGCTACCGCTATCATCCGGGCGAACCGCGTACGTTCCTGCTGACCGCCAATATGCACTTCTAATCCGCAGCGGGGCGCTTGCGCCCCGTCTGTTCAGGAGAAATAACCATGATGTACCATATTCCCGCCGTCCTCAGCCCACAGGAAGTTGACTATTTTACCGGGCGGCTGCAGCAGGCCGAGTGGGTTGACGGACGCGCAACCACCGGCGATCAGGGCGCCCAGGTAAAAAATAATCAGCAGGTAGACACCCGCAGCGCGCTTTACGACGAACTGCAGGGCAAGGTGCTGGCGGCGCTCAACCGTAGCTCGCTGTTTTTCGCCGCCGCGCTGCCAAAAACCCTCTCCAGCCCTCTGTTCAACCGCTATCAGCAGAGCGAAACCTACGGTTTTCACGTTGACGGCGCGGTGCGCAGCCAGGCCCAGGGCGGCTGGATGCGCACCGACCTTTCCGCCACCCTGTTTCTTAGCGCCCCGGACGACTATACCGGCGGCGAGCTGGTCATCAACGATACCTACGGCCAGCATGCGGTTAAACTCCCGGCGGGCGATCTGGTGCTCTACCCTTCAAGCAGCCTGCACTGCGTGACCCCGGTGACTCAGGGCGCGCGCGTCGCCTCCTTCCTGTGGGTCCAGTCGATGATCCGCGATGATAAACGGCGCGCGATGCTGTTCGAACTGGACGGCACTATCCAGGCGCTGAAGAGCCGCCACGGCGAGAGTGAAGAGGTCTTATCGCTGCTCAATCTGTACCATAACCTGCTGCGGGAATGGTCGGAGATCTAAGCCTTGTCTGGCCCTTTTTTGCCCCCATCTTATCTATACTCTTCTTAATTTCCGGCGGCCGTCGCGCTGATAAAGCGCGCTCACGCCGCGCCGCTTTCCACGATCCACGAGAACGCGGCTCCCGCCGCCTGGCGGCAGTTCGAACGTTTTAGACACTCGGTTAATTGATACAGCATCAGATGGGGGATATATCATGGCATCAGGCTGGGCAAATGATGACGCGGTACAGCAGCAGATCGACAGCACAATTGACGATGCGGTGGCGCGGGCGCGAAGCGAGCTACCGGCCGGCGAGAGCCACAAATTTTGTGATGAATGCGGAGAGCCCATTCCGGAGGCCCGGCGCAAGGCGATCCCTGGGGTCAGGTTCTGCGTGAAATGCCAGCAGGATAAAGACTTACATAACAATACATTTTCAGGATATAATCGGCGTGGCTCCAAGGATAGCCAGCTACGTTGACCTTCCTTTACCGTTCATTACCACAGATCGCGTTATCTTTTCGCGCACGTTTTTTGGCGAATAAAGTAGCAAAATGTGCCCTGAAAGCCCGCAGAACCCCGCTGCAGAATCCGGCGCCCCGTTTCTTATAAATAATTTATTAATAATCAATAAATTAATAATCATTCAAAAAATTCGATGGAGACTGTTAATTTCCTTCGATTTTATATCTCGCAAAAAAACGTGATACTTATCACATCGACGGAACATCGTCACCTTAACAGAATAACCTGCGAGAGATTAACTATGAAAACCATCAAATATGCTGCCGCTGCTATCGCCCTGTCCGCTCTGTCCTTTGGCGCTTTCGCCGCTCAGTCGGTAACCCCGTCTCAGGCAGAAAGCATGAATAAAATCGGCGTCGTTTCTGCGGAAGGCGCAACGACTCTGGATGGCCTGGAAGCCAAACTGGCTGCTAAAGCGGATGCCGCTGGCGCGACTGGTTACAGCATCACCTCCGCTAACACCAACAACAAAGTTAGCGGTACCGCGGTTATCTATAAATAATCGCCGCCCGACCCTGTAATGCCACTGTATTACCCCTGAAATACCCTTTAATACCCTTGTTTTGCCCGTCCGTGCCACCGGACGGGCTTTTTTTTGGGGTTCTCGCAGGGTCGAGTGATGCATTCAGGCGGTGGTTTTGCGAAGCCTTATCGCGCGATTAACTTCTGTACATGCTCGGGTAGGCGGAATGTTCCGTTCACTATTACCCCGCGCTCCTTGATGATTCCCTCTGCGAGTAAGCCTCCGCGCGCTACCAGCGTTCTGCAACCTTAGCCAGCCCCTGCTCCAGGGACGCAGCCTCTCCGGTCGCCAGCAGGCAGCATGCCAGCTGGATCCGCAGCGGCAGCGGCAGCGGCTCGATCCCGGCCACGCAGCGCTCAATCCAGCGCGCGGTCACCGCAGGATCTTTTGATTCCGGCAGCGCTACCGGCTGCGTCGGCGCATCATTCTGCCGCTCGTACAGCGCCCGCGTTCCGCTCTCGTCAATCAGGCTAATTTGCGGACAGCGCTGAGGGTTGGCATAGACTTCGCCTTCAGTACCGTGCATCAGCAGCGCACGACCGCCGGTTTCGCTAAAGAATTTTGCCACCTTGCCGATGTATTCCGGATGCGACACGCTCGACAACCGCAGCGCCGCATTTTCAGCAAACGGCGTCGCCAG
This sequence comes from Klebsiella scottii, assembly GCF_036561945.1. Classification (NCBI taxonomy): domain Bacteria; kingdom Pseudomonadati; phylum Pseudomonadota; class Gammaproteobacteria; order Enterobacterales; family Enterobacteriaceae; genus Klebsiella; species Klebsiella scottii. The sequence continues at coordinate 2,592,926 of NZ_JARXNI010000020.1, forward strand.
CTTAGCCAGCGTATGCGCGCTGTTGCGCACGCCCATCCGCCAGCGCAGAGCCAGCTGCTTCTCCAGCGGTGGACACAGGACGCCAACGGGGACGTAGACCGGTTCGTGGCCATCCAGACGCGCCTGGGCCTGACCGCCGTGTTGCGTAACCGGGATCCCCATCAGCGCAAAAATCGTCTCCGTCAGCACCCGGGTTGGATCGTGGCTGACACCGTGCACCAGCACCGGGAAGCCGAGCTTATGCAGCAGGACGGCAAGCAGCGGCGTCAGGTTGGCCTGCTTACGCGCGCCGTTGTAGCTCGGGATCACAATCGGCATCGGCCGCGCTACCGGCGGCGTCAGGCGCAGAGTTTGCTGCTGCATCGCTTCATAGAAGCCCTTCATCTCAGCTTCGCCTTCACCCTTAATACGCAGGGCAATCAGGATCGCGCCGAGCTCAAGCTCCGCAACCTCACCGCTTAGCATCCGTGCGTACAGCGCGCGGGCGGTCTCCACATCCAGGTCGCGGGCGTGATTTTTCCCCCGTCCGACTTCTTTAATGATCTTGGTGTAATCCATCGAAGATTCCTCTTATCCGCCCTGCTTCACGCGATACACAGATTGCCGCCGTATTATTCCGGCAACCCGTCACCGACGGCGTGAAGGAAGACGAGTCGTGCTGCTCACATTGCCGACCTGCGCCGCTAACGACGTCTGCGACGCGTCTGTTTTGTTTTACTTTTTACTATAACCTCCGGGACGGCAGGCTGCTCTATCGGAAACACGGGTAATGCATTCAGTAAACGCTTGCCGTAATTTTTGGTCAACAAACGCTTATCGTAAATCACCACCTCCCCCCAGCAGCTGTGGCTACGGATCAGACGGCCTACCTGCTGAATCAGGTTGAAAGAGGCGCTTGGCAGGCTTTGCACTTCGAAGGGGTAGCGGTTCAGGCTTTTAAGCCACTCGCCTTCGGTGATCACCACCGGGCTGTCTATCGGCGGGAAGGCAATTTTGTGAATATGGACCTGGCTGAGCAGCTCGCCCTTGAGGTCCAGCCCCTCGGCAAACGACTGCAGCCCGACCAGCACGCTACGCTCGCCGCTCTCCACCTTTTTACGATGCAGCTCCACCAGCCGATAGCGGGGCTTATCGCCCTGAACCAGCAGCATCAGGCGCAGATCGGTGACGTGCTCGAGAAAACGCTGCATCGCCCGCCCGCTGGCAAACAGCACCAGCATCCCGAGGTGCTTTTTGCTCTCTACGTGCTCGCGAAAGCAGGCCGCCATTTCGGCAATATGCTGCTCTTCGTTGTCGATGACCGGCTCATAGTGCATCTGCGGGATGATAATTTTTCCCTGCTCAACGTGGTTGAAGGGAGAATCCAGGGCGACGAAGCGATCCCCGGCCTTCTCCTTGAGGCCGCTCATCTCCTGCAGGCGAGAAAAGCTGTTCAGCGAACGCAGGGTGGCGGAGGTAACGACAATATGCGGCACGCTGCGCCACAACAGCCTTTCCAGCTGTTCACTGACGCGAATCCCGACGCAGTGGAACCAGATGTGCGCCTGGCCGTCGCGCAGAACGCGGGAGGCCCATTTAGTGACCGGCGCGCCGGATGACTGCGCCAGCGACGCCAGTCGCCACAGCTTGCTCTGGCTTTCAAACATGCCCAGCGCGCGGTTCATTTGCAGCAGCACCCGGTGCAGGCGAACCACGTCATGGCTGCCGGTTTTTTCGCTGAGATCGTTAAGAAACAGCTCCGCCAGGCCGCGCAGCGTCTCGGTCAGTTTGGCCAGCCGCTGGCAGATATCCATCACCTCCTGCGGCAGCTCCCCCATCGGGAAACGGTGTTCGGCTTCCTGAGCGGCGGGCATATACAGATTCAAAATATTATTCAGCGAAGAGATAAGCTCGGACAGCTCCTCGCAGTGGGCATTCAGGCGCTCGGGGTTCGCCAGCGGCGGCGTCGTTTTGGGGCGAAACTGCTCCATGCAGGTCGCCACCAGGCGGGTGAAAAGATCGAGCTGTAGCCGATACCAGGGGGCGGTAATTTCGGCGCTCATCTCCAGCGCATCCCGGGCGACGTCGGGCAGGTGGTGGCCCTCATCAAGCACCAGCAGCAGATTTTTCGGCTCCGGCAGCACCGCTTCGCTCTCCATCGCCGCCATCACCAGCGCGTGGTTTGCCACCACCACTTCGGCCTCCTGAATCTCACGCCGGGCGACGAAGAACGGACATTCGCGATAGTAGTGGCAGTTGCGGTTCAGGCAGCTTGCCTTATCGGTGCTCAGACGGCCCCACAGCGCGTCATCGATGGCCTTGTCGCTATGATCGCGCAGGCCGTCCCATTTATAGCTATCAAGATCGGTCTTCAGCGTGGCGCACAGCTTCTGCTCCGCCTGATTATTCGGCGTGAGATCGTCGTCAAGAAACGCCAGCAGGTCCTGCTGCGTTGGCTCTGTGCTGGCCATCGCGTTGAGGTTACGCGGGCAAACGTAGCGCCCGCGGCCAAAGGCGGCGGTGAAGCGCAGGTCGGGAATAATTTTACGCAGCAGCGGCAGGTCTTTGCTGAAGATCTGGTCCTGCAGCGCAACGTTGGCGGTGCTGACCACCAGCGTTTTTTGCTCTTCGCGGGCGATGGCGATACCGGGGATCAGGTACGACAGGGTTTTCCCGACGCCGGTCGGCGCCTCAATCGCCAGGTGCCTTCCCTCTTCCCCGGCGAGCGTTTTCGCCACGTCAGCAATCATCTGCCGCTGCGGAGTACGGGGAATAAAGTCAGGAATCTGTTCCTGGAGCGCCTTATACCAGGCGGCGATTTGCGTTTTTAGCGCAGTGGTCAAAGCCATGAGAAAACCTGAATACTGTATAAACAGCCACTATTGTGACACTTTTTGCCTGGCTGGAGGAATTTCTTTCTGAGCAAACGGGGATCGTGCTCGAGGTTTAGCATCAGGCGGGGGAGTTCCGGGCAGGGAGACCCGCCCGGAGAGGCAAACCGATACCCTCGGGCAGCGCCGGGCTGCCGCAGGGATAGCAGGTTTGCGGAAGTGCTGTTACTCAGCGGCCGCCGGCTTACGCGAGCGACGACGCTGCGGTTTGCCGTCCTGAGTACGCGCTTTCGGCGCGTCACCGTCGCTGCGGCGCGGTGAAGACTGCTGACCACGACCCTGGCTCTGACCGCCGCGACCCTGACTCTGGCCGCCGCGTCCCTGGCCCTGACCGCGACCGCCGCCACCGCCGCTGCGCTGCTGGCGACCGTTCTGAATCGGCTCCGCTCTGATGGACGGATCCGGCTCATAGCCGGCAACGCTAATGCGTGGGATCTCTTTTTTCAGCAGACGCTCGATGTCGTGCAGCAGCTTATGCTCATCAACGCAGACCAGCGACAGCGCTTCGCCGGTAGCGGCGGCGCGGCCGGTACGGCCAATACGGTGGACATAATCTTCCGGCACGTTCGGCAGCTCGTAGTTCACCACGTGCGGCAGCTCTTCAATATCAAGGCCGCGCGCGGCGATGTCGGTCGCTACCAGCACGCGAATGCCGCCGGATTTAAAATCAGCTAATGCGCGAGTACGCGCGCCCTGGCTTTTGTTGCCGTGGATAGCGGCGCTGCGAATGCCGTCTTTGTTCAGCTGCTCCGCCAGGTGGTTGGCGCCATGCTTGGTACGGGTAAAGACCAGCACCTGCTGCCAGTTGCCTTCGCCGATCATCTGCGACAGCAGTTCGCGCTTGCGCTTCTTATCGACAAAATGCACGTACTGGCTTACCTGCTCGGAAGCCGTGTTGCGACGGGCGACTTCGATTTCCAGCGGGTTATGCAGCAGCTTTTCCGCCAGCGATTTAATCTCGTCGGAGAAGGTTGCCGAGAACAGCAGGTTCTGGCGCTTCGCCGGCAGCTTCGACAGCACGCGGCGAATATCATGGATAAAGCCCATATCCAGCATGCGGTCGGCTTCATCCAGCACCAGCACTTCGACCTTATCCAGGCTGACGGCATTCTGGTGTTCCAGATCCAGCAGGCGACCCGGCGTTGCCACCAGGATATCGACGCCGCTGCGCAGTTTCATCATCTGCGGGTTAATGCTCACGCCACCGAAAACCACCAGCGAGCGAACGTTCAGATACTTGCTGTAATCACGGACGTTTTCGCCAATCTGGGCAGCCAGCTCACGCGTTGGGGTAAGGATCAGCGCGCGCACCGGGCGACGGCCCTTAGCGTGCGGTTCTTGCTGGATCAGATGCTGAAGCAGCGGCAGGGTGAAGCCCGCCGTTTTGCCGGTGCCGGTCTGGGCGCTGGCCATCAGATCGCGCCCCTGCAACACCGCAGGGATCGCCTGCTGCTGAATGGGGGTTGGCTCAACATAACCCTGTTCGGCGACAGCACGCAGGATTTCAGGATTCAGGCCAAGGGAATCAAAAGACATAACAACTCCAAACCGCCCCGGCCTTTTACAGGCGTAGTTTTCAGGGAGATTATTGCGAAAGAGATGGCAAAAACCACAATGCCATGAAGGGGCGCAGTCTAGCAGGTTTTGTGACGTATCGCATAAAATATCCCCTTGGGGTTTTTCTGCGAAATCAAGATACTCTCTTCGACGATAAATAGAGTATTCACTATTCTGGACAGTTCCGCGAATTGGTCATATTCTTAATCAATCGATTGATTAATTTTTTCAGGTGCGATGAATACCACTCCCGCAACCAGCAAAGGCGAACAGGCAAAAAGCCAGTTGATTACCGCGGCTATCGCCCAGTTTGGCGAATATGGCCTGCATGCCACCACCCGCGATATTGCCGCCCTGGCCGGGCAAAACATCGCCGCTATCCCCTACTACTTCGGCTCAAAAGACGATCTCTATCTCGCCTGCGCGCAGTGGATAGCCGATTTTATTGGCCATAATTTCCGCCCTCACGCCGAAGCGGCGGAGCGGCTGCTTGCCGAACCGCACCCGGATAAAGAGGCCCTGCGGACGCTGATCCTGCGCGCCTGCCGCAATATGATCCTGCTGCTGACCCAGGATGACACGGTAAACCTGAGCAAATTTATCTCCCGGGAGCAGCTGTCGCCTACCCCGGCGTACCAGTTAATCCATGACCAGGTTATCGCTCCGCTGCACTGCTACCTGACGCGCTTAATCGCCGCCTTTACCGGGCTTGAGGCGGACGACACGCGGATGGTCCTGCATACCCACGCGCTGCTGGGGGAGATCCTCGCCTTTCGCCTCGGGCGAGAGACCATTTTGCTGCGCACCGGATGGGCGCAGTTTGATACCGAAAAAACCGAGCAAATTTATCAGGTTATTACCTGCCATATCGATTTCGTCCTGCAAGGGTTATCGCAAAGGAGTTTGGGATCATGAAAAAACCGGTCATCGTCGTCCTGGTGGTGCTGCTGCTGATCGTTGCTACAGGCGGCGGCTGGTGGTGGTATCAAAGCAGCCAGCAGAAGGGACTGACCCTGTATGGCAACGTCGATATTCGTACCGTAAATATGAGCTTTCGCGTCGGCGGGCGGCTGGCCTCGCTAAGCGTGGATGAGGGCGATGCTATCAAGGCCGGGCAAACGCTGGGCCAGCTCGACCGCGCCCCTTACGAAAACGCGCTGCAGCAGGCGCAGGCCAACGTCTCAACCGCGCAGGCGCAGTATGACCTGATGATGGCCGGCTACCGGGCGGAAGAGATTGCCCAGGCCGCGGCGGCGGTCAACCAGGCGCAGGCCGCCTATGAATACGCGCAGAACTTCTACCAGCGCCAGCTGGGGCTGCGCAAAAGCAGCGCCATATCCGTCAACGATCTCGACAACGCGCGATCCGCCCGCGACCAGGCCCAGGCTACGCTGAAATCGGCGCAGGATAAGCTGCGCCAGTATCGCGCGGGTAACCGTCCGCAGGAGATCGCCCAGGCCAAAGCCAACCTTGAACAGGCGCAGGCCGCCTTAGCGCAGGCGAAGCTCGATCTGCACGATACCACGCTGGCCGCGCCTTCCGACGGCACGCTGATGACCCGCGCCGTTGAGCCGGGCAGCATGCTCAGCGCCGGAGCTACCGTAATGACGCTGTCGTTAACCCGCCCGGTGTGGGTTCGCGCCTACATTGATGAAAAAAACCTCGGCAACGCGCAGCCCGGACGCGAAGTGCTGCTGTATACCGATAGCCGTCCCAATCAGCCCTGGCGCGGCAGGATTGGCTTCGTCTCGCCCACGGCTGAATTTACGCCGAAGACCGTAGAAACGCCGGACCTGCGAACCGACCTGGTCTACCGCCTGCGTATCGTGGTAACCGATGCCGACGACGCGCTGCGCCAGGGGATGCCGGTAACCATCGCCTTCAGCAGCGGAAACGGACATGAGTGAGGACCTCATCACGCTTGACGGGCTGACCCGCAGCTTCGCCGGCATGACGCGGCCCGCCGTCGCCCCGCTCAGCTGCACCGTTCGCTCCGGCTACGTTACCGGGCTGGTAGGCCCCGACGGCGCGGGGAAAACCACCCTGATGCGCATGCTTGCCGGGCTGCTCAAAGCGGATAGCGGCAGCGCCAGGGTGATCGGCTTTGATCCGATTGCCGACGATAGCGCCCTGCACGCGGTGCTCGGCTATATGCCGCAAAAGTTCGGCCTGTATGAAGACCTGACGGTCATGGAGAATCTGACGCTGTATGCCGATCTGCGCAGCGTGACCGGCGAAGCGCGGCAAAAAATTTTCGACCGCCTGCTCGAGTTTACCTCCCTCGGCCCTTTTACCGACCGGCTGGCCGGTAAGCTCTCCGGCGGGATGAAGCAGAAGCTGGGGCTGGCCTGTACGTTAGTGGGCGAGCCGAAGGTGCTGCTGCTCGACGAACCGGGCGTCGGCGTTGATCCCATCTCGCGCCGCGAGCTGTGGCAAATGGTCCACGAGCTGGCGGGAGACGGAATGCTGATCCTCTGGAGCACATCGTACCTTGATGAAGCGGAGCAGTGCCGCGAGGTGCTGCTGATGAACGAAGGCCAGCTGCTGTATCAGGGAGAACCCCGTTCCCTGACCCAAACGATGGCCGGACGCAGCTTTTTGGTCTCCAGCCGCGAAGAGAACAACCGCCGCCTCCTGCAGCGGGCGTTGAAGCTGCCGCAAATCAGCGACGGCGTGATTCAGGGCAAATCGGTGCGTCTGATCCTCAAGAAGGAGTCCAGCATTGATGAGGTGCGCAATCACGCCAGCCTGCCACCGCTGGAGATCGCCGAAACCGCGCCGCGCTTTGAGGATGCGTTTATCGACCTGCTGGGCGGCGCCGGCACCGCGGAATCGCCGCTGGGGGCGATTATTCACAGCGTCGAAGGCTCCCATGATGAAACGGTGATCGAAGCGCAAACCTTAACCAAAAAATTCGGCGATTTCGCCGCCACCGACCACGTTGATTTCAAGGTTAAGCGCGGGGAAATTTTCGGCCTCCTCGGCCCTAACGGCGCGGGCAAATCGACCACCTTTAAAATGATGTGCGGCCTGCTGGTGCCAACCTCCGGTAAAGCGCTGGTGCTGGGCATGGATCTGAAGCTCAGCTCCGGCAAGGCGCGCCAGCATCTCGGCTATATGGCGCAGAAGTTCTCGCTGTACGGCAACCTGAGCGTGGAGCAAAATCTGCGCTTCTTCTCCGGCGTTTACGGCCTGCGCGGCCGGGTACAGAACGAAAAAATCGAGCGCATGAGCGAAGCCTTCGGCCTGAAGGAGATCGCCAACCACGCCGCCGACGAGCTGCCGCTGGGCTACAAGCAGCGGCTGGCCCTGGCCTGCTCGCTGATGCACGAACCGGATATCCTGTTTCTCGATGAGCCCACCTCCGGCGTCGACCCCCTTACCCGCCGCGAGTTCTGGCTGCATATCAATAGCATGGTGGATAAAGGGGTGACGGTGATGGTCACCACCCACTTTATGGACGAGGCCGAATACTGCGACCGGATCGGGCTGGTCTATCGCGGCAAGCTTATCGCCAGCGGCACGCCGGATGCGCTAAAAGCGCTGGCGGCCAACGATGAGCAGCCGGATCCCACTATGGAGCAGGCGTTTATCACCCTGATTCACGACTGGGATAAGGAGAATAGCAGTGAGCGCTAAAATGCTGTCATGGCGGCGCGTGCGCGCCCTGTGCGTCAAAGAGACGCGGCAGATCGTGCGCGATCCCAGCAGCTGGCTGATTGCGGTGGTGATCCCGCTGATGCTGCTGTTTATCTTTGGCTACGGCATCAACCTCGACTCCAGCAGGCTGCGGGTCGGCGTGCTGCTGGAGCAGCAGAGCGATGAGGCGCTGGATTTCGTCCATACCATGACCGGCTCGCCCTATATCGACGCCACCATCAGCGATAACCGCCAGCAGCTGATTCAGCTCATGCAGGCCGGGCGGATCCGCGCGCTGGTGACCATTCCGGTGGATTTTGACCAGAAGATGGCTCGCCCCGGCGACGATGCCCCCATTCAGCTTATCACCGACGGCAGCGAGCCCAATACCGCCAACTTCGCCCAGGGCTATATCGAAGGTATCTGGCAGATCTGGCAGCAGCAGCGGGCGGAGGATCGTGGTGAAACCTTTGAACCGCTGATCGATGTGCAAACCCGCTACTGGTTTAACCCGGCGGCGATCAGCCAGCATTTTATTATTCCCGGCGCGATCACCATCATTATGACGGTGATTGGGGCGATTCTCACCTCGCTGGTTATCGCCCGCGAGTGGGAGCGAGGCACTATGGAGGCGCTGCTCTCCACCGAAATTACCCGCGTCGAACTGCTGCTGTGTAAGCTGATCCCCTACTATTTTCTCGGCATGCTGGCGATGCTGCTGTGCATGCTGGTGGCGGTGTTTATTCTCAATGTGCCCTACCGCGGCTCGCTGTTAATTCTGTTTTTCATCACCAGCCTGTTTTTGCTCAGCACCCTGGGGATGGGGCTGCTCATTTCGACCATTACCCGCAACCAGTTTAACGCCGCCCAGGTGGCGCTCAACGCCGCCTTTCTGCCATCGATTATGCTGTCCGGATTTATTTTCCAGATAGACAGCATGCCCGCGATAATCCGCGCGGTGACCTACGTCATCCCGGCGCGCTATTTTGTCAGCACCCTGCAAAGCCTGTTCCTGGCGGGCAATATTCCGGTGGTGCTGCTGGTAAACGTGATGTTTCTGATCGCCTCGGCGGCGATGTTTATCGGCCTGACGTGGCTGAAAACCAAACGGCGCTTAGATTAGGGCATTAGCCATTCCCTGCTGCGAGGCGGTTGCGGGGCACCCAGCGGTCTCTATCCGGGGCAGCGTAAAGAGAGAACTGAAGATGTTTCATCGCTTATGGACGTTGATTCGCAAAGAACTGCAGTCGCTGCTGCGCGAGCCGCAGACGCGGGCGATTTTGATTATGCCGGTGCTGATTCAGGTGCTGCTGTTCCCCTTCGCCGCGACGCTGGAGGTGACCAATGCCACCATTGCTATCTATAACGAAGATAATGGCAGGCACGCGGTTGAGCTGACGCAGCGTTTTGCCCGCGCCAGGGCGTTCACCCATATCCTGATCCTCAAAAGCCCGCAGGAGATCCAGCCCACCATTGATGAACAAAAGGCGCTGCTGCTGATCCGCTTCCCGGCGGATTTCTCGCGCAACCTCGATAACTATCAGACCGCCCCGCTCCAGCTGCTGCTGGACGGCCGCAACTCAAACAGCGCGCAAATCGCCGCCAACTACCTGCAGCAAATAGTCAAAGAGTATCAGCAGGAGCTGCTGGAGGGGAAAGCGAAGCCCAACAACAGCGAGCTGGTCGTACGCAACTGGTATAATTCCAACCTCGACTATAAGTGGTTCGTGGTGCCGTCGCTGATCGCCATGATCACCACTATCGGCGTGATGATCGTCACTTCGCTATCGGTTGCCCGCGAGCGCGAACAGGGCACCCTCGATCAGCTGCTGGTCTCGCCGCTGGCGACCTGGCAAATTTTCGTCGGCAAAGCGATACCGGCGCTGATCGTTGCCACCCTGCAGGCCAGCATCGTGCTGGGGGTCGGGATCTGGGCCTACCAGATCCCCTTCGCCGGCTCGCTGCTGCTGTTTTACTTTACGATGCTGATTTACGGGCTTTCGCTGGTGGGATTTGGCCTGCTGATTTCATCTCTGTGCTCGACTCAGCAGCAGGCGTTTATTGGCGTATTTGTCTTTATGATGCCGGCAATCCTGCTCTCCGGCTACGTTTCACCGGTAGAAAACATGCCGCAATGGCTGCAGGACGTGACGTGGATAAACCCTATCCGTCATTTTACCGATATTACCAAGCAGATTTATTTGAAGGACGCGAGTCTGGAAATCGTGTGGGGAAGTTTGTGGCCGCTACTGGTCATAGCGGCCACCACGGGGTCAGCGGCGTATGCGATGTTCCGCAGAAAGATCGCCTGATCCCCGCCATTGCTCAGGCTGCCTCGGCGTTGGCTTGCCTTTCTTTGCCCCCGGCCACATAGCTATTATCTATGCTTCGGCGGGTTCGCGGCGCTGCCGCCCTGATGCAGTCCGAACGCTTTAGGGTAGCGATTTTTATCTTTCGCCAGCAGCGATACCACCGCCGGACCGGCCAGAATAACCAGCCCGGCGAGCGCCAGCAGCAGGTTATTGTGCAGCACTCGTGACAGCAGCCACAGCACGATAACCGCGGCGCCAAAGTACCAGGTGGTGGTGAGCTCCTCAAGGAAATCACCGACATCACGCCAGCGCTCTTCGTGGTGACGCTGTAAAAACAGCATCGACAGTAGCGTAACGCCGTACAGCACGCACAGCCCTAATCCGACGCGAACCAGCGCGCCGCCCATCCAACCCATCACCAGTACTGCCACGACCAGTAGATGCAACATAATCTGCCAGCAACTGAGGCCAGTTGCGACGCGTACACGTTGTTGCCACTTCATGGCTTCTCTCCTGAAGGATCTTTATCTGTAACTCAGAGTACCGCACTTTACGGAAAATTCCGTATCACCGCATCTTTTTGTGACAGCTACTACACTATTTCATTCAGGAAAGAGATGTTAACCGGAGAAATATGGCCGAGAAAAACCCTTTATTCTCAGTAAACGTGCTGACAATTAACACTCATAAAGGCTTTACGACGTTTAACCGACGCTTCATTCTGCCCGAACTCCGTGACGCGGTACGCAGCATCGGCGCCGACATTGTTTGCCTCCAGGAGGTCATGGGCGCGCATGAGATTCACCCGCTGCATATCGAAAACTGGCCAGACACCACCCATTATGAGTTTCTTGCCGATGCGATGTGGAGCGATTACGCCTACGGGCGCAACGCGGTGTACCCGCAGGGGCATCACGGCAACGCCGTGCTCTCCCGATTCCCCATTGAATATTATGAGAATCTCGATATCTCCGTCGGTAAGAGCGAAAAGCGCGGCCTGCTCTACTGTCGGATCGTGGCGCCGGAAAGCGGCGTCAATCTGCATCTGATTTGCGCCCATTTAGGGCTCAGCGCGGGCCAGCGGCGAGCTCAGCTGGCGATGCTGGCTGAGCGGGTTAACAGCCTGCCGGCGGGAGAGCCGGTGGTGGTGGCGGGCGATTTTAACGACTGGCGCCAGCAGGCCAACCGTCCGCTCAAGGCGCTGGCCGGGCTGGAGGAGATCTTCACCCGCGCCCGCGGTCGCCCGGCACGCACGTTCCCGGCGCGCTTTCCGCTGCTGCGCCTTGACCGCATCTATGTCAAAAACGTCCACGCCGGTCAGCCACAGGCGCTGGATCTTCAGCAATGGCGTCATCTTTCGGATCACGCCCCGCTTAGCGTGGAGCTTCATCTGTGAAATGCAGCTGGCAAAATGGAAACCGGATCCAGCTTCTGGAGAACGGCGATAGCTACTATCCGGCGCTGTTTCGCGCCGTCGACCGCGCGCAGCGGAAGGTTACCCTTGAAACCTTCATCTGGTTCGAGGATGACGTGGGCTGGCAGCTCCATGCGGTGCTGCTGAAAGCCGCGCGCCGTGGCGTCGAGGTTGAGGTGCTGCTCGACGGCTACGGCTCCCCTGATCTGAGCGATCGCTTCGTTCACGAGCTCAGCTCGGCGGGAGTGATCTTTCGCTACTACGACCCGCGTCCGCGCCTGCTGGGGATGCGCACCAACCTGTTTCGCCGTATGCACCGTAAAATTGTCGTCGTGGATGAAACCACCGCGTTTGTCGGCGGGATTAACTACTCCGCAGAGCATATGACCAGCTACGGCCCGGAGGCTAAGCAGGACTACGCCGTGCAGGTGGAGGGGCCGGTGGTGCTGGATATTGCGCAATTTGTGCAGCAAAACCTGCCCGCCAGCGAAAGCGGACGCCGTCACTGGCGGCGACGTCGCCATCAGCCGGAGGTTAACCAGCATCCCGGAGAAGCGCAGGCGCTGTTCGTCTGGCGGGATAATTTCGATCATCGGGATGATATTGAGCGTCACTACCTGAAAATGCTGGCCAACGCGCGTCGGGAGGTGATTATCGCCAACGCCTATTTCTTCCCCGGCTATCGGCTGCTGCACGCGATGCGCAGCGCCGCCCGGCGCGGCGTGCGGGTGAAGCTTATCGTGCAGGGCGAGCCCGATATACCCATCGTCAAGGTTGGCGCTCGCCTGCTGTACAACTATCTGGTGAAGGGAGGCGTGCAGATTTTTGAGTATCACCGCCGCCCGCTGCACGGCAAAGTTGCCCTCGCGGATGACCACTGGGCCACCGTCGGCTCCAGCAACCTCGACCCGCTCAGCCTGTCATTAAACCTCGAAGCCAACCTGATCGTTCATGACCGGGATTTCAACCAAACCCTGCGGGATAATCTTAATACGCTGATCCAGCAGGATTGCAGACAGGTAGACCGCTCCATGCTGCCCAGGCGCAGCTGGTGGAATCTGGGCCGCAGCGTACTGGCCTTCCACTTCCTGCGCCACTTCCCGGCGTGGGTAGGCTGGCTGCCCGCCCATACGCCGAAGATGGCGCAGGTCAAACCGCCGGCGCAGCCGGAAATGGAAACTCAGGATCGGACGCAGACGGACAGCCCGGAGGTAAAATCCTGATGGCCAAATCTCATCCTCGCTGGCGGCTGGTCAAACGTATCCTCAGCGGGCTCTTTTTTATCGCCGTTGCCGGACTGCTGGTAGTCTATGCGCAAAAAATAGACTGGCCGGAGGTATGGAAAGTAATTCGCGGCTATAACCGCGTGGCGCTGCTCGGCGCGTTTGGCCTGGTCATCGTCAGCTATCTGATTTACGGCTGCTACGATCTGCTCGGGCGCGCGTACTGCGGGCACAGGCTGGCTAAACGCCAGGTCATGCTGGTGTCGTTTATCTGCTACGCCTTTAACCTGACCCTCAGCACCTGGATCGGCGGTATTGGGATGCGCTATCGCCTCTACTCTCGCCTCGGCCTGCGCGGCGGAACCATTACCCGCATCTTTTCGCTGAGCATTACCACCAACTGGCTCGGCTACGTGGTGCTCGGCGGAGTGATTTTCAGCGCCAATCTGGTGCAGCTTCCCGCGCGCTGGTATATCAGCCAGGAGTCGCTGCGCATCATCGGCATCGCGATGCTGCTGGTTTCGGCCCTTTATCTGTGGGCCTGCGCGTTCGCCAAACGCCGCCATTTAACAGTGAAGGGGCAGCGGCTGGTGCTTCCCTCCTGGCGATTCGCGCTGCTGCAGGCCGCGCTTTCCGGCGCTAACTGGCTGGTGATGGGGGTTATTATCTGGCTGCTGCTGGGTCAGGAAGTCAGCTATTTCCTCGTGCTCGGCGCGCTGCTGGTGAGCAGCATCGTCGGGGTGGTCGTGCATATCCCCGCCGGTATTGGCGTGCTGGAGGCGGTGTTTATCGCGATGCTCTCAGCGGAGCCGATCTCCCGGGGAGCGGTGATTGCCGCCCTGCTCGCGTACCGCCTGCTCTATTACTTCCTGCCGCTGGCTATCGCCACGATGGGCTATCTGATTCTGGAAAGTCAGGCCAAAAAGCTGCGCGAGAAAAATCAGCGCAAGCTGGCGGGCGGATGAAGAGAGAAGAAGAGAGAACAAGAAAACCCCGGCGGCGTAAGGCCTGCCGGGGTTTTTAGATCTTAACGGCGGTTGCCGAAAATACGCAGCAGCATCAGGAACAGGTTGATAAAGTCCAGATACAGCGTCAGCGCGCCGAGGATCGAGTATTTGCGCAGCGTCGAGGTATCGCGGGTGTCGATCTGTTCGCCGATATTTTTCAGCTTCTGGGTGTCATAGGCGGTGAGGCCCACGAACACAATGACCCCGATATAGGTCACCGCCCACATCAGCGCCTCGCTCTTCAGCCAGAAGTTCACCAACGAGGCCAGAACGATACCAATCAGCGCCATAAACAGCATATTACCAAAACCGCTGAGATCGCGTTTAGTGGTATAGCCGTAGAGGCTCATCGCGCCAAACATCCCGCCGCTGACCACAAAGGTGCTGGCAATCGACGAATAGGTGTAGACGATGAAAATGCTGGATAGCGTTAGCCCCGTCAGCGCCGAATAGAGCATAAATAGCGTCGTCGCCATGCCCGCACTCAGACGCTGAACCATGCCGGAGAGCACGAATACCAGCGCCAGCTGGGCAATAATCAGCCCGAAGAAGGTAATTTTGCTGGAAAAAACAAACATCATCACCGCCGGAGTGTTGGCGGCGAACCAGGCGATAAACGCCGTTAGCAGCAGCCCAACCGTCATCCAGCCGTACACCTGGGCCATATAGGTTTGCAGGCCGCTGCGCGCCTGGACGATGGAATCGGAACGGGGGAATCTGTCCATGACTATCTCCTGATTAACGAAATTAACCCTCTAAGCGTATCATACTACCAGCGCTCTGCCGCCTGACGATCGCTGTCACGCGCGTCAACCCAACGATCGCCTTCCGGCGTGGCCTCACGTTTCCAGAACGGCGCGCGGGTTTTCAGATAATCCATAATGAATTCACCGGCGGCAAAGGCGCTGCTGCGGTGCGCGCTGGTGACGCCGACAAACACAATCTCTTCTCCAGGCCACATTTCACCGATGCGGTGGATCACCGTGACCCGCCCCAGCGGCCAGCGTTCCCGCGCCAGGTCGACAATCTCCGCCAGCGATTTTTCGGTCATGCCCGGGTAGTGTTCGAGGGTCAGCGCCTTAACGCTCTCGCCGAGATTGTGGTTACGCACTTTGCCGGTGAAGGTGACGACGGCGCCGTCCTCATCGCGCTCGGCAAGCCACGGATATTCGTCGCCAACGCGAAAACGCGCCGGGCTAACGATAATGCGGGTTTGCGTCATCTTAGCCTCCGGTGACCGGTGGAAAAAACGCCACTTCGTCGCCGGCGGTGACCGGATGGTCAAAGGCGGTCAGCGTCTGGTTCACCGCCGCCAGCAGCTTGCCCTCCTCCAGCGCCAGCGCCCAGCGGTCACCGCGGGTGATAAGCTGGCGGCGAACGGCTTCCACCGTCGAGGCTTCGCTCGCCTCGAGGGTTAACGTATCGGTACCCACCAGCTCGCGCACCTGGGCAAAAAACAGAACCTTAATCATGAGCCTCGTCCGCCTTAAAGTCGCCGGATTTGCCGCCGCTCTTCGCCAGCAGGCGCAGCGGGCCAATCACCATATCTTTCTGCACGGCTTTGCACATATCGTAAATCGTCAGCGCCGCCACGGAGGCTGCGGTCAGCGCCTCCATCTCAACCCCGGTTTTCCCGGTCAGCCGGCACAGGGATTCGATCCGCACCCGGCTATGTTCAGGCTGCGCCTGCAGGTTAACCTCCACCTTGCTCAGCATCAGCGGATGGCACAGCGGGATCAGCTCCCAGGTCCGCTTCGCCGCCTGGATCCCGGCAATGCGGGCGGTGGCGAAAACGTCGCCCTTGTGATGGCTGCCGTCGATAATCATCGCCAGCGTGGTCGCCTGCATCTCGACAAAAACTTCAGCGCGCGCCTCGCGAACCGTTTCGGCCTTCGCCGAGACGTCGACCATGTGCGCCTCGCCGGCGGCGTTAATATGGGTCAGTTGTGACATAAATTATTTCTTCAAATGAGGGATAAAGTTACACGGGCGGGTGCGGGCATCGAGCTGGGGCGCAATGATATTTTCCCACGCGGTGCGGCAGGCTTTGGTCGAGCCGGGCATCGCAAAAATTAGCGTGCGGTTGGCCACGCCGGCAACGGCGCGGGACTGCAGCGTCGAGGTGCCGATCTCTTCAAAGGAGAGCATGCGGAAGACCTCACCAAAACCTTCAACTTCCCGGTCAAACAGCGGCAGCAGCGCTTCCGGGGCCTGATCGCCCTCGGTAAAACCGGTCCCGCCGGTAATGAGCACCACCTGAACGTCGTCGCTGGCGATCCACGCCGACACCCGGGCGCGAATGGCGTAGCGGTTCTCTTTAACAATCGCCTTATCAACAATCACGTGGCCCGCTTCCTGCGCCGCGTCGCGCAGCCAGTGGCCAGAGGTATCATCCTCTTCGCCACGGCGGCTGGAAACGGTGAGAATAGCAATACGGGTCGGGATAAACTCAGCGCTGGCCTGACTCATCTGTTCGCTCCTTTAGAATCAATTATCCGCCAATATACGACAGGTTTTGCGTAATACCGGTGTTGCCCTGATGCAGGAAATGGGTTTGTTTTTTATGGGTTAACGCTTCGGAGATGCGCGCTTCCAGCACCGCCTGCTGACAGTCCTCGGCCAGCAGATCGCGTAAATCTACGCCGCCGTCGCCGAACAGGCACAAATGCAGCTTGCCCACGGAGGAGACGCGCAGGCGGTTGCAGGTGGCGCAGAAATCTTTTTCATAGGGCATGATTAGGCCGATCTCTCCGGCGTAGTCCGGATGACAGAAGACCTGCGCCGGGCCGTCGCTGCGCTGGCTAATCTGGTGGATCCAGCCGCGTCGGAGCAGCTCATCGCGCAGCACCATGCCGGAGATATGATGCCGGCGGAACAGGTCGCTGCCCTCTCCGGTTTCCATCAGTTCAATAAAGCGCAGCTGGATGCGGCGCGGTTGGATCCACGCGAGGAAGGTGTCGAGCTGATGGTGGTTAACATCGCGCATCAGCACGGTGTTGACCTTCACTTTCTCAAAGCCGGCGGCGAAGGCGGCATCGATACCGTCCATCACCTGCTGAAATTTATCCTGCCCGGTGATGGCGTGAAACTGGCGGGCGTCGAGGCTGTCCACGCTGACGTTGATTGCCGTCAGCCCGGCGTCGCGCCACCGCTCGACGTCCCGCGCCAGGCGATAGCCGTTGGTGGTGACCGCAATCTGCCGGATGGCGCTGTTTTCACGTACGGCGGCAATGACGTCGGTGAAATCACGGCGTAGCGAGGGCTCACCGCCGGTCAGACGAACCTTTTCGGTCCCGAGGGCGGAAAACGCGCGCGTCACGCGACGCACTTCATCTACGCTGAGAAAGCCTTTATTGGTCACCGCGCCGGGCTTGTAGCCGTCCGGGAGACAGTAGGTGCAACGGAAGTTACACACGTCGGTAATCGACAGGCGCAAGTAGTAAAACTTACGCGCAAATGCATCGGTAAGCTGTGAAGCCATATACACCTTTCCAAATACGGGAGACGCGGTCATTTCTTCCCACGCCCTGGTGACTAGCTGAGCCGTCACGGCCAAAGCACCATATCTTGCGACACAGGCACAGAGGCTAGAGTGTTAACTGGTTTATGCCGATAGTAGCGCGGAAACGGCTATTTCGCCATTTTCGATTTCGCTATATAATTATGTATATATCGCTACGATCGTGCATTTTCGTTACAGAATAGCCAAAATTCACAATTTTGCATTGATGTCGGTCAGTTTGTCAGGATGCGGGCATCGTCTTTTAGGGGTAGATCGGTTACTGTGAGCCCGTTCATTTGAGATAAGGAATTTGTATGCGCAATCGGACTTTCGCCGACCTCGATCGGGTAGTGGCACTTGGCGGAGGGCATGGTCTGGGCCGGGTGATGTCGTCACTCTCATCGCTCGGATCGCGCCTGACCGGCATCGTCACCACCACCGATAACGGCGGATCCACGGGGCGTATTCGCCGTGCTGAAGGCGGCATTGCCTGGGGGGATATGCGCAACTGTATTAACCAGCTGATCGCCGAACCCAGCGTAGCATCCGCCATGTTTGAATACCGTTTTGCCGGTAATGGCGAACTTTCCGGACATAACCTCGGAAATCTGATGTTAAAGGCCCTTGACCACCTCAGCGTCAGGCCCTTAGAGGCGATTAATTTAATCAGAAACCTGCTAAAAGTTGACGCGTTACTGATACCGATGTCTGAACAACCGGTGGATTTGATGGCGATTGACGACGAAGGTCACGAAGTTTATGGCGAAGTCAATATCGACCAGCTTCCCCGGGTGCCGCGTGAGCTGATGCTGACCCCGCCGGTTCCCGCCACTCGCGAAGCGGTTGCGGCGATCGCCGAAGCCGATCTGATCCTGATCGGGCCCGGCAGCTTTTACACCAGCCTGCTGCCTATTTTACTGCTCGACGAGATGGCGCAGGCGCTGCGCCGCACGCCGGCGCCGATGGTTTTTATCGACAACCTCGGCAAAGAGCACAGCCCGGCCGCCAGCCTGACGCTGGCAGACCGCATCGCGATCATGGAGCATTACGTGGGCAAGCGGGTGATTGACGCCGTGGTCATTGGGCCGAAAGCCGATACCCGCGGCCTTGAGAAGCGGATGGTGATCCAGACGCCGCTGGACGCCAGCGACGTGCCCTATCGCCACGATCGCCAGCTGCTGCGCAACGCGCTGGAAAAGGCAATTCAGATACCGGGCTAATTCCACACCGGTTGATACCGTGGGGAGCCTCCGCTCCCCACATTAAAATCTTAAGGTTGTCTTAAAATAGAAGTGGCAGCATAGCGAGCATGTTTTCACCAGGATTTTTGCTATGTCGTTATTTCCATTGCGTCGGCCGGTAGTGAGCCGTACGACTTACCTGCTTCTCTTTGCCGCCTACGTTGGGCTATGCCTCAATATCGCCTTCTACCGCCAGGTCTTCGTCCTGCTGCCGGTCAATAGCCTGCATAGCTGGCTGGTGTTTCTCAGCATGCCGCTGGTCGCCTTCAGCGTCATGAATATCCTCACCACCCTGGCCTCTTTCCTGAAGCTGGACCGCGTCGTTATCAGCCTGTTTATTCTGCTCAGCGCCTCAGCGCAGTATTTTATCTGGACCTTCGGCGTCATTATCGACCGGGCGATGATAACCAATATTCTTGATACCACGCCGGCGGAAAGCTTCGCCCTGCTGTCGGGCAGAATGGTACTGACCCTCGGCCTTTCCGGCGTGCTGGCGGTGGCGCTGGCCTGGTGGATCAAGGTGCGTAAGCCGAAAACGTTCGCGCGCGGCGTCGCCGTGCGGCTGCTGAACGTTGCGCTCTCGGCGATCCTTATCATGCTGATTGCCGCCCTGTTTTATAAAGATTACGCCTCGGTGTTCCGCAACAATAAAGAGCTGGTGAAGTCGCTGAGTCCGTCAAACAGCATCGTGGCGATCAACTCCTGGTATGCGCACAATAAGATGGACAATCTGCCGCTGGTCAAAATTGGCGAAGATGCGCTGCAGAAGTCGCAAATGCGCGACGGGCCGCGGAAAAACCTGACCATCCTGGTGCTGGGCGAAACCTCGCGGGCGGAAGATTTCTCCCTGGGCGGCTACCCCCGTGAAACCAACCCGCGCCTGCAGCAGGATAACGTTATCTATTTCCCCGATACCACCTCCTGCGGCACCGCGACGGCCGTCTCCGTTCCGTGCATGTTCTCCAACATGCCTCGCGCGCACTATGATGAAGAGCTGGCGCATCACCAGGAAGGCGTGCTGGATATTCTGCAGCGCGCCGGTATTCAGGTGCTGTGGAACGACAACGACGGCGGCTGTAAAGGCGCCTGCGATCGCGTGCCGCATCAGAACGTCACCGACCTGAAGCTGACGGGTCAGTGCATCGATGGCGAGTGCTACGATGAGGTCTTGTTCCATAATCTGGAAAGCTACATCGACAATCTGCAACAGGACGGCATTATCGTTCTGCACACTATCGGTAGCCACGGCCCGACGTATTACAATCGCTACCCGGCTGAATTTAAAAAATTCACCCCGACCTGCGATACCAATGAAATCCAGAGCTGCACGCAGCAGCAGCTGACCAACACCTACGACAACACCATTTTGTATGTCGATTACGTGGTGGATAAGGCCATAAAGCTGCTGCAGTCAAAGCAGGATAAATTTACCACCAGCCTGGTGTATCTTTCCGACCACGGCGAGTCGCTGGGCGAAGACGGCGTTTATCTGCACGGGCTGCCGTGGTCCATCGCGCCGGATACGCAAAAGCACGTCCCGATGCTGATGTGGCTGTCGCAGGATTATCAGCGGCGCTACGGTATTTCCAGCGAATGCTTGCAGCAAAAAGCAAAAACGGCGCCCTATTCGCAGGATAATTTGTTCTCCACCCTGCTCGGCCTGTTCGGGGTCAATACCCGTGAATACCAGGCGACAGATGATATTTTAACGCCATGCCAAAGCGAGGCCGGCAGATGAAAATCTTAGTCATTGAAGACGACGCGCTCCTGTTACAGGGATTAATTCTGGCTATGCAGAGCGAGGGATACGCCTGCGACGGCGTCTCCAGCGCTCATGAGGCCGCGCTATCTCTGGCCAGCAACCACTACAGCCTGGTGGTCCTCGACCTTGGGCTGCCGGATGAGGACGGCCTGCACTTCCTGGCGCGGATGCGGCGGGAGAAATTCAGCCAGCCGGTGCTGATCCTCACCGCTCGCGATACCGTCGAAGACCGCATCGACGGTCTCGATACCGGCGCCGACGACTATCTGGTGAAGCCCTTTGCGCTGGAAGAGCTCAACGCCCGCATCCGCGCGCTGCTCCGCCGCCACAATAACCAGGGCGATAGCGAAATGGTGGTAGGCAACCTACGCCTCAATATCACCCGCCGGCAGGTGTGGCTTGGCGGGGATTCGCTGGAGCTGACGCCGAAAGAGTACTCCCTGCTGTCGCGCCTGATGATGAAGGCAGGCAGTCCGGTACATCGGGAAATTCTCTACAACGATATCTACAGCTGGGATAACGAACCGGCGACCAATACCCTGGAGGTTCATATCCACAACCTGCGCGATAAGGTCGGTAAAGCGCGGATCCGCACCGTCAGGGGCTTCGGCTATATGCTGGTGAACAATACCGAATCGGAGTCATAAAGATGCCGCTATTAGCCACCGAAAAATGGACCATGCGCTTTCGCCTGCTGCTGACCATCGGCACGATTCTGGTGGTCTGCCAGATTATCAGCGTGTTCTGGCTATGGCATGAAAGCAAAGAGCAAATTCAGCTGCTGGTGGCCAGCGCCATCGAGGGGCACAACAACCAGAAGCACGTTGAGCACGAGGTGCGGGAAGCGGTCGCCAGCCTGCTGATCCCAAGCCTGCTGATTATCGGCCTCGCGCTGTATCTCAGCCTGCTGGCGGTGAAAAAGATAACCCGCCCGCTCTCCCGCCTGCAGGGCGAGCTGGAGAACCGCACCCCGGATAACCTCCAGCCCATCGAGCTCAGCGAGTCGGTGCCGGAAGTGACCGCCGTAACCACCGCGCTGAACCAGCTGGTATCGCGCCTGAACCTGACGCTCGACCGCGAACGCCTGTTTACCGCCGATGTGGCCCATGAGCTGCGCACGCCGCTGGCCGGGCTGCGCCTGCACCTCGAACTGCTGGCCAAAGTGCACGGAGTCGGCGTCGATCCGCTTATTCAGCGCCTCGACCAGATGACCAACAGCATCTCCCAGCTCCTGCAGCTGGCCCGCGTGGGTCAGTCGTTTTCCGCCGGTAGCTACCAGCAGGTACAGCTGATGGAGGATGTTGTAAAACCGCTTGAGGAGGAGCTGGAGGCGATGCTGGCGCCGCGCCGGCAAAAGCTTGAGATCGTCAGCCCGGACGAGGAGGTGATGGTTTCCGGCGACGCCACGCTGCTGCGCGTGGTGCTGCGCAATCTGGTGGAGAATGCGCACCGCTATAGCCCCACGGACTCAACGATCAGAGTCTCGATTCAGGCGGGGCCAACGCCGATCGTGGCGGTGGAAGATGAAGGTCCGGGAATTGATGAGGCGAAAAGCGGCGAGCTGAGCAAAGCTTTTGTCCGCATGGACAGCCGCTACGGCGGCATTGGCCTGGGATTAAGCATCGTCACCCGTATCGCCCAGCTGCACGATACCCAGTTTTTTTTGCATAACCGCCAGCCGGGTCCCGGCGTTCGCGCCTGGGTACTCTTTCCCAGGCCTTCACGTCAGAAGGTCAGCACCCACTGATGGAAGAAGGCGACGACGATAATAAAGGCGCAGGTGATGGCCAGATATTCGCGAAAGTGTAGTTTTTGCATGACGCTATCCTCATTAGAATGAAGATAGTGTCCCTGAACAAGATTAAGCGGATATTAAGATCCAGCCCCAGGGCTATTTTATTTGCCGTTTTGATCCGGGAAGCGCGCGCATCGTCACCTGCCGCCCGTACGCTGCGGCTGTTGCGCGCTGTCCGGGCCTAAACTGGCCGCAGCAAGAGGCGTGACGCGCGCCGGGCCTACGACGCGGCGATGAACAGGTCCCGCAGCTTATGCAGCTGGTCGCGGATCTCGGCAGCCTCTTCGAACTCCAGGTTCTGCGCATGCTGCATCATCTGCCCTTCCAGCTCGTGAATTCGCTGCTGCAGCGCTTTTGGCGTCAGCACTGGCGTATCCGCCTCAACCGGTGAACGCGACTTGCCGCGCCCCTTGGCCTTGGTCTTCGCCAGGCCGCTGCCCAGCGCCAGGATATCGACCACCTTCTTGTTCAGGCCCTGCGGGGTGATGCCGTGCTCTTCGTTATAGCGCTGCTGCTTCTCACGGCGCCGCTCGGTTTCACCGATGGCCTTCGCCATCGAGGCGGTGATCCTGTCGCCGTAGAGAATCGCCTTACCGTTGATGTTACGCGCCGCGCGGCCGATGGTCTGGATCAGCGAACGCTCGGAGCGCAGGAACCCTTCTTTGTCCGCATCAAGGATCGCCACCAGCGAAACCTCCGGCATATCCAGCCCTTCGCGCAGCAGGTTGATCCCGACCAGCACATCAAACTCGCCGAGGCGCAGGTCGCGGATAATCTCCATACGTTCGACGGTATCGATATCCGAGTGCAGGTAGCGCACGCGCTCGCCGTGCTCTTCGAGGTACTCGGTTAGGTCTTCGGCCATCCGCTTGGTCAAGGTCGTCACCAGCACGCGTTCGTTGATGGCGGCGCGCAGGCGAATCTCCGAAAGCAGATCGTCGACCTGGGTTCCCACCGGGCGCACTTCGATAACCGGGTCAAGCAGACCGGTCGGACGAACAACCTGATCGACCACCTCATCGCCGGATTTATCCAGCTCATAGGCGCCGGGCGTGGCCGAAACGTAAATGGTCTGCGGCGCCAGCGCCTCAAACTCTTCAAACTTCATCGGACGGTTATCCAGCGCCGACGGCAGGCGGAAACCATACTCCACCAGCGTCTCTTTACGCGCCCGGTCGCCGCGATACATCCCGCCGATTTGCGGAATGGTGACGTGGGATTCATCGATAACCAGCAGGCCATCCGCCGGCAGATAGTCGAACAGCGTCGGCGGCGGCTCGCCCGGCCCGCGCCCGGAAAGATAGCGCGAGTAGTTTTCAATGCCCGAGCAGTAGCCCAGCTCGTTCATCATTTCGAGGTCAAACTGGGTACGCTGGCTCAGGCGCTGCTCTTCCAGCAGCTTGTTGTTTTCCAGCAGCACTTTACGTCTGTCCGCCAGCTCGACTTTTATCTCTTCCATCGCCTGAACGATACGTTCGCGCGGGGTAACGTAGTGCGTTTTCGGGTAGATGGTATAGCGCGGAATGGACGATTCAACCTGCCCGGTAAGCGGGTCAAAGAGCGACAGGCGCTCAACCTCTTCG
Organism: Klebsiella scottii; assembly: GCF_036561945.1. Taxonomy (NCBI): domain Bacteria; kingdom Pseudomonadati; phylum Pseudomonadota; class Gammaproteobacteria; order Enterobacterales; family Enterobacteriaceae; genus Klebsiella; species Klebsiella scottii. The sequence goes on from NZ_JARXNI010000020.1 coordinate 2,616,831, forward strand.
TCAAACAGCTCAATACGCAGGGCAATATCGTCCGATTCCGCCGGGAAGACGTCAATGACCTCACCGCGCACGCGGAAGGTCCCGCGCTGGAAAGCCTGATCGTTACGGGTGTACTGCAGCTCCGCGAGGCGACGCAAAATGGCCCGCTGGTCAATCAGCATGCCGGTAGTCAGATGCAGCATCATTTTCAGGTACAGGTCAGGGTCGCCCAGGCCATAAATGGCGGAGACCGAGGCCACCACGATGACGTCACGACGCTCCAGCAGCGCCTTGGTTGCCGACAGACGCATCTGCTCAATATGTTCGTTGACCGAGGCGTCCTTCTCGATGAAGGTGTCCGAACTCGGCACGTAGGCTTCAGGCTGGTAGTAGTCGTAGTAGGAGACGAAGTACTCGACGGCATTCTCCGGGAAAAACTCCTTCATTTCGCCATACAGCTGAGCCGCCAGCGTCTTGTTAGGCGCAAGGACCATCGTCGGACGCTGCAGGTCGGCAATGACGTTAGCGATGGTGAAGGTTTTACCCGACCCGGTTACCCCCAGCAGCGTTTGGTGCGCCAGGCCATCTTCCAGCCCCTCTTCGAGGCGGCGAATGGCTTCCGGCTGATCGCCAGAGGGACGGAAAGCGGAATGCAGCGTGAACGTTTTACTCATATGTCTGACCCTGAAGGAGGATGAAGCGCCCGGCGCGAGACGGCAGGTGTTTAATTCTACCCGTCGCCGTGGCTTTTGCCAACAAATAATACTGGATATAAAACCAGTGCCGTATTATTGTTTGCCCTGTAAACCTTGCGCTATGCCGCCACATTTGGGCAAAAAAACGCCGCCTTGTGGAATAATCCGCCACTGTGTAAGGTTATCCCCAGAAAAATTTGTCATTTAACATTTGTCAAGCAAGGTGGTGAATCTTTTATGGCAGCAGGTGACACTTTCCTTACAGCCATTGATTTTATCCAACCAATTGATATTAAATAGAATTTAATAAAAGACGGGTTTCGCGCCAATTCCGCCGCAGGCCGCGTAATCTCTAGCTTACCGCAAGTTCTCTAACTCTAATACACAAGGTTATCCACAGGAATAGTGGATAACTCGCTGCAGGCCATGACCTCTGCCACCCGGCAGAAATTGCCCGCCGTCGGAAAACGCGCCGCTAAAAAATATTATTGAATTATTTTTGATATTTATCAGCTAAGGGCGCCCGCCTTTTTGTTGCTTTCTGCACCACATTTCACGTCGTTTAGCACCGGGAAAGTGCAGCCGCTTCGCTGCCCCCTGCTCATGGTTCCAGCCGCGACCTGCTCTGGCGGAAAAATGCCGTCACTTCTTTTTCCTGGCAAGAGATTTGCAGAATGTTTGTCTCGCTCGCTATCGCCAAAAAGGAGAAAACGCCTATGTTGAGTCTACGCGCCGTCAATCAGTACTATGGAAGCCAGCACACGCTGTGGAACGTTGATCTTGAGCTCAGGCCAGGAGAGTGCACCTGCGTGATGGGAAGTCAGGGAATGGGGAAAACCACGCTGGTTAACTGCATTACCGGGAATCTCCCGGTCGCCAGCGGCAGCATCACCTGGCAGGAGCGCGGAGCGCCGCCCTGCGACCTGATGCCGCTCTCCGCTCATTCACGCAGCGTTATAGGTATCGGCTACGTGCCGCAGGACCGACGCATCTTTTCGCAGCTCAGCGTAGAAGAGAATCTGCATATTGCGCTGGCGGCCGGAGGAACGCCCGGCGCCGTGGTGAATAGCGAGATTTACGATCTGTTTCCGCAGCTGTACGCCCTTCGCCAGAGCAAAGGCGCCGCGCTCTCGGAAGACGACAGGTACCAGCTGGCGCTGGCGAGGGCGCTGATCGTCCGGCCGCGCCTGCTGATACTCGACGAGCCGTCGCGCGGCAGCGGACAGCACTTTATGCATAAGCTGGGGGACCTGCTGGTTCGCCTGAACCGGGATATCGGTTTAACGGTACTGCTCGCCGAGCAGCACCTGCCGTTTATTCGCCGGGTGGCAGACCGCTTCTGCCTGCTGCACCGCGGGCGCAGCGTGGCGCAAGGCGACGTTATACAGCTGGATGAACCGCTGCTGGCGCAGTGGATGACGCCCGATCCAGCGCGCTAAGATCGAGATACCGGCCGAGATCCTCCCGCTGCGACGCCTCCTCCAGCCACGGGATCTCACCCAGCAGGGGCGCTGGCAGCAGCCGTTTGAGGGTCGCGAGGTATTCGCTATGCCGCTTCCCCGGCGGCTGGACGTCGTTGGCAACCCAGCCCACCAGCGGCAGCCCTGCCTGGCGCACCGCCTGAGCCGTCAGCAGGGCATGATTAATGCAGCCCAGCTTTATCCCCACCACCAGAATCACCGGCAGCCGCTCCTCCTGCACCCAGTCGGCAAAGCTCAGCGTTTCGGACAGCGGCGTAAACCAGCCCCCCGCTCCTTCCACCAGCAGCCATTCTGCCAGACTCTCCAGCTCGCGCAGCCCGGCGGAGAGCGCGGCGGCGGTAATGGGGCGGCCTTCATCAGCGCTGATAATATGCGGCGAAGTGGGTTCCGCAAAGGTTAACGGGTTAACCTGCTCATAGCTCAGCGGCACGCGGCTGTTGCGCTGCAGGGCCAGCGCGTCGTCGTTGCGCAGGCCCTGCTCCGTGTACTCACTGCCGGAGGCCACCGGCTTATAGCCGGCGCTTTTCAGGCCCCGCAGGTTCGCCGCCTGCAGCAGGGCGCAGCTGCTCACCGTTTTGCCGACTTCGGTATCCGTTCCGGTGACGAAATAACGTTTAATCACGTTCAATCACTCCTGTAAAAAGATGGTACGTCAGCGGGCACTGCCCGTGCAGTTTGGGCCACGCCAGCTGAAGCTGGCGCAGCTTCCCGCGGCTGAGGGGCGCCGCGCCGCGCCCCTCGTGTAAATGGGTGGCGCCGATGCCCTTCAGCGAACGCATCGCGCTCAGGGCGTCGGCGAACGGCAGCGTCACGGCATCAACCTGCGTCTCGACCCGCCGGCCGCTCAGCGCGCTCCGTACCGCCTGCTCGCTGAGGAAACGATTGGCGTGCGGATGCCGGTCAACCGCCTCCCAGGCCTGATTGAGTTCGGGGAGCGAGCCGGCCAGCAGGGTGCTGAAGGCCACCCGCCCGCCGGGACGCACGACCCGATACAGCTCATCAAGCGCGGCGCTGAGGTCGTCGCACCACTGCACGGCCAAATTACTCCACGCCAGGTCCACGCAGGCCTCCGGCAGCGGCAGGGATTCAATATCGCCCTCCACGTAGCCGTGCGCGGCCTGCTGACGCCGGGCCTCCGCCAGCATCTCGACGGAGATATCCAGCGCGGTGACGCGGCTGCCCGCCTCGCGCCAGTAGCGGCTCATGCCGCCGGGGCCGCAGCCCGCATCCAGAACTTCGGCAAAGCACCGGTCGCCAAGCTGACGCAGCAGCAGCTCCGCGCTGCGCCGCTGCAGCTCATCGTGCTGCGTATAGCGGCTCGCCGCCCGGCCGAAGGCGGCGGCCACCGCGCGTTTATTCACCGCCGGCATGCAGAACCTCCAGCAGGCGATCGATATCCGCGGACTCATGCGCCGCGCTCAGGGTCAGCCGCAGCCGGGCGCTGCCGACCGGCACCGTCGGCGGACGGATCGCCGTCGCCCAGCAGCCCTGCTCGCGCAGGCGTGCCGCCAGGCGCAGGGCGCGCGTATTGTCTCCCACAATCAGCGGCTGAATGGCGCTGACCGATTCGGTGAGCTGCCCCGGGCAGTCGCGCATACCGTCGCGGAACTGCGCAATGCGGCAGGCCAGCGCTTCCCGCCGCTGCTGGCCCTCATCGCCGCGGATAGTCCGCAGCGCGGCGCTGAGCGCAACGGCCTGGGCCGGCGGCATGGCGGTGCTGTAAATCAGGTGGCGGGCAAACTGCAGCAGGTAGTCCGCCAGCGCATCGCTGCACAATACCGCCGCGCCGCTGACGCCAAAGGCCTTCCCGAAGGTCACCACCAGCAGTTCAGGGTGGACGTTTTGCGCATAGCAGCTGCCCCGCCCTTCGTCGCCGAGCACGCCAATGCCGTGGGCATCATCGACCAGCAGCCAGCCGCCGGCTTCGGTGGTCACCTGCTGGATCGGGCCGAGCGGCGCGCTATCGCCGTCCATGCTGAAGACGCCTTCGGTGATCGCCAGCTGCTGGCCCGCCAGCGGTTTCTCCAGCAGCGTTTTCAGCTGCTGAACGTCGTTGTGCTGAAAGCGCCGCAGCTGCGCCGGGCTGAGGCTGGCCGCCTCCAGCAGCGAGGCGTGGCTCAGACGGTCCGCTACCGCGCGATCGTCCTTGCCGAGCAGGGCGGCAATCAGCGCCTGATTAGCGGCAAAGCCGGAGATAAACAGCAGCGCGCGCGGATAGCCCAGCCAGTCGGCCAGCGCCTCCTCCAGCTGGCGATGCGCGTCGCTGTAGCCGCTGACGTGACCCGAACCGCCGCTGCCGACGCCGTAACGTTCGGCGCCCTGCTGCCAGCCGGCAACGATCTGCGGATGCTGGCTCAGGCCGAGATAATCGTTGCTGGAAAAGTTGAGCCAGCGCTGCCCTTCGCGGGTCAGCCAACGCCCGGCCCCCTGCGCTACCGGCTGACGAGAGCGAAAGGCATCCGCCTGCCGCCGTTCGCTCAGCGCCTGCTCGATGCGTTGCTGCCAGCTCATAGCACCGCCGCGTTGTAATATTCCTCGGTATCCGGGTTATTCAGCGCGTGCTCCAGGCGCTGCTGCTGCTCGTTATCGCCTTCCAGCACCGCCGTCTGCTGCGGATTAAGCCCCAGCTTGCGGAACAGCTGCAGGTCCTTATCCTCTTCCGGGTTCGGCGTCGTCAGCAGCTTGCAGCCGTAGAAAATGGAGTTGGCCCCGGCCATAAAGCACATCGCCTGGGTCTGTTCGTTCATCTGCTCGCGGCCGGCGGAGAGGCGCACGTAGGAGGTCGGCATCATGATCCGCGCCACCGCGATGGTGCGGATAAACTCAAACGCGTCGACGTCGTCGTTGTCCGCCAGCGGCGTGCCCTTCACCTTCACCAGCATGTTGATGGGCACGCTTTCCGGCGGCGTCGGCAGGTTGGCCAGCTGCAGCAGCAGTCCGGCGCGATCTTTTACCGTTTCGCCCAGCCCGACGATACCGCCGGAGCACACCTTAATTCCCGCGCCGCGCACTTTACCAAGGGTATCGAGGCGCTCCTGGTAGGTACGGGTGGTGATGATATTGCCGTAGAACTCCGGCGAGGTATCCAGGTTGTGGTTGTAGTAGTCGAGGCCGGCACCGGCGAGGCGCTGCGCCTGGCTATCGGTGAGGGTGCCGAGGGTCATACAGGACTCCAGCCCCAGCGCCTTAACCCCTTTGACCATCTGCTCAAGATACGGCATATCGCGTTCGTGCGGATTCTTCCACGCCGCGCCCATGCAGAAACGGGTCGAACCGGCATTTTTAGCCTGTCGCGCCGACTCCAGCACCTGTTCAACTTCCATCAGGCGCTCGGACTCCAGGCCGGTTTTATAGCGCGCGCTTTGCGGGCAGTATTTACAATCTTCCGGGCAGGCGCCGGTCTTAATCGACAGCAGCGTGCTGACCTGAACCTGGCGCGGGTCAAAGTGCTGGCGGTGGACCTGCTGGGCTTCGAACAGCAGATCCAGCAATGGTTTATTAAATAACTCAGTGACTTGCGACATTGTCCAGCGTGCGTGGTGAGCCATTGGCTTCTCCAAAGGGTTTTGTTAACTGTCGGTTCGGTTTATACTCGTAAACCTAAATGTTTTCAAAATGGTTTACAAGTCGCTTATGACAATGGACGATCTCGCCTTCGATCGACGCCACATCTGGCACCCCTACACTTCCATGACCTCCCCCCTGCCGGTTTACCCGGTGGCGGCCGCTCACGGCTGCGAGCTTTCTCTGGCCGGCGGCGAACGGCTGATTGACGGCATGTCGTCATGGTGGGCGGCGATCCACGGCTATAACCACCCGCGGCTGAATGCGGCGATGAAAGCGCAGATCGACGAGATGTCGCACGTGATGTTTGGCGGCATAACCCACCCGTCGGCGGTCGCGCTCTGCCGCCAGCTGGTGGCGATGACGCCGGAATCGCTGGAGTGCGTGTTCCTCGCCGACTCGGGGTCCGTGGCGGTCGAAGTGGCGATGAAAATGGCTCTGCAGTACTGGCAGGCAAAGGGCGAACCGCGCCGGCGTTTTCTCACCTTCCGCAACGGCTATCACGGCGACACCTTCGGCGCGATGTCGGTGTGCGACCCGGACAACTCCATGCACAGCCTGTGGCAGGGCTATCTGCCGGACAACCTCTTCGCGCCGGCGCCGCAAAGCCGCTTTGACGGCGAGTGGGACGAGCTGGATATGGTGCCCTTTGCGCGCCTGATGGCCGCCCATCGTCATGAAATTGCGGCGGTGATCCTTGAGCCCATCGTACAGGGCGCCGGCGGGATGCGGATGTACCATCCCGAGTGGTTAAGGCGCATCCGTAAGATGTGCGATCGCGAAGGTATCCTGCTGATTGCCGATGAGATTGCCACCGGCTTTGGCCGTACCGGTAAGCTGTTTGCCTGTGAACATGCGGGCATTGCGGCGGATATACTGTGTCTCGGTAAAGCGCTGACCGGCGGGACCATGACGCTCTCCGCGACGCTGACGACCCGTTCTGTCGCGGAAACCATCAGCAACGGGGAGGCCGGCTGCTTTATGCACGGCCCGACCTTTATGGGCAACCCGCTGGCCTGCGCGGTGGCCGCAGAGAGCCTGAACCTGCTGGCAAGCGGCGAGTGGCAGGCCCAGGTTGCCGCCATAGAAGCGCAGCTGAAAGCCGAGCTGGCTCCCGCGCGCGACTCCGCGCTGGTGGCCGACGTGCGCGTGCTTGGCGCCATTGGCGTGGTTGAAACCCGTCGGCCGGTGAATATGGCCGCCCTGCAGCGCTTTTTCGTCGAGCAAGGCGTGTGGGTCCGCCCGTTCGGCAAGCTTATCTACCTGATGCCGCCGTATATCATTACCTCAGAACAGCTGACGCGCCTGACCCGGGCGGTTAACGCGGCGGTGCTGGAAGAAACATTTTTTAGCGATTAAGAGACGGTAATACCGCGCCTCACGCGCTACACTTCTTTGCGAATCAGTAGATTAACTTGAGGAGAGACGATGAAACTCATCAGTCATGATTTGCAGGATGGTGAAAAACTGCCCAATCGTCATGTATTCAACGGCATGGGCTACGCGGGGGACAATATTTCACCGCATCTGGCGTGGGATGATGTTCCGGCGGGCAGCAAAAGCTTTGTGGTGACCTGTTACGACCCGGACGCGCCGACCGGCTCCGGCTGGTGGCACTGGATTGTGGCGAACCTTCCTGCCGAGACCCGCGTGCTGCCCCAGGGCGCCGGTTCCGGCCTCGCGGCGCTGCCGGAAGAGGCGGTTCAAACCCGGACCGATTTCGGCCAGGCGGGTTACGGCGGCGCGGCGCCGCCGAAGGGTGAAAGCCATCGCTATATCTTTACCGTGCACGCCCTGGACGTCGACAAAATTGACGTCGATGAAGGCGCAAGCGGTGCGATGGTCGGTTTTAACGTGCATTTCCACAGCCTCGGCAGCGCCTCGATAACCGCCCTGTTTAGCTAACTTCGGAACATCCCCGGGCCGGGGCTCACGCCTGACCCGGGGATGTCTGATTACTGCTCCGTCACCGCGATGACCGCGCTTTTTCGCACCCGCGCATACCACACCACGGTCAGCAGGCCCAGCCAGACCAGGCCGGCGATCAGCGCAATACGCGTCTCTTCCACCATCCCCAGCACCGCAATCACCAGCCCCATAAACAGCAGGGTCAGCAGCGGCGCCAGCGGCCAGAACGGCACCGGGAACGCGATATTGCGCCGCTCTTGCGCCGACAGGCCCCGGCGCATCGCAAAGTGGGCCAGCAGGATCATCAGCCAGACCCATACCGTGGCAAACGCCGCCAGCGAGGCGATCAGCACGAAGATCTGCTCCGGCATCAGGTAGTTCAGCACTACCGCCGCCAGCAGCGCCACGCCCATCACCACCACCGTCATCCACGGCACGCCGTTGCTGGCGATACGCTGGAAGCTTTTCGGCGCCATGCCCTCTTTCGCCATGCCGTACATCATGCGCCCCGCGCCAAATATATCGCTGTTGATGGCCGAAATGCTGGCGCTAATGACGATAATATTGAGGATGGTCGCCGCCGCCGGAATCCCCAGCCCGCTGAAGATCAGCACGAACGGGCTGCCCTGCTCGCCAAAGCTGTTCCACGGGAAAATAGCCATCAGGATCGCCAGCGTGCAGACGTAGAACAGCACGATGCGCAGCGGGATGGTATTGATTGCCTGCGGAATAACCTTTTTCGGGTCCTGCGCCTCCGCGGCGGTGACGCCAATGATTTCGACCCCGCCGAAGGCAAACATCACAATCCCCAGCGAAGCGATAATCCCCTGCCAGCCGTTGGGGGCAAATCCGCCGTGGCTCCACAGATTTTCCAGCCCCGTCGCCGGAAACGCGTGGCCGAAGCCAAAGAAGATGATGCTGCCGCCGGCAACGATCATCGCAATAATGGCCACCACTTTAATCAGCGAGAGCCCAAACTCCATCTCACCAAAAATTCGCACGTGGCACAGGTTCATCGCGCCGATGAAAAAGATAATGCTCAGCACCCAAATCCAGCGCGGCACGTCGGGGTACCACAGCCCCATATAAATCCCAAACGCGGTCACGTCGGCGAGGGCCACAATCACCATTTCGAAAGTGTAGGTCCAGCCGGTGATAAACCCGGCCAGCGGGCCGAGATACTGCCGCGCGTAGCTGCCGAAGGAGCCGGAGATGGGGTTGCGCACCGCCATTTCTCCCAGCGCCCGCATCACGATAAAGACCGCCGCGCCGCCGATAAGATAGGCCAGCAGCACCGCAGGACCGGCGGCCTTGATGGCGGCGGCCGATCCGTAGAACAGCCCGGTGCCGATGGCGGAACCGAGCGCGATAAAGCGAATATGGCGAGCGTTCAGCCCGCGCAGCAGATGGGGCTTTTGTTGCGATTGTTGTTGCATATGCAAGTGTCCTGATAATTTTTATACGACGACAAATATGCGTGTAGGACGGCCGGGGGGAAGACATCCCCCCGACGCGGGTACAGAGAACAGCGAATGGTTAGTTGTGATCGGGCAGTACGGCAGGCAGCAGTCGCGTCAGGTGACGCGCGGCCAAAAGCTCAATAGCGTTTTCAATATCCGGCGCGAAGAAGCGGTCTTCGGTGTAATGCGGCACGCGTTCGCGCAGCAGATGGCGCGCCTTTTCCAGCAGCGGGCTGCTGGCAAGGCCCTCGCGCATATCCAGCCCCTGGACGGAGGCCAGCCACTCGACCGCCAGCACGCCGCGCGTGTTTTCAGCCATCGCCCACAGGCGGCGACCGGCGGCCGGCGCCATCGAGACGTGATCCTCCTGGTTTGCTGAAGTCGGCAGGCTATCAACGCTATGCGGGTGCGAAAGCGCTTTGTTTTCGCTGGCTAATGCCGCCGCGGTCACCTGGGCGATCATAAAGCCGGAGTTGACGCCGCCGTTTTTCACGAGGAACGGCGGCAGCTGCGACATATGGCTGTCCATCATCAGCGCGATGCGACGCTCCGACAGCGAGCCGATTTCGGCTATCGCCAGGGCGATGTTGTCCGCCGCCATCGCCACCGGTTCGGCGTGGAAGTTACCGCCGGAAATCACCTCATTCTCGCTGGCGAACACCAGCGGGTTGTCGGAGACCGCGTTGGCTTCAACCAATAAAACTTCCGCCGCCTGACGGATCTGCGTCAGACAGGCGCCCATCACCTGCGGCTGACAGCGCAGAGAGTACGGGTCCTGCACCTTGGTGCAGTCGTGGTGCGACTGAGAAATCGCGCTATCGTCGGTCAGAACGTGGCGATAGAGCGCGGCGGCGTCAATCTGCCCGCGCTGGCCGCGAGCCTCATGGATACGTGAGTCAAACGGACGACGCGAGCCCAGCGCCGCTTCGGTCGTCAGCGCGCCGCACACCACCGCCGAGGTAAACAGATCTTCGGCTTCAAACAGGCCGCGCAGCGCGAACGCCGTCGAGGCCTGCGTGCCGTTAAGCAGCGCCAGCCCCTCTTTGGCCGCCAACGTAATCGGCTTGAGGCCCGCTTTTTCCAGCGCCTGCGCGGCCGGCATCCACTCCCCCTGCCAGCGGGCTTTCCCTTCCCCCAGCAGCGTCAGCGACATATGCGCCAGCGGCGCCAGGTCGCCGGATGCCCCAACGGAGCCTTTCGCCGGGATCCACGGCGTAACGCCTTTATTCACCAGCTGCGCCAGCGCCTGAATGACGCTCAGACGAATGCCGGAAAAGCCGCGGGAGAGGCTGTTAATCTTCAGCACCATAATCAGCCGCGCCATCGCCTCATCCAGCGGCTCGCCGATGCCGGCGGCATGGGACAGCACCAGCGAGCGCTGGAGGTTTTCGAGGTCCTCGGTTGAGATACGGGTTTGTGCCAGCAGACCAAAACCGGTGTTAATACCGTAAGCGGTGCGCCCTTCCGCGAGGATCGCGTTGACGCAGGCCACGCTCTCGTCAATCGCCGCAAAGGCGCTCTCATCGAGCACGACGTTCAGCGGATAGCTATAAATATCGCGCAGCTGCGTCAGGCTCAGCTGGCCGGGAATAAGAGTTAAAGTTTTCATTTCAGCGTTGCCCCTGCGTTGCTGACACCATAGGAAGATTCAGTCCTTGTTCCGCTGCGCATTCAATCGCAATCTCATAGCCCGCATCCGCGTGACGCATCACGCCGGTTGCCGGGTCGTTATGCAGAACGCGAGCGATTCGCGCGGCCGCTTCGTCGGTCCCGTCGCAGACGATAACCATCCCGGAGTGCTGAGAGAAGCCCATGCCTACGCCGCCGCCGTGGTGCAGCGAAACCCAGGTCGCGCCGCTGGCCGTATTCAGCAAGGCGTTGAGCAGCGGCCAGTCGGAAACCGCATCAGAACCATCGCGCATGGATTCGGTTTCACGGTTCGGGCTGGCAACCGACCCGGAGTCAAGGTGGTCGCGACCGATAACGATCGGCGCGGAAACTTCGCCGCTGCGAACCATTTCGTTAAAGGCCAGACCCAGCTTCTGGCGCCACTCGAGGCCAACCCAGCAGATACGCGCCGGCAGGCCCTGGAAGCTGATGCGCTCGCGCGCCATATCCAGCCAGTGGTGCAGATGCTTGTCGTCTTTGACAATCTCTTTCACTTTGGCATCGGTCTTATAAATATCCTGCGGGTCGCCGGAGAGCGCCACCCAGCGGAACGGGCCGATACCGCGGCAGAACAGCGGGCGAATATAGGCGGGAACGAAGCCCGGGAAGTCGAAGGCCTTGTCGACGCCCATTTCCTGGGCCATCTGGCGAATGTTGTTACCGTAGTCGAAGGTCGGGATGCCCATCTCATGGAAGGCCAGCATGGCCTGAACGTGGTCGGCCATCGAGCGTTTGGCGGCCTGAATGGTGCCCTGCGGGTCGGAGACCGCTTTTTCCTGATACTCTTCCCAGCTCCAGCCTTTCGGCAGATAGCCGTGCAGCGGGTCGTGGGCGCTGGTCTGGTCAGTGACCATGTCCGGGCGCACGCCGCGTTTCACCATTTCCGGCACGATGTCGGCGGCGTTGCCGCACAGCGCGATCGAGACGGCGCGGCCTTCGGCGGTATATTTTTTGATGCGGGCCAGGGCGTCATCCAGCGACGTCGCCTGCTCGTCAACGTAGCGGGTACGCAGGCGGAAATCGATACGGCTCTGCTGGCACTCAATGTTCAGCGAGCAGGCGCCCGCCAGGGTCGCGGCCAGCGGCTGAGCGCCGCCCATGCCGCCCAGACCGGCGGTCAGGACCCAACGCCCTTTCAGGCTGCCTTCATAGTGCTGGCGGCCGGCTTCGACGAAGGTTTCGTAGGTTCCCTGCACGATGCCCTGGCTGCCGATATAAATCCAGCTCCCGGCGGTCATCTGGCCGTACATTGCCAGACCTTTGGCGTCGAGTTCGTTGAAGTGTTCCCAGGTCGCCCAGTGCGGCACCAGGTTAGAGTTGGCGATCAGCACGCGGGGTGAGTTTTCATGGGTTTTGAACACCCCCACCGGCTTGCCGGACTGCACCAGCAGGGTCTCATCGTTTTCCAGGTTTTTCAGCGCCTTCACGATAGCGTCATAGCATTCCCAGTTACGCGCCGCGCGCCCAATACCGCCGTAAACCACCAGCTCATGCGGGTTTTCGGCAACGTCCGGATCGAGGTTATTCATTAACATACGCAGCGGCGCTTCGGTCAACCAGCTCTTCGCACTCAGCGTGGTGCCTCGCGGTGCACGTACGTCCAGCTGGCGATATTTGCTTTGCGACATCGGGGTTTCTCCTGACAATTAACGTTGTTTACGTAGATACATATACTTGTCTATACAACTCTACGCAAGCCAGGATTTAACAGAAATGATACAATTTTGTTATATTGCGTCAGCAATCACGCTTTTGCCGACGCGCGGAGGATCAGGATCCGAAACGCCCCTGCAGGCGATAGCGGCTGCCGGGAAACAGCAGGCGGGCGTGGGAAACAATATGCGTCGTCGACCAGGTGCGGCGGCGAATCATCAGGCAGGGATCGTGGGCATGAATGTGCAGCAGCTCGCACTCCTTCGCGCTCGCCTGCACCGCTTCCACAATATGCTCCCCCTCGGTTAGCGGGGCAATTAGCGACAGGTAGTCGTGCGGCGTGGTGGCGGTGTAGTCCTGGCGTAAATAGTCCGGCACCACGGTGGCATTGACGCAGCGGTCCTCAATTTGTACCGGAACGTCGTTTTCAAAATGCACCATCAGGGAGTGAAATATCCGCGTGCCTTCGGCGACGTTGAGCGCCGCCGCCTGAATAAGATCGGCCTGGGTCTCTTCCAGCAGCAGCACCTCACAGCGGTGCTGGTGCTGGCGGGAGACGATTTCATCGGCGATGCTGCGGACTTCAAACAGAGCCGACTGTCCTTTCGGCTCCGCCACAAAGGTCCCCACGCCCTGCAGGCGCACCAGCAGGCCTTCATCGGTGAGCTCGCGAAGCGCCCGGTTGATGGTCATCCGGCTAAACCCAAACTGCGCCACCAGCTCCGCTTCCGAAGGGATGCGATCGTGCGGGCGCCAGACGCCGCTTTGGATCTTTTCGCTGATCGCCTGCTTCACCTTTTCATAGAACGGTGCCGGCGCGGAGAGAGATTGCTGTGAAAACATAGCCTGGCTTTCCTTATACTCAATGGGCGGCGAAACGATCAGAATATACTGAATCGTCAGCGCCACCAATGGGCGATTTGCCACGCCAGCCGGGCCGCCGTGCGGGCCCCCCGGCTATCGAGGTCAAACTGCGGATTAAACTCCACCAGATCCACCGCCTGCAGCTTGCCGCTGCGGCACAGCGGCTCGACGATGCGCAGCAGCGTCGTCAGCGGCACGCCCAGCGCAGCAGGAGCCGACACCGCCGGCATTTCAGCCGCCGGCATGACGTCAAGGTCGATGGTCAGGTAGAGGCGATCGTAGAGGGCTATCTGGCGCGCGATTTCCGGCGCAGCCCGTTCTTCATAGGCCTGCAGCACGTCCAGATCCTCAATGACCCGCACCTCGCGACGCGCCGCCTCATCCCACAGGGCCTGGGTATTCGCCGCCCGGCTGGCGCCGATGCAGGCGTAGTGAAAACCGCGCCCCTGCGCTTCACACTCCAGCGCCAGCTGGCGGAACGGCGTTCCCGAGCTGGCCCGGTCGGCAAAGCGTAAATCGAGATGGGCGTCGAGGTTGATAATGCCGACCTTTTCGTCGGGGAACGCGTCCAGCACGCCGGCGCCGTGGCCAAAGGCGGTTTCGTGGCCGCCGCCCAGCACCAGGGTGCGTTTGCCGGCGCGCTGGCAGGCAGTTACCGCCTCGCGCAGCGCCTGCTGAGCCTCTTCCAGCGCGTCGCCCATCACGCTAATGCTGCCCATATCCACGCAGCGGTCGTGGCCGTCGTGGCTGGCCATATTCGCCAGCGCCCGCCGCAGCGTCTCGGGCCCCTTTTCTGCCCCGGTGCGCCCGCGGTTGCGCCGCACGCCCTCGTCGCAGGCAAACCCCAGCAGCGCAATCTCGCCCGGCTGCTCGTCGGGAGCGAAACGGTCCACCCGCGCTATCGTCTGAAACAGGCGCAGCGCGTTGGCGGCTTCGCCGCTGTCATCACGTCCTTGCCACAGCCCGGCGGGCGTCGGTTGCCACAGCTTCATTGCATTTCTCCTCGAACCACGCGATGCCAGAGCGGGCTGCGCCCCGGTTCATAAACCATCTCTACCGGATGTTCGGCGTCCCAGATGGCAAAATCGGCGACGAATCCCGCCGCCAGCTGGCCGTGGCTCGCCTGGCGCCCCAGCGCCCGGGCCGCGTGGCGGGTCACGCCGGCCCATGCCTCCTCCGGCGTTAAGCCGAACTTGACGCAGGCCATATTCATCGCCAGATGCAGGCTGGCGAACGGGCTGGTGCCCGGGTTGTAGTCGGTGGCGACGGCTATCGGGACCCGGTGCTGGCGCAGCAGTTCTACCGGCGGCCGGCGGGTCTCGTTGAGGAAATAAAACGCCCCGGGCAACAGCACCGCGACCGTCCCGCTTTGGCTCATCGCCGACACGCCCTCTTCCGTCAGATATTCGATATGGTCAGCAGAGAGCCCGCGATAGCGGCTGACCAGTTCGGCGCCGCCGAGCGATGACAGCTGTTCGACGTGGCCCTTCACCGGGATTCCGCGGGCCTGCGCCGCCTGGAATACCCGTTCGGTCTGCTGCGGACTGAAGCCGACGTTTTCGCAGAACACGTCGACGCTTTCAAACAGCCCCTCTTCCCACAGCGTCGGCAGCAGGGTTTCGCAGACCAGCGCGATGTAGCCGTCCGGGTCATCTTTATACTCCGGCGGCGTGGCGTGGGCGGAGAGCAGCGTGGCCGACAGCTCCACCGCGTTGCTTTCGCTAAGCTCTCGCGCCACGCGCAGCATCTTGCGTTCGTTTTCCAGATCCAGCCCGTAGCCGGACTTAATTTCAACCGTGGTCACCCCTTCACGCAGCAGGCGATCCAGGCGCTGCTGCGCCAGCGCCAGCAGCTGCGCTTCGCTGCTCTCGCGGGTGGCGCGCACCGTCGAGTTAATTCCCCCGCCGTTAGCGCTAATCGTCTGGTAAGAGACGCCGTTTAGCCGCTGCTCCCACTCCTGCGCCCGGCTGCCGCCGAAGATCAGGTGGGTATGGCAATCAATCAGCCCCGGCGTCAACAGCCTGCCGCCAAGGTCAATACTCCGCCCGGCCGGGGCGTCGCTTTCAGGGATCACGGCCTCAATCCGGCCATCGCGCACCAGCAGCGCGTGGCGATCCAGCAGGCCATAAGGCCGCGAGTCGTGAGGGTTCAGCGTGGCGAGGCGGGCGTTTCGCCAGATAACGAGATCGGAAGTGGCTTTAGTCATACCAGTCAACTTGTCATGGGTTGTATAGACATTTATTTTCATTCCACCGAGAATGTCAATAAAAGCAGGCGGAATTGTTATTTTTTTGTGACTGCGAGCGGCCCCGCTTCAGGATGCAAAACAGCATTACGCTAACTTTTTAGCTCAGCGTCTTCCCGTTTTGCTCAACTTAGTATAAAAAAGCAGGTTTTAAAGAGCTTATCTATTCACACACCCCAAATAATTCGGCCCGTATCGAGATGGCAGGCGCACGCTGCCAGCAAAGAAGCGGCTTGAAGTATGGCGGGTATAGCTAATTGATTCTTGCCCGGAGCAACATGAACACATTCTCAGTTTCCCGACTGGCGCTGGCGCTGGCCTTCGGCGTGACGTTATCCGCCTGCAGCTCAACCCCTGCCGATCAGCAACCCTCTACCCAGGCCGCGCCGGGTATCGCCTCTCGCCCGGTTTTAAGCGCCGATGAAGCGAAGAACTTCCTGCCGACGAGCTATTTCCAGTCGCTGGACCCGAACGCCGCAGCGTGGAAGCCGGCAGCCATTGCCGTGCCGGCCCAGCCTGACTTCGTCGTCGGGCCTGCGGGCACTCAAGGCGTTACCCACACCACGATTCAGGCTGCCGTTGATGCGGCAATCGCCCGCCATTCCGACCGCCGTCTGTTCATTGCGATTATGCCGGGTGAATATACCGGTACCGTCTATGTTCCGGCCGCCCCCGGCGCGCTGACCCTGTACGGTACCGGCGAGAAGCCGCTGGATGTGAAAATTAGCCAGGCGATCGATTCTGAAATGGACGTCACCAGCTGGCGCCACCTGGTCAATCCGGCCGGAAAATATATGCCAGGCAAACCGGCGTGGTATATGTTCGACAACTGCCAGAGCAAGCGTACGGCCACCGTTGGCATGATGTGCTCTGCGGTCTTCTGGTCGCAGAATAACGGCCTGCAGCTGCAGAACCTGACCATCGCTAACAACCTCGGCGATAGCGTTGATGCCGGTACCCACCAGGCCGTAGCCCTGCGCAGCGATGGCGACCAGGTCCAGATTAACAACGTCAATATTTTGGGCCGCCAGAACACCTTCTTCGTGACCAACAGCGGCGTGCAGAACCGCCTGCAGAACGATCGCCAGACCCGCACGCTGGTCAGCAACAGCTATATTGAAGGCGACGTCGATATCGTTGCCGGCCGCGGCGCCGTCGTATTTGATAATACCGATTTCCGCGTCGTGAATTCCCGCACGCAGAAAGAGGGCTACGTTTTTGCTCCGGCTACGCTGAAGAGCGTCACCTACGGCTTCCTGGCCATCAACAGCCGCTTCACCGCTTCCGGCGACGGCTTCGCTCAGCTGGGCCGCTCTCTGGACGTTGATAGCAACACCAACGGTCAGGTTGTTATCCGCGATAGCGTGATTAACGAAGGCTTTAATGTCGCTAAGCCGTGGGCCGACGCGGCAGTATCTAACCGCGCATTCAGCGGTGATACCGGCGCGGTGGACGCTAAAGGCGTTGCGCAGCGTAATCTCAACGACAACGGCTTCAACCGCATGTGGGAATACAACAACCGCGGCGTGGGAAGCTTTATCGTAGCCGAGCCTAAGCAGTAACCGCCGCAGCTTA
The DNA here is from genome assembly GCF_036561945.1 of Klebsiella scottii. Lineage (NCBI taxonomy): Bacteria > Pseudomonadati > Pseudomonadota > Gammaproteobacteria > Enterobacterales > Enterobacteriaceae > Klebsiella > Klebsiella scottii. Next base: position 2,633,923 of record NZ_JARXNI010000020.1, read on the forward strand.
AAAGGGGGACGCCGCTCCCCCTTTACCTCCCCCTCTTCCCGACGGGCTTTCCCGGCCGCAAAAAAATACGCTTTTTAGGCGAATAAAAACTCCCGCTGGCGCGTTTATACCATGCAAGACCATGACGGCACTTAACCCTTGCGGTTCACCTGTACGCCCGGTCGCGCATTCGCCCACTCTGGAGACTAAAATGAACGCACTTTCCTCTGCATTACGCCCCGCTTCGCGCCGCATGGCCGTTCCGGCACTGCTATTTTTCCTGTCCGTGCCGCCGGTTTTTGCCATGGGCGATAATAGTACCGAGAGTAAAACTCCGGACTGCCCGAGCGGGCAGGTTTACAACAGCGCCACCAAACAGTGCGTGCCGGAGAAAACCAGCAGCCTCAGCGACCAGGATAAAACCAACTACGCTTACCATCTGGCGAAAAAAGGCGAGTACCAGACGGCGCTGAACCTGCTGGATTCGTTAAAAAACGGTAATACGGCCGAGGCCTGGAACTACCGCGGCTATGCAACCCGCAAGCTCGGCCGCACGGACGAAGGCATCGGCTATTATCAGCGTTCGCTGGCGCTTGAGCCGAATTATGCCAAAGCGCGGGAGTATCTGGGTGAAGCCTGGATGATAAAAGGTCGTCCGGATCTCGCGAAGGAGCAGCTGAAGGTGATTGCCGGGATCTGCGGCCAGGGCTGCGAGGAGTATCGCGATCTGCAGGCGGCCATTAACGGACATCCCGAATCCTGAATATCGTCACGAGGGTAAGAAAATCACAACCAGTGAAGTTCGCTCACAGCTTGCCGCGCATCTGGCCCGCCTTTGGCGCTACGGGCTGGTACTGTCGCGCAGCCGCGATGTAGCCGAAGAGTTGGTACAGTCCACCTGCGTACGCGCGCTCGAAAAGAGCGCGCAGTATACGCCGGGCACGCGTATCGACAGATGGCTGTTTTCTATTCTCCACTCAATCTGGATCTCAGAGCTGCGCGCGCGCCACGTGCGGATGGGGCAAGGATTCGTTGACAGCGAAGAGCTGGTTGCGCCGGATTCCCGTGAAATGGCGGAAGATAGCCTGCAGTACCGGCAAATTATGCGGCGCGTGGGCGCGCTGGCGGAAGCGCAGCGCAATGCCGTATTTTTGGTGTATGTCGAAGGCTTTACCTATCAGGAGGCGGCGGACACCCTGTCGGTGCCGGTTGGTACCATTATGAGCCGGCTGGCGGCGGCAAGGCTGACGCTGGCAAAATCGATAGCTACCCCGCCCTCTGCGAAGGAGAAACGCTCTTGAAATCCTTAAGTTTTACGCCTCCCTATAACGATGAGGCCATCGTTGCCTGGCTGGATGGCGAGATGAGCGACGCCGACGCCCGCAGGTTCGAAGCCGCATTCAAGAGCGATGGGCAGCTTGCCGCCCGCACCGCCGAGCTGATGAGCAGCAATCAGAACTATCGTCAGGCCTTCGCTCCCTTACTCGACGAGGCTCCGCTGGAGCGCATGCAGGCAAGGCTGGAAGCGCAGCTGGCGGAGGACGAGGATAGCCGCGCGCCACGGCCGTCGTTTAGCCGCCGCTCGATGATTGCCGCCTCGCTCAGCTTTTTGCTGATTGGCTCCGGGTTAGGCTATCTGGCGCGCGCTCCGGCGGGCGAGCCCGACGAGAGCGAAAATATTCGCGATCTTGAAGCCCGCTACATGTCGCTCTACAGCGCCGAAACGCTGCTCGATCTCGACAGCTCGTCGCCGCTGCTGCAGCGCGGCCTGACGCGCACCGCCGAGGATATCGGCCTGCATCTCAATGAACAGCAGCTCAGGCTGCAGGGCGCGGAGCTTAAAATGGTCCGCATGCTGCGCTACGACAGCACCTCCATCGCGCAGATTGCCTGGATGCATGCCGAATATGGCCCCATGGCGCTGTGCATCTCTCCGCTGCGCCAGCCGGGCAGCGCGGAGATTAGCAGCGAGCAGCGCCACGGGATGAATCTCGCCTGGTGGCACGATCGGGGATATCAGTTCGTATTAATTGGCCGCAACCCTGGCCTACAGCTGCACAATAGCGCCCGGGCGCTACAGGCGGCGCTGTCATAAGTGCCATACCGCCGCGACCGGACGGCGGGCTCATTTGCAACGACCTCGCCCGACGCATAAAAAAACCTCGCCGCAGCGAGGTTTTATCAGCCTCTGCGGCTTAGTGAGCGTTAACCACAACCCACATCGGCCCCTGACCTACGGCATAGCGCCCTTTCTCCTGCAGCAGGCCCTGCTCGCCGCTAATTTCATATACCGCGACGTGGTGTGATTTCTGCCCGGCGGCAATCAGGTACCTGCCGCTGTGATCGAGGTTAAAGCCGCGCGGCTGGGCCTCGGTCGGCTGGTAGCCTTCAATCGCCAGCACGCTGCCGTCTTCGGAGACGCTGAAGATGGTGATAATGCTGGCAGTACGATCGCAGGCGTACAGATGACGGCCGTCGGCGGTCAGGTGGATATCCGCCGCCCAGCGCACGCCGGTAAAGTCGGCAGGCATCATATCCAGCGTCTGCACACACTCAATTTTGCCGTGCGGGTCCTTCAGCTCCCAGACGTCGACGGAGCTGTTCAGCTCGTTAACGCAGTAGCCGTACTGCTGGTTCGGATGGAACACCATATGACGCGGGCCGGCGCCTTCAACGGTGGTGACTTCCGCCGGCTCCTGCGCCGCCAGGAAACCGTCATCGCTGAGGGTAAACAGACAAATGCGATCCTGCTTCAGCGCCGGTACCCACAGCGTGCGGTTATCCGGGGCAATATTGGCCGAGTGGCAGCCTTCCAGCCCTTCAACCACGGCCACCGTTTCACCCGGCAGACCGTCGGTCAGCGGCGTGACGCTAACGCAGCCCGAATTGTAGGAGGCGCTGAACACGAAGCGGCCCAGCCTGTCGGTCGAAATATGCGTCGGGCTCCCCGGCAGCGCGGCTTCACCGGCGAAAGTCAGCGCCCCGTTATCTGGCGCAATGCGGTAAGCCAGTACGCGAAACTCCGGACGCACGCCGACGTAGAGATACTCTTTATTCGGGCTAACCACCATCGGCTGCACCTGACCCGGGGCGTCAACAACCTGTACCAGGGTCAAATTTCCCGCAAGATCCAGACTCCAGACGTGAATCTGCTGGCTTTCCGGGCTGGCGGTATAAACGGTTTGTTTCATGAATACTCCTTTCCTCACTGCGCATGGAAAACTTATACATTTCATTCAGCAAGCTGCTTGTTCGATGCAATGTATAGACTCTTTTAACGGTAGATGCTGAAAAATTTGCCCCTGAGGCACAGCGGTGTACCATCATGGCCTGCTCACTTTTCACCATTAACCGGAAACAACACATGACCTCACGCGTGATTGCCCTGGATTTAGACGGCACCTTATTGACCTCAAGCAAGACGATCCTGCCCGCCTCACTTGAGGCGCTGGCGCGTGCCCGCGCGGCCGGTTACCAGGTGATCGTCGTCACGGGTCGACATCACGTCGCGATCCATCCTTTTTATCAGGCACTGGCTCTGGATACACCTGCAATTTGTTGTAATGGCACTTATTTGTATGATTATCAGGCAAAAAAGGTTCTGCAAGCCGATCCGATGGCGGTAGATAAGGCGCTAAGCCTCGCCGGGATGCTGGCCGACCACGACGTTCACGGCCTGATGTACGTCGACGACGCCATGCTCTACGAGCAACCGACCGGGCACGTCATCCGTACCGCCCGCTGGGCAGAGTCGCTGCCGCCGGAACAGCGTCCGGTCTTCACCCAGGTTGACTCCCTGGCGCAGGCGGCGCGCGAGGTGAAGGCGGTGTGGAAGTTTGCCCTCACCGATGAAAACATTCCCAAACTGCAGCAGTTCGCGCAGCACGTCGGCCAGACGCTGGGGCTGGAGTGCGAATGGTCGTGGCACGATCAGGTCGATATCGCCCGCGCCGGCAACAGCAAAGGCAAGCGCCTGGCGCAGTGGGTTGAAGCCCAGGGGCTGTCGATGCAGGACGTGGTGGCCTTCGGCGACAACTATAACGATCTCAGCATGCTGGAAGCCGCCGGTACCGGCGTGGCGATGGGTAACGCAGTCGACGAAGTCAAAGCGCGCGCGAACGTGGTGATTGGCGAGAACGAAAGCAACAGCATTGCCGACTTTATCAACCGCAACCTGCTGTGATCAGGCGGTAATCGACACGCTCTTGATTTGCGCGTACAGCCACTGACCTGGCGTAACCCCCAGGTCATCTCTGGCCCACGGGCTGATGCGCGCCCATAGAGTGCGGCCGCTGACCTCCAGCTGCACCTCAATCTGTCCGTTGGTTTCAATACACTGCACCACCTGCGCGCGTAAAATATTACGAATGCTGGTTCGCTGCGGGAGCTCCAGCACCAGCGACACGTCGGACGCCTGAACGCGAATGCGCGCCGACTCGCCCAGCGGCCGCTCGAGCTGGTTGACCCACAGCCGCTGCTCGCCGAGGGCCAGCGCGGTCATCGCATACTGCGGATGCTGGGCGACAACCGAAACGTTCAGTATCGTACTCTGCTGGTCCTGCGGCAGCCACGGGTGCATCACGCTGCTGCCCCACACCTCTTCGAGATCGCCAAACGCCTTCACGCTGCCGTTTTCCAGCACCAGCACTTTATCCGCCAGATGCTGGATCTCATCCAGCGAATGGCTGACGTACAGCATCGGGATATTGATTTCGCGCGCCAGCCGCTGCAGGTAGGGCAGCAGCTCACGCTTACGGGGAATATCCAGCGATGCCAGCGGCTCATCGAGCAGCAGCAGCTCGGGGGCGGTCAGCAGCGCCCGGCCGATGGCCACCCGCTGCTTCTCGCCGCCGGAGAGGCCGCCCGGCAGGCGCTCGAGCAGAGGCTCAATCCCCAGCAGCGCCACCAGCTTATCGAACTGCCCGGCCATATTCTTCGCCATGCCGTACTGCAAATTGCCGCGCACTTTGTAGTGCGGGAACAGGCGGGCATCCTGGAAAACGTAGCCAATCCGCCGTTTTTCCGGCGCCAGGCAGATGCGCTTTTCGACATCATTCAGCACCCGGCCGTTGAGCACGATTCGTCCTTTCTGCGGCCGGGTCAGGCCGCTGATGGCATTGATGAGCGAGGTTTTACCGGCTCCGGATACGCCAAATATCGCAGTAATACCGCTGGCGGGCAGCGTCTCCTGAATGTTCAGGCAGTGGGTTCCCAGCGTCTGGGTAAAATCGAGTTCAAGCATCGTTATTTACCCATCCGCGCGCGGCTGAGGCGAGCCAGCCATTCGGAAACCAGCAGCGAGATCAGCGCCAGGACGATCGAAATTAAGCATAAACGCGCGGCGGCGCCCTCGCCGCCCGGCGTTTGGATCAGGGTATACATTGCCGAGGGGATCGTGCGCGTTTCGCCGGGGATATTGGAAACGAAGGTGATGGTCGCGCCAAACTCGCCCAGCGAGCGAGCGAAGGCCAGCACGGTGCCGACAATAATGCCCGGCAGCGTCAGCGGCAGGGTGATGGTAAAGAACACCCGCCAGCGCCCGGCGCCGAGGGTTCGCGCCGCCTGCTCCAGCTTGATATCGACCCCTTCAAGCGCCAGGCGAATCGCCCGCACCATCAGAGGAAACGACATCACCGCCGCCGCCAGCACCGCGCCGCGCCAGCTAAAGGCAAATGTCAGGCCGAACCAGTCGTACAGCCAGCTGCCGATGAAACCGCGTCTTCCCATCGCAACCAGCAGTAAATAGCCGACCACCACCGGCGGCAGCACCAGCGGGAGGTGGAGAATACTGTCGAGCAGCGCTTTTCCGGGGAAGCTGCGCCTGACCAGCAGCCAGGAAAAAAAGATCCCAAAAGGTAAGCTAAACACCACCGCCAGGGATGATACTTTGAGGCTCAGCAGCACCGCCTGCCATTCGGGATCGCTTAAAATCATTGGCGCGTGGTAAATCCGTATTGTTTGAAGATAGCTGACGCCTCAGGCCCTTTCAGGTAGTCATAGAATGCGCTGACGGTTGCATTTTTATGCCCGTCAATAATGGCCAGCGGATACTCAACCTTCTTATGCGAATCTTCCGGGAAGGTGCCCACTACTTTAACACCTTTGCTGGCAACCGCATCGGAGCCGTAAACGATGCCCAACGGCGCTTCGTCACGTTCAACCAATGCCAGCGCCCCGCGCACGTCTTCCGCCGGAGCCAGTTTTGCTGACAAGGTGTCCCATGCCCCCAGCTTTTGCAGCGCTTCTTTAGCATAAATCCCGGCCGGTACATGTTCCGGGTCGCCCACCGCCAGACGGCCGCCCTTCAGCAGGCTGGTCCAGTCAGTCTTGCTGTTGATGGTAATATCGCCCTGCGCGCTGGCCTTTGGCGCAACGACAACCAGGCTGTTTCCCAGCAGCGTTTCGCGTGAGGCGGTATCAATCGCTTTTTTCTCAACCGCGTAATCCATCCATTTCTGGTCTGCGGAGATAAACAGGTCAGCAGGCGCGCCCGCTTCAATTTGCCGTGCCAGCGTTGAAGAGGAGGCAAAGGATGAGACTACATCAACCTTTTTCTCCTGCTTATACGCCTTAGCGATATCCTGCATCGCGTTGGTTAATGAAGCCGCCGCGAAGACCGTTATCTTCCCCTCTTCTGCCAGCGCCTGCCCGGCGACGGAGAGCGTTAACGTTGCTCCGACAAAAAAACGTAACCATTGACGTGCCATCTGAAACTCCTGTGCGTGCGTTATGTACGAAACAATATAACGATGTGAACAGGGTTTTCCCAGTGCGAATTGGTGGTAAATAGAGAAGGATCAAAAGGAAGGGATAAAAAAACGCCCGGAGAAACCGGGCGTCAGGAAATCAGTTTTTTTGCTGGCCGCGATCTTTATGACCGACGCCGGAGAAGATGTTGAACACTTCGCCCAGACCGTAAATCAGACCGAGGATGATAGCCATCACCACCGGGACCATGACCACGGCAAAAACCAGACTTTTCAATAGCTCTAACATAGTTGGCTCCAGAAAGTACGAATGCTTAATTGTAACCGTTTCAGCAGGAAAAACACGCCCCATTTGTGCGATGCCTCGCCGACTACGGTCATAGATCTATCTTGCAAGATGCTCGCTATCGGTCACAATACCCTTTTTGCCAGGATATTATTATGCAGGCCGAAATTCTCCTCACCCTGAAATTACAGCAGCGCCTGTTCGCCGACCCTCGCCGCATCTCCCTGCTGAAACAGATTGACCAGACGGGTTCAATTAGCCAGGGCGCGAAAAATGCCGGCATCAGCTATAAAAGCGCGTGGGATGCTATTAACGAAATGAATCAGCTCAGCGAGCAGGCGCTGGTTGACCGCGCGACCGGCGGTAAAGGCGGCGGCGGCGCGGTGCTGACCCGCTACGGCCAGCGGTTGATTCAGCTTTACGATCTGCTGGCGCAGATTCAACAGAAAGCTTTTGACGTCCTGAGCGACGACGACGCGCTGCCTCTCGACAGCCTGCTCGCCGCCATCTCCCGCTTCTCCCTGCAAACCAGCGCCCGTAACCAGTGGTTTGGCACCATCACCGGCCGCGACCATCAGCAGGTGCAGCAGCATGTGGAGGTTTTGCTGGCCGACGGACAGACCCGCTTTAAAGTCGCGATCACCGCCCAAAGCGCCGAACGGCTCGGCCTGGATGAAGGCCAGGAGGTGCTGGTTTTGCTGAAAGCGCCGTGGGTCGGTATGACCCAGGACCCGGCGGTGGCCGCAGAAGCGGACAACCAGCTCACGGGACGGATCGGTCATATCGAATACGGGCCGGAGCAGTGCGAAGTGCTGATGACGCTGCCGGACGGCCAGAACCTGTGTGCGACCCTTCCTCGGGAGCAGATTCGCGATCTGGCTGAAAGTGCCGAGGCGATCGCCTATTTCAATGCCGATCGCATCATTCTTGCCACCTTGTGCTGACGGGATTGACATTATCCGCCTGAAGACGTATCCCTGAAGCACTTTGCTGCAAAAAGTGGGATACACAATGTCATCATTGCAAATATCGCAAGGCACGTTCCGCCTGAGCGACACAAAAACGCTAAATATTGAACACCTCACCGTTGGCGCCGGCGAAAGCTGGGCATTCGTCGGTAGCAACGGCAGCGGTAAATCCGCGCTGGCCCGCGCGCTATCCGGCGAACTCACCCTGCTCTCCGGCCGGCGTGAAAGTGATTTTACCCGCATCACCCGCCTCTCCTTTGAACAGCTACAGAAGCTGGTCAGCGACGAGTGGCAGCGCAACAACACCGATCTGCTCAGCCCTGGCGAAGAAGATACCGGCCGTTTTACGCATGAGATAATCCAGGATGAATATAAGGATGCCGCCCGCTGCGCTCATCTTGCCGGGCTGTTTGGCATTTCCAGCCTGCTGCAGCGCCGTTTTAAATATCTCTCCACCGGCGAGACGCGCAAAACGCTGCTGTGCCAGGCGCTGATGGCCAAACCGGATTTACTGATCCTTGATGAGCCTTTCGACGGCCTTGACGTGGCCTCCCGCCACCAGCTGGCCGAACTGCTGGCAACCCTGAACGGAGAAGGCATCACCCTGGTGCTGGTACTCAACCGGTTCGATGAAATCCCCGCATTCGTCCAGTTTGCCGGCGTGCTGGCGGACTGTACGCTAAGCGAGATCGGTGAGAAGCAGACCCTGCTGCAGCAGGCGCTGATCGCCCAGCTGGCCCACAGCGAGCAGCTTGACGGGATCGCGTTACCGGAACCGGATGCGCCCGCCGCCCGCCACTCTCTCGCTGCCGATACGCCGCGCATTATCCTCAACGATGGCGTGGTGTCATACAACGACCGGCCAATCATCAATCACCTCAGCTGGCAGGTAAACCCCGGCGAGCACTGGCAGATAGTCGGGCCCAACGGCGCCGGGAAATCGACGCTGCTCAGCCTGATCACCGGCGACCATCCCCAGGGATACAGCAACGACCTGACCCTTTTTGGCCGCCGTCGCGGCAGCGGTGAAACCATCTGGGATATCAAAAAGCATATCGGCTACGTCAGCAGCAGCCTGCACCTGGAGTATCGCGTCAGCACCACCGTGCGCAACGTCATTCTGTCGGGCTATTTCGACTCGATCGGCATCTATCAGGCCGTTTCCGATAAGCAGCGCAAGCTGGTACAAACCTGGCTGGATATTCTGGGTATTGACGGCCGCACCGCCGACGCCCCGTTCCACAGCCTGTCGTGGGGCCAGCAGCGTCTGGCGCTGATTGTCCGCGCGCTGGTGAAACACCCGACGCTGCTGATCCTCGACGAGCCGCTGCAGGGTCTCGACCCTCTCAACCGCCAGCTGGTACGCCGCTTTGTTGACGTGCTGATTAGCGAAGGGGCCACCCAGCTGCTGTTTGTTTCCCACCATGCCGAAGACGCCCCGGACTGCATCACCCACCGCCTGGAGTTTATTCCGAGTGGAGACGGTTACACTTACCGGATCGGTCCGCTGGCAAAATAAACCAATCCAGGGGTCTGCGGATCCCTGTATTTTTTCAGATAAAGTTCAAAAATAACCATTAACATAATGTTTTAAAACAGTATTTATTTAAACATCGCGTTTGTGTATTTTAGTGTAAGCGATACCACCAATTTGGTCTGTGTCACACTTTTTCGTTCTTTGATATGCTATCGTCTTCACATACGATAAGCCTATTGGAGCGAGTCATGAAAGTATTGGTTACAGGTGGTAGCGGTTACATTGGAAGTCATACCTGCGTACAGCTGCTGCTGCAGGGACATGAAGTGATTATTCTCGACAACCTCTGCAACAGTAAGCGCAGCGTGCTGCCGGTGATTGAGCGTCTTGGCGGGAAAAAAGCGACCTTTGTTGAAGGCGATATCCGCAATGAAGCGTTGATGACCGAGATCCTGCACGATCACGCCATTGAGGCGGTGATCCACTTTGCCGGACTGAAAGCCGTCGGCGAATCCGTCGCTAAACCGCTGGAATACTACGACAATAATGTGACCGGCACGTTAAAGTTAGTTTCCGCCATGCGCGCCGCCGGCGTTAAAAACTTTATTTTCAGCTCCTCCGCTACCGTCTACGGCGACCAGCCAAAGATCCCTTACGTTGAAAGCTTCCCGACCGGCACTCCGCAAAGCCCGTATGGCAAAAGCAAGCTGATGGTCGAACAAATTCTTACCGACCTGCAGAAAGCCCAGCCCGAGTGGAGCATTGCGCTGCTGCGCTACTTCAACCCGGTTGGCGCTCACCAGTCCGGGGATATGGGCGAAGATCCGCAGGGCATCCCCAACAACCTGATGCCGTACATTGCGCAGGTGGCGGTGGGCCGTCGCGAATCGCTGGCGGTATTCGGTAATGACTATCCGACCGAAGACGGCACCGGCGTGCGCGACTATATCCACGTTATGGACCTCGCGGACGGTCACGTTGCGGCGATGGAAAAACTGGCCGGTAAGTCAGGCGTGCACGTTTATAACCTTGGCGCAGGCGTTGGCAGCAGCGTCCTTGACGTCATTAATGCCTTCAGCAAAGCCTGCGGCAAACCGATTAACTACCACTTCGCGCCGCGCCGTGAAGGCGATCTCCCGGCCTACTGGGCTGACGCCGAAAAGGCCGACCGTGAACTGAACTGGCGCGTCACGCGCAACCTTGACGAGATGGCACAGGACACCTGGCACTGGCAGTCCCGTCATCCGCAGGGTTACCCAGACTAAGGAACCGTCATGAGCGTATTTAACCCCGTCGACCATCCGCACCGTCGCTATAACCCGTTAACCGGGCAGTGGATTTTGGTTTCCCCGCATCGCGCCAAGCGCCCCTGGCAGGGGGCGCAGGAAACGCCGGCAAAACTGACCTTGCCAGCGCACGATCCGGACTGTTTCCTGTGCCCGGGTAACACCCGCGTCACCGGTGATACCAACCCGAATTACGCCGGCACGTACGTGTTTACTAACGACTTTGCGGCCTTGATGACCGATACTCCGGATGCACCGGAAAGCGACGATCCCCTGATGCGCTGTCAAAGCGCGCGCGGGACCAGCCGGGTCATCTGCTTCTCGCCAGACCACAGCAAAACGCTGCCTGAGCTGAGCGTTGAAGCCCTGGACGGCGTGGTTAAAGCGTGGCAGGAACAGACGGCCGATCTCGGCCAGCACTACCCGTGGGTGCAGGTGTTTGAGAATAAAGGCGCCGCGATGGGTTGCTCCAACCCGCATCCGCACGGCCAGGTCTGGGCCAACAGCTTCCTGCCGAACGAAGCCGAACGCGAAGATCGCCTGCAGAAGGCGCACTACGCCGGGTACGGTTCGCCGATGCTGGTGGATTACGCCCGGCGTGAACTCGCTGACGGCAGCCGCACGGTTGTCGAAACTGAACACTGGCTGGCCGTTGTTCCCTACTGGGCGGCCTGGCCATTTGAGACCCTGCTGCTGCCGAAAGCGCACATCCTGCGCCTGACCGATTTAACCGCCGCACAGCGCACCGACCTTGCGCTGGCGCTGAAAAAGCTGACCAGCCGTTACGACAACCTGTTCCAGTGCTCGTTCCCCTACTCTATGGGCTGGCACGGCGCGCCGTTTAATGGTGAAGACAATAATCACTGGCAGCTACACGCCCACTTTTATCCGCCGCTGCTGCGTTCCGCTACGGTACGCAAATTTATGGTCGGCTACGAAATGCTGGCCGAAACCCAGCGTGACCTGACGGCGGAGCAAGCCGCCGAGCGTCTGCGCGCGGTCAGCGACGTTCATTTTCGCGAATCCGGAGAATAACAATGAGTCTGAAAGAAAAAACCCAAGCCCTGTTTGCCGAGAAATTTGGCTACCCTGCCAGCCACACCATTCAGGCTCCGGGTCGCGTTAATTTGATCGGCGAACATACCGACTATAACGACGGTTTCGTGCTGCCCTGCGCCATTGATTATCAAACGGTCATCAGCTGCGCGCCGCGCACGGACCGCGTGGTACGCGTGATCGCCGCGGATTATGAAAATCAGTCCGACGAGTTTTCGCTGGATGCGAAAATTGTCAGCCACGATAGCCAACAGTGGTCCAACTACGTGCGCGGCGTGGTGAAGCATCTGCAGAAGCGCAACAGCCATTTCGGCGGCGCGGATCTGGTCATTGCCGGAGACGTTCCCCAGGGCGCCGGCTTAAGCTCCTCGGCGTCGCTGGAGGTTGCCGTTGGAACCGTATTCCAGCAGCTCTATCATCTGCCGCTGGACGGCGCGCAAATCGCGCTGAACGGTCAGGAGGCGGAAAACCAGTTCGTCGGCTGTAACTGCGGCATTATGGACCAGCTGATCTCCGCGCTGGGCAAGAAAGACCACGCCCTGCTGATTGACTGCCGCACGCTGGGCACCAAGGCCGTCTCGATGCCGAAAGGCGTGGCGGTGGTGATCATCAATAGTAATTTTAAACGCACCCTGGTCGGCAGCGAATACAATACCCGCCGCGAACAGTGCGAAACCGGCGCGCGCTTCTTCCAGCAGCCGGCGCTGCGTGACGTTACCCTTGCCGAATTCAACGCCGTGGCCGCTGAGCTGGACCCGATCGTTGCTCAGCGCGTTCGCCACGTGCTGACCGAAAACGCCCGCACCGTCGAAGCCGCCAGCGCGTTGGAGAAAGGCGACCTGAAGCGTATGGGCGAACTGATGGCCGAGTCTCACGCCTCGATGCGCGATGATTTTGAAATTACCGTCCCGCAAATTGACGCCCTGGTCGAGATCGTCAAAGCCGCCATCGGCGACAAAGGCGGCGTACGCATGACCGGCGGCGGCTTCGGTGGCTGCATTGTGGCGCTGGTGCCGGAAGAGCTGGTGGATACCGTTCAGCAGGCCGTTGCCGCGCAGTATGAAGCGAAAACCGGTATTAAAGAGACCTTCTACGTTTGCAAACCTTCGCAGGGAGCCGGACAGTGCTAAATCAAACAACAGAACGCGCGCCGGATGGCCAGCCGTGGCAGCTCATTACCTTGCGCAATGACGCCGGGATGGTGGTCACGCTGATGGACTGGGGCGCTACGCTGCTCTCCGCCCAGGTCACTCTGGCTGACGGCAGCGTCCGCGAAGCCCTGCTCGGCTGCGCCTCGCCGGAACAATATACCCGCCAGGCGGCCTATCTCGGCGCCTCGGTCGGTCGCTATGCCAACCGCATCGCCAACAGTCGGTTTGTTCTCGATGGCCATACCGTCAACCTGGTGCCGTCCAATGACGCTGGCCACCAGCTGCACGGCGGGCCGGACGGATTTGATAAGCGCCGCTGGCAGATAGTCAGCGCCGACGAACGCCAGGCGCTGTTTTCACTCTCTTCCGCCGACGGCGACCAGGGATTCCCCGGAGATCTGCAGGCTACGGCGCGCTATCGCCTGACCGACGATAACCGTATTGCCATCGAATATCGCGCCATCGTCGATCGGCCCTGCCCGGTGAATCTGACCAACCACGTCTACTTCAACCTTGATGGTCAGCAGACCGACGTTCGTCAGCATCGGCTGCAGCTCTTCGCCGACCGCTATTTGCCGGTAGAGAGCGACGGCATCCCCGGCGGCGATCTGCGCGACGTTAGCGAAACCAGCTTTGACTTCCGCGAACCTCAGGTGCTGGCGGAGCGGTTCCTGAGCGATGACGATCAGCGCAAGGTGAAAGGCTACGATCATGCGTTTCTGCTGCAGGCGCAGGGCGATGCCGGCCAGCCGGCGGCCCACGTCTGGTCGCAGGATGAAAAGCTGCAGATGACGGTGTACACCTCCGCCCCGGCGCTGCAGTTTTATTCCGGCAACTACCTCGGCGGCACGCCGTCGCGCACGGAACAACCGTACGCAGACTGGCAAGGCCTGGCGCTGGAGAGCGAATTCCTGCCCGACTCGCCAAACCACCCGCACTGGCCGCAGCCGGATTGCGTATTACACCCGGGCGAGGAGTACGTCAGCCTGACGGAATACCAGTTCATCGCCAGATAATGCCCCCGCCCTCCTGATGGAGGGCTTTTTTTCGCCACTTTGGCGTAAATTACGCCACCTGCCGACAAAAATATAACCGCTGATTTACAAGCATCTTACACTGAGCCACTATTTTCGCTATGGTTAGGGATAAGCGTTGCCGTGAGGTAAATCACAGCAATATAATGAGAATAGTTATCAATCAATAAACGCATACACCGCAGCATTCGGGTTGTATCGATTCGGCCGCTGAGTGAGTCCCGCAAAACATAGTCTCGCTATGCTCGCAGGGGGAACGAAGGCGGCTGCTGAGCCACAGCGCGAAGGACGGCGTGTTGTATTGAGGAGTGAGAGAATGGCTGTAACTAAGCTGGTACTGGTCCGTCACGGCGAAAGCCAATGGAACAACGAAAACCGTTTCACCGGTTGGTACGATGTCGATCTGTCCGAAAAAGGCGTGGGTGAAGCAAAAGCGGCAGGTAAACTGCTGAAAGAGGAAGGCTTCAGCTTCGACTTTGCTTATACCTCTGTGCTGAAACGTGCCATCCATACCCTGTGGAACGTGCTGGACGAACTGGATCAGGCCTGGCTGCCGGTTGAGAAATCCTGGAAACTGAACGAACGCCACTACGGCGCTTTGCAGGGTCTGAACAAAGCCGAAACCGCTGAGAAATACGGTGACGAGCAGGTTAAGCAGTGGCGCCGTGGTTTTGCCATTACGCCGCCAGAGCTGACCAAAGACGACGAGCGCTTCCCGGGCCACGATCCGCGTTATGCGAAACTGACCGATGCCGAGCTGCCGGTCACTGAAAGCCTGGCGCTGACCATCGAGCGCGTGGTGCCTTACTGGAATGAAACCATTCTGCCGCGTCTGAAAAGCGGTGAGCGCGTCATTATTGCCGCTCACGGTAACTCCCTGCGTGCGCTGGTGAAGTACCTCGACAACATGGGCGAAGAAGAGATCCTCGAACTGAATATCCCGACCGGCGTGCCGCTGGTATATGAGTTCGATGAAAACTTTAAGCCGATCAAACATTACTATCTGGGCAATGCTGATGAAATCGCTGCCAAAGCGGCGGCGGTAGCGAACCAGGGTAAAGCGAAGTAATTTTCGCCGGTATAAAAAAAGCGTGGATTGCTCCACGCTTTTTTATTTGCCCTTAATCCCGGCGTCGCGACGCGCGGTCGGGCAATGAACACGCTACCCGCGGCGGGCTTTCACCGCATCCGCCAGCTGGCGCAGGATAATATCCGTGTCTTCCCAGCCAATGCAGGCATCGGTCACGCTCTTACCATAGGTCAGCGGCTCTCCGCTCTCCAGGCTCTGGCTACCTTCCACCAGGTGGCTTTCAATCATCACGCCCATAATCGCCTGCTCGCCGCCGGCAATCTGCTGGCAGACATCGCTCCCCACGTCCATTTGTCTTTTAAACTGTTTGCTGGAGTTGGCGTGGCTGAAATCGATCATGATCTGCGCCGGCAGACCCGCTTTCGCCAGCCCAACCTTCACTTCAGCAACGTGCTTCGCGCTGTAGTTTGGTTCTTTACCCCCGCGCAGAATGATATGGCAGTCGCTGTTGCCGCTGGTGTTCACAATCGCCGAATGACCCCACTTGGTCACCGACAGGAAGCAGTGCGGCGCGCCGGCGGCGTTGATGGCATCAATAGCGACTTTAATCGTCCCGTCGGTACCGTTTTTAAATCCAACCGGGCATGAGAGGCCTGAGGAGAGCTCGCGGTGAACCTGTGATTCGGTGGTACGCGCGCCGATTGCGCCCCAGCTCATCAGGTCAGCGACGTACTGGGGGGTGATCATATCAAGGAATTCGCCCGCCGCCGGCAGACCGCTGTCGTTAATCTCCAGCAGCAGCTTACGCGCAATGCGCAGACCGTCGTTGATGCGGAAGCTGTTATCCATATGCGGATCGTTGATCAGCCCCTTCCAGCCGACGGTAGTGCGCGGTTTCTCGAAATAGACGCGCATCACCACTTCCAGCTCGCCTTTCAGCTCTTCTCGCAGGGTCAGCAGGCGCTCAGCGTACTCTTTCGCCGCCGCCGTATCGTGAATAGAGCAGGGCCCAATAACAACCAGCAGACGATCGTCGTTGCCCTTGAGGATCTGGTGGATCGCTTTACGAGCATGCGCCACGGTATTAGCAGCATTTTCGGTCGCGGGGAATTTTTCGAGAAGCGCAACGGGAGGGAGTAATTCGTTGATCTCTTTAATGCGTAAATCGTCGTTCTGATAATTCATTTTCTTTCCAGCTCTGCCATCTTATCTATTTAAATGCAATCCCCCCAATCTATATCTTCATTCAAAAAGTGTAAACGTGATTTTACAGTGACAACAGATTAATCCTGAAAATAGATTAAAAAACGCAATAAAGCAGCGAAAAACAGGTCATGAACTACAATTTTTAACTGTTAAGACCAATCTTCACGCCACTAATCAGTATTCCGTGCTGATGTAACTTATTGATGTGAAGCTTTTAACCGTAGAGAGCGCGTGAACTCTGGCACATGCACTGTTGGAAGAGGTTATCCGACATATCGACCATAACAGGAGCATCCTATGAAAATGACCATCCTCACCCCACTCTTTTTAGCCGCTACCCTTGGCCTGAGCAGCGCCGCCGCGCTGGCAGCAGATACGGGCGCCCAGTCCAACAACGGACAGGCCAACGCTTCCGCCGATGCCGGGCAGGTCGCGCCTGATGCCCGCGCCAACGTCGCGCCAAACAAGGTTGATAACGATAAGATCAACTCTGGCGACAAGATGCTCAACTCCGACGGTTCAACCATGAACCATGACGGAATGACCAGCGACGAAGCCCATAAAAATGCGATGTGCAAGGACGGCCGCTGCCCGGAAAGCACCCCAGGCGATAACGGTAGCAAAACGGACGGGACGACGCAGTAGCATCCGCGCCTGAAAACAGGGGGAGCCGCGGCTCTCCTTTTTTATTTTATTCACCGAAAATCGGTATGATGTCATACAGTAATAATGAGAATAATCAGGGGATGACACCATGGCGCACTCGCATAATTCACCTCAGCAGCCGCAGGATAATAACGCTCGCCGCCTGCTGCTGGCCTTTATCGTCACCGCCGGCTTTATGGTGGTTGAAGCCGTTGGCGGCGCGCTCTCAGGCTCTCTGGCGCTGCTGGCCGACGCCGGCCATATGCTGACCGACTCCGCCGCCCTGCTCTTCGCCCTGCTGGCCGTCCGTTTTGCCAGCCGTCCACCTAACGCCCGGCATACCTTTGGCTGGCTGCGTCTGACGACCCTCGCCGCCTTCGTTAACGCCATCGCGCTGGTGGTCATTACCATCCTTATCGTATGGGAAGCGATTCAGCGCTTTAATCATCCGCAGCCCGTCGCCGGTGCGGCCATGATGATCATCGCCGTTGCCGGGCTGCTGGCCAATATTCTGGCCTTCTGGATCCTTCACCGCGGCAGCGAGGAGCGCAACCTTAACGTTCGCGCCGCGGCGCTGCACGTGCTGGGCGATTTACTTGGTTCAGTGGGCGCGATTATCGCCGCGATAGTGATTTTAACCACCGGCTGGACGCCGATTGACCCGATTTTGTCGGTGCTGGTTTCCTGCCTGGTGCTGCGCAGCGCCTGGCGGCTGCTGCAGGAGAGCCTGAACGAGCTGCTGGAGGGGGCGCCGCGTTCGCTGGATGTTGACGGTCTGAAGCGTGATTTACGCCGTTCGGTTGTCGAGGTCCGCGACGTGCACCATGTTCACGTCTGGCTGGTCGGGGAAAAAACGGTGATGACGCTGCACGTACAGGTCGTCCCTCCGCACGATCACGACGCCCTGCTGAATCGTATCCAGGCATTTTTGCACCACAAGTACGACGTTGAGCACGCGACCGTGCAGATGGAGTATCAGCCCTGCAGCGGCCCGGAATGCCGTCTTAACATGACTCACTCCGGGCACGCCCATCAGCATCATCACTAGCGAGAAAACGCGTGAGAACCCCGCTCACGCGCGCTGTTGATCCACATCCGGCTGCCGTTGACGGCTATAAAGGTCAGCAGCAGGTATTCCAGCGACATCGCGTAGACGCCCTGCCGCGCAAAAATGACCACGCTGATCACGTTAATAATCACCCACAGCAGCCAGTTCTCAACGTATTTGCGGGTCATCAGGATCATGGCTGCGATCGACAGCACCATCATGCAGGAGTCCCAGAACGGGAAGGCATCCGGCTGTAGCTCCGGCATGGCGACCTGCAGTCCCAGCCCCTGCATCAGCGTCACCGCCACCCGCGTCAGGAACGCGAATACCGGATCGATAAATACCGTCATCAGGCCAATCGCCACCACGCACGCCGCCAGCCAGCCCAGAGCTTTGGGTAGAGGTAGCCAGCGGATTTGCAGCGCGGCCTCATGGCTGCTGGTCTGCCGCGACCAGGCGTACCAGCCGTAGACGTTGGCCACGAAGAAAAATACCTGCAGCAGCAGGCTGGCATAGAGCTGGATCTGAAAGAAGATAATGGCAAACAGGGTGACGTTAATTAGCCCAAATGCATAGTTGCCGATCTTTTCCAGACTCGCCAGCCAGATGCATAGCAGCCCGGCAATCGTCCCTATGGCCTCAATCCAGGATAAGTCATATCCCCCGGCGCCAATGGGTATATGTACCAAAATATTCTGTGTACTTAAAAAATCCATCTTTTCCCCAGAGCGTATTGCACGCGTTGTCGGTTATCCCCGTAGTGTAGCCGCAAAATCCAGCATTCTGTTAAGCGGAATTAATGCGCCGGTACGCAGCTGCTCATCAACCTGAATCTCGTGCGCTGCTCCGCCATGTTCCAGACCTTCAGCAATCGCCTTCAGACCGTTCATCGCCATCCACGGGCAGTGGGCGCAGCTGCGGCAGGTTGCCCCTTCGCCGGCCGTCGGCGCTTCCAGCAGCTCTTTCTCCGGCACTGCCTGCTGCATTTTATAGAAGATACCGCGGTCGGTGGCGACAATCAGCTGGCGCTGAGGTAGCGTTCTGGCCGCATTGATTAGCTGGCTGGTTGACCCCACGGCATCGGCCATATCCACAATCGACTGCGGCGATTCAGGATGAACCAGCACCGCGGCGTCAGGGTACAGCGCCTTCATTCTGCTCAGCGCCTGGGTTTTAAATTCATCGTGCACAATACAGGCGCCCTGCCAGCACAGAACGTCTGCGCCCGTCTGTTTCTGTACGTAATTGCCCAGGTGGCGGTCCGGCGCCCAAATGATTTTTTCGCCCAGGCTATCAAGATGCTCGATCAGCTCAACCGCAATGCTGGAGGTCACCACCCAGTCAGCGCGGGCTTTAACCGCCGCGGAGGTATTGGCGTAGACCACCACGGTGCGGTCAGGATGCGCATCGCAAAACTGACTGAACTCATCAATGGGACAGCCCAGATCGAGGGAGCACTCGGCGTGAAGCGTCGGCATCAGGATCGTTTTTTCCGGGCTAAGGATTTTTGCCGTTTCGCCCATAAAACGCACGCCGGCAACCAGCAGCGTGGATGCCGGGTGGCGGGCGCCAAAGCGCGCCATTTCAAGAGAGTCAGAGATGCACCCGCCGGTCTCTTCCGCCAGCTGCTGAATTTCAGGGTCAGTATAGTAGTGGGCAACCATGACCGCATCCCGTTCGCGCAGCAGGCGCTTGATCTTTTCACGATAAAAGTGCTTTTCATCGCGGTTCAACGGCATCGGCTTGGGCGGGAAAGGATAAATCGCCGTTTCAGGGTCAAACATTACGCTCATCATGCAATCTCGTTTTACTGGCTTAACTCAAAGACCGTTAAAATGCCTTCACGCGGCACCGGGACGGCCGTAGTGTTTTATATGCTAAACAAGATAGCCGATTGTACAGAAAATGTCGTGGGGAATTTATCTGCGGGAAAAGGGATAAAGCTGCGGGTTGAATATTATAAATTGCCGATAGCAAAAAGGCGCCTTTAGGGCGCCTTTTTACACTGGTGGGTCGTGCAGGATGACTCGCTTGCGCTCGCCCTACTGGCCGTTGCCGTGCAACGTTATCCTTCACGCTTAACATCTGAGTAAGACATTAAAATTGGTGGGTCGTGCAGGATTCGAACCTGCGACCAATTGATTAAAAGTCAACTGCTCTACCAACTGAGCTAACGACCCCTTGCGGGTTTACTACTTTAAATCATTCAGGTTGGTGGGTCGTGCAGGATGACTCGCTTGCGCTCGCCCTACGGGCCGCTGCCGCGCAACATTATCCTTCACTGTCTCTACCGGTAAATACCTTAAGCGTTGGTGGGTCGTGCAGGATTCGAACCTGCGACCAATTGATTAAAAGTCAACTGCTCTACCAACTGAGCTAACGACCCGCTCGGGTACTACCTGAATCATTTTTACTCGTCACCAACAAAGTTGGTGGGTCGTGCAGGATGACTCGCTTGCGCTCGCCCTACTGGCCGTTGCCGTGCAACGTTATCCTTCACGCTTAACATCTGAGTAAGACGTTAAAATTGGTGGGTCGTGCAGGATTCGAACCTGCGACCAATTGATTAAAAGTCAACTGCTCTACCAACTGAGCTAACGACCCGAGTGGTGGGTGATGACGGGATCGAACCGCCGACCCCCTCCTTGTAAGGGAGGTGCTCTCCCAGCTGAGCTAATCACCCGATACTACGCTGGATACTGCTACTAACTAAGCGAGTTAGTGGTGGGTCGTGCAGGATGACTCGGCTTCGCCTTGCCCTACGGGCCGTTGCTAATGCAACGTTATCCTTCACGTTTTACTATCGCGTTCCACCAGAACGATTGGTGGGTCGTGCAGGATTCGAACCTGCGACCAATTGATTAAAAGTCAACTGCTCTACCAACTGAGCTAACGACCCACTTTTTTCGTCGCTTCAGGCTTGTTCGATATCCCGTGGCAACGGCGGCATATATTACTGATTTAAGAATTCAGCGCAACAAGTATTTCGATAAAAAACATCTGACTGCTTAGGATTCATGCGACACGACCAGAAATACTGCAATTTCTGGTCATGGCATAATCATCCGAGCGCGTTAAGACGTTTCTGAGCTTGTTTCGCGCCATCGGTACCGGGAAATTTACCGACTACCTGCTGGTAAACTGCCTTCGCTTTTGCGGTATCACCTTTGTCCTGCATGATCACGCCGACTTTAAACATCGCATCCGGCGCTTTTGGGGATTTAGGGTAATTCTTCACCACCGAAGCGAAATAGTAGGCCGCATCGTCCTTTTTCCCCTTGTTGTAATTCAACTGACCGAGCCAGTAGTTGGCGTTCGGTTGATACGTTGAGTCCGGGTACTTCTTGACGAAATTCTGAAACGCAGCCATGGCGTCATCCTGGCGGGACGAATCCTTCACCAGCGCAATAGCGGCGTTGTAATCGGTGTTCGCATCTCCGGTCAGCGCCGGAACGCCAGAGTTCGCCGCTGGTGCCGCCGTAGCGGCCGCTGCGCCCTGCCCGTCGCCAGACGATGCCGCCGGCGTCTGCGCATCCGTCGCCGCCCCGCCGCTGCTCATCCCGTTAATTTGCAGCAGGATCTGTTTCTGGCGCTCAACAACCTGATTAAGCTGATACTGACTTTCCTGAATCTGACCGCGCAGGGAATCAATATCGTTCTGGTTATCGGAGAGCTGTTGCTGAAGTTGGGTTAAAAGCTGACTGTGAGCATTAGAAATACGCTCGAGTTGAGTGACGCGGTCTTCGACCGAGCCTGAGCCGACACTACTGATTGGCGCCTGAGCAAAAGCGGCCCAGGGGGCCGCTATGCCAACCAGTAACGACAGACTCAACAGATGATGTCTGAAGTTACTGCTCATGCAATTCTCTTAGTAAACCAGTACGGCGCGACGGTTTTTAGCGTAAGCCGCTTCGTCATGGCCCAGTACTGCAGGTTTTTCTTTACCGTAAGAAACGATGGAGATCTGGTCAGCAGAAACACCTTTGCCCTGCAGATACATCTTAACGGCGTTAGCACGACGCTCGCCCAGAGCGATGTTGTATTCCGGAGTACCGCGCTCATCCGCGTGACCTTCAACGGTCACTTTATAGGACGGGTTGCTACGCAGGAAGTTAGCGTGCGCATCCAGCATTGCAGCGAAGTCAGAACGGATATCGTACTTGTCCAGATCGAAGTAAACGATGTTGTTCTGCTGCAGCTGCTGCATTTGCAGACGAGCTTGCTCTTCAGAAGACATGTTGCCGCCGTTAGCGTTAGCATCCATACCAGTGCCGGCACCCAGCATGCCTTCACCGCTCTGGTCGTTGCTGGCGTTCTTGTTGGAAGAACACGCCGCGATTGCCATAACCGGCAGAGCGATCATCAGCCCTTTCAGCACTTTGTTCAGTTGCATTTCTTTGATTCCTTTAATAATCAATTATTTATTATCACAGATACGGAGACCAGGCAGGGAATTTTACCTGTCCATCAGTCGCCGGAAGACGCGCTTTGAAACGCCCATCTGTAGAAACCAGATTCAGCACGGATCCCATCCCCTGAGAAGAGCTGTAGATAACCATAGTGCCGTTAGGTGCCAGACTTGGCGTTTCATCCAGGAACGTTGACGACAGAACTTGTACGCCACCCGCTACCAGATCTTGTTTGGCAATGTGCTGCTGGCCGCTGGCCGAGCTCACCATTACCATAAATTTACCGTCGCTGCTGACATCCGCATCCTGGTTTTGCGAACCTTCCCAGGAAATACGCTGCGGAGTACCGCCGCCGACGCTGACTTTGTACACCTGCGGACGACCGGTCTGGTCAGAAGTAAAGGCCAGGTTCTGGCTGTCCGGGAACCAGGTTGGTTCGGTGTTGTTGCTGCGACCGTTGGTCACCTGACGAATCTGACCAGAGCCCAGATCCATCACGTACAGGTTCAGGCTACCGGTTTTCGACAGCGCGAAGGCCAGCTTGCTACCGTCAGGCGAGAATGCCGGTGCGCCGTTATGCTGCGGGAACGAGGCAATCTGACGCACCGCTCCGTTGGCCAGAGTCTGCACGACCAGCGCAGAACGACCGCTTTCGAAAGTGACGTAAGCCAGTTTAGAACCGTCCGGAGACCATGCCGGAGACATCAGCGGCTGCGGAGAACGGTGGACGACAAACTGGTTGTAGCCGTCGTAGTCGGAGACGCGCAGCTCATACGGGAACTGGCCGCCATTGGTCTGGACAACGTAAGCAATACGGGTACGGAACGCGCCCTTAATCGAGGTCAGCTTCTCAAATACCGCATCGCTGGCGGTATGACCCGCATAGCGAAGGTACTGTTTAGTCACCTTATAGGAGTTCTGCGCCAGAATCGTGCCCGGCGCACCGCCGGTGTCGACCAGCTGGTAGGCTACGTTGTAAGAACCGTCCGGGTTTGGCGTAACCTGGCCGACGACTACGGCGTCAATGCCCAGCGCGGACCATGCGGCAGGTTGAACTTCCTGCGCGGTTCCCGGCTGCTGAGGCAGACGCGAGCGATCCAGCGGGTTGAATTTACCGCTGTTGCGCAGGTCAGCCGCCACCACACCGCCAATATCTTCAGGTGCAGCACCCCGCCCGGCCCACTGGAACGGTACAACGCCGATCGGGCGTGCCGAGTCCACCCCTTGGGTGATCTCGATACGTACTTCTGCGTGCAGCACAGCCGCCCACAGCATTAAAAAACCAAATGCTACTCGTAATGCCTGCTTCATCATATCTCCCTTATCCGGGCGGAAAGCCCACGATAATTTAGCAGAATGTTAACAAACTCAAATACACAAAACTACCAAAACCCGGTGACAACCATAGATTGTTTTGCCCCGTTTGCACGGGGAAAACTATTACAGTTTAAAGTCTAGTTTGGCATCTTTTATTTTCTCATAAACTGCCTGGCTAGGTGGTTTCGGAATCCTCGCCGTTTTGGCCGCCGTCAATGCAGCCTGGCAAAGAGCCGGATCCCCACCTTCCTGTTGTATATCAAGCAATTGACCATCAGGCCCCAGCTTAATATGCAGCACACAAGACTTTCCTGCATACAAATCAGCACCGTACAAACGGCTCTGAATAGCATTACGAATCTGCGACGCGTAGCCGCTGATATCTGCGCCAGACGCCCCGCCGTTGCTGCCCGAAGTGCCGGTTGCATTCGCCGGCTGCCCCTGACCTTTCGCTCCGCCACCTTTCGGCGCATTCTTACCCGAACTCAGATCGCCGAGCAGGTCGTCAACGCCGTCAGCTTCTTTAGCTGCCGCGGCTTTCTTCGCGGCGGCGGCTTTACCGGCTGCGGCCTTCGCTGCGGCGGCCTTAGCCGCTTTTTCTGCGGCAGCTTTTTCCGCGGCCTCGGCTTTGGCTGCCGCTGCTTTCTCTGCAGCCGCTGCAGCTTTATCTGCCGCGGCTTTTTCAGAGGCGGCTTTGGCTGCAGCCGCTTTCTCTGCCGCAGCCTTCTCGGCGGCGGCCTGTTTAGCCGCGTCCTGCTGTGCTTTCTTCTCAGCCTGCTGCTGCGCTTTTTTCGCCGCGTCGGCTTCAGCTTTCTTCTGCGCGTCTGCCGCAGCTTTCGCCTCGGCTTTCTTCTGCGCGTCCGCTGCAGCTTTCGCCGCTTCCGCTTCCGCCTGCTTTTTCGCATCAGCGGCGGCCTTGGCTGCGGCAGCTTCCGCTACTTTAGCCTGAGCATCCGCCTTCGCTTTTGCATCGGCGGCGGCTTTCGCAGCCGCTTCCTGCGCTTCTTTCGCCTGAGCGTCAGCCTTCGCTTTCGCCGCTGAAGCCGCTTTCTCTGCGGCTTCTTCAGCCTGCTTCTGCTGTTCTTTCGCTTCTTTAGCCGCTTCCTGAGCCTGCAGGCGGTCCTGCTCCAGCTGCTTCAGGCGCTCCTGCTCTGCGGCTTGTTTTTCACGCAGCTCTTCGGCCTGCTGCTGAGCCTGCTTTTCGCGTTGCTCTGCGGCGCGGCGCGAACTGGCCTGCTGCTGCTGCTGACGGTTGTAGTTGTTAACGACCGCCCCAGGATCGACCATCACCGCATCAATAGAAGAGCCTCCTCCTCCACCGGATGAGGTATCCAGATGCTCATCGAACGAACTCCAGATCAGCAGCGCGATCAGAAAGATGTGCAGCACGACTGAAACTATGATGGCTCGTTTAAGCTTGTCGTTTTGTTCGGTTGCCTTTGACACTATCGGTTCCCAAAAACTGTTCGCCTGTTCCCGCTCTTCTCGCAGGCGACGAGCCTGTTTCTCTCGTCGCCTGCGTCCTGCGGGCGCACATATCTGAAGCGATTAAATAGGCTTGGTCATTAAGCCAACCGATTTAACCCCTGCGCTATGCAACAGGTTAAGCGCTTTAATAATTTCATCGTAAGGTACGTCCTTCGCACCGCCGATCAGGAACACCGTTTTCTCATTGGCCTCGAGTCGGCGCTTCGCTTCGGCAATAACCTGCTCCGGCGGCAGCTGCGACAGCGTTTCCTGGCCAACTTTCACGCTGTACTGCCCGACGCCGGAAACTTCAACGATCACCGGCGGTTCGTCGTTGCTTTTAACCGCCTGCGATTCGGTAGCATCCGGCAGGTCGACCTCTACGCTCTGCGTAATGATCGGCGCTGTTGCCATAAAGATCAGCAGCAGCACCAACAAGACATCCAGCAGCGGAACGATGTTGATCTCGGACTTCAGTTCGCGACGTCCGCGTCCACGAGCTCTGGCCATGGCTTACCCCTTATTGCTTTCGCTGCTGGTAAAAGCCTGACGGTGCAGAATCGCGGTGAACTCTTCCATAAAGTTGTCGTAGTTCAGTTCAAGTTTGTTCACCCGCTGGTTCAAACGGTTATAGGCCATTACCGCCGGGATTGCGGCAAACAGACCGATTGCCGTGGCGATAAGCGCTTCGGCGATACCCGGCGCAACCATCTGCAGAGTCGCCTGTTTCACCGCCCCGAGAGCGATAAAGGCGTGCATAATCCCCCAAACGGTACCAAACAGGCCGATATAAGGGCTGATGGAGCCGACTGTTCCCAGGAACGGGATATGCGTTTCCAGGGTTTCCAGTTCGCGGTTCATGGAGATGCGCATAGCGCGCGAGGCCCCTTCGACCACCGCCTCAGGCGCATGGCTGTTGGCGCGATGCAGGCGGGCAAATTCTTTGAAACCACTGTAGAAAATCTGTTCCGAACCGACCAGATTATCGCGACGCCCTTGGCTTTCCTGATACAGGCGAGAAAGCTCAATACCCGACCAGAACTTATCTTCAAAGGCCTCAGCCTCGCGGGTTGCGGTATTGAGGATACGCGTTCTCTGAATAATAATAGCCCAGGAAGCGATAGAAAAACCAATCAAAATCAACATGATAAGTTTAACCAGAAGGCTGGCCTTCAGGAACAAATCAAGGATATTCATGTCAGTCACTGCTTAAACTCCGCGACAATAGACTTGGGAAGCGCACGAGGCTTCATTAAGAGTGGATCAACGCACACAATGAGAACCTCAGCTTCGTTTAACACTGTATTCTCGGCGTTGACGATTCGCTGCGTGAAGACCAATGAGGTGCCTCGCATCGAAGATATTTCCGTCTGGATTTCGAGCATGTCGTCGAGTCTGGCGGGCGCAAAATATTCAAGCGTCATTTTGCGAACCACGAAGGCAACTCGCTCAGCCAACAAAACCTGCTGACTGAAGTGATGGTGACGCAGCATCTCCGTACGTGCTCTTTCATAAAAAGCGACGTAGCTGGCGTGGTAAACCACACCACCGGCATCGGTATCTTCGTAGTAGACCCGAACCGGCCATCGAAACATATACTTATTCATTCCTGCTGCCTCTTTGTTGGCTTCGTCCGCTCACGCCAGTCACTTACTCTTGTAAGCTCCCGGTGAGTTGCGTACCTGCCGCCGCGATGCATTGAGAATGCCGTTGTATATCGCGTTGTGTTCACTTTACATCCCGGTAATGCAAAAAAAGATTAGTGCTTTCAAACTTCGCTACTATACGCGCGGGAATCGTGGTTTGGAATGGGAGAAAGTAAACGGCGAGTAAATTTTTATGGGCTTATGCAAGCCCATGAGGTTACCAGAGTTCTCTTATACTTTTATCGTTCAAAAGAAGAAAAAGAAAAGCCCTGTAATGAGGACAATGTCAGCGATGAGTGGACAGAAAATCCCCTGCCAGAAGACGGCGCGCGGACGAAAGCCCACGCCGTGGATAACGCCGGCGCAAACGGCCCACATCAGCAGGAAACCATGCCAGATTTCAAGCTCGCTGGTTTTCGCCGCAAAGCGCGACGGGTCCCAGAAAATGCAGCCTGCCAGCAGCAGCGCCATCAGCAGAGAAAGCGCCCTGAGCGGGCGCTTATCCATTATCGCATAGATATATTTTATCATTCGTGTTGCCTCCTTGTTGGCTATGCCCGCTCACCCCAGTCGCTTACCACCGTAAGCTCCCGGGGATTCCCTGGCTTGCCGCCTCGATGCAACCCGACTGATTTCGTATATCGCGTTGCGATAACTATCATCAGTGTTCTTCTTTACCTGCTTTGGTGGCTT
This sequence comes from Klebsiella scottii, assembly GCF_036561945.1. NCBI lineage: Bacteria > Pseudomonadati > Pseudomonadota > Gammaproteobacteria > Enterobacterales > Enterobacteriaceae > Klebsiella > Klebsiella scottii. The sequence continues at coordinate 2,661,328 of NZ_JARXNI010000020.1, forward strand.
CCACGTGCTCAAGCGCCAGCGCGGTGATAACCCCAAAAGCACAGGCAAGAAGCGTTCCCAAAATCCATGCGAAATACCACATATATATAGCTCCTTACCTTAGTACAGCGAGTGGGTGTTCTTTTCGATGTCTTCTCTGGTGATGCGGCCAAACATTTTCCAGTAACACCAGCTGGTGTAGCCCAGAATAATCGGCACAAAGACAATCGCCACATAGGTCATCAGGTTCAGCGTCATCTGGCTGGAGGTCGCATCCCACATGGTCAGGCTAACGTTCATCATCGTGCTGGAAGGCATGATGAACGGGAACATAGCGATGCCCGCAGTCAGGATGATACACGCCAGCGTGATGGAGGAAGAAACAAACGCCAGAGCGCCCTTCTCCATACGTGAGGTCAGAATAGTCAGCAGCGGCAGCACGACGCCCAGCGCAGGGATCGCCCACAGCGACGGCATGTTATTGAAGTTGACCATCCACGCGCCGGCCTGACGAGCGACTTCTTTAGTCAGCGGGTTAGACGGCGCTGCGCGATCGATAACCGAGGTCACTACGTAACCATCGATACCGTAGACCACCCAAACGCCTGCCAGCAGGAAGCAGACCAGCGTCACCAGTGCCGCAACCTGTGAGGTTACGCGAGCGCGCAGGTGCAGTTCACCGACGGTACGCATCTGCAGATAGGTCGCGCCCTGGGTCAGGATCATCGCCACGCTAACCACGCCGGCCAGCAGACCAAACGGATTCAGCAGCTGGAAGAAGTTACCCGTGTAGTACAGGCGCATATATTCATCCATGTGAAACGGCACGCCCTGCAGCAGGTTACCGAACGCAACGCCGATCACCAGCGGCGGCACGAAGCTACCGATGAAGATGCCCCAGTCCCACATGTTACGCCAGCGGGTGTCCTCAATCTTCGAGCGGTAGTCGAAACCCACCGGACGGAAGAACAGAGACGCCAGCACCAGAATCATTGCCACATAGAAGCCGGAAAACGCTGCGGCATAGACCGTCGGCCAGGCGGCAAACAGCGCGCCGCCCGCGGTAATCAGCCATACCTGGTTTCCGTCCCAGTGCGGGGCAATGGAGTTGATCATGATTCGACGCTCGGTGTCATTACGACCGAGGAAGCGGGTGAGCATCCCCACCCCCATGTCGAAGCCATCGGTGACGGCAAAACCAATCAGCAGAATGCCGATCAGCAGCCACCAGATTAAACGCAATACTTCATAATCGATCATTTGACGACTCCTGTCTTAGCGTGCCGGCTGAGTAGTCGCGGAAGACTGCTCAAAATGGTAGCGACCGGTTTTCAGGCTGCTTGGGCCACGGCGTGCGAATTTGAACATCAGGTACAGCTCCGCCACCAGGAACAGGGTGTACAGACCGCAAATCAGCAACATCGAGAAGATCAGGTCAGCGGCGGTCAGCGAGGAGTTCGCCACGGCGGTCGGCAACACCTCACCTATCGCCCACGGCTGACGGCCATATTCAGCAACGAACCAGCCGGATTCGATGGCAATCCACGGCAGAGGGATCGCGTAAAGCGCGATGCGCAGCAGCCATTTTTTCTCGCCGACCTGATTGCGGATAACCGTCCAGAACGAGGCCGCAATGATACCCAGCATCAGGATGCCGCAGGCAACCATGATACGGAAGGCAAAGTACAGCGGAGCCACGCGAGGGATCGAGTCCTTCGTTGCCAGCGCAATCTGAGCTTCCGTCGCGTCGGAGACGTTAGGCGTATAGCGTTTCAGCAGCAGACCGTAGCCAAGGTCTTTTTTGATGCTATTGAATTCATCACGAACGGCCTGATCTTTCGAACCGGCACGCAGCTCTTCCAGCAGGGTGTAGGCTTTCATCCCGTTGCGAATACGCGCTTCGTGCTGCACCAACAGCTCTTTCAGACCGGTAACCTGCTTATCCACGGAGCGGGTGGCGATAATCCCCAACGCATACGGGATTTGAATCGCGAAGCGGTTTTGCTGCGCATCCTGATCGGGAATACCAAACAGGGTGAAGGCGGCTGGCGCCGGCTGCGTTTCCCATTCGGCTTCGATAGCCGCGAGTTTAGTCTTCTGCACGTCGCCCATTTCGTAACCGGACTCATCGCCGAGTACGATAACGGAGAGAATAGCGGCCATACCGAAGCTTGCCGCGATGGCGAAGGAGCGTTTAGCAAAGGCGAAGTCACGACCGCGCAGCATATAGTAGGAGCTGATGCCCAGCACGAACATCGCGCCGCAGACGTAACCAGAGGCGACGGTGTGGACAAACTTCACCTGAGCGACAGGGTTCAGGACCAGCTCGGAGAAGCTGACCATCTCCATACGCATGGTTTCGAAGTTGAAGTCCGAGGCGATCGGGTTTTGCATCCAGCCGTTAGCAACAAGGATCCACAATGCGGAAAGGTTGGACCCCAGAGCCACCAGCCAGGTCACCGCCATGTGCTGTACTTTGCCCAGACGATCCCAGCCGAAGAAGAACAGACCGACAAAGGTAGATTCAAGGAAGAAGGCCATCAGCCCTTCAATGGCCAGCGGCGCACCGAAGATATCGCCCACGTAGTGAGAGTAATAAGACCAGTTTGTCCCGAACTGGAACTCCATGGTCAAACCGGTTGCTACACCCAGCGCAAAGTTGATACCAAACAACTTGCCCCAGAATTTGGTCATATCTTTATAAATCTGTTTGCCGGAAAGGACGTAAACCGTCTCCATGATGGCCAGCAGGAACGCCATACCGAGCGTCAGTGGCACAAAAAGGAAGTGGTACATCGCGGTCAAGGCAAACTGTAAGCGCGACAGTTCGACTATATCTAACATCATGACTCCTTGCTCATCGCATGAAGACTCCGAGAGTGAACCCCGTTAGAAAGGGTCACACACATGCCCCAATACAAATTTATTTGCGCCCTTTCGCCGCACCCTGTCTTCCTTTAAGAGGAAACGGTAATGGTGAAAAGTTACAAACATGTTAAAAAAACACCCAAATTGATCCCGTGGTTATATTACGCTGCAAATCCCTTACAATAAATAGGTTTTTATTGAGATAAATTTGCGCTTTTCGACAGCGATCAATTTATAGCGAAAATACCGGTTTTCAGCCAATTTGATCGGCGACAATTTAACTCCATTTCTCATTTTTTTCCAACAGTTAAACATTGATTTAAATCAATTTTCATTTTGAATGTTAATTATGTTTACTATGTACAACGCTAGTAAACGGCAGGTTAAAGATATGTTTTGTGAAGGTGTCATCAGTTACTAAAAAATGATAGTCGATTTATTTAAAGCCGGATCGCCTTTTAAGCCGGGGAAACAGTGCCGGGGTTGGCCACTATCGGCAAATAATGTCGCGTAGCTCACGGATTTTTTTTATCAAGTTATTACCCGTTTAATTTCTACTTATTTTATTTATCATTGTTTTTACTTACACTTAACACCGCAGGGAAACTATCGCCGAATCGACAAAATCGGGATACCTCCCCGCCGCCGGCTCCTCAGTTCCGCAAATGCGTAGCGCACCGCCGCTGATGGCGCAAAGAATAATTACGCGCGTTGGCCTACCCTCTCGCCTTCAGCGCCTGCCAACAAAAATGAATATATAACAGACGTTTTCGCTGTTATTACCTACATTAAAAAATGTATCTACCGAAAAACGTAATTCCCTTTGGAAATTTCTTCACGCCGTTTATCACATAATTAAAAAGCAATTCCGCGACGTTATTAAATATTGATTTCACCTCGGCGGTAAAATAACAGCCCGCCTATAAATATAAATTCATGCTTATTTAAAGCGCTGTTCATCGCCCGCACTCCGCAAACAAAAACGGAAGTAACCCTTTGATTACTATTGATTTAACAGGGGTTATTCAAGTATAAAGCCATCGTTCTTTTCGATCGTCGGCGATCCCGAGGGTGGCTCAAAAAAACTAATCCGTGTTATTCGTATTATTACCGCTGAGCATCATAGCCGGCGTGATCGAAAAATTCGAGGATAGCAGAGAGGCTGGCGTAAAAAAGGCCACCGGAAGGTGGCCAACCATGTCGAAACTGGACCAGCCCCGGTCTATTCAATAGCAACCATCAAATAGCAGGGGCCGTTTATTACATTTACTTAATGATAGATTTCAGCGCTTCGCCGATATCTGCCAGGCTACGGACGGTTTTCACACCGGCCGCTTCCAGGGCAGCGAACTTCTCGTCAGCCGTACCTTTACCGCCAGCGATGATGGCGCCAGCGTGGCCCATACGCTTGCCTTTCGGCGCGGTCACACCGGCGATGTAACCTACCACCGGCTTGGTCACGTGCTCTTTGATGTAGGCTGCCGCTTCTTCTTCAGCGCTGCCGCCGATCTCACCGATCATCACGATCGCTTCGGTCTGCGGGTCTTCCTGGAACAGCTTCAGGATATCAATGAAGTTAGAACCCGGGATCGGATCACCGCCGATACCGACGCAGGTAGACTGGCCGAAGCCGTAGTCAGTAGTCTGCTTAACCGCTTCATAGGTCAGCGTACCGGAACGGGAAACGATGCCCACTTTACCCGGCTGATGAATGTGACCCGGCATGATGCCGATTTTGCATGCGCCTGGGGTGATAACGCCCGGGCAGTTAGGGCCGATCATGCGTACGCCAGCTTCATCAAGCTTCACTTTCACGGTCAGCATATCCAGCGTCGGGATACCTTCGGTGATGGTGATGATCAGCTTAATGCCCGCATCAATAGCTTCCAGAATGGAGTCTTTGCAGAACGGAGCCGGTACATAGATAACGGTCGCGGTAGCGCCGGTTGCGTCAACGGCTTCGCGCACGGTGTTGAACACCGGCAGGCCCAGATGCGTGGTGCCGCCTTTGCCCGGCGTAACGCCGCCGACCATTTGCGTACCGTAAGCGATCGCCTGTTCGGAGTGGAAAGTCCCCTGGCTACCGGTGAAGCCCTGGCAGATAACCTTGGTATTTTTATCAATTAAAATGGACATTATTTCCCCTCCACTGCGGCAACAACCTGCTGTGCTGCGTCCGTCAGACTTTTCGCTGCAATAATATTCAGGCCGCTGTCAGCCAGTTTCTTCGCGCCCAGTTCGGCGTTGTTACCTTCCAGACGAACGACCACCGGAACGTTAACGCCAACTTCCTCTACCGCGCCGATAATGCCGTCGGCGATCAGGTCGCAACGCACGATACCGCCGAAGATGTTAACCAGTACGGCCTTAACATTGCTGTCGGAAAGGATGATTTTGAATGCTTCGGTAACGCGCTCTTTGGTTGCGCCGCCGCCAACGTCAAGGAAGTTAGCCGGTTCGCCGCCGTGCAGCTTAACGATGTCCATGGTGCCCATCGCCAGGCCTGCGCCGTTAACCATACAGCCAATGTTGCCGTCCAGAGCAACGTAGTTCAGCTCCCACTGCGCCGCCTGAGCTTCACGCGGGTCTTCCTGAGACTGGTCGCGCATTTCACGCAGATCCGGCTGGCGGAACAGGGCATTGCCATCGGCGCCCAGCTTGCCGTCGAGGCAGATCAGGTCGCCCTGCTTAGTGATTACCAGCGGGTTGATTTCGATCAGCGCCAGGTCGCGCTCCAGGAAGATGGTCGCCAGGCCCATGAATATTTTGGTGAACTGCTGAACCTGCTTACCTTCCAGACCCAGTTTGAACGCCAGCTCACGACCCTGGTAAGGCATCGGGCCCGCCAGCGGGTCGATGGCAATTTTGTGGATCAGGTGCGGAGTTTCTTCCGCCACTTTTTCGATTTCCACGCCGCCTTCGGTGGAAGCCATGAACACTACGCGACGGGAGCTACGGTCAACTACCGCACCAAGATAGAGCTCTTTGGCGATATCGGTCGCAGCTTCAACCAGGATCTGGTTAACCGGCTGGCCGTGCGCATCCGTCTGGTAGGTCACCAGGCGTTTGCCCAGCCAATGTTCAGCAAATGCGCGAATGTCTTCTTTGCTGTTAACTACTTTCACACCGCCCGCTTTACCGCGGCCACCAGCGTGAACCTGACATTTCACTACCCACGGACCCGCACCGATTTTTGAAGCGGCTTCTTCTGCTTCACGCGGAGTAGTACAGGCATAACCCACCGGCGCCGGTAAGCCATAGCGGGCAAACAGTTGTTTCGCCTGATATTCATGTAAGTTCATGTGTTCAGTCCATCCTTCAGGTAATCGTTATCATTTAGTCTGTAAGGCGATAAATCGCGGTTTACAGCGCTGATGATGTTTTTATTGGCCCGGTAAGCTGAACGCTGCCGGGCCATGTTCGCTACACGTCCAGCAGCAGACGAGTCGGGTCTTCCAGCAGCTCTTTAATCGCTACCAGGAAGCCTACCGATTCACGCCCATCGATCAGACGGTGGTCGTAGGAGAGCGCGAGGTACATCATCGGCAGAATTTCCACCTTGCCATTGACCGCCATCGGACGATCTTTAATAGCATGCATACCCAGAATTGCGCTCTGCGGTGGGTTGATGATTGGCGTAGACATCAGAGACCCGAAGACGCCGCCGTTGGTAATGGTGAAGTTACCGCCAATCAGATCTTCTACGGTCAGCTTGCCGTCGCGGCCTTTCACTGCCAGCTCTTTAATATTCTTTTCGATATCCGCCATGCCCAGCAGATCAACATCGCGCAGAACCGGCGTTACCAGGCCACGCGGCGTCGATACGGCCATGCTGACGTCGAAGTAGTTGTGATAAACCACGTCGTCGCCATCGATGGAGGCGTTCACTTCCGGATAGCGCTTCAGCGCTTCCACAACCGCTTTCACGTAGAAGGACATAAAGCCCAGACGGATGCCGTGACGTTTTTCAAACGCGTCGCCGTACTGCTTACGCAGATCCATAATCGGCTTCATGTTGACTTCGTTGAAGGTCGTCAGCATGGCGGTGGAGTTTTTCGCTTCCAGCAGACGCTCGGCTACGCGTTTGCGCAGGCGGGTCATCGGAACGCGTTTTTCAGAACGGTGGCCCAGCTGAGCAACCGGAGCAGCGGCCGCGGCCGGCGCTTTGGTTTCCGCTTTAGCCGGCGCTGCCGCCAGATGTTTTTCAACATCTTCACGGGTCAGACGGCCGCCAACGCCGGAGCCTTTAATCGCGCTCGCATCGAGGTTATGTTCAGCCAGCAGGCGACGGATCGCCGGGCTGAGCGCATCGTTGCTCTGCTCTTCCAGAGAAGCCTGCTGACGCTGAGCCGGGGTGGACTCTTTAGCATCGGCTTTCGCGCCGGACTCTTTGCCCGCGCTGTTGCCTTCGCGCAGACGACCAAGAATTTGACGAGAAAGCACGGTCGCGCCTTCATCTTCCAGCACTGCTTCCAGAATGCCGTCCGCTGATGCCGGTACTTCCAGTACCACTTTGTCAGTTTCGATTTCCACCAGCACTTCATCACGCTGGACGCTATCGCCCGGTTTTTTATGCCAGGTTGCAACGGTCGCGTCAGCTACGGACTCAGGCAGATCGGGAACCAGAATATCTACGCTACTCATTATGTATCCTTTAATTAATCGACGTTCAGCGCGTCATTGACCAGATCTTGTTGCTGTTTCTGGTGAACGGACATATATCCTACCGCCGGAGAGGCGGAGGCCGGGCGGCCTGCATAGCGCAGAGAGGCCCCAAATGGAATCACTTCGCGGAAGTGATGCTGGCTGCAGTACCACGCGCCCTGGTTGAGCGGTTCTTCCTGACACCAGACAAAATCATGCACCTGCGCATAAGGCTTCAGCGCTTCCTGTACCGCCTGATGCGGGAACGGATAGAGCTGCTCTACGCGCACGATAGCGACATCTTTTTGGTCGTTTTTACGACGCTGCTCCAGCAGGTCGTAATAAACTTTACCAGAGCACAGCACCACGCGCTTCACGGCTTTCGGGTCAAGATCGTCCACTTCGCCGATCGCCGGCAGGAAGGTGCCGTTTGCCAGCTCATCGAGGCTGGAAACCGCCAGCGGGTGACGCAGCAGCGATTTCGGTGACATCACCACCAGCGGACGGCGCATACCGCGCAGCGCCTGACGACGCAGCATGTGGTAAACCTGAGCCGGGGTCGACGGTACGCAGACCTGCATATTCTGCTCAGCGCAGAGCTGCAGATAGCGTTCCAGACGCGCGGAGGAGTGCTCCGGGCCCTGACCTTCGTAGCCGTGCGGCAGCAGCATCACCAGGCCACACATCCGGCCCCATTTCTGCTCGCCGGAGCTGATGAACTGGTCAATAACAACCTGGGCGCCGTTGGCGAAGTCGCCGAACTGGGCTTCCCAGATGGTCAGAGTGCGCGGTTCAGCGGTGGCATAGCCGTATTCAAACGCCAGAACCGCTTCTTCAGAGAGCACGGAGTCCCAGACTTTAAAATGCTCCTGGCCGTTATGCACGTGCTGCAGCGGAATATAGGTTGAGCCGTTCACCTGGTTATGAATAACCGAGTGGCGGTGGAAGAAGGTGCCGCGACCGGAGTCTTCACCGGACAGACGAATCGGAATACCTTCATCGACCAGCGTCGCATAGGCCAGGTTTTCCGCACCGCCCCAGTCAAACAGCTTCTCGCCGGCAGCCATCGCCTGACGATCGCCGTAGATTTTGGCGACGCGAGACTGCATTTCAATGCTTTCAGGCACGGTGCTGATACGCTTAGCCAGCTCCTGCAGGCGCTTCATCTCCACCTTGCTCGGGTAGCTCTCATCCCACTCGTGGTTGAGGTACGGTGACCAGGTAAAGGAGTGCAGGTTCATCGGACGCCACTCTTCTACCACGCATTCGCCGGCATCCAGCGCATCACGGTAGAGGTTAACCTGCTCGGTGGCGTCTTCCAGCGTCGACACTTTGTCCTGCTCCAGCTTGTCCGCATAGATTTTGCGTGGAGTCGGATGTTTTTTGATTTTCTGGTACATCAGCGGCTGGGTTGCGCTCGGCTCGTCGGCTTCGTTATGGCCGTGACGGCGGTAGCACACCAGGTCGATCAGAACATCACGTTTGAAGGTATTGCGGAAATCCAGCGCCAGGCGGGTAACAAAAGCCACGGCTTCCGGGTCATCCGCGTTAACGTGGAAGATCGGCGCCTGAACCATTTTACCGATATCGGTGCAGTACGGCGTAGAGCGCGCGTCCAGCGGGTTCGAGGTGGTGAAGCCCACCTGGTTGTTGATAACAATACGTACGGTACCGCCCACTTCGTAACCGCGGGCTTTCGACATGTTCAGCGTTTCCTGAACCACGCCCTGACCGGTTATCGCGGCGTCGCCGTGAATGGTAATCGGCAGCACTTTATTGCTGCTTGGCTCGTCCAGACGATCCAGACGGGCGCGCACGGAACCGATAACCACCGGGCTGACGATCTCAAGGTGCGACGGGTTAAACGCCAGCGCAAGGTGTACCAGACCGCCTTCGGTTTCCATATCGGAAGAGAAGCCCATGTGGTACTTCACGTCGCCGGTGCCGAGATGTTCTTTATGCTTGCCGGCGAACTCATCAAACAGATCCTGCGGCTTTTTACCGAGGACGTTGACCAGCACGTTCAGACGGCCGCGGTGCGCCATGCCCAGCACCACTTCGCGAGTGCCGCTTTTGCCAGCGTGGCGGATCATCTCTTTCAGCATCGGGATCAGCGCATCGCCGCCTTCCAGCGAGAAGCGTTTCGCGCCCGGGAATTTCGCGCCAAGGTAGCGTTCCAGACCTTCAGCGGCGGTCAGTTCGCTTAAGAAGCGTTTTTTCTCTTCAGCGGTAAAGCTGGCTTTCCCTGCTACCGATTCAATACGCTGCTGGATCCAGCGCTTCTCTTCGGTAGAGGTGATATGCATGTATTCCGCGCCGATAGCGCCGCAGTAGGTCTGTTTGAGCGCTGACAGCAGCTCGCCCAGCTTCATCGTATCTTTGCCGATGGCAAAAGAACCTACGTTATAACTTTCCTGGAAGTCGGCCTCGGTCAAATCGTGGTATGCCGGGTCTAAATCCGCCACTCTATCCTGTTTCCACAGTCCCAGCGGATCGAGATTCGCGTGCTGGTGACCGCGGAAGCGATAGGCGTTGATGAGCTGCAGGACTTTAACCTGCTTCACATTGGTGTCAGGGTCGGAAATCGAAGAAGTGTAACGTGAGGCATCCTTCGCCAATCGACGGAAATAATCACGCGTTTTGGAATGAAATTGATCCGGTTTGACTCCGGTGCCAGGTAACTGCTGGAACATAGAACGCCAGTTGGCGTCAACAGAGTCAGGATCGGTTAAGAAGTCTTCATAGAGCTGTTCTATCCAGCTCTGGTTCGAACCAGAGAGGTAAGAAGAGTCCAGCCAGGCTTTCATTGCGCCGTTCTGCATCGTGATCCCTTAAGCATTTATATGCTTATTTCGCCGTAGAAACTACCACGCACATGGATTGTACGTGCCGGGGTTCACTTGTTGCGGACGAGTTGTGGCTTCTGCATCCGCGAAGGAACCTTTAAAAACTGCCATTAATCTTCGGCGTTCAGGCTGCGGTTGCGTTAGCTGCCTGCACTTACCCCGGTCACATAGTTCACTATGCTCCCGGGGATGCGTTCAGTTGCCGCCTTACCTCGCTCTGAACGCCTTGATTACTGGTACATATTTGGCGGTTTTTAAAGATTTCCTGCCATCCCCTTCATACTTCAAGTTACATGTGCGTTGGCTTTCCTCACTCACCCCAGTCACTTACTTGAGTAAGCTCCTGGGGATTCGCGGCGTCGCCGCCTTCCTGTAACTCGAATTATTTAGGGTATTCATTTCCCGGCGGCACAAACGCTGCCGGGGCTACTGCTTCGGGTAGCCCGGATAAGCGATAGCGCCATCCGGGACAGACCGGGTTACTTACGCACTGCGCTGCAGCAGCATCGACTTGATATGGCCGATGGCGCGCGTCGGGTTCAGCCCCTTAGGACAAACACTGACGCAGTTCATAATGCTATGACAGCGGAATACGCTGAAAGCATCGCTCAACCCTTCCAGGCGGCTGTCGGTTTCGGTATCGCGGCTATCGATCAGGAAGCGATACGCCGCCAGTAATCCTGCCGGGCCGACAAATTTGTCCGGGTTCCACCAGAAGGACGGGCAGGACGTTGAACAACATGCGCACAGAATACATTCGTACAGCCCGTCGAGTTTCTCACGCTGCTCAGGCATCTGCAGATGCTCACGAGCCGGAGGATTTTGCCCATTATTCAACAAGTAAGGCTTAATCTTCTCATATTGTGCATAGAATTGCCCCATGTCTACAACCAAATCGCGGATAACCGGTAAACCTGGCAGCGGACGGATAACAATTTTCTTACCCGGCTTATTCAGCGCGGAGATCGGCGTGATGCACGCCAGACCGTTTTTACCGTTCATGTTCAGACCGTCGGAGCCACAGACCCCTTCACGGCAGGAACGACGAAATGAGAGCGACGGGTCTTTTTCCTTCAGCTGCATCAGGGCGTCCAGCAGCATCATGTCGCGACCGTCTTCCGCTTCCAGGCTGTAATCCTGCATATGCGGAGCATCGTCAACGTCCGGGTTATAACGATAAATTGAAAACTCGAGTTTCATTTTCCTGTCTCCGCATTAATAAGTACGAATCTTCGGCGGGAATGCCGGGCGCAGCTTCGGTTGCATGTTGACGCTACGACGCGTCATGGCTTCCGACTCTGGCAGATACAGGGAATGGCACAGCCAGTTTTCATCGTCACGTTCCGGGAAGTCGAAGCGGCTATGCGCGCCACGGCTTTCGGTACGGAAGTTGGCAGAGACCGCCGTTGCGTATGCGGTTTCCATCAGGTTATCCAGCTCCAGGCACTCAACGCGCTGGGTGTTGAACTCGCTGGAGGTGTCGTCGAGGCGCGCGTTTTTCAGACGCTCGCGGATCGCCTTCAGCTGCTCAAGCCCTTTCGCCATCGCATCGCCTTCGCGGAATACCGAGAAGTTGTGCTGCATACATTCCTGCAGCGCTTTGCGGATTTCGGCCGGGTCTTCGCCGTTACGGTTGCCGTTCCAACGGTTCAGGCGCGCCAGAGAAGCATCAACTTCTTCTTCCGTCGCGTCGCGAAGCTCGCCCTGCTCGGCGATAGATTCCTGCAGATGCACGCCGACCGCGCGGCCGAACACCACCAGGTCAAGCAGCGAGTTGCCGCCCAGACGGTTAGCGCCGTGGACCGATACGCAGGCAATTTCGCCGACGGCGAACAGCCCAGGGATAACGACATCTTCGCCCTGCTCGTTAACGGTCAGCGCCTGGCCGCTTACTCTGGTCGGAATACCGCCCATCATATAGTGGCAGGTTGGGATAACCGGAATCGGCTCTTTAACCGGGTCAACGTGCGCAAAGGTACGCGACAGTTCGAGGATACCCGGCAGGCGGGATTCGAGAACTTCTTTGCCCAGATGATCAAGCTTCAGCTTGGCGTGCGGGCCCCACGGACCATCGCAGCCGCGGCCTTCACGGATTTCGATCATGATGGAACGCGCCACCACGTCACGACCCGCCAGGTCTTTCGCATTTGGAGCATAGCGCTCCATGAAGCGTTCGCCGTGTTTATTCAGCAGATAGCCGCCTTCACCGCGGCAGCCTTCGGTGACCAGCACCCCGGCTCCGGCAATACCGGTCGGGTGGAACTGCCACATTTCCATATCCTGCACCGGAACGCCGGCGCGGATAGCCATCCCAACGCCGTCGCCGGTGTTGATGTGGGCGTTAGTGGTTGATTGATAAATACGACCTGCACCACCGGTAGCCAGCACGGTCGCACGGGCCTTGAAGTAGACCACTTCACCGGTTTCGATACACAGCGCGGTACAGCCAACGATCGCGCCGTCGGCGTTTTTCACCAGATCCAGCGCGTACCATTCGGAGAAGATAGTAGTGTGGTTTTTCAGGTTTTGCTGATACAGGGTATGCAGCAGGGCGTGGCCGGTACGGTCAGCCGCCGCCGCGGTACGTGCCGCCTGCTCGCCGCCGAAGTTTTTCGACTGGCCGCCAAACGGACGTTGATAAATGGTGCCATCTTCGAGACGCGAGAACGGCAGGCCCATATGATCCAGTTCGAGAATCGCTTCCGGACCGGTTTTGCACATATATTCAATGGCGTCCTGGTCACCAATATAGTCCGACCCTTTTACGGTGTCGTACATGTGCCATTCCCAGTTATCTTCATGGGTATTACCGAGCGCAACGGTGATGCCACCCTGAGCGGAAACGGTATGGGAACGAGTAGGGAACACTTTGGAGAGCAGCGCACAGGACTGGCCGCTCTGGGAAATTTGCAGCGCCGCGCGCATACCTGCGCCACCGGCACCAATCACAACAGCATCAAATTCTCTGACAGGCAATTTCATTACACACCCCACACCACAACAAATCCATAAAGAACGTAAGCCACCAGCGCAACAACGATAAGCAGTTGCAGAACCAGGCGCACAGCCAGTGGTTTAACGTAGTCCGTCAGTACCTGCCACATACCGATCCAGGCGTGGATCAGGATGGAGACGAGGGCCAACAGGGTGAAGACTTTAGTGAACGCGGAGGAGAAAAAACCCGTCCAGACTTCCCATGAAATTTCACCCGTGGTGGCAAAAAAGCCGACCATATAGATGATGTAGAGGGTCAGAACGATAGCGGTGGCACGAACCAGAATGAAGTCATGTACGCCGTTGCGTCCCAGTGCTGAGGCGTTGCTTACCATACGAGGACTCCTGCGAGAAGTGAAAGCACGACAGTAATAACAAAAGAAATCTTGGCGGAGCGTGTCCCTACTTCGAGGGTTTCTTCCAGGTAGCCAAAGTCCATCATCAGGTGGCGGATACCAACCACAGCGTGATAAGCCAATGCGGTCAGAATGCCCCACATAATGAATTTCACGAAGAAGCTATCCATAATGGATGCTGCAGTGAGGAAACCTTCGGGAGAGGAAAGACTGGTGCCCAGCAGCCAAAGCAGAATCCCGACCGCCACGAAGGTGATCACACCGGATACGCGATGGAGAATGGACGCTATCGCCGTGATTGGGAACCGGATCGTTTGCAGATCCAGATTGACAGGTCTTTGTTTTTTCACATTTCTTACCATGAATAACGCCCACATGCTGTTCTTATTGTTTCCTTCCTCCGGTCTGCTTGCGGGTCAGACAGCGTCCTTTCTATAACCTGTAGTCATGAATAACCCCCTTTCCAGGAGCGAAAACGTGACCAAACAACGCTGGGTGGCTCGGGATTGCAGGGTGTTCCGGAGACCTGGCGGCAGTATAGGCCGTTCACAAAATCATTACAATTAACCTACATATAGTTTGTCGGGTTTTGTCCCGAACAGTGATCAATATCACGATAACAACATTATTTTAAAATTTAATCACCTGATTTGACAAATATTAAACATTCTTGTTACAACCATCACCAGATAAATGCAATAATGCTCAAAAGTTATGGGGTCACTCTTTCACCTGAGAATAAGTTATGCAACAGTGTGACGGTATTGACCAATGTAATCAGGACGGTTATTAGTGGTATAACGATTTTCAAATTCGGGCTGCTAAAACGCTGATTTGCTGTTATTTCGTCGTAAACTGAAAACGTTCCATCAAGCGCCTTTGCTCTGTACCCTGCCAATTCCGCTGTCGCAGAGCTGTGTGCAACATAACAAACTGGTAACGTAATCAGGCACGAGCCGAAGGCAAATCCCCCCCGGCAGTCTTAAGCAATAAAGGCGCTAAGGAGACCATAAATGTCTGATGAAAAAGCAAAAATCACCCTAGGTGGTGATACTGCTATCGAACTGGATGTGCTAAAAGGCACGCTCGGCCAGGATGTTATTGATATTCGTAGTCTTGGTTCAAAAGGCGTATTTACCTTTGACCCTGGTTTCACTTCAACCGCATCGTGTGAATCTAAAATCACTTTTATCGACGGTGATGAAGGTATTCTGCTCCACCGTGGTTTCCCGATCGATCAGCTAGCGACCGAGTCCAACTACCTCGAAGTATGCTACATCCTGCTGAACGGTGAAAAGCCGGATCAGGCCCAGTACGAAGAGTTCAAAACCACCGTTACCCGCCACACCATGATCCACGAGCAGATTACCCGTCTGTTCCATGCGTTTCGTCGCGACTCGCATCCGATGGCGGTGATGTGCGGTATTACCGGCGCGCTGGCGGCGTTTTATCACGACTCCCTGGACGTTAATAATCCGCGCCACCGTGATATCGCAGCGTTCCGTCTGCTGTCCAAAATGCCGACAATGGCAGCCATGTGTTACAAATATTCAATCGGCCAGCCTTTTGTTTATCCGCGCAACGACCTCTCCTACGCGGGTAACTTCCTCAACATGATGTTCTCCACGCCGTGTGAAACCTATGAGGTAAATCCGGTACTGGAACGCGCAATGGACCGTATTCTGATCCTCCACGCTGACCACGAACAGAACGCCTCGACCTCAACCGTCCGTACCGCAGGCTCCTCAGGCGCGAACCCGTTCGCCTGTATCGCCGCGGGCATCGCCTCCCTGTGGGGACCGGCGCACGGCGGCGCAAACGAAGCGGCGCTGAAGATGCTGGAAGAGATCAGCTCCGTTGAACACATTCCGGAATTTGTTCGTCGCGCGAAAGATAAAAATGACTCTTTCCGCCTGATGGGCTTCGGCCACCGCGTGTACAAAAACTACGACCCGCGCGCAACCGTAATGCGTGAAACCTGCCATGAAGTGCTGAAAGAGCTGGGCACCAAAGACGATCTGCTGGAAGTGGCGATGGAGCTTGAGCATATTGCGCTCAACGACCCGTACTTCATCGAGAAGAAACTCTATCCGAACGTCGATTTCTACTCCGGTATCATCCTGAAAGCGATGGGCATTCCGTCCTCCATGTTTACCGTTATCTTCGCGATGGCGCGTACCGTAGGCTGGATTGCCCACTGGAACGAAATGCACAGCGACGGCATGAAAATTGCCCGTCCGCGTCAGCTGTACACCGGCTACGACAAACGCGATTTCAAGTGCGACATCAAGCACTAAGCCAGATTTCGGCAACAAAAAACGCGCCTTCAGGGCGCGTTTTTTTATGGCTGCGATATCGCCGCTATCTGAGCACCATTCAGGGCAGACGAAACGCCAGCTGAACGTCATTGAGGCTATCGAACGCCTGAGATGATTGCTGCTGCAGGCGCGGAAGATCGAGCTGATGCAGCAGTTGGGCTACGGGAGAGGACGAGCGGACCACCAGTACCGCGCTGGAAATCTCTTTGGCCAGCGCCTGCGCGGACGAATTATCCAGCGGACAAATGTTCAGCCCAACCTTATCCAGCGGAATCAGCGATGCTTGCTGATGCCAGACGCCGGTATCAATTTCGCCGAGAAAAACGGAACGCGGCAGCAGGGTAAAGTCCACTTCCACATACTCATAATCCGCTTCCGGGAACTGGGCTCGCGTCAGCCGCTGATGATCGCTGGAATGAAAATCGATGCCGACGCGCGGGCGCCGGGCTAACGCCGCATCGGTTTTCTCCACCACCACCAGACTACCCGGCCGATAGTAGCTTCCGTAGCCGACGTCAAAGAGTTCGAAGCCCTGTTCGGCGGCATCCGCCATCAGCATTTGTGCAGAACCGGAAGAGAGCAGAACAATATCCACCGCATGCTGCTCAAAAGCGGCCAGGCGCGAACGCGCGCCGCGCAGGTAGCCGACGGTGGTGACCACACCCCAGCATTCGGACTGCTGTACAAACGCGGAGGCCACCTGCGTCGCTTCGAGGGAGCCTCGAGGCGGCAGCAGGATATGCACCGGCGGCATGCGCGCGGCGTCCCAGAGCGTCGGGAAATCCCAGGAGACGACAAATGTCCCCTGGTGCCCGCGAGAGACGAGATTGACCGCGCCGTCTTTTTTCAGCTCCTGCAGCGCCTTTTGCACCGTACCAGAGCCGATATCCAGCACCTCCTGAAACCAGGAGGTGGTCGGCAGACGGCCGGATAGCCCAAGCGAGATAATCGTACGGGCAATAAATGCGACCGGAGAAAGCTGTTTCGCATCGCGCGCAATAACCGTCATTGTTTCCGTCAACTCTTACTGTTCCAGAAGCCGCAGCGCCCGTTCAACGCTGTGGTTTTCATGCACCACGGCATTCAGCGCGCGAAGCACGCCGGCCGGCCGCTGCGCGCGGAAAATACGTCGTCCAAACATGACCCCTTTCGCTCCCGCCTGCATGGCATCGGCCGCCAGCTGCAGCGTTGACTGCGGATCTTCGCCGCCCGCACCGCCTGCCAGCAGCACCGGAGTATAGCAGGTGCTTGTTACCGCAGCAAAATCCTCCACCGAGCCGGGCCAAAGCGCCTTCACCAGATCCGCGCCGATATCGGCGGCAATCCGGCAGTACATACTCATCACCCCGGCGCTAAGCGCGTCGGGATCGATGCCCTCCAGCGCCGAGCGGGGTTCGATAATCACCGCGATACCGTATCGTTCACATTCGCGAACAATACGCGCGTTGCGCGCAATTTCCGCCTGTTCCAGCGCCGTATCCTTCTGCCCGAGGTACATATAGGTCATCACTGCATCAATACCGCTGGCGGCCACCTCGCTAATTTCTGCCAGCTGCACCAGTACGCCTTCGCTGCGGCCATCTTTTCCCGGCGTATAGATCGAACGCGCGTGGTTTTTCCAGTCGAGATGTAGCACAAACCCCGGCCTGTCGCGCCCCATAAACGTCTGATCCACCAGCGGGATCATCCCCGGCGAAACCATCACCCCATCCGCGCCGCGCAGCTGGGCAAAGACGCTTTCAATATCCCCACGGGTTTTCAGCCCCGACGGTGGGCCGGACATCACCCCGTGGGAGGCGGCGACGACCACCGCGTGCCCTGTTTCCGGGCGCAAAATACGACTTAAACGAACTGCCTTGCCGGTACGGGAATCCATCTTGCTCTCCTTCACAAAGTTGACTAAAAAAATAAAATGCAATTTGCAGCTTTCTGCAAATTGATCGTATATTAGCCATCAACACGATGTCAATGAATTATCCCTGAGCGCGTTCTCTCCGCCAGACCGCCAGGATGTTCTCTACAATTGTCAATGCAGGAGTCGGTATGCCGGACATTTCTCATCTCATTAGCGCCTTGAAAAATATATTGCCAGAACAGCAGGTACTGAGCGACCGCGAAACCCTTCAGGCCTCAAGCCACGATACATGGCCACTGTCGACAAAGCTCAGGCGCTTAGGGTGCCATGATTACCAGGCGGACGTTGTGGTGAAGGTCACCGATGAGCAACAGATCCAGCAGGTGCTCGCGCTGGCGACGGCCAACGATACGCCGGTCACCCCTCGGGCTCTGGCTTCTTCGGTTACCGGACAGCCGCTACCCACGCGGGGCGGTATAGTCCTCGATCTCACCGCCATGGCGCATCAGCGCGCAATCAATACGACCAACCTGACCGTCGAAGTCTCCGCCGGCTACAACGGCGGCCAGTTGGAAGATGAACTGCAGCAGATGGGCTGGACGCTAGGACACTCGCCGCAATCGCTGTACCTGTCCAGCGTCGGTGGCTGGCTATCAACGCTGGCGACCGGCCAGTTCTCCTCTTACTACGGCGGAATTGAAGATCTCATTACCGCCTATACGGTTATCCTCGCAACGGGTGAAAAGGTACGGCTGAAAGCCTCGCCGCGCGCGGCGATGGGGCCGGATCTACGCCAGCTATTTATCGGCGCCGAAGGAACGCTGGGCGTAGTAACCTCAGTGCAGCTCAAGATATTCCCGCTGCCGCAAACGCGTCTTTACGACACCCTGGAGCTGCCCTCCGTAGAAGCCGGACTGCAGATCATGCGCGAACAGGCGATGGCCGGGCTGCGCCCTTTCCTCCTCCGGCTGTACGATCCCACCGAAGCCCGCCATGCTATGCAAAATCCGGCTCAGGAAAAGCCGGTGATGTTTCTCGGCACTCAGGGCGTTGAGGCCGTTGCCCGTGCGGAAATGGACGCATTTATGACCCTTGTCCAGCGTCACGGCGGCAAATCGCTCGGTACTCAGGGCGTACTCCAGTGGATGGATCGCCGCTTCGACTTCTCAACGGTCGAAAAGCTGCTGGATTGCAGCGGCGGCTTTGCCGAAACCATCGAAGTCGCCCATACCTGGGATGGTATTGCCAGCCTGTATCACGACCTGAATCAAGCGCTGACGCCGCTGGCCGGCGAAGTTCTCTCGCATTTCTCCCACGTCTACCCGCAGGGGACCTCCATGTACATGATCCTTCTCGGACACGAAACCAACGACGCCGAGGCGGTAGACAAGCTTCGCACTATATGGCGGGAAGCGATGCGCGTCTGCCTGGCGCACAACGCCGAGCTCTCGCACCACCACGGCGGCGGACTGGTACGCTCACCCTATGCCCGAGAATCGCTTGGTTCGGCGCATATACTGCTGCGACGCGTCAAGCAGGCGCTCGATCCAAATGGCATTCTCAACCCTGGCAAACTGGGGCTATAACGCTTAATTGAGGGTCATCACCATGTGGTTTCTCGGCATTGATATTGGCACCACGCATATAAAAATTATCGGCATCGACGAAGAAGGTCAGCCGCTGGCGGTGAAGAAGTGCCGCACGCCCGTCCTCCAGCGCAACGGGCTGACCTTCCACGATGCGCAGTCGGTTTGGCAAACCGTGGCTGCGCTTATCATCGATTATTCCCGCAGCGAGGCCTGCGCCTGCGGCCCGCTGGCGGCGATATCCATCGGCACCTTCGGGCAGGAGGAGTCGGTGGCGGTCAATCGCTATGGTGACGTTATCTATCCATCGCTGGCGTGGTGGGAGAACTATCCTGTCACTGCGCTGCCCGACGACGTTCATCTCTGGCTGGATAGCCAGGAGCATTACGCTATTTCCGGGATGCGATCGCGCCCAAACCAGAGTCCGGAACGGCTGAGCTGGATACGCCAGCAGCATCCCGATCTCTGGAGGCAAACCGACCAGTGGGTAGATTTCGGCAGCTACACCATGTGGCGTCTAACCGGTGAATGGCGCTCCTGCACGTCGCAAATAACCCACTCGCAGTGCGTCGATTTACAATCGATGTACCTACATGAACCCACGCTGGATAAGCTCGGACTGCGCCCCGAAATTTTCCCGACTACGGTTAACACCGGCGAGCATTGCGGGGAGATCAGGCCTCAGGCTCTCCCCGGGGTGGCGCTGCATCCCGCGGCCTGCGTTTTTGCCGGCGGGCACGATCAAATTATTGCCGCCTGGGCTGTTCAGAGTCGCCAGCCCACTCACGTTTTCGATTCGATCGGCACCTCGGAATATCTGATGGTGCTGACGCCCCACTTCCCGGATACGCCCATCGCCTGGCAGCTTGGCGTGGATATCGAACGAACCTGGCAGCCGGGAGAATTTGTCATGGGCTGTGCGACTCCGTCGGGGAAAATCATTCAGACGCTGGCGGAACTGCTCTATCAGGGGGATTACGACCCGCTGTTTCGCGAGCTGCTCGAGGAGGCGCGCACGCCTGGCGTGTCGGTCTCGGTTAATGAAGACGAATCTCTGGGCCTGTTTTCACTGCACCATTTGCCTGCCGGTATTCAGCCGGCAAGCATCGTGCAGGCAACCTTGAACCATATCGCCGATCGCGCATTTCGACTGCTGACCATGATGTGCGAGATTGGCGTAATCCGCCCTCAGGATGCCGTGCTGATGGGCTCGCTATTCCAGCGCAAGGAGATGCTTGAGCACCGCAAACGCCGTTGGAAAATGCCGCTGTTCGTCAGCGAGCTCGCTGAACCGGTTGCCACGGGCGCCGCCATGATCGCTCGCGAAAGCTGGCTCATTACCACTCACCGGGAGAACCGCCTGTGAACGTGCTTATCGCCTCGCTGAATACGGCTATTGAACGTCTGCTGCTGGTCGACCAACAGCGTCCCGGAACGGTCCATCGCCTGCTGAACGATAAAACCCTGGCCGGCGGGAAAGGGGTAAACGTGGCGCGCGTTTTACGCCAGCTTCAGCTACAGCTGGAAAACGCGCCGGAGCCCCTGCTGCTCGGTTTTCTTGGCGGCGCGACGGGTCGGCTATGCCGCGAGCTGCTGGCCGAGGAAGGGCTGGAGGGACGCTGGTGCGAGATTGCCGCGAGCACCCGCATCTGTGAGGTGGTGACGGAGCAAAAAGCACCGGACAAAGCCAGCGTCTACAACGCCGTTGGCCCGGCTATTCAGCCCGAGGAATACCGTCGTTTGTGGAGCATGCTGGCGACGGAGCTTCCTCGCGCCAGCGCCGTTGTCTGCACCGGTTCTCTGGCGCAGAACCTGACGCCGGACGAGTACGGGCGCTGGATATCCCTGGCCCGCGAACATGGCGTCCTTTCGCTGCTCGATACTCACGGAGCAGCACTGCTGCAATCCGCCGCCGCGCTGCCCGACATCATCAAAATCAACCGCGATGAGCTGCGGCAGGCCAACGCAGAGACGGCGGACGACTTACCCAACCACTGGCTCGCACAGGGCGTGCGCTGCGTGATTATTACCGATGGACAGCAGCCAACCCAGGCGCTTACGCCGGACGGAAATTTTACAGTCGCCGCCCCCGCAGTGGCGACGCTCAGCGCGGTTGGCTCTGGCGATGCGTACTGCGCCGGGCTCATCGCCAGCCTGCTGGCCCGACCGCAGTCGGGCTGGGCGGCGCACCTGACGCTCGCGGCGGCCTGCGGCGCGGCCAATGCGGCCAGCTCAACGGCAGGCCTGGCCGCCGATGTCAGCCTTCATGTATTACAACAACGCTGCGCGGTACGCGCGGTACGCTCACCCGCTTAATAACGGAGTGTATTATGGTCAATCATGCCTCTATCTCAGCAAAAAACGCCTGGATGCGTAACGTTCTGTTGATCTCCATAGTGACCGCCGTCGGCGGGTTTCTGTTTGGTTTTGATAACGGCAGTATTTCCGGATCCGTAGGTTTTTTACAAAGTAAATTCACCCTTGATGCGAACGGTATCGGCTGGGTGACGTCGTCGATTATCGTGGGCTGTATCATCGGCGTAGCGCTGGCGGGACCGCTTTCCGATGCGGTAGGACGAAAAAAAGTTCTGCTGCTGACGGCGCTGATTTTTATTTTTGGCGTACTCGGTCAGGCCATAGCGACCTCGGCGGAGATGCTGGTGTGGTTTCGCATCCTCGTGGGGGTTGGTATTGGCGTGGAAACAACCATCGCGCCGCTCTACATCGCCGAGGTTTCTCCAGCGCACATTCGCGGTCGGCTGGTCTCGTTAAATCAGCTTTTTAACTGCGTGGGCAATCTGGCTATTTTTTCGATTGCGGCAATCATCGCCAGCAGCGCCAGCGAAGCGTGGAATATCGAATACGGCTGGCGGGTTATCTTCGCGACCGGCATCGCCCCGGCGGCGATCTTTCTGATCCTGCTGGCATGGGTGCCGGAAAGCCCACGCTGGCTGCTGCGCAAGGGGCATGATGCGAAAGGGCTCGATGTACTGCGGAAAATTAATCCGGATGAGGCAACGGCCAGGCAGCAGCTGGCGGCGATCAAATCCGCGTTACAAAACGAAAGCCAGTCCCGGCTGAGCGAGCTATTTACCCCGCGCCTGCGTAAAGCGCTGATCGTCGGCTTTTGCGTGGCGCTGTTTCAACAAATTACCGGGATTAACGCCATTTTTTACTACGCCCCGGAAATCTTTAAAACAGCGGGTGTGGATGTCAGCGGCGCGATGTCTTTTACCGTACTGATTGGCCTGACGCTGGTTATTTCGACCCTGCTCTCCATGTGGATCATTGATAGAGTCGGACGCCGTTCGCTGCTGATTTTCGGCTCTATCGGTATGACGATTGCGTTAACCTGTATTGGGATGCTGTTCCGCGCCAGCGAAGCGCACACCACCCTGCTACTGCTGAGTATTCTCGCCTATGTGGCTATTTTCGCCGTCTCTTATGGCACCGTGGCCTACGTCATCATCGCAGAAATATTCCCTATTCACATCCGCGGCGTGGCGGTTTCTATCGCAACGTTTGCCCTTTGGGGAGGCAACTTCTTCGTGTCGCGCTTTTTCCCGGTCCTCGTAGAAAATATCAGTGCGGCAGGTACATTCTTTATTTTTGCCGCAACATCGGCGGTCGCGCTAATTTTTGTCCTGACCATGGTTCCTGAAACTAAAGGCAAGACGCTGGAAGAAATAGAGCTCGAATTACACCGTAAATAGTCCTTAGCCCACGGCGGGAGCGTTTCACCGCCTGACACCCTGTACCGTATTTTACTTATATAAATAACACTATCCGGAGAACATTATGAGACCTGGAAAAATCCTACATCCGCAAATCGCCTCAGCGTTAGCCAGTTTAGGGCATGGCGACATTATATTAGTTACCGATGCCGGCGCGCCGATTCCCGCTAGCGCGAATCGCATCGATCTAGCCTTTTATTCCGGGAGCGTCAATCTTCTTGAAATTCTCGCCGTTCTGCGCAACGAAATTTTCATCGAAGAAGTTATTTTTGCCGATGAGGTCCCGGATAATAATCCAAAACTACTCACCCGTGTAACCGAGATATTTACCGGCAGCGGTGCGGACTTCACCTTGATTCCGCACAGAAATCTCGTTACCGATATTTATCCGCGGGCTAAAGTGACTATTCGTTCAGGTTCACTGATGCCCTGGGGAAACTTTGCGCTGGTCGCCAGCACCGATCCTGATGCCTGGTTCGATGACTCCATGAAAATCATCCCTGAATATATTGAACGCTCCCGGCGCATTATCGACAAGGCCGTACCCAAAATAAAAAAAATTTACTGATGGATGCCTGCACATGAATACAACACATCATATGAGTTATAAACTGTCCCTCATTGCCTCATTAGCGGGGTTGTTGTATGGTTTTGATTCCGCAGTTATCGCCGGGGCAATTTCTCATCTCAGTAAATATTTTTCACTCGATGCTATCGGTACCGGATGGGCGGTTTCTTCGGTCGTTTTAGGGTTTATGATAGGCGCGCTGAGCGGGCAGTTTATCAATAACTCTTTGGGGCGGAAAAAAGCATTACTGATCTCCGGGTTACTGGTTTTTTTAGCGGGGATATTCACCGCATTCCCCTATAACTTTACCCTGTTTATCCTGTTCAGAATCCTTGGTGGCGTCGGAGTGGGCCTGGGTTCGGCAACCGCCCCCGTGTATATCGGCGAAATATCGGCACAAGAAATACGCGGTAAAACGCTGGGTTTTTACCAGATGATGATCGCTTTCGGCATCCTGCTGGTCTATCTGGTAAATGCGCTGGTCGCCGCACAGGCGCCAGACCAGGCATGGGCGACCCAATATTCATGGCGCCTTATGTTAGGCGCCATGGCGCTTCCCGGCTGTTTGTTTATGATCCTTGTCTGCTTTTTGCCAGAATCCCCGCGTTGGCTAATGGGTAAAAACAGGGATGCCGAAGCAAATAAGATAATGAAATATATTAATGGCGAGGACTATGACTGTACCACTGCATTATCGGAAATTAAACGCTCATTTTCCGCTAGCGGGGCCGGTAGCTCAGGGGTAACCACCTCACTATTATCGAAAAAATACCGCCGGGTATCATTTACGATCCTCGCCGTGGCGCTGCTGGCAAATCTTTGCGGCATTAACGCCGTCCTGTATTATGGCAACGTATTACTTGAAAATATTGGAATCGCGAACGAACGCACCGCCTATTATCAGCAAATTATTATCGGCAGCGCATTTTTTGCCGCTGCAGTATGGGCCGTATACCGGGTGGATAAATATGGTCGGCGTAAGCTCTTGATCGTGGGATCGTTTGTCTGCTTTGTATCGCTTATGCTGCTCGGAATTTTAATATGGATGGGCATCACCAGCATCTTTATGCTGGTTATTATGATTATCTATATTTTATTTTTTGGCGGAACCGTCGGACCTATTCTATGGATAATTATCCCGGAGCTATCACCAAACATTATTCGCGGTAAGCTGATGTCGTGGGCGACATTTTTAATCTGGAGCGGTAGCTTTATTGTCTCCCAGACCTTCCCGATGCTGATGGATAGCCGCGTGCTCAACGAGTGGTTCAACGGCAGTTTCCCTTTCCTGCTCTACGGATTGTGCTGCCTGCTATGGTTTTTACTCAATCTCTTCTGCGTAACGGAGACCAAAGATAAATCCCTTGAGCAAATCAGCGCCGAGATGAGCGCGGCCTGAATACGGCACGGCCAGCCCTCAAAAAACACGCTAACCCTGCCCGTCTACGCGCAGGGTTAGCAAGCGCTTTAAAGCTGGCAGCCGGGGCACCAGTAGAACGGTCGGGATGAGAGCATGGTTCTCTCGATAAGCGTGCCGCAGCGTTCGCAGGGCTCGCCGTCGCGGTGGAAAACCTTAAAACGAAACAGCGCCCCATGATGCAGATTGTCATCCACCTGGCCGCGGGTACTGTAGGATAAACGCGGGATCTCCAGCAGCGCCTGCGCCAGAGCATCGAGCTGCCCGTCCGTCAGCTCCGAGGCCTTGTGCCGCCCGGTCAACCCCACCTGCCAGAGGATTTCGACGCGCAGATAGTTGCCCAGCCCGGCGAGGAATGCCTGGTCCAGCAGCAGGCCGGAAAACTGACGCTGACGGAATTTTGCCGATAGCAGACGGGCCTTTACCTCTTCAGGCGTCAGGGTCATATCCAGCACGTCGGGGCCGACCCGGAGTAAGAAAGGGTGTACTGCCAACTGCGCCGGGGTCAATATTTCAATATCCGAAGCGCTGTAGAGCAGCACCGCCTTCTCCGCCGTCTGTAGCCTGACGCGCAAAATGCGGTTGGTCGACGGCTGCTCTCCTGCCGCCGCCACGCGCCACACGCCGTACAGCTGATTGTGGCTGTACAGCGTCAGCCCGCCGGAGAAATGCGTCAGCAGCGCTTTGCCGCGCGTCTCAATATGCGTCACCCGCTGGCCCACCAGCTCAGGCTGCCAGGGCTGCAGCTGCGGGAAGGCAAACCACACTTCGGTCAGGGGCTCGCCTTTAATCGCCAATTCCAGGCTGTCCGCCGCGCGGCGGATTTCCGGACCTTCCGGCATAATGTCGTCCTTCTGTTAGTGCGTCGCGCCGCCGGTAAGGCTGAGATCGTCGTCGTGGGTCAGAGCCACGGCAATCGCCGTTTCCAGCGCCGCTCGTATCGTTTCCAGCGCCATACTCGCCTCGCCGGGATGGGCCGCAGCCTGCTCCGGCAGATACGGAATATGAATAAAGCCGCCTTTTGCGCCAGCTTTACCCTGCAGCCGGTGCAGCAAACCGTACATCACGTGATTGCACACGAACGTCCCCGCCGTTTGTGATACCGATGCGGGAATGCCCTGCTGGCGCAGCGCGGCGACGATCGCTTTGATCGGCACGCTGCTAAACCAGGCGGTCGGACCGCCGGCCACGATCGGCAGATCGATCGGCTGCTGGCCCTTGTTATCCGGGATCCGCGCATCGTCGATGTTTATCGCCACGCGTTCAACGGTAATATCAGCCCGCCCTCCCGCCTGGCCAACGGCAAGGGTCAACGCGGGGTTGAGCTCATCCAGCGCGGCGTGAAGCACCGTCAGCGCCTCGTTAAAAACGCAGGGCAGCCGTCGCGCCACGACGCGCTCTCCGGCAATAATAGCGCCATCAAGTCGCTTTACCACTTCCCATGAAGGGTTAAGCGCTTCGCCGTCAAATGGCTCGAAACCGGTAATCAATACGCCAGCCATGCTCCCTTCTCCTCTCCCTGCATCGTCATCGTAGGTTGTCACTATCTGGCTACTCTTCCAACGCCGCGCTGACCTGAATGTTGCGTCCGGCAAACGCCGCGCGTAAACGGCGGGCAAACTCCAGCGCGTGCTCCCCGTCTCCGTGCAGACAAACGGTTTCAGCCATGACGTGCGCCCACTCGCCGGTCACGCTGCGCACCCGCTGGTGCTGCACCATCTCCAGCGTTTGCGCCAGCGCCTGCTCCTCGTCGGCAATCAACGCGCCGGGCTGTGAACGCGGCACCAGGCTGCCGTCGGCCAGATATCCCCGATCGGCGAAAACCTCCTGGCGGGTGGATAGCCGGTAATGCTGGCCTGCCCGAATCAGCTCGCTCCCCGCCAGCCCAATCAGCACCAGCCCGGGGTTAAAATCGCGAACGGCTCTGGCAATCGCATCCGCCAGCGGTGCCTCTTTTGCCGCCTGGTTGTACAGCATCCCGTGCGGCTTGACGTGCTGCAGATCGCCGCCCTCGGCGCGGGCAATCGCGGCCAGGGCGCCAATCTGGTACAGCGTCTGGACGTAAACCGTCTCCGGCGGTAGCTGCATCGCGGTACGGCCAAAGTTTTGTCGGTCCGGATAACCCGGATGCGCGCCAATCGCAACGCCATTTTTTAGCGCCTCGCGCACGCACTGATGCATCAGCAGCGCATCGCCGGCGTGAAAGCCGCAGGCGATATTGGCGGAAGAGATCAGCTGCAAAAGAGCGCTATCGTTGGCGCAGCCTTCGCCAAGATCGGCATTAAGGTCAATCTTCATCGTTAAGCCTCCACGCCAGCTGGTCCAGGTAACGCTGGCGGTCGGCGCGCGCTTTCAGCGCCTCCTCCAGCGAACAGGAAACAAAGTGAATCGGCTGACCCAACTGAATTTGCGCCAGCTGGTACATATCCGCCTCAATGATGCTCGCGATACGCGGATAGCCGCCGGTGGTTTGCGCATCGTTCATCAGCACAATCGGCTGGCCGCTATGCGGCACCTGCACCACGCCGGGCAGCAGGCCGTGAGAGAGCATTTCGCGATCGGTCGTGCGCGTAAGCGGCTGTCCCTGCAGGCGGTAGCCCATCCGGTTGCTCTGCGCGCTCAGCTGCCACGGCGAACGCCAGAAAGAGGCCTGCGAGGTACTGTCGAACTCATGATATTCCGGCCCGGGCAGCGCGCGAATGCGGTTGCCGATGGGCAGCTGTTTGACGCCCTGCGGGCCGCTGAAATGGCGGGACGGCTTGCCCGACGTCAGCCGATCGCCGTCCTTCAGGCGCCGCCCCTCCAGCCCGCCGATCCCGACCTTCAGGTCCGTGCTGCGAGAACCGAGCACCAGCGGCACGTCGATGCCCCCCGCCACCGCCAGATAGCTGCGGATGCCGTGCTGAGGGTTCTTTAGCACCAGATGCTGGCCGGCTTGCGCCGCCGTCCGCCAGCCGATCCAAACCGGCTTGCCGCCCACCGTCGCCTCACAGGCGGCGCCGGTCAGCGCAAACCAGCAGTCCTGTTCAAACTCAATATCCACCTGCCCAAGAGTGATCTCCAGAGCGGCCGCGTTGGCGTCATTCCCCACCAGCAGGTTAGCGATGGTCAGCGCCGGCTTATCCAGCGCGCCGCAGCGGCTGATAGCCGACTGGCGCTGCCCTTCCCGGCCGCCGTCCTGCACCGAGGTATACATCCCTGCGCGAATCATCTTCAACATAGGCCCTCCTTTTGCGGCACGAAGCGTACTCTGTCCCCAGACCGCAGCAGCGCCGGCTCCTTGCGCTGCGCATCAAATAGCGCCAGCGGCGTCCGCCCCAGCAGCTGCCAGCCGCCGGGCGTCGCCAGCGGATAGATGCCGGTTTGCGCGCCGCCGATACCGACTGAACCCGCCGCGACCTGCAGACGCGGCTCCGCGCGGCGCGGCATTGCCAGCCGTTCCGGCAGGCCGCCGAGATAGGGAAAACCCGGCTGGAAGCCGAGGAACCACACCACGTACTCCACCGACGAGTGCAGCTCGACCACCTGCTTCTCCGTCAGCCCGCAGTGGCGCGCCACCTCGGCGAGGTCGGGCCCCGCTTCTCCGCCGTAGATGACCGGGATCGCAATCTCCCGCGACTCAGGCTCAAGGGCTTCACTCTCTTCCCACCAGCGCTGCAAACGTTCAATCGCATCCCACGCCATGAGCTGCGGGTGGCGCAGCACCACGGTGATATTATTCATGCCCGGTATAACGTCCACCGCATCTTCATGATCCACCAGCCGCTGGGCCAGGCGCCAGATGCGCTTTTGACTTTCCAGCGTAACCGGGGGCTCCAGCTCCAGAACTACCGCCGTTTCGCCTAGCAGATAACAACGCGCTCGCTGCACTTTTCTCTCTCCCTTCAGGCCGGGTTAGGGATATCAATAAACGTGACGTCCAGATCGGTATTTTCCGTCAGCCATTCGCTAAGGGCGCGAATGCCGCCGCGCTCGGTTGCATGGTGCCCGGCGGCATAAAAATGCAGCGACTGCTCGCGCGCCGAGTGAATGGTTTGTTCCGAAACTTCGCCGGTAATAAAGGCATCGACGCCAAAGCGCGCCGCGCTGTCGATAAAGCCCTGACCGCCGCCGGTGCACCACGCCACCCGCGAGACTTTTTCCGGCCCGGTATCGCCGCACCACAGCGGTTTACGTCCCAAACGCGCTTCAACCCACGAGGCCAGCTCCAGGCCGGAGACCGGCATCGACAGTTCTCCCCACGGCACCAGGGGCTCAATTTCCCCCATAATGGTGATACCCAGCAGCTGGGCCAGCTGCGCGTTATTGCCCAGTTCAGGATGAGCATCCAGCGGCAGGTGCCAGCCGTAGAGGTTGATATCGTTGGCCAGCAGGGTTTTCAGGCGCTGGCGCTTGATGCCGCGGATAGCCGGCGCTTCTCCCTTCCAGAAATAGCCATGATGGACAATCACCGCATCCGCCTGCAGGCGCACGGCCTCATCCAGCAGCGCCTGGCTGGCGGTCACGCCGGTGACAATTTTTTGCACCGTCTCGCGTCCTTCCACCTGCAGGCCGTTCGGCGCATAGTCGCTGAACGTCGCGCTGTTAAGCTTTTCGTTAATGAGTTGTTCCAGTTCGCTATTTTTCATTGCCGCTCCATCAGGTCGTCAGGTTATCTGCGAAGATAACATAACGATAACCGCGCTGACCGTCGATAGCACGCTCGCGACGCCCTCTATTTTGACTTTTAGCTTAGAGCCGCAATTTGTCTACCCACCCCACCGCGCATTCGTGTATATTTATGCACTATTACAGCATATTAAATAATCAGAAAGCCTTTAAGACCATGAATTCCACTACTAAAGCGCTATTCATGCAGGAAGATCGACTTTCGCTTTACGGCAGGAACTGAGCGTTACATGAACACACAATCATCGCAGCCACGCGCCATCTACTACGTCGTCGCGCTGCAAATCTGGGAATATTTCAGTTTTTACGGTATGCGGGCGCTGCTGATTTTGTATCTCACCAATCAGCTTAAGTATGATGATAACCACGCCTACGCCCTCTTCAGCGCCTACTGTTCCCTGGTTTACGTTACGCCGATCCTCGGCGGTTTTCTGGCTGATAAGCTGTTAGGCAACCGCATGGCGGTGATGATCGGCGCGCTGCTGATGGCTATTGGCCACCTGGTGCTCGGCGCCAGCGAAATCGCCCCCACCTTCCTCTACCTGTCGCTGGCCA
This sequence comes from Klebsiella scottii, assembly GCF_036561945.1. Taxonomy (NCBI): domain Bacteria; kingdom Pseudomonadati; phylum Pseudomonadota; class Gammaproteobacteria; order Enterobacterales; family Enterobacteriaceae; genus Klebsiella; species Klebsiella scottii. Next base: position 2,691,716 of record NZ_JARXNI010000020.1, read on the forward strand.
TTATCGTTTGCGGCTACGGACTGTTTAAGTCCAACGTCAGCTGCCTGCTCGGCGAGCTATACGAGCCGACCGATCCGCGTCGCGACGGCGGTTTCTCGCTGATGTACGCCGCGGGCAACATCGGCTCCATTATCGCGCCTATCGCCTGCGGATACGTGCAGGAAGAGTACAGCTGGGCGATGGGCTTCGCGCTGGCGGCCATCGGCATGATCGCCGGGCTGGTGATTTTCCTCTGCGGCAGCCGTCATTTTCGCCATACCTCCGGCGTCAACCGTCAGGCGCTGCGCGCCCGCCGCTTTATGCTGCCGAACTGGGGCTGGCTGCTGGTGCTGATGGTGGCCGCCCCGCTGCTGATTACCGTGCTGTTCTGGCAGGAGTGGTCGGTCTATGCGCTGATTGTCGCCACCGTCATTGGCCTGGCGGTGCTGGCAAGAATCTATCTGCGGGCGGAAACCGCCAAACAGCGCCGGGATCTGCGGCTGATTATCATCCTGACCGGCTTCAGCCTGCTGTTCTGGGCCTTTGCCCAGCAGGGCGGCAGCTCCATCAGCCTGTACATCGACCGCTTCGTTAACCGCCATGTTATGCGCTACGAAGTCCCGACCGCGATGTTCCAGTCGGTGAACGCCTTTGCGGTGATGCTCTGCGGGATGGTTCTGGCGTGGCTGGTCAAAGAGAATATCAGCGGCAACCGCACCGTGCGCATCTGGGGCAAATTTGCGCTGGGCCTTGGCCTGATGAGCGCCGGTTTTTGTATCCTGACGCTGAGCGCCCGCTGGTCGGCCACCTACGGCCACTCCTCAATGCCGCTGATGGTACTCGGGCTGGCGGTAATGGGCTTTGCCGAACTGTTTATCGATCCGGTGGCGATGTCGCAGATTACGCGGATTGAAATACCCGGCGTCACCGGCGTGCTGACCGGCATCTATATGCTGCTCTCCGGCGCCATCGCCAACTATCTGGCGGGGGTTATCGCCGACCAGACGTCGCAGGGTTCGTTCGATGCGGCCGGGGCAGCGCACTACGCCATTGAGGCCTACATCGACGTGTTCAGCCAGATTACCTGGGGCTCGCTGGCCTGCGTCGGCCTGGTGCTGGCAATCTGGCTCTATCACTCGCTGCGGGTCAGGACCCGCCGCCTGGCGCTGGAGTAGCGCCTTTGCTGGCGGCCTCCCAGGCGGCCAGCGTCTCCAGCCGCGCCTGCTTGTGATCGACCCGCGGGCGCGGATACGCCAGGGTTACGCCCTGCTTATCGGCCCAGACCCACGGCTGGTGCAGGGCCTTTTCCGGCACCGCTGCCAGCTCCGGCAGCCATTGGCGAATAAACCTTCCCGCTTTATCGAACTTCTCGCCCTGGGTCGTGGGGTTGAAGATGCGGAAATAGGGCGCCGCATCGGTCCCGGTAGACGCCGCCCACTGCCAGCCGCCGTTATTGGCGGCTAAATCGCCGTCGATCAGCTGGCTGATGAAATAGCGCTCGCCGGCGCGCCAGTCGACGCGCAGATCCTTAACCAGAAAGCTGGCAACAATCATCCGCAGTCGGTTGTGCATCCAGCCCGTTGCGTTGAGCTGACGCATAGCGGCATCGACAATCGGAAAGCCGGTGCGCCCCTCCTGCCATGCCTGCAGCCCCGGCTCATCGTCGAGCCATGCCACCCTGTCGGTCCAGGCGATAAACGGCCGCCCCTTGCACAGCGCCGGGTAGTAAACCATCAGGTGGCGATAGAACTCGCGCCAGATAAGCTCGTTGAGCCATACCGCCCCGCCCTCGCCGTCCAGCGCGCCGGGCTGCTCCGCCAGCAGACGATGCAGGCACTGGCGCGGCGAGAGCGCGCCAATCGCCAGGCACGGCGAAAGCCGGCTGGTGCCCTCCAGTGCTGGAAAGTCGCGCTGCTGGTCATAATCGGCGGCCTTCTGCTGGCAAAAAGCGCGCAGGCCGGCGATGGCCGCTTTTTCATCGCCGGCAAACAGCAGCGGGTCGAACGCCGTCTGCGGGTAGTCAATCTCCGGCAGGGCAGCCGGCGTCAGCGGCCCGTTTTTACGCACCTTCGGCGCCGCCACGCACTCCGGCAGTATCTCGCGCAGACGGCGGATAAAGGCATTTTTGAACGGCGTGAACACCTTATACATTTCACGACTGCCGGTCAGCACGCTGCCAGGCGCCAGCAGCAGGCTGTCGTCAAATCCCTGGCACACCACGCGGCCCAACGTTTTCTCCACCGCCGCGTCGCGCTGGCGCTCGTTGATTTCATACTGATAGTTGTAAAACAGATGGCTGACCTGCTGCTCCTCGCAGAACCTGGCCAGCAGCGCGACGCTGGCGGCAAAATCGGTCGCCTGCGCCACCTGCAGCGCGATACCGCGCTCGGCCAGCGCGACCTGCAGGCTCCGCAAATGGCTGACCATAAACGCCGCCTGACGCGGCGCCATCCCGTGCTGACGCCACTGTTCGGGCGTCGCGATAAATAGCGCCAGAACGTTGGCGTCGGGATCGCGGCAGGCCGCAGCCAGCGCCAGATTATCGTGAATGCGCAGATCCGCGCGAAACCAGACCAGATGGGTGGCCATAAAACTCCTGCTCTTAATAGCGTCTCATTAGTCCTGCAACTCAGGCCAGGGGTTGAAATAGCGCTGGCCGGCGAGCCAGGGATCGGGAAATTCGCTCATATAGTGTTGGAGGAGGCTCACCGGCGCAAGCAGCGGCTGCTGGCCGCGGCGATATTCGTCAATCAGCGACGTCAGCTCCTGCTTCTGCTGTGCAGTCAAATGTTCGCGGAAGTAGCCCTGAACGTGCATCAGCACGTTGGTGTGATTGGCGCGAGTGGACGGATGGGCCAGCAGCTTCACCAGCCGCTCGCGATAGGCAACAAAAAACTCCTCCAGCGACGGCCATCGGGCGATCTCCGCCATGAAGGGACCAATCTGGCGGTATTCAGGCTGTGAATGGGCCAGCAGCAACAGCTTATAGCGGCTGTGAAAATCCATCAGCCGGCCCCGGGTCAGCCCATCGCGGCGCAGATTATCCAGCTCGCGCAGGGTGTAAAAACGGGTTTTGTCATCATCCTCTAGCCAGTTATCGCTCATGACGGCTCCTTTATCGTTAAAGAGCTATCAGTGTAAGCCACAACGGGCGAAAAAAAACCGCCGGAAAACCGGCGGTTGCTTTGTCAGTCGACGGGATGGCGATCAGTAAAAATCAGCGGCGGCCTTTTCGGCCTGCGCCATCCATACCGGCTGTTCGCTGGTCTTCGCCCATACGCGGTGCAGCCAGCTGTAATAGCGGGCTCTGTCTTTCCAGAACAGCATCACCGGAAATGCCGCAACGCCGGCCACGACGGCGAAAGCGCGACGTAAGAAGACTACGTGAGCAGGATAAGTTTTGTATAACGCCATAATTTCTCTCCCTTATGTCAGGCCGGCAATTAACGCCGGTAAATTATCAATGTCTCTCTGCGCAAAATAATAGCGCTTTGGTTGTAATTTTACTACTCATCCGACCACTAAAGGCGGCTTATTTAGCCTTTATTTACATTCATCCGGTAATTGAGTTACAGAAAAGTTAAATTAATACTAACCATTAGTTAAATAATGGTCTTTGGCATTTTTATACTTTTTTTACACCGCCCCCGCCGATTTTTGCAAAATCTTTGCGCCGTAATTCCTATCCTGCGGGTAAATCGTAAATACACCCGGAGGTGGATTGTGAGTGCAGGCGTAATCGCTGGCGTGGCGCTGGTGTTCCTGTTGCTGGCTTATTTGGTTTATGCCCTGATCAACGCGGAGGCATTCTGATGGCCGCTCAAGGATTTTTACTTATCGCCAGCTTTATTGGGCTGCTGATGGTTCTGGCCCGCCCGCTGGGAACGGTGCTTGCCAGAATGATCGCCGATACCCCGCTGCCCGGCCTGGCCGGGATCGAACGCGGGATCTGGCGCGTCGCAGGTATTCGTTCACAGGAGATGAACTGGTATCAGTATCTCTTCGCCATTCTGCTGTTTAACGCCCTCGGGATGGCGGCGCTGTTTACGCTGCTGATGCTGCAGGGATCGCTGCCGCTTAACCCTCAGCATCTGCCCGGCCTCTCCTGGGACCTGGCGCTGAACACGTCGGTTAGCTTTGTCAGTAACACCAACTGGCAGGCCTACGCCGGTGAAACCACCATGAGCTATCTCAGCCAGATGGTGGGCCTGGCGGTGCAGAACTTCCTCTCAGCGGCAACCGGTATCGCGGTGATCTTCGCCTTCACCCGCGCCTGGTCACGCCAGCAGGTGAGCACCCTCGGCAACGCCTGGGTCGACCTCACCCGCATCACGCTCTGGCTGCTGCTGCCGATCTCGCTGCTGCTTGCCCTGTTCTTTATTCAGCAGGGCGTGCCGCAAAATCTGCTGCCGTACCAGGCTTTCACCTCCCTGGAAGGCGTACGCCAGACGCTGCCGATGGGGCCGGTGGCGTCGCAGGAAGCCATTAAAATGCTGGGGACTAACGGCGGCGGATTCTTTAACGCCAACTCGGCGCATCCGTTCGAAAACCCGACGGCGCTAAGCAATATGGTGCAGATGCTGGCGATCTTCCTGATCCCGGCGGCGCTGTGCTTTGCCTTCGGTGAGGCGGTGGGCGATCGCCGTCAGGGTCGGGCAATTTTGTGGGCCATGACGCTTATCTTCATCGTCTGCGCGGCGGTAGTAATGTGGGCGGAAACCCACGGCAACCCGCATCTGCTGGCGCTTGGCGCCGATAGCAGCGCGAATATGGAAGGCAAAGAGAGCCGCTTTGGCATTTTAGCCAGCAGCCTGTTTGCGGTGGTGACTACCGCCGCCTCCTGCGGCGCGGTGAACGCCATGCATGACTCCTTTACCGCGCTGGGCGGCATGGTGCCGATGTGGCTGATGCAGATCGGCGAGGTGGTCTTCGGCGGCGTGGGATCGGGGCTGTACGGCATGCTGCTGTTCGTCATGCTGGCGGTGTTTATCGCCGGACTGATGATCGGCCGGACGCCGGAGTATCTGGGTAAAAAGATCGACGTGCGCGAGATGAAAATGATCGCCCTGGCGATCCTCGTTACCCCGACCCTGGTTCTGCTCGGCACCGCGCTGGCGATGATGACCGATGCCGGACGGGCAGCGATGTTTAACCCCGGCCCGCACGGCTTTAGCGAAGTGCTGTACGCCGTCACTTCGGCGGCCAATAACAACGGCAGCGCCTTCGGCGGCCTGAGCGCGGCCACCCCGTTCTGGAACCTGCTGCTGGCGTTCTGCATGCTGATCGGTCGTTTCGCGGTCATCGTTCCGGTGATGGCGATTGCCGGCTCGCTGGTCGGCAAGAAAATTCAGCCCGCCAGCACCGGCACGCTCGCCACCCATGACGTGCTGTTTATCGGCCTGCTGATCGGGACCGTGCTGCTGGTTGGTGCCCTGACCTTTATCCCCGCGCTGGCGCTCGGCCCGCTGGCGGAACACTTCTCCTTACTTTAAGCGATGCGGAGCAACCTGTTATGAGTCGCAAACAATTAGCCCTGCTGGAGCCGACGCTGGTGCGCCAGGCGCTGCTGGACGCGGTGAAAAAGCTGAACCCTTCGGTGCAGTGGCGTAACCCGGTTATGTTCATTGTCTGGATCGGCAGCCTGGTCACCACCCTGCTCGCCATCGGCATGACCAGCGGACATATTGCCGGCAGCGCCGGTTTTACCGCCGCCGTGAGCATCTGGCTGTGGTTTACCGTGCTGTTCGCTAACTTTGCCGAAGCGATGGCGGAGGGGCGCAGTAAAGCCCAGGCCAACAGCCTGAAAGGCGTCAAAAAGACCTCATTCGCCCGTAAACTACGCGCCCCGCAGCACGATGCCCGGATCGACCATATTCCGGCCGAGGATTTGCGCAAAGGCGACGTGGTGCTGGTGGAAGCCGGCGATATCATTCCCTGCGATGGCGAAGTGATTGAAGGTGGCGCTTCGGTAGATGAGAGCGCCATTACCGGGGAATCGGCGCCGGTGATCCGCGAATCCGGCGGCGACTTCGCGTCGGTCACCGGCGGGACGCGCATTCTCTCCGACTGGCTGGTGATCCGCTGCAGCGTTAATCCCGGCGAAACCTTCCTTGACCGGATGATCGCGATGGTGGAAGGCGCCCAGCGGCGCAAAACGCCGAACGAGATCGCGCTGACGATCCTGCTGATCGCCCTGACGCTGGTGTTCCTGCTGGCCACCGCCACTATCTGGCCCTTCTCCGCATGGAGCGGCAATGCGGTCAGCGTAACGGTACTGGTGGCGCTGCTGGTATGCCTGATCCCCACCACCATCGGCGGCCTGCTGTCGGCCATCGGCGTCGCCGGGATGAGCCGCATGCTGGGCGCGAACGTTATCGCTACCAGCGGGCGCGCGGTTGAAGCCGCCGGCGACGTTGACGTTCTGCTGCTGGATAAAACCGGCACCATCACCCTCGGCAACCGTCAGGCCTCGGCCTTCCTGCCGGCCCGCGGCGTGGAGGAGCGAACCCTCGCCGACGCGGCGCAGCTCTCTTCCTTGGCGGATGAGACGCCCGAAGGACGCAGCATCGTGGTGCTGGCTAAACAGCGGTTCAATCTCCGCGAACGCGATCTGCAGTCGCTGCAGGCGACCTTCGTTCCGTTCACCGCCCAAACGCGGATGAGCGGCATCAACATCGATCAGCGCATGATCCGCAAAGGCTCGGTCGATGCCATTCGTCGCCACGTCGAGGCCAACGGCGGCCACTTCCCGGCGGACGTCGACAAACAGGTGGAAGAGGTCGCCCGCCTGGGCGCCACGCCGCTGGTGGTGGCCGAAGGCGAGCGCGTGCTGGGGGTTATTTCGCTGAAAGACATCGTCAAAGGCGGGATCAAGGAGCGCTTTGCCCAGCTGCGCAAGATGGGCATCAAAACGGTGATGATCACCGGCGATAACCGCCTGACCGCGGCGGCGATTGCCGCCGAAGCGGGGGTCGATGATTTTCTCGCCGAAGCCACGCCGGAAGCCAAGCTGGCGCTGATTCGCCAGTACCAGTCCGAAGGTCGGCTGGTGGCGATGACCGGCGACGGTACCAACGATGCCCCGGCGCTGGCCCAGGCCGACGTTGCGGTGGCGATGAACTCCGGTACCCAGGCGGCAAAAGAGGCCGGAAATATGGTCGACCTCGACTCCAACCCGACCAAATTAATTGAGGTGGTGCATATCGGTAAGCAGATGCTGATGACCCGGGGTTCGTTAACCACCTTCAGTATCGCCAACGACGTGGCGAAATATTTTGCCATTATTCCGGCCGCCTTTGCCGCCGTCTACCCGCAGCTCGCCATGCTCAACGTAATGCGCCTGCACTCGCCGTCATCGGCGATCCTCAGCGCGGTTATCTTTAACGCGCTGATTATCGTCTTCCTGATCCCGCTGGCGCTGAAGGGCGTGAGCTATCGCCCGCTGTCGGCATCGGCCATGCTGCGCCGTAACCTGTGGGTCTACGGTCTTGGCGGGCTGCTGGTGCCGTTTATCGGCATCAAAATCATCGATCTGCTGCTGACCCTGACCGGGTTGGTGTGAGGAAAATACCATGTCATTCATTCGTCCGGCCGTTGTGCTATTTATCCTGTTAACGCTGCTCACCGGCGGGCTCTATCCGCTGCTCACCACCGCTCTGGGGCAGTGGTGGTTCCCCCAGCAGGCGAACGGTTCGCCGATCCTCCTCAATGGCGAAGTGCGCGGCTCCAGCCTGATTGGGCAAAATTTTACCGCCGCAGGCTATTTCCAGGGACGTCCTTCGGCCATCGCCCAGACGGCGGACAGTCCGCTGGCGTCCGGCGGAAGCAACCTCGCCGCCAGCAACCCGGCGCTGGATAAAGCCATCAGCGAACGGGTCGCGGCGCTGCGCCGCGCCAACCCGGACGCCAGCCCACGGGTGCCGGTGGAGCTGGTCACCGCCTCGGCGAGCGGGCTGGATAACGGCCTGACTCCGGCGGCGGCGCTGTGGCAGGTTCCGCGCATCGCCAAAGCCCGCAGTCTGAGCGCGGAGCAGGTCACCCGGCTGGTGAATGAGGCGACGCAAAAACCGCTGGTCAGTTTTCTCGGCCAACCTGTGGTAAATATACTGCAGCTGAATATGGCGCTGGATGCCCTGAAGGATAACTAAAAATGAGTGACGAGCCGCTGCGCCCGGACCCTGACCGTCTGTTGCAACACGCCGCCGACCCGCATCGCGGGAAGCTGAAGGTGTTCTTTGGCGCCTGCGCGGGCGTCGGTAAAACCTGGGCGATGCTGGCGGAGGCGCAGCGGCTGCGTGCCCAGGGGCTCGATATTCTGATTGGCGTGGCGGAAACCCACGGGCGTAAAGAGACGGCGGCGATGCTGGAGGGGCTGAGCACCCTCCCCCCGCGCCGTTTCTCCCACCGCGGGCGCTACGTTCACGAATTCGATCTCGACGCCGCCCTGGCCCGCCGCCCGGCGCTGATTCTGGTCGATGAGCTGGCGCACAGCAACGCCCCCGGCTCACGCCACCCCAAACGCTGGCAGGACGTCGAAGAGCTTCTTGAAGCCGGAATCGACGTCTTTACCACCGTTAACGTCCAGCATCTGGAAAGCCTGAACGACGTGGTCAGCGGCATCACCGGCGTGCAGGTCCGCGAAACCGTCCCCGACCCGTTCTTTGATGCCGCCGATGACGTGGTGCTGGTCGATCTCCCGCCCGACGATCTTCGCCAGCGCCTCAACGAGGGGAAGGTTTATATCGGCGGCCAGGCCGAACGCGCCATCGAAAACTTCTTTCGCAAAGGTAACCTGATTGCCCTGCGCGAGCTGGCGCTGCGCCGCACCGCCGACCGGGTCGATGAGCAGATGCGCGCCTGGCGCGACCGCCAGGGTCAGGAGAAGGTCTGGCACACCCGCGACGCCATCCTGCTGTGCATTGGCCACAATACCGGCAGCGAGAAGCTGGTACGCGCCGCCGCCCGCCTGGCGGCCAGGCTCGGCAGCGTCTGGCACGCGGTCTACGTTGAAACCCCCTCGCTGCATCGCCTGCCGGAAGCCAGGCGGCGGGCGATCCTCGCGGCGCTCAGGCTCGCCCAGGAGCTGGGCGCGGAGACCGCCACCTTGTCCGATCCTTCGGAAGAGAAAGCGGTTTTGCACTACGCGCGGGAACATAACCTCGGCAAGATCGTTATTGGCCGTCAGCGTCAGCGCCGCTGGTGGGATCGGCAGGGTTTTGCCGACCGCCTGGCCCGCCACGCGCCGGACCTCGATCTGGTGGTTATCGCCCTTGATGAAAAGAGCGCTCCCCTGCCCGCTCGCGCCGGCGATAGCCGCACCACGATGGATAAGTGGCGTCTGCAGCTGCAGGGCTGCTGCGTCGCGGTGGCAATATGCGCGGTAATTACGCTCGTCGCCATGCAGTGGCTGGTGGCCTTTGAGGCCGCTAACCTGGTGATGATCTACCTGCTCGGGGTGGTGGTTATCGCCCTGCTGTACGGCCGCTGGCCGTCGGTGCTGGCGACGGTTATCAACGTCGTCAGCTTCGATCTGTTCTTTATCGCCCCGCGCGGGACGCTGGCGGTTTCCGACGTCCAGTATCTCCTGACCTTCGGAGTCATGCTCACCGTTGGCCTGGTGATCGGCAACCTTACCGCCGGCGTGCGCTACCAGGCCCGCGTGGCCCGCTACCGCGAGCAGCGCACCCGCCACCTGTATGAGATGTCAAAAGCGCTGGCGGTCGGGCGCAGCCGGGAAGATATTGCGCTGACCAGCGAGCGCTTTATCGCCTCTACTTTCCAGGCCCGCGGCCAGCTCCTGCTGCCCGACGATAGCGGAGCTCTGCGGCCGCTGACCCAGCAGACGGGGCTCACCTCGTGGGATGATGCGATTGCGCGCTGGAGTTTCGATAAAGGCCAGCCCGCCGGCGCGGGTACCGATACGCTGCCCGGCGTTCCCTATCAGATTCTGCCGCTGAAAAGCGCCGCCCGCAGCTGGGGGCTGCTGGTGGTTGAGCCGGATAACCTGCGCCAGCTGATGATCCCCGAGCAGCAGCGCCTGCTGGAGACCTTTACCCTGCTGGTCGCCAGCGCCCTTGAGCGGCTGACGCTCACCGCCAGCGAAGAGCAGGCCCGGCTTAACAGCGAACGCGAAAGCCTGCGTAACTCCCTGCTGGCGGCGCTGTCGCATGATTTACGCACCCCGCTGACGATCCTCTTCGGTCAGGCGGAGATTCTGACCCTCGACCTGGCGAGCGAAGGATCGAAGCACGCGCCGCAGGCCAACGAAATTCGCCAGCACGTGCTCAACACCACCCGGCTGGTGAATAATCTGCTGGATATGGCGCGGATCCAGTCCGGCGGCTTTAATTTACACAAAGAGTGGCTCACCCTCGAAGAGGTGGTCGGCAGCGCGCTGCGGATGCTGGAGCCGGGTCTCGGCGGCCAGCATATTCAGCTGGCGCTACCCGACCCGCTGCTGCTGGTTCACGTTGACGGGCCGCTGTTTGAGCGGGTGCTGATCAATCTGCTGGAGAATGCGCTGAAGTACGCCGGACCGCAGGCGCAAATCGGCATTACGGCGCAGGCCGACGATCGCCAGCTGCTGCTCAACGTGTGGGATAATGGCCCGGGGATCCCCCTGGGCCAGGAGCAGGCTATCTTTGATAAGTTCGCCCGCGGTCATAAAGAGTCCGCGATCCCAGGCGTAGGGCTGGGGCTGGCAATCTGCCAGGCGATCGTCGAGGTCCACGGCGGCACCATCGCCGCGCAAACGCGCCCTGAGGGCGGCGCCTGCTTCCGTGTTACACTGCCGCGAGAAGCGCCGCCGGAGCTGGATGAGTGGTGCGGCGACGCCTGACCTGACTGCAAGCACTAGCCGAGGAACCGTGATCAACGTTCTTATTATTGAAGATGAACATGCTATTCGTCGCTTTCTGCGCACCGCGCTGGAAGCCGACGGCATGCGCGTATTTGAAGCCGAAACGCTGCAGCGCGGTCTTCTCGAAGCCGCAACCCGCAAGCCTGACCTGACGATCCTTGACCTTGGCCTCCCCGATGGCGACGGCAGCGATTTTATTCGCGAAGTGCGCCAGTGGAGCCAGATGCCGATTATCGTGCTGTCGGCGCGTACGGAAGAACAGGATAAGATTGCCGCGCTGGATGCCGGCGCCGATGACTATCTGAGTAAGCCGTTTGGCATTGGCGAGCTGCAGGCGCGGCTGCGGGTCGCGCTGCGCCGCCACGCCGGCGCCCAGGCCGATGAACCCATCGTCCGCTTTTCCACTATCCAGGTTGATATCCCGGCGCGGCGTATCCTTCGCGGCGAGGAGGAAGTGCATCTGACTCCGATTGAGTTCCGCCTGCTGGCTGCGCTGCTGAATAATGCAGGCAAAGTGCTGACCCAGCGCCATCTGCTGAATCACGTCTGGGGGCCGAACGCGGTGGAGCACAGCCACTATCTGCGAATTTATATGGGGCATCTGCGGCAAAAGCTGGAGGTTGATCCCGCGCGGCCGCAGCATCTGCTGACCGAGACCGGCATTGGCTACCGGTTTATGCCGTAAATTCTTTTTCATTTATTTTTAATAAAAATAATTTTATTTGCAGAAAAAATCTCATTGCTGAGGAAATAATATTTCTCCGGCAACGAATCATTTCACCCTCATAATGTAACAAAAAATCAACTTAACAAGAACAATAAAGACAATCATAACAAAAACGCAACAAAAACCAGTCAAATATATTGCCATTGATCTGTTTTATTGATCAACTTCACGGAAACTATCAGTTTTACAAATAAAATGACTGCACTTTCAACAGAAAATGAAAGGAACGTTAAAAATGGAAAACAATAACCGACTAATGCCTCATATAAGGCGTACAACGCATATTATGATGTTCTCTCACCGCAATAGCTTCGATTTTCATTTCTTTAATGCCCGATAGTCTTCTGACTTCGGGCACTCAGTATGCAGGTCTTCCCGATCCCTTGTGATACGGGGGAATTCCTGCACTCCGCGTGGTGCTCACCCACATAAACCCTGAATTAACCATGACCGGATACGGTAGGGTTTATTGTATCTAAAAAAAGCAATTTACTGATTTTATTATCAGCGAGATGGTTTTGCTTTTTTTCCGGAGATATCAATTTCTCATGCGAGAAGTTGAGGGCCAGCCATTACCAAAAATAAAGAGTTAAAAAATGTCAAAATTAAAAATAGCCGTAAGTCGTCTCTGCCCGGATAGTTTTTCGACGCAACGCAGCATCATTAATGTTAATGAAACAAGTTTTATTGATATTGCTGCAGTGGTACTTTCCATCAATGATATTGAAGAAGGAAAACTCGACGAAATCGATGCAACAGGCTACGGCATCCCGGTCTTCGTTACGACGCATGGCGAAGAGCGGGTGCCGGCGGAATATTTACCGCGTATATCGGGTGTTTTCGAACACAACGAAGCGCGCAGCGCATTCTACGGCCGCCAGCTGGAAACCGCAGCCAGTCACTATGAAACCCAGCTGCGTCCGCCTTTCTTCCGCGCCCTGGTCGACTATGTCAATCAGGGTAACAGCGCTTTTGATTGTCCCGGTCATCAAGGGGGCGAGTTTTTCCGGCGCCACCCGGCGGGAAATCAGTTCGTTGAGTACTTTGGAGAGACGCTTTTCCGCGCCGACCTGTGCAACGCCGATGTAGCCATGGGGGATCTGCTTATCCATGAAGGCGCGCCCTGCATCGCCCAGCAGCACGCGGCGAAAGTCTTTAACGCGGATAAAACCTATTTTGTCCTCAACGGGACGTCATCATCCAACAAGGTTGTGCTTAATGCCCTGCTAACGCCGGGTGACCTGGTGCTCTTTGACCGTAATAACCATAAATCCAACCATCACGGCGCCTTGCTACAGGCCGGCGCCACGCCGGTCTACCTGGAGACAGCGCGTAACCCCTATGGTTTTATCGGCGGGATTGACGCCCATTGCTTTGAAGAGGGCTACCTGCGCGAGCTTATTTGCGAAGTCGCGCCGCAGCGGGCCACGGACGCGCGCCCCTTCCGCCTGGCGGTCATTCAGCTTGGAACCTATGACGGTACTGTTTATAACGCCCGTCAGGTCGTTGATAAGATTGGCCATCTATGCGACTACATTCTGTTTGACTCCGCCTGGGTGGGTTATGAACAGTTCATTCCGATGATGGCCGATTGCTCTCCGCTGTTATTAGAACTGAATGAGAACGATCCGGGTATTTTGGTCACCCAGTCCGTGCACAAGCAACAGGCCGGCTTCTCCCAGACCTCGCAGATCCATAAAAAAGATAGCCATATCAAAGGACAGCCGCGCTACGTGCCGCATAAACGCATGAATAACGCCTTCATGATGCACGCCTCCACCAGCCCGTTCTACCCGCTCTTCGCGGCACTTGATATCAACGCCAAAATGCATGAGGGGATCGGCGGGCGTAACATGTGGATGAATTGTGTGGCGAACGGCATTGATGCGCGCAAGCTGATCCTCGATAACTGTCAGCATATTCGACCGTTTGTACCGGAAACGGTCGATGGAAAACCCTGGGCATCTTACCCCACCGCGCAAATCGCCAACGATCTGCGTTTCTTCCACTTTGTCCCCGGCGAACAGTGGCATGCATTCGAGGGCTACGCGGAACAGCAATATTTCGTTGATCCCTGCAAACTTCTGCTCACCACCCCAGGTATCAATGCACGCAGCGGCGAATATGATGACTTTGGCGTACCGGCAACCATTCTCGCCAACTTTCTGCGTGAAAACGGCGTTGTCCCGGAGAAATGCGACCTCAACTCGATCCTTTTTCTGCTGACGCCTGCGGAAGATATGGCCAAGCTGCAGCAGCTCGTTGCCCTGCTGGTGCGTTTCGAAAGCCTGCTGGCGTCCGACGTGCCGCTGGCCGACGTTCTGCCATCAATCTACCGGCAACATGAAGCGCGTTATGCCGGTTACACCCTGCGCCAGCTGTGCCAGGAGATGCACGATCTGTATTCCCGCAACAATGTGAAACAGCTGCAAAAAGAGATGTTCCGCAAAACGCACTTTCCCCGCGTCAGTATGAATCCTCAACAGGCCAACTACGCCTATCTGCGCGGAGAGGTTGAGCTGGTTCGCCTTGGGGATGCGGAAGGAAGAATTGCGGCGGAAGGCGCGCTTCCTTACCCACCGGGCGTTCTTTGCGTTGTCCCCGGCGAAGTCTGGGGCGGCTCAGCGCTGCGTTATTTCAGCGCGCTGGAAGAAGGGATCAATCTGTTGCCAGGTTTTGCACCTGAGTTGCAGGGTGTGTATATCGAAGAACAGGACGGCCGTAAGCAGGTATGGTGCTACGTCATTCAGCAATGCGCCCCCAGGCACGCTCTGCTGAAAGGGGAAAAACTATGAGCAAGCCTAAGTCCAACAAAATGGGCGTTGTCCAGCTCACTATTCTGACCATCGTGAATATGATGGGCTCCGGGATCATTATGCTGCCGACCAAGCTTGCGGAGGTGGGTACCATCTCGATCATTTCATGGTTGGTGACCGCCGTCGGTTCAATGGCGCTGGCATGGGCATTCGCTAAGTGCGGGATGTTCAGCCGTAAATCCGGTGGGATGGGCGGCTACGCCGAGTATGCGTTCGGTAAATCCGGCAACTTTATGGCCAACTATACCTATGGCGTTTCGCTGCTGATTGCCAACGTCGCAATCGCGATCTCCGCCGTCGGCTACGGCACCGAGCTGTTCGGCGCCGCGCTGTCGCCGGTACAGATCGGTCTCGCAACCATCGGCGTGCTGTGGCTGTGCACCGTCGCCAACTTTGGCGGCGCGCGCATTACCGGACAGATCAGTAGTATCACCGTCTGGGGGGTGATCATTCCGGTTGTCGGCCTGTGCGTCATCGGCTGGTTCTGGTTTAGTCCAACCCTCTACGCCAGCTCATGGAATCCGCACCACGTGCCGTTCTTCTCGGCCGTTGGTTCTTCCATTGCGATGACGCTGTGGGCCTTCCTCGGGCTGGAGTCGGCCTGCGCCAACGCCGAAGTCGTGGAAAATCCGGAACGCAACGTGCCGATTGCGGTGCTGGGAGGTACGCTGGGTGCAGCGGTAATTTATATCATCTCAACCAACGTGATTGCCGGGATTGTGCCAAATATGGATTTAGCTAACTCCACGGCGCCGTTCGGGCTGGCCTTCGCGCAGATGTTTACTCCGGAAGCAGGCAAGGTCATCATGGCCCTGATGGTGATGTCCTGCTGCGGTTCGCTGCTCGGCTGGCAGTTCACTATCGCCCAGGTCTTTAAATCATCGGCCGATGAAGGCTATTTCCCGAAAATCTTCTCTCGGGTCACAAAAGTGGACGCTCCGGTTCAGGGTATGCTGACCATCGTGATCATCCAGAGCGGACTCGCGCTGATGACTATCAGTCCGTCGCTGAACAGCCAGTTCAATGTACTGGTAAACCTGGCGGTAGTGACCAATATCATCCCGTATATTCTGTCGATGGCCGCGTTGGTGATTATTCAGAAAATGGCGAACGTCAATCCGGCGAAAGCCAAATCCGCCAACGTTGTGGCCTTTATCGGCGCACTGTATAGCTTTTACGCGCTCTACTCCTCCGGCGAAGAAGCCATGCTGTACGGCTCGATCGTCACCTTCCTCGGTTGGACGCTTTATGGTCTGGTATCGCCACGTTTTGAGCTGAAAAACAAACACGGCTGATACCTGGCGAACCCGGATTATCGGCGATGCGCAGGAGCGGCTGGTGAGGTAATCTGAGTACAGTGATATAAAAAAGGAGCCCTGCGGCTCCTTTTTCGTTTAGGCGTTTTTCAGCACTTCGCTGACAATTTCTACCGCCTCTTTCTCAATCTGCTTGCGATGCTCTTCGCCGAGGAAGCTTTCGCAGTAGATCTTGTAGGCGTCTTCCGTGCCTGACGGACGGGCGGCAAACCAGCCGTTATCGGTCATCACTTTCAGACCGCCGATCGACGCGCCGTTGCCAGGCGCGGCGGTCAGGCGAGCGGTGATTGGATCGCCCGCCAGCGTACTTGCGCTGACCATCTCCGGCGACAGCTTCGACAGCGCCGCTTTTTGCGCGGAAGTTGCCGATGCCTGCAGGCGGTTATAGCTCGGCGCGCCGAAGCGTGCGGCCAGCTCATCATAGTGCTGCTGCGGGTTTTTACCAGTGACGGCGGTGATTTCCGCGGCCAGCAGGCACATGATGATACCGTCTTTGTCGGTGGACCACGGCGTGCCGTCAAAACGCAGGAACGAAGCGCCCGCGCTCTCTTCACCGCCGAAGCCAAAGCTGCCGTCAAACAGGCCGTCAACGAACCATTTAAAGCCTACCGGCACTTCCACCAGCTTACGGCCAAGGTCACCGACCACGCGGTCGATCATCGCCGAGGAGACCAGCGTTTTGCCGACGGCAACCTCTTTGCCCCACTGCGGACGGTGCTGGAACAGATAGTTGATCGCCACCGCCAGATAGTGGTTCGGGTTCATCAGACCGGCCGGGGTAACGATGCCGTGACGGTCGTAATCCGGATCGTTGGCGAAGGCCAGATCAAACTTGTCGCGCAGCGCCAGCAGGCCAGCCATCGCACACTCGGACGAGCAGTCCATGCGGATGGCGCCGTCTTTATCCAGATGCATAAAGCGGAAAGTTTGATCGACATGATCGTTAACGATGGTCAGATTCAGCTTGTAGTACTCTGCGATGCGCTTCCAGTATTCAATACCGGAACCGCCCAGCGGATCGACGCCAAGCTTGAGGCCCGCTTTTTGAATCGCCGCCATATCGACGATATCCGCCAGCCCTTCAATAAACGGCTGAACCAGATCCTGCTCTTTCACGTGGCCGGAGGCCAGAGCAGCATCGAGGGAGATGCGCTTCACGCCCTGCAGGCCGGAAGCCAGCAGTTCGTTAGCCCGGTTCTCCACCACTTTGGTGACGTTGGTATCAGCCGGACCACCGTTCGGCGGGTTGTACTTGATACCGCCATCTTCCGGCGGGTTATGCGACGGCGTAATCACGATGCCATCCGCCAGCGGACCACCATTTTTGTTGTGCACCAGAATAGCGTTGGAAATCGCCGGCGTCGGGGTGAAGCCGTTGTTTTCCTGCACGATCACATCAACACCGTTAGCTGCCAGTACTTCCAGTACGGAAATAAAGGCCGGCTCGGAGAGCGCATGGGTATCCTTACCGACGTAGCATGGACCGGTAATACCGTTCTTCGCGCGATCTTCCGCAATTGCCTGAGCAATCGCCAGAATATGCTGCTCGTTGAAGTTATGGCGACCTGCGCTGCCGCGATGGCCAGAGGTCCCGAACTTCACCGCATGCTCCGCATTGCCTGCTTCCGGCTTCAGTACATAGTACTGGGCAGTCAGCTGGGCGACGTTAATCAAATCACTCTGTTGTGCAGGCTGCCCCGCACGCTTATCGATTGCCATTGCCTGATCCTTCTGATGCAAGGGTGAATAAAGCTAGATCGTGCCGCAAACCTTCTCAATCAACTCCGCGGGGAATTGCATTGACTGCATGATATGTTCAATCATGCTGCATTTACGGCCAGTATTGGTATTGGTAATCACCCACCACGGCGTGCCGGGGACCTGCTTAGGTTTGGTCTGATTGCCGCTTTTCAGCAGGATGCGGGCGTCTTCAGCGAAATAGGTACGCGTACGTCCGTGCAGAGACTCGGTGGCCGCAGCAAACGCTTTGCCGTCCAGCGAGTAAAGCGTCGTCAGTACCAGCATAAAACGGTTTACCGCGCGCTTTTGTTCGGCATATTCATCAGATAACAGCAGCTCGCGCACGGCGCGGACCTTATCCTTCACCGGATTCGCGGGCCTGGCCTCAACAACAGCGGTCGGAGCCGGAGCCGGCGCGGCTTTCGCGACGGAGGTGGCAGTCTGGGAAGCGGCGGAAAATTTCAGCATGCGCCGTAAAATGTCGGATGCACTCTCACCAATATGCTGGGTGTGGCTGGCAATATAGCGATAGAGATCATCATCAACTTCAATTGTTTTCATCTTAATCCAGTGCGATATCTTATTCTGAATACAAGTTGTCAGGATTATAAGGACAAATCCTAACCGCGGATAGCGTCAAACCAGGATGGCGGTAAAACTCAGATAGCTCTGGGTCTTGCAGCCGGATGGCAGAATGTCCAACATAATACCCTAACCCGACGGAGCGAAAAAAAGAACTTTGCCATGAAATTAAATAGCCGCGCGCAATCTGCACAAAATCCGCACAATAATTCCCCTGTGGTCCTGGTTCACGGTCTGTTTGGCAGCCTTGATAACCTCGGTATCCTCGCACGCGACCTGGTCGCCGACTACGATATTTTGCAGGTCGATATGCGCAATCACGGTCTTTCCCCGCGCGATCCGCAGATGACCTACGCCGCTATGGCTCAGGATCTGCTCGACACCCTTGACGATCTTCAGCTGGAAAAAGCGACCTTTATCGGCCACTCAATGGGCGGTAAAGCGGTGATGGCGCTGAGCGCCCTGGCCCCGGAACGCATCGACGGCCTGGTGGCTATTGATATCGCGCCGGTGGATTATCACGTCCGCCGCCATGACGAAATCTTTGCCGCCATTAACGCCGTGACCGCTGCCGGCGCCGCAACCCGTCAGCAGGCGGCGGCAATTATGCGCAAGCATCTGCAGGAAGAGGGAGTCATTCAGTTTCTGCTGAAATCCTTCGTTGACGGCCAGTGGCGTTTTAACGTGCCGGTCCTGTGGAATCAATATAGCCATATCGTCGGCTGGCAGCCGGTTCCCGCGTGGCCGCATCCGGCCCTGTTTATCCCAGGCGGCAACTCTCCCTACGTGACCGATGAATATCGCGACGCGCTGCTGGCTCAGTTCCCTCAGGCCCGCGCGCACGTGATTGCCGGCGCGGGCCATTGGGTCCATGCGGAGAAACCGGAAGCGGTATTGCGCGCAATTCGTCGATATCTCTCCTTTTTAGCGGCATAACTGGCTAAAAACTGCCCGACCGCGCCGCAGAATGCCTGCGGTCGTTGGCGCAGCGGTTCGCCTGATGTATTATGGCGCGCTATCTGTGTCGGCAATGGCCCGACAACTCGTTTCCCCGAAGTCACTCTGAATCATGGCAAAAGAACAAACGGACCGTACGACATTAGATTTGTTCGCAACCGAGCGTCGCCCGGGTAGACCAAAGACCAATCCGCTTTCGCGCGACGAGCAGCTGCGCATCAATAAACGCAACCAGCTTAAACGCGACAAAGTTCGCGGCTTAAGGCGCGTGGAGCTCAAGCTCAACGCTGAAGCGGTTGATGCGCTCAACGAGTTAGCTGATGCCCGTAATATGAACCGTAGCGATCTGATTGAAGAGATGTTGATGAACCAGCTGGCAGCCCTGCATAGCCAGGGTAAAGTCTGAGAAACCTCAAAAACAACACTTTCATGTAGCAGAGTGTGCAGTCGGGTGTGATTGCTGTTTCCGCGCCCTTCCCTGTTCTGCTATGATTGCCGTTATCTGCGGGCATTACGCCACTACCACATCATTAAGTTTCAAGAGGTTATTTTACTCATGGCAATCATCGGCATCTTTTTTGGCAGCGACACCGGCAACACCGAAAATATTGCAAAAATGATCCAAAAGCAGCTTGGTAAAGATGTTGCTGATGTTCACGACATTGCCAAAAGCAGCAAAGAAGACCTGCAAGGTCATGATATTCTGCTGCTGGGCATCCCAACCTGGTACTACGGTGAAGCGCAGTGTGACTGGGATGATTTCTTCCCGACGCTGGAAGAGGTCGATTTCAACGGTAAGCTGGTAGCCCTGTTTGGCTGCGGCGACCAGGAAGACTACGCTGAATACTTCTGTGACGCGCTGGGTACCATTCGCGACATCATCGAACCGCGCGGCGCAACCATCGTCGGCCACTGGCCGACTGCAGGCTACCATTTTGAAGCCTCTAAAGGTCTCGCCGATGACGACCATTTCGTCGGTCTGGCTATCGATGAAGACCGTCAGCCTGAGCTGACCAACGAGCGCGTAGAGAAGTGGGTTAAACAGATTTCTGAAGAACTGCATCTCGAAGAAATCAAAAACGCCTGATCGTTAAACGGCGCTACCTTCGGGTATCGCCGTATTGATAGGTAAAAGCAATAAAACTAATAGCTACAAGTTTTTAACTTTTAATCACATATCTGTACAATGTCCTCTGATTTAACGAGGAGACGTGACACAGTTTGTAGCGTGTGCCTCGTTTTTGACAGCATACAAGGCTCGATGCTTGCGGTTTTCATTTCATCATGGCAGTTCTATAATGAGACGCATTACATCGGGTGATTCTCTGTATTACTTCCGCTAATGGAAGTAGATCGTTTAGCAACAGGACAGATTCCGCATGACTGACAACAATACCGCATTGAAGAAGGCTGGCCTGAAAGTCACACTTCCACGATTAAAAATTTTGGAAGTGCTGCAGGGGCCGGATAACCATCACGTCAGCGCGGAAGATTTATACAAACGCCTGATCGACATGGGTGAAGAGATCGGTCTGGCTACCGTTTATCGCGTACTGAACCAGTTTGATGATGCCGGCATTGTTACCCGCCATAATTTTGAAGGCGGTAAATCCGTTTTCGAACTGACGCAGCAGCATCATCACGATCATCTGATTTGCCTCGATTGTGGCAAAGTGATCGAATTCAGCGATGACTCCATCGAAGCGCGTCAGCGTGAAATTGCCCACCGTCACGGTATCCGCCTGACCAACCACAGCCTGTACCTGTACGGCCACTGTGCAGAAGGCGATTGCCGCGAAGATGAACACGCGCACGACGCGGTGGAAAAATAGTTTCCCGCAGCGTAAGCAGCAAAAAGCCAACCCGCAGGTTGGCTTTTTTTATGCCCGCAAATACGGAGTACGAGGGAAATCAGGGCCGGGTATTGTTGCTGCGGATCTCTTTCCAGATCTGGTCGCAGCGGGCTTTCACCGCCTGATCGTTGCCGGTGCGGGTCGCCAGGATACACTGCTGATAATCCAGCACGCGCACGCTTTCCTGATTAGCGAACTGCTGATGCTGCTTATCCTCTTTAAGAACGTTCAGCACGCTCTGGCACGCCTGAACTTTATCCGGATTCCCTTCTGCCGTATTGATGCAGGCGCTGTAGGCATCCTTCAATTTAGTATCTTCTTTTGGCGCCGGTGACTGCGTACAGGCCACCAGACCCGATGCCATGATGGCGATGAGCAATAGCTTCTTCATAATCAACCTCACGGGCTGGCGGCAGGCTTACGCCCGCCGCTACGGCATCAGAAAATAGTGAACGGGGCAATAACCATAAACTTCACGTCGCGCTCATCCTGGAAGATGTTGCCGTAACCGCCGCTCCAGCTTGGAATATCGGAGTGGTTGTCGTACTGAGTGAAGTGGAGTTTGAACAGCGTTCCTTTCGCCCGGCCGTCCTGCACGGTATACATGGCATCGAGGCTGTAGGCCGACTCTTCCAGACGTTTGTCCGCGTTGTAGTACGCATCGGGCGTCGCCATTTTGCCTGGTTTCGCATCCCACGCGTAAACGTAAGACGCGCCAAACGCCCAGCCCGGCATATTCCAGTTTTTCATGTCGTACATGGCGCCGAAGAACACGGCTTTTTCGCCGTTGGCGTTGAAGTCTGAGCGGTTATCCCACCACACGTCCAGGCGACCGTTAGAGGATGCGTAGGTTGGAGTCATACGCTGCAGGAAGTAGCCCTGCTGACCTTCAGCCTTCACCCAGGTGCCTTCCAGACGCAGGTCCAGCACGTCGGCAACCTTGTAGCCAAAGGTTAGCGCCTGTAGCCAGGCGGTGCCGTCATAAATATCGTTCGCGCCGCCGTTGCTGACCTTATCGCGGGTACCGTAGAACTGATAGCTGGTGCTTAACGGAGCGCCGGCGACGTCAAATTTATAGCTGGCCTTAGCAAAATACTGGTCGATATAGCCTTGAGCCTGGCCAAACGCGGCTTCCAGCACGAGGTCATTTTTAAAATCATATTTGGCGCCCAGAGAGTGCAGATAATCGACTTTCGTCTTCTTATCGTTCTGATAGAACTCATCCATCTCAATGTGCCACGGCGCTTTGTATTCGTTCGTCCACATGTAGGAGAAACTCAGCGCGCCAGAGTCGCCGTAATCAAAGTTGGCTCCGGCTTCGGCACCTTGATAAGTGCCCGGCATAAAGCTCCAGTGCGGAGCCAGCAGCGTTTGCCCGGTTGGCTGAATATAGCCAGCGCGCGCCCACGCCGGGCCATACTTAAATTTTGCCGCCGCTTTATAGAGGCTAATCCCGCTCTTGTCGCCGGAGTAATCTTCGTCGTAGGCTTTATTTCTTGAGGAGAAGGCAATTTCGTTCGGGTGACCGCTTTCGCTGCTTTCCGCCATTTCAATTGCGGTAAAGGCAGCCACGTCAATACCAAACATATCGGCAGCATAGCCGGACTGGAAATCCAGGTTGGCGTTCCAGGTTGAATGCGAAAGGTTGGTTTTGTACTTATCGCCGTCGGTGACGTCTTTACGGTCGCGCTCACGCTGCCAGTAATAGATACCGCCGGTTAACGTGGAATCATCAATAAAACCTGCTGCGCTGGCCTGCGGAACAACGATCCAGCTCGACATCGCGGTGACGGCGGCAATAGCCAGCGCCAGCGTACTACGTTTGCCACTAAACGTACGCATGTGCATATCCTCTTTGACGTTTTAAAACGCGGAGCCAAAGGCAAGCCGCGAAAAATAAATAAGACTGCTAAAAAGCGGTGCGGTAAAAATCCGCATATCCACTCTGGATAGACTATTTTTCGTGACGCGAATTATCAATCTCTTTCGCCGACCAAAGCTTAAGATTATGACAAAGCGCACATAATCTATGTCTTTTTGTTACAGCCTGGGATTTCGTACATTTAGCGCGGAAGTATTTGCAAAATCAGGATAAAAGATGAGATGGAAACGCTTACAGCGGTTTTTTACACAAAAATAACAGACGGGCCAGGCGGGATATATTACAAGCTGTAAACAAGATTAATTCGCATCGCGAAAATAACCAAATGAGTCAGCTAAATGCGGAAATAAAAAAACGCCGCGCGATGCGGCGTTTTTGATGACGATGCGGCGACGCGGGTTTATGCGCCGATCTTCGCCCAGGTATCACGCAGGCCAACGGTGCGGTTGAACACCAGACGGTCGGCGCTTGCATAGCGGCTGTCGAGGCAGAAGTAGCCTTCACGCTCGAACTGCAGGGCCTTACCGGCCTGCGCCTGCGCCAGGCTCGGCTCGGCGAAGCCGTGCTTGATAACCAGCGATTCGGGGTTCATTACTGCAAGGAAGTCCTCTTCTGCGCCCGGATTCGGCACGCTGAACAGACGGTCGTACAGGCGAATTTCTACCGGCAGCGCGTGCGCCGCGCTCACCCAGTGGATAACGCCCTTCACCTTGCGGCCGTCCGCCGGATCTTTGCTCAGCGTATCGGCATCATAGGTGCAGAAGATAGTGGTGATATTGCCCTCTGCATCCTTCTCTACGCGCTCGGCTTTGATCACGTAGGCATTGCGCAGGCGAACCTCTTTGCCCAGTACCAGACGCTTGTACTGCTTGTTGGCTTCCTCACGGAAGTCAGCGCGATCGATCCAGATCTCACCGCTGAACGGCACGTCGCGGCTGCCCATCTCCGGCTTGCTCGGGTGGTTCGGCATGGTCACATTTTCACTGCCGCCCTGCGGATAGTTTTCGATAACCAGTTTTACCGGATCGATAACGGCCATTGCGCGCGGGGCGTTTTCGTTCAGATCTTCGCGAATGCAGGACTCCAGCGACGCCATTTCAATGGTGTTGTCCTGTTTGGTCACGCCGATGCGCTTACAGAACTCGCGAATCGATTCGGCGGTATAGCCGCGACGACGCAGGCCGGAAATGGTCGGCATACGCGGATCGTCCCAGCCCTCCACATGCTTCTCGGTCACCAGCTGGTTCAGCTTGCGCTTGGACATCACGGTATATTCGAGATTCAGGCGCGAGAATTCGTACTGGCGCGGGTGAACCGGGATGCTGATGTTATCCAGCACCCAATCGTACAGGCGACGGTTGTCCTGGAACTCCAGCGTACACAGAGAGTGCGTGATGCCTTCCAGCGCATCGCTGATGCAGTGGGTAAAGTCGTACATCGGGTAGATGCACCACTTGCTGCCGGTCTGATGGTGATCGGCGAATTTAATGCGGTACAGCACCGGGTCGCGCATAACGATAAACGGCGAGGCCATATCGATTTTCGCACGCAGGCAGGCTTTACCTTCCGCAAAACCACCGGCGCGCATTTTTTCAAACAGCGCCAGGTTCTCTTCTACGCTGCGATCGCGGTACGGGCTGTTTTTGCCCGGCGCTTTCAGCGAACCGCGGTATTCGCGAATTTCTTCCGCCGACAGTTCGTCAACGTATGCCAGGCCTTTATTAATCAGTTCAACGGCGTAGCTGTGCAGCTGGTCGAAATAATCAGACGAGTAGCAAACTTTCCCGGACCAGTGGAAACCTAACCACTGCACGTCGTTTTTAATCGACTCAACGTATTCGATATCTTCCTTCACCGGGTTGGTGTCATCGAAGCGCAGGTTGCATTGGCCTTGATAATCCTGAGCAATGCCGAAGTTCAGGCAAATCGATTTCGCGTGGCCAATGTGCAGATAACCGTTCGGCTCCGGCGGGAAGCGCGTATGAACGGTGGTGTGCTTACCAGTAGCCAGATCTTCATCAATGATCTGACGAATAAAGTTAGTTGGGCGGGCTTCTGCCTCACTCATCGTGGGTTCCTCAAAGCGTAAACAACGTATAACGGGACATGATCTTACAAGCAGGACGTGGAGACAACTATTAGTTACTGAAAATACGTATCTGAAGGAGATTATGGGGTCATTTGCTGCAAAAAAAAGCGGCGGAGGTTTCCCCCCGCCGCACAGGCATAAACTCTACTCAGGAGCCTTACTTGCCTTTAATCTCATACAGCGGCGTCTGGCCGGCGATAACTTTACCGGTCGCCAGAATCACCAGCGCGCTGTAATCATCGCTGTTGCTGCAGACTACCGGGCTAATCATCGAACGGGCGTTCGCGTTAAGGAAGTCCAGATCCATTTCCAGAATCGGCTGACCGGCCTTCACTTCCGCGCCCTCTTCCACCAGGCGTTTGAAGCCCTGGCCGTTCAGCGCGACGGTATCAATGCCCATATGGACGACGATTTCCGCACCGTTTTCCGTTTCCAGACAGAACGCGTGGTTGGTATTGAAGATCTTAACGATGGTACCCGCAGCCGGGGAGACAACGATCTTATCGGTCGGTTTCACCGCCACGCCGTCACCGACGGCCTTGCTGGCGAACGCTTCGTCCGGGACCTGCTCCAGCGCCACGATATCACCGGTAACGGGTGAAACCAGCGCGGCGATAGTTTTCGCGTTAGCCACAGCCTGCGGTTTCGCAGCCGCGGCGGCGACAGGCGCGCTGTCGGTTGCGGCGGCAGTAGCGGCTACCGGGCCACGTGCTAC
Source organism: Klebsiella scottii (assembly GCF_036561945.1). NCBI lineage: Bacteria > Pseudomonadati > Pseudomonadota > Gammaproteobacteria > Enterobacterales > Enterobacteriaceae > Klebsiella > Klebsiella scottii. The sequence goes on from NZ_JARXNI010000020.1 coordinate 2,717,230, forward strand.
CACTTTTTTCATCTCATCACCGACGGACTCTGCTTTCGCACCGACGATAACCTGGATGGTTTGTTTGTTCAGTTTAACCACGCCGGAAGCGCCGAGGCGTTTACAGGCTGCATCGTTAACGCGCGCGGAATCCACAACGCTCAGACGCAGACGGGTAATACAGGCATCAATCGCCTTCAGGTTGTCAGTCCCGCCGACGGCCGCAATGTACTGCGTAGCCAGCTGAGTCAAACCTTCCTCGGTGTTGCTGTTGGCTTCCGAAGTCACCACGTCGTCAGTTTTATCTTCACGACCCGGCGTTTTCAGGTTGAACATGCGGATAACCGCGCTGAACAGCAGGAAGTAGATGAAGAAGAACACCACGCCCATGACAATCAGCATCCAGACGTTTTTGCTGGCTGCCGGCAGGCTGTACATCAGAACATAGTCAATGGCCCCTGCGGAGAAGGAGAAGCCCGCGTGGATACCCAGCGACGTTGCCACAAACAGGCTGATGCCGGTCAGGATGGCGTGCAGGAGGTACAGGAGCGGAGCCAGGAACATGAACAGGAATTCCAGCGGCTCGGTAACACCGGTCAGGAACGCGGTGATAGCGACCGACAGCAGCATACCGCCAACCATCGGACGACGCTCTTTCGGCGCAGCGAAGTACATCGCCAGCGCCGCACCCGGCAGACCGAACATCATGATCGGGAAGAAGCCGGACATGAACATCCCCGCGGTGCCGTCGCCGGCGTAGAAGCGGTTGATGTCGCCGTGGAACACCGCGCCTGCCGCGTTGGTGAACTCACCAATCTGGAACCAGGCAATGGTATTCAGCACCTGATGCAGACCGGTTGGGATCAGCAGACGGTTGATGAAACCGAAGATACCGGAACCCACCGCGCCCTCAGCCACGATCCACTCGCCGCCGGCGTGAATAGCGTGCTGTACCGGAGGCCAGACGTAGCCAAAGATGGCCGCCAGCACCAGGCAGAAGAAGCCGGTAGCGATAGGAACAAAACGTTTCCCACCGAAGAAGCTCAGGAAATCAGGCAGCTTAATGCCAGCCCAGCGGTTATAAACGGCACCGCCGACCAGACCGGTAATGATACCCGCCAGCACGCCCATGTTGATTTCAGGGTTGATGGTGACCATTGCTTTTGTTAATACGAAATAACCTACCGCACCGGCCAATGCCGCGGCGCCGGCGCTGTCTTTAGACCAGCTGGACGCCACGCCGATCGCAAAAATCAGCGCCAGGTTATCAAAGATCGCCCCGCCTGCCTGCGCGATGAACGCCACGTTAAGCAGATCGGGTTGACCGAATCGCAGCAGCAGCGCCGCGACGGGCAGCACCGCGATAGGGAGCTGTAACGCCCTACCGAGCCGCTGAAAGAAACCTAAAATATTCATCTTATTCCCCCTATGAGACCCCGATGAGGCTCACTCAAAGCCATTTTTTTATTGTGTAAAAAGGTCAGTTTTTTAACTTACCCGCAAAGTGTGTGAAAATTTAATTCGTATCGCAAATTAAACGCGTATTTTTTGTGACTATAATCACCAAATATCGTATTAACCCCTCCCCTGGACTGGCTAACAACGAAAACTTATTTTATCATTCAAAAAATCAACACGGATTGACCCGGTCGGCGTAGTTACTGCAATACTCTTCATAGAGTACTGGCGCCAATCCGCCAGGTTATAATTTAACTATAGAGGTGAAGAATGAGACTGATTCCCCTGGTAACAGCTGAACAAGTAGGCAAATGGGCTGCTCGCCACATCGTTAACCGCATTAATGCGTTCAAACCGACTGCGGACCGTCCGTTTGTACTGGGTCTGCCTACCGGTGGTACACCTCTTACCGCCTACAAAGCTCTGGTTGAGATGCACAAAGCGGGCCAGGTCAGCTTCGAACACGTTGTTACTTTCAACATGGATGAGTACGTTGGCCTGCCGAAGGAGCACCCGGAAAGCTATCATAGCTTTATGCACCGCAACTTCTTTGATCACGTTGATATTCAGGCAGAAAACATTAACCTGCTCAACGGTAATGCGTCAGACATCGATGCAGAATGTCGTCGCTATGAAGAAAAAATCCGCTCCTACGGCAAAATTAATCTGTTTATGGGCGGCGTAGGTAACGATGGTCACATCGCGTTCAACGAGCCGGCTTCTTCTCTGGCTTCCCGTACCCGTATTAAAACCCTGACCCATGACACCCGCGTGGCGAACTCCCGCTTCTTCGACGGCGACGTTGACCTGGTACCGAAATATGCGCTGACCGTTGGCGTTGGCACCCTGCTGGATGCCGAAGAAGTGATGATTCTGGTGCTGGGCCATCAGAAAGCGCTGGCGCTGCAGGCGGCGGTAGAAGGCAACGTCAACCACATGTGGACCATTACCTGTCTGCAGCTGCACCCGAAAGCAGTGATCGTTTGCGACGAGCCGTCCACCATGGAACTGAAAGTGAAGACGCTGAAATACTTCAACGAATTAGAAGCCGAAAACGTCAAAGGGCTGTAATCTGGTCCCGTCCTGCGGCTACCCCCGCGGGACATTTCTTTTTTTCTGATGCACAAAATCATTCAGGCGGCAGTAAAACGGTCAATTAACGGTCTGCTAAAGAGGCTGGCTTGAAGGATAGCGTGCGTAAACCGGGGGTCGTATGTATGCATTAACCCAAGGCCGGATCTATACCGGTCATGAAATTCTGGATGACCATGCGATAGTTATCGCTGATGGCCTTATCGAACGAATCTGTTCCCTGGCTGATTTACCGTCCGAGATTGAGCAACGCTCGGTCAATGGCGCCATTCTCGCCCCCGGTTTTATCGACGTCCAGCTGAACGGCTGCGGCGGCGTGCAGTTTAACGATAGCCCGGATGCGGTGACCGTCGAAACGCTGGAAATCATGCAGAAGGCCAACGAACGATCCGGCTGCACCAGCTATCTGCCAACGCTGATTACCTCCAGCGACGATCTGATGAAACAGGGCGTGCGCGTCATGCGCGAGTACCTGCAAAAATATCCTAACCAGGCGCTGGGCCTGCATCTTGAAGGCCCGTGGCTGAACATCGTAAAAAAAGGGACTCACAACCCGGACTACGTGCGTAAACCGGACGCCGCGCTGGTGGACTTCCTGTGCGAAAATGCCGATGTCATCACCAAGGTGACCCTTGCTCCGGAGCGCGTCGGGCCAGAAGTGATTCGCCAGCTGGTCAACGCCGGGATTGTCGTCTCCGCAGGGCACTCCAACGCCACCCTTAAGGAAGCCAAAATCGGTTTCCGCGCGGGCATCACTTTTGCGACCCATCTGTATAACGCCATGCCGTATATTACCGGTCGCGAGCCGGGCCTGGCGGGCGCTATTTTTGACGAGCCGGACGTTTACTGCGGTATTATCGTCGACGGTATGCACGTTGATTATGCTAACGTACGCAATGCGAAGCGCCTGAAGGGCGACAAGCTGTGCCTCGTAACCGATGCGACCGCGCCGGCGGGTGCCAATATTGAGCAGTTCATTTTTGCTGGTAAAACAATATACTACCGTAACGGACTGTGCGTAGATGAAAACGGTACCCTCAGTGGTTCTTCGCTGACCATGATTGAAGGCGTGCGTAATCTCGTTGAACATTGCGGTATCGCGCTGGAAGAAGTGTTGCGGATGGCAACCCTCTACCCTGCGCGTGCCATTGGCGTGGAAAAGCAGCTCGGCAGCATTGCGCCGGGAATGGTCGCTAACCTGACCGCCTTTACCCGCGACTATAAAATCATCAAGACCATCGTTAATGGTAACGAGGTCGTCACTGAGTAAGTAAAAGTATGACAGCAGGCGGACATGCTCAAATTGGTAACGTTGATCTCGTAAAACAGCTGAACAGCGCGGCCGTATACCGCCTGATTGACCAGCATGGCCCTATCTCGCGCATTCAGATCGCGGAACAAAGCCAGCTTGCCCCTGCCAGCGTGACTAAAATCACGCGTCAACTGATTGAACGCGGGCTGATCAAAGAAGTCGATCAGCAGGCCTCCACCGGAGGCCGCCGCGCCATCTCCATCATTGCGGAGACCCGCAGCTTCCAGGCCATCGGCATACGCCTCGGCCGCTACGACGCCACGCTGACCCTGTACGATTTAAGCAGCAAGACGCTGGAAGAGGAGCACTTCCCGCTGCCGGAACGCACCCAGGAAACCCTCGAACACGCGCTGCTGAACATCATCGCCGCCTTTAGCGAACGCTGCCAGCGCAAGATCCGTGAACTCATCGCCATCTCGGTGATTTTACCCGGCCTTGTCGATCCGGAAAGCGGCGTCATCCGCTACATGCCGCACATTCAGGTTGAGAACTGGGGTCTGGTAGAGGCGCTGGAAAAACGCTTTAAAGTCACCTGTTTTGTCGGCCATGATATCCGCAGCCTGGCGCTGGCTGAGCACTACTTTGGGGCAAGTCAGGACTGCGAGGACTCTATTCTGGTGCGCGTCCACCGCGGCACCGGGGCGGGAATCATCTCCAACGGACGCATTTTTATCGGCCGCAACGGTAACGTGGGCGAGATCGGCCATATCCAGGTCGACCCGCTCGGCGAACGCTGCCACTGCGGCAACTTCGGCTGCCTGGAGACCGTTGCCGCCAATGCGGCCATCGAACAGCGGGTGCGCCACCTGCTGGAACAGGGCTATCAGAGTCGCCTTAGCGTCGATGAGTGCAATATAAAAGCCATCTGCAAAGCCGCCAATAAGGGCGATACGCTGGCCTGCGAGGTTATCGAACACGTCGGTCGCCACCTGGGGAAAACCATCGCCATCGCCATTAACCTGTTCAACCCGCAGAAAGTGGTGATCGCCGGTGAAATCATCGAAGCCGAAAAGGTTTTGCTGCCGGCCATCGAAGGCTGTATTAACGCCCAGGCGCTAAAAGCGTTTCGTAAAAATCTGCCGGTGGTGCGTTCCACGCTCGACCATCGTTCGGCGATCGGCGCCTTTGCGCTGGTGAAACGCGCGATGCTCAACGGGATCCTGCTCCAGCGTTTGCTGGAAAGTTAGCGTATTCTGGTTCACGAATTTCTGCTTTTCTTCAACGATGTCGGACTGTCCATGACCATTCAAAACGTAATTTGTGATATTGACGGCGTGCTGATGCACGACAATGTGGCCGTACCGGGCGCTGCTGAATTTATCAAACGCATTCTCGAAAAAGATATGCCGCTGGTGATGTTGACCAACTATCCGTCCCAGACCGGCCAGGATCTGGCAAACCGCTTCGCCACGGCGGGCATTGACGTCCCGGATAGCGCCTTTTATACCTCAGCTATGGCGACTGCCGACTTTCTGCGCCGTCAGGAAGGCAAAAAAGCCTACGTTGTGGGTGAAGGCGCGCTGATCCACGAGCTTTATAAGGCTGGCTTCACCATCACCGACGTCAACCCGGATTTTGTCATCGTCGGCGAGACCCGCTCCTTCAACTGGGAGATGATGCACAAAGCGGCCTTCTTTGTGGCAAACGGCGCGCGCTTTATTGCCACCAATCCGGACACCCACGGCCGCGGCTTCTACCCGGCCTGCGGCGCGCTGTGCGCGGGCATTGAGAAGATCTCCGGCCGCAAGCCGTTTTACGTCGGCAAGCCGAGCCCGTGGATTATCCGCTCCGCGCTGAACAAGATGCAGGCGCACTCCGAGCAAACCGTGATTGTCGGCGATAACCTGCGTACCGATATTCTGGCGGGCTTCCAGGCCGGGCTGGAAACGATCCTCGTGCTGTCCGGCGTCTCGACGCTCGACGATATCGACAGCCTGCCGTTCCGGCCGTCGTGGATCTATCCGTCGGTCGCCGAAATTGATATTTTCTAAGCCAAACCACGTCCCAGGACGTGGTTTTTCATTTATCGCCGGCAATTAAAAACCCTCATCTAATAAAATCAGCTTATTTTTGAATATCCATCAATAAAGCCGCTCAAAACATGCTCTTTTTTTAATATTCAACAATCACAATTGCGTTTTTTCCTGTTAGCCCCGTAAATCCCTTGCACCGCCCTCTCCTTTGCGGCATTTTCTTAAGCACGCACTAAGACCTCGCAACAAGACGACGTCTGCACAACATCAAATACGACAGGGTAACGGAGAAGGCTATGTGTTCAATTTTCGGCGTACTGGATATTAAAACTGACGCGGTAGAACTGCGTAAAAAGGCACTGGAGCTTTCCCGCCTGATGCGCCACCGCGGGCCGGACTGGTCCGGCGTCTACGCCAGCGATAAAGCCATTCTGGTACATGAACGTTTGTCTATCGTTGACGTTAACGCCGGCGCTCAGCCGCTGTATAACCAACAAAAAACTCACGCCCTGGCGGTAAACGGCGAAATTTATAACCACCAGGCGCTGCGCGCAGAATACGGCGACCGCTATACCTTCCAGACCGGTTCGGACTGCGAAGTCATCCTCGCGCTGTATCAGGAAAAAGGTCCGGCCTTCCTCGACGATCTGCAGGGAATGTTTGCCTTCGCGCTGTACGACAGCGAGAAGGATGCTTATCTGATCGGCCGCGACCATATCGGTATTATTCCGCTGTATATGGGTCACGACGAACACGGTAACTTCTACGTCGCATCAGAAATGAAGGCGCTGGTTCCGGTGTGCCGCACCATTAAAGAGTTCCCGGCCGGCAGCTACCTGTGGAGCAAAGATGGCGAAATCCGCGAATACTACCAGCGCGACTGGTTTGATTACGACGCGGTAAAAGACAACGTTACCGATAAAAACGAACTGCGTCAGGCTCTGGAAGAGTCGGTGAAAAGCCACCTGATGTCCGACGTTCCTTACGGCGTGCTGCTTTCCGGCGGTCTGGACTCTTCGGTCATTTCCGCAATCACCAAAAAGTTCGCCGCCCGTCGCGTTGAAGATCAGGAGCGTAGCGAAGCCTGGTGGCCGCAGCTGCACTCATTTGCCGTCGGCCTTGAAGGGTCGCCGGATCTGAAAGCCGCACAGGAAGTGGCCAACCATCTGGGTACCGTCCACCACGAGATCCACTTCACCGTGCAGGAAGGCCTCGACGCCATTCGCGACGTGATCTATCACATCGAAACTTACGACGTGACCACCATCCGCGCGTCGACCCCGATGTACCTGATGTCGCGTAAAATCAAAGCGATGGGCATCAAGATGGTGCTGTCAGGCGAAGGTTCTGATGAGGTCTTTGGCGGCTATCTCTATTTCCACAAAGCGCCGAACGCCAAAGAGCTGCATGAAGAAACCGTGCGCAAGCTGCAGGCGCTGCATATGTTTGACTGCGCCCGTGCGAACAAAGCGATGTCCGCGTGGGGCGTGGAAGCCCGCGTGCCGTTCCTCGACAAGCAGTTCCTCGACGTCGCGATGCGCATCAACCCGCAGGATAAGATGTGCGGCAACGGTAAAATGGAAAAGCATATCCTGCGCGAATGCTTTGAATCCTACCTGCCGGCAAGCGTGGCGTGGCGTCAGAAAGAGCAGTTCTCTGATGGCGTCGGCTACAGCTGGATCGATACGCTGAAAGAAGTTGCGGCCAAACAGATTTCCGACCAGCAGCTGGAAACCGCCGGCTTCCGTTTCCCGTACAACACGCCATCGTCGAAAGAGGCGTATCTGTACCGTGAAATCTTCGAAGAGCTGTTCCCGCTGCCAAGCGCCGCGGAGTGTGTCCCCGGTGGCCCGTCAGTCGCCTGCTCTTCGGCTAAAGCGATCGAATGGGATGAAACCTTCAAAACCATGAACGATCCGTCAGGACGCGCGGTAGGCGTGCACCAGTCGGCCTATAAATAATCACGCCAGACGACAAACGGACCCCGCGGGGTCCGTTTTTTTATGCCTTTATTTACGGCTTAAAAGCGATAAATAACCAATAATTGCCGATTATTCCACCACGCTGTTCGCAACCTAACCAAACAGTCACATTCCGGCGATTTTCCTTGAAAAAGAGGTTGACGCTCGCAGGCCCAATACGCATAATGCGCCCCGCAACGCCGATAAGGTAACGCGAAAAAAAAGATGGCTACGTAGCTCAGCTGGTTAGAGCACATCACTCATAATGATGGGGTCACAGGTTCGAATCCCGTCGTAGCCACCATCTTTTTTTTGCGGGAGTGGCGAAATTGGTAGACGCACCAGATTTAGGTTCTGGCGCCGCAAGGTGTGCGAGTTCAAGTCTCGCCTCCCGCACCATTCACCGAAAGCGTTGCGCGGATGGGGTATCGCCAAGCGGTAAGGCACCGGTTTTTGATACCGGCATTCCCTGGTTCGAATCCAGGTACCCCAGCCATATTTCTTCGAGGTTAGCGGTTCACCGCGACGGTTATTGGGGTATCGCCAAGCGGTAAGGCACCGGTTTTTGATACCGGCATCCCCTGGTTCGAATCCAGGTACCCCAGCCATCGAAGAATGTGATAAGATTTGGCTACGTAGCTCAGCTGGTTAGAGCACATCACTCATAATGATGGGGTCACAGGTTCGAATCCCGTCGTAGCCACCAGATAGGGAATTATTGATTCAGTTCGATAAATCCAAAAAAATTGTTGGGGTATCGCCAAGCGGTAAGGCTCTGGTTTCTGATACCAGCATTCCGAGGTTCGAATCCTCGTACCCCAGCCAATTTAAAAAAGTCGCTCACTTGTGAGCGCACCCGTTGGGGTATCGCCAAGCGGTAAGGCTCTGGTTTCTGATACCAGCATTCCGAGGTTCGAATCCTCGTACCCCAGCCACTTAGTAACAAAAAAGCTCGCTTCGGCGAGCTTTTTTGTTTTTATCGTCCGCCGTTTTCAGCGCACGCTAGCATCAAGCACCTCCCCGGCTTCGCGCAGCGCAGGCCGGGGAGCCGCTTAGCTACAGCCCCAGCGCATACTTCAGCGCCTGACGCTTTAAAATGCCCGCCCGCGCCGCCGCCATCAGGCCGATATTGCGCAGCGCGCGCACCGGCGCCAGATCGTTACTGAAGCCAACGTAAAACAGATCCATCCCCGACTGCATAATGAAATTATCGGCTCTCCGCCGCGTCTGATAGCGTTTGAGCACCGGCAGGCTGTCCCACTCCTCACCGCGATCCCGCGCGCGCGTTAAGACATCCAGCAGCGCATCAACGTCGCGATAGCCGAGGTTGACGCCCTGCCCCGCCAGCGGATGAATGGTATGCGCGGCGTCGCCCACCAGCGCCAGACCCGGCTGCACATACTGCAGCGCGTGGCGGCGGGTCAGCGGAAACGCGCCGGCGCTTAGCGGCGTGACATCGCCACAGCGCGACGGAAAGTGGCGCCCGATCTCCTGCCTGAGCTGCGCCATGCTCATCCCCTGCAGCTGACGAATTCGCGCGGGGGTGTCATACCAGACCAACGAGGCCCAGCGATCGAACAGCGGCAGAAACGCGCGCGGCCCGGACGGCGTAAACTGCTGCCAGGTGCTATCGCCGGGATCGTCGGCGCACTGGACGCTAATCAGCATGCAGGACTGCTGGTACTGCCACGCATGTACGCCAATACCGGCCAGCCGACGCACCTCGGAGTTTGCGCCGTCGGCGCCGATAACCAGCCGGGCCGCGCACTCGCCGCCGTCGCTCAGGCGCAATTGCGTATGCCCAGATTCGCGCAGCAGCGCCTGCAGCGAAACGCCAACCCGCAGCGTGACCTGCTCATGCGCTTCCAGAGCCTGCCACAGAGCAAGCTGCAGCACGTTATTCTCAACCATATATCCCAGCTCAGACAGCGCCAGCTCCGCGGCATCGAAGGAGACGTGGGCCGCTTCCCACTCCCAGGTCTCGAGACGACGATAGGGATGCACGCGCATCGCGCGTATCGCCTCCCAGACGCCGAGGCTTTTCAACAGCCCGACTGAAGAAGAGCCGATCGCCGAAATGCGCACGTCCGGCGGTAGCGCCGGATCGAAGGCCGCGGGCGCGGCCTTCTCGATCACCGTCACCGTAAAACCGCGCTGCGCCAGCCCCAGCGCGAGGGCGCCGCCGACCATTCCACCGCCAATAATGGCGATATCCGTTGCGTGAGTTGTCATGGCAATTATCCTTAAAACCTCAATCCGTTCAGTTTACCGGATTTTCAGGCGCCCTGCGGCGATTACGCTCGCACTGGTCAGGGCACGACCAAAGCATTACAATATGCCCCCTGCAATCCTGGCTATACTCGTCGTTTTTCAAATTGCAGGTGCCCTGGCAGCGCCCGGTCCCCTGGCGAGCTGCGATTTTGCGGCCTGCCGCCTGCAATTCGAAATTCATAGAGCGTCTGTACCCGTCATTTTGGATATCTATAATTGAGCATGAGCATGTCGATGACAAAAAAACTCCATATTAAAACCTGGGGCTGTCAGATGAACGAATACGATTCATCAAAGATGGCCGATCTGCTGGATGCCACGCACGGGTATCAGCTCACTGAAATCGCGGAAGAAGCGGATGTACTGCTGCTCAATACCTGCTCAATCCGTGAGAAGGCCCAGGAAAAAGTCTTCCACCAGCTGGGCCGCTGGAAATTACTGAAAGAAAAAAATCCCAACCTGATTATCGGCGTCGGCGGCTGCGTCGCCTCGCAGGAAGGCAAGCTCATCCGTCAGCGCGCCCACTATGTCGACATTATTTTTGGCCCGCAGACGCTCCATCGCCTGCCGGAAATGATTAACTCGGTGCGCGGCAACCGCCGCCCGGTGGTCGACGTAAGCTTCCCGGAAATCGAAAAGTTCGACCGTCTGCCGGAACCTCGCGCCGACGGACCGACGGCGTTCGTCTCCATTATGGAAGGCTGCAACAAGTACTGTACCTACTGCGTGGTGCCCTATACCCGCGGCGAAGAGGTCAGCCGTCCTTCTGACGATATCCTGTTCGAAATTGCCCAGCTGGCGGCTCAGGGCGTCCGCGAGGTCAACCTGCTCGGACAGAACGTTAACGCCTGGCGCGGTGAAAACTACGACGGCACCACCGGCAGCTTTGCCGATCTGCTGCGTCTGGTCGCGGCGATCGACGGGATCGATCGCATTCGCTTCACTACCAGCCACCCGATTGAATTTACCGATGACATTATCGACGTCTATCGCGACACCCCGGAGCTGGTAAGCTTCCTGCATCTGCCGGTTCAGAGCGGCTCTGACCGCGTGCTGAACCTGATGGGGCGCACCCACACGGCGCTGGAATATAAAGGCATCGTTCGCAAGCTGTACGAAGCGCGGCCGAATATCCAGATCAGCTCCGACTTTATCGTCGGCTTCCCTGGCGAAACCAACGACGATTTCGAAAAGACCATGAAGCTGATTGCCGATGTAAATCTCGACGTCAGCTACAGCTTTGTCTTCTCCGCGCGGCCGGGGACGCCGGCGGCGGATATGGTCGACGACGTTCCGGAAAAAGATAAGAAACAGCGCCTGTATATTCTGCAGGAGCGCATCAACCAGCAGGCGATGGCCTGGAGCCGCAGGATGCTCGGCACCACCCAGCGTATTCTGGTCGAAGGGACCTCCCGCAAGAGCATTATGGAGCTCACCGGGCGCACCGAAAATAACCGGGTCGTCAACTTCGAAGGAACGCCGGATATGATCGGCAAGTTTGTCGATGTCGAGATCGTCGACGTCTACACCAACTCGCTGCGCGGAAAAATCGTGCGTACCGAAGAGGAAATGGGGCTGCGCATTGTGGAATCACCGCAATCCGTCATCGCGCGGACCCGTAAAGAAAACGATTCGGGCGTCACGCTTTATCAGCCTTAATCCGTTCAGGCCTGCCGGCTCCGGCAGGCCTTGTATTTCCTCTCCCGGACCCAATATTCATAGCAATGCTTGCGCCATATTCCCGTGACGTGAATAATTTCCTTACCCGCCGGGGTAACGCCTGCATGAAGGCGGGTATACCTTTTTACCGCCCGGCAAAACGCAGATAAGAGGAACAGCTTGAACACAGAAACCCGTGAAATCACCCTGGAGCCAGCGGACAACGCGCGCCTGCTTGGACTGTGCGGCCCGTTTGACGACAACATCAAACAGCTTGAGCGCCGGTTGGGCATCGAAATCAGCCGCCGTGACAATCACTTTAAGCTGACCGGACGCCCAATATGCGTGAACGCGGCTGCGGATATTCTGCGCAGCCTGTACGTCGATACCGCCCCAATGCGCGGGCAGATTAACGATATCGAGCCGGAACAGATTCACCTTGCCATCAAAGAGGCCCGCGTGCTGGAGCAGAGCGCCGAGAGCGTCCCGGAGTACGGCAAGGCCATTAATATCAAGACCAAGCGTGGCGTTATCAAGCCCCGTACGCCAAACCAGGCGCAGTACGTCGCTAATATTCTCGACCACGATATCACCTTCGGCGTCGGCCCTGCCGGGACCGGGAAAACCTATCTGGCGGTTGCCGCCGCGGTCGATGCTCTTGAACGTCAGGACGTGCGTCGTATTCTGCTGACCCGCCCCGCCGTTGAGGCCGGTGAGAAGCTGGGCTTCCTGCCGGGGGATCTGAGCCAGAAGGTCGACCCCTATTTGCGCCCGCTGTACGATGCGCTGTTCGAAATGATGGGCTTTGAGAAAGTTGAGAAACTGATCGAGCGCAACGTGATTGAAGTCGCGCCGCTGGCCTACATGCGCGGCCGTACGCTGAACGACGCCTTTATCATTCTCGATGAAAGCCAGAACACCACCATCGAACAGATGAAGATGTTCCTGACCCGTATCGGCTTTAATTCTAAAGCGGTGATCACCGGCGACGTCACCCAGATTGACCTGCCGCGCAGCACCAAATCCGGCCTCCGCCACGCCATCGAAGTTCTGGCGGAAGTCGATGAAATCAGCTTCAACTTCTTCAATAGCGAAGACGTGGTGCGCCACCCGGTGGTTGCCCGTATCGTCAATGCCTATGAAGCGTGGGAAGAAGCGGATCAAAAACGTAAAGCAGAACTGGCCGCCGAGCGCAAACGCGAAGCCCAGGAACAGGAGCAGAAATGAGTCAGGTCATTCTCGATTTACAGCTGGCTTGCGAAGAGAACGGCGGGCTGCCGGATGAAGCGCAGTTTCAGCGCTGGCTGGATGCCGTGATCCCGCAGTTCCAGGAAGAGTCGGAAGTTACCGTTCGCCTGGTAGACGAAGCCGAGAGCCACGAGCTAAATCTGACCTATCGCGGCAAGGATAAGCCGACCAACGTCCTGTCATTCCCCTTCGAAGCGCCGCCGGGTATCGAGCTGCCGCTGCTCGGCGATTTGATCATCTGCCGCCAGGTGGTTGAGCAGGAAGCGAAAGAGCAGGAAAAACCGCTGGAAGCGCACTGGGCGCATATGGTTATTCATGGCAGCCTGCACCTGCTGGGCTATGACCATATCGTTGATGAAGAAGCGGAAGAGATGGAAAGCCTCGAAACAGAGATAATGCTTGCTCTGGGCTATGAGGATCCGTACATTGCCGAGAAGGAATAACCTGCCGCCGGCTTTGCCGGCGACTGGCCGCTATGCCGGGCGCTGAGTATACGCGCGACGTGCGACGATTTAACTAACATGAGAACCCACACGACGCCATGAGCGACGACAACTCACACAGTAGTGACACAGTAAACAGCAAAAAGGGATTCTTCTCCCTGTTACTCAGCCAGCTCTTTCACGGAGAACCCAAAAACCGTGATGAACTGCTGGCGCTGATCCGTGATTCCGGGCAGAACGATCTTATCGACGAAGATACGCGCGATATGCTCGAAGGGGTAATGGACATCGCCGACCAGCGCGTCCGCGATATTATGATCCCCCGCTCGCAGATGATTACCCTGAAACGCAACCAGACCCTGGACGAGTGCCTCGATGTCATCATCGAATCCGCCCACTCGCGTTTCCCGGTGATCAGCGAAGACAAAGATCACATCGAAGGGATTCTGATGGCCAAAGATCTGCTGCCGTTTATGCGCAGCGACTCCGAAGCCTTCAGCATGGAAAAAGTGTTACGCCCGGCGGTTGTCGTGCCTGAAAGCAAGCGGGTCGATCGCATGCTGAAAGAGTTCCGCTCCCAGCGTTATCATATGGCTATCGTTATCGATGAGTTTGGCGGCGTCTCCGGTCTGGTGACCATTGAAGACATCCTTGAACTTATCGTCGGTGAGATCGAAGACGAATACGATGAAGAAGAAGATATCGATTTTCGTCAGCTGAGCCGCCACACCTGGACGGTCCGCGCGCTGGCCTCCATTGAAGACTTCAACGAAGCCTACGGCACCCACTTCAGCGATGAAGAAGTTGATACCATTGGCGGACTGGTGATGCAGGCCTTTGGCCATCTGCCGGCTCGCGGCGAGTCTATCGACATTGATGGTTACCAATTCAAGGTCGCAATGGCCGATAGCCGACGTATTATCCAGGTACATGTCAAACTTCCTGACGACGCGCCGCAGCCGAAGCTGGAAGACTAATCACACGGGACGATTAACCTAAATGGTATTTGCCTCTCTTCTCGAACGCCAGCGCGTACGCCTGCTGCTGGCGCTACTATTCGGAGCCAGCGGAACGCTGGCTTTTTCTCCTTATGACATCTGGCCCGCGGCGATTATTTCGCTCATCGGCCTGCAGGGCTTAACCCTTAACCGTCGTCCTTTACAGAGCACCTGGATTGGTTTCTTCTGGGGCATGGGGTTGTTCGGCTCGGGGATTAACTGGGTCTACGTCAGCATCGCGCAGTTTGGCGGCATGCCTGGCCCGGTCAACGTGTTCCTCGTGGTGCTGCTGGCGGCGTATATGTCGCTGTACACCGGGCTGTTCGCCGGCCTGCTCTCCCGCCTGTGGCCGAAAACCAGCTGGCTGCGCGTCGCCATCGCCGCGCCGGTAGTCTGGCAAATCACCGAGTTCCTGCGCGGCTGGGTGCTGACCGGCTTCCCGTGGCTGCAGTTTGGCTACAGCCAGATTGACGGCCCGCTGAAAGGCTTAGCCCCGATCGTGGGCGTCGAGGCGATTAACTTCCTGCTGATGGTGGTCAGCGGCCTGCTGACGCTGGCCGTCGTCCGGCGCAGTTGGAAACCGCTGATCGTCGCCGCGGTGCTCTTCGCCCTGCCCTTCCCGCTGCGCTACATCCAGTGGTATCAGCTGCTGCCGGAGCGCGCGACCGAAGTGTCGCTGGTGCAAGGCGATATTCCTCAGGCCCTGAAGTGGGATGAAAAACAGCTGTTCAACACGCTGAAGACCTATCTGGATCTGACCCAGCCGCATATGGGCTCATCCCAGCTGATTATCTGGCCCGAATCCGCCATTCCGGATCTGGAGATCAATCAGCAGAATTTCCTCACCATGATGGATGACCTGCTACGGTCGAAAAACAGTTCGCTGGTGACCGGCATCGTCGATGCCCGGCTGAACAAGCAGAATCGATACGATACCTACAACACCATCATTACGCTGGGCAAGGATAACCCTTACAGCTACGGCTCTACCGATCGCTACAACAAGAACCATCTGGTTCCGTTTGGCGAGTTTGTACCGCTGGAATCGATTCTGCGTCCGCTGGCGCCGTTCTTCGATCTGCCGATGTCCTCCTTCAGCCGCGGCCCGTACGTTCAGCCGCAGCTGGTGGCGCACAACCTGAAGCTGACGGCCGCCATCTGCTACGAGATCATTCTCGGCGAGCAGGTGCGCGATAATTTCCGCCCGGATACCGACTTCCTGCTGACCATCTCCAACGACGCCTGGTTTGGCAAGTCGATAGGCCCCTGGCAGCACTTCCAGATGGCGCGCATGCGGGCGCTGGAGCTGGCGCGCCCGCTGCTGCGCAGCACCAATAACGGCATTACCGCCGTCATTGGTCCTCGGGGGGAAATTCAGGACATGATCCCGCAGTTCACCCGCGCCGTGTTAACCACGAAGGTGACTCCGACGACGGGCCTGACCCCGTACGCCCGTACCGGCAACTGGCCGCTGTGGTCGCTGACCGCGCTGTTTGGTTTCGGCGCGCTGCTGATGAGCCTGCGTCAACGCCGCCGCTAAGCCCTTCTCCGCCCCGCCCCGGTGAGACGCATCGCCGGGGATTTTTCTCTTCCCGCCTAATCTGGCACGCCCATTGCTTAATATACTTACATCGCGCCGCTATGGCTGCTGGTACAACCGGGTTGCACCACAGGTAAACCTGCTGCGCGCTATTTTGGTGCAATGAACGATTTTTGCCTTTAAATGGTGCGGACCACTTCGCAAAAATAAACAATATAACAGCAAAATCTTTACATTAAGCCAAACTAAATGCTAACAAACACATACAAACGCTGCACTTAAAGGCAGCAGCGATAATAAAACACAGACACACTCACAATGGGCATCAATGGCGTCCCTGGCGCTGCGGATAAGGAGTTGGATATGCAATTACGTAAACTGGCCACAGCTATGCTGGTCATGGGTATGACCGCCGGCCTGGCGCACGCGGAAGATGCCGCACCGGCTACAGGCCAGAGCACTCTGGATAAAATTGCCAAAAACGGCGTGATCGTCGTTGGCCATCGCGAATCATCCGTACCGTTCTCCTACTACGATAACCAGCAGCAGGTCGTCGGCTACTCGCAGGATTACTCCAACGCCATTGTCGATGCTATCAAGAAGAAGCTGAACAAACCTGACCTGCAGGTAAAACTGATTCCGGTCACCTCGCAGAACCGTATTCCGCTGCTGCAAAACGGGACCTACGATTTCGAATGTGGCTCCACGACCAACAACCTGGAGCGGCAGAAACAGGCTGCTTTCTCTGACACCATTTTTGTCGTCGGCACCCGCCTGCTGGCGAAAAAAGGTGGCGCGATCAAAGACTTTGCTGACCTGAAAGATAAAGCCGTCGTGGTCACTTCCGGGACAACCTCAGAAATTCTGCTGCATAAGCTGAACGATGAGAAAAAAATGAATATGCGCATCATCAGCGCCAAGGATCACGGCGACTCCTTCCGTACTCTGGAAAGCGGCCGCGCGGTGGCCTTTATGATGGATGACGCGCTGCTGGCCGGCGAACGCGCTAAGGCCAAGAAACCGGACAACTGGGAAATCATCGGCACGCCGCAGTCCCAGGAAGCCTACGGCTGTATGCTGCGTAAAGACGATCCGCAGTTCAAAACTCTGGTAGACGACACCGTCGCCAAGGCGCAGACCTCTGGCGAAGCGGCAAAATGGTTCGACAAGTGGTTCAAAAACCCAATCCCGCCGAAGAACCTGAATATGAACTTCGAACTCTCTGAAGATATGAAGGCGCTGTTCAAATCACCTAATGACAAGGCTCTTAACTAATTAAAAAAACAAGGGGCAGGACATCCTGCCCTCCCGATTGTTGTCACAGCACGGACAGACTATACGGTGGCTGGTCGTTCCCCAGCCGCCGCGAATACCGAAGTACGCTGGACAAGGATCTTCGAGGGTAGCGCTGCTACCCTTTTTTTTCCAGGAGTCATTTATGTCAATAGACTGGAACTGGGGGATATTCCTGCAACAGGCCCCGTTCGGCAACACCACCTATCTGGGCTGGCTATGGAGCGGCTTTCAGGTCACCGTCGCCCTGTCGGTTACCGCCTGGGTTATCGCTTTTCTCGTCGGCTCGCTCTTCGGTATTTTACGTACCGCGCCTAATCGACTGTTATCCAGCATCGGCACCTGCTACGTCGAACTGTTCCGTAACGTTCCGCTGATCGTGCAGTTCTTTACCTGGTACCTGGTCGTGCCGGAACTGCTGCCGGAAAATATCGGCATGTGGTTCAAGTCCGAGCTGGACCCAAATATTCAGTTCTTTATCTCCTCCATGCTCTGCCTCGGGCTGTTTACCGCCGCCCGCGTGTGTGAGCAGGTGCGGGCGGCGATCCAGTCGCTGCCGCGCGGGCAGAAAAACGCCGGGCTGGCAATGGGCCTCACCCTGCCGCAGACCTATCGCTACGTGCTGCTGCCCAACGCCTATCGGGTTATCGTCCCGCCGATGACGTCGGAAATGATGAACCTGGTAAAAAACTCGGCTATCGCCTCCACCATCGGGCTGGCGGATATGGCGGCGCAGGCGGGCAAGCTGCTGGATTACTCCGCCCACGCCTGGGAGTCGTTTACCGCAATTACCCTCGCCTATGTGTTCATTAACGCGGTGATTATGCTGATTATGTATGTGGTTGAGCGCAAAGTTCGCCTGCCGGGCAATTTGGGGGGCAAATAATAATGTACGATTTTGACTGGAGTTCCATCGTTCCATCCATGCCGTATCTGCTGGCAGGACTGGTCATCACCCTGAAAATTACCGTTATCGCCATCGTTATCGGTATTGTCTGGGGCACCCTTCTGGCGGTTATGCGTCTGTCGAGCTTTTTACCTCTGGCGTGGTTTGCCAAAACCTACGTCAACGTATTCCGCTCCATCCCGCTGGTGATGGTGCTGCTGTGGTTTTATCTGATTGTTCCCGGCTTTTTACAGAACGTGCTTGGCCTGTCGCCGAAGACCGATATCCGGCTCATTTCGGCCATGATTGCGTTCTCCATGTTTGAAGCGGCGTACTATTCGGAAATTATCCGCGCGGGAATCCAGAGCATCTCCCGCGGGCAGTCCAGCGCCGCGCTGGCGCTGGGGATGACCCACTGGCAGTCGATGAAGCTGATTATCCTGCCGCAGGCCTTTCGCGCGATGGTGCCGCTGCTGTTAACCCAGGGGATCGTCCTGTTCCAGGATACCTCGCTGGTCTATGTTCTGAGCCTGGCAGATTTCTTCCGCACCGCGTCCACTATCGGCGAGCGTGACGGAACCCAGGTCGAAATGATCCTGTTCGCAGGTGCCGTTTATTTTGCAATTAGTCTCAGCGCATCGCTGTTGGTCAGCTGGTTGAAGAAAAGGACTGTGTAATGATTACCCTGAAAAACGTTTCAAAATGGTATGGTCACTTTCAGGTGCTGACCGATTGCTCCACGGAAGTGAAAAAAGGTGAAGTGGTAGTGGTTTGCGGGCCGTCCGGCTCGGGAAAATCAACGCTGATTAAAACCGTTAACGGCCTGGAGCCGATTCAACAGGGCGAGATAACCGTTGACGGCACTCAGGTGAACGATAAAAAGACCAACCTCGCGAAGCTGCGCTCCCGCGTCGGGATGGTATTCCAGCACTTCGAGCTGTTTCCGCATCTGTCGATTATCGACAACCTGACGCTGGCGCAGGTAAAAGTGCTCAACCGCGATAAGGCCGCTTCCCGCGCCAAAGGCCTGAAGCTGCTGGAGCGCGTGGGGCTTTCCGCCCATGCGGAAAAATATCCGGCGCAGCTTTCAGGCGGCCAGCAGCAGCGCGTCGCCATCGCCCGCGCGCTGTGCATGGATCCGATTGCCATGCTGTTTGACGAACCGACCTCGGCGCTGGATCCGGAGATGATCAACGAAGTGCTGGACGTCATGGTCGAACTGGCAAACGAAGGGATGACCATGATGGTGGTGACCCACGAAATGGGCTTCGCTCGCAAGGTCGCCAACCGGGTGATCTTTATGGATGAAGGGAAGATCGTCGAAGATGCCGATAAAGAAGCATTTTTCGCCAACCCACAGTCCGAACGCGCAAAAGACTTCCTCGCCAAAATCCTCCACTAACGGTCAGGCGCGCACGGGTCCGTGCGCGCTGTTCACGGCAATTCTCAACGCAATATTAAGGTTCGAACGGCCGGCGCTGGAACTGATCGTGGCCGCACTTCGGGCAGCGCGGCAGCACGTCCGGGGTGTAAACCGCCAGATGGTAGTGGCACTTCTCGCACACCAGATTACCCAGCCCGACCACCTCGCCGCTATGGTACACGCCGTGGTGGTTCAGGTCCTGAAACACCTCGCGCCACTCCAGCTGAGTTTTATCCGTAATATCGGCCAGCTCCTGCCACAGGCTCTCCTTTATGACCCGCATAAATACGCTGTCCGTCAGCTCATCCTGGCTCTCTTCATAGCTGCGGGCAAACTCTTCCAGATCGCGCCTTACCGCCTTAGTCAGCGTCTCAACTTCGCGATGCGTTAACTCACCAGACTGGCTGATTTTCACCCGCGCTTGCTCCACCAGCGCGTCTATATCACGCTCTCCACTGCGTAACCGTTCGCTGAGCGTTGACACCAGCTCGCGGTAGAATTGAGCAACCTTGTTCATCATTTCGCCTCCAGTGTGGTTAACTTATTCTAATAATAGACGTTATCTGCCGGCTGCTTTGCCATCCAGGCCACAGAGTCGCTAAATATTCTCCGCCGCTTTTGCCGATGTTAATGTGCGAAAGGCTGTTTTGACGTGGGCGTTTGGGCTATGCTATGCCGATCTGAGATAACACATCCATTGGCTACATATGTAGCTGTATTGAAAACAGGACCACTGGCTGCCATGCAAGAGCAATACCGCCCGGAAGAGATAGAATCGAAAGTCCAGCTTCACTGGGACGATAATCGTACATTTGAAGTCACTGAAGACGAGAGCAAAGAGAAGTACTACTGCCTGTCGATGCTACCTTATCCTTCTGGCCGACTACACATGGGCCACGTGCGTAACTACACCATCGGCGATGTGATTGCCCGCTACCAACGTATGCTCGGCAAAAACGTCCTGCAGCCAATCGGCTGGGATGCCTTCGGCCTGCCTGCAGAAGGCGCGGCGGTGAAAAACAATACGGCGCCGGCGCCGTGGACCTATGACAACATCGCCTACATGAAAAACCAGCTGAAAAAGCTGGGCTTCGGCTACGACTGGAGCCGTGAAGTGGCGACCTGCACCCCGGAATACTACCGCTGGGAGCAGAAGTTCTTCACTGAACTGTATAAAAAAGGCCTGGTGTACAAAAAAACCTCCGCGGTGAACTGGTGCCCTAACGACCAGACCGTTCTCGCCAACGAACAGGTTATCGACGGCTGCTGCTGGCGCTGCGATACCAAGGTTGAGCGTAAAGAGATCCCGCAGTGGTTTATCAAAATTACCGCCTACGCCGACGAACTGCTGAGAGATCTGGATAATCTGGATCACTGGCCGGATACCGTCAAGACCATGCAGCGCAACTGGATCGGCCGTTCTGAAGGGGTAGAAATCTCCTTCAACGTCAACGACTACGCCGACAAGCTGACCGTCTACACGACTCGTCCTGATACCTTTATGGGCTGCTCCTACCTGGCCGTAGCCGCGGGCCACCCGCTGGCACAGCAGGCGGCGGCCAATAACCCGGCGCTGGCTGCATTTATCGACGAATGCCGCAATACCAAAGTCGCAGAAGCTGAAATGGCGACGATGGAGAAAAAAGGCGTCGACACCGGCTTTAAAGCGATTCACCCGCTGACCGGCGAAGCTATTCCGGTATGGGCGGCCAACTTCGTGCTGATGGAGTACGGTACCGGCGCGGTGATGGCGGTTCCAGGCCACGACCAGCGCGACTATGAGTTTGCCAGCAAATATGGCCTCAACATCAAACCGGTTATCCTCGCGGCAGACGGCTCTGAACCTGACCTCTCCGGGCAGGCGATGACGGAAAAAGGCGTGCTGTTCAATTCCGGCGAATTCAGCGGGCTAAGCTTTGAAGCGGGCTTCAACGCCATCGCCGACAAGCTGGCGGCGATGGGCGTTGGCGAGCGTAAAGTGAACTACCGTCTGCGCGACTGGGGCGTTTCCCGTCAGCGCTACTGGGGCGCGCCGATCCCGATGGTTACCCTGGAAGACGGCACCGTAATGCCGACCCCGGAAGATCAGCTGCCGGTTATTCTGCCGGAAGACGTGGTCATGGATGGCATCACCAGCCCGATTAAGGCCGACCCTGAGTGGGCTAAAACCACCGTCAACGGCCAGCCTGCGCTGCGTGAAACCGACACCTTTGATACCTTTATGGAATCCTCCTGGTACTACGCGCGCTATACCTGCCCGCAGTACGACCAGGGCATGCTGGACCCGGAAGCGGCGAACTACTGGCTGCCGGTTGATATTTATATCGGCGGTATTGAACATGCGATCATGCACCTGCTGTACTTCCGCTTCTTCCACAAGCTGATGCGCGACGCGGGCATGGTTAACTCTGACGAGCCGGCTAAGCAGCTGCTGTGTCAGGGGATGGTTCTGGCGGACGCGTTCTACTACGTCGGCGAAAACGGCGAGCGTAACTGGGTCTCCCCGGTTGATGCCACCGTCGAGCGCGACGAGAAAGGCCGTATCGTTAAAGCCTTCGATCCGCAGGGCCGCGAGCTGGTGTATACCGGCATGAGCAAAATGTCCAAGTCGAAGAACAACGGCATCGACCCGCAGGTGATGGTTGAACGCTACGGCGCGGATACCGTGCGTCTGTTCATGATGTTCGCCTCTCCGGCGGATATGACCCTCGAATGGCAGGAGTCCGGCGTTGAAGGGGCAAACCGCTTCCTGAAGCGCGTCTGGAAACTGGTTTACGAGCACACCACTCAGGGTCCGGCCATCGCCCTCGACGCTGCCAGCCTGAGCGAAGATCAGCAGGCGCTGCGTCGCGATGTGCACAAAACGATTGCTAAAGTCACCGATGATATCGGCCGTCGTCAGACCTTCAACACCGCGATCGCGGCGATCATGGAGCTGATGAACAAGCTGGCGAAAGCGCCGCAGGAAGGCGAGCAGGATCGCGCGCTGATGCGTGAAGCGCTGCTGGCGGTAGTGCGTATGCTCAACCCGTTCACCCCGCACGCTTGCTTCACCTTATGGCGAGAGCTGGGCGGCGAAGGCGATATCGACAGCGCGCCGTGGCCGGTCGCCGACGACAGCGCCATGGTGGAAAATACCACTCTGGTCGTCGTCCAGGTTAATGGTAAGGTTCGTGGTAAAATTACCGTACCGGTAGATGCCACCGAAGATCAGGTCCGCGCCCGCGCGGGTCAGGAACATCTGGTCGCGAAGTATCTCGACGGCGTCACCGTACGTAAAGTGATCTACGTTCCGGGCAAACTGCTCAATCTGGTCGTTGGCTAAGCGCAGGAGGAAGCGTGCGATATCTGGCAACATTGTTGTTATCTCTGGCGGTGTTAATCACCGCCGGATGCGGCTGGCACCTGCGGAGTACTACCCAGGTCCCAACCGCAATGAAAACCATGATCTTCCAGTCGGGCGATCCGAATGGCCCGCTGAGCCGTTCGGTGCGTAACCAGCTGCGCCTGAACGGGGTTGAACTGATCGATGGCAGCACGCTGCGTAAGGATGTTCCTTCTCTGCGTCTGGAATCATCATCTATTCAGAAAGATACGGCCTCCATTTTCCAGGACGGGCGTACCGCGGAATACCAGATGGTGATGACGGTTCATGCCAGCGTGCTGATCCCGGGCCATGATATCTATCCGATCACGACGAAAGTCTACCGCTCGTTCTTCGATAACCCGCAGGCGGCGTTAGCGAAAGATGCCGAGCAGGATATGATAATCCAGGAAATGTACGACAAAGCGGCAGAGCAGCTGATTCGTAAGCTGCCAAGCGTCCACGTTGCGGATGTCGAAGCCACCAAAGGCGAGGAGAAGCCGGTCACCACGACCCCAGCCTCCTCCACCTCCGGCAATCGCGTCTCCACCACGCTGGGTAACTGATGATTCGGTTGTACCCGGAACAGCTCCGCGCGCAGCTCAATGAAGGGCTGCGCGCGGCCTATTTACTGCTGGGTGGCGATCCTCTGCTGCTGCAGGAAAGTCAGGATGCCATTCGCGAAGCCGCTGCCGTTCAGGGCTTTATCGAACACCATACCGCTACGATCGACGCCAGCACCGACTGGCACGCTCTCTTCTCGCTGAGTCAGGCCATGAGCCTGTTCGCCAGCCGTCAGACGCTGCTCCTGATCCTGCCTGAAAATGGCCCCAATGCGGCCATTAACGAACAGCTGGCGACGCTTATCGGCATGCTGCATGACGATTTGCTGCTGATTGTGCGCGGCAGTAAGTTGACCAAAGCGCAGGAGAACGCCGCCTGGATCACCGCCCTCGCCAGCCGCGCGGTGCAGGTAAGCTGTCAAACGCCGGAATATGCCCAGCTGCCGCGCTGGCTCGCCGCGCGCGCAAAGCAGAACAATCTGCAGCTTGACGACGCGGCCAGCCAGCTGCTGTGCTACTGCTACGAAGGCAACCTGCTGGCGCTGTCGCAGGCGCTGGAGCGTTTGTCCCTGCTGTGGCCAGACGGCAAGCTCACGCTGCCGCGCGTAGAGCAGGCGGTAAACGATGCCGCCCACTTTACGCCGTATCACTGGGTCGATGCGCTGCTGGCAGGCAAAAGCAAGCGCGTGCTGCATATTCTGCAGCAGCTCCGGCTCGAAGGCAGCGAACCCGCAATCCTGCTGCGTACGCTGCAGCGAGAGCTGCTGCTGCTGGTGAACCTGAAGCGCCAGTCGGCCCATACGCCGCTGCGCTCGCTGTTCGATAAGCATCGCGTGTGGCAAAACCGCCGGCCGCTGTTGACTGACGCGCTCACGCGCCTCGGTAGCGATCAGCTGCGTCAGGCCGTCACCCTGCTTACCCGCACAGAGCTCACCTTCAAGCAGGATTACGGAACCAGCATCTGGCCCGAGTTAGAGAGTCTTTCCTTATTGCTCTGCCACAAAGCGCTGGCGGACGTGTTTATTGATGGTTGATATGGCGCAGCTGCAGGCAATGTACGGTGGTACCTTCGATCCGGTGCATTACGGTCACCTCAAACCGGTCGAGATTCTGGCAAATCAGATCGGCCTGGGAAAAGTGATTATCGTTCCTAACAACGTGCCGCCGCATCGTCCACAGCCCGAGGCAACCAGCGCCCAGCGCAAGCATATGCTCGAACTGGCTATCGCTGACAATCCGCTGTTCGTGCTGGATGAGCGCGAACTGCAGCGCCAGACGCCCTCCTGGTCGGCGCAAACGCTACAGGAGTGGCGCCAGGAGCAGGGGCCAAAGCCGTCGCTGGCATTTATCATCGGCCAGGACTCTTTGCTCACCTTCCCGACCTGGCACAACTACGCCAGCATTCTTGATAACGTGCACCTGATCGTTTGCCGCCGTCCGGGCTATCCGCTGGTAATGCAGCGCCCGGAGGACCAGCAGTGGCTTGATAAGCATTTAACGCACGATGTCGAGCAGCTGCACCGCCGTCCCGCCGGGGCTATCTATCTGGCGGAAACGCCGTGGTTTGATATTTCAGCCACCCTCATTCGCCAGCGGCTTGAACAAGGCGAATCCTGTGCCGATATGCTGCCGGCAGCCGTCCTGGATTACATCCATCAGCAAAAGCTTTATTGCTAACCCTCAGCGCGGGTGCCCGGCCAGCGCTCCCCTTTCGGCTCAGTGAGGATGATCATGAGATTATGGTTAGTTCGTCATGGCGAAACCCAGGCTAACGCCGCCGGTCTGTACAGCGGACGGGCCCCAACCCCCCTGACCGAACGCGGCGAGGCCCAGGCCAGCTGGCTTGGTCAACGCCTGCAGGCGGTTCCGTTCGACCGCGTTCTTTGCAGCGAGCTTGAGCGTACCCAGCGCACCGCCAGCCTGCTGCTGGAAGGCAGAGAGATCCCCCGCGAGATTATTCCTGGCCTCAATGAGATGTTCTTCGGCGACTGGGAAATGCGCCACCATCGGGATTTGCAGCACGAAGATGCGGAAAACTATGCCGCCTGGTGCGCGGACTGGCAGCACGCGGCGCCGACCAACGGCGAGAGTTTTCAGAATTTTGCCCGCCGGGTAGCGGTATTTAGCGAGGAGCTGGCGCAGTATCAGCATCTTGACCATCTGCTCATCGTCGGCCATCAGGGCGTGCTTAGCCTGTTAACCGCCCTGCTGCTGGAGATGCCAGCGGCGGCGATGTGGCATTTCCCCATCGAGCACGGCGCGTGGAGCATGCTCGATCTTCGCGCAGATTTCACCACGCTGCGGGTACTAAATAGCCGGGCCGTCTGGCGGGCGGAAGAAGAATTCAGCCCAGACCATTGACAGGTCAGAGCAGGCTGTTATTCTCCGCAGCCTGAAGGTATCCGCCATACAGATGTTTTACAAAAATGGCGATGCAATCGACGGCGATGGATGGGATGATAGCCGCCTCCAACGCCCGTTGGCAGACATTTATCCCGACTTCTTTATGAGTTCAGGTATACTGCCAGGCTGTTTATTATTGTCACTCTTCACTCACCCAGGGGGAACTCTTGCAGGGTAAAGCACTCCAGGATTTTGTTATCGACAAAATTGATGACCTGAAAGGTCAGGACATCGTAGCCATTGACGTTCATGGCAAATCCAGCATTACAGATTGCATGATTATTTGCACCGGCACGTCTACGCGCCACGTAATGTCCATCGCCGACCACGTGGTACAAGAGTCTCGCGCCGCCGGCATGCTGCCGCTGGGCGTTGAAGGCGAAAGCGCCGCCGACTGGATTGTTGTCGATCTTGGCGACGTCATGGTTCACGTCATGCAGGAAGAGAGCCGTCGTCTGTACGAGCTGGAAAAACTCTGGAGTTAATGCGTGAAGCTGCAGCTGGTGGCCGTTGGCACCAAAATGCCGGACTGGGTTCAGACCGGCTTTAGTGAGTATCTGCGTCGTTTTCCAAAAGATATGCCGTTCGAGCTGTTGGAAATCCCCGCCGGTAAACGCGGTAAAAATGCCGATATCAAGCGTATCCTCGAAAAAGAAGGGGAAATGATGCTGGCGGCGGCGGGTAAAAACCGCATCGTGACCCTGGATATTCCGGGGAAACCGTGGGATACGCCGCAGGTCGCGCGCGAGCTGGAGCGCTGGAAGCAAGATGGCCGCGATGTCAGCCTGCTGATCGGCGGCCCGGAGGGGCTTTCTCCGGCGTGTAAAGCCGCGGCGGAACAGAGCTGGTCGCTCTCCACCCTGACCTTGCCTCACCCGCTGGTACGCGTACTGGTTGCGGAGAGCCTGTATCGGGCGTGGAGTATTACAACCAACCACCCTTACCACCGTGAATAATGATGACCAGGGTAGACTAAGCAGCGAATGAAATTACAGAATTCTTTCCGCGACTATACGGCTGAATCCTCGCTGTTTGTGCGCCGGGCGCTGGTCGCTTTTTTGGGGATTTTGCTGCTTACCGGCATACTGGTTGCCAATCTTTATAACGTGCAGATAGTCCGTTACACGGACTATCAGACGCGCTCGAACGAAAACCGTATCAAGCTGGTTCCCATCCCGCCAAGCCGCGGCATTATCTATGACCGTAACGGCACGCCGCTGGCGCTGAACCGCACCATCTACCAGCTTGAAATGATGCCGGAGAAAGTCGATAACGTGCAGCAGACGCTGGACGCGCTGCGTAACGTCATTGATCTCACGGATGATGATATCGCCGCTTTTAAAAAGGAGCGCTCGCGTTCCCATCGCTTCACCTCTATTCCGGTCAAGGTTAACCTGACGGAAGTGCAGGTTGCCCGTTTCGCGGTCAACCAGTACCGCTTTCCCGGCGTCGAAGTTAAAGGCTATAAGCGCCGCTATTACCCCTACAACTCCGCCCTCACCCACGTTATCGGCTATGTCTCAAAAATTAACGATAAAGACGTCGATCGCCTGGATAAAGAAGGCAAGCTGGCTAACTACGCCTCAACCCACGATATCGGCAAGCTGGGTATCGAACGCTACTATGAAGACGTCCTGCACGGGCAGACCGGCTACGAAGAGGTAGAGGTCAACAACCGCGGCCGCGTCATTCGCCAGCTCAAAGAGGTACCGCCGCAGGCCGGGCGCGATATCTATTTAACCCTCGATCTCAAGCTGCAGCAGTATATTGAAACGCTGCTGGCCGGCAGCCGCGCCGCGGTGGTAGTGACCGATCCGCGCACCGGCAGCGTTCTGGCGCTGGTTTCCACCCCGAGCTACGATCCGAACCTGTTCGTTGACGGGATCTCCAGCAAGGACTACTCCGGGCTGCTAAACGATCCGAATACGCCGCTGGTCAACCGCGCCACCCAGGGGGTCTACCCGCCTGCCTCGACGGTGAAACCTTACGTTGCCGTCTCGGCGCTGAGCGCCAACGTTATCACCCGCAATACCAGCCTGTTCGATCCCGGCTGGTGGCAGCTGCCCGGTTCCGATAAACGCTACCGCGACTGGAAAAAATGGGGCCACGGGCACCTGAACGTGACCAAAGCGCTGGAAGAGTCTGCGGATACCTATTTCTATCAGGTTGCCTATGATATGGGCATCGACCGCCTGTCGGAATGGATGAATAAATTCGGCTACGGCCACTATACCGGCATCGACCTGTCGGAAGAGCGCTCCGGGAATATGCCCACCCGTGAATGGAAGCTGAAGCGCTTTAAAAAGCCCTGGTATCAGGGGGACACCATTCCGGTCGGTATCGGCCAGGGCTACTGGACCGCAACGCCGATTCAGATGAACAAGGCGCTGATGATCCTGATTAACGACGGCGTGGTAAAAGTGCCGCATCTGCTGCAAAGCACCGTGGAAGACGGCAAGCAGGTGCCGTGGGTTCAGCCGCACGAGCCGCCGGTCGGCGATATTCACTCCGGTTTTTGGGAGATAGCCAAAGACGGAATGTTCGGCGTTGCCAACCGCGGCAACGGTACCGCGCATAAGTACTTCGCCAGCGCGCCTTATAAAATCGCGGCGAAATCCGGTACGGCACAGGTCTTTGGCCTGAAGGCCAATGAAACCTATAACGCGCACAGAATCGCTGAGCGCCTGCGTGACCATAAACTCATGACGGCGTTTGCTCCTTACAACAACCCCCAGGTTGCCGTGGCGATCATTCTCGAGAACGGCGGCGCAGGCCCGGCTGTCGGTACGATTATGCGCCAGATTCTCGATCACATTATGCTGGGTGATAACAACACGAATCTGCCGAGTGAAAACCCGGCGGTGACGGCGGGGGAGGATCAATAATGACCGATAATCCAAACAAAAAATCGCTATGGGATAAAATCCATCTCGACCCGACGATGGTGCTGATACTGCTGGCGCTGCTGACCTACAGCGCGCTGGTTATCTGGAGCGCGAGCGGCCAGGATATCGGGATGATGGAACGTAAAATCGGCCAGATCGCGATGGGTTTCGTGATTATGATCGTCATGGCGCAAATCCCGCCGCGCGTTTATGAAGGCTGGGCGCCCTATCTCTATATATTCTGTATTATTTTACTGGTGGCGGTGGATGCCTTCGGCGCTATCTCGAAAGGCGCCCAGCGCTGGCTGGATCTCGGCATCGTTCGTTTCCAGCCCTCGGAAATCGCTAAAATCGCCGTTCCGCTGATGGTGGCGCGCTTTATTAACCGCGACGTTTGCCCGCCCTCGCTGAAAAATACCGCCATTGCGCTGGTGCTGATTTTCCTGCCGACCCTGCTGGTTGCGGCTCAGCCTGACCTCGGGACCTCTATACTTATCGCCCTCTCCGGCCTGTTTGTGCTGTTCCTTTCCGGGCTGAGCTGGCGCCTGATCGGCGTAGCGGTGGTGCTGGTCGCCGCGTTTATCCCTATTCTGTGGTTCTTCCTGATGCACGACTATCAGCGTCAGCGCGTTATGATGCTGCTCGACCCGGAAACCGACCCGCTGGGCGCCGGCTATCATATTATTCAGTCTAAAATTGCTATTGGCTCCGGCGGATTGCGCGGGAAAGGCTGGCTGCACGGTACCCAGTCGCAGCTGGAATTTTTGCCGGAACGACATACCGATTTTATCTTCGCGGTACTGGCTGAAGAGCTTGGGCTGATTGGCGTGCTGGTGCTGCTGGCGCTCTATATCCTGCTCATTATGCGCGGGCTGTGGATTGCCGCCCAGGCGCAAACCACCTTTGGCCGGGTAATGGCCGGTGGTTTAATGTTGATTTTATTCGTTTATGTCTTCGTAAATATTGGTATGGTGAGTGGTATTTTGCCAGTGGTGGGGGTACCGTTGCCGCTGGTCAGCTACGGGGGCTCAGCCCTGATCGTCTTGATGGCCGGGTTTGGTATCGTAATGTCGATCCACACCCACAGAAAAATGTTGTCGAAAAGCGTTTAAAGGGGTTCGCAATGCGTAAGCAATGGCTGGGGATCTGCATAGCAGCAGGGCTGCTGGCGGCATGTTCGGGTGAAGACGTTCAACAAAAAACCGTCAGCACACCGCAGCCGGCGGTATGTAATGGCCCAAGCGTAGAAATCAGCGGCGCCGATCCGCATTATGAAGCGCCGAATCCGACGGCGAATCAGGATTACGAACGCGACAGTAAAAGCTATAAAATCGTGCAGGACCCGTCTAATTTCACCCAGACCGGCCTGGCGGCGATTTATGATGCTGAGCCCAACAGCAACCTGACCGCATCCGGTGAAGCCTTCGATCCTACCCAGCTCACCGCTGCGCATCCTACGCTGCCGATCCCCAGCTACGCGCGTATTACTAACGTCGCCAACGGCCGGATGATCGTGGTGCGCATTAACGATCGCGGCCCGTACGGCAACGATCGCGTGATATCGCTTTCGCGCGCTTCCGCCGATCGCCTGAACACCTCGAATAATACCAAAGTGCGCATCGACCCGATCGTCGTCGCGCCGGACGGCTCGCTCTCAGGCCCGGGAATGGCCTGTACCACCGTCGCCAAACAAACCTATGCGCTGCCGGCGCGTCCGGATCTGGACGGCGGCACCAGCGTCTCAGCCGATCAGCCGGTGCAAACCGACGTGCGCGCCATCAGCAACTCGACGCTGAAATCAGACGATAGCGTCGGCGCACCGGTCAACAGCAGCGGCTTCCTTGGCGCCCCTACGCCGTTGAATAACGGCGTGCTGGAAGGCAGTGAACCCGTCGCTCAGGCTGCGGCATCAACCGCGCCGGTCACCGCTCCCGGGTCCATCCAGGGCAGCGTTGCGCCAGCCGCCGCCGCGACGACTGCGGTTGCCGCCGCCTCTACCAGCTCCAGCGCTGCTGCCAGCGGTGATTATGTGGTGCAGGTTGGCGCCGTTAGCGACCAGGCGCGCGCCCGACAGTACCAGCAGCGCTTGAGCCAGCAGTTCTCGGTTCCCGGCCGCGTGGTGCAAAACGGCGCGGTGTGGCGTATTCAGCTGGGTCCATTCGGCAGCAAACCGCAGGCCAGTACCGTCCAGCAGCGCCTGCAAAGCGAAGCTCAGCTGCAGTCATTTATTACTCACGCCAACTAAACGCGTCGGACCGCCGTCCGTATCGCATTGGGCATGACAAAATCGTTAACAAAGTCATGCGCAATGTCGGATGCCGGTCCGCAGAGCATTTGTTATAGTAAGGCACTTTTTTAACTCCATCACGGATGCCGTTGTTCAGACCATGAAGATCTCTTTCACCGCACGTTTACTCGTTACGGCCCTCTCCGTTGCCGCGCTCTCCTCCGCAGCCCACGCCGATGACCTGAATCTCAAAACCATGATCCCTGGCGCGCCGCAGATTGACGCCGAATCCTGGATACTTATCGATTACAATTCAGGCAAAGTGCTGGCGGAAAATAACGCCGATTCACGCCGCGACCCGGCGAGTCTGACCAAAATGATGACCAGCTACGTTATTGGTCAGGCCATGAAAGCGGGTAAATTCAAAGAGTCCGATCTGGTCACCGTGGGCAACGACGCGTGGGCAACCGGTAACCCGGTATTTAAAGGCTCCTCCCTGATGTTCCTCAAACCAGGCATGCAGGTGCCGGTTTCTCAGCTGATCCGCGGCATCAACCTGCAGTCAGGGAACGATGCCTGCGTCGCGATGGCGGACTTCGTTGCCGGTAGCCAGGACGCTTTCGTCAGCCTGATGAACAGCTACGTCAACGCCCTCGGCCTGAAAAACAGCCACTTCCAGACCGTTCACGGCCTGGATGCCGAAGGTCAGTTCAGCTCCGCGCGCGATATGGCGCTGATTGGCCAGGCGCTGATCCGCGACGTGCCGAACGAATACACCATCTACAAAGAAAAAGAGTTCACCTTCAACGGTATCCGCCAGCTCAACCGTAACGGGCTGCTGTGGGATAACAGCCTCAACGTCGACGGTATTAAAACCGGCCACACGGATAAAGCGGGCTATAACCTCGTCGCATCGGCGACCGAAGGCCAGATGCGTCTGATCTCCGCCGTGATGGGGGGTCGCACCTATAAAGGCCGTGAATCAGAAAGCAAAAAGCTGCTGACCTGGGGCTTCCGCTTCTTTGAAACCGTGAATCCGCTGAAAGCGGGCAAAGAGTTCTCTTCCGAGCCGGCCTGGTTTGGCGATAGCGATCGCGCATCGCTGGGCGTCGATAAGGACGTGTATCTGACCATTCCGCGCGGTCGGATGAAAGATCTGAAAGCCAGCTACGTACTGAACAATACCGAGCTGCACGCACCGCTGCAGAAAAACCAGGTTGTCGGTACCATTAACTTCCAGCTGGACGGCAAAACTATCGATCAGCGCCCGCTGGTTGTGCTGCAGGAGATCCCGGAAGGCAATTTCTTCGGCAAAATGATTGATTACATTAAGTTAATGTTCCACCACTGGTTTGGTTAAAAATCGAACGCTTGAAAGTGTGATTTACATCCCCATATACTAACTATCAAAGTAACCTGATAACTCCCACATCTTGTGGGAGTTATTATTTTTTGTCGTAACACCGGAGCTGACATGAAAACCAAACTTAACGAACTGCTTGAATTCCCTACTCCATTTACTTACAAAGTAATGGGGCAGGCGTTGCCTGAGCTGGTTGATCAGGTGGTGGAAGTGGTACAGCGCCATGCGCCTGGTGATTACTCTCCACAGGTAAAGCCGAGCAGCAAAGGTAACTACCACTCGGTTTCTATCACCATCAACGCCACCCATATCGAACAGGTCGAAACCCTGTACGAAGAGCTGGGTAATATCGAGATCGTCCGGATGGTGCTGTAACCCATCCCGTTACCCGGCCCCGCGCCGGGTAATCCCCTTCCCCGCTGTGATATACTCGCTGCCTTAAATCACTTCTCTGTGCGGAGACGTTGTTTTGCAGCACAATAAAATCCTCATTCGGCAACTCGGCCTGCAGCCTTACGCTCCTGTCTCTCAGGCAATGCATGACTTTACCGACTCGCGCGATGAGACAACCCTCGATGAAATCTGGCTGGTTGAACATCATCCGGTCTTTACCCAGGGCCAGGCGGGAAAAGCGGAACACGTTCTGGTGGCGGGTGATATTCCGGTCATTCAAAGCGATCGCGGCGGCCAGGTGACCTATCACGGGCCGGGGCAGCAGGTGATGTACGTGCTGCTAAATCTCAAACGCCGCAAGCTGGGCGTGCGCGAACTGGTGACGCTGCTCGAGCAGACCGTGGTTAATACGCTGGCGGAGTATGGCATTGAATCCCATCCGCGTGCCGATGCGCCCGGCGTTTACGTCGGCGATCAAAAGATCTGTTCGCTGGGCTTACGCATTCGCAAAGGGTGCTCATTCCACGGCCTGGCGCTAAATATCGCGATGGATCTCTCGCCGTTCCTGCGGATTAATCCCTGCGGCTACGCCGGAATGGAAATGGCGCAAATGCGCCAGTGGCAGCCCGAAGCGGTGCCGCAAATCGTGGCGCCGCGCCTGGTCGCCAACCTGCTGGCGCTGCTCAACAACCCGCCTCACGAGTACGTTCCCGCAGGGTAAATCCGCGCGTCCCGGCTTCCCGGGGCGCGTTTTGCGCCTGACTTCTGTTAAGCCATTATATTTGCAATTAATTGCCACAAACGGCGGCGTCGCTGACCGCTATACTTGCGCTATTCGCTATGACAGGAGGCGCAGAGTGGAAAAAAATCATCCGCAACCGGAACCCACCGAACGGCTCAACGATCGCCAGGTATTCCGCATTCTGCGTAATATTGATCTGAATTTACTGACTATTTT
Source organism: Klebsiella scottii (assembly GCF_036561945.1). Lineage (NCBI taxonomy): Bacteria > Pseudomonadati > Pseudomonadota > Gammaproteobacteria > Enterobacterales > Enterobacteriaceae > Klebsiella > Klebsiella scottii. Next base: position 2,750,922 of record NZ_JARXNI010000020.1, read on the forward strand.
CGAAGCCGTATACGTGCACAAAGGCATCGTGAATGCGGCCAGGGTGCTGAATATCACCCCCTCGGCCATTAGCCAGTCGATGAATAAACTCCGCGCGCTGTTTCCCGACCCGCTGTTTATCCGCAAGGGTCAGGGGGTGACGCCGACCGCTTACGCGACGCACCTCCATCAGTACATCAGTCAAGGCATGGAAGCCTTCCTGAGCGCGCTGGATTTAACCGGTAGCCCGCATCAGCAGCGGGTCATCACCATCGCCACCTCGCCCACCGTCGGCGCGCTGGTCATGCCGACAATTGCGCAAGCCCTGAAGCCTCGCTTCCCGCAGGTGCTGCTGCATAATGTCGCCATTATCGACGCCACCAGCCAGCTCAATCAGCGCCAGGTGGATTTACTGATCGACAGCTACGCGCACAGCGGCCTGTCGATCGTGCATCACGTCCTGTTTCAGGATCGGGTGATGATGTATTGCCGTGAGGCGCATCCGGCGCTGGGTATGCCGTACAACGAAGAGCATCTTCGTCAGTACGAGTTTGCCCTGCTGCTGCCCGAGGGCCAGCGCTATGCGGCGCTGCACCGCCGGCTGCAGGAGCTGCCAGGGGAGCGCCGCTGCGGTTTTAGCAGCTACAATCTGTTAACTCAGGCAGCGCTGGTTAGCGCGAGCGATATGCTGGGGCTGATGCCGAAGCGAATGTTTTCGCTATTGGCCAAAACGTGGCCCCTGGCGGCGCTGGACTACCCGCCGCTCGCGGATGAAAATATCGATATTTCACTGCATTACAACAAACTCAGCGCCCAGGAACCGTTGCTAAATGAGGTCATTGAGGCGATTCGTCAGGCTTTTTAAACCATACCGCACGTGAGGGAAAGCATAAAACAACAACTATTTTACAATTTGCCGAACAGGTAGGCTGCTTTCTGTCCCATATCAATGGTATACTGCCTGTCCTTGATTCAAAAATAGTTGATAAATACAACATTTACTTGAATTAATTCGTTTTCCTTCGTACTCGCAACTGGAACACGCACGCTATGAGTAAACCCATTGTGATGGAACGCGGTGTTAAGTACCGCGACGCCGATAAAATGGCCCTTATCCCGGTGAAAAACGTGGCAACTGAGCGTGAAGCTCTGCTCAGAAAACCGGAATGGATGAAAATCAAACTTCCGGCTGACTCGTCCCGTATCCAGGGTATCAAAGCAGCGATGCGTAAGAACGGTTTGCACTCCGTGTGCGAAGAAGCTTCTTGCCCGAATCTTGCGGAATGCTTCAACCACGGAACGGCAACCTTTATGATCCTCGGTGCTATCTGCACCCGCCGCTGCCCGTTCTGCGACGTCGCGCACGGTCGTCCGGTGACGCCTGATGCTAATGAACCGCAGAAGCTCGCGCAAACCATCGCCGACATGGGCCTGAAGTACGTCGTCGTGACCTCCGTCGACCGCGATGACCTTCGCGACGGCGGTGCTCAGCATTTCGCCGATTGCATCAGCGCTATCCGTGAGAAAAGCCCGTCGATTAAGATTGAAACTCTGGTTCCGGACTTCCGCGGCCGTATGGATCGCGCGCTGGAAATCCTCAAGGTTACGCCGCCGGACGTCTTTAACCACAACCTGGAAAACGTGCCGCGTCTCTATCGCCAGGTACGCCCAGGCGCCGATTACAACTGGTCGTTAAAGCTGCTGGAAAACTTCAAAGAAGCGCATCCGGAGATCCCAACCAAATCGGGTCTGATGGTCGGTCTCGGCGAAACTAACGCTGAAATCGTTGAAGTTATGCGCGACCTGCGTCGCCACGGCGTCACGATGCTGACCTTAGGCCAGTATCTGCAGCCGAGCCGTCACCACCTGCCGGTACAGCGCTACGTTAGCCCGGACGAGTTCGAAGAGATGAAAGCCGAAGCGATGGCGATGGGCTTCACCCACGCCGCCTGCGGCCCGTTCGTCCGTTCGTCCTATCACGCCGATCTGCAGGCCAAAGGGATGGAAGTGAAGTAATTCACTCACAACCTCGACCGCTGCACGTTTCCCGCGTGCGGCGGTCAGCTCTCCTTCCGTATGCCATCTTTTTGCCAACAGCGAATCCGCCGGCGCGGTTACAGTCGGTTGCATTTTTTCTGCCAATAACATTGCTGGATATAAAAAGAGGCCGCAACGATAATCGCTGCGGCCTCTTATCCGTGCAGGCTGACGCCTGGCGGCAGCCTGCTCCCGCTGTCGGGGAGCAGGCGTTTAATTACTCTTTATGAGAGAGCTTCTGTGCCGGAGTTTCTTCTTCCGCACTGGTTTTCTTCGCGCTATCGTCGTCGTCGTTCATGGCTTTCTTAAAGCCTTTGATAGCCGAACCCAGGTCTCCACCCAGCGTACGTAGTTTTTTGGTACCAAACACTAAAATAATCAGTGCTGCGACAACCAGCAGTTTGGTAATACTAATCTCACCCATAGCTAACCTTCTTCTCTAAAACAATCTGCGAATACGCCATCATACACGCGAACAATTAACGGCTATTTGACGCGCGGACACAATAGCAATCTGTAACAAGGTGAATCAAGCTCTGTTTAAAAAAACGTCACAATAATTGCGGTGGCGCAAAGCGGCGGTTCTGCAGCACCGGCAAGCGCTCGCGCACCTGGCGAAGATAATCCACGGAAACGTCGGCAAAAATCATCTGCGGCCGGTCCGCCGCGCCGGCCAGCGTCGTGCCGAGCGGATCGATAATCCGGCTTTGGCCAATATTACGGCTGCCGCACTCGCCCGCCGCCACGATATAGCAGGTCGTATCCAGCGCCCGGGCGGCCAGCAGCGTCGCCCAGTGATGCTCCTTCATTGGCCCTCTTACCCATGCGGTGGGGAGAACCAGGATCTCGGCGCCGCTCAACGCGAGGCTTAACGCCAGCTCCGGGAAGCGCAAATCATAGCAGGTCATCAGGCCAACCCGAACCCCGTCGACGTCAATCAGCGCCGGGATCTGCAGGCCGGCATCAACGCGCCGCGACTCCTGTATATTAAACGCATCGTATAAGTGTAGCTTCTGGTATTGCGCGATAACCTCGCCGCGGCGTATCGCCACCAGCGTATTAGCCGCTCGTCCCTCGCCAGAAGGTACGTGAATCGTCAAAATCGTGGTTAAGCCGTTATTACGGCTCTCCTCGCGCAGCAGCTGTAAGAAGCCGCCATCCACCTCCTGCGCCGATTTAACCGATAGATCAGGGTCGTTATCGTCACGCGCCAGCAGCGCCTCGGGCAACACCAGTAGCGATGCTCCCTGCCCGGCGGCCTGAGCCATCAGCGCTACGCAGGTCAGCGCATTCGTCCGCCAGTCCGAGGTGACGGCAAATTGTCCAGCAGCAACCAGCATCTTAATCTCCCGTTCGCGAATTCATAGCCAGCGACGCATTTTGCGCGCTACACTCAATTCCCGGTATTAACCAAATAGCAGGGAATGAGAGTGTCACAACTACTTTTAGCCGTTTTTCTTGGCGGCGGCACCGGCAGCGTATTGCGCTGGTGGTTAGGCATGAAGTTTAATCCAATGCACCATGCCATTCCCGTTGGCACGCTAACGGCCAACCTGCTGGGCGCATTTATCATTGGTGCCGGTCTGGCCTGGTTTAACCGACTGACCGATATCGACCCGATGTGGAAGCTGCTCATCACCACCGGCTTTTGCGGCGGATTGACAACCTTCTCCACCTTCTCAGCGGAAGTGGTGTTTCTGCTGCAGCAGGGACGTTTCAGCTGGGCCCTGCTCAATATCCTGGTCAATCTACTGGGTTCATTCGCCATGACGGCAGCGGCGTTCTGGCTGTTTTCTCATGCCGCCAGTCGTTAAAAACAGGCAAAAAAAAACCCGCAAATTGCGGGTTTTTATATTCTACTGACGCGTTGCTTAGATAGCGTTTACGTTTGCAGCAGAAGGGCCTTTGGCACCGTTAGTGATTTCGAACTCTACGCGCTGACCTTCAGCCAGAGTTTTGAAACCGTTGGACTGGATTGCAGAGAAATGTACGAATACATCTTTGCTGCCATCTTCCGGAGTAATGAAACCGAATCCTTTGGACTCATTAAACCACTTAACGTTACCTTTAATCTTAGACATCAAAATTACCTTTATATGAAAAAAAGACACTGATACTGTGTCGCGATCCAGTACATCAATTGTGGTGCCTTTTGTCCAGTCGAACTTTGCTAAAAAGTGACAAAAGTCGCTATCTTTTTTAGTGGTTGCGCTTTAGTTATTGTTTTTCCACACAACATAGTGCTCATCTCTTTTATCACTAAGCTATTGCGGATTTAAAACTGAAAGCGTGCCCAGGCGAAGTAAACGTTACCGTTGTTATAGGTGCCGGGGATATAGGTCATCTGGAACGTCGCCGGGCCGTAGCCGATAGACGCCATCGGCAAAACCACCGGCAGCGGAATATAGTTCCAGTTATCGCGCGCGGTCACCCCGAGCGTATAGCCGAGTCCAAGATGAAAGTTATCGTCGGCGAGCGGACGCCAGGTTTTCTCCCAGCCGTAGCCGGCGATCGGTTCCCATTTGTTAAACGAGTCCTTAAACGCCATCAGATACAGGCCATGCCAGTTGCCTTTATCATCCCAGCGCGACACGCCGAAACCCGCCCCCCAGGGACGTTCGTTATACGCATCGGTTTTTTCTTTGTCATAGGCAAAACGGGCGTGCCAGGTGATCGCGGGAATATACAGGTCGTAGTGTTCAGGCTCCTGCCAGGTCTCAACGACGTTATCGCTTAAGGTGCTATAGCCATCGCGAATCGTCGAGCTGAATGACGCATTTGCTATCCCACTGGAGAGCAGCAGCCCGGAAAAACTGAGCAAAAACAGTACAACATAACGTAGTCTTAACACTTCTCAATTACCAATATCGATTTTAAAGCGGAATAAAGTAGCAAATATAATCTTAATATAACCTTAACGAAATACGGCAAAGTCTTGATTTACCGCCTACCAAATCGCAACAACCCTGCCCGTCGACTTTGTGATAGCGCCCCCGCACCGGCTGATGATTAGATAATTCTCATCAGTTTATTGATTTGCATCAGCATGTTTCGTCGATTTATTCGGCACATTCCCTGACTTAATTTTTGCACAACCTTATTTATCAGCAGATTCTTTGGGTTAATGGTTCAGGGGTAAAATAATGCTTACGCTAGTTGAGATCCTTATCGGGATTGTGGTCATTGTGGGCGTCGCCCGCTATATCATCAAAGGGTACTCCGCCACCGGCGTACTCTTTGTTGGTGGTCTGACGCTGCTTATCGTCAGCGCGCTGATGGGACATAAAATTTTACCCGGCGATGCGAAAAGCACGGGGTATTCCGCAACCGACATCATCGAATATATCAAAATTCTGCTGATGAGCCGCGGCGGCGACCTCGGCATGATGATCATGATGCTCTGCGGATTTGCCACCTATATGACGCATATTGGCGCCAACGATATGGTGGTCAAACTGGCCTCAAGGCCACTGCGCTACATTAACTCCCCCTACCTGCTGATGATCGCCGCCTATTTTGTCGCCTGCCTGATGTCGCTGGCCGTCTCTTCGGCGACCGGCCTCGGCGTCCTGCTGATGGCAACGCTGTTCCCGGTGATGGTGAACGTCGGCATCAGCCGCGGCGCGGCGGCGGCCATTTGCGCCTCCCCGGCGGCCATTATCCTCTCCCCGACCTCCGGCGATGTCGTCCTGGCCGCGAAGGCCGCCGAAATGCCGCTCATCGACTTTGCCTTTAAAACCACGCTGCCGATCTCCATCGTGGCGATTGTCAGTATGGCGATTGCCCACTTTTTCTGGCAGCGCTATCTGGATAAAAAAGAGAACGCCTCCCACGAAATGCTCGATGTGAACGAGATAACCACTACCGCCCCCTCCTTCTATGCCATTCTGCCCTTCACGCCCATTATCGGCGTGCTGATTTTCGACGGGAAATGGGGCCCGGAGTTGCATATTATTGCCATCCTGGTTATCTGCATGCTGCTGGCGGCGGTGCTGGAATTCTGCCGCGGCTTTAACACCAAAAACGTCTTTAGCGGACTGGAAGCCGCCTATCGCGGCATGGCCGACGCCTTTGCCGGCGTGGTCATGCTGCTGGTCGCCGCCGGCGTTTTTGCCCAGGGCCTGAGCACCATCGGCTTTATCAATAGCCTGATTTCGATTGCGACCTCGTTTGGCTCCGCCAGCATCATTCTGATGCTGGTGCTGGTCGTGCTGACGATGCTGGCAGCCATGACAACCGGTTCAGGCAACGCGCCGTTTTACGCCTTCGTTGAGATGATCCCCAAGCTGGCGCACTCATCGGGTATTAACCCGGCCTACCTGTCGATCCCGATGCTGCAGGCGTCGAACCTCGGGCGTACCATTTCCCCCGTATCGGGCGTGGTGGTCGCCGTCGCCGGGATGGCAAAAATCTCGCCATTTGAAGTGGTGAAACGGACCTCGGTACCGGTTCTTGTTGGCCTGCTGGTGGTGATTATCACCACCGAGATTCTGGTGCCCGGAACCACCGTTCAATAAACGTGAAAAGGCGCCAGCAGGCGCCTTTTTTATGCTTTAATAATTCGAGGAACCCATTACCATCCACTATCAGGAATAAAAATGTTCAGGAAGGATTTCGTCGCCATTGCCCTCTTGCTAACGGCAACTCAGGTCGGCGCTGAACCGCTCACCGCAACACAATACGGCGATTTCGACCGCTACGTTCTGGCCTTATCCTGGCAAACCGGTTTCTGCCAGAGCATGCATGACCGAAACCGCAGCGAGCCGGAAGAGTGCCGTCTGCAGCAGGAGACGGCCAACAAAACCGATCATCTTACCGTGCACGGCCTGTGGCCGGGCCTGCCGAAATCCATCGCCGCTCGCGGCGTGGACGATCGCCGCTGGATGCGTTTTGGCTGCGCCACGCGCCCGATACCCAATATGCCGGAAGTCAAAGCCGGGCGGAAATGCCAGGCAGCGGAAACCGGCCTGTCGCTGGAGATGGCCAATAAGCTCAACAGCGTAATGCCCGGTGCCGGCGGCAACTCCTGCCTTGAGCGCTACGAGTACGCGAAACACGGCGTCTGTTTTGGCTTCGATCCTGACAGCTACTTCGGCACGATGGTCCGCCTCGGCGGTGAAGTGAAGCACAGCGCCCTCGGGACATTCCTGGCGCAACGCTACGGGCAGAGCGTCAGCCGCGAGGACTTCGATGCGGCCATCGCCCAGGCCTACGGAAAACAGAGCGTTAAGGCGTTCAAGCTGACCTGCAACGGCAATCCGGCCTATTTAACCGAAATACAGATCGCCATTAAGGCCGCGGCTATCAATACGCCGCTCTCCGCCGATGCCTTCCTGCCCCAACCCCATCCGGGCAACTGCGGTAAGCAGTTTGTTCTGGATAAGGTCGGTAATTAATCATGCGGCGGCGCCAGCCGCCACAGAGGCTTCATTCGCGAATGAACGCCAGTAAATCCTGATTTATCTGATGCTTGTGGGTCGTGCAAATCCCGTGCGACCCGCCTTTATAGACGGTTAATCTGGCGTCTGGCAATATTTGCGCCGCTGCTTTACCGCAGGTTTCGAAAGGTACGATCTGGTCGTCATCGCCGTGGATAACCAGGGTCGGAATGGTCATCTTGCGCAGATCCTCGCGCAGATCGGTTTCCGAGAAGGCTTTGATACAGTCATAGAGCGCCTTAATCGATCCCTGCAGCCCCTGTTCGACAAACCCTTCGCGTACCGCTTTTGACTCTTTAGCCCCGTCCCGGTTGTAGCCATAGAACGCGGCGGTCAGCTCATAGAAGAACGCGCCGCGATCCTCGATAACGCCCTCTCTGATGCCGTCAAATACCTCTTTGGGCACGCCGTCCGGGTTAAAATCCGTGCGGATCATTATCGGCGTCACGGCGCTGATAAGCACCGCTTTTGCCACTCTTTCGGTCCCGTGGCGCCCGATATAGCGCGCCACCTCGCCACCGCCGGTCGAATGGCCGACGTGCACCGCATCGCGCAGGTCGAGATGTGCCGTCAGCTGAGCCAGATCGTCAGCATAGCGATCCATGTTGTGGCCGTCCCAGGGCTGGGCCGATCGGCCATGGCCACGGCGATCGTGCGCTATCGCCCGAAATCCGTTATCGGCCAGAAACAGCATCTGATCTTCAAAAGCGTCAGCCGTTAGCGGCCAGCCGTGGCTAAATACAACCGGCTGCCCGCTCCCCCAGTCTTTAAAATAGAGATAGCTGCCGTCATCGAGAGTAAGTTTGTCAAAACCGCTCATAGAGTCCTCCTGCATGTATTGGAAAGGACGTGCCTGATATCGCCTAAAAAGGATAAGACAATTTTTCTTACTGCGACGGCAGCAGCATAAATTTCATATGACGCCGTTCGCGATCGTTGCTTAATGTGCGTTTAATCACTTCAAACCGCCGACAAGTCTCAGTATGATGGGAAGACATTAACCCTTGCCATTTTCGGTGAGGGTTTTCTTTTACGGACAGGTTCCTGGATAACATGGAGTACGCAATGACCAGACCCGCAATCATCATCAATGAGTTCGATGCCGAACGCATCGACAGACTGCTCGAGCAGCCGGCGTTCGCCAGTTCACCGGTCGCCGATGCGCTGAACGACGAGCTGGATCGCGCACAAATGCTGGCGCCGGAAGCGATGCCGCATGATGTCGTCAGCATGAACAGCACCGTCAGATTCCGTGATTTGTCCAACGGCGAAGAGCGCGTGCGGACGCTGGTTTTCCCCTCGCAGGTAACCGATAGCGCCACCCAGCTTTCGGTACTCGCCCCCGTCGGCGCCGCGCTGCTGGGCCTGAAGGTCGGCAGCGCCATTCACTGGGAATTACCGGGCGGCGCCTCTGCGCACCTCGAAGTCCTGGAGCTGCTGTACCAGCCGGAAGCCGCGGGTGAATTTCACCGCTAACCCTCCCGCCGCCTGAGGCGTTCTGCGCTTTATTCAGAGGGTGTCTTCGCATCCTCTTTCTGCCCTCCCCGCCCTGACAAACTTTTACGCCGCCCTGAGCCTCAGCTGACAGTTTTGCGACCTGAATGGCACAATATCTTCGTATAATATGTTGATATAGAAACAGTCGAACAAGGAGGAATGCATATGTATAAAACAATCATTATGCCGGTTGACGTTTTTGAGATGGAGTTAAGCGACAAAGCCGTCCGCCATGCGGAGTTTTTGGCCCAGAAGGACGGAATTATTCACCTGCTCCACGTATTGCCAGGCTCATCCAGCTTCACCATGAGTCGATTCACCGCCGACCTGCGCCGCTTTGAAGAGCATCTGCAGCATGAGGCGGAAACGCGGCTAACCACCATGGCCGGGCACTTCAGCATCGATCCCTCACGAATTAAAAAGCACGTACGCTTCGGCAACGTGCGGGATATGGTGAACGAGCTGGCTAACGAAATTAACGCCGACGTGGTCGTCATTGGTTCACGCAATCCGTCTATCAGCACCCATTTGCTCGGTTCTAATGCCTCGAGCGTCATTCGCCATGCGCATATCCCGGTAATGGTTGTCCGATAAGCGGGAGACGCCGCTCGCCTGCCGACGGCGTGAAGAAAGGCGATAAAAAAAGAGGCTACCGGTGGGTAGCCTCTTTGCTGTGCAGGTCGATCTTACTCTCTTTTATTATGCGGTTTTTGTCCGAATCAGATAATCGAACGAGCTCAGGGATGCTTTTGCCCCTTCGCCGGCGGCGATAATAATCTGCTTGTACGGTACGGTGGTGCAGTCGCCCGCCGCGAACACGCCTTTGACGTTAGTTTCGCACTTCGCATCGATGATAATTTCACCCATCCGATTACGTTCAATCGCGCCTTCCAGCCAGGTGGTATTAGGCAGCAGACCAATCTGTACGAAGATCCCCGCCAGCTCGACGTGATGCTCATCACCGCTCAGCCGATCGCGATACTGCAATCCGGTCACTTTACTGCCATCGCCGACCACTTCCGTGGTCTGCGCGTTAAGAATGATATCGACGTTTTTCAGGCTGCGGACTTTGTCCTGCAGCACCTGGTCCGCCTTCATTTCAGGCGCGAATTCCAGCAGCGTAACGTGTTCCACCACGCCCGCCAGATCGATTGCCGCCTCGACGCCCGAGTTACCGCCGCCGATCACCGCCACGCGCTTGCCTTTAAACAGCGGGCCGTCGCAGTGCGGGCAGTAGGTCACCCCTTTCGTCCGGTACTGGTCTTCACCCGGCACGTTCATGTTACGCCATTTAGCGCCGGTGGCGATGATGATACTGCGCGCCTTCAGCACCGCGCCGGAGGCGGTTTCAATCTGATGCAGGCCGCCTTCTACCGCCGCCGGAATCAGTTTCGACGCGCTCTGTGAGTCAATGACGTCGACATCATATTCATTGACGTGAACCTTCAGCGCCCCGGCCAGCTTCTGACCTTCGGTTTTAGGTACCGAAATGTAGTTTTCGATATCCACGGTATCCAGCACCTGGCCGCCGAAACGTTCGCCCATCAGGCCGGTACGAATCCCTTTACGCGCCGAGTAAACCGCCGCCGCCGCGCCGGACGGGCCGGAGCCGACAATCAGCACGTCGTAAGCATCACGCTTGTTCAGCTCTTCTGCGGCACGTTTCTCCGCGCCGGTGTCAACTTTCGCGACGATCTCCGCCAGCGTCATGCGCCCCTGGCCAAACTCCTTGCCGTTGACAAAGACCGCCGGAACGCCCATCACGTTACGATCGGTAATCTCATTCTGGAACGTCCCGCCGTCAATCGCCGTATGCTTAATGCGCGGGTTCAGCACCGCCATCAGGTTCAGCGCCTGCACCACGTCCGGGCAGTTATGGCAGGTGAGCGAGTAGTAGGTTTCAAACTCAAAATCACCGTCAAGGTCGCGGATCTGTTCCAGCAGGGCCTGGGTCTCTTTCGACGGATGACCGCCGGTCCACAGCAGCGCCAGAACCAGAGAGGTAAACTCATGCCCCAGCGGTGAACCGGCAAAGCGCGGCCCCTGGGTAGAACCTGGATTAGTTATCAAGAAAGACGGTTTGCGCACGGCGAGCGTGTTGTCTTCTTTAAACGTCACTTTCTCAGACAGCTCAGCGATTTCCGCCAGCAGCTCTTTGATTTCTGCCGATTTAGCGCTGTCGTCCAGCGTAGCAATCAGCTCAACAGGTTTGGTCAGTTTCTCAAGGTAGGCCCTGAGCTGGGTTTTCATATTTGCGTCGAGCATCTCGTTATCCCTCTCTTAAAACGTCATCATGCAAGCGGCCTCACGGCTGCCTGAATGCGGCTTGCATCATGGGGTTTGGAAGAAAAACGGGCGTAATAAAACACCCGTTATTCGGTATCAATTTCCCTTTGGATTTCGCGTCAGGGCAAGGCGGCTAGTCTGGGGATCCCCGGGAGCTTACATAAGTAAGTGACCGGGGTGAGCAGGTGACGCCAACGCCGCCATGGCGTGAAAGACATGGAAATTTTAGATTTTGCCGACCAGGTCCAGGGACGGAGCCAGAGTCGCATCGCCTTCTTTCCATTTAGCCGGGCAAACTTCGCCTGGGTGAGAAGCAACGTACTGAGCTGCTTTCACTTTACGCAGCAGGTCAGACGCATCGCGGCCGATACCTTCAGCGGTAACTTCGATCGCCTGAATGATGCCCTGCGGGTCAACGATAAAGGTGCCGCGGTCGGCCAGGCCTTGGTCTTCACGCATGTTTTCGAAGTTACGGGTCAGGGCGCCAGTCGGGTCACCAATCATCGCATACTTGATTTTAGCGATGGTGTCAGAGCTGCTGTGCCATGCTTTGTGAGTAAAGTGGGTATCGGTGGAGACGGAATAGACGTCTACGCCCAGTTTCTGCAGCTCTTCGTAATGGTCAGCAACGTCACCCAGTTCAGTCGGGCATACGAAGGTGAAGTCAGCCGGATAGAAGAAGAAAACGCTCCAGCGGCCTTCGGTATCTTTCTCGGTAACTTCGATGAATTCACCGTTTTTGAACGCCTGGTTTTTGAAAGGTTTGATTTTAGTGTTAATTAAGGACATCTATACTTCCTCCGTGTTTTCGTTGAGGTCTAAGGTAACTAATTTTTCCTGACCCGACCAATGCGTTTGCATTATCAAATCAATAAGCAATATCTAACAACCGCAACAAGACAACTTTGTGAACCCGTCGGGACAAGTCGCGCCGCCGAACGCACCCGCTAAGCCGATAAAGTAAAAAGGCCGCCCTCTCAGGCGGCCCTATTACCTGAAATACCCGCAGGTAGCTTCAGCGCCAGGCAAGCTGGCTATGCGTTGCGCTCTACATTACCTTAATGTAACAGCATGGGCGATTACACCACCCGCCTCAGCAAAGGGCAATCTGCCCGGGCGCAGGTCTTGCCTATAGCTGCGATAGGTTCCATCATCTGCTGTGCCTTATACATTGATTTCACAAGGAATAATCATGTTAAAACGTCTGCTTTTCCTGAGCCTTTTGCCCCTTTGCAGCTATGCAGAAGATCTCCCTGCCCCCGTAAAAGCGATAGAAAAACAGGGTATTACCATCATTAAACCCTTCGCAGCGCCGGGCGGAGTGAAAGGCTGGCTGGGTAAATATCAGGATATGGGCGTCGCTATCTATCTGACGCCTGACGGCAAGCACGCCATCTCCGGCTACATGTATGACGAAAACGGCACCAATCTTAGCGAACAGCTGTTCCAGAAAGAGCTCTATACTCCGGCGGGCCAGCAGATGTGGAAGCAAATGGAGGCCGCCAGCTGGCTGCTTGACGGCAAAAAAGAGGCGCCGATTATCCTGTACGTCTTCGCCGATCCCTTCTGCCCGTACTGCAAGCAGTTCTGGCAACAGGCTCGACCTTGGGTGGAGTCGGGGAAAGTGCAGATTCGCACGCTGCTGGTAGGCGTTATCAAACCGGAAAGTACGCCGGTGGCCGCCGCCATTCTCGCCAGCCGCGATCCGGCAAAAACCTGGCACGATTACGAAAAATCGGCCGGGAAAATGAAAGTTGAGATCCCGGCGGACATCCCGGCGGAAAAAATGCGCATCCTCAACCAAAACCAGCAGCTGATGGATCGGCTAGGGGCTAACGCCACGCCGGCTATTTACTATATGAATAAAGAAAATATGCTGCAGCAGGTTGTCGGCTTACCGGAAGCGGATAAGCTCCAGGTGATGATGGGCGAAAAATAAAGCATCCCGTCAGACCCTTTTTAGCCGGACTACTCGCCCCAAAAGGGTCTGGCTAAATCACTTTTCGTCGTATACATTCAGAGTCATTAATAAAACCGGCCTTAAATAATTCAGCCCATCAATCGCTACGCAAATTAAATATAATAAACAAATAGAATAAAAAGATAATAATTCGCACCAGACACAGCAACGGACAGGATGCTAGCAATGGCTAAACTTTACGAACTTAAAAAGTTCGATCTTAACCTACTGGTTATTTTTGAATGTATCTATCAGCATTTAAGTATAAGCCAGGCCGCAGGAACCTTATTTATTACCCCTTCAGCCGTCAGCCAGTCGCTGCAGCGCCTGCGCAATCAGCTCAACGATCCGCTGTTTATCCGCACCGGTAAAGGGATGAGCCCCACCACCCTGGCGGTTAACCTTCATCATCATCTGGAAAAAAATCTCAACCAGCTTGAGCAGACGATCAATATCGTCCACGGCGCCGAACTGAGAAAACGCTTTGTTATCTACAGCCCGCAGTTTTTCCTCTCGCCCTCCTCCGCAACGCTCATCAGCACGCTCTACCGTGACCCCAACCTGCAGGTGGAGCACCACGACCTTCAGCTCGCCTCGGAGTCGGCGGAGAGCCTGCTCGCCTACCGCAAAGCCGATCTGATTTTTAGCCTTTCACCGCTTGCCAGCCCGACCACCGTATGCCTGCCGTTTCAGGAAATAGAGATGGTGCTGGTCTGCCGGCAGAATCATCCGCGAATAGCCGAATTCACCTCCGCAGAATCCATTGCGCGGGAGAGCTTTACTGACTATCTGACCAAAGAGGCGGGGATGCAGGCGGTTGACTACTGGCTTGAGAAACTGTTCCCCGAACGAAATATTGCCTTCAGCAGCGACTCACACATTGCCATCCTCAATATTATTAGCCAGACTGATTTTATCGGCTTTATGCCAAAAATTGCGTCAACCCCGCAGCTCTTCGACCTCAGGCTGAGAATAATACCTGCTCCGGCGGATATTCCCCGGGCGATGATTCATATGATTTATAATCGGGTGCAGATGGACCACCCTGTTTTAGCCTCTCTTATTAAAGAGGCGGCATTATAATAAAAGTGGCCGCCGTTAATTATCGACCACGTGAATATCCGCACATAAATCAGAAAAATAAAATAGCGAAAACAGCCATCGGAGAAAATTAATGGTCGACTTAAAACGTCCGGCGACCATCAATTCACTCAGCGACCCGACGCCGGCGCGCTACAGCTGGCGCAGACGCTCCGCGGCGGCCAGCAGGGTTGCCGGCTGCTTGGCAAAGCACAGCCGAATCAGCCTGTGCGGGAACGGATCGGCGCAGAACACCGACAGCGGGATCGCCGCCACGCCGATTTCAGTCGTCAGCCAGCGGCAAAAGCTGACGTCGTCGAGATCGGAAACCGCGCTGTAGTCTGCCAGCAGGAAGTAGGTGCCCTCGCAGGGTAATATCTCCAGGCGGCTGGCGCGCAGGGCCTCGATAAACAGGTCGCGGCGCTGCTGGTAAAACTCGGGCAGCTGACGATAGTGCTCCGGTTCGTGACGCAGCATATCGGCGATGGCCAGCTGCGCCGGCGTGTTCACCGAGAACGTCAGATACTGATGCACTTTACGCAGCTCGGCGCTGATTGCCGCAGGGGCGACGCAGTAGCCGACCTTCCAGCCGGTCATATGGAAGGTTTTACCAAACGAAGAGACCGCTACCGCCCGCTCGCGCAGCTGCGGATGGGCCAGCACGCTGGCGTGTCCCTGCGCCGCAAAGCAGATATGCTCGTAGACTTCATCGCTGATCACGTAAATCTCACGCTCGGCAATCGCCTGCCACAGCGCGGCGAAATCCTCATGCTGCCAGACCGTCGCCGACGGGTTGTGCGGGGTATTGAGGATCACCAGCCGGGTACGCTCGCTCAGCGCGGCGGCAAACTCCTGCCAGTCAACGCGAAAATGCGGCGGCTGCAGGGCAATGCGCTTCAGCACGCCGCCGGACAGCTCAACCGCCGGGGCATAGCTGTCGTAGCTCGGGTCAAAGCAGATCACCTCATCCCCGCTACGCACCAGGGCGGTAATGGCCGCATACAGGGCCTCGGTTGCGCCCGCCGTAACGGTCACATCGCTGTTGGCGTCCGGTCGGTAGCCGTAAAGCTCGGCGGTTTTATCGGCGATGGCTTCGCGCAGCGCCGGTACGCCGGTCATCGGGGCGTACTGGTTGGCGCCCTGGGCGACATGAAAAGCCAGTCGCTCCTGCAGGTAGCGCGGCCCGTCAAAATCCGGGAAGCCCTGTGAAAGATTTATCGCCTGATGCTGCTGCGCAAGAGCGCTCATCTGGCTAAAAATAGTGGTGCCCAGTGAAGGGAGTTTACTCTCAGGAATCAGTGGCTTATTGCTCATTTTGTTATTACCGATTGTAATGCTGTTGTTGAAGCCACTATAACACGATGTTAATATTTGGCAATCGAGACGCTTAGACGTCTATATGCGCCGTTATGCAAAAAAGCTGCAACGCGCTTTGCGCAATGACGTGTATAAATGATGATGTCAGGCCGGCTATGGTCTGCCGCCACCATCAATGCGGCGTAACGCCCACTCTGGAGAAACCATGATCCGCGCCATCGTGACCGATATTGAAGGTACCACCAGCGACATTCGCTTCGTACATAACATTCTGTTTCCGTACGCCCGTGAACGATTAGCAGGCTTCGTGACCGCCCAGCAGTACGCTGAGCCGGTCAAAACGATCCTTGATAACCTCCGCCACGAAATCGCCGCTCCCGCTGCCAGCACCGCCGAGCTTATCGATACGCTATTTGCCTTTATGCAGGAGGATCGCAAATCCACCGCGCTGAAGGCGCTGCAGGGGATTATCTGGCGCGATGGCTACCTTAACGGCGACTTTACCGGCCATCTGTATCCCGATGTTCTGCCGGCGCTGGAAAAGTGGAAGTCGCAGGGAATTGATTTATATGTATATTCCTCAGGCTCGGTCGCTGCGCAGAAATTGTTATTTGGCTACAGCGACGAAGGTGATATTACTCATCTGTTCAACGGCTATTTCGATACTCTGGTAGGCGCGAAGCGCGAAGCGCAGTCCTACCGCAACATTGCTGAACAGCTGGGTCACCACCCTGCCGCCATCCTGTTCCTTTCCGATATCCATCAGGAGCTGGATGCCGCCGAGGAGGCCGGTTTTCGCACCCTGCAGCTGGTACGCGGCGATCGCGACCCCGCCAGCCATCATCCGCAGATTCAGCGTTTTGACGACATTCATCCGGAGCAAATACCTGCATGAGCGCATTAACGATTTTTTCTGACCAGGACGCCGGAAACGCCATCTGGCACAGCACCGACGCCGACGAAATTCAGCAGCAGCTAAAGGCGAAAGGCGTACGCTTTGAGCGCTGGCAGGCCGACCGCGATTTAGGCGTCGCGCCAACGCCGGAAACGGTGCTTGAGGCCTACCAGCACGCGATTGATAAGCTGGTTGCCGAAAAGGGTTACCAGAGCTGGGACGTTATCAGCCTGCGCGCGGACAACCCGCAGAAAGAGGCGCTGCGCGCGAAGTTTCTCAACGAGCATACCCACGGCGAGGACGAGGTGCGTTTCTTCGTCGAGGGTGCCGGGCTGTTTTGCCTGCATATCGGCAATGAGGTATTCCAGGTGCTGTGCGAGAAGAACGATTTAATCTCCGTCCCCGCCGACACGCCGCACTGGTTTGATATGGGCTCGGAACCGAACTTCACCGCCATCCGAATTTTCGATAACCCGGAAGGCTGGGTGGCGAAGTTTACCGGGGATGATATTGCCGACGCCTACCCACGGCTGGCGTAATCTCCTTCATCCAGCCCGGCGGCCCTGCGCCGCCGGGCTGCCGTTCAGGGCAACGCGTCCGCGCTGATAAACGCCGGCGGATCGAACGCGGTAATGGGCGGCAGCGCCTCGCGCCACGGGACAATCTCGACCCAGCAGCTCTGCGCGCTACAGCCCTGGCCCAGCCGCGAGCTGCCGCGATCTTCGGTCAGCACGTTCGGATTACCGTGCTTATCCAGGGAGCCTTTTTCGCTGGGGTTCAGCGGATCGTACCAGGCGCCGGTGGCCATCTGCACTACCCCCTGGCGGATCCCTTCGCTGAGATGCACCCCGGCCAGAATCGCTCCGCGGGCGTTATGCACCTTCACCACGCTGCCTTCGGTTACTCCCCGCGCCTGCGCATCCTGGGGATGCATCCACAGCGGCTCGCGCCCCTGAATTTTGGTCGCCCGGCTGACGCTGCCATGATCGTACTGGCTGTGCAGACGCGTGCGCGGCTGGCTGGACAGCAGATGCAGCGGCCAGCGGCTGGCCTCTTCCCGCTGCCAGCTAGCTTCCTCTTCATCCCACCACGGATGGCCCGGGCACTCGCGGTAGCCGAAGTCGGCGACGGTTTGCGAGAAGAGCTCAATCTTGCCGGACGGCGTGGAGAGCGGAGAGCCCAGCGGGTCGGCGCGAAAATCGGCCAGGAAGACCTGCGGCTGCTCCGGCGCGCTGTACTCCAGCACCCCCTGCTGCCAGAAATCCTCAAACGACGGCAGCTCAATGCCCTCTTCCCGGGCCCGCGGGCGCGACTCATCATAAATATGCCGCAGCCACTGCCCGACGCTGCGCCCTTCGCTGAAGCGCTCGCCGCAGCCTAGCCGAGCGGCAAGATCGCAGAAAATCGCGTAGTCGTCGCGGGCCTCGGCAACCGGCGGGATCTGCGCGCTCATGGCAATCATAAATCCGTCATGCCCGCCGCTGCCGATATCCTCCCGCTCCAGGGAGGTGGTCACCGGCAGCACAATGTCGGAAAACTTCGCCTGCGCGGTCCAGTACTGCTCATGCACCACCACCGTTTCCGGCCGTCGCCACGCCTCGCAGAGCTGGTTAAGGTCCTGATGATGGTGAAAAGCATTGCCCCCCGCCCAGTAGACCAGGCGGATATCAGGGTAGCGCAGATGCTGGCCATCAAACTCATATTCGCCGCCGGGGTGCAGCAGCATGTCCGCCAGCCGGGCCACCGGGATCGCGCTGTTAACCGCATTTTTCCCCGCCGGCAGACGGGGGCCGGAAAAGGCTTTGCGCGCCGCGCCCGCCAGGTTGGTACAGGCGTAGCCGAAGCCCAGCCCTCCGCCCGGGGTGCCAATCTGCCCCAGCAGAGCGGTCAGGGCGACCGTTGCCCAGTAGGCCTGCTCCCCCTGGCGGGCGCGCTGAATGGACCAGGAGATATTGACCATCGTGCGCTGGCTGGCCATCTCGCGCGCCAGAGAGACGATCTGCTGCTCGGAAATCCCCACGATCGCCGCGGCCCAGCGCGGCGTTTTTGCCACCCCGTCACGCTCTCCCAGCAGATAGGCGCGGTAGGGAGCAAAGCCCACCGTGTGGCTGGCCACAAAGTCACTGTCGTACAGGGATTCGGTAATCAGGACGTAGCACAGCGCCAGCAGCAGCGCGGTATCGGTCCCCGGACGCACCGCCAGCCACTGCGCGGAGTCGACGGCGCTCAGATCGTTGCTGACCGGGCTGATATTGATAAAGCGCGTGCCGTTGGCCTGCATCTTCTCCAGCCAGTGCTTCAGCATATGGTCGTTGGCGCCGCCGCCGTTAACCTGAGAGTTACGCAGCGGCAGGCCGCCAATCGCCACGAACAGCTGACACTCCCGCGCCAGCTCAGAGAAGTGCGTATGCTGACGATGCAGCGGGCTAAGCGGCCCCAGCACATGCGGCAAAATACGCTCGCCGGCGGCGCTGCTGTAGGTATTGGTACTGGCGGTGTAGCCGCCGAAAGATTTCAGGAAACGATGCAGCTGGCTCTGGGCGTGATGAAAACGCCCGGCGCTGGCCCAGCCGTAGGAGCCGCCGTATATGGCTTCGTTCCCGCAGCGCTCCTTCACCGAAGTGAGTTCACGGGCCAGCAGGTCGAGGGCGACCTCCCAGCTCACCTCTACAAAGGGCTCTTTGCCGCGACCTTCCCGCGACGCGGGGCCATTTTTCAGATAGCCGGCCCGCACCGCCGGACGACGAATGCGCGTTTTGCTGGTGACCGCATCGGTGAGGGACTGACCGATGCGCGAGGGATTTTTATCCCAGGCGACCGGTACGACGGCATCAATGGCGCCATCGCGGGTTTGCACCTGCCAGGTTCCCCAGTGCATCACCGCCAGATTATGTTGTTTATTCATGTTGCCCGTTTTTTTGTCACCCGATAGAGGCCGCTATAATAAGTCGGGAGCTGGCTGAAGATAAAATGCCAATGACACTATAATATCCTGTCACTTTAGCCGATAACCATCCGCATGACGCGAGCCCTGGGTTATATTCACCATATCCCACCATAAATATAGCCATCATTAAGCAGCAATTACCGTTTGCAATAAAAGTCAGCGCTTTTACCTTATACCCACAATATAAACATGCCTTAATTTCAGCATCATGAAATATTTTCAGGTTATAGCGGGTAAAATTAAGTTTTCCTGCCCTATTCCGTCGATATACCATTATTGGTATAACTTAGACATATTTTGTATTTGAGGTTGCGTGGTCGTTATTGTCATGCTACGAATCCGCAAACACCTTTATCACAGGACTATAATAAGAATGTCGCAGAGAATAAAATTACTGCCCGCCGCGCTGGGTCTGATGACGCTCGTCTCCGTCAGCGCCTCCGCCGCAGAGCCCCTGTCGCTGCAGGGGAAAACCATCGGCGTCGCCGTTGTCGGTACCCAGCACTTCTGGGATCGCGAAGCCTATAAAGGCGCCACCGAAGAGGTTGAAAAACTGGGTGGTAAAGTCATCGGCGTCGACGGCGGTCGTGATAATCAGGTACACGCCAATAACCACGATATTTTATTATCACGCAAGGTCGATGCCGTAATTAGTATTCTCGGCGACAGCGCCGTTGAACCTAAATTTAAAGCGCTGCGCGATGCCGGCATCCCGGTATTTACCGTGGACCACGTGTCAAAATACTCCGTCAATAACACAACCTCCGACAACTACACCCTGGGTTCAACCATTGGCCGCTATATGGCTGATGAATTAGGCGGCAAAGGTAACGTTGCGGTATTTAATGCATTCTCCAGCTCGCTGCGAATTTGCGGCATCCGCTACGACCAGTGGAAATATGTCCTTAAGGATTATCCGGATATTCATATTATTCAGCCGGAGCTGGCCGAACAGTTTGCCAACTCTCCGGAAGATGCGCGTAAGAAAACCCTCGAACTGCTCAGCCAGTATCCGAAAGGCAAACTGGATGCCATCCACGTCGCCTGCTGGGATCAGCCGGCCATCGGGATCGTGCAGGCTCTGGAAGAGACCGGACGCGACAAAGACGTGAAGGTCACCGCCATCGATGCCGGCCCGGAAACGCTGGAGATTATGGCCGAACCCGGCAGCCCGTTCGTCGCTAACGTCGCTCAGCAGCCGCACCTGATTGGCCAGACGTCGGCCGACAACGTCGCGCACTACTTCGCTAAACAGGCTCTGCCGCTGCAAACCTTTATTCCGGTGGTCCCGGTGAAGGGCCCGCAGGAAGCGAAAGCGGTCTACAAACAGCTGGGATATGGCGAACTGCAGTGATTAATCAACCCCTCGGCGGGGAGCGCCCCGCCGCTGGTCTGGTCATGAGCCAGATCGGCAAAAGCTTTGCCAACGTGACTGCATTAAATGCGGTCACGCTGCTTCTTAACCCCGGTGAAATTCACGGTCTGATCGGCGAAAACGGGGCGGGAAAATCCACCCTGATCAAGATCCTTGCCGGCGTGTACCAGGCCGATAGCGGCAGCGCCACCCTCGATGGCGCGGCGATCCCGTTCGGCAACCCTGCGGCCATTGAAGCAATGGGCATCCGCGTTATCCACCAGGAACTCAACCTGATTGCCCACTTCACGGTGGCGGAATCCGTTTTTCTCGGCCAGGAGTATCGCCACCGCTGGGGCGCGCTGGACAGAAAGCGCATGAACGCCGCCACCGAGGCCTTTTTCCGCGATAGCTGGCAGCTGAGCATTAACCCGCGGCGGCTGATTCGCGATCTCAGCCTTGCCGAACGTAAGCTGGTGCAAATCGCCCGGGCGCTGATCGACGGCGCCGCGAAGCTGGTGGTCTTTGATGAACCCACCGCGCCGCTGGAAGCGCAGGAGGCCAGCCTGGTCTCCTCGGCGATCCTGCGCCTGCGCGAGCAGGGGATCGCCATTCTCTATATTTCCCACTATCTGAACGAAATCGCCGCCCTCTGCGATCGCGGAACCGTTCTGCGCAACGGCGAGGTGGTGGGCTACCCTGACCGCTCGCTGCTGCAGGATACCGATGCGCTGATCAAAATGATGGTCGGCCGGGAAATAGAGCAGCTCTATACCCCGCGCCAGTCCGCGCCGCCTGAAGCCGACGCCAGCGCGCCGCTGCTGTCGGTGCGCGGGCTCGGCGACGGCCATCAGCTGCGCGACATTACCTTTGATATCCAGCCCGGAGAAATCGTCGGCGTCGCCGGCCTGCTGGGCGCCGGGCGGGACGTGCTGGTCGACCTTCTCTACGGCCTGAGGCGCGTAGACAGCGGCGTGATTAGCATCGACGGCCAGCCGAAGCGCATACGCACGCCGAAGCAGGCGATTCGCGCCGGCATGGCGCTGGTGCCCCGCGACCGCCGCCATCAGGGGCTGATCCTCCCCTTCACCACCGCCGATAACATTAATCTGGCCTCCCTGTCGGACACCGCCACCTTCGGCTGGGAACACCGAGGCCGGGCGCTGGAGAAAGCCCGCAGCTGGATTGAGCAGCTCTCTATCCGCCCCGGCCGCCCGGAGCTGCCGGTGCGGCTGATGAGCGGCGGCAACCAGCAAAAGGCGATTCTGGCCCGCTGGCTGGGCACCGCTGCGCGGCTCTTTATTCTCGATGAACCGACCCTCGGGGTCGATATCGGCGCCCGCAGCGATATCTATCAGCGAACCCGTCAGCTGGCGGATCGCGGACGCGCGGTGCTGGTCTCCTCCAGCGATGCGCCGGAGCTGCTGGGGCTATGCGATCGGATCCTCGTGATGTGGCGCGGCGAGCTGGTGGCGAATCTCACCACCCAGGGGCTGACGCTCGACGCCCTGCTGGCAACGATTAACGGTGGACAGGAACAACAGCTATGAGTACGGGTATCCAACGCCGCGGCCTGCCGGGCATAACGACGCTTATCGAAAAATTTCCGCTGATTCTCTTCTTTGCCCTGCTGGTCTGGCTTAGCCTCCAGTCGCCCTTCTTTTTAAGCTGGCAGAATATCAGCATGATGCTGGTGCAGAGCGTGCCGCTGGCCATTCTCTGCTTCGGACTGGTTTGCGTGATTGCCGTCGGCGGCGATGACGTGGTCACCGGCGGGATCGACCTCTCGCTTCCCGCCATCGCGGTGCTCGGGGTCGCGCTTCTGAGCCTCGGCATGGTGGAGTGGCAGATGTCCTATCTGTGGCTGCTGCTCCTGCCGCTCGTGGTCTGCCTCGCCTGCGGGGCGATCAACGCCGGGCTGGTGCTGGTCGCCGGGCTGCCGCCGCTGCTGGCAACGCTCTCAACCTCCGTGGCCTTTACCGGCCTGACCGATTTACTCACCGGCCAGCGGCGCATTGCGGTCAGCGATCCGCTGATGGTGGCTTTTCGCGACCAGACGCTGCTCGGCATCCCCTGGCCGCTGATCTATCTGCTGGCGGTCTTCGTCCTGTTCCAGCTGCTGGTGCACCACTCGCGCTTCGGCCAGCATCTGCAGGCGGTCGGCGGCAACCGCGATATGGCGCAAATGAGCGGGCTTAACGTGCGCCGGCTGACGGTTTACGTCTGGCTGCTGGCAGGCATCGCCGCCGGTCTGGCGATTCTGCCGCTGCTGAGCCAGGGCTCGGGCAGCTCCAGCGGTACCGCCACGCCGCTGCTGCTGGAGACCGTGCTGGCGACCTTTATCGGCGCCGCCTTCTCGCGCCGGCGCGTCGTCACCATCTGGGGCGCGCTGCTTGGCGCGGTGCTGGTCAACGCCCTCTCCAACGGCCTCGGGCTGCTGGGGGTCAATATTTTCTGGATGGGTGCCATCAAAGGCACCCTGATCCTTATCGTGCTGGCGGCTTCTGCGGTCAGACATCACGGAGGCAATCAATGAGCCAGCTGACGCTCAAATCCTCATCGCCGGAGCAGACCGCCGGCGGCCCGCTGGCCTATCTGTCGCGGGCGGGCTTCGGCATTATCACCCTGCTGGCTATTGCCCTGTTCGGCTGGGCTAACCCGGTATTTCTGACCGTTGATAACTGGGCAAACCTGCTCCAGGGCAGCGCGATTCTGCTGATTGTGGCGATGGCGATGACCCTCATTGTCAGCGCGGGCGCCATCGATCTCTCGGTTGGCGTCGCGCTCGACTTTGGCGCCGCCTTTGCGCTGGTGGCCCTGAAAACCTGGCACCTGCCGTGGCAGGCCGCGGTGGGCTATGCTCTGCTCGGCGGGGCGATCATCGGTCTGCTGAACGCCTTTCTGATCCTGATTTGCCAGATCCGTCCGTTCCTTGCCACCCTCGGGACCTGGTTTATTGCCAGCAGCGTGGAGCGGATCTATACCGACGGCGGCGGCTCGATCGCCTATCGCCGGATGGCGCCGGAGTACCACGATCTGGCAGTGGGAAATATCGCCGGTATTCCGACGCCGGTGGTTATCGTGCTGGCGCTGTGGCTGGTGGCCTGGCTGATTACCGAGCGCACGCTCTTCGGCAAGTACGTTCGCGCCATTGGCCAGAACGGGGAAGCGGCGCGCATCGCCGGGATCCGCGATCGGCTGACCATGCTATGGGTGCTGGTCGCGGCCTCAGCGCTGTGCGCCATCGGCGGCGTGATCCTCTCCGCTAACCTGCGGCAGTTTACGCCGCTGGCCGGCCAGTCCTATTTGATGGATGCGATTGCCGCCGTCTTTATCGGCACCGCCTTTAACCGCCAGGGCCGGGCCAGCATCGCCGGTACCCTCGGCGGGGTGCTGTTCCTCGCCATCATTGATAACGGCCTGAACCTGATGGGTCTTAACTACCTGGTCAAAGACGCGCTGGTCGGCGTCATTCTGGTGGTCGCGCTGGCCCTCTCTTTCTGGCAGGCGCGTCTGCGTCAGCAGCATCGTTAACGGAGTATCTATGGCAGCCTTTGACGCCGTTTTTGTCGGCCTGACGATCCTTGATATCGCCGGTCGCCCGGTTCTCGACATCCCGCCCCGCGGCGGGGTGGCCTTTATCGAACAAATTCGCCTGAACCCGGCGGGCACCGCCGCCGGAGCGAATATCAACGCCGCGAAGCTCGGCGTTCGCACCGCCGCCGTCGCCTGCCTTGGCCACGATGAAAAAGCCGATTTTATTCTCGCCAGCTACGCGCGCCTGGGGATCGACTGCTCGCTGATCCAGCGCACGACGCAAAAGGAGACCTCGGCAACGATCCTGCCTATCCGCCCGAACGGCGAGCGGCCCGCGCTGCACTGTCGCGGCGCCTCCGATGCGCTGTTCGTCGGCGAAGAGACGTTCGCCTCGATTCTCGACTGCCGCTTCCTGCATCACGGCGGCACGGGTCTGCTGGCGGCAATGGACCAGGGTCAGAGCGCGCGACTGCTGGCGGCGGCCAGGGCGCGCGGCGTCACCACCAGCTTCGACCTGATCGCCCCCGATGAGCGAACCCTGGATCTGCTGCGCCCGCTGCTGCCGTCGGTAGACTACTTTATGCCCTCGCTGGAGGAGGCCGCCTATCTGTCGGGACGCAGCGAGCCCGCCGAAATCGCCCGTTTCTTCTTCGACCTCGGCGTGGGGACCTGTATTTTGAAAGACGGCGCCAACGGCTCCTGGCTGCTGACCCGCGAGGGCCGCGTCGAGCATATCGCCCCGTGGCGCGTAGAGGCGGTGGATACTACCGGCTGCGGCGATAGCTACTGCGGCGGCTTTATTGCCGCGCTGGCCCGCGGGTTGAACGAAAAAGAGGCCTGCGAAGTGGCATCGGCCGTGGCGGCGCTGGTCGCCACCGGCCTGGGATCGGATGCGGGCGTGATCGACTGGGACCACACCCTGGCATTTATGGCCGCGAATCGGGCCGGATAGCCTGCGGCCCCGCGCTTAGCGCCACTGGTATAACAGCGGCTCGCCGGCGACGTAGCGCTGGAGATCGGCGGCAATCATCGCCGTATGCTTGCTGATGCTTTCGCGGGTCGCGCCGGCAATATGCGGGGTGATAATCACGTTAGCAAACTCGGTGACAAACGGGTGATCGCGCCACAGCGGTTCGCGATGATAAACGTCCAGCGCCGCGCCGCCCAGCGGCCCGTGGCGCAGAGCGTGAATGAGCGCCTCCTCGTCAACCACCGCCGCGCGGGAAGTGTTAATCAGCAGCGCGCCGGGCTTCATGCTGTTCAGCAGCGGCGCGTTTACCAGGCCGTCGCTGCCGGCGCCGCTGCTCAGATGCAGGCTGACGATATCCGCCTCGCGGAACAGCGCTTCGAGAGTGGTTTTGCGCAGCCCCGGCTCGTTGATATCCTCGCCCGCCACGAACGGGTCCACCACCAGCACCGCCATGCCGAACGCGCGGGCGATACGCGCCACCCGGCGACCAATATTCCCGTAGCCAATCAGCCCCAGCGTTTTATTGCGCAGCTCGCTGCCTTTAAACACCTCGTAAGGGCTCTGCGGGCTCACGTCCCACACCACGTCGCGGCGCAGCCCGGCCTGAGTGACCGCCGCCGCATTGTCGGCGTTGGTAAACTCGCCGCGCTTCAGCGCCGCGTGCGCCTGCGGGATATGCCGCGCCAGGCTCAGCATCAGCCCAAGCGTGAGCTCCGCCGCCGCGTCGGCGTTGCGGCCCGGCGTGTAGAGCACGCGAATGTCGCGCGCCGCCGCAGCTTTAACATCGATATTCACCGGATTGGCGCGGGTACAGGCAATCACCTTCAGGCGCGGGCAGGCGGCGATCACCTCTTCCGTCACGTCGTCGTAGCTGGTCACCAGCACTTCGGCATCGTGAGCCAGATCGATCAGCTGGCCGGCGCTGAGCTTCGGTTTGCCCAGCGCCCATCCCTCAACCCGCAGATCGCCCAGCTGGTGGAACGCCGCAAGATCGCCGGAGTGTTCAGCGGTAAATACAATTTTCATTGGTCTGATTCCTGAGAAATACGTTGAAGCGCCTCCTGCCTGGCCTGCCAGACGGGCAGCATCTGTTCGCGTAGCAGGCGATAAACCGGATAGAGCGCGGCGTAGCGGGCGTGCGCCCGCGGATCTGGCTGATAGCGCGTCTGCTCCAGCTGCGGGTAGTGCGAGAGTTCGTTAACGCTGCGGGCTGCCAGAATCGCGGCCCCGCGGGCGCTGAGTTCGTTAAAGGTGCTGGAGACCACCGTTCTGCCGCTGCAGTCGGCAATAATCTGTAGCCAGGTCGCGGAGGCCGCGCCGCCGCCGGTCAGGTACAGCTCTCCGCCCTGCGGATAGCCCTGCAGCGAGTCGACGATGGCGTAAGCCAGCCCCTCAAAGACCGCCCGCTGTAGCTCGGCGCGGGTGGTATGCTGGCTGATGCCAAAATAGCCGGCCCGCGCATCCGGGCTATAAAACGGCGCGCGTTCGCCGTTCAGATAGGGCTGCCAGAACACGCCCCCGCTGCCCGGCTCGACGTCGGCAATCGCCCGCTCAAGCTGCTGGAGATCCGGGCTCAGGGAGATATGCTGCTGCAGCCAGTCGATATTCGGCGTTCCGGCCTGCATCGGAAAGAGGTTAATAAAGCTCCCCGCTTCGGTATGGGTGACGTAGCGCGTTCCTTCGTTCACCGTCTGACGACCGTGGCACACGATGCCGGTACAGCAGGTCGTACCGAGGATCGTATAGATATCGCCGTCGTTCACCGCGCCGCAGCCGAGCGCCGCGCTGCACACGTCGAGCGCGCCGGCGGCCACCGGCGTACCGGCCGCCAGCCCGGTCAGCTCCGCCACCTCGTCGCGCAGGGCGCCGGCCTGCGCATCCGGCGCCAGCAGCGGCGGGAACAGATGATGCAGGTCGGCAAGCCCCATTTCATTCAGCACCACCGCCGACAGCTCCCCGCTCTGCTGATTGAGCAGCGAGGTGCTGGCATCGGTGATATCCAGCGCCGCGACGCCGGTCAGGCGAAAGCGGATCCAGTCTTTGGCAAAAAACAGATAGCGCGCCGCCGCCAGCCGCTCCGGCTGATAATGCCGGAGCCAGCATAGCTGCATGCTGGTATTGCACGGCTGCAGGTGGGTGCCGGTCTCGGCAAAAAAGCGGCGATCGAAGCCCGGGCGGCGCAGCAGATCGCTCATCAGCTCCCGGCTGCGGGTATCGCTCCACAGGATCCCCGGCCCGACCGGCTCGCCCTCGGCATCGCTTAGCCACACCCCTTCGCCCTGCCCGGCAAGGCCAATGGCTCTTAAGCGCCCGCTCTGCAGCTCCGGGCGTTGCGCAATCTGGCGCAAAATAGCGATGACCGACTGCCACAGCTGCGCCATATCCTGCTCGGCGTAGCCGTTAGCCGACAGACGCGGCCCGGTATTCTCCGCCGCGCTGGCCCGCGCCTGAAAATGCTCATCAAACAGCACCGCCTTGACGCGCGAGGTGCCGATATCGATACCCAGATAAAAATCCATGCCTGATCCGATCGCTTATTGAAAATTAGTCGCGCTCGTAGCGGCGACGCATCAGCTCGCACTCGAACAGGAATTCCAGACCTTCCAACTGACGGCGCGCCTCGTTAATATCTTTCCCCCAGCAGGTCAGACCGTGGCCGCGCAGCAGGAAGCCGTAGCGCAGCGGGCGGGTTTGCGCATAATCTTCGATGCGCGCCGCCAGGGCGTCGATATCCTGATCGTTATCGAAAATCGCCACCGGGACGGTGTCGAGATGGCTGTGCTGGCCGGTCAGCGTTTTCTGCATTTCGTAGCCCTGCAGCGCCAGCGTCCCGCTCTTCTCGATGCGCGACAGCACCGTCGCGTTGACGGTATGGACGTGCAGCACGACGTTGGCCTCGGGGAACAGGCGATAGACCAAGGTATGCAGCCCGGTTTCCGCCGAGGGCTTGCGCCCGGAAGGCGCGGTATTGCTGGCAATATCAACCTGCAGAAAATCTTCGCTGGTCAGGCTGCCCTTATCGCGTCCCGACTCGCTGAGCCAGCACCAGGTCTCATCCTGGCGCACGGACATATTGCCGCCGGTCGCCGGCGCCCAGCCCTTCGCACCGATCCAATGACAGGTGGTGACCAGTTGCGCGAGTCTTTCTTGCCACATAGCAGTTCCTTAGTTTAGCGATGGTATTTTGAGAACCTTGACGCTCGGGCGCCGTTGTTGCTGGCAGCGTGGGCGCTGCTGTGACTCAAAATGGTAAACAGGGTATCCCGAGACAACGTTCTTTAGCCGTCTAAATGGCTATTTATCCGATACTAACACCGCCTGCCCGGCTGAACAATATTTCAGGAAAGGCTTACATTAAGAATGGTTATATCAGAAACGCATATAAAATTACCGTTTTTAACAGTGATACAACTGAACGTTTTCATAACGCCAATATTACCCGCTGCGGGCCGCTAAAAAGACGGGGGATCGTTCTGCGTGCGGCTGGCGTAAATTTCAGCGCCAGCGATAGCGACCGCGCGCGATGGCAAAGTCCGAACGGCTGCTCCACGCTGGTGCAAAACTTTGCACCATGCACACCATTCTGGCAAAACGGCGCCGTTTAACGCCTTTTTATGTGCACACTGCACACCCCAATATGTTCCCGTTGCCCCGCTTTTTTTGGCACACCTCTTGCTACCCCTCTGGCATCGCCATTCGGGTGACCACTCAGAGGTTCCACTATGTCAAACAGCAACGATTTCCCGCTCGTCGAAGCGCCGGCCTCAGGGCGCAAGGGCCTGTTTTCAATCTCCATGGTTCTGTTCAGCTTTACCTTTTTTACCGGCACGATGTTCGCGGGCGGGAAGCTCGGCGTCTCCTTTTCCATCGTTAACCTGCTGTGGATTGCGGTTATCGGTAACTTTCTGCTGGCCCTGTACGCGGCGTCGCTCGGCTGGATTGCCGCCCGCAGCGGGCTGAACACCGTACTGATGGGGCGTTTTTGCTTCGGCGAGATCGGTAGCAGGCTTGCCGATTTTATTCTCGGCTTCGCCGAGCTGGGCTGGTACGCCTGGGGTACCGCCACGGTGGCTATTTCGCTGGTCAAAATCCTTGCCCTGCCCGAGGCGATGACCGTTCCGCTGATGGTGCTGTTCGGCATCCTGTTCTGCGTCACCGCGCTGGTGGGCTATAAGGGGCTGGATGCGCTATCGAGGGTTTCGGTCCCGCTGATGTTTATCCTGCTGGTGGTCTCCATGTACCTTGCCGCCCACCACGCCGGCGGCTGGCAGGCGATGACCAAAATCGAACCGGGCGAAACCATGACCTGGTCGGCGGCCATCACCATGGTATTTGGCACCTTCGCCAGCGGCGCGACCCAGGCGACGAACTGGACGCGGCTGGCTAACTCCAGCCGCACCGCCATCCTCGCCAGCATGGGCAGCTTCCTTATCGGTAACGGGTTGATGATTGTGGCCGGGGCCTGGTGCGCCATCGTTTATCAGCAGGCCGATATCGTGGAAGTGCTGATTTTGCAGGGGCTCTCCGTCGCCGCGGTGGTCATGCTGTGCCTCAATCTGCTGACGATTCAGGGACCGACAATCTATAACGTTTCGGCCGCCGCCTGCCACCTGCTGCGCAGCGAACGCCGCCGGACCCTGACCGTTGTCGCCGCCGGCGTCGGCATTCTGCTGGCCATTGGCGGGATGTACGAAATGCTGATCCCGTTCCTGGTTCTGCTGGGCAGCATCATCCCGCCCATCGGCGGCGTGATCCTCGCCGACTACTGGTTTTATCGCGGCGGACGCTATCCTCTGCTGCACACCGCGCGCTTACCGCGCTTCAACTGGCTGGGCCTGGGCGCTTATGCCGTCGGCGCGCTGGTGGCTTACCTGTCGCCGTGGGTTGCGCCGCTGGTGGGCATCTCCGTCTCCGCGCTGGTCTATATCATCCTGACCCGCCTGAGCAAACGCCAGCCCGCGGCTGACGCGGCCGCGGAGCAGTAGCCATGAGCCTGACGGTCAGCGAAATCCTCGCGCTGGAGGGACTCTCGGCGATGCGGCTGCGCGCGGGGCAGCAGGGGCTCCAGCTGGCGGTGCGCTGGTACTACGTAGCGGAAAATGAAAATATCGCCGAGTGGATCATGGGCGGAGAGCTGGTGTTTATCACCGGGATCAACCATCCCCGCAATGAGGAGAACCTGATCCATCTGCTGATGGAGGGCAAGCAGCGCGGGATCGCCGGCATGGTGATCCTGACCGGCGACGCCTATATCCAGACGATCCCTCCGCGGTTGATCGCGCTGGCCGACGAGCTGGGCATTCCGCTGATCGAACAGCCCTATCTGCTCAAAATGGTGATCGTCACCGAGCGCATCGGTACCGCGCTGGTGCGCAGCGAAAACGCGCTGCAGTCGCAGCGCGATATTCTGCTGCAGCTGTTAACCGGCGACTATCCCGACCTGCAGATCCTGCATCAACGCGCGCTTCATCAGCAGCTGGATTTTACCCGCCCGCTGCGGGTAGCGGCGCTGCGCCTTGAGGGGATTCAGCGCCTGTTTCGCCAGTTTCCGCCAGAGCAGGCCGAAGCCTGGCTGCAGCAGGCCCGTCGCACCGTGCGCCAGCGATTGCAGCAGCAGCTTAACCAGCAGGGCAACCCCTTCCCGCTGGTAGAGCGCAGCAATATGTTGCTGTTCCTGCTCCCGGATGAGGAAGGCGAATTTTATCAGCAGAAAAAGTGGCTGCAGCAGTGGCTGCTCCAGCTTGCGGAGGGCGACGACGGGCTGTCGCTGCTGTGCGGCCTCTCCGCGCCGGTGCAGGAACTGCAGGGCTATCAGCGGGCGCTGTCGCAGGCGCGCCAGGCGCTGGATCTCAGCGATACCCTGCGCCCGGCTCAGCGCATCAGCGACTATCAGCAGCTGGGCTTTATCAAGCTGCTCTCCGCCGTCGGCGATCCCACGCTGCTGAGCGATTTTATGCACGACACCCTTGGCTGCCTGATCGAACCCGATCGTAAAAGCCCGTGGCTGCTCATGGAGACCCTGGAAACCCTGCTCCAGGAGAACGGCAACGTGATGAGGGCCGCCGAGCGGCTGGGCATTCACCGCAACACCCTGCATCAGCGTATCCAACGTATTGAAAAGCTGACCCGCTATCCGGTCAGCCATCCGCAGTTTCATCTCAACGCCTCGGTCGCCTTAGCGATCTGGCGTATGTCGCAAAACCATTTACGGGAACAACCATGAAAATTATCAACGCGCGCCTGCGCCATAAAGAAGCGCTCTATACCCTTGAGTTACAGGACGGCATGATTAAAAGCATCGCCCCGCAGGCCGCCGCGCGGGCGGCTGACGCCAGCGATATCGACGCGCAGCAAAAGCTGGTTATCCCGCCGTTCGTCGAGCCGCATATCCATCTTGACGCCACCCTGACGGCGGGCGAGCCGGAGTGGAATATGAGCGGCACGCTGTTTGAGGGCATCACCCGCTGGAGCCAGCGTAAAGAGAGCGTCACGGTAGAAGATACGCGCCAGCGCGCGCTGAAGACCATCGGTATGCTGCGCGATAACGGCGTGCAGCACGTGCGCACCCACATTGATGTCACCGACCCTTCCCTGACGGCGCTGGAGGCGATGCTGGAGGTGAAAAAAGAGGCTGCCGATCTTATCGACCTGCAAATCGTCGCCTTCCCGCAGGAGGGGATCGAGTCGTTCCCCGGCGGACGAGAGCTGATGACCCGCGCCATCGAAATGGGCGCCGACGTGGTGGGCGGCATTCCGCACTACGAGAACACCCGCGACAAGGGCGTCAGCTCGCTGGCCTTTCTGATGGACCTGGCCCAGCGCCACGGCTGCCTGGTGGACGTGCACTGCGATGAAATCGATGACCCGCAGTCGCGCTTTCTCGAAGTGCTGGCGGAAGAGGCTCGGGTACGCGGCATGGGCGCGCAGGTCACCGCCAGCCATACCTGCGCGATGGGTTCCTACGATAACGCCTACTGCTCGAAGCTGTTCCGCCTGCTCAAGGCGTCGGGCATCAACTTTATCTCCTGCCCAACCGAAAGCATTCACCTGCAGGGGCGCTTCGACAGCTGGCCAAAACGCCGCGGCGTGACGCGGGTGGCGGAGCTGGACCGCGCCGGGATTAACGTCTGCTTTGCCCAGGACTCCATTCAGGACCCCTGGTACCCGCTGGGCAACGGCAACATCATGCGCATCCTCGATGCCGGACTGCACATCTGCCATATGCTGGGGTATGAAGATTTGCAGCGCTGTCTCGATTTGATTACCGATAACAGCGCCCGGGCGCTGTGCCTCGGCGATAATTACGGTATCGCCGAAGGCCGCCCGGCGAACCTGCTGATCCTCGATGCGGAAAATGACTATGACGCCGTGCGGCGTCAGGCCAAAGTGCTGACCTCCATTCGCCGCGGCAAAATCATTCTGCAGCGCCAGCCGGAGCAGATCCGCTATCCGGCGGCAGACCCGCGCCGTTAGCCAATATTTGGCGCAAATGCTCCGGCCGCCACCTGCTCGCGGGTAACGACGCCGCTGTCCAGCACCCAGCCGCTGATTAATGCCGCAGGC
This sequence comes from Klebsiella scottii, assembly GCF_036561945.1. NCBI lineage: Bacteria > Pseudomonadati > Pseudomonadota > Gammaproteobacteria > Enterobacterales > Enterobacteriaceae > Klebsiella > Klebsiella scottii. Next base: position 2,783,782 of record NZ_JARXNI010000020.1, read on the forward strand.
GTGACGTCAAACGCCGGGTTATAAACCGATGCATCCGCCGGCGCCCACTGCACCGCGCCGAAGCTGCCGGCCACGCCGGTCACTTCCGCCGCCGCGCGCTGTTCAATAGGAATGGCCTCGCCGTTCGGGCAGCCGCGGTCGAGCGTGGTTTGCGGCGCGGCGACATAGAACGGAATACCGTGATATTTCGCCAGCACCGCCAGCGAATAGGTACCGATTTTGTTCGCCACGTCGCCGTTGGCGGCAATGCGATCGGCGCCAACCCACACCGCATCGACCTGCCCTTTAGCCATCAGGCTGGCGGCCATAGAATCGGTAATCAGCTGATAGGGCACCCCCAGCTCACCCAGCTCCCATGCGGTTAGACGGCCGCCCTGCAGCAGCGGGCGCGTCTCGTCGACCCACACGTTCGCCACCAGGCCGCGCTGATGGGCCAGCGCGATCACCCCTAACGCCGTGCCCACCCCTGCGGTCGCCAGCCCGCCGGTGTTGCAGTGGGTCAGCAGGCGACTGCCCGCTTTGACCAGGCTGACGCCGGTTTCCGCGATGCTGGCGCACAGCTGCTTATCTTCAGCGATCAGGCGCAGCGCTTCTTCTTCAAGAGCCGGAATATAGTTCTCTTTCGCCAGCGCCAGCTTCATGCGGTCGAGATTATTCATCAGGTTGACCGCCGTCGGACGCGCGGCGCGCAGCGTATCCAGCGCCTGCGATAGCTCATCGCGGGTCAGGCCGCGCTGCGCCAGAAGCGCTAACAGCAGACTGGCAGAGAGACCGATTAACGGCGCGCCGCGCACCCGCAGAGCGTGAATATGGTCAACCAGTAACGAAACGTTATCTGCCGCCAGCCAGCGTTTTTCCTGCGGCAATGCCTGCTGGTCAAGAATAAAAAGCTGATTTTCGCTTACCCGCAGGCTGGTGGTCTGTAGTGTCTGCATGTCGTTAAATCCCTGTTGCGTTGTTGTATCACATTGTGTCAGGATGGAATCCAGAAGTATAGACGTCTGAACGGCTTAACTGGAACTTTTGAGGATCGAGGCAATGTCGCAATACCATACCTTCACGGCCAGCGATGCGGTGGCTTATGCACAACAATTTGGCGGTCTCGACGACCCGTCGGAACTGGTGTCCGCGCAGGAAGTGGGTGACGGTAACCTCAACCTGGTATTTAAAATTTTTGATACCCAGGGCGTGAGCCGCATTGTCGTTAAGCAGGCGCTGCCCTACGTCCGCTGCGTCGGAGAGTCCTGGCCGCTGACGCTCGATCGCGCCCGACTCGAGGCGCAGACGCTGGTGACCCACTATCAACACTGCCCGCAGCACACGGTAAAAATTCACCATTTCGATGCTGAACTGGCGGTGATGGTGATGGAAGATCTTTCCGATCACCGTATCTGGCGCGGCGAGCTTATCGCCAACGTTTACTATCCGCAGGCGGCGAGCCAGCTGGGCGAATACCTGGCCCAGGCGCTGTTCCATACCAGCGATTTTTATCTCCATCCTCACGATAAAAAAGCCCAGGTCGCGCGCTTTATTAACCCGGAGATGTGTGAAATAACCGAGGATCTGTTCTTCAACGACCCCTACCAGGTTCATGAACGCAACAGCTATCCGCCGGAGCTGGAGGACGATATTGCCGCCCTGCGCCACGATAGCCAGCTCAGGCTGGCGGTGGCCTCGCTCAAGCACCGCTTCTTCTCCCAGGCGGAATCGCTGCTGCACGGCGATATCCACAGCGGTTCAATTTTCGTTGCCGAGGGCAGCTTTAAAGCCATCGACGCCGAGTTCGGCTATTTCGGCCCGATTGGCTTTGATGTCGGCACCGCCATCGGCAACCTGCTGCTGAACTACTGCGGCCTGCCGGGCCATCTGGGCATTCGCGACGCCGCCGCCGCGCGCGAACAGCGCCTGAACGATATTCAGGCGCTGTGGACGACCTTTGCCGAACGCTTCCAGGCGCTGGCGGCGGAGAAGAGCCGCGATGCGGCGCTGGCTTATCCCGGCTATGCCTCAGCGTTCCTGAAAAAAGTGTGGGCGGATGCGATTGGCTTCTGCGGAACCGAGCTGATTCGCCGCAGCGTCGGCCTGTCGCACGTTGCCGATATCGACAGCATTGAGGATCGGGCCATGCGCCATGAATGTCTGCGCCATGCGATTTCGCTCGGCAAAGCGCTGATCGTGATTGCCGAACGTATCGACAGCGTCGACGAGCTGATCGCCCGCATTCGCCAGTACAGCTAAGCCGTTCCCCGTGTATTCCCGGGCGCGGCGCTAGCGCTGCTTTGCCCGGGCTACCCGCTCACCGCACTTCCCTACCCCAAATACTCAATCACCGACAGCCCGCCGTTATAGTCGGTGCTGTAGATAATCCCCTGCGCGTCAACGAACACGTCGCAGGACTGGATCACCCGCGGGCGACCCGGACGGGTATCCATCATCTTCTCCGGCGCCGCGGGCACCAGCGCCCCGGTTTCTACCGGCCGGTACGGGTCGGAGATGTCGTAGGCCCGCACGCCCGCGTTTTGGTAAGTGGCGAAAATCAGCGTCGAGCTGACGAAGCTTCCGGGGCGATTCTCATGCAGATTATGCGGGCCAAAATGCGCCCCTTTCGCCACATAGTCGCTCTCCCGCGGCTGCGGGAAGGTCGAGATGCTGACCGGATTCGCCGGGTCGCGGATATCGAACAGCCAGATCAGCTTCTCGCCATCCTGCTGGTTGTCGAGCACCGCCTCGTCCAGCACCACCAGTAAATCGCGATCCGGCAGCGGCAGCGCGGTATGGGTGCCGCCGCCAAACGGCGGGCTCCAGTTGCGGTGGCTAATCAGCTTAGGCTGGGTGCGGTCCTTGACGTCGAGCAGGGTCAGACCGCCGTCGCGCCAGCTGCCGTAGGCGGTATCTCCGGCGATAATGGCGTGATGCAGGGCGTAGCGTTTACCCTGCGGCCAGCTCGCCGTCTCCCCTGCCGCCTGGTTCATCCCCGGCAGCCACCAGCGCCCGGCGACCTGCGGCTTGCGCGGATCGGCGAGATCGATGGTCAGGAAGATATAGTCGCTAAAACCGTCGATCAGCGCGGAAACGTAGGCCCAGCGGCCGCCGACGTACCAGATCCGGTGAATGCCGATCCCGTCGAGCGACAGAAAGCTGATTTCACGCGGTTTATCCGCAACGGAGATATCAAAAATACGCAGCCCGGCGCTCCAGCCCTTCTCCCGTACGTCGCTGACCGTCTCGCCCACCGAACGGGTGTAGTAGACCTTCTCGTCGGCAAAGCGGGCGTCGGCAAACAGATCCCGGGCGTTGATCACCAGCAGCAGGTTGTCGTGCGCCTGCAGGTGGACGTTCCAGGTGCCGGGCGGCGCGGCAACGTAGTTCACCGCTTTGGGGTTTTTCGGGTCGCGAACGTCCACCACCGAAAAACCCTGGGACACCATGTGGCCGATATAGGCAAAACCACGATGCACCATCAGCTGGACGCCATCCGGGCGTCCGCCCTGATCGCTATGCCCAATCAGCCGCATATTGCGGCTGTAATCGGGACGCGGGAGTTCCGTCGCCATACCTGCTCCTTACTTGTTTTTAGCTTCCAGGGTGGCGAACCACGGGGCGATAAAGTCTTCGGTCTGGCCCCAGCCCGGAATGATTTTGCCAAGCGACGCCACGTTTACCGCCCCCGGCTGCGCGGCCAGCAGCGCCTGAGGGATTGCCGCGGCTTTAAAATCGTAGGTTGCAGGCGTCGGCTCCCCGGCAATCTTGTTGGCCACCAGACGTACGTTGGTCGCCCCGATTAGCTTCGGATCCACGGCCACGCTCACCTTCCACGGGCTGCCGGATTCGCGCATCAGCTGCAGATCCTGGTTAGAGATATCAATGCTGTAGAGCTTAATTTCGGTACGGCCGTTCTCTTTCAGCGCCTTATAAGCCCCCTGGCTGAAGGCGTCCCAGGTGCCCCAAATCGCGTCAATTTTGCCTTTCGGGTATTTCGCTAAGATCGCCCCGACTTTGTTGGCGGTATCGCCCTGCACGTCGGAGGAGACGGCGCCGATCGACTCCAGCTCTTTGATGCCCGGGTTCTGCTTAAGCAGCGCCTGGTAAGCCACCTGACGGCGCTCCATCGGCGGGAAGCCGGCGACCCACAGCTTGATAATGTTGGCTTTACCGTTGAAATCTTTCACCAGCTGACCAAAAGAGAGATCGGTCAGGGAGGCGTCATCCTGCTGGGTCACGGTCACGCCCGGGATCTCGCCGCTGACGGCGGTGTCGAATACCGCGACCTTAATCCCGGCGTCCACCGCCTTCTTCACCAGCGCGGTCGAGTAGGGATCGCGCCCCTGGGAGAGAATAATGCCGTCATATTTCTGGCTAATGGCCTGATTGACGAAGTCCTGGAATTTCGCGTCGTCGCCGTTGCTCAGGAAGGTGCTCATTTTAAAGCCGAGCTTCTTGCCTTCCTGGATAGCCCCGGACACAAACTGGGTGGTGTTATCATCGGAACCCAGGTTACGGATCACCGCAATGCGGATCGGCCCGTTATGTTCAGCGATAGCGGCCGGCACCGGCGTTGGGGTTTGAGCATAGGCGGCTACGGAGTTGAGCAGCCCAAGCGCAATAAGAGAAAGCGTTATTTTTTTCATCATGTTTACCCTGTTTATAATTAAGTGCGGCGCTGAAAATAGGTCAGTGCTAACGCGCCAGCCAGCACCAGCCCTTTAATAATGTCCATTGCGTAGTACGGAACCGAGAGCATCACCAGGCCGTTGGAGAGCACCCCGAGGATCACCGCCCCCACCAGCGTGCCCAGCGCGTTCGGTTTGCCCGAGCCCGCCAGCGAGAAGCCGATCCACGCCGCCGCCACCGCGTCCATCAGGTATCCCCCGCCGGCGTTAACCTGGGAGGAGCCGATGCGCGACGCCAGCAGGATGCCGCCGAGGCCCGCCAGCAGCGAGGCGATAACGTACGCCGCCACCTTATAGCGCGTGATGCGCAGGCCGGAGAGGCGCGCGGCCTCCGGGTTGCCGCCGATGGCGTACATCCGCCGCCCGTGGGTGGTGAAAGAGAGCGCCAGCTGGGCAACCACGGTCACCGCCAGCATAATGATGACAATCGTCGGAACCTGCCCCAGCAGGCCAAACGCCGCCGGAATGGTCCCTTCAGCCATCTCGCCGCTCGGCAGCACCATGTTCTCGGTAATCGAGCCGCCGTAGCTGTAGGTCATCGCCACGCCCTGAATCACGAACAGGCTGGCGAGGGTCGCGAGCATGTCGGGAATGCGCAGCACCACGATCAGAAAGGCGTTAAACAGCCCCACCAGCGTACACAGCGCCAGGGTGATCAGAATCGCCTCGGTGGTGCCAAATCCGTGCCAGACGAACAGCGAAATCACCAGCGCGTTCGCCAGCGAGGCGGTCGAGCCGACCGACAGATCGAATCCGCCGATGGTGAGCGAAATCGACACCCCGATGGCGATCACCGTCACGATGGCAATCGAGCGCAGGATGTTGATGATGTTGAACGGGTCAAGGAAGTTATCCGATGCGAGGCCAAAAACGGCGATCAGCAGCACAACGGTCAGCAACATGCCCCATTTGTAGAGAAAATCGAAAAATCGCTGACGGCTCGATGCCGTCGCGGTAGCGGTCAGGGCCTTGCTCACGCTGCTGCTCCTCCGGTGGAGTAATAAAGTAGGGTCTCTTCGCGGGCCTCTGCGCCCGCTATTTCTGCCACAATGCGGCCATCCCACAGCACGCAAATACGGTCGCACAAACCAACCAGCTCCGAGAATTCGCCCGAGGCGTAGATCACCCCTTTGCCCTCTCGCGCCAGTCCGTCGATTAAATTGAACAGGTCGGTCTTTGCCTTCACGTCAACGCCTTTGGTCGGCTCATCAAAAATCAGCACGTTGGCGCTACCGCGCAGCCATTTACCGATGGCCACCTTCTGCTGATTGCCGCCGGAGAGACGACGCAGCGTCTGGCCTGGGCCGGTGGTGCGAATACCGATCCGGGCCACCACCTCCTCCGCCCAGCGCCACGCCTGACGATGGCCAAACAGGCTCCAGCGCGAAAAGCTGCGATCGGCGCTCACCGCGAGGTTCATGGCGATAGGCTCTTCGATAAAAATCCCCTCCTTGCGCCGCTCCTCTGGCACCAGCGCCAGCCCGCGGGCGACGGAGTCCGCCGGGTCGCGCGGGCGCCACGGCTGGCTATTCAGCTCGCCGCGCGTCAGACGGCTTTTACTGGCGCCGAACAGCGCCTTACATAGTTCGGTTTTACCGGCTCCCGCCAGCCCGGCGATGCCGAGAATTTCGCCTTTGCGCAGGCGCAGAGAGATATCCTGCAGCAGCCCCTCGTCGTGCAGCCCTTCCACCTGGAGCAGCACCTCTTCACCGTGCGGCGGGCGCTTCGGCGGAAAAATATCGCTAAGCTCATGGCCGAGCATCTTTTCCACGATCTGCTCGCCGCTGAGCTCCGCCATCGGGCCGCTTTCGATCAGCCGTCCGTCGCGCAGCACCGTTAAGGTGTCGCAAATGGCCTTCAGCTCATGAATGCGGTGGGAGATAAACACCACGCCGATCCCCTGCTGCTGCAGGCGGCGCACCACGGTAAACAGGCGTTCGCTTTCGTGACGATCCAGCGGCGCCGTCGGTTCATCAAGGATCAGGAAGCGGCAGTGGTGCGACAGGGCCCGCGCCAGCAGAATTTGCTGCTTCTCGGCCAGAGAGCAGCTATCGATAGAGCGCCGCACGTCAAGAACGATATCCAGCTGGGCCAGCGCGGCCCGGGCCTGCTCGCGGACCCGCCGCCAGCTAAAGCCCTGGCCCGGCAGCGCCAGCCGGTCCAGCATGATGTTCTCGGCAATGCTCAGGCCGGGAACGAGCGCCACGTCGACTTCCTGCTGCACCAGATGAATGCCAAGCTGCTTTGCATCGCGTGGAGAACGAATATTGACCGGCTGATTATTGATGACAATCTCGCCCTCATAATGCGCGTGCGTCCCGCAGAGCACCGCCATCAGCGTCGATTTTCCCGCGCCGTTGGCGCCGGTCAGCGCGTGCACGGTCCCCCCCTTCAGGGAAAACGCCACGTTGTTCAGCGCCCGAAAGCCGGAAAAGGCCAGGTTAATGTTGTGCATCTCGAGGCGATTGGCTGTCATCCCCTGCTACCCTTTACGATTAATATTTTGATTTAATGAATTTTTCACAGCCGCCCTTGACTGACAACTGCGTAAAAGGCATAAGATAAAACGAAATAATATTAGCCATCCGGATGTCCAGACATAACATCAGGTTAGCGAAACGACAATAAGGTCAGCCTCTATGAGCAACAGCGATATCCGCGTGGTCCCCGGCCCCGCCAACTACTTCTCCCATCCCGGCAGCCTCGCGCGGCTGAATGATTTTTACAGCGCAGAGCAGCTTTCCCGGGCGCTGTGGATCTACGGCGAGCGGGCAATCGCCGGCGCAGAACCCTTTTTACCCGAGGCCTTCAATGCGCCCGGCGCCAAAAAAATCCTCTTTAAGGGCCACTGCAGCGAAAGCGACGTCGCCCGACTGGTTCGCGAGGCGGGTGAAGACCGCTCCGTGGTGATTGGCGTTGGCGGCGGCGCGCTGCTGGATACCGCCAAAGCGGTGGCCAGGCGGCTTGCGCTACCGGTGGTGGCGATCCCGACCATCGCCGCCACCTGCGCGGCGTGGACGCCGCTATCGGTGTGGTACAACGACGCCGGCCAGGCGCTGCATTTTGAAATTTTCGACGACGCCAACTTCCTGGTGCTGGTGGAGCCGAGGATCATCCTCAACGCGCCGGAGGAGTATCTGCTGGCGGGGATCGGCGATACGCTGGCGAAATGGTATGAGGCGGTGGTGCTGGCGCCGCGTCCGGAAACCCTGCCGCTGACCGTACGCCTGGGGATTAACGGCGCGCTGGCGATCCGCGACGTCCTGCTGGAGAGCAGCGAAACGGCGCTCGCCGACCGGCAGCGCGGCGAGCTGAGCCAGCCGCTTCTGGACGTTATCGATGCGATTATCGCCGGCGGCGGGATGGTCGGCGGCCTGGGCGAGCGCTACACCCGGGTTGCGGCCGCCCACGCGGTGCACAACGGCCTGACGGTGCTGCCGCAGACGGATAAATTTCTCCACGGCACCAAGGTCGCCTACGGCATTCTGGTGCAGAGCGCCCTGCTCGGCCAGGATGCAGTGCTGGCTCAGCTGGTGGCTGCCTATCAGCGCTTTAACCTGCCGACCACCCTCGCGGAGCTCGACGTAGATATCCACAACCAGGCCGAGCTGGAGAAGGTGATTGCCCATACGCTGCGCCCGGTGGAATCGATCCACTTCCTGCCGGTGGAGCTGACCCCGCAGACCCTGATGGCCGCCTTTGAGAAAGTGGAAAATTTCCGCCGCCAGGTGCACTGAGCGCGGGAAAGCGTAAGAAAGGCCCGGCCGCCGGGAAGATTTCCGGCGCCGGTCTGGACGTAGGTGGCGGGTTTAACGCCTGAGGGAGCGGCCTAGCAGCACTTAGCGCCGCCCTTGCCGCCGTAGCGCGCGTCCTGGCGCTCGCGGAAGAACTCTTCGTAGGTCATCGGCGTCTGCTCAGGGTGAGTCTGGCGAATATGCTCGACGTAGTTATCGTAATCAGGCACGCCAATCATCATTTTTGCCGCCTGGCCTAGGTATTTTCCCGCTTTCGAAAGGCTATCGAACATTTTCATCTCTCACATCATCCTCTCCCTTACGGGAGAGGATTTGGCTAACAAAAAGCGGCTCGCTAATGCGCGCGTTTCGCCTGGGTGACCAGGCGCTCGGCATCGGCGGGCATCGCTTCGTACGGCGTCTCTTTGGCCGTTGGCTGGTCCTCTTTCAGCGCCGCCAGCGCGGTTTTGATTGAGAACAGCGCCAGCACGACCACCACCACCATAAAGAAGATGGTCAGACCGGCATCCAGACGGTTGTTAAAGACCAGCTGCGCCAGCTGGGATTCGGTGTACTGCGGCGGGATGGCGCCGCTGTCGATCATCGCCTGGAACTTATTGGCGATGGCCAGGAAGCCGACTTTGGTATCCGGGCTGAACGACTTCTGCCAACCGGCGGTCAGGGTACAAATCAGCAGCCACGACGTGGGCAGCAGCGCGACCCATGCATAGCGCTGACGTTTCATTTTAAACAGTACCACCGCACAGAGCATCAGCGCCATCCCTGCCAGCATCTGGTTGGCGATGCCGAACAGCGGCCACAGGGTGTTAATCCCGCCGAGCGGGTCCACCACCCCCTGGTGCAGGAAGTAGCCCCAGGCCAGTACGCACAGCGCCGTCGCCAGCAGGTTCGCCGGCAGCGAGCTGGTTTTCTTCAGCCCCGGGCTTATCACGCCGAGCAGATCCTGCAGCATAAAGCGCGCCGCGCGGGTGCCGGCATCCACCGCCGTCAGAATAAACAGCGCTTCAAACAGAATGGCGAAGTGGTACCAGAAGGCGACATCCATCAGGCCGCCAAGCGAACCGTGCAGGATGTAGGCCATCCCGACCGCCAGCGTCGGCGCGCCGCCGGCGCGGGAGATAATCGACTGTTCGCCGACCTCGCTGGCTATCTGGCGCAGCGTATCCGGGGTGATGCTAAAGCCCCAGCTGCTGACCACCTGCGCGGCGGACGCCACCACGTCGGTGGTTCCGGCAGGCGCCAGCACCGCCATCGGGCTGTTCATCGCAAAGTAGACGCCGGGGTCGATAACGCAGGCCGCCACCAGCGCCATAATGGCGACGAATGATTCCATCAGCATGCCGCCATAGCCGATAAAGCAGGCCTGGCCTTCGTTGGCCAGCATTTTCGGCGTGGTGCCGGAGGCGATCAGCGCGTGGAAGCCCGAAACGGCGCCGCAGGCGATGGTGATAAACAGGAACGGGAACATGCTGCCGCTCCACACCGGGCCGGTGCCATCAATAAATTTGGTCAGCGCCGGCATGGTTAGCGTCGGGCGCATAATCAGAATACCAATCGCCAGCCCGACGATGGTGCCGATTTTCAGGAAGGTCGAGAGGTAGTCGCGCGGGGCCAGCAGCAGCCAGACCGGCAGCACCGAGGCGATAAAGCCGTAGCCCACCAGAATCCAGGTCAGCTGTACGCCGGTGTAGTCAAACCACGGCGCCCAGGTCGGGCTTTCCGCAACCCATCCGCCGGAAACGATGGCAAACACCAGCATCACCAGGCCAATCACCGACACTTCGCCAATGCGCCCAGGACGCAGATAGCGAATGTAGATCCCCATAAAGACCGCCAGCGGGATGGTGAAGGCGACGGTGTAGGTTCCCCACGGGCTGTGGGTCAGCGCTTTAACCACGATCATCGCCAGCACCGCGAGGATGATCACCATGATCATAAAGCAGGCCACCAGCGCCAGCACCCCGGCGGTCGGCCCCATCTCCTCTTTCACCAGCTCACCGAGCGAGCGCCCGTCGCGGCGGGTCGAGACAAACAGCACCATAAAGTCCTGCACGGCGCCGGCCAGCACCACGCCGGCGAGGAGCCAGATCATCCCCGGCAGGTAGCCCATCTGCGCCGCCAGCACCGGCCCAACCAGCGGTCCGGCGCCGGCAATTGCCGCAAAATGGTGACCGAACAGCACTTTTTTATCGGTCGGAACGTAGTCGAGGCCGTCGTTGTGCCGCACCGCGGGCGTCATCCGCGTCGGGTCAACCGCCAGCACGTTTTTGGCGATATAGAGGCCATAGAAGCGATAGGCAATCAGATAGATGCAGACTGCCGCCACGACAATCCATAGCGCATTAATCTGTTCACCGCGGTTTAAAGCTATGTAGCCGAGGGCAAAGGCTCCAATGACGGAGAGCAGTGTCCAGATGAGGTATTTCCCTGAATTATTCATTATCGGGTTCCACGGGTAGGGTAATCAATCTGTTACATTTTGTTTCTAGAACACAACGCAGATTTTAACAACTTCGGAACCGTGTAGATGTCGCCCAGGGGCAGGGATTTATCTCACATTGCTAGCGAGATCACTTCTGGCAGGAAAATGGATGAAAACCGTGGCGTCATAAAGGCGTTCGCGCGGTGCCTGTTCAGGCTACAGAAATGAGACCGTAGCCCGGACGGGCGCAGCGCGAGCCGGGGAAAGCGGCGACTTAGCCGAGCACCGAGGTGCCCAGGCGGCAGGTGCAGCAGCGCCGTCCGCGGGCGTCGAAGATGGCAATTTCCCAGCTTTGCCCCTGGCGGCCCAGGTGCAGAGGACGGCACTCGCCGCGGACTTTACCGCTGGAGACCGCCCGATGGTGGGTGGCGTTCAGTTCGGTCCCGACCACGCACTGGCCCTCTTCGGTCATCAGCCAGCCGGCCATCGAACCCAGCGTCTCCGCCAGCGCCGCCGACGCGCCGCCGTGCAGCAGGCCAAAGGGCTGATGGGTGCGGGCATCGACCGGCATTTCGGCCTCCAGCACTCCCTCTTCCAGCCGGGTATAGACAATGCCGAGATGGGCCACCATCGTATTCGCGCTGGTGGCGTTAAGCTCGTCCAGCGTCAGCTGACGTTTCCAGGCCATTTATGCCCCCAGCGTCGAGCCGCCGTCGACCACGATATCCTGCAGCGTGATATGGCTGGCGTGATGGGAGGCGAGGAACAAAATGGTGCTGGCAATCTCCTGCGGCCGGGCGATCTTACCCAGCGGAATGCCGAGCTTGAACTGCTCGCCAAAACCGCGAATGCGCTGCTGCTCGGCGTCATCGCTAACCCACAGCGTGCGCTGCATATCGGTGTCGGTCGAACCCGGCGAGACCAGGTTACAGCGCACCCCGCTGCCCGCCAGCTCAAGTCCGACGGTCAGCGTCAGGCTCTTCAGCGCCGCCTTCGACGCGCCGTAGGCGCTCATCCCGATCCGCGGCGTATGCGCGGCGTCGGACGCCACGGTGACAATCGCCCCGCCCCGCTGGCGGCGGAACTGGGGCATCGTCTGCTGGAACAGGTTAAACGCGCCGCCAACGTTAACGGCGAAGGTCTGCTGCCACTCTTCAACGCTCAGCGCATCGGTCGCGCCCATGCGTAAAATACCGGCCGCATTAACCAGCACGTCGAGACGCTCAATGCCGTTCAGCAGGCGACCACACACCTCAGCCACCTGCGGCGCGTCGGCCACGTCCAGCGTCTCGGTGGCGAACGGATAGCTTTCGCCCGCGAACGCGAGGTCAAAACCGGTTACCTGCGCGCCGGCCTCGACGAAGGCCAGCGCGGTGGCGTAGCCGATGCCCTTACCCGCTCCGGTAACCCATACGGTCTGGCCCTGAAAATCGAGAGCGGCCATTATTTCACCTCGCGGGACAGCAGCGCCCACCAGGCGTCAACAGAGGGATTTTTAGCCAGCATGACGAAGTCGATATCGCCGTGCACTTTGCGCCAGCGCGCGGCCAGCGCCATCATGCGCACCGAATCCAGGCCGTAGTCGATCAGATTTTCATCATCCATCGGCTCGTCTGACTCATCGAGCAGCGGCAGTATCAGCGCGCGCAGCGCCGCCTTTGACGCCGGCAGCGGCAGCAGCTCTTCGGTCATGACCACCCGACCGCAGCGTCCGGCGACGTATTTCAGCGCCATCAGATGATCTTCGCGGCTAAAGTCCGCCAGCGCGTCGGCAACGAAGAACGGCTTGATGTCGCGCATAAACGCATCGGTAGCGGTCGTCATGCAGCCGATATGAGCATACACGCCGGTGACGATCAGCTGGTCACGTCCGCTCTCTTTCAGCATCTCTTCCAGCGGCGAACGGTGGAACGCGCTGTAGCGCCACTTCACCAGCACGGTGTCGTTTTCGTCCGGCGCCAGGGCGGCAATCACCCGCTGCTGCTCCGGCGAGCGGGTCAGGCCCGGTCCCCACATATCGTTCAGCAGGGCGCGATCTTCCTCGCTCTGCTCTTTCGGCTGCGCGGTGTAAAACACCGGAATATTGTGCTGCTTGCAGAAATCGCGCAGCGCGGCAATGTTGGCGACCACTTTCGCCATCATCGCGCTATCTTCACCCCAGAAGTTGAGGAAATACTCCTGCATATCGTGGATAAGCAGCGCGGCGCGGGACGGCTCAAAGGCCCAGCTTACTTTGTTCGCCGGGATATCGCTGGCTTCCGGCAGCGCGTAAGCCTGTAATTGAGGAATGGCCATTCTGTCTTCTCCTTCAGCCCAGCTTGCGTTCAGCCAGCCACTGACGTAATTGTTTTTTATCGACTTTGCCCACCGGCGTCAGCGGCAGCGCGTCCACGCACTCCACGCGATCCGGCAGCTTAAATTCAGCCACGCCCTGCTCGCGCAGGAACCGGCGTACCGCGACCGCGCGCAGCGGCTCTTTGACTACCAGATACGCACAGCTTTTCTCGCCCAGCAGGCTATCCTCCATGCTCACCAGCGCGGCATGGATCGTCGCCGGGTGGCGCAGCAGCAGGTTTTCAATCTCTTCCGCAGCGATCTTCTCTCCGCCGCGGTTGATCTGATCTTTCTCACGCCCCTGCACGGTGATATAGCCGTCTTCGTCGATCGAGATCAGATCGCCTGAGCAGTAGAACCCGTCGGCGTCAAACGCCTCCAGATTATGCTGCGGGCTTTTATAGTAACCGCGGAAGGTGTAGGGCCCGCGGGTCATCAGGCGGCCGACTTCGCCGCGCGGCAGCGGGTTGCCTTCGGCATCCGCGACCCACACTTCGTCGTCGGGGCTCATCGGGCAGCCCTGGGTATTGATAATGCGCTGCTGGCTATCGCTGAGGCGGGTGTAGTTCACCAGCCCTTCCGCCATGCCGAAAACCTGCTGCAGCTGGCAGCCAATCTCGGCCGGAATGCGCGCGGCGAGCGTCGCGGACAGGCGCGCTCCGCCAACCTGCAGCAGCTGCAGCGACTGCAGCTGCGCATTGCTGCCCCATTCGTGGATCGCCTGCAGCCACAGGCTGACCGCCGGCGGCACCAGCGAGGCAACGTTAATCTGATGCTTTTCAATCAGCGGGAAGCACAGCGTGGCGCTCGGATCGGCGGCAAGGATCACCCGTCCTCCGGCAAGAAACACCCCCAGCGATCCCGGCGAGCTCATCGCATAGTTATGCGCCGCGGGCAGCGCGTTGAGATAGCGCGTATCGGCGCTGATAGCGCAAATTTCATTACTGCGGCGAATGCTGTATTCGTAATCGTTGTGGGTGCGCGGGATCAGCTTTGGCGTGCCGGTGCTGCCGCCGGAGAGCTGGAAAAAAGCCACCTCATCGGCAGGCGTCGGGTTAGGGATGAAGCCTGCGGCCGGCTGGGCGATCGCCGCGGCCAGGTCATACTCACCGCTATCGCCGCGCAGCAGCGCCACCCGCACCGACGGATGCTGTTCGATAAATCCGTTAAGGAAGCTATCGTCGGCAAACAGCGCATGCTGGCGATCGGCAATCAGCAGCGCGGGTTCAATTTGCGTGGCGTAGGCGTTGAGCTCGCTGCGCTGATGGCTGAACAGCGCGTTGACCGGCGCCACGCCGATGCGCAGCAGCGCAAAGAAGGTGATATAGAATTCGGCGACGTTGCCCAGCTGCACCAGCGCGGTTTCACCGCGTTTGAGCCCCATGCCCTGCAGGGAGCAGGCGAGATTATCCACCAGCTGGTTGAACTGGCGATAGCTGTACTGGACTTCGCCGTCGATAATCGCCACGGCATCGCTCGCCGCGTGACGGGTAATCAGCTGAGTTAACGGCAGATCCTGCCAGTAGCCTTTTTCACGGTAGCGGGCGGCAAAACTTTCCGGCCAGCGGTTAAATGCAATCATCATCGCCTCTTAATACAAGCCGAACACGTTCAGCATAGTGGTCAGTTTGACGCCAGTTTCGCGCCACTCCCCCAGCGGAGAGGAGGCCGGAACGATCCCTGCGCCGGCAAACAGGCGCAGCGTGTGCTGATGCAGGCGGGCGCAGCGAATGGTCACAACCCACTCACCGTTGCCTTCGTCATCACACCAGCCGACGATGCCGCCGAACAGCTGGCGATCGAACGGTTCCAGCTCGCGGATCAGGCGCGTGGCGGCCTGGTGCGGGAAACCGCTGAGGGCCGGCGTCGGATGCAGCAGGCACGCCAGCGACATGGCGTTTTCCCCGGCCGCGGCGGTCCCTGCGATTGGCGTCGCCAGATGCCATAAAGTTGGGGTGGTGATCAGCTGCGGAGAGTCCGGCAGCGACAGCTCGCGGCAGCGCGGCGCGAGCACCGCTTTCATCGCCTGGGTCACCAGCTCGTGCTCGTGGCGATCTTTGCCGGAAGCCAGCAGCTTATTGCCCGCTTCGCGATCCAGCACATCGTCCGGCTGGCGCCGGGCCGATCCCGCCAGCGGCAGGGAGCTAAAGCTATCGCCCTCTTTACGCAGCAGCAGCTCCGGGCTGGCGCCGAGTAAAACGCCGCCGTCCGAGAGCGGCACATGGAAGTTAAAGCTGGCGGGGTTTTGCGCAATCAGGCGCTCCAGCAGCGCACCGCTGTCCACGCGATCGCGGGTGGTGATATCAATCAGGCGCGACAGTACGACCTTATCGACTTCCGGCGTAGCGGTCAGCGCGGCGGCGCGCTCGACCATTGCCATAAATGCGTCCTGCTCGGGGATCTCCTGCCGGGCCACGACGTCCATCGCCGCCTGGCCTGACGCGTAGCGCGCAGACTGCTGCTTGCCGGTGCGGGAGAAGGTTTCCCAGCGCTCGGGAATAAACAGTTCGGACGGCTGGCGGGTATCAAAGGGGATCGCACCGACCATCACCGGCTTGTGGATCCCGGCGGCTTTCGCCTCCCGGAACGCGGCGGCCATTTGTTGCTGGAATTCACCGGTCAGCGCATCGCCGTCGGCGGCGGAATGGGAGAAGCGCCTGAAACAGCCTGAAGTGCTAAAACTGCGGTACGGCGACATAAAGAAGAAGCTTTCTGGTGCCAGAGTCATTTTTTGTTCCCGTACATCCTCGGCCAGTGACGTTTCCATATCATCCTCCAAAAACGATAAAGATATTACGAATAATTATCATTTATATTTTGGTTGGCTAACCTAAAAGGTATTGCTCTACATGTCAACCGTATAAACAGCATGTTGTGCTACTTAGGCTTGCATCCATGCGGCACAAAGCTGAAAATGAGACGCATTTATCTCAACTCAATCAGGATGCAAATTCGTGAATTTCTCCACTTTGTGCCGCCGTACTCTGCTGGCCTGCGGGCTGGCGTATTTAGGAATTACCTCAGCGCTCGCCGCCGACTGGCCGCGTCAGATTACCGACAGCCGCGGCGCGCACACCCTCGAACACAAGCCGCTGCGCATTGTTTCCACCAGCGTCACCCTCACCGGCTCGCTGCTGGCGATTGATGCCCCGGTGGTAGCCAGCGGGGCCACCACGCCGAATAACCGCGTGGCCGATGCTCAGGGATTTCTGCGTCAGTGGAGCACAGTCGCCCGGGATCGTAAGCTGGCGCGACTCTATATCGGCGAGCCGAGCGCTGAAGCCGTCGCCGCGCAGATGCCGGACCTGATCCTGATTAGCGCCACCGGGGGCGATTCCGCGCTGGCGCTGTACGATCAGCTTTCTACTATTGCGCCAACGCTTATCATCAACTACGACGACAAAAGCTGGCAGGCGCTGCTCACCCAGCTCGGGCAGATTACCGGTCAGGAACAGCAGGCTTCGGTGCGCATTGCTGAGTTTGATAAACAGCTGGCGGCGCTGAAGCAGCAGATGAAGCTACCGCCGCAGCCGGTTAGCGCGCTGGTTTATACCGCCGCGGCCCATAGCGCCAATCTGTGGACGCCGGAGTCGGCTCAGGGCCAGATGCTCGAACAGCTGGGCTTTACGCTGGCCACCCTGCCCGCCGGGCTGCATGCCAGCCAGAGTCAGGGTAAACGTCACGATATCGTCCAGCTGGGCGGGGAGAATTTAGCCGCCGGACTCAATGGTCAAAGCCTGTTCCTGTTCGCCGGCGACGAGAAGGACGTTAAGGCGATTTACGCTAATCCGCTGCTGGCCCACCTGCCTGCGGTCGAAGCCAAACGCGTCTATCCGCTGGGCATCGAAACGTTCCGTCTCGACTACTACAGCGCCATGCTGGTGCTGCAGCGTCTCGCAACCTTCTTCGGCTAAACCCTGTTCCCGGCCGGCGCAACGCCTGGCCGGGAAGCAGGCTCAACTTTCGCTCACCGTCTCCGGACGCTGAAAGCGGCGTAATTCACTCAGCAGCCCAATCAAAATCGCACCAACGATAACCAGCACCCAGCCGCTGGCGCTTGCCGAAGCGACCGGGGTCATCATCACGCCGAGGCCGCCCAGCAGCGCGGCGCCAACGGCATCGCCGGTGACGTTCTGCGCGGTCCACAGGCCGTTAATGCGCCCAAGCATCGCCTCCGGCGTCTGGGTTTGAATCAGGGTGTACTGCAGCAGCGAACTGATGGCGCTCAGCCAGCCAAACAGCGCCAGGCACAGCGCGCCCAGCTGCCACAGCGGCATCAGGCTAAACAGCGCGATGGCGACAAAGGAGCCGACGGTGGTGCCCAGCATCAGCGCGCCAGGCCTGGCGGTTTGCGCCAGTTGGCCGCTGGTTAGCGCCCCGAGCGCTGCGCCCAGCGGGATCGCCGCGTACAGCAGGCCGATTTGCGAGGCCGACATCCGCCAGCCTTCGGCCAGCGCCGGATAGAGCACGCGCACCGCGCTCGCCATCGTCAGCAGGCCGCCAAGCAGCGCGATACCGCCAATCAGCGGGCTATTAAAGAGGAACTTAAGCCCCGCCAGCAGCGACTTCAGCGGATGCTCGCGCGGCTGCGGCGGCGGAGGTAGCTGCGGTAAGCGCAGCAGGGTCAAGGTGGTGATAAAGGTTCCGGCCGCCGCCAGGCCGTAGTTCCAGGCCACGCCGCCGGTCGCCAGCAGCAGGCCGCCGATCATCGGCGAAATCACCGAGCCCAGGCGTACCGTCAGCATGGTAATCGCCCCGGCCTGCATCAGATTTTCCCGCCCGACCAGCGCGGGCGTTGCCGCCAGCAGCGCCGTCACGCCCAGCGAGGCAAAGAAGCCGTCCCAGATGCCCAGCAGGTAGATGGCGATCAGCGAAGGCTCGGGCAGCAGCGCGTTCAGGCACAGGCCGACAAAACCGATCCCGCAGGTACCGCGCGCCAGCAGGATCAGGCGCTTACGCTCGTAGCGATCCGCCAGCACGCCCCCCACCATCAGGCCGATAAACATCGAGCCGCCGGTCAGAGTGACCGAGAGTCCCACCTGCAGGGTGGAGTGGGTCATCATCTGGATTTGTACCGGGATCGCAACGCCCAGCAGGCCAAGCGAGAGGATAGAGATAAAGCGGGCGATAAAGACGGCGCGAAACGCCGGATGCGTTTTCAGCAGGCTCAGGTCCAGCAGCCGGGATTGTCGGTTCATTACAACACCTTGTTATTATTTTCCATCAATACTCGTCATACGTCGGGCTGCAGATGCGCCGGCGGCGACCGAACGACCCCGCCTCGCTGCACCTCGGGCCATTGCGGGCGGATTGACTCTTCGCCCGAGCGGCGCTGTGCGTCAGCGCCCGGGCGCCCACGCCCTGCCGTCGCGATGCATCCCGAATGATTTGCGTATACCATTCTTAGGGGCCGCCATGCTAACATAACTGGATAGAATCGATAACGATAATTACTATCATTATCATGTCAGGGATGTGAACTATGTCGTTTTCTACGACCACGGTGCGCGCCGTTGCCGTGCCTGGTCTGCTGCTGGTTTTAGCCGTTGCGATTGCGCTCAGCCTGCTGGTCGGCGCCAAACCTCTGCCACTCAACGTCGTTGTGGATGCCTTTACCGGCACCTGCCAGAGCGCTGACTGCACCATCGTGCTCGATGCCCGCCTGCCGCGCACCCTTGCCGGACTGCTCGCCGGCGTCGCGCTGGGCCTGGCGGGGGCGCTGATGCAGACCCTCACCCGCAATCCGCTGGCCGACCCCGGCATTCTGGGCGTCAACTCCGGCGCCAGCTTCGCGATCGTCCTCGGCGCCGCGCTGTTCGGCATTCATTCTCCGCAGGAACAGCTGCTGATGTCCTTTTGCGGCGCCTTTGCCGCCTCGCTGCTGGTGGCCTTCACCGGCAGCCAGGGCGGAGGTCAGCTTAGCCCGGTGCGCCTGACCCTGGCCGGCGTCGCGCTGGCGGCGGTGCTCGAAGGCCTCTCTAACGGCATTGCGCTGCTTAACCCCGATGTATACGACCAGCTGCGGTTCTGGCAGGCCGGCTCGCTGGATATCCGTACCCTGCAAACGCTTAAAATTGTCCTGATCCCGGTGCTGATCGCCGGCGCCGTCACGCTGCTGCTCAGCCGGGCGCTGAACAGCCTGAGCCTCGGCAGCGATACCGCCACCGCGCTCGGCAGCCGGGTGGCGCGCACGCAGTTTATCGGCCTGCTGGCGATAACCGTCCTTTGCGGCAGCGCCACGGCGGTGGTCGGCCCAATCGCCTTTATCGGCCTGATGATGCCGCATATGGCGCGCTGGCTGGTGGGTGCCGACCACCGCTGGTCGCTACCGGTCACCCTGCTGGCAACCCCGGCGCTGCTGCTGTTTGCCGATGTTCTTGGCCGCCTGCTGGTTCCCGGAGAGCTGCGGGTATCGGTAGTCAGCGCCTTTATCGGCGCGCCGGTGCTGATCTGGCTGGTGCGTCGTCAGCCGCGCGGAGGTGCAATGTGATCGCCCCTTCCCGTCGTTTACTGCTTAGCTGTTTTATCCTGATCGTCGCCAGCGTGCTGGTTTCCCTTTGGGGGCTCGGCAGCGGCCTGGTGCCGCTGCGGGTGGAGCAGGTTATCTCCGCTCTGCTGGGCGATGCGCCGCGTAATATTACGATGGTAGTCACCGAATGGCGGCTGCCGCGGGTGCTGATGGCGCTGCTGATCGGCGCGGCGCTGGGCGTCAGCGGCGCGATTTTTCAGTCGCTGATGCGCAACCCGCTGGGCAGCCCGGACGTCATGGGCTTCAACACCGGCGCGTGGAGCGGCGTGCTGGTGGCGATGGTGATCTTTGGCCAGAACCTGACGGCTATCGCGCTGGCGGCGATGGTTGGCGGGGTGCTTACCGCCCTGCTGGTCTGGCTGCTGGCCTGGCGTAACGGGATTGAAACCTTCCGGCTGATTATTATCGGCATCGGTATCCGCGCGATGCTGGTGGCGTTCAATACCTGGCTGCTGCTGCGCGCGTCGCTGGAAACCGCGCTTTCCGCCGGGCTATGGAACGCCGGTTCGCTCAACGGGCTGACGTGGAGTAAAACCTGGCCATCGGCGCCGCTTATTGTGCTGATGCTGGCGTGCAGCGTGCTGCTGGCGCGGCGTATGCGCCTGCTGGAAATGGGTGACGACACCGCCTGCGCGCTGGGCGTGCGGGTTGAGCGCTCTCGCCTGCTGCTGATGCTGGTGGGGGTGGTGCTGACCGCCGCCGCCACCGCGCTGGCGGGTCCGATCTCCTTTATTGCGCTGGTAGCTCCGCATATCGCCCGCCGCCTCAGCGGCACCGCGCGCTGGGGTCTGACCCAGTCGGCGCTGTGCGGCGCGCTGCTGCTGGCGCTGGCCGACTACAGCGCCCAGCGTCTGTTTATGCCCTATCAGCTACCGGTGGGAGTCGTCACCGTCAGCCTCGGCGGTATCTATCTCATCGCACTGTTAATTCAGGAGTCCCGCAAAAAATGACCGCTGTAACCCCCCGTTTGCGCGGCGACCAGTTGACCCTGGCATACGGCAAAAAGATCATCGCCGAATCGCTGAACGTGACCATTCCCGACGGCCACTTCACCGCCATTATCGGCCCCAACGGCTGCGGCAAATCGACGCTGCTTCGCACCCTCAGCCGCCTGATGACTCCGGCCAGCGGCCATGTTTATCTCGACGGTGAGCAGATCCAGCGCTACGCCAGCAAGGACGTGGCCAGGCGGATCGGCCTGCTGGCGCAAAACGCCACCACCCCGGGCGATATTACCGTCCAGGAGCTGGTTGCCCGCGGCCGCTATCCGCATCAGCCGATGTTCACCCGCTGGCGTAAAGAAGACGATGACGCGGTCAATCAGGCGATGAGGGCCACCGGCATCACCGACCTTGCGCTGCAGAGCGTTGACACGCTCTCCGGCGGCCAGCGTCAGCGCGCGTGGATTGCAATGGTGCTGGCGCAGGAAACCGCCATCATGCTGCTCGATGAGCCGACGACCTGGCTGGATATCAGCCATCAGATCGATCTCCTGGAGCTGCTGAGCGAGCTGAATCGCGAGAAGGGTTATACCCTGGCGGCGGTGCTGCACGATCTCAACCAGGCCTGCCGCTACGCCACCCATCTGATCGCCCTGCGCGACGGCAAAATTATCGCCGAAGGGGCGCCGAAAGAGATCGTTACCGCCGAGCTTATCGAGCGGATTTACGGCCTGCGCTGCACGATCATCGACGATCCGGTCGCCCATACGCCGCTGGTGGTGCCGCTGGGCCGACGCTAGCCTCCCCTTTTCTCCCAGGCTAAAGCATAAAAAAACCCCGGTCGCGCTACGCTTACCGGGGTTACAGGATTATGCGCCGGGGTCGCCCGGATAACTCCGGGCGACGCTCTACCTATTCCAGAATCTCCCGCACCACCGGACCTATCGACTCAAAGGCCTGCGGAGAGATGATCTCGACGTGCGCGCACGCCTGGCTGAAGACCTCCAGTTCGCCGATCCACGGCCCCCACACCGCCCGCGGGTCCATCCCCGGCTGGCGCGTTTTTTCCGCAACGAACAGGGTCGCCTTGCCGTCGAACTTCGCGCTGTGCGCGGTGGTCAGCAGGCGCACCGCGTCGGCGTAGTTGCCCTCAATCACGCTAAACAGCTCGCCGGACGGCTGACCCTGCTGCGCGGCGAGGAACGCTTCCCGCTCGCGATCAATTTCGGCCAGCACCTGCGGGTCGAGGCCGTTGGCCTCTTTTTCCGCCCAGTTTTGCGACTCCGGCGGCCAGGTATCCAGCAGCCCGAGGAACGCTACCGCTTCGCCGCGCTGGCGTAAGCGCGCGGCAATTCCCTGCGCCAGGGTGCCGCCGAGGGAATAACCGAACAGGTAATATGGCCCGTGCGGCTGCTGCGCCAGTAAAGTTTGCAGATGAGATTCGCAGACTTCATCAAGGCTGGCGGCGCTCACCATCGGCCCTTCCGGGCGTGGCGATTGAATGCCGGTAATTGACCAGCGCGGGTTGAGATAGCGAGCCAGCACGCTGAACTGCCAGGCAAAGCCGGAGGCCGGATGGAAGCAGAACAGCGTCGGGCCGTCGCTTTTACGCAGGGGTAAAATCGTATCAAAGCCCAGGCGCTGCGCCTGCTCGTCGCTCAGATCGGACGCCAGCAGCGCGCTCAGCTGCCCTACCGTCGAAGCGACCATCACCAGTCCCGGCGTCACCTGACGCGCAAAGCGGCGGCTCAGCTGCGCCGCCAGGCGCATCGCCAGCAGCGAGTGGCCGCCAAGCGCAAAGAAATCCGCTTCAATATCGTTCACTTCGCAGCCCAGCAGCTGGCTGAACGCCTCGGCAACCGCACGCTCGCTCTCTGACTCCGGCGGCCGGCCGCGACGCTCCTGGCTCAGCGTTGGCAGCGGCAGCGCTTTACGATCCAGCTTGCCGTTAGCGCTCAGCGGCAGCGCCGGCAGCTGGATCAGCACCACCGGCACCATATGCGGCGGCAGCTGCTCGCCAAGACGCGCTTTCAGCGCCGCGGTATCCAGCGGCAGCCCGGATTCAGACACCAGGTAACCGACCAGCTGGCGCGCATCGCCGCCGGTCGCCGCCGCCTGATTAAAGACGCAGGCGTGGGTGACCGCCTGAGCCACCTCCGGCAGCGCCGCCATGACGCGATCTATTTCGCCCAGCTCAATGCGCTGGCCGCGAATTTTCAGCTGATCGTCGCTGCGCCCCAGATACTCCACCGCCCCGTTATCGAGCCAGCGCGCCACGTCCCCGGTGCGGTACATGCGCTCGCCGGCGCTAAACGGGTCGGCAATAAAGCGGCCGGCGGTCAGGTCCGGACGTCCGAGATAGCCCTGCGCCAGCTGGATGCCGGTAAGGTACAGATCCCCCGCGACGCCGGGCGGTACCGGGCGCATCGCGGCATCAAGAATACGTAATCCGGTGTTCCACACCGGCCAGCCGATCGGCACGCTGCTGCCGGTCACCGCCGCCAGCTCCGCGCCGCAGGCCGGGTACCAGCTGACGTCTACCGCCGCTTCGGTCGGACCGTAGAGGTTATGCAGCGCCACGCCGGTCAGGGCCTCCCATTCTCGGCACAGCCCGGTCGGCAGCGCTTCCCCGCTGCAGAATACCCGCCGCAGCGTTTGGCAGGCGGTGACGTTTTCCGCGTCGAGCGAAGCGACGAACGCCGCCAGCATCGACGGCACAAAGTGGGTCGTGGTCACGCCGTAGCGGGCGAAGAACTGCTGCATCGCCAGCGGGTCGCGATGCGCTTCGGGTTCCGCCATCACCAGCCGGGCGCCGGCGATAAACGGCCACCAGAACTCCCATACAGAGACGTCAAAGCTGCACGGCGTTTTCTGCGCCACCACGTCATCGGCGCCGAGCGGATAGTGATTTTGCATCCACAGCAGGCGGTTGACGATCGCGGTCTGCCCCACCATCACCCCTTTCGGGCGTCCGGTCGAGCCGGAGGTAAAGATGATATAGGCGGTATGCTCCGGCATTGAGAGCGCCAGCGGCGCGTCATCCCCCGCCGCCAGCGGCTGCTGATAGCACAGGCTGGCAAGCCCGGGGATATCGCTAAAGCGCGCCAGCTGATCGTCAGAGGTCAGCAGCAGCGTCGGGCGCGCGTCTTCGAGCATCATGCGCAGGCGATCGTCAGGATAGCCGGTATCGAGCGGCAGCCAGGCGGCGCCCGCTTCAACGATGGCGTGCAGCGCCAGGGTGAGGAAGACCGAACGCGGCAGCGCCACCGCCACGCTATCGCCGGGCTTAACCCCCCGCGCGCGCAGCACCTCGGCGAGCGCCACAACCTGCTGGCGCATTTCGCGGTAGCTGAACTGCCAGCTGGCGTCCACCAGCGCGGGCGCATCCGGGGTCTTCATCGCCTGTTCTGCGACCAGCGCGCTCAGCGTCGTGGCGGGCAGCGCGATGCCGGTATTATTGATTTCCGCCAGCCGCTGCGTTTCCCGCGCTGACAGCATGTTCGCTTCGCCGCAGCGCAGCGCCGGGTCGGCGGCAAACTGGGCAAGCAGCGCGGAGAGGCGCTCAACGTGCGCGCGCAGCGTGGCCTCATCGTAGCGCTGCTTATTGGCCAGCACTTCCAGCGACAGGCCGCCGGCTTCGTCCGGGAACAGCGCCAGCTCAAGATCGTTAACCGGGCCGGTCGCCAGGGTATGCGTCACCGCCTGCACGCCGTCAATATCGAGAACGTAATCAAAGACTTTGATATTTAATACCGGGCCAAACAGCGGCTCATCGCCCGCGGCCTTGCCGCTATCGCGGACGATTTGTTCCGCATCATAGCGCTGGTGGCGACGCATTTTTTTCAGCTGTCCGGCCAGGCGGAGCGCCAGCTCGGCCAGGGTTTCCTGGGCATCGATGTTTATCGCCAGCGGCAGGACGTTAAGCACCGGCCCGGTCGCGGTCAGCGCCGCCGATCCCATGCGGCGCATAAAGATAAAGCCGGCGGCATAGTCCATACGGCCGCACAGGCGCCCCAGCCACAGCGCGGTAAGCGCCAGCGCCAGGTCGGCGCGCTGGCACTGCGGGGCGCCGGCGGCCAGACGGCTGAACGTCGCGGCGTCAGCGTCAAGCTTCAGGCGCCAGATCTCCGTGCCCGTTGCCCGTCCCGCCAGCGGCGCGGCGGAGAGCGAGACTGGCGCCGGCAGCGCCTTGCGCTGCTCCTGCCAGAACTGCTTGTCCCGCTGCCAGCCGTCGCTGCCGTAATAGCGCTGATACTCTTCCACCACCTCAGCGAACGGCGTAAACGGCGACTCCGGCGTCGCCTCGCCGCGCTGCCAGGCGCGGTAAATGGCGGCGATCTGGCGGGTAATAGCGGGGAAACTAAAGCCATCTACGAGTAAATGATGATAGCGCTGATACCAGTACCAGCGATTATCCGCCGTGCGCAGCAGCTGGTGGCAGACCAGCGAATTCCCGCTATCGACGCGCAAATTCTGTCCGAGGTCGGCCCGCATAATTGCCAGCGCGGCCTCGTGCGGATCGTCCGCCTCGCGCAGGTCGCGGTACTGCGGTTCGTCGAAGGCCCGGGCCTCATCAACCCACTGCCAGGCTTCGCCGTTGTCTTCGCAAAAGCGCATGCTAAGCGTATCGGCCTGGCTCAGACCGGCGACGATCGCCCTGCCGAGCAGCGCCGGATCGAGGCTGCCGCTGAGCTCGACGTAGTGAGCGACGCTCCAGGCGCCGGGCAGCGTAGACAGCCGCTCCGCCATCCAGATCCCCGGCTGCGCTGCAACCAGCGGTAAACGAGTGGTCATCATCGGCTCCTTAGGACGCGTAGTGCGCGGGGGTGAGGGTTGACCAGTTCGCCGCCAGCCAGGCATTGCACGCTTCCAGCGACTGCGGTGGACACTCTACCGTCCAGCCCTCCGGCAGCGCGCAGTGATGGGGCCACAGGCTGTACTGCTGCAGCTCGTTACGCAGAATGTAAAACTGCCCTTGCGGATTATCGAAGGGGTTACTGAATTGCATTTCAAACTCCTGTTAATACTCGCTATCCTGCTGGCCGCGTCGGCAGCCCTGGCGCATGATCAATGATTGGGTTGCGAAGGGGCGGATTCTGTAGATTGCCACAGCTGAATCAGTCCCGCCGTCAGCCCGCCGCGCCAGCACAGCGCATCGTGTCCGCCGTCAACCTGGCGCCAGAACACCGTCCCTTCCGGCCGCTGCAGCCGGGCTAAAAGCGCCTGATTCGCGCGGAAAATTAGGGGCTCCCGCTCGCCGGCTTCGAGCCAGACTCGCAGCCCCTCGGCGCGCAGCTCGCCCGAACTCAGGCCTTCAATCAGCGCGCCATCCTGCGCGCCGCCGCGGTGCGGCCACCAGTAGGAGCCGGACTGGCTGAGCACGCAGCCAAAACGCTGCGGCCAGTTCAGGGCGGCAAACATTGCCGCCAGGCCGCCAAAGCTTTGCCCGGCCACGACGGTACGCTCGGCCCGGTCGCTAAAGGCCGCGATTTGACGCACCTGCGGCAGCAGCTCCTCCTGCACCGCCAGCCAAAAATCGCGGTTGCAGGGCAGCTCGCGGCCGCGGTGCGCGTTATCAATCACGTCGATCAGCAGATATACCGCCGCCGGCAGCCGGCCCTCGCGGGTGAGTCCGGCCAGCGGCGACCATACCGGCATGCTCTCGGCCCAGAACTGGCCGTCCAGCAGCACCGCCAGCGGGCGCTCTTCCGCCGCGCCGTCGCCGGTGGCATAAATCCACGCCCGACGGCTGTTGCCAAGCCGCGCGCTGCGCCACTGAATGCAGACCGGCGGGGCGTAATTTTCATCGCGCAGCGCCCAGCCGGGCTGCTCCGGCGCCTGCGCAAGCTCCAGCGCGGAGACCGCGTGGCCGCGCCCGCCCTTCCAGCTTTGCGGATTGAGCGGGTCGGCAACCGCACGCGGCAGCAGACGTCGCCAGCCCTCGCGCAGCAGCGTGCGGTCCGGACTGTCGCCGTTAAAAATCTCAGGAGCAAAATCGTCATCGCGTTCGGAGGGGATAAAACAGTAGCTGCCGCGCCAGGTCGACGAGAGCGTGGTCTGCCATTGCCAGGCATCGGTGCCCGGGACGCGCCGCAGGGTTTGCGGGACGGCATTTTTGTGGTGGTCGGTGACGCCGGTGATGTAAATCCACACCCGCCGCGTCGCCGAAGTGGCCTCGCTGCCCGCCGGGTCCCGCCACCAGAACGTCACCCGGTATGCATCGCCAGACGCCTCTGACTGCGGGCCGGTAAGAATCTGCCACCAGTCATCGCTTCCTGTCTTGAGCATTCAATAACCCTATGTTTATCGTGATATTTATCAATAAACGTAATATTTTATTGATAATATTATTGATAACTATTTGCATTTGCAATAGCGTATTACCGCGCGTTGATAAGAGTAACTTCTAAAAACATGCCAGAGATGGAACCCATTTGTCCTCTACTGGCAACATTGGTGTATGCCGTCTCCTCTCCCGGTGGGAAGGGGCCTTTGGGGAAAGCGGCAACAGACAGCAGGATTTAAAATGAATAACAGGATCAAATCCCTGGCCTTGCTGGTCAATCTGGGAATTTATGGTGTTGCCTTCCCGCTGTGCGCGGAAGAGACCACAGACAGCAAAAAAGCGGCCGCCGAAGAGACTATGGTCGTTACCGCGGCGGAACAGAATCTGCAGGCTCCCGGCGTCTCCACCATCACCGCCGATGAAATTCGTAAGCGTCCACCGGCCCGCGATGTCTCAGAAATTATCCGCACTATGCCGGGCGTTAACCTGACCGGCAACTCCACCAGCGGCCAGCGCGGCAACAACCGCCAGATTGATATTCGCGGCATGGGCCCGGAAAATACCCTGATCCTGATTGACGGTAAGCCGGTCACCAGCCGCAACTCTATTCGTCTCGGCTGGCGCGGCGAGCGCGACACCCGCGGCGATACCAGCTGGGTGCCGCCGGAAATGATCGAACGCATTGAGGTCATTCGCGGCCCTGCTGCGGCGCGCTACGGCAACGGCGCGGCGGGCGGCGTGGTCAATATCATCACCAAAAAAGGCGGCAACGAGTGGCACGGTTCATGGAATACCTACATGAACGCTCCGGAACATAAAGACGAGGGCTCCACCAAGCGCACTAACTTCAGCCTCAACGGTCCGCTGGGCGGCGATTTCAGCTTCCGCCTGTTCGGCAACCTTGAGAAGACGCAGGCCGATGCCTGGGATATTAACCAGGGGCATCAGTCCGAGCGTACCGGCATCTACGCCGATACCATGCCTGCCGGGCGTGAAGGGGTTAAAAACAAAAGTATCAACGGCGTCGTGCGCTGGGACTTCGCGCCGATGCAGTCGCTGGAGTTTGAGTCAGGTTACAGCCGCCAGGGCAACCTCTACGCGGGCGACACGCAGAACACCAACACCAACGACCTGGTGAAAGAGAACTACGGTAAAGAGACCAACCGTCTCTATCGTCAGACCTACTCCGTCACCTGGAACGGCGGCTGGGATAATGGTATCACCACCAGCAACTGGGCGCAGTACGAGCACACCCGCAACTCGCGTAAGGGCGAAGGCCTGGCCGGGGGCACAGAAGGTATCTTCAACAGCAACCTGTTCTCCGATACCGACCTTTCCGACGTGATGCTGCACAGCGAAATCAGCATTCCGTTCGACCTGTGGGTCAATCAGAACCTGACCCTGGGGAGCGAATGGAACCAGCAGCGGATGAAGGATAACGCCTCCAATACCCAGACCTTTATGGGTGGCGATATTCCGGGCGCAAGCAGTACCAACCGCAGCCCGTACTCACAGGCGGAGATCTTCTCGCTGTTTGCCGAAGACAACGTTGAGCTCACCGATTCCACCATGCTGACGCCGGCGCTACGTTTCGATCACCACAGCATCGTCGGCAATAACTGGAGCCCATCGCTGAACCTGTCCCAGGGCCTGGGCGACGACTTTACCCTGAAGATGGGTATTGCCCGCGCCTATAAAGCGCCGAGCCTGTATCAGACCAACCCGAACTACATCCTGTACAGTAAGGGCCAGGGCTGCTACGCCAGCGCAACCGGCACCGGCTGCTATATGGTGGGTAACGATGACCTGAAGGCAGAGACCAGCATCAACAAAGAGATTGGGCTTGAGTTTAAACGAGACGGCTGGCTGGCCGGGGTGACCTGGTTCCGCAACGATTACCGCGACAAAATCGAAGCGGGATACGCGCCGCTCTCCTCTACATCAAGCGGTAAGGTGAAAACCGATATTTACCAGTGGGAGAACGTGCCGAAAGCGGTGGTTGAGGGCCTGGAAGGGACGTTAAACGTTCCGGTTAGCGAGACCGTTAACTGGACCAACAACATCACCTACATGCTGCAGAGTAAGAACAAAGAGACCGGCGATCGCCTGTCGATTATCCCGGAATATACGCTCAACTCGACCCTCAGCTGGCAGATATACCAGGATGTTTCCGTGCAGTCGACCTTTACCTGGTACGGCAAGCAGGAGCCGAAAAAGTATAACTACAAGGGCGAACCGGTTACCGGCAGCGAGAAGAACGAGGTTAGCCCATACAGCATCCTCGGCCTGAGCGCGACCTGGGACGTCACCAAAAATGTCAGCCTGACCGGCGGCGTGGATAACGTCTTCGACAAGCGCCACTGGCGTGCGGGTAACGCCCAGACAACCGGCGGCACCACCGGTTATATGTACGGCGCGGGCGCCGAAACCTATAACGAATCGGGCCGTACCTGGTATATGGGCGTCAACACTCACTTCTGATTGCTCGCCTGAATCCCGCCGCCCTCCAGCCATAGAGGGCGGCCGGGAAATCGGTTAACATCCTTTCATGCAGACACATCACAGCACCCTTTTACTTGCCGGCCATCCTCTCCAGCGGATTGATTTCGACCCAGCCAGCTTCCAACCCGCGGATCTGCTGTGGCTGCCCCATCACGCCCTGCTCGCCGCAGGCGGCCGTAAGCGCCAGGCCGAACATCTTGCCGGACGCATCGCCGCCGTTCACGCCCTGCGCGAAGTTGGCGAAAAAATGCCGCCGCCGCCCGGCGAGCAGCGCCAGCCGCTGTGGCCCGCGCCGTGGTTCGGCAGCATCAGCCACTGTGAAAATAGCGCCCTGGCGGTAGTCTCTTCTCGCCCTATAGGGATTGATATTGAGCGGTGCTTTACTCCAATCCTCGCGGAGGAACTTGCCAGCAGCATTATCAACCCGGCGGAAAAAACGCTGCTGGCGGCCAGCGGGCTGCCCTTTGCGCTGGCGCTGACGCTGGCGTTCTCGGCAAAAGAGAGCGGGTTTAAGGCGCTCTCCCTCCCCCGCCAGCTCGGGATGGATTTTCTGCGCATGCGGGTGACGTATATAGAGGAAGGAGTGCTGCGGATGCAAATTGATGATGAGATAGTTCAGGTTCACTGGATGCAAAGCGACGCGCGGGTCATCACGCTCTGCGGGTTGCCAAAATAGCATCACCCGCGCGGGCTGCCCGCACGGGTTATCTGGCTACGGTTAGAGCAGCGTAGGCGCCAGCGCCGCGATCGCCGGCGCATCGAAACCGTGGTGCTGACGAAGCCAGCCGCGGTCTGCCGCCGCCGCATACTCACCGTCCGGGATCCCCAGGCGCTTCAGGGGGATACCGGCACCGCCTTCGGCCAGCACTTCGGCAACCAGGCTGCCGAGTCCGCCATTCACGTTGTGCTCTTCAACCGTGATGACCGCGCTACAGCCCTCCAGCGCCGCCAGCAGCGCCTGAGTGTCGCAAGGGCGAATCGACGGAACGCTCACCACCTTCGCTTCAATGCCCTGTTCCGCCAGCAGTTGCGCAGCGTCGACGATTTCATGCACCGTCGACCCCGTAGCAACCAGCGCAATATCCCGGCCTTCGCGCAGGGTAACCACCGCCCCCGGCACAAAGCGGTAGCTCTCGTCGTGCAGCTCCGGCAACGCCTTGCCGTCAAGGCGGATGTAGACCGGCCCCTGATGCTGGATGGCGTAGTCGATTATCTGCCGGCACTCGCGCGGCGTAGAGGGGGCAAAGATTTGGATATTGCCGAACCCGCGCATCACGGCAAGGTCGTCAATGGAGTGATGGGTGCTCGCCAGCGGGCCGTAGCTGGCCCCGGCGTTCAGACCAAACAGCTTAACGTTGGTGTTGTTGTAGCAGACGTCGACTTTGATCTGCTCATTGGCGCGCGAAATCAGGAAGGGCGCGGCGTTACAGGTCACCGCAACTTTCCCGCCCAGCGCCAGCCCGGCCGCCATGCCGACCATGCTTTGTTCGGCAATCCCGACGTTAACCAGACGGCCGGGAAATTGTTTAATAAAGGGCGCAATTTTCGCCGTCGAAGTGGAATCAGCAACGACCGGCACCAGATCAACACCGCTTTCTACCGCGTCAATAAACGCTTGCACCATTACGCTCGCCAGGTGTTCTGCATTACTCATCTTTCAGTTCCTCCAGTGCCAGTTCAATCTCTTCGCCTTTCGGTACCCGGTGGTGCCATTCCGGACGCCCCTGGATAAAGGAAATACCGGCGCCTTTTGTCGTATTTGCGATAATGACGTTAGGTTTACCTGCCTGCTGCAACCCTTCCAGAGCGGCCACCACTGAGGCCATATCGTTTCCCTGACACTCGGTCACGGTCATGCCAAACGCTTTCCACTTATCGGCAAGCGGGTCGGTATTCATAATCTCGCGGGTCGGCCCGGCGAGCTGAAGGTTGTTTTTATCGTTGATAATAATCAGGTTATCGAGCTCGTAATGCGCCGCAGCCAGCGCCGCCTCCCAGTTGCTGCCCTCGGCCAGTTCGCCATCGCCGGTAATTAAAAAGATGCGGCGGGTGCTGTTGCTTTTCTTTGCAGCCAGCGCCAGCCCCACCGCAACAGGCAAACCGTGGCCCAATGCACCGGTATTCAGTTCGATGCCGGGGGTTTTTTGACGAACCGGGTGGCCAGGAAGGTGCGAGTTCGCGTGCTGATAGGTCGCCAGCCACTCGACCGGGAAAAAGCCGGCTTCCGCAAGCACGCAGTAGTAGCACCCCACCGCGTGGCCTTTAGACTGGATATAAATATCCCGCTCCGGGTCGGCAATCTGCTCCGGGGAGACGTTTAGCTCGCGGAAATAGAGGGCGGTTAATAGCTCTACCTGCGACAAATCGGCGCCGGTATGCCCCCCGGCCGGGCTGTTGGCATTCAATCTGATAATATGGCGGCGTACCGCGCGAGCTTTACGCTCAAGTGCCTGGACATCGTAGCTATAGGGATTCATTTAATACCTCTGAATTTAATTTCAACTTGGAATATTTATTCCACAAGGGACTAAAAAAACCAGACATCCCCAGGCAGCGCATCATCAGGCTTCCGCCGCTGCATCATACTCAGGAACATTCTGCCTCCTTACTATCAGGCATGTCTGTGCCTGGATAAGTTTTCAGTTGACTTGATATCACCATGAATATATATTCAACAATGATTCTTTATTCAATTATGCGACAACTGTTCTGTTTTTGTCCATAGCTGATTTTGAGGATTGATAAAAGTTAGAGTTTCATCACACTTAGTTCTCTTTCTTTTTCACGTATGATAAAAGCCTCTATACCCTGAATTATTCGAATTGCAGTCTGCTCAGGCAGGGGCCGGCGCGGTAGACGCACGCAGCCAGCGGACATGTAGTTTTCGGCCTGACGGGTATAACATAATGGATATACGTTAATGATTTTCGGGGATATATATGGCTAAGCAGGATGAACAAAGGCTGTTAGTTAAGATTGCCACACTTTACTATCTTGAAGGACGAAAGCAGTCCGACATTGCACAACTTCTTTCGCTTTCCCAGTCATTTGTCTCCCGTGCCATCACCCGCTGCCAGAAAGAAGGGGTGGTAAAAATTAGCGTCGTTCAGCCCTCGAATATTTTTCTTAACCTCGAAAAAGGCATCGAAGATCGCTACGGAATTAAGCAGGCTATCGTCGTCGATACCGAAGAGGATGCCAGCGATCACACCCTCAAACGCGCGATTGGGTCCGCTGCGGCCCACTATCTGGAAACCCGCCTGCGACCAAAAGATCTGATCGGCGTCTCCTCATGGAGTTCGACCATCAGGGCCATGGTCGATGAGGTCCACGCGCAAAACCTGAAGGCCAGCGGAGTTATCCAGCTGCTCGGCGGCGTGGGGCCGAACGGCAACGTACAGGCAACCATCCTGACCCAGACGCTCGCTCAGCATCTTAACTGCCAGGCCTGGCTGCTTCCTTCGCAGAGCATTGAGGGCTCGATGGCGGAGAAAAACCGTCTCATCGCCAGCCAGGACGTCGCCGATGTGGTTTCGCGTTTCGACGAGGTCGATATTGCCATCGTCGGGATTGGTATTCTCGAACCTTCTCAGCTGCTGAAAACGTCAGGTAACTATTACCACGAAGATATGCTGCAGGTGCTCGCCGAGCGCGGCGCGGTGGGGGATATCTGCCTGCACTATTACGACAAAAAAGGCCAGGCCGTGTTAAGCGATGATGAAGATCCTGTTATCGGCATGGCGCTGGAAAAAGTAAAAAAATGCCCCAACGTCGTGGCGCTGGCCGGCGGTAGCGATAAGGTTGCGGCGATCAAAGGCGCCCTCTCCGGCGGCTATATCGATGTTTTAATCACCGATTATCCAACCGCGAGGCTGCTGGTCACCGGCTAATTTTCCATCAGACATCTTTTTGCATGCCTTTGCGCCACCTTTTCTGATGCCGAGGCATGCAAAATAAACATTTATATTTCAATATCCTGATTAAATTTCCTGGCGCTTCCCCCTCCAGCCCTCCGCGCATTTATCCATGCAGATAAGTGTGATTGCCAGCACAATTGATAACTTTTCCTCTAGCCCCGGGGAAAGTTTCTGGCTAAGGTATTAAATAAATAATCACTATCGAATATATATTCAGTGATTACAAAAGTGATAACGAAATGTCACATCATGGCCTGCTAAGTAGCAACGCGATAGCGAGGAATGTTCGCCCCTCAGCGCCAGGACGAAGTGTGACTCAGGAGACTATCTAATGCCGGCAACACAACAAGAGTTCATTATTGCGCTCGACGAAGGGACGACCAATGCAAAAGCGGTGGTGCTCGACGGCCGCGGCAACGTTATTGTGAAATTTTCACAACCCCTGGCGATTCAAACCCCTCGCGATGGCTGGGTAGAGCAATCTGGCGAGACGTTGATCGAGGCCTCGCTTGAGGTGATTGCCAAAGCGGTTGAGCACGTTGGCGCGGAAAATGTTGCCGCATTAGCCATCAGCAACCAGCGGGAAACCGCCATCGGCTGGTATCGCCATAGCGGAAAGCCGGTTAACGCCGCCATCACCTGGCAATGCACCCGCAGCGCCGTTTTTTGCGACGATCTGCGCCATGCGGGCAAAGAGCAGCAGATTAAAACCACGACCGGGCTGCCGATTGCTCCTCTGTTTTCCGCCTCCAAAATGCGCTGGCTGCTGGAGTCTATCCCCGAGGGTCGCCTTCTCGCCGAACGCGGTGAGATCTGCCTCGGCACCATTGATAGCTGGCTGCTGTGGAATTTAACCCACGGCGACGCCTTCTGCTGCGATTACTCCAACGCCGCGCGCACCCAGCTGCTCAATTTACAGAGCGGGCAGTGGGATGACGACATGCTGGCCTTGTTCCAGATCCCCCGCGCCGCGCTGGCGGAAATTAAGCCATCCAGCGGATTATTTGGCTACACCCGCGGGCTCGCGGCGATACCTGACGGCATTCCGATCATGGCGATGGTCGGCGACTCTCACGCCGCGCTTTTTGGCCATGCATTAGGGGAACTCGGGTGCGTGAAAGCCACGTACGGTACCGGCTCGTCGGTGATGGCGCCGGTTAAATCAGCGCAGTGCGATATTGACGCGCTGGCCACCACCATTGCCTGGCATGACGGCGAGCGCATCACCTATGGACTGGAAGGCAATATTCCCCATACCGGCGATGCCGTGGCGTGGATGGCTGACAGCACCGGCCTGAGCGAACTCTCCGCCGACGAGCTGGCCCACGAACTTAACACCCTGCCCGCTTCGGTTGACTCGACGATGGGAGTCTATTTTGTGCCGGCGCTGACCGGGCTTGGCGCTCCGTGGTGGGACGATAGCGCCCGCGGCGTGATTTGTGGACTGAGCCGCGGCGTTAAGCGCGCGCACCTGATCCGCGCCGCGCTGGAATCCATCACCTATCAGATAGCCGATGTGGTGGTCGCCATGCGCCAGCATGATGATTTCAGCCTGTCGGCGCTGATGGTCGACGGCGGACCGACCAAAAACGACTGGCTCATGCAGTACCAGGCGGATCTGCTGGGCTGCCCGGTCATGCGCAGCGATGTGCCTGAACTCTCCGCCATCGGCGCAGCCCTGCTTGCCCGCAAGGCGCTCAATCCCGATACGCCCGTCGACCTGACGGCCTTTTTAACCGAACACAGTGAATTTAGCCCCGACATGGCCCGCCATCAGCGCCTGCAGGCAAGGTGGCAGGAGTGGCGCCATGCGGTGGACAGAACATTATGGAAACCGGCTACGTCCGCCTGACGCCCACCAGGGAAAACGAAGGTGACGAACCTTAATCATTAACAGAAGGAGAATTCCGGCCCATACAACCGCCTTTCCGGCCTTACGTTGTTTCACCGTACCCGACAATAACAACATAGAGAGAACATTGTCATGAAATTACGTTTAACGCTTTTGACTGTTGCAACCCTGACCGCGCTTTCTTTTACTGCTCAGGCAGTAGAAAAAGGCACCATCATGATCATGGTTAACTCGCTGGATAACCCGTATTACGCTTCTGAAGCCAAAGGGGCCAGCGAGAAAGCAAAAGAACTCGGATATAAAACAACCATTCTGTCTCATGGCGAAGATGTAAAAAAACAGAACGAACTGATTGATACAGCCATCGGCAAAAAAGTTCAGGGTATTATTCTGGATAACGCCGACTCAACCGCCAGCGTCGCGGCGATTGAAAAAGCGAAACAAGCAGGCATTCCGATTATATTAATTAACCGGGAAATTCCTGTCGATGACGTGGCCCTTGAGCAGATTACGCATAATAACTTCCAGGCTGGTTCGGAAGTCGCCAACGTATTTGTCGAGAAAATGGCGGAAAAAGGAAAATACGCCGAACTGACCTGCAACCTTGCAGATAATAACTGCGTCACGCGTTCTAAATCATTCCACCAGGTTATTGACCAGTATCCGGATATGGTCAGCGTAGCTAAACAGGATGCCAAAGGTACGTTAATTGACGGCAAGCGCATCATGGACAGCATTCTGCAGGCCCACCCTGATGTCAAAGGCGTGATCTGCGGCAACGGCCCGGTGGCTCTTGGCGCCATCGCCGCCCTGAAGGCGGCCAACCGTACTGACGTCGTGGTGGTCGGCATCGACGGCAGCAACGACGAGCGCGATGCGGTTAAGGCCGGCACGTTGCAGGCAACCGTCATGCTGCAGGCCCAGGCTATTGCGGCGCAGGGCGTTACCGACCTCGATAACTACCTGCAAAAAGGCGTGAAGCCCGCGAAGCAACGCGTCATGTTCCGCGGAATTCTGATAACCAAAGATAACGCAGATAAAGTTCAGGACTTCAACATCAAATCCTGAGTTCGGGTTGTTGCGCCCCTTCGGGGGCGCGTAGGAGAGTGATATGTACAAAAAAACCTGGCTGGCACTGGCCGTTCTTGCTCTCGGGGGCTGTCGTATCGTCTCCCAGCAGGAGCTGGCCGATCTTAAATCCCCGCCCAATCCGCACATGGCAAATATCGATCAAACGTGGCAGAACAAAATCGTGCCGCAGGTTGTGGCGCAGGCCCGTCCGGTCAGCGAACTGATGGCCGCACTGCGCGCGGCTAAAGATTTCGATAGCGCCTGTCAGGCTCTGGGCTATCGCGCCCAGGAGGAGAATCCCTGCATTTTTTACGTCAAAGTAGCAGGTAAAATCACCGGGATCGACTCAGCCTCCCGCAGCGGAAAAATGACGGTCGAAGATAGCGCCGGCGGCCCGGTTGTCGTGCAAATTGGCCCGACGCTTCGCGGCACCCAGTTGCGGGATGGCTATAAAGGCGCCAGCTATCAGGATTTTAATGACCAGGTACTGTTTGGCGAATACGGCCGGGCCATTAATGAACAGGCGGTGAAAATGATCCAGGCCGCGCAGGTGAAAAGCGGCGAAATGACCCAGGTATACGGCGTCTTCTCCGCCTGGGATATTCCGCAGACGCTACCCGACATTACGCCAGCAAAAATCGAACGTTCCGGAGGACAATAAGATGCCGTCGCAACCTATCGTCGCTCCCCAACCAGTCGAATCTGAAGTTATTATCGAAACGCGCGAGCTGTCGCGGGTTTATCCGGGCGTTATTGCCTTAGATAATGTCAATTACCGGGTATATCGAAATAAAGTAAACGTTCTGATCGGAGAAAATGGTGCGGGTAAATCCACCATGATGAAAATGCTTGCCGGTGTCGAAACGCCCTCCTCCGGACAGATTATTCTCGACGGTGCCGAAGTGTCATTAAGCTCCACTCATCAGGCGGAAAGTCAGGGCATTAGCATTATTTTCCAGGAGCTCAATTTATTCCCCAATATGAACGTCATGGATAATATTTTCATGGCGAACGAATTTTTCCAGAAAGGCCGGATTAACGAAAAATATCAGTATGAACTGGCGAAATCGCTGCTGGAAAGACTGGAGCTTGATGTCGATCCCTACACCCCGCTGGGAGAGCTGGGGATCGGCCATCAGCAGCTGGTGGAAATCGCGCGCGCGCTCTCAAAGGACACCCGGGTCCTGATCATGGATGAGCCCACTTCAGCGCTCAGCCAGTCGGAAGTTAAGGTCCTGTTTAACGTCATTGAGCAGCTAAAACGACGCGGCGTCACCATTATTTATATCTCCCATCGCCTGGAAGAGCTGATGGAGATTGGCGACCACATCACTATTTTCCGCGATGGCCGCTTTATCAGCGAACGCACCGTCAGCGATGCCAGCATTCCCTGGATCATTGAGCAGATGGTCGGGGATAAGAAAAAGCACTTCGACTATCAGCCGGCCCCGCAGGGCGAGGCGGTTCTTGCCGTCGAGGGCCTGACCGCGCTGCATCACAGCGGCGGCTACAAGCTTAATGACGTGACCTTCACGCTGAATAAAGGCGAGGTCATCGGCATCTATGGCCTGCTGGGCGCCGGGCGCACCGAGCTGTTTAAGGGCCTGATCGGATTGATGACCTGCCAGACCGGCAGCATCCATCTCAACGGGGAGAATATCGGCAAAGCCCACTTTCAAACCCGCTTAAAAAAGGGTCTGGCGCTGGTACCAGAAGACCGCCAGGGCGAAGGCGTGGTGCAGATGATGTCCATTCAATCCAACATGACGCTCTCTGACTTTAGCCTGCAGGGCTTTCGCCGGGCGTGGAAGTGGCTGAATCCGCAGAAAGAGAGCGCCAGCGTGAAGGAGATGATCCGCCAGCTCGCCATCAAGGTCAGCGACCCCGAGCTGCCCATTACCTCCCTGAGCGGCGGCAACCAGCAGAAAGTCGTGCTGGGTAAAGCGCTTATGACGCAGCCACAGGTGGTGTTTCTCGATGAACCCACCCGCGGGATTGACGTCGGTGCCAAAACGGACGTCTATCACCTGATCGGCAAAATGGCGCATCAGGGGCTGGCCGTCATGTTCTCCTCCTCGGAACTGGATGAAGTGATGGCCCTGGCCGACCGCATTCTGGTGATGGCCGATGGCCGTATTACCGCCGATTTACCGCGCCATGCGGTTACCCGCGAAAAGCTCATCGCGGCTTCAACACCCCAAGATTAATCAGGCTGGAATCCATCATGAACCAGAAATATATGATTTATATGTACCTGCTGAAGGCCAGAACGTTTATCGCTCTGCTGCTGGTAATTGCATTCTTCAGCGTGATGGTACCGAATTTCCTGACCACCTCTAACCTGCTGATTATGACCCAGCACGTGGCGATTACCGGCCTGCTGGCCATTGGGATGACGCTGGTGATCCTTACCGGCGGTATCGACCTCTCGGTCGGGGCCGTCGCCGGGATCTGCGGCATGGTCGCCGGCGCGCTGCTGACCAACGGGCTGCCGCTATGGAACGGCAGCGTGATCTTCTTCAACGTGCCTGAAGTGATCCTCTGCGTGGCCATTTTTGGCATCCTGGTCGGCTTTATTAACGGCGCCGTGATCACCCGCTTTGGCGTCGCTCCCTTTATCTGCACGCTCGGGATGATGTACGTCGCCAGGGGTTCTGCGCTGCTGTTTAATGACGGCAGCACCTACCCTAACCTCAACGGCATGGAAGCGCTGGGAAATACCGGTTTCTCGATCCTCGGTTCCGGCACCGTGCTCGGCATTTATCTGCCCATCTGGCTGATGATCGCCTTCCTTGTGCTCGGCTACTGGCTGACGACAAAAACGCCGCTCGGTCGCTACATCTACGCGATCGGCGGCAACGAGTCCGCTGCCCGCCTCGCCGGGGTGCCCATCGTGAAAGCGAAGATCTTCGTCTACGCCTTCTCCGGTCTCTGCGCGGCGTTCGTTGGGCTGATCGTTGCTTCTCAGCTGCAAACCGCCCACCCGATGACCGGCAATATGTTTGAAATGGACGCCATCGGCGCCACCGTGCTTGGCGGCACGGCGCTGGCAGGCGGCCGAGGCCGGGTCACAGGCTCCATTATTGGCGCCTTCGTTATCGTGTTCCTCGCCGACGGCATGGTCATGATGGGCGTCAGCGATTTCTGGCAGATGGTCATTAAAGGCGTGGTGATTGTAACCGCCGTCGTCGTTGACCAGTTCCAGCAAAAACTACAGAACAAAGTCATCCTGATGCGTCGTCATGAAGAAAAGCAGACCACCGCGCTGCCTGGCGGCGCCGCCTCCAGCTAATACGCCGACAGACAACGATCATTGCGCCGGGCGTACACCGCCCGGCCTCGCTAAAGGGAAAATAATATGAACAGAAATTTTCACAACAAAACGATTGTTATTACCGGAGCCTGTCGCGGCATTGGCGCGGGGATCGCCGAGCGCTTTGCGCGCGATGGCGCCAGGCTGGTGATGGTCTCTAACGCCGACCGCGTTCATGAAACCGCGGAAACCCTGCGTCAGCGCTACCAGGCGGACATTTTGTCACTGGAGGTCGATGTGACCAACGAAGCCCAGGTTCAGTCTCTTTATGAACAGGCCGCCGCGCGTTTCGGCACCATTGACGTCTCTATTCAAAATGCCGGAGTGATCACTATCGACTACTTCGACCGTATGCCAAAGGCTGATTTTGAGAAGGTGCTGGCGGTAAATACCACCGGCGTCTGGCTGTGCTGCCGCGAAGCGGCTAAATACATGGTCAAGCAAAACCACGGCAGCCTGATTAATACCTCTTCGGGTCAGGGCCGCCAGGGCTTTATCTATACCCCGCACTACGCCGCCAGCAAGATGGGCGTTATCGGGATCACCCAAAGCCTGGCCCATGAACTGGCGCCGTGGAATATCACCGTTAACGCCTTCTGCCCCGGGATCATCGAGAGCGAAATGTGGGACTACAACGACCGCGTGTGGGGGGAGGTCCTCAGCAGCGATCGGAAACGCTACGCCAAAGGCGAGCTGATGGCCGAGTGGGTTGAAGGTATTCCGATGAAGCGCGCGGGGAAACCGGAGGATGTCGCCGGGCTGGTGGCGTTTCTCGCCTCCGACGACGCGCGATACCTCACCGGACAAACGATTAACATCGACGGCGGCCTGATTATGTCCTGATGCCCCTCAGAGGGATTATCGGGCAGCGCCGTTCAGCGATGGTTCATAACAGATAGCCCGGAGGCCGCGCGTTGCGCCGCTCCGGGCTACGGGACATTCATTAAAAGAGTGATAACTATGATCGCAAAAGATTTTGCTCAACAGCTGTTTAATCTGCAGGGACGCGTCGCCTTCGTAACCGGCGCGGGCAGCGGGATCGGCCAGACCATTGCTTACGGACTTGCCAGCGCGGGTGCGCGGGTCGTGTGCTTCGATCTGCGGGAAGACGGCGGGCTCACCGATACCGTGAATCATATCGAAGCCATCGGCGGGCAGGCCTGCCTGTACACCGGGGACGTACGCCAGCTCAGCGATCTCCGCGCGGCCGTAGCGCTGGCGAAAAGCCGCTTCGGACGCCTGGATATCGCCGTTAACGCCGCCGGTATCGCCAACGCCAACCCGGCCCTGGAGATGGAAACCGAGCAGTGGCAGCGCGTGATTGATATCAACCTCACCGGAGTGTGGAACTCCTGTAAAGCCGAGGCGGAGCTGATGCTGGAATCCGGCGGCGGCTCGATCATTAATATCGCCTCCATGTCCGGCATTATCGTTAACCGCGGCCTTGAGCAGGCGCATTACAACAGCTCTAAAGCGGGCGTCATCCATCTGTCCAAAAGCCTGGCGATGGAGTGGGTCGGTAAAGGTATCCGCGTGAACTCCATCAGCCCCGGCTATACCGCCACCCCGATGAACACCCGTCCGGAAATGGTCCATCAGACCCGCGAATTCGAAAGCCAGACGCCGGTTCAGCGGATGGCGAGAGTCGAGGAGATGGCAGGCCCGGCGCTGTTCCTCGCCAGCGACGCCGCGTCATTCTGCACCGGCGTCGACCTGGTGGTCGATGGCGGATTTATCTGCTGGTAAACCGCGCCGCCTCTTCGACCGCGTCAGCCCTTTGGCGCCGCCCGCTATGCGCCTCCCCCTCCGGTTATTCAGGAGGGGGAAATGGCTTCCCGGAACTCATCCAGCCGCTTTATCTGCCGCCCCTGGGCATCAAAATTGTCCGCCGCCAGCCACGCCCGCAGTTCGGCGTCGCGCTGCGGCCATTCGCCATCGATAATCGACAGCATGTCGCTGTCGCGGCTGCGCGCCTTGCGCACCATCTTCTGGCGCAGGCGCCCCTCCCAGGTAAAGCCCAGCCGCTCGGCGGCCCGCCGGGAGGCGATATTCATCGAGTCGCACTTCCACTCCAGACGCCGGTAGCCGGCTGCGAACGCGTCCTTCAGCAGCAGCCAAACCGCCTCGGTTCCCAGCGGGGTATTTTTCATCTTTCGCGACCAGGTGACGTGGCCGATTTCGACCGAGCCCATAGCCTGTTCAATCGCCATAAAGCTCACCAGCCCCACCGCCTGACCGGAGCCAAGATCGATAACCGCAAAGGGGACCAGCGCGTCGTCGCCAACTTTACCTGCCACCCAGTGCGCCGTGGCCTCCACGGTTTCGGGGCGCGTGCTGGCAAGCCAGGTCCAGTCGCTGCCGTCGCCCAGCGCGTAGGCGGCAAACAGATCGGCGGCGTGTCGCCGGGTATCCAGCGGTTCAAGCCGGCAATAGCGTCCCGTTAACGCGCTTCGCTTTAGCACGCTGGCGCCCTGCCAGCCAACGACCACATCGTTCACCTGCTGGCCATACTGATTGATTTCCGGCATCTTTAAGTTCCGTTAAATTGTGATCAAATCGTTATATCAAGAAGCACAACGCGCAGAAAGACGACCGCGTTATTTTTCACTCATAGCCCGATGATATTGATTATGCTTTTTAAGCATAAGCTTATCCGCATTTTGACTTTACGCCTTTCATGAAGGGGCCTAATTTAGCGACACATAAATAATCAAAACATCATTTTTCAGGGATTGCTCATGACTAAAAAACTGCTGTCATTACTGGTGCTGACCGCGCTATCCGCCGCCGTCCATGCCGCCACGCCGCCAACTACCCTGGTCGTTGCCCAAGGCCTCGACGACATCGTCAGCCTCGACCCGGCGGAAGCCAACGAACTTTCCAGCATCCAGACGGTACCGAGCCTCTACCAGCGTCTGGTGCAGCCGGACCGCGACAACCCTGAAAAAATCACCCCTATTCTGGCAGAGAGCTGGCAGGCGGACCCGGCGGCGAAAACGCTGACCATTAAGCTCAAGCCCGAGGCGAAGTTCGCCTCCGGTAACCCGCTACGTCCGGAAGATGTTATTTTCTCCTACACCCGCGCGGTGACCCTGAATAAATCACCGGCCTTTATCCTCAACGTCCTCGGCTGGCAGGCGGACAACATTGCCGGCCAGCTGAAGAAGGTGGATGACCACACGCTGGCGCTGCACTGGACCGCCGAGGTGAGCCCGGCGGTGGCGCTGAATATTCTCTCCACGCCTATCGCCTCTATCGTCGATGAAAAGCTGGTGGCGCCGAATGCCAAAGATAACGATTTCGGCAACGGCTGGCTGAAGATGCACTCAGCGGGCAGCGGGGCCTTTAAAATGCGCGTTTACCAGCCGCATCAGGCCATCGTGCTGGAGGCTAACGACAGCTCGCCCACCGGCGCGCCGAAGCTGAAAAGCATCATCATCAAAAACGTGCCCGATCCGGCCTCCCGCCGCCTGCTGATCCAGCAGGGTGACGCCGACGTGGCGCGCGATCTGGGCGCCGATCAGATTGCCGCCCTGCAGGGCAAGCCCGGCGTGAAGGTGCTGAGCATCCCGTCGGCGGAACAAAACTATCTGGCGTTTAACACCGGCAACGCCGCCAACCCGCTGCTGAAAAACCCGGCGCTGTGGGAGGCCGCGCGCTGGCTGGTGGATTACGACGGCATCACGAAGGACCTGCTCAAAGGCCAGTATTTTGTCCATCAGAGCTTCCTGCCGGTCGGTCTGCCGGGGGCGCTGGACAACAATCCGTTTAAATTCGACCCGGCGAAAGCCAAAGCGATCCTCGCCAAAGCCGGAATTAAAGACGCCCACTTCACCCTCGATGTCGAAAACAAACCGCCGTTTATCACTATCGCCCAGTCCATGCAGGCCAGCTTCGCCCAGGGCGGCGTGAAGATCGATCTGCTGCCGGCGGCCGGTAGCCAGGTGTACGCCCGCGTGCGGGCGAAGCAGCATCAGGCGGCGATTCGCCTGTGGATCCCCGACTACTTCGACGCCCACTCCAACGCCAGCGCCTTTGCTTACAACGACGGTAAGTCGAGCACCGTGGCCGGTCTTAACGGCTGGCAAATCCCGGAGCTGAATAAAGCCACCCTCGCGGCGGTTGCCGAGCCGGATGCCGCCAAACGCCTCGGACTGTATAAACAGATGCAGGAAGAGCTGCAGCGCAGCTCGCCGTACGTGTTTGTCGATCAGGGAAAAACGCAGATTGTGGTCCGCGACAACGTGAAGGGTTACCAGCAGGGCCTGAACGCCGATATGGTCTGGTACGATCGGGTAAGCAAATAGCGATATTTTAGTCACCCGGAACCGGCGTTACGCCGCGGTCCGGGGATTTTACCCGCAACGGTTACACTGCACTCTTTACCTACGGAATAACCATGTCTGCTGTTTCACCCACCGGAGCGGAGCGGCGCGCAAAGCGCCCTCTGCTCGCGCTATTTCAGGGGCTGCTCACCCTGGCGCTGACTCTGCTCGGCCTGCTGCTGGTGACCTTCGCGCTCTCGGCGCTGTCGCCGGTTGACCGGGTTCTGCAAATCGTCGGCGACCACGCCAGCCAGTCCACCTACGATCAGGTACGCCACCAGCTCGGCCTTGACCGGCCGCTGCCGGTACAGTTCTGGCACTATCTCACCCGGCTCGCGCACGGCGATCTTGGCACCGCCAGCGCCACCGGTCAGCCGGTGCTTCACGACCTGCTCTCCACCTTCCCGGCGACGCTCGAACTGGCGACGCTGGCGCTGATTATTGGCGCCCTGCTTGGCGTCATTGCCGGCGTGCTCTGCGCCCGCTACGTCGGCTCGCCGTGGGACCTGGTGGTACGCACCTTTACCCTGCTCGGCAACTCGGTGCCGATTTTTTGGCTCGGCCTGCTGATGCTGGCGCTGTTCTACGCCAGGCTGCAGTGGACGCCTGGCCCGGGGCGGCTGGACGATATCTATCAGTACAGCGTCGAGCCGCGCACTGGATTTGCGCTGATTGACACCTGGCTGTCGGGTGACAAAGAGGCGTTTAAAAATGCCGTCGGCCACCTGCTGCTGCCGGTGCTGCTGCTGGCCTACTACTCGCTGGCCAGCATCACCCGCCTGACGCGGTCCGCATGCCTGAGCGAGATGAACAAAGAGTACATCCTGCTGGCGCGCGCCAAAGGGGCCAGCGAAATGACGATCCTGTTGCGCCACGTGCTGCCCAATATTCGCGGCACCCTGCTGACGGTGATCGCTCTGGCCTACACCGCCATGCTTGAAGGCGCGGTGCTCACCGAAACCGTCTTCTCATGGCCGGGAATTGGGCGCTATCTGACC
The DNA here is from genome assembly GCF_036561945.1 of Klebsiella scottii. NCBI lineage: Bacteria > Pseudomonadati > Pseudomonadota > Gammaproteobacteria > Enterobacterales > Enterobacteriaceae > Klebsiella > Klebsiella scottii. Next base: position 2,828,697 of record NZ_JARXNI010000020.1, read on the forward strand.
ACCGCGCTGTTTGCCGGCGACACCACGGCGATCATGGGCGGCACGCTGCTGATTGGCGCCAGCTTCGTCCTGATTAATAACCTCACCGACCTGCTGGTACGGTTAACCGACCCGAGGGTGCGCTGATGCCGACCTGGTTGTTTTTACGCCGCCTGCGACGCTCCCCCGCCGCCTTCTGCGGGCTGGTGATTATTCTGCTGCTGGTGCTGGTGGCGCTGTTCGCGCCGTGGCTGGCGCCGCTGGACCCCAACTGGCAGGATGCCGCCGCCCGCCTGCAGGGGCCGGGAGCCCAACACTGGCTCGGCACCGACAGCTACGGCCGCGATCTGCTTTCGCGCCTGATCTATGGCGCCCGGCCGGCGCTAGGGCTGGTCGCGCTGGTCACCCTGATTACCCTTCCAGCCGGCCTGCTGGTGGGCATTCTCTCCGGCTACTACGGCGGCTGGCTGGAACGCGGACTGATGCGCTTTACCGACGTGGTGATGTCGATGCCGCGGCTGATTCTGGCCTTTGCCTTTGTCGCCATGCTCGGCCCGGGTCTGGTCAACGGCGCGCTGGCGCTGGCGCTCACCACCTGGCCGGCCTACGCCCGCCAGGCGCGGAGCGAAATTCAGCGCCTGCGCCATAGCGATTACCTGGCGGCGGCGGAAATGATGGGCATTCGCGGCTGGCGGCTGCTGATGGGCCATATTCTCCCGCTGTGCCTGCCTTCGGCCATCGTGCGCCTGGCGCTGGATCTGGCGGGCATTATCCTCGCCGCCGCCGGGCTGGGCTTTCTTGGCCTCGGCGCCCGCCCGCCGATGGCGGAATGGGGGGCGATGATCGCCGATGGAATGCAGGTGATTTTCGACCAATGGTGGATTGCCGCCGCGCCCGGGGCGGCGATCCTGATCGCCAGCCTGGCGTTTAACCTGCTGGGCGACGGCCTGCGCGACGTTCTGGAGCCGCAACATGACTGATATCCGACTCAACGTCCAGGGGCTCTCCATTGATTACCCCGGCGCCCGGGTGGTGAACGATTTAAGCTTTACGCTCGGCAACGAGCGCCTGGCGCTGGTTGGCGAATCGGGTTCCGGGAAATCGATGACCGCCCGCGCCCTGATGGGGCTGGTGCGCAGGCCGGGCGTGGTCAGCGCCGGCGCGCTCAACGTGCTGGGCCGCGACGCGCTAACCCTCAACAACCGCGGCTGGCGCGCGCTGCGCGGCAACGATATGGCGATGGTGCTGCAGGACCCGCGCTATGCGCTAAACCCGGTGCTCAGCATCCAGGCGCAGCTGGAGGAGGCGCTAACGCTCCACCAGCGCCTGAACCGCCGCCAGCGGCTGGAGGCGGTAAAAGCCGCCGTTGCCGCCGTGGGCCTCGATTTACCGGTGCTCGGCCGCTATCCGGGGGAGCTCTCCGGCGGCATGGGCCAGCGGGTGATGATTGCCCTGGCGCTGCTCAACAACCCGAAGGTGCTGATTGCCGATGAGCCAACCTCGGCCCTCGACGCCCGCCTGCGTAGCCAGATCCTCGAACTGCTGGTTGAACAGTGCGAGCAGCGGCAGATGGCGATGCTGCTGATCAGCCACGACCTGCCGCTGGTGGCCGAACACTGCCATCGGGTGCTGGTGATGTATCAGGGGTCGCAGGTCGACGAGATGGCGGCGCGCGACCTGCCTACGGCCACCCACCCGTATACCCGCACGCTGTGGACCTGCCGTCCCGACGCGCAGACCTACGGCCGGATGCTGCCGACCCTCGACAGAAATCAATCCTTTACGGAGGCGGCGCATGACGGTCGTTAATCTCGCAGCGTTACAGGTTGTTTTCGGCGATAAAACGGCGGTTTCCGCCGCCAGCTTTAGCGTTGACGCCGGGGAAACCTTCAGCCTGATCGGCGCTTCCGGCTGCGGAAAATCCACCATTTTGCGGGTACTCGGCGGCCTGCAGCGCGACTGGAGCGGCGACGTCGCGCTGTTCGGCAAAGCCATTACGCCGGGCGTTCGCTTTCAGGGCCAGCTGCGGCGCAACGTGCAGATGGTGTTTCAGGACCCGTACGCCTCGCTGCATCCAAACCATACCCTGTGGCGCACCCTCGCGGAGCCGCTGAAAATTCACGGCATCGGCGATATTGAGCAGCGGGTCACCACCGCGCTGGAGCAGGTAGGGCTGCCCGCCGATGCCGCGCGCCGCTATCCGCACCAGCTTTCCGGCGGCCAGCGCCAGCGCGTGGCGATTGCCCGCGCGCTGCTGCTGCGCCCGCAGATTCTGCTGCTGGATGAGCCGACGTCGGCGTTGGATATGTCGGTACAGGCGGAGATCCTCAACCTGCTGAACCGCCTGAAGCAGGAACACGGTATGACCTACCTGCTGGTCAGTCACGACGCGGACGTGGTGGCCCATATGTCGGACCGGGCGGCGTTTATGGCGGAAGGGGCGATCCAGCGCTTCTTCAACCGCGAAGCGCTGGTCAACGGCGAGCATCGAATGAGCTGAGGTTGTCGATCCGCAGGCCGCCCCGGCGTAAATGCCCAATCAGGGAGGCGGCCGCGGCGCGTGTTCTACTTCGCCAGATCGGCAAACCGGGCGAACACCGCGTCAAAAATAGCCAGCCCTTTTTCGACCTGCTCGGCGCTGATGGTGCAGGGCGGTACCACGTGGATCCGGTTTTCCACCACGAAGGCCAGCAGTCCGGCCTCGGTTAATGCGCCCTTAATCGCCGCCATATCGGAGGCGGCCAGCGGCGTTTTCTGCGCGCGGCTGCTGACCAGCTCCAGCGCCTGGAACAGCCCGCGCCCGCGCACGTCGCCGATGATAGCGTGCTTTTGCGCCAGCGCCTCCAGCCCCTGGCGCAGCACGCCGTTGCCAATCGTCGCCGCATTTTCGACGATCTTTTCCTCTTTCATCGCGTCGATAGTGGCCACAATGGCCGCCATCGCCAGCGGGTGGCCGGAGTAGGTCAGGCCGCCGGCAAAGAAATGATCGTCAAAGTGACGGGCTATCGGCTCGCTAATCAGCACGCCCCCCGCAGGCACGTAGCCGGCGTTAACCCCTTTGGCGAAGGTCACCAGATCCGGCACAACGCCATCCTGTTCAAAGGCGAACCAGCTGCCGGTACGGCCAAAGCCGGCCATCACTTCATCAAGGATCAGCACGATGCCAAACTCGTCGGCCAGCGCCCGCACGCCCTGCATATAGCCATCCGGCGGCACGAGGATCCCGGCGGTGCCCGGAATAGACTCCAGCAGGATCGCGGCGATAGCGCCAGGGCCTTCGCACTCGATCATTCTGCGCAGATGCGCCAGCGCGCGCTGGCACTCCTCCTCTTCGCTGGCGGCATTAAATTCGCTGCGATAGAGGTACGGGTTGAAGAAGTGAACGTGGCCGCGCGAATACTCGTTCGGCACCCGACGCCAGTCGCCGGTGGCGGCAATCGCGCTGCCGGTATTGCCATGATAGGAGCGGTAGGCGGACAGCACCTTATCGCGCCCGGTATACAGCCGCGCCATGCGGATCGCATTTTCGTTGGCGTCCGCGCCGGCGTTGGTGAAGAACACCTTGCTAAAGCCTTCCGGCGCCAGCTCAACGATGCGCTTCGCCGCTTCGCCGCGGGCGAGGTTGGCGGTAGCCGGCGCGATGGTCACCAGCTCCTCCAGCTGCGCCTTCATCGCCGCCAGCACCCGAGGATGCTGATAGCCGATATTGACGTTGACCAGCTGGCTGCTGAAATCAAGGTACGTTTTACCTTCGTAATCCCACAGCTCGCAGCCTTTGGCTCCGGCAATCACCAGCGGGTTTAAATTGCCCTGCATCGACCATGAGTGAAATACATAAGCGCGATCCAGTTGGCGTACGTCATCGTTGCTTACCGATACATCGTCTTGTAGTGCCAGCTTCATACCCTGCCCCTCTGATGGCGTTGTTGTTGTCCCTATCATTGGGCGCATTGCCGAAAAAGGGATAGAGCCAGTGCGCGGCAGGCGATGTGACACGGTGTCACATCGCCGCATGACGACTGGCCCTGTGCGCGCCCGCCGCGGATTTTTATAGTGGGTGAACCAGGCACACAGGAGAATGAAATGACGACCAACAACGTGGTATTTATTACCGGGGCAACCTCGGGTTTTGGCGAAGCGGCGGCGCAGGTTTTTGCCGAGGCGGGCTGGTCGCTGGTGCTCAGCGGCCGCCGTCTGGCGCGGCTGGAGAAGCTGAAGGATGCGCTGAGCCAAAAGGTGCCGGTGCATATTATCGAGCTCGACGTGCGCGACAGCGACGCGGTGGAGGCGGCGGTGGCCGCGCTGCCGGCGGCCTTCGCCGATATCAAAACCTTGATTAACAACGCCGGGCTGGCGCTGTCGCCGCAGCCGGCGCAAAAGGTTGACCTGCAGGACTGGAAAACGATGATCGATACCAACGTCACCGGGCTGGTCAACGTCACCCACGCGCTGCTGCCGACGCTGATTAAGCACGGCGCCGGGGCCTCGATTATCAACATCGGCTCTATCGCCGGCCAGTGGCCCTATCCCGGCAGCCACGTCTACGGCGCAAGCAAAGCGTTCGTGAAGCAGTTCAGCTACAACCTGCGCTGCGACCTGCTGGGGACCGGCGTGCGGGTCACCGACCTCGCGCCGGGGATCGCCGAGACCGAATTCACCCTGGTACGCACCAAAGGTGACCAGGCGGCATCCGATAACCTCTATCGTGGCACCACGCCGCTGAGCGCGCAGGATATTGCCGGACAGATGTTCTATATCGCCACCCTGCCGGATCATATGAATATCAACCGCGTGGAGGTGATGCCGGTACGTCAGGCCTGGCAGCCGTTCGCCATCGATCGCGATTAAAACAGCGTATTGAACAGGCCCGGTCGGCCAGCCGACCGGGCTTTTTAGCGCTAGCGGCTGCTCTGCAAAAACTGCCGTACCCGCTCGGAGTCCGGATTAGTGAAGAACTTCTCCGGCGGCGCTTTCTCAATCAGCAGCCCTTTCTCAAGAAACACCACCTCATCGGATACCTGACGAGCAAAGTCCATCTCGTGGGTCACCACCACCATCGTGTAGCCCTCGGCCGCCAGCGCTTTCATCACCCCCAGCACTTCGTTGACCAGCTCAGGGTCCAGCGCCGAGGTGGGCTCATCGAAGAGAATCACTTCCGGCGACATGGCCAGCGAGCGGGCAATCGCCACCCGCTGCTTCTGCCCGCCTGACAGGGTGATCGGATAGACGTCCGCTTTGTGCGCCATGCCGACTTTCTCCAGCTGACGCAGGGCCATCTCATTGGCTTCGCCGCGCTTCATTCCCTTCACGTGCAGCAGGGCTTCGCTGACGTTCTGCTGCACGGTCAGGTGCGGCCACAGGTTAAAGCTCTGGAATACCATGCCCACCCGCTCTCGCACCTTTGACAGCTGGCGGTGGGACATGGCCCGGCCGCTGCGTTCATCAACCCCGAGGCGCAGGCCGCCGATATGGATCTCGCCGCGATCCGGCTGCTCCAGCCAGTTCATGCAGCGCAGCAGCGTCGATTTTCCGGACCCCGACGACCCCAGAATGCTGACCACCGTGCCTTTTTCAACCGTCAGGTTGATGTCGCGGAGCACTTCAATATTATCAAACTGTTTGGAGACGTTTTTAATGCTGACAGCGGTTGAATCAGGCATGGCTCATTCCTCTTTTCGCTCCCCAGGCGCTCAGCCGCTTAACAAGCAGCTCCAGCAGAATGCCGATCGCCCAGTAGAGCGCAATGGCGACGATAAACGCGTTAAACGGGATAAAATAGGTCGCCTGGACGCTGTTAGCGGCGGCGGTAATTTCCTGGACGGTGATAATGCTCAGAAACGCGGTATCTTTCAGGCAAATAATCAGCTGGTTGCCCATCAGCGGCAGCGATGATGAAACGATATTGGGCAGAATAATGCGGATAAATATTTTGTAGCGCGAAAAGCCCTGGGCCACCGCCGCCTCAATATAGCCGCTGGAGAAGACCCGCCGCTGGCTGCGCAGTATTTCAAAGAAATAGGCGCCATGATAAATAATCAGAGCCACCAGCCCTGCCGTCCAGGCCTCCAGGCTGATACCGATTTCGGGCAGTCCGTAATAAAGCAGATACGCGAGAATTAAAAAAGGAATGGCCCGCATCAGGCTGACGAAGCCGATAATGAGCCGGTTAAGGAACTTCTTCTGATATTCGGTGAGATAGCACAGCACAATCCCGATAAATAAACCGGCCAGCGCCGCGATGATAAATAGTTCAAGGGTGGCAAACAAACCGGCAATAAAGCTGTCGCGCACCGACCAGATAACGGCCCACTGATTCATAGGATCTCCTGTTTTAGCGCGCCAGGCGTTTAGCTTTGCGTTCCGCCATACTCTGCAGCTTCAGCAGCAGCCCGATAATGACCACATACAGCAGCCCCGCGGCGAGGATCGGCGATAAAGGTTCGTAGGTCACCGAGGAGATACGGTTTGTGACGCGGGTTAAGTCCACCACCCCAATCACCGCAATCGCCGGGCTGCCTTTGATCAGAAAGGACATTTCGTTAACCAGCGCCGGCAGGCTCTCGATCCACATTTGCGGCAGCATGATGTAGCGGAAGTAGGTCCAGCGCCGCATGCCGACGGATTCCGCGGCCTCGCGCTGCTCGCGGGGAAAGGTGCGAAACGCGTTGCGCCAGATCTCGGCGTTAAATGCCGAGGTATTCAGCGTCAGCGCCACGATTGCCGACAGGTTCTTATCGAGATTGATCCCCACCGTCGGTAGCGAAAGGAACAGAAACAGCACCAGCGTCACCAGCGGCGTGGCGCGGGCAAGGCTGATATAGACGACCAGCAGCTGATCGATAAGCGGAATTCGCAGCATCCGTACCAGCGCGATCAGCAGGCCAATCACCACCCCGAGGGCGATGGCGATAGCCGAAATCCAGAGGGTCGTCCACGCGCCTTCAATCAATAACTGCCAGGAAATTGCATCCATGTGGCCCTCCTTCGCATCAACAGGCGGCGGTTGCCCGCCGCGACGTGTTACAGACCCGCCAGCTTATGGAACTGCTCAGGGCTGGTTATCGCCTCCGTCGGGAGGTTGTCGTAGGTTTCACCAAACCATTTTTTCTGCAGCTCTGCGAGGCGGCCAGTTTCTCGCATATGGTTGATAAATTTGGTCATATAGGCCAAAAGCTGCGGTGAGTTTTTAGGAATAGGCCACGCCATATAGCCCGGACCGGAAACCGCCAGCCCTTTGGCAAAAACCTTGGGCTTAGACTTCGCCAGGTCGTTCACCGAAATCACCACGTTAATCACGTAATCAAGGCGCTTGTTGGCAAGATCCGCGTAGGCTTCCGGGTAAGAGGGATACTCCACCACCGGCCCGAGCTTGCCGCCGGTTTTCTCCAGCATCGCTTTCAGCTCCGGCAGCCGCGCCAGCAGCGCGCTGCCGGCCTGCAGGCCAACCTTTTTGCCGCTAAGCGCGGCGATGGTATCGAGGGAGTTATCCCCGGCGCGTTTCACGAAATAGTGCTGCGCCGATGCCCACGGAGGAGTGAAGTCAAACACCTTCAGCCGGTCGTCGGTAATCACCGCGCCGGTGAGGGCCATATCGTACTGGCCGGTTGAGACCGCCGCTAGCAGGCCGGTCCACGGCAGGATGCTCTGGTCGACGTTGAATTTCGCATATTTACGCAATTCATCGAGCATATCTTTGTTAAAACCATCTGCCTGGCCATTATTCATAAAGTTAAAAGGCGCGTAATCATCTTCGGTCGCGACTTTCAGGGTGCCCGCTTTTTCGATTGCCGGAAGATCGGCGGCGGCTGCGTGATAAGAAAAGGCCATTGCCATAACGGCGCCCAGACAAACTGAACCCAATGATTTGTTCATCAATCTACCCCTCATTAATTCGCCAGACTGGTTCACTCCGGAACACGGAAAGGTTTTGCAAAATATGTGCCGACGGACGTTCCGGTCCACGACCGATAGATGGTTTCTTACTGTATGGAGCGTTTTCAATTTCTCCATAGAGCCAGATTCGCCGCGTAGATGTGTCAGTCATTTTCAGGGTGGTATGGAGTTTGCAACATGCCCGATACCGTTTTTGCGTAAGGAGCTGAGCATGATCCGTCACCTTTTACACGTCGATTTCGACCCGCATCGCGGGCTGCAGGAACAGGTACGAGAGACGCTGATTAACGCCATTCTGAGCGGTATCTTCGCCGCCGATACCCCGCTCCCCTCCTGCCGCCAGCTGGCCAGCCAGCTGCGGGTCTCGCGCAATACCACGGCCCTGGTTTTTGAAAGCCTGGTCAACGAAGGCTATCTCATCAGCCGGCCGCGCAGCGGGTTCTATCTGCACCCGGATTATCCGCAGCCCACCGCCGGCGCCGCCGTTCACAGTGCACCGGAAGACGAGGCCGCTGCACCACGCTGGGGCACCCGGCTGCAGATGACGCCCAGCCAGCAGGAGTCGATCCTCAAACCCGCCGGCTGGATGAACTACCGCTATCCGTTTATCTACGGCCAGCCGGATACCCGCCAGTTCCCGCTGGCGACCTGGCGCTCGGCGGCCAACTGGCTGCACGGCGGCGTGCGCGATCCGGCATGGGTCGTCGATCACGTTGACCAGGACGTGCCGATGCTGATTGAGCAAATCCGCACCCGGGTGCTGCCGAAGCGCGGAATTGTGGCCGCTGCGGATGAAATCCTGATTACCCTCGGTTCGCAGAACGCGCTGTACCTGCTCACCCGTCTGCTGATGTCCTCCGCGACCCGGGTCGGCGTGGAGAATCCCTGCTTTCGCGAGGCGATTAATACTTTCCTGCTGGCGGATGCCGACATCGTGCCGCATCCGGTGGATGACGAAGGGATTGTGCTCAACGACGCCCCCTGCGATTACTACTACGTGACTCCCGGCCACCAGGTCCCCACCGGCGTGGCGATGAGTAAGGCCCGGCGCAGCCAGCTGCTGGAATACGCCGCGCGCCATGACGCGGTGATCGTTGAGGATGATTACGATTCGGAGAGTAACTTTATGCTCAACCCGCTGCCGGCGCTGAAGGCCAGCGATCGTAGCGGGCGCGTGGTGTACGTCAGCAGCCTGTCAAAAGCGCTGTCGCCGGGGCTGCGCCTGGGCTTTATGGTGGCCGACCCGGATCTTATCGACGAGGCGCGGGCGCTGCGGCGCCTGATCTATCGCCATCCGCCCACCAATATTCAGTATCAGATGGCGCACTTCCTCGCCCAGGGGCACTATGAAACGCACCTGCGGCGCTACCATTACGATTCGGCCCAGCGCTGGGATCGGCTCAATAGCGCCCTGCAGAACCATCTCCCGGACTGCCGGATCATACCCGGCAGCGAGTACGCCAACGCCTTTTGGCTGGCGACGCCGGAACATATCAATACCCAGCAGCTCACCTGGCGCGCCGCCCATGCGGGAGTGCTGATTGAGCCCGGAGCGCGCCATTTTCTCAGCGACGCTCCGCCGGATAACTTCTTTCGTATGGGGTTCCACGCCATCAACCCCGACGCCATCGAACAGGGGGTTGAGGTGCTGTGCGGCCAGCTGGAGCAGATGGGGTAGCCCGGCTAAGGGCTACCGTTGCGCAGGACTATACCGCCCGGGCGTATTGCAGCATCACCTGCAGCAGCACGTTAGCGCCGGCGGTGACGTGTTCCGGCGAGGCGTACTCGATTTCGTTATGGCTGATGCCGTCCTTGCAGGGGATAAAAATCATGCCGGTTGGCGCCAGATAGCTCATGTACACCGCATCATGCCCGGCGCCGGAGACGATCGCCCGGGCCGGATAGCCCAGCCGCTGCGCCGCTGCGGCAATCGCGGCCTGACAATCCGGATTGAACGGCGCGGCCGGATAGTGGCTGACCTCTTTCAGCGCCACCGCGAGGCCGCTCTCCTGTTCGACTTTGGCGATAAACTCCCGCAGCTGGCGGTCCATCTCATCCACCAGCTCGTCGCTGAGATTGCGCATATCAATAGAGAAGGTCACTTCGCCCGGCACCACGTTGCGGCTGTTCGGATACACCTGCACCCGGCCAACGGTCCCGCGCCCCTCTTCGCTGCGCCCGGCGATCGCCACCACCTCCTGCATAATGTGGGTTGCCACCTGCAGGGCGTCTTTTCGCAGGCGCATCGGCGTCGGCCCGGCGTGAGACTCCTGGCCGCTGACCACGCAGTCGTACCAGCGAATGCCCAGCACGCCCTGCACCACGCCAATCACCTTCTCTTCGGCTTCGAGGATCGGGCCCTGCTCAATATGCGCTTCAAAATAGGCGCCGACCGGCCGATCCCCCGGCGTCTGGCTGCCGATATAGCCAATTCGCGCCAGCTCTTCGCCCACCGTATTCCCTTCCGCATCCTGCACGGCATAGATATCTTCCAGCGCAAACACGCCGGCAAAGACCCCGGAGCCCATCATCACCGGTACAAAGCGCGAGCCCTCCTCGTTGGTCCAGAACACCACCTCAATCGGCGCTTCGGTTTCGATATCGAGGTCGTTGAGCGTGCGCACCACCTCCAGCGCCGCCAGCACGCCGTAGTTGCCGTCAAACTTGCCGCCAGTGGGCTGGGTATCGATATGGCTGCCGGAAACGATCGGCGGCAGCTGAGGGTTGCGCCCTTCCCGGCGCATAAAAACGTTGCCGATTTTATCAACGGTGACGCTCAGCCCGGCCTCTTTCGCCCAGCCGATCACCAGATCCCGCCCCTGCCTGTCGAGATCGGTTAAGGTCAGACGACAGCAGCCGCCTTTCGGCGTCGCGCCAATCTCCGCCAGCGCCATTAACGAATCCCACAGCCGTTCGCCGTTGACCCGACCGGCGTCAACCCCGGCGGCCGGGGTAAAAAGGACATCACTGCTCATTGTCTTCTCCTTGCACAAAAGCGGCGGCCAGCTCCACCAGCAGACGATCGCTGCCGCGCGGCCCCAGGAATGAAATACCCAGCGGCAGGCCGCCCACCAGGGCGACCGGCAGCGTCACCTGCGGGCGCCGGGTCATAACGGAAATCAGCAACAGATCGTGCGACAGGCGGCGCACCGCCTCAATTTCATCGGCCTGCGCCGTCAGCAGAGGCGCGCCGTCAGGCACCGTCGGCAGCACTAAGATGGCCTCGCCCAGCTGCCGATCCCACCAGGCGCTGAAGCGGGCCCGCTGCTGGCAGGCGCTGTCGAACTGCGCCGCCGTCACCGCTTTCCCCCACAGGAACCGCTCGCGCACGTCCGGCCCCAGCTGCAGCCCGTAGCGCTCAATCGTCTCTCCCTGCGCCTGCCAGGCTTCATAACCCTGAGTCTGGCGGAAGGCGAGATAGATATCGTCGACGTCCGGCAGCGGCGCGCTAAGCGAGGCTATTTCGCCAAAAGCGCGGCTCAGGCGCTGGCGTACCGGCAGCAGCGCCTGCTGGCTGCGCAGCGGCAGGCGTGAAAACAGCGCCTCGTGGCAGGCCAGCCTGACGTCATCGACCGCCGGGCGCTCGCCGCCGAGCAGGCATCCGGCGACGGCGCTAAAGACCTCCGCCGAACGGGCAAAGAAGCCGCAGGTGTCCATCGTGGCGCACAGCGGCTGGCAGCCGTCGAGGGAGATCCCCCCGTGGGTTGGCCGCAGGCCGAACAGCCCGCAGTAGCTCGCCGGCGTGCGTACCGAACCGCCGGTGTCGGTGCCGAGGGCAAAATCGCAGGCCGCGTTGGAGACCGCCGAGGCCGAGCCCGAGGAGGAGCCGCCGGGAATATGATTCGGCGCCGCGCCGTTGCGCGGGGTGCCGTAATGAACGTTGTGGCCGCTCATCGAATAGGCCAGCTCGCTGGTGTGGGTTTTGCCCATAAACCGCGCGCCGCTATCCAGCAGCGTCTGCACGACCGGCGCGGTGCGGCTTTTAATCCCGGAGAGCGCCAGCAGATGCGGATTACCGCCGCCGGTCGGGTAGCCCGCCACGTCGAACAGATCTTTTACCGCAAAGGTCATGCCGCTCAGCGGCCCGCTGTGCGCGTGCGGAACCGGGTGCGCCGGATAGGGCATAAACGCGCGAATATCATCCTGCATGCTTGTCTCCTTATTGCTTCAGGCGTACTGCGCCTGGTTCTCGACGCTGGCGGCCAGCTCCCGCCAGCGATGGCAGCTCACCACGTGACGCTGACCAACCTGCTCCGTCGCCGGCTGGCTTTGCCCGCAGACCGCCCTCGCATGGGGGCAGCGGTCGGCAAACGCGCAGCCCGCCGGCAGGCGCGCTAAGTCCGGCGGCGAGCCGGGGATGCAGCGCAGCGCATCGCCTTTTTTAAGCCCCTCTTTCGGGCGGCTGCCCAGCAGAACCTGGGTATAAGGGTGGCGCGGACGGTAGAGAATATCCTCCATCGACGCCTCTTCGACGATGCGCCCGGCGTACATCACCGCCACGCGGTCGGCAATTTCCACCGCGGCGCCGATGTCGTGGGTAACAAAGATAATCGACAGCCCGCGCTCCTTTTGCTGCTCGCGCAGCAGGATCAGAATCTGGATCTGCACCGTCGCGTCGAGGGCGGTGGTCGGTTCATCCGCCAGCAGCAGCTGCGGGTTGCACGACAGCGCGAGGGCGATCATCGCCCGCTGGCGCATCCCGCCGGACATCTCGTGCGGATAGGCATCCAGCCGCCGCTCGGGGCTCGGAATGCGCACCTGACGCAGCGCCTCCAGCGCCCGCTCCCTTGCCGCCGGGCGCGAAAGCCCTTCATGGCGGCGCAGGCCTTCGACGATCTGCTGGCCGACGGTATACACCGGATCGAAGGCCAGCAGCGGCTCCTGAAATATCATTGCGCAGCGCGCGCCGCGATAGCGCCGCAGCCGGGAAGCGCTCATCTCCAGCACCGCTTCGCCATCCACCCGCAGGGTTCCGGAAAGGACGCTGCTTTTGGGAGGATGCAGGCGCATCAGCGCTCTGAGGGTCACGCTTTTTCCGGAGCCGGACTCGCCAATCAGCGCCAGCACCTCGCCCTTTTGCACATCAAAAGAGACGCCGTTTACCGCATTGATCGTCTGACCGTCGCGGCGGAATTCAACCCGCAGATCGCGGATATGGACAAAGGCTTCATGCGACATGGCGTACCTCCCGTACGGCGATAGCGTGATGCCAGGGCGACGCCGGCTGCGCCATCAGGCAGGCGCTTTGATGCCCCTCCCCCACGCTTTCGAGGGCGGGTTTCACCTCGGCGCAGACCGTTCTGGCGTGCGGGCAGCGGGTATGGAAACGGCAGCCCGCTGGCGGTGAAATCGGGCTGGGCGGATCGCCGCTGAGCGGCGAGGTCAGGGTGCGGTTTTTCGGGTCCATTGACGGCATCGAACTCAGCAGCGCCCGGGTATAGGGATGGGCCGAGGCGGTAAACAGCTGCTCCGCTGGCCCGATTTCCACCACCTCGCCGAGATACATCACCAGGATCCGATCCGACAGCCAGCGCACCACGTGCAGATCGTGGCTGATAAATACGTAGGTCAGCTCCAGCGTGCGCTTCAGCTCCTGCAACAGCTGCAGCACCTGCGCCTCCACCGATTTATCCAGCGCCGAGACCGCTTCGTCGAGGATCACCAGCCGCGGCTTCATCGCCAGCGCGCGGGCAATATTCACCCGCTGCCGCTGGCCGCCGGAAAGCTCGTGCGGATAACGGTGGGCAAAGCGCCCCGGCTCAAGGCCAACGTGCGCCAGCAGATAGCGCGCGTACTCGCTGGCCTCCTTCGCGCTGACCCCGTGCACGCGCTGGCCGAAGGCAATGCTCTCCTCCATAGTCATCCGCGGGTTGAGCGAGGCGTAGCTATCCTGAAACACCATCTGCACCTGGCGACGGTACTCTTTCATCGGCAGGCGGGACGATCCCACCTCAAGTCCGTCGAAAACCAGCTCTCCGCGATCCTGGTTCAGGAGCTGCATCAGCAGCCGCGCGGTGGTTGATTTCCCGCAGCCCGACTCTCCGACGACGCCCAGCGTTTCGCCTTTGACCACCGTAAAGCTGACGTCATCCACCGCCTGCACCACTTCATGTCCCTTCCCGCCGCCGGCGCGAAAGTATTTCAACAGATTGTTGACCTGCAGCAGCGGCTGGGCCGGGCCGCCGAGGTCAATATTGACAAAAGGTTGCATCGTTTACTCCTTGATCGCCATCGCCGCGCGCAGGCGGTCCGCGAGGATATTGAACGAAATGGAGGTGATAAAAATCATCAATCCCGGCAGGGCCGCCACCCACGGCTGGGTATAAATCGCCGTGCGCAGCGTGTTGAGCATCAATCCCCACTCCGGCTCAGGCGGACGCACGCCCAGCCCAAGGAACGAGAGCCCGGAGGCGAGGATCATGCAGACCGAAATTAAACCGGTTGAGAAGACGAAGATCGGTCCCAGCACGTTGCCTAACACCTGAACCCGGATAATCGTCAACGCGCTGGCCCCGGTAGCCCGGGCGGCATCGATATAGTCCATGTGCCGCACCTGGGCGGTGACGCTTTCGGCGATGCGCGCCACCTGCGGGACGAAAACCAGCGTTAACGACAGCAGCGCGTTGCCAATGCCCGCCCCCAGCGCGCCGGAGAGCGCAATCGCCAGCAGGACGGAGGGAAAGGCGTAAAACACGTCGACGGTGCGCATGATGAGGGTGTTGGTTTTACCGCCCGCGTAGCCGGCGACGATGCCGATCGCTCCGCCGATGAAAAAGGCGAAGACCACCGGGACAATCCCCATAAACAGCGACAGCCGGGTGCCGAGAATCAGCCGCGATAGCATATCCCGGCCCAGCTCATCGGAGCCCAGCGGAAAGCCGTCGGTGCCAATCGGCTTCAGGCGCAGAAACATCGACGTCTGGTAAGGGTCTTTCATTATCAGCCACGGACCAAACAGCGCCAGAATAAGCAGCAGCAGAATAATTGACCCGACCGCCACGCCGCCGGGATCGCGCAGCAGGCGGCGGAATACGCCGCGCCAGTAGCCCTGCCGGGCGGGAATGGCCGGGGAAGCGGGTCGCGCTTTCGTCGTCAAGGTATCCACCATTGTCAGCTCCTCTTAATGCGCGGATCGAGGGCGGTTTGCAGAATATCCACCAGCAGATTGAGCAGCACAAAGAACAGCGCCAGCACCCAGATGGTGCCCTGCAGCAGCGGCAGATCGCGCTGGAAGATAGCGGTGTTGAGCAACAGACCGGTGCCGGGCCACGAGAACACCGTTTCCACCAGAATCGAGCCCCCCATCAGATACCCCACCTGCAGCCCCATGACCGCCAGCGCGGTGGGGGCGGCATTTTTCACCACGTGGAGGAAAATGCGCGATTCGCCCAGCCCGCGAGCGCGCAGCCCGACGATAAACTCCTGGCTCAAAATGTCGGCGACCTGCGAACGCACGGTGCGGGCAATGATCCCGGTCGGGATCACCGACAGGGTGATCGCCGGCAGCAGCATAAACTGCAGATGATCCCAATCCCATTGCCAGCCGATTTCGCCGATCGGCCCGCCGCCGGTGGCGGGTAAGACCGCCAGCTTGACGCTAAAGGCAATCACCAGCAGCATTCCCAGCCAGTAGTGCGGCACGCTGACGCCAAACACCGAGAGCACCGATGCCAGACGATCGATGATGCTGTTGCGAAAATAGCCGGCGACAAAGCCAAACAGGCTGCCGAGCACGAAGCCGATAATCGTCGCCAGCAGCGCCAGGCGCAGGGAGTAGCTGACGGCGGTCATCACTTCGCCGATCACCGGGCGTCCGGTGGCTACAGACATCCCTAAGTCGCCGTGCAGCGCCCGCCACAGCCAGTGAACGAACTGCAGCGGCAGCGGTTTATCAAAACCGTAGGCCTGCATCAGCGTCTGGCGCAGCGCCTCCGAGGCGTCCGGCGGCATCACCGACACCAGCGGATCCCCCGGCGCAATCTGCACCAGCATGAAACAGATTACCGCCACGCCGAGCATGGTCGGCACGGCCAGCAGAACGCGGTACAGCAGCGTATTGATCATCTTTGGCTCCCGTCACGATTACTCTTTCTTACTCACCAGGCTGAGATCGATAAACCAGCTCTGCGGCTGCACCACGCCGCTAACCGCCGGCGAAATTGCCCGCGGTCCCACGTCATGCGCGACGAACAGGAACGGGACCTGGTCCACCAGCGCGGCGTGGAGCTCGCCGGCCGCTTTGTTCATCTCTTCGGGGGTAAAGGCGTGCTTCACCGCCGTTGCCAGCTTTTCGGTTTCCGGGGTGGAGAAATAGCCCCAGTTGGTCGCCACCGGCGGGAACGCTTTGGCGGTTGAGAAGCGGATCATGCCGAAGTAAGGGTCGTTAACCGCCGCGCTGACGTTGATGGCATCAATGCCTTTTGCCGAAGGGTCTTTTGCCCCGAGGCGCCAGTTGGTGAACAGGGTGTTCCATTCGGTCACCTTGATGTCGACGTTAAAGAAGCAGCTTTTCAGGCTCTGCTGAATGTACTCATTCATCGGCAGCGGCTGCATCTGTCCGGAGCCGGACGCCGAGGTGGCGACGGTAACGTGCAGCGGTTTGCCGGTGCTGTACCCCGCTTCGGTCATCAGCTTACGGGCGGCTTCCGGGTCATATTTGATCTGGAAGGAGGGCTTGCCGTGCCACGGGCTGTCGGCCTCATAGACGCCGGTCGCTTCGGTCATATAGCCGCCAAGGTAGCTCTTCAGCTCCGCGCGGTTAAGGCACAGGTTGGCCGCCTTGCGCACGCGAATATCCTTCCACGGCGAGCCCTCTTCGAATGAGAACTGCCACGGCCACAGGTGCGGCTGGGTGTTGGCGTAGATTTTAAAGCCCTGGGCTTTGATTTGATCCACCGCGTCCGGGGCCGGAGCCTCAATCCAGTCCACCTGCTTCGACAGCAGCGCCGCGGTGCGGGCATTGGCCTCCGGCAGCGGGATCAGCACCACCTTATCGACCCGCGGGATGCGGTCTTTATTCCAGTAGTCCGGGTTTTTATCGAGGATCAGCTGCTGGCGAGGAACCAGTTTTTCCATTTTGAACGGGCCGCTGCCCACCGCATGGGCGGCGAACTCCGTCCACGCCAGCTTGCCGCGCGCGGCGGTATCGCCGGCGCTGGCCGGTACCGCGGCATACAGTTTCTGCCATGCCGTCGGCGAGACGATAAACAGGTTGGTAATATTGTACGGCAGCAGGGCATCGGCTTCGGAAGTGGTGAGCGCGACGGTGCGATCGTCAATTTTTTCGGCCCCGGTCAGCGTCGGCATACGGGACAGCGTATTGCCGATCTGCCCTGGGGCATACTGCGGCGCATTTTTGTTTAAGACCTTATCGACGTTCCAGACGATGGCGTCAGCGTTAACGTCGGTACCGTCATGAAACTTCACGCCGGGGCGCAGGGTAAAGATCCAGCGGGTCTGATTTTGCGGGTCAACGTGCCACTCCGTCGCCAGGCCCGGTACCAGACCGCTCGGTTTCTCCCCTTGTGAGAGGTCCCATTCCACCAGCGCATCGTACAGCGGGATCCCGGTGAAGCGGTTGCCTTCATAGCCCTGGTCAGGCTGGCCGAGGGTTAACGGGATGTCGGCCGCGGTCATCGCAATTCGCAGCGTTGAGGCGGTCGCCTGCAGGGAGGTCAGCAGCGCCAGCGCCCCAACCGCCGCGGCCACGGGGCGGCGTTTACGCAAGGGTAAGGTATTTTTGAGCATCACAATGTCCCTGTTAAATAAAAAGTCGTTATTTAGCAGGCAAGATGCATACCACATCTGAACGTCATGAAAATAAGTGTGAAAGCGCTTATAAAATAAGAATAAATTATGGTATCTACATGATATGTATTAATAAAATAATAACAGCTTATTCTCCCGCACCGCCATCGTGAAATATGTTGCAGAACTGCACCAGCTTATTTTGTCGCGGCAGGTAATAATAACGCAGCGGAAGCTTATATAAAATAAATTCATAATCCCCCTCAATTTATAAGCGTTTGTCCCACTCATCCAACGGGACAGGCTCTAAGCCGGAAAAATTTTACCTATACTTTTGGCATATCCGTACGCAAGGAATCGCCATGTCATTACCTGATTTTCACGTTTCGGACCCTTTTACGCTCGGTATCGAGCTGGAGCTGCAGGTGGTCAACCCGCCGGGATACGATCTGAGCCAGGACTCCTCGGCGCTGATTGCGGCCGTGGAGGACGCCATTCCTGCCGGGGAGGTTAAGCACGATATCACCGAGAGCATGCTTGAGGTGGCGACGGGGATTTGCCACGACATTCACCAGGCGATGGCGCAGCTGACCACTATTCAGCAGGAGATACTGCGCGCCGGCGCGCAGCAGCATTTGCAAATATGCGGCGGCGGCACTCATCCGTTTCAGGCCTGGCAGCGCCAGCAGATCAGCAGCAACCCGCGCTACCTGAAGACCGTCGAGCACTTTGGCTACCTCGCGCAGCAGTCAACGGTGTTCGGCCAGCACGTCCACGTCGGCTGCCAAAACGGCGACGATGCGATTTATCTTGTCCACGGATTGTCGCGCTACGTGCCGCATTTTATTGCGCTTAACGCGGCATCTCCCTGGCTCGACGGAGCCGACAGCGGATTCGCCACCGCCCGCCTGAACCTCTTTTCCGCCTACCCTGACAACGGTCCGATGCCGTGGGTCACCGGCTGGCAGGCGTTTAACGGGCTGTTCCGGCGCCTCAGCTATACCAGCATGATCGACAGCATGAAGGATCTGCACTGGGATATTCGTCCCAGTCCGCGCTTCGGCACCGTTGAGGTGCGGGTGATGGATACCCCGCTGACCGTTGCGCAGGCGGTAAATATTGCCGGCTATATTCAGATCCTTGCCTGCTGGCTGCTGACGGAAAGGCCCTTTACCCCGCAGCCCGAGGACTATCTGCTCTATCCCTTCAACCGCTACCAGGCCTGCCGCTACGGCCTCGCGGGGATCGTCACCGACGTCCGCTCCGGCGAGCGGCGCACCGTCCGGGAGGAGATTTTACGCCTGGCGGATCGCCTGGTCCCCTTCGCCCACCGGCTCAATGCCACCAGCGCCCTCGACGCCATCGTCCGCCAGGCGCAGCAGGATCGCAGCGAAGCCCGGCGCATGCGCGAATTTGTCGCCAACGGCGGCTCTCTGATCGGCCTGGTGCAAAAGCACTGCGAGATCTGGGCGGCGTAGCGCCGGCAAAAAGGTATACTGCCCGCCTTAGCCGCTTCAAGGAATGCCCATGCTCCCGCGCCTCTCTCCGCGACTCGTCGCGCTGATGCTGTTACCGTTTTCGGCCTTTGCCGCCGGAAAATGCACCCTCACCGACCCGTCGCTGACGCTGCAAAGCTACGCCGTCAATCCGCAGCAGGAGCGGATCGCGATGTACTGGAAAAACGGCGACGGTAGCGCCTGGGGCTCCCTGCGATCGCTGCTGGCGGATATCAATCGCGACGGCCGCGTGCGGATGGCGATGAACGGCGGGATTTACGATAAAGCCTATGCCCCGCTGGGGCTGTATATCGAAAAGGGCAAACGGCTGACCGCGCTCAACCGCGCCTCCGGCGGCGGCAACTTTTTCATTCGTCCCGGCGGGGTCTTTTTTGTTAAAGGCCAGCAGGCGGGGATTGTCAGCATCGATAAATACCGGCCGTCGCCGGCCATCGATTACGCCGTGCAGTCCGGCCCGATGCTGATCGAAAACGGCAGGATAAACTGGCGGCTGAAGCCGTCGGCCGCCTCGCGCAAGCTGCGCAACGGCGTCGGCCTCACCCGCGAGGGACAGGTAATATTCATGCTCAGCGAGCGGGAAACCAATTTCTACGATTTCGCCTGCTACGCGCAGTCAAAGCTCAACGTCCGGCAGATGCTCTACCTCGACGGCACCATTTCGAAAATGTACCAGCGGGGCGGCGGCGTACCCTGGCAGTACCATCCGTTCGTCAGCATGATTACGGTGGAAGCCCGGTAGCGCCGGACCTACATCCGGCGGTGTCCCCACTCGCGCAGGCGCTGAAAGAGCACGAACAGCGAGGGAATAAACAGAATGCCAATCAGCGTCGCCACCAGCATGCCGCTGAACACGGTGGTGCCGATAATCCGCCGACTCTGCGCCCCGGCGCCGGTGGCGAACATCATCGGCATGATCCCGATAATAAAAGAGACCGCGGTCATCAGCACCGCGCGAAAGCGGCGGATAGCCCCTTCCCGGGCGGCGTCGGCTATCGACATCCCCTCTTCGCGCTTCGCCCGGGCGAACTCGACGATCAGGATCGCGTTCTTCGCCGCAAGGGCGATGAGCAGCACCAGGCCAATCTGCACGTACACGTCGTTGGCGTAGCCGGCGATCCACAGCCACAGCAGCGCCCCGCCGATGGCGAACAGCACCGACAGCATCACGCTCGCCGGCAGCGTCCAGCTTTCATACTGCGCGACGAGGAACAGCCACGCCATCGCCACCGCCGCCAGCACGATCCAGATAGCCTGATTACCGGTCTGCTGCTCCTGCCACGAGATCCCGCTCCAGGCGTAGTCGTAACCTTGCGGCAAATTGGCCTGCAGAATCTCCGCCATCGCGGCCATCGCCGCGCGGCTGCTGACGCCCTCTCCCGCCGAGCCGCTTATCGATACCGACGGGGACTGATTGTACTGCTGGATAAACGGCGCCCCCACCGCCGGGGTGACGGTGACCAGATTGCTCAGGCGCACCCGATCGCCGTGGTTGCTGCGCACGTAGAGCTCGCTTATCTGCTCCGCCCGCTCGCGCCACTGCATCTCGTTTTGTATCACCACGTGGTAGACCCGATTATTGATGCTAAAGTCCCCGGCGCGGGTGCCGCCAAATGCCGTTTGCAGGCTGCTGAAGATCCGCGAAACCGGGACATCCAGCCGGGCGGCGCGATCGCGATCGACGCTCAGCGTCAGCTGCGGCACGTTGCTGCTCCAGGTGGTAAAGACCCGGTTCAGCTGCGGATGCTGATTGGCAATTTGCAGCACCTGCAGCGCCACGCGCTCCAGCTCCGCCGACGATTGTCCGGCCTGGGCCAGAATGCGCAGGTTAAAGCCCGAGGCGTTGCCCAACCCCGGCAGCGTCGGCGGCGCAAAGGCCATAATCGTCGCCTCCGGCAGAGCCAGCAGCTGCCCCTGCAGCTTGCTCATCACCTGCTCCAGCGGCGGCCGCAGGTGCCAATCTTTCAACATCACCGAGATAAACCCGCCGTTTGAGGCGCTGGTGCCGTTCAAAATATTGAAGCCCGACACCTGAATCACATCCTCCACCGCCGGATTGACCAGCAGCAGCTCGCGCGCCTGGGCCATCACTGCTTCGGTGCGCTCCAGCGAAGCCGCCTCCGGCAGCTGAACGCTGGCGAAAAAGTAGCCCTGATCTTCCTCGGGCAGAAAGCCCTTCGGCATGGTGCTGAAGCTGAACGCCACCACCCCGGCGGCCAGCGCGACCGCCGTCAGCGCCAGCCACGGACGGCGGTTCATGCGAGCGACGATCGCCCCGTAGCCGTCGCGCAGGCGATCGAGGCCGCGATTGAACAACCGCCAGACGGCCGCGGGCTGCGCCGGACGCGGGCGCAGCAGCAGCGCGCACAGGGCCGGCGTCAGCGTCAGCGCCACGATGCTCGACAGCGTGACCGCCGTGGAGAGGGTGACCGCAAACTGGCGATAGAGCTCGCCGACAATGCCCGGCAGCAGCGCCACCGGCACAAACACCGCCAGCAGCACCAGGGTGGTGGCGATAACCGGCCCGGCGATTTGACGCAGCGCCAGGGCGGTCGCCTCCAGGCGGCCCGCGCCTTCCGCCATCTGGCTTTCGACGCTCTCCACCACCACGATGGCGTCGTCCACCACCATCGTCAGGGCGAGGATAACGGCAAACAGGCTGAGGGTATTGGCGCTGTAGCCCAGCAGATAGAGCACCGCGAAGGTGCCGATCAGCGATACCGGGATCGCCAGGGCGACAATCAGCGTCGCCCGCCAGCTTTGCAGGAACAGCGAAACCACCGCGACTACCGCCAGCAGGGTGAGCACCAGCGAAACGCCAATCTCTTTGATGGTCGCCGACACAAAGCGCGTGGTATCGAACTTCACCTCCCAGGTGAGATCCGGCGGGAAGCGCGCGTGTAGCCGCGTGAGCTCGGCGCGCACCGCGCTGGCAACCTGCAGCGCGTTGGCGGTCGGCGTGGGATAAACCCCGAGATAGGCCGAGTCGCGACCGTTGAGCTGCGCGCCGGAGCTGTAGCTGCGCGCGCCGAGCTCAATAGTCGCCACCTCGGAAAGGCGCACCAGCTGCCCCTGCTCGCCGCTGCGGATCGCTATCTGACCGAAGCTTGCCGCATCGCTCAGACGCCCGATACCGTTGATGGTCAGCGTTTGCTGCTGGCCGTTAAACACCGGCGGCGTTCCCACCTGCCCGGCGGCGCCCTGCACGTTCTGCTCCCGCAGCGCCTGGGCAATATCTTCGCTGGTGACGTTCAGCGCATTCATGCGATCCGGACGCAGCCAGACGCGCATGCTGTAGTCGCGGGCGCCGAACATCTGCACTTCGCCGACGCCCGGCAGCCGGGCCAGCGCCTCGCGCACCTGGGTACTGGCATAGTTGCTGACAAACAGCGGCGAGAGCGTTTCCGTCGGCGAATAGAGGCTGATCCCCATCAGCAGATTGGTCGCCCGCTTGCGCACCTGCACCCCGTTCTGCTGCACCTCGGCGGGCAGCTGCGCCACCGCCTGCGAGACGCGGTTTTGCACATCGATCGCCGCCAGATCGGCGTCGGTGCCGGCCGCAAAGGTCAGGCTCAGGCTGTAGGTCCCCTCATCGGAGCTGGTGGACTCCATGTACAGCATATGGTCAACGCCGTTGAGCTGGGTTTCCAGCGGCGCGGCGATCGCCTCGGCCACATCTCCCGCGCTGGCGCCCGGCCAGCTGGCGCTGACGCTGATCACCGGCGGCGTAATTTGTGGATATTGCTCAACCGGAATCAGCTTCAGCGACACCGCGCCGATAAAGGTTATCAGCAGCGCAATCACCATCGCAAAGCGCGGGCGACGGATAAAAAACGTCAGCATCCCTTCTCCTTCCTTATTTCAGTAGCCGCACGGCCGCACCGTCACGCAGGCGCTGTACGCCTTCCGTCACCACGCGCTCGCCGACATCCAGCCCCTGCGCTACCGCGTAGCGCTGCCCCTGCTGCGCGCCCAGCGTCACCCGACGCAGCGCGACGGTGTCATTTGCCGTCAGCACCCAGCAGTAAAAGCCCTCCACGTCCTGCTGCACGGCCGCCAGCGGGATCGTCAGGCTTTCCTGCTGCTGGCGCGGGCGCAAAATCACCGTCACGCTGCCGCCCGGCAGCAGGCGATGCTGCGGATTGGCAAATTCGGCGCGCATCACGACGCTGGCGGTGCGGCTGTCGATGCGGTTATCAACCGAGGTCAGCACGCCCTCTTCGCGCTCGCCGCCCGGGGCGATCTGCGCCTGCCACGCCTGCTTCAGCGCGCCAATATCGTCGTGCTGCCCCGCCTTGCTATAAAAAGCGCTTTCATCTAAGGCGAAAGAGACGCGGATCGGATCAAGCTGCACGATATCCACCAGCATGCCGCTGGCCGGATTCACCAGGCTGCCGACGTGAAAGAGGCTGTGGCCCACGCGCCCGGTCACCGGCGAATCAATGCGGGTGTAGCCGAGCGTAATCTGTCCGGCGGCAACGCGCGCCCGCGCCTGCTCCACGGCGGCGGCGGCGACATCGCGCTGCATCTGCGCGTTATCGACATCGTTGCGGCTAATCGAGTGGTTGTTTTTCAGGCGCTGATAGCGGCTAAGCAGCTGTTCGGCCTGGCGCAGCGAAGCCTGCGCGCTTTTCAGCTCGGCCTGCGCCAGCGCCAGCGCGGCGCGGGGCTGGGCGTCATCGAGGGTAAACAGGCGATCGCCTTGTTTGACGTACTGTCCGTCCGCAAAATGGCGCTGGACGATCGCGCCTTCGGTACGGGCGCGGATCTCGACCGCGTGAATCGCCTCGACGCGTCCGGGAAGCTGACGTTCATCGACATGGGCGGTGCGTTCGACGGTCGCCACGCGGACCGGGATCGCCGGCGCGGCGGCGGCGCTGAGGGTGCAGCCGGCCAGGCCGCAGGCCAGTAAGGCGCAGCGGAGTATTTTTTTCATGAGGGGAATTCCTTGCTGACGTTATCGCGTCCCTCCCGGACGGGGAGGGACGCGAAGGTTCAGGCGGTTTTACGCCAACGGCGGGTCAGGCGTTTCTCAACCTCCACCACCAGGAACATCACCATGCCGATGACGAGGGTGATAAACCAGTAGCGCAGCGGCAGCCCTTCGGTGCCAAACATCGTCTGCATCACCGGGACGTAGATGATGACCAGCTGCATCAGCAGCAGCACGCCGCTCACCAGCCAGATGCCTTTATTACGCAGCAGGCCCATGTTCAGCGAGAAGCTGTCGCTGCTGCGGCAGTTAATCATATACACCCACTGGGCGGTCACCAGCATCTGCAGCAGCACGGTACGGATAAACTCCGGGCTGTGGCCGCGCGGCGCCAGCCAGGCCTCAAGGATAAAGGCGGCGACGGCGATCATCGTGCCGACGAACGCCACCCGCCAGACGGCGAAGGCATCCATCACGTGCTGGCCGGTTTTACGCGGCGGACGGTTCATGGCGTTGCGCTCGGCGGCTTCAAAGGCGAGGCCGAAGGAGAGCGTGGCGGAGGTCGCCATGTTCATCCACAGGATCAGCACCGGCGTCAGCGGAATAATGTTCCCCGCCAGCAGGGCGATGATAATCAGCAGCCCCTGCGCCAGGTTGGTGGGCATGATAAACAGGATGGTTTTCTTCAGGTTGTCGTAGACCCGGCGCCCCTCTTTTACCGAGCTGGCGATGGTGGCAAAGTTGTCGTCGGTCAACACCATATCGGCGGCTTCTTTGGTGACTTCCGTCCCTTTAATCCCCATCGCAATACCGACGTCGGCCTGACGCAGCGCCGGCGCGTCGTTAACGCCGTCGCCGGTCATCCCGACCACTTCGCCGTTATCCTGGAGAGCCTTCACCAGGCGCAGCTTATGCTCCGGGCTGGTGCGGGCGAAAATATCGTACTCTGCGGCGACTTTTGTCAGCTCGGCATCATCCATGTGCTCCAGCCGGTAGCCGGTCATCGCCTGGCTGCTGTTGGTGATCCCCAGCATCTGGCCGATGCTCATCGCCGTCTGCGGGTGATCGCCGGTGATCATCTTCACGCGGATCCCCGCATTCTGGCAGGCGTGAATGGCGTCGATGGCTTCCGGACGCGGCGGGTCCATCATCCCGGCGATGCCGAGGAACACCAGGCCTTCGCGCAGATCATCGTGGGTCAGCGTCGCGCTGCCGGCGGCCGCCGGCTTGCTGGCGGCGGCAACCATACGCAGGCCCTGACGGGCGAAGCGCGCCATCTCATCTTCCCAGTACTGCAGCTCGAACGGTACCGCGCCCTGCTTGCTCATCTGCTGGCGGCACATGGCGAAAATAACGTCCGGCGCGCCGGTAATCAGCTCCCGCGCCTCATCGCCAATCTGCTGCAGGGTGGCCATATATTTGTACTGCGAGTCGAACGGAATTTTGGCAATCAGACGCGTGTCAACCGGCGCCAGCTGCGCTTTCGCCGCCAGCACCTTCAGCGCGCCTTCGGTTGGCCCGCCGGTAATGCCCCACAGCCCGCGCTCGTCCTTGATGATCTGGCTGTCGTTACACAGGTCGATGGTCCGCAGCCAGCTTTCCAGCACGCTGCCCGGCTTAATCTGCACCGGCTCGTCGCTGCCTTCGAGGCAGATATCGCCCTGCGGCTCGTAGCTGTCACCTTCGACGCGGTAGCAGCAGTCGGCGGTAACGATCGCTTTGACGGTCATTTCGTTCATCGTCAGGGTGCCGGTTTTATCCGAGCACACCACGGTCATCGCCCCGAGGGTTTCGACGGTCGGCAGCTTGCGGATAATCGCCCGCTGCCGCGCCATCGCCTGTACGCCCAGCGATAAAATAATCGAGATGATGGCCGGTAAACCTTCCGGTACCGCGGCCACCGCCAGGCTAATCAGCGACAGCAGCAGTTCGCCAATCGGGATGTCGCGCAGCGCCAGGCTAAAGATGAACAGCGCGGCCATCATCGCCAGGATGATGACGAAAATCGCTTTTCCGAGCTTGTCCATCTGCACCAGCAGCGGCGTGCGGTGCTTCTCAATCCCCGCCATCATCTGGTTGATATGGCCGAGCTCGGTCTCCTGGCCGGTGGCGGTCACCACGCCAACGCCGGCGCCGGCGCTGATGGTGGTGCCGGAGAACAGCATATTGGTGCGATCGCCCAGCGGCAGCTCGCCCTGCAGCGCGTCGGTGGTCTTATCCACGACCGTCGATTCGCCGGTCAGGATCGCCTCCTCCACCCGCAGGCTGTGGGTTTCAATCAGGCGCATATCCGCCGGGACGCGGTCGCCGGCGCGCAGAATAACGATATCGCCCGGCACCAGCTCGCGGGTCGCCACGGTTTCGTGCCTGCCGTTGCGCTGCACCCGCGCATCGCTGGAGAGCATATTGCGAATGCCCTGCAGGGATTTTTCGGCGTTGCTCTCCTGCACGTGGCCAATCAGGGCGTTGATAACGGTGACGCCAAGAATAACCAGCGTATCCACCCAGTGGCCCATCACCGCGGTGAGCGCGGCGGCGGCCAGCAGGACAAAGATCAGGACGTCGTTAAAATGCGCGAGAAAGCGCAGCCAGCCCGGCTTGCCTTTCTTTTCCGGCAGCGCGTTAGGGCCATAGGTTTCCAGGCGCTCTGCGGCCTGGGCGGAAGTCAGGCCGTCGGCACGGCTCTCTTTCTGCGCCAGAACATCAGCCACGGTCTGCTGATAAGCCTGACGGGATGCGGCCTCTCCCGAAAGGGGCGCGTTGCGGGGATTTATCATTCTGGTCAAATTAAATTTTCCTTATAAACTCCGTGATTCGGAAAGCCTGAAATCATTTCTGGCCAATGAACGATTATAATTTCACGGGGTGCAAGAGATTACCCAAGGGCAACTTTTAATCTCTCGCAAAAATCAAAATATGTGATAAGTTATTTCTCTAAGCAACTATTACAGAAGATTAATAAACCTATATTAAACGAGGCCTATTATGTTTGGAATCTACCGCGGACGCCGCCTGGTGCTGTACATCCTGCTGGCTATCATTATCGCCACTCTGGTGGGCTACAGCACCTATAGTTTTGTAAAAGCGACGATCTAATAATGACTTTAATTTACATTAAAGTGTTATTAACTTAATCACAAAAGTCTCCATTTAAATTAACAGAAAAATTAAAATTGAAGTATCAGATATAATACAGAGAGGAGAAAATAATAGCCGGCGAAAGAATATTGCGTTAAAGAATATTTTGCCCGACAATATGTTTTTTAACTGACGATTAACAAGTAATGAAACATCCGCTTGAAACGCTGATCTCTGCCGCCGGTATCCTGCTGCTGGCTCTGCTCTCCTGCCTGCTGCTGCCGGCCCCCTCCCTTGGGCTAACGCTGGCGCAGAAGCTGGTTGCGACCTTTCACCTGCTCGATCTCAACCAGCTCTACACCCTGCTGTTTTGCCTGTGGTTTTTAGCGCTTGGCGCGATTGAATACGTGGTGCTGCGCTGGATCTGGCGCCGCTGGTTTTCCCTTGAGCGTTAGTCCGGTAAAATCGCGCATCCCCGCCACCAGCGCCTCGCACCATGCGGCATAATCGTGGCCGCTGGAGGAGGGGTGGAAGCTGACGCGATAGCCTTTGTCGCGCAGCACCTGCTCAAACTCCAGCGTATTGGCATAAATCCCGCCGTCCGGCCCCGAGCTCTCAAACTTACCCGCCTGCAGCCAGAAGCGCACCGGATAGCGCGGCGACTGCTGATACTGCCGCGTCAGCCAGCTCGCCTCCTCCCCCTTCGGCGCCCACCAGTACGAACCCGACAGGCTGAGCACGTTGGCGAACTGGCGCGGATAGCGCAGCGCCACCCATGAAGCGGCCAGGCCGCCGTAGCTCGAACCGGCGACCACGGTTTTTTGCCGCGTCAGGCTCAGCCCCTGCTGGCGCAGCCAGGGCAGCAGTTCATGGGCCATAAAGTCGGCGAAGAAGGGGTTGGGCGGCAGCTCTTTTGCCCGCCGCGGGTGATCGAGGCTATCGATAAACACCACGTTAACCGGCGGCAGCGCGTGGCTGGCGATCAGGCTATCGAGGACGTTGGCGAAGTGGTATTCATCCTGGTAGGTTTTGCCATCAAACAGCATCAGCGTCCAGCGCGCCGGCTGCGGCAGGCGCGGGCGATAGATCGATACCTCCCGACTATTTTGCAAAAAGTCGCTGTACAGCTGATGGCGGGTCAAGGTGCCGTAGCGCAGCGGCTGCGCCATCCGCTGCGGGGTGCAGAAACGCGCCGGATTGAGGGCCAGCAGCGAATAGCGGTTCCAGCGATCGCTGGCGGCGTTGACGCTTTGCGGATTCAGCGGATCGGCCTGGGCACTGACCAGAATCGCCCGCCGCTGGTCGCGCGCGCTGCCGTCAATCACCGGCACGTCCGGCGCCAGCTTGTACTGCATCAGCGTATCCGCCGGAACGACGTAGCTGCGGAACCAGACGTCGGAGCTGCCGAGACGAAACAGCGGATCGTGATCGCCCGCCGGCGATCCCAGAATAAACACGTTGCGGCTCGCCCCGCGCCACAGGAAGGTGACGCGCTTATGGCTCGCGTCCAGCGCCTCAACCATCGGCGTCCCCTCCTGCTCGCGCTCCTGCCAGAAGCCCGCCGTTGAGCCTCCCGCCGCCAGCTCCCGCATCAGCAGCTGCAGACGCGGGCTAACGGGGTCCAGAGGCTGGTTTTTTGCCAGCGCGGTCGTCTCCTTCATCCGCCACTGAAAGCGCCAGCGGGTGCCCTCTTCGCCGTGCAGCACCAGCGCCGAAGGGCGGTTGACCGGCAGAGAGAACAGCAGCGTCTGTTCGCCGTCCGCCGGCCCGCCCGCCAGCAGCGTGCGCAGACGGCGGCTGTGCTCATCGAGCAGACGGGCATCCGTCACCCCAGAAAGGGTCGCGGTGACGTAGTTTTCACCCAACGTCGGCAGGTCAAAACAGACCTCACCGCTGGCATCGAATTTTCCCTGCAACTCTCCCTGCAGCGAGGGAGACTCGCAGTTCATTGCCGCCGCCGGTAGCGCGCTCATCCCCACCAGCAGACCACTCCATGCCATCTTCATTGCCCGATTATCCCTGTAAGAATTTGTTAACAACGCTAATGCAAATGGGAATGATTTGCAATAACATCCAGGAGGTTAGTGATGACCGTTAGATTTTCCCTTAGCGGAAAAACGGATTTCTATGGCAATTAAAACCAAGGATATAGCAGAAAATATGTTTAAAAATAATAATATAACAAAAATCTGGGTCACGGGTCTGGCGCTGGCTTCATGCGCGGGGCAGGTACGGGCGGCGGAGGAGACGCTGGTGGTCACCGCGGGCAGCGGCGAAGATCCTACCGCGCCGCTCAGGGGCATCGTGGCGACAAAAACGCTATCGGCCACCAAAACCGCCGCCGAGCTTATCAAAACGCCGCAGTCGGTCTCGGTGGTCACCCGCGATCAGATGAAGGCCCTCGACGTTACCTCGGTATCCCAGGCGCTGCGCTACAGCGCCGGCGTCTTTACCGAGTATCGCGGGTCCTCCAACCGCAATGACGAAGTCTTCGTTCGCGGCTTCAGCTACGTGCCAAAATATCTCGATGGCCTGAGCTACGGCGCCACCGCCTCATCGCAAACCGGCACCTTCGACCCGTGGCTGCTGGAGCGCGTGGAGCTGGTGCGCGGCCCGGCCTCGGTGCTGTTTGGTCAGGTCAATCCCGGCGGGCTTATCAGCATGACCAGCAAACGCCCTACCAGCCAGCCGGTTCACGAAGTGCAGTTCCGCACCGGCAATAACAATCTGGCCGAAGGGGCCTTCGATTTTGGCGGCCCGCTGAACGATGACGGCAGCCTGCTGTATCGCCTGAACGGTATCGGCCGCAGCCAGAATAACCAGATCGACGACTACAAAGAGACGCGGATGGCGATTGCGCCGGCGCTGACCTGGTATCCAAACCAGGCCACCCGCTTCACGCTGCTCACCAGCTATCAAAAAGATCCCGATGCCGGCTACCGTAACTTCCTGCCGCGCTACGGCACCGTCAGCAGCGTCGACGGCAGCTATATTCCGCGCGATTTTAACGTCAGCGACCCTAACTATAATCAGTCGTGGCGCGAGCAAACGATGATCGGCTATGAGTTTGAGCATCAGCTTAACGACACCTTCACGCTGCGCCAGAACGCGCGCTACGCCACCATCAAGCAGAAGTATCGCTATCTGGTGTACACCACCAGCGACGCCAACAGTTCGGTACTGTCGCGCCGCGCCCAGCGCGAGGAGCGGCAGACCGATGAGTTCGGCATTGATAACCAGCTTGAGGCGCAGTTTACCAGCGGCCAGCTGACGCATACCGCCATCGGCGGGCTGGACTATAAGACCAGCAAGGATAAACAGTACCTCGGCCGCGCCGGCGGATCGCAGTACGATCTCGACTGGCGCCATCCGGCGTACGGCGTTAACGTCGACGAAAGTACCTTCAGCACCGCCAGCGATGAGCAGCAGAATCTCGACCAGCTGGGCGTCTATCTGCAGGATCAGCTGAGCTGGGAGAACTGGGAGCTGCTGCTTTCCGGCCGCTATGACTGGGCGGAGGTGCGGACGACCGATTTTACCGACGCCAGCCGCAGCCAGAAAAACGACAGCAAGTTCACCTGGCGCACCGGCCTGCTGTACGCCTTTGATTTCGGCCTCTCTCCGTATATCAGCTACAGCACCTCCTTTGAACCTAACCTGCAAACCAACCGGGCGCCGGGAGTCGGTCCGTTCGACCCTAGCGTAGGCAAGCAGCTGGAGGTGGGCCTGAAGTATCAGCCAAACCAGAATGCGCTGATGACCCTGGCGATGTACGACCTGACGCAGAGCAACGTCGCCACCTACAACAGCGCGGCGGGATGGTTTGAAAACAGCGGCAAAGTGCGTTCGAAAGGGATTGAGGCCGAGGCGCACGCCACGGTATTCGACAACCTGAACCTGATTGCGTCCTACACCTGGACGGACGCCGAAACCGTCAGCACCACCGTGGCGGGAACCGAAGGGAAAACGCCGGCGCGTATCCCGACTCATATGGCGTCGGCCTTCACCAGCTACACACTGCCGAGCGGCGCGCTGAAAAGCCTGACCGCCGGGGTAGGCATGCGCTATATCGGCACCAGCTACGGTGACGCCAAAAACACCTTCAAGGTGCCGTCGGTGGATCTGTATGACGCGATGGTGAGCTATGAGTTAGGCGAGCTTAGCCCGCGCCTGCAGGGGGCGAAGGTGCAGTTCAACGTGAATAATATCGCCGATACCAAATACGTCGCATCATGCGCCAGCGATAGCGCGTGTTTCTACGGTATTGGCAGAACGGTAACGGCGACGGTGAACTACGCCTGGTAAGAAAAGCATCCGCCGGTCTCCCCCGGCGGATGCGTCTCAATGGGCGCGATGGTGGTTTTCTTTACGGTAGGCGCCCGGCGGCTGGTTAAACGTCCGGGTAAAGATGCGGGTAAACGTCTGCTGCGAATCAAAGCCGTATTTCAGGCAGATATCGTAAACCCGCTGGTCGGTATCGCGCAGATCGCGCGCCGCCAGCCGCAGCTTACGTTCACGAATATAGCGCCCCAGACTCTCCCCTTTATATTGTAAAAACAGTCGTTGCAGATGCCATTTTGAGTAACCGGAGTGGCGAGCAATATCATCAATACGCAGCGGCTGATGCAAATTGTCATCAATCCACCCGACGATAGTCTCAATCACCTGAGCGGAAATAGTCATAAGTCCTCTCTCCTCTTGAACCATACTGGCGATTACTGCCACCAGGCATTAAATGATTGTGTCTTATCAGCGACCCAAACCGGCTCGCCCAGCATTGGCGTCAGCAAACGCCATGCGCGTTTTTCACTGGCCGCAGCCAGCCGTTTATAGGGGTCGTCCCAGCTGTGCTTTGCCAGCACGAAACGCCCGGCATGTCCCGGCAATACCGCGCGAGCGCCGAGATCGTCGGCAGCCTGCGCCGTCTCATCCGGCATCATATGAATATATTTCCAGTCCTGGTCGTACTGGCCGTTTTCCATAATCGCCAGATCCACCGCGCCAAACCGCTCGCCGATGGCCTTGAAATGCGGGCCATAGCCGCTATCGCCGCTGTAGTAAATTTTCTGCTGCGGCGTCACCAGCATAAAGCTGGCCCACAGCGTCTGGTTGCGCTTGAGGCCGCGCCCGGAGAAGTGGCGGGCCGGCAGCACGTGCACGGTGAACTCATCGCTGATCTTCACCGACTCGTTCCAGTCCGCCTCGCTGATAATCGCCCCGTCCATTCCCCAGTAGCGCAGGTGTGAGCCGACGCCAAGCGGCGTAACCACGCGCTTAATTTTCGGCATCAGCGCTTTGATGGTTGCGTAATCGAGATGGTCGTAGTGGTCGTGCGAGATAATCAGCAGATCGATTTCCGGCATCTGCTCGGCGCGCCACGGGTAGTCACCCGGGAAGGCTTTGTTGATAAACGAAAACGGCGCGGCATAGTTGCTGAAGACCGGGTCAATCAGGATACGTTTGCCCGCCAGTTGCAAAAACCAGGAGGAGTGGCCGAGCCACACCATCGCGTCCTGCCCTGCCGGAAGGCTGGCAAGATCGGTATTGACCAGCGGCAGCGGCTGCTGTGGCCTGGCGTTTTCGCGTTTAGTCACCAGAAAATCCCACATCGCGGCCAGCATATTTTTCTGTCCGGTAAAGCTCGGCGTGGACAGCTGGTTATGAAACTGGCCGTCATGATAGTGCGGCGATTGTTCAACGAGGCTAAGCTGTGCGCCCTGTGGCGCCTTACCAAACCCGGCATTTAACACAAACGGTAAAGCTGTTGCTGAGGCTAATAACATGATGGCGACCACGCTGACAATGACACGGTTCATATTCGGACCAGGCTCAACCCTCTGTCCCAAAGGTTTTGCTACTATAAGACTTGATTATGAGTGAGTAAGCACTCATTATTAGGAAGAAGACGAAAGTCGTCAAGACGATTTTCAATTTTTGACATACACCGTTGCAGTGCCATGACCAGGCATGCTTAGATCCGGGTTTAATTACGTGCGAGGTAAAGCGCAGTGGCTCGTCCTAAGAGTGAAGATAAAAAGCAGGCGTTACTGGAGGCCGCAACCGCCGCCTTCGCCCAGTCAGGTATTGCCGCCTCAACGTCGGCCATAGCCCGCAGCGCGGGGGTTGCCGAGGGGACGCTGTTCCGCTATTTCGCCACCAAGGACGATCTGCTCAACGAACTGTACCTCTCTATCAAATCGGGTTTGGTTGCCTCGATGGTGGCCGGGCTGACGCCGAACGAGAAGCGTCCAAAAGAGAACGCGCGCAATATCTGGAACAGCTATATCGACTGGGGTATTCGCAGCCCGATGGAGCACAAGGCCATCCGCCGGATGGCGCTTAGCGAAAGGATCACCGACGAAACCCGCACTCGCGTTAAAGAGATGTTCCCCGAACTCAACGAGATGTGCCAGCTGTCGATAAAGGCTATCTTTCAGAGCGACGCCTATCGCGCCTTCTGCGATGCGCTGTTTCTGTCGCTGGCGGAAACGACTATCGAATTTGCCAGCCACGACCCGCACCGCGCCCGGGAGCTGATCGCGCTCGGGTTTGAAGCCATGTGGCAGGCGCTGCATGAGGATGCCGCCTGATG
This sequence comes from Klebsiella scottii, assembly GCF_036561945.1. Taxonomy (NCBI): domain Bacteria; kingdom Pseudomonadati; phylum Pseudomonadota; class Gammaproteobacteria; order Enterobacterales; family Enterobacteriaceae; genus Klebsiella; species Klebsiella scottii. The sequence goes on from NZ_JARXNI010000020.1 coordinate 2,862,433, forward strand.
ACACCTGCATCACTGCACGCCAGCGCCCACCGAATGGCGCTGGCCTACCCGTTTACCGAGCACTGCTGGCCGTTCGGCCCGGAGTACGACGTGTTTAAAGTGGGCGGACGCATTTTTATGCTGACCACGCACATTCGCGGCCGGGCGCTGGTGAATCTGAAGGCCGAGCCGCAAAAATCGCTGCTTAATCAGGAGATTTATCGCAGCATTGAGCCGGGCTACCACATGAACAAGAAGCACTGGATTACCGTAGTTCCCGGCGCCGACATCAGCGAAGATCTGCTGGCGGAGCTGATTGACGACTCGTGGAACCAGGTGGTGAACAAACTGCCGAAAAAAGTCCAGCAGCGGCTGCGCCCTGAATGATTTTCAGCGCAGCGCGATAAGTGTTATCGCATTTTTGTCTCTTATCATTTCCCCGGCATCGCTGTACTCTTCCTTCACCGAACGCTCCGTAAGGGGCTGTAAACTCAAATTATCTTGAGATTAAACCTGAGGAAGAGTTATGGATATCGTTTCTGTCGCCCTAAAGCGCTACTCCACCAAAGCATTTGACGCCAGCAAAAAACTGACGGCAGAACAGGCGGAAAACCTGAAAACGCTGCTGCAGTTCAGCCCGTCGAGCACCAACTCCCAGCCGTGGCACTTTATCGTTGCCAGCACCGATGAAGGCAAAGCGCGGGTAGCTAAAGCGGCCAGCGGCACCTACGTGTTCAACGAACGTAAAATTCTCGATGCTTCTCACGTGGTTGTTTTCTGCGCAAAAACCGAGCTGGACGATGCCTGGCTGGAACGCGTGGTCGATCAGGAGGAGGCCGACGGCCGTTTCGCGACGCCGGAAGCGAAAGCGGGTAATCACAAAGGCCGCACCTTCTTTGCCGATATGCACCGCAAAGATTTTAAAGACGCTAACCACTGGATGGCCAAACAGGTCTATCTGAACGTCGGTAATTTCCTGCTCGGCGTGGCCGCAATGGGCCTCGATGCGGTGCCGATTGAAGGCGTCGATTTCGCGATCCTTGATGCTGAGTTTGACCTCAAAGCGCAGGGCTATACCAGCCTGGTGGTGGTGCCGGTTGGCCATCATAGCGTCGAAGACTTCAACGCCGCGCTGCCAAAATCACGCCTGCCGCAGGCGACCACCATTACCGAGATTTAATCTCGCCCCGCAGAAAGCCCGGGGGCGGCGCTCTTGCGCCCTCGCCCGGGCCGGCTTCACGCCCCCGACGCCGACTTCAGGCGTCTGAAATCCGCCGGCCCTACTGGTTATCCAGCCACGCCAGCGCCCGCTCGCCGGCCTCATCCATCGGCAGATAGACCAGCAGCCGCGAGCCGTTGCGCGGCGCCGAGTACCAGTACATCTGCTGCAGGCTGAAGCGCCCCAGCTGCGGATGGTTGAAGTTTTTCACCTGATTTTCCACGCCGCGGACCTCGTAGCGCTGGTGCCAGAGCGCCTCAAACTCCGCCGAGGCGGCGAAAAATCGCGCCAGCTTATTTTCCCATAGCGGATCGCCCCGATGCTCGGCCATCGCCGCGCGGAAATAGGAGACAAACGTCGCCAGCACGTCGCGGTTTTCGATCCGGCTGCGCCAGGTTTCGTTGGTCAGATAGAGATAGATGCAGTTGCGGTCTTCCTCGGGGAGGGTGGCGAAATCGAGGCCCATCAGCCGGCAAAAGCTCTCGTTCCACGCCACGATATCAAAGTTCGGTTTCTGGATACTGGCCGGCTGCGGCATCAGGCTATCGAGCATCCGCCGGGTGCCGGGGCTGATCCCTTCGCAAACCGTAACCTGGGCGGCTTCCGGCGGCGTCACTCCCGCCAGCACAAACAGATGCCGGGTCTCCAGCGGGCTGCACTGCAGCGCATTCGCCACCGCGGCCAGCACCGATTCAGAGGGATTAACGTCCCGCCCCTGCTCCAGCCAGGTGTACCAGGTGACGCCGACGTCGGCGAGCATCGCCACCTCTTCGCGGCGCAGGCCGGGCGTTCGCCGCCGCCCGACGCGCGGCAGGCCGAGACGCTGCGGATCGAGGCTCTCACGGCGGGCGCGCAGAAAGGCGCCCAGCTGCTTACGGCTGTCATCGGGCGCGACCGGCAGCGGCGCGCGTTGCGGCATTACGGTCATATGACCTCCAGCATGGTAGTGCCAATACCAGTATAAGCAGGAACTGGTACCCGTTTAATTTATCGTTGATGCTACGTCCATCCGCTGAATGACGCAATGGAGAGATCCAATGAATTCGTCTGCTGTTTCACCCGGCCGCGCCGGTTTATTTCTGCTGTTGACCGGTCAGATGCTGCCGCTGATCGATACCTCAATTACCAACGTCGCGCTGGATTCAATCACCCGCTCGCTGGACGCCAGCGCCACCCAGCTGGAGCTGATCGTCGCGCTCTACGGCGTCGCTTTTGCCGTGTGCCTGGCGATGGGCAGCAAGCTTGGCGATAACTACGGTCGCCGGCGCCTGTTTATGTGGGGCGTGACGCTATTCGGTGTCGCTTCGCTGCTCTGCGGGATGGCCAACTCCATCGGCGCGCTGCTGGCGGCCCGTACGCTGCAGGGCGCCGGGGCGGCGCTGATCGTCCCGCAGATCCTCGCCACCCTGCACGTCACCCTCAAGGGCACCGCCCACGCGCGCGCCATCAGCCTCTATGGCGGCATCGGCGGGATTGCGTTTATCGTCGGTCAGATGGGCGGCGGCTGGCTGGTGTCGGCGGATATTGCCGGGCTGGGCTGGCGCAACGCGTTCTTTATCAACGTGCCAATCTGCCTGCTGGTGCTGGCTTTCAGCCGCCGCTACGTACCGGAAACGCGCCGCGAAGGGCGCTCCAGAATCGACTGGCAGGGCACCTTCAGCCTGGCGCTGATCCTCTGCTGCCTGCTGTTCCCGATGGCGCTGGGGCCGGAGCTGCACTGGCCGTGGACGCTGCAGCTGATGCTGGCGGCGGTGCTGCCGCTGCTGGCATGGATGCGCGTAAGCGCGCTGCGCAAACAGCGTCGCGGCGAGCAGCCGCTGCTGCCTCCTCGCCTGCTCAGGCTCACCAGCATCCGCTTCGGCATGGCAACCGCCCTGCTGTTTTTCAGCGCCTGGTCCGGCTTTATGTTCTGCATGGCGCTGACCATGCAGGCCGGAATGGGCATGGCGCCGTGGCAGTCGGGCAACAGCTTTATCGCCCTTGGGGTGGCCTATTTCGTCTCCGCGCTGTACGCGCCAAAGCTGATTGCCCGCTACAGCATGGGGCGAATTTTGCTGATCGGCCTGACGGTGCAGATTATCGGCCTGCTGCTGCTGATGGCGACCTTTTATCATTTCGGCACCCGCACCTCGGCGCTGGCGCTGGTCCCTTCCACCGTGCTGGTCGGCTATGGCCAGGCGCTGATCGTGAACAGCTTTTACCGTATCGGGATGCGCGATATTAGCGCCAGCGACGCGGGGGCCGGCAGCGCGATCCTCAGCACGCTTCAGCAGGCCTCGCTGGGGTTGGGCCCGGCGCTGCTGGGTTCGCTCTTTTTAGCCCTCGCCCGGCGCAGCGGCGGCGACTACGCGCTGGCGCTGATCGACTTTCTGGCGGTTGAGGTCGTGATGATGCTGCTACTCGGCGCCATCGCGCTGCGCCTGCGTCACCATCTTAATATCCGCCCGCTGGTCGCCGCCTCATAGTTCATCGGCGCGTAACCGGAGATTTGCATAATAGACATCCAGCGGTCATCATAACCGCTGGATGTAAAGGAGACGTTATGCAGGAATTAATATCGCAAATCGCCGCAGCAGGCATCAAAATTACCCCTACGACCTCGCTCATTATTATCTTCGGCATTATTTTTCTGACCGCAATCATTGTCCATCTTATATTGCATAAGGTAGTGCTACGGACCTTCGAAAAGCGCGCGCAGGCCAGCAGCCACCTGTGGCTGCAAATCATTACCCAGAACAAGCTGTTTCACCGGCTGGCCTTTACCCTCCAGGGGATTATCGTCAACGTGCAGGCGGTTCTGTGGCTGCAAAAAGGCAGCGAAGCCGCCGACATATTAACCACCTGCGCTCAGCTGTGGGTGATGATATATGCCCTGCTGTCCTTCTTTTCGCTGCTGGACGTGGTATTCAATCTCTCGCAAAAATTCGCCACCGCGTCGCAGCTGCCGCTGAAGGGCATATTCCAGGGCATTAAGCTGGTCAGCGCCATTATCATCGGGATTCTGGTGATTTCACTGCTGATTGGTCAGTCGCCGGCTATTCTGATTAGCGGCCTTGGCGCAATGGCCGCGGTCCTGATGCTGGTATTTAAGGACCCTATTCTCGGCCTGGTCGCCGGCATCCAGCTCTCCGCCAACGACATGCTCAAGCTCGGCGACTGGCTGGAAATGCCGAAATACGGCGCCGACGGCGCGGTTATCGATATTGGCCTGACGACGGTAAAAGTCCGCAACTGGGATAATACCATCACCACCGTGCCGACCTGGTCGCTGGTTTCTGACTCCTTTAAAAACTGGAGCGGAATGTCAGCCTCCGGCGGCCGCCGAATTAAGCGCAGCCTGAATATTGACACCACCAGCATCCATTTTCTCGATGAGCAGGAGCAGCAGCGGTTAATTCAGGCAAAGCTGCTGAAACCCTATATGAACTCGCGGCATGAGGAGATCAGCCTGTGGAATCAGCAAAATGCCGCCGATCTCTCGGTGCTGAACCTGCGCAAGATGACCAATATCGGCACCTTCCGCGCCTATTTGCAGGAGTACTTACGCAACCATCCGCGGCTGCGTAAAGATATGACGATGATGGTGCGCCAGCTGGCCCCGGATGCCAACGGCCTGCCGATTGAGATCTACTGCTTCACCAACACCGTGGTCTGGGCGGAATATGAGAGCATTCAGGCCGATATCTTCGACCACATCTTCGCCGTGGTCGACGAGTTTGGCCTGCGCATTCACCAGTCGCCTACCGGCAACGACATTCGCTCGCTGGCCGGGAGCATCGGCTCCTGACCTCAGGCACTGGCGCGGATAATCACGCGCCAGTCCATCATCACCCGCTCGGCTTCCGCCGTCGGGTTATCGATTTTCTTCAGCAGCAGGGTCACCGCCGTGCGGCCAATATCGCGCGAGGGCTGCTCAACGGTGGTCAGCTGCGGCGAGACCATCTCCGCCAGCTCGGTGCCGTCAAAGCCGATCACCGCAATATCTTCCGGAACCCGCAGCCCGGCCTGGGCAATAGCCCGCAGCGCGCCGGCGGCCAGTGAATCCGCCACCGCGAAAACCGCATCAGGCCGCTCTTTCGCCGCCAGCAGGGTTTCCATCGCCGCTTTGCCGGCCGCCGCGCTGAGTTCGCTGGCATAGGCCACCTGCTGATAGCTGAGATCCCGCACGTGCAGCACGCTTTTATAGCCGCGCTCGCGCAGGCGGGCGTAGCGATAGCTCAGATCGTGGTTAATCAGGGCGATACGCTGACGACCGCTCTCCGCCAGACGCAGCACCGCCCCCTGGGCCGCATCAAGATCGTTAATCCCCACGCAGGAGATATTGCCGGCATCGGCGTATTCGGCGCACTGCACCCACGGCGCGTCGCCGATAAGCGTGGTCAGCTCCGGCAGGCTGGCGAGCGCGTTCATCGTAATGACGCCATCAACCATTTTCCCGGAGAGCAGCCGTAATCCGGAGGTCGAGCGCGCCAAATCGGAGCCGGAATGGCAGAGTAAAATACGATAACCGTGCTTTTCGGCCTCTTCTTCTATCCCCTTCACCACCTCGGCGCAAAAGGGATTGGCGATATTTGAGACCATCACCAGGATCATATAGCTGCGGGCGGTGCGCAGCTGGCGGGCCAGCAGATTAGGCTGATAGTTGCTTTCCGCAATTGCCTGCAGCACGCGCTCGCGATTTTTCTCTTTAACGGTCTCGCTGTTATTGAGCACGCGCGATACCGTCGCCACCGAGACGCCCGCCAGACGAGCAATTTTCTGAATTGACATAGGGGCTGCACTTCCTGCGATAAGCGTAATATGACGCAGGCTATCATAAATGAGCGTGCCGCAGGCATCCAGCATCGTCGGGAGCGGCACGATGGCCCGCCCGGGCCGTAAAATCGTTCGCCGCTGCGGCTGCGGCGAAAAACTATCAATTATCAGGGCTATTCTCTTCTGCCGTTTACGCTGTCTTTTTTTTATGCAAAATAGGTCCAAAAGAAGATAAAAACAGAGCGTTATTTACGCCTCCGATTAATTAATAATTATTAAGTTTCAAATAGTTAAACCACTCATAGTTAGGGATGATGTTACAATGAAATTAAAATCAACGATTATCGCCATCGCCTGCACGGCGGCCGTTCTTTCCGGCTGCAGCGCCTCAAAGCCTTCCCCCGAGCGCCACGCCTACTATTTTGTCTCCCATCGCTCCGATTTTGTCGGCGGTAATTTTGCCGTCAATGTCCAGGATAATTACCGCTTAAATCTGCCGACGTTCAGTAAAATCTATCAGCTCGGCAAAGAGGATCGCGCGGCGGGAATGAGTGAAAGCGACGCCAGAAGCAGGGCCGAGCAGATTAAGCAGCAGGCCAGCCAGGGGACGAAGACCGAGCACTCTTTTGACCGTAAGTCTGACGATAAGTGGACCTCATCGATGGAGGATAAAGACGCGCAGCTGTTTGGCCGCGAGCTTTCCGCCGCCTATCTCGATGGCTATCTCGGCGTGAAATAGCCCGTCAATGCGCCGCCTCAGGCGGCGCATTATCCCCACGCTACCTCTCGACGCTGACCCAGCGCTGCTGCTGATGGCTGCGCAAAATAGCATCAACGATATACATCACGTCCGCCCCTTCATAAAACGATGCGAACCGCCGGGAGCGCGCATCCGGCATTGTCCCGGCGCGCACCGCCTGGTAGAAGCTCAGCATCATGTTTTTGAAGGCGTCGGGCCAGCCTTCGATATGACCGGCGGGGAAGTGCGCGCTGCCGGCAACGTCCCGCTGCATCAAGGTCGGATCATCGCTTAGGATCTGATTTGGCTGCCCGCGCTGGCCGACCCATAGCCGCTGGGGGATCTCCTGATCCCACGCCAGGGCGCAGGCGCTGCCGCTGATTTCAACCGTCAGCTGATTCTTCCTGCCGGCGCTCACCTGCGAGACGCTGAAGCAGCCTTTGCTGCCGTCATCAAAGCGCACCAGCACCGATCCCCGATCTTCGGTATCCACCGCCCGCTCCTCGTCGCCCTGGCCGTCATCCTGCAGGCCGAAGGTCGCATCGCCTTGCGAAGCCGCCCGGCGGGTCGGCCATACCGTAGAGAGGTCGGCCATCACCTCGGTGATGCGGCGTCCGGTCATAAACTGCACCGTATCGCACCAGTGCGAGCCAATATCCGCCATCGCCCGTGACGCCCCGCCCAGCGCCGACTCCACCCGCCAGTTGTAGTCCGTTTGCAGCAGCATCCAGTCCTGTAAATAGCCGCCGTGCGCCGAAAACAGCCGCCCGACCAGGCCCTCACGGATCATGCTGGCCGCCTGCTGAACCATCGCATACTGGCGGTAGACAAAGCTCACGCCGTGCACCACCCCGGCCTTTTCCGCCAGCGCCACCAGCTCGCGCGCCTCTTCCGGCAGCATGCACAGCGGCTTTTCCGAGAATACGTGCAGCCCGGCGCGCAGGATCTGGCGATTAATCCCGGCATGCAGATGGTTCGGCGTGCAGTTATGCACCACCTGCAGGCCCGGATGAGCCAGCAGGCTTTCGACGCTGCCGTAAGCATGGGCTACGTTCAGCTGCCGGGCCTTTTGCTCCGCCTGCGCCAGGCTATGGTCGCCCAGCGCCACCACCTCTATATCGCCTACCCGGCGCAGCGCCTCAATATGCGCCGGGCCGATAAACCCGCTGCCAATAATGCCGACCTGAATCATCCCTGCACCTCGCTTCCTGCGGCAAAATCGTCAAACGCGCGCCCGGAGACCGGAATGATATGGCGGCGGATAAATTCGCTGCCCTCGCGGGCGCCGGCTTCCGCCTCTTTCAGGCAGCACTCCCACTCCAGCACCGCCCAGCCCGCATAGTCATACTCGGCGAGCTTGCTAAAAATACGCTTAAAATCGATCTCCCCGTCCCCCGGCGAGCGGAAGCGCCCCGCCCGCTGGAGCCAGTTCTGGTAGCCGCCGTAAACGCCGCAGCGGCCGTCGCGGCGGAACTCCGCGTCTTTGACGTGGAAGGCTTTTATCCGCTGATGATAGATGTCGATGTAGGCCAGATAGTCCATCTGCTGTAAATGCAGATGGCTGGGGTCATAGAGCATATTGCAGCGCGGGTGGTTATCAACCAGCTGCAGAAAACGCTCAAAGGTCACGCCATCGTGCAGATCTTCGCCGGGATGAATTTCGTAACACAGATCCACCCCCTGCTCGTCAAAGCAATCGAGGATCGGCCGCCAGCGGCGGGCCAGTTCGCTAAACGCGTCCTCAAGCAGCTGCGGGTTGTGCGGCGGCCAGGGGTAAAAATAGGGCCACGCCAGCGCCCCGGAAAACGTGGCGTGCGCCGCCAGGCCTAATCGCCCGGAAGCGATCGCCGCCTGTTTCACCTTTTCGCTGGCCCACCGCTGACGCGCCTGCGGATTTCCGCGCAGCGCCGAGGGCGCAAAGCCATCAAACGCCGCGTCGTACGCCGGATGCACCGCCACCAGCTGCCCTTCCAGATGCGTAGACAGCTCGCTAATCACCAGCCCGCGATCCGCCAGCCGCCCCTTAACGTCGTCGCAGTAGGTCTGGCTGGCGGCCGCCTGCTCAAGGTCAAAGATCGCCGGATGATTGCACGGGATCTGCAGCGCGCGATAGCCCAGACCCGCGGCCCACTCCGCCAGCCCGTCGAGGGTGTTAAACGGCGGCTGCGCGCCGATAAACTGCGCCAGAAAAATGCCCGGCCCCTTGATAGTTCTCATCACCACCTCCGAAATAATTAGTGCTGCTCTTTCTCACGATACTGGAAAGAGAAAAGGAAAATCAGTGCGATAACGGCCGCCGCGATCGCCGGGATCCACCAGAAGGTGACCCACGCCTGCGGTACGGCCTGTCCGGCAACCAGCTGGTTATACAGCGCCCCGGAGATTTGCGAACCGAGCAGCATGCCGATGCCGTAGGTGAACATCACAATCATGCTCTGCGCCTGGCCTTTTACCTTTTCTCCCGCCACCCTGTCGGTATAGATAAAGCCGACGACAAAGAAAAAGTCGTAGCACACGCCGTGCAGCAGGATGCCGAGATAAAGCAGGAAGCGCCCCTCTTCGCTGACGCCAAGGGCAAAGAAGGCGTAGCGGACGAACCACGCCAGCATCCCCACCAGCAGCATATATTTCACCCCGAGGCGACGGAACAGCAGCGGGATCACCAGCATAAAGACGATTTCCGACATCTGACCGAACGACATCGCGGTGCTGACGTCAGCCACGCCGGCATCCGCCAGGTATGAGGCGGTGTAGGCGTAGTAGGTCCCCAGCGGAATGGAGATCAGCGTGGCGCACAGGCAGAAGATAAAGAAGTGGCGCGTTTTCAGCAGCGCAAAAGCATCGGCGCACAGCAGATCGCGAAACTTCAGCGGAATGCCTTTCGCCGGCGCCGGGGTATGGGGCAGCGTCAGGCTATAGAGCGCCAGCGCCACGGAGCACAGCGCCGCCAGCCTGAAGATCGCCGTGGTATCGGAAATGCCGGTGACGCCGATACAGATCCCGGCGATAATCCAGCCGATGGTGCCGAAGACGCGCACCACCGGGAAGGTTTTATCGACGTTCGCCAGGCTGTGGAAAGCGATATTATTGGTCAGCGCCAGCGTCGGCATATAGCACAGCGTATAGCCAAACAGCAGGCCGATCAGCAGCGCGCCGTTTTGCGCAACCAGCGCCTGCGGGACAAACCACAGGATCGCCGCCCCCGCCAGGTGCATCACCGCCATCACCTTCTGCGACGGGAAGAAGCGATCGACCAGCATCCCCAGCACAAACGGCGATAAAATTGAGGCAATCGGCCCGGCAGAGAACGCATCGCCGATCAGCAGCGCCATATCGTAGCGCGTCATCACCAGGCCGAGGGTGACCGACCAGCTCCCCCAGATAAAGAATTGCATAAACATCATTAACGACAGGCGCGGCACCAGAAACCGGTGCTGTACGCGGGCACTTTCACGACCTTCAGCTGTTGATACCATTTTGACCGCCCTCAAAAAGTAATCGATTACAAAACCGCTCGACAAACAAAGTAATCGATTACAAAAAGAAGATCCTTAAGCAAATGCGCTAAGCGCGAAGAAGATCACAATAAAGGGTAACGGCTCCGCCGGACGACGGAGCCGCGGGCGTTACGCCGGGCGGCGCAGCAGCCTGAAGACGATAAACAGGAACAGGATCCACACCGGCAGCAGAATGGCCGACAGCCGCATTCCGTCGATAGTGCACATCAGCACCAGAATCAGCGCCAGGAAGGCGATGCAGAGGTAGTTTCCGCCTGGCGCCAGCAGCGCTTTAAACTTCGACTCCCGCCCCTTACGACGCTGCGCGGCGCGGAATTTCAGATGCGCCATGCAGATCATTATCCAGTTCAACAGCAGCGTCGCCACCACCAGCGCCATCAGCAGGCCCAGCGCCTTTTGCGGCAGCAGGTAGTTGAGCAGCACCACCAGGGAGGTGATCACCCCGGAGAGGATCAGGGAGTTGACCGGCACGCCGCGCTTGCTGACCCGGGCGAGAAACTTCGGCGCGTTGCCCTGCACCGACAGGCCGAACAGCATCCGGCTGTTGGAATACACGCCGCTGTTATAGACCGACAGCGAGGCCACCAGGATGACGAAATTGAGCGCAGAAGCTACCACGTTACTGTCGAGATTATGAAAAATCATCACGAACGGGCTGCTGTCAGATTTGATATCCACCCACGGATAGAGCGCCAGCAGCACCACCAGCGAACCGATATAGAACAGCAGGATACGGTAGACCACCTGGTTCACCGCTTTCGGAATGCTCTTTTCCGGGTTCTGCGCTTCCGCTGCGGTAATGCCGATCAGTTCGAGGCCGCCAAAGGAGAACATAATCACCGCCAGCGACATCACCAGGCCATGCCAGCCGGTGGCCAGGAAGCCGCCGTGACGCCACAGGTTATCGAATCCCGCGTTGCTGCCGCCGTGGCCGCCAAACAGCATCCACAGGCCGAAGCCGATCATCCCGACAATCGCCAGCACTTTAATCAACGCAAACCAGAACTCCGCCTCGCCGTACAGGCGAACGTTCACGAGGTTAACGGCGTTGATGATAATAAAGAAGACCGCGGCCCACACCCAGGTCGGCACGTCCGGAAGCCAGTACTGCATGTAGATGCCGGCGGCGGTCAGCTCCGCCATGCCCACCAGCACGAACATCACCCAGTAGTTCCAGCCGGAAAGAAAGCCGGCAAACGGGCCCCAGTATTTATAGGCAAAGTGGGCAAACGAGCCGGAGACGGGCTCTTCCACGACCATTTCGCCAAGCTGGCGCATGATGAGAAAGGCGATGATCCCGGCGACGGCGTAGCCGATCAGAACTGCCGGTCCCGCCATTTGAATCGCCGGGCCAATGCCGAGAAACAGGCCGGTGCCGATAGCGCCGCCGAGGGCGATGAGCTGGATATGTCGGTTCTGTAAACCGCGATGAAGCATCGGACCGCTTTGTTCTACGGTATCCGACTGCGTTGACGCGTCTTTCACGTCGATCCCCTGTCAGTTTTAGTGAAGGGGGTCCTTTTACACTTATGCTCGTCCGACTTCAAGCCGCAGTTGCGTTTGTTGCCGGCGACGAGGGGCGAGCCGTCCGGGCCCGCCCCTCGCTTTGGCCTTAGAAATCGTAGCTCATCGATACGCGGAGGGTGCGCGGATCGCCCACCGACAGATAGGTGCCGGAATCATCGACGCCGGACCAGTACTTCTCGTTGGTCACGTTGGTGACGCCCGCGCGCCAGACCATCTCGTTACGATCGGCGTTGAGGCGCATGCGGTAGCGAACGCCCAGATCGAGGGTGGTGTAGCTGTCGAGCTTTTTCGTGTTAGCCGCATCGGCGTACTGCGAACCGGTGTGGTTAACGCGGGCGGTCGCCGTCAGGCCCTCGACCGGCTTGATATCATATTCGGCCCCCAGCACCGCATAGAAGCGCGCGACGCCCACCGCGTCTTTACCGTCGTTGGCGCCCTTAGCCGTTTTGCTCTGCTCAGGATCGAGCCACTGCGTGCTGCCGTTGAGGCGCAGCCCCAGCATCGGCTCGCCGAAGACGTTCAGCTCGGCGCCGCGGTTGCGCTGTTCGCCGTCCAGCCCGTAGTAGCCGTTGGCATCGGAAATCGCGTTCGGCTTTTTGATTTGAAACAGCGCCAGCGACCCGCCGACGGTGCCGTAGTCAACCTTCACGCCCACTTCATCCTGCTTCGAGTGCGCGATCCCGGTGCTCTGCCCGGCGTTGGCGGCGGAATTCGGCGCCACGCTGCCCGGCTGCAGCGCTTCGGTATGGTTAGCATACAGCGACAGGGATTCCCACGGCTTGTAGACCAGCCCCACCGTCGGCGTCCAGCGGCTTTGGGTATAGAGCGAAGTGGGATCTTCCACGCCGGTTTTATTACTGTAGTTACGCACCACCACCTTCTGATGACGGGCGGCGGCGGTCAGCAGCACCTTGTCGTTGAAGAAGCCCAGCGTATCGCTCAGCAGCCAGCCCTGAGTGCGGCTGCGCGAAGTGGTCAGCGGGTCGAAGTAGTTGCCGCCAAAAGCGGTGTTATCCGGCATCGGCACGTCGTGGCCGTCATAAATATTGATGGCCGGGTTTTTCGTCGACATCCGCCACGCGGTTTTATCGCGCTTGATCTGCGCCGAGTAGCCGACGTTGATCTGATGGGAAATTGCGCCGGTGTTGAAATTGCCGCGCACGCCGCCCATGCCGCTGAAGGCGTCGATAATCCGGTTGGTATCCAGACGCCCGGCGGTGGCGTCGCCGTTTTTATTCAGCAGCTTCGCCGTGCTGTAGGTGCCGGTCTCGTGCGCATGCTGGCCGCCGAGGGCGCCGTACAGCGTCCAGCTGTCGCTGAGATCGTACTCCGCCTTCGCCATCCCGAATTCGTTTTCGATATCGCTGTAGCCCCACTTCTGGCCGTAGTTTTTGCGGTTATCCGGCACCGCGGGCACGAAGTCGACGCCGCTGACGTTAACCCCCATCTCGCCGCCGTGGAAGGTCTTTTTCTGGTAGCCAAAATCGAGCGAGGAGCGCAAGCGGTCGCTGCGATAGTCCAGCCCCAGGGAGGCCAGCGTCGTCCGGCGGCGGTCGTTCTCCACCGCCGCCTCGCCTTCGCGATGCACCAGGTTTACGCGCGCGCCGAACTGGTTATCGTCGCCAAAACGACGGCCGAGGTCGAGGCTGCCGCCGATCTGAGAATCGGAGGTATAGTCGACGCCCACCCGGGCGGTGGGAATATCCTCAGCCCGCTTCGGTTCAAGGTTAATCATCCCGCCGACGCCGCTGCTGGCGGCGCCGTTAAGCAGGCCGTTGGCGCCCTTAAAGACCTCCACGCGCTCCAGCATCTGGGTATCCATCACCTGACGCGGCACCACCCCGGCGAGGCCGCCCATAGTCATATCGTCGCCGTCGAGCTTAAAGCCGCGAATGCGATAGGTTTCGGCAAAGTTGCCGTAGCCCTGGACCGTCTGGATCCCCGCATCGTTGCTGACCACGTCGGCAATGGTGCGCGCCTGCTGGTCCTGGATCAGTTTGGCGGTGTAGCCGATGACGTTAAAGGGGACGTCCATCGCCTTTTGTTCGCCCAGCATGCCCAGACGGCCGCCGTGGGCAATCTGCCCATCAAGGAATGCCGGAACCACCAGGTCGCCGCCGGCTTTAAAGTCGCCGCCTTCGCTCGCCTGGATGACCATAACCTCTTCGCTTTTCTTGCTGCCGGCCGCGTCGTCCGCCGCCGCAGCGCCGTGGGTGATGGCGCCAATCGTTAACGCCAGCAGCGTTTTACGTAGCGGGAAAGATGAAGTATGAGTGACGTGCATAATTTGTCCCGTGGAGGAGAAAAAGAAGTGAAACAAAGGGCCCGCTGCCGGGCCAATTTTATTTATTTACTCGTCAGGTCGATGCGGGCAACGCTGTCCGGACCTTTGGTCGAATGATCTTTATTAAACGGCTGCTTGACGGTAACAAACAGCGTCTGACCATCGGCTGAGAGCAGCAGGCTGTTCGGGTTGGCCGGAATATCCCACTGATGTTTCTGCGCGTAGCTGGTGCCGTCGAGGCTGATAACCTTGCCGGACTCGCGCTGGGAGATATAAATCTCATTGCGTTTCGGGTTGAACAGCACCGCCAGCGAGTCGCCCACGTCGAGCTGCTTAATCACCTTGCCGCTGTGAATATCCAGCACCAGGGTGGTTTTCGCTTTTGAGTTATCGGTGACGAACAGGCGGCCGGTCTCGCTATCTTCGGCGATATTCAGCAGCAGCGCCGGCTTGTCGCCCAGCGGCTTCCAGCGCTGTTCAATGCGGTTATTGCGCGGGTTGATTACGAGGATTTCCCCGCCGCCGTTGGCCGCATACAGACGCCCGGTTTGCGCGGAATAGTGCAGGCCGGTCATCCATTTGCCGGTATTTTTAATCCGGGCTTTCAGCTTCAGCGTATTGGCATCAACCACCCAGATTTGCGCCGGATCGGCAACGGCACCCACGTAGAGGGTATTATTCAGCAGCAGGATCTGGCGCGCGCCGTACGGCAGCCCCTTCTCGTTGCGCTCGCTAAACAGCAGGCGCTTTTTGACTTTGCCGGTGGCGGTGTCAATGGCGCTGATGCCGCCGTCAAGCGAGTTGGTGACGAACAGCGTTTCGCCATCCGGGGTTATCTGGACGGCAAAGTTTTTCAGGTCGGTGTAGCTCAGGCCGATGGTTTTCAGCGTTTTCGGGTCGAGCTTATATACCGCCCCGCCCTGCACGTCTTTAAAACCTTCCGCGCTGGCGACATACAGCGCATCGCCTTTCGGGCTCAGCGCCATTTCGTAGAGACCTTCGGCCAGCTCGCGCTTCAGCGGCTGAGCCACGGCGGCAGCGGCGGCGCTTTCGGCAACCGGTTGAGTAACAGGAGGAGTATGGGTAGCGGCACAGCCGCTTAAGACCGCAGAGATAGCCAGCGCGAGGGCCGGGATAGCGTATTTCACAGGAGGTATCCTTTACAAAATCAATGACCTGATGGTAGCTCCTGGCCGATATTGTTTTCTTCAGCCTTATCGTACTGAGCCCCACCCTACGCCTTCGCTGTTTCCCTGTGAGCGACTCACTAACGCAGGTCATTCCCTACTTAGCCTGCAAACAAAAAGAAGAATGAGAACTATACTCATTATCGAAAATCAGGCAAGCGCAATCGCCTCCGCCGAGGGCAAAAACAGTAATCGGCTGATTTTAGAGGATGATACGCGAAGGGTTTTGTCGCCGGATTAGCGCCGGGACGGGCAGCCGGATTTAACGCCTCCCGGACCGCCGCCTGCGCCGCCGTCCGGGAGGTTATCTCACCTTTAGTGCAGCTTGAGGTGCGGACGAATGATGCGGTTGATCCCGCCGGAGAGCATCAGCAGGCCGGTTTTCACATAGCCGTGCAGCGTCACCTGATGCATACGGTACAGCGAATCGTAGACCAAACGCGCCAGACGCCCCTCCACCATCATCGGCCCCACCGGCAGATGGCCCATAATGCTCCCCAGAGTGGTATAGCCGGAGAGCGAGACCAGCGAGCCGCGGTCGCGGTAGACGAACGATTTCAGCGGCCGGCCTTTCATCTGCGCAATAATATTATTCGCCGTGAAGAGGGCCATCTGGTGCGCCGCCTGGCCGCGCGGGGGAATAAATCCGCCCTCCGGACGCGGGCAGGCGGCGCAGTCGCCGAAGGCAAAAATATTGGCATCGCGCGTCGTCTGCAGCGTCGGCTCAACAACCAGCTGATTGATCCGGTTGGTCTCAAGGCCCGCAATCTCGCGCATAAAGTCCGGCGCCTTGATGCCGGCAGCCCACACCATCAGGTCCGCGCTAATCAGGTTACCGTCTTTGGTATGCAGGCCCCGCTCGTCGGCGCGGGTGATCATGGTTTGGGTCAGCACCTTGACGCCCAGCTTCGTCAGCTCGTCGCGTGCCGCCGAGGAGATGCGCTCCGGCAGCGCCGGGAGAATACGCTCCCCGGCTTCAACCAGGCTGACGTTCAGCGCCTCGTTGGTCAGGCGCTTATAGCCATAGCGCCGCAGCTCTTTCACCGCATTGTGCAGCTCGGCCGACAGTTCGACGCCCGTCGCCCCACCGCCGACAATCGCAATGTTCACCTTGCCGAGGTTCTGCGGGTTAGCCGAATGCCGGAGGAACAGGTTAAGCATCTGCTGATGGAAGCGCTTTGCCTGTTCGGCGCTGTCGAGGAAAATACAGTTCTCCTTCACGCCCGGGGTATTAAAGTCGTTAGAGGTGCTGCCCAGCGCCATCACTAAGGTGTCCCAGCCAAGCGTGCGTTCGGCAACCAGCAGCTCGCCGCTTTCATCGCGCAGCTCCGCCAGCACGATGGTTTTCGCGTCGCGATTAATATCGATAACGGAACCGTGCTGGAACTCAAAATAATTCTTACTGGCATGCGCCATAAAGCTCAGGGCATCCACGCCGGCATCCAGCGATCCGGTCGCCACCTCATGCAGCAGCGGCTTCCACAGGTGGCTCTGGCTGCGATCGACGAGGATAATCTGGGCCTTATTACGGCGGCCAAGCTTATGCCCCAGTTGCGTGGCCAGCTCCAGCCCGCCGGCGCCGCCGCCGACAATGACAATTTTTTTTAATGGCGCAGTCACTGCGACCTCCTGAAAATAAAAAACAAATGTTAATTAAAAATCATTAGTTAATATTTAATTAACAACAGTTCGCCGAGAAGCGATAAGCAAAAGAAATAATTCCGCAGCCTGTAGTAATAAGGTCAAAATGGATAAGCGCCAATTTCCAACCAGCTTATTATTGTACAAGTTTTCGGTGAATTAACCGGCAGACATATATGAGGTAAATAAAATGGCCACTAAATTGTTAGTTAGAGGCCGGAGGGAGGGTGATTTAAATATAAACCAAAAGTATTATTTTATTCCCGACGACAGGTAAGCCCTAACGAGTATATTTCGTCAGGTCAGCCCCGCCTTAATAACGCACCATGACGGATTTAAGTCCGGCGTAATTATCGATAAACGCGCGGCCAGACTCACGGCCGATGCCTGACCCTTTATGCCGCCAAAGGGGAGCGCCAGCGCGCAGGTGCTGAACGTTACGACGCACCGCTAGCCGGGGAAAAACCGGAGCCCGACGGCTCCGGCGGGCGGCCGTCAGGCGCTGGCAATTTCGAGCCGCGCCAGCTGCGCGGCGTTGAGCGTCAGCCCGGCGGCGCGAGCAAAGCTTTCAACCTGGGCTACGCTGGTCGCGCTGGCGATCGGCGCGGTCACCCCTTCCCGGCTCATCAGCCAGGCGAGGGCCACTTCCGCCGGTTTAGCATGGTGCTGCCCGGCGACCTCTTCCAGGGTATCGATAATGCGCATACCGCGCGGATTGAGGTATTTAGCGATGCCGCCGCCGCGCTGGCTCTGCGTCAGGTCAGCCTGCTGGCGGTATTTGCCGCTCAAAAAGCCGGAGGCCAGGCTGTAGTAGGTCACCACGCCAATCTCGCGGCTGATGCAGAGATCGCAGAGCGCGCCTTCAAAAGCGGAGCGGTGATAAAGATTATATTCCGGCTGCAGCACCTGCCAGGCCGGCAGGCCGCCCTTACGCGCCACCTCCAGCGCCGCTGAAAGCTGCTGCGCATCGAGGTTTGACGCGCCCGTCGCGCGAATTTTTCCGGCCTGCTGCAGGGCCTGGAACGCTTCCAGGGTTTCCGCCAGCGGGGTTTGCGGATCCGGCCAGTGGGCAAAATAGAGATCGATATAATCGGTATTCAGGCGGCGCAGCGAGTTTTCTACCGCCTGCTGGACCCAGGCTTTACCCAGTCCCTTCTGCCCGGCAGGCCCCATATCTGAACCGACCTTGCTGAAGATTTTGACCCTGTCGCGCATCCCTGGCCGCGCCTGCAGCCAGCGGCCGATAATCGTTTCCGACTCTCCGCCCTGATTGCCGTCCGCCCAGCGGGAGTAAACGTCCGCCGTATCGATAGCGTCAAAGCCGTGGTCAACGAAAGCATCAAGAATGGTAAAACTGGTTTTTTCATCGCAGGTCCAGCCGAAAACGTTGCCGCCAAAAACCAGCGGCGCAATGGAAAATCCGGTTTTGCCCAATGGACGTGTCATCATGCCGTTCACTCCTTATTGACCCGTCATCCTTCAGGTTGCCCGCGCCCGGCCTGGTTCAACTCGAATTAGTTAGGGTCTCGTTTATATTCTGCGTCCTGAGAAATCGAGCCAGGGTCAGAAATGATAGTAGAGAAAGGAAGCCTGAAGCGGGCTTTCCGTGCCCGCTGGATGCATAACCGCATTATGTCCCGGAATAGACGTCAAAGCTAAAATATTTACCGGCCAGTTTTTTATAGGTTCCGTCGGCAAGAATTTTGGCAATCGCGCCGTTAATCTCCTGACGTAAGGCTTCGTCGTCCTTGCGCAGGCCAATGGCCGCCCCGGCGCCAAACAGCTTATCGTCCTGCAAATGGCCGCCAACGAAGGCGAAATCTTTGCCCTGCGGCTGCTGCAGGAAGCTATAGTCCGCCATCATCCCGGAGAGCACCGCGCCGTCGATACGCCCGGACTCCAGATCCCGAACCACGCTGTCGGCGCCCTGATAGGCCACGATATTAATTCCCGCCGGACGCCAGTGCTGATTAACGTACGTTTCCTGCGCCGAGCCCTGCTCCACGCCGATGGTTTTGCCCTTCAGCTGCTCCGGCGTATTGCCGCTCAGCGTATTTTTGCGCGCCACGAGGAACACCGGGCCGTTATAGAGCTTATCGCTAAAGCCAATCTGCTCTTTGCGCTTCTCGGTCATATACATACCGGACAGAATGGCATCAAATTTACGCGCCTTCAGCGCCGGAATAATGCCGTCGAAGTTGCTTTCCACCCACACGCATTTGGCCTGCAGCTGCTGGCAGATGGCGTTGCCTAAATCAATATCGAAACCCGCCAGCTTGCCCTGCGGGTCCTTCCATTCAAACGGCGCAAAGGTCGGATCGACGCCAAAGCGAATTTCCTTATTTTCTGCGGCCAGCGCCGACGTTGAGACCATCAGCGCAACCCACAGCAGAAGAGATTTTTTCATTATTTACGAGCTCCAGAGATCAGCGGCAGTACGTTTCAACTAACCGGGCGAAAAGCGTCGCGCCGGTGCTAATAATGTCATCATTAAAGTCATAGCCCGGGTTATGCACCATGCAGCTGCCCTTTCCGCCCTTCTCGCCGTTGCCCAGCAGGAAGTAGCAGCCCGGACGCGCCTGCAGCATAAAGGCAAAATCTTCGCTGGCGTTCATCGGCGAGATCGATGGCAGCACC
Source organism: Klebsiella scottii (assembly GCF_036561945.1). Classification (NCBI taxonomy): domain Bacteria; kingdom Pseudomonadati; phylum Pseudomonadota; class Gammaproteobacteria; order Enterobacterales; family Enterobacteriaceae; genus Klebsiella; species Klebsiella scottii. The sequence goes on from NZ_JARXNI010000020.1 coordinate 2,881,919, forward strand.
TTCTCGCTGCCGAAGACCTCCAGCGCCAGCTCCCTGGCAAACGCGGTCTCCTCAACGCTGTTCGTCAGCACCGGATAGGAGTCATAAACCTCGATCTCGCTGGTTGCGCCGTAGCTTTTGGCGGTGAACTCGGTGATTTCGTGGATACGTTTAATCAGCAGATCGCGCACTTCAGGCTTCATCGCCCGCACGGTCAGCTCCATGACCGCGCTTTCCGGAATGACGTTGGAGGCGATGCCCGACTGGAAGGTCCCGACGGTGACAACGGCGGTTTCTCCCGGCGGCACGTTGCGGGCGACGATGCTTTGCAGGGCCATGACCAGCGCCGCGCCGGCAAGAATGGGGTCAACCGTGCGGTCCGGGTGGGCGCCGTGCCCGCCGTAGCCATGAACGGTGATTTTGACCGTATCCGCCGAGGCCATAAAATTCCCGGCGTAAAAGCCCAGCTTGCCGACCGGCAGCCCCGGCATGTTGTGCAGCGCAAAAATACGATCGCAGGGGAAACGCTCGAACAGCCCGTCTTTGATCATTAAATCCGCCCCGCCGATGGCCTCTTCCGCGGGCTGGAAAATAAGGTGCACGGTACCGTTAAATTCGCAGGCCGGAGAAGCGATATACTTCGCCGCCGCCAGCAGAATGGTGGTGTGGCCGTCATGGCCGCAGGCGTGCATTTTTCCCGCAACGGTGCTGGCCCAGGGCAGGTCGGTGGTTTCAAAAATCGGCAGCGCGTCCATATCGGCGCGCAGCCCGATGGTGCGCGGCGAGTCGCCCTTGCTTAATGAGCCTACCAGCCCGGTTTTTCCCAGCTCGCGGGTCACCTGATAGCCCCACTCCGCCAGTTTTCCGGCCACCAGCTCGCTGGTATTAAACTCTTCCAGGCTTAATTCCGGATTGGCATGTAAATAATGACGGATCGCAATCATTTCATCTTCAGCTGCTTTTATTTCTGGAATTACAAAATCTGTCATGCCGGTCTCCGGGAAATAAGATATACCCGCTGTCTTTCAGGCCGCATCTGCGTTGGCAATAGCCAGGACGATCCCTGGTTTAGCCCCGACGGGCGCGGCGTACGGCCGCTTGCTTATGTCAGCTCCGGGGGGATGCGCTGCCGCCTTGCCGCAACTCAAAAGCCATTGGGTAAAGATATCTTCAATAATTCACGCTCCAGCGGCGCTGAAAACCTGAAGGACGAAGAATATACTCAGACTGAATAACTTATCTGGATAAGCGTTTAATGCAAGCAGGATTTCTAATTCCTGAGGGGGGCGTCATCTTATTTACTAATGATTATTCAGCGGTTTATCAAGCGGCCCGGGAAAATACGCCGCCGCCCGACGCATTAAAAAAGCGCGCCAACGAGCGGGCTATTTCCCTTTCGCAGAAAGCGGCGGCGAACCGTCGTGGCCTTTTATGATTAACGGCTACAGCGACTGGCCGGATGATGGGCTAAATAGAGAACAGGCCGCACGGATCGGGATCGGGTTCGGGGACAGGGAGCAGCGTCGTCCCTGGCTTGACGGCGGGCATTCCCGGAGACGGTACGGAATACCGCTCCGGGATATCGACTGCTAGTGGTTGAGAAGACCATTCACCAGAATTGAGGTGATGATCCCGGTCGCCGCCGCAATCAGGACGTAGTTGCCGTCAATATAGGACCAGTGCTGCCCCTGAGGAGGCGCCGGCAGGCCGCGATCGTTCCAGTCATTAATCCGATACGCATTGCCGCGGAAGCGCTCAGGCGCGGGCTGTCCTTTGCGGAAGTCATGGCCGTTCCAGGCAAAATGCTCCTGCTCATGGCGCGCCTGCGAAGCCTTACCGCGCTCCTGCTCGCCGCGATTCGGTCCGCGATTATTGCCACTATCCTGATGGCCGTTCGCCTGCTTTCCCTGCGGCCCGTTGCCGGGGCCCTGTTGACGATTGCCGTCCGTTTTTCCGTGCCCGGATTCATTTTGCCATACCTGCTGCTGGCCGGGGTTGTTGTTGCCGTTCGGGCCATCGGCATAGGCCAGAGACGTTAACGTGCAGGATAAAATAACCGCCAGAGAAATAATCTTTTTCATTGTCCACCTCCTGATGTATTTCCTTTTTACCGCCAGAATGTGGAGAAACGGTGAGTATCGGGATAACCAGGAGTATTCCTGGCATATTGCCGGGGCAGTTACCTTAATCGAACTGTGGGGATTACGCCTGAAATAGCAAAATAAAAAGGCCGCTTGCGCGGCCCTTTTATGTGGAACAGTCAGTGATTACTCAGTGACTTTCTTTTTTAAATCTTCAGCACCCTGCTTGGTTTTATCCCAGCCTTTCTCGGTGGCGGCTTTGGTTTTATTCCAGCCTTTTTCAGTCCCTTCTTTGGTCTTATCCCAACCCTTCTCAGTCCCTTCTTTGGTCTTGTTCCAGGTTTTCTGCGTGCCTTCGCTGACCTTGCTGCCTAAGCTATCGCTTTTGCCTTCAGCCGCGTGCTGGGATTTGAGCTTCAGCTCATCGCCCTCATTCTGGGCCTTATGCAGTTTTTCTTTCGCCGTGTTTGCCCCTTCATGGGCCGCCGCGACGGTTTCATCAGTTGCGTGTGTGGTGGTTGTCGCAGCAAAAACAGGAGCTGCTACCAGAATCGCAGATAACGCAATCATTGCCTTTTTCATAATATCCTCTCTAACGTGCTTATTGTTATGAGTCGCATTCAGCATGGCACAAGATGCTGCCGTTTGGCTTTAGGGATAGTTCTTAAAACTTCCTTTAACGTTAATTGCCTGTTTTTTAATCAGCGAATGGCGGGTTCCGGCCACTCTTATAAATTCCAGTAAAGTTGTTACATTTTATGAAATCAACGATTCATATATCTGCCGTTTATTTTCACACGAGAATAATTATCAAAATCATTATATTTATAATTAGCAAACGGAACTCACATTATGGCAATAAAATCAGTAGGTTCGCTTATTTTCACTGCGCTAATCTCCGCTCCGCTGTACGGCTATGCCACCCAATATCCGCTCACCGTAACCGACCTCGACGGCCGCAGCATTACTCTCCAGCACGAGCCGCAGCGCATCATCCTGCAGGATGGCCGGGATATTATGGCGCTGGCGCTTCTGGACCGGGATAATCCCTTCAGGCGGCTGGTCGCCTGGAATAATCTGGCGAAAAAACAAGATGTTGAAACCTGGAAAATGCTGCAGCAGAAGTGGCCGCAGTCGGCGAGCGTTCTTGATATGGGCTTTAGCGACAAGGGCAATATTGACCTTGAAAGCGTGATTTCCCGCCAGCCGGACCTGATGATTGCCCAGCTGCGCGCGAAGCCGGCGCTGGAAGAGAGCGGCATTATCAGCAAGCTCGGCGCGCTCAATATTCCGGTGCTGTTTGTCGATTACGAAGTGAATCCGGCGAAAGATACCGCCCCGAGCATCGACCTGCTGGGCCAGGTGCTCAACCGTGAAAACAACGCTAAAGCCTATACCGACTACTATCGCCAGCAGCTGCAGGCCATTCGCCAGAAAACCGCGGCCATCGAGCCAAAGGCGAATGTCTTCGTGGAGGCGCTGGCAGGCAATAGCGACGCCTGCTGCTTTACCCACGGACACAGCGGCTGGGGCGGGCTGGTTGAAGCGGTCGGGGCCAACAACATCGGCGCGCAGGTGCTGCCCGGCGCCTCCGGTTTTGTGGCGCTGGAGAAGGTTATCAGCATGAAGCCCGACGCCTATATCATGACCGGCTCAAAACGCGGCAACAGCCAGGTTCTGCCGCTTGGCTACCGGGTTAATCAGCAGGAGGTGGACGCTCAGGTTCAGGTTCTGCTGTCGCGGACCGGGGTCAGCGACATTCCGCCGGTGAAGGCCGGCCGGGCCTACGGGATTTATCACCACTTCTACAACCATCCGTGGAATATCGTCGGCATGGAGTATCTGGCGAAAGATATCTATCCGCAGACGTTTAACAGCCTTAATCCGGATGATAGTTACCGCTATATCGTGCGCCATTTCACCTCGCTGCCCGATCTGCCCTTCGTCTTTTCCTGGAAACAAGGTGAGTAAGCGCCCATGAGCTCGACGACTGAATCCGCCATCGGCGTCCTCAGCGCCGGACGGGAGGTGATGGCAAACTATCGCCGCATCGTGCGCCGCCGTGTGGGTTTTATGCTGCTGCTGGTGGTGCTGATTGTCACCTCGCTGCTGCTCGATTTTATGATGGGCCCGTCCGGGATGCCGCTGCATACGCTGTGGCAAACCCTGATCGATCCTGCCGGCGCCAGCGCCGGAACGCGGGTCATCGTCTGGGATATCCGCATGCCGTACGCCCTGATGGCGATTATTGTGGGCCTCGCGCTCGGCCTCGCCGGAGCGGAGATGCAGACCATCCTCAACAATCCGCTGGCCAGCCCTTTTACCCTTGGCGTTTCGTCGGCGGCGGCGTTCGGCGCGGCGCTGGCCATCGTGCTGGGGATCGGCATTCCGGGTATCCCCAGCCAGTGGTTTATCTCGGCCAACGCGTTTATCTTCGCGCTGCTGGCCGCGCTGCTGCTGGACGGCATTACCCGCTGGACGCAGGTGGCCTCCTCCGGGGTGATTCTGTTCGGTATCGCGCTGGTCTTTACCTTCAACGCGCTGGTCTCGATGCTGCAGTTTGTCGCCAACGAAGACACGCTGCAGGGGCTGGTGTTCTGGACTATGGGCAGTATTGACCGCGCCTCGTGGCAGAAGGTCGGCATTTTACTCGCGGTGCTGGCGGTGGTGATGCCGCTATCGATGCTGAGCTCATGGAAGCTGACGGCGCTGCGCCTTGGCGAAGATCGGGCCATGAGCTTCGGGATTAACGTGCGTCGTCTGCGCTTAACCACCCTGCTGCGGATCAGCATTTTGTCGGCTATTTCGGTGGCGTTCGTCGGTCCAATTGGCTTTATCGGTCTGGTGGCCCCGCATATCGCGCGCCTGATTTTCGGCGAAGACCATCGCTTTTATCTCCCGGCCAGCGCCCTGATCGGCGCGCTGGTGCTGTCGCTGGCGTCCGTGGCGTCGAAGAATCTGATCCCTGGCGCCATTATTCCGGTAGGGATCGTCACCTCCCTGGTTGGCGTTCCGTTCTTTCTGAGCATCATTTTACGCCATCGGGGGAACGTATGAATCCGCACACCTGTACCGGACTGGCGCTGTCGCGCTTTAGCGCCGGCTATCCGAAGCGCCAGGTTATCCGCGACCTGACGGTACCGCAGCTGCCGCGCGGTAAAATCACCGCCCTGCTGGGCCCCAACGGCAGCGGCAAATCGACCCTGATGCGGGCGATGGCCGGTCTGGGCCCCTCGACGGGCGAGCTGTCGCTTGACGGGGAAAATCTGCTGGCGCTGCCGTTTGCCCGGCGGGCGGAAAAGGTGGTTTATCTGCCGCAAACGCTGCCGGCGGGCGTCCACCTGCACGTGCTGGAGTCGATTATCGTCGCCCAGCGCGCGGCCGGCGGGCTGCACGGCGCGGAAAGCGAGGCGCAGGTGATGTCCCTGCTGCGCCAGCTGGGCATTGAACATCTGGCGCTAAGCTACCTCGATAGGCTTTCCGGCGGGCAGAAGCAGCTCGTCGGCCTGGCCCAGTCGCTTATCCGCCAGCCTGCGCTGCTGCTGCTCGATGAGCCGCTCAGCGCGCTGGATTTAAACTATCAGTTTCACGTGATGGATCTGGTGCGCAGAGAGACCCGAAGGCGCAACATCGTCACCCTGGTGGTGGTGCATGACATTAATATCGCCCTACGCCATGCCGATCGCGTGCTGATGTTAAAAGAGGGGCTTCTGCTGGCCGAAGGCGCTCCGTCGCAGGTTATTACTCCGCAGATATTAGCCGAGGTGTACGGCGTGCGGGGACGCATTGAGCCCTGCTCCCAGGGGGTCATGCAGGTGATTATTGACGGTCTGGTCGGTAGCGCGGTGCCGACGTAGGCGGGGGAATGTTAAACAGCGCCGGCCTGGTGCGGGAATGAGCGATCGAGAGAGATAGCGAGGCAATCCGGGTATTTTCCCCGCCAACCGCGGAGTGCAGGGCATTGCGCGCCTGAACAACGTTCTCTTTTGCTGTCGCTACGCGGCTTCGCCCGCTTTCCACGTCCGGCGACGGGTATCGACCATTGGATCGGAAAAGTCGCCCTTTTCATCCCCGATCGCAAAACGGGCATATTCCCGCCGCGCCCGGCGGCCATTTTTCGGCGTCAATCCTGGCGCCGCGTTTTTTTGTCCTGTCTCCCACTTTACGCATCACGGCGTTTCGATCTGCACAGGGCTATGCTTTAATAAAGCTAAACCGGTTTAATATAGTTTAGCAATGAGGTGAAATGAGCATGAACGCAAAAGTCTGGGTGGTCGGAGATGCGGTGGTGGACCTGCTGCCGGAGAGCGGAGGGCGTCTGCTGCAGTGTCCCGGCGGCGCGCCGGCCAACGTCGCGGTAGGCATTGCCCGCCTCGGCGGAGAGAGCGGATTTATTGGTCGCGTCGGCGACGATCCCTTCGGCCGCTTTATGTACCAGACGCTGAGTCAGGAACGGGTCGACGTGAGCCATATGCGCCTCGACCCGCAGCAGAGAACGTCAACCGTGGTGGTCGACCTCGACAGCTACGGCGAGCGAACCTTTACCTTTATGGTGCGCCCCAGCGCCGATCTTTTCCTGCAGCCGGAGGATTTACCGCTCTTCGCGCCCCGCCAGTGGCTCCACGTCTGCTCTATTGCCCTCAGCGCTGAGCCAAGCCGTAGCACAACCTTCTCGGCGATGGAGAAGATAAAAAGCGTCGGCGGCTGGGTGAGCTTCGACCCCAATATTCGCGAGGACCTGTGGCAGGACCCGGCGCTGCTGCAGGCCTGCCTCGACAGGGCGCTGTCGCTTGCCAACGTGGTGAAGCTCTCAGAGGAGGAGCTGGTCCTTATCAGCGGCAGCAGCGATCTGGCGCAGGGTATCGCCATCTTAACCCAGCGCTACCGCCCGGAGCTGCTGCTGGTCACCCAGGGTAAAGCCGGCGTGCTGGCGGCTTTCCAGCAGCAGACGATCCACTTTGCGGCGAAACCGGTGGTCAGCGTCGACACCACCGGCGCTGGCGATGCCTTCGTCGCCGGGCTGCTCGCCAGCCTCGCCGCCAACGGAATACCCACCGACCTGGCGTCGCTGGAGCCCGCGCTGCTGCTGGCGCAGACCTGCGGCGCGCTGGCGACCACCGCCAAAGGCGCCATGACCGCCCTCCCCTGGCAGCAGGATCTCAATCGCCAGTTTTGATCCCCCGCGGGCCGTCCTCAACGGCCCGCTTTGTTGCCTCCGTCACAATTATTAAATCGGTTTAGCAAAATTCATTTCAAGATGTTATCAGTCGTGTTTAACATATGACTTAAACCGGTTTAGCAAAAACAACACACCATTCAATTTACCTTTGGGATGCGAACAGCATGTATAAAAAACGCACACTTGCCGTCCTTATTGCTTTGCTAACCGGTGCCGGATCGGCCCATGCGCAAACGGATTTAAGCACCATCGAAGCCCGTCTGATCGCCCTGGAAAAACGCCTACAGGACGCGGAAAACCGGGCGCAGACCGCGGAAAACCGCGCCGAGTCGGCCGAGAAGAAAGTCGAGCAGCTCACCACGCAGCAGCAGAAAACCCAGGACAACACCCAGCAGGTAGCCCAGCGCACCGCCCAACTGGAGAAGAAAGCCGATGAAAAGAGCGGCTTTGAGTTCCACGGCTACGCCCGCTCCGGCGTAATCATGAACGACTCAGCCTCCAGTACTAAATCCGGCGCATATATGACGCCTGCGGGGGAAACCGGTGGGGCTATCGGCCGCCTGGGGAACCAGGCCGACACCTATGTTGAAATGAATCTTGAACATAAGCAGACCCTGGATAACGGCGCGACGACCCGCTTCAAAGTGATGGTGGCCGACGGACAAACCACCTACAACGACTGGACGGCAAGCACCAGCGATTTGAACGTTCGCCAGGCTTTCGTAGAACTGGGCAACCTGCCGACCTTCGAAGGACCGTTCAAAGGTTCAACCCTGTGGGCCGGGAAACGCTTTGACCGCGACAACTTTGATATTCACTGGGTCGATTCCGACGTGGTATTCCTCGCGGGTACCGGCGGCGGTATTTACGACGTGAAGTGGAACGACAGTCTGCGCAGTAACTTCTCTCTATACGGACGCAACTTCGGCGATATTGATGATTCGAGCAATAGCGTGCAGAACTACATCCTCAGCATGAACAACTTCATCGGCCCGGTGCAGGTGATGGTCAGCGGGATGCGGGCGAAAGATAATGACGAGCGGAAAGATACCAACGGCAATCTGGTCAAAGGCGATGCGGCAAATACCGGGGTACATACGCTACTCGGTTTGCACAACGACAGTTTTTACGGCCTACGGGAAGGGAGCAGCAAAACGGCCCTGCTCTATGGGCACGGTCTGGGCGCAGAGGTGAAAGGCCTCGGTTCCGACGGGGCACTGCGTCCGGGAGCCAATACCTGGCGCTTCGCCAGCTACGGCACCACGCCGCTCAGCGAGAACTGGTTTATCGCCCCGGCGGTACTGGCGCAGAGCAGTAAAGACCGTTATGTCGATGGCGACAGCTATCAGTGGGCGACCCTCAACATGCGTCTGATTCAGGAGATCAACCAGAACTTCGCCCTCGCTTACGAAGGCACCTACCAATACATGGATCTCAAACCCGAGGGCTATAACGACCGTCATGCGGTGAACGGTAGCTTCTATAAGCTCACCTTCGCACCGACCTTTAAGGTCGGCAGCATCGGTGATTTCTTCAGTCGTCCGGAGATCCGTCTCTACACCTCGTGGATGGACTGGAGCAAAAAACTGGATAATTACGCCAGCGATGACGCTTTAGGCAGCAGCGGTTTTAAATCGGGCGGCGAATGGTCGTTCGGTATGCAAATGGAAACCTGGTTCTGATGGTTAACACCTGACGACAGAAACAACCGGGGCGACAAAGCGCGTTTCATCGCCCCGGACACAATAACAACGCAGAGACTGCGCCCCCGTCACCACGGGACCAAACACGCAAATCATTACGCATTCAGAGGGTACTATGGATTTCGAACACATTTCCCGCTCGCTGCTTCCGCTGTTGGGAGGTAAGGAAAATATCGCCAGCGCCGCGCACTGCGCCACGCGCCTGCGTCTGGTGCTGGTCGATGATTCGCTGGCCGACAAGAAGGCCATCGGCGAAATCGAAGGGGTGAAGGGCTGCTTTAATAACGCCGGCCAGATGCAGATTATCTTTGGCACCGGCATCGTGAACAAAGTCTACGCCGCGTTTATCCAGGCCGCCGGGATCGGCGAGTCCAGCAAGTCGGAAGCCGCCAATATTGCGGCGAGAAAGCTCAACCCCTTCCAGCGCATTGCGCGCCTGCTGTCGAACATCTTCGTTCCCATTATCCCGGCTATCGTCGCCTCCGGCCTGCTGATGGGCCTGCTGGGGATGGTAAAAACCTACGGCTGGGTCGATCCGAGCAACGCCATCTATATCATTCTCGATATGTGCAGCTCGGCGGCATTTATCATTCTGCCGATCCTGATTGGCTTCACCGCCGCACGCGAATTTGGCGGCAACCCTTATCTCGGCGCAACCCTGGGCGGAATCTTAACCCACCCGGCGCTCACCAACGCCTGGGGCGTGGCCGCCGGTTTCCATTCGATGAACTTTTTCGGTCTGGAAATCGCCATGATCGGCTACCAGGGCACGGTATTCCCGGTGCTGCTGGCGGTATGGTTTATGAGCATCGTCGAGAAACAGCTGCGCCGGGTGATCCCTGACGCCCTCGATCTGATCCTGACGCCGTTCCTGACGGTTATCATTTCCGGTTTTATCGCTCTGCTGATTATCGGCCCCGCCGGCCGCGCGCTGGGCGATGGCATCTCGTTTATTCTTAGCACCCTGATCGCCCACGCCGGCTGGCTGGCCGGGCTGCTGTTCGGCGGCCTCTACTCGGTTATCGTGATCACCGGCATTCACCACAGCTTCCACGCCATTGAGGCAGGGCTGTTGGGCAACCCGTCGATCGGCGTCAACTTCCTGCTGCCGATTTGGGCCATGGCCAACGTCGCCCAGGGCGGCGCCTGTCTGGCGGTATGGTTTAAAACCAAAGATGCCAAAATCAAAGCCATCACCCTGCCCTCAGCCTTTTCCGCTATGCTGGGGATCACCGAGGCGGCGATATTCGGTATTAACCTACGCTTCGTGAAGCCGTTTATCGCGGCCCTTATCGGCGGCGCGGCGGGCGGCGCGTGGGTGGTTTCGATGCACGTCTACATGACGGCGGTCGGGCTGACGGCGATCCCCGGCATGGCTATCGTGCAGGCCAGCTCGCTGCTGAACTACATCATCGGGATGGTTATCGCCTTCGGCGTGGCCTTCACCGTTTCCCTGCTGCTGAAATACAAAACGGACGCTGAATAATGTCACTTCCTTCACGTTTGCCGGCAATTTTACGGGCCGTAATGCAGGGCCAGCCGCGCGCGCTGCGCGATAGCCACTATCCGCAGTGGCACCTGGCCCCGACCACCGGCCTGATGAACGATCCTAACGGCTTTATCGAATTTGCCGGGCGCTATCATCTGTTTTATCAGTGGAACCCGATAGCCTGCGATCATAAGTTCAAGTGCTGGGGGCACTGGAGCTCCGCCGACCTGCTGCACTGGCAGCATGAGCCGATCGCGCTGATGCCGGACGAAGAGTACGACCGCAGCGGCTGCTACTCGGGGAGCGCCGTCGATAACGACGGAAAATTGACCCTGTGCTACACCGGCAACGTGAAGTTTGAAGACGGCAGCAGAACCGCGTGGCAGTGCCTGGCAACGGAAAACAGCGACGGTACCTTTAGCAAAACCGGCCCGGTGCTGCCGCTGCCGAAGGGCTATACCGGCCACGTCCGCGACCCGAAGGTCTGGCAGCACGAAGGCCGCTGGTACATGGTCCTCGGCGCCCAGGACCTGCAAAAGCGCGGTAAGGTGCTGCTGTTCAGCTCCGCGGATTTGCACCAGTGGGAGGCGGAAGGCGAAATTGCCGGCAGCGACGTCAACGGCCTGCACGATGCCGGCTATATGTGGGAGTGTCCGGATCTGTTCCCGCTCGCTGACCAGCATATCCTGATCTGCTGCCCCCAGGGCATCGCCCGCGAGGCCGACCGCTACCTCAACACCTACCCCGCCGTGTGGATGGCGGGCCGCTTCGACTACGCCAGCGCCAGCTTTGACCACGGCGCGCTTAATGAGCTGGATGCCGGGTTCGAATTTTACGCCCCGCAGACCATGCAGGCCGCCGACGGCCGTCGGCTGCTGGTCGGCTGGATGGGGGTTCCGGACGGCGAAGAGATGCGCCAGCCGACCCTCGCCCACGGCTGGATCCACCAGATGACCTGCCTGCGGGAGCTGGAGCTACGCGACGGAAAACTCTACCAGCATCCGGTGCGCGAACTGGCGGACCTGCGCGGTGAAGCCCGCGGCTGGCAGGGACCAACCCTGCCGCTGGCGCCAGTGGACATCGCCTTTGAGGTCGCGCCCGGCGACGAGCTGGCGATTGATTTCGGCGGCGCCCTCAAGCTCACTCTCGACGCCGACGGCATTCGCCTCGAACGGCGCAGCCTGACCGCCGACGAAGCGCTCTACCGCTACTGGCGGGGAGAGGTGCATGCCCTGCGGATTTTATGCGACAGCTCAAGCGTTGAGGTTTTCATCAACGGAGGGGAAGGCGTGATGAGCAGCCGCTATTTCCCGCAGTATCCCGGACAAATGATTTTCAGCGGTGCGACGCCGGCTGCATTCTGCTACTGGCCGCTGCGGCCATGCATGGTAGAATCAGCGTTTTAATTTCGGGCGTATGCTGTCGTGATGAAAACCAAACGCGTTACCATTAAAGATATCGCCGAGCTGGCGGGCGTCTCGAAAGCGACCGCCAGCCTCGTGCTGAACGGTCGTGGCAAAGAGCTGCGCGTGGCTCAGGAAACCCGCGAACGCGTCCAGACCATAGCCCGCGAGCAGCACTATCAGCCGAGCATTCACGCCCGCTCCCTGCGCGATAACCGCAGCCATACCATCGGACTGGTGGTGCCTGAAATCACCAACTACGGCTTCGCGGTCTTCTCCCATGAGCTGGAGATGCTGTGCCGCGAGGCGGGCGTTCAGCTGCTGATCTCCTGCACCGACGAAAACCCGGCTCAGGAAAGCATGGTGGTCAATAATATGATTGCCCGCCAGGTTGACGGGCTGATCGTCGCCTCCTGCATGCACAACGACGCGGATTATCTCAAGCTCAGCGAACAGCTGCCGGTAGTATTGTTTGACCGCAGCCCCAGCGGCAGCAGCCTGCCGCTGGTGATGACCGACTCCATCACCCCCACCGCCGAGCTGATCTCACGGATCGCCCCCCAACACGCCGACGAGTTCTGGTTTCTCGGCGGCCAGCCGCGGCTTTCGCCTTCGCGGGACCGGCTGGCCGGCTTCACCCAGGGACTGGCGCAGGCGGGCGTTGAGCTCCGCCCCGAATGGGTGATTAACGGCAACTATCATCCCAGCTCCGGCTACGAAATGTTTGCCGCGCTCTGCGCGCGGCTGGGGCGACCGCCGAAGGCGCTGTTCACCGCCGCCTGCGGCCTGCTGGAAGGGGTGCTGCGCTATATGAGCCAGCATAATTTACTGGATTCCGGCATCCACCTCGCCAGCTTTGATGACCACTATCTGTATGACTCGCTGTCGCTGCGCATTGATACCGTCCAGCAGGATAATCGCCAGCTGGCCTGGCACTGCTATGACCTCATCAGCCAGCTAATCGACGGCGCGGCCCCGGAGCCGCTGCAGCGCTACCTGCCGGCGACGCTGCAAATTCGTCACCAGGCAAAAATGTGAGCGGCATTGGGTAAATTCTTAAGCGCATACTGATTGCAGCAGGGAGGCTAGTCAGTGAAGAAATATTCATATCCGTGGTTAATATCCGTCACCGTTTCTACGCTGCTGGTGATTTTTTTTGCCGTGGCGTGGAGCGTTGAAATCGACCGTGAAACATTTCTCAATCCGGTCGTGATTCGCGGCATGCTGTATGCCGCCTTAGCGCTGGCCCTGCTTATCATGGCCCTGTTTATCTGGTTAAGCATCCGTAAGGGCGTCGTCAGCAATATGCCTCCTCGCCAGCTGTTCAACGCCATAGTCGGCAGTTTTGTGGTGACGTTTGCCCTCGCCATGTTAATTCAGCATGTGATACTGATCACCCTGACCTGGCTGCAGCCCGGTGAAGTATCAACCTATACCGCCCCCTACCAGTATGCCTCCGGCGGCTCGCGCAGCTGCTCCGGGGCGTACGTTGAAGAACCGGAGCTACAAAAAGAGATCCGCATCTGCTACCCCTTTGGCTACTATCCCGGTGACAACCGGATTACGATTATAAAACGCAGCAACGCGCTGGGCATCGTGATCCTGTATGCGCAAACGTCAACGGTCGATGACTAGTGGGCTATCCCAGCGCCTCGCTGCGCAGCCAGCTCTGCAGCAGCCTGCCGTTAGGCGTCATTTCGCTGTCCTGGCGCACGCACAGATAGTAATCCCGGCCGTCATCGATCGCCGCGTCAAAGATTTTCACCATCTCGCCGCTGTTGAGGTACGGCGCGATCAGCGGTTCGCGCATCAGCGCGCAGCCCAGCCCGGCCTGCACGCCGGCGAGGGTTAACAGCCCGTCCTCGAACAGCGGCCCCGTCGATCGCGGCGGGCGCCTCACCCCCTGCTGCACAAACCACTGGTTCCAGGTGCTGCGCTCCTCGTCATGAAGCAGCGGCATCTGCAGCAGCTGCTCCGGCGTATCAATATGCCCGTGCAGGCGGATAAACGCCCGGCTGCACACCGCCACCATTCTGCCGGAAATCAGCTTTTCGCTCTGATATCCCGCCCACTGCCCGTTGCCGAAGCGAATCGACATATCCGAGGCGTCGCTGAGGTAGTTACGGTGGTTGGCGTAAACCACATTGATTTCGGTCTGCGGGTTGGCGTGGACAAATGACGGCAGGCGAGGAATAAACCAGCCCATGCCAAACAGCGGGATCAGGCTGATCGTGACCTGCTGGCTCTGGACCTGATCGACCAGATGCTCGGTGGCCTGGCGCAGAACGTTAAACGCCGCGCGAATGGAGCGGTAGTATTCGCGCCCCTGCAGGCTGAGGGTCAGCCGTCGCCCCTGCCGCTCGGTGAGCGGGATCTGCAGGTATCCTTCCAGCACCTTCAGCTGATGACTGACCGCCGACGGCGATATCGCCAGCTCCCGGGCGGCCAGGGTGATGCTGCCGAGACGGGCGATAGCTTCAAATGCGCGCACTGCCCGCAGCGGCGGATCGTTGACCAGGCCGCTTTCCGTCCATACTTCCCGCTCCGCTGACTGTTCTGTTTTTTTCATATATTGATTTTCTTAGCGCTAAATGAGATCCGATACGTTATTTAATTATATTAAATATCATAAAGATAGATAAATTCGCGATCATAATAAGAAAGAATATATCCGTATTTTACAATTTAATTCATTTATTGGATGGTAGCCGTAATTTGAGCAAATTGTCGGGTAACTCGGTTGGACACACTCATACAACAATTCATCAATGGGATCATGCTGGGAAGCATCTATGCCCTTATCGCGCTCGGTTACACCATGGTGTACGGCATCCTGCGCATCATTAACTTTGCCCACGGCGATATTCTGATGATCGGCGCGCTGACGACGCTGTCGGCAATGAACGCGCTGAACGCCCATTTTCCCAACCTGCCGCCGCTGGCCCAGCTGATCCTGGCGCTGATGCTGGCTATGGCAGTATGCGCGCTGCTGGCGATGGCGGTTGAGCGCTTTGCCTACCGCCGCCTGCGCAACGCTCCGCGCCTGGCGCCGCTGATCTCGGGGATCGGCGTATCGGTGCTGCTGCAAACCGCGGCGATGATTATCTGGACCCGCAACCCGCAGATGTTCCCGCAGATCCTGCCGATGGAGCCGATCGCCATTACCCACGGCAGCGAAGCGCATCCGCCGGCGATCGTCACCGTGACCGGCATCGTCACCGTTGCGCTGGCTTTTGCGGTCATGCTCGGCCTGTGGCTGCTGGTGGAATTTACCCGCTTAGGCCGCGGCATGCGCGCGGTGGCGGAGAACCCGCGCATCGCCACGCTGATGGGGGTGAACCCCAACGCCATTATCACCCTCACCTTCGCGATTGGCGGCGCTTTTGCGGCGCTGGCGGGCGTCATGATGGCCAGCAACTACGGCAGCGCCAGCTTCTCAATGGGTTTTCTCCCCGGCATTAAGGCCTTCACCGCGGCGGTACTCGGCGGCATCGGCAATATTCGCGGCGCGATGCTCGGCGGCCTGCTGCTGGGGATCATCGAATCGCTGGGCGCCGGCTATCTCGGCGACCTGACCCACGGCGTCTTCGGCAGCAACTATCAGGATATTTTCGCCTTTATGGTGCTGATTGTGGTGCTGGTGTTCCGTCCCGCCGGTTTACTCGGCGAGCGCGTCGCGCATCGGGCATAGGAAAAAATATGACAACGGCACAACTCGTCGCGGCCCCCGCCGCCTCCCGTCGCTTCTGGTCCGGCATGACCCTGTTTATCTGCGCGCTGCTGGTGGCGCCGATGGTCGCCAGCCAGCTCGGCGGCAACTACTGGGTGCGGGTCATCGACTTCGCCCTGCTGTACATCATGCTGGCGCTGGGTCTCAACATCGTGGTCGGCTACACCGGCCTGCTGGATATGGGCTTTATCGCCTTTTACGCCGTCGGCGCGTACCTCGCGGCTCTGCTGGCCTCCCCGCATCTGCTGGAGACGTTCCCGCAGCTTCTGGCCTGGTTCCCGGACGGCCTGCACACCTCCTGGCTGCTGATTATTCCGTTCGCCGCGCTGGTGGCGGCGGGCTGCGGCATCGTGCTGGGCGCGCCGACCCTGAAGCTGCGCGGTGACTACCTGGCCATCGTCACCCTCGGCTTTGGCGAGATTATCCGCATTCTGATGCGCAACCTCGATCGCCCGGTGAATATTACCAACGGCGCAAAGGGCATTTCCGGCATCGATACGCTCAGCCTGTTTGGTCTTAAATTCAGCGGCGTCTATCACTGGTTCGGCGTTAAGGTTCCGGCGCTGTGGCTGTGGTACTACCTGCTGATGCTGGTGATTGTGGCGATTATTTTCGTCTGCCTGCGCCTGCAGCACTCGCGGATCGGCCGCGCCTGGCACGCCATCCGTGAGGATGAGGACGTTGCCCGGGCGATGGGCATTAATCTGCGTAACTATAAGCTGCTGGCGTTCGCCATCGGCGCGTCGTTCGGCGGCGTCGCCGGGGCGCTGTTCGGCGCATTCCAGGGCTTTGTCTCCCCCGAATCCTTCACCCTGCAGGAGTCGATTGCGGTCCTGGCGATGGTGGTGCTCGGCGGAATGGGGCATATCCCGGGCGTTATCCTCGGCGCCGTGCTGCTGACCGCCCTGCCCGAGCTGCTGCGCAGCCAGGCCGCCCCGCTGCAGCAGGCGCTGTTTGGCGAAGTGCTGATTGACCCGGAAATTCTGCGCCAGCTCTTTTACGGCCTGGCGCTGGTGCTGGTGATGCTGCTGCGCCCGCAGGGCATCTGGCCCGCCGGACATAAAGGAGCCAAAGCATGAGCCTGCTAAGCGTCAGCCATATGTCAAAGCGCTTCGGCGGCCTGACGGCGGTCGATAACGTCTCGCTCACCATCAACGAGGGCGAAATCTACGGTCTTATCGGCCCCAACGGGGCGGGTAAAACCACCTGCTTTAACCTGATAACCGGGCTCTATCCGGCGGACAGCGGCGAGTTCGCCATTGCCGGTCAGCCCTACTTCCCGAAGAACATTGAGAAAGTCACCGCCGCCGGTATCGCCCGCACCTTCCAGAACGTGCGGCTGTTTAACCAGATGTCGGTGCTGGAAAACGTGATGGTCGGCCGCCACGTACGCACCCGCAACGGCCTGTGGGCGGCACTGAGCCGCCACCGCCGCGCCCGCGCCGAAGAGGCGCAAACCCGCGAGCTGGCGTGGCACTGGCTGGAGTATACCGGCATCGCGCAGTTCGCCCACTACCGCGCCTGCGACCTCGCCTACGGCCACCAGCGGCGTCTGGAGATTGCCCGCGCGCTGGCTACCGATCCGCGTCTGCTGGCGCTGGATGAGCCGGCCGCCGGGATGAATGCCGCGGAAAAAGTGGCGCTTGGAGAGCTGCTGCTGCGCATCCGTAACGACGGCAAAACGCTGCTGATGATTGAGCACGACGTCAAGCTGGTGATGGGGATCTGCGATCGCCTGATGGTGCTGGACTATGGCAAAACGCTGGCCAGCGGCACGCCTGAAACCGTACGTCGCGACCCGGCGGTTATCGCCGCCTGGCTGGGAGGAAATGCGCATGTCTGATCTGTTAACCGTCAGCGGTCTTGGGGTGCACTACGGCGGCATCCAGGCGGTACGCGAGGTGTCGTTTAGCGTCCAGGAGGGCGAGCAGACGACGCTTATCGGCGCCAACGGCGCGGGCAAAAGCTCCACCGTCCGCGCCGTTACCGGCCTGGAGCCGTTTAGCGGCGACATCTTCTTCAACGGCAGGCCGGTACGCAAACGCCGGGCCGAAACGCTGCTGCGTGAAGGGCTGGTGATGGTGCCGGAAGGCCGCGGCATTTTCGCCCGCATGACGGTGCTGGAAAATCTGCAGATGGGCGCCTGGCTGCGCCGCGACGGCGCGGCGGTTAAGCGGGAGATGGACGACATCTTCAGCCAGTTTCCCCGCCTCGGCGAGCGCCAGCATCAGCTGGCCGGGCTGCTCTCCGGCGGCGAACAGCAGCTGCTGGCGCTGAACCGCGCCCTGCTCAGCCGCCCGCGATTGCTGATCCTCGACGAGCCGTCGATGGGGCTGGCGCCGCTGATGGTGGAGAATGTTTTTCGCGTTATTGCCACCCTGCGCCAGCGCGGCGTGGCGCTGCTGCTCATTGAGCAGAACGCGCGCCTGGCGCTGGAGGCCACCGACAGCGCGTGGGTGATGGACAGCGGCAGCATCGTTGAGCGCGGCGCATCGCAGGCGCTGCTGGCCGACGACCGCATTGCACAGATTTATTTGGGCGAAATGCCCGTTTAACACACCAACCAACATCAGGGAAAAACAATGAAAACAGCAAAAATCAGTGCGCTCAGCGCCGCTATTGTGCTCAGCGGTTTTGCCTCAACCGCCGCATGGTCCGCCGCCGGCGAAACCGTCACTATCGGCCTTGCCGGCCCGCTAACCGGCCCTTCCGCGCGTATCGGCAAGGACCTGGAAAACGGCGCCCGGCTGGCCATTGACGATATCAACAAGCAGCACCCGACGATCGGCGGCAAGGCGGTAACCTTTAAGCTGCAATCAGAAGACGACCAGTCTGACCCGCGCACCGCGGTAGCCGTGGCTCAGCGCCTGGTGGATAGCGGCGTGGCGGGCGTGGTCGGCCACTGGAATACCGGCACCAGCATTCCGGCGGCGCGGGTCTATCACGACGCCGGGATCGCCCAAGTTGCGCCGGTGGCGACCGGTCATGCGTATACCAAACAGGGCTTCGATACCAGCTTCCGGGTGATGGGCCATGACGATGACGGCGGCCAGTTTGCCGGCCAGTACGCGGTGCAGACCCTGAAGGCCAAACGCATTGCGGTGATCGACGATCGCACCGCCTTCGGCCAGGGCCTGGCGGATGAGTTTATTAAGTCGCTGAAGGCCCAGGGGATCGATATCGTCGATCGCCAGTACGTCGATGACAAAACGGTGGACTTCAGCGCCGTGCTGACGGCGATTCGCAGCAAAAACGCCGATCTGATCTTCTTCGGCGGCGTCGACAGCCAGGCTGCACCGCTGGCGCGCCGCATCAAGCAGCTGGGGCTCAGCGCCACCCTGATGGGCGCAGGCGGCTTCGTCAGCCAGACCTTCCTGCAGCTGGCGCAAAAAGAGGGCAACGGCGTGGTGGCGCTGGAGCCGGGACTGCCGGTGGAGCAGATGCCGGGCGGCAAGGCCTTTGAGCAGGCCTATCAGTCGCGCTATCACACCCATATCGAGCTGCACGCGCCGTTCGCCTACGACGCTACGCGCGTGCTGGTCGCGGCGATGGAAAAAGCCGACTCCGTCGATCCGGCCGTCTACCTGCCCGCCCTGCGCGCCATCAGCTACTCAGGCGTTACCGGGCAGATCGCCTTTGATAAAGAGGGCAACCTGAAGTCGCCAACCTTTACCGTCTACAAAGTCGTCGACGGTAAATGGCAGCCGCAAACCGTACTCGGCGGCGGCGCCACGAAGTAACGCAGTGAGGCAACGTGATGAGTGATAATAATGAGCTGGGCATTCTCGCCCGCCGCAAAATTGAAGCAGAGATTATTAAGCCGATTTACGACATCCTGGTCCGCGAGATTGGCAAAGCTCGCGCCCAGGCGGTCATCGGCGAGGCGATTGAAAACGCCGCCATTGAGGCGGGGAAAACCTTCGCCGCCAAAGAGCCCAACGGCGCGGATATCCAGAGCTTTATCGCCCTGCAGTATCTGTGGGAAAAGGACAATGCGCTGGAGGTCACCGTGCTGGATGCCGACGATCGGCAGTACAACTACAACGTTAACCGCTGCCGCTATGCCGAAATGTATCACCAGATGGGCCTCGGCGAGATTGGCCACCTGCTCTCCTGCGCCCGCGATGACAAGTTTATCGTCGGCTATGCGCCGGAGGTTGAGCTAACCCGCACGACGACCATTATGCAGGGCGCGCCGTGCTGTGATTTCCGCTATCGCGTAAAGAAGGACCCATCATGATAACCGTCAACGGCGAGCGCCTGTGGGCAACGCTTAACGCAATGGCGACCATCGGCGCGACGCCCGCCGGCGGCGTCACCCGGCTGACGCTGAGCGAAGAGGACCGCCAGGCCCGGGATCTGCTGCGCGACTGGGCGCTGGAGGCGGGATTTGGCTACCGGGTCGATAGCATGGGCAATATGTTTATCCGCCGGGCGGGTAAAAACCCGGCGCTGGCGCCGGTACTGACCGGTTCGCACGTCGACTCCCAGCCGCTGGGCGGCCGCTATGACGGTATCTACGGCGTACTGGCGGGGCTGGAGGCGCTGCGGGCGCTTAACGAACGCGGCAGCGAAACCGAGCGCGATATCGTGCTGGTGAACTGGACCAACGAAGAGGGCGCGCGCTTTGCCCCGGCGATGCTCGCCTCCGGCGTGTGGGCCGGGCAGTTCAGCGAAGAGTGGGCCCTTGCCCGCGAAGATCGCACCGGCGTCAGCGTCGGCGCAGCGCTGGAGGCTATCGGCTATCGCGGCCAGCACCCGACGGCCGCATTTCCCCTGCACGCCTGCTACGAGGTGCATATCGAACAGGGGCCGATTCTGGAAGACGAAGGAATTGATATCGGCCTCGTGCACGCGGCGATGGGCCAGCGCTGGTTCAACGTCAGCCTGACCGGCTTCGCCGCCCACGCAGGCACCACGCCGATGGGCAGCCGTCGCGATGCGCTAACCGCTTTTGCCGAGCTGGCGCTGGCGGTGGAAGAGATCGGTCTTGCCCACCAGCCAGACGGCCGCGCGACGGTCGGCACCGTGCAGGTGACGCCGGGTTCGCGCAACGTGGTGCCCGGCCGCGTGGAGTGCAGCGTCGAGTTTCGCCATCCGCAAAGCGACGCTCTCGAAGCGATGGAGCTCGCGCTGCGCCGCGCCGCCGCGGCGCTGGGCGAACGCGGCGTGACGGCAGAGGTCGAGCGCATTTTTGACTACGCGCCCATCGCCTTCGACCCCGACTGCCTGGCGCGCAGCGAGCGGGCCGCGCTGGCGCTCGGCTACAGCGCTAAACGGATGGTTTCCGGCGCCGGGCACGATACCTGCTATATCAGCAAGGTAGCCCCCGCCAGCATGATATTTATCCCCTGCGAGAAGGGGATTAGCCATAATGAGGCCGAAAATATTCTGCCCGCCTGGGCCGAAAAAGGGGCCAACGTCCTGCTGCACAGCCTGCTGCTGGCGGCAAACGAGGCGTAACCCCCCCGCGTATGAAAACCAATGGCCCGCGGCGGGCCATTTTTAAAACCTAGTGTTTTTTACGGTTGCGGCGCATATCGATGGTCACCGCGGCCACGATAATGATGCCTTTAATAATATCCTGCACGTAGGCATCCACCCCGACGAAGGTGAAGCCGCTTTTAATCAGCCCCAGGATCACCGCCCCTATCAGCGTTCCGGTAATCCGCCCGACGCCGCCCATCAGGCTGCTGCCGCCGATCACCGCGGCGGCAATGGCATCCAGCTCATAGGACATCCCCATGCTCGACTGGCCGCTGCTGACGCGCGCCGCCAGCACCACGCCGGCGAGGCCGGAGAGCGCGCCGGCAATGGTATAAACGATAACCAGATACTTGTTGACGTTGATGCCGGAAACTTTCGCCGAGGTCATGTTGCCGCCGATGGCGTAGACGTATTTACCGTAGCGGGTATGCTTTAGCGCGACATGGAACAGCGCGGCGATCACAAAGAAAATAATGACCGGCATCGCCCCCTGCCCCACGGCGGTAAAGCTGTCGGACAGGAAGCTAATCGGGTTGCCCTGGGTGTAATACTGCGCGAGACCGCGGGCGGAGACCATCATCCCGAGGGTGGCGATAAACGGCGGGATCCCGGTGCGGGTCACCAGAAAACCGTTGGTCAATCCGCAGAGCAGGCCGACGCCGATCCCGGCCAAAACGGGGATCGCCGCCGGCAGGTTGACCAGCGACGGAAACATAGGCGTCAGGCTGTCCGAGGTCTGCGCCAGGCTCGCCGCCACCACCGCCGCAAGGGCGATAACCGAACCGGAGGAGAGGTCAATCCCGGTGGTAATAATCACCTGAGTCACCCCAACGGCGATAATACCGATAATTGCCACCTGTAAAACAATCAGCACCAGGCGGTTGCTATTCATTAAAAATGATTGGTCGCGAACGAACCAGCCGGCAATTTCAAAAGTCAGGGCAATCACCACCATGACGATAAATATCCCGGTATCTTTCGGCATTTTATGCCGCAGATGACGAAAGAAAGAGGGTTTCTCATTTACGGGAGCTGCGGTCAATTTCATATTGCTCATTCTCTACGCCTCAATTGGATGCCAGCGACAAAATGGTTTCCTGATCGGCCTCATCTTTTTCAAGGATGCCGGTAATACGCCCTTCGTGCATGACCATCACGCGGTCACTCATCCCGAGAATTTCCGGTAGTTCAGAAGAAACCATAATCACCGCGACGCCACGGTTCGCCAGTTCGCTAATCAGATGGTAAATTTCAGCCTTCGCTCCCACGTCAATACCGCGGGTCGGCTCATCGAGAATTAATATTTTGGGCTGGGCTAAGAGCCAGCGGGCAATCAGTACTTTTTGCTGATTACCGCCGCTGAGGTTATTAATAATTTGATCCATCGTCGGAGTTTTTATATTCAGGCGGCGGATCTGCGCCATACAGTCTTCCGCCATTTTCATATGTTTCACGAACCCGCTTTTGCCGACATATTCCGGCATATTGACGATGCTCATATTCTCCAGCACCGACAGGACGAGGAACAGGCCTGACTTTTTGCGATCCTCGGTCAGCAGCGCCATCCCTTTTTCGATGGCCACGGAAGGAGAATCGATCTTCACCGGGACGCCATCAATCAGGACCTCTCCGTCGTCAAAGCTCTCCATGCCGAACAGACACTCCATCACCTCGCTGCGTCCGGCCCCGACCAGCCCGGCAACGCCGAGGATTTCGCCGCGACGCACGCTGAAGCTGATGTCATCGAAATAGCCCTTTCGCGACAGATTCCGCACGCTCAGGACATCCTCCCCAATCGTATTATTGAATTTTGGGAACAGCTGGGTTAATTCACGCCCGACCATCTGGGTAATTAACGACTGGCGGGTGTACTCCGCCGTCTGTTTACTGTCCACCCAGCTGCCGTCGCGAAAGACGCTGACTTCATCGGTGATAGCAAAAATCTCATCCATCTTATGGCTGATATAGATGATGGCTTTACCCTGCGCGCGGAGGTCGCGAATAATCGTAAACAGGTGCGCGACCTCCCCTTCGGTTAATGCCGAGGTCGGCTCATCCATAATGACGATATCGGCGTTCCACGAGACCGCTTTGGCAATTTCGACCATCTGCTGGGCGGCGATGCTAAGATCGCCCACCAGCCGATCGGCAGCGAGGCGAATATTGAGTTTATTCAGCAGCGCATGGGTCTGGCTAATCAGCTGGCGATGATCGACAAAGCCATACTTCATCGGCTCGCGGCCCAGCCAGATATTTTCCGCCACCGTCATATGCGGCACCAGATTAAGCTCCTGGTGGATCATCGAGATCCCCGATCGCAGCGCATCCATCGTGTCCTGAAACTGAACCGGCTGGCCTTTGACTCTTATTGCGCCCTTATCGGGCCGGTAAATCCCGATAAGGCATTTCATTAGCGTGGATTTACCGGCCCCATTTTCGCCCATCAGCGCGTGCACCGTTCCCGGGCGCACGCGTAATGAGACATTATCGAGCGCCTTCACTCCGGGAAAGAACTTGCTGATACCTTCGGCTTCTAGGGCAAAAGCGTTCATACATCAACCTCCGTACCGCTGGGCCTGGAATGGTTATTTTTGGTTGCGGCTGACGAAATCAGACATGTTTTCTTTGGTAATCAGCTGGTAGGGGACGTCGATGAATTTTTCTACTTTCTCACCGTTAGCCAGCTTGATGGCGGCGTTGACCGCGCCTTCACCCTGACCTTTCGCGTCCTGGAAAATCGTGGCGATCATCTTGCCGTTTTTGAGCATCTGCAGCGCGTCGGGGGTGCCGTCAACGCCGGCGATCAGAATATGATTTGGGTTGCTGCCCAGCGCCTGCAGCGCGCCAATGGCCATTTCATCATTGTTTGACGCAATGGCCTGGATATCTTCCCCGCTGGTCATCCAGTTGCTCACCACGTCCACCGCGTCATTACGCATGAATTTGGCGGTCTGCTTTTGCACAATTTTAATATTCGGGTATTTTGCCACTACCTCTTCCACGCCCCTGGTGCGGTCGCGGGTCGATTCATTCGCCAGATCGCCCAGCAGAATCGCGACGTTTCCTTTACCGTTCATCGCCTTCGCCAGCGCTTCCATCTGCAGACGACCGGCGAGGACTGAATCCGAGCCGACGTAGGCCATTTTGTCCGTCAGCGGCAGCTGCGGGCGACGGTTAACGAACACCAGCGGAATACCGGCTTTGGTCGCCTGATCTATAATCGGTTTCACCGCGTTGGTGTCGACCGGGGCAACGATGATGGCATCAACGCCCTGGCCGATGAAGTTCTGAACCTGCTGGAGCTGCTGCGCCACGTCGCCCTTGGCGTCTTCAACCTGCGACTTGACGCCATCTTTTTGCATCTCTTTTTGCATTGCGGTACGCAGGATCGTCAGAAAGTTATCATCAAAAAGCGCCATCGAAACGCCGACGGAAATATCTTTTGCCATAACAACCGCAGGCAACATACAGGCTAACAAAGAGGCAACAATCGTTTTCTTGATATTCACAGTTGATCCTTGAGCGTCGTTGATACGCCAGTTTATTGAGATAAATGAAAAATTAATTTCATAAATAACGGGGCAAACACCTGCCTGTCCTTCGGCCAGAGCACGCGTCTCTGCCAGCGCCGTCGGCTCACCTTTCGCTAAAAACCGCTAAAATCAGTTGATTTATAATGAATTATTAAAACAGCAGTTCATTAATCATCTACGCTTGCGGTCATCACATTTCAGTCAGTTTGTTTCATTAACAACTAATTTGAAACTTTTATAATTAAATAACTGAAATGAAAATTTTAAAACCACGTAGTAACAGAACTTTGACAGATATCTAACATTGCTGCATAAACGAGCGAAAAATGAGAGGCGGCCAGCAGTTTGCTCACGAGCCGATGGGGCGGGACTGGCATTCAGCAGGAGATGATTTCATTGGGGAATCATTCATGGATGGACATGCTTTATCATGGATAGACACTGGAACGATGCGCCGCCGGGAGCGTAGACTGCGCCCTTCCGGTTCTCCCGATCTCGACAGGACAGTTATGCTGCGCTCCTCAATCTATCAGCCGCTGATATTCGCAACGGCGCTATCGCTGTCCGCTTTCGCCCAGGCCGCGCCTGATGTCGAGGTGGGCTTTTCACCGGAGGGATCGGCCCGGCAGCTGGTTCTACAAACGATTAATCAGGCCCACATCTCGATCCGCATGATCGCCTACGCCTTTCAGGCTCCAGATATTGCCCGTGCGCTGGTGGCCGCCAGGGATCGCGGCGTTGACGTGCGGATCGTGGTGGATAAAAAGCGCAACCGCGCGAAAGCCAGCCGGCTCATGATGCAATATATGGTGCAACATGGCGTGCCGCTCCGCGTCGATGGCCACTATCACATTCAGCACGACAAGACGATTATCGCCGATGGCGCAACGGTGGAAACCGGGTCATTTAACTACGCCCCTTCGGCGGAAACGATGAATAGCGAAAACGTAGTGGTTATTCGTAACCGGCCGGAGATTGCGAGGAAGTATATCGCGCACTGGCGATCGCGGTGGGCGCAGGGTACTCCCGCCGGCGGGCTATAAGCGCACTAAATAGCCGCCCGCAGGCGGTTTGCCGGCAGGCTAGTGGATAATTTTAAGCGTCAGCTCATAGGGGCTGGTTTTACCCTCATCGCGCGCGCCGCCCATTTGGTACACGCGAACGGTATATTTCCCGCCGGTCGCCAGGCGCTGCTCGAAATCGCCTTCACGCATGGAGCCATTAAAAACCGTTTCATTAGCCGGGTTAATGACGTTGAAATAGGGATGGTGGGCGCTGCTTTTCATACTGACGCGCATCGTCTGGCCCGCTTTAGCCACCAGCGTATAGTCTTTCACGTCGGCCCCGCTCACCGCATTATGGAGCCTGGCGCCGCTGGTGCCTTTAGCGAAATGAATCGGCTGGGTATTTATTTTATAATTTGCCAGCGATAATACCGGCGTTAATAAACAACCAGCACAGATCAAGCCGCCAACAATTAGCTTTAATTTTCTCATTTAATTAACACCTTATGTTTTTATACCCGCTGTTATATCACATAAAGTGGCCGGGTCCGTTCCCGTTATTTCCCCCGATGGAGTAAATCCTGATAAATAGCGGTCAACTGGCCGCCCGGACGAAACTCCTTTTTAATCCACTGGGTCACCTGCCCGGTCGCCGCGTGCTGGGTGGCGAGGAGCATTCCCGAATCCTGGCGCGGGTTGTGGATCTGGCGCGTCACCAGCAGCCGCTCGTCCATCGCTTCATGGACCATATAATCCGGCAGAAAGCCAATTCCCTCGCCGAGGATCTGGCACTGGCACTTGGTATTAAAATCCGGCACCAGGATCGCCTCCTGACCATGCAGCAGCCAGCCGACCTTTTTATTAATCGTATTCGCGGTGTCTTCCACCATGATATTCGGATACAGGCGCAGCTGGCTTTCGGAGATAGGCTCCGGCATAAACGCCAGCGGGTGATCCGGGGCAATGGCGAATACCCAGCGAATCGCGCCGATTTCGGTGTAATCAATGCCGCCGCCGTCAAGCAGCGTATCCGGGGCGCCGATGGCAATGTTGGCCTGATTATTAATAATGGCGTCCCAGACGCCGTTATAAACCTGGGTGGTGACGGTTATCTGGCAGGTGGGAAACTGTTTTTTAAGCACCTGCAGCAGGCGTGCGGTGTGGCGCGGCGTATACAGCAGCTGATTAATGCAGATCCGCACCCGCGCCTCGATGCCCTGGGCGATGGTATCGATGCTGCGCTTGATGGCGTGGAAATCATTCAGCAGGTCGGTGGCTTTGCGAAAAAGGTAGTAGCCGGATTCGGTGAGCTCAATGCTGCGGGTATTGCGGGTAAACAGCACCACGTCCAGCCCGGTCTCCATCCGCTTAATGGTATAGCTGATGGCGGAGGTCGTGAGCCCCAGCTCATCCGCCGCCTTGCTAAAGCTGCCAAAGCGCGCCGCCGTGGTAAACGCCAGAAGATTCTCTTCGGTAAAAATTGAGTTCATGCGCCCGCTCCTGCTCTCGTCAACCGGCCATCCGTTAGATCCTCACGCTGAATGTATTTGCTGCGCTGATGATTGGGCAACCATTTTTGAATAACTTTTAACGCCATGCTGACAGCCTGGCCGAAGGAGCTCCCGGTTCCTTCGGCCAGCGGCGTCGTTTCAGGCCTCGGGTTTCGACGTCGCTTCGCTCAGCCGACGGCCGGTATACTCGGAAATAAGGCCGACGCAGTTGCCGGCAAAGAAGCCCAGCAGCGTCACCGGCCAGTTCAGCCCGGAGGCGAAGAATAGCGTCATGCCGAGAAAGCCGCCGGGGATAAACGAAGTCAGAGCAAACCGTCCCTGCCAGACAATCACGGCCGAGAACGGCACCGTGACGATGACGCTGGCCCAGAAGCCCGATATGCCGCTCAGCGCGGCGACCCATCCCGAGGCCAGCGCCGCAAGAAACGCCCACCCCGCCCCGGAATAGTTAACAAACAGGCTTTTGATAAACCCCTCTTTTCCCCCGCCCGCGGCGTAAAAACTGCAGAAGGCGACGAAGCCAATCGTACCTAATAATTCCCAGCCGTGCTCAAGCCCAACCTGCGAGGAGATCAGCTGCCAGACGCCGGCGCTAATTCCGACAGTAATCCCCGTAGCCGTGAGTCCGTTCATCTTGTCCTCCTCCGGATAATCGTTTCCAGGAGTCGTTATTACGTTCGGCAACTATATATAAATAAAACCCGATTGCATTAAGGGGAATACGGAGAAACCAGCAAAGGGTGCATCACCGCACAGTCTGCATCCATTATTAAATAAAATTCAACAATCGGCCGCTTTCCGGCGAATAAATTTTAAGCGGGTTCTTTTATCATTTTTTCATTGCTATTCTCAGCCCATCGACCAAAAGCATCAGCGCAAATTTATCCGGAGCCGGTTTATGTCCAGGGAAAATCTCATCACTGAATACCTGTTAGCGGCGGAGCAAGGAAACCTCGCACAATTAAAACAGTGCCTGCTCCAGGGCGTTAATATTAACAGCACTAACCGCCTCGGCCAGACGGCAATTGTCCTTGCCAGCCTCCATCAACACTATGACTGCGTGGCGCAGCTTATCGATGCGGGAATCGATATTAATAAACAGGACCAGACCTGTTTTAACCCCTTCCTGCTAAGCTGCCTGAATAATGATTTAACGCTGCTGCGTTTAATTCTTCCCGCCGCTCCGGACCTGAATTGTTTAACTCGTTTCGGCGGAGTCGGCCTGACCCCAGCCTGTGAAAAAGGCCATCTGGCGATCGTCAAAGAGCTGCTGACGCACACCGCGATTAACGTTAATCACACCAACTTTGTCGGCTGGACGCCGCTGCTGGAAGCCATCGTGCTCAACGACGGCGGCGACACGCAGCAGGCGATCGTTGCGCTGCTGCTGGAGCACGGCGCCAGCCCGCATATGACCGATAAATATGGCCGAACTCCGCTGGAGCTGGCGCGGGATAAAGGCTTTAGCGAAATAGCCCGGCTGCTGATTGCCGCGGGCGCCTAGCCGAGGAGAACCGCTATCGACACCTCCGGACGGCGGTGTGTGCAAGCGCTAACTGCGGACGAACGGTTTCTCGCACAGCGCGGCAGCGGGCGGGTTGAACAGCTCTTTTCCCGGGCGGTAAATCTGTTTGTTCCGGGTCCGCAGCGGATGCTGACGCTGCTTTGCGCGGATTACGATAACGCGCCCAACAGCTGTAGGTTGGCACTCACACACTTTGACAATCTGTTGCGGCCCGGCCAGCCGGTTCGCTTTCTTGATTCAGGCATCGCGTTCGGCGATAGCGGATGGATAGAGACATCGCTATGCCGGCGCTGGCAAATGGCCAAACCGACGCTGAGCGTCGACCGCCTGCGGCATATTCCGTGGCGGCGCTGGAGCCAAACGCTCCGCCAGCAGCTGCGCGAAGATGAAACTTTATTTCTCTATCGCGGCAATAATCCTTTTCATCAGGAAATTAGCCGGCAATTACGGCAACGCCGCCGCATTTTACTAGCGGCCCTGCAGCAGGGAGAAGAAATTACGCCTGCGGTATCCTCGATGCTGGGGTTGGGTATTGGCCTGACGCCGTCGGCGGATGATTACCTGGTTGGCATGAGCACTATTTTATTGCTCCCAGGACACCCGGCAGAAAAATACCGGGAAGATTTTTTATTGGCCCTCCAGCGCACCGGGAATAATACCACGACGCTCAGCGCCATAACCTTAGAGGCTGCATTAAACCAGCGTTACAGAGAAAGTATTGCGCGCTTTATTCATTATTTACTGAATGAACCAGAATCTTTTTCTGTCGACGCTATTGGCGATATTAAAAATATTGGCTCAAGTTCCGGCTGCGACATGCTGTACGGCATGGCGGACGCCTGCGCCCTGAGCCAGGCGTATGGAGGAAATGATGTCAGTTAAAATAATCGTTAAGCCAAATACCTATTTTGATTCCGTTTCGCTGATGTCGATTTCGACGCGGGCTAATAAGCTCGACGGCGTCGAGCAGGCGTTTGTGGCGATGGCCACGGAAATGAACAAAGGGGTGCTGAAAAATCTCGGGCTGCTGACGCCGGAGCTGGCGGCAGCGAAAAACGGCGACCTGATGATCGTCATTAAGGGTCGCGACGGCGCGGACAACGAACAAACCCTGGCGGCCATCGAAGAGCTGTTCCACAACAAGGCGCAGAGCGGCCAGCATGAAGCCCGTTATGCCACGCTTGCCAGCGCCAAAAAGCATCTTCCCGAGAGCAATCTCGCGGTGATTTCGGTCAACGGCCTGTTCGCCGCCCGGGAAGCCCGCCAGGCGCTGCAAAACGACCTTAACGTTATGCTGTTCTCCGATAACGTCACGGTAGAAGAGGAGCTGGCGCTTAAGCAGCTGGCCCATGAAAAAGGTCTGCTGATGATGGGGCCGGACTGCGGCACCGCCATTATTAACGGCACCGCCCTGTGCTTTGGCAACGCGGTGCGCCGCGGCAATATCGGGATTATCGGCGCTTCCGGCACCGGCAGCCAGGAGCTGAGCGTCAGGATCCACGATTTCGGCGGCGGCGTGTCGCAGCTTATCGGCACCGGCGGCCGCGATCTGAGCGAAAAAATCGGCGGCCTGATGATGCTGGACGCCATCGGGATGCTGGAAAACGATCCGCAGACCGAAATCATCGTCCTGATCTCCAAACCCCCGGCTCCGGCGGTGGCGCGGAAGGTCGTTGAGCGCGCCCGCGCCTGCCGCAAGCCGGTGGTGGCCTGCTTCCTCGGTCGCGCCGAAGCGCCTGCGGATGAGAGCGGCCTGCAGTTTGCCCGCGGAACCTACGAAGCGGCGCTGAAAGCGGTCGCGCTCTGCGGCATTACGCCCGCAGACGACGATCGCCAGGCTGCCGATCGGGCGCTGATTGCCGAGGTTCGCGGGCGCCTGACTCCGCAGCAGAAGTATATTCGCGGCCTGTTCTGCGGCGGTACCCTGTGCGATGAAACGATGTTCGCGCTGCTGGAAAAAGAGGCCGAGGTCTACAGCAATATCCAGCCCGATCCGGCCCTGCGCCTGACGGATATCAGCCGCAGCATTAAGCATACCTTCCTCGATTTTGGCGACGACGACTTCACCAACGGCAAGCCGCACCCGATGATCGACCCGACCAACCGCATCCAGCGGCTATTGCAGGAGGCCCGCGATCCGCAGGTCGGCGTCATCGTCATGGATTTCGTGCTCGGCTTCGGCTCCCATGAAGACCCGGCCGGCGCGATGCTGGAGGCGATCAAGCAGGCGCAGGCTATTGCCGCCGCCGACGGGCGCCCGCTGGCGATCCTCGGCTACGTGCTGGGCACCGACCTCGACGCCCCTTCCCTGGAGCAACAGCGCCGCATGCTTAGCGATGCGGGCGTCATTCTGACCAGCAGCAGCAGCCATACCGGCCTGCTGGCGCGCGAGTTTATCTGCAAAGGAGAGAAAGCCTGATGAGCCAGCCACTATTCAACCAGCCGCTGAACGTGATTAACGTTGGGATCGCCCTGTTCAGCGACGATCTGAAAAAGCAGCACGCCGCCGTTACTCAGCTCGACTGGACGCCGCCGGGCCAGGGAAATATGCGGATAGTACAGGCGCTGGACGCCATCGCCGACTCCGCGCTGGCCGACAAAATCGCCGCCGCCAACCAGCAGGCGCTGGAGCGCATTATTCAGTCGCACCCGGTGCTGACCGGCTTCGACCAGGCCATTAACGTGGTTCCCGGCATGACCGCCAAAACCATCCTCCACGCCGGGCCGCCAGTGCAGTGGGAGCAGATGTGCGGCGCGATGAAGGGCGCGGTGACCGGGGCGCTGGTGTTCGAAGGCCTGGCGCAGGATCTGGATGAGGCCGCAGAGCTGGCGGCTTCCGGGGAGATCATCTTCTCGCCGTGCCACGAACATGACTGCGTCGGCTCAATGGCGGGCGTCACCTCGGCCTCAATGTTTATGCATATTGTCGAGAATAAAACCTACGGCAACGTGGCGTTTACCAACATGAGCGAGCAGATGGCGAAGATCCTGCGCATGGGGGCCAACGACCAGAGCGTGATCGATCGCCTCAACTGGATGCGCGACGTTCAGGGGCCGATGCTGCGGGACGCAATGAAGATCGTTGGCGAAATCGATCTGCGCCTGATGCTGGCTCAGGCTCTGCATATGGGCGACGAGTGCCACAACCGCAACAATGCGGGCACCACCCTGCTGATCCAGGCACTGACGCCGGGCATTATTCAGGCCGGCTATTCCGTCGAGCAGCAGCGCGAAGTCTTCGAGTTTGTCGCCAGCAGCGACTACTTCTCCGGCCCGACGTGGATGGCGATGTGTAAAGCGGCGATGGATGCGGCCCACGGCATTGAGTACAGCACCGTGGTCACCACCATGGCGCGCAACGGCGTCGAGTTCGGCCTGCGCGTCAGCGGCCTGCCGGGAGAGTGGTTTACCGGCCCGGCCCAGCAGGTTATCGGCCCGATGTTTGCCGGCTATAAACCGGAAGACTCCGGGCTGGATATCGGCGATAGCGCGATTACCGAAACCTACGGCATCGGCGGTTTTGCGATGGCGACGGCCCCCGCTATCGTCGCGCTGGTTGGCGGCACGGTTGAGGAGGCTATCGATTTTTCACGCCAGATGCGCGAAATCACCCTCGGTGAAAACCCCAACGTCACCATTCCGCTGCTCGGCTTTATGGGCATCCCGACCGCTATCGATATCACCCGCGTCGGCAGCAGCGGCATTCTACCGGTGATCAATACCGCCATCGCGCATAAAGATGCCGGGATCGGCATGATCGGCGCCGGCATTGTCCACCCGCCGTTCGCCTGCTTTGAAAAGGCGATTTTGCGCTGGAGCGAGCGCTACCTCGCGTAGCAAAGAGTTGTCCGGGAGCGGCGCAGGCGCCGCGTCCGGGCAACGGTGAACAACAAGCTTTCTTACCCTCTGTAGCGGAATCTGGACAATGAAAGAACTCGTGGTCGTTGCCATTGGCGGCAACAGCATCATAAAAGATAACGCCAGCCAGTCGATTGAGCATCAGGCCGAGGCCGTGAAAGCCGTGGCGGATACGGTGCTGGAGATGCTGGCATCGGACTATAACATCGTGCTGACCCACGGCAACGGGCCGCAGGTCGGGCTGGATTTACGTCGCGCCGAAATCGCTCACGAGCGCGAAGGCCTGCCGCTAACGCCGCTGGCCAACTGTGTCGCCGATACCCAGGGCGGCATCGGCTATCTGATCCAGCAGGCGCTCAATAATCGCCTGGCCCATCGCGGCGAGCAAAAGGCGGTCACGATCGTCACCCAGGTTGAGGTGGATAAAAACGATCCGGGGTTTGCTCATCCCACCAAGCCGATTGGCGCATTTTTTAGCGCCGCCCAGCGTGACGAGCTGCAGCGGGCTCATCCCGACTGGCGCTTCGTCGAAGATGCCGGACGCGGCTATCGCCGGGTGGTAGCCTCGCCGGAGCCAAAACGCATCGTCGAGGCCGAGGCCATTAAAACCCTCACCCGCCAGGGCTTCCTGGTGATTGGCGCCGGCGGCGGCGGCATTCCCGTGGTGCGCGGCGAACAGGGCGATTATCAGAGCGTGGATGCGGTCATCGATAAAGACCTTTCCACCGCGCTGCTGGCGCGTGAGATCCACGCCGACGTGCTGGTTATTACCACCGGCGTTGAAAAGGTGTGCATTCATTTTGGCAAAGCCAACCAGCAGGCGCTGGGAACGGTGACGGTCGGAGAGATGACCCGCTATATGCAGGAGGGCCACTTTCCGGCGGGC
This sequence comes from Klebsiella scottii, assembly GCF_036561945.1. Lineage (NCBI taxonomy): Bacteria > Pseudomonadati > Pseudomonadota > Gammaproteobacteria > Enterobacterales > Enterobacteriaceae > Klebsiella > Klebsiella scottii. Next base: position 2,915,287 of record NZ_JARXNI010000020.1, read on the forward strand.
AGCATGCTGCCGAAAATCGTCGCCAGCCTGGCATTTTTAGCCCACGGCGGCAGCCGGGTCATTATTACCACCCCGGAGCGCCTGCCCGCCGCGCTGCGCGGGGAAACGGGCACCCACATTGTGCATGACTAACTGTGCATGACTAAAGGAAGAAAGATGAACAAAGACAATAGCCGCCGGGAATTTATCACCCGCAGTGGAAAAATAGCCGCCGCCGCGGCCCTGCTCGGCGCCGCGGCGCCGTCCGCCTACGCGGACAGCAGCGCAGCGGCCGCCTGCAGCGATCCTCAGGGGACCATGAGCCTCAGCGATAAACACTATTACCTCGATAACGTGCTGCTGGAGAGCGGCTTCGACTATGAAAACGGAGCGGTGGTCCATACCCGCACCGAGCTGCAGACCCTGGAGATTCGCGACGGGAAGATAGCGGCCCTGCGGCCCAATAAAAGCCATCCCGATGCCACCCTTCCCCGCTACGACGCGGCGGGCATGCTGATGCTCCCGGCGATGCGCGACATGCATATCCACCTCGATAAAACCTTTTACGGCGGCCCGTGGCGCTCCCTGAACCGCCCGGCGGGCACCACGATTCAGGATATGATTAAGCTTGAGCAGAAGCTCCTGCCGGAGCTGCAGCCCTATACCCAGCAGCACGCGGAGAAGCTGATCGATCTGATCCAGTCCAAAGGCTCCACCGTGGCCCGCAGCCACTGTAATATCGAACCGACTTCGGGGCTAAAAAACCTCGAAAACCTGCAGGCGGTGCTGGCGCGGCGCAGTCCGGGATTCGAATGTGAAATCGTCGCCTTCCCGCAGCACGGCCTGCTGCTGTCGCACTCCGAGTCGCTGGTACGCGAAGCGATGCAGGCCGGGGCGCACTATGTCGGCGGGCTCGATCCGACCAACGTCGACGGCGCGATGGAGAAGTCGCTCGATACCATGTTCCAGATCGCGCTGGACTATGACAAAGGGGTGGATATTCATCTGCACGAAACCAGCCCGGCGGGCGTGGCGGCGATAAACTACATGGTAGAAACCGTGGAGAAAACCCCGCAGCTGAAAGGCAAGCTGACCATCAGCCACGCCTTTGCCCTGGCGACCCTCAACGAACAGCAGGTCGATGCGATTGCTGACCGCATGGCGGCGGCGCGGATAACCATCGCCTCAACCGTACCGATCGGCACCCTGCATATGCCGCTGCGTCAGCTGCGTGAGAAAGGCGTGTTTGTGATGACCGGCACCGACAGCGTCATCGATCACTGGTCGCCGTACGGCCTCGGCGATATGCTGGAAAAAGCCAATCTCTACGCCCAGCTCTACATTCGCCCGAATGAGCAGACGCTCTCCCGCTCGCTGGCGATTGCCACCGGCGACGTGCTGCCGCTGAACGATAAGGGCGAGCGCGTGTGGCCAAAAGTCCAGGACGACGCCAGCTTCGTGCTGGTTGACGCCTCCTGCTCCGCCGAAGCGGTGGCGCGCATTTCGCCGCGCACCGCAACCTTCCACCGGGGCCAGATGGTCTGGGGCCGTGTGGGCCGCGCCTGACGGCAGGCGGACATAAAAAAGCCCCGGGACGCCGACGCGCCTCGGGGCTTTGCTTTTTACGCTGGCTTATTTCTGCGGACGCATCGCCGGGAACAGGATCACGTCGCGGATGGTGTGGCTGTTGGTAAACAGCATCACCATTCGGTCGATGCCGATGCCCAGACCGGCGGTCGGCGGCAGGCCATACTCCAGCGCGGTCACGTAGTCTTCGTCATAGAACATCGCTTCGTCGTCGCCGGCGGCTTTGGCGTTCACCTGATCGAGGAAACGCTGCGCCTGGTCTTCGGCATCGTTGAGCTCGCTGAAGCCGTTGCCGATTTCACGTCCGCCGATAAAGAACTCAAAGCGGTCGGTGATCTGCGGATTGACGTCGTTACGCCGCGCCAGAGGCGACACTTCTGCCGGATACTCGGTGATGAAGGTCGGCTGAATCAGGTGCACTTCCGCCACTTCGTCAAAGATTTCGGTGACGATGCGGCCCAGGCCCCAGCTCTTCTCAACGTTGATGCCGATAGATTCGGCAATCGCTTTCGCCGCATCGAAGTTATCCAGATCCGCCATCTCGGTTTGCGGACGATATTTCTTGATAGCCTCGCGCATGGTCAGCTTTTCAAACGGCTTGCCGAAGTCGAAAACCTGGTCGCCGTAAGGCACTTCGGTTTTACCCAGCACGGTCTGCGCCAGGGTGCGGAACAGCGACTCGGTGAGTTCGATCAGGTCTTTGTAATCCGCGTACGCCATATAGAGTTCCATCATGGTGAACTCGGGGTTATGGCGCACGGAGATGCCTTCGTTACGGAAGTTACGGTTAATCTCGAACACGCGTTCAAAGCCGCCAACAACCAGCCGTTTAAGATACAGTTCCGGCGCGATACGCAGGTACATGTCCATGTCCAGCGCGTTGTGGTGGGTGATAAACGGACGGGCGGAGGCGCCGCCGGGGATCACCTGCATCATCGGGGTTTCGACTTCCATAAAGCCGCGAGCCACCATGAACTGACGCATCGTCGCGAGGATCTGCGAGCGTACTTTAAAGGTGTGACGCGAGGCGTCGTTGGAAATCAGATCCAGATAGCGCTGGCGATAGCGCGCTTCCTGATCCTGCAGGCCGTGGAATTTGTCTGGCAGCGGGCGCAGGGCTTTGGTCAGCAGACGCAGCTCGGTGCAGTGGATCGACAGTTCGCCGGTTTGGGTTTTGAACAGCTTGCCGCGGGCGGCGATGATGTCGCCGAGGTCCCACTTTTTAAACTGCTCGTTGTAGACGCCTTCCGGCAGATCGTCACGCGCCACGTACAGCTGGATACGGCCGCCGACGTCCTGCAAGGTGACGAAGGAGGCTTTACCCATGATACGACGGGTCATCATGCGGCCAGCCACGGAGACTTCAACGTTCAAGGAGGTAAGTTCTTCGTTGTCCTTGCCGTCAAATTCAGCGTGCAGCTGGTCAGAGGTATGGTCACGGCGAAAATCGTTCGGGAACGGGATACCCTGCTCGCGCAGCGCAGCCAGCTTTTCGCGACGGCTTTTCAGTTCATTATTAAGGTCAATTGCCTCATCGGCACTTTGTGCTTGTTGTTCAGACATGTTGGTTCCTCATAACCCTGCTTTCAAACTTGCTTCGATAATTGAACCAGGTCACCATCCGGCGCGGCCCGTCTCGGGCGTCATCACCGGAGAACAATCTTAACGAACCTGGCTTCACTTCCGGCCGATCTCACTCAGCCATCGCTTCACTAACGATTTTTAGTCTTCGGATTCCGCACCAGCCAGAATATCCTCCTCCTGATTATTGAACGGTGCAAGGAGCGTATGCCGCTCCCGCACTTGAGATAGCCTCATGGCTTACGCGCCGCCGCCGGGAATTTCGCCGGCGGCGCGACGTTTGCCGAGGCTGCAGGTTGCGGCAAACGCCAGCAGCACGATCGCCGCCACGCAGCCGAGCGTCCATGCGCCCATCTGGGAGAAAAAGTGCTGATAAGCGGCAATGGCCGTTTCGCTGATTTGCGATTCGGTGGTCCGCTGCGCCACCATCCCCGCCAGCCAGTTGGCGACCGCGCCGGTGGCGAGCATGTAAATACCGGTCAGCACCCCGGTCACGCCGGGCATGTTGAGGCGGGTAATCTGCGCCATCGCCACCGGGTCGATAAACAGCTCGGCAAATCCCATCAGCGCCAGCCCGCCGACCATCAGCCCCATTGAGGCCTGGCCGTCGACGGCTGCGTGGCGGGCGTTAAGCGCCAGCAGCATAAATCCGCAGCCCATCAGCACCAGGCCAAAGGCAAATTTCAGCCATACCCGCAGCGCGGAGCGGGCTGCGCCTTCCGGGCGCATCAGCCATGCCAGCACTACGCCCGCCGCCATCACCGCCACCGCGTTGACCGACTGGAACAGCGCCGTCGGCACTTCAATATTCAGCAGGCGCCGGTTAACGAAGTGGTCGATAAACAGGCTGATCGAGCTGCCGCCCTGCTGCGCCAGAACCCAGAACAGCGTGCCGGTCAGCATCAGCAGAACGATTTGCCACAGCGCCCGGCGGTGCTGCGGAGAGCGGATCATAATCCGCGCCACCATCTGGGCGGCAAACACGCAGACGATCGCCAGCAGATAGCCGGACCAGTTATTTTCCAGCAGCAGCGTAAAGAACACCGGCGCCACGCACAGCATCACCGCCAGCCAGCCCCAGGCTGGCAGCACAAACGTCACCGCCCGCAGCGCCTGCTTGTCGACGCCCCGGGTGTGGCTGAAGTAGCGGCTGCCGCTTAAGAAAATCAGCAGACCGATAAACATGCCGATCCCCGCCAGCGCAAAGCCAATGTGCCAGCCGTACCACTGGGCGGTCAGCCCGCAGGCAATCGGCGCGGCGATTGAGCCGACGTTCCCCGCCGCGTAGAGCAGCGAAAAACCGCCGTCGCGACGACGATCGTCAACGGCATACAGCTCGCCGAGCAGGCAGCTGATGTTGGATTTGAACAGGCCATAGCCGCAGATAATGATCGCCAGCGCGAGGTACAGGCTCCAGGTTGAGTCGGATTCGACGCCGAGCACCACGTGGCCGAGCGTCATCAGCAGCGCGCCGGCAATGACCGCCGTGCGATTGCCGAGCAGGCGGTCGGCAAGCCAGCCGCCAAGAATGGGGGTAACGTAAACCAGAGAGGCGTAGGCGCTAAACAGACTGATGGCGTGGCTGTCATCAAAGCCAAGCTGATGGGTGAGATAGAGGATAAGTAAGGCACGCATGCCGTAAAAGCTGAAGTATTCCCAGATTTGAATCGCCACGATGTAATAGATCGCGCGCGGCTGTGAGGGTGTTTTCATGAGGTCTCCTTGCAGCGTGAAAAAGGGAAGCGGCAGGCCACTTCCCTTCGGTGCTTCAGTTACTTGTTGTTTTCGTCTTTCAGCACCTTAACGGTGTAGCGACCATCCGCCTGACGGTATGCGCCGTGGATATCGGTTTCGAAGCCCGGGTAGTGGGCGCCGATTTCGCACAGCATCTGCAGGAATTCCAGCACCGGACGGCTCTCTTCGGCGATCATTTCACCCGGCATAACCAGCGGAACTCCCGGAGGATACGGCAGGATCATGTTGGCATTGACGCGGCCGACCATCTCTTCGAGATAGACTTCTTCCGTCTGACCGTGCAGCTCTTTCTGGAACGCGGCGTACGGCGTTACTATCATTTTTGGCAGCACTTCGAACGCGCGGAACATCAGGTCCGGCAGGTTGTGATGCTCAACCAGTTTGTGAATGTTCTGCGCCAGCTCCTGAACGCGCATGTTTTCATAGAATTCAGGATCTTCACGGTACAGAGACGGCAGCATGTTTTTCACACGCAGGTTCAGATCGAACGCGCGTTTGAAGTCGGTCAGCGCGCGCAGCAGGCTCAGGGCCTTGGTTTTGTCGATACCAATGCTGAACAGGAACAGCAGGTTGTACGGACCGGTTTTCTCCACCACGATGCCGTGTTCGTCGAGGTATTTCGCCACGATGCTGGCCGGAATACCGAACTCGTCCATGGTGCCGTCTTTTTTCATCCCCGGAGTCAGCAGAGTGACTTTAATCGGATCGAGGTACATGTGTTCGTTATCGATGTTTTTGAAGCCGTGCCATGCGCTGTCAGAGCGCAGCGGCCAGCATTCAGCCCCGTCGATATGCTCCGGCTGCCATACGTCGAAGAACCAGCCCTCGGACTCGCCTTTCAGACGTTTGATCTCTTTACGGAACTTAATAGAACGTTCAATAGAGCCGTCGATCAGACGCTTACCGGCGTTACCTTTCATCATCGCCGCGGCGGTTTCGGTGGACGCCACGATCCCGTAGTGCGGGGAGGTGGTGGTGTGCATCATGTAGGCTTCGTTAAAGGTTTCTTCGTTGATATCACCTTTCACGTGGATCATTGAAGCCTGGGAGAACGCCGCCAGCAGCTTGTGGGTGGACTGGGTTTCGTAGATGATTTTCCCTTCCACACGACCGCCGCTCATCCCGCATTTACCGGCATAGATTGGCGAGAAGTTGGTGTAAGGCACCCACGCAGAGTCAAAGTGGATGGATTTCACATCGAGGTTTTTCTTGATGAAGTCGGTGTTGTACAGCAGACCGTCGTAGGTGGAGTTGGTGATCACCGCGTGCACCGGCCAGGTGGCGTTCGGGGTCTCTTTAACGCGCTTCGCGATGGTCGCGTGCTGGAATTCGCTCTGCGGGATACCGCCGAGGATACCGTAGGCGTTACGGGTCGGGCGGAAGTAGATTGGCGTAATATCGCTCATCATCATCAGATGGGTCAGCGATTTGTGGCAGTTACGATCAATCAGCACGGTGCTGCCGGCCGGGGCGGAGTACATGCCGACGATTTTGTTGGCGGTAGAGGTCCCGTTGGTCACCATGTAGCTGCGTTCAGCGTTAAATACGCGGGCGATATACTCTTCCGCTTCTTTATGCGGGCCGCTGTGATCCAGCAGGGAGCCGAGCTCAGAAACCGAGATGGAGATATCCGATTTCATGGTGTTCGGGCCAAAGAAATCGTAGAAGATGCTGCCGACCGGGCTTTTCTGGAAGGCGGTACCGCCCATGTGGCCTGGGGTACAGAAGGTATATTTGCCTTCACGCACGTATTTGAACAGCGCTTTGGTCAGCGGCGGCAGAATAGCATCGATATATTCATCGGTGTTCTGTTTGATTTTGTCGGCGATGTCGTCGGCCGCGCCCAGCGCATATTCGAAGAAGCGAACCTGCATGCGCAGATCGTTGAGGCTTACGTCCAGCGTGGAGTAGGTGTTGGCGAAAGCGTACAGCGGCATATATTCGTTCAGCTTGCTGATCTCTTCGCACAGCTCAAGATTGTATTTATCCCAGTCGAAGATAACGCCGCACAGGCGGGAGTTATTTTCGATAAGTTTTAGTAAATCTTCGCGGTCGTTCGGATAGACAATACGGAAGTCCAGGCGTTCAAGGGCGCGATGCAGCTCACGGATAGGCTCTTCTTTAAAGTAGACGCCCATGTGATTCATGATTGCGATAACGTTCATAGTCAAATCTCCAGATATAGAAAGCCCCTCCCGTCGCGTGGTGACAGGTGCAGGAAGGAGCCCCAGGAAAAGGGGTTACTGATTAATGCGCGCCAGCGGTAGAGTTGTCAGCAGGGTCATTTTCATGCTGGCGCTGGTGCATTTTGCGGCCGTAGAACATCAGGATAATCAGGCTGACGATAAAGGTACCGGCCAGTTCGAAGGAGCTTGCCCCCATCAGGGCGATGAAGCAGAAGCCGCAGCCCAGCACCGAACAAATCAGGCTAACCAGGTTACGGATGTTGATGCCTTCGAAGCGAATCAGGTCAACGCAGGAGTAGAAGTAAGGCAGCATGGTCAGCAGTACCGCGATGCCGGTCAGCTCGCCGAACAGGTCAGATGCTTTACCGCCGCTGGAGTTCATCAGGGTAATCAGCACCATCAGCACGGTCATTTTCACCGCCGCCAGCAGCAGGCCTTTTTTCGGGTTACCGTTGCTATCAAGCTCGCCGTAGATTTTCGGGAAGTTGCCGTCGTTGGCGGCACGTACGCCGGCCTGTCCAACCAGCATCATCCAGGAACCGAGAGACGTCAGGCAGGCAAAGGCGGTGAAGGCGGAAACCATCGGAGCCGCCCAGCCGCCGAGGATAGTTGAAGCGCTAATGGCGAACGGTGCGCCCGATGCGGCCATCTGGGCTGCAGGGTACATCCCGGCAATCACCTGAGTTGCGGCGATATAAACGATACCTGCCAGCGCGGTACCCAGCATGGTGGCCAGCGGCACGGTACGTTTCGGGTTTTTCACCATCCCGGTACTGACGGCAGCGGATTCAACCCCGACGAAAGCCCACAGGCACAGCAGGATACTTTTGATTACCGCGTGGCTGTCGGGGGTGGTGGAGGTGTTCCAGTTGGCCTGATAGGTTGCAGCGTCAAACCAGTGCCAGCCGACAACCGCCGTCATGACCACCGGAATTAATACCAGCACCAGACCAATTGTCGTCAGGCGGCTAACCCAGGTCCCACCGAGCATATTAACGAAGGTAAATACCCAGACGATCGCGATACAGGCGATACCGGCCGGAACCGGGTTATTTAATATTGGGAAGAATGTCGACAGATAAGATACGGCGGTAATCCCGATCGCCAGGTTACCAATCCAGTTGGCATGATAATAAAGCACCCCGGTCTGAAAACCGAACGCCGGAGATATTTCACCAGCGTACGCAATTGGCCCCCCCTGCTGCGGATTCTTGGTCGCCAGCCGGGCATAAACATAAGCCAAAGACATTGCGCCAATAATAGAGATCACCCACCCCCAGATAGCAATTGAACCGATACTGGCGAGGTTCGCTGGTAATAATGCAATACCGCTCCCCATCATATTACCGGCGACCACGCCGGTACAGGCAAATAGCCCGATCTTCTTGGCAGAACTCATGTTTGCTTTTCTCCTAAGTTTATTTTGGAGGTACAGATCATGATAGTGAACCTTTTATTGACCCGACCAACTGCCAATAAGATTACTGACTCATACGAGATAAGTCCTAAAGATAAAGTGAAATAACAGCAAACGTCAGACAAATGATATTTTGACCTTTTTGGATTAACATATCAGGATGACATGTTGATATCATAAAAAGATAAACACCATTAAATTACAGTCAGTTACAAGACGCTCGCGGTGTTGAAAATGTGTTGCAACCGGCAGTTAAATTACCGCATAAATATAACAATCACCGGCCTCATGAGAAACATAAGTTTAACCTCACCAGGCCCGAAACCATTCGCGCGGTGAGGGTTTACTTATTCTGAAGAGAGGAAGTTATCGAGATATGGCACAACGCGCGTAACCGAGGTCTGGAATACCGCGTTTTCAATCCAGTAAAAAGTGTTTTCGCCCGGACGTAAATTAAAGGCGGTCAGGTAAGCATCGGCGGCTTCCCGGTTCTCCCCCTTCATTTCGTAGACTTTACCCAGCAGCACATAATTCATCCACGACATTTCCAGGTCGATGCCGGTATTAATCGCGTGGTACGCTTCGTCTACTTTCCCCTGCCCTAGCATATCGACGGCTTTAATTTGATAAAATACCGCCAGATCTTTAATACCCGGCATATCGCCAACCCGGTTTATTTCTGCGTACAGCGCCGCGAGCTGCTGTTCATCCAGCGGCTGTTGCGAATGGCGTAATACATCTACCAGCGCCTTTTCCGCATACGCATAGGAAAAGTCAGGGGCTTGTTTAATCACGTCATCAAGCAGCGCACTGGCTTTCCCTAATGAATCGACATCACCATTCATTAATAGCTGATGCGACTGATAGAAATGGGTCAGCGCTATGCTTTGCGACGGCTGATACTGCTTAAGCATGGTCTGCATACGCTCCGGCCACGGCTGCTTCAGCGCTTCCGACAGGCTGTTCAGCAGGTCGTTTTGAATCGACAGCTGGTTGTCGCTGGTGATGAAATAGCGCTTGTCCATCATGGTGGAGCCGTCGGCGTTATCCACCATCTGCACCGACATAAAGCACTGCTGGGCGCGATAGTGCCGCTGGTTGACGAACTCGATGGTCAGGGTTTTACCGGAACTGCTCGGTTCGTTGATGTTGTAGTTGGTTTTATCATGCACCATAAAGGTGGAGAAGGTATTCAGCGACGTGGTGACCAGGCTGCCAAGCCCCACCGCGTAGGAGTGCTGGGACGCCCAGTTGGTGCAGGAGTTGCCGTTAAGCAGGTGGATATCGATATCGCGCGGGTTTAACAGCAGGCGGGCTTTATTGACCGGCGGGCGCGATTCGATGCTCGACAGCGCCACCAGCGCCACGCAGGTTCCCAGCGCCAGCAGGAACAGACCCCAGACAATAAAGGTGCTGATCCGCTTACGTTTCTCGGTTCTGGTTGGGGGTTGAACGTCGGGCGCGGCGGGCGAAGATGGCGCAGTGGCTTCCGGCATCGCCTGCGGTGCGAGCGGCGTCAGCTCTTCCCCCTCCTCCGTACACCAGATAGCCGGCACCGTCAGCTTATAGCCGCGCTTCGGTACCGTTGCGATATATTCGAGGCTACCGTCGTCGCCATCCTTCAACGACTTGCGCAGTTCAGAAATGCTCTGGGTGACAACATGGCTGGTCACAACGTTGCGCGTCCAGACATTATCAATAAGTTCATCCCTGCTGAGCACCTCGCCAGGGTGGCGGGCAAAGAAAACCAGAAGATCGATCAAGCGCGGTTCAAGGGTAAGCTGGCGTCCCTTCCGGCTAATTTGGTTAACAGAGGGGGTAACCAGCCATTCTCCAACGCGAACAACAGGTTGTTGCATAAAAAGAGCCCAAACGAAAAGGGAAAGGCGGGATGATACCACATTTCCCCTACCTATTTATGATAGGGGTCATGACCTTGAGCGCGTTATATCACTCTGCATTTATTAAGTTTAGCCATTTTTTGTTTTTAGACAAAATCAGCAATAGTCTATTAACACTTTTGTCATTTCATTAAAAATAGCCGGGGACTATTCTGCGTCCATCATTTATTCAGGGTCCGTTCCGGGAGGCGCGAGGGTTTACGCGCCGGCGGCGAACGGACTCCTGGGAGACGCATCATGCTATTTAATCGCTACCCTTTATCCGCGCTGCGCTGAAAGGCGGGGGCCAGGAGGGCTATCTCGACTCCCCCCGTCGCGGCGAAGTAAACCGGGACTCGCCCGGAGCCCTTTTGCTCCGGGCCTTTTCGCGCCTGACGAGCTAGCGATAGCGCCGCACCGCCTGCTCCAGCGCCGTAATATCCTCGCCGGACAGCAGCGCCAGCAGGTCGTCTTCCGGCAAAACGTAGAGGTTCAGCGCAAGCAGACGCTGAATATCTGACTCCGCAAAGCGGTATTTGATAAATTTGGCGGATTACCACCCACCACAGCATACGGCGGCACGTCTTTGGTCACCACTGCTCCGGCGGCAATCGCCGTCCCCTCGCGCAACAACCTCCGCAAAGTCGGCAAAGAGCCCGCTTCCCCTTATTTACTGTGACCGAGCCAACGTCCTGAGAAATGACTGCGGGCTGCGGGGTGTACAAATATCGTGAACCGTTCATACTTAACTGTATAGATGAGTCATTGATTTTTAATATTAATTTAGTATTAGCACTGTCGTGTAGCACAATAAATAAAAAGGAAGACCGGCCAATGAAATACAAATTAGTCAAACAGGTTATGGATAATGATGCATTAAGGAACAGCTTCATTGACCTGGCTATTAAGACCTTTGATCTCTCATTTAAGGACTGGTACAAAAAAGGCTACTGGACCGGGTCATATATTCCCTACGCTTTCGTTGATAATAATAGAGTTATCGCTAATGCCTCCGCCAACGTCATCGATCTGAAGTGGCAAGGAAAGATCGTCCATTATATTCAGATCGGCACCGTGATGACCGATACCGACCATCGCGATAAAGGCCTCGCGACGCAGTTGATTAACCACATTCTGGATGACTGGAAAGATAAAGCTGATGCGATCTTTCTGTTTGCTAACTCTACTACCGTGGATTTCTATCCACGATTTGGTTTCGAGCAGTACGATGAGTATCAATATACCCTGCCGGTGACTCCAACCCCGGGAGACTTCCGCCGGCTTGATATGGATAAAGAGAGCGATGTGGCGATCCTGAAGCACTATTATCAAAAATCCAATCCCTTCTCTCAGCTCTCGGCGCACGATAACTTCGGCCTGCTGATGTTCTATTGCTCCGCGTTTATGAAGCACTTCGTCTACTATTCGGAAAAAAATGGTGCCGTGGCGATCGCGATGCAAAACGATCGTGCGCTAATCTGCTTCGATATTTTCTGCGACGCCACCCGTTCGATGTCAGCGATCGTCAATGAGCTCGCCGACCAACAAACTCAGCTGGCGATTTTAGGCTTCACCCCGATCGAAGGTCGAATCGGCGAGTATGAAAAAATCGAGGGTGACGACTTTTTATTTATCTATACCGCAAAAGAGAACATTTTTAAGGGCAACAAGCTGATGTTCCCGACGCTATCGCATGCCTGAGCCGCGGCGGCGGCTGGCCGTTGGCTTTACGCACCGGAAAATCCCCTTATGAGCCCTCATGAGGGGACAAAACGGCGGATGAATGGCACTCCGCTCTCCTTTATTATTTATCGCCAGCATTAATGACATCGCTTTATTTTTACTTTATCGCTACACATTGTTTTAAATAGCCGTTCAGGAAGGGGCGAATAGTGTTGACTTCATCTCCGGCCTGATAGAGGATCCCTTACTTATAACGATCTTTTGCGGCGGCGGCGAAAGTTAAGCATTTATTCCGCTTCAGCACGGGCAAAAATAGAGCCCTCCCGTCTTTAGATCGCGCCCTGTCGAAACCAGCAATGAAATAAATTAAAAATGTCAATGATATAAGTCAGAACCTAAAGAAAAATAAGAAATAAAAAGATCTGAGGTTCAATGATTAAAATGGCAACCTTCCGTACTAAAGATTACTTAAGATAAATTAACTACCAAAAACAACACAACCCGCCTTATCATTTTCACCATGAGTTCAGACGCTCCCTGTGAACAATTAAAATTGCGGGCATTTTCTATGCATGAACAAATAAGCTCACCCGATCGGCAGAGTAAGATAATTAAACCCGATACCGAACACTACGCTTACCTGGATCTTGAATTATTATTAAAAAACTATAGTGGCGGTCGCCTTACGGATATCCCGCCGTCAACGGAGATCTCTTCTTATTCATATATGGCGAACCAGTACGTAAGCGACGGCCTTGAGACGCTAAAAGCGTCGATAAGGCCCTGCGGCGCCGGGGATCTCTTTGTTCTTGAAGAAAGCTACTTTCCTAATATCTGCGCTCTTCTCGCGGTTATTCAGGTGCTGATCATTCGCGGCAACGCTTCGGTTTTAATTATCAGCGATCGCCAAATAAAAGACGGCATGGCTGATTTTTTCATCTCTAAACAGGCCGGCTTACGGGAATGGCGTAGAAAGCTCAAGAGCAACAATGTCGCCAGCATTGGTAAGCTCCTGAGATATTATAGCCAAATGCGCAGCGGCGGCCATTTAACAAAAAGAGAGTATGACGTTCTTCGTGCCGCATATACCTCGCCGACCCGCGGTGGCGTCGAACGCATACTCTGCATGAGCAATAAACAGGTCTCCCATTACTACCTGAGAATTAAAGATAAGCTCGGCGTAAATAATAAAATCGCTCTGCTCAACTATATTGGCTGGTTATTCCCTTAACCAATTTGGGCCTGCCCCCCTACACCTACGTTTAACAACCAGGAGGCCTGGTGAAGAAAATAAAGCTCGACATGGACGTTTTTGACGCGGCGCTACTCCGCCTGGATTGGGTATTTGAATCATTTGAGCAGGTTTGTTTGTCTTTCTCCGGGGGCAAGGACTCAACCGTCTTATTTCACCTGGCGGCAACCGTGGCGCGCAAGAAGCGGAAAAAGTTCGTGGTTCTGTTTATTGACTGGGAGGCGCAGTATCTATTAACTATTGAGCATGTGGAAAAAATGCGGGCGCTCTATCAGGACGTAATCAGCAAGTTTTACTGGATCGCCCTGCCGCTGACCACGGTAAGCGGCGTATCGCAGCACCAGCCGGAATGGATCTGCTGGGAACCCGGCGCCGAATGGGTGCGCCAGCCGCCGGCTGGGGCTGTGACCCGCAGCGCCGACCTTCCCTTCTACCAATATCCGATGACCTTCGAATCCTTTGTGCCGGCATTTATTCAGTGGCTGGCCGCCGGACGCAGCCTGGCCTCGCTGATCGGCATTCGTACCGACGAATCGCTGCACCGCTATATGGCGCTGACATCGCAGACAAAATCGCGCTTTGATAATGAAAAACCCTGGACTACCGCGCTGCCGGGGGGCGACAGCTACACCTGCTATCCGCTGTACGACTGGCGAACTCAGGATATTTGGATCTTCAATGCGAAATCAAAGCTGCCCTATAACCCGCTGTACGATTTGATGTACCGCGCCGGCGTCACGCTGAAAAACATGCGCGTTTGCGAGCCTTTTGGCCCGGAGCAGCGTCGCGGATTGTGGCTGTACCACACGCTCGAACCAGAAACATGGGAGAAGATGTGTCGCCGGGTATGCGGCGCGCACGGCGCGGCGAAATATGCGAACGAAAGCGGCGACTATTTCGCCCTCAGGACGCAAATGCGTAAACCGGAGCAGCATACCTGGCGCAGCTACGCGCTGTTCCTGCTTGAAAGCATGCCGGATAAAACCGCGGAGCATTACCGCAACAAGATCGCCATCTACCTGCGCTGGTATCAGACGCGCGGCTTTCCGCAGGATATTCCCGATGCCCAGGAGAAGGATCTTGGCTTCCGCGATATCCCCTCCTGGCGCAGGATCTGCAAAACGATTCTCAAGAATGATTACTGGTGCCGGACGCTGTCATTCAGCCCGACCCAATCCCAGCATTATAAGAGATACTGCAACAATATCAGTAACAAACGAAAGACATGGGGGACGCTGTAATGTCAACGGATATCAACAAGGTCGTGGCCGAATACCTTGACTCTTTCTCAGATACAGAAAGTAAGATTGACGCCATTAACCAGCTTAAAATGCTCATCCACCGGCACAGTCCCTTCTGCGATGAGCCCGTGGACTGCGTATTGTGGGTCGACGCCGAATCAGTCACGGCCAATGACTATAATCCCAATAGCATGAGCGCAACGGAAAAAAAGCTGCTGGAACGCTCGGTAGAAATGGATGGATTCACCCAGCCGGTGGTGGTCGCTCGCCAGCAGGAGCAGTATCTGGTTGTCGATGGCTTTCATCGCCACCTGATAAGCGCTTCCAACCCGCAGATTCACCATCGCCTTCATGGCTATCTGCCGGTTACGCTGATTAACTCATCGCGTCAGGGGAAGAAAGAGCGTATCGCCGCGACCATTCGCCACAACCGCGCCAGAGGGAAACACCAGATCGCCGCGATGTCGGATATTGTGCGCGATCTTTACCGCCTGGGCTGGGACGATATGCGCATCGGCCAGGAGCTGGGAATGGACAAAGATGAGGTTTTACGCCTGAAGCAGATTAGCGGGCTGGCGGAGATTTTTATCAATGATAACTTCAGCCAGGCCTGGACGGTTGAATAGCTCGATGGCCTGAGCCCGCCATGATGCGCTCCCTACTTTTCTGCCGGGATAACCGATATATGGCCGTTACGCTCCAGAATGGCATATTTTATTTTGCGAAATTCCGTAATGCCTTGATTTTGACGCGCGGCGACCAGGATGTCGTCGCAAGAGACGTCGACCTTTTTCAGGTTATCGGTTAACGGCACCCCGTCGGCCACCAGCACAACAGGGGAGCCGTCAAGCGCCGACTCCGCGCCAGAAATATACTTTTTCATTAACCCAAACAGAATATCGACCACCACCAGCGTAATAATCGTCAGCATTGCCCCGGTAACCGAAAAATCGTTGCCTAGCAGGGCCTGCTGCGTCGCCTCGCTGATAATCAGCAGCAGGATCAGATCGAAACTGGTCATTTGTAATAATGCACGGCGTCCGGCAATTTTAAATACCACCAGCAGGATTAAATAAATGGCTAACGCCCGGAAAACCATCTCCATACCAGCCCCCTAAGGATAAATAAACTGCCAAAAGCGGATTTCAGGCTCGGCGTTCACCTGGATGGAATTCTCCGTTCTCCCCGGCTTCGCCGGCGTGACGTACAGCCAGATGGAGAAATCACCTTTATTTTTCACATTGTTATAAATCAGATACAGCGTCTTTCCCTGGCTATACATACCGTCCGGCTGTGGCCAGATGCTGCCCGGCTCATAATTTTCAATAAAATCGCCGCCGAGGCTGAATACATATTTATCAGCCGGGAGCGGAAGTGCCGTGATTTTGAGGCGAAACTCTTTTTGTAACCGACCAAAATATTCATAGTCGACTTTTACCGTTCGCGGCGCATTGACTTTTTCAGCCTCACTAAAATACCCGACAGAAAATCCACCGGCTAATGCAGCGCAGATAATAGCCAGCAGAATAACCAGCCCCACCGTCCTTGAGGCCGCCTCAAAATTCAGCAAGCGCTGACTCTCTTTTATACCGGGCAACTTCACCTTATTACCTGCCATTCATCACCCCGCCGCTTCGCCTGTAAACTATAAGGCCGATGATTTACAAGGAAACATTGCTTTAAGGCTCAGCCTATTGCCTGATTAAGCAATAGCAAGCACGCTTAATATGTCAAGCTGATGGCGCGATGAAGTCAGCATGAGGCTATTCTCGATACCAGTATTGTGCCGGTTTTAATCCAGGCGTATTTGCTGCGATCGCGAAGGTCTGCGGAAAGGCGCCGCTCCCCCTGAGAAATAACGGGCAGCGGCGCAAACGAGTTTTAACTATAATCACCCAGCACCTACATTTTCAGCGAGGCCTGTCGTGTTAGCCAATCTCCTTATCGCCCTGGTGGCCGCCATCCACCTCTACATACTGATCCTCGAGATGTTTCTATGGGATACAAAAACTGGTCACAAAGCCTTTAACCTGAGCGCTGATTTTGCTCGCGACACTCGGGTGCTGGCCGCTAACCAGGGACTGTACAACGGCTTTTTAGCGGCGGGTTTACTATGGGGGTTATGGGCGGGAGAGAGCGGCTTGCAGTTTAAAGTCTTTTTCCTGTGCTGCGTTCTGCTTGCCGGGATATACGGTTCGATTACGGCAAGCAGGAAAATACTCTACGTTCAGGCTTTCCCGGCCATCGCGGCGCTGGCTGCTCTGCTCATCGGCTGACGGCGGATAAAATAAGCCGGCGCTACCGGCCTGCTGCAAATTACGCTAAGTTGCTTAATAATCAGCCACTCCTTAATTACGGCCGGCTTTTCTTACTCTTCGCGGAGGTCATCCTGAACACGTTCAGCATTATTGCCATACCTTTTTTCACTCTTGCCGTTGTTCTCTTAACCCTGGGCGCGACCAGGAAGAACCGGGCGTGCTTTATCGTTGGCGGCGTGCTGATGTCCTCCGCCGTTGTCAACGCGGTGATTGGAATGTCGCTTTAGCGGGACGCCGGAAAAACGCCCCGACCAGCGGCTAAAACGAGCGCGCCGTACGGCATTTGATGCGCGATCCCCCGCCTGAGCGGAAAAGGTCCGCGCTTATCAGAAGCGCCATGCGGCAAACAGGACGCCGTTAACCTGCCCTGACTTTTGCGTAACGGGGCTGTCGGCGGCATCGTTTTGCAGATGCTGCGCGCTGATCCGGGCGCCGATCAGCCATGCCGGCGTCACCGAATAGTCCATACCCAGCTGCCAGCCTACTTTCTCCAGCCCGGCCCCGCTGTCGTAGCGTGACAGGCCGCTGCGCGCCGACTGAGCGGCGGTGACGCCGTACTGCGTCTGCATGTAATCGCTGTCCCCCCAGCTCAGGCTTGGGCCGGTATAAAAGCGCAGGCTCTCCAGCGGCCGCCACTGAAGATGCGCCCAGGAGATGAGCTTAAAGCCCTGCTGATTCCCCCCGATATCCTGGGTCAAAATCACGCCGCCGTTGAAGAGCCTATTTTCATACACAGCCGAGCTAAAGGCGCGCGGCGAGAAGCGAATATCGCCCAGCCCTCTGAGGTGTTCATCATCAGACTCCTGACGGGGAGAGAGATCCGCGCCCACGCCAAGCGAAAAAGTCCAGCTTTCGGTGCGGGCAAACTCCCACCCCAGCGCCGTAAGATCGTCCACTCCGCCGACAAAAAACGGCCCGTAAGCCAGCTTTAATGCGGGTACGAACGTCGTTTTGGACTCTTTAGCGCCGGAGTACTTCGGCTTTACTCCCACGCCGCCGCCGATAAAACCGGAAAGTCCGTTATCAGACGGCTCGGCGATGGCGGGAAAAGTTGCCGTAGAGAGCAGGCACAGGAGCGTAAAGGGTTTAGCCAACGTGGATAGCATGTAGATGATCCTTACCGTTACAGGAAGCCGACAATGAGTTGGCTTATTAGAACAGGCTCCTGTAACCCCTCTTTTTACCTCCGGTAAAGTTATGTAACTGCGACAGGCATACGCACCTGAAAACAGGCTCCCCCGCCGCTACGGTTGCGTACCGAAAGGGCGCCCCGGTGGTATTCGGTGATTGAACGAACCAGCGCCAGGCCAAGCCCGTAGCCGTTTCCGCTGCTGCTGAGCCGATAAAATGGCTCGAAGATACGCTCCATTTCCGCTTCCGGAATGCCGAGGCCGCGATCTTTCACCTCGAGGGTGAAGTGCTCCCGGTCGGTAAGCTTCAGGACGACCGAAATATCATGACCCGCATAGCGCCGCGCATTTTCAATCAGGTTGCGCAGCAGGCGCCGTATTAACCGCGCATCCACCTCGGCTGTCACATGCTCAGCCCGTAACTCCACCTGCGCGCTGGCGCACTCCTCGGCCGCAATGGCGGTTATATCAGCCGGCTGGAAATCGCCGGTAATGACGCTGGTCGCCAGCGTCAGGCGGCTCAGCGTCAAAATCTCCTCCACCAGCTCATCCAGCTCACCGACGCTGCGCCGCAGCTCGCGGGAGGCGGGCGACTCCTTCTGCACTAATAACGCCGCCGCCATTTGAATACGCATCAACGGCGAACGCAGCTCGTGCGAGGCATTAGCCAGCATCGTTTTTTGTGATTGAACCAGCTGCTCAATCTGTGTGGCAGCACGGTTAAAACTGGCCGCGAGCTGCGCCACTTCATCGCGCCCGGTAACCTGCACGCGCGCGCCAAGATTGCCTTTGCCGAGCGACTCGACGCTCTGCTGTAACGACTCCAGGCGGGCCGTTAAGCGACGGATCACCGGAAACGACACCAGCACCACGCTGGTCGTCATGGCCAGCAGCATCAGAATAAACAGCCACGGGCGCTTTTGCCGGTCGCTGCTTAGCTGAATGACCAGCACGCGCTTATCCTTGAGCTGCCAGACAAAACGCGTGCCGTACCAGTCATCAAATAATCCTCCTGACGCCACGCGCAGCGGGAAAGAGAGCGGCGGATTAAGCGGGCGGCTAAGCGGAGAGCCATCGGCGGCGTACAGGGAGAAGCGCGTATGGGTGCGCTGGATCCAACTATCGATGGCCTGGAATTGCACGGCGCGCGGAGCGGAAGCTGGCGGAAGATTTTGTTCCACCAGCTCGGAGAAGGTGGCGAAGGCGTTCAAATGACGGTTGTTATCGTTGTTCCATAGCCACAGGGCGATAGTGCAGATCACCACCAGCGCAAGGGCGCAGCTAAAGGCAAAAAAGATCTGCAGGTGCATGGGAAAACAGGCGAGCCGTTTCATGAGTTCGGTAGTGCTGAGAAGACGTAACCGACGCCGCGCACGGTAATGATGCGCTTCGGCACCTGCGGATCGTCCTCGATAGCCTGTCGGATACGCCCGATATGGACATCGATGGCGCGATCGAAGCTGTCATAGCTTTCGCCGCGCACTGACTGCCAGATCTGTTCGCGGTTGAGTACGCGGCCCGCATTGCGCGCCAGCGAGACCAACAGGTCAAACTGTAAGGAGGTCAGGCTGCAGGCTTGCTGGTTAAGCGTGACGCTGCGCGCTGCGGTATCAATTTCCAGCGCGCCGGAACGAATGACGCTGTCGCCGCCCGACGCCGCTCCGGGCTTCATACGCCGTAACACCGCGCGCATGCGCGCCAGCAGCTCGCGCGGCTCAAAGGGTTTTGCCAGATAGTCGTCGGCCCCCACTTCGAGCCCGATAATACGATCCGCCGGATCTCCCCGGCCCGTCACCATAATAATCGCCGGGTCGTACTGGAACCGGGTGCGAATCTGCCGACACAGCGCCAGGCCGTCGGCGTCGCCCAGCATCAAATCCAGCAGCACGACATCGAACTTGCGTTGCTTCATCTTATTTTGCGCGTCCTGCGCGCTGGCGCTGTGTACCACGCTAAATTCGTACTGGGCAAGGTACGGCATCAGCATGCCGGCCAGCCGGTTATCATCCTCAATCAACAAAACGGACGTCATCTTTATCTTCCACACCAAAAGCATTGCGCCAATGAATTAAAGACAGCGTCAGCTATCAGTTAGTTTCAGGCCGCAGCGCGGCGCCCGATAATTACTTTGCCCGGGCGGCCCAGCGCCCTCCGCATGCGACCCGACGGCGATGCCTGTCCGCTCACGGATAAAAGCCGGACCCGCAGCGTAGGCTGGGTCCGGCGTATAGGCTCAAGATTTAACGAACGCCAGCAGGTCCGGGTTTATTACCTCAGGATGGGTGGCAAACATCCCGTGCGACAGCCCCGGGTAGGTTTTCAGCGTCCCGTGCTTCAGGAGCTTGATTGATTTGCGCGCGGCGTCATCGACAGGCACCACCTGATCGTCTTCGCCGTGCATTACCAGTACCGGTACATCAATCGCCAGCAAATCCTGCGTAAAGTCGGTTTCAGAGAACGCTTTGATACAGTCATATTGCGCTTTGGCGCCGCCTGCCATGCCCTGACGCCACCAGTTATCGATCAGGCCCAGGCTGATTTTGGCCCCCGGGCGGTTAAAGCCGTAGAACGGACCCGACGGCACGTCAATGAAGAATTGCGCGCGGTTGGCGGCAAGCGCGGAGCGGAAGCCATCAAACACGGATAGCGGGAGCCCTTCTGGGTTAGCGGCCGTTTTTAGCATAATCGGCGGGACCGCGCCCATCAGCACCGCCTTCGCCACGCGCCCTTTTTCGGCCCTGGCGACATAGCGTGCCACTTCTCCACCGCCGGTAGAGTGGCCGATATGGATAGCATTTTTCAGATCCAGCGCGCGGGCAAGTTCAGCGACGTCGGCGGCATAGGTATCCATCTCGTTGCCGGTATCGGTCTGGTCGGAACGCCCATGACCGCGACGGTCGTGAGCAATCACCCGATACCCCTGCGATAAAAAGAACAGCATCTGATTATCCCAGTCGTCAGCGCTTAACGGCCAGCCGTGGTGGAAAACGACGGGCTGCGCGTTTTTAGGGCCCCAGTCTTTATAGAAAATTCGGGTACCGTCTTTGGTAGTAATAATGCCGTTGCTCATAGGAATATCTCCTGTCTGTGATGAGAATGATGTCATACCCCGGGCTAAGGGCGAAAGTGACAGCCCGATACCGGCAGACAACGTACCGCTGAGGATCAGCAGACGCCGCCGTGAAATCGCAAACCGTTCGTCTGGCATATCCGCTCCTTTATCGTTCAGGTCATCGCTGTTGTTGGCCGATGGAGCTATTGTTATGGAATACGTCGGGAGATAGAATTGTCAAAAATGACACTATAAGAGGCAAAAATGACAAATGAAGCCTTCTGTTGAAAAGAGCATCGTGGCGGAAGTGGGTATGCTGATTTATCCCGAGTGCCAGCTGGCGGCGGTGTATGGATTGACGGATATGTTCAGGATTGCGGCGGACTGGGCGGTGAGCATTTCCGGCGAGGAGCGCGTTCGCGCGATCCGGGTGTCGCACTGGCAGGTCATGCCCGACGGCGATACGGTGGCGTGCGTCTGGGACAGCCATCCGGATGAGCCGCATCGCCTGAGCCACGCGATAGCCCCGCCCAGCCTGGTCATGCCCGCTCAGATGAAGCCGATGGCGGCCCCTGCCGCCTGGATGAGCGCCCTGTACCATGACGGCGTGACGCTCTGTTCGGTCTGCGCCGGAGCGTTCGTACTAGCGGAGACCGGGCTTATCGATCATCGTCGCGCAACGACGCACTGGGCGTTTGCTCAGACCCTGTCGGAGCGTTTCCCGGAGATTGACGTCGCGGCGGAAAATATGGTTATCGACGACGGCGATATTATCACCGCTGGCGGCATCCTTGCCTGGACAGATCTCGGCCTGACGCTGATAGAGAAGCTGCTGGGAAACGGTACCATGCTGGCCACAGCGCGTTTTTTACTTATCGACCCTCCCCGCCGCAAGCAAAACACCTATTCGGCATTTATTCCGCATTTCGACCACGGCGACCCCGTCATTCTGCGCGTCCAGCATCACCTCCATGCGACATATTCTGAACAGCAAAGCATCGATGAAATGGCGGCGCTGGCGGGGATGACCCCGCGGACTTTTCTCCGCCGCTTTCAGAAAGCGACGGGCGTGCGGCCAACGGAGTATCTGCAGCAGGTTCGCATCATGAAAGCGCGGGATGCCCTGGAGTTAACCGGGCGTTCGGCCGACCGTATTGCCTGGGAAGTGGGATATACCGATCCCTCAGCCTTCCGCAAGATTTTTCGCAAAATCACCGGCGTAACGCCGGGACAGTACCGGCAGCGTTTTGGTCTGGAATAAAGCGGCCTGCCGCTGCCCCGGCTTAATTTTAATTAACGAACAAAGGCACCCGGCATATTATTTAATTGCCGCCACGTAAGGAATTAAGCAGAAATGTTTATAACTTGATGTTTTCTTTTTTCAATTGTATGATTATCGCAATAATATTCTTAATATGATAAAGGCTGTTAAATGTTCGACGTAAAAATCCGTGAAGTTAGTCACGAACTATCGGCCAAAGAACGGAATGTCGCCAATTATATCATTGAAAACAAACAGTCCTTGAAAAGTATGAGTATTCAGATGCTGGCTAAGGTAAATGGCGTGAGCACCACCACTATTTTACGCTTATGCCACAAGCTAGGTTATCAGGGGTTCAGCGATCTGAAAATTGATTTGATGACCTCATCCAGCACGCTAAACAATAATAAATTTCTCCAGGAGGATATTTGCCTTGATGACTCAATAGAGGCCGTTAATGCTAAAATCCTGCAGATAGAGAAATCATCAATCGATGAGACGCACGCTCTTGCTAATGCCGGTACGCTTCTTGAAGCCAATGCGCTGATCAGGAAAAGCCATAAAATCGTTATTTATGGCGCAGGCAGCAGCGGCCTTGTAGGGAAAGAACTTGAATATCAGCTAATCAAAATTAAAAAGGATGTCAGCTGCCATCTGGACTACAGCATTCAGTTTAGTATTGTTAATACCCTGGATGAAAACGATCTGCTGATTATTATCTCGCATTCTGGCGAAAACCAGGAGGGCGTGATGCTATTGACCCTGGCACAGCAGCTCCGCGTCCCCTCCATTGCCGTGACTAAAATGGGGCAAAGCCGCATTTCCGCCTTAGCCGACATCGTCCTGCACACGGTTTCTACGGAGAGCGTCTCACGCCTGATCCCCATCCGCTCCAAAATGTCGCAGCTGGCGGTGATTAACATGCTGGTGACCAACCTTTTCGTCCAGCAATATGACGAGCGCTTGCTCAAACAAATCCAGATGCGCGCCGAGCGTTTTTATCGTCAAAATCATAAGCCCTGAAGCTGCCGCCGCTCAGCCGATCGCCTTGCGCGGCTGAGCATCTCTCCCAGCGCCGGCGGTGTTCCGCTCATCTCCGCGTCTTAAGCTCGCCCCTACTCCTCACTCCCCGGCCGGAAAACGGCCTCTGAAAGCTCAAGCTGGCTCATTGCCAAAGAGCGATCGTTATCACATATCGGTCAAAATAGTGTTTCACGGTATTTCCTTAAGCAAAAAGTAATAGTATTACTATAATTAAAACTAATCATAGTAACAATATTACAAAAAAGGAAAGCTATGTCAGCCGAACTTCCCGTCATCTTGATCAGCCACGGCCCCTTTGCCCAGGGAGCCCTCACCTGCGCGGAGATGCTCATTGGTAAGCAAAGTCATGTTTTGGTTATTTCCATTGAGGAAGAGAGCAATATCAACGAGGTGCGCGCGCGGCTGGCCGAGGCCTATCGTGCGCTGAATAAAGAAAATGGCGTTCTCATTCTGGTTGATATGCTGGGCGGTTCGCCCTGTAATTTAGCCAGCGAGCTGGTATTAACCTATGATGACGTTGTTTTATTCTGCGGATTTAACATTCCAACGCTGCTTGAAGTCTTTAACAACCGCGACCTGCCGCTGCCTGCGGTTAGCAAACTTATTGCTGAAGTATTTCCGCAAAGCTGTTTCAACGTCGGGGATATTTTAAATGAAGAACAGCAGCAAGCCGCCGATCTCTAAGGGGAATATCATGCCAGTTAATGTTGCAAGAATAGACGACCGCCTTATCCACGGCCAGGTAATTACGACCTGGGTAAAAAATCATGATATCGAGCAGGTGCTGATTATTAACGATAAGGTCGCAGGCGATAAAGTTCAGCAGTCCGTGCTGACCATGTCCGCGCCGCCTGAGCTGAAGGTCCTCGTTTTTGGGGTACAAAAATTCATAGATGTTCTGAAAAAAACGGAAATAAAGAAACGCACGATGCTGTTATTCACCAATAGCGTCGACGTCAATATTCTGGTGGCAAACGGTTTAAACATTACCACCCTCAACGTCGGCGGCATGCGCATGCAGGAGGGGCGCAAAAGCCTGACCCGCGCGGTTGCCGTTACGCCGGAAGAAGAAGCGGCGTTTAAATCCCTTATCGCCAAAGATATTGCCGTAGAAGTACAAATGGTGCCTAAAGACCCCGTCATTGAGCTTCACACGTTACTTAAATAAGTACCTGGAACATTTATTTTATAATAAATGAGGAATATCAAATGTTAATTGAAGCGCTTTTAGTCGCTATCTGGGCAGGCATTTGCTCAATGGATGACGTGGGCCCGCAGATGCTCCGCCGGCCTCTGCTAACCGGCACCGTTGCCGGTATTATCATGGGCGATACGGTTCAGGGACTGGCGATCGGCGCCACGCTGGAGCTGATGTGGATGGGCATCGGCAACGTTGGCGCCTACTCCGCCCCCGACATTATTGCCGGCTCTATCATCGGCGTCGCTTTGGGGATTGCCTCCAAAGGGGGGATTGCCGCAGGGATTGCGCTTGCGGTTCCGGTCTCTATTTTATGCCAGCAGCTGCTTATCGTATGGCGCTCTTTCGCCAGCTTTCTTAACCTCTGGGCAGAAAAATCTATCCATGATGGCAACTACCGAGGGCTGGTTAAAGTTCATTACTTCTCCACTCCGCTGTGGTTTTTAATTCGCGCCATCCCCTGCTTTCTGGCGATCTACTTCGGCGGCGATCTGGTAAGTAAAATTTTAGCGGCGATCCCTGAAAACGTCTTAACCGGTATGGGCGTCGCATCAAAAATGATCCCGGCCGTCGGCGTATGTATCCTGCTATTGATGTTATTAAAAGGCAGAATGTGGTTTTTCTTCTTGCTCGGTTTCATCCTGACAACGTATTTGAAGCTGCCAATTATTCCTATCACCTTTATTGCCCTGGCGTTTGCCGTTTTGTATGACATGGCCTACACCAACGGAATTAACAACGCTAACAATACGACGCCGGACGAAAAAAACTCCGCCGCGACATCTGAAGAAGAGTACGACTTATGAATACCGAAAATATCCGTACAGACGTCAGTGAAGAACACGCTTCCCATCCGCGCAAGCTGAATAAAAAAGATCTGAATCGTATTTTTTGGAATCTGCAAACAATGTCCTTTTCATATAACTATGAAAAGCTGCAGACTATCGGCTTTGCGCACTGCATGATCCCCGTTCTTGATAAACTCTACGCGCAAGCCGATAAAGAGACACGAATTAAGGCAATGCAGCGCCATTTCGAGTTTTTTAACTCGCAAATAAACACCGGCGCTCTTATTTTAGGCATCACCGCCGCGCTGGAAGAAAAAACGAGCGAAGAAGAAAAGGACGCCGTTGTTTCCGTAAAAGCCGGATTAATGGGGCCGCTGGCCGGCCTGGGCGACAGCCTGTTAAAGTTTACCTGGCTACCCATCTGCGGAAGTATTGGCGCGGCCTTTGCGCTACAGGGTAATCTCATTGGCCCGGTGCTGATGTTTCTGTTATTTAATATCGTCAACATTGGTACCAAATACTTCTTTATCCACTATGGCTATAACAAGGGCGTAGATTTAATCGAGCAGTCGAAAAATTCCAACATTATTCAACGCATCACCAACATCGCCAACGTTGTTGGGGTTATGGTGCTCGGTTCTTTAATCGCCACGACGGTCAAAATATCAACGCCGCTGGTCATTGCGGTGGGTCAACAGTCCATCAAAGTGCAGGAGATGTTTGATAAAGTTACGCCTAATTTATTAACCCTGCTTTTTTCTTTAGGCGTGTTTTTCCTCGTCAAAAGGCTGCGCGGAAAATATACCGTAACGCTCATTATCTCGATGATAGTGCTCGGCGTTGTTTGTTCGACCTTCGGTATTTTAGCTTAAGGATAAAAAATGCGTTTATGTCAGATCCCGTCAGTATCTAGAAATAATAAAAATTATCTCACGCTTTCTTTTACCGCTCCCGCGGAAAACGCAGCGCTGTACTGGACCAAAGATAATGATGTCAAAACAAAAGAGCGCTACCTTATTACCCAACATGCCGCCAGCCCGTATGAACTGGAGGACCCTTTACGGGCCGAACAGCGTATCTATTTTATTCTGGAGCACAGCGGCCGGTCGATCCTTTTCGCCGAGCGAACGCTGCCGGTTTCTGGATTAAATAACTTCCGCGATTTTGGGGGGTATCCCGCAGCCGGGGGGAAAACCGTAAAATGGGGTGTGCTATTTCGCTCCAACCATTTGTACAAACTCGATCGGCAGGCGTTATCCTACATCCAACGCCTTAATATTCGATCCATCATCGATTACCGAAGCGACAATGAAATCGCCAAAAGCCCGAACGACCGCGTCGGCGAAGAGAGAACCTACCATTTAAACGCAACGGCACAAACGGCGGAGCTGGCGGCACAGTTTTCTGCAGAACCCAGCAATGAAGATCGCGCGTTAATCGAAAGCGTGATGCGCGACATCCCCGCGGAATTAATTAATGGCCGAGGCGCACAGGTTTTAGAGCAATATCGCCACTTTGTGACCAGCGAAAAATCTAAGCGCGCATTTAAGCGCATGATCGATGTGCTGCTCGATCCCCATAACGCGCCTAATATCCAGCACTGTCGTGGGGGAAAAGACCGCACTGGTTATGGCGTTCTTCTGGCGCTATCGATGCTCGGCGTATCCGAAGAGGATATCATCGCCGATTATATGGTCACGCAGGCTAATCGCATGGAGCGTAACGCTATAAAAATGGACGCCTACCGCAAAATAACCGACGATGAGGATGTCCTTGCCTATCTTCATACGTTAATCGATACCCGTGAATCATTTATTATTGAAGTGCTTAACACCATCAAAGCCCTTTCCGGTAGCGTCGCTAACTATATCCACAGCGAGCTGGGTTTTTCACAACAGGCCTTTGATAAGATGCGGCAGAACTATTTAACCGATGATTAACGGGTCCGCTATGCGTAAACGCGCCCGCGGCGCTGGCTCAGGATCGCCGCCGGAACTGCACCATCCGGTCAATAACGATCGCGCAGATCAGGATCGCCAGCCCTGCCAGAATGCCTTTCCCCTGGGCGGCGTACTGCAGCGCGGAAAGGACATCCTCGCCTAAACCTTTTGCGCCGATTAGCGCGGCAATCACCACCATCGACAGGCTCATCAGCACCGTCTGGCTGACGCCCGCCAGAATCGCCGGGCGGGCAATCGGCAAATCGACTTTAAATAGCATAAACCCCCTCCCGGCGCCAAAAGCCAGAGCCGCCTCCCGCACGGCGGCCGGAACGTTGGCAATACCAAAGGCCGTCTGGCGAATCACCGGGGCGATGCCGAAGATGATGGTGGCAATAATCCCAGCCGTCTTACCGATACCAAACAGAGCAATGATCGGGATCAGGTATACGAAAGCGGGCGTGGTTTGCATAAAATCAAGGACCGGCCTGATAACGGACGCCACGCGCCGGTTATAACCGCTCCAGATGCCGAGCGGGATGCCGATCGCGATGGCGATAAACGACGCCGTGCCCAGCAACGCTACCGTCTGCATCGCTTTGATCCAGTAACCAAAGGCGAGGATATAGGCCAGCCCCACCCCGACGCCAAATGCCAAACGCCAGCCGCCGCGTTGCGCAGCAAAGGCGAGGAGTACGATAAACACCACGGGCCACGGCGTGGCAATCAGAGCATATTCCAGGCCACTCAGCAGCGCATCAATCACCCGGGATATATGCTGCGCAGCGGGAGCAAGGGCCGCGGCCAACGCGCCCATCCCCTCATCAATCCACCGCGATGCGTTCGACGCCAGATCGGGTAACCCGGCGGGGTTGAAAATCTGAGCGGGGATCATTCCGGCATAGTTTAAGAGCGCCATCGGCACAATAGCCAACCAAATCAGCGCCGCGAAGATGGCGGAGCCGGTCGAACAGGCCATACCGCTAAAATCCTCCGTCAGGCGCGCTCTGCGCAAACGCCCGGCCATCAACGGCACGGCCGTGAATCCCAAAATGACGCGCGTCCCCAGCAGCGCGGCCAGCCCGCCGAGGATAAGACCGCGCCCTCCCCGCTCGGCCTCAAGCGCCGTCCGCGCATCGCTGGCGGCTTTGCTCAGCGACGCGGCGGATCGTTCCAGGGATTGCGTCATCGCACTCTGCGGGTCCTGTTTGTGGGCCACGGCGGCCTCCTGCGCACGCTGGCTCGCGAGTTCGACCAGAGTGGTCACGCGCTCTTGCTGGTCGCGCGACAGGCCGTGGCTCAGGGCAAGCACGATCAGCGCCGCCCCAATAAGTTCCGCGCTTAAAAATAGCCAGAACAGCCCCCGAAACCGATGTGCGCCAAGCCAGAAGCTGCCGAACAACGCCGCTTTGGCATGAAAAGGCGGCAGCCTGCGCGATCCATCCTGCAGTTGGCTAAACGCGCGCTGGTAAAACGGCGTCACGACATCCGGCTGGTGCATCATGTGATTTCCTCTGCTTTCGCCATGCCAATGCGGATAAATCTGGCGACATACTCATTGGCCGGACTGGCCAATAGCTCCGCCGGCGTGGCCAACTGCTCAAATCTGCCCTGCCGCATAACGGCTATACGATCCGCGATGCGCAGCGCCTCGGCGACATCATGGGTAATAAACAGCGTGGTTTTATTAAGATCGCGCGACAGGCTGCGAAACTCGGCCTGCAGGTCATCGCGGATTAACGGGTCCAGAGCGCTGAAGGGCTCATCCATCAACAAAACGTCCGGATCTGAGGCCAGCGCGCGCGCCAGCCCAACCCGCTGCTTCATCCCGCCGGATAGCGTGTCGATCCCGCGCCGCCCCATCCCGGCGAGTCCTAATCGTTCCAGAAGCTCTTCCGCTCGCGCTTCGCGCCGGGCGCGGGCGACCCCGAGGATTTCCAAAGGTAATGCCACGTTTTCCTGAATGCTCATATGTTCAATGAGAGCATGACTTTGGAACACCATGCCGATGCGGCGAGCGCGTAGCTCACGCAGCCTGGCAGGCGAGAGATCGGCAATCGGCTCCCCGGCGATTCGCACGCAGCCGATGCTGGGTGCGATCAGGTGGTTAACCATGCGCAGCAGCGTGGATTTGCCGCACCCGGAGAGACCTAAAATACATAACAACTCGCCGCGCTCGACGCTCATATCGATACCGCGCACTGCGGCAAGGCCGCCTGCGGGCAGGCGGGCGTCGGGGTCGCGCCGCAGCGTAGCGATGGCATGCTGCGGATCGCAACCGAATACCTTCCAGACATTTTCCAGCTGGATCATTTCGCACTCAGCCAGTCAGCAACGCGCGCCTTATTCGCATCCAGCCAGCCGCGTGCCGCCTGTTCCGGCGTCTTCCCTTCAACGGCAATCGCATACGCCAGGGCGCTGACATCCTGGGTGTTGAAGCGGATAGCTTCAACGATTTTCACTCCGTCAGGGTTCGTTTGGGCAAAGTGATTGCTGTAGGCGATGTGGATCGCCGCATCGCCATAACCGGTGCTGATCCGCGATTTCTTTAACCAGTCCGGGTCCGACTGATCCGCAACCTGCCAGGTCGCCGGATTATGTTCAGGCTCCTGCAGATTCGTGAGCTTGTAGCGGACGTAGTTCTGATGCGGCGCGTAGCAGTAGCCAATCCAGGCGCCGCCCGTTTTCGCGGCGTTATCCAGCGCCGCCGTCGCCACCGCTTCATCGGAGCGGGTCAGGTCGAAGAACGGCGCGAAGCCATAGGTCCGCGCGCGGATCTCTTCATAATTAGTGGACAGCCAGCCCGCAGCGCCCAGCCAGATCTGACCGCGTTCCGAACCTTTCGGCGCAAAAACTTTTGCTTTGTCAGGGTCGGTCAGGTCATAGACGGAATGAATGTTGTGCGCCTCGGCGGTCGCCGTCAGGGTGCAGTAACCCTGCGTTCCGGCATAGGCGTTTTTCGCCAGGGTGACGTTCTTGCCGGCCCCGGCGTATTTCGCCACCAGCGCATCCTGATTGGGTAGCCAGACGTCTGTCCAGATATCGATCTCGCCGTTGTTGCGGTTCAGCCCTTCCCAGATAACCGGCACGGAAGAGACGGGCACAATTTTGGTCTCCGCCCCCGTTTGATCTGCGAGCAGCAGTTTGACGACATACGCCGTGCCCTGAGCGGTGGCATAGCCGGCATCCACGATACTTACGGCGTGGGCTGCGGGTGTCGCCAGCAGAAGGGCGACAATCATTTTTTTAGCTAAAAATTTCATCTGGTTATCATCCTTCCGGGTCAATATTGTGTGTGAGATGAGGTTGCGGGACGGGCAGACAGAGCCTCTCGCGCAGCGTGCCGCTAAATTCCAGCGGCGTCAGCAGACCGCGCTCGCGAAGCAGGGGAACAACATCGGAAATAAAGAGATCCAGCCCTTCCGGGAAGGTTGGAGGCAGCAGCATAAAGCCGTCCGCCCCGCCCGCTTCGTACCAGCGGATCATCTCCGCCGCCACCTGCTCCGGGGTGCCGACGATCTGCAGGTGGCCGCGCGCGCCGGCAATGCGCCGCGCCAGCTGCAGCACGGTGAGGTTTTCGCGCTCTGCCAGCTCCCGCAGCAGCTGCTGGCGGCTGGCAATGGAATTGGACGCGGGAAGCGGTGGCAGAGGGCCATTGGGATCGACATCCGTTAAATCAATATCTCCGAGATAGCTCCCCAGCAGCGCCAGCGCGACGTCTTCGGCGATCAGCCCCTGTAGCTGGTCAAACTTCGCCTGGGCCTCGGCTGCGGTTTTGCCAATCACCGGAAAAATGCCGGGCAGAATATAAAGGTCGTCGCTGCTGCGGCCTGCCGCTTTACGACGGGTGTGCAGATCCTGACGATAGGCAACCGCCTCTTCCAGCGTGGGCGCCGCGACGAAGATCGCTTCGGCATGGCGGGCGGCGAGATCCCGTCCCGCGGGCGAAGCCCCTGCCTGCAGCAGCACAGGCTGCCCCTGCGCCGAGGGAAAGACATTCAGCCCGCCCAGAGCGCGGAACCAGCGGCCCTGAAAGCCAGGCTCACGCAGCGCATCGGCTTCAAAAAAAACGCCGCTTTGCTTATCGCGCGGAAATTTTGTGACATCCCAGGAGCCCCACAGCGCCCGCACCGCCGCAATAAACTCCTCTGCGCGCTCGTAGCGTTTATCGTGACGAAACTCCGTCGGGTTAAAATTTGTGGCTTCACTCGACAGGCCCGACGTCACGATATTCCAGCCCAGACGTCCGCCGCTGATAAGATCGAGCGAAGCCAGCTGGCGCGCCAGGGTGTAAGGTTCATTGAAGGTGGTGCTGGCGGTGACCACAATGCCGATGCGCTGAGTGGTGGCCGCAATCGCCGCGGCCAGGGTCAGCGCCTCAAAGCCATGCGACCATTCATCCACGCGCCGCGTAGCCTCGAGAGGGCCTTCGGGAATGCCGAGGCGGTCCGCAATAAAGGTGATATCAAACCCTGCCTCCTCGGCGGCGCGCGCGCTGGCAATATAGCGATCGACGGAGATATTGGCCTTTGGGTCCGTCTCCGGATGGCGCCACGCGGCGACATGATGGCCGCTTGGGTACTGCAACAGCGAAAGCACCAACGGCTTTTTCACGCGGTTCATAGAAGCGAATTCCGATTGCTAACTGCCGTAGACACGGCAGCGTGAGGCTAAACAATCAGCTAAACTTATTGGAATAAGAAACGCCATTCAAATACCATTTTGGCATATTTTATATGCCATCAGCAGGCAGCATCGGCAGCAGGAAAGGGGCCGATGACGGTACCTTCCGCGGTGGCGCTGTTCGCCGCCGATATCCTGCCGCCACCGCGCGAGCAGGCGCCCGGCGCATCGATTACGCTCCGGCGCTGAGGCGCATTTTTTCCCGCAACAGCGGCTCAAGCCAGGCAATAAATAGCTGAAGCGGCCGCGAAAGATGCCGTCGGCTGGGATACAAAATACTTACCGGCAGCGGTTGCGGTAAGCAGGACGGCATCACTTCGCATAGTATCCCCGCGGACAGCCATTCGCTCACATCATACTCAGGGATCTGAATCATGCCCATTCCTGCTACGCAGGCCGCAATATAGGCCTCAGCGCTGTTTACGGTCAGGTGGCTGTTGACGTCGGCGCCGAATATCTCCCCGTCCCGCGCCCACTCCCAGCGCTCCCTGCGCCCGGTGGTCGGCGAGACGTATCCTACGGCCACGTGACTATCGAGCTGTTCCGGCGATGCCGGCGAGCCAAAGGAAGAGATGTAGCCTTGAGAAGCCACGTTAATAAACTTCAGCTCGCCCACCCGACGCGCCACCATTCCTGAATCGTTCAGCACGCCGACGCGAACGGCGCAATCCACTCCCTCCTCCGGGAGATTCACGCTGCGATCGGTTATGCCGAGATCCACCTGAATCGACGGGTGGCGGGCAAAAAATTCCGGTAGCGCAGGAATAACGATGCGGCTTCCAACCCGGCCCGGAACATCAACCTTAATTTTCCCCCTCACCTGCCCGCTGGACTGCCGGAAAAGGTTTTCCGTCTCCTCTACGTCCTGTACCACAACCAGGCAGCGCGCATACAGCGCGCTCCCGTCAGAGGTCAGGGAGACGCTGCGCGTGGTGCGGTGTAAAAGACGAGTTCCCAGGCGGGACTCCAGCTCCCGAATAGCGGCAGAGATAGTAGAAGCCGGTCGGTTCAAGGTCTCAGCGGTGCGAATAAAGCTGCCGTTTTCCGCCACTCTGATAAATATCCGGAAAAGATCGATCATATCCATTTTCGCCTCACTATTCGTTAATTCTGGATAGTGTATGCAGGATTAGCCCCTTTATACATAACCGGCAGGTATTAAGCTGCTATTGACGGGATTCGCCCGGACAATAACCGAAACAGGAGCTAAACCATGGTAGATCACGCTATCAAAGGTAAAACCGTTCTCATCGCCGGCGGGGCAAAGAATCTCGGAGGACTCATTGCCCGAGACTTCGCCCAGCAGGGCGCCCGCGCCATCGCTATCCACTACAACAGTAATGCGACGCGTGAAGAGGCCGAAGCTACCGTTGCCTGGATCAAATCCGTCGGTGCCGAAGCCGTTGCGCTGCAGGCCGATCTGACTTCGGCCGCCGCGATGGAAAAACTCTTTGCTGATGCCACGGCAGCGGTGGGGCAACCCGATATTGCCATCAATACCGTAGGTAAAGTTCTCAAGAAACCGATGGCTGAAATCAGCGAGGCGGAGTTCGATGAAATGAGCGCCGTTAACGCTAAAACTGCCTTCTTTTTCCTGAAAGAAGCGGGTAAACACGTTAAAGATAACGGAAAAATCTGTACGTTAGTGACCTCGCTTCTTGGGGCTTACACGCCATTCTATTCGGCATATGCCGGTATGAAAGCGCCGGTTGAACACTTCACGCGAGCGGCGTCTAAAGAGCTGGGTGAACGCGGTATTTCCGTCACGGCCATCGGCCCAGGCCCCATGGACACGCCCTTCTTCTACCCCGCCGAAGGTGCCGATGCCGTCGCCTATCATAAAACAGCAGCAGCCCTGTCCCCCTTCAGTAAAACTGGCCTGACGGATATCAGTGACATCGTTCCCTGGATCCGTTTTTTAGTTAGCGACGGCTGGTGGATGACCGGACAGACGATTCTGGTCAACGGTGGCTACACCACGAAATAAATCATTGGCTAATCGCCCCTCCGATTTCGAGGGGCTTCCGTTTTCCTCTTCCCCTTCCTTAGGAGGCCCCCCGATGATGCCGCTTTTCCTGACCGAAAACCGGGCTTTTCTGTATAACGCCCTTCTCCGAAGATCCGATCCAATCAGCTGAGACCCTTTTTTATACACAGCGCTCAGACCACTTCACGCAAAAAAATTAATCATTTGTTTTTAATGGATTTTTAAAAATCCCCGCTCGTTGCGCTTAAATTTTTTACATATACATATTGATAAATATAAATATGTAGAATAGTGTGTTTGCAACATCGCAAAACAACGTCATATGGAGCTATAGATGAACACCACCGAAACGCCGTTCAAACCAGACCAGGAGTACGGTTTATTCATCAATAATCAGTGGGTTAATTCAGAAAGCGGGCGAACTATTGAAAGCCGTAATCCTGCTAACGGCGAGTTCATTACCCGCATCCCGGATGCGACTGCCGGCGATATCGACCGTGCAGTTCAGGCTGCGACACAGGCATTTGAATCCTGGAAAAAAACAACGGTCGCACAGAGATCCCTCGCCCTTCTTAAAATTGCAGACCAGCTTGAAGAACAGGCTGAACGCTTTGCCATTCTGGAGGCCCTTGACGTTGGCAAACCGATTCGGGAATCGAGGATGATTGATATCCCTGGCGCCATTGACCACTTTCGCTATTTTGCCGGCGTTATCCGCAGCCAGTCCGATGAAGCGACGATGCTTGATGAAAATACCCTTAGCATCGTTCTCAGCGAACCGCTGGGCGTAGTCGGTCAGGTTATTCCGTGGAATTTCCCCTTGCTGATGGCCGCGTGGAAAATTGCCCCGGCGATTGCCGCCGGCAATACCGTGGTAATCAAACCGTCAGAAATGACCCCCGTCACCATTATGGAACTGGCAAAAATCTTTGCCCAGGTTCTTCCTGCCGGGGTGGTCAACATCGTGACCGGGCTGGGAGCGACTGCCGGCCAGGCTCTGCTCGATCATCCGGACGTCCGTAAGCTGGCCTTTACCGGTTCGACCCGCGTCGGCGAAATTGTCGCCGCGGCAGCAGCGAAGAAAATCATTCCGGCCACGCTGGAACTGGGCGGCAAGTCTGCCAACATTGTCTTCCCTGATGCCAACATGGATCGTGCCGTTGAAGGGGCCGCGCTGGCCATTCTCTGGAATCAGGGTCAGGTATGTGAATCAGGCGCCCGCCTGTTTGTGCACCGTTCGGTGTACCAGGATTTCCTGTCACGACTCATGAAGCATTTCACCCACGTCCGCGTTGGTAACCCTCTTGACGAGCAGACTCAGATGGGCGCCCAGATCAGCGAAACCCAGATGAATCGCATCCTCGGCTACATTGCGATCGCGAAAGAGGAAGGAGCCACCATCCTGACCGGCGGTAAACGTCTCCAGGGTGAAAAATACGACAACGGATATTTCATCGAACCCACCATCCTGGTGGACGTGCGCAACGACATGCGGGTTGCATACGAAGAAATCTTTGGTCCGGTATTGTGCGTCATCCCGTTTGACGACGAAGCAGAAGTTATCAGGCTGGCAAATGATTCCGAATACGGACTGGCCGGTGGGGTATGGACGCAGGATATCAACCGGGCACTGCGCGTATCCCGGGCGATAGAAACCGGTCGTATCTGGGTAAATACATACCATGAGATCCCGGCTCATGCCCCGTTTGGCGGCTATAAGAGATCCGGTTTAGGTCGTGAAACCCATAAATCTATCCTTGATGCGTATACGCAGAAGAAAAACATTTACATCAGTCTGGCTGAACAGCCTTTCAATCTGTTCTGAGTTTACTTTAACCACCAATATCTAAATTTCTATATATCGAGGTATTTAATGAAATCGAATAGCCTTTTCACCAGCGCCAGGATTGGCCATTTTACGCTGAAAAACCGCGTCGTCCTGCCGCCGTTGACCCGCTCACGCAGCTCGCAGCCGGGCGATATCCCCAATGAGCTGATGGCTGAATACTA
The DNA here is from genome assembly GCF_036561945.1 of Klebsiella scottii. Lineage (NCBI taxonomy): Bacteria > Pseudomonadati > Pseudomonadota > Gammaproteobacteria > Enterobacterales > Enterobacteriaceae > Klebsiella > Klebsiella scottii. Next base: position 2,951,259 of record NZ_JARXNI010000020.1, read on the forward strand.
TGCCCAGCGAAGCGGAGCGGGCTTTATGGTGACTGAAGGGACGCAGATTGAGCCTCGCGGACAGGGCTATGCGTGGACTCCGGGGATCTACAACGCCGCGCAGGTAGAGGGCTGGCGGAAAGTTACCGACGCCGTACACGCCAGAGGAGGGATTATTTTTGCCCAGCTGTGGCACGTCGGGCGGATATCCCATACGTCCCTGCAGCCAGGAGGTGCAGCCCCCGTCGCACCTTCCGCGATTCCCGCCGGTAATAACGTTAAAGTGTTCATCGAAACCGGGCCTGGAACCGGCACCCTGGCCGTCGCGTCGATGCCGCGCGCCCTCGAAACCGCCGAGGTAAAGGAGATTGTCCGCATGTATGCCCGCGCCGCGCAAAATGCGCTGAACGCCGGTTTTGATGGGGTAGAAATCCACTGCGCAAATGGCTATCTGGTTAACCAGTTCATGTCCATTCATAGCAACAAACGCGATGATGAGTACGGCGGTTCGCTGCAGAATCGCCTGCGATTTCTGCGTGAAGTGGTTGAAGCGGTGGCAAACGTGGTCGGTAAAGATCGCGTAGGAGTGCGTTTTGCTCCTCTGTTTGCCAGCACCAATGAAGAGCGCGTATATCTCGGGCTTGTGGAGGACAATCCGCACGAAACCTACACTGAAGCGATTAAAATTCTTCAGGAAATCGGCATCGCCTACCTTTCCCTCGCTGAGGCCGACTGGGATAACGCGCCTGAATTGCCGGAATCGTTCTACCAGCAGGTGCGCAGCATTTTCAGCGGCACCATAATGTATGCCGGTCGTTATACAAAAGAGCGTGCTGAGCGGATCCTGAATGCCGGCTGGGGAGACATTTTTGGGTTTGGCCGCCCCTTCATCGCGAATCCTGATTTACCAGCCCGGCTGGCAAATAGCTGGGCGCTCAATGAAGTCGATCCTTCCACTATGTATGGCGGCTCAGCAAAAGGTTATACCGACTATCCTCTTTACAAATGATCAGTTGGTAAAACATCATCTCTGCCGCCCAGGCAGAGATGATGCATATCATATCTAAGTATTGTAATATTGGGATATGACAACTTATCTACAGGAGCTTAGCGAGAATGTCTGAAATCAAACTAAATGAGGTTCTGAAAGCGCTAAGCAATCCAGTGCGAAAAGAAATTCTCCAGTGGCTTAAAGAACCTAAAAAACATTTTCATCAGCCAGATGCTGATGCAGATGAGGTTGGCGTGTGCGTAAGCATTATCCAGGAAAAGGTGGGATTGTCGCAGTCTACCGTATCGCTTTATCTTGCCGCCCTGCAGCGAGCGCAGCTTGTCACATCCCGGCGCATCGGCCCCTGGACATACTACAAGCGTGATAATGAGAAAATCGCAGAGTTTTTCCAGCTGCTGAAAAAAGAGATCTGAATCGCCGGCTGATTAAGAAGATCCTGCCCCACATCACGCCAAATGGCCGGCCAAATTAATGCCTGTACGCCAGCGGCATGGCCGCGCACGCAATCGTCAGCGCGTTCGATGTCCCACCTACGCTGATATCTAAAGTCACCGACGCCATAAAAAGCCGCTCAATGGATGGCAAACCGGCAGCCAGATGGCCTATATCCTGTGGTTTATATGGCATGTGTTGTCTCAGAATCGCAGCGTCATCAGCAAGGAAACGTTCCTGGCTGGAGGGATATTCTCACACGGTCCGCGGTCAGGCTGCGGATCGGTTTTTCTAGGACCGGAAAAGCTTAACAGGCCGGCTTAAAGCCCACGATTGCGCCTAAAAGCAGAGTGTTTATCACCTGAATACTTGTTAAAGTTCGCATAAACCCTGCCATAGCTATCACTCCCTCGCGCCAGCCCCCACGGTTATGCAAGATAACACATTGACCACCTACCTACTAGTAGGTTAATGTCTGTTCACTTGAGCAGAAACATCATTAGACGAACCGTCTCATCCAGCCGTCACTTTGCTGCCCTGTACTCAAGTCAGTCCCCGCGCGTATGGCAGGGACACAACCACCCTTACATTCTACCTACTAATAGGTCGTTAACGGTTTTGATGGCCTGACGACCGGGAGAACTGACATGCCAAATACCGCTGCCACCGCTAATCGGTCGCTGAACCAATGGCTCCAGACCTACTACTTCCTGCGCACCGGGGTGTCGATTGTCTGGATCGCTCTTGCCGCTTTCGTCGGCAAGCACAATCCCGCCGTCGGTGCGGCCCTGCTGATCCTGTATCCGGCCTGGGACGCCTTTGCTAACTATCTGGACGCGCGCAGAAGCGGCGGCCTGAGCGCGAATCCATCGCAAAAGTTCAACTTCATCGTCAGCATCATCATCGCCCTCGCCGTCTGCGGAGCGCTTACCGTCGGCATGCCTATGGTGATTACGGTGTTCGGCGCCTGGGCGATCTTCTCCGGCCTGCTGCAGCTGGCTACGGGCGTGCGGCGCTGGAAAACGACGAGCGGCCAATGGCCGATGATCCTCAGCGGCGCCCAGTCCGCGCTCGCCGGCGCTTTCATGTTCAAGCAGGCTCATAGCGGCATGGCGCTGGACGTGACCACGGTTGCTCCCTATGCGGCCTTCGGCGCGTTCTACTTCCTCGTCTCTGCGATCTGGCTGACCGTCAAGAATGTCCGCCAGCGCGCCGTGCTCGCCGACTGATCGGTTCTACCCGTTGGACAGCGGCATCGCCTGAGCCAGGGCGACATGACTCCCTGTCTTTGGACGTTCAGGAATGACCCAAATGAGACAACTTTGCAATGCCCCCGTCCCCGTCGACAACGGGGACCATTTTTATCAGCTATATCGCCGGGTGCGTGCCAGGAGCGAGGCTTTGGCCGCGCCGTTGAGCCCCGAGGATCAGGTGGTACAATCGATGCCCGATGCCAGCCCGACCAAATGGCACCTGGGCCACACCAGCTGGTTCTTCGAGACCTTTCTGCTGTTGCCGCACCTGGCGGACTACGTCGCATTCGACCCGTCCTTCGGCTATCTGTTCAACTCCTACTACGAGGCCGTGGGGCCGCGCCAGCCCCGCCCCGAACGAGGCCTTATTACCCGCCCTTCTGTCCGCGATGTGCTGGGCTACCGGGCCTACGTCGATGCGGGTATGGCGCGCCTGCTGCGCTCGATTTCCCCGGCCCTGGTACCGCTGATTGAGCTGGGTCTGGCGCACGAGGAGCAGCACCAGGAGCTTATTCTGATGGATGTGCTGCACCTGTTCTCACGTTCGCCGCTCACTCCGGCCTATCGGCCGGGGCCAGCGCGAACGTATCCACCCGCCGCCCCGCTGAAATGGTGCCGGGTCGAGGGAGGGATCGTCGAGATTGGCGCCGTCGGGAACAGCTTTGCCTTCGACAATGAGACCCCGCGTCATAAGATCTATCTGCAGCCCTACGCGCTGGCCGACCGCCTGGTGACGAACGGAGAGTGGATGGCTTTCATCGCCGATGGCGGATACCGCCGGCCGGAGCTCTGGCTGGCCAGTGGCTGGGCTACGGTACAGGCCGAGGGCTGGCAGGCGCCGCTATACTGGCGTCGCGAATCCGATGGCTGGTCTGAGTTTGGCCTGCAAGGACGAGCTCCTGTCGATCCCGGCGCGCCGGTCCTGCACGTCAGCTACTACGAAGCGGTTGCCTACGCCGAATGGGCGGGCGCACGCCTGCCGACCGAGGCGGAATGGGAGCATGCGGCGGTGACCGCCGCGGGCCTGCGCGATCTGTATACCGAAGCCTGGCAATGGACCCGCAGCGCTTACGACGCCTACCCGGGCTTCCATCCGCAGCCCGGAACCGTCGGTGAGTACAACGGCAAGTTCATGGTCGGGCAGATGAGCCTGCGCGGCGGCTCGTCGATCACGCCCCCCGGCCATACGCGCGCGACCTATCGCAATTTTTTCCCGCCAGAGGCGCGGTGGATGTTCAGCGGCGTGCGGCTTGCCGGGGACGCCGCCGGGGAGAACGCGCGACTGCCGTCGGCTTTTGCCGAGGACGTGCTCGCAGGGCTTGCGCGACCGGACAAGTACCTCCTGCCGAAATATTTCTATGACGATGCGGGTTCGCGTCTGTTCGAAGCCATCTGCCAGACTTCCGAGTACTACCCAACGCGAACCGAGCTTGCGCTGCTGCGCGCGGCCGCTGCCGAAATAGCCGACCGCATTGCCGATGACGCGGTGCTGGTCGAGTTCGGCAGCGGCGCGAGCCTGAAGACCCGCGTGCTGCTTGACGCCGCGCCTCGGCTCGCTGCCTACGTGCCGGTGGACATCAGCGTAGATGCGCTGGAGCGGGCCGCGGCGGCGATCCGCGACGACTATCCCGGCCTGGCGGTTTGCCCGCTGGCGGAGGACTTCACCTCCGCGCTGTCCTTGCCTCCGGACGCTCACGGTCGTCCCCGCATCGGTTTCTTCCCCGGCTCGACCATCGGCAACTTCTCGCCCGGCGACACGGCTGCGTTTCTGAGCCGCGTGCGGCTGCTGCTCGGCGCCGGATCGCAGTTCCTGGTCGGCGTCGACCTGGTGAAAGATGAAGCGACTTTGCTTTCCGCCTACGACGACGCCGGCGGCGTCACCGCGGCGTTCAACCGGAATCTGCTGGCGCGGATCAATCGCGAACTGGGCGGCGACTTCGACCCTGACGCCTTCGAGCATCGTGCGGTGTGGAACGCCGCGGCGAGCCGGATGGAAATGTGGCTGGTCAGCCGGCGCGAACAGGAGGTACGCGTTCTCGACCGGGTCTTCCACTTCGCGGCGGGGGAAGCCCTGCACACGGAAAACTCGTATAAATTCACCCCCGCGGCCTTTACAACCCTGGTGGAACGCAAGGGCTGGACGATGGCCCGACGGTGGATCAGCCCGGACCCGCAGTTCGCTATTTTCTTGCTGTTTACTGCGTAATCGCGCGCCGGGCGTGGCTGACGTGAACGGGCAGGCCCGCAGGCTGGCAAAGGAACGATCCTGAGGCAAAACCCGGCACCGTTTTAATCCAGGGCCGGTCTGCGGTACCTGAGTCAGGAAAATGCGTTTTTGATTCGCGCAAGCCCTTTCTCCAGGGTTCCTCTGGGGCAGGCAAAATTGATACGCTCGAATCCCTCGCCTTCGTGACCGAACGATTCTCCCCATGTCAGGTTTACCTTAGCTTTTTCGAGGATGATGTTTCTGAGTGCCTCAGGAGTGAGGCGAAGCGCGGTGAAATCCAGCCAGGCGATATAACCGCCGTGCGGTCTGATCAGTTTTACCTGCGGCAGGTTGGTCTTCAGATAGCTATCCATAAAATCCAGATTGCCCTGGAGATAGCGGTTAAGGCAAATGAGCCATTCTCCTCCATAGCGATAAGCGGCTTCGGCTGCCGCAATGCTAAATACATTAGTCGCAAAATCAACGCCCATACCGACCCGGACTTGTTGCAGTTTCTGCCGCTTTACTTTGTCGGGGATGATGCCGATCGCATAGGTCAGCCCCTGCAGATTGAAGGCCTTGGACGGGGAGGTAAGCGTGATTGAATTAAGGCGACTAACCGAAGATAGACTGGCGTAGGGAACAAATACGGCATCGTCGTAGGTCAGATAGCCGTTGATTTCATCTGAAACCACCAGCACGCCGTACTTTTCACAGATCTCTGCGATAACGGATAACTCTGCTCTGCTGAACATCAGGCCGGTTGGGTTATGAGGATTCATAAGGAAAAACAGTCTGACGTTTTGTCTGACGAGGGTTTCCTCAAAGATACGCGGGTCAAAAATGTATCTGACGCCATCGAAAGCGAGCGCTTGCGCGACAATCTTTCGCCCTGCGCTTTCTATGACGCTAACCGCAGGATGAAAATGGGGAGCGTGGATGAGGATGTTATCTCCTGGCATCGTATATGCCTGAAGGCACAGAGCGAGCATGGCCCAGCTTCCGGGGCCGTCGGTCAGCCACTCTTTTTCAATTGTCCAGTGGTGACGATCGTTGAACCAACCGCTAATCGCCTGGTAGTAACCATCCGTTTTATACTCGTACGCATAGAGACCGCTTTTAGCTTTGTTTATTAATGCATTGCGAACGCAGGATGGGGACTGAAAATCCATATCAGCTATGCCAAACGAAATGACTTCAGCCTGCCGGGAACCTCCCCATTTGATTGATGGAGAATCGGCCCGGTTAATAATCGTATCAAAAATACCGTCTTCTTCTGCCATCGTTAACAGGCCCCGAGTTTACGCTGATTTTCCTAAGAGCATTAGCATAAAGGTACTACCGCCGCAACGGACGTGACGACGACCGGAGTGGAGGTCGTCCATCACCGTTCGGCGGTATCGGGTGCTCGCTTAGCCCTGAATGCCTCCCCTTTTCAGACACGACAAATCTGACCTCACGTTGATATTTATCAAGAACGCCTTCGATAAGGCGATGACAAGTCGAACAATTCTTGAATATCGGACAGCACAGGGATAGTAATGATGATTATTAGACGATCGGTCAATATTTTTTATATACTCCTGAATACCTGACTGTCATACAACCAGACACACGAGGTGAAAATGTTTAAATCATTATTAATCAATAAAGTAGAAAATCGCTACGCCGCACTATTTGCTGAAATAGCGGAAAGTGAGCTACCCGAGGGGGATGTGACCGTCAATGTCGACTACTCATCCATCAACTATAAAGATGCCCTGGCCATCACCGGACGCGGCCCTATCGTCCGCCATTTCCCGATGGTGCCGGGCATCGACTTCGCCGGTACGGTTTCCGCCAGCTCTCATCCCGACTATCAGGCTGGTGATAAGGTCCTCCTGACCGGCTGGGGCGTTGGCGAAAAACACTGGGGCGGACTTGCAGAGAAGGCCCAGGTTAATGGCGACTGGCTGACCCCTGTTCCGGCCGGGGTAAGCAGCAAACACGTCATGGCCATTGGGACCGCAGGCTTCACCGCGATGCTGTGCGTGGACGCGCTTCTCAATCATGGCGTTAAGCCTGAAGATGGCCCGATACTGGTTACCGGCGCCAGCGGAGGGGTAGGAAGCATCGCGGCGATGATCCTATCGTCTATGGGGTACCACGTTACGGCCTCTACCGGCCGTCCTGAAGAGGCGCCCTGGCTCTATAAAACGATAGGCGTAAACGACATTATTCATCGTGCAGAACTCTCAAACCCAGGCAAGCCGCTGCAAAAAGAACGCTGGGCGGCGGCCATTGATACCGTTGGTAGCCACACCCTCTGCAACGCCTGTGCCGGGGTACGATATGGCGGAATTGTTGCTGCCTGCGGTATGGCTCAGGGTATGGAGCTGATGGGCAACGTGGCGCCGTTTATCCTCCGCGGGATCACCTTAAAGGGCGTTGACAGCGTCATGTTCGCTAAAGAGAAAAGAGCGGGCATCTGGCTGAAAGCTTTACAACATTTACCGCTCGCTAAGCTGGAGAGCATGACCACCGTTTACCCTCTCAGTGAAGCAATCAATGTCGCTGAAAAGTTGCTTAATGGCGAAATCCGCGGGCGCGCGGTTATTCAGTGCAACTAAGGCCGCTGCCAATATATCCTGAGAGAAAAGCAGACGGATAGCTAAGTATCAAACTTTGCCAAGGGCTCGCTTCCGGGCCCTTAAACCAGCTTCTCACTGAATTCATTCTGCTCATGGCGATATCTGACGGAGATTTTAAAATAGTCCCAGAAGTCGTGAATGGGTTGCGTTGAACAATAAAGCTTCGCCCGCATCACGGCCCCTTCCCAACCGCTCCAGAAAATAGCCGCCAGCTGTTTTTCATTAACATCGGAGGTGATATCACCAGCTAATAGCGCATCGTAGAGACAGGAGGAAACGATGTTTTGCCAGCTATCTAAAATATCCTGAAGCTGCTTTATAAATGATGGCGGAAGCCCCGGGCTCTCCTGCATCATATTGCCAACAAGGCACCCTCTGGTGAATTCGTATTTTTTCATCCCCTCGCAGGCGTCGTTGATGAAGTTTTCCATGCGCTCCATCGGGGTACCGGATTTATTATGAAGATGTTTTTTTAGTTTGTGTTCAAAAAAACTGTCATATGCGCCCAGCACGGTTTGCACATATTCTTCTTTGCTTTGAAAGTAGTAATAAAATGAGCCTTTAGGGACATTTGCGTTCTTGACGATGGCATCGACGCCGGTAGAAAGAAAACCATTTTGCGTCAGAAGTTCGAGCCCGCTGCGGATCAAATCATTACGCGTATCTGAATATGTACTCTCCGTTTTCCGGGGCCTTCCCCGCCCGCGTGGCGCATCTGTCATATCTCATCTCCTGCATAAATAATCAAGCAAGCCTGTTTCTGTTCGCTAAGGCCAATGCCATTAGCGACCTGCCGTTTAGTTGCTGGCTGCTGGTACAGGGTTTCATGGAACAGGCGTACCATCACATATACCAACAGATACTACTTGATGCCGGTTGATGTCGGTAGAGTAAAGAAGAATTTCAACGCGCTAAAATCATCCAGCCAGCTGAACTTAAAAAATAAAAAAGACTTCTGTTACAACGCCATCCGGGCAAAAAACGGGAATTTATCAGGCCAGCACCACAATGAGGGATGATAAAACAGGGATTACTTTTCCTGTGATTGTCTTCACCGCTGCGGTAGTGTTTCTGACGGCGTAGCCGAGGCGGCGATCCGCCGTCAGCAAAGCCAAAGCTGGCCGATGACAACCAGATAATGAGAACCGATAGCATGAACGATCGACAGGTTGTACCGGACGAGGAAAAGTGGGAGCCCTGGAGCCCCGCCGAGCTATCTGGTCGGCTGAGCCGCGTATCGAGGCCCTGGTGCGTCGTTGGCGGCTGGGCTCTCGACCTGTGGCACGGGGAGAAGACGCGCGAGCATGAGGATCTCGAGTTCACGATCCTGCGCGAAGATCTGCGCATTTTCCGCGATGAGTTGCGCGATCTGGAATTTTACACCGTTAATGACGGTGTGCTCGAACGGCTGGCGGCCGACCGGGAACCGAAGGCGGAGATTGCCCAGATCTGGTGTTTCGATCGCCCCGCTGACCGCTGGCGGGCGGATATGATGATTGAGCCGGGAACGGATGAGCATTGGGTCTATAAGCGGGATCGGCAAATCACGCGCCCCCGCAGCGAAATGATCGCGCTGACCGCGGAAGGAGTCCCTTACCTCACCCCTTCTGCCGTGCTGCTGTTCAAGGCCAGATACCGCCGGACGAAGGACGAGGAAGATTTCGCGAAGGCCGCGCCGGGATTACTTCCGTCTGAGCGCTTATGGCTGCGGGATTGTCTCGATCGCCTGCACCCTGGCCACGCGTGGGCAAAAATGCTGTAACAGGCTGGATTTGCCTAATAGCGCTCAGCCGGTTGCGCCGAACCATGTAACGCTCACGCTGATGGCCGCGTGAGCGTTACGGCAAGGAAATAAGAAAGATGGCGCGGCTCCATCTGATCTCATCCCACTGACGCGGGAAAGCCGTGATATCTGGCCGACCAGGTCACCAGGAGCGTAGCCAGCAGTAGCACCAGGAGCGCAGGAGAGAATGCCCCTACGCCAAGACGATCTAACAGCACGCCGCCAACAATACCTCCGCTGGCAATCGCCGCGTTCCAGGCTGTAACCAGCATGGACTGCGCGATATCGGCAGCATCGCCGGCGGTTCTGGCCAGCGCGGTCTGGAACAAGGTCGCCGCGCCACCGAAAGCCAGCCCCCAGGTACCCACCGCCGCATAGACCGCGATGGGCTCGGTGCCGGCTATGCCCAGCATCAGCGCCGCAACGCCGAATAAGACCGTACTTGCCAGAGTCAGCACCCGCAGATACCGGTCGATCAGCACGCCGATGATCCAGATACCGGATACCGACGTAATACCAAAAACCAGCAGTACCAAATCCGTGCGCTCCACCATTCCCGCCGCCAGCAGAAACGGAGCAATGTAGGTGTAGAGGATGTTATGCGCGAGAACGAAGGCCAGCACGACGAACAGCACCGGGCGAATACCCGGCAGGGTGAACACGTGCCGCAGCGACAGGCGTTTGCCCACCGACTGCCCCGCGAAGTCCGGCACTTTCAGCCTCACCCAGCCCATCAGCAATAGCGCCATCAGGCTCATGATGCCAAAACAGATGCGCCAACCCAGCAGATTGCCAAGCAAAGTACCGGCAGGTACCCCCAGAGAAAGCGCCAGCGGCGTGCCCACCATCGCGATAGCAATGGCGCGGCCCTTCTGATGTTCTGGCACCATCCGCGCCGCATAGCCGGCCAGCAGAGCCCACAGTAGCCCAGCAGAAACGCCCGCCAGGAAGCGCGCCACTATCGTCAGCGCATAGCTGGCGGAAAGCGTCGTCACCGTGTTGGCGATAGCGAAGCCGGCGATGGCGGCCAGCAGCAGCGGCCGGCGACGGACCCCTTGCGTCGCGGCGGTCAGCGGAATGGCCGCCACCAGCGAACCGATGGCATAGATAGTGACCGTCTGGCCGACCCACGCCTCGGAGACGGCCAGGCCCTGCGCCATTTGGGGCAGCAGGCCGGCCGGCAGCGCTTCGGTCAGAATGGTGATGAAAGCCGCCATCGCAAGCGCCAGTAGCGATGCGACAGGCATGCGATCCTGAGGAGTCGAACTCATCGCTCAGCCTCCAGGGCACCGTAGACCGCATCGCGCAGATCGCTGACGAAACGGCCCGACATCCCTTCGTATAGGGTGTTGGTGAAAGCGACGACGCTAAGCCCCAGCGCCCGATCCACGAACCAGGAGTGGCCGTAGGCGCCTCCCCAACGCCAGGTGCCCTCCGACTCGGGCGAAGCGGCCAGCGTCCGATCGCGCAAGACCGAAAACCCCAGCCCAAAGCCGAATCCCGGCGCATTGGGCAGCTCCAGATCCCCCGTCCGATCGCGCGCCATTTCCGCAATCAATGCGTTGGGCAGAATCGCACCGCCGCCCTGACGCAGGGCTTCCAGCAGGCGCAGAAAGTCTTCGGCCGTGCCCGCCATGCCCGCGCCAGCCGAAGGGAATGCCTGCGGATCGAAGATGCGTGCAGGGCTGTAGCGAATGCCGACCGCCCCCTCGAAGGGCGAAACGGTTTCACCTTCCGCCAGCGGGTGCGGCTGAGGCTCATCACTCACGTAGGCGGTCGCTACGCGCTGCGCATCCGGCGCGACAAAACCGGTATCCGCCATGCCCAACGGGCCGGTCACGAGCTGGCGCACGGCTGCGTCAAGCGGTTCGCCATGCACTCGCTCGATCAAGGCGCCCAGCACATCGGTGGCCAGCGAATAACCCCAGCTCGTGCCTGGTTCGTACAGCAGCGGCACGCTGGCGATACGGCGCAAGTTCTCCGCCAGGCTAATCCCGGACGCATCCATGCCGTCCGACACGCCGGCTTGCGCATAGGGCCCGTTGGCATCAGCCTCGAAGAATCGGTAGCCCAGCCCTGCCGTATGGCTTAGCAGCTGCCATACGGCGATCCGCGCAGGTTGGCCGTCGGCCAATCGTGGCCTGAACTCGGGCAACCAGCGATCGAGGCTGTCGTCCAGGCTGAGCCTGCCTTGCGCCACCAGCGCCAGCGCCGCCGTTGAGACAATAGGCTTGCTCACCGATGCCAGGCGGAAGAGCGCATCCGCGGTCATCATCCGACGACTTTCGCGATCGGCCCAGCCGGCGGCCTGGCGGTGAATAAGCGCGCCGTCGCGGGCCGCCAGGACCACGGCACCGACCAGACGCCGCTCGTCCAGCGCCTGTTGCACAACGGCCTGAATGCGGGCGGACAGAGGCGCAAGCGGGACGCCTGCCTGCAGCGAAAATGCGGGAACCGACATGGGAAATTCCTTTCATCAGTGAACATTCCCGCCATGATAGAAACGCAGCTATTAAAGAAAAAGTAGGGTACAGTTCCTTTCTTAGCGGAACTATTTGTCCGCAATGGAGGGGTGAAGTGGACAACCTTAACGGCTTCGTGGTGTTCGTGCGGGTCGCCGAGACGCGCAGCTTCGTCGCGGCCAGCCGGCTGCTGGGCGTATCGGCATCGGCCATCGGCAAAAGCGTGGCGAGGCTGGAAGAGAAGCTCGGCGTGCGTCTGTTTCATCGCAGCACCCGCAGCGTCACGCTGACGGCCGAGGGTACGCTGTTCCTGGAGCGCAGCCGCCGCATCCTTGCCGAGATTGAGGCCGCGGAACTGGAGCTGTCGCAGGCGACGGCTGCGCCGCGCGGCCGATTGCGGGTCAGCCTGCCTCTGGTCAGCTCGCTGGTGCTGCCGGTGCTCGGCGAGTTCATGCGCCAGTACCCGGCCATCGAGCTGGATCTCGACTTCACGGACCGGCTGGTCGATGTGATCGAAGAAGGTTTCGACGTGGTGGTGAGAACGGGAAACCCGACGGACTCGCGCCTGTCGGCGCGGAGGCTGGGCACCTTCCGCTCGATGCTGGTCGCCTCTCCCGATTACCTGGCGCGGCGAGGTATACCCAAAGTGCCTGCCGATCTGCTGGAGCACACCTGCCTGCACTACCGCTTTCCCAACAGCGGCAAGCTGGAGCCGTGGGCGCTACGGCAGGCGCCTGGAGACCCCGAGCTGCAGCTTCCCACCTCGATGATCTGCAACAACATCGAGACGCGGGTGTGCTTTGCTCTTCAAGGCCTGGGCATCGCCTATCTGCCGGAATTCTCGATCGGGGAAGCGCTGGCGGATGGACGCTTGTGCGCCATTCTGGCCGATCGCGTGGAACGCGCTGGCGTATTCCACGTGCTCTGGCCCGCCAGCAGGCATCCCTCGCCGAAAGTTCGGGCTATGGTCGATTTTCTGTGCGCTCGGGTGTTTCCGCCCTCCGCCAGCGGGCAGCCGACCCGGAGCAGATGATGAGCTTTCGGCGGCAGTGGACGGAAGGATACGAACCGCAAGCTCCCCCCTCCGGCATCGGTATGCCGGCCTTTTCCGATGCCTTCGCAAACGGGCGTGAATTAAACCACGGGCAATCTCCCCCTCAAAAGCGGCGGGAGTGAAACGCCATCGGCTCAGACTCATGTCCGCCCTTCTGCCGGTATCCGGCCATATTAGATATTGGTAGCGATAATATCTGCATACCTTAACTCATCACTCTTATTGGTTAAGGCAGTGATTTCATCGGTTTCAATGCTGAACACCGCTAATTTATTGCCAGGAACGGTAACGCTAAATAGCCTGGCAGGAATACTGCTCGAAAAACCACCTTGCATTCCATTCAATAGCGACAGGATCATCATGTCCATGCGGATATTAGCGTTAAGCGGCGATAGAAAAAGATCGGAGCAGCAGTCACCTACATACGATAGCCTAATAATGTGACACACTTCACAATTAAATTAAAATCGACTCAACCCAATTATAATAAATAGTAAAAAACACCACCACACTCAAAATTAAAAAAAACAAAAACAACAAGTTACAATATATAAGCCAAAAAAAGTAAAAGTCTTCCTTGCGGGTGGGAAATTATTTATTTGTTACTCACCGAAAGCCTGTGGTGAACTGCTCTTCAGCAAGAGTTCATTTTCTCTCTCCATCCGAAGCTAATAAACAACGGCAATAAAGAGATTAACTGCATAGTGAGATAACCAATGGATAAAACAGAACAGATTAATAGTACGGCAATGAATATTATTATGGATGCCGGCGATGCCCGCGCTTTAATTACCGATGCGCTCTCTGCCATTGAAAAAAACCAGTTTAGCCTCGCGGATGAAAAAATCACCCAGGCCCAGCAGAAAATAAAAACAGCCCACGGCAACCAGACCGATATTGTGCAGAGCGAAATCCACGGTGAAGTCTTCCCGCCATCTCTGCTATTTACCCACGCGCAGGATACGCTGATGACCATTAATAGCGAGCTGCTGATGAGCCGTCATCTGCTCAAAATCTTTCGCACCCTTGATAAGCGCATAGGCGAGCTGGAACCACGTAGATAGCGGTAAAAGCATGCGATAAAACTACCCGCCTCCCTTTTAACAGGAAACGTTAATGGAACAATTTCAATACACTATCCGCGACGATCTCGGCATCCACGCTCGCCCGGCGGGTCTGCTGGTGCGGCTGGCGCTGGGCTACAGCTCCACTCTGCATATTGCCAGGCAAGATCGGCAGGTCAGCCTGAAAAAAATCTTCACCGTAATGGGCCTGAACGTGAAGGTCGGCGATACGGTGACGATCAGCGCCAGCGGCGCGGATGAGCAGCAGGCGATCGCCGCGCTGCACGACTTTTTCCAGCAGCATCTTTGATTATCGCTTAAGGAAAGTTCATGCAGATCGTAGCAGGTAAAGCCGTTTCATCAGGTATCGCACGGGGGCAAATATGGTGCTACCGGCCAGCAAAATCGCACGTCAGCCCGGAGCCTATCGACAGCCCGCAGCAGGAACTGGAAAAACTGGAGCGCGCGTGCAGTACCGCGCTAATACAGCTGCAGGCGCTGGAGGATAAGGTCCGCGCGGAGAGCGGAGAAGAAACCGCCCAGCTGTTCGCAGCTCATCAGCTAATGCTGCTGGACGACGATTTCCAGCAGGAAATACGCGAGGCGATCGGCGAGCAAAAGCTCAACGCCGCCTGGGCCGTCGAGCAGGCCGGAGAGCTGTTTGCCAACCAGCTGGCCGCCATGGAAGATGCCTATTTCCAGGCGCGCGCCGCGGACGTGCGGGATGTCTCCGGGCGACTGGTTGCCATTCTCTGCGGCCATCAGGCCCCCGGGCTACGGCAGCCCGACGGAGAGGCAATTCTTCTTGCCGACGATCTGACCCCCAGCGAGACCGTACAGCTCGACAGGCAGCGCGTCGCCGGCATCGCCACCCGCCAGGGCTCAGCCAATTCCCATACCGCTATTCTGGCTCGCGCAATGGGGATCCCCGCGCTCGTCGGCCTGGATCTGGCGGAACTCCCCTCCGCATGGGACGGCCTGGAGGCGGTGATTGACGGCAATCGCGGCCGCCTCTGCCTGACGCCCGATGATGAAACGCGTCGGCGTTATAGTAAGGAGCTGGAACAGCAGGCCCGGCAGCGCGAGATTCTGCTCGCCGCCAAAGACGAACCGGCCATCACGCGCTGCGGACGCCGCATCGCGCTGTACGCGAATATCGGCTCAGCGCAGGAACTGGCGTCGGCCCTGGACAACGGAGCAGAAGGCATCGGCCTGTTTCGTAGCGAATTTCTCTACCTCGGGCGCCAGGATCTACCCGGCGAGGAGGAGCAGTTTGCCGCCTATCGCGCCGTTGCCGAAGGCATGAACGGCAAGAGGGTGATTATTCGTACGCTGGACCTCGGCGCGGATAAACAGACCGCAGCGCTGCGCCTGGAGAAAGAAGAAAATCCGGCGCTGGGCTGCCGGGCAATTCGCCTGTGCCTGTCGCAACCAGAACTGCTGATAACCCAGCTCCGCGCAATTTTACGGGCCAGCGCCTGGGGACGCATTGCCATTATGTTCCCGATGGTGGCGTCGCTTTGGGAAGTGCGGGCATTGAAAGATCTTTACCAGCAGTGTCGCCAGCAGCTGGATGCGGAAGGTGTCCCCTACCGGGCGGATATTGAGCTGGGGATAATGATCGAAACGCCCGCGGCCGCACTGACCGGCGACCTGTTAGCGCCTGAGGTGGATTTCTTTAGTATCGGCACCAACGATTTAACGCAGTACACCCTGGCGGTCGATCGCCAGAACCAGGCGCTTGCCCCCTACGGCGATCCGACGCACCCGGCGCTATTACGCCTGATCGAGCAGGTCTGCGCCCATGCGCATCAGCATGGAATATGGGTGGGCGTTTGCGGCGAACTGGCGGCAGACTTAGCGCTGAGCGAATATTTTATTCGTCTGGGTGTTGCTGAACTTTCAGTATCACCACCGGGACTATTGCCGTTAAAAAAAGCGATTCAGCAAATTATTTTGAAATAAAAACGTTCACTCCGCGTGATGGCGATCACTTATTTTCATCGCTGCCGGCGTAAGTAAATATTTTCACTTCGACAGTGAAATAGCATATTTGAATGCCGGCAATAATGATGACCATAATAAAATGACCCTACATCACAACACTTATATAAAGGTTTATACGCAAATGAAGAAATTAAACGTATTGCTGATTTGTGGCTCGGGAGCATCCAGCGGTTTTCTTGCCGCGAACATTCGCAAGGAAGCGGCAAAGCGCGGGCTCGACTGTAGCGTCGTTGCTCGTAGCGAAGCCGAAGTTGAAAGCTTTTTACAGGAAATCGACTGCCTGATGGTTGGGCCACACCTCAAATATTTAATTCCGGAACTGGAAGAAAAAGTGGCAACCATGAACATCAAAGTCATCTTAATGGATAAATCTTATTATTCACTGTTGGATGGCGCTAAAGCGCTGGATCATCTTCTTGGCGAATTAAAGAAAGGTTAAGCGAGGCATAACCGATATGCAAAAATTTATCGACTGGATGGAGGTGCATTTTGCACCGCCAATGAACAAGGTCAACCGCAATGTTTGGGTTTTAACGCTCAAAGACTCAATCATGCAGGTGCTGCCGATGATTCTGGTTGGCTCGCTGGTAACCGTTTTATCGATTCTGAAAAATTTTCTGCCGTGGTTCCCCAACCTATCGACAATATCCAGCTACACGATGGGGCTGCTTTCCGTATTTATTGCATTTTTGATTCCATTTAACTATATGGAAAAAAAGAAAATCAACAAAATGCGCTTAATTGCCGGTATGTCCGGAATTGCCCTGTTTATGATTATTGTCAAACTGCAGGAGGTTTCAGTCCTGCAATTTAAATACTTTGGCGCCGGCGGGATGTTTGTTTCTATTATTGCCGGGATCTATGTTGCCTTTATTATGGGGATTGCCGGCAGGTATTCATTCTTTAAACAAGACAGCGCGATTCCAGATTTTGTCAGGGTATGGTTTGATGCGATTATTCCAATCCTGGTGGTGACGGTGACCGGATGGCTGGCGGTATACGTACTGCAGCTGGATCTGTATCAAATATTACTTAATATTTTTATGCCGATCACCAGCTTCGCGCAGACGCTGCCAGGATTTTTACTGATTACCTTTTTAGGCGTATTTCTCTACTCGATGGGGATCAGCGGCTGGGTGCTGTTCCCTATAACCAAGCCTATTTTTCTCGCCGGTATTACCGCCAATATGGCAGCGGTGGCCGCCGGTGGGGTAGCCAAAAACATTGTGACGGCAGAAGTGCTCTATTCCGGGTGGGTAGCGATCGGTGGGATAGGCGCAACCCTACCGCTGGTGATTATGCTGGTCAGATCGAAATCTAAAAGATTGAAAGCGCTAGGGTCGGCATCGCTGGTTCCGGGAATATTTAATATTAATGAACCGGTTATTTTTGGCGCGGTAGCGTGGAACCCAATATTAATGGTCCCGCTGTGGCTCCAGGGCATTATTTTACCGCTAATTACCTATGTCGTTCTCGATATGGGAGTCGTCAATATCCCGGCCGCCGTCTTTGATATGTGGTACTGCCCGTTCCCTATTTCGACGTGGATTGTATCGCAAGATTTAAGCGGGCTGGTGCTGTTCGCCGTCGTGGCGACCGTCAGTACGTTGATCTGGTATCCCTTTTTCAAAATGTATGAAAAACAGCAGGTTGAATCAGAAGCTGCGGCATCCTGAAACCGTACTTTATACCCTGTTCCCGAGCAGCGGCCAGCCGGCCGCTTAATAAAAGGAGTGACCTATTTTGACCAGTAAACGCGTTCCTGATGGATTTCCCAATAACTTTCTCTGGGGCGGCGCGGTAGCCGCTAATCAATGTGAAGGAGCCTGGCAGGAGGATGGTAAAGGATGGTGTGTGGCGGATATTAATCTTTTTCGTAATGATGTTGCGCTCGAAAAAAAATACAACGAAGAGATCACGACCGAATATATCCGCAATGCGATGACGGATGACCAGGGCGTTTATCCAAAACGTAATGCCATCGATTTTTATCATACCTATAAAGAAGATTTGCAGCTGCTAGCCGCCACCGGCATGAATGCTTTCCGTACCTCGATTAACTGGTCGAGAATCTACCCTAACGGCGACGATCGGGTCGCAAACGAGGCCGGACTGCAGTTTTACGATAACCTGATCGATGAGATTATCGCCAACGGCATGGAGCCGGTAATCACCCTCTCCCACTATGAAATGCCGCTGCATCTGACTACCGCCTATAGCGGCTGGTATTCACGAGAGCTGGTTGATTTCTTCGTCCGCTACTGTGAGACGGTCTTTACCCGCTATCAGCACAAGGTGAAGTACTGGATTATTGTGAACCAGATAAACCTGATCGTTCATGAGTCATTCAACCACCTCGGGATTGCGGAAGATAAAGTAGCCAATCTTCATGAAGCAAAATATCAGGGAGTGCATAACGAGATGGTCGCCTGCGCAAAAGCTACCGAGATTGCGCGCCGCATCAACCCGGAATTTCGTATCGGCATGATGTTTGCCGACGGCATTAGCTACCCCGCGACCTGCAAGCCGGAAGACGTGCTGGCGACCGTGCGTCGCAATCAAATGGAGTATTTTTACGGCGATGTGCTGCTGCGGGGCCGCTATCCGGGATATGCGTTCCGCTATTTTGCAGAGCATAATATTCAGCTGCATTTCTATCCGGGCGACGAAGAGGCTTTACGCAATACGGCCGACTTTCTCGCTATCTCATATTACTACACCCGAATAAGCGACGCGCAGAGCGTGCTGAAGCATAAAACGTCCTACCCTAACCCAAACATTCAGGCCAGCGACTGGGGATGGGGCATCGATCCCATCGGCCTGCGCACCAAGCTCAACCTCTACTGGGATCGCTATCAGGTTCCCGTCATGATTGCCGAAAATGGGATTGGCGCATTCGACACGAAAGAAGAGAATGGCGAGGTTAACGACGACTATCGCATCGATTATATGAGCGCACATCTGGCGCAGGTGAAAGAAGCGGTCCGTGACGGCGTTGATGTCATTGGTTACTTCCCCTGGGGACCTATTGATATCGTCAGCTGTTCCTCCTCTGAGATGAGCAAACGCTACGGCTTTATCTATGTTGATTTAGACGATTACGGCCGGGGTAGCGCCGCGCGGAGTCCGAAGAAAAGCTATAGCTGGTATCAGCGGGCGATTGCCAGCCACGGTGAAGAGCTTTGATAGCATCAGAAAAACCCGCATTGCTGGCGCTGGGCGCCGGCATTTGCTGGGGTACGTCTGGCCTGGTAATGCGCCATCTTGGCGCCTATGGCTTCACGGCGGCCGAAATCGGTGCCCTGCGCCTGACGGTTGCCGCCGCAGCGGTGAGCATCATTGCGCTGCGCCGCCCCGGCGGAATGCATATCCGTCTGCGCCAGCTTCCCTCGCTGGCGATAATGGGCGCAGGATGCCTGTTTTTCTACTCGCTGTGCTACGTGCTGTCGGTACGGGAACTTTCGCTCTCGCTGACCGCGGTGCTGGTTTATACGTCTCCGGCCATCGTCATGCTGCTTTCAGTCCGGGTATTTCGTGAGCCGCTGACGCCGCGTAAAACGGTAGCGCTGGGGCTAACTTTAGGCGGGATCTGCCTTGCAGCCGGCGTCTCCCCCGCGGCTCAGCACTATTCCGCACGCGGGATCGGTTTTGGTCTTCTCGCCGCGCTGCTGTATGCGCTTTACGCCGTGCTGGCGAAAATAGAGGCGCGGCGCGGCAATCCGCTGACGATCACCGCCTGGTGTTTTATCTTCGGCACCGCGGCCGCACTGTGTGCGGTCGATATACCTCATGGACTTGCCATCCTGTACGCGGCGCCCGGGTCGGTGGTCTGGATAGCCGTTATCGGCATACTGAATACGGCGCTCCCCTATCTGCTTTATACTCAGGCGATCGGCCAGGGAGAAGCAGGCAAGGCGGCGATGATGGCCTCGATAGAACCGGTAGTGGCTACGCTGTCAGGAATGATATTTTTCCATGAAACGCTGGGGCTGTGGGCATGTTTGGGTATGCTGCTGACGATCGCCGGGCTCACGGTGATGAACCGCTCGCCGCGGCGGAAAGACGCCCTGTCGGCAGGCTCAGATCCGCGCTGAAACGCGTCAGACAAAGGAGAGGAAATGCAAAATAAGCATCTGAAACTGCTGCGGCTGTTTCTCGACGGCGCTGACGCGCAAACCGCACAGATGCTGGCTATGAATATGGCCGTCAGCGATCGCAGCGTGAAGAACTACATTGCCGAGATAAACGCGCATGAGCCAGGGCTTATCCAGTCTTCGCACCGCGGTTATGCGGTGGATAAAGAGCGCATCATGCGCGTGCTCTCCAGCCATGCCCATAAAATGCCGCAAACGCCGGAAGAAAGAATTAACTACCTGCTGACCCAGCTCCTCAACAGCCGCCAGCCGACGGCGCAACTGCCCGACCTGTACGGTCTGAGCGATGTGCTGTGCGTCAGCTATGAAACCGTCAAAAAAGATCTGCTACTGGTCAGAAAAAAACTGAAAGATTTTAATCTGTACCTCACCGTGACCAACGATTGTCTGGCTATTGAGGGGCTGGAGCAGGACAAACGGCGGATGTTTTCCAGCATTCTGTACGCGGAATTTAGCGCGAATATTCTCAGCCTGACGGAAATCGGACGGATATTTCCCCGCTACGATATCGACCAGCTGGTCTCTATTCTGGTCGAATCATGTAAATCCTGGCACTACTTCATCAACGAATATGCGTTGCTAAGCCTGGTGCTGGATGTCGTTATCAGTATTGATCGCATTCGGAACGACCACACCTTTAATCCGTGTTCCGCCGCCTCGCCCGCTGCCGGTGAAAGAAAATATGATGAGCGTGAAACAACGCTGGCGCGCCACGTCATTAACGAAATTGAGCAGCACTTCGAGGTGATTTATAGCGAACAGGAAGCCGAAGCGCTCACCGTGGTTCTGCTCAGCAGTCTTATCAGAATCGACATGGACGAAATCCACGCCGGGAATATCGAGGTGCTGGCCGGCAAAGAGTGCATGGAGCTGGTGGCGATACTGTGCAAAGAAATGCGGCGCTATGATTTTATTGATGGCGACAGCGAGCAGTTCCTGGTGCGATTCACCATCCATATTAAAAATTTGCTGGTGCGGCTTCAGCATGGGCACGTTACCCGTAATCCCTTAACTGAACAGATTCGGACATCCTGCCCGCTTATTTTTGACTGCGCGGTGGCGATTTCGGAAAAAATTCGCCAGGCCACCGGCTTCACCGTGGACGAGCATGAAATTGCCTATATTGCGCTGCATATTGGCAGCATTTTGGGCAACCAGATCGCCGGACAAAATAAGGTGAGCTGCGTGCTGCTGGTGCCGCACTATCATAACCATACCAACCAGCTAATATCGCAGATTGACAGCCTGTTCGGCCAGCAGCTTATTATTCGGGCTATAATTACCTCCTATGAAGAGTTTGCCAACCTGCCGGCGCCTGACTTTCTGATCTCCACGCTGCGGATCCCGCAAACCCTGATGGAATGGGTTTATATTAATCCGTTTCTGACCGACAGGGATATTTCGGCCCTGCAGTATAAAATCGAGCGCGTACGGCAGAAGAAGAAACGGGCCCGGCTGCTGGAAAACCTGCAGCTTATCTCCAACGAAAAACTGTTTTTCCACAATCCGCAGCTGGCGGATGAAAACGAAGCGATTCCGTTTATGGCGGATGCGCTGCACCGCCACGGCTACGTGGATGCGGATTTCGTGCACGATGTTTTCCAGAGGGAGCACAACTACTCCACCACCTTTGGCAATATCGCCGTTCCGCATTCAATGAAGATGAATGCGGACAAAACCGGGCTATGCGTCGTGATTAGCGAGAAAAGCTTCCCGTGGGGCAATAACATGGTCAATGTAGTGCTGCTGTTTTCGATTAATCAGGCCGAGAGGGCCCTGTTCTACGATATCTTCGATAACCTTATCGTACTGCTCCTCGAGCCGCCGAATTTGAAAAAGGCCAGCGAATGCCGCACGTGGCAGGAGTTTGTCACCACTATTATTGAATGTTTTTAAATCTAAAAAATACCCGCATATTTGACAGCCCGTAGCCGATACGCCGTATTCGCGCCTTGGGATATTTATGGACATGGAAACGCTACGCTACGTGCCGAAAAACGGCTTTTGGGGTCCCTTGAGGGTAACGCAGTCGATGCTGCCCTGTTAAGAAGGGCATCTGGTTGCATAAGGAACGCTCACTTCAGGCGGCACTCTTTGTTTATTTCATTCTCAATGTCTCGATCTTTCGAGTGCTCTACCAGTCGTTTAAATTTACGCTTGAGCTCAATACCGGACGGAGTACAGTTTTTTGAGTCAGCTAGCTGTACCGCAGCACTGTAAGCGTTGTAGCAGCGATCAACATCCGAAACGTCCTTTTTGCACTGGCTGAAAAGGAGATAAGTATTGTCGGGTTGCTGCAACATTTTTTCTAACTCACTATTGGTTTGCAACTCCCGAAATATTTTGGGAAAAAACAGGGCTGTCGCTACCGCTACCAGAACTACGCCAATCGCCACCGTTAATTTGAATGTCATACTGATTTTCTCGCGCTGACGTAATATTTGCTTCCGGATAACCGCTACACGGCAGAACGTGTAATTAAAGGTCGTTTTGGCAGCTGGATATCATAGACAAAATGGCCCTCTGTACGTCCGGAGCATGAGGGGCATAATAAAAATCTACGCTTGTTTGTTTTTTACCAAAGGATGAGACATCAACCCACGCCACATCTTCATAGTTGGCGTCCTGCAAATTGTAGCGTTGCGTCCCTCCAGGCAAAGGGTCATCCTTCATTAAGGACAATTTCTGCGAGAGCGCTGCTGAATACAGACAATTCTCTACAGCGGGCTTTTGCCCGGCGAAATATACCGTTTTTAATTCCGGGTGAATGCCAACACGACCAGGATCCACGCAACCACAAAGCATAACGGCGATAATGCTTATAGCGGTTTTATTCATCGCCATAAGTCCTCCTTCGAATAAATGCCGCTCATATTAACCGGGCGTTCTTATACACATGCTCAATAGTATCTTAACCTTGAACGTCTGGTTTGAACTGAAACACGGCAAACTGACAGCCAACCATTTGCGATAAAGAGGCCAACACTATTATTGAAAATAACACTCATTCTCATTATATTGTTATGCTATTCTTCCCTCCGCCGCGTCTAAGTCGTCAGTAATAATGGATAACTTTTCTTTTCCTGTCAGTATCTTAGTCGTTGATGATCACCGAAAAATTCGCGAACCGCTTGCTGCATGGCTGCGGCGTCAGCGCCTCAATGTCATCACGGCTGATGATGCCACCTCAATGTGGTCAATGCTGCGTTCAAACACCTTTAACCTGATCGTTCTGGATGTCATGCTGCCTGACGGTGATGGCATGCTGCTTTGCCAGCAGATTCAGCGCAAATACAAAACGCCTGTCATCCTGCTTACGGCGAAGGACGCGCTTGACGACCGCATCAGTGGGCTGGAGATGGGGGCTGATGATTACGTGGTAAAGCCATTCGAGCCGCGTGAGCTACTTGCCCGCATCCATACCGTGCTGAGGCGTGCCCGGAGAACGGATGGGCCACAGCATACTGCTCACCAACGGCCCGATCGTACGATGAATTTTTCCGGGTTGATCTACCGGCCGGTCAGCCGCACGGTCACCAATCCACAGGGGATAACGCTGAAGCTGAGTACTGTGGAAGCCCGGCTCCTGACCGCTTTTCTCTCCAGCCCGGGTGCTGTACTCAGCCGGGAAGTGCTGATGGATCGCTGCATAACGCCCGGAAATGAGGTTTTTGACCGGGCAATCGATCGACAGGTCAGCCGCCTACGAAACCGCCTGCAGCAGTTGCTTCCGGGGGTTGTTCTGCTGGATACGGTATGGGGAGAGGGCTACCGTCTGGCTTCGCAGGTTGAGGCGCGCGACGAATGCCTCAGCTAAAACGCCTGCTGCCGCAGAGAATGATGAGCCAGCTTGGTTTGCTGATGGTTTCGGCAATTGTGATTGCCAATCTGCTCGCGGTGGGCGGCCTTCAGCTGATCGGTAATTTGCTCTCTCCTGCCACGCGTAATCTGGCTGTGGAACGTATTGAGCTGGCCTATCTTACCAGCCAGCTGGCGGCTGGTTCTCCGTTACATATTCTTCGTGAGGATGGCGCCAGGTTCTGGATTGCCGATCATGCTGAAGTGACGCCTTTCCCCATGCGGCGTGAAGAGCGGCGCCTGCGTGACGCTATTTTGAAGTTAAAGGGATTTGCGCCGGACATGCAGGTGACGTTTCAGCTCGAGCGTTCCAACGGTGGGCCGGCGCGCTGGCATCTCTTTAGTACGGAAAATAGCGACCCTTTAAGGCTGCGATCGACGCTCTCTTTGCCTGACGGGACTTATCTGAACGGCATACAGCCGCTTGATCCGGCATATGCATGGATACAGCTGCTCTCACTGTCACTGGTCATCATGACGGTTCCGCTGATTCTGCTGAGTCTTTACTTCACCCACCGCGTTGTCAGGCCGATTCAGCGACTTGCCGCCGCCGCTGATGCCCTTAGTCGGGGAGACTGGACCGGTAGTCTACCTCTCGTTGGCCCGCGGGAATCGAAAGACCTGACGGGTAGCTTTAATCTGATGCAGCAACGTCTTGCCCGGCATCTGGAAGGCAAGACCCGTATGCTGGCCTCAATGAGCCATGACTTCAACACGCCGCTGACAGAACTGCGCCTGCAAATAGAACTCATGGATGCCGGAGAGGCTCGTGATGACATGCTGGAAAGTCTCATTGAATTGCAGAGTATGGTCAGTGAAACGCTGAACTTTATCCGTGATGAAACGCCGCAGGAGAAAACCTGCCGCTGCAACCTGAGCAAGTTACTGAGCGATCTGACGCATCGTTACGGCCAAAAAGGCGAGTCAGTTAACTGGCAGGGAGAGGCAGAGATTACGATCAACTGCCGACCGCTGGCGATAAAACGGGTACTAAGCAATCTTATTGAGAACGCATTGAGCTATGCAGGCGAGGCATCCGTCATACTCACAACGGAGAGCAACATGGTAAGGATAGATGTTCTGGACAGCGGTCCGGGTATCCCGGAGAAACAGCTTGAGCAGGTCTTCGAACCCTTCGTTCGCTTGAATGATAATCGCGCCGCCCGACACCACTTTGGCGGCGGGCTGGGTTTAGGTTTATCGATTGCCCGTGCTTGCGTCCATGCCCACGGCGGCGAGCTGAGCCTGAAGAATCGCTCGCCCGCCGGTTTATGTGCAACGATTTTGCTGCCAGGAGCGATCAGAAGCTGAGCGTCACTCCCCCCCAGAAGGTTCGACCGTAGTTGACCGTACCGTAGGTTTCGTCGTTCAGACGCTTATCGCCAATGTTGTAAATAGCGCCATTGAGGGCCAGATTCCGGCTAAGCTGATGCGACACGCCAACATCTGCCGTCAGGTAATCGGGGGCCGGCTCAGCGGTAACGGAGGTCCCGTACTCTTTACCGTAATAGTTAGCCGCTGCCCAAAACTGCGTTTGTCCCGTGTAATCCCATTCGCTGCGCAGGCTGGCTTTATGCTTAGCAGTTAAAGCCAGCGGCGCCCCTTTATTGCTGCCGCTTTTCTGCTCTGAATCCAGGAAGGTATAGTTAGCCTTTAACGATAGCTCAGGCGTTATCTTCCAGCTGCCGGTTAATTCCGCGCCTCTGATGATCGCTTTATCAATATTGATACGCTCCATCACGATATAACCGTTCCAGCGTCGATCCGTCGTTAGCGTGGAAAGCTTGTCCTGGAAGTCGTTGTAGAAGAGCGTAGCGCTGGCAGAAAGATCGTCACGATTCGACCACATCGCGGAAAGCTCGTAATTGGTACTGGTTTCAGGCTTCAGATTGGGATTACCGAGCATGGCCCAGGTATTGCGGCGCAGTACCGCGTAATCGTCAATCACCGCGCGAATTTCCGGCGCCTTAAAGCCTCGCGCGACGCCGCCTTTCAGGGTCCACTCATCACTGACATACCAAACGCCATATAAGCGCGGGCTGTAGTGATTGCCGTACTGTTCGTGATTATCAAGGCGTAATCCACCGGTGAGCGAGAACGCTTCAGCGAGCCGCCATTCGTCCTCGATGAACAGCGCTCGTTGCACCACGCTATAGCGATGATCCTGGCGTGTACCATCTCCCTGGTTCCAGTCTTTTAGCTCATTTTCCTGCCACTGTCCGCCCAGCGTGGCGGTATGGTACATGGTCGGCACGATCAGTTTTGCATCCAGCACGCTATTTTTGATGGTGGGTTTACGGCCGTAAACGTCACTCTGTGAAGGGCTGGCTAATCCTTCACGGCTGGTTTTTTCCTGAGCAAAAGAAACCGTCGATGTTCCCCAGTCCCAGCGGCCGTCGTAGCTGACAGACCAGTGATCGCGGTTATTTTTTTGTTCACGCGTCGCCCAGTTTGCACTCTCGCCATCACCGTTTTTCAGGCGACTGACGCCGCCTTCAAGCTGCAGCTCCTGGTTATCGGTTGGCGCGAATGACAGCCTCCCGGTTACGTCCTTATGGTCGGCTTTGCTGAAGCCATTGGTGTTCTGCACATCATCATCGGCCTGACGATCCAGATAGCGCCCCCATAGCTGTAAGCCCAGCTTGTCATCGACCAGGGGACCCGCCAGGTAAAACTGCGTGTTTGCCGCATTGCCCTGGTCGTCATGCTGGCGAGCAGCATAGTCCCAGGAGAGCGACCCGCCCCACTGCTTATTGACCTTACGGGTAATGATATTGATGACTCCGCCAATCGCATCTGACCCGTAAAGCGATGACATTGGCCCGCGAATCACCTCAATACGTTCGATGGCGGCCGCCGGCGGGATAAAACTCTGCTCATAACCGGCATTGCCATTCACCCGGGAATCGCGACCACTCTGGCGCTTTCCGTCAACAAGGATGAGCGTGTAATCTCCCGGCATGCCGCGAATGGAGATGTCATTTTCATTGGCGCCGCCGATGACGGCTACACCTTCGACATCGCGAACGGCATCAGCCAGGTTTTGGATAGAACGTTTACGGAGATCCTCGCCTGAAATCACGGTCACTGACGCGGGTGCATCTTCCAGCCGCTGTTCAAATCCGGATGCTGTGACCACCATCGTCTCTGACTCTGCGGCGCTGGCCGCTGAGGTGAATAGCAGGATCAGACTGGCTAATTCAGTTCGTTTAAATTTAATGATTGAGTTGCACATGATTGATTAACGCCCCCGACAAAAACGCTAATAGTAATCATCCGCATCTGTGAAAATTGGACAAAGTGAGACAGATAAATGACTTCCGGACCCATGATGGCCCGCGTATGGCACCGACTATCGGCAATGCTGCCGGGGGAGCGTTCTGTTTACCGATCGTTCTTTGAAAAAGTTTGGACGGATCGGGCCGATCGCTATACTGATGCATCAATAGATTGAACCATCCAGATCTTTGCCAGCTGCATAGTGCAGACCCGGCATAAATACGCGATGGCTGAAGTGAAAAAACTTTCACAGGGAGATGGATAATGATGAGAAAACTAGCGTATAGCTTACTGATGATATTATGTGGGGCCGTTTTGACGATTTCCGCCATTTTCGTGATGATGGCGTTTTCTCGGGTTTTCCCAGCCAGCGATGAATTTCAACAATCCTGTCGAAAGTTTGACGCTGAAGAGATAAAAACAAAATTCATTCAGTCGTGGTTCAGGATGGCGGCAAAGGACGATCGTCTGGAAAAGATGGGGTTATCTAAGGTGGCATTCATTACAACGCCCTCCTTTTCAGACAACGCCTGGTCCGGGAAATTATTGGTCATTGGCGAAAAGAGTCGATACTCAGCGTACGTCATTCTTAACTGTCACAATGGTTATTATGATTACACAGACCTCTCCGAGGGTGAGGACGAATAAGCATTATCCCTGCCCTTTGGGCTAAAGCTAGCAGCCATATCCCGCAATATTGATCGAGAGATCTTCCTGTTCCATGCGGTAGAACCCTGCACTATGCTGGGGAATCTGCATCCTCGTAGTGCAATGCCGCAAAATCAAAAATTCTAACCTGATGATCTCGCAGAACTTTAAAGATGGCATGAATTTTTCATGTCGGTTATATACAAGCCGGGGCAACCCTTAAGCCTTGTTCCCATTAAATATCGACAGGTAATGAAGCCTGATTGTCCTGCTAAGGACGATCGGGCTTTTTTTATTGAGGCGGAGAGCAAAGCACGTGCAAACCATTGATATCGGCATTCTGCTGTCAACGGAAGGGACCTATAGCCATATGGCGAACAGCGCGCTGTCCGGCGCGCGCCATGCGCTGGCGGAAATCAATGCCGATCCCGCTTCCCCATTTCAGCTCCGGGCCCGGCATATCAACCCGGCGGGCGAGCTGGCGGCCTACGGCGAAGCGGTGAGCGACTTTATCGATCGCGGCATCCGCCATATTTTCGGCACCATAACCTCCGCCAGCCGTAAGGAGATAATCCCTGACCTGGAGCAGCATAACCTGCTGCTGTGGTACGGCTGTCCTTACGAAGGGTTCGAGAGCTGCGAGCAGGTGGTGTATCTCGGCGGCTGCCCGAACCAGACCCTGCTGCCGCTGCTGCGGCTGGCGCTGGATACGTTCGGAACCCGCGCCTGGCTGACCGGCTCCAACTACGTCTGGGGCTGGGAGAGCAACCGCATCGCCCGCGAAGTGGTGGAAGCCTCCGGCGGCACGGTGGCGGGTGAAAAATATCTGCACCTGAGAAACAGCAGCGTAACGGAGCTGGTCGAGGCGATTCTCAGCACAGATGTCGATTTTGTGCTCAACAACCTGGTGGGCGAAAGCTCTTACGCTTTTCTGCGCGCACTGGACGCCGCCTGTGTTCGCGAGCGGCGAACGCTAGCAGTGCTCAGCTGTAACTTTACCGAAGCGGAAGTCGATGAGGTTGCCCCGCTGCGGGCGGTGCGCCTGCTCTCCTGCGGCCCGTTTTTTGAAAGCGTCGACCCCGACTTTTGCGCGCGGCAGCGCCTGCTGCACGGCGCGCAGCGCATCTCCCACTACTACATCGGCGCCTGGCGGGCGGTAAGGCTGTTTGCCGACAGCCTGCGTCAGGCCGGAGACAGCCAGCCGGAAGCGGTGCTGGCGGCGCTGTATCGCCAGCATGACGCGCGGTCGCCTGGCGCTCGCTCGGTGCTGGCGCAAAACAACCACGCCTGCCTGCCCTGCCACATCGCCGAGCTGCAGCAAACCCGCTTTCAGCTGCTGCATAGCGAACCGCAGCCGGTGATGCCCGACCCCTATCTTTCTGCGACCGACCTGCGCCACGGTCGGACGGTTTCGGCCAGACCTGCCCTGAGGATTGTGAAATGAAAACGCTACTGTCCCCGGATTTTGATGCTCAGCCGCTCCTGCTGGTGGATTGTGAAGCGAGGAGCCGTGAAGCGCTGGAAAAGAATCTCACGCGGATGGGCATTCGCTGGCATCACCTGACGGCGGATGAGGCCGCGCCGCCGCTTACCCCCTGCGCGGTGCTGGTGGAGCTGGAGGCGTTCGCCAGCCCGCTGACCCTGCAACAGGTCAATCTGGCGGGGATACCGGTGATTGCGCTGACCTCGCACGAGGGGCTTTCCCAGGTACAGCGCGCGCTGGAGCTGGGAGCCACGGCGATCCTCGCCAAACCCATTACCCAGCGGGCCATCTATACCACCCTGATGATGGCGGTAGGGCTGCGTCAGCAGCTGAATGACGGCCGGCAGCAGCAGGCGCTGCTGCGCCAGCGTCTGGCGGCGATGCCG
Organism: Klebsiella scottii; assembly: GCF_036561945.1. Taxonomy (NCBI): domain Bacteria; kingdom Pseudomonadati; phylum Pseudomonadota; class Gammaproteobacteria; order Enterobacterales; family Enterobacteriaceae; genus Klebsiella; species Klebsiella scottii. The sequence goes on from NZ_JARXNI010000020.1 coordinate 2,980,949, forward strand.
CAGATTACCCGGGCGCTGGCGGCCCTGATGATGGCGGAAAATATTGATGAACAACAGGCCTGGGTTCGCCTGCGCACGGAATCGATGCGCACCAACCAGCCGGTGGCGCAGGTGGCGCAGCAGTGGTTGCTGCGGATGGCGCCCGGCGAACGGGGGGCGCAATGAGCCGGATGGGGTATCTCCTGCGGCGGCCCGCGCTGCTGCTCTCGCTGCTGTTTATTCTGCTGGTGGTGCTGGCCGCGCTGTTCGCCCCCTGGCTCACGCCCTTCGATCCCAATGAACAGTTTGTCGAGGGGCTGAGCCTTGAGGGCGCCCCGCTCCCGCCCAACGCTACTTACTGGCTGGGAACCGATCTGCTGGGGCGCGATCTGTTCTCGCGGCTGATTTACGGCGCGAGAACTTCGCTGCTGATCGGCGTGGTCGCCAACGGTATTGCGGTACTGACTGGCGTACTGGTGGGGCTGAGCGCCGGTTATATGCAGGGGCGTATCGGAGGGCTGCTGATGCGCTTTACCGATCTGATGATGGCGTTTCCGGCGCTGCTGCTGGCGATTGCGCTGGCGGCGATTTTCCAGCCCAGCGTCTGGATCGTGGCGATGGTGATCGCCATGGTGAACTGGGTGCAGATCGCCCGGGTTATCTACGCCGAAACCAGCGCCCTCAGCGCCCGCGACTTTATCGCCGTGGAACGTACCCTGGGGGCCGGAACCTTACGCATTCTCGGCGTGCATCTAATTCCGCATCTGGTGCCTACGGTACTGGTCTGGGCCACCCTGGGCATCTCCACCACGGTACTGCTGGAGGCCACCCTCTCGTTTCTCGGGGTGGGGGTACAGCCGCCGACCGCGAGCTGGGGCAATATCATCTTTGAAAGCCAGACCTGGTTCACCTCGGCCCCGTGGCTGGTGTTCTTTCCCGGTGCAGCGATCGTGCTGCTGTCGCTCGCTTTCAATATCGCCGGCGACGCCCTGCGCGACGCCCTCGACCCTGGTTTAAAACGGAGAAGCTGATGCTGTTTCTGGGAAAACGTCTGTTGCATGCCGGGCTGATCCTGCTTGGCGTTACGCTGATCTGCTACCTGCTGCTGTTTATGCTGCCCGCCGATCCGGCACGCCAAATCGCCGGACGCAGCGCCACGCCGGAAGTGGTCGAAAACATCCGCCATCAGCTGGGGCTGGATCTGCCGTTTTATCAGCAATATTTGCGCTATCTGAACGGGCTGCTGCACGGCGATCTGGGTCGCTCGTTTATTCAGCGCAGCGAAGTGAGCGAACTGATTTCCGCCCGTATCGGGCCTTCGCTGCAGCTGATGGCGGCGGGGATTTTCTGCGAGCTGGTGCTGGGGATCGCTCTCGGCACCCTGGCGGCGCTAAAGCGCGGCGGGCTGGCGGACCGGCTGCTGATGGCGCTCTCCTTTATCGGCGTCTCGGCACCGCAGTTCATCGCCGCGATGCTGTTTCTCTATCTTTTCGCCGTGGTGCTCAACTGGTTCCCGATGGGGGGCTACGGCGGCTTCAGCCATCTGGCGCTGCCGGCGCTCACCCTCGGCCTGCTCGGCAGCGGCTGGTACTCGCGCATGTTGCGCTCATCGATGATTGAAGTGCTGCACCAGGATTTTATCCGCACCGCGCGGGCAAAAGGGCTCGGCAGAACCCGCGTGCTGCTGCGCCACGTGCTGCCAAATGCCGTGCTGCCGCTGATTCCGATGATCGGCATTGATATCGGCATATTTATGGGCGGGCTGGTGGTGGTCGAGTCGGTCTTTGGCTGGCCAGGCATCGGTCAGCTGGCCTGGCAGGCGATTCAACAGGTGGATATTCCGGTTATTGTCGGGGTCACCACCGTCTCAGCGGTTGCCATTGTTGGCGGCAACCTTATTGCGGATCTGGTGCTGCCGTGGGTCGATCCGCGCATTGATGTCAAAAAGTAGCAGGGGAAAATGATGAAAAAAGCGTTACTGACAATGGCGGTGGCCGCAGTCTGTTTCTCTTATGGCGCGCAGGCTGACGAGAAGACCGGCGGCGATATCGTGGTGACATACCAGAACGACGTGGCGACTCTGGATCCGGCCATTGGCTATGACTGGCAAAACTGGTCGATGATCAAAAGCCTGTTCGACGGCCTGATGGACTACCGCCCCGGCACCACCGAGCTGGTGAACGATCTGGCGGAAAGCTACGCCGTTTCCGACGATGGCAAGGTCTACACCTTTGTGCTGCGCAAAGGGGTTAAATTCCACAACGGCCGCGAGGTCACGGCGGCGGACGTGAAATATTCGCTGGAGCGTACCGTCAACCCGAAAACCCAGAGCCCGGGCGCCGGATTCTTCAGCCCCATCGCGGGCTATGACGAAGAGGCCAGCGGTAAAGCCACAACCCTGAGCGGCATCGAGGTCGTGGACGATCATACCGTAAAGATCACCCTGAAAGAGCCCAACGCCACCTTCCTGCACGTGCTGGCGCTGAACTTCGCCTCGGTGGTGCCGCATGAGGAGGTGGCGAAATGGGGAGCGGACTTCGGCAAGCATCCGGTCGGCAGCGGCGCGTTTGAGCTGCAGGAGTGGAAGCTGGGCCAGGAGCTGATTTTCCGCAAGAACCCGAACTACTTTAAAGCCGGCGTGCCGCGGCTGGATCGCATTAAGTTTGAAATAGGCCAGGATCCCTCGGTCGCCCTGCTGCGGCTGGAAAAAGGCGAAGTGGATATCGCCGGCGACGGCGTGCCGCCCGCGCAGTTTCTGGCGTTTAAAAACAACCCGGCCTATAAGGGCCTGATGGTCACCGGCGACCAGCTGCAGACCGGCTACGTGACGATGAAAACCACGCTGCCCCCCTTCGATAACCTCAAGGTTCGCCAGGCGGTGAACATGGCGGTCAACAAAGACCGCATCGTGCGCATCATCAACGGACGCGCGGCGCCGGCCAATCAGCCGCTGCCGCCCGCTATGCCCGGCTACGACAAGGCTTATCAGGGTTTCAGCTACGATCCGGAAAAAGCGAAGCAGCTGCTCAGCGAAGCGGGCTTTCCCAACGGTTTTGCGACCGAACTGTACGTGATGAATACCGATCCGCAGCCGCGTATTGCCCAGTCCATCCAGCAGGATCTGGCTAAAGTGGGCATTCGCGCCAGCATCAAATCCCTGGCCCAGGCGAACGTGATTGCGGCGGGCGGTTCCGCTAGCCAGGCGCCGATGGTCTGGTCCGGCGGCATGGCGTGGATCGCCGACTTTCCGGACCCCTCCAACTTCTATGGCCCGATCCTCGGCTGCGCGGGGGCGGTAGAGGGCGGATGGAACTGGGCGCGTTACTGTAACAAGGCGCTGGACGCACAGGCGGCCGCGGCGGACAACATGGTGAAACCTGACCAGCAGGCCGCGCGTATTGAAGCCTGGCGCAAAATCTTTACCACGGCGATGAGCGACGCGCCCTGGGTGCCGGTATTCAACGAGAAGCGTTACACCGTGCACTCCGCGCGTATGGGCGGCGAGGATGCCCTCTATGTGGATCCGGTCCATGTACCGGTCAACTACGACTATATCGGGCTGAAATAATCTGCCGGCATCGTGCCGCGTTTGCCGGAACGGTGCCGCTGCTTAAAGGGGATTCAAGATGTGCCAAAATTGTCTGGTGAAGACCATTCATCATACGCAACACCATTTCGGCTGGGACAACAGCCTGAGCCCGGCGCTGCGCGTGGCTTCCGGCAGCCAGCTGGAGTTTCACTGCCTGGATGCCGCTAACGGCTGGTTCAGCGCCGGCTCAACCGCAGCGGATATCCCGACGCTGCCTTTTGATAAGCTCAACCCGGTCAGCGGGCCGGTCTATGTGGAGGGCGCCCGGCCGGGCGATGCGCTGAAGGTTACGCTGGAATCATTTCGTCCCAGCGGCTTCGGCTGGACCGCCAATATCCCGGGCTTCGGCCTGCTGGCCGATACGTTTCCCGAGCCGGCGCTGACGCTCTGGCAGTATGACAGACAGAACTTATCCCCCTGCGCCTTTGGCCGCTATGGCCGCGTGCCGCTGAAGCCCTTCGCCGGCACCATCGGCGTCGCCCCCGCCGCCGCCGGCCATCATTCGGTGGTGCCGCCGCGCCGCGTCGGCGGCAATCTGGATATTCGCGATTTAGCCGCCGGCTGCACGCTATGGCTGCCGGTGGAAGTAGAAGGCGCGCTGTTTTCAATTGGCGACACCCACGCCGCACAGGGCGATGGCGAAGTCTGCGGCACGGCGATCGAAAGCGCCATGGATGTGGTGGTAAAGCTGGAGGTGGTTAAGGATATGCCGCTGAAAACGCCGCGTTTTACCACCCCAGGTCCGGTGACCCGTCATCTGGATCGGCAAGGCTACAGCGCCTTCACCGGCATTGGCCCGGATCTGATGACCGCCGCCCGCGACGCGGTAAGCTACACCATCGATGCCCTGTGCCGCGAACAGGGAATGTCGGCAGAAGAGGCCTATATGCTCTGTTCCGTGTGCGGCGATCTGCGCATCAGCGAAATCGTCGATCGGCCTAACTGGGTGGTGTCGTTCTATTTTCCCAACAGCGTGTTTAATTAGGAGCGTTATGTCAGCAGCCATGTTCCCGGCGCCGCTACTCTCGGTGGAGCGCCTGTCGATCCAGTTTGGTACACAGCGGGTGGTGGATGACGTCAGCTTTGCGCTCTGGCCAGGAAAAACCCTGTGCATCGCCGGCGAGTCGGGCAGCGGTAAGTCGCTGACCTCGCTGGCGATCATGGGACTGCTTCCTGAGGAGGCGCATATTCCTGGCGGCGCCGTGATTTTTGCTGATCAGGATCTGCTCAGCTTGCCGGAGCGGCAAATGCAGCAGCTGCGCGGCAAAGCGGTCGCCATGATTTTTCAGGAGCCGATGACCTCGCTCAACCCGCTGATGACGGTAGGCCAGCAGCTGGAAGAGACCCTGCAACGGCACGAAGCGCTGGGCCGCCGCGAGCGGCGCGGGCGGATCGGCGCGATGCTGGACGCGGTCAAAATCGGCCAGGTGGAGAAGCGCCTGCAGCAGTATCCGCACGAGCTTTCCGGCGGCATGCGCCAGCGGGTGATGATCGCCATGGCGATGCTGTGTCAACCGCAGGTGCTGATTGCAGATGAGCCGACGACGGCCCTTGATGTCACTATTCAGGCGCAAATTCTCGATTTGATGCGCGAGCTGCAGCAGGAGTTTTCCACCAGCCTGCTGCTGATCACCCACGATATGGGGGTGGTAGCGGAAATGGCCGATGACGTGCTGGTCATGAATCACGGCAAAATCGTGGAGCAGTCCCCGGTAAAAACGCTGTTTACCGCGCCGCAGGCGCCCTATACCCGCCAGCTGCTGCAGGCGGTGCCGGTGCTTGGCCAGGCGCCCGCGCTGGCGCCGGTTGAACAGACCCAACCGCTGCTCAGCGTCCGCGACCTCTGCGTACGCTTTCCGGTGCGCGGCGACGGCCTGCGCGTGCGCCGCGAAGTTCATGCCGTAGATGGCGTCAGCTTCGATCTTTTCCCCGGCGAAACGCTGGGCATCGTCGGGGAAAGCGGCTGCGGTAAATCAACGACGGCGAAGGCGTTGATGAATATGGTGCCGTTTAGCGGCAGCGCGCAGCTCAGCGGGCAGGAGATGCACGGCCTGCAGGGTGAGGCGTTAAGAGCGATACGGCGTGATTTGCAGATGGTGTTTCAGGATCCCTCTGCGGCGCTCAATCCGCGCAAAACCATTTTCGATCTGATGGGGGAACCGCTGCTGATTCATGAGCAGATGCCTGTGGCACAGCGCACGGAGCGGGTGGCGCAGCTGTTGCAGCAGGTAGGCCTGCCTGCTGACGCGATGCGGCGGTATCCGCACCAGTTTTCCGGCGGCCAGCGCCAGCGCATCTGCATCGCGCGCGCCCTGGCGCTGAACCCTAAAGTGATTATCGCCGATGAATCGGTCTCGGCGCTGGATGTGTCGGTACAGGCGCAGGTGCTGACGCTGCTGGAGGATTTGCGCCAGCGCTACCAGCTCAGCTATCTGTTTATTTCCCATGATATGGCGGTAGTGGAACGCATTTGCCACCGGGTGGCGGTGATGTTTGGCGGCCAGATCGTGGAGATCGGCCCGCGCGATCGGGTACTGCACCATCCGCAGCATCCTTATACCAGACACCTGCTCAGCGCCGTTCCTATGCCGGACGTGCAGCGCAAGCGCGAACCCCGCGTCGCCAGCGCAATACCGGAGCGCCCTGACCCCATCAAACCCCTGGGCTGGCAGAGCGTCCGGCAGCGCTTTACTGATTTTGGCGGCGGACACCTCGCCGCCTGCTGATCGACGAAAGCGTTAAGCCGTCGGGTTTTCCACCGGTGATTCAGACGAGGCAACAACGCTTTTTCTGCCGGGTTGCGGTTCCCGGACCCAGCGCATCTGCTGCCTCTCCCTGCGGCCCTGACCAGCCTCCAGGACGTACCGTTCTGGCGGCTGAGGACGTTGTCCGCAATGACCTGGAGGATTTATCTTTAAGTTTAGATATATCGACCCGGCGGGATGGTAGCCTCATTTTGGGGGATCTCATTTCATTGAGCCGGAATCTACCCCACATGAATGGCGATTTCAGTAGACGATAGCAGGCGTTGAGGTAATGGGATATTGGCGAGTGCCGCGTGTATGCTGGATTTAGTAGACTTCAGGAGACGTTAAGAGAAGTGAAAATGGTACGCCCTACAGGGCTCGAACCTGTGACCTACGGCTTAGAAGGCCGTTGCTCTATCCAACTGAGCTAAGGGCGCACTGAGAAGCGGGAGCTTCATGATGTGCAATCGCCGGGAATTATACGGTGCACGCCTGATGAGTCAATGCATTTTGCCATCAAACTGTTTTCTGTAGGTCACTTGTCTACTTATGCGACAGGCGATGCCTAAGGATTATCCAATCCTCGCGGTCATTTCCCAGCATAACATCGGCTTAAATGCGTGCTGGTCCGCCATTTATTCATCTTAAACCCGCCTCAACGATATGGTTTATCGTCCCCCCTCGCGCCGAAAAGCGATAAAAAATCAAACGAGGACTGACAGGGAGGCTGGCTTCTGACAAAATATCCACATCCCCCTTTCGTTAAGATACAGATGGAATCCTCTCTCTGATGGCAGCAAAAATTATTGACGGTAAAACGATTGCGCAGCAGGTGCGCTCTGAAGTCGCGGAAAAAGTGAAGGCGCGCACTGCGGCCGGAAAACGCGCTCCAGGGTTAGCCGTCGTGCTGGTTGGCAGCAACCCGGCATCGCAGATTTATGTCGGCAGCAAGCGCAAAGCGTGTGAAGAGGTGGGGTTCATCTCCCGCTCATACGATCTTCCGGAAACCACCAGCGAAGCGGAGCTCCTGGAGCTTATCGATACGCTGAATGCCGATTCGGCTATCGACGGTATCCTGGTGCAGCTGCCGCTGCCTGCCGGGATCGATAATGTGAAAGTACTGGAACGCATTGCGCCGGACAAAGACGTCGATGGTTTCCATCCCTACAACGTCGGCCGCCTGTGCCAGCGCGCTCCGCGTCTGCGCCCGTGCACGCCGCGCGGTATTGTGACGCTGCTTGAGCGCTACAACATCGATACCTACGGCCTGAACGCGGTGGTGATCGGCGCCTCTAACATCGTCGGCCGCCCGATGAGCATGGAGCTGCTGCTGGCAGGCTGCACCACCACCGTTACCCACCGCTTTACCAAAAACCTGCGCCAGCACGTCGAAAATGCCGATCTGCTGATCGTCGCGGTCGGTAAACCGGGCTTTATTCCGGGAGAATGGATTAAAGAAGGCGCGATTGTGGTCGATGTCGGCATTAACCGCCTGGAAAGCGGCAAAGTGGTTGGCGATGTGGTCTATGAAGATGCCGCCGCGCGCGCGTCATACATCACGCCAGTCCCTGGCGGCGTCGGCCCGATGACCGTTGCCACCCTAATTCAGAACACGCTGCAGGCGTGCGAAGAGTATCACGACATTCAGGAGGCCTAAGATGGCGACTTTTTCTCTGGGTAAACACCCGCACGTTGAGCTGTGCGATTTGCTGAAGCTGGAAGGCTGGAGCGAAAGCGGCGCGCAGGCAAAAATCGTCATTGCCGACGGTCTGGTTAAAGTCGACGGGGCGGTTGAAACCCGCAAGCGCTGCAAGATCGTTGCCGGCCAGACGGTGAGCTTTGAAGGCCAGAGCGTAACCATCACCGCCTGATTGCCGTCGCTGAATAAAAAAATGCCGGGCCCCTGAAGGTCCGGCATTTTTATTTCGCTTAATTTATTTCGCGCAAGGCTCTGACATCCCCGGACGCCTCGCCCGGGGTACGGCTCCAGGCCTACTTGCGGCGCCAGGTGGTGCCCTGAGCGCCATCTTCCAGCACGATACCCATCTCGTTGAGACGGTCACGCGCGGCGTCCGCTGCGGCCCAGTCCTTCGCTTTACGCGCATCGAGACGCTGCTGAATCAGCGCTTCAATCTCAGCCACTTCGCCATCATCCGCCTGCGCCCCGCTCTGCAGGAACACGTCCGGCTCCTGCTCCAGCAGGCCCAGCACGCCGGAGAGCTTACGCATATGCGCCGCCAGCGCGTTCGCCGCCTGCGCATCTTCGGTTTTCAGACGGTTCACTTCGCGCGCCATATCGAACAGCACCGAATAGGCTTCCGGGGTGTTGAAATCATCGTCCATCGCTTCCACAAAGCGCGCTTCAAACGCCTCGCCGCCGGCCGGGGCTACGCTGCTGTCGGTACCGCGCAGCGCGGTGTACAGCCGCTCCAGCGCAGAACGCGCCTGCTTCAGGTTCTCTTCGCTGTAGTTCAGCTGGCTACGATAGTGGCCGGACATCAGGAAGTAGCGGATGGTTTCGGCATCGTAGAACTTCAGCACATCGCGCACGGTAAAGAAGTTGCCCAGCGATTTCGACATCTTTTCGCGGTCAATCATCACCATGCCGGAGTGCATCCAGTAGTTCACGTATTCACCGTCGTGCGCGCAGGTAGACTGCGCGATCTCGTTTTCGTGGTGCGGGAACATCAGATCCGAACCGCCGCCGTGAATATCAAAATGGTTGCCCAGCTGTTTGCAGTTCATCGCCGAACATTCGATGTGCCAGCCCGGACGCCCTGCGCCCCACGGAGACGGCCAGCTCGGCTCACCCTCTTTCGACATCTTCCACAGCACGAAGTCCATCGGGTTACGCTTGACGTCAACCACGTCAACGCGAGCGCCCGCCTGCAGCTGCTCCAGATCCTGGCGCGACAGCTGACCGTAGTTCGGATCGGTCGGAACCGAGAACATCACGTCGCCGTTATCCGCCACGTAGGCGTGCTCGCGGGCGATCAGCTGCCCGGTGATTTCAATAATTTCCGCAATATGATGCGTCGCGCGCGGCTCAAGGTCCGGGCGCAGAATATTCAGCGCATCAAAATCTTTATGCATTTCGCCAATCATGCGATCGACCAGCGCCACGAAGCTTTCGCCGTTCTCATTCGCACGCTTAATGATTTTGTCGTCAATATCGGTAATGTTGCGCACATACTTCAGCTTATAGCCGAGGAAGCGCAGGTAGCGAGCCACCACGTCAAAAGAGACAAAAGTACGGCCGTGACCGATGTGACAGAGATCGTAAACGGTGATACCACACACGTACATGCCAACTTCCCCGGCATGAATAGGTTTAAACTCTTCTTTTTGGCGCGTCAGTGTATTAAAAATTTTTAACATCGAAGATTCCGTGTAAACGTGTGTAGTGATAAGCCGCGTATTCTAACCTGAATTCAACCCCGAAGCAGCACACAATGCAAGGTGATCCAACCCCGCGGTTATGCTATAACAGCCCCCTATGTCACGCCCAACCTTGGGTTCAAGCACCACAATCATCGGAACAGGATGCAAAAATGGTTACTTTCCACACTAATCATGGCGATATCGTAATCAAAACCTTTGACGAAAAAGCGCCGGAAACAGTTAAAAACTTCCTGGACTACTGCCGCGAAGGTTTCTACAACAACACCATTTTCCACCGTGTTATCAACGGCTTTATGATCCAGGGCGGCGGTTTTGAGCCGGGCATGGAGCAGAAAACAACCAAGTCTCCGATCCAGAACGAAGCTAACAACGGTCTGAAAAACACCCGCGGTACTCTGGCGATGGCCCGTACTCAGGCGCCGCACTCCGCCACCGCGCAGTTCTTCATCAACGTGGCTGATAACGACTTCCTGAACTTCTCTGGTGAAAACCTGCAGGGTTGGGGCTACTGCGTATTTGCTGAAGTCGTTGAAGGCATGGACGTGGTAGACAAAATCAAAGCGGTTTCTACCGGCCGCAGCGGCATGCATCAGGATGTGCCGAAAGAAGATGTGGTGATCAAAAGCGTCAGCGTCAGCGAATAATTCGTGGCGACACTTTTTATTGCAGACCTGCATCTGCAAACCGAAGAACCGGCGATCGTCGCCGGTTTTCTCCGCTTTTTACGCGGCCAGGCCCGCGAGGCGGACGCGCTCTATATCCTCGGCGACCTGTTTGAAGCCTGGATCGGCGATGACGATCCTAACCCGCTGCATCAGGAAATCGCCGCCGCGCTCAGCGCATTGACCCGCTCCGGCGTCCCCTGCTTTTTCGTCCACGGCAACCGCGATTTTCTTATCGGCCAGCGCTTTGCCCGCGCCTGCGGTATGACGCTGCTGACGGAAGAGAACGTGCTCGATCTCTACGGTCGCCGCGTTTTAATTATGCATGGCGACACCCTCTGTACCGACGATGCCGGCTATCTGGCGTTTCGCGCTAAGGTGCATACGCCGTGGATCCAACGTCTTTTCCTTGCCCTGCCGCTGTTTATTCGCCGCCGTATCGCCGCTAAAATGCGCGCCAACAGCACCGCGGCCAACAGCAGTAAGTCGATGGAGATTATGGACGTTAACCAACAGGCGGTAGTGGCGACCCTGGAAAAGCATCGCGTACAGTGGCTGATCCACGGTCATACCCATCGCCCGGCCATCCACCAAATGGAGGCTAACGGCATGCCGGCTTTTCGCGTGGTCCTCGGCGCGTGGCACAGCGAAGGTTCGATGGTCAAAGTCACCAAAGACGACGTTGAACTGATCCCTTTCCCGTTTTAATTATCGCGCTATTTTCCGCCGACATCAGCCTACGCAACCGTTTTCCTCGCCCGTATATCGTGTTATTCTCTGTGGCCTCTAAAGCAGTGTGAAGCACACCCACAGGAGTTTTAAGACGCATGTCTTCCCGCAATAATTCGGCGCGTATCGCCATCGTGATGGGGTCCAAAAGCGACTGGGCTACCATGCAGTTTACCGCAGAAATCCTTGATGCCCTGAACGTTCCGTACCATGTTGAAGTGGTCTCCGCGCACCGTACTCCCGATAAGCTGTTCAGCTTCGCCGAAGACGCGGAAAGCAACGGCTATCAGGTGATTATTGCCGGTGCGGGCGGCGCGGCGCATCTGCCGGGCATGATTGCGGCGAAAACGCTGGTCCCGGTCTTAGGCGTGCCGGTACAGAGCGCTGCGCTGAGCGGCGTTGACAGCCTCTACTCCATCGTCCAGATGCCGCGCGGGATCCCGGTCGGCACCCTGGCCATAGGTAAAGCCGGCGCCGCCAACGCCGCCCTGCTGGCGGCGCAGATTCTGGCGGTGCACGACGCCGAACTGCACCAGCGCCTGAGCGCATGGCGCCAGGCGCAAACCGATGAAGTGCTGGATAATCCGGACCCACGGGGTGCGGCATGAAGCAGGTTTGTATCCTCGGCAACGGCCAGCTCGGCCGCATGCTGCGCCAGGCCGGAGAGCCGCTGGGTATCGCGGTCTGGCCGGTTGGCCTTGAGGCCGATCCTGAAGCGGTGCCGTTTCAGCAAAGCGTCATCACCGCTGAAATCGAGCGCTGGCCGGAAACGGCCCTCACCCGCGAACTGGCGCGTCACCCGGCGTTTGTTAACCGCGACGTGTTTCCCATTATTGCCGATCGCCTGACGCAAAAGCAGCTGTTCGACAGGCTGGACCTGGCCACCGCGCCGTGGCAGCTGCTGGCGGATAAAAACCAGTGGCCGGAGATTTTCGCGACCCTGGGCGAGCTGGCTATCGTTAAACGCCGCGTGGGCGGCTACGACGGGCGCGGCCAGTGGCGTCTGCGTGAGAACGACTGCGCGCAGCTGCCCGACGATAACTACGGCGAATGCATCGTCGAACGGGGAATTAACTTCTCCGGCGAAGTGTCGCTGGTTGGCGCCCGCGCTCAGGATGGCAGCACGGTGTTCTATCCGCTGACCCGCAACCTGCATCAGGACGGGATTCTGCGGACCAGCGTGGCCTTCCCGCAGGCCAATGCCCGCCAGCAGGATCAGGCCGAAGGCATGCTGTCCGCCATTATGGAAGAGCTGAAATACGTCGGCGTCATGGCGATGGAGTGCTTCGTCACCGCCGATGGTCTGCTGATCAACGAGCTGGCCCCGCGCGTGCACAACAGCGGCCACTGGACGCAGAACGGCGCCTCCATCAGCCAGTTTGAGCTGCATCTGCGGGCCATTACCGACCTGCCGCTGCCGCCGCCGGTGGTCAACAGCCCGTCGGTGATGATCAACCTGATCGGCACCGATCTCAATTACGACTGGCTGAAGCTGCCGCTGGTGCACCTGCACTGGTATGACAAAGAGGTTCGTCCGGGCCGCAAAGTGGGCCACCTGAACCTCACCGACAGCGATACCGACCGCCTGAGCGCCACGCTCGAAGCGTTAAAGCCGCTGCTGCCGCCGGAGTACGCCAGCGGTATTTTCTGGGCGCAGTCACAGCTTAACTAAGCCTTTCGTGCCGGGGGAAGCGCGTTATTCCTTCCCCGGCACGCCTTCAGGCGCGTAGAATCCCTCCTTCGCTTTACAGAAAATCTCGGTTTCACTGCAAAAGGAAGACCCATGAATAATGGGACGGATTACCGCGCAATTCTCGCCGCGGATACCCCACTCATTGACGTACGCGCCCCGGTTGAATTCAGCCAAAGCGCTCTCCCCGCAGCGCTCAACCTACCGCTGATGGACGATGAAGAACGCGCCGCCGTCGGCACCTGCTATAAACGTCAGGGGGCAGAAGCCGCCCTGGCGCGCGGCCATCGCCTGGTCAATGGCGACATTCGCGCCCAACGCATGCGGGCGTGGCGTGAAGCCTGCTTACGCAATCCTCAGGGCTATCTTTGCTGCGCCCGCGGCGGCCAGCGCTCGCACATTGTTCAGCAGTGGCTGCGCGAATCGGGCGTCGATTATCCGCTGATCGTCGGCGGCTATAAGGCGCTGCGCCAGGCCGCCATCCAGCTGACGCAGGAGCTGGTCCAGCGCTCGATAGTGCTTATCGGCGGCTGCACCGGCAACGGTAAAACTCAGCTGGTCGGCACGCGGCCCGACGGAATCGACCTCGAAGGGCTCGCCCACCATCGCGGCTCATCGTTCGGGCGGACGCTGCGCGACCAGCATGCTCAGGCAACGTTTGAAAACCACCTCGCGGTCGCAATGCTGAAAAAAGCGGCCAGCCAGCGCCGCTGGGTGCTGGAGGATGAAGGGCATATGATAGGCGCCAACCATCTGCCGGAATGCCTGCGCGAGCGCATGGCGCAATCGCCGCTGGCGGTGGTGGAGGACCCGTTTGACGTCCGCCTGGCGCGCCTGCGGGAGGAGTATTTTGACCGGATGCACCGCGACTTTATAGCCGCGTACGGCGAAGATCGGGGCTGGCAGGAGTACAGCGCGTATCTGCACCACGGCCTGTTTGCTATCCGCCGTCGCCTGGGGCTCCAGCGTTTTGCTCAGCTCACCGCCCTGCTTGATGACGCGCTGGCTGAACAGCTGCGTACGGCGAGCACCGATGCGCATTTTGCGTGGCTTGTTCCGCTATTGAAAGAGTACTACGACCCAATGTATCGCTATCAGCTGGGTAAAAAGGCAGAGAAGATTATCTTTCGCGGAACCTGGCAGGACGTCGCCTCCTGGCTGGCGCGGTAGCCCGCGTAAACGCAGCGCAAGCCGGGATTTTCGGCATCGCGCTGCGCGGGAGGTCGCGGTTTAGAAGTCGTAGCGCAGACGCACCAGGTTCATATCGCCCAGGTTGTCGGTGCTCGAAGTAAAGACGTGTTCGTAATCAACGCGGAAGCCATAATCCAGCTGGAAGCTGATCCCCAGACCGTTATCAATGCGCTGGTAGTTACGTCCGTTCACGTATTCCAGGCGGTCGCCCATAAAGTACGGCTGAACGGATTTAAGCGCGTACTGGCCAACCGGGATTTTATAGCCCGCAAAGTACTCAATACCCCAGGCATCGCCGGCGAAGTAGTTATTCACATCGGCTTTTTTGGTGGTCAGGAAGTTCTGATACCAGCCGCCGCCGAAGGAGAAGGTCCAGTTATCCGGCGTCCAGCTTAGGGCGGTACCGAGGATATTTTGGTCATAGGTTTTATTCTCAGCGCTGGACGGATCGCGCATTTCGGCACGCGTATAGTTCCACGCCGTACCCCAGGTCAGGTCCTTCATGATGTGATAATCCACGCCAACGGAGCCCCCGCCTTTACGCTTATAGCGCAGGCCATTCCCCGGCAGATACTCATTATCTTCAAACAGATAAGAAGCATAAAGATCGACGTCGCCGGCAGATTTCTTATACTTGAGCATATTGCGCGAGCGGTAAGAACCATCGTAATCGCCGTTGATCCCGTTACCCGGCGCCTGGGCGATCATGTCGTAATCCCAAATATCCGTCTTGGCGCCGACCACATCGTAATAAATACTGTTTTGCTGACCGTAGGTTAGCGTCCCCCAGGTGTCGCTCTTCAGCCCGGTATACAGCATACGGCGAGAGGTGTTATTAGCGCCTTCCGCATAGTGATTATCCCAGTCGAACAGCGCCGGAATATTGACCCCCAGTTCGTAATAGCTGATCCAGCTAATATCATCAAACAGATAATAATCAGCGGCGAAGCGGAAACGGGTACCGCCGTCGAAACCGTTACGCTTATAGGAGCCTTTATCGCCATCGCCGGACATCATGTTGAACTGCGGACGAATACTTCCGCCGACGGTGAAGTTCAGGCGGCTTAACGGGTCGCCGGCCTGCGGATCTTGTTTCAGCAGCGTAATCTCAGCCTGGGAAGCAAAAGAAGTCACTGCCAGTACTGCGCCGATCGTCATCGCCAGCGCTTTTATTTTATGTGCCATGCTTTTTCCTTGAGTAATAAGCAACCTTATATTTGCAAGGTGAATATTAACCGTGATTACGAACGTCGTGTTGTCTCGTTTTTAAGCTTTCGTGCTCTTAAAAATCAGTGACTTATCATTTTGTGCCGTTAAAAGAAAGCCGCCGCGAATTTCATCAAACCGTCATGCAAATGCACTATCTCCGTCGCGCCGCCGCCACGCTTTCAGGGGCGCGCTTTGCCGTCGCAGAGCAATGAATGAACCGCTAACCGCGCGTCAGGCTTAAACGGAACGCAGTAAAAAGCCCGGGGCGTTGGTACTCAACCCCGGGCCTGCAGATGCCAAGCGCGCTGAATTACTGGCTAAACTGGCGGAACAGCGCTTTGCCTTTTAACAAACGCAGCCCCAGCCAGCCGCCGCACAGGGAGAGCAGCAGCGCCCCGCAGAGCGGCAGCATCACCCACAATCGCCAGTCCGGAGACCAGGGGAAATCAAAGACTTTGGTTTGCAGCATCGCCAGCGCCACCTCAGCCCCTATCGCCGCCACGATCCCGGACACCACGCCCAGCAGGGCAAACTCCGCCCATAGCGTGGTGCGCAGCAGCGACTTTCCGGCCCCCAGCGTGCGCCAGACCACCAGCTCCTGATAGCGCTGGCGCATCCCGACCTGAACCTGCGCCAGCAGCAGTAAAATACCGCAGGCGGTCACCAGCACCACCATCACTTCCAGCGCGCGGCTGACCTGAGTCAGTACCTGACCCACCTGACGCAGAATGGCGCCAATATCCAGCAGGCTGACGGTCGGGAATTCTCGGTTCAGCTGCGTCAACATGCCGCTGCCGTTATCCCAGCGGAAGCTGGTCAGCCAGCTCTGCGGCTGTCCGTCGAGCGCGCCCGGCGGGAAGATAAAGAAGAAGTTTGGCCGCAGGCTCTCCCAGTCAACTTTGCGCACGCTGGTCACCTTAGCGCTGAAGTCCTGGGTATCGCCGGTAAAGGTGACGCTATCGCCGAGCTTAACCCCCAGGCGCTGCGCCAGCCCCTCCTCGATCGACACTTCACCCGCTTTTGGCGGCCAGGCGCCGGCCACCAGCGGATTATGATCCGGCCTGTCGTCGCTCCAGGTCAGGTTCAGCTCGCGATTCAGCGCTTCGTCCTTATTGCCCTCCGTCGCCTGGCCGTTAATCTGCGTCAGGCGCGCGCGGACGATGGGGTAGAACTCCGTCGCCGCCGTCTGGTTCCCGGCGAGGAAAGCTTTGACCGGCGCGACCTGATCCGGGGCAATATTAATCAGGAAGTAGTTGGGGCTTTCCGGCGGCAGCTGCTGCTGCCAGCGATCCAGCAGATCGCCGCGCAGCACCAGCAGCAGGGCGAGCAGCATAAACGACAGCGAGAACGCCGCCAGCTGGCTTAGCGTCGACCACGGCTGGCGCAGCAGCCGGTTGACCGCCAGGCGCAGCGGCAGCGCCTTCAGCGTCACCCGCTTCAGCAGCCACAGCAGCCCCCATCCCAGCAGGCCGCACAGCAGCGCCAGCACCACCGCGCCGGCCAGTACCGCCCACAGCAGCGGGCTGCCGCCCATCAGCCACGCCAGCAGGATAACCACCACCGCGCACACCAGCGGAATATAGACCTTCAGCGGCCAGACGTTAGCCACCACGTCCTGACGAAGTACCCGCAGCGGCAGCGTCGCCAGCAGCAGCCGATAGGGCCGCAGGCCCACCAGCAGCGAAATCACCGCCATCGCGCCAATCGCCCACAGCCACGGCCAGAGGCTGGCGGCCGGCAGCGCGCCCGGGAGAACCGGTTTCAGCATCACCAGCAGGATCTTCTCCAGCCCCATCCCCATCGCGCCGCCGGCAATCGCCGCCAGCGCCAGCAGCATCAGCCACTGCCCGACGATCAGCTTGCGCAGCTGCGCCCGCCCGGCGCCTAAGGTTTTAAGGATCGCCACCAGATCGTAACGGCTGCGGCAGTAGTGGCTCATGGCTACCGCCACCGCCGCCACCGCCAGCAGGAGCGTGAGCAGCGCCGAGAGCAGTAAGAACTGCTGCGAGCGTTCGAGCGATTTACCCAGCGCGCTGTCATCCTGTTCCAGGCCAATCCAGCGGTGTTCCGCCCCCAGCTTTGGCAACAGCCACCGCTCATACTCCGCCAGCTGCGGCGCGGTTCCGGCGAACTTATAGCGCCAGGAGACGCGGCTGCCGGGCTGCACCGCCCCGGTCTTTGCCACATCGGCAGTGTTCATCATCAGCCGCGGCGCCATCTGAAAAGGATTGAACCCGGCGTCCGGCTCCTGAATCACTTCGCCGGCAATGCGCAGCGTGGCGTCGCCGACATCAATGGTATCGCCGGTTTTTAAATTCAGCAGCGCCATTAATCGCGGGGCCAGCAGCACGCTGCCCGCCTGCGGTTTTAAGCCCGGCGGCTGGGTTTCCAGCTGACCGTAAAGGGGATAGGTGTCGTCAACCGCCTTGACGTCGGCCAGCTGCGGCGTATCGCCGGCAAAGGTCATGGTGGCGAAGCTGAGCTGCTCGCCGACCGTTAATCCCAGCCGACGCGCCTGCGTGAGCCAGTCGGCGGGGACCTCGCGCGAGCTGCGCAGCGTCCGGTCCCCGGCCATAAATTCACGGCTCTGCTGGCTCAGCCCCTTTTCCATGCGATCGCTTATCGACCCCAGCGCCAGCACGCAGGCCACCGCCAGGCTCAGCGCCAGCCAGACGATCAGCAGCGATGGCGATCGCCATTCGCGCCAGAACCAGCGGGCAATCATGCTTCCTCCCGCAGCTGACCATCAACCAGCCGCAGCCGCCGGTCGCAGCGCGCCGCCAGCAGCGGATCGTGCGTCACCAGGATCAGCGTCGTACCGTGTTCGCGATTGAGCGAAAACAGCAGGTCGGCAATTTTATCCCCGGTCTGCCGATCGAGGTTGCCGGTCGGCTCATCGGCAAACAGCAGCTCCGGACGCCCGTTGAAGGCGCGGGCCAGCGCCACCCGCTGCTGCTCGCCGCCGGAAAGCTGCGCCGGCAGATGGTTCAGGCGTTTACCCAGCCCCAGCTGCTCCAGCAGCGCCCTGGCGCTGCCCCGACTCTGGCTGTCGCTCTCGCCGCGCAGCAACGCCGGAAGCTCGACGTTTTCCAGCGCATTGAGGGTCGGGATCAGCATAAAGGACTGAAAAACAAAGCCGATGTGCTTCGCGCGCAGCTGCGCCCTCGCCTCTTCGTCCATGCGGTGCAGCGGCTGCCCGAGTAAAGAGACTTCACCGCCGCTGCCGTCGTCCAGCCCGGCAAGGATCGCCAGCAGCGTGGATTTGCCGGAACCCGACTCGCCAATCAGGGCGATGGTCTGCGCCGGTTTGACAACCAGCTCAACTCCGGTGAGGATGGAAAGCTGATGCTCTCCCTGACCGACGGACTTCTTAAGATGATGAACTTCAAGTATGTTTTCCGCTGGCATTTGCCTTTCCTGTTTCTGGTCCTGTTTACCTGCCGCGCGATGGCGGCGGACACGCTGTTAGTTCTCGGCGACAGTCTGAGCGCCGGCTATCGAATGGCGGCCAACGCCGCGTGGCCTGCGCTACTTAACGATAAGTGGCAGGCAAAAACGCCGGTAGTTAACGCCAGCATCAGCGGCGACACGTCGCAGCAGGGGCTGGCGCGTCTGCCGGCGCTGCTTAAACAGCATCAACCGCGCTGGGTGCTGGTCGAACTGGGCGGCAATGACGGACTGCGCGGCTTCCCGCCGCAGCAAACGGAGCAGACTCTGCGCACCGTTTTGCAGGATATCAAAGCGGCGAATGCCCAGCCGCTGCTGATGCAAATTCGCCTGCCCGCCAACTATGGGCGTCGTTATAATGAAGCCTTTAGCGCAATGTATCCCGCACTGGCCAAAGAGTTTGATATTCCTCTGTTACCCTTTTTTATGGAAGAGGTCTATCTGAAGCCACAGTGGATGCAGGATGATGGAATCCACCCCAACCGCGACGCCCAGCCGTTTATTGCCGACTGGATGGCGACGCGGCTGGCTCCCTTAGTTAATCATGACTCCTGATCCTCAGGGGTTGTTTGCAGGTAAAGTTATGCAAAAAACGGTTTTAGTTACAGGATGTTCCAGCGGTATTGGCCTTGAAAGCGCGCTCGATCTGAAACGTCAGGGCTTTAACGTTCTGGCCGCCTGCCGCAAGGCTGACGACGTTGCGCGGATGCAGGAACTCGGACTGACCGGTATTTTGCTGGATCTCGACGATCCGCTGAGCGTGGAGCGCGCTGCGGCAGAGGTTATCGCCCTGACCGAGAATCGGCTGTATGGCCTGTTTAATAACGCCGGTTACGGCGTCTATGGCCCGCTGATCGCCGTTAGCCGCCAGCAGATGGAGCAGCAGTTTTCCACCAACTTTTTTGGCGCCCACCAGCTCACCATGCTGCTGCTTCCGGCTATGGAGCCGCACGGCGAGGGCCGTATCGTGATGACCTCCTCGGTCATGGGGATCATCTCCAGCCCCGGTCGCGGCGCCTATGCCGCCAGCAAATACGCGCTGGAAGCCTGGTCCGACGCCCTGCGCATGGAGCTGCGCTATAGCGGCATTAAGGTCAGCCTGATTGAGCCGGGGCCGATTCGCACCCGCTTTACGAGCAACGTCAATCAAACCCGGAGCGATAAGCCGGTGGAAAACCCCGGTATCGCCGCGCGCTTTACCCTCGGGCCGGAGGCGGTGGTGGAAAAAGTGCGCCATGCTTTCGTTAGCGATAAACCCAGGCTGCGCTATCCGGTGACCTTAGTCACGCACGCGGTGGCCCTGCTCAAACGCCTGTTGCCAACGCGGATGATGGACAAAATTATCCAGGGCTGAGTTGAAGCTCCGGCCGTCGCCCCCATGTATACAAAAAATTGATTAAAGAGATGCGCTTATGTCAGTACAGAATATTATCAACATTACCGAAGCTAACCTGCACCAGACGCTGGAACAATCCGTTACCGCGCCGGTGCTGTTTTATTTCTGGTCCGCGCGCAGCCAGCACTGCGAGCAGCTGACGCCGGTTCTGGAAAGTCTGGCGGCGCAGTACAACGGTCAGTTTACGCTGGCGAAGGTGGACTGCGATGCCGAGCAGATGCTGGCTTCGCAGTTTGGCCTGCGCTCGATTCCAACGGTTTATCTGTTCCAGAACGGTCAGCCGGTAGACGGCTTTGAAGGCCCGCAGCCGGAGGCCGCCGTCCGCGCGCTGCTTGATAAAGTGCTACCGCGCGAAGAAGAGTTAAAAGCCCAGCAGGCGCTGGCGCTGATGCAGGAAGAGAAGTACGCCGAAGCCCTGCCGCTGCTGAAAGAGGCGTGGCAGCTCTCCGCTCAGGAGAGCCAGATTGGCCTGCTGCTGGCGGAAACGCTAATCGCCTTGCACCGCTCCGACGAAGCCGAAGCGGTGCTGAAAACGGTTCCGCTACAGGATCAGGATACCCGCTACCAGGGGCTGGTTGCGCAGATTGAGCTGCTCAAGCAGGCGGCCGATACGCCGGAAATCCAGCTGCTCCAGCAGCAGGTTGAGCAAAATCCGGAAGACGCGGCGCTGGCGGCTCAGCTGGCCCTGCAGCTGCATCAGGTTGGCCGCAACGAAGAGGCGCTGGCTCTGCTGTTCAGCCATCTGCAGAAAGATTTAGACGCCGGCGACGGCCAGGTGCGCAAGATGCTGCAGGAAATTCTTGCCGCCCTCGGCACCGGCGATGCGCTGGCCGCGAAATATCGCCGTCAGCTCTACTCCCTGCTGTACTGATCGTTACGCCCAGGCGGCGCTTCGCTGACCGGGCTACGGCCCCCCGTAGCCCGGGTCAGGCGTCCAGCGCCTTCTGCGGGAACGACGCTACTCGCTCTTTTTCAACTGCGTCACCACCAGCTGGTGACGAGGGTTAAAGAATTTCCGGTAGGTCAGATAGCCAGCGATGATTGTTGATAAGCTGGCGGTCGATAGCAGCATAAATGTGACCATTATCTGATACTTAATCGCTTTAACCGGGTCTATCCCGGCAAAAATCAGCCCCGACATCATCCCCGGCAGGCTCACCAGCCCCACCGTTTTCGCCGAATCGATGGTCGGGATCAGCGCGGCGCGAATGCTGTCGCGAATTAATCTGGCCGAGGCCATCTTTGGCGTCGCGCCGAGGCTCAGCTTCTCCTGAATTTGCTGCTGTTCGCTGCTGAAGCGCTGGCCCATATTGTTGTAGCACAGCCCCACCGCCACCATCGCGTTGCCGGCGACCATGCCGGCAATAGGGATCACCTGCATCGGCACGAAAGAGATCGATCCGGAGAAGACCAGCACCGCCAGCGTAAGCCCTGCGCCGGTGGTAATGGCGATAAATGATGAGATGAAGGCCTTATCGATATATTTGCTGCGCTTTTGCGCATTCCACGCCGCGTTAAAACAGATAAACAGCACCATAAGCAGCGTCAGCAGAACGTGATTAACGTTGAAGATATATTTCAGCACGTAGCCGACGATAATCAGCTGCACCACCGCCCGACAGATGCTCCAGACGATATCTTTCTCCAGCGCCAGCTTTTCGCGATAGCTCACCACGATGGCTACCAGTACCAGCACCATCGACAGGGCCAGCGATTCGTTAGTGATATTATGCCCGTTCATTGATAACCTCCTGACCGCCTGCGCTAGCCGGCTGCAGCGTCATCACTTCATCGGCGTGGTCGATTTCATTACGGTCATGCGTCACCCACAGCACCGCAATATTCTTTTCCGTCACATAGCGATGAATAATATCGTTAACGTTGCGCTTATTGCTGTCATCCAGCGCGCTGGTAATTTCATCGAGCAGCAGCACCTGCGGCAAAAACTGCAAATTGCGAATAAGCGAAACGCGCTGCTTTTCTCCCCCGGAGAGTTCGTTGATCGATTTGCCCAGCGTATTTTCCGCCAGCCCAAAGCGGCGTAAATCGGCAACCAGCGCCTGCGGGTCCGGCTGCTGGTGGCGAATTTGCCAGGGAAAAATGAGATTGTCATAGACCGAGTCGCCAAATAGCGCCGGAGTTTGCGCGCAGTATGAGACCTGCTGGCGGTAGGTTTCCGGCGATAGCGTATTGATATCCTTGCCGGAATAAAAAATCTTCCCGCTGGTCGGGCTAAGCAGCGAGGCGATAATTTTAAGCAGCGTGCTTTTACCGCAGCCGGAGGGCCCGGTAATCAGCTTAAATTCCCCGGCGCTCAGCTCGAGATTAATATTATGCAAAATGATCGACTTATCGACCTGAAAGCCAACATCCTCAAGGCGCAAGATAGCGTTATTTTCCTTCATTATCGTTCCATATATTTCCCAAAACCCGACTAGTTTACTCCACTTTTCTTTCGCCAGGATGAGGAGAAAGATATACTCGGTTTAAACATGCGTCACTTTGCTGACGTCTGGCAGGCAATTAAACAGGAGGTTTTTTGATGCTAATTTTTATCCCCGTTCTTATTTTCGTCGCGCTGGTTATCGTTATTGCCGGAGTGAAAATTGTTCCGCAGGGCTACCAGTGGACCGTCGAACGCTTTGGCCGCTATACCATGACTCTCCAGCCGGGGCTGAGCCTGGTGGTACCGTTCATGGACCGCATCGGGCGAAAAATTAATATGATGGAGCAGGTGCTGGATATTCCCTCGCAGGAGGTTATTTCGCGCGATAACGCCAACGTCACCATTGATGCGGTGTGCTTTATTCAGGTTATTGATGCGCCGAAAGCGGCCTATGAAGTCAGCAACCTGGAGCTGGCGATTATCAACCTGACGATGACCAACATCCGTACCGTACTCGGCTCGATGGAGCTCGACGAAATGCTCTCCCAGCGCGACAGCATCAACACCCGCTTGCTGCATATCGTCGATGAGGCCACCAACCCGTGGGGGATCAAAATCACCCGCGTGGAAATTCGCGACGTGCGCCCGCCGGCGGAGCTTATCGCCTCGATGAACGCCCAGATGAAGGCCGAGCGAACCAAGCGTGCCTATATCCTGGAGGCCGAAGGGATACGTCAGGCGGAGATTCTGAAAGCCGAGGGCGAAAAGCAGTCACAAATTCTGAAAGCAGAAGGCGAGCGCCAGTCGGCGTTCCTGCAGGCGGAAGCGCGTGAACGTTCGGCGGAAGCGGAGGCTCGCGCCACCCAGATGGTCTCTTCCGCTATTGCCTCCGGGGATATTCAGGCGATTAACTACTTCGTTGCGCAGAAATATACCGACGCGCTGCAGCAGATTGGCGCATCAAATAACAGCAAAGTCGTGCTGATGCCGCTCGACGCGACCAGCCTGATGGGCTCTATCGCCGGAATTAGCGAACTGCTTAAAGAAGGCGCCGGCGAACGGAAAAAACTATGATTGCGATGATACTGGTTCATCCGCACCTCTTCTGGCTCAGCCTCGGCGGGCTGCTGCTGGCGGCGGAGATGCTAGGCGGCAACGGTTATCTGCTGTGGAGCGGCGTTGCCGGGGTGATCACCGGCGCCCTGACCTGGATGCTGCCGCTGGACTGGGCGTGGCAGGGCGCGCTGTTTGCCGCGCTGACCCTGCTGGCGGCCTGGCTATGGTCGCGCTGGCTGCGCCGCCAGGTGAAGCGGCAGAAGCCGGCCGACGCCCAGCTTAACCAGCGCGGGAAGCAGCTGGTTGGCCGTATCTTCTCGCTGGAGACGGCGCTGGTTAACGGCCGCGGCCACGTGCGCGTCGGCGACAGCTCATGGCCGGTAGTCGCCGACGAGGACCTCACCGCCGGCAGTAAGGTCGAGGTGCTGGCCGTTGAGGGCATCACGCTGCGGATCAGGCTCGCCCCTCCCCACCGCTAAACCTGCGCCTTGCGATGGCAGCAGCCGGAGAGATTGTCGATAATCGGGCAGTCCGCGCCGTCATCGCCGGGACAGGACTCCGCCAGCGCCAGCAGGTGGCTACGCATGCTCTGCAGCTCGCTGATATGGCGCTCAATATCAGCGACTTTATCCAGCGTTCTGCGTTTTACGTCGGCGCTATGCCGCGACGGGTCGTTAAACAGACCGACCAGTTCGCGGCACTCCTCCAGATTAAAACCGACCTGGCGCGCCTGGCGCAGCAGGGTCAGCTCGTCCAGATGCCGCTGGCTGTAGCTGCGGTAGCCATTTTCACTACGCAGCGGCGGCGTCACCAACCCCTTCTCTTCGTAGAAGCGAATCGCTTTACTGGTTAAGCCGGTCCTTTTTGCCACATCGCTGATATTCATCGCCTCTGCACCTCGCTGCCTCTCGCACTGCTCCTATTGTAGGACCATTCGCGCAATAACCAACCCTATGTGGAGAGGAAAAATATAAGCCATATTTTTTATCATGTTAACCGCGCCTGTGCTTTCCCATAATGTGATGAATCTCACAAAAAAGTATTTACGCACCGTTCGAAATTGACCCACATCAAAGGTGCATTCCATTTACCCCTTAGCGTCTGGA
The DNA here is from genome assembly GCF_036561945.1 of Klebsiella scottii. Taxonomy (NCBI): domain Bacteria; kingdom Pseudomonadati; phylum Pseudomonadota; class Gammaproteobacteria; order Enterobacterales; family Enterobacteriaceae; genus Klebsiella; species Klebsiella scottii. The sequence goes on from NZ_JARXNI010000020.1 coordinate 3,005,538, forward strand.
CGTTCACTTTAGAAACAAATATAAATGCGAATGATATTAGTTATCATTATAATAAAGGTTACTCTAATGGTGAAAAGGACAAACCGGGGGAGCATGCTACTCTCCAGCCTGTCGTTGTTTGTTGCCGCTAACGTTTCTGCGGCAACCCCGGCCAGCACAGCCAAAACGGCCGACGAAGAGACGCTGATCGTCACGGCTAATCGTACCGAATCGAGCCTCTGGGAAAGCCCGGCGACCGTTCAGGTTATCGACCGGGATACGCTAAATAACTCAACCAGCGTCTCTATCGCCGACGATCTGCGGGATATCCCCGGCGTTGAAGTGACCGATAACTCTCTGGCCGGACGTAAACAAATCCGCATCCGCGGCGAGGCCTCCTCGCGCGTGCTGATTTTGATTGACGGTCAGGTAGTCAGCTATCAGCGCGCCGGGCAGAACTACGGCGTCGGGCTGCTGATCGATGAATCCGCGCTGGAGCGGATCGAGGTGGTAAAAGGCCCCTACTCGGTACTGTACGGATCGCAGGCCATCGGGGGCGTGGTTAACTTTATCACTAAAAAAGGCGGGGATAAGCCCGTCGCCGGGACGGTGAAGGCCGTTTATAACTCGGCGACTGCGGGCTGGGAAGAGTCCGCTGCGGCCTGGGGCAGCATCGGCCAGTTCGACTATCGGATCAACGGCAGCTACTCCGACCAGGGCAACCGCGATACGCCGGACGGCAGATTGCAGAACACCAACTTCCGCAACAACAGCCAGGGCGTCTGGCTTGGCTACAATCTCGATCGCCATAAATTCGGCCTGTCGCTCGACCGCTACAAAACCTCCACGCAAACCTGGTTTGACGATCCGGACGGCCAATATGAAGACTTCAGCGTTCGTATTCCGAAGCTGGAACGCGAAAAAGTCGGCGTGTTCTATGATTACGACGCCGACGGCGATTACCTGAAAAAAATTCACTTCGACGCCTACAGCCAGACCATTGAGCGTAAATTTGAAAACCGGATTAAGACCACCCAGCCGATCCCCAGCCCGGCGATCCAGGCGCTGACGGTCAGTAACCAGACCAATACCAACGATAAGCAATATACCCAGGGCGTAACGCTGCAGGGCAACTTCTCCCTGCCGGCGAACAATGAGCTGGTTATCGGCACCCAGTATCAGCATGACAAAGTGAAGCAGGATACCAGCAGCAGCACGCGCCAGACGGCGGCGACCGGCGCATTCGATATCCAGACCCATACGCTGTCGCATACTGAAGCGGAACAAAGCAACGCCTCGGTGTTTGCCCAAAACGACTGGCGCTTCGCCGATGACTGGACCTGGACCGTTGGCGCGCGTCAGTACTGGCTCTCCTCTGAGCTTAACCGCAACGACAGCCAGAGCGGCACGGTCAGCCAGTCAATGGGCGGAAAATCAGCGCATGACGATAAGCTGGTCACCTCGACCAGCCTGCGCTATTCCGGCTTTAAAGATATTGAACTGCGCGCGGCGTACGCCCAGGGCTACGTCTTCCCGACGCTGACCCAGCTGTTTATGCAGACCTCGGCCGGCGGCGGCATCACCTATGGCAACACCGGCCTGAAGGCGGAACACTCCAACAACTATGAGCTGGGCGCCCGTTACAAAGGCAATATGTGGCTGGTTGACGGCGCGATTTACTACTCCGAAGCCAAAGACTATATCGCCAGCCTCGCCTGTTCGGGTCAGGCGATTTGCAACGGCAACAGCACCTCTTCACGCGGCGAGTACTTCTATTACGACAATATCGATCGCGCCAAAACCTGGGGGATGGAGCTGACGGCGGAGTACAACGGCTGGGCCGTTTCGCCCTATCTGAGCGGCAATCTTATCCGCCGGCAGTATGAAGGCGAAGCCATTAAAACCTGGGATACCGGCGAACCTACCGTGACGGGAAGGGCTGGCCTTAAGCACACGCTGCTGCTGAATAGCGCCAACGTGACCTCCGATCTCTTCGTGCGCGCCGCCTCCAGCGCCAACGATAAAACCGGCACCAGGGAGATTCGCTATCCGGGCTGGGCAACGCTTAACCTCGCGTTCAATACCGAGTTTGGCCCGCAGGAGCAGTATCAGGTCAACCTGGCGCTCAACAACCTGACCAACAAACGCTATCAAACCGCCCATGAAACCATTCCGGCGGCCGGATTTAACGCAGCGGTCGGTTTTGCGTGGAACTTCTGATGATGAAAAAACTGTTGTTCGCCCTGCTGACGCTTTGTGCCGCCTGCGCAACCTATGCCAGCGAACGTATCGTCGTTGCCGGAGGCTCGCTTAGCGAACTGATCTACGCGCTTGAAGCCGGAAATCAGGTGGTTGGCGTCGATGAAACCACCTCCTGGCCGCCGGAAACGGCCAGGCTGCCGCATATCGGCTACTGGAAGCAGCTCAGCAGCGAAGGCATTTTATCCCTCAGGCCGGACGTTTTCATCACCTGGCGGGATGCCGGGCCGCAGATCGTTCTGGATCAGCTGCGGACGCAAAAAGTTAACGTTGTCACCCTGCCGCGCGTGCCGGCCACGGTTGAACAGATGTACGCCAACATTCGCCAGCTGGCGAAGACGCTGCGGGTTCCCGAACGAGGAGATGCGCTGGTAAACCAGATTCATCAGCGTCTGGAGCGCGTTCAGCACAGCGTTGCGGCGCAAAAGGCGCCGGTCAGGGCGATGTTTATTCTCTCCGCGGGCAGCAGCGCGCCGCAGGTGGCCGGTAAGGGCAGCGTTGCCGACGCCATTCTGACCCTCGCGGGCGCACGGAATGTGGCTTCGCACGAGCAATATAAAAGCTACAGCGCGGAATCGCTGATTGCGGCAAACCCGGAGGTTATTGTCGTGACCTCGCAAATGGTGGACGGCGATATTAACCGGCTGCGCGCCGTCGCCGGCATAACCCACACCGCCGCATGGAAAAATCAGCGCATTGTTACCGTCGATCAGGCGCTGATCCTCGGTATGGGCCCCCGGGTTGCCGACGCGGTTGAGTCCCTGCACCAGCAGTTTTGGCCCCAATAACTGGATTTGATGTTGACGCTATGAAGACTAACAACGCCCTGGATCTCTCTGCGCATTTCGCGCTGGAGGGAAACCAGCCATTTAAAGATCGTCGGGCCACCATGCCGTGGCGCGGCGCGATCCCGGTGGCAAAAGAGCAGCTGGAGCAAACCTGGCAGGAGGTCATCAGCCGCAGCGCGCCGCCGCGTAAAAGACTGCTGTACCTGCATATTCCCTTTTGCGCAACCCACTGTACTTTTTGCGGTTTTTATCAGAACCGTTACGAAGATGACCACTGCGCCCGCTATACCGACGCGCTGCTGCGCGAAATCGAGATGGAGGCCGATAGCGTCCTGCACCAGTCGGCGCCGATCCACGCGGTTTACTTTGGCGGCGGTACGCCTTCCGCGCTGGCGGCGCAGGATCTGGCGAGAATTATCACCACCCTGCGGGAAAAGCTCCCCCTCGCGCCGGACTGTGAAATCACCATCGAAGGACGGGTGCTTAACTTTGATGACAACCGCATCGACGCCTGCCTGGATGCCGGAGCCAATCGCTTCTCCATCGGCATTCAGTCCTTCAACAGCAAGGTGCGCAAGAAAATGGCCCGCACCTCTGACGGCCCCACCGCCGCCGCCTTTATGCAGGGGCTGGTGCGGCGGGATCGCGCGGCCGTGGTGTGCGATCTGCTGTTCGGCCTCCCCGGCCAGGACGCAAAGCTGTGGGAGGAAGATCTCAAAATCGCCCGCGATATCGGGCTCGACGGCGTCGATCTCTACGCGCTTAATCTGCTCCCCAACACGCCGCTGGGTAAAGCCGTGGAAAACGGTCGCACCGCCGTCCCCACTCCGGCAGAGCGACGCGATCTCTACCTTCAGGGCTGCGACTTCATGGACGACGCGGGCTGGCGCTGTATCAGCAACAGCCACTGGGCCCGCACAACCCGCGAACGCAACCTCTACAACCTGCTGATTAAACAGGGGGCCGACTGCCTGGCCCTGGGCTCCGGCGCGGGCGGCTCGGTCAACGGCTATTCGTGGATGGTGGAACGTAACCTGACGACCTGGCACGAATCGATCGCCGCCGGTAAAAAGCCGCTGATGATGATGATGCGCGCCGCCGAGCGCGGTTTTCAGTGGCGGCATACGCTGCAGGCGGGCGTGGAAACAGCGCGCGTGCCGCTGGATGAACTGACCCCGCGCGCCGGGGAGCTGACCCCTCTACTCGCCCAGTGGCATCGCGCGGGGCTCACCCGCGACGCCTCAACCTGCCTGCGCCTGACCAATGAAGGACGCTTCTGGGCCAGCAACATTTTGCAGTCTCTTGATGAGCTGATTCAACAACTTAACGCGCCGCACATTGCGGTAGAGCAACCCTAACAGGAGTGATTTATGAGCCATGTTTCTTTAGCGGATTTTTTGCTAACCGAGCCGGACGGCACCCTGGAAGCGATCGCCGATCGCTACCAAACTTCCCTTCTGGAGGTGGTGCAAAACCTCCCTTCGCCGACGGTCGTGTCGGGTGAAAGGTTTGACGCCATCTGGGAAACCGTCAGCGAATGGGGCAAAGTCACGACGCTGGTCCATACCGCCGACGTTATCCTCGAGTTTACCGGCGAGCTTCCTTCCGGATTCCATCGCCACGGCTATTTCAATCTGCGTGGTAAAAAGGGCATGACGGGCCATATCAAAGCGGAAAACTGCAGCCATATCGCGCTGATTGAACGTAAATTTATGGGCATGGACACCGCGTCGATTCTCTTCTTTAACAAAGCAGGTAGCGCGATGTTTAAGATTTTCCTCGGTCGCGATGAGCATCGCCAGCTGCTCGCTGAGCAGGTTAGCGCCTTCCAGGCCCTGGCCGCTTCCCTCAAGGAAACCGCCTGATGACGCCGTGGTTAATCTTTGGCGCCGGCGGCAGCGGCACGGGCGCAAAGGTGCTTGAACTGGCGCTGGCGGAGCAGCGTCCGGTGCTGGCGGTGGTGCGCAACCCGCAATCCGTAGCCGCCCTTGAGGCTAAAGGCGTGCGGGTTTTCGCCGGCGACGCCTGCGATGCCGCCGCGGTGGCTGACGCCTGTCATGCTGCCGGTCCGGATGCGCTGATCGTCTCCTCTATGGGCGGCGCCCAGGACTACCTGGCGCACAGGACCGTTATTGATGCGGCAGAAAAAGCGGGCATCGGGCGGATGATTCTGGTGACCTCGCTGGGCTGCGGAGATAGCTGGCCCTTTTTATCCCCCCGAGCCAAAGCCGCGTTTGGTCAGGCCGTGCGCGAAAAAACGCTGGCGGAAAGCTGGCTGCAAACCAGCGGCCTCGATTATGCCATCCTGCGCCCCGGCGGCCTGCTCAACGGTGAGGCCACCGGTAAAGCGCAACGGTTGCAGAATCAGGAGTGCCACGGTTTCGTGAGGCGTGCGGACGTCGCCGCGCACATTCACGATCTGGCCGCTGCGCCGGCGCTCAACAATCAGGTCTACAGCCTGATTGAGCCGGATCTGAAGCCGGCGTAATCCCCTGCGGCGCGGCATATCCGCGCCGCAAAGACGTTATGGAGTTTTGCGTGCTCAAGGATTCACTCTCTTCCGTCAGCGTACTGACGGGCCTTTCACTGCTGCTGGCCGCGCTGGTGCTGGTTGGCGCCAGCCAGGGTGCGCTGAACATCAGCTTCAGCGCGCTGTTTGACGAGGAATACCGTGATATCTGGCTGAACATTCGCCTGCCCCGCGTTCTGCTGGCGGTACTGGTGGGCTCGGCGCTGGCGACGGCGGGGGTCATTATGCAGGGCCTGTTTCGTAACCCGATGGCCGACCCCGGCCTGCTTGGCGTCAGCAGCGGCTCCGCGCTGATGGTGGGGGTGGCGATTGTTCTGCCCTTCTCATTTCCGGTGGTACTGGCGCTGTACGAGCAGATGATTTTTGCCGTCGCGGGCAGTATGGCGGTCTGCGCGGTGATTTTTCTCATCAGCCGGCGCCACGCTCACGGCGGCATGATGCAGCTCCTGTTAGCCGGAATCGCCATCAACGCGCTGTGCGGAGCGGCGATCGGCGTGCTGAGCTACGTCGGCGACGAGCAGCAGCTGCGCCAGCTCACGCTGTGGATGATGGGCAATCTTGGCCAGGCGCAGTGGCCTACGCTGCTGGTCGCCAGCTCGTTTGTCCTGCCGGCGATTGTCGCCACGCTGTTTCTTGCCGGGACGCTCAACCTGCTGCAGCTGGGAGATGAAGAGGCGCACTATCTCGGCGTTAACGTTAAGCATAAACGTCAGCAGCTGCTGTTGCTCAGCTCGCTGCTGGTCGGCGCGGCCGTTTCGGTGAGCGGCGTTATCGGCTTTATTGGCCTGGTGATCCCGCACCTGATCCGCATGACCACCGGGGCCGATCATCGCTGGCTTATCCCCTGCTCGACGCTGGCCGGAGCCTGCCTGCTGCTGGTGGCCGATACCCTGGCCCGCACGCTGGTGCAGCCGGCGGAAATGCCCGTCGGCCTGCTGACCAGCCTGATCGGCGGCCCCTATTTTCTGTGGCTGATCCTGCGCAGCCGGAGGTCAGCATGATTCTGGCCGAAAATCTGGTTTATACCCTGCAGGGACGTCGCCTGACCGATAATGTCTCCCTGGCTCTGCCCGGCGGGGAGATCGTCGCCATTCTGGGTCCGAACGGCGCCGGGAAATCCACGCTGCTGCGCCAGCTCACGGGCTATCTGCGGCCGCACGGCGGGCGATGTTCCCTGCTGGGTACGCCGCTGGAGGAGTGGTCGATAGCCGAGCTGGCGAAAACCCGCGCCGTGATGCGGCAGAACGGCCATATGGCGTTTCCGTTCAGCGTACAGGAAGTGATCCGCATGGGAAGACATCCCTGGCGGACATGCAGCTCGCGTGATGAAACGGATCGCATCATGGCGCTGTGCGACTGCCGCGAGCTGGCCGCCCGCGACTACCGGCAGCTCTCCGGCGGCGAACAGCAGCGGGTACAGCTGGCGCGCCTGCTGGTGCAGCTCTGGGAGCCCATCCCCTCCCCCAAATGGCTGTTTCTGGATGAGCCCACTTCCGCCCTCGATATTCACCACCAGCAGCATCTTTTTCGCCTGCTGCGCCGGCTGGTGCGCGAGCGGCAGTTCAACGTCTGCTGCGTCCTGCACGACCTTAATCTTGCCGCGCGCTATGCCGATCGCGTGGTGCTGATGGATAAAGGGCGCGTCGTCGATAGCGGCAGTCCGCAGGATGTTCTGCAGCAGCGGGCGCTAAAGACGCTCTATCAGGCCGACATTACGGTCATTAAAGAGTCTGAAAATCAAACGCCGCTGATCGTTCTTGATTATTAAGCTCAGGGTTCCCCGGTCGAAGCGTCCCCGTAGCCGGCGTCTTTTTGCCGCATTGACGAAAACCGCCTTGACCTTCCCCTTGCTGGAAGGTTTAACCTTTATCACAGTCAGCTCATCCACGTAATAAAGGAGTTTGTTATGTCACAAACCATCGACCTGACGCTCGATGGCCTCACCTGCGGCCACTGCGTCAAACGCGTAAAAGAGAGCCTGGAGCAGCGTCCTGACGTTGAACTGGCGGACGTCACCACTACCGAAGCGCATGTCACCGGTAGCGCCAGCGCCGAAGCGCTAATCGATACGATTCAGAAAGCCGGATACGGTGCGGAGCTTAGCCACCCAAAGGCTAAACCGCTGGCGGAATCAATACTCCCGTCGGAAGCACTGACAGCGGCCCCTCCTGAGCTTCCGGCAGCCCATGACACCGATGACAGTCAACAGCTACTGATCAACGGCATGAGCTGTGCCAGCTGCGTTTCCCGGGTACAGAAGGCGCTTGCCGCGGTACCGGGCGTCGCGCAGGCGCGGGTGAATCTGGCGGAACGCACTGCGCTGGTCATGGGCAGCGCGTCCGCCGCAGAATTAGTGCAGGCGGTGGAAAAAGCGGGCTACGGCGCAGAAGCTATCGAAGACGATCTGAAGCGCCGCGAGCGCCAGCAGGAAACCGCCATCGCCACCATGAAACGCTTCCGCTGGCAGGCGATCGTTGCCCTGCTGGTGGGCGTTCCGGTGATGGTGTGGGGAATGTTTGGTGACAACATGATGGTCACCGACGACAACCGCTCGCTGTGGCTGGCTATCGGGCTTGTCACCCTGGCGGTGATGGTCTTTGCCGGCGGCCACTTCTATCGCAGCGCCTGGAAAAGCCTGAGAAACGGCACCGCCACTATGGATACGCTGGTGGCGCTGGGCACCGGGGTTGCCTGGCTCTACTCAATGAGCGTCAACCTGTGGCCGCAGTGGTTCCCGATGGAAGCTCGCCATCTCTATTATGAAGCCAGCGCCATGATTATCGGTCTGATTAACCTCGGCCATATGCTGGAAGCCCGCGCCCGGCAGCGATCTTCGCGGGCGCTGGAAAAACTGCTCGATTTGACGCCGCCGTCGGCACGCGTGGTCACTCCTGAGGGTGAAAAAAGCGTACCGCTGGCGCAAGTTCTGCCTGGCATGACCCTGCGTCTGACCACCGGCGACCGGGTGCCGGTTGACGGCACCATCACCCAGGGCGAGGCCTGGCTTGATGAAGCCATGCTGACCGGCGAACCGATCCCGCAGCAGAAAAGCGGCGGAGATCCCCTGCATGCCGGTACGGTGGTGCAGGATGGCAGCGTCCTGTTTACCGCCAGCGCCGTGGGGAGTCAGACGACGCTGGCGCGAATTATCCGCATGGTGCGCCAGGCGCAGAGCAGTAAACCAGAAATCGGCCAGCTGGCGGATAAAATTTCCGCCGTCTTCGTCCCGACGGTCGTGGTCATTGCGCTGTTCAGCGCGGCAATCTGGTACTTCTTCGGCCCGGCGCCGCAAATCGTCTATACCCTGATCATCGCCACCACGGTGCTGATTATCGCCTGCCCATGTGCGCTGGGCCTGGCAACGCCGATGTCGATTATTTCCGGCGTCGGCCGGGCGGCGGAGTACGGCGTGCTGGTTCGCGACGCCGATGCGCTGCAGCGCGCCAGCCAGCTGGATACCGTCGTATTCGATAAAACCGGTACCCTGACCGAAGGGAAACCACAGGTTGTGGCGGTGAAAACCTTTACAGCTATCGATGAGGCGACCGCTTTACGCCTGGCCGCCGCGCTGGAACAGGGCTCCAGCCACCCTCTGGCGCGGGCGATCCTCGACAAAGCGGCGGATAGCGCGCTGCCGGAGGGTGGAAACTTCCGTACCCTTCGCGGGCTGGGCGTGAGCGGTGAAGCCGACGGCCATCGTCTCCTGCTCGGTAATCAGGCGCTGCTCAACGAGCAGAATATTGCCACCGACGCGGCGGAAAGTGACCTCAACGCTCAGGCCTCGCAGGGCGCCACGCCGGTGCTGCTGGCGGTAGACGGCGAGGTTGCCGCGCTGATCGCCATTCGCGATCCGCTGCGCAGCGACAGCGTGGCGGCGCTGGCCCGCCTGCATCGCCAGGGCTACCGTCTGGTGATGCTCACCGGGGATAACCCGGTTACGGCCAACGCTATCGCCAAAGAAGCGGGTATCGACGAGGTGATTGCCGGCGTCCTGCCGGACGGTAAAGCCGATGCCATCAAGCGCCTGCAAAGCCAGGGGCATCAGGTCGCGATGGTCGGCGATGGCATTAACGACGCCCCGGCGCTGGCGCAGGCCGATGTCGGCATTGCGATGGGCGGCGGCAGCGACGTAGCCATTGAAACGGCGGCGATTACCCTGATGCGCCATAGCCTGAACGGCGTCGCCGACGCGCTGGCCATTGCAAAAGCCACGCTGCGTAATATGAAGCAGAACCTGCTGGGCGCCTTTGTCTATAACTCGCTGGGCATTCCGATTGCCGCCGGGATCCTCTGGCCGCTCACCGGTACGCTGCTCAACCCGGTGGTTGCCGGGGCGGCGATGGCGCTCTCCTCGATAACCGTGGTGAGCAACGCCAACCGGCTGCTGCGTTTTAAACCAAAAGAGTAGACTCTCACGCGGACCCGAACCTGGAGCCTTCCCGGATAGCGGCATCACGCCCTGTCCGGGCTACCGCACGCTTATCCCCCGCCCACGCTTGCGCCTCCCGGCCGCGCGCGCTAGCATGAGTTCTTCACATTGCGGAGCGCGTATGGGCCTGTTAAACCGAATAAAAATGCTGTGGCGAGCCGCCTTTGGCTCGTCTTATTCCTGGCCGGCGCTGGATATTACCCTTCCCGGCGGACGCTACCTGCACCTCGTCGGCAGCATTCACATGGGCACCCGGGATATGTCGCCGCCGCCGGCCAGGCTGCTGAAAAAAATTCGCCAGGCCGATGCGCTGATTGTCGAAGCCGACATTACCGGTAACGAGACGCCCTTCAGCAACCTCCCCTCTTATCCGCCGCTGGCCGAGCGCCTGAGCGCTGAACAGATCCTTGAGCTGGAAGCCCGCGCCGCAGAGCTGGGGCTGGCAACCGCCATTTTCGACAGCCAGCCGCTATGGCAGGTTGCCATGGCGCTGCAGGCTACTCAGGCGCAAAAGCTGGGGCTTCGTCCGGATTACGGGATAGATTATCAGCTGCTGATGGCGGCACGCGAAAGCCGCGTGCGGGTGATGGAGCTGGAGGGAACCGATAGCCAGATAGCGCTGCTGCGCGATTTGCCCGATGGCGGGCTGGCGCTGCTGGAAGACACGCTGACCCACTGGCGAACCAACGCCCGTCTTCTGCAGGTGATGATCGGCTGGTGGCTGGAGCAGCCGCCGGCAAAAGGGGCCACCTCCCTACCCACGACCTTTAGCCAGTCGCTGTACGATGTTTTGATGCATCAACGCAACCTCGCCTGGCGCGAGGTACTGCTGGCTCTGCCTCCGGGGCGCTATGTTGTCGCCGTGGGCGCGCTGCATTTATACGGTGAAGGGAACCTGCCTGATATGCTGACGTAAAAAAATGGCCAATATTTCTATTGGCCCGTCAAAGAGGAATTTCATCATTATTATTATCCCGAGATTCGCACCTCGGATCGTTCGATTGTCGCTCAAAGTGACCATCACTGCCAATACTATTGCGCAAGATGGTACTATTTTTTACACAATCATCAGGCGTATGCTTAACGTACATTAGATCGGTTGGTAAGAAGGATAACGATGACTCCCGCCGTTAAGTTACTCGAAAAAAACAAAATTGCTTTTACGATCCACAGCTACGATCACGATCCTGGCGAAACCAATTTCGGCGACGAAGTGGTGCGCAAACTCGGCCTGAACGCCGATCGGGTTTATAAAACGCTGCTGGTGGCGCTCAACGGGGATATGAAGCATCTGGCCGTGGCGGTCACCCCGGTTGCCGGTCAGCTGGATTTGAAAAAAGTGGCCAAAGCGCTGGGCGCGAAGAAAGTGGATATGGCCGACCCGATGGTGGCGCAGCGGGTAACCGGCTATCTGGTCGGCGGCATCAGCCCGCTTGGACAGAAAAAACGCCTGCCGACGGTGATTGACGCCCCGGCACAGGAGTTTGCCACCATGTATATCTCAGGCGGCAAGCGCGGGCTGGATATCGAGCTGGCGGCCAGCGATCTGGCGAAAATCCTGGATGCGAAGTTCGCCGATATCGCCCGCCGCGATTAATCTCTCCAGCCGCCTCGCGCCGCTGGCCGGGCCAAAACCACAACCTGGCGAGCGGCGCAGCTCCGTTACTGCCAGCTCACCTCGCCTTTCGGTTCAAACGCCGCCGCGTCCAGCGGGGAGTTCTTCTGGATATACTCCTTCAGCACTTCGGCGTCGATGAAGCCGGTATTGACGTAGCCTGGCTTAGCGTCGATATGCGGATAACCGTCGCCGCCGGTGCCGTTAAAGCTCAGGGTCGCCATGCGGTAGGTTTTCGTCGGATCGACCGGCTGGCCTTTGATTTTCAAATCATTCAGCTTGCCGTCTTTCGCCACAAAGCTGACGTTGGCGAACTGCGGATAGGCCCCGGAATCCGGTTTCATCTGCGCCACGGCGGTGAGATATTCCGTCACCTCCTGGCCGTTCATATCGACGTACACCAGCACGTTGCCGAACGGCTGCACCTTCATCACGTCTTTATAGGTAATATCTCCGGCTTCGATGGAGTCGCGAATACCGCCGCCGCTCATCACCGCAAAGTCGGCGCCGCTGCGCGCCATCTGCGCCGCCAGCAGAAGCTGCCCCATGTTGGTCTGCACGAAGCGCACCTTGCTGCGATCGCCCTCAAGATGACCGTTGACGCTGCCGATTTTCACCTGCAGCTGCGCTTTGCCCTTATTCTGGAACGGCGTCAGCAGCGATAGCATCTGCGCGTTTTCCGGGATCTGCGGCGTATAGAGCACGCGTTCGCTCTGGCCGTTGTCGTAGGTCACTTTTTTCTTCAGGTTGACCGGGATCAGCTGATAGTGCACCAGCTTCATTTCGCCGTTGCGGAATTCAAAATCCGCACGGCCCACGTATTTACCCCATTCATGCGCCTGGACGATCCAGATGCCGTTTTGCTTGTCCGGCGCGCACGGCGTACCGGGAACATAATCCACCTGCTTTTTATTCTCCGCCGCCATGCATACCGGGTCCTGCGAATGACCGCCGACAATCATCGCCAGCGCTCCGGCAGGGAGGCTGCGCGCCATCTCCACGTCGCCCGGCGCATTCGAACCGTGCTCGCCGTTGTCATAATGGCCCATATGGGTCGTGGCCAGAATCACGTCCGGCTTTTCATTCTGCTGCAGCTCCTGAATAACCAGCTTCGCTTCTTCCGCCGGCTTGCGGAATTCAATATCGGTGAAGTACTCCGGGTTACCAATTTTGGCGGTGTCGTCCGTCGTCAGGCCAATCACCGCGATATTCAGTCCGCCGCGCTTAAATAAGGCCCAGGGCTTAAACAGGCGCTCACCGGTGCTTTTCTGGTAAATATTGGCCGAAAGGAACGGGAATTTAGCCCACTTCTCCTGCTGGCGCAGCACGCTGAGGGGATTATCAAACTCATGATTGCCCACCGCCATAGCGTCGTAGCCAACCAGGTTCATGCCGCGAAAATCGGGTTCCGCATCCTGCAAGTCAGACTCCGGAACCCCGGTATTAATATCGCCGCCGGATAGCAGCAGTACGCTGCCGCCCTCGGCGGCAACCTCTTTACGAATACCGTCCACCAGCGTTTTTTGCGCCGAGAGACCATATTCGCCGTAATCGCTACGCCAGAAATGCCCGTGATGATCGTTGGTATGCAGGATGGTGATTTTGTAGGTTTTATCCTGCTCATAGGCCTGCGCTGACAGACTTCCCAGCGATAGCGCCGCGAATAGCGCCAGCGCCACCCCGCGTTTCACAAATTGCATGCTTCTCTCCCTGATTTAATAACAAGTGCCGAAAGTATAGCGAGTTACGCGATTAGACAAATATGTTTTCAGAATTGCGACTTCCTTCAAACCTTAGGCGCAGGTATGTTAGTCAGATAATAATTCCACCTGCATCCTCTAATAAGAACCTTTAAGTGAATCTATGGCAATGAATCAGACCGCTCAACCCTTATCCGGCTCCGCTGCGCCGCCGCAAAAAGCCCGCACCTCGTTTCGCATTCTGGGGGCCATCAGCCTTTCCCACCTGCTGAACGATATGATCCAGTCGCTGATCCTGGCGATCTACCCGCTGCTACAGTCGGAGTTCTCCCTCTCCTTTGTGCAGATCGGCATGATCACCCTCACTTTCCAGCTCGCCTCTTCGCTCCTGCAGCCGGTGGTGGGCTATATAACCGACAAGCACCCGATGCCGTGGTCGCTGCCCGTCGGAATGTGCTTTACCCTCTGCGGGCTGGTGCTGCTGGCGCTGGCGGGAAGCTTTGGCACAGTGCTGCTGGCCGCCGCGCTGGTCGGTACCGGCTCTTCGGTCTTCCATCCGGAATCCTCTCGCGTGGCGCGCATGGCCTCCGGCGGGCGCCACGGCCTGGCCCAGTCGCTGTTCCAGGTTGGCGGAAACTTTGGCAGCTCTCTGGGCCCGCTGCTGGCGGCAGTCATCATTGCCCCTTACGGTAAAGGCAACGTCGCCTGGTTCGTGCTGGCCGCTCTGCTGGCGATCGTCGTGCTGTCGCAAATTAGCCGCTGGTACGCGGCGCAGCATCGGATGAACAAAGGTAAACCTAAGGCTGTCATCGCCAATCCGCTGCCCAAAAATAAAGTTATTCTGGCGGTAAGCATCCTGCTGATGCTTATTTTCTCGAAATACTTCTATATGGCGAGCATTAGCAGCTATTACACCTTTTATCTGATGGATAAGTTTGGCTTATCGGTGCAAAACGCGCAGATACACCTGTTTATCTTCCTGTTCGCGGTTGCCGCAGGAACGGTGATTGGTGGGCCTGTAGGCGATAAAATTGGGCGGAAATACGTGATTTGGGGCTCAATCCTCGGCGTAGCGCCGTTTACCCTTATTTTACCGTATGCAACCCTCGAATGGACGGGGATTTTGACCATGATAATTGGTTTTATCCTCGCATCGGCGTTTTCTGCCATTCTGGTTTACGCTCAGGAGCTATTACCGGGTCGAATTGGCATGGTTTCCGGCCTGTTCTTCGGTTTTGCATTCGGGATGGGTGGCCTGGGAGCCGCGGTGCTGGGGCTGTTGGCCGATCATACCAGCATCGAGCTGGTCTATAAAATCTGTGCTTTCCTGCCTCTGCTGGGTATATTGACGATATTCCTCCCTAACAATCACCAAAAAGCGTGATTATACGGCAGCCAAAGTGAAACTTTGGCTGCCGTAATCCCTTACCCCATCAGGATCGCTCCTGCATTACCTGCCCCTGTTTTCCGATCTGTGCTTTTTTGCGGGCTAATTCCAGTTTTCGGAAGAATTCAATAATTATTCATAAACAAAACAGCTAAAAGTGTCATAAACTATTACTCGGTTTTTTAGGTTTATGCACAATATCATTCGGGTTGCATCAAGCCGGCGAGTGGACGACACCCCTGGAGCATAGATAACTATGTGGTCGGGGCGAACGCGCGAAGCTAACGCAGAGGCAGCCTGAAGAAGGACGTGTTTAATACCGAAAATGGATTGGCTCACCACATGCAAGGAGACGGAATGCACCACGCAACACCGCTTATCACCACCATTGTCGGCGGGCTGGTCCTCGCTTTTATTTTTGGCATGATTGCCAATAAGTTACGTATTTCTCCACTGGTGGGCTATTTATTAGCGGGCGTACTCTCTGGCCCCTTTACCCCGGGTTTTGTTGCTGATACCAAACTGGCGCCAGAGCTGGCCGAGCTTGGGGTCATTTTGCTGATGTTCGGCGTCGGTCTGCATTTCTCTTTAAAAGATTTAATGGCGGTAAAGTCGATCGCCATTCCCGGCGCGATTGCCCAGATAGGCGTGGCAACGCTGCTAGGTATGGCGCTTTCAGCGATGTTGGGCTGGTCGCTGATGACCGGTATCGTTTTTGGTCTGTGTCTTTCTACCGCCAGTACCGTGGTGCTGCTGCGCGCGTTAGAAGAACGCCAGCTTATTGATAGTCAGCGAGGGCAAATCGCCATCGGCTGGCTAATCGTCGAAGATTTAGTGATGGTGCTGACGCTGGTCCTGCTGCCCGCCGTCGCCGGAATGACGGAAAAAGGCAACGTCGGCCTGGCGTCGCTGGCCGTTGATATGGGCATCACTATCGGTAAAGTCGTCGCCTTTATCGCCATTATGATGCTGGTTGGCCGCCGCCTGGTGCCGTGGATTATGTCGCGCAGCGCCGCGACCGGCTCACGGGAACTGTTTACGCTTTCGGTGCTGGCGCTGGCGCTCGGAATTGCCTTCGGCGCGGTTGAGCTGTTCGACGTCTCCTTTGCCCTCGGCGCATTTTTCGCCGGCATGGTGCTGAACGAATCCGAACTCAGCCACCGCGCCGCCCACGATACGCTGCCGCTTCGCGACGCGTTCGCGGTGCTGTTCTTTGTTTCCGTCGGCATGCTGTTCGACCCGATGATCCTGCTGGAGCAGCCGCTGGCGGTACTGGCAACCCTGGCGATTATCATCTTCGGTAAGTCGGTGGTGGCCTTCTTCCTCGTGCGGATGTTCGGCCACTCCCCGCGTACCGCGCTGACCATCGCCGCCAGCCTGGCGCAGATCGGTGAGTTCGCCTTTATCCTCGCCGGCCTCGGTATGGCGCTGGATCTGCTGCCGCAGGCCGGGCAAAACCTGGTGCTTGCCGGGGCGATCATCTCCATTATGCTCAACCCTGTGCTGTTCGCGCTGCTGGAAAAATACCTCGATAAAACCGAAACCCTCGACGAGCAAACCCTCGAAGAGGTGCTGGAAGAAGAGAAGCAAATTCCGGTCGATATCTGCAATCACGCGCTGCTGGTTGGCTTTGGCCGCGTCGGCAGCCTGCTCGGCGAGAAGCTGATGGCGCAGGGTATTCCGCTGGTGGTTATCGAAACGTCGCGCACCCGCGTGGACGAGCTGCGCGAGCGCGGCATCCGCGCGGTGCTGGGCAATGCGGCAAACGAAGAGATTATGAATCTGGCGCATCTGGACTGCGCCCGCTGGCTGCTTCTGACCATCCCTAACGGCTACGAGGCGGGAGAAATCGTTGCCTCTGCGCGTGAGAAATGCCCGAATATCGAGATTATCGCCCGCGCGCACTATGATGACGAAGTGGACTATATTGTCGAACGCGGCGCGAATCAGGTGGTGATGGGCGAGCGGGAAATCGCCCGCGCCATGCTGCTGCTGCTGGAAACGCCGCCGGCGGGTGAAGTGGTCACCGGCTAAGCTCTGCCGCCCTCTCGCATCGGCAGAGGGCGCGATCCGGTCAAACGTCTCCCTCCCCCTGCGGCAAGGGAAACGCGCTTAGCGCTCCCAGTACGCCTCTTCCAGGCTATCTTCACGCTCCGGCAGCCCACGGGTTAAACGCGGAGAGTGCTGATTCAGTACCTGATAGCTGACGCGGTTAGCGTATTTGCACACCTGCGCCAGCGATGAGTAGGTCAGCCACTTGCACTTGTGCTTGCTGGAGTTGGGGACGTTATGACGGTGGTAGTTATTCGCCGTAATATCGTGCAGCAGCGCCGCCAGTGCGCCGTCGCCGGCACCGTTGGTATTCATGATTTTCTCAGGCCCGCCCATGTACGGGGCGATATGCGAGTAGATACGCAGCGGGTTTTGACAATCCTGATGGCGCATCGCGCGGCTGAACTCGTACTGATTAAATTCGGCAATGGCCCCCGGCAGCAGCGGGTGCTGGGTTTTGCGCTTAACTTCGTCTTCGGTGAAGCTGGCCATATACAGGCCCGCAGGTCCGGCGGTACATAGCACCAGATCCACCCACTCCAGCGCCTTATCTGAGGCCAGCAGCGGATCGGCAAGCCCGGTCAGCGCCTCGGCCTCTTCTTCATTCATGGCCAGAATCGAAACATTTTCCTTCAGGAAGGTCTGCCACCACTGCGGGTTGTCGGCAATGACGTATTTGGTTCCCAGCGTCAGCACTACCGGCACGTCGTGTTTTTTCGCGTACTCTATCGCTTTCATCGTGGCGTCCGGCATCGGTTCGCCGGGCTTGCAGCGCACCAGATAAGAGGTCAGTACCAGCGCTGAAGCGCCGGCAATCACCTCTTCCGGAATACTTTCCGGACGCAGCTTGTTCATGTGCCCTGGGCTGATGGCGAAGGTACGTTCGCCGGAGTCGCCGATCAGGGTGAAGCAGCGGCCGATCGCCCCGTCCACGCCCTGAAGATAGTTAAGATCGGTACGGCTGGAGGTATTACAAAGATAACGATAGGCGTAGCCGCCGATTTCGATATTGCTGCACATCACGCCGAGCAGCACCGACCGGTCATCCGCCAGCACCGAATAGTTGTGCATGGTATTGCCGATGGTCCCACCGGCAAACTGGTGGGTGATCAGATTGTTGCGCAGCAGATCCTGATAAAGCGCCTCAGCGATATCATCTTCAATCACCAGCGAATGTCCGGCGCTCAGGCCGTAGCGCACAATAAACGCCTCATCCACTTTCGCTTCGATATCCACCAGAGTCTGATCGATGCCGACCACCCAGGAAATATTAGATTCATTTTCCGGCTGAATTTGTTGCAGCAGCGGATCGCGGGCATTTACGGGAAAGTAGTGTTTAGATTTGCGTTTACCGGGAAATTTCATAGTGGTGATTTAGTGGCAGTGGACAGGCGGGGAATAGTAGCATATTCCCCGTGCCGCACGCGATTAGCGATACGCTGCCGTCAGGTTAACCATCATCTCAATATGCGCCGCGTCCGCGTTGAGAGCAGGAATATATTCATATTTCTGCCCGCCGGCCTCGAGGAAGAACTCGCGGTTCTGCACGGCAATTTCCTCCAGCGTCTCCAGGCAATCGGCGGAAAATCCAGGACAGAGAACCTGGACATGCTTCACGCCCTGTTCGCCCAGCATTTTCAGCGTCTCGTCGGTATACGGAGTCAGCCACGGTTCGCGGCCAAAGCGCGACTGATAGGTCATCATCACCCGATCGGGAGAGAGATCCAGCGCGGAGACCAGCTCCCGGGTGGTGTCGCGGCAGCGCTGCGGGTAGTCGTCCCCTTCGCGGGCGTAGCGCTGCGGAATACCGTGATAAGAGAGCAGCAGCACGTCCGGCTCGCCGTGTTCGGCAAACGAAGCGCGAACGCTGGCGGCGAGCGCCGCAATATAGCCCGCGTCGTCGGCGTAATCACGGATAAAGGAGATCCCGGGGATCGCCCGCTTTTTGCCGAGGATCCGCGCCAGCTCGTCCCATACCGCCGCAACGGTGGAGCAGGAGTACTGGGGATACAGCGGCAGCACGATGATATGGTCAACGCCCTGGCCCAGCAGTTCATCCACCGCGCTTTCAAGCGCAGGCGAACCGTAGCTCATCCCCAGCGCCACCGGCGTGTCGGGCAGTCGGGCGGCCAGCGCCTGCTGCTGCTGACGGCTGTATACCATCAGCGGCGAGCCCTCTTCCATCCATACCGACTGGTAAAGCTTCGCCACCCTCGGGGAACGCAGAGGGAGGATCACGCCGCGCAGCAGCGGCCACCACAGCAGACGAGGCGTATCAACGACCCGTTTGTCGCTCAGAAATTGTCGCAGATAGCGCTTCACCGCGTCGGGCGTGGGCGCATCGGGAGTGCCTAAATTGGCTAGCAAGATACCTGTTTTCGTCTGATGCATTACCGCCTCTTAACCATTTGAATCGCAGACAATTGTAGCTTAAATGGCGCTAAACGGAACCAATCATAGAAAAAGGTAGAATGAGAGGTGTTCTCATCCCGTCACCACGGGATGAGAACGGACTGGATTAACCGAGGATTTTTTCCAGTTCAACGCGAACTTCAGCCACGGCTTTGGTGCCGTCGACTTTGGCGTATTGGGTGTTGCCCGCCTGCGCTTCTTTCTGGTAGTAGCCGATCAGCGGAGCCGTCATCTGATGGTATTCCACCAGACGCTTACGCACGGTCTCTTCCTGATCGTCTTTACGGGTGCTCAGCTCTTCGCCGGTCACGTCGTCTTTGCCTTCAACCTTCGGCGGGTTGAATTTGATGTGGTAAACGCGGCCGGAAGCGGCGTGTACGCGACGACCGATGATACGATCGACGATCAGTTCGTCCGGCACGTCAAACTCAAGAACGTAATCAACGACGATGCCCGCTTCTTTCATGGCGTCAGCCTGCGGAATGGTGCGCGGGAAGCCGTCCAGCAGGAAACCGTTGCGGCAATCTTCCTGAGTAATACGCTCTTTAACCAGCGCAATAACCAGCTCATCGGTCACCAGCTTGCCGGCGTCCATAATGTCTTTAGCTTGCTTACCCAGCTCAGAGCCAGATTTCACAGCCGCGCGCAGCATATCACCGGTAGAGATTTGCGGAATACCGTATTTCTCCATGATGAACTGAGCCTGAGTTCCTTTACCCGCGCCCGGAGCGCCAAGCAGAATAATACGCATTACGAAAATCCCCTCAAAAGTCGATTCTATTTTTCAAAAACGCTAAACCATACCACCAGAACGCAGATGGCTCAAGGAAGGCAGAGCGGCTGAAACGGTTAATGGTCAGTTTATTTTGGCTGAAGAGGGTATTTCAGAAGGTCTGGGGTAAATCCCCTCCCCCGTTTCGGGAGAGGAGATTAGGGGCAGGAGTTACGATGCCAGCAGCTGGTTCATGCGACGGATAAACTGGTTAGGATCTTCCAGCGTACCGCGCTCGGCCAGCAGCGCCTGATCGAGCAGCAGCTCAACCCATTCGCCAAACTGAGCATCATCCTGGGTATCCGCAGCGCGTTTAACCAGCTGATGAGCCGGGTTCAGCTCAAAAATGTACTTCACTTCAGGCGCCGACTGGCCCGCAGCGGCGAACAATTTCGCCATCTGGGTGCTCATTTCATCCGCATCGGTGGTGACGATCGCCGGCGTATCGGTCAGACGATGGGTCAGGCGGACCTCTTTCACCCGCTCGCCCAGCAGCGTTTTCACGCGGTCAACGAACGGCTCCAGCGCCTTTTCGGCCTCTTTGGTGCTTTCATCGACTTCATCCGCCAGCTTATCCAGCGACTCGTCGGTTTTGGCCACCGACTGGAACGCCTTGCCGTCGAACTCGGTCAGATAGCTCATCATCCACTCGTCGATGCGGTCAGAGAGCAGCAGCACTTCGATGCCTTTCTTACGCAGCAGCTCGAGGTGCGGGCTGCTCTTCGCGGCGGCATAGCTGTCGGCGGTGATGTAGTAAATCTTCTCCTGCCCTTCTTTCATACGGGAGACGTACTCTTCCAGCGACACGGTCTGCGCCGCGGAGTCGGTATGCGTACTGGCGAAGCGCAGCAGCTTAGCGATGGTCTGCTGGTTCGCGGCGTCTTCCGCCGGGCCCTCTTTCAGCGCCAGGCCGAACTGCTGCCAGAAGGTCTGATATTTTTCGCCATCGTCTTTCGCCAGTTTTTCCAGCATCTGCAGCACGCGCTTGCTCAGCGCGCTGCGCAGGTTGCGGGTGACGCTGCTGTCCTGCAGGATTTCGCGCGATACGTTCAGCGGCAGGTCGTTGGAATCAACGAGGCCGCGGACGAAGCGCAGATAGTTAGGCATGAACTGCTCGGCGTCGTCCATGATGAAGACGCGCTGAACGTACAGCTTCAGGCCATGTTTATGATCGCGGTTCCACATGTCCCACGGCGCCTGGGACGGGATGTACAGCAGGCTGGTGTACTCCTGCTTGCCTTCAACCCGGTTGTGGCTCCAGGTCAGCGGATCGCTATAGTCGTGGGCAATATGCTTATAGAATTCGTGGTATTCGTCGTCTTTAATTTCCGACTTATTGCGGGTCCACAGCGCCTGCGCCTTGTTGATTTTCTCCCAGGAGATAACGGTTTCGCCGTCAACTTCTTCCTGTTTTTCAATCTCTACCGGCAGCGCGATATGGTCAGAGTATTTGCTGATGATTGAGCGCACGCGCCAGTCGTTGAGGAAATCATCCTCGCCTTCGCGCAGATGCAGGGTAATCTCCGTCCCGCGATCGGCTTTGGTGATATCGGCAACGGTGTAATCGCCTTCGCCGGCAGACTCCCAGAACACGCCGTTGTCAGCGCTATCGCCCGCGGCGCGCGTCCGTACCGTCACCTTATCGGCAACGATAAACGCGGAGTAGAAGCCGACGCCAAACTGACCAATCAGCTGGCTATCTTTGGCCTGATCGGAGCCCATCGATTCGAGGAACGATTTGGTGCCGGATTTAGCAATCGTCCCAAGATGATCGATAACCTCGTCACGATTCATCCCGATGCCGTTGTCGGCGATGGTCAGGGTGCGGTTGTCTTTGTTAAAAGAGACCCGCACGCGCAGCTCACCGTCGCCCTCGTACAGATCCGGCTGCGACAGCGCGCGAAAGCGCAGCTTGTCGGCCGCATCGGAGGCGTTGGAAATAAGCTCGCGCAGGAAGATTTCTTTATTGGAATAGAGAGAATGGATCATCAGGTGCAGAAGCTGTTTTACTTCTGACTGAAAACCGCGAGTTTCTTGTCCTTTCATCTAGCTTAACCTCAACAATGCCATGTTTAATGGTAAAAAAACCGTTGAGTGTGAGATGGGGACGACGGGAAAATTTTTCAAGCAACAGCCGCGAAAAATGCCCTGATACTCTAAATAATTCAGGCTGCAGGCAGCTCGCGCGCCCGCAGCCTGAATGTCGGGCTAAAGCCGAATCTTATGCCGCCCGGCGAGGGAGTGCGACAGCGTGGTGCCGTCAACCATTTCCAGCTCGCCGCCGACCGGCACGCCGTGGGCGATGCGGCTGGCTTCCACGCCGTACTGCGCGCAGAGTTCGGCAATGTAGTTCGCGGTCGCCTCGCCTTCCACCGTTGGGTTGGTGGCGAGGATCACTTCCTGCATCGATTCGTCACGCAGCCGCTGCTCCAGGCGATCAAGCCCGATGTCATCCGGTCCGATGCCGTCAAGCGGCGACAGGTGGCCCATCAGGACGAAGTAGCGGCCGGAAAATTGCCCGGTCTGCTCAATGGCGTAGATGTCCGCTGGACTCTCCACCACGCAGATCTGCCCGTTTTCCCGGCGGCGCGGATTGCTGCAAATATTGCACACCTCCTGCTCGGTGAAGGTGCGGCAATCGGCACAGTGGCCGATTTCCGACATGGCGCGCGTCAATGACTGCGCCAGACGCATCCCGCCGCTACGATCGCGCTGAAGTAGCGTAAACGCCATACGCTGCGCCGACTTCGGGCCAACGCCCGGCAGGCAGCGCAGTGCTTCCATAAGCTGAGTTAACAGCGGGCTGGTTTGCATCAGAACGGCATCTTAAAGCCAGGCGGCAGCTGCATACCGGAAGAGACGGAAGCCATCTTCTCTTTCTGGGTCTCTTCAATGCGGCGCGCCGCGTCGTTGAAGGCCGCAGCCACGAGGTCTTCCAGCATATCTTTGTCATCTTCCAGCAGGCTTGGGTCAATCTCCACGCGACGGCAGTTGTGCGCACCGTTGATGGTGACTTTAACCAGCCCTGCGCCGGATTCACCGGTCACTTCCAGCCTGGCAATTTCTTCCTGCATCTGCTGCATTTTGTCCTGCATCTGCTGGGCCTGCTTCATCAGGTTACCCAGGCCGCCTTTTCCACCAAACATAGGCTTCTCTCTCAGTAAGTCATCGTTAAGGATGATGATGGCAAGTCGAACTTGTCATCAAATGGGGCGAATACTCTCTTCATCCAGGTCTGCATCAAAGAACCGGCGCAGCGTCTGAATGTTGTTATCCGCAATAATCGCTTCACGCGCTTGCGCGAGCTTCTCTTCATAAATTGCCTGCCGCCACTCCAGCGGCGTGCGCATCGCAGGATTATCGTCTTCCACGATGGTCAGTTCAACCGGCGCGCCGTATAAAACACCGAGCGCTTCCGCCAGCTTTTGCTGCGCGCCAGCGGAATTGAGATGCCGCTGGCTCGGACGCAGATGCAGGCAGATACGGTTACCGTCCTGCTCTTTCCACGCGTTAAGCGCCACCTGTTCAACCAGTTTCGGCACCGCAAGCTGATTAACCTCCGACGCCCAGCTATCGCGTTCGACCGCTTCAACGGCGAGTTTCGCCGCCAGCTCCGGGGTTTTTTCATGCTCCAGCGCTTTCTTCAGCGCCTTCGGCGTGGCGACTTCTTCTTTCACCGTTTCGACGACGTTCGTCGATTTCCAGCGATAGGCTTCTTTCTTCGCCGGGGCCTGCTCCAGCGCCGCTGCAGCAGGACGTGCCTGCACGCGCTCGGTAATCGAACTCAGACGCTCCAGCGCAGAGTTATTCACCGGCCGCGCGCGGGATGCGGCTGCCGGCTCACTCTTTTTTGGGCTGGGTGCTCCCTGATTACGCTGCAGCTGGCTCCGCGCCGCCAGTACCTGGCTGGTGTTCTGCGGCAAATTCTGCGGCGGCGGCTGAACCGGCGGCACCGCTGCGGCCTGCGCCGGAGCGGCGGCTATCGCCTGCACGGGCTGGACCTCCGGCTCGGGCAGCGGCTTACGCGGATGGAAAGCCAGCGCGCGCAGCAGGGTCATCTCGACGCCCATGCGCCTGTCCGGGGCATAGGGCAGCTCTTTACGACCAATCAGCAGCGTCTGATAGTATAGCTGTACATCGGCAGGCGGGACGGTGCGCGCAAGCTCGCGCATGCGCTGCTCTATCGCGGCCATATCGGCACCCAGCGCCGAGGGCGACAGCTGCACCATCGCTATACGGTGCAGCAGGCTCTGCATCTCGACCAGCAGCGCCTCCCACTCAACGCCGCGCGACGCAGCCTCGTTAACGCCGGCCATCACCCGCTCGCCGTCGGCCGCCACCAGCGCCTCAATTAAAGAGAGCGCCTGGTCGTCATCCAGAGTGCCAAGCATCGCGCTGACCGACTCCGTCGTCAGACGACCGTCGCCGCTGGCAATGGCCTGATCGGTCAGGCTCAGGGCATCACGCAGGCTACCGTCCGCCGCACGCGACAGCAGCTGCAGCGCGCGGGATTCAAAGGCAATCTGCTCTTCGCCGAGGATATGCTCAAGCTGATGGCGGATTTGCTCGACGTCCAGCGCCTTCAGATGGAACTGAAGGCAGCGCGACAGGATCGTCACCGGCAGCTTTTGCGGATCGGTGGTGGCCAGCAGGAATTTGACGTGCGCGGGCGGCTCCTCCAGCGTTTTTAACAACGCGTTGAAGCTGTGGCGCGACAGCATGTGGACTTCATCAATCAGGTAGACTTTGAAGCGGCCACGGGCCGGCGCGTACTGAACGTTGTCCAGTAGATCGCGGGTATCTTCGACTTTCGTCCGCGAGGCGGCATCGATCTCGATCAAATCGACAAAGCGCCCCTGCTCTATTTCACGGCAGTTGTCGCACACGCCGCACGGCGTTGCGGTAATGCCGGTTTCACAGTTCAACCCTTTTGCCAGCAGGCGCGCGATGGAGGTTTTACCTACCCCACGGGTGCCGGAAAAGAGATAAGCGTGATGGATGCGCCCTAACGACAAGCCGTTCGCCAGTGCGGTCAGCACATGTTCCTGGCCGACGACGTCAGCAAAGGTTTGTGGGCGCCATTTACGGGCTAAGACCTGATAACTCATGGGCTGGCTCTGAAACGCTGGAAGGTGAAATCACGAAGGGGCCATGCTATCACAGCCCCGCCGGATCGGCGAGGCTATGTATCGGGAAATGCTTAGTGACCCGGGAACGGAACCAGGCTATAGCTGTTGATACCCAGCTTATCCAGACGCTGCTCGCCGCCCAGATCGAACAGGTTGATGACAAAAGCGGCATCCTGTACTTCGCCACCCAGACGACGGATCAGCTTCACGGTCGCATCGATGGTGCCGCCGGTCGCCAGCAGATCGTCAACCACCAGCACCTTGTCGCCTTCTTTGATGGCGTCAACGTGGATTTCTAAGCTGTCGGTGCCGTACTCGAGCTCGTAGCTCTCCGAGATGGTTTCACGCGGCAACTTACCCGGTTTGCGCACCGGAACAAAGCCAACACCCAGCGCCAGCGCAACCGGTGCGCCAAACAGGAAACCGCGCGCTTCGGTACCCACCACCTTGGTGATGCCGGCATTTTTATAACGCTCGGTCAGCAGCTCGATGCTCAGGGCATAGGCCTGCGGGTCTTCCAGCAAGCTGGTGACATCACGGAAAAGAATACCCGGTTTCGGATAGTCCTGAATGCTTTGGATGCTGTTCTTCAGATATTCAAGCTGCTGTGCAGTTGCGGTCATAAGTTTATGCCTGATCAAAACGGTGTTACTCACGGACACGCCAAACGGGCCAAGGAAACATTTGATTAACCTTTGACCAGGCGTATCCGCGCTCGAAAACGCTCGAATTTACTGGCTGTCAGCGACAATTGCAACAGGCATTATGGTGCATCAGTGCTTTTGTTGCTTTGCATCAACCACCGGAATACGCCACATAAATAGCAGCAGGCAGGCCAGAATCACCAGCAGCATGATGCGTACCCACGTAAGCTTAACCAGCCACAGGGAAATGGCAAAGGTCAGTATAATCATCCCTATAGCCCGCGGCTTTGCGCCGGGCGGCATGGCGCGATACTGCTGCCAATGGCGCAAATAGCCGCCAAACCACGAGCGATACAGCAGCCAGCGGTGAAAACGCGGCGACGAGCGGGCAAAGCACCAGGCTGCCAGCAGAATAAACGGCGTCGTCGGCAATAAAGGCAGGACGACGCCGAGCGTTCCCAGAACTACGGCCAGCCAGCCAATGATGATTAAAATAATACGTGGCATAATGCGAATCGTTATCAAGCAGAGATGGCTACTGTAGCACAGTTGCTTATCAGGGTATGGAGGAGTTATTTGAAAACAACCCGGCTTTTACACTCGCTGGAAGAGCAGCTGGCCCGGCTGGCCGAACAGGTCGCGCCGCTGGCCAACCATGCGACGCTGAGCGCCCGTTTCGATCGCCAGCTGTTCCGTACCCGCAGCACGCTGATGCAGGCCTACCTGGATGAAGCACAGGGTAATTTCGCCAAATTACAGCAGGCCGTCGCGCACCAGCAGCTGCCGCAGGTTGCCTGGCTGGCGGAACGCCTGACCGCGCAAATTGCCGCCATCAGCCGCGAGACGGCAACCTGGTCGCTGCGCAGCTGGGACAGCGCGTCATCGGGGCCTGGCCGCTGGCAGCGGCGTCGGCTGAAGCACCAGGAATATGAGCGCCGCCTGCTGGCCATGCGCAACGATCGCCAGCGGCAATGGCTGCAGGCGACGACGCTGGATGAACAGCAGCGCCTGGCAAAAGAGGTTGATGCCTATGCCGGACGGCTGGCCCGCTGCCGCGATGCGCTGGAAAAAATAGAAAGCGTGCTGGCACGCCTGACGCGCTAACAGAGGAATGAGAATGTCGTTAGAAAACGCCCCGGATGAAGTCAAACTGGCCGTTGATTTAATCATGCTGCTTGAAGAAAACCAGGTCTCAGCGCAAACCGTGCTCGGCGCGCTGGAAATCATTCGCCGTGATTATGAAAACAAGCTAAAGAACGCGCCGGGATCGGCGCAAAACGAGGAACGGTAGCGCGCTGCGGGGCGGCACATCGGCCGCCCCGACCGGCTGTCAGCCGAGCGCCGGGGAAGGATCGTCCCCTTTGACCTCACGCTTCAGCTCCGTCACTTCATCACCCTTTTCATTACGCAGATGAACTTCCAGCTGGTTGAAGGCGATGTTGATATTGTTCTCCCGGCACAGGCGATCGATGGTGCGGTTCAGCTCGTCCACCGTGTAGCTGCGATCGCGCAGTTCGCGAACGTAGAGACGCAGTTCGTGATCCAGCGTGCTGGCGCCAAAGGTCGTGAAGAATACCGACGGCGCAGGTTCAGGCATCACCTTCGGATGCTCATGCGCGGCCTGCAGCAGGACCTCCTTCACCTTATCCAGATCCGAGCCGTACGCCACGCCGAGGCGGATGACGACGCGGGTAACGGTGTCGGACAGCGACCAGTTGATCAAACGCTCCGTTACGAACGCTTTGTTCGGAATGATCACCTCTTTGCGGTCAAAGTCGGTAATCGTGGTCGCGCGGATGCGGATCTTGCTGACGGTGCCGGAGAAGGTCCCGATGGTGACCGTATCGCCGATGCGTACCGGGCGTTCAAACAGGATAATCAGGCCGGAAACGAAGTTACCGAAAATTTCCTGCAGGCCAAAGCCCAGACCCACCGACAGCGCAGCCGCCAGCCACTGCAGTTTGTCCCACGATACGCCCAGCGAACCGAACACCGTCATCGCGCCAATCGCGATAATGGCGTAGTTCAGAATCGAGGTGATCGCATACGACGTCCCCTGTCGCATGTTGAGCCGTGAAAGGATCAGCACTTCCAGCAGACCCGGCAGGTTGCGGATTAGCGCCCAGGCCACCATCGAGGCAACTATCGCAAACAGCAGGCTGCCCATCGTGACGCTTTTTACCACGTTGACGCCCGCTTCGGTGCCGTTGTAGTGCCACAGGGTGATGCTGTCGAGATAGGCAAATACGGTGATCAGATCCGACCAAATCGCCCAGAACAGGATGCCGAACAGCGCGATCATCACCAGCATGGTGATACGCAGCGTTTGCTGGTTGACCTGCTCCAGCGCAATCGTCGGCTCCTCCTGCGGCTCAGCGCCCTCGGCGCCCTCTTTGACCAGGTGCTGGCGGCGAGCCAGCGCGCGACGCCAGGCGATACGGCGGGCCGCCACGCTCAGGCCGCGCAGAACGGTCTGATACAGCAGATTCCACAGCATCACCAGATAGACGGTTTCAATCCAGCGGCCGGCCAGGCGCAGCGTGGTATAGAAGTAGCCGGTCGCCGTGAGCGCCATCAGCGCAATGGGGACGATCGACAGCACGGTGACGGTCACCAGGCGCAGGCTGTGCGACTCCTTATCACGCCAGCTTTCGCGGCACATCGGCCACACCAGCACCGCGATAAGCAGCAGGTTCATAAAGATCACGAACTGCCCCAGCACATCGTCCATCAGATGCAGCGGAGAGAGTTCGGAGATAACCGACCACAAATTCAGCGGCAGCAGCGCCAGGCTGACGCGGACAATCTGCCGACGCCAGTGGCTGGTCAGCTGCGGCGGCATATTAAAGTGGCTCACCGCCACGCCGTCTTTTTCCAGTACCTTCCAGCACAGGCCAAACACCAGCCAGAACAGCGCCAGTTTCTTGCTGTACGCCCACAGCAGATCGCTGATATTGAGCTGCATCGTCAGCAGAATCAGGCCTACGGCCAGAATCAGCAAAACCACCGGCAGAGCTCTTATCAGATCGATCAAAATCGCTTTAGGCGTATGCAGCTGGGTATCGTTACGCAGCTGCCCGACCTGCGACGCCAGCTTTGCCTGGTAGCTGCGCAGCCACTGCAGGCGCCAGCGGATAAGGCCGGCAATCAGCAGCAGCGGCAGGCCGGCGAGGAACGCCACGAACACGGCGGGCCAGGCTTTTTCCCAGTTTACGGTGATTTTCATCGCCTTAAACTGCCCTTTCAGCGCTTCAGGGAAGGATTTTATCCACTCCCAGTCCATAGGCTTGTTGCTGTTAACCCAGAAAATTTGCTGCGTCAGGATGGCTTTCAGGGTGCTGGAGACGCTCATCAGCTGCTGCTGGTTAATCTGCAGGTTAATCGCCATCATCAGCTGATTACCCAGCTGTTTGTTGAACTGATCGAGCAGCTCGCGGCGCATATCCACGACGTCCAGCAGGGCGTCGTGCACTTCCGGATTCACGTCGCTGCTGTGCCCTTCCTCCAGTTTTGCGACGTAGGCATCGCTCTGGAACAGGGCGTCGCGCTGCTGGTTCACCTCAAATTGTTCGAGGCGCAGGTCGGCGATGCGGTTGGTCATATCCTCCAGCTCGTCGGCAGACGGCAGCGTCTGCTGCTGCTGGTAGAGGATACGCGACAGCAGCAGGCTGCCCTTCAGGACCGATATCTGTTCTTTAATATCGCGTTCCGACTGCAGCGCGCGATCGAGCCAGTTTTTGACCTTAATATTGCGCTGCACCAGCTGGTTGCCGTTTTCAGTCGCCGAAATCAGCCTCTGGCTAAGCTGGTGGTTAATCTCCAGCTCCTGCTTCACCAGCGGATTGGCCTGAATGCGCGCGGTTTCATCGGGAGTCACCGCTTCCTGCGCGGTTTTTTCCGTCAGCGTCAGCCGCTTGCTGTTAACGGCTTCCTGCAGCAGCTGCAGCTGATGCTCCAGGCGGTTGCTGTTGGCGCTGACGTAATCCCGCTGCTTCTGCAGCGTATCCTGCAGGACGGTATTACCTTCCAGGCTTTTACGCTGCTGGTCGATCTGCGCGTTCAGCAGCGACTGCTGCGTTAGCAGGAGCCCCTGCTGAGTTGGCCGCAGGGTCTCTTCACTCACCGAGGTGCCGTTCAGGCGGTTACGGATCTGCTGCAGCTGCTGGGACGCCGTGTACATGGCGTTCTGCACGCGCTCCGGCTGCGTTTGCAAAGCAACCAGCTGGCTGTTGTACGTCGCCAGGTCGTTCTGGGCATTTTGCAATTCGTCGAGGGTCTGGGTGACGCGGGCTTCCAGCTGACGGAGCGACAGCGAGCCTAGCGTTTTACGCGTGGCCTCATCATCCGGCACATCGCCGAGCGCATTCAGGCCATCGACCGCCTGGCGCATTTTCGCCGGGGCCTGATCGACCTGCTGACGCAGCTGGGCCGCCTCCGACTTGATGCGCTCAATTTTATCGAGCGTTTCGAGGGTTTGCGTCAGGTCCTGCTGAACCAGCTTGTCCTGGGGGGTGAGTTCCTTCTGCTTATTCAGCGTATTGAGCTGGCTCTGCACTTCAGAGCGTTCGGGCAAATCAGCCGCAAAGGCCTGAGTCGCGCAAAGGCTGCCAACGAAAAACATCAGTACAATTACAAAAGCGGAAATGGCGTTTCGCCAACGAATAGTATGCAGCATAGTGTTAACATGAATGATTGCAAAAGCCGGAGAATACCGGGGGTCGTCGCAGCGCGCAGAATAGCACTTCTACCTGCGCGCGAATAGCGGCGGATCGCGGCATTTTTTCGCGCTGAACCGGGCCGGAAATTTGGGCCAGGCGCTAAAGCGCGGCCTCGGATGGAGCCCGCAGCGAAGGGCAAAACTGATACATTTCCAGAAGCGTCTCGACAAATTCGCGCGCGTCTTTTTGCAGATCGAAAGAATCCGGCGCAAACAGCCAGTTTTCCATCAGGCCGGAAAGATAGCTGCGCATTAAAATCGCCGCCCGCCGGGTTAATAAATTGGCCGGCAGCATCTTCGCCGCAATACATTCGTTGAGGGTGTGCTCAATGCGATCGTAGCTCTCGAGACAGAGGCTGCGCTGCGCTTCCTGGACCACCGCCATCTCGCCAACAAACTCACATTTATGGAAGATGATTTCCATCATCAGCCGCCGACGCTCTTCTGTCACCGTTGCTTCAAGAATATAGACTAAGATCTCACGGACAACTGACAGTGGATCGTTGGGGAATTTTGCCCGATACTCAACTTCGAGGTCACTAATACTGGCCTCCGAAAGCACCCATATTTCATTAAATAAATCTGATTTATTCTTGAAATGCCAGTAGATAGCCCCCCTCGTCACCCCTGCAGCTTTTGCAATTGCTGCCAACGAGGTAGATGATACGCCTTGCTGCGAAAACAAACGCAGAGCAACGTCCAGAATGTGTTGCCGGGTTTCAAGTGCCTGTTGTTTGGTTTTTCGTGCCATAGGTCGATGAGTTTACAGAGGTTACGTTTACATACATTTGTGAATGTATGTACCATAGCATGACCATAATAGAAACACAGTAGTGGGTTTGTGGTCGTTTGAGCCACTGAACAATTTGAAATTGGACACTCGAGGTTTACATATGAACAAAAACAGAGGGTTAACGCCTCTGGCGGTCGTTCTGATGCTCTCAGGCAGCTTAGCGCTAACAGGATGTGACGACAAACCGGCTCAACAAGGGGCCCAGCAAATGCCGGAAGTCGGCGTTGTGACGCTCAAATCCGCACCTCTACAAATCACCACCGAGCTGCCTGGCCGCACCAGTGCATACCGCGTTGCTGAAGTCCGCCCTCAGGTTAGTGGCATTATTCTGAAACGTAACTTCACTGAAGGTAGCGATATCCAGGCAGGCGTGTCCCTTTATCAGATCGATCCGGCAACCTATCAGGCCAGCTACGAAAGCGCGAAAGGCGACTTAGCCAAAGCGCAGGCGGCGGCAAACATCGCTCAGCTGACGGTCAAGCGCTACCAGAAACTGTTAGGCACCAAATACATCAGTCAACAAGACTACGACACCGCAGTTGCTGACGCTCAGCAGAACAACGCTGCCGTCGTGGCGGCAAAAGCTGCCGTGGAAACCGCGCGAATTAACCTCGCGTACACCAAAGTGACTTCGCCTATCAGCGGTCGTATTGGTAAATCAGCAGTGACGGAAGGTGCGCTGGTGCAGAATGCCCAGACCACCGCGCTGGCAACCGTTCAGCAGCTGGATCCGATCTATGTTGACGTTACCCAGTCGAGCAACGATTTCCTGCGTCTGAAACAGGAGCTGGCAAACGGTAAGCTGAAACAGGAAAACGGCAAAGCCAAGGTCGAGCTGGTCACCAGCGATGGTCTGAAGTATCCGCAGGGCGGGACGCTGGAGTTTTCCGACGTGACCGTTGATCAGACCACCGGTTCTATCACTTTGCGCGCTATCTTCCCGAACCCGGATAACTCCCTGCTGCCGGGTATGTTCGTCCGCGCGCGTCTGGAAGAAGGCACCAACCCTGACGCACTGCTGGTTCCACAGCAGGGTGTAACCCGCACTCCGCGCGGTGATGCCAGCGTAATGGTGGTGGGCGAAGGTGATAAAGTCGAAGTTCGTCAGGTCACTGCAACGCAGGCGATTGGCGATAAATGGCTGGTCACTACCGGGGTGAAATCGGGCGATCGCGTCATCGTCACCGGACTGCAAAAAGTAAAACCAGGCGTGCAGGTGAAAGCGCAGGAAGTAGCCTCTGACGACAAGCAGCAAGCTGCAAGCAACGCTCAGTCAGAGTAAACCAGGTCTTAACTTAAACAGGAGCCGTTAAGACATGCCTAATTTCTTTATCGATCGCCCAATATTCGCATGGGTGATCGCCATAATAATCATGCTAGCTGGGGGACTTGCGATCCTGAAGCTGCCTGTCGCGCAATATCCAACGATTGCGCCGCCGGCAGTGTCGATCTCCGCAACCTACCCTGGTGCTGATGCGAAAACGGTGCAGGATACCGTCACGCAGGTTATCGAACAGAACATGAACGGTATCGATAACCTGATGTACATGTCCTCCAACAGTGACTCAACCGGTACGGTACAGATCACCCTGACCTTCCAGTCCGGTACCGACGCGGATATCGCGCAGGTGCAGGTGCAGAACAAACTGCAGCTCGCTATGCCGCTGCTGCCGCAGGAAGTACAGCAACAGGGCGTGAGCGTGGAGAAATCCTCCAGCAGCTTCCTGATGGTTGTCGGCGTTATCAACACCAACGGCACCATGACGCAGGAGGATATTTCCGACTACGTTGGCGCCAACATGAAAGATGCGATTAGCCGTACGTCAGGCGTGGGCGACGTTCAGCTGTTTGGTTCCCAGTACGCGATGCGTATCTGGATGGATCCGAACAAACTGAACAACTTCCAGCTGACGCCGGTGGATGTCATTAGCGCCATTAAAGCGCAGAACGCCCAGGTTGCAGCCGGTCAGCTAGGCGGTACGCCGCCGGTGAAAGGCCAGCAGCTGAACGCCTCGATCATTGCGCAAACGCGTCTGAAATCTGCGGACGAATTTAGCAATATCCTGCTGAAAGTGAACCAGGACGGTTCGCAGGTTCGCCTGCGCGATGTGGCGAAAGTAGAGCTCGGTGGCGAAAACTACGACATCATCGCTAAGTTTAACAACCAGCCGGCTTCCGGTCTGGGCATCAAACTGGCGACCGGCGCTAACGCGCTGGATACCGCAAACGCCATTCGCGCTGAACTGGCGAAAATGGAGCCGTACTTCCCGTCGGGCCTGAAAATTGTTTACCCGTATGACACCACGCCGTTCGTGAAAATCTCAATTCATGAAGTGGTCAAAACGCTGGCTGAAGCAATTATCCTGGTCTTCCTGGTCATGTACCTGTTCCTGCAGAACTTCCGCGCCACGCTGATCCCAACCATCGCGGTTCCGGTGGTCCTGCTAGGGACATTCGCCATCCTTGCCATCTTTGGCTTCTCGATAAACACCTTAACCATGTTTGGTATGGTGCTGGCGATAGGCCTGTTGGTGGATGACGCCATCGTGGTGGTAGAAAACGTCGAGCGCGTCATGGCCGAGGAGGGGCTCCCGCCGAAGGAAGCAACCCGTAAATCAATGGGCCAGATTCAGGGCGCGCTGGTCGGTATCGCGATGGTGCTGTCGGCGGTATTCATCCCGATGGCCTTCTTCGGCGGCTCAACCGGCGCAATTTATCGTCAGTTCTCCATCACTATCGTTTCGGCGATGGCGCTGTCGGTATTGGTTGCGTTGATTCTGACTCCGGCGCTGTGCGCCACGATGCTGAAACCTATCGCTAAAGGCGGTCACGGCGAGCACAAAGGCTTCTTTGGCTGGTTTAACCGCATGTTCGATAAGAGCACCCACCACTACACCGATAGCGTAGGCAACATCCTGCGCAGTACCGGTCGTTATCTGGTGCTGTATCTGATCATCGTCGTCGGAATGGCATTCCTGTTCGTTCGTCTGCCGAGCTCGTTCCTGCCGGATGAAGACCAGGGCGTGTTCCTGAGCATGGCGCAGCTACCTGCTGGCGCCACCCAGGAACGCACGCAGAAAGTGCTGGATGAGATGACGGACTACTACCTCACGAAAGAGAAAGACAACGTCGAATCCGTGTTCGCCGTTAACGGCTTTGGCTTCGCGGGTCGTGGTCAGAACACCGGTATTGCGTTCGTTTCTCTGAAAGACTGGAGCGAACGTCCGGGCAGCGAGAACAAGGTTGAAGCGATTACCGGTCGTGCGATGGCGCGTTTCTCGCAGATTAAAGATGCGATGGTCTTCGCCTTTAACCTGCCGGCTATCGTTGAGCTGGGTACCGCAACCGGCTTTGACTTCCAGCTGATCGACCAGGGCGGCTTAGGTCACGAAAAACTGACCCAGGCGCGTAACCAGCTGTTTGGCGAAGTTGCGAAGCACCCTGACCTGCTGGTCGGCGTTCGTCCGAACGGCCTGGAAGATACTCCGCAGTTCAAGGTTGATATCGATCAGGAGAAAGCGCAGGCGCTGGGCGTATCCATCAGTGACATCAATACCACGCTGGGCGCAGCCTGGGGCGGTAGCTACGTCAACGACTTTATCGACCGCGGTCGCGTGAAGAAAGTATACGTCATGTCCGAAGCGAAATACCGCATGCTGCCAGAAGACATTGGCAACTGGTACGTTCGCGGTAGCGACGGCCAGATGGTACCGTTCTCGGCCTTCTCAACGTCGCACTGGGAGTACGGTTCACCGCGTCTGGAACGCTATAACGGTCTGCCGTCGATGGAAATCCTCGGTCAGGCGGCGCCGGGTAGAAGTACCGGTGAAGCCATGAACCTGATGGAAGAACTGGCGGGCAAGCTGCCGGCTGGCGTTGGCTATGACTGGACCGGTATGTCCTATCAGGAACGTCTGTCCGGTAACCAGGCTCCGGCACTGTATGCCATCTCGCTGATTGTGGTATTCCTGTGTCTGGCAGCGCTGTATGAAAGCTGGTCGATTCCGTTCTCGGTTATGCTGGTTGTGCCGCTCGGGGTCATCGGCGCGCTGTTGGCCGCAACCTTCCGCGGGCTGACTAACGACGTCTACTTCCAGGTAGGTCTGCTGACCACCATCGGCCTGTCGGCGAAGAACGCGATACTTATCGTAGAATTCGCCAAAGACCTGATGGATAAAGAAGGCAAAGGTCTGATTGAAGCGACGCTGGAGGCGGTACGTATGCGTCTGCGCCCAATCCTGATGACCTCACTGGCCTTTATCCTCGGGGTTATGCCGCTGGTTATCAGCTCTGGCGCAGGCTCCGGCGCGCAGAACGCCGTAGGTACCGGCGTAATGGGCGGGATGGTAACCGCGACGGTTCTGGCAATCTTCTTTGTGCCGGTATTCTTCGTGGTCGTGCGCCGCCGTTTCAGTAAAAAAACGGAAGATATTGAGCACAGTCATCCGACCGGGCATCATTAATCTCTGAACTCAGGGCCGCATTTGCGGCCCTTTTTTTATCGATGAAAACGCACACAATGTCATTGTTTAGCGGATGTTCTGATATATAATCAGCGAAGATGTAAGGTAGCCTATTTTTACCAGATTATTCTTCACGGTTTAACCCTTCGGCCTCACTCAGAATATTCTTAATACCTGTGTTATCCGTGGCTGCCGACAGGCGCATGACAAAATAACCGGCTAAACCAATGATCCATAAGGTGTGCTTTCCCATAGTCATCACCTTGATATGCTGCGGTATAATAGAGTCCGCGGCTTTAAGATAAATTAACGGTGATAATTGTAATTTTTCGTAATAGCACGGTGAAATCTGTTTAAGAGTGGATTATAGTTAAATCAACAGGATTACAATGTATGTGCCAGGTCTGTTAGTCGTGTTCATCCCACAACGGTGCTTGTTAGTCGTCGTTTAAACCACTCAAAAGGGGATGTGTTATGGACGAATACTCGCCAAAAAGACATGATATCGCACAGCTTCGATTTCTCTGCGAAACCCTGTATCATGATTGCCTTGCAAACCTGGAAGAAAGCAACCACGGGTGGGTTAATGACCCGACGTCGGCTGTCAATCTTCAGCTTAATGAACTGATCGATCACATTGCTACCTTCGCGCTTAATTATAAAATTAAGTACGCTGAGGATAATAAACTGATTGCTCAGCTCGATGAATACCTTGATGACACTTTCATGTTGTTTAGCAGCTACGGCATTAACAGCGTAGACCTGCAGAAATGGCGTAAATCGGGAAATCGGTTATTCCGTTGTTTTGTTAACGCCAGCCGGGAAAATCCGGCAAGTCTTTCTTGTTAGTATTATTACAATTTAAAGGTGAATTTATGTCTGGTGAACCATTAACCAAAACAGACTATTTGATGCGCTTACGCCGCTGTCAGACAATTGATACGCTGGAACGCGTAATTGAAAAAAATAAATACGAACTTCCGGACAACGAACTGGCTGTATTTTACTCAGCGGCCGATCACCGTCTTGCCGAATTGACCATGAATAAGCTATACGACAAAATCCCTACTTCGGTATGGAAATTCATTCGCTAACTCATTTCAGGTAACTACCAGGCGATAATCGGCCCCTCCCCTCACTTTAGGTATATTTGTGATATTACTCGCATAAATAGCCAAACGGCGTATCTGAAACCGGTTTCTTTTTTATACTGTGGCCCACCCGCTATTTGAGGAAAGCCCCATGAGTGAAGAGAAGCTTAAGATGATCGCCGGAGAGTTGTATCAGCCCGGAGATGCTACGCTACGAGCGGACCGCCTGCATGCCAGGCAGGAGCTGCATCGCTACAACCATTCGGCGCCGGACGAACGTGAGCTACGCAAAAACTGTCTGACAGCGTTATTTGGTCAGGCGGGCGATGCCTATATTGAGCCAACCTTCCGCTGTGATTATGGTTACAATATTTATCTCGGCAGTAATTTCTACGCTAATTTTGACTGCGTCATGCTCGACGTCTGCCCGATACGGATCGGCGATAACTGCATGTTGGCACCCGGCGTACATATCTATACCGCCACTCACCCTCTGGATGCGGTCGAACGCAACAGCGGCAGGGAGTACGGCAAACCGGTAACCATCGGTAATAACGTCTGGATTGGCGGCCGCGCCGTGATTAACCCAGGCGTGAAGATTGGCGACAACGCCGTTATTGCCTCCGGGGCCGTGGTAGTAAAAGACGTTCCGCCGAATGCGGTGGTTGGCGGCAATCCCGCGCAAATCATCCGGATGCTGGCGGCGGAAAAAGAGTAACTGTTATGCTTTTCCGCAACTGATCTGTTACTTTTCCATCTGATTCCCGCAACATAAAATAGCCTTCAGGCTGGGCCTTAGTAGAATTCGGGGACAAAATGACAGAAATACAGCAACTGCTGACCAACACCATTGATGAGCTCAATGTGAAAGAGAAGCGCGACAACCGTCCGCGCTTCAGCATCAGTTTTATTCGCAATCATCCGTGGCTGTTCGTCGCGATGTACGCCGCCTTTGCTGCGACCTTCGTCGTCATGTTCACCTCAGAGACGCTGGTGGATTCCGTGTGGCTGCTGGTGGTGCTGTTTGTCCTGCTGAACGGCTTCTTTTTCTTTGACGTCTATCCGCGCTACCGCTACGAAGATATCGACGTCCTGGACTTTCGCGTCTGCTACAACGGCGAATGGTACAACACCCGCTTCGTACCGCCTCAGCTGATCGAGCGGATCCTGCAGTCGCCGCGCGTAGCCGGCGAGCAGAAAACGCAGCTGCAAAAAATGATTGCTACCAAAGGGGAGCTGTCGTTCTACGATGTCTTCAGCCTGACCCGCGTCGGTACTGCCGGATAAGGCGATTTAACGTCCGCAGCGCAGGGCCAAAATGCGAAGCGGACGTATTGCCATACCCCAGCACCAGCCCGCTTCGCGCGCGCTGCGCATCCAGATAGAAGCGGCTTAATGCCGCAGGGGCCTGCTGAAACCGGCGGGCCTGCTCAACCACCGCCTCATCATCAATACCCTCAATGGCGACCGTCAGATGCAGCCCGCCCTCGCCGCCGAGGATGTCACAAGGCTGCGTCAGCTCCCTGGCCAGGGCTTCGCGCAGCTGCAGCCGGCGCTTTCGATACAAACGGCGCATTGCGGCCAGATGACGGGCATAGTGGCCCTCTTCGATGAATAGCGCCAGCGCCCGCTGTTCAGCGCGATGGCCGCCCCGCAGCAGCGCGCCAACCACGCCCTGGGCCGCAGCAGCCAGCGCCGGCGGCATGACGACAAAGCCAATGCGCAGCGCCGGGAACAGCGTTTTGCTGAACGTCCCGAGATAGACTACCGGCGCGTTTTTTATCATCCCCAGCATCGCCGGGATCGGCTCACCGCTGTAGCGAAACTCGCTATCGTAATCATCTTCCACGATCCAGGCATTATGCTGGCGCGCATACTCCAGCAGCGCCAGACGTCGCCCGGCGCTCATCACCGCTCCGCACGGATACTGGTGCGAAGGCGAAGTGAAAATCAGCCTCGGCGTTTCGCCCTCACCCACCTCCGGACGCATTCCTTCGCTATCGACCGCCATCCCCTTCACCCGCAGCCCGGCCTTGAGAAACACGCTTTTTGCGCCTAAATATCCCGGCTCCTCCACCCAGGCGGTATCGCCGGCAACGCTCAGCAGGTGAGTACACAAATTCACGCCCTCAAGCGCGCCTTCGGTAATGACAATCTGCCGGGCATCGCAGCGAATCCCGCGCGACAGGGCCAGATGGCGAACGATAGCCTGCCGCAGCGCCAGCTCCCCG
This sequence comes from Klebsiella scottii, assembly GCF_036561945.1. Lineage (NCBI taxonomy): Bacteria > Pseudomonadati > Pseudomonadota > Gammaproteobacteria > Enterobacterales > Enterobacteriaceae > Klebsiella > Klebsiella scottii. The sequence goes on from NZ_JARXNI010000020.1 coordinate 3,044,529, forward strand.
GCCGCATCGCCGTAGCCCAGCAGCGTGCTGCCCTCCTCGCGCAGGACGCGATCGAGCAGGCGTCGCCAGATGGAGAGAGGGAAGTAGTTAATCGCCGGCGTGCCGGGAGTAAAGGCCAGCGCCGGAGAATCGCGCCGGGTCCCCGCCGGAAGCGCCAGCAGACCTTCCGGCAGAGCAATCGCGGGTATCACGGCTTCGCTCTCCGGCGAAGACTTGAGCGCCGCGACGTGCGACCCCTGCCGGCTGCGTAGCAAATAGCCTTCCATCGCCAGCTGTTCCAGCGCCGCGTTAATCGTATTGCGCGAGAGATTGAGCCACGTAGCGATAGCGCGTGAACCCGGCAGACGGCTGCCTCCAGCCAGAGTCCCCTGCAAAATGGCGCCACGCAGCGCGTGATACAGCGTCCGCTGCAGCGTCTCATCTCCCCTGTCGCGCAGGGCGTGTTCAAGTAAAGTGAAAAAGGCATCGTCAGGGATATTCATTCCGGCTCCTCGTGGCACCATGAAAATATAATTCAATGGCACCTTTTATGGAACCAGCAAGACCTTAGTCTCAGCGTATCTGTCCATACAAGGAAAGCTTAATGAACCAGCACAACCACTTCGGTCAACCCGTTGGCGATGCCCTGCCCGACTGGCAGCCACGCCCCTATCCGCAGCGGCAAACCCTGCAAGGGCGCCTGTGTTATCTGGAGCCGTTGGCCGGGAAACACGCGGAGGCGTTGTTCGCTGCCCATCAGCTGGCGCCGGATACGCGCAGCTGGACCTGGCTGCTGCGCGAGCCTGATAGCAGCGTCGAAGAGTTTAGCGCATGGGTAGCCGGCCTGACCGGGCTTAGCGACCCAATTCATTTTGCGGTGATCGATCGCCAGACCCGGCAGCCGGTCGGCTCACTGGCGCTGATGAGAATTGATGCAAACAACGGCGTTGTCGAGGTGGGTCACGTGCATTTTTCGCCGCTGCTTAGCCGAACGGCAATGGCCACCGAAGCGCACTGGCTGCTGATGCGCTACGTGTTTGATACCCTCGGCTATCGCCGCTACGAATGGAAATGCAACAGTCTGAACGAACCTTCGCGTCGGGCGGCGCAGCGGCTAGGTTTTCATTATGAGGGGCGCTTTCGCCAGGCGCTGGTGATAAAGGGCCACAACCGGGATACCGACTGGTTTTCCATTATCGATGCCGAGTGGCCGCAGATTGATAGCGCCATGCAGAAATGGCTGGCCAGCGACAATTTCAGCGCCGATGGCCAGCAGATCCGTACGCTGGAGAGCCTTCGCCCCGAGGTACGCTAGCGTCTTTTTTTGCGCCCCTGCACGGCCTTAAAGCGGGGGTTGCTTTTGCAGATGACGTACAGCCGACCTTTGCGTTTGACTATCTGGCAATCCGGATGGCGCTGTTTAGCGCTGCGTAATGAATTAAGCACCTGCATTATTCGCTCCTTTTCGCATCAATAAAGCTGCCGAAACGCTTGCGGAAACGGGCGGTGCTCCCCTCATTGGAGAAGGTTTTCTGCTTACCGGTGTAATACGGATGCGATTTGGAGGAAACCTCAATCGCCACGTAGGGATAGGTCACCCCTTCCAGATCAATCTCGCGCTCGGTTTTTATCGTCGAACCCACTTTAAAATATTCATTAGCGCTGGTGTCGTGAAACACAACGGTGCGGTAATGAGGATGAATATTAGCTTTCATGATAACTCCATCAGATATGTTATAACATAACAATAAGGTTACGCCGCTAAAGAACAAAGATCAACCATGAACAGAAAAGGGATTTAGGCGGCGGGCTGCAGCGCCCGTCCGCCGGCTATCAGGGATTCAGCTGATGGGCAAGCGCGCGCAGCTGCTCGGCGATGGCCTGCAGGTCCTTCCCCTGCTCTATTTTGGGCCCGGTAGAGTGACGCACAACCAGCCGCGCCGGGAGGATGGAAGAGGTGTGCAGCTTTTCGCTATCGCCGCTGTCCAGAATGCGGCGCACGGCCTCTTTTCCCTGTAAATCGAGATCCAATGAAACCGTCGTCAGCGCCGGATAGAAGAAGGAGCTTTCATAGGTATCGTCATAGCCAATGACCGACTTCTCACCGGGAATCGGCACCTGATGCTGATGGAAAGCGCTCAATACTCCCAACGCCATCTGGTCGTTGCCGACCAGCACCGCGCTAAATTTCGGCGTCTCGCGCAGCATCTGTAAAGCCCCGGCGTAGCCGCTTTGCGCATCCCAGTTGCCGCGGATCACCGTTACCGGCTGCAGACCATAGCCCTCCAGGGTTTCAAGCCAGCTTTTCAGCCGCAGTTTGGCCGATACGGAGCTTTCCGGGCCGGCCAGCAGCGCAATCTCACGGTGGCCCATCTCATAGAGATACTTCACGCTCGCCCGGGTGCCGTCGGCCGGATTAAACGAAACGTTAAACACGGAGCTATAGGGGTCGACATCTAAAAACAAACACACGATATCGTCATTGTCAGCGGCGATTTTCTGCGCCTGTTCGGTCTCCAGAGGGACGTTAATAATCACCTTGTTTACCAGCTGAGACTTCAGCTCGTTGATCGAATCCTGGATACTTTGGTTGACGCTCTCATCAATCATTGAGATGAGCACCTGATATCCTTCAACATTAGCGTAGCGTTTTACCGCCGCCGCCACCTGCGAAGGCGCATGTAGCGCGAGCGAAATCGTCACCAGACCCACGGTCCGACTTTGCTTACCCACCAGCTGCTGAGCAAGGCGATTTGGCACATAGCGCAGCAGCTCAATGGATTTCTCCACCTTATGGCGCGTGGCTTCGGATACATTGGCAGATTTATTCAGTACCCTGGACACCGTCTGATAAGAGACCCCCGCATGGCGAGCGACATCTTCTAAGGTTGCACTTTTAGACTTCATGGTCCGGTTCCTTATGTTGTTATCCCTGGATTGTAACAGGGGCTATTTGAAAAAACGCTCCCCGCAACGTTTCCTGGCGAAAAATCACTTATAAAAGTATTACGCTCACAATACATCAAATTGTGAATGGACTCACCGACCGTAACAAAATACGCGGTTTTATTTGCAGTTAGTCACACTATCGCGATCATTGATTTGCCTGAACTTACGTTTAGGCATTTTATGACATCGTTAATGTGAACGTAATACAAAACAATAAGAGGATAGACATGAACACTACGCTGCGCACCGTCTCTGCTGCGTTAACCGCCGCGCTAATTTCACCTTCCGTAATGGCGGCCTCCGCTACGGTTCCGGGTATCGATTTTCATGGTTACATGCGCGCCGGAGTTGGGGTCTCCGGTGATGGAAGTCTCGCCGAATGGCAAAAAAATAAAATCGGCCGCCTGGGTAACGAATCCGATACCTACGGCGAGCTGGAGCTCGGCTCGGAAGTCTATAAAAAGGACGACGTCAGCTTCTACCTTGATAGCATGGTCAGCATGGTGTCAGACGGTTCCAACGACAGCGAAACCACGCTTAACGATGATGCGCAGTTTGGCCTGCGTCAGCTAAATCTGCAGATTAAAGGTCTGGTCCCGGGCGACCCGAACGCGGTGATATGGGGCGGTAAACGCTATTACCAGCGCCACGATCTGCACATCATTGATACCAAATACTGGAATATTTCCGGCTCCGGCGCCGGACTCGAAAACTACACCCTGGGCCCAGGCGCGGTCTCATTTGCGTGGATCCGCGGCGACGCTAACGACGTCGACTACCGCGTCGATGGCGACAGCAACGTCAATATTAACTACCTCGATCTGCGCTACGCCGGCTGGAAACCGTGGTCCGGCTCGTGGACCGAATTCGGTATCGACTATGCCATGCCGAACACCACCAAAAAGCAGGACAGCTACGGCGGCCTGTACGATGCTGAAAACGGCGTCATGCTGACCGGTGAGATAAGCCAGGATATGCTGGGCGGTTATAACAAACTGGTGCTGCAGTACGCCAATAAAGGGCTGGCGCAAAATATGGTCTCCCAGGGCGGCGGCTGGTACGACATGTGGAACTACGTCAACGACGCTACCGGCTATCGCGTCATCAATACCGGCCTGATCCCGATTACCGAGAAGTTCTCCATTAACCACGTTCTGACCTGGGGCTCCGCCGACGACATTACCGACTACACCAATAAAACGCGGCTGCTTTCCCTCGTCGCCCGCGGACAGTATCAGTTTACTGAATACGTACGGCTGATCGGCGAGGTGGGCGGCTTCTACCAGAAAGATAGCTACAAGAACAATACCGATTACAAGCAGGCGGGTGAGAAATACACCATTGCGCTAGGCCTTGCCGACGGTCCTGACTTTATGTCGCGCCCGGAACTGCGTATTTTTGCCTCCTACCTGAATGATTCAGAGCACGGTAAGCCGTTTGAAGATCAGACTGCCAGCAATACGTGGAACTTCGGTGTCCAGGTCGAAGCCTGGTGGTAATAAATATCGCGTAATATCGTTTTATCTCCAGCTGTAAGGTTGTTAATTACCCTCCGGTAATGATTATTGCCATTGCTATTTTTATATCCTGAATACTTCGGGTTGCGGCACGGCGGCAGGCGCAAGAGAGTTTTAAATAGCGAATGCAGCCACTCACCTACGGCCTGAAATATGATGCGTATATTAGGGATAACTCACTATTGAGCTATCCCTTTTTTATTTACCGACGGGTGGTGAAATGGCCGTCTAATAATTGACGCAGGGTATCCGACTGCTTACCAAAAATAGCATGAACCTGCTGCCCAAGAATAATAACGCCTAACGCTCCAAGCTGCTGTAAAGCCTGAGAGTCAACGACCGCCAGATTATTTACCGTGACCCGTAAGCGGGTAATACAGGCGTCAACGTTAACAATATTCTCCTCACCGCCAAAGGCGGAAATGAGGGACTGAACCTGCTGCTTTTCCATATCGCTCAGAGGAACCGTCGGACGGGGCTGGGAGAAATAGTGCAGGAAGGATTTTAAACTCACCATAATACGCTCCTGATAATAACCAGATAAAAAAAAGCCTGCTCACGGGAGCAGGCATGGGCAGAGAGGAATCAGGCTTTACGGCTGAGGATACGGCAATCCCAGGCGCTTAGGCTGAGCGGATCGTCAGCCGCGGCGCCAGAGAGGCAGTCCCGGTAGCCCTGCGGGAGCGTCACGCTATGCTGTTGGGCGCTGTAGTTTTGCAGGAAAACGAACGTCGTTTCGCCGTCGGTACGCGCCGTTGCCACCACGCCCGGCGGGAAATCAGCGTCTACGGCCCGCGGCAGCGCCAGCTCTTTGCCGATCGAGGCGAAGAAATCGCGCTGGAAGGCCAGGTCGTTGCGCGATGCCACGTGCCAGGCCTTGCCTTTCCCAAAGCGGTTAACGGTCACCGCCGGCCGCCCGGCGTAGAAATCATCGCGATAGGTCGCCAGCGGCTGCGCGCTTTCAGCATGAATCAGTTCGCACAGATGACGCACCTGATAAGGCCCCTGCAGCCCGCTCTCATTGCCCGCCAGCCCCTGAATCAGATTACGCTCGCCGTCATTCAGACAATCAATCTCCTCCGCCCAAATTCCCAGCAGGTTGCGCAGCGGGCCGGGGAAGCCGCCGAGGTGGCAAAGATCGCTCTCGTTGACAATCCCGGTCCAGTAGGTAGTCACCAGCTGACCGCCGCCGGCAACGAACGCTTCGGCGCGCCCGGCAAAGCCGTCGCGAACCATGTAGAGCATCGGCGCAATCACCAGTTGATAAGGGCTTAAATCGACGTCGGCATCAATGATATCCACGGCAATGCCCTGCTCCCAGAACGGCCGGTAGTGCTCGTTAACGGTATTTTCATACTCCATACCCATATTGCGCGGCCCCTGCGCATCGTCCAGCGCCCAGCGGTTTTGCTGATCGAAGATAATCGCGACTTTGGCATCGGTGCGGCAGCCCGCCACGTCCGGCAGTTGACTCAGCATCTCACCAAGCCGGGTCACTTCCCGGCCGACGCGGGTATCGAGGTGGCCGACGTGATCGATAATCGCTCCGTGGAATTTCTCCACCGAACCTCGGCTCTTGCGCCACTGGAAGTACTGCACCGAATCCGCGCCGTGGGCCACCGCCTGCAGGGAGGAGAGAATATGCATGCCCGGCTTTTTCAGCTTGCTGGTCGGCTGCCAGTTGGTTGCGCTCGGCGTCGATTCCATCAGCACAAACGGTTTGCCGCCCTTCAGGCTGCGCATCATGTCGTGATACATCGCGGTGTAGCAGGCCAGGGTCGTCTCATCTTTGTCGCGATGCCACATCGGATAGCTATCCCAGGAGATGAAATCGAGGTTTTTTGCCAGCTGCCAGTAGTCGTAATCGTAGAAATATTCCATAAAGTTAGTGGTCACTGGCAGGTCGGCATTTGCCGCTTTCAGCGGGGCAATTTCATGGCGACAAAAATCGCTAACCTGAGCGGTGTTAAACCGATGCCAGTCGAGATTGAGACCGTGGATGGACACCTCCCCTTGCGGAGCCGGAGAGGCAATCTGCGACCAGTCGCTATAGGTGTGGCTCCAGAAGGTGCTCCACCAGGCATGGTTCAGATTATCCAGAGTTTCATAACGCGCCTTCAGCCAGTCGCGGAACCGCTCCTGGCAGATGTCGCAGTGGCACTCCCCGCCATATTCGTTGGATATATGCCAGCCCAGTACCGCCGGATGCTGTGAATAGCGCTCTGCCAGCAGGCTGTTTATTTTGAACGTTTTTTCCCGATATACCGGCGAGCTCATGCAGTGATTGTGCCGCCCGCCGTGCAGCGCCGGCACGCGATCGCGCCCCACGCGCAGCACCTGCGGATAGGCCTGCGACATCCAGGCCGGCCGCGCCCCGCTCGGAGTGGCAAGAAACACGTGAATACCGGCGGCGTAGAGTTTATCCAGAATGTTATCCAGCCAGCCAAACTCAAATACGCCTTCCCGAGGTTCAAGTTTGGCCCAGCTGAAAATACCCACCGACATCACATTGCAGTTTGCCTGCTGCATCATGGCAATATCCTGGTCAATAATATCGGGATAATTTTCCCACTGTTCCGGGTTGTAGTCCGCACCATGCAATAGCGCATTAACCTTCGGACTCAAAGGCGCAAATTTTTTCATAATAAACATCCTGAAGTTTAACATTCATATATTCCCTGAATAATTTGAGCATCAAAAGGCGGACAATTAAGACCATGCCGGGAAGCCAAATTCCGCCAGCGCGTCCGAAGCTCAACACCTCTCAGGGATATTAATTAAAGACTTTCACCGACGGTAATACTTTGCCCTGGCAATCAAACAGCGCCTGGTTTTCCCGGGCGTTCCCCTGCTTCCACTCATCATGGATATATTTCATTCCCGCCGGCGTGGCCCAGGTATTTCCCGGTACGGCAATCCACGTCGGCTCCCAATAAAATATGCCCTTGCCGCGATGCCCGGGAACATCGGCGACGGCCTGCATTAAATCGTGAACATAATTATATTGTCCCTGCACCGTTGCCGGATAACCGCCGTCTTTTTCCTCTTTAGCCTGGAAACTATTTTCGGCATTATCGCAATTATCCAGCGTGTAGGCGTAAGCGGCCTCCACCACAATAACGTCTTTGTTATAGCGCCTGCTGATATCGTCCATATTGGCTTTCAGCGCGCTAATCGGGCCATTCCAGTAGGTGTACATCGACAGGCCAATGATGTCGTACGGCACGTTGCGTTTGCTGATTTCATCGAACCACCAGCGGAAGGTATCATTTTTGGTGCCTTCAGCCAGATGGAGCATGATTTTGACCGGCTCGCCGCCCTTCAGGTTCTCCTTCAGGCCGTCGATGGCGGCGTTCAGCAGGCCGGCCAGTCGGTCAAACTCACCGCCGCCCTGCCCCCAGCTTTTGCCTTCCGGCCACAGCATGCCGCCGTTAATTTCATTACCAATCTGCACCATATCCGGCAGTACGCCCTCCTGCTTAAAGCGGGCGATGGTATCGCGGGTATAGTCGTGGATAGCCGTTTTCAGCTGCGGATAATCCATCTTTTCCCAGGCTTTTGGCTTGAACTGCTTCCCCGGGTCGGTCCAGAAATCGCTGTAATGGAAGTCGAGCAGCAGCTTCATACCCTGCGCTTTTGCCCGCTTCGCCAGCGCCAGCGTTGCCGCCAGATCGTTATCACCGCCGCCGTAGCCCTGCCCCTGCGCATCTTTAGGATCGACCCACAGGCGCAGGCGCACGTAGTTAACGCCGTCGGCTTTGAGGATCGCGATGGGGTCCTGCAGCTGGTTGCTGTGGTTATAAAACTTTGCGCCGTGCTTTTCGGCATCCAGCAGGGTGGAAATATCCGCGCCTTTAATAAAGTCGGCGGGCATATTGTTAAAGGACCGCGTTTGCAGCGTATCCGCGGCATGCAAACTGGCGGAAAAACTGCATGCCAGACAAACAGCAAGCAGCGCGGGCGTTAATCTTTTCATGGGGTTATCCTTTTGTACTGCCAGAGGTCAGGCCGGAAACAAAGTATTTTTGTAATGCCAGATAGAGAATCGCTACCGGTACCGCAATCAGCACCGCGCCCGCCGCATAGGTGGTGTAGCTGGCGCCCATTTTCTGCGCCACCAGGTTATACAGGCCGATCGGCAGCGTGTATTTGTCCGGCGTGCGCAGGATGGTGCTCGATAAAATAAAGTCCCCCAGCGGGCCGGTGAACGAAAACAGCGCGACCACCGCCAGAATCGGCTTCGACAGCGGCATGATGATTTCGAAAAAGATCCGCAGGCTGCTGGCGCCGTCCATTCGTGCGGACTCGTCCAGATCTTTGGGGATCGCGTCGAGGTAGCCCTTCATCAGCCAGGTGTTCATCGGGATCATGCCGCCAACGTAGATCAGCACCAGCGCCAGATGGCTGTTGATCAGGCCCAGCAGCTGCGAGAGAACAAAGATCGCAATCAGCGCCGAAAACTGCGGGATCATCTGCAGCAGCAGGAACAGCATCAGCCCGTTCTGACGCCCTTTAAAACGGAAGCGGGAGAAGGCGTAGGCGGTGAAGCTGACGCTGATGAGGGTCAGCGCCATAGTCATGAAACTGATCTTCATCGAGTTCCAGTACCAGGTCAGATAGTTCACGTTACCGTTGAACAGATCGGCGTAGTGCTGGAACGACAGGTTCTCCGGAATAATCGAGGTGCTGAGCAGGCTGTTGCCAGCGTTCAGCGACGCCCCTACCGTCCAGACCAGCGGATAGATGATGATCGCCGACACCGCGGCGATAACCAGCCAGGTGAGCGACAGGCGAATCCACTTTTCGCGTTTAATACTGGGTGATTTAGCCATGTTGCTTCCCTTACGCCATCTCGTCATTTTTAAAGGATTTAGTGGCGCGGAACTGCCACAGCGCCAGGCCGACGACAAAAATCGACAGCAGGATGGTAATGGTCGCCGCAATGGCATATTGCGAAGACGACATCGTCAGCTTGTAGATCCACGACACCAGGATATCCGTCCCGCCGGCGTTCGAGCCCGCCACCGCAGGCCCGCCGTTGTTGAACAGGTAGATAATGTTGAAGTTGTTAAAGTTGAAGGTGTACTGGGTGATGATGATCGGCGCAATCGAGTACAACACCAGCGGCAGCGTAATCGTCCGCAGCCGGGTCCAGGCGCTGGCGCCATCCATCGTCGCCGCCTCATACAGATCGTCGGGGATCGCCTGCAGCACGCCGGTAGTCATAGCGAAAACGAACGGAAAGCCCAGCCAGGTCTGCATCATAATCAGCGCGGTTTTAGTCCAGAACGGATCGGTCAGCCACGCCTTCGGGCTGATGCCAAAGAAGGAGAGGATCGCGTTGTTAATCACGCCGAACGAGTCGTTAAACATTCCCGCAAACACCAGAATGGTGACGAAACCCGGCACCGCCCACGGCAGGATGAAAATGGTGCGGATCATCGGCTTAAAGCGCAGGTCTTTCTGGTTCACGAGGATTGCCAGCAGAACGCCAACGGTACACTGCAGCGTGGTCGCCAGCAGGGTCCAGACCACCGTCCACTGCAGGACGTCAAAGAACGTCGAGCGCCAGATAGACAGGGTAAAGATATTAATAAAGTTCTTTAACCCCACCCAGTCCACCAGCTTCGCCGGCGGCGTGTGGTAGAGGTTGTAGTTGGTAAACGCAATCGCGAAACCAAACAAAATCGGGAAGATCACGACAAACACCAGCAGAATAAAGCCGGGAGTAATCATCAGATACGGGAAGCCGTCTTTGAGCAGCATCTGGTACTGCTTGCGAACGCTGTTTAGCGCCACGCCCTCATCGCGCTTTTTGCCGTTAACCCAGGCATCGCGCAGCGAGAGAGAGTAGACCAGCACGCCAAAAGCGACGATCAGTACGCTGATTATCCCTTCCGCCAGCAGGAAAATAGAGTTATCTCTCGGTACCTCTTCGCCCAGGGTGTACAGCCCCCACAGACCTTGATGCAGGAAGTCGTAAAAAACGCTCATAAAACTGCTCAGCAGCACGAGGAAAACCAGCCCCTTCAGCCACTGACGATGATAAAACTGGCCAAAACCCGGCACCACAGCCAGCAGCAGGCCGCACCACGCATGGCGTCCCGCGCCGCGCGCTGCGGCAATATTTTCGCTGGGATTGATAATCACACACGACTCCTTCTGAAAACGGGAGGTTCCCCGCCCGTTCTGTTACAGCGATGCCCTGAATCATTCGCGCTGCAGCACAGCGCGAATCCACGTCGCCAGCCTACGTGTCGCCTGCAGAGTGGCGAGCATCGCAATTACTGGTTGCTGGCCTGCATCGCTTCAATTTGCATTTTGATCTGTTTTTCCGCGTTATCGAGCGCCGCCTGCGGCGCCTGCTTACCGGTCAGACTCAGCTCCAGCGCGGCGTTAGCCGGCCCCCAGACTTCACCCATTTCCGGGATCCCCGGCATCGCCGTGGCGCGCGCCGACTGCACCGCCACCGCGCTGGCCTTCTCATCATTTTTGATTAGCGGATCGTCAATCATCGCCTTCAGCGCCGGGATTTCACCGGTGGCGACGTAGCGGGCCTTGGCGTACTGCGGCTGGTTGATGAACTCAATAAACTGCTGCGCCAGCGCTTTGTCTTTGCTCCAGGTCGAAACCACATAGCCTTTAACGCCGAGGAAAGAGCTCATTGGCTTACCATCCGGCAGCGTCGGCAGCGGCACGACGCCGTAGTTGATCCCCGCCGCTTCGTACGGCTGGAAGGCCCACGGGCCGTTGATCACCGCCGCCGCTTTTTTCTCGGTAAACAGCGAGTCGATCGCGTTCAGGCCGTTATCGCCAAGGATCCCCGCCGGGAAGACGCTATCGCTGTAGAATTTTTTCAGAAAGGTTACCGCCTCGACGGCTCCCGGTTTATTCAAACCGACGTCCTGCGGGTTAAAGCCGCCGTTGGCGTTTTTGCCGAAGATATAGCCGCCCATCGGGCCAATCGCCCCCCAGCTGTAGTAAATCTGATCAAACTTAGCCAACAGGCCATATTTGTTCTGCGCCCGCTGCGCCTTCGAGAAGTCATACCACGCCTGCAGGCTATCCAGCGGCTTGTCGATCAGGTCTTTGTTATAGATCAGCACCAGTGTTTCTACGGCTTTCGGTACGCCGTAGAGGACATTATCGAGGCGGAAGGCGTTAATTGATGCCGGCGTAAACACCTCTTGTTTCGCCTGATCCAGCTTCAGCGGCGACAGCAGCCCCTGAACCACGGCGCCGCCAAGCTGGTCGTTGGGGATCACCAGTACGTCAGGGCCGATACCCGCCGGACCATCGAGACGCAGCTTTTCCAGCTGCTGCGCGTAGGGCATTTCCTGCACGCTGACCTTAACGTTGTACTGTTTTTCAAAGTCGCTCACCGCGGCTTTGATGCCGTCGGATTTTTTGATGTCTTCCCAGACGTTCAGCTGTCCGGCGGCCTGCGCCTGCAGGCTAACCAGCTGCCCGGCGGCCAGCGTCGTGAGGATAAGTGCGGCAAGAGTATTCTTTTTCATTATCAACCTCATGTGAAGGTATAACAATTTATTGGTTTTTATTAATCATACTGACGTTAGTCGATGTTTACATCAGCCATTTTGTGGTGATTTATAACGGTAAAATCCGATTTTCATGATTTGTTATACGCTACGCTTTGGAGACGGATAAAACCATATAAAGCTGCCAGTTGTGTGATCGTGATTGCAGAAATGAAACATCGGTGTAGGGCTCAAAAATACTGGAAGTTATAGTCATAGCATGATTTCAGTGCTGTTGATCATCGTTCAGACGAGTTGTTACACGTAATACAAAAACCCGCTGCAACCCTAATCCCAACGGCAAATAACGACTACTAACCCCGGGGAACGTTGATGTCCAATATACGACTGAGGAATGTCACCAAACGGTTTGGCAGTACCGTGACGCTGCATCAGGTCAATCTTGATATTGAAGATGGTGAATTTGCGGTTTTCGTTGGGCCTTCCGGCTGCGGGAAATCAACCTTGCTGCGGATGATTGCCGGTCTTGAAGAGGTCAGCGATGGTGAGGTGCTGATTGGCGATGAGGTGATGAATGATGTTGTTCCCGCCCATCGCGGCGTGGCGATGGTATTCCAGTCCTATGCGCTCTATCCGCATATGACGGTAGCGGAAAACATGGGCTACGGCCTGAAGGTCAATAAGGTGCCGAAAGACGAGATTCGTCGTCAGGTTGAAATGGTGGCGAAAACCCTGCAGCTCTCGCATCTGCTGGACCGCAAACCCAAACAGCTCTCCGGCGGCCAGCGCCAGCGCGTGGCGATCGGTCGCGCCATCGTGCGCAATCCGCGGGTGTTCATGTTCGATGAACCGCTCTCTAACCTCGACGCCGAGCTGCGCGTCGAGATGCGTCTGCATATCGCCAAACTGCACCATGAGCTCAAAACTACGATGGTGTATGTCACCCACGATCAGGTTGAGGCCATGACTCTTGCCGATAAGATCGTGGTGATGAACTACGGCAAGGTTGAGCAGATGGGCTCGCCGATGTCGCTGTACTATAACCCGGTCAATAAATTCGTTGCCGGGTTTATCGGCTCGCCGAAGATGAACTTCCTGCCCGCGACGGTAACCGCATGGCAGCCGGGGCAGCTCAGCGTGAAGATGGCGCAGGACCATAACCTGACGCTGAATATCACCACCTCCCCGCTACGGCCCGGCGATAGCGTCACGTTAGGGATCCGTCCTGAGCATCTGTCGACCGATATTCGCAGCGGAACGGTCGTCGGCTTCCAGTGCGAAGTCGTTGAACGGCTGGGGAACAACACCTATCTGTTTGGTCAGTGCTACGGTCACGATAATGTCAAAATCCTGCTCCCCGGCGACGTGCACTTCCGCCCGTGGCAGAAAATCGACGTCGCCTTCGACGACGGCTTCTGTATGGTCTTTGATGAAAATGACCTGCGCATCAGCGCCGATATTGCCGCCCCGGACGCCCACTAGACCTTCATGATGAGCAACATCTCGCTGTCACGATCGTCGATTAAGCTGTTACGGAATGCTTAACGCTAGCGCGGAAGGTATTCCAGCCCTCGTTTTTTCCGCGCGTTCAACGCTTTGAACGCTGCGGATCGTCCATCTTAGCCCGATATCGGCGGCATCTTCCGGTTCGGGCATTTTTTACATCCAATAATAATTCACCTCCGCCGTAACCTTTTTACGCTATCGGGTATACTCATCGAACCCCCTCTGACATAAGGATATTCTCATGACGACCCGACATCTGGTGAGTCTGGTTACGGGGGTGCTGATTCTCGCCATTATTTTACCCACCGGGCTGAGCATCTGGCTGGCAACGAGTCAGGCAAAAACGCAGTTTTATAGCGAACTGGATAACTACTCCAAACGCGTTTTAATGCGGGTTCAGCAGGTGGCCGATCGGGCGAAAGAGGCCCTGCAGGAAGCAGAGGCCATTCCCTACGCCTCGTGCAGCCCGCAGCATTTACAGGCGATGCGGCGTATTGCTTATACCCATCGCTACGTGCAGGAAGTGCTGTGGCTGCATAATTCAGTCCCGCAGTGCTCTTCTCTTGAAGACCACAGCGCCCCGGTCAAATTTCCCGAGCCCGATAGCATCACCTCCGACGGCTATCGCGCCTGGCTGACATCCCTCAACGATCTGGGCATGCAGCGCCGGATGACGGCGCTGGGCAGCGATAATCATATGGTGATGATAGATCCCGCGTCGTTTATCGACGTCGTCCAGCTTAGTCCGGATAAGATCCACACCGTTTTATTTGGCACCCGGCGCGAACAGGCGATCGTCAGTAGCGAAAAGATCGATCCGCTAATCTGGGAGAAAATCAAAAACCAGAATGCCAAAACGCTGGCCCTCGACAATACCGTTTTCCGCATTCACCGCATACCGGAGCTGGGCCTGGGGATCGCGACCTGGTCTTCAACCCTGCCGCTGCAGGAGCGATGGCGGCATCTGCTGCTGCTGTGGGTGCCCATCGGCCTGTTCACCAGCCTGCTGGCCTCGTTTTTAATTCTGCGGCTGCTGCGTCGGCTGCGCTCGCCGCGCTATGGGATGCTGGATGCCCTGAACTCCAGCGCCATCCAGGTCTACTATCAGCCGATTGTCTCGCTGCAGACGGGAAAAATCACCGGAGCTGAAGCGCTGGCGCGCTGGAGGCAGCCCGACGGCAGCTTTCTGTCGCCGGATATTTTTATCCCGCTCGCCGAGCAAACGGGGCTTATTACCCGCTTAACTGAGGATATCGTCCGAACAATATTTGCTGACCTCGGCCCCTGGCTGCGACAGCGCCCGGAGGTCCATATTTCGATTAATCTGTCAGTTGATGATTTGCGCTCGCCAAAGCTGCCGATGCTTCTGCGCGAACAGCTTGAGCACTGGAATATCGCCGCACAGCAGATCATTTTGGAAATTACCGAGCGCGGTTTCGTTGACCCGCAAACCACTCTCCCGGTGATCGCGAGCTACCGTCGGGAGGGGCACCGCATCTCCATTGATGATTTCGGCACCGGCTACTCCAGCCTGAGCTACCTGCAGCAGCTGGACGTCGATACCCTGAAAATCGATAAATCGTTCGTTGATACTCTGGAGTATAAACCGCTGACGCCGCATATCATCGAGATGGCAAAAGCGCTAAATCTGGCGACCGTCGCGGAGGGCGTGGAAACCGAACGCCAGCGCGACTGGCTGCGCGATCACGGCGTGATGTACGCCCAGGGCTGGCTATACAGCAAAGCGCTGGCGAAAGAGGAATTTATTCTGTGGGCGGAAAACAACCTCAAGGCATCCTGAGCGCCGCCCGGATCGCGTCGGTGCGGCGCCAAGGGCTGACGGCTACTTCAGATAGGATTTAATCACCTGCATCACCACTTCAAGATCGGCCTCGCGCTGCAGCTCTTCCGGCTCTTTGACCACATGATCGGTCAGATGCCCCTGAATCACCTGCAGCATCATGCCGTTCACCGCCCCGCGGATTGCCGCCAGCTGCTGCAGCACTTCCCCGCACTCATGCTCGCGATTAAGCATCTTTTCCAGGGCGCTGCTTTGCCCCTGAATTTTCTTCAGCCGGGTTAATAACATCTTCTTATGTCGAACCGTGTGTGACATGAGGCAATCCACCGTTTAAGTCTGTCTGCTGCGGCGCCAGGGGCCGGCATTCGTAATGCGACCAGCATAGCACGCCCTTCCCTTTGAGCGTATTTATCTACTGGGGGGTAGTATTAGTATACATGGGGGGAGTAGTATGCGATCACTTTCAACGAGGATCGCGACATGAACGATTTCAGCTCTCTTCTGCACCAGGGCAACGCCTGGCTCTTTATTCCCAGCGCGATTCTGCTGGGCGCTCTGCACGGCCTCGAGCCCGGGCATTCTAAAACGATGATGGCCGCCTTTATCGTGGCGGTGCGCGGTACGCTAAAGCAGGCGATCCTGCTGGGGCTGGCGGCAACGGTGTCGCACACGGCGGTGGTCTGGCTGGTGGCAATGGCCGGGCTTTGGTTTGGTCGCGGCTGGGATGCGCGGACCTCGGAGCCCTGGTTTCAGCTGATCTCCGGGATCGTTATTGTGCTCATCGCCTGCTGGATGCTGCGGCGCACCTGGCATGAATCGCGGGCGCATCGCGATAGCGACCATCATGACCATCAGCACGAACATGAGCACGAGCACGAGCATCATCATGCGCATAGCCACGACGATCGCCATCACCACCATCAGCTGGTGGACAGCGGCTGGCAGGATGCCCACCAGCAGGCGCACGCGCTGGAGATCAATCGTCGCTTTGACGGCCAGCGGGTAACAACCGGGCAGATCGTTATCTTTGGCCTGACCGGCGGGCTTATCCCGTGTCCGGCATCAATAACCGTGCTGCTAATTTGCCTGCAGCTGAAGCAGTTTTCGCTGGGGGCCACGCTGGTACTGGGCTTTAGCGTTGGACTGGCGCTGACGCTGGTCATATCCGGCGCTATCGCGGCGCTCAGCCTGAAGCATGTTACCCAGCGCTGGCCCGCTCTCAACGATCTGTCGCGCAAGGCTCCGTGGATCTCCGGCGCGCTGATTATCGCGGTGGGGCTGTATATGATGCTGCACGGCTGGAGCAGCCTGTAGCCCGGCTACCGCCATCCCCTGCACCGGGGGGCGGCGGGGACGGGGATGCTGGCAGATTATTCATCGAGAAGCGGCGCAAAACCGCCGAAGATCATGCGCTGGCCGTCAAAGGGCATACTCTCTCCCAGCGCCTTCATCCGCGGGTCCGTCATCAGCTTTGCATTGGCGGCATCCCTCGTCTCTTTCGACGGATATTCGATCCAGCTGAATACCACCTCTTCATCGTCCTCGGCTTTTACCGCCATCCGAAAGTCGGTGAACTTGCCTTGCGGAACGTCGTCCGCCCAGCACTCCACTACGCGCAGTGCGCCAAACTCTCTGAACAGTGACGCGGCCTTCTCTGCCATCTCGCGGTATGCCTCCTTATTTTCCACGGGCACGGCAACGACAAAACCATCAACGTACTTCATGAGCGTTATCTCCGAAGTGAGCAGCGCAGCCGGCAAACCCGGCGACATTTGCAGCGTTAAGTTTAGTTCTCATCACCGGCGACGGCATAAAATCAGGATGCGGCTTCGCGGCTGGCAGCAATGGACTGCGGAGCGACGGGCTGACGGAACCAGGGCAAACAGAGCTGAATAAGCGGCCCGATGGTCAGCGCATACAGCACGGTGCCGACGCCAAAGGTGCCTCCAGCCATCCAGCCAATGAGCAGTACCGATACCTCGATGGCGGTGCGGATCCCGCGCAGCGACCAGCCGGTACGGGCATGCAGGCCGGTCATCAGACCGTCGCGCGGCCCGGGGCCAAATCCGGCGCCAATATACATACCGGTTGCGAGGGCGTTGAGGACCACCGCCCCGACCAGCATCAGGCTGCGCACCACGACCGATTCCAGCGGCGGCAAAACCGCCAGGGTCGCATTTGCCGCCAGGCCCAGCACGATCACATTACTGATGGTTCCCAGCCCGGGCATCTGGCGCAGGGGGATCCACAGCAGCAGGACCGCCGCGCCGGTCAGGATCATGACCGTGCCAAAATCCAGGCCAAACTGCTTACCCATGCCAAGATGAAAAACATCCCACGGGTCGGCTCCGAGATTGGCGTGCACAAAGAGCGCGGTCGACACGCCGTACAGGACAAGACCGATATAGAGCTGCAGTAGACGACGTAACATTTTTTACCTCTGGATGATTGCGGACCTCGCCATCATCAGCAAAAATGGATTGATAATTAATGGCCAGTTTTACAAAAGTGGATCGCTATGACCTCTCGTCGCTTTGGTACGCAATCTTTGGTTCGCCTGCTGGGCAACTGGCAGGAGTCCGCCTCCCGCACGCCGCTCTGGCGTCAGCTGGCTGAAGCCCTGAGGCTATTGATTCTCGATGGCCGCCTGACGCTGGAAACGCGTCTGCCGGGTGAACGCGAGCTGGCGACGGCGCTGAGCGTTAGCCGCACGACCATCGCCAGCGCGCTCGGCCAGCTGCGGGAAGAGGGATATCTTTATAGTCGCCAGGGCAGCGGCTCGCGTATCGCCCTGCCCCAGCGCCAGGCTGGAGTCGCGGAACAGGCCGTCAGCGCAACCTCGGTTAATCTGGCCACCGCCGCCCTCAGCGCCGGGCCCGAGATTCATCAGGCCTACCATCATGCGCTGGGCGTGATGCCGCAGCATCTGACCAGCACCGGCTACGATCAGCAGGGATTGCCGGCACTGCGCGAGGCGATAGCCCGCCGCTACTGCGAGCGCGGTTTACCGACCCGGCCTGATGAAGTGATGATTGTAAACGGCGCGCTTAGCGGCCTGGCGCTGGTTCTGCGCTTAATGACCGGGCCCGGCGACCGCGTGGTGGTCGATGCCCCAACCTATCCCATGGCCATCAGCGCTATTCAGGGAGCCTCCTGTCGGCCGGTTGGCGTGGCGCTGCCCTCACAGGGCTGGGACTGCGACGGACTGGCGGCAACCATTGCGCAAACCGCCCCGCGCCTGGCCTGGCTGATGCCGGATTTTCACAATCCCACCGGCCGCTGTATGGATAGCGCGACCCGCCAGAGGGTGGCTGATATTGCGGCTCATACGCGCACCACGCTGGTGGTCGATGAGACAATGGTTGATTTATGGTACAACGCCCCGCCGCCGCCGCCGCTGGCGGCCTTCAACCCCGAGGCGCCGGTTATCACCATCGGCTCTGCCGGCAAAAGCTTCTGGGGCGGGCTGCGCATTGGCTGGATCCGCGCATCGTCCCGAACCATCGCCTCACTCGTCCAGGCTCGCGACTCCCTGGACTTAGGCTCGCCTCTGCTCGAACAGCTGTCCTGCTGCTGGCTGCTGGAAAATGAAAAACAGCTGCTCCCGCCGCGCCGGGCAATGCTGGCCGCTCGCCGGGACATGTGCGGTAAATTGATGGCTGAATATTTTCCCCACTGGCATTTTACGCCGCCGGAAGGAGGGCTCTCTTTTTGGGTTGAGCTACCGGGAATGCTGGCGACAATTCTTTCCGCACGGGCAGAAAGCCGCGGTATTCATATTGGAACCGGGACGCGCTTTGGCCTCGCAGGAGCTTTTGATCGCTATCTGCGGCTACCGTTTACGCTGGAGGATGAGGCATTACGCAGCGCCTTCACGACGCTACAGCCGCTGTGGCATAGTCTCGCACAGCAGAGTGAAAATACGCGGACGCGTAAAATAATATAATAAAATATCGACGGGCTGGGTTCAGCCCGTCAAAAGTCATCATCCATGACCGATATGAGATGTTTTTATAAAATTGCAGTTCATCTTGTCATCGCAATATGTCAGCGTAATGACAAAATTAACCGCATTTCATTAATGCTGGCGCGGAATGGGAAAGCTTTTTAGCGAGATAATAAAACCATCGTCATCTTTTTTTATTTTCGCCCCGGTTTCGCACCAGTCGGAAGCAATGCGAAAGAACTCATCGCTGCCGATATTCCAGTTCAGGCGAACGTGCTTCACATACCCTGAACGTAACATGTCGCAGGCTTCGCTGTAGTTGCTGGCTGTAGAGAGTTGTTGTTTCATTTTCTCTTCTTCAGAATCTTTCTTAACGCTTTGATTTCTTTAGGGGTTAATGGGGTCGCTTCCTCTTCGGTATGCTGGCTGTCAATATCCTCTTCCGAAACCCCCGCCTCGTCTGCTGAATCCGCTATTTGAAAAGCGAGTAGCAGCAGTTTCTCCGTCGCAGTACCCAGATTTTCGTTATTTAATTCCGCATAGTGACGCAGCTTCTCTTTTAATTCTGCATCAATTTTTACGTTCAAAACCACTGTGGTCATAGTCACGCTTCCCGTGCAATAAATTCATCATAATTAATACACGAAGTTAACATGTTGATCCAGACATATATTTACGGCTTGTAATCTGGCAACAAATTCCCACTACTAATCTGCCAGTTATTTATGACGAATGTATGACGGATATATTTCAGTATTATTTCAAAATTATGACAGCTACTTTTTTTGTCGGGCTCAAAGTGTTTTCGGCCCGAGGATTTGCACTTTTTGATTCTGGCCCCAGGTCCCGTATCGGAGATACGAACCGAGCGACCGGCTTACAAACCCAGGACGGTCATGATCGGGCAAAGCACCACACGCATGACCAAGGTTGCCTGCCAGTTGCCGCCATATTGATGAAGTCCGCCCATCAGCGAAGGCGGCCAGGAAGTAGCCAATAGATTGAGTCATTCCAGGTAATGCCGCCGTCTGCTGAGAGAGATATTGTCAGCTCAATAAATGACCGATGAGGGCTGACTGTATCTGTTTAACCTGGCAACGCCGAACGCGGCGGCAGCCTGATTAATTGCCGGCTATTGTGGTATTAGGCTCCATTTCCCGTGCCAGCGCCGTTAGCGCTTCTTTATTATTAATCGCGTAGCCGGAATTAAGTTTTATCAATATTCCTTGCGCGCTCAATTGCGCAATAACATATAACAGATGGCGATAGGTTACGCCAAGATACTCTGCTACCTGAGTATGTTTTTCTTTATACAGCGCATCATGCTCGGTCAGCAAAATAAAAGCCGCCAGGCGATTTATCAACGGATAAGCCTGATTACGCGTTGAGGTGACAATATTGCGAAAATTCTTTTCAACCAGGCCGAGACAAACGTTGCGCAGAAATAATGTATCGTTGAGCAATGCCGTCCGTAAGGTTTTTACTGGCAATGCCAGACACCAGCACTCTTCAATAGCTTGCACCCCGCGAGATTGATGCTGGTCATCTAATACTTCTATTTCACCAATAAAACAAGGGGCGCTGAAAAAATCGACTAAGGATATTCGACCATTGGCTAATGTGACATAAAGTTTGGTGCGTCCGCTCGCCAGATAAAAAAGAAAGGTAGGTAAAGTACCTTCCCGCACAATGTAGTCTCCGGCCTGAGCATGGAATAAATGTGTGTTACGGATCACATCCATTGAAAATTTATCAACATAGCCAGACTCCTTTATTAGTTGATTTTTAAAGGATTCATTTTGTACTTCTTTCATCACCCGCTCGCCCCTATGAGATTTCTCATGCCCGGTGTAGTTTGCCGCTGATAAGGTGAAAACGTCAACCCTACTGCACCTGATTATTTTATTGAAATTATATCCAGGTGTTCCAAAATAAAAGATGAGGAATAAAAATGGCAACGCGCAAAATAATCCTGGACTGCGACCCGGGTCATGATGACGCCATCGCAATTATGCTGGCAGCAAAACATCCTGCAATTGAATTACTGGGCATCAGCATCGTTGCGGGAAACCAAACCCTCGATAAAACCTTGATCAACGGCCTGAACGTTTGTCAAACGCTGAATATTGACACCCCGGTATATGCCGGGATGCCGCAGCCGATTATGCGCAAGCAAATTGTCGCCGATAATATTCATGGAGAAACCGGTCTGGATGGCCCTGTTTTCGGCCCACTTACCCGCAAAGCAGAAAAAAAGCACGCCGTTAACTTTATTATTGATACATTAATGGATAGCACAGGAGATATTACTCTGGTCCCTGTGGGGCCGTTAACTAATATCGCGGTAGCGATGCGGATGCAGCCAGCTATTATTCCTAAAATTCGTGAAATCGTGCTGATGGGCGGCGCTTATGGTACCGGCAACTTCACCCCTTCCGCCGAGTTTAATATTTTCGCCGACCCTGAGGCCGCCCGCGTGGTCTTTACCTCTGGCGTTCCTCTGGTGATGATGGGGCTCGATTTGACCCACCAAACGGTTTGTACTCCAGACATCATATCGCGCATGGAAAATGCCGGAGGGCCGGCCGGTAAGTTATTCAGTGACATGATGAACTTCACGCTGAAGACACAATACGACAACTATGGCCTGGAAGGCGGCCCGGTGCATGATGCCACCTGCGTCGCTTATCTCATCAATCCTGATGCTTTCAAAGTGCAGGAGATGTATGTCGAGATCGACGTCAACAGCGGGCCATGCTATGGCCGCACGGTCTGTGACGAACTGGGTGTACTCGGCAAAAGCGCAAATACCAAGGTTGGCATAACGTTGGATACCGCGTGGTTCTGGGACCTGGTAGAAGAATGCGTACGTAAATACCACTAAATAAACCACCATGGGCAGAATGCAGTCGCCCATACCGCTATGACACATCCCAAAGATGACATGAAGAGAGATCATTATGGATATACTGAGAAGCGTTCCTGGTATGGTGGTACTGCTGGCGATTGCATTTTTGCTATCAGTAAATAAAAAAAGTATTAGCCTACGCACCACCGGCGCGGCACTTTTAATACAGATTGTTATTGGCGGCACTATGCTGTACCTACCGCCGGGAAAATGGCTGGCAGAGAAAGCGGCAAACGGAATTCATCATGTATTATCCTATAGCGATGCCGGTAGCGCCTTTATCTTTGGCGCCCTGGCCGGCCCGCAGATGGATAAAGTATTTGACGGTGCAGGCTTTGTTTTTGCATTCCGCGTACTCCCGGCAATTATATTCATAACTGCCCTGGTAAGTATCCTGTATTACATAGGCGTCATGGGATTTTTAATTCGGATATTAGGCGGGTTATTTCAGAAGGCGCTGAAGATTAGTAAGATCGAATCTTTTGTCGCGGTGACGACAATATTCCTTGGGCAGAATGAAATCCCGGCTATCGTCAAACCTTTCATTAATCGTCTCAACCGTAATGAACTCTTTACCGCAATTTGCAGCGGCATGGCGTCGATTGCCGGCTCAACGATGGTGGGATACGCAGGGCTGGGCGTGCCGATCGAGTATCTACTGGCCGCCTCACTGATGGCCATTCCCGGCGGTATTCTGTTTGCTCGTTTACTTAGCCCCGCGACGGAAGAGTCTAAAGTGGATTTTGATAATCTGTCATTCAATGAAACGCCCGCTCGTAGCTTGATAGAAGCAGCGGCATCCGGAGCAATCATTGGTCTCAAAATCGCCGCCGGACTGGCAACAGTGGTGATGGCATTCGTTGGTATCATAGCGTTGATCAATGGGATTCTGGCCGGCGTCGGCGGCTGGTTTGGCTATGGTGATGCAAGCCTACAGTCTATTTTGGGCGTGGTGCTGGCGCCGCTGGCGTGGCTGATGGGCGTTGACTGGGGTGATGCCGCGCTAGCAGGTAGCCTGATCGGCCAGAAGCTGGTGGTGAATGAGTTTGTTGCCTATCTTAGCTTCTCACCCTATCTGCATGATGCCGGCCTGCTGGATAGTAAAACTATCGCCATTGTTTCATTCGCGCTGTGCGGATTCGCCAATTTTGGCTCCATCGGCGTGGTGGTGGGCGCTTTCTCCGCCGTTGCGCCGGAGCGCACCTCGGAAATAGCGCGTTTGGGCATGCGGGCCCTGCTCGCAGCGACGCTATCGAATCTGATGAGCGCGACTATCGCCGGTTTCTTTATCGGTATTGGCTAAGCGTTACGCCTCTGCGAGGCCGGTAGTTCCAGGGCGTCATCAGCCCGCAACCGTTTTCAGACTCGGGTGTTCGCCAGTCCGCCTCCTGAGCCTGCAGGGGCGGACTGGCGCCCTTGCGCATTGACGTATACCGCCGGAGCCAATGCTGAAGTCACTATACCCAGAGGCTGAGGACTAAGCGTCACTCCAGGCAGTAGAAATAGTGACCGTATTCCACTATATGATTTTCAGATGAAGGAAAATGCAATGACGGCGTTGGAAAAACAATTAACCTTTCTGCGAGAAATTGACAAACTTAAAACGGTCATACGGCAATCACCGCTGCTTGATACAAGCCGCAAAGAAAACTCTGGCGAGCACTCCTGGCATCTGGCGATGTACGCCTTAATATTGAGCGAATATGCCGATGGAGCCGTTAATCCCTGTCGCGTGATAAAAATGCTCTTGCTGCATGACATTGTCGAAATAGATGTTGGAGATCATCCAATTCATAGTTCTTATTCAGGCGAACTGTATCAAGAGGAGTCCGCAGCGGCGATGCGGCTGTTTGGTTTATTGCCGCAGCTACAATGCACTGAGTTCCTTAATTTGTGGCAAGAGTTTGAGCAGGCAGAAACCGCAGATGCTCAATTTGCCAAGGCCCTCGATCGCTTTCAGCCACTGCTTGTTAATATATTTACTGACGGGGGAACCTGGAAAGAAAACGGCGTAGCGCTTGAACAGGTATTATCTCGTTATGGGCCGACGATAAAAAGAGGCTCATCCGGGCTATGGGGAATATGCGAGAATTTGATCATGAAGCATTTTGCTAATATTTGACGACCATGACGCGGGCAGAGCGTAGATACATATTGCCCCAATGTAGCGGGTGACTTCGGGCTACCGCGCAAAATACAAATCAGCCCACATCATCCGCTCAGAACCTCACGCCCAGGGGCGCGGACAACACGGATGATGCGGGATAGCCTACGGTTAAACTTAAATCAGTCGCTTGCCATCCTTATCAACGACTTTTTCCCCGTCTTCCTTAATGAACTCTCCCTGCTGGGGCGCGGGCAGAATCTCCAGCACCACCTCTGACGGGCGACACAGACGCGTTCCCAGCGGTGTAACGACGATCGGGCGATTGATCAAAACCGGATGACTTAGCATGGCTGCAATCAGTTCTTCATCGCTGAAGCGGTCTTCAGCTAACCCAAGCTGGTCGTATGGTTCAACATTTGTCCGCAATAATGCGCGAACACCGATCCCCATTGCGCCGATCAGCGCCTTAAGTTGCGCCCTGGTCGGTGGCGTTTCCAGATAGAGAATCACGGTTGGTTCAACACCGCTATTTTGAATCAAAGCCAGCGTATTACGGGATGTTCCACATGCGGGATTGTGATAAATGGTTATATCAGTCACGGTTCTTCTCCTATCTTACAGGGAAAGCGACAGGCGCAGAGCCAGCGCGCTAAGGGTGACCAATAACACAGGCAGCGTCATAACCACGCCCACCCGGAAATAGTACCCCCAACTTATTTTAATGCTTTTCTGATCAAGTACATGTAACCAAAGCAAGGTTGCGAGACTGCCTATTGGTGTGATTTTCGGCCCCAGATCGCAGCCAATCACATTGGCATAGATCATCGCTTCCTTGATAACCCCTGATGCCGTACTTCCATCTATCGATAAAGCGCCAATCAGGACAGTGGGCATGTTGTTCATGACCGATGACAAGAACGCAGATAAGAAGCCGGTTCCCAGCGTAGCTGCCCAGATGCCCCGTTCCGCAAACTGATTGAGAACAGCGGAAAGGTATTCGGTGAGTCCTGCGTTACGCAGACCATAAACAACCAGGTACATTCCAAGAGAGAAAATAACTATCTGCCAGGGCGCCCCACGCAACACTTTGCCCGTATTGATGGAATGCCCGCGTTTAGCAACAAGGAAGAGTATTAACGCCCCAGCTGCGGCAATAGCGCTTACCGGGATTCCAGCAGGCTCCAGCACAAAAAAGCCGGCTAAAAGAAGCAATAACACTATCCAACCCGTTCTGAACGTCGCCAGGTCTTTAATAGCCTCTGCAGGTGCTTTCAATCGCGATAGCTCGTAAACGGCGGGAATGTCTTTACGGAAGAACAGATGAAGCACAGCAAGCGTGGCAGCAATAGCGGCAAGATCCACCGGTACCATCACGGAAGCGTAATCACTGAACCCCAGCTGGAAGAAGTCAGCGGAAACAATGTTCACAAGATTAGAGACGATCAGCGGTAAACTTGCCGTATCCGCGATAAACCCGGCGGCCATAACAAAAGCCAGCGTTGTTCCTTTGCTGAAACCCAGCGCCAGCAGCATAGCAATAACGATCGGCGTAAGAATCAGCGCCGCGCCATCATTAGCGAAAAGTGCAGCAACGGCAGCCCCCAACAAAACGATGTAGGTAAACAGAATCCGCCCGCGTCCATTCCCCCAGCGGGCAACATGCAGAGCACACCATTCAAAAAAACCCGATTCATCAAGCAGTAAGCTGATGATGATGACCGCGATAAAGGCCCCGGTAGCATTCCAGACAATGTGCCATACAGCCGGAATGTCGTTGACTTGTATAACCCCCGTAACTAAAGCCAGTGCCGCTCCAGTAGAAGCCGTCCAGCCAATACTGAGGGCACGAGGCTGCCAAATCACAAAGATAATGGTGAGTACGAAGATTGCTCCTGCCAATAACACGTCAAACCCCTTAAACACATTCGATTTAGTGAATATGTATTTATTATCATCCGCAGATCGCGGCATTGACGCTATTTAAAGACTCCCGCACTTCATCGCGTTGACTATTCCAGGCAGTTTCGATGATGGAAGCCACCCAGGCTGGCATGTGCGGGGAAAGTCGATAATAAATCCATTTTCCTTCACGCCGATCCAGCACCAATCCAGCCTCTCTCAGCAAGGCTATATGCCGGGAAACTTTGGGTTGAGATTGATTAGTAACCGAGCAAAGCTCGCATACGCACAGCTCCCCCGCCTCTCGCAGCAGTAGAATAATCGTCGTGCGCGTCTCGTCTGCGAGTAGCTTGAAAAGTTGAACAGGTAGCATCCGTAAGCAGCTCCAGTGGAAAATTAACACATATGTTATTCCATATATATTAAAAGTAAAGCCTGGTGTTGCAGACTCGGAGTAACAATGCGACCGGTTCAGCCACTGCTTGCAGGACTGCGCAAAAATGGTAGGGCCGATTCCAGCCGATGGTGACATTCACGGGTCAGAGCAGTTTATAATTTCTAATCGACAAGGCGATCAACGAAGTCAAGCAGTACACGGGTTTTAGAGGGGACATATCGGCGCGAAGGGTAGTATGCGTAGAGAGGGAACCGATGATCTGACCACTCAGGGAAAACCTGTACCAGCTGATTTGCGGCCACGTAATCTTCAATACCCAGCTCAAAAAGCTGCGCTATACCCAGTCCGGCAAGACAAGAGCTGTATACAGTCCCCGGATCGTTGACTGTCAGCATACCTTGCGGCTCAACAAGTAGTTTCTTACGACGCTGATGAAACTCCCATGGAAACGGTTTTCCTGTGACGGGCTCCCTGAACAGAATACATTTGTGCGGTGGAGACTCCAGCTCTCGGGGATCCGTCGGATGGCCGAATCGCTGCAAATAGTCCGGTGATGCCATAGCTAACACTCTGGTATCAAATAACTTTCTGGCTACCAGCGATGAGGATTGAGGATGGCCAAAGCGCAGAGCAAGATCAAAACCGTCCGCAACCAGGTCACCTGGCTCATCCTTGCTTCGCAATTCAATTTCTAATTCCGGATAACGGTCCATGAAGGCCCCAAGGCGAGGGGCCAGAATGAATCTTGCGAACAGGGGATCGACATTGACTCGCAATTTTCCGCGGACACGTTCAGCGTCCCCTGCTGCGCTGCTGGTCGCTTCTGCCAGAGCGCCTATAAGTGGCATGACTTCCTCATAGAAGCGTCGTCCTTCATCCGTCAGACGTACCTGCCGTGTCGTGCGCTCGAAGAGGCGAATGCCCAATCTGGCCTCAAGACGCGCGATGGCTCTGCTGACGCCGGACTGTGACATATCCACAATCTCTGCCGCTTTTCCAAAACTGCGCGTGTCGACTATCGCAGCCATGACGTCCAGACCTTCCAGAAGCTGCTTGCTGAATGCGCTCATTTATGACTCCGACACATAAATATTGTGATTCCCATGCTATCGCATTTCAAAGCACGGCGGGACAGAATTGCACCAACGCGAAAGAGCGTTGCTCCATGAACGAAGCGCTTTCTTTAAATGCCGGGGCGATTGACCGGCACAAACAGGATAACCAGATGGCAAGAATCTTCATCACCGGATCGTCTGATGGCCTGGGCCAAATGGCGGCGAAACTGCTCGTAGCCCAGGGTCGCCAGGTCGTTCTGCATGCCCGTAATAAAGCACGCGCAGAATATGCCCTTGCACAGCTCCCGGGAGCCCGGTCGGTACCAGATGCCGATCTTTCGAGTATTGAGGAAACGAAGGCTCTGGCATATCGCATTAATGATATGGGGCACTTCGACGCCGTGATTCATAACGCGGCAGAGGGCTTTCAGGAGCCTGGGCGCATCGCAACCGTCGACGGTCTGCCCCATGTGTTGGCTGTGAACTCACTTGCACCTTACATCCTGACAGCGCTGATCAATGTGCCCAAAAGGCTTATCTATATCAGCTCAAGACTGCACCTGAATGGCGATCCGTCCCTGACAGACCTTAAGTGGGAGACACGCCCCTGGAACGGAATGCAAGCCTGTTCTGACCCTAAGCTACATGTTGTGCTGCTCGCTTTTGCAACTGCCTGTCGTTGGCCCGAAGTCTTATCTAACTGCGTCGAACCCGGCTGGGTTGCATCGAAGATGGGCGGAGCAAATGCCCCTGACGATCTCGATCTTGCCTGTCGTACTCAGGCCTGGCTCGCGGCCGGTGCCTCTCCCGCGCGTCGCGTAACGGGCGACGACGTCTATCACCAGACATCGGCAGAAGCTATGCGTGCGGCATTCGAGCCTACGCTTCAGGATCGCTTCATGAAGAGATGCGCCCGGTTTAGCGGAGTTGCGTTTCCCGCTCACTAATCCCGTCCAGGTTATATCCAACCCCGCGGTCGAGTTGCCCGGGGAAGGTAGCGCTATGCCTGAAAAAAGCCGCAGCGACGCCAGACCTATTTAATTGATCATTTTAATGGAGAACATTCATGCACTCTCATGGTACTGAATCTAAAGTCGATTCATCATCGCAGACGCACCACGCTGCCGCTCATCATCGAGGTAGCAATATTTCTCAAGCGCGAGCGGTTGCCGCCATACTCGCATTAAGCATGGGCTGCTTTACCTTTGTCAGCACCGAACTCATGCCTGTCGGCGTATTGCCGGCAATGGCTGAGGGTTTGCATGTATCGCTCGGAGCAGCGGGCTATCTTGTTACGATATTTGCCTTCATGGTGGCCCTCACGGCCGCGCCGCTCACCAGCATATTGGCTGGATTCAACCGTAAAGCGCTAATGGCCGGCTTGCTGGCCGCGTGCTGCGTCGGCAACCTGGTCACCTTTCTGGCGCCGGGCTACTTTGTCGTCTTTCTGGGGCGTATTCTTGTCGCAGCCGCAATTGGGGTGTTTTGGTCTACCGCTGTTGTCACGGCGGTACATATGGTTTCTTCTCGTCATGCAGTGAGGGCCACTGCCATCGTTTTTGGCGGCGTCTCTCTGGCAGCAGTGCTCGGGGTTCCTGCCGGGACGATGTTGGGCGATCTGTATAACTGGCGCGCAGTGTTCGCCGCGCTCTCCGCGCTGAGCCTGTTAGTTTTCACGCTTATTGTCTGGTCGGTACCCGCCGTTCGCATTTCCAAAGCCGCCAGGCGTGGTGCAATGTCGTCCGTGCTGAAAAACGGGCCGCTGCTTGCTGTATTCAGCATCACCGCCCTGGTCGTGACCGGCAATTTTCTGGCATATACCTACATCTCGCCCTACCTGGAGCAGATCGCAGGACAAAGCCCTGCGCAGATCGGCATGCTGCTTCTCATCTACGGCGCTGCTGGCGTGGTCACCAACTTTGCCATCGGTCCCTTTGCCTCCAGCGCCCCGCGTACAAGCCTTGGCCTGGTCACGGCCCTCTTCATGCTGAGTCTGGCATGTCTGAATTTGGCTGCAGCCAGCACGGCCGCATTGTTTATTGCATTGGCGGCATGGGGAGCCGCATATGGGGCACTGCCCGTTCTGCTGCAAACGCTGGTGTTCCGGGAAGCGTCCCGGATTCCGGGAGCCGCTGACGCCGCGACCTCCATCAATGTCTCGGTATTCAATGCAGCGATCGGTCTCGGCTCTTTGCTTGGCGGAATGTTGATTAACCTGGCCGGTCCGCATCCCATTCCCTATCTGTCGGCGTGCTTTGGCCTGGCAGGATTAGGGGCCATTTTTATCAGCCGTGAAGGTAAGTCACGCCAGCATTAAGTTAATAGCATCGAGCGAAGAAAAGAGGATTAATATCAACGTACCGGGGGGAAGTGCGAGGGGAAAACGCTAGCAGAATTGGGTGGGGGCCCTGCCATCAGCCATTAGTACTAAATTGTGTTGGTTAATCAATTTGTTATAGTGGTAGTACTACAACAGTACTGTACCACTCTCGATAGTACCGTTCAGCACAAAATCTTGCAAGGTAACGTGCCGTCAGGGTTGGGGACATGACATGTTCTTTTCGAAATTTATAGTGTCGGAAGTGCTTACCCGATGTGCATAAAAAAGGGGCGACAAGCCCCTTATTCAGTTACTTCTTATCCTTTGGTGGACAAGGATCGTTACCATGCGAATCTTTTTTTGCGATCCTGCCATCCTTGTTATGGATCACAAGCTCACTTTTTTGGTTTATAGCAATCCCTCTTGCAGCGTCTACCGCAGATTGCTTTGTTGGGTGAACGGAGGTCGCTTTACTGTTTCCAGCCCCCTTAACGGCCCAACCTCCATCATGAGGAACAACATGCTGATCTTTACCCATTATCGAACCCTCTATTTCCATGGAAACATCAGCATATAGCGTTAAAACCAACCACTCAATACTACATATTGTGTTAAGATTGATTTTCATCACAAAACGTGGATAGATATCAAAAGGATTCGTCCACTACACAACTGTAAGTACCCTTCCTTAACCCTATACCGCTATATTCGTTAACAACCTAGCAATTCTGGCCTACTCTGCCCTTTATTACCCGCTACTCTTCTGAAAGAGATGAATTTTTAGCCACCTTTGCGATAGTAGCCCTTGAACAACCGATCAAAGTCTGAATTTTGCTCCAACTTTTACCGTCAGACAGTAGTTCTTGTACTTTATGATGCAGGCTCTCATCGACTGGACGACCACGATACTTTTTCTCTCTCTTGGCCTTTTCAATACCTTGCTTTTGTCGTCTGCGGCGATCTTCATAGTCCTTGCGACTGATTGCCGCCAGCATATCGAGCATCATAGAATTCATTGCTTCAAACATACGAGCGGTGAACTCATCCTGAACATGCAAAAGCTGATGGCTCGTAGGCAAATCCAACGATACAACCCTGATCCCTTTAGATTCGATGAGTCCTCGTAAGGTTTTCCAGTCCTCTGCGGTAAGTCGGCTTATACGATCTATTTGCTCACAGAGCAGAATATCGCCACGTTCCGCGATATCTAAGAGTAAAAATAATTGAGGCCGCTGTAGGCTTGCACCTGATTCATTTTCTTTAAAGTACTTTGATATTTTCAGATCATGCGAATGAGCAAATGCCTCTAACTCTTTCAAAGCCCTATCTGCATCTTGCTCTTTCGTCGATGCTCTTAGATATGCCCATACACGCATGATACTCACCCTCAGTCTGTTTTATATGGTTCATTATATACAGTCTGTTTTAGGTTGTAAAATTCATTTAATGAACCACTTTGAATGAAGATCTGTGCAGGTCTGCTTGAGGTATACTTAACTCACACCAATTTTACGATGGAAAACCTTCATTAGTAATTGATTACTTGAAAGTCTAGGGATCGGGGTGCACGGTCAGTAAAAAATCAACCAAGACAACCAACTTAGAAAATGGCTACTAAAGCTATGGCAATTCAAGCGTGCATGCCTATTCCATAGGTTAAATACTTTTTAAATTAGTTTAAATGGTTTGAACTCTATATGTCGATGCTTCACATATTCATTTTTTATACAACACTTCTTATATTTTATTCCACTACCACAAAAACATTTTTCATTCCTAGCTACCTTTACCCAATCAGGATTCCTCTTCATAAAATCTAAAGTAACAGCTTCGGTAAAATTAATTGGATTCATTTTCCTAGCGTCAAACAAAGAAATTAAATCAATAAAAACTTTAAACGATGGATGCTCATCATTAATACCAACTACAAGTCTTTTATCCAATGGAGAATATACTAATGCAATATGATCAAGCCTTTCTATTTTTTTCACTATAGCATAAGCTATTTCTCCAAAGTATAAATCACCTCTCAAATGCTCACAATCATCACTATCCATATCATTATGACATATACTACATTCATGGTTGGACTCTATAAAACCAATACTTGAGAATATGCTATAAGGATATAACTTCTCTAATGACAACAGTTGCTTTTCAAAAAAAGAGATAGTAACACTATGAAATAAATAGAATTTTTTAACACTTCTAAGGCAGTCTAACGCATCTTGTAAAGAAACCCATGAATTATAATACTTTTTACTTTCTACACCTTGCCAGAAAGAAGATAATTTTTCAAAAAAAGTAAAAAATACTCCCCATATATAACCTTCATTTTTATCCTGTTCTTTAGTTGCATTATCTTTTGATGACTTTATCTGTGAAATTGCATCTTCTGCAAGAACTTTAACTTCATGATAGTTACGAAGACTTAATTCATTAAGAATAGACTCTATGTATTTGCCAGGATTAAATGGTAATTGTAAGGAATTTAATTTTAGCTCATGCATATTACTGATCCATGAATTTATTAATATTGAACTTTTTAACTGTATCTTTTAGATCATCAGCATTACCTTTGAAGTAAAACTCTTTCTCAACCCCATCTTTTTCATTTTTATATTTAACATTAAAAGTAATTTCGTTTTTTTCACCATCAAGATTTCCTCTAAAACAGTATTGCACATACTCTAAAACAAGCTTTAAATAGTTTTCCAATGTTCCTTCAATAGCTAGATTCACGAAAGGAAGTATTAAAGAGTAATCATGCAATGCATACTTTTTAGAATCTAAAGGAATCTGGATGTCAATCTCGGGGTGATTAATCTTCACCCATTTTCTAAAATTCCCTGAATCTGTTGGAATTGCCCCATCGTAGTATTCGCTGCCTAGGATCTCTATCTTCATGAATTTATCATCTTTATTGAAATTAAAAATTACCGCTATTAGTTATATCGATACTACTATAGCGATACTCTCCTGAGTATTTTACATTAAATCTTGACCTACTAAACGGTGCGGTAATTTTCAATGAAAGTACTACGTTCTAAACCAGATGCCGACACTAGAGCTTTCAGTTCTTTATTCATGTTCCCAGTAACAGGTATCTTGTACTGCTTACCATTGACAGTAATATCAACACGTTCTCTTTTCGTTGTAACATTAGACTTAGTTTTTGCTTTACTACCTTTGATTGTCGAAATGCCCAAAGATTCAATTAAGCTATTTCTTGCATCTTCATTTAAACTATTGATTAATGCAGCTAGATCAGCGACTTTAGATTTATCAATTTCTTTCTTGTACTCGTCAGCTACCATAACGAGATTCTGAGAGAGGCGACGTAGCTGTTCAATGAAGCGATCAGCGTCATCTTTGAACAACTTGTCAATATCCGATTTACTATCTGATAGTTTGAAATTTTTACCACTGGCACGCGAAATTAAATTCTTGTATCCATTGACATCAAGATCGTGAACAATACCATTATCATTCTGATTGCTAGTACTTGCCATGTGCAATTTTCTTCCTATATTGATTTATGTAACATGATACTTATAGAAAGATAGTACTATGTCAAGCACTTACATTATAGAAATATCATGAGCAAAACTAAGGCCGCTTTCGCGGCCTTGTTGAACACCGAATTCATTGAGAACGATCAAGTATCATATATGCAGGCTGGCACACACTACCGCGTTCCTGAAGCCAGTAGTAATCAAGAACGGCAACACGCACATCCAGCCCCGAATCTACGCGATTGATTTGCAGCCGTAGACCAACCGTATCCTTGTACGAGAGACCTGATTTTACAACGTACTTGTACTTAACGCCGCTTTCTTCTTCGAAAGATTTAAGATAAGGGGTGATCTGTTTCTTAATCTCTTTCAAACAAATAACTTCGCCATTAATCACGAACGGCTTTTCAGTTTTACCATCAGGAATGGTAGCCGCAATTGTAGTTAATGGAATAATGGTCAGCAGTACTGCATATATGAGTTTCTTCATTTACTACTATCCTTAGTAAGTCCCTAGCAATATAATTTATTTTGAGCAAATTTGTGTCAATGTCATTTGAACATCAAAATTTACGGTTATTACTTTTATCGTACTATCATTCAATTCAGACACGAAATAGTTGGCTGATGAGTTTCCGTACTTCCTTGAACCATCAGCAGCAACCTTGTTGAATGTACCTATATAGATACTATCTTTATCATTTGGAATTGGCATTCGCATGATCAACTTATCATCAGAAATTGTATATTCTATTAGAATATTTTTATCTGAATAGAATCCAGAATCATGTTTTGTTCCTTGTCGAGTTTGAGTTATCGCATCAAACTTATCGCATTTATAAACATCGGATTTTTTCTTTTCAGTACTGCCAGCCGTTGAAGCCTTTGCATCAGTACTTTTATCTTGTGAAACAACCCCAGAACCGATGCCTATCGAAACGACAAAGACAATAAAACTCATGCCTAACGACGTAATTAAAGTACGGAACTTTCCCCGATCTTTATTTCTGGAATGGTTTGAAACTTTCCTGAAAGTAAGTACTGCAAGGATCATACAAATGATGAAAACGACAAGCCCGGCCATAAAATCCCTCAAAGGTTGTGTATCAAAGGCAATCAGAGTATCACTTCGCAAAACACCGATCGATAAAAACGATCAATATTTTCTTTTCGATCGATTAAATCTATCAAAATATATTAATTGAAGGAAAATCAATAGGTAAAAACGATCAGACGTTGGTCAGTACTTCGGAAACACCAGAAGTATGGTTTGGGTCTGCCGTTTAAACGCCCTCAGAAAACCGCTAAGGTCTCTTTATCGCATATGGCTTGGGATTTCAGCCTTTGGCTAAAATCGCTTTCAGGAGGGATTCTTGTGCGTTTTGTCGGGAACACCATCATGGAGGGGGATAAATCGGATCGAAGTCGCTTCGCTCTGGTCAGTACTGGAAGGGTTAGCTTATCTGGCGAGGGAAGATGAATTGCCAGGCTTCATGAAGATGGTTGGTTTTGTGGACAAGAAGAACTGCCGTTTTGAGTATTAGCCCTCACACCCAACAAACCTACCCATTAGCAAGGGGGAGTACTTTCTCGTAGTATACAGAACGAATAAATTCTTTGTATACTTCCGTTTTATCCTAAAGCGATTTGATTATGGACGAGAATAATAAAGAAGTTATTGAAATAAGACCAGAAGATAAGGACTTTTTCGCAGAATTTATTGATTGTGAAGGTCCAATTATCCAAGATTCAATTGATCATAAAAAAATCACCCTTGCACTTGATAAAGCCCACGACATAAGAAAGTTTGAAATAGATCTCTATTGGAAGCGTGCTACATACTTCTTCGCATTCTTCACTGTAATAACAGCTGCATTTGGTTATTTGTTCACCCATAACAACTATACTTTCTTAGCCCCTGCACTTGCGATCATTGGTTCTGTTTTTGCTTTATGTTTTTGTTATGTGAATATCGGTAGTAAGTATTGGCAAGAAAACTGGGAGTTTATAATTGATAAAATTGAATATTATGTCACAGGAAACCTTTATAAACTTTTCTTCTTCGAAAACCATAGAACCAAACGCCCATCAGTCACTAAGATTAATATATTTCTAAGCAAGCTAATTATAGCTATATGGTACGCTTGCTTTATACTTTCCATGCACCAGATATGGAATCAAAGCATGGTATTAAATATCTCTTACATTATCCTTATCATATATAGCACTGGAACGGCCTTATATTACTGCGATAAAACTGTTGCAGACATATCGAACAATGATAAAGAATCACCACGATTCTTTAGATTCAGAAATCCTAATTACATAAAATCATAAACATGGGGGCATTTGATGCCCCTTGTAAATTGATAATCCGACCTAAAAACACTTTGAGTACTTCATTTGTCAGTACTGTTATCTGTTTGAGCGAAAGCAAGTAACGGCTTTGGCGTGATTTCGAGTACTGCGAGAAAAACGCAAAGTTACGATCTGATATTTGGTTTTTATAGAGACTAACGAGCAAAGCGAAGTTAGGCTCTTTAGATACTGAATATCAGTAAGGCTAATACATTCAAAATATCAGGTGAAAGGCAATATTATATTGAGTTACGGTTATTCACCCCACTGTATAAAACACGAATAACCTACTGATTTCACTGATTTTTATTTGAATAACAATTCACTAATAATCATGGTAACCGTATTTATTAGTTTTAAGTTACGGTTATAGGTACAATTAAACAATGGTTCGTAGATATGCAATCAGATCTTTCGCTGAGGCATTACTGTTCAATAGTTCCTGTACTGCGTTCTTCTGTTCGTCGGTTAATGGCTTACCAGACAATGCTTTCTTTAGTCCACATAGCGTACCACCTTCTTCTACAAACTTATCCAATGCTTTAGCAACTGCGGTACAGGCTAATTTGTACTTCTCGA
Source organism: Klebsiella scottii (assembly GCF_036561945.1). Taxonomy (NCBI): domain Bacteria; kingdom Pseudomonadati; phylum Pseudomonadota; class Gammaproteobacteria; order Enterobacterales; family Enterobacteriaceae; genus Klebsiella; species Klebsiella scottii. Next base: position 3,080,864 of record NZ_JARXNI010000020.1, read on the forward strand.
TAGATGATTCACTTGCTGCAAATTTCTTCATCTGATCTGAACGGGTTAAGGTAAGATAATACTTAACCTGTACTTTTGAAAGCTCTGTAGCGTGTTTGACGATGTAGAAGACATCTTTAACAGGTAACTTGTACTTTCCCAATGATTTACACTCTTGAATCGTCTGGTTAATTATTAAAGTTGCTTCTGATGTTAGGCCACTGTAAGTAACACGTTTTAGTGCTTCTTCTAACTTTTTATTGTCATAAATCCTTTCTTTTTTTGCCATGATAAATACCCCTATGGAAGATGTTAATTAATATTGGCCTGATGTATTCCTAATACTCAGGCTTTTTATTTCAGAAGAAAATGGGTGGGGTTATACTCCACGTACCTTCTTGAACCATTCACTATACTCTGGCACTTTATTTTTGCGTAAATTGCTAATGAAATCTTGATCGCAATTAACTTTAAGTAAATTACAAATCCTAGCACTTGTCATATCACTTAGTAGTGATATTCTCGTACTGAGAGAATGTTAGTTGAATGAAATTAACCTTTTCTTTCTTTCGAACTGATTTGTTCAATGACTTCCTATTAGTCCTGATTTTATTTTTTGTTTTTATTTTACCGTTTTTCTTTGACATTTTGTCACTCCTCTAAATTAAAACTCATCTCATGGTTAACCTCCTACGGCTGCTGTTTATGTTCGATTGGCTATATGTTAACGGGCAAAATTGCCCCAATCAAGGAATAGTTGCAACTTTTTCTTGACAATATCATTACTATTCAAGTCAAAAAATCATATATCATTTAGGCACTATCTTTGTACTTTTTAACTGGTACATTATTAGATGATTTAGCGAGTATCTTTGTACTTTCTTACTGATACATTCGTAAATTGTTTTAGAAGTATTCATGTACTTTCTAAGTGGTGCATAAATTTATGCGACCTTGCGGTCAGGCAGGATATAAAAAAGAAAAATCAATAAACATAATAACAAATCTATTGAAACACGTTACCTTGCAAGATTTTGTGCTGAACGGTACTATCGAGAGTGGTACAGTACTGTTGTAGTACTACCACTATAACAAATTGATTAACCAACACAATTTAGTACTAATGGCTGATGGCAGGGCCCCCACCCATTTCAGGGTAAGTACTTGATAGCTATACGCTAAAGTACTGAAATCTCTCCCCCATAGCCTTAGTGGTACAAAAACTGTGTATCACCAGTAGGCTGCACGATGTCCCTTATGCTCTCCCGTCACTAAGCAGGCTCTCAGCGAAGAGACTGCTTAGTACGAAGTACGAATCAAATATGTTCTAATAAATCACATAATTGAGACACAGCGACTGACTTACCATATCTTCGGTATGTGATTGAATTATCTGCATGTCCTAAGAATGCAGCAGCATAATGCTCCACTACACCAGCATTTTTTAACTTAGTGGCAATGTAATGTCGCAGTGAATGAAACTCTGGAACCCCTAATTTTTTGCGATAACAGCTAAACCAGCGGGTGAAATAGTGGCTGTATGACCCTTTATAGAAAGTTAACTGCGGGAACAGTCTACCCTTCTGGTTCTGTACATAGTCCAAAAATCCTATATCTATCAATTTGTTATGAATTGGTATTGTACGTTTACTGTTCTCCGTTTTGACCACCTGTCCATCATGACGATCATCAATCCTGATGCACCACCTTCCCTCATCCTTTAATATATCACCATGATATAGCTGACAAATTTCATTAGCCCTCATCCCCGTAAATCGACCAAGCAAAATAATCCATCTCTTCCAGTCAGGTAAAGCACTGATCCCATTCTCCAGACATTTGATCTGAGCAGAGGTATATGCCTCTCGCTTTTGGGAAACTGGCTCGCGATCCTTTTGGAGCAATCCCTCAAAGGGATTTTGAAAATCATAGTCAGTACGGTGTTTCAGCCATCGGAAAAAACCACTGATTTTCTTAACATATTTGTTCTTTGTAGGAATCGCGACATCGAGCCCGCTAATGAATTCAGCAGCCCTGCTACGCTTAAACACCTGATCAGTGAAGCTAAAGTACTTATCAATACAGCGTTTGATAGAAGAAAATTCCCTTTCACAAACTTCACGGCTTTTAAACTCAACGTACTGCTCAGCATGTAGTTTTAGCTCGCTGAGCGACAAGTCTGAATGAGGGGATTGAATCAAATCGATTGTAGTCGTGGCGGTTTCAGTACTTAGCCAAGGACGATCTGCAAAGCGTAAAGATCGCTTTGTCGCTTCAGTCTTTGAACGCGTACCTAACGAACGACGAAACTCGCGGCGTTTACCACAAGGTAAGACGTTAACTTTCCGGTAGTACCAGATCCCATGACGGGAGAGCATAAGGGACATCGTGCAGCCTACTGGTGATACACAGTTTTTGTACCACTAAGGCTATGGGGGAGAGATTTCAGTACTTTAGCGTATAGCTATCAAGTACTTACCCTGAAATGGGTGGGGGCCCTGCCAGCTACATCCCGGCACACACGTCGTCTGCTCTGGCTGCTTCCTTCCGGATCTGACCTGGTAAACAGAGTAGCGTTGCGGGAGAACCAACAGAGCCCCCATTGAGAGCGTTGTTAACCAACGCGCCGGCGCATTATCCCCACTGCGGCGCTGAATTGCAAGCTGACGTCGCTCGGATGCTGGTTTATTGCGCAAAGCCACCAATAAGCTGGCTAAAAGCCGCCGCCGCGCGGGTTGTTAATTTTCGAAACAATCCTTCCGGGACAATACGAGGGATTGCGAGCGCCGTCGCGGCAGGATGCTTCATGCTCATCCATACTTTATCAGATACCGAAGCCCTCTTTTTAATCAACATCTTATCTGTATGAGGAATCCATGAGTGAATCACCGCGTTTGACGTCAACTCTGGCGATGCCGGCGATTGACGGCGTGACCGTATCCTTCAAGGGTTTGCACTACCTGCGCCCGGAGCTGGTGCTGGATTTTGTCACCATCAGCAGCGGCACGATGCTGGCAGTAACGCCGGTGGCGGTGCTCTACTCCACCGTAGGCGTGCTGCAGAGCGTCGAGTTACGCAAACTGCCCATCGCGGTTTGTGGGCGCATAGTTTATCCCATCACCTCGCAGAAGCTCCCCGCCCTGCGCGCAAAGCTGATTATCAACGCCCGGTCCCGTCGGCTGAAATTTCTCGAAAGCCTGATGGCTATCACCCCGCATGACAACATACACGGGATGCAGACGCTTGGCCTGGCGCTGGAGTTTACCCTCGCGCACCCCGCCTAAGCGGCGGGCTGTACAGCCTGTTATCCAGCGCTTATCCTGAACCTTTCCCGGTAACAGGACGCCTCATGGAACCTCAAGACACATTTCCTCAGCGGGTATGGCAGATTATCGCTTCGATACCGGAAGGCTACGTCGCCACCTACGGCGACGTCGCGCTGCTGGCAGGCTCGCCGCGCGCGGCCCGCCAGGTCGGCGGCGTGCTCAAGCGTCTGCCGGAGGGCTCAGCTCTGCCGTGGCATCGGGTGGTGAATCGGCACGGCGATATTTCCCTGACCGGGCCGGACCTGCAGCGTCAGCGCCAGGCGCTGCTGGCAGAGGGGGTACAGGTCTCCGGCAGCGGGCATATAGACCTGCAGCACTATCGATGGATTTATTAAAAAAATGCCCCTGAACAGGGGCATATGAGGTCTTATTGCGCGACGGCCGGGGTATCCGCTGCGCCATCGTTGGCGACAGGCACCGCCGTTTGCTGTACCGGTACCAGCAGCAGATCGGCACGATTCCCGCCGCCGTTGATCACCGTCTGGACGGTATCGGTGATAAACATCAGCTGACCATTTACCGTAATTGCCGAGCTTAGCAGGATGCGCGCGTTAGGCTTAATGTCCGCCTGGCTGTACGGCAGAACAAAGTTATACGGCGGCTGCTTACCTTCGGTACGTACGGCTTTCTGCGCCAGCACGCGGGACGGCGCGTCGGCCAGTGAAGCATCAGACAAGGTCACGGTCAGTACCGCATCCGGCGGTAAGGCAACTTTCTGCCGGATAGAGATAGTCCCGGAAACGTTAGGCTGTTGCTGCGAGGACGTCAGAGACGCGATGCCGTAAGGATCGGCGGCAGCCGCGTTATTGTTCGCACTGTTGCTGTGATTATTGGCACAGGCGGTCAATGCGGAGGCAACGGCTAAAGCACTTAACATATAGGCAAATTTCATGTTGTTCTCCTTCTCATCCCTATATACACATGAGCATGTCCTACCGACTGGATGGCATGAACATTTGTATCGTGCATAAGTGTGGCACAGATCTCAGATCTCTTCCTGCAAACGAACCGTTATTCAGATTATTACACCCATCGGACCACTTGCGATTCCAGGTTATACTTTGCCTCAATACGCGCCGCGAGAAGCGGTTATCACCGATTGAGGGGAAATATGAGTCAGGCACTAACCAATCTGCTGGCATTGTTAAATCTGGAAAAAATTGAAGAAGGGCTGTTCCGCGGGCAGAGCGAAGATCTGGGGCTACGTCAGGTTTTTGGCGGCCAGGTCGTCGGCCAGGCGCTGTACGCGGCGAAAGAAACCGTGCCTGCCGAGCGTCTGATCCACTCGTTCCATAGCTACTTCCTGCGCCCTGGCGATAGCCAAAAGCCGATAATTTATGACGTCGAAGTCCTGCGCGATGGCAACAGCTTCAGCGCGCGCCGGGTGGCCGCGATTCAAAACGGCAAGCCGATTTTCTATATGACCGCCTCTTTCCAGGCCCCGGAACCGGGCTACGAGCATCAAAAAACGATGCCGGTGGCCCCGTCGCCGGACTCTCTGCCTTCAGAGACCGATATTGCCCGTAAGCTGGCGCATCTGCTGCCGCCGCAGGTCAAAGATAAGTTCCTCTGCGATAAGCCGCTGGAGATCCGCCCGGTTGAATTCCATAACCCGCTAAAAGGCCATGCGGCAGAACCGACCCGCCAGGTATGGATCCGCGCCAACGGCGCCGTCCCGGAAGACATCCGCATCCATCAATATCTGCTGGGCTACGCCTCGGACTTTAACTTCCTGCCGGTCGCGCTGCAGCCGCACGGCGTGGGCTTCCTTGAGCCCGGCATGCAGGTTGCCACAATCGATCACTCGATGTGGTTCCATCGCCCGTTCAACATTAATGAGTGGCTGCTGTACAGCGTTGAGAGCACCTCAGCCTCCAGCGCCAGGGGATTTGTGCGCGGCGAGTTCTACACCCAGGACGGCATCCTGGTGGCGTCGACGGTGCAGGAAGGCGTAATGCGCAACCGGAATGCGTAGGACGTAACGACATAAAAAAAGCCTCCCGCGGGAGGCTTTGCTGCTACTGGAGATAACACAAAGATTCAGGCATTGTAGGCGTTTTCGCCGTGGCTGTTGACGTCCAGGCCTTCGCGCTCCTGCTCTTCCGGTACGCGCAGACCTACGGTCATATCGGCAACTTTATAGCCAATGTAGGCGACGATGCCCGACCAGACGATGGTGATGGCAATACTTTCCAGCTGTACCAGCAGCTGATGCCCCATAGTGACGCCTTCTGCGTAACCGACGCCGCCCAAAGAGGTCGCGGCAAAGATACCGGTCAGGATACAGCCCACAATCCCGCAGACGCCGTGCACGCCGAACACATCGCACGGGTCGTCAACGCGCAGCCAGCGTTTCAGCACCGTTACGCCCCACAGACCCGCCAGACCGGCAGCAATACCCACAATCAGTGAACCGCCCACGCCGATATAACCACATGCCGGCGTAATACCAACCAGACCGGCAATCGCCCCGGAGCATGCGCCCAGCAGGGACGGCTTACCGCGGGTAACCCATTCGCCGAAGGTCCAGGCCAGAATCGCAGCGGCGGTCGCCACAACGGTATTCACAAACGCCAGGGCCGCAATTTCGTTCGCCGCGCTGGCAGAGCCAGCGTTGAAGCCAAACCAGCCGACATACAGAATCGCGGTGCCGGTGAAGACCATCGGCAGGTTATGCGGTTTGAACGCCTCTTTGCCAAAGCCTACGCGTTTGCCCATCATGTAGGCACCCACCAGCCCGGCAACCGCGGCGTTGATATGCACAACGGTACCGCCGGCAAAATCCAGCGCGCCGTGCGTCGCCAGCAGACCGCCGCCCCAGACCATATGGGCAATCGGTACATAGGAGAGCGTCATCCACACCACCACAAAGATCAGCACCGCGGAGAAGCGAATACGCTCCGCCAGCGCGCCGACGATAAGGCCGACGGTGATACAGGCGAAGGAGCCCTGGAAGGCGACGTGAATGTACTGATAGAAGGAGCCCATCAGCGCTTTCAGCTCAATATTTTTCAACAGTATCCAGTCGAAGCTGCCGAAGAAGCTGCCGCCGGTGCCGAACGCCAGCGAGTAGCCGTAGAGCACCCACAGAACGCACACCAGCGCAAAGGTGACAATCACCTGAGTCAGCATCGAAAGCACGTTTTTGCCGCGAATCAGGCCGCCGTAGAACAGCGCGATGCCCGGAATAGTCATAAACAGCACCAGCGCGGTGCAGATCATCATAAAGGCGTTGTCGGCTTTATCTGCCACCGCCGGTGCGGCCATGGCTAATCCCGGGAGAAGCGCCAGCGCACCCAGACCTGTTTTCATTGTTGTTGCTATTTTCATCTTCTCAATCCCCATCACTGTGTGGTCTGGTCGTTACAGTGCCGCTTCGTCGGCTTCGCCGGTGCGGATGCGAATAACGCGCTGCAGCTCGGCGACGAAAATTTTGCCATCGCCAATTTTCCCGGTGTATGCCGCTTTACTGATGACGTCGATGACCTCATCAAGCTGATCGTCGGCGATCGCGACGTCAATTTTTACCTTCGGCAAAAAGTTAACGCTATATTCGGCGCCACGGTACAGCTCAGCATGGCCTTTCTGGCGGCCAAACCCTTTCACTTCAGTGACCGTCAGGCCCTGAATGCCGATGGAAGATAACGCTTCGCGAACGTCTTCCAGTTTAAACGGTTTGATTACCACGGTAACCAGCTTCATAAGTCCCCTCCGATCAGAATTCGTAATGGCAGCAGCTAACACACAGGGAATAAAGCAAAGGCTATGCCAGAAATGAAAAAGGACCGCTAAGCGGCCCTTTTGATGAAGAAAAGAGAGAAACGGCCCGGGAACGAGGGGGAAAGCGCCCGGCGACGTCTAAAAACGCACCATTTCAGTGCACAAAAGGTTGCATTTTTGCACCATGCTATATCGCCGCAGAATCACTGCCTGCTTATAGTGCATCAGGCAATAAGTGACTCTTCCTGCGAGCTCGCCGCCAGCTCTTCGCCGGCCAGCTGCAGCTGATACATCTGCCAGTAGCGTCCCTTTTCCGCCAGCAGCTGCTGATGGTTGCCGCGCTCGACGGCCTGGCCGCGATGGAGCACCAGAATCGTGTCCGCTTCGACTATCGTCGACAGGCGATGGGCAATCACAATCAGCGTGGTGTTCTGGCGGACCTTTGCCAGCGCCTGCTGGATCGCCTGCTCGGTGCCGGAGTCGATATTCGCCGTAGCCTCGTCAAGGATCAGTATCTGCGGAGTATCAACCAGCACCCGGGCCAGCGCCAGAAGCTGCTTCTGACCTACCGAGAGGTTGTTGCCCTGCTCGCCCAGCAGGGTATAGAGCCCGCCGTTCATGCCGCGCGCCAGCTCGGCCAGCTGAACGGCTTCCAGCGCTTCCCAGACCTGCGCCTCGCTGATATCGCGACCGAGAGTGACGTTGGCGTAGAAGGTATCGGCCAGCACGACCGGATCCTGCTGCACCATTGCGACGCCCTGGCGTAATGCGCTGTGGCTTAAAGAAGAGAGCGGACGACCGTCAATGCGGATCTCGCCTTTGCTCAGCGGGTAGTAGCCCATCATCAGGCTGGCGAGCGTACTTTTGCCGCTACCGGTGTGGCCAACCAGCGCCACAAAGCTGCGGGACGGAATTTCAAGGTTGATATCCTGCAGCACCAGCCGATCGCCGCGGTAGGCGAAAGAGAGATCCTCGATCGATACCGTCCCGCTGCGCAGCGGCGCATCATCCTGCCCCCACGCCTGGCGCGGCCGATCCATCAGCTCGAAGACCCGCTCGCCGGCCACCACCGCCTGCTGCAGCATCGACTGCTGAGTCGTCAGCTCAATCAGCGGCTCGTTCAGCCGACCGAGATAGCTGATAAAGGCATACAGCACCCCAACCTCAATGGTTCCCGTGGCGCTGAAGCCAAAGAGCATCAGCAGCCCGCACAGCACCAGCGTCGAGAACAGGCTGAGCAGCGGGCGCAGCAGGAAGCCGTCGAGACGCAGCGTTTGCATACGCGCCAGATAGTGGGCATAGCTGGCCTCGCGCATCCGCTCGCCGAACCGCGCCTGCTGGCGGAACTGCTGGATAACGCCCATGCCGTTAATGACTTCATTAAAGCCGTCGTTGATGTCCGCCAGCCAGGCGCGCACCCGCCGGACGATAGGCGTGCTGTAGCGCTGATAGATCATCATGACGATCAGCACCGCCGGGAAAATCGCCAGCGCCACCAGCGCCATGCGCCAGTCGAGGCTGAACATCGCCACCAGCATTGCGCCAATCAGCGCCGCGCTGCGCAGCACCGTCGCCACCACGGTGACGTAGAGATCGCGGATCACCTCGGTGTCGTTAGTCACCCGGGAGATAAGCTGCCCGACCGGCTGAGTATCGAATTCACTAAGCGGCTGGCGCAGCGCGGCGTCCATCACGTCGCTACGCAGCTGCTGAACGACGCCGACGGCGGCGCGGTTAAACAGCAACGACTGGTTGTAGTGCAGCGTCGCCGCGAGGATCTGCAGGCCGATATAGGCCACCGCGAGGCCGCTAACCAGCTTCAGCGGCAGCGAATTCTTCGCCACCATATTGTCGATGAAATAGCTGATCAGCAGCGGGCCGCTAACTTCAGCCGCCGCCGCAACCCACATCATTCCTACCGCAATCAGCAGCGGCCTGCGCCACGGCGAGCCGTAGACCAGCAGACGTTTTAAGGTTGGCCAGAGTTCGGTAAAACTACGCATCGGCAGCCTCCTCAAGTTCATGAGGGGCGTCATCCAGCGCCGCCTCCAGCTGCTGATAGCGGTACATATCGCGATACCAGCCCGGCTGCGCTGCCAGCACCTCATGGCGGCCGCGCTGGGCAATATGACCATGCTGCATGACCAGAATTTCGCTGGCTTCCGTCAATGCCGATAGTCGATGGGCGCTGATGATCACCGTCCGGCCTTCTCCCCACTGCCGCAGGTTATACAGTATCTGGTGCTCCGTACGGCCGTCTACCGCCGACAGGGCATCGTCGAGAATCAGGATCTCCGCCTCCAGCAGCAGCGCGCGAGCAATGGAGATGCGCTGTTTCTGCCCACCGGACAGCATCACGCCGCGTTCGCCCACCTCGGTCTCATAGCCCTGGGGCAGACGCAGAATATCCTCGTGAACGCTGGCGAGGCGCGCCACCCGCTCAATTTGCTCAGCCGTCGCCTCGGGCCTGCCGAGCGCGATGTTGTTTGCCACGGTGTCGGAAAACAGGAACGGCGTCTGATTGACCACCGCCAGCCGACCGCGCCAGCTGTCCAGCTGTAGCCGGGTTAAAGGAATATCATGAAAACGAATATCCCCCTGGGTGACGTCGAAGTGGCGCTGTATCAGCGCCAGAATAGTGCTTTTCCCCGAGCCGGTTGGCCCGCAGATACCAAGCATTTGCCCCGGCTGCAGCACAAAATTGACCTTTTCCAGCGAGGGTTTGTTGGCCTGAGGATAGATAAACTCGCGCACGGCAACGTTAAGCATGCCGCGCCCTTCCGGCGCCGTTTCGCTGCCGTCTTTGACCGCCGGCGCCTCTTCCAGCATCGTGCGAATTCGGCTATAGGCCGCGCTGCCGCGCTCGACGATATTAAACATCCACGCCAGCGCCAGCATGGGCCAAATCATCAGCCCCAGATACATGACAAAGCTGGTGAGCTGACCCAGGGTCATGCTGCCCTGCAGCACCATCCAGCTCCCGCCGCCGATCGCCAGCAGATTGGCGGTCCCGATAGCGATATAGATCGTCGGATCAAAGCGCGCATCGATGCGCGCCACGCGCATATTTTTCTTACCGGTATCCTCCGCATCGGCCGCGAACTGCGCCGACTGCCGGTCTTCCAGGCCAAAGGCTTTAATCATGCGGATACTGGTCAGGCTTTCCTGGGTTCGGTCGTTGAGGCTTGAGAACGCCGCCTGCGCCACGCGGAAACGCTCGTGCAGGGCATCGCCGTTGCGCTTAATCACCAGCGCCATCACCGGCATCGGCAGCAGCGCCAGCAGCGTGAGCTGCCAGCTGATTTGCGTCGACATCACGATCAGCACCGCGCAGCCCATCACCAGTGAATCCACCAGCGTCAGCACGCCCTCCCCCGCCGCGAAGACCACCCGGTCAACGTCGTTGGTGGCGCGGGCGATCAGGTCGCCGGTGCGGTGGCGCAGGTAGAAGGCCGGATGCTGGCGGCTCAGCTGGCGATAAAAATCTTCCCGCAGCTCGACGGCCAGCTGATAAGAGGCGCCAAACAGCAGCACGCGCCAGACATAGCGCAGGAGGTAAACCATTATCGCGATCAGTACCAGCACGCCAACCCACATCCACACCTTTTCAGCGGTGTAATGTTCTTTGGTGACGCCATCAACCACAATCCCCACCACCTTAGGCGGAATCAGCTGTAAAACGGCGATAATGGCCAGTAGAGCAATAGCGCCGAGATAACGGCGCCACTCCCGGCGAAAGTACCAGCTAAGTTGAGCAAATAATCGCAAGCAGTTAAATCCTGAGTGTATAAATCGTCGCGGCAAACGCCGTTAATCAATCGGTAAGGCCGTGGTGTATTTTATCTGTTCCATCGCGAAACTCGAAGTAACATCAGAGAGTCCCGGAACGCTGTTCACCAGTCGTTTATAAAAATCATCGTAGCGTTTCATATCCGCGACCTGGACCCGCAGCAGGTAATCATACTCCCCCGCCATGCGCCAGAAGCCGAGAACTTCCGCCATTTGCGTCACCTCGCTCACGAAGCGGCAGTACCAGTCGCTGCTGTGGTGCTGGGTCTTTATCAGCACAAAGGCCGTCAGGCTAAGACCGAGTTTTTCTGCATCCAGTAGCGCGACCCGCTCGCGCAGGATACCCTCATCTTCCAGCCGCTTCAGCCGTTTCCAGCAGGGCGTGGTGGTCAGATTAACGGCATCAGCCAACGCCTGCAAAGAAAGGGTGCAGTCTGTCTGCAGCAAAGAAAGCAGCTTGCGGTCAATTTTATCTAACATAGGTCACCAATAGAGAAAATTTTACTCCTTTCATTGTAATTCAAAGGCTAAATAGCAACAATTTTTCCTTCAACTTCCTTTAAGCTGGGCACAAAATGACAAACAGGAAATGAAGATGAACAGCGCCTGGGTAAAACACGCCATTAGCGAAATCAACGCCGACTATCAGCGCTCCGCCGACACGCACCTTATTCGCCTGGCGCTGCCCGGATTCCCCGGGATCCAGATCTACCTGAAGGATGAAAGTACCCATCCCACCGGCAGCCTGAAGCATCGCCTGGCGCGCTCGCTCTTCCTTTATGGCCTGTGCAATGGCTGGATTAAAGAAGGGACGACGATTATCGAATCGTCTTCCGGCTCGACCGCAGTGTCTGAGGCCTACTTCGCCCGCCTGCTGGGCCTGCCGTTCATTGCCGTGATGCCCTCCTGTACGGCGAAGCGCAAAATCGAACAGATCGAGTTTTACGGCGGTCGCTGCCATTTCGTGACCAGCGCCTGCGAAATCTACGCCGCGTCCGAAACCCTGGCTCGCGAACTGAACGGCCACTATATGGACCAGTTTACCTTTGCCGAGCGGGCGACCGACTGGCGAGGAAACAATAACATTGCCGACAGCATCTTCCGCCAGATGACCCATGAGCCGCATCCGCAGCCGTCATATATCGTGATGAGCGCGGGAACCGGCGGGACCTCGGCAACTATCGGCCGCTATATCCGCAGCCAGGGCTACGATACCCGGCTGATGGTGGTTGACCCGCAAAACTCGGTGTTTCTCGACTACTGGCAGACCCGCGATGCCAGCCTGCGCAGCCCGATCGGCAGCAAAATAGAAGGCATCGGCCGTCCGCGCGTCGAACCGTCATTTATCCCGGATGTGGTTGATGAAATGCTGCGCGTGCCGGATGCCGCCAGCGTCGCGACCGCCCTGTGGCTGGAAAGGCTGCTGGGTCGTAAGGTTGGGGCTTCCACCGGCACCAATATGTGGGGCGTGCTGGAGCTTGCCGTACGTATGCGCGCCGAAGGGCGGACCGGCTCGATTGTGACCCTGCTCTGCGATAGCGGCGAACGCTACCTCGAAAGCTATTACGATCCCCGGTGGGTGGCGGCCAATATCGGCGACATCACGCCGTGGCAGGCGCAAATTGCGGCAAGAGCGGCAGCGCAATAAAAAAAGCCAGGCTTAATGCATCATCACGAGCATAGGCCTGGCTTGCTGGAATGGTCTGATTATTCGGGGGAATAAGGAAGATCGGGATTATCCAGCCAATGCGTTAAAAAATGGGACACGGCCTGGTTGCGGCAGTCTCCAATAACCGGTAAATGCGGCAGCTCTGCCTTAAGCTGCGCCATTGCGTTGCCCATTATCACACCGCGCCCGACGCTGCCCAGCATCTCGCGATCGTTCATCGCGTCACCAAACGCCATGCAATCCTGCAGCGTCAGGCCAAGATGCTGGCTAAGTACCGCCAGCGCCGCGCCTTTATTACAGCCATTCGGCAGCACTTCCAGGCAATCAACGGCCGAGAAACACATATGTGCGCGATCGCCCAAGGTTTCAGTAAGCTGAACTTTCAGCCGCTGGAGATCCTGATGATCGCCGCAGAAGCACACTTTGGTGACCTCGTGCGCCGGCATGCGTTTTAAATCACAGATGTGGTAGCGGAAGCCGCTAAAAATATACGCCTGCAGCAGCTCGGGGATCGCCTGCCCGGTAAACCAACCGCCGTCATTGAATACGTGCATGCTGGCCGTCGTATCCCAGACGCTGTGCAGAACGAGCTCAGCAACGCCCGGCTCCAGATCGCATTGATGCAGCACCTCTCCCTCCAGGGAGTGAATTCGTGTGCCGTTGCCGGTGATAAGGAACGCATCGAGCGCAAGCTCGCCGATCACATGGCGCATTTCCAGAGCATGGCGACCGGTGGCAAAGGTCAGGGTAATGTCGCGTTCACGCAGGCGCTTCAAGGTCGCAAGCGTGAGTTCTCCCAGACGATGGTCCGGCATTAACAGCGTACCGTCCATATCAAATGCGGCGAGTCTTGCCATGTTTTGCTCCCGGAGGTGAGGTGGGTTTTGCTTGTGTTCCAGTATTGCCTGAGATATACGGAAGTAATAGTGAATAGATATTTTTTATTGTTCCGGGTTTATAAACCACGCTTGCGCAGGCCCCAAATGGACGAGGCCGAAGGATGGGTCGGGTAATCGCCGCAAGCAATACAAGCAACATAACCAGCGCAGAGACAGCCTTGTCAGGTGAAGTGAATATACACAAAATCATTCGGCCTGCATCAAGGCGGCAAGTGCGCGAATCCCAGGAGCTTACGCCAGTAAGTGACTGGGGTGAGCAATCGTAAGCAGCACAAGCAACAAGACCAACACAACCAGCGCAGAGACAGCCTTGTCAGGTGAAGTGAATATACACAAAATCATTCGGCCTGCATCAAGGCGGCAAGTGCGCGAATCCCCAGGAGCTTACGCCAGTAAGTGACTGGGGTGAGCAATTGCAAGCAACACAGAGATTGCCTTGTCAGGTGAGGTGAATATACACAAAATCATTCGGCCTGCATCAAGGCGGCAAGTGCGCGAATCCCCAGGAGCTTACGCCAGTAAGTGACTGGGGTGAGCAAGCGCAGCCAACGCAGAGGCAGGTTGAAGGATGAAGTGTATATGAGATTACTGAACAGGCTGAACCAGTACCAGCGCCTCTGGCTGCCCTCTTCCGGCGCCCCGCAGCAGGTCACCGTTGGCGAGCTGGCGGAGCGCTGTTTTTGCAGCGAACGCCATATCCGCACGCTGTTGCGCCAGGCGCAGGACGCCGGCTGGCTGAGCTGGCAGGCCAGCTCCGGGCGTGGAAAGCGCGGCACCCTTCTTTTTCACACCTCGCCAGAGATGCTGCGTAACGAGATGATGGAGCTGGCGCTAAATAGCGGACAGCAGAAAAATGCGCTGGAGCTGGCCCAGCTGGCGCCGGTCGATCTTAAAGCGCTGCTGTCGCCGTTCCTCGGCGGCCAGTGGCAGAACAATACGCCGACCCTGCGTATCCCCTACTATCGCCCGCTCGAACCGCTGCGGCCCGGCTTTTTACCCGGCCGGGCGGAGCAGCACCTCGCCGGGCAGATATTTTCCGGTTTACTGCGTTTTGATGCGCAAAGTACCTGCCCGATGGGGGACCTGGCTCATCACTGGCAAGTCTCGGCAGACGGATTACGCTGGCATTTTTACATCCGCTCGACGCTGTTCTGGCACAACGGCGACCCGATAGAGACCCCTCAGCTACGGCAGCGTCTGCTGATGCTGCTCAATATACCGGCATTGCGTACGCTCTTCGCCAGCATCAGCCGGATTGATGTTACCCACGCTCAGCGCCTGACTATCACGCTGCATCGCCCGGATTACTGGCTGCCGTTTCGCCTTGCCAGCTATTGCAGCGTCCTCGCGCATCCCGACGATCCGACGATCGGCAGCGGCCCGTTTCGCCTCAAGCTGCTGAGTCCAGAGCTGGTGCGGCTGGAGAATCATCCCCGCTATCATCTGAATCATCCGCTCATCCAGGCCGTAGAATATTGGATCACCCCGCAGCTTTTTGAGCAGGATTTAGGCACCAGCTGCCGTCATCCGGTGCAGATAACGATTGGCGATGCCGGTGAGCTGGCTCATCTTCGTCAGGTCAGCAACAGTATTAGCCTGGGCTTTTGCTACCTGACGCTGCGCCAAAGCCCTCGTCTGAGTAAAGCCCAGGCCCAGCGGCTGGTGGCGCTTATTCATCGCTCCTCGCTGCTGGAAACGCTGCCGCTGGACGAAGATCTGATTACCCCCAGCAACGAAGTGCTGCCCGGATGGTCAATTCCGCAGGAGCCTGAAAACCGCCAGGTCGCGCTGCCCGAACGGCTTACCCTGCTCTACCATCTGCCGGTTGAGCTGCATACGATGGCCGAACAGCTACGTCAGCGGCTGAGCGAACTCGGCTGTGACCTGACGCTTATTTTTCACGATGCCAAAAACTGGGACGGCTGCCAGGAACTGGCGCGGGCGGATTTGATCATGGGCGATCGCCTGATCGGTGAAGCGCCGGAATATACCCTGGAGCAGTGGCTACGCTGCGACAGCATGTGGCCAAACCTGCTGACCGGGGCGCAGTATGCTCATTTGCAGGCAACGCTTGATGCGGTACAGATGCAGCCGGATGAGCGCAGCCGTAACGATGCCTTGCGTAACGTATTCAACAGGTTGATGGACGATGCCATCATGACGCCGCTGTTCAATTATAATTATCGCATTAGCGCTCCGCCGGGGGTTAACGGCCTGCGCCTTAACGCGCGCGGCTGGTTCGATTTCGCCAGCGCCTGGCTGCCGGCTTCATCGCCGTGATGAAGCTGGTCGCCGCGCTCATCAAGCGCTACCATACCGCTTTCATTTTAATAGCCAGGAATGACCATGAAACGCGCCGTAGTTGTCTTCAGCGGAGGACAAGATTCAACGACCTGTCTGGTGCAGGCTCTGAAACAGTATGACGAAGTGCACTGCGTCACTTTTGACTATGGGCAGCGCCACCGCGCAGAAATCGACGTCGCTCGCGAGCTGGCGCTAAAGCTGGGCGCCGTCGCTCATAAAGTGCTGGACGTGACCCTGCTTAACGAACTTGCCGTGAGCAGCCTGACCCGCGACAGCATTCCGGTTCCGGACTACGAACCGGACGCCAGCGGGATTCCGAATACCTTCGTTCCCGGGCGTAATATCCTCTTTTTAACCCTGACGGCGATCTACGCTTATCAGGTTAAAGCCGAAGCGATTATCACCGGCGTTTGCGAGACCGACTTCTCCGGCTATCCAGACTGTCGGGACGAGTTCGTGAAAGCGCTCAACCACGCCGTTAATCTAGGCATGGCAAAAGATATCCGCTTTGAAACGCCGCTGATGTGGCTCAACAAGGCTGAGACCTGGGCGCTGGCCGACTACTGGGGCCAGCTGGAGCTGATCCGTACCGAAACCCTGACCTGCTATAACGGAATTAAGGGTGACGGCTGCGGGCAGTGTGCCTCCTGTAACCTGCGCGCCAATGGCCTGAATCAGTACCAGGACGATAAGGTCGGCGTCATGGCGCTGATGAAGCAAAAAACAGGGTTGCAGTAAGCATCGCCAGACGCTTCCCCCGCTCGCGCTTCGCTTAGCGGGGTTACAGGTCCATATTAGGGATAGCGCGTGGCGGGAAATATGCGCGCCAGCCCTTGCCGCTACAGCTCCATCTGCTCGAGCTTTTCGCGCAGCTCACCGTCCAGCGGCAGCGCCTTCTGAGTTTTCAAATCGATACAGACAAAGGTAATCATCGCATCGGCGACCACTTCCCCTTCGGGGTTCAGGGTTACCGTCTGGCTTAATGTGCCGCTTTTGCCATTCAGCTGCTGCAGGTGGCTGGTGACGGTTAGCACATCTCCGAGGACCGCCGGACGGCGATAGTTAATATTAATGTTCACGACCACAAACGCGATATTGCGCGCGGTGAGCCAGTGGAACGCCGCGCTGTTTTCCAGGCCATCCCAGCGCGCCTCCTCGAGGAATTCGAGATAGCGGGCATTATTAACGTGCTGGTAAACATCCAGGTGATAACCGCGAACTTTGATTTGTGTCTGCATAGCGCAAGTGCCTTCGTCTTATTATCATTGATGAGGTAAGAGGTCACACCACTTGTGTGACCTCTTTAGTCTGGCAAAGATTTACGCTGCTGCAACCCCCCGATGCAAAATTACAAGGTCAGATGTGACAGGTTGCGCTCTACCAGCGCATGCCCCATTCCGGGAACCTGTTTGAGATCGTCGATAGTTTTAAACGGCCCGAACTCTTCGCGATAGCTCACAATCCCCTGCGCTTTCTTCAGACCGACGCCGTTCAGCGCCTCCATCAGGTCCTGCGCGCTGGCGCTATTGATGCTGACCTTCCCCGACCCCGACTCCGCCATTTTGGCTGAGTCGGGCGCTTTAGCCCGCAGGCTCTCCTTACCTGTCGCCACCGACGCCTTACCGTCGGCAGGCGCCCCCAGCGCTATCGGGCTTCCCGCAGCGCAAAGTAATGCGGCGGCAACAACGAACGCTTTAACTCTTGGTTTCATGCTGTGTTCTCCTTTTTTGTAGACAGCAAGGCCACGATAGCGAGCGGAAAAAAGGAGTACAAAAGGCGAATGCCAGAAATGGAAAAGGCCGCGAAAGCGGCCTTTGGGGATTGCATTACGTTACTTGCTTTTGCGAGTGCTCGCGAAATTACTGCTGCTGGTCGACAATATCGCCGAGCTTAATTTTCGCTGATTTACGCAGGCTGCTCATCAGCGCTTCGAAAGCAATCTGGGCATTGTTTTGCGTAATACCCTGCACCATAGCTTGTTTCTGCTCAGCCGGCATGTCGCCTGCTTTAACGGCATCCAGAGCCAGCAGTACCACGTTACCGTTCGCATCGCTGCCCACGCCGTAGCTTGCTTTACCTTCCTGCGGCAGCGGCAGAGCGAACGCGGCCTGGCTCAGCGGATCCTGACCGGTACGCGCCAGCGTCTGCGCCGCACCAAAGCTTAAGCCCGCGGCCTTCATCGCGTCATCGCCTTTGCCGTCTTTCAGGGCAGCCAGCAGTTTGTCCGCATCGAGCTTAGCCTGCTGCTCAGCTTTGGTGTGCTTAACGATATCGGTAACCTGCGCTTTGACTTCCGCCAGCGGTTTAACGGCTTCCGCTTTATGCTCGCTGATGCGCAGCACAAAGGCGCGGTCGCCATCAACGGTGATGATATCGGAGTTGCTTCCCGGTGCGCCGTTTTCGCCCACCAGGCCACCGTTAAAGATAGCGTCGGAGACCGGCTTAAAGTTCAGCTCTTCCGGCAGGTTGTCGTGTCCGAACCAGCCCGTTTCGACAACTTTAACGTCCGCTGCCTGTGCTGCGCCGGCCAGAGATTCGTTATCGTTGCTGGCGGCATCGCTCACCTTCTGCTGCAGCGCGTAGTACGCATCAAGCGCTTTTTCCTGCTTAACTTTCGCTGCGATATCCGCACGAACGTCGGCCAGCGGTTTAACCTGCGCAGGCTGAACGTCAGCCAGGCGCACGACCAGGAAACCCACGGAAGATTTGATCACGCCGGAGAGCTGACCTTTTTCTTTCAGCCCGGCATCTTTCAGCTCGGGAACCGTTGCCGCATCTTCCAGCCAGCCCATATCGCCGCCGTTGCGGGCAGAGATAATGTCGGTAGATTTTTCTTTCGCCAGCGTCGCGAAATCGGCGCCTTTTTTCAGTTCGTCCAGTACGGCCTGCGCATCAGCTTCGGTCTTCGTCTGAATCACGCTGTAGCGGTTACGCTGCGGCTGAGTGAACTGATCCTGATGCTGGTCGTACCAGGATTGAATTTCCGCGTCAGAAGCGTTCTCCTGCATGCTCGCTGCATCCATTTTGATGTAGCTCACGCGGAACTGCTCCGGCGCCATAAAGCGCGCCTGGTTCTGCTGATAGTAGGCCTCGACTTCCGCGTCGGTCACCGTCTGCTTCGCCGCCAGCGCGTTGACGTCAATCGTTGCTTCACGCACCACGCGCTGCTGAGAAACCAGCGCCGCCAGCTGATCGGATTCGCCCGACAGCATGAAGTCGGTACCGGCAACGGCGTTGATCAGCTGCTGAGTCGTCAGCTGGTTGCGCAATGCCTGGGCGTACTGGTCGGTGGTCATGCCCATCTGACTAACGATGCCGCCAAAACGTTCGTTATCAAATTTACCGTTAGACTGGAAGGCCTGGGTCTGGAAGATGGCCTGTTTCACCTGGGCATCGCTGACGCTCAGGCCGAGTTCACGCGCGTACTGGTCAAGCAGCGATTCGTCGATCAGGCGGTTCAGCACCTGCTGACGCATGGTTTTCATGTAGTTTTCGTTGGCCGCCAGTTCAGAGAACTGGTCGCCGAGCTGCTGCTGCATACGATTACGTTCGCTGGCAACGGCATTTTCAAACTGTGAGCGACCAATCTCCTGGTCATTAACTTTCGCGGCATAGTTGCTGCTGCCGCCAATCAGGTAACCACTCACCCCGGTCAAAATGAACGAGACAATGATGATACCGAAAATAATCTTGAGCACGACGCTGTTGGCGGCCGTGCGTAGGTTGTCCATCATGGTGTAACAACGCTCCGCTGTAGATGACTTTAGCTCGCGCAGCATAGCACGTGATGGCCGCCGCGCGTGAGGACCTATTTTGACAAGAAAATGGGGTGATTGTCAGCCCACAAGTGTACGCAAACACAGATAAAGTCGCGTTCTGGACAAATAAAAAAGGCACATCTCGCGATGCGCCCTTGTACTTCGTCAAATTCCCTGACGGGAAGCCGATCAGTTGACCGCGTCTTTCAGCGCTTTACCAGCACGGAAACCCGGAACTTTAGCTGCGGCAATAGTAATTTCTTTACCTGTTTGCGGGTTGCGACCGGTACGGGCAGCACGCTCTTTAACAGCAAAAGTACCAAAACCTACCAGCGCAACGTCATCCCCAGCCTGCAGAGATTCAGTAACAGAAGCAATTAAAGCATCTAACGCACGTCCGGCTGCAGCTTTAGAAATGTCCGCACCCGCAGCAATTTTGTCAATCAGTTGAGATTTATTCACTGTTCTCTTCCTCTCTTTATAATTTATATCGCACCAGAATCCTTCGTGGCGCGACCGCGCAGCAGTTATATCAGGACTGTCATGCCCTTACAACAGAGTTGTAGATGACCCCCTGCCAGCGATCTAAGTTAGCTACACAAAAAAAGGCTGGCAAGCACGAATTTACTTACCAGCCCTACTTTTCTTAGCGCAATTTGCGCGAAATCACTATTTCGCCGTGGCAACCTGCATGCCGAACGGCTCGTTCTGCAGCGCAAGTGTCAGAACTTCTTCGATTCGTTTCACCGGATGGATATCTAAATCGGCGATAACGTTATCTGGAATTTCTTCAAGGTCACGTTTGTTTTCGTCAGGAATCAGAACAGTCTTAATGCCGCCGCGGTGTGCCGCCAGCAGTTTTTCCTTCAGTCCACCGATTGGCAGCACCTGGCCACGCAGGGTAATTTCCCCGGTCATGGCGACATCTGCGCGTACCGGATTGCCCGTCAGACAGGAGACCAGCGCGGTACACATCGCAATACCGGCGCTTGGGCCATCTTTCGGCGTCGCCCCTTCCGGAACGTGGACGTGGATATCACGTTTTTCGTAGAAATCTGAGTTAATACCCAGTTTATCCGCACGAGAACGCACCACGGTCAGCGCTGCCTGAATGGACTCCTGCATCACTTCGCCGAGCGAACCGGTGTAGGTGAGCTTGCCTTTACCCGGAACGCAGGCGGTTTCGATGGTCAGCAGATCGCCGCCCACTTCCGTCCACGCCAGGCCGGTCACCTGACCTACGCGGTTTTCGCTATCCGCACGACCGTAGTCAAAGCGCTGAACGCCGAGGAAGTCGTGCAGGTTATCGCCGTTGATGGTGATGTGCTTGAGCGATTTATCCAGCAGCAGCTGTTTAACCGCCTTACGGCACAGTTTGGAGATTTCACGCTCCAGGCCACGCACGCCCGCTTCACGGGTGTAATAGCGAATGATGCCGACGATCGCGCTGTCTTCAACGGTCAGTTCGCCTTTCTTCAGCGCGTTACGCTCAATTTGCTTCGACAGCAGATGCTGTTTTGCGATGTTCAGCTTTTCATCTTCGGTATAGCCGGAGAGACGAATCACTTCCATACGGTCAAGCAGCGGCGCCGGGATATTCATGGAGTTAGAGGTCGCCACAAACATCACGTCGCTCAGATCGTAGTCCACTTCCAGGTAGTGGTCGTTAAAGGCCACGTTCTGTTCAGGATCCAACACTTCCAGCAGAGCCGATGCCGGATCGCCGCGCATGTCGGAGGACATTTTGTCGATCTCATCAAGCAGGAACAGCGGGTTTTTAACCCCCACCTTCGCCATTTTCTGGATCAGTTTACCCGGCATTGAGCCGATGTAGGTCCGGCGGTGACCGCGAATTTCCGCTTCATCACGCACGCCGCCCAGCGCCATACGCACGTATTTACGTCCGGTGGCTTTGGCGATGGATTGACCCAGAGAGGTTTTACCTACCCCCGGCGGCCCAACCAGGCACAGGATCGGCCCTTTGAGCTTATTCACGCGGCTCTGCACTGCGAGGTACTCAAGAATACGATCCTTCACGCGTTCCAGACCGTAGTGGTCGGTATCGAGGATCTCCTGAGCCTGGCGCAGATCTTTTTTGACCTTGCTGCGGGCGTTCCACGGCACCTGCACCATCCAGTCGATGTAGCCGCGTACGACGGTGGCTTCCGCCGACATCGGCGACATCATCTTCAGCTTTTGCAGTTCCGCTTCGGTTTTTTCTTTAGCCTCTTTCGGCATTTTCGCCGCGTCGATTTTACGCTTCAACGCTTCGTTTTCGTCCGGGGCATCGTCCATCTCGCCGAGCTCTTTCTGGATGGCCTTCATCTGCTCATTCAGATAGTACTCACGCTGGGACTTTTCCATCTGCTTTTTAACGCGGTTGCGAATGCGTTTCTCAACCTGCAGCAGATCGATTTCTGATTCCATCATCGCCATCAGATACTCCAGACGTTCGTTAACGTCGGACATCTCCAGCACGGACTGTTTGTCCGCCAGCTTCAGCGGCATGTGCGCCGCGATGGTGTCAGCCAGACGCGCGGGATCGTCGATGCTATTCAGCGACGTCAGCACTTCTGGTGGGATTTTTTTGTTGAGCTTGATGTAGCCTTCAAACTGACCGATAGCCGTGCGAACCAGGACTTCCTGCTCGCGCTCTTCAATAGCAGGCGATTCAAGGTACTCCGCTTTCGCTGAAAAATGCTCGCCGTCATCGGATAACGCGGAAATACGCGCCCGCTGCAGGCCTTCAACCAGCACTTTTACCGTGCCATCAGGCAGCTTCAGCATCTGTAAAATTGACGCCACGGTCCCGACGGTGAAAAGATCATTTACACCCGGCTCATCCGTTGAAGCTTCTTTCTGCGCAACCAGCATGATTTTTTTATCATGGTCCATAGCCGCTTCAAGACAACGGATAGATTTTTCCCGCCCTACAAACAGGGGTATGACCATGTGCGGATAAACCACCACATCGCGCAACGGCAATACGGGGATTTCAATGCGTTCAGAACGCTCAGGATTCATAGAGCTCTCTCTTAGTTTAAAGTCCGCCAGGTAGCCAGCGGCACGACTCTTGATCGCGTCGCCGTTAATATGTAATCCAGTATATGGGGATGTAATCCACACATTCAACGGCAGGAATGCAGGAAAAATAAAAGGGGAGATAAAATCCCCCCTTTTTGGTTAACTGCTTGAGCGAGTTGGCTAATTATTCACCAGACGCCTGCTGCGCTTCCGGTTTCCCGTAAATCAGCAGCGGCTTGCTTTGCCCGTCGATAACCGAGGCGTCGATCACCACTTTTTCGACGTCTTCCATCGACGGAAGGTCGTACATGGTATCGAGCAGGGCCGCTTCTACGATAGAACGCAGGCCACGGGCGCCGGTTTTACGCGCCATCGCTTTCTTGGCGATAGCGTCCAGCGCTTCATCACGGAACTCCAGCTCAGCGCCTTCAAGATTGAACAGCGCCTGATACTGCTTGGTCAGGGCGTTTTTCGGCTCTTTCAGGATCTGAATCAGCGCGTCTTCGCTCAGCTCATTCAGCGTTGCGACCACCGGCAGACGGCCGATAAACTCAGGGATCAGACCAAACTTGATCAGATCTTCCGGCTCAACCTGGGACAGCAGCTCGCCTTCGCTGGCCTTGTCGGACTTAGCTTTAACCGTCGCGCCGAAACCAATTCCAGAACCGGTCTCTACGCGATGAGAAATCACTTTATCCAGGCCGGCAAACGCACCGCCGCAGATAAACAGGATCTTGGAGGTATCAACCTGCAAGAACTCCTGCTGCGGGTGCTTGCGCCCGCCCTGAGGCGGAACGGCGGCAATGGTGCCTTCGATAAGCTTCAGCAGCGCCTGCTGCACGCCTTCACCGGAAACATCGCGGGTAATCGACGGGTTATCCGATTTACGGGAAATTTTGTCGATTTCATCAATATAAACGATGCCGCGCTGCGCTTTCTGCACGTCGTAATCGCATTTCTGCAGCAGTTTCTGGATGATGTTTTCGACGTCCTCACCCACATAACCGGCTTCGGTCAGGGTGGTGGCGTCAGCCATAGTGAACGGTACATCCAGCAGGCGAGCCAGCGTTTCCGCCAGCAGGGTCTTACCGGAGCCCGTTGGCCCAATCAGCAGAATGTTGCTTTTACCCAGCTCCACGCCGTTGCTGGTATCGCCATTGCGCAGGCGCTTGTAGTGGTTGTATACCGCTACTGCCAGCACTTTTTTCGCCGGTTCCTGGCCGATAACGTAATCGTCAAGATGGTGGCGAATCTCGTGTGGAGTCGGCAGTGCACTGCGCTCGCGATGCGGCGCGACTTCTTTAATCTCTTCGCGAATGATGTCGTTACATAAATCAACGCATTCGTCGCAGATATACACGGATGGCCCGGCAATCAGCTTACGCACTTCATGCTGGCTTTTGCCGCAAAAAGAGCAATACAACAATTTGCCCGATCCATCTTTGCGTTTATCTGTCATGAGTCCAAACCTCTTATTAAGTTCTTTGTGCCGCACACGACGACGCAAATGCCATTCTCAGGCGCAAGCCGCTGGTAAGCGCTGTGCCGTCCTACTTCAGACAAGTATAGCGGCCCCCTTGCGCCAGGGGCATCAATTACGATGAGTCAAAATGGAATCGACCAGGCCGTATTCCACCGCTTCAGCTGCAGAAAGGAAGCGGTCACGCTCGGTGTCGCGCTCGATCTGCTCAAGGGATTGACCCGTATGGTGTGCCATCAGTTCATTCATGCGCCCCTTCACTTTCAGGATTTCACGGGCGTGAATTTCGATATCCGTTGCCTGACCCTGATAGCCGCCCAGCGGCTGGTGGATCATCACGCGGGAGTTCGGCAGGCAGAAACGCTTGCCTTTCGCCCCTGCGGTCAGCAGGAACGCGCCCATGGACGCAGCCTGGCCCATACAAATGGTGCTCACGTCAGGCTTGATGAACTGCATGGTGTCGTAAATCGACATCCCGGCGGTAATCACCCCGCCCGGAGAGTTAATGTACAGGTAAATGTCTTTTTCCGGGTTTTCTGCTTCCAGAAAAAGCATCTGCGCCACGATCAGGTTCGCCATGTGGTCTTCCACCTGGCCGGTCAGAAAAATGACGCGCTCCTTGAGCAGACGGGAATAGATATCAAAAGAACGTTCACCGCGCGAGGTCTGTTCGATGACCATCGGCACCAGGGCCATATGGGGTGCAAAGTTATCTCGTTCGCCACTGTATGACATTTCCGTCTCCTGGATTAATTTTGAATAAACCTGCTGCACTGATTGTAACCTTATGGACGGATTATCAGCCAGAGTCTTCTGCCCGTCATCATGTGAATTACCGCTGCTTAAGCTGAATTCCTGCGTCCTCAACGATGGCGGACAGACACGCTTCGTCATTATGCATGATTTCACGCGTGCAGTTACGTTCCCCGGTAATGGGGGCGACGTCGCCATAATTCAAGCATAACAATCTTTTGTCGTAACGCTATCACTGAAATCGGCTTTTCGCACTCGCCCTAACGCTATCATTGTTCTAAAAAAAAACCCGCAGCCTCTCGGCAACGGGTTTTGCTCGAACCTTAAACCGCCGGGCGCAATTACGCCTGCTGGTTCATCAGTTCGCTGAAGGAGGTCGCTTTCTCGGATACTTTAGCTTTCGCCAGTACCGCTTCAACAGCCTGCTCTTCCAGAGCGACGTTACGCATGTTATCCATCAGTTCGTTGTTTTTGCTATAGAACTCAACAACTTCTTTCGGATCTTCGTAAGCAGAAGCCATCTCTTCGATCAGGCCTTTCACGCGATCTTCGTCAGCTTTCAGCTCGTTGGTACGAATCACTTCGCCCAGCAGCAGGCCAACAACAACGCGGCGTTTAGCCTGCTCTTCGAACAGCTCACGCGGCAGTTCCAGAGCCTGGTTTTCGTTACCGCCAAAGCGCTGAGCAGCCTGACGACGCAGAACGTCGATTTCGCTGTCGATCAGTGCTGCAGGAACGTCGATTTCGTTAGCCTTCACCAGGCCTTCGATAGCCTGAGTCTTCACGCGGTTACGCACGGCGCCTTTCAGCTCGCGATCCATATTTTTACGCACTTCAGCGCGCAGACCTTCTACGGAACCATCTTCAACGCCGAAACGTTTGATGAATTCTGCAGTCAGTTCCGGCAGCTCACGCTCTTCCACTTTCTTCAGGTTAATAACGAACTTAGCCGCTTTACCTTTCAGAGTTTCCGCATGGTATTCTTCCGGGAAGGTCACTTCGATAGTGAACTCTTCGCCAGCTTTGTGGCCTTTGATACCGTCTTCAAAGCCCGGGATCATACGACCCTGGCCCATCGCCAGTACGAAATCAGAGGCTTTGCCGCCTTCGAACTCTTCGCCATCAACAGAACCGCTGAAGTCGATGGTTACACGGTCTTCTGCATCAACAGCGCCGTCTTTGTCTTTCCAGTTCGCCTGCTGCTTACGCAGGGTGTCCAGCATGGTGTCGACATCAGCTTCGGTCACTTCAACAACCGGTTTTTCAACTTCGATCGCGTCCAGACCCTGCAGTTCAACTTCCGGGTAAACTTCGAATTCTACCGCGTAGGTGAAGTCTTCACCCAGCTTGTATTCGCCCGGTACATAGTTCGGTGCGCCAGCCGGATTGATTTTCTCTTTGATGATCGCGTCAACGAAGTGACGGCTCATCAGATCGCCCAGCACGTCCTGGCGAACGGATGCGCCATAACGCTGAGCGACAACATTCATCGGCACTTTACCCTTGCGGAAGCCGTCAATGCGAACTTTTTTCGCTACGTTGACCAGCTCACTTTTGACAGCATTCTCGATGCTGTCAGCAGCGATAGTAATCGTTACACGGCGCCCAAGGCCCTGAGTGGTTTCAACTGAAACTTGCATCTTGTTACCTCAAAAAAATCACAGTGCTCGGTCAACTCTGGAAGCGCGTGTAGGTTGCTTCGCAGAACCGGGATGCCCTCTTCACTTCAGAAACACATTCCCTGTCGTCAGAATCATCCCGAAGACATTCATATAAGACGCGGCATTATAGCGGCATCACTTTTGTGAGTCGAGAACGGTTGTCGCCCACTGCTGCGGCATTTTTCACATTTCTCGCGCAAATTTACCTGTAAAAGTGACCATGGCGCACAATTTCCAGGCAAAATAAAACGGCCCGTAGGCCGTTTTCTGATAAATCTTCACGCAACATACTGGAAAAGCTCCAGCGGTTGCAAATGGGATTTCTACGCGATGCTTCCGGCTCCACGACAGGCAGGGGAAGCAAAGACGGTGTCCTGGAGTCCTTCCCACTCTTTAATCGTATAGGTATGCAGCGCCAGCGCGTGCACGGGGCCTGACAGCTCCTCGGTCAACGTACCGTAGATCATACGGTGACGGCTGAGAAAACGCTCGCCGGTGAAACGATCGCTCACCAACACCACTTTAAAATGACTTTCGGAGCCCGCGGGAACATTGTGGCGATAACTTTCATCCACGACTTCGAGATACACGGGGTCGAACGCTGCCCTAAGTTTTGCTTCGATCTGTTCACGTATCATCATGAATTTTCTCCTCCGACAACGCTGGGATGCCGCCATTCCTTTTAAATGTTAGCCGCTTTTACCGTTTCCATTACCGGAAAACAACAAAAAATTAGCATTTCTCTTATATTTTCATTCAAAAGTATCAAGTTTACTGGCTCTGTATGCCGTAATGTCCGTCTGGATCGCCATAAAAATGGGAAGAAGGCCAGAAAACGCACAACGCGATGAATTTACATACGTTGCCACTTCCCCTCGCCGTTGGCGATGTTATGATGACGGCAATTTCCTCATCACAACACCATGCCTTGAGACCCCTGAACATGTTTAAGAAAATTCTTTTCCCGCTGGTCGCAATGTTTATGCTGGCAGGATGCGCCACACCGCCGACCACTATTGATGTATCGCCGAAAATGTCCCTGCCGCAGCAGGACCCGAGCCTGATGGGCGTGACCGTCAGCATCAACGGCGCGGATCAGCGTCCGGATCAGGCCCTGGCCAAAGTGACCCGCGATAACCAGCAGGTGACGCTGACTGCCTCCCGCGATCTCCGCTTCCTGCTGCAGGAAGTGCTGGAGAAACAGATGACCGCGCGCGGCTATATGATTGGGCCGAACGGCGCCGTCGATCTGCAAATCATCGTGAATAAACTGTACGCCGACGTTTCCCAGGGCAACGTGCGTTACAACATCGCCACGAAAGCGGATATCGCCATCATCGCCACCGCGGCGAACGGCACGAAGATGACCAAAAACTATCGCGCAAGCTATTCCGTGGAAGGTGCATTCCAGGCCTCCAACCAGAATATTGCCAATGCTGTTAACAGCGTTCTGACCGACACTATCGCCGACATGGCGCAGGACACCAGCATCCACGACTTCATCAAGCAAAACGCGCGTTAATAAAATCACGGACCCGGCCAGCGGTCGGGTCCGTGCTACAGGCCCATGTCCAGTCACTACTTACGTATTTTTCAGCAGCCTAAATCAGCTATTTTGCTGATCCTTGGCTTTGCTTCCGGTTTGCCTCTCGCCCTCACCTCCGGCACGCTGCAGGCGTGGATGACCGTCGAGAATATCGATCTGAAAACCATCGGTTTCTTTTCGCTCGTCGGCCAGGCCTACGTCTTTAAGTTCCTTTGGTCGCCGGTGATGGACCGCTACACGCCGCCGTTTCTCGGCAGACGCCGCGGCTGGCTGCTGACGACCCAGTTTCTGCTGCTTATCGCCATCGCGGCTATGGGTTTCCTTGAACCCTCGACGCAGCTGCGCTGGATGGCGGCGCTGGCGGTAGTTATTGCCTTCTGTTCCGCCTCGCAGGATATCGTCTTCGACGCGTGGAAAACCGACATTCTGGCCGCCGAAGAGCGCGGAGCCGGTGCCGCGGTTAGCGTGCTGGGCTACCGTCTGGGCATGCTGGTTTCCGGCGGCCTGGCGCTATGGCTGGCCGACCGCTGGCTGGGCTGGCAGGGCATGTACTGGCTGATGGCCGCGCTGCTGATCCCGTGCATCATCGCCACCCTGCTGGCGCCGGAGCCTGACGACGCGATCCCGGTACCGAAAAGCCTTGAGCAGGCCGTCGCGGAACCGCTCCGCGATTTCTTCGGCCGCAACAACGCCTGGCTGATCCTGCTGTTAATCGTCCTTTATAAGCTCGGCGATGCTTTTGCTATGAGCCTGACGACCACCTTTTTGATCCGCGGCGTCGGTTTTGACGCCGGTGAGGTCGGGATGGTGAATAAAACGCTGGGGCTGTTTGCCACTATCATCGGCGCCCTGTACGGCGGCGTGTTAATGCAGCGCCTGACCCTGTTCCGCGCTCTGCTTATTTTCGGTCTGCTGCAGGGGGTCTCCAACGCCGGCTACTGGCTGCTGTCAATTACCGATAAGCATATTTACTCGATGGCCACGGCGGTATTTTTCGAAAATCTGTGCGGCGGGATGGGTACCGCGGCGTTTGTCGCGCTGTTAATGACGCTGTGCAATAAATCGTTCTCCGCCACCCAGTTTGCGCTGCTGTCGGCGCTCTCCGCCGTCGGGCGCGTGTACGTCGGGCCGATTGCCGGCTGGTTTGTTGAAGCCCACGGCTGGCCGACGTTTTATCTCTTCTCGGTCGTGGCGGCCGTTCCCGGCATCGTGCTGCTGCTTATCTGCAGGCGCACGCTGGAACATACCCAGCGCACGGAGAGGTTTATGCCGCGAACGCATTATCCGCAGGCCTATTCGCTGGCCCTGATCGTGCTGGCTATCGGCTGCGTCATGCTCGCGGTATGGCTGCTGCTGCTGGTGCTGAATGCCCTCGATTACACCTCGTTCTCCTTCTTATCCGGCCTGCTGGAGATTGCGGCGCTGACCGCCGTTGGCGGTATTTTGCTCGGCAGCCTTCTGGACTATCTGGCGCTGCGCAAAACGGAGCTGGTTTAGGGTAGCCGCGCCCTGCGGAGCGCGGCGCGGCTGGTCCGGGATACCCCGGCGGAGGGAATAAGCCGTTTTAATCACTAAACGTAATTATAACGGCTTATTAACGATTTTATATTTTCCTTTTTTCATTTGTTGTTTTGTGCGTTTTACATTTTGGGAAATTATTGACAACTTTTATTCAATTCATTAAATAATTTAAACGATTCAGCAAAGGCCGTTTATTTCGCCTCGCCGGCGATGTCTTTTATTTGATAATTAATTGTTAATTAGTTGTTCTATTTTCTCGACGTTTATACTCATTCCCCCATAAGTAACTTCATTCTTATCCCTTTCGTTATAGATCCAGCGCAAATCAGGCTTTGCAAGCGACAGCGTCACACTCGGTTACATATGTGACAAAGCAAGCAGAACCCACTAACACGGAACTGACACAGCTCCAATCATGTTTACAGTAATGCAACCTTCCCGTAAAATGCCCGCACACTTTAAGCGCCACCAGATTCCGTGGAATTGAGGTCGTTCAATGAGACTTAGGAAATACAATAAAAGTTTGGGATGGATGTCATTAATCGCAGGTACTGTATTACTCAGTGGTTGTGATTCTGCGCTCCTTGACCCAAAAGGACAGATTGGACTGGAGCAACGTTCTTTGATACTGACGGCCTTTGGCCTGATGATGATTGTCGTTATTCCCGCCGTCTTAATGGCAGTAGGATTTGCCTGGAAGTATCGCGCGAGCAATAAAGATGCGAAGTATAGCCCGAACTGGTCACACTCCAACAAAGTTGAAGCTGTGGTCTGGACGGTTCCTATCCTGATCATTCTGTTCCTGGCCGTTCTGACCTGGAAAACCACTCACGCATTAGAGCCAAGCAAACCGCTAGCTCACGAAGAGAACCCGATCGTCATCGAAGTTGTTTCGATGGACTGGAAATGGTTCTTTATCTATCCGGAACAGGGTATTGCTACCGTCAACGAAATCGCCTTCCCGGCGAACGTACCGGTACACTTCAAAGTGACCTCTAACTCCGTGATGAACTCGTTCTTTATCCCACGTTTAGGCAGCCAGATTTACGCAATGGCCGGGATGCAGACTCAGCTGCACCTCATCGCGAACGAAACTGGCACTTATGACGGTATCTCCGCCAGCTATAGCGGCCCGGGCTTCT
This sequence comes from Klebsiella scottii, assembly GCF_036561945.1. Classification (NCBI taxonomy): domain Bacteria; kingdom Pseudomonadati; phylum Pseudomonadota; class Gammaproteobacteria; order Enterobacterales; family Enterobacteriaceae; genus Klebsiella; species Klebsiella scottii. The sequence continues at coordinate 3,111,435 of NZ_JARXNI010000020.1, forward strand.
CAGGAATGAAGTTCAAAGCTCTCGCCACGCCGGATCGTGCATCCTTCGATCAGTGGGTAGCGAAAGTAAAACAGTCTTCGAACACCATGGACTCCATGGCTGCCTTCGAAAAAGTGGCTGCGCCTAGCGAATACAACAAAGTGGAATACTTCTCTAACGTGAAGCCAGATTTGTTTAAAGACGTTATCGGCAAATTCATGTCTCACGGCAAGAGCATGGACATGTCCCAACCTGAAGGCGAGCACGCGGCGCACGAAGGAATGGAAGGCATGGACATGAGCCACGCGGAAACCGCTCACTAAGGGACCGAGGAAGAAAACGATGTTCGGAAAACTAACACTGGATGCAGTGCCCTATCACGAACCTATTATCGTGATTACGGTAGCTGCAATCATCATCGGGGGACTGGCGCTTCTGGCGGCAATCACTTACTTCGGTAAGTGGTCCTACCTATGGAAAGAGTGGCTGACTTCGGTTGACCACAAACGACTCGGTATCATGTACGTCATCGTAGCAATCGTTATGCTGCTGCGTGGCTTTGCTGACGCCGTCATGATGCGTAGCCAGCAGGTGCTGGCCTCGGCCGGGGATGCGGGCTTCCTGCCTCCTCACCACTACGATCAGATCTTTACCGCCCACGGCGTTATCATGATCTTCTTCGTAGCGATGCCGTTTGTTATCGGTCTGATGAACCTCGTTGTTCCGCTGCAGCTCGGCGCGCGCGACGTGGCATTCCCGTTCCTTAACAACCTGAGCTTCTGGTTCACCGTTGTTGGCGTAATTCTGGTTAACCTGTCTCTGGGCGTCGGTGAGTTCGCGCAGACCGGTTGGCTGGCCTACCCGCCGCTATCGGGAATCGAATACAGTCCGGGCGTTGGGGTCGATTACTGGATCTGGGCTCTCCAGCTCTCCGGTATCGGGACAACCTTAACCGGTATTAACTTCTTTGTGACTATTATCAAGATGCGTGCCCCTGGCATGACGATGTTCAAGATGCCGGTATTCTCCTGGGCATCTCTGTGCGCCAACATCCTGATTATTGCTTCATTCCCAATTCTGACCGTCACCGTCGCGCTGCTGACCCTGGACCGCTACCTGGGCACCCATTTCTTTACCAACGATATGGGTGGCAACATGATGATGTACATCAACCTGATTTGGGCCTGGGGTCACCCGGAAGTGTACATTCTGGTTCTGCCGGTATTCGGCGTGTTCTCCGAAATCGCGGCCACCTTCTCGCGTAAGCGTCTGTTCGGCTATACCTCGCTGGTATGGGCAACCATTTGTATTACCGTTCTGTCGTTCATCGTTTGGCTGCACCACTTCTTCACCATGGGTGCTGGCGCGAACGTAAACGCCTTCTTCGGTATTACAACCATGATTATCGCCATCCCGACCGGGGTGAAGATCTTCAACTGGCTGTTCACTATGTACCAGGGACGCATCGTCCTGAACTCTGCCATGCTGTGGACCATCGGCTTCATCGTCACCTTCTCCGTAGGCGGCATGACCGGTGTACTGCTGGCGGTACCGGGCGCGGACTTCGTTCTGCACAACAGCCTGTTCCTGATTGCCCACTTCCATAACGTTATTATCGGTGGCGTGGTCTTCGGCTGCTTCGCAGGTCTGACCTACTGGTGGCCAAAAGCCTTCGGCTTCACGCTGAACGAAACCTGGGGCGTACGCGCGTTCTGGTTCTGGATCATCGGCTTCTTCGTGGCGTTTATGCCGCTGTACGTGCTGGGCTTCATGGGGATGACCCGTCGTCTGAGCCAGCAAATCGATCCGCAGTTCCACCCGATGCTGGTTGTTGCAGCCTGCGGCGCGGCGCTGATCGCTTGCGGTATCCTCTGCCAGCTGATTCAGTTCTACGTCTCTATCCGCGATCGCGAGCAAAACCGCGACCTGACCGGTGACCCGTGGGGCGGCCGTACTCTGGAGTGGGCAACCTCTTCACCTCCGCCGTTCTATAACTTTGCTATCGTTCCGAACGTCCACGAGCGCGATGCGTTCTGGGAAATGAAAGAAAAAGGCGAAGCGTACAAGAAACCTGCAGGCTATGAAGAGATTCATATGCCGAAAAACAGCGGCGCCGGCATCGTTATTGCTGCCTTTGCTACGGTGTTTGGTTTCGCGATGATCTGGCATATCTGGTGGATGGCGATTGTTGGCTTTGTCGGCATCGTTGTAACCTGGATTATTAAGAGCTTTGACGAAGACGTGGATTACTACGTGCCGGTTGCAGAAGTCGAAAAACTGGAAGGTCAGCATTTCGATGAAATTAACAAAGCGGGGCTGAAAAATGGCAACTGATACTCTTGCGCATAACGCCCACGGACACGACCACGGGCATCACGATACAGGGCCGATGAAGGTATTCGGCTTCTGGATCTACCTGATGAGCGACTGCATTATCTTCGCTAGCCTGTTCGCCACTTATGCCGTTCTGGTGAACGGCACTGCGGGCGGCCCGACCGGTAAAGATATTTTCGAACTGCCGTTCGTTCTGGTTGAAACTGCTCTGCTGCTGTTCAGCTCCATCACCTACGGCATGGCGGCTATCGCCATGTACAAAAACAACAAGAGCCAGGTCGTTTCCTGGCTGGCGCTGACCTTCCTCTTCGGGGCAGGGTTCATCGCGATGGAGCTCTATGAATTCCATCATCTGATTGTTGAAGGTATGGGTCCGGATCGCAGCGGCTTCCTGTCAGCGTTCTTCGCGCTGGTAGGCACGCACGGTCTGCACGTCACTTCCGGTCTTATCTGGATGGCGGTGCTGATGTTCCAGGTTTCGCGTCGCGGCCTGACCCCAACTAACCGTACCCGTATCATGTGCCTGAGCCTGTTCTGGCACTTCCTGGACGTGGTGTGGATCTGCGTGTTCTCTGTTGTTTATCTGATGGGGGCAATGTAATGAGTCATTCTACCGATCATAACGGCGCTTCTCACGGCAGCGTTAAGAGCTACATGACAGGTTTTATCCTGTCGATCATTCTGACGGTCATTCCGTTTGCTATGGTTATGAGTGGCTCCGCATCGCATGCGGCTATTCTGGGAACTATCCTGGTCACTGCTGTTGTGCAGATCGTGGTACACCTGGTGTACTTCCTGCACATGAACAGCAAATCTGACGAAGGTTGGAACCTGACCGCGTTTATCTTCACCGTAATCATCATTGCTATCGTTGTTATCGGCTCCATCTGGATTATGTGGAACCTGAACTACAACATGATGATGCACTAAGAGCGGCGAGTATGTTTAAGCAATACCTGCAAGTAACGAAACCTGGCATCATTTTCGGCAACCTGATCTCGGTGATCGGCGGTTTCCTGCTGGCCTCTAAAGGCCACATCGACTATCCGCTGTTCGCCTGGACGCTCCTTGGCGTGTCCCTGGTGGTCGCCTCGGGTTGTGTATTCAACAACTACATCGACCGTGATATCGATCGTAAGATGGAACGGACGAAAAACCGGGTGCTGGTCAAAGGGCTGATCTCGCCAGGAGCTTCGCTGGTATACGCCACCTTGCTGGGTATTGCTGGCTTCATGCTCCTGTGGTTTGGCGCTAATCCCCTGGCCTGCTGGCTGGGGGTGATGGGGTTCGTGGTTTATGTCGGCGTCTACAGCCTGTATATGAAACGCCACTCCGTCTACGGCACGCTGATTGGTTCTCTCTCCGGCGCTGCGCCGCCGGTGATTGGCTACTGTGCGGTTACCGGCGATTTTGATAGCGGTGCCGCCATTCTGCTGGCTATCTTTAGCCTGTGGCAGATGCCTCACTCCTATGCCATCGCGATTTTCCGCTTCAAGGATTATCAGGCGGCAAACATTCCGGTTCTGCCGGTAGTGAAAGGTATCTCGGTTGCCAAGAACCATATCACCGTATACATCATTGCTTTCGCCGTCGCGACGCTGATGCTCTCCCTGGGCGGCTATGCCGGGTACAAATACCTGGTCGTGGCGGCCGCGGTGAGCGTCTGGTGGCTAGGAATGGCGCTGCGCGGTTACAAAGTGGCCGATGATAAAGTCTGGGCGCGTAAGCTGTTCGTCTTTTCCATCGTCGCCATTACCGCGCTGTCGGTGATGATGTCCGTCGACTTTATGGTGCCGAATTCGCACAATCTGCTGGCCTACGTCGGATAAGATTGTCGCTCTCTGACAAACCCCGCTCCGGCGGGGTTTTTTATTTGTCTCGCTTAGCTAATCAGCATCGCCTGCGCGCTGTAGAGTAAATCTAGATGATCGCGGCATAAGGCATCAAGCGAAGTCCGCGACAGATGGCTGGTTAAGCTCAGCGCTCCCCAGTACACCCCTTCCCTGTCGGCCAGCGGCACCGCCAGCACTAACATCCCAATTTCAAACTCCTGCTCGATCGCGGCATATCCCTGGCGACGGATTTGGGCGATCTTTTCCATCAGCGGCGCAATATCGGTCACCGTATAAGGGGTGCGCTGTTCGCGCCTGATGCGCTGCAGGACCGTTTCGCACTCTGCCTCCGGCAACGATGCCAGCCACAAACGTCCGCCGGCGGTGCAGTGAATCGGTACCCTCTCCCCCAGCCGAACCGAGGTGGAGTTAAACGGCGTGTGTTTGCTGCGGGCGATATAAACCAGCTCGTCATCATCAATCACCCCAACCGAGGCGTGCTCCTCCGTGCGGCTGGCAATGTACTCGACAATCGGCCGCACCATCCGCGGGAACTGGGCCGAATCAACATAGGCCTGCCCCAGACGCAGCGCTTTTGGCGTAAGCCAGTAGTAGCGCCCGTCGGTCTGCAGGTAGCGCTCATGCAGCAGCGTGAGAAAGAATCGCCGCGCCGCGCTTTGCGTCAGCCCGCTCATTTTTGCCGCCTGCGGTACGGAGAGACGGGGATACTCTCGTGAAAAAAGCTGGATCAGCGCCAGCCCTTTTTGCAGCCCGACGATCAAATCGCGTGGATGTATTTGGTTTTGCATAGTTGTTCACACTTTTGCAACAAGACTATCAGTTTAGTGCGATTATCGCAGTGATGGTGCGATTAACAACCAACACGTCCGAATTCTGCGTTGCCGCTCCCAGCGTCCACTGAAATACTTTCACAACATTCATTTAACAAGTGAGGTTTGAAATGGTCAGTGGATCCACTCAGGTTGTTGCCGTCATCGGCCACCCTATTACCCAGGTTAAATCACCGGAGAATTTCAACCGTCACTTTGCAGAGCAAAGCCAGGACAGCGTGATGATCCCGGTTGATATCGTGCCAGAGGCGGTGGCTGATTACCTGAACGCGTTACGTGGATGGCAGAATATGAGCGGCGTGCTGGTTACCGTTCCGCACAAACAGCGCGTCGCCGCCCTGGTCGATGAACTCACTCCGCGAGCGCGCCACCTCAACGCGGTAAACGTGGTGCGTAAGCTGCCGGACGGCCGCTTGCAGGGCGATATGCTGGACGGCGTCGGCTTTCTTCTTGCCGCAAAAACGCGGGGTTTTCAGGCCAGCGGAAAAAAAGCGCTGCTGTCAGGCTGCGGCGGCGTAGGGAGCGCCATCGCGTGGGGTTTATGCGAAGCGGGCATCACCCACCTGACTCTCCACGACCAAAATTCGGCCACTCTGCAGCTGCTGCACAACCGCCTGGCCACTCGCTTTCCTGAGCTGCACCTCGCCACGCTGCCGGACACCCTGGACGGTATTGATTTGCTGGTCAACGGCTCCCCCGCCGGAATGAGCGGCTTTGACGCGCTGCCGCTGCCGCAGACCCTGCTGGATACTCTGGAAGCCGCCACTTATGTCGCCGATGTCGTCACCGCGCCGGTGATGACTCCCCTGCTGACCTTCGCTCAAGCCCGGGGCTGCGTGGTGCAAACCGGGCCTGAAATGGCGTTAGCGCAGATGAAGCTGATGGGGCAGTTCATTGGCGCCATCGCTCATGAAGAAGGGGCCATCGCATGAAAAGCTGGGACGTTATTGTTATCGGCAGCGGCGCCGCCGGTTTTGCCGCAGCGGTGACGGCGTGCTGTAAAGGGCTCTCGGTACTGATGCTGGAGAAAGCCGCTCAGTTTGGCGGCACCTCGGCCATTTCAGGCGGAGCCGTATGGATCAACGATACCGACCAGGCCCGCAGGCAGGGAAAAAGCGGCCCGGAACACGCGATAAAAACCTACCTGAAGACGATTATCGGCGAACGGCACTACCGCCCGGAGATGGTGGATGCCTTCGTCAGTTCAGGCCGTGAAGCGCTGGCCTTTCTGGAAAAAGAGGGCGCGGTGAAATACAGCCTGCGCCCGCTATCTCCCGACTATTACCCGGATGAACCCGGCGCCGTTGACGTTGGCCGCGCGCTTGAAGTCGTCGAATATGACGGCCGCAGGCTTGGCTCACGATTTCGCGAACTGCGATCGCCTCCGCCGGGGATGCTGCTATTCGGCGGCATGATGGTCAACCGCGTCGATATTCAGCATTTTCTCGATATGCGCCGCTCGCTCCGCTCATTTACCCACTGCACAAAGCTACTGCTGCGCTATGGCCGCGATCGCCTGAAATATCCTCGCGGAACCCGGCTGGCGATGGGTAATGCCTTAATTGCGCGGATGGCCGCCCTCGCCTTTCGCAAGGGCATGAGCCTGCAGCTGAACGTAAACGTTACGTCGCTAATCGCAAGCAACGGTGAAGTCACCGGCGTCGAGATTGAGCATGCCGGCCAGAGAAGCGTGCTGCATGCGCGCCAGGGCGTGGTGCTGGCCGCCGGGGGATTTGCCGCTGGCCAGCTGGCGGCGCGGTACCGGCCGAAAACGCGCGAACACTACACCATGTCACCCGACGCCAATGACGGCGCGGCTTTTCGCCTGACGGCGACGCTTAACGCCAGGCAAGGAGCCGATTTACCGTCAAACTTTTTCTGGGCGCCGGTCTCCGTCTTACGCCATGCGGATGGCAGCGAAGAGCGTTTCCCGCACCTCGTCACCGATCGCGCCAAGCCCGGCGTCATTGCCGTTAACCAGCGCGCCGTGCGTTTCGTGAATGAATCTAACTCCTACCACCATTTCGCCAGCGCCATGCAAAGCCAGGAGGAAAATGCGCCCTGCTATCTGATTTGCGATGCGCTGGCCATGAAGCGCTACGGCCTGGGGCTGGCGCGCCCGGCTCCGGTTAATAACGACGCGCTGATAAAGGCCGGCTATCTGCACAAAGCGGATTCTCTCGCTCAGCTCGCGCAAGCGCTGGGGATCGATGGACAAACCCTGACCGCTACCGTTAGCCGCTACAACCGCGATGCCGCCAACGGCAGCGATACGGAATTTACCAAAGGAGGCAACAGCTATAACCGTGTAATGGGCGATCCCGGCCACCAGCCTAACGCCTGTAACGCCCCGCTCGCCGCGGCCCCCTTTTACGCCATCACGCTCTACACCGGTGATTTGGGCACCTCACGCGGGCTGGTCACCACCGCCGATGCTCAGGTCATTAATCAACAAGGTCAGCCCATTAGAGGGCTGTATGCCGTGGGCAATGATATGGATTCACTGATGGCCGGGACCTATCCCGGTCCCGGAATCACTCTCGGCCCGGCGCTCACCTTCGGCTATCTCTGCGCCACGCACCTGGCGCAACAACCCGCACTTTAATCAGGAGAGTTTCATGATCTACGAAAAACGTACCTACACCATCAGCCCATTAAAAATGGCCGACTGGCTGGCGCTCTACAAAAGCGATGCCTACGCCGTGCAAACCGAGCACCTCGGCAAGCTGATTGGCTTTTTCTTTACCGAGATTGGCGTCGTTAATCAGGTCGTGCATATCTGGGCTTATGAAAGCCTTGACGATCGTCTGGTGCGCCGCGCGCGCATGGCGCAGGACGAACGCTGGCTCACCTTCTCTCGTAAAAACCGCGAACTGGCGGCCGTCGAGCGCCTGGAGTCCGTTCTGCTGCGCCCTACCGATTTTTCACCGCTGCAATAAGGAGCCATAGATGAGCGGGCATGTGAAAGTAGATGTGCTGATTGTCGGTTCCGGAGCGGCGGGTCTCTCAGCCGCCGTCACCGCCGCCCTCAACGGCGCCAGCGTGCTGGTGGCGGAAAAGGAGTCGGTGATTGGCGGCACCAGCGCCTGGTCCGGCGGCTGGCTGTGGATCCCCCGCAATCCGCTGGCCCGCGAGGAAGGCATTGAAGAGGACGCCAGCGTGCCGCTCACCTATCTTCAACACGAGATGGCGGGGCAATCCGCCGATGCCCGCCTGCTCACTTTTCTTCGCTACGGCCCGGAAATGATTGATTTCTTTCGCCATAACACGGCGGTGCAGTTTATTTCCGGCAGCCGAATGCCTGATTTTCACAACTCGCCAGGCTACGCGCAGGGCGGACGTTCCGTCACCGCCCGGCCGTTCGATGGCCGCCTGCTCGGCGACTGGCTGCATCGACTGAGGCCGCCGCTGGAGACAATCAGCCTTGCGGGAATGGGGATTGCTGGCGGCGCCGACATAACGCATTTCTTTAACGCCACTCGCTCTCCGCGCTCCGCGCTGTATGCCGCGCGGCGCCTGCTGCGCCACGGCTGGCAGCGCTTACGCCACGGTCGCGGACGGCATCTGGTCAACGGCAACGCGCTGATGGCGCGCCTGCTGCGCGCGGCGCTGGATGCCGGCGTCAACTTCCGGCTGAATGCGCCGGTAGAACGTCTCTTAACGTCATCAGCCGGCGTGACCGGCGCGGTATTACGCGGCGATGAGGGTCCAGTTCAGGTCAGCGCAAATGCGGTTATTCTCGCCTGCGGCGGCTTCCCCCACGATAAGCAGCGCCTGGCTCAGCATGTCGCCCACGCCGCAAACGGCTACGGCCACTTCTCTGCCGCCCCGCCGGGCAACGCGGGGGACGGGATCCGCCTGGGAGAGTCGGTCGGCGGTCAGTTTGACGACTCTCTCAGACACGCGATGGCCTGGGCCCCGGTTTCCCGCGTCACCCTCGCCAGCGGCCTGCAGCTGCCGTTCCCGCACCTGGTGGAACGCGCTAAGCCCGGGTTTGTCGCCGTGCTGCCCAACGGCAGGCGCTTCACCAACGAAGCCGACTCCTATCACGACTTTATTGCCGCGCTGCTGGAGGCCACGCCGCCCGGAGAAACTCCGCAGGCGTGGCTGCTTGCCGACAGCCGGGCGCTGCGCCGCTATGGTCTGGGCCATGCTCGTCCGGCCCCTTTCTCGACCAGGGCATGGCTTCGCACCGGCTATCTGCAGTCCGGCGAGACGCTGGAGGCGCTGGCGGAAAAATGCGCTATTGATAGCGTCCGGTTGAAGGAGACCATCAGCCGCTTTAATACCTTCGCCGCCCGCGGCAGGGACGATGAGTTCCAGCGCGGAGCCTCGGCCTATAACCAGGCCCAGGGCGACGCCGCCAATCCTCACCACCCGACCTTAGGCGCGCTGAGCCAACCCCCTTTCTATGCGGTACGCATTCTGCCGGGTTCGCTCGGATCGTTTAGCGGCTTGAAAACCGATGAACAGGCCCGCGTGCTGGATGCGCAGCAGCAGCCCATCGCCGGCCTCTATGCCATCGGTAACGATATGTCGAGCGTGATGCGGGGATACTATCCCAGCGGCGGTATTACGCTCGGTCCGGCGATGACCTTTGGTTATCTTGTTGGTAAAAATCTGACGGAAAACATAAATAAAACAATGCAGTAAATCACACCTCGCCAGGGACGGTAGTACACATAACAACAACCACCTGCCACTGTACCGGAGTCCTTATGAACATGCGTACCCTATCACTCGCCGCACTGACCCTGCTGGATGTTTCGCCGCCGGAACAGGTGCGGATTGCCGCCCAAACCGGCTTTACCCACGTCGGACTGCGGCTACTTCCCGCCACGCCATCCGACCCAAACTACGACATGCTCGGCGATACCGCCACCGTTCGCGAAACCTTAGCGGCGCTGCGCGATACCGGCATTCGCGTCTCCGATGTTGAAATTGTTCGCCTGACGCCAGACTTTGCGCTGGATGCGCGACTGCGTCTGTTTATGCAAACCGCCGAGCGGCTGGGGGCGAAACAGGTGCTGGTCGCCGGCAACGATAGCCATCTCAACCGTAGCGCGGATAACCTCGCGGCGCTGGCGCAGGCGGGTCAAGAGTATGGTTTAACGATGAATCTCGAACCCATGCCGTGGACCTGCCTGCGCACTATTGCCGCTGCCCGCAGCTTGATTGACGCCAGCGGCAGATCGGATGTTGGTATTCTGATCGACGCCATCCATTTCTGGCGAGGGGGTGAATCGCTTGAAGCGCTCTCCCGCCTCCCGCACCATTACCTGAACTATATGCAGCTGTGTGACGCTCCGTCAGCTATCCCGAGCGATGAGCAGGAGCTTATCCATCAGGCCCGCGCCGCGCGTAACATTCCCGGCGAGGGCGGGCTCGATCTACCTGGCCTGATGGCCGCCCTTCCGGCGACTCTCGCCGTCTCTCTCGAGGTGCCGTTAAGCGGCGACCGGGGCGCCCTGCCCGCGCTTGAGCGCGCGCAGCTGCTGTTCAAGGCCGCGCAGACCTATCTGCAGCCATCCGCCTGAGGGAGGCACTATGACACAGACTCAACGCCTGGATGTCAGAGAGTTAATTAACCATAACCCCTTGAGCCGCTATCAGAAGCTGGTGGTTTTCTTAGGTTTCTGCGTGATTGCGCTGGACGGTTTTGATATCGCGATTATGGGTTTTATCGCCCCCACCTTGAAACAGGAATGGGGGGTCACCAACCATGAGCTCGGCTTTGTCATTAGCGCCGCGCTGATTGGCCTCGCGCTGGGAGCGATTTTTTCCGGCCCGCTTGCCGACTGGCTGGGACGGAAAAAAATCATCGTTAACAGCGTCTTCTTTTTTGGCTTCTGGACCATCGCCACCGCATTTTCACAAAATATCGATCAGATGATCTTCTTTCGCTTTATGACCGGACTCGGACTGGGGGCCGCGATGCCGAACATGGGGACCCTGGTCTCAGAATATGCGCCGGAGCGACGGCGATCTTTCATTATTACGATTATCTTTTGCGGCTTCACCTTCGGCGCGGCGGCGGGAGGATTTTCCGCCTCGTGGTTGATCCCGCGGTTTGGCTGGCACTCCTTAATGGCCTTAGGTGGCGTGCTGCCTATTTTGTTTGCGCCGCTGCTTATCTGGAAGCTACCGGAATCAGTGCGTTTTCTGGTGATTAAGGGCGCTCCGGCGGCGCGGGTCCGCACGATTTTACGGCGGCTTTATCCCGGACAAATCGCCGATGACGCGGAGTTTACCCTGCCAGCGCAGCCCGTCAGCGGCAGCGCAATGCGCATCGTGCTCTCCCGCCGGTATCGCTTCGGCTCGCTGATGCTGTGGCTGGTCTATTTTATGGGGCTCTTTCTGGTCTATCTGCTGGGCAGCTGGCTGCCGACGCTGGTTAAAGAGGTCGGCATGACGGTAAGCCAGGCGGCAATCATGACCGCCATATATCAGGCCGGCGGAACCCTGGGCTCGCTGTTTGCCGGCTGGCTGATGGACCGCATTAACCCGCACCGTGCGCTGGCGGTCATTTTTGCCATTGGCGGGATTTTCACGATGGCAATGGGCTACGCCGCGGCCAGCTTTACCCTTCTATGCCTGCTGGCCTTTATTAGCGGAGCCTGTCTGAACGGCGGCAATACCGGGATGAACGCGCTCTCTGCGCGCTTTTATCCGACCCAGGCGCGAGCCACCGGCTCCAGCTGGATGCACGGCATCGGCCGCGTCGGGGCTATTATCAGCGCCTTTGCCGGCGCCGAAATGATGGCGCTAAACCTCAGCTTTGAAAGTGTCTTTTTGATCCTCGGTATTCCGGCGGCTCTGACCGTAGCAGGGCTTATTGCAAAAGAGCTGTTTGCCGATGGCCCCCACGCGAACGATACCGCTTCATCCGCCGCAGCCAGGAGCGCGTCGTGAATAATATACCTCCTGCCGCTATTACCGCCGGAGAGGCTGCCTCCAGGAATATTGCGGCACCCCCTCGCCCCACCTCACGTACGATCTGAGAAGCAGGCGGCGCAGCAGAAAGCTGCGCCGCGCCTTCATTTCCTCCTCGCTACGGCCATTTTTCGATCGCCCTCGCACAAACGAAAAATAAATTCCAAAACAATAATAAAATGAAATAAACGATTCCATAATGTGGATGCCGAAATATGCCCCGTCGACGGCACAAGCGGCAGGAATCACCCAACGTTCCCCCTGACACCCGTGTTTTTTGAAAGGAGAGCTCCATGTTAAACGGCATGAAACCCCTGTCCCGTTCCCTGCGCTGGGGGATGATCGGCGGCGGCGGCACCAGCCAGATTGGCTACAGCCACCGCTCTGCGGCGCTGCGCGACAACGTCTTTACCCTGCTGGCGGGCGCACTCGATATCGATGCCGAACGCGGACGCCAGTTTGGCCAGCAGCTCGGCATCGCGCCAGAGCGCTGCTACGCCGATTATCAAACCCTGTTTCGCGAGGAGGCGCGGCGTCCCGATGGCGTCGAGGCGGTGTCGGTCACCACGCCAAACAATACCCACTTCGCGATCGCTAAAGCCGCGCTGGAAGCCGGGCTGCACGTTATCTGCGAAAAGCCGCTGTGCTTCACCGCCGCCGAAGCCAACGAACTGCTGACGCTGAGCCGCCGGCACAACAAGATCGTAGGCGTCACCTACGGCTACGCCGGGTATCAGATGGTTCAGCAGGCGCGGCAGATGATCGCCGAAGGGCTGCTCGGCCAGATTCGGGTGATCACCATGCAGTTCGCCCACGGCTTTCATAACGAGGCGGTCGAACTGCAGGCAGAGTCCACCCGCTGGCGGGTGACGCCGGAGTACGCAGGCCCAAGCTACGTGCTGGGCGACCTCGCAACGCACCCGCTGTTTATCGCCGAAACCATGGTGCCGCAGCTCAACATTAAGCGCCTGATGTGCTCCCGCCAGAGCTTCGTTAAGTCCCGGGCGCCGCTGGAAGATAACGCCTTCGTGCTGATGGAGTACGACAACGGTGCCGTCGGTTCGATGTGGACCAGCGCGATCAACAGCGGCGCAATGCACTCGCAAAAGGTGCGCGTGGTCGGGGAAAAGGCCAGCATCGAATGGTGGGATGAGCGTCCCAATCAGCTCAGCTATGAGGTACAGGGCGAACCGGCACGGCTCCTCGAACGCGGAATGCCCTATCTCAGCCGCGAGGCGCTGGCGGACGATCGCATCGGCGGCGGCCATCCGGAGGGGCTGTTCGAAGCCTGGGCAAACCTCTACCGCCGCTTCGCTATCGCCATTGATGCGACGGATCGCGGCGACGCTCAGCTGCTGGCAGACTTCTGGTACCCAAATGTGGAAGCAGGATTACACGGCGTCTACTGGGTTGAACAATGCGTCAAATCCGCCGACGCCGGCGGCCAGTGGGTTGACTTTAATTTACAATAAATGCTGCATCCCGGTGGGGCCTCCTCCACCGGTTTCTTTATTTCTACCGCACTTACCTCACCACGCTACACACCCGTAATATCTGTTAAACAAACATTTATTTACGCTTTCGGCTCCCCCCACTACACTAGGCGCAGTTTTTCGATTGAGGTGGTAATGAACGATAATAAAATGACGCCAGGCGAGCTGCGCGCGACCTGGGGTTTGGGGACCGTATTCTCGCTGCGTATGCTCGGCATGTTTATGGTTCTGCCGGTTCTGACCACCTATGGTATGGCTTTACAGGGCGCCAGCGAGGCGCTTATCGGCCTCGCAATTGGGATCTATGGGCTGGCCCAGGCCCTGTTTCAGATCCCCTTTGGCCTGCTTTCCGACCGTATCGGGCGTAAACCGCTGATCGTTGGCGGCCTGCTGATCTTCGTTATCGGCAGCATTATCGCCGCGCTCAGCGACTCCATCTGGGGCATTATTCTCGGCCGGGCGCTGCAGGGCTCCGGGGCGATTGCCGCCGCGGTCATGGCGCTCCTTTCCGATTTAACCCGCGAACAGAACCGCACGAAAGCGATGGCCTTTATTGGCGTCAGCTTCGGCGTGACCTTTGCTATCGCCATGGTGCTGGGGCCGATAGTCACCCACCAGCTGGGCCTTCACGCCCTGTTCTGGATGATCGCCGGACTCGCGTCAATCGGCATTCTGCTCACCCTGTGGGTGGTGCCCAACAGCCATAATCACGTCCTGAACCGCGAATCAGGCATGGTAAAAGACTGCTTTAGCAAAGTCCTCGCCGAGCCAAAGCTGCTGAAGCTCAATTTCGGCATTATGTGCCTGCACATCATGCTGATGTCGACGTTCGTCGCCCTTCCCGGCCAGCTGGAGGCCGCAGGTTTCCCCGCCGCTGAGCACTGGAAGATTTATCTGGTGACCATGCTTATCTCTTTTGTCTCGGTCGTGCCGTTTATCATCTATGCCGAAGTGAAGCGCAAGATGAAGCACGTCTTTCTGTTCTGCGTCGCGCTGCTGCTGGTGGCCGAAATCGTCCTGTGGGGCGCGGGCGGATACTTCTGGGAGCTGGTCGCGGGGGTTCAGCTGTTCTTCCTTGCCTTTAACCTGCTGGAAGCGCTGCTGCCGTCGTTGATTAGCAAGGAGTCGCCGGCCGGATACAAAGGCACCGCGATGGGCATCTACTCAACCAGCCAGTTTCTCGGCGTGGCGATTGGCGGCGCGCTCGGCGGCTGGGTTGACGGCTTCTTCGATTCGCAGACCGTGTTCCTGCTCGGCGCGCTGCTGGCGATGCTGTGGCTGCTGGTTGCCGGAACGATGAGCGAACCGCCGTACGTCAGCAGTCTGAGAATTGAAATCCCGGGCGATGTGGCCGTGGATGATACCCTGCAGACGCGTCTGCTGACCCTCGACGGGGTAAAACAGGCGCTGGTGGTGGCCGAAGAGCGTTCGGTCTACGTCAAAATCGACAGCAAGCTGACCAATCGCTTCGAGGTTGAGCAGGCGATAAAAGGGAGTTAAAAAAAAGCGGGGATAACCCGCTTTTTTATTAGTCGCGGAAGTTCTTGAACTGGAACGGCTGGCCTAAATCGCCGCCGCGCACCAGCGCCATCACCGCCTGCAGATCGTCACGCGCCTTGCCGGTCACGCGGATCTCTTCGCCCTGAATCTGCGCCTGCACCTTCAGCTTGCTGTCCTTGATGAGCTTAACGATTTTTTTCTGCATCGTGCTCTCAATGCCCTGCTTCAGTTTGGCATCGACAAACCAGGTTTTACCGCTGTGCACGAACTCTTCCGGCACCTCGAGAGAGCTGCCCTCAATGCCGCGCTTCAGCAGCTTAGCGCGGAGAATATCCAGCAGCTGGTTAATCTGGAAATCAGACTCGCTGAGAACCTTGATGGTCTCATTTTTTTCGTTCAGCTCAAAACTGGCTTCCACGTTGCGAAAATCAAAACGCGATTCAACTTCACGGGTCGCATTCTCTACGGCGTTTCGAACTTCCTGAAGATCGACTTCAGAGACAATATCGAAAGATGGCATCTTTTCCTCTCCTTTCGTTTCTTTTGCGTTGCATAATACCTGCAACACGGCATAACTCAACTGGTTATCCCGCAAGCATAGCTGACGGCGCTATGCTCCAGGTTTCTCCAGCCGCAGCGGCATTGGCTGCAGCCGGAAGGACAACGAGTATATACTTTAGCTATGAGTGCCTGGGATTGTCGCAGGTGAGGAGGATTAATGAAGGTAACCGTACTCGGATGCGGTGCGCTTGGACAGCTATGGCTGACCGCGCTGTGTAAACATGGACATGATGTCCAGGGGTGGTTACGCGTCCCACAACCTTTCTGCAGCGTCAATCTGATCGAGACTGACGGCAGCATTTTTAATGAGTCGTTAACCGCTAACGATCCCGATTTTCTCGCCAGCAGCGATCTGCTGCTGGTCACCCTGAAGGCCTGGCAGGTCTCTACGGCGGTAAAGAACCTCGCCGAACGCCTGCCGGCCTCATCACCGATACTGCTTATCCATAACGGAATGGGTACCGTCGACGAGCTTAAAGGCGT
Organism: Klebsiella scottii; assembly: GCF_036561945.1. Lineage (NCBI taxonomy): Bacteria > Pseudomonadati > Pseudomonadota > Gammaproteobacteria > Enterobacterales > Enterobacteriaceae > Klebsiella > Klebsiella scottii. The sequence continues at coordinate 3,127,401 of NZ_JARXNI010000020.1, forward strand.
CAGGCAGCCCCTGCTGCTGGCTTCAACCACTCAGGCCGCGCGGCGCGACGGCAACGTGATCGTCCACGTGGCTAACGGCACCACCCATATTGGCCCGGCGAGGGCGTATCCGCAGGACTACAGCACGCTTGCCGATACGCTGCAAAACGTCCTGCCGGACGTGGCCTGGCACAATAATATCCAGCCGGCGCTCTGGAGCAAGCTGGCGGTCAACTGCGTGATTAATCCGCTGACGGCGCTACGCAACTGCAAAAACGGCGATTTACGCGACGCGGCGATGGAAGTGGAGACTATCTGCCGGGAAGTCGCCGCCGTGATGGAGCGCGAAGGAATACATACATCGCCGGAAAACCTGCTATTTTATGTCCATCAGATAATTGAAAGTACGGCAGAAAATATCTCTTCGATGCTGCAGGATATCCGCGCTCAGCGTCATACGGAAATCGACTATATCACCGGTTTTCTGCTCAAGCGCGCCCGCGCCCACGGCCTTGCCGTACCGGAAAACGCCCGCATGTTTGAACAGGTAAAGCGTAAGGAGAATGAATATGAGCGCGTCGGCACTGATTTGCCTCGCCCCTGGTAGCGAAGAGACGGAAGCGGTCACCGCTATCGATTTACTAGTACGCGGCGGGGTGCAGGTCACTACCGCCAGCGTCGCCGGCGACGGCAGCCTGACCATTGTCTGCTCGCGCGGCGTTAAGCTGCTGGCCGATGCGCCGCTGGTGGAAGTTGCCGACGGCGATTATGACATTATCGTTCTTCCCGGCGGCATCAAAGGCGCGGAATGCTTCCGCGATAGCCCGCTACTGGTGGAAACGGTCAGGCAGTTTCATCTCTCCGGGCGGATCGTCGCCGCCATCTGCGCCGCTGCCGCCACGGTGCTGGTCCCGCACAATCTTTTCCCGATCGGCAACATGACCGGCTTTCCGGCGCTGAAGGAGCAGATCCCCGCCGGGCAGTGGCAGGATAAGCGCGTGGTCTGGGACCCGCGGGTTAACCTGCTCACCAGCCAGGGGCCGGGAACGGCGATTGATTTTGCGCTCAAGATGATCGATCTGCTGGTCAGTCGTGAAAAAGCGCATGAGGTCGCTTCACAGCTGGTGATGGCGGCGGGAATATATAACTACTACGAAGCCTGATCCGATACGGGCAGGATCGGTCGCCCGGATAAGGCATGGCTGCCGCTATCCGGGACTTCCCCCGATCGCGCCGGGTGGCGCCTCACGGGGTGACCGTCGCTATCCGCAGGTTACGGGCGATAGACCTTCACGTTCTCAAAGCCCTGCTCGCGCAGATACAGCGCCTGCAGGCGGCTCATTACGCCACGCTCGCACCACAGCAGCCAGGTTTTGCTCTGGTCTAGGTTGCCGAACTGGGTGCTCAGCTTGTAGAACGGCAGCGAAACCACGTCGACGCCTTCCACCTTCAGCGGTCTGTCATCCTGCTCGTCAACCGAGCGAATATCCAGAATCACGTCGTTGGGGCCAAAACCGCTGACGGTTTCAACTTCAACCACTTCCTGCTGAGTCTGCTGGGCGATATCGCGAATATCGACGTTATTGGCTTCCGCCACCACCTTATCCAGGATGCTGAAATCGAAGTTCTGCTCTTCCGCTTCGATCTTCGCCTTCACCGCCTTCACGGTCGGGCTCTTCGAGATCACGCCGCAGTATTCCGGCATGGTGCGGGCAAAGTCTTCGGTGCCGATTTCGCGCGCCAGGTTAATGATGTGCTCTTTATCGTGAGAGATCAGCGGACGCAGGATCAGCGTATCGGAGACGTTATCGATCAGCCGCAGGTTGGTCAGCGTCTGGCTGGATACCTGGCCCAGCGCTTCGCCGGTCACCAGCGCCTGCACGCCGTAGCGTTCAGCCACCTGGGAGGCGGCGCGAACCATCATGCGCTTAAGCACGACGCCCATCTGACCATCGTCAACTTTTTCGAGGATCTCACCGACCACCGGCTCGAAGTTAATCGCCACAAAACGCACGCGGTGGGAGCTGCCAAAGCGGTTCCACAGGTAGTGCGCGACCTGACGGACGCCGATTTCGTGCGCCGCGCCGCCGAGGTTAAAGAAGCAGTAGTGCACGCGGCAGCCGCGACGCATCAGCATGTAGCTGGAAACGCCGGAATCGAAGCCTCCGGAGATCAGCGACAGCACGTCTTCCTGGGTGCCGATGGGGAAACCGCCGATGCCTTCATAGCGCCCTTTCACCAGCAGCAGGCGATCGTTTTCGATCTCCAGATTGACGGTGATATCCGGGTTGGTCAGCTTAACTCGGGCCGTTTCGATATGCTGGTTCAGACCGCCGCCGACGTAGCGTTCCACTTCGATAGAGGTAAACTCATGCTTACCGCGACGCTTTACGCGCACGCAGAAGGTTTTGCCTTCCAGCGTCTCACGCCACAGCGGCAGCGTTTGCTCAAAAATATCGTGCAGCGAAGTGAAGGGAACGTCTTCGACTTCCAGGATATGGTGAATACCGGGAATTCGGGTCAGCGCATCGCGAATAGCCGGACGCTGATTTTCGTCTTTCGCGCGAACTTCGATATGATCCCAATGACGAACGACGGCGAGCGTCTCATCATAGTTTTTGAGAACGTTACGAATGTTCCCGGTTAAGATTTTAATGAAGCGCAATCGCACAGATTGGCTTTTGATGGTGATTTCCGGGAACAATTTAATGATAAACTTCATGGCGACAATAGTTCGTTGGCAAGCCCGACAGGGCTTTAAGCAAAAGATGTACTGCAGTGCACCGCGGTGCCTGCATCCAGGGCGCGAAGTATACCACTAATGGAAGCTTTTCACCTGGCATTGCGTGTTTTACGCTAAATCATCCGCCGCCGGGCGATACGTTCGCCGGGAGCGCATCGGGCTTAGGCCAGGGCCGCTTGCCGGATAAGGCGCATATTTGCTTAACCACGTGACTTCGTTACCATACTGCTGTCGCGACATAACAAGAGTCTATATTCACTATGCCAAAGAAAAATGAGGCCCCGGCCAGCTTTGAAACCGCCCTGGGCGAGCTGGAGCAGATCGTCAATCGTCTGGAAAGCGGCGCTCTGCCGTTAGAAGAAGCGCTCGGCGAGTTTGAGCGCGGCGTGCAGCTGGCGCGTCAGGGACAGGCCAGGCTGCAGCAGGCCGAGCAGCGCGTACAAATTCTGCTGGCAGAGAGCGAAGATACGCCGCTGACGCCTTTTACGCCGGACGCTGAATAGATGGATTTCCCACAACAGCTACAGGCCTGCGTTGCGCAGGCCAACGACGCGCTGCGCCGTTTTCTTGCGCCGCTGCCGTTTCAGAACACTCCGCTGGTTGAGGCCATGCAGTACGGCGCATTATTAGGCGGCAAACGCCTGCGCCCCTTCCTGGTATACGCCACCGGCGACATGTTTGGCGTCAGCCGCGCGACCCTGGACGCGCCGGCCGCGGCCGTTGAATGCATCCACGCCTATTCGCTGATGCACGACGATCTGCCGGCGATGGACAACGACGATCTGCGTCGCGGCCTGCCTACCTGCCATATTAAATTTGGCGAAGCGAACGCAATTCTTGCCGGAGACGCCCTGCAAACGCTGGCGTTTTCTATACTAAGTGATGCGACGATGCCGGAAGTACCGGATCGGGACCGGCTGGCTATGGTCTCCGAGCTGGCGCAGGCCAGCGGCGTTGCCGGAATGTGCGGCGGCCAGGCGCTGGATCTCGAAGCCGAAGGCCATCAGGTTGACCTCGAAGCGCTCAAGCGCATTCATCGCCATAAGACCGGGGCGCTGATTCGCGCGGCGGTGCGCATGGGCGCCCTGAGCGCCGGAGAACGCGGCCGTGCGGCGCTGCCGGCGCTCGATCGCTATGCGGAAAATATCGGCCTCGCCTTCCAGGTCCAGGATGACATTCTTGACGTGGTAGGGGATACTGCGACCCTTGGCAAACGTCAGGGAGCCGATCAGCAGTTGGGCAAAAGTACCTACCCCGCGCTTCTGGGACTTGAGCAAGCCCGGAACAAAGCGCATGGCCTGATTGAAGACGCCCGTCAGTCGCTAAATGAGCTGGCCGCGCAATCTCTGGATACAACGGCACTGGAAGCGCTCGCGAATTACATAATTCAGCGCGATAAATAAACAATAAATGAGTCTCTGATGAGTTTTGATATTGCCAAATACCCGACCCTGGCGCTGGTAGATTCCACCCAGGAGCTGCGTTTGTTGCCGAAAGATAGCCTGCCGAAGCTGTGCGACGAACTGCGGCGCTACCTGCTGGACAGCGTCAGCCGTTCCAGCGGGCATTTTGCCTCCGGCCTCGGCACGGTCGAACTGACCGTGGCGCTTCACTACGTCTATAACACCCCTTTTGATCGCCTGATTTGGGACGTCGGCCACCAGGCCTACCCGCATAAAATTCTGACCGGCCGTCGTGACAAAATCGGCACGATTCGGCAGAAAGGCGGGCTGCACCCGTTCCCGTGGCGCGGCGAAAGCGAATATGACGTGCTGAGCGTCGGACACTCATCGACCTCCATTTCTGCGGGCATTGGGGTCGCCATTGCCGCAGCGAAAGAAGACAAGCAGCGGCGCGCGGTCTGCGTCATTGGCGACGGGGCGATCACCGCCGGGATGGCGTTTGAGGCCATGAACCACGCGGGCGATATCAAACCCGATCTGCTGGTCGTGCTGAACGACAACGAAATGTCGATTTCTGAGAACGTCGGCGCGCTGAATAATCATCTCGCGCAGCTGCTTTCCGGCAAGCTGTACTCTACCCTGCGCGAAGGCGGCAAGAAGGTCTTCTCAGGCGTACCGCCGATTAAAGAGCTGCTCAAACGCACCGAAGAACATATCAAAGGCATGGTGGTTCCCGGGACCCTGTTTGAAGAGCTGGGCTTTAACTACATCGGCCCGGTGGATGGCCACGATGTGCTCGGGCTGGTCAATACGCTGAAGAACATGCGCGATCTGAAAGGACCGCAGTTCCTGCATATTATGACCAAAAAAGGTCGCGGCTATGAGCCGGCGGAAAAGGACCCGATCACTTTCCACGCGGTGCCTAAGTTTGACCATACCAGCGGAGTGCTGCCAAAAAGCAGCGGCGGCCTGCCCTCTTATTCGAAAATTTTCGGCGACTGGCTGTGCGAAACCGCGGCGAAAGATAGCAAGCTGATGGCCGTGACCCCGGCGATGCGCGAAGGCTCGGGGATGGTCGAGTTTTCCAGAAAATACCCTGACCAGTATTTCGATGTGGCGATTGCGGAACAGCACGCGGTGACGTTCGCCGCCGGCCTGGCGATCGGCGACTACAAGCCGGTGGTGGCCATTTACTCCACCTTCCTGCAGCGCGCCTACGATCAGGTGATCCACGATGTCGCTATCCAGAAGCTGCCGGTGCTGTTTGCCATCGACCGTGCCGGCATCGTCGGCGCCGACGGTCAGACGCACCAGGGCGCCTTCGACCTCTCCTTCCTGCGCTGTATTCCGGAGATGGTCATCATGACGCCGAGCGACGAGAACGAATGCCGCCAGATGCTGTATACCGGCTATCACTACGGCGACGGCCCTAGCGCGGTGCGCTATCCGCGCGGAACGGGTACCGGGGCAACGCTGGAGCCGCTGGCTTTGCTGCCGATCGGCAAGGGCGTCGTTAAGCGCGAAGGCGAGAAAATTGCGATCCTTAACTTCGGTACCATGCTGCCGGAAGCCGCTCAGGTGGCGGAAAAGCTCAACGCCACGCTGGTGGATATGCGCTTTGTGAAACCGCTTGATAACGCGCTGATTTTGCAGCTGGCCGCCGGGCACGAGGCGCTGGTCACGCTGGAAGAGAATGCGATCATGGGCGGCGCGGGCAGCGGCGTTAATGAGCTGCTGATGGCGCATCGTCGCGCGGTGCCGGTGCTGAATATCGGTCTGCCGGACTTCTTTATCCCCCAGGGAACCCAGGAAGAAGTTCACGTTGACCTCGGTCTCGATGCCGCAGGTATTGAAGCCAAAATCATCGCCTGGCTGGCCTGATCCCTCCCTCGATAACGCTCCTGCTATGCTTAAAGGAATTCCATTAAGCAAAGAGCAGGAGCGCAGCTATGCAATACATCACCCCAGAAGCGACCGACCTCCGGGTTTCCCGACTTTGCCTCGGCTGCATGACCTTCGGCGAGCCGGATCGGGGCAAACACGCCTGGACGCTACCGGAAGAGAGCAGCCGCCCGCTGATCCAGCGCGCTCTGGAAGGCGGCATCAACTTTTTTGATACCGCCAACAGCTACTCCGAGGGCAGCAGCGAAGAGATCGTAGGCCGCGCCCTGCGCGACTTTGCCCGCCGCGACGAAGTCGTGGTCGCCACCAAGGTTTACCACCAGGTGGGGGACCTGCCGGAAGGCCTCTCCCGCGCGCAAATTCTCCGCTCTATCGACGACAGCCTGCGGCGCCTGGGCATGGAGTATGTTGACCTGCTGCAAATCCACCGCTGGGATTACGCCACGCCCATTGAGGAGACCCTCGAGGCGTTGAACGAGGTGGTTAAGGCGGGTAAAGCGCGCTATATCGGCGCCTCGTCGATGCATGCCCGCCAGTTTGCCCAGGCGCTGGAGCTGCAGGAGCGTAACGGCTGGGCGCGCTTCGTCACCATGCAGGATCATTACAACCTGATTTACCGCGAAGAAGAAAACGAGATGCTGCCGCTGTGCAACCGCGCAGGGGTATCGGTTATTCCCTGGAGTCCGCTGGCGCGCGGCCGGCTGACCCGCCCGTGGGGGGAAACCACCGCACGGCTGGTTTCCGACGAGTTTGGCCAGTCGCTGTACAGCGCCACCGATAGCAACGATGAGCTGATCGCGGCGAATCTCGCCGAAGTTGCAGAGGAGCTGGGCGTCGGGCGGGCGCAGGTGGCGCTGGCGTGGCTGCTGAGCAAACCCGGCGTGGCCGCGCCGATTATCGGTGCCTCGCGTCAGGATCAGCTGGATGAGCTGCTGAATGCGGTTGATTTAACCCTGACGCCGGAGCAGGTGGAAAAGCTGGAAGCACCGTACAGGCCGCATCCGGTTGTCGGATTCAAATAGCCCGCCGGCTGCGTTAACCCAGAGCCCCGGCAAGCAAAGCGCTACCGGGGCTCTGCGTCAGATAAGGCCAATCGGCCAGTGATGGCCTATGACGTACAGCACGCCCGCCGAAATCACGCCGGCGACGATATCATCGACCATGATCCCCATTCCGCCGTGAATATTACGGTCGAACCAGCGAATCGGCCACGGCTTCCACATATCGAAAATGCGGAAAATGACGAATCCGGCGGCAACCCACTGCCAGTCGAGAGTCGGCAGCGCCATCAGGGTTATCCACATTCCGACAAACTCATCCCAGACGATGCTGCCGTGATCGTGGGTGCCCATATCTTTGGCCGTGCGGTGGCAGATATAAACCCCAATACAGATGCTCATCATCACCACCAGCGAATAGAGCTGCCAGGGCAGAAACGTCATCAGGTACCAAAACGGAATCGACGCCAGCGACCCCATAGTCCCGGGGACGATGGGGCTTAACCCGCTGCCGAAGCCGGTCGCCAGCAGATGCCAGGGGTTAAGCAGGTTCAGCCGACTTTTTGCGATATCTTTACTGCGCGCCAAAATGATCGTACCCCTTTAAATCAAGCTTCACCGGCTTGCTCCCCTGCAGAAACTGCAGGCCGTCAGCCTCGGCGCAAACCTGCCCGATGCAGGTAAATCGCGCCCCGAGCTGGCCGATAGCCACGTCGAGCGCGCCGCGATTGAGCTCCGGTACGGTAAAGCACAGCTCATAATCTTCGCCGCCGGCAAGCGCCCAGCGCAGGGCCGTCTCCGGCGCAACCTGACGCCGCATCGCCTCGGATAGCGGCATCGCGTCAAGGTCGATGCGCGCCCCGCAGCCGCTGGCTTTAAGGATATGGCCCAGATCGGAGACCAGGCCGTCGGAAAGATCGATAGCCGAGCTCGCCAGATCGCGCAGCGCCTGCCCCTGCAGCACGCGCGGCATCGGGCGCAGATGGCGCGCCAGCAGATAGTCGGCGTCAGCGGCGTCATCTACCGCCAGCCGCTCCTGCAGTATCGCCAGCCCGGCGGCGCTGTCGCCGGGCGTACCGGTAACGTAAATCCAGTCGCCGGGCTTCGCCCCGGAGCGCTTCAGGGCGCGTCCCGGCGGCACAAAGCCGTGGATTCCCAGCGTCATCGACAGCGGACCGCGGGTGGTATCACCGCCAATCAGCTGCATATCGTAATAGTTGAGCAGCATAAACAGGCTATCGCTGAAGGACTCCAGCCACGCTTCGTCCACCTCCGGCAGCGTCAGCGCCAGCGTTAGCCACGCCGGTTCCGCGCCCATCGCCGCAAGGTCGCTCAGATTGACGGCCAGCGCTTTATAGGCCAGATCGGCAGGATCGATATCAGGTAAGAAATGGTTGCCCGCCACCAGGGTGTCGGTGCTGATTGCCAGCGTTTTTTTCTCGGGAATATTCAGGAGTGCGCAGTCGTCGCCAATGCCGGTTTCCACATCGAGACGCATGCTTTTTACGCGATCAAAATAACGGGCAATCAGGGAAAATTCGCCGCATGCCATACGTTATGCCTCAGCAAAAGAAAAGAATAAGGCCGGACCTTGCGTGGATGACATCCCGCGAGACCCGGCCTGGAGTTTACTTTTTGTTGGGACGAATTGCCGGGGCTGCCTTGTCCAGCACGCCGTTAACAAACTTATGGCTATCTTCGGCGCCGAAGGTTTTCGCCAGCTCGATAGCTTCGTTGATGGCGACTTTGTACGGCACGTCGTCACGCTTTGACAGCTCGAACAGGGCGATACGCAGTACCGCTTTTTCCACCTGGCCCAGCTCTTCAAGCAGACGGGACAGGTACGGCTTCATCAGGCCGTCGAGGTATGCGCTGTTAGTCGCCACTCCGGACAGCAGTTCGCGAAAATACGGAACGTCGACATCTTTAACGTCCTGTTCCGCCAGGAACTGGTATTCAACATCAGAGATGTCGTTTTTCGATAACTGCCAGGAGTAAAGCGCCTGGACAGCACACTCACGGGCGCGGCGACGAGCAGCAGGTTTCACGGAATTCCCCTTACAAAAAAATTCAGGCCTTGATGGCTCTCAATACGTTAATCATTTCCAGCGCGGTCAGCGCAGCTTCTGCGCCTTTGTTACCGGCTTTGGTGCCAGCGCGTTCGATGGCTTGCTCAATGCTTTCGGTGGTCAGAACACCAAAGGCTACCGGAATTTCGCTTTCCTGAGCGACGTGCGCCAGGCCATTGCTTGCTCCGCCAGCCACATATTCAAAGTGCGCAGTACCCCCACGGATCACCGTACCCAGCGCAATTATCGCGTCATATTTACCGGTTTTTGCCAGTGCGCCAGCCGCCAGCGGCAGCTCATACGCGCCTGGAACCCAAACAACGGTAATATTTTCATCTTTTACCTGACCGATGCGCTTCAGGGCGTCAATCGCACCTTCCAGCAGGCTGTCATTGATAAAGTTGTTGAAACGCGCAATGGTGATGGCGACGCGAGCGTCCGGGGTAGCAACGTTAGCTTCAATAATGTTCATACTCTTCCTTCGGGTTCATTTGGCCCCGCAAGGGGGGCGGATTCTACCATAATATTTTATACACTTCATCCTGCAAACTGCCCTGGCGTTAGCTGCGGCTGACCCGGCCGCTCTTCAGGCTTCGCTTCTCGCTTACCGTCTCGTCGCATTCTGAATAACCAGGCGTATCGGCGCGGCTTCCCCGTCGGGCAGGGAGATTATGCGCTCACTAAGTGCAGGCAAACGTCCGGGCCTACATGACGTATCTCATTGAATTTGAAATGGGGCGCGTCGGCCAGTTTCTCAAGCCCCGGCAGCGCGCAGAGCCCGCGCGCATCGCTTCCTAACAGTTTAGGCGCAATGTAGACGATAAGCTCGTCCACCAGCCCCGCCTGCAGCAGCGCGCCGGCCAGAGCAGGACCGGCCTCCACCCAGATGCTGTTAACCTGCTGCTTGCCCAACTGCATCATCAGCACCACCAGATCGAGATGGCCTTTATGCTCCGGGATCTGCAGAGTACGCACGTTCTCAGGCCACTCGCGAGAGTCCTGACGGGTGCGGGCAAACAGCGTTTCTCCCGCCTGCTGTACGATGCGGTGCTGCGGCGTAACGCGGTTTTGGCTATCGATGACAATGCGCAGCGGCTGGCGCAGATTCTCCTGCGGATAGCGCGCCTGAATATCAGGAGTGAGCTCGTCCCAGCGCACGGTAAGCGCCGGGTCATCCGCGAGGACGGTGGCGCTGCTGGTGAGGATCGCATGGCTTTGCGCGCGCAGGCGCTGTACGTCGCGTCGCGCCTGCGGCGAAGTGATCCACTGACTTTCGCCGCTGGCCATTGCCGTACGGCCGTCGAGCGAGGCGCCCATTTTTAGCTGAATATAGGGGAAGCCGGTGCGCATCCGCTTCAGGAAGCCTTTATTTAACGCTTCGGCCTCGCCCATCATCAGGCCGTGGCTGACGTCGATGCCCTCCTGCTGCAGGCGATACAGACCGCGCCCGGCCACCTGCGGATTGGGGTCCTGCATCGCGGCCACCACCCGCACAACGCCTGCGGCAATCAGCGCATCGCAGCACGGCGGCGTGCGTCCGTGATGGCTGCAGGGCTCCAGCGTGACGTAGGCGGTGGCGCCTTTGGCCCTTTCGCCGGCCATGCGCAGCGCGTGCACTTCGGCATGCGGCTCGCCGGCGCGGTAGTGGAAACCTTCGCCAACAATTTCGCCGTCTTTAACAATGACGCAGCCGACGTTCGGGTTTGGGTGGGTCGTGAAGCGACCGCGCGCGGCGAGCCTGAGCGCGCGTGCCATGTATATTTCGTCATGCATGGCTTAATCCTGTAAGCGGGCGATCTCTTCGCCGAATTCTTTGATGTCTTCAAAACTGCGATAGACGGAAGCAAAGCGGATGTAGGCGACTTTATCGAGCTTCTTCAGCTGTTCCATCACCAGGTTACCGATCATTTTGCTGGGGACTTCGCGTTCACCGGTGCCGCGCAGATGCGTTTTGATGTGGTTGAGCGCCATTTCTACATCGTCGGCGCTGACCGGGCGCTTTTCTAACGCTTTGAGCATCCCGCTGCGCAGCTTATCTTCGTTGAAGGGTTCACGAACGTCATTGCTTTTTACCACTCGCGGCATCACCAGCTCGGCCACTTCGAAGGTGGTAAAGCGTTCATTGCAGACCAGGCACTGCCGACGACGACGCACAGAAGAGCCCTCCCCCACCAGGCGAGAGTCGATCACTTTAGTATCTACGGCGAAACAGAAAGGGCAATGCATAGCGCGTCCTGGCATCAAGTTAAACTGACAGGTAGTTTACCGCGAAGTGACCCGACTACAAAGAAAGAGCTTTTGAGACAAAGGATCTATAGTGCGCTTATGCAAACGATCTACCATTAATCATCCCTCTGTTAACGGAATCCCGACCATGACAAGACGTTATTTGAAGCTGGCGATTGTGGGTAGCCTTTTTACGCTCAGCGCCTGCGCCCAGCAAAGCGAAGTCCGCCAGATGAATCAGAGCGTGAGCGCGTTGAGCAAGGAGATGACCCAGCTCAATCAGCAAACGGTGAAAATTACCCAGCAAAACGCCCTGAATGCGAAGTCCAGCAGCGGCGTTTATCTGCTGCCCGGGGCGAAAACTCCCGCGCGGCTGAACAGCCAGATAGGCACCCTGCGGATGTCGCTGCGTGATATTGCCCCCGACGGCGACGGCACCCGCCTGACGCTGCGTATCCAGGGCGAATCAAACGATCCGCTGCCGGCGTTTAGCGCAACCGTCGCCAACGGGCAGATCAGCGGCACTACCGAGAGCTACCGGGAGATCAACGTTCACGACCAGCTGATTAGCGCACCAGCCAGCATCCTGGCGCCGAGCGACGTCGATATTCCGCTGCGCCTCAGCGGCATCACTCCGGAACAGTTAGGCTTCGTACGCATCCACGATATTCAGCCCGCAGACGCGCAGTAAACTCCCCCGCCGGGTGTTTGTGACACCCGGCTTCCCTCGCGGAAAATCCATTTACAACTTTTCACAACAGTTCAGTAAAAATTGACCTCCGTGATGAATTTCAGTGGCATTCTGTCAAGAAATGCATAGAATCGTGAACGCAATCGATTACGTATGTTTTCGATCTGTGAAACAACACGTATTTTTGTGAGCAATGATTTCTATAATAGACGCCACAGAAATACGAAATATTTAGAAACGCTTCGGCAACTTTCTTCACGCCTTTTGGCTTAATTTAAACAGTGGCATCCATATGAAAAAAACATTACTGGCAGCAAGCGCCGTCGTGGCGCTCTCCGCATCTTTCACTGCCGGCGCGGCAGAAAACGACAAACCGCAGTACCTGTCTGATTGGTGGCACCAGAGTGTAAACGTGGTGGGTAGCTACCACACCCGTTTTGGGCCACAAATCCGCAACGATACCTATCTCGAATACGAAGCGTTTGCCAAGAAAGACTGGTTTGATTTCTACGGTTACATGGATGCACCGGTATTCTTCGGCGGTAACACCACGGCCAAGGGTATCTGGAACCACGGTTCCCCACTGTTTATGGAAATTGAGCCGCGTTTCTCTATCGACAAGCTGACCAATACCGACCTGAGCTTCGGTCCGTTCAAAGAGTGGTATTTCGCCAACAACTACATCTACGATATGGGCCGCAACGCGTCCGGTCGTCAGAGCACCTGGTATATGGGTCTGGGTACCGACATCGATACCGGTCTGCCGATGAGCCTGTCCCTGAACGTCTATGCAAAATATCAGTGGCAGAACTACGGCGCATCCAACGAAAACGAGTGGGATGGCTACCGCTTCAAGGTGAAATACTTTGTTCCGCTGACCGACCTGTGGGGCGGCTCGCTGAGCTACATCGGCTTCACCAACTTTGACTGGGGCTCCGATCTGGGCGATGACAGCTTCTACGACCAGAACGGCAAACACGCGCGCACCAGCAACTCCATCGCTTCCAGCCACATCCTGGCGCTGAACTATGCGCACTGGCACTACTCGGTAGTGGCTCGTTACTTCCATAACGGCGGTCAGTGGGCGAATGACGCGAATCTGAACTTCGGTGACGGCGACTTCAACGTTCGCTCTACCGGCTGGGGTGGTTACTTCGTGGTGGGTTACAACTTCTAATCCTGCCTGATGGTCCCCGGCCTCTGCGCCGGGGATATCGATTGACCCGCATTATGGCTCACGCTCCTCGCACCTCACCTTACGCAGAAAATCACTCAATGAACGGTCGGCCCGCTCGCTGAAAAGGCGCCCGGTGGCAGCCACGTCCAGGCAGCGATCGAGACGAAAGCAGCGGTAATCGTCGCGGAGCTCGCACCAGCTCACCAGCAGCCAGCGTTCGCCCCAGAAAAAGAGCCCCAGCGGCAGCACTTCGCGCTGCGACGCCTTTCCCGCTTCATCGCGGTAGTGCAGCGCCAGCACCCGCTGGCCGGAAACCGCCCGATGCACCAGATCAAACTGCGCCTTGCTGTGGCCCTGGGCGCCAAAATCCGGCGCAAACAGCCGCGATTGCTCGGCCTTACGCCGACTCTCTTCAGGTAAAATCGCGAGCACCTTTTCCCGAGCCGACTCCAGCGCCTGGGATAGCGATTCGCCTCCCCAGGTTTGCAGCAGCCGAATCGCGGCCACCAGCGCTTCCGACTCCTGGGTCGTCAGCATCAGAGGCGGTAAGCTGTAGCCTGCCAGCAGGCGATATCCGCTTCCGGCCTCGCCCTCCACCGGCACGCCGGAGAGCGACAGGTCGCGGATATCCCGGTAGATGGTGCGCTCCGATACGCCGAGCCGCTCCGCCAGCAGTCCGGCGGTGGTTAATCTTCTTCCCCGCAGGATCTGAACGATTTGGAAAAGGCGGTCGGCGCGTCGGCTCATTTTTAGCTTATCTCATGGTTTAGGGCCTGTCCCGCAGGCGTCAACAGCATTAATGGGACAGGTGTTTAGGTTGATGCAGGCCAATCCGGTTACCTTCGCTATCAATAAACAGCGAGATGGTGCCAATATCGTTCGACAGCTCAAGCGGGCCAAAGACGCAGCTCCCGCCAGCGGAATTCACGCGGTCGAGCGTGGCGGCCAGATTGTCAGTATGCAGATAGATAATACATCCCTGATCGGCAGGTTTAACCCCGTCAAACTTTGCCAGCGCGCCGCCGGGAGCCGGCTCCTGATACGGGAAAACGGCCATTTCGGCACAATCCATATTTTCCCGACGCAGCGTCACCTGCAGCACCGGCTCGTAAAACGCCACGGCACGATCCATGTCGGCGACCGGAATTTCAAACCAGTTAATTACGTTGTTCATACATCCTCCTGTCCATTGTTTGGGTTCAGGAGGAGTGTATGGCAGGGCTACTGACAGCGTACTGTCAGTAGCGATCGGCGTCCCTGCCGCCACGCGGTTTGCCGCCGGCGGTTAACCCGCCGTGCAAACCAGGGCCCGCTGCTTATCAAGCAGCCAGGGGCGGAGATAGCCCACGGTGTTCGAAAACGGCAGCACCGCCTCCGGTAGCGCAATCCCCAGCCGTTCCCGAATATAGCGGCGTCGGGTGACGATACGCTGCCAGAGATCCGGATACGCCTGCGCCAGCTCGTGGCGCAGAGACTCGTCCGCCAGCGCCACGGTGTCTTCAATGCTGGCGCCGGCGTAGCCCGCTCGCGAAGGAATAATGTCGATTTGCAGGATCATACCGCTCTGCAAGCAGGCGTCGGAGTTCGGCCCGATGGGCGAACAGAGCCACTCTTCATCGGCCACCAGATGCCCCGGATTAAGATGCCAACGGTACTCCGCCTTCGGCAGGACCCGCTCGATAAGATCGTACATGTCGCCGCCGCGCATGCCGATATGCAGATTCTCCAGCCAGCTGACCACCGCGCAAAAATAGGGTTTCGCCACCACCTGCAGATAATCCGCCACCTCCGGCGCCAGCTCGGCGTCGTCGCGCACCACGTACGCCGCACGGCTGCTCAGCCCCCCTTTAAAGCTGGTGGTTAGCGAGAATTGATCCCCGAGCTGAATGACTTTATCGCCGGGATAAAGATTAGCGTAAGTGAAGCGATCGCCGGTGGCGGCAATCATCACCACGTTGTTGGGCTGGCCTTCCGCCGCCAGCAGCGCGCCGATCTGTTTTTCCGTTTTTCCCGGCTCGATGGCATTCAACGCCGTGAGGATCGCCGTCGACGCCAGGTTAGCGCCATATTCGTAGTGCGCCAGCTCATTGGCGCAGTTGACCGTTCGTGCTCCGCCGTCCGGGGCGATAAATATCCCCGTAGCGTTGCGTAATGTCGTCTGCGGCCCGGCGGCAAGGCGAATCGCATCGACGATAAAGGCCGGGATATCGAACATCTGCGCCGTGTCGTCAGCGCTGCCGGTAAACAGCTTCCAGCCCGCAAGACCGATGCTTTTCCCGGCCCCCACTGCGGCCTCCTGCAGCAGCTGCGGCAGCGTTTTATCGCCGGTCATCGGCTGATTCGGCAGCGAGAACCACGGCGCATGGAGCGCCCGATTCGCCAGGCGAGCGCTGGCCGCCAGCTTGAGGTTTTCATTGCCCAGCACCAGCACCGCTTCGCCATCGCCGTGCAGCACCAGCAGCGCCTCTTCAAAACGCGGAATAAACCCGGTGAGATATTCAAAGTTGCCGCCGTGCTCTTTGTCGGCATACACAATCAGCGAATCAAACCCGCACTGGCGCATCTGCGTCAGCACCTTTGCTTTGCGCAGGCGTAAGGTTTCATCGCTGAGCGTCACGCTGGGCACGTCGTGCCAGAGGGTCGGTTGGGGGACTGCGGAGAGGGTTACGACGGCCATTGGCGTTACTCCATGTCATAAAATGCGGATAATGGAGAGTAACCAAAATTGGCGAAGCTGTAATAAAAAAATCCCGGCCTTGCGACCGGGATTGCGTTATCAGAACGGGACTGCCTTACGGCAGAATTGACGGCTGATCCGCCCCTTCCTTCTCGACTTTCTGCTGCAGCATATGCTCGCGCTTCATGCCCAGCTTCAGCGCCAGCGCGGACGCAACGTAGATAGAAGAGGCCGTACCGATGGAGACACCGATCAGCATCGTCAGCGAGAAGCCTTCGAGAACCGGACCACCAAAGAGGTACAGCATCAGGATCACCACCAACGTGGTCCCGGAAGTGATCAACGTACGATGCAGCGTCTGGGTCAACGACACGTTGAAGATCTCGTACGGCGTACCGCGGCGGATCTTACGGAAGTTTTCACGAATACGGTCGGATACCACGATGCTGTCGTTCAGCGAGTAGCCGATAACCGACATCAGCGAGGCGACGATGGTCAGATCAATCTCGATATGGAACAGCGAGAGGATGCCCATCGTAATGACCACATCGTGCGCCAGCGCGATAACCACCCCGGCGGCAAGACGCCACTCGAAACGGAAACCGACGTACACCAGGATACAGATCAGCGCTGCCAGCAGCGCCATTGCGCCGCTTTGTGCAAGGTCAGCCCCGACGCTCGGCCCCACGAACTCGATTCGTTTAACCGTCGCGTCCTGGCTGGTCGATTCGTTAATCACGCTAACGACCTTGCTGCCCAGCTCCTGGCTGACGTTGGTATCATGCACCGGCGGCATACGCACCATGATGTCGCGGCTGCTGCCGAAGTTCTGCAGCTGCGGCTCTTCAAAGCCCGCCTTCTGCAGCGCTTCGCGCATCTGGTCCAGTTCGGCTGGTTTTTCGAGGGTAATTTCAATCACCGTACCGCCGGTGAAATCCAGACCCCAGTTAAACCCGCGCACGCCCATCACCACGATGGCGGCAATCAGCAGAAAACCGGAAATGCCGAAAGCCCAGTAGTCCCAGCGCATAAAGTCATAGACTTTACGGCCGTGGTTCAATTGTTCAACAGTATATTCCTGTGCCACAACGCACTCCTCAGATAGACAGCTTTTTAACGCGCTTGCCGCCGTACAGCAGGTTCACGATGGCACGGGTGCCGACGATAGCGGTAAACATCGAGGTTGCCACACCGATACCGGTGGTAATAGCAAACCCTTTAATTGCACCGGTACCGACCGCGTACAGGATGATAACTTTGATCAACGTCGTAATGTTCGCATCGAAGATCGAGCTGAATGCGCCCCGGTAACCTTCATCAATCGCCTGCTGAACGGAACGCCCGTTGCTCAACTCTTCTTTAATACGTTCGTTGATCAGTACGTTAGCATCGACCGCCACCGCAAGGGTTAACACGATACCCGCAATCCCCGGCATACTCAGCGTCGCCCCAGGCAGCAGGGACATGATACCGACGATCAGCACCAGGTTAGCCACCAGCGCGGAGGTCGCGATCAGACCGAATTTCTTATAGAAGAAAATCATGAACAGGATAGACACCACCAGACCGGCCAGACACGCTTCCAGGCCCTGCTTGATGTTCTGCATACCCAAGGTCGGGCCGATAGTACGTTCTTCAACGATCTGAATCGGCGCGATCAGCGCACCCGCACGCAGCAGCAGAGAGAGCTGACGCGCTTCGTTCGGGTTGCTGATACCGGTAATACGGAAGCTGTTACCCAGGCGAGACTGAATATTGGCGATGTTAATCACCTCTTCCTCTTTCGCCAGAATGGCACGACCGTTGGCATCTTTCTTACCGCTGTCTTTGTACTCCACAAACAGGGTCGCCATCGGTTTACCGATGTTGTCCTTGGTGAAGTTAGACATGATGTTACCACCCGCGCTGTCCAGCGAGATGTTAACCTGCGGCTGGTTGAATTCGTCCATGCTGGAAGTGGAGTCGGTGATATGGTCACCGGTCAGAATCACGCGCTTGTACAGCACAACCGGCCGACCTTCACGCGTATCTTTCACTTCCGAGTCGCCAGGGACGCGGCCGGAAGCGGCTGCGGCGCTGTCAACGTTGCTGTTGACCAGACGGAATTCCAGGGTAGCGGTGGCGCCAAGAATTTCTTTCGCGCGCGCGGTGTCCTGAATACCCGGCAGTTCAACCACGATACGGTCGGCGCCCTGACGCTGTACCAGCGGCTCGGCAACGCCCAGCTGGTTTACACGGTTACGCAGAATGTTGATGTTCTGCTGCACGGCGTATTCGCGGGCTTCTTTCAGGCGCTCATCGGTCATCACCGCCTTCAGGCCGGTGCTGCCCTGAGTAGAGATAACCAGGTCGCGGTGACGCGGGCTAAGATAAGAGATAGCCTGATCGCGCGCGGTACCGTCACGGAAAGCGATGCTCAGACCAAAATTGTCTTCTTTACGCACGGTGGAGTAAGGAATGCCTTTATCACGCAGCTCGCTGCGCAGGCTATCGATATTTTGTTCCTGCAGCTTGCCCAGCGCAGTGTCCATATCCACTTCCATCAGGAAGTGGACGCCGCCGCGCAGGTCAAGACCCAGCTTCATCGGCTCGGCATGGATAGCCGCTAACCAGCGCGGGGTTGCCGGAGCAAGGTTCAGCGCCACGACGTATTTATCACCCAACACGTCCACCAGCACTTCGCGTGCGCGGAGCTGGACATCGGTGGTGTCGAAGCGCGCAAGAATTGCGCCCTCTTCCAGTGCCACAGACTTAGCGGTAATTTTTTCTTCTTGTAACGTTTTCTGGACCTGGATCAGCGTTTGCTCACTGGCGGCGACACCGCGCGCGCCAGTGATTTGAACGGCCGGATCCTCACCATACAGGTTGGGGAGCGCATACATCAGGCCGACGATAATGACGACGACCAGCATGATGTACTTCCACAAAGGATAACGGTTTAACACGGCAGTTCCCTTAGGGAAAAGTGGATTACAGCGCCTTCATGGTGCCTTTCGGCAGAACGGCGGCTACGAAGTCACGTTTGATAACCACTTCAGTGGTGTCGTTCAGTGCGATAGCAATGTATCCGCTTTCGGCAACTTTAGTGACGCGACCAACCAGGCCACCATTCGTCAGCACTTCATCACCTTTGGCGATGGAGCTCATCAGATTTTTATGCTCTTTGGTGCGTTTCTGCTGTGGGCGCAGGATCATGAAGTAAAAAATCAGACCAAACACCACCAGCATCAGGATCAGAGACATCGGGCTGCTCTGCGCTGCGCCACCGGTTGCTGCTGCCGCATCAGAAATGAAAAAGCTCATTGAAATTCCCTCATTATTAAAATTAATCAACGTTCAAAGGAGGAACGGTTCGTCCCTGACGTTGGTAAAAATCGGCCACGAAGCTCTCTAATTTACCCTCTTCAATAGCCTTGCGTAAACCAGCCATTAAGCGCTGATAGTAACGCAGGTTATGAATGGTGTTGAGGCGCGCGCCCAATATTTCGTTGCAACGATCGAGATGATGCAAGTAAGCGCGTGAATAATTGCGACATGTATAGCAATCACACTCGGCATCCAGCGTCGCCGTATCGCTTTTATGTTTCGCATTACGGATTTTTACGACGCCATCGGTGACGAAAAGGTGACCGTTACGCGCGTTACGCGTAGGCATAACGCAGTCGAACATATCGATACCGCGACGTACCCCTTCAACCAGATCTTCCGGCTTGCCAACGCCCATCAGATATCGCGGCTTGTCGGCCGGGATCTGCGGGCAGACGTGCTCGAGGATACGGTGCATGTCTTCCTTCGGCTCGCCGACAGCCAAACCGCCGACAGCGTAGCCATCAAAGCCGATATCTACCAGACCTTTAACGGAGATATCACGTAAATCTTCGTAAACGCTGCCCTGAATGATACCGAAGAGCGCGTTTTTGTTGCCCAGGCCGTCAAAGCGGTCGCGGCTGCGCTGCGCCCAGCGCAGAGACATTTCCATCGAGCGTTTGGCGTAATCCCACTCCGCCGGATACGGCGTACATTCGTCGAAGATCATCACGATATCGGAACCGAGATCGAACTGAATCTCCATCGATTTTTCCGGATCGAGGAAGATAGGATCGCCGTTGATCGGGTTGCGGAAATGCACGCCCTGCTCGGTTATCTTGCGGATATCGCCGAGGCTGAAGACCTGAAAGCCGCCGGAATCGGTGAGAATCGGCCCTTTCCACTGCATAAAGTCGTGCAGGTCGCCGTGCAGCTTCATGATCTCCTGACCAGGACGCAGCCACAGGTGGAACGTGTTGCCCAGAATGATCTGCGCGCCGGTGGCTTCAACTTCTTCCGGCGTCATCCCTTTAACGGTACCGTAGGTCCCGACGGGCATAAATGCAGGCGTTTCAACCACGCCGCGCTCAAACACCAGGCGACCGCGGCGGGCGCGACCGTCGGTGGTATCCAGTTCAAATTTCATTATCACTCCTGCGTCAGAAAAACAGTCTGACGTTAAACAACTCGCTACGGAATGGTTCCATAGCTAAAAATACCTGGAGGCGTTATCGCCGCAGCCAGTTTGCGGTCGGCCAGCGCGCAGCCACCGGAGCGTACACGCAGTACGTGAGGATGGCGAGCACTGCCCGGCGTCAAAATGGCAAGTGAGATAGCCTTTTTACGGACGCTCAAAAATAGCCCGCGGATTGTACGTGATAAACATCGCGTCCCCGTAGCTAAAAAAGCGATATTTTTGTTCTACCGCAGCCTTATAGGCGTTCATGGTGTGCTGATAGCCGGCAAACGCCGAAACCAGCATAATCAGAGTGGATTCAGGCAGATGGAAATTAGTGACCAGCGCATCTACCGCTTTGTACTGATATCCCGGATAGATAAAAATCTTCGTGTCGCCGAAGAAGGGTTCGATCAGATCGTTTTTTGCCGCCTGGGCCGCGCTCTCCAGCGAACGTACCGAGGTCGTTCCCACGGCGATAACGCGGCTGCCGCGCGCTTTGGCGGCCAGCACCGCATCAACCACATCCTGCGGGACTTCGGCGTATTCGGCGTGCATGATGTGATCTTCAATGCTGTCCACGCGCACCGGCTGGAACGTCCCCGCGCCAACGTGCAGCGTCACGAACGCCATTTCAATGCCCTTCTCGCGCAGCTTCTCCAGCAGCGGCTCGTCAAAGTGCAGGCCCGCGGTCGGCGCGGCTACCGCGCCCGGCCTGGCGCTATAAACGGTCTGATACAGCTCGCGGTCGGCGTCTTCATCCGGGCGGTCGATATAGGGCGGTAGCGGCATATGGCCGATGCTGTTGAGAATATCCAGCACCGGACGTGGGTCGTTAAACTCCACTTCAAACAGCGCGTCGTGGCGCGCCACCATCGTGGCCTGGATGCTTTCATCATCGCCCAGCAGCAGCTCGGCGCCCGGCTTCGGCGCTTTTGAGGCGCGGATGTGCGCCAGAATACGTTTGTCATCAAGCATGCGCTCGACCAGCACTTCAATCTTACCGCCGCTGGCTTTACGCCCGAACAGACGCGCCGGGATCACCCGGGTATTGTTAAAGACCAGCAGATCGCCGGGATTGAGCTTATCGAGCAGATCGGTGAAAGTGCCGTGCGTCAGCGCGCCCGTCGGCCCGTCTAACGACAGCAAGCGGCAGCTACTGCGCTCGGGCTGCGGGTAGTGGGCAATCAGGGATTCAGGAAGTTCAAAGGAAAAATCGGTAACGCGCATGACGGTGACTCAGACTAAATAAAGAGGCGGGTAGTCTAGTGCGGGGGCGTTCTCCCTGCAACCTTTACCCCGCAGCACAGTTATAATACTCTAAATAATTCGGGTCGCAGGACAAGGCGCTTGTGCCTTGAACAGCGCTTGCGCTGGCCCCGTAGGGGCGAGGCCGTAGGCCGGGTAACGCGGCAACTGAGAGACAAATTCGTCAGGAACGAATTTGACCTGCCGAAGGCAGGCCTCCGGTGAGGGACATCCCGATCACTTAGTCAACCAGGTGACCGGGAAGAACGACAAATCTGCCGGGAGCAGATTTGAACGCTGCTTGCAGCGGCCCTGGAAGGGCGAGACCCACGGATGGGCCGAGTAAGGAAGCCAACGCACATGCAACTTGAAGTATAACGAGTATTATGAATTTTCTCGCACACCTGCACTTAGCCCACCTTGCCGACAGCTCGCTGCCGGGCAACCTGCTGGCGGATTTCGTCCGCGGTAATCCGCAGTCGGACTATCCGAGCGAGATCGTGGACGGCATCTTTATGCATCGGCGAATCGACGTCATGACCGATAATCTGGCGGAAGTTAAGGCCGCCCGGGAGTGGTTTCGTCCGCAGACCCGGCGCGTGGCGCCGATTACGCTCGACGTCATGTGGGATCACTTCCTCTCGCACCACTGGGACCGCATCTCCCCCGATATGCCGCTCAGCGAGTTCGTCCGCTATGCCCGCGCCCAGGTGGCAACCATTTTGCCGGATTCGCCGCCGCGCTTCGTCAATCTCAATGCATACATGTGGTCCGAGCGCTGGCTCGAGCGCTATGAGGATATGGAGTTTATCCAGCGCGTCCTCAACGGAATGGCCAGCCGTCGCCCGCGCCTCGACGCCCTGCGCGACTCGTGGCAGGACCTTGATACCCACTATGACAAACTGGAGCAGCAGTTCTGGCTTTTTTACCCGCGCATGATGGCGCAGGCTAAAAATCGCGAACTCTAGTGGTTGCGTTTGCTGACAAAAAGACTATTCTGAAGGTCACATCTCGGCATAAATTGATAGGCAAAACCTATCTCATCGATTGTCAGCCTCACGTTGAGTTCGTCAGTCCCTGCCCCTATACTTGCCCGCGTTGCGTTTCAATTAACCTTAGTATTAACAGGAGAATCATATGGTTCTGGTAACTCGTCAGGCTCCGGATTTTACCGCGGCAGCAGTTTTAGGTAACGGCGAAATCGTTGAGAAATTCAACTTCAAACAGCACACCAACGGTAAAGCAACCGTACTGTTCTTCTGGCCGATGGACTTCACCTTCGTTTGCCCGTCTGAGCTGATTGCTTTTGACAAACGTTATGAAGAATTCCAGAAGCGTGGCGTAGAAGTTGTTGGCGTTTCCTTCGACTCCGAATTCGTCCACAACGCATGGCGTAACACCCCGGTAGACCAGGGCGGCATCGGTCCGGTTAAATACGCGATGGTTGCTGACATCAAGCGTGAAATCCAGAAAGCCTACGGTATCGAACATCCGGACGAAGGCGTTGCGCTGCGCGGCTCCTTCCTGATCGACACTAACGGCGTTGTTCGCCACCAGGTTGTGAACGACCTGCCGCTGGGACGTAACATCGACGAAATGCTGCGTATGGTTGACGCGCTGCAGTTCCACGAAGAGCACGGCGAAGTGTGCCCGGCACAGTGGGAAAAAGGTAAAGAAGGGATGGCCGCTTCTCCGGAAGGCGTGGCTAAATACCTGACCGAGAACGTTTCCAGCCTGTAATCGGCTGCCGTTCATAAAAAGGCTCGCACCCGCGAGCCTTTTTTGTTGCTTCACGCCGCGCCGCCCTTTTTCACCTCGCGCCAGATCCGCCATGCCATCATGAGCAGAACGGCCACGCCGAGGATCAGCGCCCCCCATACCAGCACTATTTTCCAGTAGCCTTGCCGATCGGCAGCCGAAGTTGCGCTCAGCCGCGCCTCTCCGCCCAGGGTGACGCTCTCCTGCGTAATAATGGCCCACGGCAGGTAATTCACCTGCTGAGTTTTACGCAGCGACGCCGGGATCAGCATATCCAGCCCGATATCGGCCCTTGCCGCCGCCCGGTTTCCCCAGGCCAGCATATAGGGGCCTTTTCCCTGGGTGTTAAACACCAGCTGATAGCTATCGCGCGCGCCGCTCAGGGCTGGCAGCGTCTCAGGCAGCCTGGCGTTAATTGTGGTCATGCGAACCGCTTCAACCAGCTGCCCGGCAAGGTGAATATCTTCCGAGCGTTTCCCGTCGAGATGGTAAAGCACGGTTTGCGTCAGCGGCCGCCACGGCTCCTTGTCGCCGCTGCGCCACGCCAGTTCTACCGGCAACACCCCTTCGCCTGGCAGATCGATCCTCAGCGAGCTCAGCGGCTGCGGCTGGCTCCAGCGCCAGACGGCTTGCCGATCCGAGAGCTTGTCCGCACGCGCGTCAAGCACGATGCGTTCAGGCTCCGGCTCAGCGCTCCCGGCGACCGCGCTGACGCTCTCCAGCGCCAGCGCCGGGCTTTGCGAGTCCAGAATCACCAGCAGATAGCGATTACCCTGCGCGGAGAGCGTCAGCCTGGCGCTAATAGCGTCCAGCTTCAGCCGATCGTTATCACGCTTCAGGTCCATCAGCGGAGCATTTTCCTGTACCGTGCTCCAGGAGGTTAAATCACGGCTGGCGTAAACGGAGGCTTTCCCCTGCCAGCTCCCCTCAGGAATGTGCCAGTTCAGGCGCAGCTGGGCCAGCGAGAAGGCGTCGGTGCTGGTTTCCGGCAAGGTCAGCAAATAGCTCTGCCCGACGGCGTTGATATCGTCGCTTTCCAGCTGGATCTCAACGCCCGTCGTTGAACGTAAGACCCACGATTTTACGCCGCGGCGCCCCTCATCCTTTGGCGTAACCGGCGAAACATCCAGAGGGAAAAGTCGAAGCGTCATGGTCTGTGGCATCGCGGGCTGAGCTTTCTGCGCTTCGAGGGCAAACGGTACCGTATCGCCCTGATGATTGAATACCCGCACATCGCGTAAATCTGGCCAGGCCGTACTCTGGTAGACAGCCTGAGGAAGCTTAATGCGATACCAGGGCGATGTGCCCGGAGTTTCCAGCATGATCCCCGTCGCGTAGTCCACAGGCGCTTCCCGCTCGCTCTCGCTGCTCAGTGCCGCTCCTGTCGCACCCAGCAGGACGCTGCATAACACCGCTTTTATCCATTTCATTTTTCTGCTCCAGCTTTCGGCGGTAACGGTGAGAAATAGCCGATGATTAATACCAGAATAGCGACGCCAATAAAGGCGACCGCGCGCGCCAGCCCGCCGCCGCGCGCGCTATCCACCAGCATCAGTTTGACAATGACAATCCCTAACAGCGCCGCCCCGCAGAGCCATTCGCGGCGAGAAAGGCGTCGGGTCGCGTTCAGCATCGCCACCAGCGCTGCCAGCATCCAGAACAGGGCAAAGCAGGTCTGAATCAGTCGTGAATGCCATAGCGACTCCAGGTTCCAGGCCACCTCGCCGTACCAGGCTAGCGCACGCAGCAGCGCGCCGTTCAGCCACCAGAAGCTAAGCGCCGCCAGGGCAATCACCGGCCAGGAGCGGCACCGCGACAGCGTCTCGGGGAAATAGCGCAGCGAAACGCGATAAAAAATCACCAGCCCCAGCAGCGCAAAGGCGGCCCCCTCTTCCAGCGGATTCATCAGCGGCAGATAGGTCTGACGATAGACCACGCCGTCCTGGAAATTGGTCAGCGCCAGCAGATACGCCAGAGTCGCCGCCACCGGGATCGTCGCCAGAGAGCTGTAAAGCGCAGGCCAGACCCGGAACGGCCAGATTTGGCGACGGGTGGCCTCGGCAACGAGGAAGATAAGCAAACCGCCGGCCGCCATCGGCAAACCGCTGGCCCAGGCCGCCATTCCCCAGGGCAGATCCTGCGTAAACCAAAACAGTTCGCACGCCAGCGCCAGCAAAATCATCCAGAACAACGACAGATGAACCAGCATGGATACGCGCGGCGGCAATGAATTTCCGTCACGCCAGAGCAGAGCTACCGCTGCGGGTAGCGCAAGGCACCAGGCCAGATTTGGCCAGCCGGCCGCCGCGATTTGCTGCTGAGATATTTGATAAATCAGCACCACCAGCATCATTGGCCAGAGCAGCCATTTGCTGATATCCAGCTCTCGCCACTGCAGACGCGCGGCGACCATGCGCCAGCCCCACGCCGACGCCGCCAGCAGCGCCAGTACGCCAAAGACAACCAGCGAATCTTTCTTCAGCCCCAGCTGCGATACGGCAACGAGCGCGGCTATCCACAACAGCAGTCCGCCCGCCAGCAGCGCCCAGCTTACCTGCCGTTTAATGCCGCGCCACAGCCAGGCCGCGGCCAGCCAGTTGAGGCTGAGCACCGTGAAGATCGGCAGCAAAGAGAGCGCCGTTGTGCCATTGACCAGCGCCCACAGCGCGCTGCACACCGCCAGAACCAGCAGCCCGGTGCCGCTGTAGCTCATCCGCTGCTGCCGCTGCTGCACGCCCAGCCAGAGGATGCCGAGCCCTTCCAGCGACCAGGCCATCGCCGTCCAGCGCGCTGAAAGCGCCAGCGGAATGGCGAGAGTGGTAAACGCGCCCCCCAGCGCCAGGGCGGCCAGCACCAGCGGCCTGCCGAAAGCGGGATAGCGACGAAGCGCAAGCCAGGCGAGCGCCAGATAGGCTCCCCCGTAGCCCAGCGCGCTGAGCGCCGGGCCGTACGCCATATGTTGGGTCATGGCGTACTGCATGCCAAAGCCGATTAGCGGCGGCGCAAACAGCAGCACGCCGTCAATAATCTGCTGGCCTTTGCCCTGCGCCCGCAGCGACAGCGCCACGCTCAGCACGCCAAAAATGAGGATATTGGCAATCAGGAACAGCTGGCAGCTGAGGTAATACTCCGGGCGATAGCCGTCCAGCCCCCAGAATCCCCCGACGCCAAAGGTAAACAGCAGGCCGAGCAGATTCAGCTCGCGCCACTGTTGCCAGATGCTGATGGTGAGAATGCCCACCGACAGCAAAAGGTAGAACGAAAACAGCGCCACGTGGCTGCCGCCGCCGGTTGAGAGCAGCAGCGGCGCCAGATAGCCGCCGAGGCTCGCCAGCATCGCCAGGCTGAGCGCTTTTTGCAGGATAGCCAGCCCAACGCTGGCCGCACAAATCACCACCAGCAGAGCAAACGCCAGGGTCATCGGCAGCATTTGCCACAAGCGGAACGCGCCAAACACGGTGAGATAGAGCGCCCCCGTCGCCCCGCCCTGCAGTATTAACGCATAGACCGGCTGCTTATGCCGTAGCCGCCAGCCCACCGCCAGCAGAACGATCGCAAACAGCGCCGCAGCCACCAGGCGCAGCTCCAGCGGGAAAAGTGAGTGTTCAACGGTATAGCGCAGCAGGAAAGAGAGGCCGAAAAACAGCAGCAGGATCCCGAGTTTCGCCAGCGGGTTACCCTGCATAAACCAGCGTACCAGCGACGAAACCATCCCCCCCAATGCGGAAGGCCGCGCGCTTTTCGGTAACGAGACGCTCTTCTCTGCCGTCTGCGCTTTTGGCGGCGGACGCTGCGGATTGACGGGTTGAGGTACCGTCCCCCTTACCGGCTCCGCTGGAGCATGAGAAACCGCAGGCATCGTGGGACGCGCAACGGCTGGCGCCACGGGCGTTTCTGCGCCACCGCGCAGCTCAAGCTCCGCGACCCGACGACGCAAGGTTTCCAGCTCGGAGCGGACCGCCGAACTGCGATTAAATGCGACAATGGCCAGAACGGGAACCACCACCAGCGCGAAGAACAGAGCAATACAGCCAAGGATCAGCAGCTCATCCATGTTTTCACCTTCACTGATTCAGAAGCGAGTAGATTGACACAAATTATTGCATTTGTGCTGCCCTGTAGCGAAAGTGAGCGACATTTCAGAAAACAGCGAGCCCTTACTCGCGGGTAAGGGCTGCGCTTAAACGTTAAAACGCGAAGCAGGAACAGCCTAGCACGCCCCAGAACGCCTGCTCATCGGCAACCGGAATCGCCGACCTGCGCGCGATATCATGCTGGTGCCAGTGGACGCCGCAGCTGCCGCAGCACTGGTGCATCTGCGCGATGGCCCCGATTTTTGCCGCAGCGGGCGGCGCCGAACGGTAGTGGCCGGGAACCTTAACCACCGGAGACCACTCCGGGAGCACCGGAATGGGCGGCGGCGCCAGCGGCGAGAAGCGCCCGGCGGCATAAACCACTTTGCCATCAACCACCGTCAGTACCGATTCGATGCCTTTAATCTCCTCTTCCGGCACGCTGAAATAGTCCTTCGACAGCACCACCAGATCGGCAAGCTGATCCTGCTCAATACGTCCTTTTTTACCCTGCTCGCTGGAGAACCAGGCGCTGCCCGCCGTCCACAGCTCCAGCGCCACGTCGCGCGGCAGGCGGTTGTTCTCGTCGTACATCGTCATACCGCCGACGGTACGCCCGGAAACCAGCCAGTAGAGCGCGGTCCACGGGTTGTAGCTCGCCACGCGGGTGGCGTCGGTGCCGAGACCAACCGGCACCTCCATTTCCAGCATTTTCGCCACCGGCGGCGTGTGTTTCACCGCATCGATACCGTAGCGGTCGACAAAATATTCGCCCTGGAAGGCCATCCGGTGCTGCACCGCAATCCCGCCGCCCAGTGCCTTCACCCGCTCAATATTGCGCTCGGTGATGGTTTCCGCATGGTCAAAGAACCAGTGCAGACCGTTAAACGGGATTTCGCGGTTCACCTTTTCAAAGACGTCCAGCATCCGGCCGATCGATTCGTCATAGGTGGCGTGCAGGCGGAACGGCCAGCGGTGTTCAACCAGGTGGTGGACCACCCGCTCCAGTTCATCCTCCATTCCGGCCGGCAGATCCGGACGCGGCTGCAGGAAATCCTCAAAATCCGCCGCCGAAAAAACCAGCATCTCGCCGGCGCCGTTGGCGCGGAAAAAGTCGGTCCCCTGCCCCGGCTTCAGCATATCGGTCCAGCGTTCGAAATCATCCAGCTCCTGCTTCGGACGCTGGGTAAACAGGTTATAGGCAATGCGCACGGTCATCTGCCGGTTAGCGTGCAGCTGCTCAATAATTTCATAATCTTCCGGGTAGTTCTGGAAGCCGCCGCCGGCGTCAATCGCGCTGGTCAACCCGAGACGATTCAGTTCGCGCATAAACTGGCGCGTCGAGTTCACCTGCAGCTCCAGCGGCAGCTTCGGCCCCTTCGCCAGCGTCGCGTAGAGGATCATGGCATTAGGTTTCGCTATCAGCATCCCGGTCGGGTTGCCGTTGCCATCCCGAACAATTTCGCCGCCCGCCGGATCCGGCGTCTCTTTGCTATAGCCGACGGCCTTCAGCGCCGCGCGGTTAAGCAGCGCGCGATCGTAGAGATGCAGCACGAATACCGGCGTATCCGGCGCCGCCTGGTTTAGCTCTTCCAGCGTCGGCATACGCCGCTCGGCAAACTGGAATTCGCTCCAGCCGCCGACCACCCGCACCCACTGCGGCGCAGGCGTGCGATCGGCCTGATCTTTAAGCATCCGCAGCGCGTCCGCCAGCGACGGAACGCCTTCCCAGCGCAGCTCAAGGTTGTAGTTCAGCCCCCCGCGGATCAGGTGCAGGTGGGAATCATTCAGGCCGGGGATCGCCGTATGGCCCTGCAGATCGACGATCTGCGTGCCTTCGGCGGCAAAACTCATGATCCGATCGTGGCTACCGGCCGCGAGGATCTTACCGTCGGCGATCGCTACCGCGTCGGCCAGCGGGTTGCTGCGATCGAGGGTGTGGATCCGACCATGAGTCAGGATCAGTGTGGCAGTTTGTGACATAACGCTCTCCTTAAGGAGGCTGACTCAGTTTTTCTTTAACCAGCCAGCAAACAGGCGGGTCACGATGGGCATCCAGAACCAGACCACCAGCGCGACCACGCAGGCATCATTTATCAAATGCAGCAGCAGGCTTCCCCGCATTGAGGGCAGCAGCATGCCGGTCAGCCAGGGCACCAGGTTGGTGCTGGGGAAGATAACCAGCAAGGTCATCAGGAACTGCTTCCAGCGCAGCGGCTGGCGCACGTTGACCGCCGGAGGGGTAAACCAGAACGCCGGTTCGGTACGGACTTCCGTACGATCGCCTTCATTGAGCAGGGGCGCGATTTCAGCAACCAGCTCGCGGCGCGTTTCTGACTGCGTCCAGGCATAGAGATGCTCAATGGTGTCGAAGCGAATAATCACGCTCCATAGATTCTGCCCGGCGCCCGGGCGGATGACGTTAGCGCCAAGGTGCCCGGGAAACTCCGCCGCCACGGGCATAATTTTTCCGAGCCACTCTTCATAGCGCTTACCGTGTTCAGGATCGAGCATATGACTGATGACCAGCGTTACCGATTTCTGTTGCGCCATTGGGAGTTCCTTGCTGCAGGTGAGTGGCGGGATTTCCCCGCCATCAGCCATAAATGACAATACACAAAATCATTCATGCTGCATCGAGGCGGCAAGGGAAGAAATCCCCAGGAGCATAGGTAACTATGTGACTGGGGTTTCTGAGTGCAGCCAACAAAGAAGCAGCTTGAAGGATGAAGTGTATTTAGGCCTGGCGCTCCGGCGCGCCGTGCACCATGGTGTACGCGTAATCCACCCCCATGCCGTACGCGCCGCTATGTTCGCGAACCAGATCCATGACCGCATCGTAGGTCTCTTTGCGCGACCAGTCGCGCTGGTACTCAAGCAGCACCTGCTGCCAGGTCACCGGCACCGCACCGGCCTGCACCATCCGGTCAATCGAGCGTTCATGCGCATCGACGGAGGTTCCGCCGGAAGCGTCGGTCACAACGTACACCTCATATCCCTCTTCCAGCGCCATCAGCGCCGGGAAAGTCAGGCAGACTTCGGTCCACAGCGCGGAGATAATCAGTTTCTTACGCCCGGCGGCCTGTACCGCCTTAACAAAACCCGCATCTTCCCATGAGTTCATTGAGGTACGTTCTATCGGTTTAACCTGCGGATGCACGGCCAGCAATTCCGGCCAGATATAGCCGCTAAAGCTTTTTGTTTCCACGGAGGTATAAATCACCGGAACATTAAAAATCTTGCCCGCTTTAGCTAGCGCAACGGTATTATTTTTAAGCGTCTGGCGATCAATATTGGCGACACCAAAAGACATCTGGGGCTGGTGGTCAATAAAGATAAGAGTTGAGTTAGTTGGATCGATCAGTTCCCGAATAGACATAACATACCTTCTTAATCAATGAGTTAAAAAGAGACGATAAACGCTGTTGTGGGTCTGGATCGTGACGGATAAAGCATGGTGAGTATAGTCAGTAATTTCTAACGAGTTATTAAAGAAATTTTTATGACTTATTTTAAAAATAAAAGGCAATAAATAAAAAACCCGCTATTAGTGAATAGGGTGATAATGATGTTTATCAAAAATTTGCGGGTAAGAGTTCTAAATTATTCACTGGTATTGAGCATCCGGCTTCGGTAAAACAGAGGGATTATTTATGACCGGTAAGCCGCCGATGCGCCTGAATCTTGATGTACTGCTGATCCTCGATGCCCTGGAGACCCACGGCTCTTTCGCCACCGCCGCGGAATCGCTCTATAAAACGCCCGCCGCCCTGAGCTACATGATCCAAAAGCTGGAAAGCGATCTCGGCATCACCCTGCTGGATCGCAGCGGACATCGGGCGAAGTTTACCGATACCGGTACAATGGTGCTGGAAAAGGGCCGGCTGCTGCTCAATGCGGCAAAGGATCTGGAAAAGCAGGCGGTTCAGCTGAATGCCGGCTGGGAGCGGGATCTCGCCATCGCCCTGGATGCCTCCTTCCCTTTCGATCGTTTACTCCCGCTTATCGACGCGTTTTACGCGCAAAATCCGCAAACCCGCCTCAATTTTACCCACCACACGCTGGCGGGCGCCTGGGAAGAGCTGACCCGCAACGGGGCGGATATCATTCTTGGCGCGATTAACGAACCGCCAACCTCCGCCGAATGGTCGTGGAAAATGCTCGGAACGCTGGATAACGTATTTGTTGTCGCCCCCGGCCACCCGCTGGCGGAAACGGTACAGCCGCTGACCAACAAGCAGCTCAGCCTGCATCGCGCGGTGGTGATTAGCGATAGCGCCCGCTACTGTCACCCGCTCAACAGCAACCTCCTGACCGAGCAGTCACAAATTCGCGTCGATGATTTTGCCAGTAAAGTGGCGCTGCTGCGGGCCGGACTCGGCTGCGGTTTTCTCCCCCGCCACGTCGCCCAGCCTTGGCTGGCGAGCGGCGAGCTGGTGGAGAAAACCGTGATCTCTTTTCGCGAAAAGGATATCGCCTACATGGCCTGGCGCACGGATAACGACGGCCTGGCCCAGCGCTGGTGGCGGGAAGCCATTCTCGAAGAACCGTTTCTACACCAGCTTTATCCCTGACGGCTGAACCACACGCTGGCGGCGATGGCCGGAAGCGTCAGCACGCCGTCGTGCAGCGCGCCGCAGCCCTCTTTGAGCTGCCATTCGCCCACGTCCAGCAGCGGTGAATCCTCAACCACCACCTCACAGGCTTCACCGCGGTTGATAGCCACCAGCACGCGCTGATTTTTATAAACCCGGGCAAACACCACCACGTTTTCTTCGGCATAAATCACCTGACACCCGCCGTAGCGCAGCGCCTGGTTCGCCTTACGCAGCTTCGCCATGCGTTTATATAGCCCCAGCAGCGTCGCATCCTGCAAAGCCGGGTCCCACGGGAAGGGCTTGCGGCAGAAAGGATCGTTATTGCCATCAACGCCCACTTCGTCACCGTAGTAAATGCACGGCACCCCCGGCCAGCAGAACAGCCAGACCACCGCCAGCGGCAGACGCGCGACGTCCTTACCCAGCAGCGACTTAAAGCGCGCCGTATCGTGGCTATCAAGCTGGTTAAACATCCGCAGCTGCTGCTGGTGCGACAGCCCGGCGCGGTAGTTATCCATCCACGCCACGCAGGTTTGCGCATCTATCTTCTGCGGATCGTAAGAGATATCGGTATTCGCCAGAAAGCCCCACAGCGGGAAGGTAAACCCGCGATAGTTCATCGCCGCATCTTCGGCATCGGCCTGCAGCCACTGGCGCGCGTCGCCAAAATGTTCTCCAAAAACAAAGGATTCCGGCTGCGTCTCCTTCGCCGCCTGGGTTATACCGGCGATATGGCGCAGGTTATTACGCGCCCCGCCGCCTTCCCCCAGCATATGCACCACGTCCAGACGCCAGCCGTCCATGTTCCACGGCGCTTTCAGCCAGTGGCGCACGATGCTGTCTTCACCGGCGTAGATTTCATTGATCAGGCTGGTGGATTGATAATCCAGCTTCGGCAGGCTGGCGTAGCCCAGCCAGCTGTGCGCTTCGCCCTCGGGGGAAAAGGTGAACCAGTCGCGCCACGGTGAATCCGCGCTGTGGCAGGCGCCGCCGCTGCCGCGCTGGTGGCGGTCAAACCAGACGTGTGAATCTCCGGTGTGGTTGAAAACGCCGTCGAGGATCAGGCGCATCCCTTCCCGCTGCGTATTGTGCCGCAGGCGCAGCAGCGCGGCATCACCGCCGAACTGCGGATCAACGCGACGATAATCTTCGGTATCGTATTTATGCACGCTCGGCGCGACAAACACCGGATTCAGGTACAGCGCCGTGACGCCGAGCTGCTTGAGATACGGCAGCTTCTCGCTGATACCGTCCAGATCGCCGCCGTAGAAGGTTGAGCCGCCCGCCTCGCCGGTTAACGGTTCATCCCACTGTTTCTGAACAATATCCTGTTCGGCAGCGTGGTGATAGTAGGGCCGGTCCTGATCGGCTGCGCGCGGTTCGCTGCGCGCAAAGCGGTCAGGAAAGATTTGATAAAAGATCTGATCGGCAACCCACTGCGGGCCGCTGTCCGGCAGATCGACCGCAAACTGCTCCAGCCGCGCCGGCGGGAAGCGGTTAAAGCCCTGCGGGGTAAACCAGCGCTGCCGGTCGGCCCACAGCAGCTTGAAGCTATAGCGCCGACGCGGCTGGCCGCTGGCAAGATTAATCTCTCCGCGCCACGCGACGACGCCCGGCCGCGGCTCCTGGCGCAGACGGTGCATCGGCAGCGAAAGCTCTTCGTTGTCTTCTTCCGCGCGCAGCGTAACGCGCTGCGGCAACTCATCGCCGCTGACCCACAGGGTGATAAAGAGTCGTCCCTGCTGCTCCTTGATAAACGGGGCAACAGGCAGGTGCCATGCCTTCAACATCGTTATTCCTCTCTTTACAGAATGGGCACACCTTGCCACAGCGCGTATGCGTATGACTCATCATCGGCAGAATTATTGGGGGAGGAGAGCGGAGGAGGATAGCGCTCAAGCGAAAATATCCCGCCGGCTAGCGCGAACATAGCCGGCGGGAGAGCGGCCCGCTTAGCGCGCCTGCGCCAGCTGACGGTCACGGCGGGTTTTCAGCTTCCAGCCAACCAGCAGCAGCGCTATCCACGCAAAGCCGACGTACAGGGAAATACGCGTATCCGGATGGTAGCCAATCAGCGCAATGATAAAGACGAGGAACGCCAGGCCCACCGCCGTGGTCGCCACGCCGCCCGGCACTTTAAACTTCAGCGTTTTGGCCTCTTCCGGCGGCAGACGACGGCGGAAGGCAATCTGCGACAGCAGGATCATAATCCACACCCACACCGTCGCAAAGGTCGCCAGGGAGGCGATCACCAGGAAGACGTTTTCCGGCATGATGTAGTTCAGGTAGACCGCAAACAGCAGCGCGATGGTCATCACCATCACCGTCACCCACGGCACGCCGCGGCGCGACGTTTTGGCGAACATTTTAGGCGCACTGCCCTGCTCCGCCATGCCGTGCAGCATGCGCCCGACGCCGAATACGTCGCTGTTAATGGCCGAAAGCGAGGCGGTCAGCACCACGAAGTTGAGGATGCTGGCGGCAAAAGCGATGCCCATATGCTGGAAGGTTAAGACGAACGGGCTACCGTTAGTCCCGACCTGGTTCCATGGATAAATGGACATAATCACGAACAGCGTGCCCACGTAGAACACCAGAATACGCATCGGGACCGAGTTAATGGCGCGCGGGATGGATTTCTCCGGGTCTTCCGCTTCACCGGCGGTAATACCGATGATTTCAATTCCGCCGTAGGCGAACATCACCATCTGGAGCGACATCACCATCCCCAGCCAGCCGTTGCTGAAGAAGCCGCCGTTACTCCACAGATTATGGATGCCGGTCGGCTGACCGCCGTTGCCGATCCCCCAGATAATGATGCCGAAACCGGCCAGAATCATGATGATAATGGTGGCGACTTTAAAGAAGGAGAACCAGAACTCCAGCTCGCCAAACACCTTCACGCTCATCAGGTTGACGGCGCAGATAATCAGCACCACGCTAAGCACCCAGATCCAGTGCGGGACCGTCGGGAACCAGACGCCCATATAGATGCCGAAGGCCGTCACGTCGGCGATGGCAACAATCAGGATTTCAAAGCAGTAGGTCCAGCCGGTGATATAGCCCGCCAGCGGGCCGAGGTAGTCCTGCGCATAGCGTGAAAATGAGCTGGCGGCGGGGTTATGCACCGACATCTCGCCCAGCGCGCGCATAATAATGTACGCCGCCACGCCGCCGATAATATAGGCCAGCAGCACGCTCGGGCCGGCCATCTTAATCGCATCCGCCGAACCATAGAACAGACCGGTGCCAATTGCCGAACCCAGCGCCATAAAGCGGATATGCCGGGTACTTAGCCCGCGCTTAAGTTTGTTACTACTTTCCATCGTATTCCATGCCGTTTTTCTCCTTTAGCCTTCGCCGGACGAAGATCAAAAGAGGATTACCTGAAAAACAAAAAACCACGGGACCTGAAGTCCCGTGGTTTAACACTGATTTTAAACGCCGGCTAGTGCGCGCTGGATGTCACCTGACGCCCTACGGCGCGATCCCAGACCACCGCCAGAACCACCATCACGGCGGTCGGCATCAGCCAGGCCAGCCCCTGCTCTGCCAAAGGCAGACGCGCGGTCCACGCTGGCAGCATATCGGCAAACGCCGACGTTTTAATGCCGTCAATAATACCAAACATCAGGCTGATAAACATGGCCGGCGCAATAACGCGGGACGAATTATGCCACCAGTTGCGGGTAAAGCTTAATACCACCAGTGCGATACACGGCGGATAGATAGCCGTCAGCACCGGGATCGAAATCTGAATCAGGTGGCTCAGCCCCAGGTTGGAGACCGCCATCGAGAAGATGCCGAGAATAAACACCAGCGAGCGGTAGGAGAGCGGCAGGTACTGGGCGAAAAACTCCGCGCAGGCGCAGGTCAGGCCAACCGCGGTAACCAGGCAGGCAATGAAAATCAGCGCCGCCAGCATAAAGCTCCCCGCGCCGCCAAAGGTGTGCTGGACATACGAGTGCAGAATGGCCGCGCCGTTAGCCGACTGATCGACCAGCGTCGCGCTGTCGGAGCCGAGGCGGAACAACGCCAGATACAGTAACGTCAGGCCGACGCCCGCCATCAGGCCAGCCCACACGGTATAGCGGGTCAGCAGGCGCGCTTCGCTGACGCCGCGAGAGCGCGCGGCGTTAACAATCACGATCCCGAAGACCATCGCGCCGAGGGTATCCATAGTCAGATAGCCGTTGACGAAGCCGTTTGAGAACGGCGCGGTGCGGTAGGCTTCCAGCGCGTTGCTGATCGGGCCGGCGGGCCAAATAATCGCCGCGACGGAGAGAATAATCAGCGCAATGATTTTCAGCGGCGCGAGGAAGTTCCCGACGGTATCCAGCAGCTTGCCGGGATATAACGAAACGAGGATCACCAGGGCAAAATAGATGACGCTGTAAATCATCAGCGGCATCGCGCCATCGCCGGTCAGCGGGGCAATACCCACCTCAAAGGAGACCGTCGCGGTACGCGGAGTCGCGAACAGCGGCCCCACCGCCAGATAGCAGACCACGGCCAGCAGGATCCCCGCCACTTTACCAATCGGGGTGCTCAGGCTTTCAACGCCGCCGCCGACTTTCGCCAGCGCCACGACCGTCAGCACCGGTAAACCCACGGCGGTGATCAGAAAGCCTATAGCGGCGGTCCAGACGTGTTCACCAGCCTGTAAACCAACCATTGGGGGGAAGATGATGTTGCCTGCACCGACGAACAGCGCGAAGGTCATAAAGCCCAACGCTATGATGTCGCGAGATTTTAACTGATGGGTCATAAATTCATACTGCCTGTGGATGTGGTGGTGTTAAACGGAAAAATACCGTGCCTTCCCTTAGGGATGATACAGCGGCTATTGCCGGAAACTCAGCGAGATATGCTCCCGAAGCGGCGTGGGAAAGAATTGTTTTTTGAATTACCACGCAAAAACAGTCTGTCTACGACTGCATGGGGCGCAATTTAAACGCTTATAACGTTTTAAAGCAAGGCGGGATCGTAAAAGCAGATGATTATGCTAAGTCTGCATTAATACCTGGCGTTATTAACCATAATGAAGGAAAACATATGGCTAATCATGCGAACAAAAAAGCAGCGGGCGTTCGTTAATTACGCAGCTGAAAATTGACTGCAAACGAAAATGACCAGCCTAAGCTGGTCATTGACAAGTTATGTTGACAGAGCGGCGGTTAGTCGCTTTTTTTGGCAATCAAACGTTCCGGCAGCAGGAAGCTAAACCGCGTTCCCTTGCCGGGCGTGCTCTCAATATCCAGCCGGCTGTCGTGATGATTAACCGCATGTTTTACGATCGCCAGCCCCAGACCGCTGCCTCCGGTTTGCCGCGAGCGCGCTTTATCCACGCGATAGAAGCGCTCGGTGAGCCGCGGAATGTGCTCGGGCGCAATCCCCGGGCCGTTATCCTCAACGCTAAACAGCGCGCCGTGCGGCGCTTTCTGCCAGCTGACGGTAATCTCCGTGCCCTCCGGAGTATGGTTGATCGCGTTATACACCAGATTCGAGATCGCGCTGCGCAGCTGCTCATCATTACCGAGAACCTGCAGCGACTCATCGACCACAAAGTGCAGCGTATGCTTTTTCTGGCTGAGAGTTTGCGCCTCCCGCTCGACAACCCGCAGCATCATCGGTACGTCGATTTTGTCGTTCATCGCCAGAACCGGGGCCGCCTCAATGCGCGATAGCGTCAGCAGCTGTTTAACTAACCCCTCCATACGCTGGGTTTGCTCGCGCATGGTATGCAGGGCTTTTTCCCGCGTCACCCCTTCCAGCACCTGCTCCTGCATCATCTCCAGATACCCCTGCAGCACCGTTAGCGGCGTGCGCAGCTCGTGGCTGACGTTAGCAAAAAAGTTGCGCCGCGCCCCTTCAAGCTGGTGCATCTGCGTCACGTCGCGCGCCACCATCAGCATCTGCTTGTCGCTGTAGGGCATCACGCGAATTTCCAGATGACGGGAGTTATTAAGGATCAGATTGAGCGGTTTACTGAAATCCTTGTTTTTTAGGTAGTTGGCAAATTCAGGGTAGCGCAGGAGGTTAAGGATGTTTTGTCCGCTGTCGTCCGGCCAGCGCAGATTGAGGATCTGCTGTGCAAGGCCGTTACACCAGAAGATCGCCCCCTCCTCCGTGGTCAGCACCACCGCATCGGGCAGCGATTCCGCCCCGCTGCGAAAGCGTTTGATCAGGCTGCCCAGCTCGCGTCGGCGTTTTTTATTACGCATCTGCATCTGGTGGAGGCCGTACAGCAGCGGTTCCCAGCTGCCGCTTCCCGGCGGTGGCGTCATGCTGCGGTCCACCCACAGCCACCATGAGAGGCGTAATAAATTCCAGAAATGCCAGATAAGAAGTCCGGTCACCGCCGCCAGTAAAAACCACGGCAAATGACCAAATACCGCCCCGAGAATCAGGGCCGGGATACAACATAAGAAAAGCTCAAGCGCCAGCCTTTTCCATGACAGCCGTTCCAGCACGGTTCACACTCCTGTCGACATTCAGAAACGGGCGGAGAAACGATATCCCGTGCCGCGAACCGTTTGTACCATCCGGTCATGGCCACTCTGTTCCAGCGCTTTACGCAGACGGCGAATATGCACGTCTACCGTTCGGTCTTCTACATACACGTTGGTCCCCCAGACGTGATTCAGCAGCTGCTCGCGGCTGTATACGCGTTCCGGGTGGGTCATAAAGAAGTGTAATAACTTAAACTCGGTCGGCCCCATGTCCAGCGGGTTTTCACCGGTCATCACGCGATGGGAGGAAGGATCGAGGCTCAGCCCCTGCATTTCAATCACCTCTTCCACCGCCATCGGTGAGATTCGCCGCATCACGGCTTTGATTCGCGCCACCAGCTCTTTCGGCGAGAAAGGCTTGGTGATGTAATCATCGGCGCCGGTCTCCAGGCCACGAACGCGATCTTCCTCTTCGCCGCGAGCGGTTAGCATGACCACCGGAATATCGCGGGTCATCGCCTCACGCTTGAGCAGTTTGATAAACTGCAGACCCGATCCGCCTGGCAGCATCCAGTCAAGGAGAATCAGATCAGGCCAGGGTTCATTGAGTTGGTTCACCGCGCTGTCATAATCTTCCGCCTCGACGGGCTGAAAGCCGTTTTGCTCCAGAACAAAGCAGACCATTTCGCGGATTGGAGCTTCATCTTCAACGACCAGAATTCTTCTCGCCATTATTTACCCTGTATTTTTTAGCCATCAGTATAGAGTGCGGCGCCATTATGCGTCAGTTTTGTGACAGATTTATGAAAAAAAATGGCCGTATGACGATCGAGGATTTTGAATTGTGACACGCACTTAACTCCCCTTCCGTCGATGGTATAATGGCGGCAACGCTCTTAGGCTACGGAATATTTATGCGCATCATTCACACCTCTGACTGGCATCTCGGGCAAAACTTTTACAGCAAAAGCCGCGCCGCTGAGCATGCGGCCTTTCTCGACTGGCTGCTGGCCAGCGCGCAGGAGCACGAGGTCGATGCCATTATTGTCGCCGGCGATATCTTTGATACCGGCTCGCCGCCGAGCTACGCCCGCGAGCTGTATAACCACTTCGTGGTTCAGCTTCAGCAAACCGGCTGTCGGCTGGTGGTGCTGGCGGGCAACCATGATTCGGTCGCCACGCTGAATGAATCGCGCGACATCCTGGCCTTTTTAAAAACCACGGTCGTGGCTAACGCCGGCCACGCTCCCTTCGTTCTGCCGCTGCGCGACGGCGCGCCGGGCGCAATATTCTGCCCGGTCCCCTTCCTGCGCCCGCGCGAGCTGGTCACCAGCCAGGCCGGGCACTCCAGCGGTGAAAAGCAGCAGCTGCTGCTCACCGCCATCAGCGACTATTATCAGCAGCAGTACCAGCAGGCCTGCGCCCTGCGCGGCGACCAAACGCTGCCGATTATCGCCAGCGGCCACCTGACCACCGTCGGCGCCAGCAAAAGCGATGCGGTGCGCGAGATCTATATCGGCACCCTCGATGCCTTCCCGGCCAGCCATTTCCCTCCTGCAGACTATATCGCGCTGGGTCATATCCACCGGGCGCAGATCGTCGGCGGCTGCGAGCATATACGCTACAGCGGTTCGCCAATCTCCCTGAGCTTTGATGAGACCGGGAAAAATAAAAGCGTCAATCTGGTGACCTTTACCGACGGCCGCCTGACGGACGTTAGCCCGCTGACGGTGCCGATAGTCCAGCCGCTGGCGGTGCTAAAAGGCGATTTTGCCAGCATAAGCGAACAGCTTGACCAGTGGCAGGATAGCGCGGAGCTGCCCGCCACCTGGCTGGATATTGAAATCACCAGCGACGAATACCTGCACGATATTCAGCGCCAGATTCAGACCCGCTGCGAAGAGCTGCCGGTCGAAGTGCTGCTGGTGCGCCGCAGCCGCGCCCAGCGCGAGCGCATCCTGGCCGGAGAGCGGCGGGAAACCCTCAGCGAACTGCGGGTTGAGGACGTTTTTGCCCGTCGCCTGGCGCTGGAGAGTCTCGAAGAGCAGCAGCAGCAGCGCCTCGAACAGCTGTTTAACGAAACGCTGCACAGCCTGAACGGTGAGGAGCACCTGTGAAAATTCTGAGTCTGCGCCTGAAAAACCTTAACTCATTGAAAGGCGAGTGGAAAATCGACTTCACCGCCGAACCGTTCGCCAGCAACGGGCTGTTTGCGATCGTCGGGCCGACGGGCGCCGGGAAAACGACGCTGCTGGACGCTATCTGCCTCGCGCTGTACCACGAAACGCCGCGCCTGAGCAGCGTGTCGCAATCGCAAAACGATCTGATGACCCGCAATACCGCCGAATGCCTGGCAGAAGTTGAATTTGAGGTAAAAGGCACCGCCTACCGCGCCTTCTGGAGCCAGAACCGCGCGCGCAACCAGCCCGACGGCAACCTGCAGGCGCCCCGTGTCGAGCTGGCCCGCTGCGACGATGGGCAAATCCTTGCCGACAAAGTCAAAGACAAGCTGGAGATGACCGCCGCGCTCACCGGCCTCGATTACGGCCGCTTTACCCGCTCGATGCTCCTCTCCCAGGGCCAGTTCGCCGCCTTTCTTAACGCCAAACCCAAAGAGCGCGCGGAGCTGCTGGAAGAGCTCACCGGCACCGAAATTTACGGTCAGATCTCCGCCCAGGTGTTTGAAAAGCACAAGCTCGCCCGCAGCGAGCTGGAAAAACTGCAGGCCCAGGCCTCCGGCGTTGTGCTGTTAAGCGATGAGCAGCAGCAGGCGCTGCAGCAAAGTTTGCAAGTACTTACTGCTGAAGAGCAGCAGCGGCTCGCCGAGCAGGCCCGCGAGCAAAATACGCGGCAATGGCTGCTGCGCCAGCAGGAGCTAAGCCGCGATGAGATACAGACCCAGGCACGGTTACGCGAGGCGCAGCAGGCGCTGGAGCAGGCCCGGCCGCAGCTTGCGGCGCTGGAGCAGGCCCAGCCTGCCGACCAGCTGCGTCCGCTGTGGACCCGACAGCAGGAGCAGGCCGCCGCGCTGGCGCAGACCCGCCGCCAGGTGGAAGAAGTAAATACTCGCTTACACGAACGACTGCGTCTGCGGGCAGGTATTCGTCTCGCGGCGCGACAGCAAACGAGCCAGCTGCAGCAGACCCACCAGTCGCTCGCCGAATGGCTGCAGGCCAACGACCGCTATCGTCAGTGGGGCAATGCCCTGGCGGGCTGGCGGGCGGCGTTCCAGCAGCAGGCGCGCGACGCGCAGCAGCAGGCCGGGCTGGAGCAGCGGCTGGCGGAAACCCGCCGTCGGCTCGGCGAACTGCCGCCGGCGACGCTGGCGCTGGATGCCGATCGGCTGCGCGACGACCTTGCCCGCCACGCCGCCGCCCGCCCGCAGCGTCAGCAGCTGGCAGCCCTGCACAGCCGTCTGCTGCCCCTGCGCCAGCGCCTCAGCCAGCTGCAGGCGACAGAGCAGGCCGGCCGCGAGGAGCGGGAGAAGCTGGAAACGACGCTGACCCAGCGCCGCCAGGCTTATAAAGATAAAAACCAGCAGTTCAGCGATGTAAAAGCCATTTGCGAGCTGGAAGCGCGGATTGCCGGACTGGAAGAGGAGCGCGCGCGCCTGCAGCCCGGCGCGCCTTGCCCGCTCTGCGGCTCCTGCGAACACCCGGCAGTCGCCGAATATCGGGCGCTGACGCCCGGCGTTAATCAGGCCCGCCGCGAAGCCCTGGAGCGCGAGGTTAAACAGCTGGCGGAAGAAGGCGCCCAGCTGCGCGGCGAGCTGGATGCGCTGTTGAAACAACAACTTAAACAAAAAGAGGAGCGAGAATCGCTGCTCCAGCAGGAGCAAGCGCTTACCTCTCAGTGGCAGGCCGTCACCGGCGAACTGCGCATTGACCTGCAGCCAGAGGATGATATTTCCGGCTGGCTGGAGGCCCAGCAGGAGCTGGAGCAGCAGCTGTATCAGCATCAGCAGCGGCTCGCCTGGCAGACCCAGCAGCAGGAGTGCGAGCTGCAGCTACAGCAGCTGCGGCAGGAGCTGGCGCAGCGTCATAGCGCCCTGAACGGCGAGCTCGCGGCGTTTGCCCTCAGCGCACCGGAGGCTGAACAGGCGGCGGTCTGGCTGGCCCAGCGCGAGGAGGAAACCCGCAGCTGGCAGGCCAAACACGACGAATCCGTCACCCTGCAGGAGCGCCTGCAGCAGCTGATCCCCCTGCTGGAGACGCTGCCGGAGACGGAAGAGGCGGTAGCGCCCGCGCCGCTTGAGGGCTGGCGCCAGGTGCACGACGACTGCCTGGCGCTGCAGAGCCAGTGGCGCACTCTTGGCCAGCAGGAGAGCCAGCAGCTGCGGCTGCTGACAGAAACGCAGGGCCAGTTCGCCGCCGCCCTCGCCGCCAGCCCGTTTGCCGACCAGCAGGCGTTTCTCGACGCCCTGCTCGATGAGGAGACCCGTCAGCGCCTGGAGCAGTTCAGGCAAACGCTGGAAAATACGCTCCAGCAAAATAGCGCGCTCGCCCTGCGGGCCCGCGAAGCGCTGGCGCAGCATCGGCAGCAGCCGCCGGCGGATGCCGACATCACCCAGCCGGTAGAAGAGATTGAGGCCCGCTTACGGCAGCTGGCCCTGCTGCTGCGGGAAAATAGCGCCCGTCAGGGGGAGATCCGCCAGCAGCTGAAGCAGAATGCCGAGAATCAGCAGCGCCAGCAGGCGCTGCAGCAGGAGATCGCGCTCGCCGCGCGGCAGCTGGAGGACTGGGCGTGGCTCAATTCGCTAATT
Organism: Klebsiella scottii; assembly: GCF_036561945.1. Classification (NCBI taxonomy): domain Bacteria; kingdom Pseudomonadati; phylum Pseudomonadota; class Gammaproteobacteria; order Enterobacterales; family Enterobacteriaceae; genus Klebsiella; species Klebsiella scottii. The sequence goes on from NZ_JARXNI010000020.1 coordinate 3,170,640, forward strand.
GGCTCCAAAGAAGGCGATAAATTCCGTAAATTTGCCCAGGGGCTGACGCTGGATAACCTTGTCTGGCTGGCGAACCATCAGCTCAACCGCCTGCACGGCCGCTATCAGCTGCAGCGAAAAGCCAGCGAAGCGCTGGAGCTGGAGGTGGTCGATACCTGGCAGGCGGATGCGGTGCGCGATACCCGCACCCTCTCCGGCGGCGAAAGCTTCCTCGTCAGCCTTGCGCTGGCGCTGGCGCTATCCGATCTGGTGAGTCATAAAACGCGCATTGATTCGCTGTTCCTTGACGAAGGGTTCGGCACGCTCGATAGCGAAACGCTGGATACCGCGCTGGATGCGCTGGATGCCCTCAACGCCAGCGGTAAGGCGATCGGCGTGATTAGCCACGTCGAAGCGATGAAAGAGCGCATCCCTGTGCAGATCAAGGTGAAGAAAATCAACGGGCTGGGATACAGCCGTCTCGATAAGGCCTACGCGGTGGAGTAAAGGTCCGCGCGGCTTCCCGGCAGCGCGGCGCCGCCGGGAGACCGGGACGACGAGCCTCTCCTCAGCCGTCTACAGCGGCCACAGCCAGGCCGCGCCGCGCACGCCGCTGGAATCACCGTGCAGCGCTTTGCGGATCGGCGTTTCGCACTCGCCGCCAAACACCCACGGTTTCACCAGCGCGGGCACCGTCTGGTACAGGCGCTCGACGTTGCTCATTCCGCCGCCGAGCACGATCACGTCCGGGTCGAGGATATTCACCACATGAGCCAACGACTTCGCCAGCCGCATCTCATAGCGGCTCAGCGCCAGTTCCGCCAGCGGGTCCTGCTCGCTAACGCGCTGCACGATCTCACTGCCTTTTAACGGCTGACCGCCCAGTCGCCGATAGTCGGTGGCAAAGCCGGTGCCGGAGATAAAGGTTTCGATACATCCCTGCTTTGCGCAGTAGCACGGAACCTCCGCGCGATAGCGCAGCTCATCCTCGTCCATCCACGGCAGCGGGTTATGCCCCCACTCGCCGGCGGCGCCGTTGCCGCCAATGTGCGAACGACCGTTAAACGCCACTCCGGCGCCGCAGCCGGTGCCGATAATGACCGCAAATACGGTCTGAGCGCCCGCCGCGGCGCCGTCCACCGCTTCCGAAACCGCCAGACAGTTGGCATCATTCGCCAGCCGCACTTCGCGATTCAGCCTCTGGCTCAGGTCTTTATCAAACGGCTGGCCGTTGAGCCAGGTGGAATTGGCATTTTTTACCACGCCGGTATACGGCGAAATCGAACCGGGGATCCCCATTCCAACGCTGCCGCGCTCTCCGGTCGCCTGCTCTGCCATATCGACCAGGGTGGCAATATTCTCTATCGTTTGCCGGTAATCATCCCGCGGAGTCGGCAAACGGTGGCGAAATAGCTGCTCTCCCTTATCGCTCAGGGCAATGACTTCCGTTTTCGTGCCGCCTAAATCAATACCAATACGCACTGTAAGCTCCTCTCCCCGATTAACAATGCAAGCATAGCGACAATTCGCTATCATGCCCGCTGGATTTAACGACAAAGCCGTGGAAATTATCATGCTGTGGTTCAAAAATTTAATGGTTTACCGTCTCAGCCGCGACATTTCCCTGCGTGCCGAGGAGATGGAAAAACAGCTGGCCGAGCTGACGTTTACTCCTTGTGGTAGCCAGGATATGGCGAAAACCGGTTGGGTATCGCCGATGGGATCGCACAGCGATGCGCTGACGCACACGACAAACGGCCAGATCGTTATCTGCGCGCGTAAAGAAGAAAAGATCCTGCCGTCGCCGGTGATCAAACAGGCGCTGGAAGCGAAGATCTTCAAGCTGGAAGCCGAACAGGGCCGTAAGCTGAAGAAAACCGAAAAAGATTCGCTGAAAGACGAAGTGCTGCACTCGCTGCTGCCGCGCGCTTTCAGCCGCTTCAGCCAGACCATGATGTGGATCGACACCGTCAACGGCCTGATCATGGTGGACTGCGCCAGCGCCAAAAAAGCGGAAGATACGCTGGCCCTGCTGCGCAAAACCTTAGGATCGCTGCCGGTTGTTCCGCTGGCGCTGGAAAACCCGATCGAGCTGACGCTCACCGAATGGGTGCGCTCCGGCACCGTGGCGCAAGGCTTCCAGCTGCTGGATGAGGCCGAGCTGAAGGCCATGCTGGAAGACGGCGGCGTGATCCGCGCGAAGAAGCAGGATCTGGTCAGCGACGAAATCGCCGTGCACATTGAAGCCGGGAAAGTCGTCACCAAGCTGGCGCTCGACTGGCAGCAGCGTATTCAGTTCCTGATGTGCGACGATGGATCAATCAAGCGCCTGAAGTTCTGTGACGAACTGCGCGATCAGAACGAAGATATCGATCGGGAAGATTTTGCCCAGCGCTTTGATGCCGACTTTATTCTGATGACCGGCGAACTGGCCGCGCTGATTCAGAATCTGGTGGAAGGCCTGGGCGGAGAAGCCCAGCGCTAATCAGCTGAATGACATCCGCAGAATCAATCGATTACGCGGATCTTCATCCTGCCGCGCTGCGGCAGGATGGCAGAATCTGAATTACAGATAGCGGCACAGATAGGACGTTGGCTCAGCAACCTGCAGATGGAACTCGCTGCTGCCCGGAACGTTGAATACTTCACCGGCGGCATACACTTTCCACTCGGTTTCCCCAGGCAGCAGAACGTTCAGCGCACCGCTGACCACGGTCATCTCTTCCGGCTGTGCGGTTCCAAAGGTATATTCACCTTCCGCCATCACGCCCACGCTCGCGCGGCCCGTACTGCTACTGGTGAAACCAATCGATTTCACTTTTCCATCGAAGTATTCATTACTTTGAAGCATAAACAAGCCCTTATGATCTTTTGTTGAAACCTCAATATAGGGGGCGCTCCTCGTTTCTGTCACGTAAAATTAACGCGTAATGCCCATCCTGTGACGCGGGATGGCCGCGCCGACCGCGTTTGCCTACCGGTCAGGGTGCGCCGGAGCGCGGGCAGCCGCAAAACGGCTTAAACCAAAAGTTCTGCCGCCAGCCGCGAAACCAGCACATTGGAGAGCAGAACCGGCACGTCCAGCGCTTTTTGCAGCACGTCCCGATGGTGCTGATGGTAGCCGAGGCAGTCCAGCACCAGCACGTCGGCCCCCTGCTCCAGCAGCGCCCTTCCGGCATCGAGCAAATCGCTATCGCCGCCGCTAACCGGATTCGCCAGCGCGTAGTACGGCGCGCTGTTCAGCGAGAGCCATTTTTGCTGCTGCAATGGCAGAGCGTCCGCGACGGGAACGATGACTCCCACCTGATGACCGTCGACAATCGACGCCACCAGCGGCGGAATAATTCGCTGTGGCTCCAGCAGGATAGCGTTGTGCGCCGTAAAGCCGCTGAGCATGTCGGAGCTCAACAGCAGGATGACGTCATATTCTTGCCGGTCGAGCACCGCGATAAGGTGCTTTAAATCACGTTCAATCTTCCACCGCGAGACCTCGGCCATGCGGTTGTCATTCAGTAAGGTAAGCAGGCGCTCGTCGTCGGGGTCAACGGCATAATCCTCCATAACCTCTTCGCGCGTCATTTTACCTAACAGGCTAATATGCGTGATCTGCTCTTCCCTGATATGTTCGGTTAAAAGCGGCAGGACTTCCGCCACCGGCACCACGCCAACGGTTAAAATGGCCATCGTTGTACTCATATCATCTACCTTTTCACTTCCACACCTTCAGCACAGGCTTACCGCATAATATCCGCCCCCCTGGTGGCTAAAAATCAACCGTCCAGAAGCGTAGCAGCTTAGCGCTCCAGTAGAGTGTAAAGATTCCGGATGAGTCAGGAGCTCTCCTGAAAAATCCGCACCTTAGGTATTCATTAGTACGCGTGATGAATTAAAAATGTGACGGACATCCTGTTTTACCCCCTGACTGAGCCAGCAGGTCGCCGCGCAGATCCGCTAATCAGCGGAGAGCGACGTAGTGAGCGGAGTCAAAAAAACCTGCCAGAGGTTTCACTGACAGGCAGCAGCGCAGAAGGAGGGTTACGATTTATCAGGGTCCTCATAGCGCCGTTTGGCGTCCAGCGCTTCGCTCTCGACAGGATGTTCGCTAATCAGTGAATCGGGGGTGGGATAATCGGCGCGCAGCTGGTACCAGGTCTCAGTCTGGCCCTTCTGACCTTTCTCAACGGCAACGACGCGCGCTTCTCGCGGATATGGCGGTCGGTCTGGCATAGCTCTTCCCTCTTTTAGCGTACGAGCTATAAAGTATAGATACCCGCGCTCTGTTTACCGTAGGTAAAGTCCTAACTCGCTCCGTTATCCGCCAGCCTGAAGGATTAATTAGCGACCGTACAGGCGCTCTGCAGCGTCGCCACAATCTGCCCAACCACCTCATCCGGCGCGGCGGTCGCATCAATGATATGGTGCGCGGTAGCCCGGTACAGCGCCTCCCTTTGTGCCAGCACTTCGCCAACTTCATCGCGGATCGGTTTGCCGGTCAGGGTCGGGCGCTGTTCGGTTTTCGGATACGCTTCAAGGCGGTCAATCAGCGCTGATACCGAGGCCTGGAGATAGATCACCACGCCGTTTTCGCGCATAAACTGACGGTTCTCTTCGATCAGCACAATGCCACCACCGGTAGCAATAACCGTTCCCGGCTGGGTGACCGCTTTTAGCGCCTGCGACTCCAGCTCGCGGAAGCGATCCCAGCCCTCCTGCTCGACAATCGTCGCGACCGTACGCTGCTCATGCGCCTGCAGGGCATGATCGGTATCGGTAAACTGGTAATTACGCGCCCGTGCCAGCGCGTGGCCGATCGTCGTTTTACCGCAGCCGCGCGGACCGATGAGATAGATTGGCTGTGTCATTACCGAAGACCCTCTGGTTCCGCATTTTGCGGGAAAATGAATACGAAAAGTAAGCAATGATACCTGCAAAGCGGCGTCACGATAATCGTAAAATAAACGTTACAAATAATCAGATATTCCCTTTCATCATAGAGAGCAAAGGGATTTGGCATGTAAACTTATCATTGCATTAAATGTTGTGCCAGATTTACCGCTACTTAGGGATTATTTTTTAGCCGCTGGCTGGCGTAAACGGTAACACATTTATGCAAAGCTTTACGCTGCAACATATTTACAACATGGTCAGTTCAGACGCACTCTGACCGTAATTTATCAGTGTGACAGAGGAATGTATCATGCAATCTGAAGAACAACGCCTTATTGATGGGCTGTTTTCCCGACTAAAAGAGGCCGGGACGCAGAGCGCATCGCGCGATGCCAGCGCCGAGGAGCGGATTGCGCAGCACATCAAGGAGCAGCCGGCCGCCCCCTACTACATGGCGCAAACGATCCTCATTCAGGAAGCTGCGATTAAGCAGCTCAACGATCGTATCCAGTCGCTGGAGAGCCAGGTGACGCAGCTGCAGGCGGCAAAACCGAGCAGCGGCGGATTTCTCTCCGGCCTGTTCGGCGGCGGCCAGTCGCAGTCGCGTGGTTCCGACCCTATTCCGGGCGCGGAGCAGTACGGTCGGCCGCAGGCCAGCGCGCAGCCGCAGTATGCCCCGCAAATGCAGCCGCAGAACTACGCTCCTCAGGCGGCTCGCGGCGGCGGCTTTATGGCCGGAGCGCTCCAGACCGCCGCAGGCGTAGCGGGAGGCGTGGTGCTCGGCAACATGCTGACCAATATGTTCAGCGGATCGCATCCGCAGGAGATCGTCAATATCATTGAAGAGAAGCCGCAGGCTGACCTCACGCAGACGGCGGATAGCAGCGCGTCGGACGATCTCTTCCGCCAGGACGACAATCAGTTCCTTGCGGATAACAGCACCTACAGCTCCGACTTCGACGCCGGTTTCGGCGATGACGACATCGGCAGCGATGACGATAGCTGGGTTTAAGCTACCTATCCTTAGTCTCTGAAAGCCACTTCTCCAGCGCGGCGGCAAACTGCTGACGGTCGCGCTGCGATAAGGTATCCGGGCCGCCGGTTTGCACGCCGCTGGCCCGCATCGTCTCCATAAAATCACGCATCGTCAGGCGCTCGCGAATGGTGGCCTCGCTGTAGCGCTCGCCGCGCGGATTGAGCGCCGCGCCGCCTTTGGTCAGCACTTCGGCGGCCAGCGGAATATCGGCGGTAATCACCAGATCGCCCGGCTCACACAGGCGAACGATTTCATTATCGGCCACATCAAAGCCCTGCGGTACGCGTAGGGTACGAATAACGCGCGACGGCGGTACCCGCAGCGCCTGGTTTGCCACCAGCGTCATCGGCGTTTGCGTGCGCTCGGCGGCACGAAACAAAATTTCTTTAATCACGTTTGGACACGCGTCCGCATCAACCCAAATATGCATTCCAGCTCCTGTTGACGGAAAAGGGAGCTATTATTGTCACCTGCTTTTGTCCCCCGGGAAAGCTCCGGAGTGATAAGCTAGATAGCTCACGACAAAATAAGCACAGGAGAAGGGTGATGGAGAAGAAAATTGGCTTTATCGGCTGCGGTAATATGGGTAAGGCCATTCTCGGCGGCCTGATCGCCAGCGGGCAGGTACAGCCGGGACAAATTTGGGTCTACACCCCGTCGCCGGAAAAAGTGGCGGCCCTACGCGACCAGTACGGGATCAATGCGGCGGAGAGCGCCCAGGACGTTGCGCAGGTCGCGGATATCGTGTTCGGCGCGGTGAAGCCGGGGATTATGGTTAAAGTGCTGAGCGACGTCGCCTCCAGCCTGAACAAAGATTCTCTGGTGGTCTCCATCGCTGCGGGCGTCACCCTCGATCAGCTCGCGCGCGCGCTGGGACACGATCGCAAAATCGTCCGCGCCATGCCGAACACGCCGTCTCTGGTCAACGCGGGGATGACCTCGGTCACGCCTAACGCGCTGGTCACCAGCGAAGAAACCGCTGAAATTCTGACTATTTTCCGCTGCTTTGGTCAGGCTGAGATTATCGCGGAGCCGATGATCCATCCGGTGGTCGGCGTCAGCGGCTCTGCGCCGGCCTACGTATTTATGTTTATTGAAGCGATGGCTGATGCCGCCGTCCTCGGCGGAATGCCGCGGGCCCAGGCCTATAAGTTTGCCGCCCAGGCGGTGATGGGCTCGGCTAAAATGGTGCTGGAAAGCGGAGAGCATCCTGGTGCGCTGAAGGATATGGTGTGCTCGCCGGGCGGAACCACTATCGAGGCGGTTCGGGTGCTGGAAGAGAAAGGTTTCCGTTCAGCGGTGATCGAAGCGATGGTGAAATGCATGGAAAAATCAGAGAAGCTCAGCCGCTCCTGAAGCCAGGAATAATCGCGGGTGAGGCCTGGCCTCACCCGTTTCCACTACCCCTGTTTTTTCAGGCAGGCGCTCATAAATTTCTTACGGTCGTCCCCTTTCAGCGACTGCTGGGTCGCCTGGCCGTTACATTCGCCCATTTTTTGCTGCTGAGGCGTTAACCCTTTACTCTCCTGAGCCGGCGCATCTTTCTTCAGACAGCTGCTCATAAACGCTTTGCGCTCATCCCCTTTCAGCGATTTTGCCGACGCATCTTTGTTACAGACCGTCATTTTTTGCTGCTGGGGAGTCGGCGTTTTTTCCGCGGCACTTACCGCTGTGGCAAAGACCAAACCAAACAACAGGGCTACCAGTAATGTTATTTTCATCGCACCATCCTTCTGTGAGTCAATCTCTGTAAGTCTGGTCGCTGACGGGAAAAAAACCAGCCGGCGGCAGAAATTCGCCGCCGGCACGGGCTTAATTCAGACCCAGGGCAGCTTTCATGGTGTAGAACAGATCGGTTTGATCGGTTAAGCCCACTACGTTCGCGGCATGCGGGCCGTAGGCGGCGATACGCAGCTGCGTACCGGTATGCTCCATCGACTCTCCCTCGGAGTTACCGTAGCTCATCACCATCACCGAACCGTCTTTCGTGGTCAGCGCCTGAGTCAGGCCCGGCGCTTTCGAATCAGCGGGGATAATCTGGCTGGAATGCGCGTGATCGGCGGTCACCACCACCAGGGTGTTGCCATCTTTTTTGGCGAACTCCAGCGCTTTTTGCACCGCTTCGTCAAGATCGACGGTTTCGCCAATCTGGCCGCACGGGTTCGCCGCGTGATCCTGTTTGTCGATGGAGGCCCCTTCAACCTGCAGGAAGAAGCCCTTCTCATTGCTGCTCAGCAGGCTGATGGCTTTATCCGTCATCTGCGCCAGCGTCGGCACCGAGGCGTCACGCTTCGCGTTCGGCGTGCAGGTCACCGCCGGCTTGTCGATATTGCCGTGCAGGGAGGCTTTAGGCCCTTCCCAGCGTACCGGCATATTACCGTCAGAAAACAGCCCCAGCAGCGGTTTGCCCTGGTTGGCTTCGCCGACCGCGGCCAGCGAAGTGGCGTCGGTGACAATCTGGTAGCCGCGAGCGACCGCCTGGTCATGCAGCGTTTTGCCCTGCCATTCACCGGCGGTGGCGGTTTCGGCGAACGTTTTAGCCCCGCCGCCTAGCGTTACGTCGGCGCGGGCGTTCAGCAGCTGCTCGGTAATCGAACCCTTGCCGCCTTTTTCCAGCGCGTTGGCCGGACATTTTTCGCTGGTGACGCTGGGGCCGTAGCATTTACGTGAAGTCACGTGCGCCACCAGCGCGGCTGGGGTGGCGTCCTGCAGTTCGGCGGTAGAGACGTTGCCGGTAGCAAAGCCGGCGGCTTTCGCCAGCTCAAGGATGGTCTGGTGATCTTTTTCGTGGATATCGACGCCCAGCGCGCCGTTATAGCTTTTTACGCCGGTGGTCCAGGCCGTCGCGGACGCGGCGGAATCGGTCACATAATCCGGCTTGCCGGTTTTCTTATCCAGAGAATAATGGGTGTACTGGCCGGTCAACGGCAGCGCATCAATACCTTTGAAGAAGCCGCCTGCGCCTTCGGCGTAATTGCGGGCGGCGGTAATTTCTGAATCCCCCATTCCGTCACCAATCAGCAAAATAATATTTTTCGCAGGTTTGTTGATTAATGAGGCCTGCAAAGCGGCAGTTTGGTCGCCGCTTAAACGACGAGCGCCGCCGGGAGTTGTGATATCTCCCTGGGCGGCGCGATTATCCAGAGCCGGGGCGGACGGGGTATCAGCATGAATAACCGGGGAAGCCAGCAGAGGCAGCAGGGCAATAAAGAGGGCGCTTAATTTCACTTTTGTCGTCTCCATGTAAAAATACTTAAAAAACAAAACGTGGGAGACTTTATAAAAGCGATGTGACAGTAAAATGACAGCATCCATACCTTGTCACTGGCGCTAGCTACGAGGATGCCGCAACAGCTTTTTTATATATTGCTGCAACCGCTGGGTATCGCGCTCATCGACCAGCGGGCCCGGGCTGGCCTGCTCTATAGCCTGTTCAATGTCGTGAATTAACGCCTGCTGCGCGTCCTGCGCCATATGCCTTAGCAGCGCCGTCACCACCACTTCCAGCGCCTCAACCTGCACCGTCAGCTCCTTTGTTTCCTCTTCCTTTTGTGCCAGATTTACCAGTAGCTCGGCAATGAGATTCTTCACAACGCTTTATCCTTAGGCGAGGTCAGTTGAGTTGCTATTTATGTCATACATTAGCCGTCGGATACCAGAATTATTTTTTTAAAATGATTACTTACCGCCATCAATATTAAGCGAAACGTTTTGCTCATTACTTATTTGGCATGAGGAATACCGCGAATACCGGCGTAATAATCTTCATAACTAAATTTAATAGATAAGAGTTAAAAAGAATATTGCTATTCAGCGGGCCCGGCAATAATGCCGAAAGGCGGTAAACCTGGCGGCACCTGGAGCATAGCTATGTAACGGGTCGGGACTCATGGACGAGCCGGGCGCCGCAGGGTCAAGGCATCGGCAATTTTAAGCATGGCGCATATATAACTATAACGTATCGCCATAATATATCTGATAGCCCAAATTCACGCTGTCCGGCGCATCTTTACCGGCAAGTCTGGCGAGCAGTATTTCGCTGGCCGTTTTACCGATGTCATAACGTGGGGTAATGACGCTGGCTATTTTCTGCAAACTCGCGCGGCCAATTTCCAGCCCGTGAAAACCAGCAATAGCCATCTCCTGCGGCACCGCTTTACCCTGCGACTGGCATTCAAGCAATACGCCAACCGCCAGATCGTCATTGGTACAAAAAATCGCGTCGATACCCGGGCACGACTGCTGCATTTTCAGGAACATCTGCCGCCCAAGGGCGACCGAAGAAATAGTACGCGGAGCCATATGATACGCCTTCAGGCCATGAGCCTGCAGCGCCAGTTCGGTACCGCGAAAACGGCTCAGATCGCGGGGATCGTCCATTGAGCCAAAAAAGGCGATTGACCGTTTGCCGCTTTCGAGAAAAGCGTTGGTCATGTCCCATGCCGCCTTTTCGTTATCGAATCCCACCTGAATATCAAGCTGCGGGCCACCGAAGTCCATCAGTTCCGCAACCGGAATACCGCTCGCGCGTACGTATTGGATCATGCGATCGCTATGCTGCTTGCCGGTCAGGATCAGGCCATCGATATTATATGAAAGCAGGTTGAGCACTTCGCGCTCTTCGCGCTGCGGGTCATATTCGTAGTTAGCGATCAGGGTCTGGTACTGATGCGCGGAAGTCACCGACTCAATACCGGCCAGCACATCGGCGAAAATCTGATTGCGAAAGGAGGGGATCAGCACGCCGATTGTTTTACTGCGCGCGTTGAGCAGGATTTCCGGTGCCCGGTTAGGGATGTAGTTATTCTCTTCCATGACTTTAGAAATAAGCTCGCGGCTGCGCTGCGACACCTGGCCTGGGTCGCGCAAATAGCGGCTCACCGTCATTTTATTAAGCCCCGCCAGGTTGGCGATATCCTGTAATGTCATCCGGCTGTTTTTCATCAGGTTCTCTACGACAAACGACTTATGTGCTCGCAGAGAACCTTACCACAGCAGCTACGGTTTATGTTAACCCGCAACCTTTTTTGCCGTTACCAGTGATGAAGAGGGTTCATTATTGGCACGCACGTTATACATCAGCACCACCGAGGCCAGCAGCGCGATAGCCATAAAGGTGTAAGAAACGCCGGGACCGCCCGTAACGCCATTCAAATAGCCAACCAGCCACGCGCCGAGGAAAGCACCAAGCGCCCCGAAGCTGTTAATCAGCCCCATAGAAACGCCGGAGACGTTACGCGGCAGCAGCTCAGGAATCAGCGCAAAGAAAGGACCGTACGGCGCGTACATGCAGGCGGCGGCAATCACCAGCAGCGCATAAGAGAACCAGAACGCCTGGTTGCCCACCATCCATGAACCGAAGAAGGCAATAGCGGCGATCAGTAACAATGGCCAAATGAACAGCTTACGATTCTGGAACTTGTCCGACAGCCAGGAGACCGTCAGCATTAATATAATGGCAGCCAGATACGGCACGGCCGCCAGCCAGCCTACCGCCACAATATCCATCTGTGCGGCATTTTTCAGAATCGACGGCATCCACATCATAAAACCGTACACGCCGATGCTCCACAGCGCATGCACGGCGCACAGCATAATGACGTTGCGCGACCGCAGCGCTTCGCCATAATTACGTACCGGCTTGATATTACTCTGTTCGCTATCCATCGCCTGCTGCAGAGTCTGTTTTTCCTGCTCATTCAGCCAGGAGACCTCTGAGGGTTTATCGCGAACCAGTATCCACCAGCATACCGCCCACAGGACCGCCGGAATGCCTTCGATAATAAACATCTCCCGCCAGCCCCAGGACTGAATCAGGTAGCCGGAAACGATAGACATCCACAGCACGGTCACCGGATTACCGAGGATCAGGAAGGTATTGGCACGCGAACGCTCGGTTTTGGTAAACCAGTTGCTGATATAAATCAGCATCGCTGGCATCACCGCCGCCTCGACCACGCCGAGGGTAAAGCGAATAGCCATCAACATCGGAATATTACTGACAAATCCGGTCGCCGCCGCGCAGACGCCCCATAATATAAGGCTGCAAAAAATCATTTTGCGCACGCTGCGCTTTACGGCATATATCGCACCGGGAACCTGGAAAAAGAAATAGCCGAGAAAAAAGAGCGCACCAATCAGCGACGCAGTCCCTTTGGTTATACCTAAATCATTTTCAATTCCCGCCGCGGCGGCAAATCCGTAATTCGCGCGGTCAAGATATGCCAGACTATAGGTAATAAAAATGATGGGCATTAAATACCACCAGCGACGCGCTGGTAACTTCGCGAGCATTTGCATAAGCAATCCTCAGATTATGATCGTAATCAAACGGGTTTAATTATTACTTCAGCTTAATTTTATTAACTGCGCCTAAAAACAATAGCGATGCAGCCTGAAATATAGCGAGAATTAGACTGCGGCTAGCATCCCGCCGTCGACAAACAACACATGACCGTTAACGAAGTTTGCCGCCGGAGAGGCCAGATACACCGCAGCGCCAATCAGCTCTTCCGGTTTTCCCCAGCGGGCCGCCGGCGTACGCTGATACAGCCACGCGGAAAACCCCTCGTCGTCCACCAGCGCAGCCGTCATCTCGGTAGCAAAATAGCCGGGTGCAATGCCATTAACCTGAATATTATATTCCGCCAGTTCCACGCACATTCCGCGGGTTAGCATTTTAACCGCCCCTTTCGATGCGGCATAAGGGGTAATGGTTTTTCGACCTAATTCACTTTGCATCGAGCAAATATTTATTATTTTACCCGCACGACGCGTCATCATATATTTAGCAACCTGCTGCGAGACGAGGAATACGCCTTTCTGGTTAACGTCAATAACCCGATCCCACTCCTCTTCGGGGAATTCAGTAAAAGGATATCGACGCTGGATCCCGGCGTTATTAATTAAAATATCTATCGCACCAATTTCCTGCTCAATACGGGTAATCCCACGCTCAATCTCCGCCGCCTTAGTCACATCAAATGCGCATCCCACTGCGCGATAGCCTCGGGCAACCAGCGCCTGCGCGGCCTGGTCCGCACGCTGCTGAGTCCGATCGTTGATAATGATCTCCGCGCCGTACTCTGCAAGGCCGCCGGCCAGCAGATTGCCAATCCCCTGAGCAGAACCGGTGATGAGCGCTCGTTTCCCTGACAAATCGAATAAATTTCTCATAAAACCTCTTTCCAGATAGCTGTTACGCGTAACTGTATACGCGTAACAGCTACAAATAGAAGGGGCAAAGAGGTGAAAATGATCATTTTGTGATCGGAGATACATTTATAACCGAGAGATATCGGTAACCGGCATTTACGCTGTGACGTAAATACCGGCAGAAGGGAGGAGTGTGATTAAGCCGTCGTTTGGCGGCTGCGCCGCAGCATAACGGCCAGCTGCCAAAGGTTAATAAGGACGATAATCGCCGTGGCGATAAACACCCAGCGGAAGCCGGCCATTGCCGATACCGAGGCGCCAATCAGCGGCCCGACCACGTTCCCCAGATACATAAACGACTGGTTGTAGCCGAAGATGCGTCCGGTAACGCTATCGCTGCAGTATTTGAGCAGCAGGGTTTGCACCGCGGGCAGCATCGCGCCGTCGGCAAAGCCAAGCATGAAGCGCAGCACGCCCAGCTGCAGCGGCGTGGTCACGAACGACATCGCGAAGAACATCACCACCGCGCAGCACAGCGTCGCCAGCAGGATCCGCGAGGTTCCGATCCGATCGCCAAGCTTGCCTAAACGCGGGGCCGAGATCAGCGCCGAAACGCCCGGCACGGCGGCAATCATTCCGGCGAGGAAGGCAATATTATTACTCTCCGGGGCCATCGATTTGATAAACAGCGCCAGAATCGGGCCGATTGAACCGTTGCACAGCTGGATCACCAGGGTCGTGAAGAACAGGCTAATAACCAGGCCAGGATACGGCAGCGAAGCAAATACCTCTCTGCCGCTTAAGCGATCCGCTTTGTTGACCTGCGGGCGCACGCCCTCTTTAATCAGGAACAGCGTCACCAGGAAGCTCACCGTCAGCAAAATGGCGGTAATGATAAATACCATTCGCAGCCCAACGTGATCGGCAAGGAAGCCCCCCAGCAGCGGTCCGCCGATTACGCCGCTAATTTGCGCCGTCGACAGGGTACTGAGCGCCCAGCCGCTGCGCTCTCGCGGTACCTGGGAGGCCACCAGCGCCATCGCATTGGGAATATATCCGGAAGTCAGCCCCATCACCGCACGCAGGATAAACAGCTGCCAGACGTTAGTCGCAAAGACCTGGAGCAGGATGGCAATCGCCATCCCCAGGGAGGCGCGCAGCAGCATCAGCTTGCGCCCTTTGCGATCCGCGAGGCTGCCCCACATCGGCGAAACGATGGCCGATACCAGGAAGGTGACGCTAAAGGTCAGGCCCGACCACATCGACAGCGCCTCGTGAGAGGTGACGCCGAGCTGGGAAACATAGAGCGGCAAAAACGGGAGAATTTGGCTGATTGCCAGGCCGGTGAAAAAGCACCCGAACCAGACGGAGATAAGATTAACCTTCCAGGATTCCATAACTACGCGTATTCATTAGTTTTTTGTGAATTATTATCTAGCTTAGCAATTTCCCTCAGCGGGCGTATTACCAGAGATGCGCTAGCGATCAGTTTAGTATTTTATCGCTCCATATCCCGATTTATAAAATATTATCAGAGCTAATCGCCGGAGCCTCAGCGCGTTGTGCTGAGGCTCCGGCACCGGCGGGCATCGGTTTCCGCCCTCGCCTGCCGATCCGCAGCGGCGGTTGAACAGCTTTTAACCCCCTGCGATCTGCCGCAGAGATTCTGGCAGCCACGCCGTCATTGCGCATGCTATGTTATGTGCTTTGATGTAATCAGGATGGAAGTTGAAATGGCTAAGATGAGGGTTGGGATCGTTTTTGGCGGCAAGTCGGCAGAACATGAAGTGTCGCTGCAGTCGGCGAAGAACATCGTGGAAGCAATTGATAAATCGCGCTTTGACGTCGTTCTGCTGGGGATTGATAAGCAGGGTATCTGGCATATTAACGATGCCGGTAACTATCTGTTGAACCCGCAGGATCCTGCCCGTATTGCGCTGCGCCCCTCTGATGTCACGCTGGCACAGATTCCCGGTCGCGAATCCGGGCAGCTGATTAATGCCGACAGCGGCCAACCGCTGGCCGCCATCGACGTCATTTTCCCGATAGTGCACGGCACTTTGGGAGAAGACGGCTCGCTGCAGGGTATGCTGCGGATGGCTAACCTGCCCTTCGTCGGCTCGGACGTGCTCGGCTCCGCCGCCTGCATGGATAAAGACGTCACCAAACGCCTGCTGCGTGACGCCGGCCTGTCTATCGCGCCGTTTATTACCCTGACCCGCGCCAACCGCCAGCGTTTTAGCTTCGCTGAAGTGCAAAGCACGCTCGGCCTGCCGCTGTTTGTCAAACCGGCCAATCAGGGTTCGTCGGTGGGCGTCAGCAAGGTGAACAACGAAGAACAGTATCAGCAGGCGGTCGCGCTGGCTTTTGAATTTGACCATAAAGTGGTGGTTGAACAAGGGATTAAAGGCCGGGAGATCGAGTGCGCGGTATTGGGTAACGACGCTCCTCAGGCCAGCACCTGCGGCGAAATCGTCCTCAACAGCGAATTCTACGCCTACGACACCAAATACATTGACGACCAGGGAGCGAAAGTCGTCGTTCCGGCGGCCATCGACGGTGAAGTTAACGATAAAATTCGGGATATTGCCGTTCGTGCCTATCAGACGCTCGGCTGTAGCGGCATGGCGCGCGTCGACGTATTTCTGACGGCAGATAATGAAGTTGTTATCAATGAAATCAACACGCTGCCAGGATTTACCAATATCAGCATGTATCCCAAACTGTGGCAAGCCAGCGGGCTGGATTATACCAGCCTGATCACCCGCCTGATTGAGCTGGCGCTGGAGCGTCACGCCGCCGATCGGGCGCTGAAAACTTCGATGAACTGATGAGATTGCCCCGGCGGCGCTGCGCTTGCCGGGGCGACAGGTTTACGGCCCGGTCGGCTGGATAACCCGCAGCGCCCTAAGCTTCCTCTGCCGGACGACGGCGAATAATAAACCCCGCCAGCCAGAAACTAATGACCCAGGTCACCAGCCCGACGGCATAGGATTGCCAGCCCTGAGTTTCAAACCCCAGCAGCCCCACAACGCCATTCAGAATAAAAATTAACCCCAGCGCAATAGCGTAATAGTGCCAGTCACGGCGAATTTTCTCAGTGAGCTTCATGACAACTCCAACGGCAAAAAAATCATCTTCGCACAGGCGCAATCCGCGGTCTGTAGCGACGTTGAGAATTATTTAACAGTGGGAGATGGCTCTCCATTTCACAAATTTTTAGCACGCTCGCAAAGTGGCAAGTTCAGGAGTATTCCTGGCCGAAAATTACCAGCAATCTGATACTGGATAGCGCCCTCCGCTGCCAGAATAATCGCCGTGTAGCCGGTGTAAAAAGCGGCTGAGAAGTGGAGTACGGAGGTTATATGGCAGAGTTTGCCTTTTCAAAAGCGCTCTTTGGCAAAAAAAGAAGGAGCCCGCTGACCAGCAGCAATATCGCCTACGGACTGTTTGTGCTGTTCTGCTTCTGGGCCGGGGCGCAAATGCTGAGCATGCTGGTGCACGCGCCCGGCGTTTTTGAACACTTAATACAGGTCCAGAACACCCACCATCCGCGTATAGAAATAAGCCTGGCGGTAGGGACAGTATTTGGCCTGGTCCCCTTTCTGTCTGGCTGCCTGCTGGTCGCTCTGCTCGGGCTGATCCTGCGCTGGCGCAATAATCGCTAACGACGCGCCATGCAGCTGGCGCGCCTGTCATCAACCCGCTTAGCGAACCAGGCTGTCGTCAGGTTTCGCGTAATTTTAGGGCTTTCGAGCTGAATACCAGGGAGTATTTCTCGCGGCACGGCCTTGCCTGCTTTCCGATCGGCAAGGCGGAAAATCTGCTGATAGAGGTCGGTTTTTTCAAACGCCAGGCTGTCGCCTTTTTTCAGCTGACGGTGAATATCGTCATCGCTCATCGCCAGCTGTCCGGCTACGCGCCGCACCGCCAGTTCCGTGCTTCCCGCCTCATCGCTGTCGTAGCGAATCAAATCCCCGTCCAGCGCCAGCTTCACGCCGCTAACTTTGCTGACCGCATGCTGAAATGCGGCATTGCGGCTGGCGTACCAGCCGGCGTTGAAATCAGCAAAGCGATACAGCGGCACGCTATAGTTCGCCGGATAGTTCAGCAAATGCCGGGTGCCAAACCACAGGCCGCCGCGCAGGCTGAAGACCTCCTTGCGCACGGTGCCCTCCATTTTCCACGGATAGCCATCGGTATGCTGCTGGGCGAAGGCGATGCTTACCTGCATCGGCCCGCCGGTATGCACCGGATTGAGGGAGCCAAACAGGGTCTGGCCCATCGGCACCATGTCGATAAAATCGTCAAATACGGCGCTTAGCTGCTTCTCCGTTTTCACGCTATCCAGGCGTTCGCTGTAGCTTTTACCATCAGGCGAGGGAATTTTTAGCGCGGTATGCACGACGAACAGCGGAATGTGCATTTTCTCCGCCCGGCGGTCTATCTCCTGCCAGGCGATTTTATTCAGCCCCGGCACGACCGGGTCTGACTGATAGTTGGATTCCTGCTGGGCCACCGCCAGCACCGAACAGACGTTTTCTTCCGTCGGCGCCAGCTTCTGGCTTTCGAAGGCTTTAGCGATCGCCTGCGCCCATTGGTCACGGTTCTTCACGCTGGCCGGCATTTTTTGCCGTACCACGGCGGCAACGTCCACGGGCTTTTCGTCTTTTTTTAGCGCCAGCCCCTGATTGCTGGTACAGGCGCTGAGAACCATCCCCGCCAGGAGCGTCAGGGAGAACGAAACGATACGGGTAGAGGCTGCTGCTGCCATAATCCTTCCTTGAGATAATTAACCGAGCGTTTGCGTCACTTCACTCAGCTCTTTGCCATCGAGTTCACGTTCAAAGCTGCGCAGACGTTTGTAGATGGACATCAGTTCCACCAGCGTAGTCCAGGAGCTGATCAGGTACTGGAACGAACCGCGCACCTGGCCAAATACGTTGGTTATCTGCGTCATCAGGCCCAGCGTAATGGTACCGGCAACGATCGACGGAAACAGCAGGAACAAACCGAAAACGTTATCAACCTGCAGATAGAGAATGCGCGCGATGTTGAAGTACATATAGTGGAAATAAAGGCGGAAATAGTTACGGCGTACGGCGCCAAACAGCTCGCGTACGGTCGGCGGCGTCGCGCGAGCGGCGTCGTCTTCGCCGTACACCAGCTCTTTACGATAGGCCGCCTCAACGCGCTGGTTTTTAAACTCGAGGCCCGGCAGCTTAATCCCCACCACCGCCAGCATACCGGTTCCCATCAGCGACCAGACGATCGCCGCAATCACCAGGCCATACGGCAGGTGGCCGACAATCGGCAGGTCCGGCACGTGCTCGGACAGGGTCACCAGCACCGGCAGGAAGGCAATCAGCGTCATCACCGCGTTGATAAAGCTAACGCCCATATCCTCAAGGGTAGAGGCAAAGCGCATGGTATCTTCCTGCACACGCTGGGCCGCACCTTCGATATGGCGTAAGTGGTGCCAGTGCGCCATGTAGTGTTCGTTCATCGCGGTGCGCCAGCGGAAGACGTAGTGGCTGACGAAAAAGTTGTTCATCACGCCGATAATGACCGCAATGAGCGCGATGCCGAGGAATACGCCGATCTCCTGATAAAACTGGTTGATGCTGACCTTATGCGGCGTGGCCAGCGCGGACTGAATCAGATCGTAGAACGGCGCGTACCAGGCGTTAATCGCCACCCCGACTTCGACCATAAACCAGGTGACGAAGATAATCAGCGCGGTGCCGAGGATCGACCAGTACTGCCAGCGATGCGGACTGTAGATAAACCAAAACAGAGCAAACACGCCGACGCAGAACATATAGTAAACGTAGAACAGCAGATAGTTCAGCGACCAGAAACGCGCGGCGCTGATGGCCACGTTTTGCGAGGCTCCGGTTAAGCGCAGCAGCCAGTCGCCGCCGCCCGCCTGCCAAAAGATCACCGCCAGCAGTGACCAGATAAAGGCAGAGATAAAAAACGGCCCCGGTTTGGGGAAAAAAGATTTAAACATCATGCTCTCCTGCTAACTTCTTATCGTTCTGATTATGCTGTGTACCACGACAATGCTCGCTGCAGATCGGCAGCAGCAAAGAAAGGCAACCGGATGATGAGACCGGATATCAGCAGCTTAGTTCGTCTGCCAATCGCTAAGAATTGTTTCTATGGGTTTCACGCGTACAGGATTGCCGGGGACGGTCAGCGTGCGCCAGACCTCGTTATAGTGGGCGATCAGCGTTTTCGCCTGCGCCGCGGCGCGGTTGGCGGTGGTGTGCGCATCTTCGGCAACGGTAATGGCATAGCCGCGGCTGGCGCCGTTTTTGATGGTGGTATCGACGCAATAATCGGTTGCGCAGCCGCAAATGACGAACTCTTCGATGTTCAGGTCGCTCAATAGCTGTGCAAGGCGGGTTTGATAGAACGCATCGCAGGCGGTTTTGGTGACATGCAGCGATCCCGCCGGCTGCTCCAGTTCCGCCAGCAGGGCGAAACCGTCGCTGCCCTCTTCCAGCCCGCCGTCTTCCGCGTGTTGAATGAAAATAACGCGATCCGCGGCGCGTGTCAGGCGGTTAATGTGCGCGACGCAGCGCGCTCGCTCAACCCGCGGCGTCGCAAAGACGCCATTTTGCATATCGACTACCATTACCACCCGCTGAGTCGCCATCTCTCTCTCATCTCCCGATTAATCAAACGCTAATCATACCCGCCCGCCGGGGAAAGCGGATATGCTGATACGCAAAAAAGTCCTTTTTACGCACCGTTACGTTTTTCCGCACAATATTGACGTTATTCCCGCCTTGCTCTGCCTCGCTTCGTAGTATAAATACGCTCTATATCTCTTTTCATCATATGGATACCCCCGTTGAAACGTAGTCTGCTCATTTTTGCTGCGCTGTGCGCGGCGTCGTGGACATCGGTCCAGGCTGCTCAACCGAGCGTCGATCCGGAATTTGCCTCCGATATTGTCGACCGTTACGCCAACCATATCTACTACGGCAGCGGCGCTACCGGCATGGCGCTGGTCGTCATCGACGGCAACCAGCGCGTTTTTCGCAGCTTTGGCGAGACGCGCCCGGGCAATAATGAACATCCTCAGCTGGATTCCGTCATCCGCATCGCCTCATTGAGTAAACTGATGACCAGCGAAATGCTGGTGAAAATGCTCGATCAGGGAGTGGTTAAGCTTAACGATCCGCTGAGCAAATACGCTCCGCCGGGCGCTCGGGTGCCGAGCTATCAGGGCACGCCAATCACGCTGGTTAACCTGGCGACGCATACCAGCGCCCTGCCGCGTGAACAGCCCGGCGGCGCGGCGCACCGCGCGGTCTTCGTCTGGCCGACCCGCCAGCAGCGCTGGGAATGGCTGTCGACAACGTCGTTGAAAGCCGCGCCCGGCTCCCAGGCCGCCTACTCCAACCTCGCTTTCGATCTGCTGGCGGACGCCCTTTCGAACGCCGCTGGCAAGCCTTATCCGCAGCTGTTTGAAGAGCAAATTACCCGCCCGCTGGGCATGAAAGACACCACCTTTACGCCATCGCCGGATCAATGCGGCCGCCTGATGGTCGCCGAGAAAGGGGCCAGCCCGTGCAACAACACCCTGGCGGCGATCGGCAGCGGCGGCGTTTACTCCACGCCGGGAGATATGATGCGCTGGATGCAGCAGTTCCTCTCTTCTGATTTTTACACCCGCGGCCAGCAGGCTGACCGCATGCAGACGCTGATCTATCAGCGCAGCCAGCTGACCCGCGTTATCGGTATGGACGTGCCGGGGAAAGCCGATGCGCTGGGCCTTGGCTGGGTTTATATGAAGCCGAAGAACGGCCATCCGGGCATTATTCAGAAGACCGGCGGCGGTGGCGGATTTATTACCTATATGGCGATGAACCCGCAGGCTAACGTGGGCGCCTTTGTGGTGGTCACCCGCTCTTCGCTGACGCGCTTTAGCAATATGAGTAATGGCATCAATGACCTGGTCAGCGAATTGAGCGGGGAAAAGCCGCTGGCTGTTCCCGAATCCTGATTAATATTCTGAAGGCAAATGGTTGATGCTAACCAGTTTGCCTTTATCCATTTCGATATAGCCGCCCTTACGGAGAGCAGCAAGCACTTCGGCCACCACGGAGCGCGAAATACGCGTTTTTTGATGGATATAATTCATAACGCCAATACGAAAACGTAATTGCTCGTCCCAGTCAATCATCGACAGCAGCGTTGCGCGAATTTGCTCATAGGAATTATTACCAATTAGCTGCAGGTCGCGTAGCTCCATAATACGATTATGCCATACCAGCCAGCAGAATGCGTCGCGCCACAAATTATTCTGGTCGATTATTTTAATCGCCTGCGAGGAAGGCAGATGATATCCAGTACACTCCCCCTCAGTCATGATTTTATATTTAACCTCATTTTTCATGACCCCATCGGCCAGCCCGATAATAAAGGGGGCCTGAGCGATACCAACCAGAATATTTTCACCTCTGCGCAGAGAGATCACGCCGGCTAAAATAACTACCGTTTTGTCACAATGTATATCATTCGAAAATACCATCTGCTTTTTACTACAAAATTCGAAGTGAGTGCCGTATTTTGACAAGCATTGATCCAGCTGATCAAATTCATTAAGCGGTTTACTCAGTGATAACATTTATGCATTCCTGACAATAATGCCCGTCAAATCCTTGACGGGCATACTCTTAGATTAAATAACCTTTAATGTTTTATCACTGCAAACAATCTTACCAGGTGTATTTAACGCCGACGTTAGCAGCCCAGTCCTGATCCACATCCCCGCCACCGAGGTAACTCACATCGGAGTAGGCGCTGAAGTTGCGGGTAAAGCTGAACTGAGTACCCAGCCCAACGCGTACCGCAGAACCTTCGGTGCCGTTATCGATAGAGTCACCGTTTACCTTAGCGTTGTTGTCGGCATCGTCATAAACATAGGCCAGCTTGAAGTAAGGCGTCAGGGCCTGATCGCTACCGTAGGTAAAGGTGTAGCCCGCATCAACGCCCAGCTCATAGCGCATGCTGTCGTAAGACTGGCCGCCCACTTTCATGCCGTTGCTCAGGCGGTAGTCGTCCCCGGACTGGAACAGGCCTGATACGCTGCCGTAAGGAGTTACATACCCTGCATTACCCAGCTTCCGGTCGTAACCCAGTTTCAGACCGAAGCCCCAGGCATCGGAGGAAGTGCTGCCGTCCACGAACTGGCCGTTGCTCATATTGGCAGACAGCTGGTTGCTGAAGTGAGAGTAGTTCAGAGAACCGTCAACGAAAACGTTGTTTGCAAAGCGAGCGGACGAGTAGATATAGGCGGTCTGGCTGTCCTGATCCACCTGACCGCTGCGATCGCTCAGGTCGCCTTTCACGAAGCCCGCGGCGGCACCGACGATCCACTGAGCATGGTTGCCATCAATTTTGGTATCCAGACCCAGCATGGCGCCGTTCACGTTCTGATCGTAGCTGATGGTGTCATTGTCTCCGCTGAAGCTAGCGCCTAAATAGCTGCCCCATGCGCCGCCGTTATCCGCCAGACCATGCCGGGAGTGGGTCAGACGAGTCGCCACGGTATCCTGCTGCAGATTCCAGATATTGCTGTTAGCGGACGGGATGCTGAGCGCCATGTTCGCGTAATCGGTCAGCGCCCTCTGCTGCATCACAACCAGGTTACCTTCCTGCTTAGCCTGCCAGGTGTAGGCACCCAGATCGGCTTTGTTTGCCGCAGAGAAGGTGGCGGTGCTGCTCTTGTCGTTAACATAGATCAGCTCTTTGCCTTTGTAATCGGCAACGGAGCCCGTACCCGCCGCATTATCAATGCGAACCTTGAAGTTGCCGGTGGCTGCCGCAACGTTGTCGCCCGCGTTATCCACTTCGGACTGGTCGAAAGAGGTGTCGGAGTCACCATTGCCGTTAATGGTCAGATGACCATCGGAGTTCATGGCGATGGTGCCGTAGCCGTAGTTAGGCTTAGCGGTATCGTTAGTACGATCGTTGGTTAAATCGGCATTCAGCACGAAGCGATTGCTGTGAACATTAAACACGCCAGCGTGTACTTTCCCGCCGGCATCCGTCGAGCTGGTCAGATTCAGCGTATCGGCCTGCATCGCGTACGCCGTGCTGTTGCCCACATCGAGAATACCATCGTGGGTAACGTTGACGATGTTGGCATACAGCGCGGCATCATCCACGCCCCAGCCAGCAGAGACATCGTCGGCAATCATTACGGTACTGTTGTCGACTGTCAGCGCGTGGGTCGCCACATGGCCATCTTCATCGATCTTCAGGGCAGAACCACCGGTCAGGGAGATGGTGTCGGAAACCAGGGTGGAATCCGCTACGTTCACGACAGAACCGCCGTTGATGCTCAAAGTATCAATTAGCGACGTTTTGGTGGTATCCCACCGTGAACCGCTGTTTAGCGTCACATTGAACAGACCGCTCTGATAGACTTCATTGCCGACAACGTGACCGTTTTCATTATAGGCCGTGTCGCTGTTGCTGAGACCATAGGTCGACCACGGCCAGAGGCTGTTCGCTGCGACATCAAGCAGCGTTGCGGTTGCTTCGGTGCCTTCGGCAAAGCTGTCGTAAACGCCATCGCCATCAGAATCAACCTGATGTGTGGACATCGCTGCCCCCACCCACTTGCTGCCGTTATTCAGCGTGACATCCATACGGTCGGTGCCGTCCCAGCCGTTAGTGTCTACGGCAGAGTTGGTATCCCGGTAGCTGTCCGCACCGCTCGGGAAGAAATTGTGGTCAAAGTTACTGGAAAATAAGATGTCCCCCATTAAGGTAGAGTTAGTGAGGTTAACCGTCGTCTGCATTGCGTTATCCGCATGCGGATTGGCGATCGCCGAGATCGCGACGTCATCAGCATTAAAACCGGCATGACCACTCGCATTAAAGTCAGTACCGCCGTAATCGCTGGCGTTATTGTTGTTGCCGAACCAGCCAGAGGTACCTTCATCCGACCATGAGCCAGACGTCACGGTAGAATCCGTTACATTGATCGCGTTGTGAAACACTTCGCTGCTGTTGACGCCGGTACTGACGGTATTGTCGTCAATATCTCCCCACTCGTAACCCTGAGTCAGGGTTATGCCGGCAACATGGGAGTTATTTTTGACGACCAGATCAACCTCCTGATCCAGCGTAATGGCCGTCCCCAGATCGTAAACGTCAACAACATGCGTATCTACGGAACCATCGGCGTGCGTGCCGTTGTAGGTATAGTGCTCATAGTTATCATCAATGGTTGAGTTATCAACGGTCAGCGCCAGGCGGTCATAAACATAGCCGGTAGCGTCACGACCCGCGCAGTCGGTGGTCATGCACTCAGAGGTGATCATCCCGTGGATGGTGCTGTTTTTAATGGTAAGGCTATTGCTGTTCGCGTTGGTAGCAAGACCATCATCCAGATAGTAAGTAGAGATCACGCCATTCACGACAGATTTATTGATTACCGGATAAATGTCACCGTTATAAACACTATCCGCCGCATAGTTATTCCAGCCTACATAACCATTATAGTAAACGCCGTCAGCATAGCTGGCGTCATTATAATGTTTAAATGTCGTGTAGTTGGTTCCAGATATATCATTAAAAGCACTTGCCTGAGAGGTGATTGCCAAAGTGCAGGCTAATGCTAATTGTGAAACTACAAATTTCTTTTTCCAAGGGTGCATTTGTCATCCCTCCTCAGGGACGTAATATAGTTGATCCATCAATTATCAATACTGAGAAGAACATTATTATGCTTCGCGGAACGATTATGCGGCGTCACCAGTTAAAGGTTCAATTATTCTTTAGCCAAAGTCCGAAACCGGACAATATCTTCATCGGGATTCTTTCTGGTGAGGGATAATTAAAATCACTATTTTCAGAGGATTAGAAATGCAAAATCAAACATATAACAAACAAATATATTAACCCACAAACAGAACATCAGTGAATAAACAGCTCAGCGTCTTAATTCCTCATAAAATCAACAAGCCGCCTCGACATTTAAAATAATCAACAAAACAAAAACATCACCTGCGAATATAAACATTCGTCATGCGTATTAAATTTCGGTGCTCATTATTATTGTCAGCGCCTTCCGGCGAGGGGGATTTTAAGCCACTTTCGTAAAACGTCGGCCCTCAGGTTCAGGTATACTGCGGTCTTTCATTTCACAAAATCAGGCAAACCATGACAGATTTAATCACTCGCCCGCGCCGCTTGCGTCAGTCCGCTTCGCTACGAGCCATGTTTGAAGAGACAACACTGAGTTTGAATGACCTGGTGTTGCCGATCTTTGTTGAAGAAGAAATCGACGATTACAAAGCCATCGAAGCCATGCCCGGCGTGATGCGCATCCCGGAGAAGCACCTGGCGCGTGAAATCGAGCGTATCGCCAACGCCGGCATCCGCTCGGTTATGACCTTCGGTATTTCCCATCACACCGATGCCAACGGCAGCGATGCCTGGAACGAAAACGGCCTGGTCGCGCGGATGTCGCGTATCTGTAAGGAGGCGGTACCGGAGATGATCGTGATGTCCGATACCTGCTTCTGCGAATACACCTCCCACGGCCACTGCGGCGTACTCTGCGAGCACGGCGTAGACAACGATGCGACCCTGGTGAACCTCGGTAAGCAGGCGGTTGTTGCGGCAGCGGCCGGCGCTGATTTTATTGCGCCATCCGCTGCGATGGACGGTCAGGTGCAGGCTATTCGCCAGGCGCTGGACGCCGCTGGATTTACCCGCACGGCCATTATGTCTTACTCCACTAAGTTTGCCTCATCGTTCTACGGCCCGTTCCGTGAAGCGGCGGGTACCGCGCTGAAGGGCGATCGTAAAACCTACCAGATGAGCCCGATGAACCGCCGGGAAGCGATTCGCGAGTCCCTGCTGGATGAAGCCCAGGGCGCTGATTGCCTGATGGTGAAACCGGCCGGCGCCTATCTTGATATCCTGCGCGATATCCGCGAGCGCAGCAATCTGCCGCTCGGCGCCTACCAGGTCAGCGGCGAGTACGCGATGATCAAATTTGCCGCCCAGGCGGGCGCCATCGATGAAGAAAAAGTGGTTCTGGAAAGTCTTGGCGCCATTAAGCGCGCCGGCGCAGATCTGATCTTCAGCTATTTCGCCCTTGACCTGGCCGAAAAGAAAATCCTGCGTTAACCCCGCTACCCGCTCCACGCCGCAGGCCGCAGGCCGGGAATTTTCCTGACCTGCGTCGCGCTTTCGGGTCTGCCAATACCGAATCTTCACCCAACTGCAATATAAGCGACACTTCCGCCTTCTACTGTCTCGGCAGGACGGAGGAGGAAGCGCTATGTTTAGTCTCGATCATGTACTCGACGACCTGTGGCCTCAGGCCAGGCCCGCCGCCTGGCAAAAGAAGCTGCTAAAAAAACTGCTCCATGAGGAAGAGTTTCAACAATTTGCCGCCCGCCATCGCCATCTGAAGGGGCTCGATACGGTCGAACAGGTGCTGGAACACCTTAATATTCGCTGCGCTATTCCGACGCACGATTTGGAACAAATTCCTGAACACGGCCCGCTGGTGATCGTTGCCAATCATCCTACCGGTACCCTGGACGGCCTTGCGCTACTTTATGCCGTCTCCCGCGTTCGTCGCGATGTTAAAGTCGTGACCAACCGCCTGTTGACCCACCTTGAGCCGCTCAGCTCACTGTTCATTCCGGTCGATAATATCAACGGCCGCACCGCTAAAGCCGCGCTGCAGCAAATGGATCGGCAGCTACAAAACGGCGGCGTGCTGATCTTTTTCCCGGCAGGTGAGGTCTCGCGCCCGACGCGCCGGGGGATCCGCGATAAGAAATGGCACCCCGGCTTTATCAAGCTGGCGACCAAATATCGCGCCCCGCTGCTGCCGGTGTGGATCCGCGCGCACAACAGCGCCCTGTTCTACGCCAGCACCCTGCTCTCAGAAAACCTGCCGCTACTGCTGCTCATGCAGCAAATGTTTCGTCGCCGCAACAGCAGCCTGCCGATCGGCATTGGCCAGCAGATTGCCTGGTCCAGCTGGTATAGCCCGCAGATGTCTCCTCGGGAGCTGGCGGATCGATGCTATCGCCACGTCGAACTGATGGGCAAAGGTCAGGCGGGCATATTCAAAACGGAAAGCGCCATCGCCCGCCCTGAAGATCGGGCGCTGATAAAACGCGAGCTACACCGCGCGGAGTGTCTGGGGCACACCGCCGACGGCAAAACCATCTACCTGTGGCAGCGCAACGGTCAGGACGACGCCCCGCTGCTGCGCGAGCTCGGCCGCCTGCGGGAGATCGCTTTCCGCGCGGTGGGCGAAGGTAGCGGCAAACGTCGCGACGTCGACGGCTACGACGATGATTATCTGCACCTGATTCTGTGGGATGAAGAGGATCTGGAAATCGTCGGCGCCTATCGCTTTATGCCTACCGCAATGCAGCTGGAAAAGCGCGGGCTGGAGGGCATTTACAGCTATAGCCTGTTCCATTACGACCAGCGGATGGAGGATATTCTCCGCCACGGTATTGAGCTGGGGCGCAGCTTTATCCAGCCGCGCTACTGGGGACGACGCGGGCTGGATTATCTGTGGTCGGGGATCGGCGCGTACCTCGCACGCTACCCGCACTACCGCTATCTGTTCGGCCCGGTGTCGATTTCCGGCGGCCTGCCGCCAGCGGCCCGCGATCTGCTGGTGGCCTTCTATCGTCTGTGGTTCCCGGCGACCCACCCGCTGGCGGAGTCGCGCCGTCCCTATCCCGCTTCGCTGCCCGACGTGCTGGCGCAGTTTAGCGGCGAGGATTATGCCGAAGATCTCACCCGCCTGAAGTCGCTGCTCGGTAATCTCGGCTGCGCCATTCCGCCGCTGTATAAGCAATATTCCGAGGTGTGTGAACCGGGCGGCGTGCAGTTTATCGACTTCGGCAGCGACCCTGATTTTAACAACTGCGTGGACGGGCTGGTGCTGGTGGATTTGACGTTTTTAAAAGCCAACCGCTATCAGCGCTATATCGGCGCGCATCTGTAATCAGCCCGGCCTGCGGCGCGCTGCCGCAGGTTTTAACCGGCGCGATAGTACGGCTTATCGCCGAGGATCGTCGCCCGATGCATAATGCGCCGCTGCGGCAGATAATCGGCGTTGGCGTAATGCTGGGTGACGCGGTTATCCCAAATCGCCACATCGTTCGGCTGCCAGCGCCAGCGCACCTGAAACTCCGGTTTCGTTATATGGCTAAACAGGAAGTTCAGCAGCGCCTCGCTCTCTTTCTCCGTCACGTCAACGATGCGCGTGGTAAACCCTTCGTTAACGAACAGCGCCTGCCTGCCGGTCACCGGATGAGTGCGCACCACCGGATGCAGCAGCGGCGGGTTCTTCGCCACCGCCTCCAGCCAGCGCCGGTGCTCCTCTTCGCTGTTGCGGTATTTATACTCCGGGAACGATTTACGGAAATCATGCTCCGCCCGCAGACC
Source organism: Klebsiella scottii (assembly GCF_036561945.1). Lineage (NCBI taxonomy): Bacteria > Pseudomonadati > Pseudomonadota > Gammaproteobacteria > Enterobacterales > Enterobacteriaceae > Klebsiella > Klebsiella scottii. The sequence continues at coordinate 3,199,162 of NZ_JARXNI010000020.1, forward strand.
ACTCAATAGTTGACGAAAAGGTGCGGAAAGCGCTTCGTACGACGCGACGCCGCTGGCCCACAGGGTGTCGCCGCCGGTGGACGGCAGCTCTTTTGCCGCCAGAATCGCGCCGGCAGGCGGCGTCTCGATGAAAGTGACATCGGTATGCCAGTTGTCGTTATCCGGCGGATTATCATCATGGGTGTCGAGCACGATAATTTCGTCGACGCCGGGCGCGTGGGGATAGACCGGATGAATATGCAGATCGCCAAAGCGTAGCGCAAAATCACGCTGCTGCTGCGGGGTAATATTCTGCTCGCGCAGGAACACCACCTGATGGCGCAGCACCGCATGATACAGCTGCTCAAACTGGTTATCGCTCAGAGGACGCGCGAGGTCCACGCCGGCTATCTGCGCGCCAATATAGGGCCCCAGCGGGGTAATGCTCAGACGTTCACTCATTGTACTTCTCCATGCCAGGGCGTCAGGCGGCGCTGCAGCGCGCGCAGCCCCAGTTCCAACAGAAACGCAATAATCGCAATCACCGCAATCCCGGCCAGCACCACGTCGGTTGCCAGAAATTCGCCGGCGGATTGCACCATAAAGCCTAACCCGCGGGTGGCGGCAATCAGCTCCGCGGCCACCAGCGTTGACCAACCCACGCCAAGACCAATGCGCAGGCCGGTGAGGATCTCCGGTAAAGCGCCGGGTAAAATAACCAGCCACAGCACCTGCGCGCGGCTGGCGCCTAATGACTGCGCGGCGCGAATGCGCACCTGCTGGGCGCTTTTCACCCCCGCCAGCGCCGACATCGCCACCGGGGCGAAGATCGCCAGATAGATCAATAAGATCTTCGACGTCTCGCCGATGCCGAACCAGATAACCATCAGCGGGAGATAGGCCAGCGGCGGCACCGGGCGGTACAGCTCAATTAAAGGATCGAGAATGCCGCGCACCGTTGGGCTGAGCCCCATCGCGATCCCCACCGGAACGCCGAGCAGCACCGCCGCCAGCAGCGCTATCACGATCCGCGTCAGGCTCGCCGCCAGATGCTGCCAGAGGGTGGCATCCATAAAGCCCTGCGGGCCGGCAATGGTTATCAGCTTGCGCAGCACCTGGCCCGGCGGCGGCAGAAACAGCGGGCTAATCAGCTGTAACGCCGCAACGGCCCACCAGATAGCCAGCAGCACCGCCAGCGTCGCCACGCTCAGCGTCAGCTGACGGGAAACAGGCCAGCGCCACTTCAGCGGCCGCCGACGCGGTTTATCATTGATGACCACGCTCATGAGAAGGCCTCCCGTTGTTCAAATACCCGGCTCAGCACGTATTCACGCTGCTCGATAAACCGCGGATCGGATTTAATGCTGCGGCAGGACTCACCGGCAACGAAGCGGCGGCCAAAGTCGAGCGGCAGTCGCTCCAGCACCTGCCCCGGGCCGGGCGACAGCAGCACCAGCTCGGTGGCCATAAACACGGCCTCTTCAATATCATGGGTGATAAGCAGTACCTGCTTGCCGGTCTCGTGCCACAGGCCGAGCAGCAGGGTTTGCATCTGTTCACGGGTAAAGGCGTCCAGCGCGCCGAACGGCTCATCAAGGAGCAGCAGCTGCGGGTTGGCCGCCAGCGCTCTGGCAATCCCCACCCGCTGGCGCTGGCCGCCGGAAAGCTGCCAGATAAAGCGTTTTTCCGCCCCTTCGAGACCCACCTTCTTCAGCATCTGCGCCGCCGTTTCCCGGCGGAGCGCTTTGTCCACGCCCGCCAGCTGCAGCCCCAGCGCCACGTTATCCTGCACGTTACGCCACGGCAGCAATCCTTCATGCTGAAAGACCACGCCGCGTTCGGCGCCCGGTCCCGTTACGCGCTGCCCTTCAAGGACGATGCTGCCGTGCTGATAAGGCACGAATCCGGCAATCAGGTTCAGCAGCGTGGTTTTACCGCAGCCCGACGGTCCAAGGACCACCAGCAGTTCACCGCTGTCCAGCGTCAGGTTGATATCCGCCAGCGCCGGTTTGCCGCCGTAGTCGGCAAAGAGATGCGAGATTTGCAGCATCGTGACCTCCTTATTTCACAAAACGATCGGTAACGTACTGGCTGTAATCGGCGCCGGCATCGGGTACTTTGCCCTGCTCTTTGAGGAACTTAGCCGTATCGATAATCGCTTTGTTCACCGGCCCGTTCAGCTCCTGCGCCTGCTGCGCCGCGGTCAGGTAGGTATTGCCCTTCACCAGCCCCGGGACGTCCGCATCCGGCACGCCGCTTAAGCGCGACAGCTTGCTGATATTTTCCGGCTGCTTCAGCCATGCATCCGGGTTAGCGATGTAGGGCTGCTGGGCGTCGATAGCGCTCTTCGCAAAGGCTTTCACAATCTCAGGATGCTTCTCGGCAAAGTCTTTACGCACCACCCAGACGTCCAGCGTCGGCGCACCCCACTCGCCGACCTGAGACGAATCGGTCAGCACCTTGCCCTCTTTTTCCAGCGCGTTGACCGCAGGGGCCCAGACGTAGGCGCCGTCGATATCCCCGCGCTGCCAGGCAGCAATAATCGCCGGCGGCTGCAGGTTGATAATCTGTACCTGGCCCGGCTTAATGCCCCAGTGCTTCAGCGCCGACAGCAGGCTGTAGTGGGTGGTGGAGATAAACGGCACCGCGATGCGCTTACCAATCAAATCTTCGGGTTTAGTAATGCTCTTTTTCACCACCAGCGCTTCGGAGTTACCGAGCTTTGAGGCCAGCAGGAAGACTTCAATCGGCACCTGCTGACTGGCGGCTACCGCCAGCGGGCTGGAGCCGAGGTTGCCGATCTGGACATCGCCGGAAGCCAGCGCGCGTACGATGCTCGCCCCGCTGTCGAACTTGCGCCAGTCAACGGTCGCACCGCTCTCTTTGGCAAAGGTATTGTCAGCCTGAGCGACTTTCGCCGGCTCGGCAGAGGTTTGATACGCCACGGTGACGTTGACCGCCTGCGCCTGAAAAGCGGCGAAAGCCAGGGCGGCGAAAAGTGTAATGCGCGATGCGTGTGCCATAGTGTCTGCTCCCCTTCGTTGTTATGGGTGCAGTATTTCCGGCCTGATGCGTTTGATGAAGTAATTAAAAATTCTGGCTAATAGCCAATCGTCATTAGAAAAAAACTGGCAAACGATAGTTAAAAATGGGGATTGAGTAGCAGAAGCGCTGGCCCGGTAAGCATAGCGCGAGCGGGGAGATCCCCGGCCGGCGACGCGCTGCGCCGCGGCCGGGAGACCGGTCAGCGTTTGGCCGCCAGCGCGGCAATATCTTTCGGCGTGGTGCGACAGCAGCCGCCAATCAGTTTTGCCCCCGCCGCCAGCCACTGCGGCAGATACTCGCTCAGGGCGACGCAGGACTCGCCGTGATGGTGCCAGGTTTTGCTCACCGCGTCGTAGTGCTCCCCGGAGTTGGGATAGACCACCAGCGGCAGCGCGGTCAAACCGTGCAGGTGCCGTAACGCGGCGGTGGTGTTCTCCAGGGCAATACAGTTAATGCCCAGCGCCACCACCTGCGGATAGTGCGCAAGCGCCGCCACCACTTCGCTCAGCGGCGTGCCGTCGCTGAGATGCTCAGCGTCGCGCAGGGTAAATGAGAACCAGGCGCGAGCGCGCGGGTACGCCGTCAGCAGCGCCGCCAGCGCCTTAATTTCGGCAAATGACGGCAGGGTTTCGCAGGCCAGCAGATCGGCTCCGGCATCGAGAAGCGCTTCAACGCGCGGGCGATGGAAGGCCTGAAAATCCTCCGCGCTGCGCTGATAATCGCCGCGATATTCCGAACCATCGGCAAGATACGCGCCGTACGGCCCCACCGAACCGGCGACCAGCAGCGTGCCGGCCTGCGGGTTTTCCGCAAGGTACGCCTCCCGCGCTTTACGCGCCAGCTCAACGCTTTTCCCAATCAGCGCTTTCGACTGCGCCTCGTCCAGCCCGCAGGCGGCGAAGCCCGCCGGGGTTGCCTGATAGCTGGCGGTGATCGCGACCTGCGCTCCGGCGCGGAAATAGTCCAGGTGCACGTCGCGAATCAGCTGCGGATTTTCCAGCAGTACCCGCGCTGACCACAGGCTATCGGCCAGGTTACAGCCGCGCGCTTCCAGCTCCGTCGCCATCGCGCCGTCGAGCAGCACAAAGGGCTCGCGGGCAAGGATAGAGGTTAACGGGTTAATCTGCGACATGCTGTTGCTCCCTGTTAAGTTGTCGTGCGTGAGTCAGATACCAGACACCATAGCACAGTGCCACGAAGGGAATTCCGCACCACAGCGCAATTCGCTGACTGGGGTCAAACGCCAGGCCCACGCAGGCCACCAGGCATAAAATGAACCCCAGCACCGGCACCAGCGGATACCACGGGGCGCGATAGTGCAGCTCGCTCAGGGCTTTCCCCTGCTGGAGATGGCGACGACGGAACATAAAGTGCGAGGCGCAGATGCTTAGCCACACCGCTACCACCGCAAAGCCGGAGATCGCCGACAGCGCGACAAATACCGTATCTGGCGCAATAACGCTGGAAAACAGCGCCAGCACGCCGCCGAGCATGCTCACCGACAGCGCGGTCAGCGGCACGCCGTTCCTGGTCACTTTGGCAAAGCACGCCGGCAGGGTCCGTTCGTTCGCCAACGACCACAGCATCCGCCCGGAGGCGTAGAGGCCGGAGTTGGCCGCCGACAGAATCGCCGTCAGGATCACGAAGTTAAAGATATCCGCCGCGTAGGGAATACCAACCTTTTCAAAGACCAGCACAAACGGGCTTTTCTCCACCCCCGCCTGCTGCATCGGGATCAGCGCCGCCAGCACAAACACGGTGCCGATAAAAAAGATAATCAGCCGGGCGATGGTGGTTCGAATGGCGATCGGGATGACCTTATGCGGGTTTTGCGTTTCACCCGCCGCGATGCCGATCAGCTCGGTACCGGAGAAGGCGAAGTTCACCGCCACCATAGTCATCAGGATCGGCAGGCCGCCGTGCGGGAACCAGCCTTCAGAGGTCAGGTTACGCAGCCCCGGCGCCGGCGAGCCGTCCTGCATCGGGATAATGCCGAATATCGCCGCCCCGCCGAGAATAATAAAGGCGATGATGGTGATGACTTTGACCAGCGAGAACCAGAACTCGCCTTCGGCAAAGAAGCGGGTAGAGATGACGTTGAGGATAAAAATCACCGCGCAGAACACCACGCACCATACCCACACCGGCACCTGCGGAAACCAGTACTGCATACAGAAACCGGCGGCGGTAAAGCTCGAACCGAGCGCCACCGTCCACGTCAGCCAGTAGAGCCAGGCTACCGTGTACCCCGTTGCCGGGCCGAGATAGCGGGCGGCGTAGACGTGAAACGCGCCGGTCTCCGGCATCGCCACCGACAGCTCGCCGAGGCACTGCATCACCAGCCAGACCACCAGCGCGCCAATCAGATAGGCCAGCAGCGTTCCCGCCGCCCCGGTGGTAGAGATGATATAGCCGGTATTAAAGAACAGGCCGGTGCCAATCACGCCGCCCAGCGAGAGCATGATCAGGTGGCGGGTTTTCATGGTGCGCTTCAGCGGCTCACCCTGCTGCGGTGTACTTTGCATATTACCTTCTAAACGTATGGACATCTAAACATCCAAAGAGGTGCAGTTATACCGCGCCGAAGATGAAATTGCAAAACTAGCGCCGGTTTTCACGCCGTTTTACGGGCGTTTGCCCGAAAAACGAGCGCTGAATCTGGGCATTTAAACGACAAAAGGCAAAACGTGATCGGCATAAACACAAAAATAAAACAATGTTGCTATTTTTACAAAACACAACACCTAAAAAGGATAATCAGATGACGACCCGCACCTTTCCTCTGTTGGCTGCCGCCGCTATCGCCGGCGCTATCCCCTTTCAGGCGGCTCTCGCCGCCAGCAAGGTGACGTTCGCGGATAAAGTCTGCGACATCACCCGCTACGGCGCAGAAGGCCAGCGGCTGCAGATTGCGCTGAATACCGACGCCATTCAAAAAGCGATTGACGACTGCGCCGCCGCAGGGGGCGGTACGGTGCTGGTCCCGAGAGGAAACTATCTGACCAACCCGCTGTTTTTGAAGAGCAATATTCGGCTCAAGCTGGAGAAAGACGCGACGCTGATCGCCGCAAGCGAAATCGCAGCCTGGCGCGGAGATGAAAAAACGAAATATGCCGCAGCGGAAAACGGCTGGCTGCCGTTTATCAGCATCGCCGATGCGCAAAACGTCGCTATCGTTGGTGAAGGGACCATTGACGGCCAGGGGGCGGTATGGTGGGAGCGCTGGCGAGAAAACATTCGCGCCAGCGGCAAGAAAGGCGGCACCGACCGGCCACGGCTGATCTACATCACCCGCTCGAACAACGTGCTGATCGACGGCGTGACCCTCACCCATTCTCCCAGCTTCCACATCGTCACCCGCTACGCGCATGATATCGACATTAACGGCACGCGAATTTTATCCCCGTGGCATGCGCCGAATACCGACGCCATCGATCCTATCGACAGCCAGAACATCCGCATCACCAACAACTATATCGACTGCAATGACGATCATATCGCCATCAAAGCGGAGAAAGCCGATCCGCGCTTCCCCGAAGGGGTGGTCGAGAATATTTACATCGCCAACAATACGCTGAAGCAGGGGCGCGGTATCTCTATCGGCAGCGAAAGCGCCGGCGGCGTCAATAACGTGCTGGTGGAAAACAACACCTTCGAAGGCTCGATGTACGGCATTCGCATTAAGAGCCCGCGCGGCAAAGGCGGCGAGGTGAAAAATATCGTTTACCGCAACACCAAAATGCATAACGTCGAGGTGCCGCTGGTCTTCTCCGCTTACTACCAGGCCGCGCCTATCGTGCAGGCCGAGGTCGACAAACAGCTACAGGCCGGAGGGTTTACCCTCGGCGAGCAGATCTATCCGCCGGACAGCGACCCGCAACAGCCGTTCGACAAATATCGGACCCCGCACTTCAGCAATATCACCGTGGAGAATTTAACCTCCACCGGCGATAGCAAAGCGGCGGCCTATATTATCGGCACCCCGGAAGCGCCGCTCAGCGGGTTCCACTTTAGCAACGTCAACATCGACGCCACCCGCGGCCTGCGAATTCGCCACGCCGAGCTGGAGACGAAAGGGCTCAGCCTGAAGGTGAAAGAAGGCCCGGTGATTCAAAAAGACGCAGGCGCCGTCGTTCTCGATTAGTGCCGCATTTCCGGGCAGCTGCACCACGGCGCATATCTTCGCGCAGGCAGTCTGCCCTTTTTTGGATCGTCCCGCGGCTAACCCGCCGCGTTTATCAGGGCTCTGACCTGGCACTCTCTTTGCAACCCTCCACATATCTGAAATACCAGGTTCACCAGGCGTCATTGTTGCAGGCAGTTTGGGCATGGACAGCGCGCAAAAACCGGAGCGTACACGTAGTACGTGAGGATTTATTCGCTGCGCTCGCCCTGCGGGCCGCCCTACAGGGCGTTCAAAATACTCGCGTATTTTGTTGAGCACTGCCCAGGCCTAAACTGGCAAATAAAATAGCGTGGCGAGCCGGGTAACTTTATCTGGCGAGGTAGCAAAAATGACAGAGCAAACCACAACGCTAAAAAGAACGCTCGGCAGTTTCCGCCTGTGGGGGATCGCCGTCGGGCTGGTTATTTCCGGGGAGTATTTTGGCTGGAGCTACGGCTGGTCTCAGGCCGGGACGCTGGGATTTCTGATCGTGGCGCTGGCGGTTGCCGCCATGTACTGCGCCTTTATTTTTAGTTTCACCGAGCTGACGACCGCGATCCCACACGCCGGCGGCCCGTTCGCCTACGCCTATCGCGCTTTTGGCCCCACCGGCGGCTTTATTGCCGGCTTCGCGACGCTGATTGAGTTCGTCTTCGCCCCGCCGGCGATTGCTATGGCGATTGGCGCCTACCTCAACGTACAGTTTCCGGCGCTGGACCCGAAATGGGTGGCCTGCGGCGCCTACGTTATCTTTATGACGCTGAACATTCTCGGCGTCGGTATTGCCGCCACCTTTGAGCTGATTGTCACCCTGCTGGCGATTTTCGAACTGCTGGTGTTTATGGGCGTGGTCGCTCCGGGCTTCTCATGGAGCCACTTTACCGCTAACGGCTGGGCCGGGGCTGAGAGCTTCAGCGGGCTGGCGCTGCCGGGAATGTTCGCGGCCATTCCTTTTGCTATCTGGTTCTTTCTGGCTATTGAAGGCGCGTCGATGGCCGCCGAAGAAGCTAAAGATCCGCAGCGTACCATCCCCCGCGCGCTGGGCGGCGGGATCCTGACCCTTACCGTGCTGGCGATCGGCGTTATGGTGTTTGCCGGCGGCGTCGGCGACTGGCGGGCGCTCGCCAACATCAACGACCCGCTGCCGCAGGCGATGAAAATCGTGGTTGGCAGCAGCAGCGGCTGGCTGCATATGCTGGTATGGCTGGGGCTGTTCGGCCTGGTGGCCTCGTTCCACGGCATTATCATGGGCTATTCCCGGCAGATCTATTCGCTGGCCCGGGCCGGCTATCTGCCTGCCGGCCTGGCGGCGCTCAACCGCCGCACCCGCACGCCGCATCTGGCGATCCTCGCCGGGGGCGTGGTGGGGATTGCCGCTATTTTCTCCGACTCGCTGATCACCATCAGCGGAATGCCGCTAACCGCCTGCATCGTCACAATGTCGGTATTTGGCGCTATTGTTATGTATATCACCTCGATGGCGGCGCTGTTCAAACTGCGCCGCAGCGAGCCGAAACTGATTCGCCCGTTCCGCGCGCCGCTCTATCCGTGGGCGCCGGCCTTCGCTCTGGCGATGGCGGTGCTCTGCCTGGTGGCCATGGTCTGGTACAACACGCTGCTGGCGCTGATTTTTGCGGCTATGATGCTCGGCGGCTACCTGTGGTTTCGTAAAACCGCGGCGGCCCGCGAGCGCGCGCCGGTGGACCCGCAGCTTCGTATAGTCTCCTGAGGAGGCGGCATGTATAAAACAACGCTATCAGGCCAGGTCTGGCGCTTTGATAGTCTGAAGACGTTAATGGCGAAGGCCTCTCCGGCACGATCCGGCGATGCCCTCGCCGGCATTATCGCCGATAGCGCCGAAGAGCGGATGGCGGCGAAAATGGCGCTGGCGGAGGTGCCGCTAAAGGAGATCCTCGATAACCCCCCGATCCCCTATGAGCAGGACGAAGTCACCCGGCTGATTATCGACACGCACGATAGCCGCCGCTTTACGGCGATTAGCCACCTGACGGTGGGCGACTTTCGCGACTGGCTGCTTGACGACGCCACCGATACCGCCACCCTGCAGCAGGTGGCGCGGGCGATAACCCCGGAGATGGCGGCCGCAGTCAGCAAGCTGATGCGTAACCAGGACCTGATCCTCGCCGCCAGCAAATGCCAGGTAACCACCCGCTTTCGCAATACGATTGGCCTGCCGGGGCATCTTAGCGTGCGTCTGCAGCCCAACCATCCGACTGACGATCTGAAAGGCATTGCCGCCAGCATGCTCGACGGCCTGCTGTACGGCGCGGGCGATGCGGTCATTGGCATCAACCCGGCCAGCGACAGCCTGCCGGTGCTGGCGCAGCTCAACCATATGCTCGACGATATTATTCAGCGCTTTGCGATCCCCACCCAGTCCTGCATTCTGACCCACGTCACCAACACCCTGCAGCTGATTGAGCGCGGCGCGCCGGTGGACCTGGTGTTCCAGTCGGTGGCGGGTACCGAAGCGGCCAACGGCGGCTTCGGTATCAATCTGGCGCTGCTGCAGGAAGCCAGGGAGGCCGCGCTGAGCCTCAACCGCGGCACCCTCGGCAGCAACGTCATGTATTTTGAAACCGGCCAGGGGAGCTGTCTTTCGGCTAACGCCCACCACGGCGTCGATCAGCAAACCTGCGAAGCCCGCGCCTACGCCGTCGCCCGCCATTTCGATCCGCTGCTGGTCAATACCGTGGTGGGCTTTATCGGCCCGGAATATCTCTATGACGGGAAGCAGATTATTCGCGCCGGTCTCGAAGATCATTTCTGCGGCAAGATCATGGGACTGCCAATCGGCTGCGACGTTTGCTATACCAACCACGCCGAGGCGGATCAGGATGATATGGATACCCTGCTGACCCTGCTGTGCGCCGCCGGGCTGACCTTTTTAATCGGCGTTCCCGGCGCGGACGATATCATGCTCAACTACCAAAGCACCTCGTTCCACGATGCCCTGTACGCCCGCCGCCTGCTGGGCCTCAGGCACGCGCCGGAGTTCGCCGCCTGGCTGACGAAAATGCAGATAACCAACCCGGACGGCGCGCTGCGCCTGACCGACGCCCGCCATCCTCTGCTTTCCGTGATGGCGTAAGGAGAACCGGTATGAATCGCCCCGACGCCTGGAACCCGCTACGTGAATTTACCGATGCGCGCATTGCGCTGGGCCGCAGCGGCGCCAGCCTGCCAACCCGCGAGGTGCTGAATTTTGGCCTCGCTCACGCCCGGGCGCGCGACGCCATCCACCAGCCCTTTGACAGCGAAGGGCTGGTATCCCCGCTGGCGCAGCTGGGCCTCTCGTCGCTGACGGTGCATAGCGCCGCCGCCGATCGTCATATCTATCTTAACCGCCCCGATCTGGGGCGACGGCTGAACGATGAGAGTCGCGCGGATCTCGCCGCCAGCGGCGCACGCCCCGCCGACCTGCTGCTGGTGATTGGCGACGGACTCTCCTCTTACGCGGTGCAGCGCCAGGCCCTGCCGCTGATCCGCGCCCTGCTGCCCTATCTGCAAACGCTGGGGCTTAGCCTCGCGCCGGTGGTGCTGGCTCATCAGTCTCGGGTAGCGCTGGGGGATGATATTGGCGAAACGCTGCAGGCTCGCGCGGTGGCGATACTGATTGGCGAACGGCCGGGGCTCTCTTCCCCGGACAGCCTGGGAGTTTATCTGACCTGGCAACCGCATCGTCAGCGGCTGGAGTCAGAGCGCAACTGTATTTCGAATATTCGCCCGGAAGGGCTGAGCTATGATGCCGCCGCCTTTAAGCTGGCGTGGCTGCTGGAGCAGGCTTTTCTGCGCCGGCTGACCGGCGTACGTCTGAAGGATGAAAGCGATAATCCGGCCCTGCATGGCAGGGTGAAACCCCGGGTCATTGGGGCAGACTAAAGCTGCTCGGGGCTGCGGCAGATGACTCCGATCGCCGCAACCTCAAGCAGCCTTGTGCTACACAAAGCACACCTCGTTCCAGTAGGCTTCGCGCATCCAGCGCCGCTCAGTATGTTTTATCATGGCGAAACCACCGTGTTTCGACATTCCCCATATCAATGCCATACAGGCTGGCGACCGGTAATATTGCCTCCATCATTCGCTGGGTATCCTGCTGTCCGGCTTCAGCGTTAGATAACGAAGCCAGCCAGCGCGTCACTCGTTGCCATAATGCGACTTTCATTTTTTCCTCCGTCGGAAAGCATTTTTCCTGCGTCTATTTCAACCACAGCTTGCGACGGTCGGGAAATATCAATTCCGTCTTTTCAATCCCGGAAGATGCATATTACGCGTCTTCTCCAGACTCGCCGCGCAGGCGCTGCCCCCGCCCAATACCCATGAGCTTGCTAAGTTCTTTTTCGCTATAGATAAGAACTTTTTCTTCTTTGCCGTCAGCGGCCAATTTGTGGGAGCGTAATAACCACAAAACATATACAGGGACTCAGGGGATATAATAATGCGCAAGACAAAAACAAAAATTGCACTGGCGCTGGGCATTCTGGTGCTTGCCGCGCAGGCTCAGGCCGACCAGCTGGCAGATATCAAAGCCGCCGGCGTGGTGAAAGTCGCCACCTTCGACGCCAACCCGCCGTTTGGCTCGGTTGACCCCAAAACGCACCAGATCGTCGGCTATGACGTTGATTTCGCCCAGGCGCTGGCTAAATCGCTCGGCGTGAAGCTGGAGCTGGTCGCCACCAACCCGGCCAACCGTATTCCGCTGCTGCAATCCGGTAAGGCCGATCTGATTGTTGCCGATATCACCATCACTCCGGAACGCGCGCAGGTTATTGATTTCTCAACGCCGTATTTTGTCACCGGCCAGCAGTTCCTCGTGCCGGCTAAATCGGCGGATAAGCTCGACGATTACAGCAAAGCGCGCATCGGGGCGGTAAAAGGCACCACCGGCGAACAGGCGCTGCACCAGCGCTTCCCGCAGTCGCGCGTGCTCTCCTATGACGATATTCCGCTCGCGCTGACCGCGCTGCGTAACGGCAACGTGCAGGCGATTACCCAGGACAGCACCATTCTCGCCGGCCTGCTGGCGGAAGCGCCGGATAAGGCCAACTTTAAAATCATCCCCGACCTGCTGAGCAAAGAAGAGATCGGCGTCGGCGTGAAGAAAGGCGAACCGGCGCTGCTGAAAGCGGTGAACGACGAGCTGGTGAACCTGGAAAAATCCGGCCAGGCTGCGAAAATTTACGACGTCTGGTTCGGCCCGGCGACCAAAACCCCACAGCCGCGCGCGTTTACCATAGAAGCTAAATAATATGTTATCGGGTTTATTTTCACGCTCCGCGGCCTCGTCCGCGGATTTTTCACATCTGCAGAACGCCAGTATCGAACTGCGCAAAGCGGCAAAAAGCTACGGCGACCATCGGGTGCTAAACGGCGTCGATCTGCAGATAAATCCCGGGGAAGTGGTGGCGATCCTGGGTCCTTCCGGTTCGGGGAAATCAACGCTGATCCGCCTGATCAACCAGCTCGAAACCCTGAGCGACGGCGAGATCCTGATCGACGGCAGGCCAACGCGTCGGCTCACCGCCGGCGCGCTGCGCCAGCTGCGCAGCCGCGTCGGGTTCGTGTTTCAGCAGTTTAATCTCTACGCCCATCTGACGGCGCAGGAAAATATCACCCTGGCGCTGGAGCGCGTGCACGGCTGGACGAAAAGCGCGGCCCGCCAGCGGGCGCTGGAGCTGCTGCAGCAGGTGGGTCTGGAGGATAAGGCCCGCCAGATGCCGGCCCAGCTCTCCGGCGGCCAGCAGCAGCGCGTAGCCATCGCCCGCGCCCTCGCCTCTTCACCACAAATTATTCTGTTTGACGAGCCGACCTCGGCGCTCGATCCGGAGATGATCGGCGAAGTGCTGCAGGTGATGAAAACGCTGGCGCACAGCGGCATCACCATGGTGGTGGTCACCCACGAGATGCAGTTTGCCCGCGAGATTGCCGACCGGGTGGTGTTTATCGACGGCGGCGATATCCTCGAAGTTGCGCCGCCGGCGGAATTTTTCGCCCGGCCGCAGCACGCCCGCACCCGCCGTTTTCTGCAAAAGGTGCTTAATCCGCTGCACCAGGAGGGCCTCGAGTGACGCCGATTCTCGACTGGCACGGCGTACTCAGCGGGCAGCCGCTGCAGTGGATAGTCTCCGGTTTTCTCACCACCCTGTGGGTCAGCGTTGCCGGGATGGCGCTGGCGACCGTGCTGGCTATTCTGCTGCTGGCGCTTCGCCTCGGCGGCGGCAGGCCGGGGCGCTGGCTGGTGGCCTGCTGGGTTTCGCTGTTTCGCAACACCCCGCTGCTGGTGCAGCTGCTGTTCTGGTACTTTGCCGCCTGGAACCTGCTACCCCTCGGCGCCCGTGATTTTATCAACGCCGACCATTCCTGGTCGATTCTGCCGGGTAACGTCTGGTGGCTGACGCCGGAGTTTATCTGCTCGATGTGGGGGCTGGGGGTATTTACCTCGGCGTTCCTGATCGAAGAGATCGCCTCCGGGCTGCGCGCGGTCGGTAGCGGCCAGCGGGAAGCGGCCGTCTCGCAGGGATTTACCCCGTGGGGAGAGCTGCGCCATATTCTGCTGCCGCAGGGGCTGGCTAACGCCTGGCAGCCGATTGTCGGCCAGTATCTGAACCTGATGAAGCTCTCCTCGCTGGCGAGCGGCATTGGCTTTGCCGAACTGACCTATCAGGTGCGGCAAATTGAGAGCTATAACGCCCATGCGCTGGAAGCCTTCGCCGTCGGTACGGCGCTGTATCTGGCGCTCGGCGTGGCGCTGGGGCTGCTGCTGACGCGCCTCGGCCCGGGTAAGAACCCGCACAGGAGAGCCCAGCATGAACGCTAATCTGGCGGTTATCGCCGATAATCTCGACTACCTGCTGTGGGGACGCCTGGCGGAAGGTATTCCCGGCGGCGTGGCCCTGACGCTGATGATGGCCGTTGGCGCAGCGGCGCTGGCGCTACCCGGCGGCGTTCTACTGGCCGCCGTCGCCTGGCGCTATGGCGGAACCGTCCGTCGGCTGCTGTTTTTGTGGGCCGAAATCATTCGCGGTATTCCGCTGATTTTCGTTATTTTTTGGCTATGGTATCTGCTGCCTATGATGACCGGCAGCGATCTGCCGGGCGCCGTTACGGTGACGCTGGCGCTGGCGTGGTTTACCGCCGCCTCGGTGATGCACTCGGTGCTGGCCGGCCTGCAGTCGCTTCCCAACGGCCAGTATGAGGCGGCGCGGACGCAGGGCTTTTCCGCCGGACAGGCGCTGCGCCTGATTCTGCTGCCGCAGGCGCTGCGCAACGTTCAGCCTTCGCTGGTGGGGATTTTTATCGGCCTGCTGAAGGATACGTCGCTGGCGTTTATCGTCAACGTCCCGGAGCTCACCACCGTCGCCGGCCAGGTGAACAACCGCGTCCAGATCTACCCGCTGGCAATTTTTGTCTTCACCGGCGCGGTCTACTATCTGCTGTGCTGCGGTCTGAGCCTGCTGGCAAGCCGCCGTTTTCGCTGGCGGAAGCGGCTGAAGTCGGCATAAAAATCGCGGCCGCTCCCGGCCCGTTGCTTCCCTGCCCTTCGTCATCGGAGGGCACTATTTTCGCCAATTCTGCGGCGATAAATCGCCACCGTTCACTATTTGTTCGCCTTACCGTCATATAACGATCATATAAAACGCCATTAATAGTGCCCAGTTTAATGACGAACCTGGACGCTGTTATGAATAGTTCTCTCGCTGCGGTAACCGATACCGATTATCCACAATTTAGTCAGCCAGATACCGACCGGCAGCGGAAAGTCTTAAGCGTGCGTGGCCTGAGCAAGTCCTACAGCGCGCAGCAAACCGTGCTGGACGGCATCAGCTTCGATCTCCACGCCGGCGAGCTGGTGGGCGTCATCGGCCGCTCCGGCGCGGGCAAATCAACCCTGCTGCACGTGCTTAACGGCACCCACAGCGCCACCAGCGGCGAGATCCTCAGCTATCCGGAAGTCGGCACGCCGCACGATGTCGCCAAACTTAAGGGCCGGGCGCTGAACGCCTGGCGTAGCGAATGCGGGATGATTTTCCAGGACTTCTGCCTGGTGCCGCGCCTTGATGTGCTGACTAACGTGCTGCTCGGCCGCCTGAGCCAGACCTCGACGCTGAAGTCGCTGTTCAAAGTCTTCCCCGATGCCGACCGGGCGCGCGCCATCTCCCTGCTCGAATGGATGAACATGCTGCCGCATGCGCTGCAGCGGGCGGAAAATCTCTCCGGCGGGCAGATGCAGCGCGTGGCTATCTGTCGCGCGCTGATGCAGAACCCCGGTATTTTGCTGGCCGATGAGCCGGTCGCCTCTCTCGACCCGAAAAATACGCAGCGCATCATGAACGTGCTGCGCGAAATTAGCGAGCAGGGCATCAGCGTGATGGTCAACCTGCACTCGGTCGAGCTGGTTAAAGAATACTGCACGCGGGTTATCGGCGTGGCGCGGGGCAACATTATTTTTGACGACCATCCCTCTCAGCTGAATCAGGATATTCTGCATCGGCTGTACGGGGATGAAATTAGCCAATTGCATTAATTTCCACTCACACGGGCAAAATAATGAAACAATATATCACTGGCGCAGTTCGTTTATCCGCAGCGATCGCGGGCATTATGATGGCATGGCAGGCAAGCGCTGCCGGGCAGCCGAAAGAGTTAAATCTGGGGATCCTCGGCGGCCAGAACGCCACCCAGCAAATTGGTGATAACCAGTGTGTGAAAGACTTTCTCGATAAAGAGCTGAACGTCGATACGAAATTACGTAACTCTTCCGATTACTCCGGCGTCATTCAGGGCCTGCTGGGCGGTAAGGTTGACGTGGTATTAAGCATGTCGCCCTCCTCTTACGCCTCGGTTTATATTAATAACCCGAAAGCGGTCGATATTGTCGGCATCGCCGTGGATGATAAAGATCAGTCCCGCGGCTACCACTCGGTGGTTATCGTTAAAGCCGACAGCCCGTATAAATCTTTAGACGATCTGAAAGGCAAAGCCTTTGGCTTCGCCGACCCGGATTCAACCTCCGGCTTCCTGATTCCGAACCAAACCTTTAAGCAGAAATTTGGCGGCACCACGGATAATAAATATAACAACTTCTTCTCCAGCGTGACCTTCTCCGGCGGCCACGAGCAGGACATTCTGGGCGTGCTGAACGGCCAGTTTGCCGGCGCGGTGACCTGGACCTCTATGGTTGGCGACTACAACAGCGGCTACAGCGTGGGCGCGTTCAACCGCCTGATTCGTATGGATCATCCGGATCTGATGAAGCAGATCCGCATCATCTGGCAATCGCCGCTGATCCCCAACGGCCCGATCCTGGTGAGCAACGCGCTGCCGGCTGATTTTAAAGCCAAGGTCATCACCGCGATCAAAAAGCTGGATACCGATAACCACGCCTGCTTTATCAAAGCGATGGGCGGCACCCAGCATATCGGCCCGGGTAGCGTTGCCGATTTCCAGCAGATTATCGATATGAAGCGCGAGCTGGTTAGCGCCCGTTAATCCCGCCTCCACGCCGCCTCCCGGCTTATCAAGCGCGAGGCGGCGGTATGCTGAAGACCCGTTGACGTATGAATATTTCGAATACCGAATTTGAACGCTATTACCAGCAGGTACGCGCGCGGCAGAAGCGCGACACCTTTAGCTGGTCGCTGCTCTTACTGGTTCTTTACTTCGCCGCGGGCAGCGCGGCTGAATTTAATCTCTTCACCATCTGGCACTCCCTGCCAAACTTTCTCGATTACATGTTTGAGACGCTGCCGACGCTTCACGTCAGCGATCTGTTCGCCGATTCGCATACCAAAGGGTCGTTCGCCTACTGGGGCTACCGCCTGCCGATCCAGCTGCCGCTGATTTGGGAAACCCTGCAGCTGGCGCTGGCCTCTACCCTGGTCGCCGTAGTCATCGCCACCCTGCTGGCCTTTCTCGCCGCCAACAACGCCTGGTCACCGCCGCCGCTGCGTTTCGCCATCCGCGTTTTAGTCGCCTTTTTGCGTACCATGCCGGAGCTGGCGTGGGCGGTCATTTTCGTGATGGCCTTCGGCATTGGCGCGATCCCCGGCTTTCTGGCGCTGATGCTGCACACCATCGGCAGCCTGACCAAGCTGTTTTATGAAGCGGTGGAAAGCGCTCAGGACAAGCCGGTTCGCGGGCTGATGGCCTGCGGCGCCTCGCCGCTGCAGCGGGTTCGCTTCTCCCTGTGGCCGCAGGTAAAACCGATTTTTCTCTCCTACGGCTTTATGCGCCTGGAGATCAACTTCCGCTCCTCAACCATTCTTGGGCTGGTTGGCGCCGGGGGGATCGGCCAGGAGCTGATGACCAACATTAAGCTCGATCGTTACGATCAGGTCAGCATCACGCTGCTGCTGATCATCATCGTGGTCTCGCTGCTGGATATGCTGTCCGGCCGCCTGCGACAGTGGGTTCTCGAGG
Source organism: Klebsiella scottii (assembly GCF_036561945.1). NCBI lineage: Bacteria > Pseudomonadati > Pseudomonadota > Gammaproteobacteria > Enterobacterales > Enterobacteriaceae > Klebsiella > Klebsiella scottii. The sequence goes on from NZ_JARXNI010000020.1 coordinate 3,216,791, forward strand.
GTAAAAAATGAGTCAGTGGCAAAACCAACCGGATATCGCCGCCAGCCGCCGCCAGCATAGGGCGCTATATCAGGCCCAGGGACGCTATTTACGCTACGTCGGCCTGCTGGCGCTGCTGAGCGTGCTCTATTACGTCTGGTTCTTTATGCAGTTTGGCATCAGCGGGGAGCAGCTCACCACCGGGCTGCAGCAAATCAGCCGCTATCTGCTGCGCATGTTCGTGTGGCACGACTTTTTTAACTGGCCGTTCCGCTACTATTTCACGCAGATCGCGATTACCCTGGCGATTGTCTTCGTCGGGACGATCACCGCCACGGTCATCGCCCTGCTGCTCTCTTTCCTCGCGGCGCGCAATATTATGCGCGGCTTTATTCCGGGGATTATCGCCCTGCTGATGCGTCGGCTGTTTGACGTCCTGCGCGGGATCGATATGGCTATCTGGGGGCTGATTTTCGTGCGCGCCGTCGGCCTCGGGCCGCTGGCCGGGGTGCTGGCGATTATCATGCAGGATACCGGCCTGCTCGGCCGCCTGTATGCCGAAGGCCACGAGGCGGTAGATCGGTCACCGGGGCGGGGATTGACCGCCGTCGGCGCCAACGGCCTGCAGAAACACCGCTTCGGCATTTTCACCCAATCCTTCCCGACGTTTCTGGCCCTGAGCCTGTATCAAATCGAGTCCAACACCCGCTCCGCAGCGGTGCTGGGCTTCGTCGGCGCCGGCGGGATCGGCCTGATTTACGCGGAAAATATGCGCCTGTGGAACTGGGACGTGGTGATGTTTATCACCCTCCTGCTGGTGGTGGTGGTGATGGCGATGGATATGCTCTCCGCCTGGCTCCGTCGGCGCTATATCGGCGGCAGCGTAGTGCCGCTGTTTAAATCCTGATATCACGAACATCCCCGAGGCGGCGCGATGCGCCTGCCCGGGGAGATCAAAGCTGCCAGTGAAGCACCGGCCACCGGTGCTCCTCATTCGCCGCCGTCAGCTGCGGGCAAGGGTTGACCAGCCGCACGCGGTCGGCGTGCAGGCACAGCGGCAGATCGTTAATTGAATCGGTATAAAACGTCACCTCTCCGCCGAATTGCGGGTAGGCCTGCCGCCACTCAGCCAGCCGAATCACCTTCCCGTGCTGATAGCTCGGCGTCCCGGCAATCACGCCGGTATAGCCGCCATCAGCCATCTCTACGTCAATGCCTAACGCCTGGTCGATGCCCAGCTCATCGGACACGGCCTGCACCAGCAGGCTGACCGACGCCGAGATCACCAGCATCTGTTCGCCGCGCGCCCGTAGCGTGCGGATAACCTCCCACGCCTGCGGGTAGACGCGGGGCAGGATCTCCTCGCGCACGCAGCGGGCGACCAGGCCGTCGACTTCCGCCTGCGGTACGCCAATCAGCGGCGCCTGGATCAGCGCCACGTAATCGGCGATATTCATCTCACCGCGATCGTAATCCTCCATCAGCATCGCTTCTCGCGCCAGATAGTCCGGGTCGCCGGTCCATCCTTCCCTCACCAGAAAACGGCTCCATACCGTACTGCTGTCACCCTTAATCAAGGTGTTATCCAGATCGAAGATCGTGAGAGTTTTGGACATCGTTAATTTTCCCTAATCAGTAAACAGGCTCGCCAGAGCATGCTTAAGAAAGATGACAGCAGAATGATCCGCCCAGCCTGTCCGCCGTCACGCCACCGCCTCAAGGTAGCAAACGAAATATCCGCCCATCAACCCGGGCCGGCATAAAGCCAGCCCTCAACGACGGATCACGACTCCGGCGCGCTGCTCAGCCAGGCCAGCAGATTTTCAACCGACAGTTGCGCAGGCGCCCGCGCCGTCGGCTGCCCCCGTTCGATCAGCAGCAGCGTCGGCAGACCGCGAACCCCGAGGGTCGTCGCCAGATCCTGGTGCCGATCGGCATCGAGATAGCGCCGGTCCAGCGTCGCGATCCGTTGCGCAACCTTTTCCTGCGCCAGCAGCTGCCAGAGTTTACGGCAATGTACGCAGCGCTCAGCGCCGACAAACAGCAGTATTGGCCGCTCGCTTTCCAGCTCCTCCGCCGCGGTCAGGGGAGTGAAGGCGCTTTCCGCCACGCGGAACAGCTTCGGACTGCGGCGCAGGGTATCGTTGTCGGTCGCCACGCACAGCGCATCGGCGCTTTTGCTGTACGGCTGCACTCCCGCGACCCGCACCACGCTCTGCGCCGGGCCCGCGGCCGCCGCGCCGGGCTGGCGTAGCGTCCGCACGTCCACCGCCGCGATCGGCGTCTCCTGCGGCTGCGCCAGCTGCGGTATCCAGGCGTAGGGGATGCGGTAGGCACGGTAGACCATATTGTTATTCAGCGTCTTGCCCCAGAACGGTGAAATATATTCCCAGACGATCTCATGGTCGCGGGTCACTTCAAAAACGCGCCCGTTCGAGCCTTCGTTAATCAAGGTATTGCCGTTTTCCAGACGCTGCATATTGCTGATATACGGGCTGTAGAAGCGGTACGAGTCGGTTGGCTGCGGAAGATCCGCTTCATAAGGCGAGTAGCGCCACTCGATATCAAGGGTCAGCGGGTTGATCTCAAGGATCCGCGAGTAATCGCGCCAGGCGTTTTTCACCCCATCCGCCGACGCCGGGTTTGGCGCGCCGTATCCGGCCCAGCCGCCGTTATCGAAGATGAGAATATTGCCCGCGCCCGGCAGCCCGTGGGGGATCATATGGGCGTGATGCTGGCCGATAATCCAGCCGATGTGCTTGAGCTCCGGCTTACTGTAATCCGGGCCAAGCTGCCAGACGATGCGACCGCTCTGCTTATCAATGATGGCGATAATGTTGGATTCGCGAGCGTCCCAGATAATATTGTCGGGATGGAAGCGCCGATCCCCGGCGTCATACCATTTATTCGGCCCCAGCGCCGACATCGAGTTGATATGCATCCAGTCGCCCATTCCACCGCCGCTGGCGCGCATATTGGGGTTGTTGTACAGCGCGGTGCGCGCCGCATCGTCGAAGCCAAGCTCGTGAAAATGGTCGCTGCAGCGCCACTCCCAGACCACGTTGCCCTGCCAGTCGACTTCAATAATCGTGTCATCCAGCAGCAGCTTGTCGGAGATGTCGGCATTAACCAGATTAGTGTGAGCGAGGATCAGCGTATTTCCCCCCTCCACCTGCGGCTCCAGCCCCGGCGCGTAGTAGCCTACCGGGTTGCCGGCGCGCTGGTAATCGTGATGCGCGCGCGCCATCCAGCGCGTTTCATTGCCGGGATCGCTGACCCGTTCGTAGCGATCGAACTTCCAGGTCACGTTACCCTCCCAGTCCACCTGGATCAGGTCGAGCATATCCTGCATGCCGTAGCGCGGATCGCGCTCGCCGCTGTGGCCGAGTATCGCGCCGCCGGGCAGGATTTTATTGGGAAATCCGTGCAGTTCAGGCCATTCGCGTACCACCTGACCGTTCATATCCACCAGCACCGCGCCGCGCTCGGTGGCCTGGAAAAGGGTGTAGCCGCTCCAGGCACGCGCGGGATCGTAAACGGTGGCGCCGGTCGGGTAAATGGAAGGATGTCCCATGGTGTTGCTCCTTAAATAACGGTATCAGGCAGAGAAGTAATCAGATTGCGGATCTGGCGGCAGGCGGCGGTAAAAGAGGCCTCTTCGCGCCGGCGCGGATGGGGGAGCTCAAGGCTCACCACTTCGCGTATCCGTCCCGGGCGCGGCGACAGCACCACCACCCGGTCGGCCAGCGCGACCGCCTCTTCCACATCGTGCGTCACCAGCAGCGTGGTAGTTCCCGCGCTTTGGTGGATCTGCAGCAGCTCCTGCTGCAGGGTATGGCGCGTCAGGGCATCCAGCGCGCCGAAAGGTTCATCCAGCATCAGAATTTGCGGGCGGCCGACGAGGCCGCGGGCGATCGCCACCCGCTGCGCCATACCGCCGGAGAGCTGGGCGGGCAGCGCGCTGGCAAACTCGGTGAGCTGGACGCGCTCCAGCATTTCCAGCGCCCGCTGGCGTTTCTCCGTCCGGCTCAGCGGCTCATCCGCCAGGCCGAGCATCACGTTGTCGATAACGTTAAGCCACGGAAACAGGCGCGGCTCCTGAAACACGATGCCGCGCTCTTTGCCGACGCCGGTCACCGGCTCGCCGTGGATACGAATCTCGCCCTGGGTCGCGGATTCCAGGCCGACCAGCATCCGCAGCAGCGTTGATTTACCGCAGCCGCTGCTGCCTACCAGCGCCACCAGCTCGCCGGCGGCGATATCCAGGCTGAAGTTCTGTAGCGCCGTCACCTGCTGCCAGGATTTACGGACGCGGTCAAAAGAGACCAGGGGTGAAGTGGTCATAGCGACTCCTGTTGGCGCCAGCGGGTGGCGCGAATTTCCAGTAAACGTCCGGCTTTATCCAGCGCAGCGCCGGTGATGCCGATCAGCACCATGCCGCAGAGAATGGTCGGCATATCCAGCAGTTGCTGGGCATTGATCATCAGGCTGCCGATACCCACGCCGGAGGACATGAAATACTCCGCGCCGATATTGCCAAGCCAGGCGTAAATCAGCGCCAGGCGCAGGCCGGCAAAAATACCCGCGGCGGCGCCGGGGAGGATCAGCCTGCGCAGGCGCGTCAGGCCGCTCAGGCGCAGCACCCTGGCAACCTCATCCAGCTGCGGGCTGCGCTGAAGAACGGCCTGTAGGGTGCTGAAGAACATCGGGAAAAAGGAGGCCAGGGCGATGAACACGATTTTGCCGCCGTTATCGTTGCCGACCCATGCGGTCAGCAGCGGTAGCCAGGCAAACAGGGCGATATGGCGCAGGACGTTAAGCGTCGGGGTAAAGATCGCTCCGGCGCGCGGGCGCAGCGCCAGCAGCAGTCCGCAGAGCAGCCCGCCGGCGATACCCAGCGCGCCGCCGGCAAACGCCCGTCCCAGGCTTGCGAGCATCGCCGCAGCCAGCTCGCCGCTTGCCGCTCCCTGAATAAAGCGCTCGGCCACCGCCAGCGGCGACGAGAAAAGTACGCTATCGATCCAGCCCCAGCTGCTGGCCAGCTGCCACATTGCCAGCAGCACCAGCGGCAGCTGTAACGCCCGCCAGCTGGCCTGCGGTTTCCAGGCCAGGCGCCCGGTGGCCGGCTGCGGCCAGAACACCAGCCGGGAGCAGGCCCGGTTGGCCGCCCACTCCATCGCCATGCCGCTGAGGCCCACCGCCGCGATGGTGACGAAGACGATATCCAGCTGAAACAGCTGGCGCCCCCAGACCATCAGGTAGCCAATCCCTTCGGAAGAGGCCAGCAGCTCAACGACGATCAGCGATACCCAGGCCTGCGAAAGGGCCAGCCGCAGACCGGTAAACCAGCCCGGCAGGCTCGCCGGGATCACCAGCCAGCGCAGCCGCTGCCAGCGGGAGAAGTTCATGACCCTTGCCGCTTCGCTCAGCGTCAGCGGTACGCCGCTGACCGCCTGCTGGGTATTGATGGTCATCGGCACCACGGTGGTTTTGACGATAACCGCCAGCTTGAGGCCGTTATCAATGCCGAATATCACCATAAACAGCGGGATCCAGCCCAGCGTCGGAATTTGCGCCAGGGCGTAAAACAGCGGCTCGATCCGCTGGGCGGCAGACGGAACCAGGCCGAATAGCGCCCCGAGCAGCGTTCCGGCCAAGGCTCCCAGCAGCAGGCCCAGCGCCAGATGCTGGAGGCTGAATCCCCACTGCGCCAGCAGATCGCCGCTCAGCAGCGACAGCGCGGTATCGGCAACGACCGACGGCGCGGGCAGGATTTGCTCCGCCATCCAGCGTTCGCGGGCGGCGACGTACCACAGCAGCAGCAGCAGCGCGGGCAGCAGCCACGGCCAACCGTTTAGCCTGAACTGCGGCCTGCCCGGTGCGCCTGTTTTTAAGATCATCTGCGACATATCGGTCCACTTTTGCTGAAGTTATAGCGCTATAAAAACGTTCCTTGCGCCCTGCCGCCATTGCGTTAGACGAATAATCCCGATGCAGCGAATGCATTTCAGCCTGCCGGGCACGCGGCCCCTGGCTTAGCTTTTTTTCAGCTTTGCTCTGCGCATAAAAGCATTTAACACCCGGCCCTTCGGCTCTTTAGGGTGAGAAAAAAACTCAGAGGAGCAATAACTTATGATGAAAGCATTTTTTAGCCGCACCCTGCTGGCGCTGGTCGCCACCGTTGGCCTGCTGGCCGGCGCTCAGGGCGAGGAGCTGCGCACGATCCGCATCGGCGTGCCGGATCAAAGCGCGGGCAGTAAGCCGTTTATCGAAGGGCCCGTCGGCATGGCGTTTATCCGCCATCAGCTGGAAGAGGTGTTTAAGCCGCAGGGCGTGGAGGTGCAGTGGCAGTTTTTCAAAGGCGCGGGCCCGGCGGTGAATGAGGCGCTGGCCAACCGGCAGCTTGATTTTGTCTACCTCGGCGACCTGGCGGCGATTATCGGCAAAGCCAACGGGCTCCCGACGCGCCTGCTGCTGGGCAGCCGCGGCTCCGAATCTTACCTCGCGGCAACCACCGCCTCGGGAATTAAAAAGCTCGCGGACCTGAAGGGGAAACGGGTGGCCGTCTATCGCGGTACGGCGGATCAGCTGGCCTTCGATCGCGCCTTACAAACCGTCGGTCTTAACGAACGCAGCATGCAGGTGATTAATCTCGACTGGAACGCCGGCAAAGCCGCGCTGGCGGCCGGTCGCGTCGATGCGGTCTGGGGCGGCGTCTCGCTGCTGGCGCTGCGCGGAGATAAGATAGACGTGGTGGTGAAAAGCGGCGATTCCGGCCGTCAGAACACCACTCAAGCCGGCTTCCTCGGGACGCAAACCTTTATTGCGGCCTGGCCGCAGGCCACCCAGCAGATTATCGACGTGCTGGTGAAGAACGCCGCTGAAATCAGCGACCCGGCCAACCGGGACGCCTGGTCGGCAGAGATGGCGCAGCAGAGCCAGATCCCGCAGGCGCTGTTCCTGGAGGAGCTGCAGCCGCAGGATCTTAACTTCACCACCTCCCCGCGCATCGACCCGTTCCTCACCGACAGCTTCAGCAGCAGCGTCGGGCAGGCCCAATCCGGCCGCCTGATCCGCAGCGCTTTTGACGTCGGTCAGTGGGTGGACGGTCGGTTTGTCGAACAGGCGCTAAAAACGCAGGGCCTGGAAAACCGCTGGCCGCAGTACGATGGCAAAGGCCAGCCGGCAAACGGCGGTTAGCCTATCTCCTGCCGGGCCAGGAGCTGAAGCTGATGCTGGCGGTCGGCGAGCAGGATAACCTCTATCAGCTTTGCCACCAGCGGCGGCTGCGCGGCGTGAACCGGGGAGATAATCGCAAACCGGGTCTGCATCAGCCGCCACTCGTCCGGCAGGTCGCTTAGCTCCAGCTTGACCAGCCGGTGGCTGTGCTGGCAAAGCGCAAAGCCGTCTTCGCTGGCGAAGCTTATCGCATCGGTATGCGCCAGGGTGGAGAGCAGCGCGTAGATATGGTCGCACTGAATCGCCGGGGTAAAGTCCTGCTGCTGGCTGAGGGTCGCCAGCACTTTGCGCACTCCGGGCGGCAAATACGGCGCGGCAAAAGGATAGCGCAGCATCTCCTGGATAGAGACCGGCCCTCGCTTTGCCAGCGGATGGTCGGCGTGGCAGACGAAGAAGCAGCGCTGCGGGCTGAGCGGCTGGACCCGCAGCTGCGGGTCCAGTTCGGCCTGCCAGCTGTCGGCCACCACAAAAGGATACTGCTGAGTGGTGAGCGCATGATGCAGGGCAAACCAGTTATCGATCTGAAAGCGCACCCGCGCCTGCGGCAGCAGACGGTGAAACTCGCCCACGGCTGCCGGGATCAGGCGCGCGGAGGGCGCCGGGCCGCAGCCAAACGCGACCTCGCCGTTTTGCGCATCATCCGCCTCCCGCAGCTGGCTGCTGAGCTCAACGTTCAGTTCCTGAAACCGCCGGGCGTACGGCAGCAGCTTTTGCCCGTGCAGCGTGAGCGTCGGTAGCCTGCTCTGACGGTCAAATAAAGGATGGCCGACGCTCTGTTCGAGCGCCTGGATGCTGCGGCTGAAGGCAGATTGCGACAGGCACACCGCCTCCGCCGCACGATTAAAAGTACCGTACTCAACCAACGCCACAAAGTTGCGCAGTTGGCGAAAATCCAGATGCATAGACCCGCCCTGTTCTCTCTTTTATGCCATAAAAGTACTGGAGGGCGGCCCGGCGGCGCAATGCCGAAATGATGAGGATCTTTCACCTTGCCATCAGCCGGAATAGGCGCGCCGCATAGTTTCCCGTGAAATATTGTTTAATAGTGAAATTATTTATTAATAAATGAGATTAAAAATGTTAACACCAATATTCTCTGCGCCGCCGGCGCGACCAGTTATGCGCGCAGCTAACGTAAGGTTTCGTAAATATCACCCTATCCCATTCTGGCAGTATGGTGAATACGCTATAAATAATTCCGTTCTATAGCTCACTATGAAAATAATGATATGAAGCCTAAGCTTGCGCACGCCTTATTATTTGTTCCTTTTTTGATTTTGGCAGGATGTTCATCCCCGGCTAAGCACCCGAAAACCGCAGCCCAGCATGAATATGCGCCTATCGACGGCGGTTCAGATGACCTGATCCCGGTGCTCGCCGCGCTGCACGATCAGATGCATACCTGGCACGGTACGCCCTATGAGTGGGGCGGCACCGATGAAAGCGGGGTTGATTGTTCCGGCTTCGTCTGGCGCACGCTGAAGGACCGCTTCAACCTGCCGATGGACAGGGTCACGACCAAAGAACTGCTGCGGATGGGCGAGCGGGTCAGGCCGCAGCAGCTGCGCCCAGGAGACCTGGTGTTCTTTCGCATTAACGGCGGCATGCACGTCGGCTTCTATGACACCAACCATGATTTTCTCCACGCCTCGGCCAGCCAGGGCGTAATGCGCTCCTCGCTGGACAATCCGTACTGGAAATCGGCTTTCTATCAGGCGCGTCGTCTGCCGAAAGAGTATAACGCCCAGATAACGATGAACGACGATCGCCGGCACCTGGCTAAAAACCGCTAATTCACCATAAGAAAAAGCCGCTGCGTAAACCGCAACGGCTTTTTTACTGTATACGTCAGGATAATCAGAACTGGTAGGTCATGCCCACGGCAACGATGTCGTCGTCGCTAAGACCCAGTTTATTATCGCTCTTCAGCTGGTTGATTTTATAATCAACGAAGGCGTTCATGTTTTTGTTGAAGTAGTAGGTCAGGCCGACGTCGATATAGTTGACCAGGTCTTCGCTACCCACGCCTTCGATATCCTTACCTTTTGACAGCACGTAGCCCAGGGACGGACGCAGGCCGAAGTCGAACTGGTACTGTGCCACCGCTTCAAAGTTCTGCGCTTTAGTCGCAAAACCGCCGCTGATCGGGGTCATTTTGCGGGTTTCAGAATACATGGTCGCCAGGTAGATATTGTTGGCGTCATATTTCAGGCCGGTAGCCCAGGCTTCCGCTTTTTTACCCACGCCGCGAGCCAGCTGGTTCTGGGCGTCAGTACGGTCAGAGCTGGTGTAGGCTGCGCTGATGGCGAAATCGCTGCCGCCGAAGTCATAGCTTAAAGATGTACCGAAGCCGTCGCCGTTCTGTTTCTTGGCTTCGCGGCCTTCGTTTTTACCCTGATACTGGAGGGTCAAATCCAGACCATCAACCACGCCGAAGAAGTCGGTATTGCGGTAGGTTGCCAGGCCGCTGGAGCGTTTGGTCATGAAGTTATCGGTCTGAGCGGAAGAATCGCCGCCGAATTCCGGGAACATATCGGTCCAGGCTTCAACATCGTACAGCGCGCCGAGGTTACGGCCGTAGTCGAAGGAGCCGAAGTCCTTCAGTTTTACGCCAGCGAACGCCAGACGAGTCTTCTGGGAAGAGTCGCTTTCGGTTTTGTTGCCGGAGAATTCGGACTCCCAGCGACCATAGCCGGTCAGCTGATCGTTAATCTGGGTTTCGCCTTTGATGCCGAAACGAACGTAGGTCTGGTCGCCGTCCTTGCTGTCATCATCGCTTAAATAGTGCATCGCTCTGACTTTGCCGTACACGTCCAGCTTATTGCCGTTTTTGTTAAAAACTTCGGCTGCCTGGGTAGCCGAAGCAGCAATAAGACCCATCATCATTAATGCCAGTGAGCTCTTTTTCATTATTCAGTCCTGGTGATTTATTTATACGCGCTAATCAATTCCGGGCGAAGGCCCCGTGAAAACAGGAGGTTTTTTAACGCTCCAGTATTAAAAATTTATGACAATGTGGAACTTTTTATAAAAAAGGGTATTTAAATGTTTCCATCATAAAATTGTCATCTTCCCTCTCCAGAATGCCCGATCCCGCGCAATAAAACGGCGCGCTAAAAACGCCGCGGTTGGCAAGCGGCCTGAGTCCTGTTACAACATCACCTCGATATCGATATTCCTTTTGAACGGCAGAGAATCATGAGTGATAGCCAGACGCTGGTGGTAAAACTGGGCACCAGTGTTTTAACGGGCGGATCCCGCCGCCTGAACCGCGCCCATATCGTCGAATTAGTGCGCCAGTGCGCGCAGCTGCACGCCATGGGCCACCGCATTGTTATTGTGACCTCCGGGGCCATCGCCGCCGGTCGTGAGCACCTCGGCTACCCGGAACTTCCCGCGACTATTGCGTCGAAACAGCTGCTGGCGGCGGTAGGACAGAGTCGTCTGATCCAGCTGTGGGAACAGCTGTTTTCCATTTACGGTATCCATGTTGGCCAGATGCTGCTGACCCGCGCGGATATGGAAGACCGGGAGCGTTTCCTTAACGCCCGCGATACCCTGCGCGCCCTGCTGGATAACAACATCGTGCCGGTCATTAATGAAAATGACGCCGTGGCAACCGCCGAGATTAAAGTCGGCGATAACGACAATCTTTCGGCGCTGGCCGCTATTCTTGCCGGCGCCGATAAGCTGCTGCTGCTGACCGATCAGCAGGGCCTGTTCACCGCTGACCCGCGTAATAATCCGCAGGCCGAGCTCATTACGGACGTGCACGGTATTGATGACGCCCTGCGCGCGATTGCCGGCGACAGCGTTTCCGGCCTCGGTACCGGCGGGATGGGCACCAAGCTGCAGGCCGCCGACGTCGCCTGCCGTGCGGGTATCGACACCATCATTGCCGCAGGCAGCAGGCCTGGCGTAATTGGCGATGTGATGCAGGGCCTCTCGGTCGGTACGCGTTTTCACGCGCAGGAATCCCCGCTGGAGAACCGCAAGCGCTGGATTTTCGGCGCCCCGCCGGCGGGAGAACTCACCGTCGATGCCGGTGCGGTGCAGGCGATTCTGGAACGAGGAAGCTCGCTGCTGCCGAAAGGCATCAAAGTCGTTACCGGCAACTTCTCGCGCGGCGAAGTTATCCGCATCCGCAATAGCGACGGCCGCGATATTGCTCACGGCGTTAGCCGTTACAACAGCGATGCGCTGCGCCTGATTGCCGGCCAGCACTCGCAGCAGATTGATGCGATCCTCGGCTATGAGTATGGCCCGGTCGCCGTCCATCGTGACGATATGATAATCCGTTAAGGAGCTGAAAATGCTGGAACAAATGGGCATAGCTGCCAAAGCGGCCTCTTACAAACTCGCGCTGCTTTCCAGCCGCGAAAAGAACCAGGTGCTGGAGAAGATTGCCGACTATCTGCAGGCCGGGACCGAGACTATTCTGCGGGCTAACGCCGAGGATCTGGCAGAAGCTCGCGCCAACGGCCTGAGCGAAGCCATGCTCGATCGCCTGGCGCTCACTCCGGCGCGCCTCGACGGGATAGCCAACGACGTTCGCCAGGTGTGCAGTCTGGCCGATCCGGTTGGACAGGTCATTGACGGGGGGCTGCTCGACAGCGGCCTGCGTATTGAACGCCGTCGCGTCCCGCTGGGCGTTATCGGCGTGATCTACGAAGCGCGACCAAACGTCACCGTAGACGTCGCCTCCCTGTGCCTGAAAACCGGCAACGCGGCCATCCTGCGCGGCGGGAAAGAAACCTGGCGCACCAACGCCGCGACGGTGAAGGTGATCCAGCAGGCGCTGGAAGAGTGCGGGCTGCCGGCCGCTGCGGTACAGGCGATTGAGAGTCCCGATCGGGCGCTGGTCGGCGAGATGCTGAAGATGGATAAGTATATCGATATGCTGATCCCTCGCGGCGGCGCGGGCCTGCATAAGCTGTGTCGGGAGCAGTCAACTATCCCGGTCATCACCGGCGGTATTGGCGTGTGCCATATCTTTGTTGATGAGTCCGCCGAGATTGAACCGGCGCTGAAGATCCTCGTCAACGCCAAGACCCAGCGTCCGAGCACCTGTAACACCGTCGAGACTCTGTTGGTGCACGAGAACATCGCCGGGCGCTTCCTGCCTGCGCTGAGCAAGCAGATGGCGGAAAGCGGCGTGACGCTGCACGCTGACGCGCGGTCGCTGCCGGTGTTGCAGAACGGCCCGGCGAGCGTAGAGCCGGTGAAGGCCGAGCAGTACGACGACGAGTTTCTGTCGCTGGATCTGAATGTCAAAGTCGTTGCCGACCTCGACGACGCCATTGCGCATATCCGCCAGCACGGTACCCAGCACTCTGATGCCATCCTCACCCGCACCCTGAGCCACGCGAATCGTTTTATCAACGAGGTGGACTCTTCTGCGGTGTACGTGAATGCCTCCACCCGCTTCACCGACGGCGGCCAGTTTGGTCTCGGCGCGGAGGTGGCGGTCAGCACCCAGAAGCTGCACGCGCGCGGCCCGATGGGGCTTGAAGCGTTGACGACCTATAAGTGGATTGGTTTCGGCGACGATACTATTCGTGCTTAAAGCCAGACGGGTGATGCAAAAGTAGCCGGTTGATTCATAAGGCCATTGACGCATCACCCACTTAGTTTTAACCTTTTACCCCGTGATTCACTCTGGTGAACGCGTCCTCTTCAGGGCCGATATAGCTCAGTTGGTAGAGCAGCGCATTCGTAATGCGAAGGTCGTAGGTTCGACTCCTATTATCGGCACCATAAAAATCAATAAGTTACAGAAAGCACTGTCCTGAAAAACCTCTTTGGGGTTACACCAGGGTTACTTTTTTCCCCGCGGCCAACGCACTTAAGCTCACTGTTCTTATCGCTGAACCAGGGCATCAAAACTGCCATACACTGTTCAGGATAGAAGCCCCCCGCGATGAGATGTTTAAAAACACTTTAGCTTCGATATGAAGTGTCTTTTGGCATGCATACGCTTTTTATATCTTCAGCCTTAAAAAAATATTTTCATATTGATATCAATATATTAATAACAGGCTGTTTCTTAAAAAAGCCGTTAAACATGTTAAGAATTGTTAAGGTTAAAATCGAGTTTTTACCGCAGGAACGCCCTCTCTCGTCTTTCTCACAGGAGAGTTTGGATTTCGAAGGGTTGTTATGAAAATTATTGTCCGATCAGGCTGAGGCTCAATCTGGCGCAAATAAAATGCGCCAATGAGATCCTTAACGCCTCCGGTCATGCCCTCAGTGCAGTACAGAATCACTCTAGCCTGCTCTATCGCGCCTCTGAAGAGGCGGGGACCCTTGACTATTGCCGACGAAATAACATCACGTTCTTTACGTATATCGTCACCCTGGTAGAACGCCATTCCCGCTTTGTTATGCTGGCCAAAATCAGGGACAACAAAGACCATAACGGTTATATCTGCGCTCATCAGACAAGCCCGGGAATTACCTGTTGAGCTTTATAAAAACATTAACATGGGATCGGGGGGCTGAAATGACCAGCCACACCCGATTTACTGTAGCGACAGACATTCAGGTTTATTTCTGTGATCCTCAATCTCCCCGGCAACGTGGCTCAAATGAAAATACGAACATATTGCTCAGACAATATTTCCAACAGGAACTGACTTATCGGTTCACAGCCAGCAAAGGCTTAACAGTGTTGCCGGACAGCTCAACGAAAGGCCGAGAAAAACGCCAGATTATGAATCACCCGTAGAACGGTTCAATAAGTGTGTTGCATCCATCGGTTGTACTCGCAGCACAAAGCGGACATTCCGGATGCTAATAAATAGCTAATACAAATAGTTCCCAGCCATCCGGCAGGCTTGTTTTCACAGTGGTTGAAACAGTGTTAACTGTAATCCTGCTGGCGCTTCCAGACGATTATTCAAAGAATTAAAGGGCGTCACCCTTGGTTTTGAGAGCATACGCGCGCCTCCCTCCACCAAAGTTGCGGTTGCTGTGGCAATGTCTACCACCTCAAACGCTACCCGTACCCAGCCGGAAACTCGCTCACCGACTTCAATATTATCGATGTAAGCAGCTGTCGCTGGTTCTACCAACTCTAACGTAGCTTTACCCGCCTCAAGTATTGCCACCCTACCTTCATCAGGTGGGACAGCACTAATTTGCGTCAATCCAAGTCTATCGCGATAGAAGGAAAGCGCATTATCAAAATCTTCTGTAGTGATTACTAAACGAAGCTGTTTTACCGCTGTTTTAGACATGGTCATCTCCTGATTAACTCAATGAATAATTTTCATCTTCTATGCTGCAAGTAAGAAGATATCTTGATGTTATATAGTTAATCAAAATCATAATTCTCAGCTAAAGATGTAAAAAACTCATCATGAAAAAAAGACTTCCGCCTTTACGTTCACTACAAGTATTTGATGCAGTAGCAAGACTAAAAAGCTTCAAACTGGCCGCTGAAGAAATTGGCGTTTCGCCAACGGCCATCAGCCACCAAATCCGACTGCTGGAAAGTCTGCTGGAGGTTAGTGTATTTGAACGAACACCACGCAAGGTGGAACTCACCGCTAGCGGGAAGATTCTGCAACGGGCCTCCATTCAGGCCTTCCGGTTGCTAGAAAATGCGGTGGAAGAAATTGTTGAGGTACAACGTCCAAGAGTTCTGACGCTAACAGCCACCACCGCGATGATCACTCATTGGTTGGTACCGAGACTACCGGCGCTGATGCGCGAGTTCCCCACAATAGAACTACGACTACATGCCGATGACTGCATTGTGGATTTGCGCAGCAGGAAGATTGACATGGCCCTGCGCTACGGTACTGAACCGGATGAGCAGTTGGCACCACGCCTGCTATACCGGGATCGTTTCGTGCTGGTCGCCAGCCCACAGCTCACCTTGAAGACGCCAGAGGATATGCTACAAGTCACGCTGCTTCATACCGATGGTCGCCGGATACCACAACCTGTGCCAGACTGGCAGCGCTGGCGCAATGAATTTGGCCCAGCGGCGCTGGATATTAACGCCGGGCCACGGTTCACCGACGAGGCTCATGTAATTCAGGCTGCGATTGCAGGACAGGGGGTGGCTATTGTCAGTGAGTTGATGGCACAACATGCACTGAGAGACGGGTTGCTTGTTGCCCCTTTCAACACAGCCTTATCCGGTGCAGCACATTATTTCGTCAGCAATCCCGAAGGTAACCACCACCAAACCATAAAGCAACTTGCCGAATGGTTATCGGCAGAAATGGCTCCCCAAAAACCGTGATGCGGTTGAGATTCCTAACCATTAAGTGTGACCGGATTCTTCTGATGGGAGCTCACGCGAACCCGCTTTAATTGCCCTAAATTATGCCCTCATTAGCGCTGCCCTGCCCCATAAACACTTTTTTTGCTCCATCAGCAAACAGTCGACGCCCTACTCTGGTGCGCAAAAAACGTACAGCAGCACGTCGTTAACGACCTTAAAAAATAACGCCGCCACTTTTTTCACGCCGTTTTGAATCAGACTAATCATTCCTGGGATCAACGTTCCCTCCCTATGCCACCAGGGTGTATTTCCGCGGGTTTAATTTTGATTCATTCCAATCAATGAAAATCATCTTTGGCACATACGTTGCAATTGTGATTGTGTCAAACCGAAAGGGAATAACATATGGAACAGGCTGAAGTTATCTCCAGACTAAAAGCAATGTACGAACAGCTCCCCCGTCAGGAACGACAGGCGGCCAGCTTTGTGTTAGACCACGCCCAGGAAGTGGCGGTGATGTCGATGCGTGAACAGTCACGTCTTGCCGGCGTTCCGCCTTCCACGATGACCCGTTTGGCAAAACGCCTCGGACTCGGCGGCTACGATGCGTTGCGTGAAGTGTTTATCGCCACCGTACGTGCCAAAAGCAGCATCTATGAATCACGAGTGCCGGGGATGGTTGCGATGAATAAGCAGGGAGAAGCCTCTCTGCTGCGCGACCTGGCCGCGACCACGCAGGCCCATATCGAAACACTTTGCCGTCAGGAGAACCTTGAGTCGATGATCCGCGCCAGCAGGCTGCTGGCAGAAGCGCGGACCATTTACTGTCTGGGACTTCGCTCATCGTTTCCTGTCGTCTTCCATTTTCAACATGTCAGCGCCTGGTTCGCCAATAATGTGCGCCTGATTGATGGCGCAGGCGAAAGCGGCATGATGACGCTGATGGGGGAGATTAATGCCAAAGATGTGCTGCTGGTGGTCAGTCTGGCCCCCTATTCCCGACGGGCCGTCACGCTGGCCCGCTATTTAGCCCAACGGAAAATCCGTGTTGTCGCAATTACCGATAATGCCAGTTCTCCTGTCGCAAGATTGGCCGCGGAATCAATATTGGTACAAAAGAAAACGGCGTCGTTTTTCGACACCATTACGCCAGCCTTATTAGTTAGTGAATTACTGGTGGCATTATTTGCCGCCAACGCCCGGACCGATATTCACTCGGCAGTGAAAAGAACCGAAGAGCAATTATGGGCCACCGGAGAGTGGTGGAGTCTTAACTAGTTATTCACGACAGACCAGAGGATAAAATGAGATATAAATCCGAAATGACCACCGCACCGAAACATGGTCATAAGAGCCTGCTTTATTCCGAAGTAGTCCGTGATTTAAATACGTTGGATCGCGTAGATATCGCCGTATTAGGGATTCCTTATGGCTCGCCTTATTCCATTGATGAGGTCACCAACGATCAAACCAATGGACCAACGGCAGTGCGCCAGGCGACCGATCGCGCGGTGCGCAGCATTGAGCGTTACGATTTCGATATTGGCGGCCCGCTGATGGATAATCAGGATATTCGCATGATCGATTGCGGCGATATCGCAGGCGATGCGCGTGCCCTTGGTCAACATTACGAAGCGGCCGAAGCGGTGGTACGTAAAATTCTGCAACTGGGAGGCATGCCGCTGGTGATTGGTGGCGACCACGGCATTCCGATTCCGGTGCTGCGCGCGCTGGATGAACTGAATGAAACCATCACCCTGATCCATGTCGATGCTCATCTGGACTGGCGTCAGGATGTCAACGGCGTGACCGATGGTTACTCCAGCCCCATTCGCCGGGCCTCGGAAATGAAGCATATCGGCGAAATCTGGCAAATTGGCCTGCGCGCAAACGGTTCGGCCCGCCAGGAAGAGGTGGACGCAGCGCTGGAATATGGTGCGAAATTGATTCCTGCCCATCAGCTGCATGATGAGGGTATCGACAGCCTGTTAGCACGTATTCCTGATGGCGGTCATTATTATATTACCTGTGACGCCGATGGTATTGACCCAACGATTATGCCTGCGGTCAACGGCCCGGCATTAGGCGGGGTAACCTATCACCAAATGCGTAAATTAATTCACGGTCTGGTGGCAAAAGGCAAAGTCGTGGGCATGGATCTGGTTGAAATCACGCCGAAGAAAGATATTAACCAAATTACCGCCATTACCGCCTGTCGGTTCTTTGTCAATTTAATTGGCACTGCGGTGCGCGCGGGTTATTTCAATAAAAATAGTTAATCCGCCTCATGACCGCGCATTTACGTAACAATAACCTGAACGGGAAATAATGAGATGAAAAAACAGTTTGCATTTGCAGCAATTCTGGGACTCGCTTGCACATTCTCCAGCCTCTCCGCCAGCGCCACCGATTTGCTGGATACCATTATGCAGCAAAAGGTGGTGCGTATTGCGGTCCCTCAGGATTACGCCCCCTATGGCTTTGTGGGGAGTGATATGCAGCCGCAGGGCATTGATATCGACACCGCCAAACTGATCGCCGATAAACTGGGCGTGAAGCTGCAGCTGGTGCCGGTCACAGGCCCAAATCGCGTCCCCTATCTGCAAAGCGGTAAAGCGGATATGACCATCTCCTCGCTGGGTAAAACCGCGGAGCGCGCCAAAGTGATCGACTACAGCATCGCCTATGCGCCTTTCTTTGATGCGGTGTTTGGCAAGGCCGGGGTGAAAGCCAGCAACGCCGACGAGCTGGCGGGCAAAACGGTCTCGGTAACCCGCGGCTCGATGCAGGATGAAGAGTTAACGACCCTGGCACCGAAAGCTAACGTCAAACGCTTTGAAGATAACAACAGCACTATCGCCTCGTTCATGTCCGGCCAAACGCAATTAGTGGCAATCGGTACCACCGTCGCCGGCGCGCTGAAGCAGAAAAACCCCGGTCTGGATATTCAGTTAAAA
Source organism: Klebsiella scottii (assembly GCF_036561945.1). Classification (NCBI taxonomy): domain Bacteria; kingdom Pseudomonadati; phylum Pseudomonadota; class Gammaproteobacteria; order Enterobacterales; family Enterobacteriaceae; genus Klebsiella; species Klebsiella scottii. The sequence continues at coordinate 3,235,202 of NZ_JARXNI010000020.1, forward strand.
GTGATTCTGGCTAACGCCCCGTGCTACGTCGGCCTGCCAAAAGGTAACCCTGCGCTGGTTGCCAAAGTGAACGAAATCCTGCGTGCCGCGAAAGCCGACGGCACCATCAATCAGATTTCGCAGAAGTGGCTGGGTGCGCCAGCAGGCGATCTGCCTGAATCCTGAGCATTATGGCTCCCTGCGGGCGGGGAGTCTTTTCTCTGGTGGGGAATAACATGAACCATTATGCAACCCATATTTTGGCCCGGCAGGCGGCGGCCATAACGCTGTCGTCGATCCCAGGCGACGTGCGGCGGGTCGCCTGTCGCGCGCTGATCGACACGCTGGGCGTGGCGTTGGCTGGCAGTACGATGCCGATAGTGCAGCGTCTGAAACGGACGGTAATGAGCGAGGGTAAGGCCAGCATGCTGGGCGGCACGCTGCGCGTCAGCCCGCTGGACGCCGCGCGGATCAACGGTTGTGCCGCCCACGCGCTGGATTTTGATGACAACTGCTACGCCGGATTCGTCCATGGCTCCGCAGTCATCATCCCGGCCGCACTGGCAGTGGCTCAGCAGTATGACCGCGACGGCGCCAGTCTGCTGACGGCCATTGTCTCGGGCAGCGAATGCCAATACCGGCTCGGCGAAGCGCTGGGCCAGCAGCTGTATCAACGCGGATGGTGGACAACCGGGGTTCTGGGTGTGGTCGGCGCCGCCGTTGCCGCCGCTCACCTGCTACGCCTGGCTCCTCATCAGGTTGCCCATGCTATTGCGTTAGCTCTCGCCGCCGCTGGCGGCAGTAAAAGCGCCTTTGGCAGCGATGCGAAAGCCGTGATGGCCGGACTGGCCGCCGAACGAGGCATTCAGGCGGCGCTGATGGCGCAAGCGGGAATCACTGGTCCGCTCAATACGCTGGAGCATCATTACGGATTGCCGATGCTGATGAACGATGCCCAATGGCAGCCGGAGCGGTTAACCGCTCCCGGCTGGCGTTTGCTGCGGCCGGGGCTGGACGTTAAACGCATCCCGGTATGCCTGTCTGCTCACGCGGCTGTCGATGCGGTTGTCACCCTGATGCAACGGCATACGCTTGCGGTGGATGGAATCAAGCAGATCCAGTGCGATGTGCCGCAGATCGTGATCGCCAACCTGATTTACGCCGATCCGCTGACTCCGCAACAGGCGCAATTCAGCCTGCCCTATGCCATCGCCGCCACGCTATTTTATGGCGAGTTAACCCTGAATCAGTTGACGCAGGCGTCGCTGGAACCGGCGGGGTTACATGCCCTGATGGCGAAAGTCACGATCGCAAGCAGCCCGCAGTGGCAACACCCGCAGAGTTTGCAAACCGCCCCGGAAGGTGCCTGCGTCACCCTGAATCTGAAATCGGGGCGGCAGCTCAGCTGTCGTGTCGATCGCGCGTTGGGCAATGCCGCCCATCCTTTGAGCGATGAAGCGCTGGATGACAAATTCCTGTCATGCGCCCGGCGTGCTCTACCCGCAGCCACGAGTCGTCACCTTCTGGCCCAACTGCGCCAGGTTATCGCCCTGCCCTCCGTGGCGCGGCTGTCACAACTACTGGAGAAACCAGACCATGAGCTTTGATTTTTCGCCGGTATTGAGCCAGTGGCCGATGTTGCTTAACGGCATCGCTATCACCCTCATGATGACGCTGGTGGCCACGTTACTGGGCATTGCCCTGGGGATTGCCTGCGGCTGGGGCCGCGCCAACGGCCCACGCCCGCTGCGGTGGCTCATTGCCAGCTATGTCGAGCTGGTTCGCAATACGCCCTATATCATCCAGCTGTTTTTTATCTTTTTCGGCCTGCCGGCGGTGGGCGTACAGATGTCGGCGCTGACGGCCAGCGTGCTGTCGCTGATCCTCAACCTTGGCGCGTACGCCAGTGAGATCGCCCGTGCTGGTATTGAGAACACGCCGCGCAGCCAAATCGAAGCGGCGCAGAGCCTTGCGTTAAACCGCTGGCAAATTTTTACCCGCGTGGTGCTGCCTCCGGCTCTTGGTAGAGTCTGGCCCGCGTTGGTCAGTCAGGTCATTATCATCATGCTGGGTTCGGCGGTATGCAGCCAGATCTCAACCGAGGAGCTGTCGTTCAGCGCCAACCTGATTGCCAGCCGCACCTTCCGTAATTTCGAAGCCTACATTATCGCCGCCGCTGCCTATCTGGTATTAGCAATCGCCGTGCGCCAGATTCTGAACTGGATAGGCCCGCGCTTTATTTTCCGTCGACCTTGAGGATCCATGATGAGCGACTTTTCCTTATGGGATATCTATCGCAACTTGCTGCTGGCGCTGCGCTGGACGGTTGGATTGTCCGCTATCGCTTTTATTGGCGGGGGCGTCGTCGGTGGGTTACTGCTGGTACTGCGCCTCTCTGGTTCACGTATCGCCGGCTATTTCGTCCGCGGCTATGTGCAGCTTTTTCAGGGAACGCCGCTGCTGCTGCAACTCTTTCTGGTCTATTTCGGCCTGGCGATCGCCGGTATTAATACTTCACCGTTATTTACCGCCAGTTTCTGCCTGACGCTATACGCCAGCGCCTATTTAAGCGAAATCTGGCGCGGCAGCGTGGAAGCCATTCCGCGCCAGCAGTGGGAGGCAGCCCAGAGCCTGGCGCTCAACTTTCGCGAGCAGTTGCGCTACATCATTCTGCCCCAGGCCCTGCGTGTGGCCATCGCCCCTACCGTCGGCTTTTTAGTGCAGGCCATTAAAAACACGGCGCTGGCGTCGGTGATTGGTTTTGTCGAACTGACGCGCGCCGGGCAGATCATCTCGAACGCCACGTTTTCACCCTTCCTGATTTACGGCAGCGTGGCCCTGTTCTACTTCTTTCTGTGCTTTCCGCTCTCCATATGGAGCCGGCATCTTGAACAACGTTTGTCACGGAGAACCAACTGATGACCCAGACAGCCGATTTTTCCCTGGTGGATATACGCGCGCTGCGTAAGCGTTTTGGCGAAAACGAGGTGCTGAAAGGCATTGATTTGCAGATAAAACGCCAGGAAGTGGTGTGCATTATCGGCAAAAGCGGCTCGGGGAAAAGCACCTTATTACGCTGCATTAATGGCCTGGATGCCTATCAGGCGGGAGAGCTGCGGGTGGACGGGCAGCCGGTGCAGCAGGACAACGGCGCCGCTCTGCGCGAACTGCGGCAAAACGTCGGCATGATTTTTCAGAGCTTTAATCTTTTTCCTCACCTTACCGTGGGTAAGAACGTGATGCTGGCCCCGACGCTGGTGAAAAAGATGGCCAAAGGTGAAGCCGAGCGCACAGCCAGACGGTTACTGGAACGCGTCGGCCTGGCCGATAAATTTGATGCCTGGCCGGATAGCCTCTCCGGCGGTCAACAGCAGCGCGTCGCGATTGCCCGCTCGCTGGCGATGAATCCGGAAATCTTGCTGTGCGATGAAATAACCTCCGCGCTGGATCCGGAGCTGGTCGGCGAAGTGCTGCAGGTGATTGAGTCGCTGGCGCAGGAAGGTATGACCATCATCATGGTCACGCACGAAATGAATTTCGCGCGCAAAGTCAGCGACCGGGTAGTGTTTATGCATCAAGGGCGCGTCCACGAAGTGGGTAGCCCGGACACACTGTTTACTCAGCCGCAAACGGCAGAACTTCGTCAATTCCTGGCCTGAGGGCCGCTAATACACCCTGGAGCAAAAAAATGGTACACACGCGTATTCGTCCGTTTAATACCAAAGAGACCTATCCGGAACAAAATCTGGATAACGATCTGTGTCAGGCCGTTGTCGCCGGAAATATGGTCTTTCTACGCGGGCAAATTGGGCAAAACTTAGACACCCGTGAATCAGTGGGCATTGGTGATATTGCGGCGCAAACCGAGCAGGCAATGTACAACATCAACATGCTGCTGGAAGAGAGCGGCAGCAACCTGCAAGAGATCTGCAAAATTACCGTTTATCTGACCGATGTTCGCCACCGTGAAACGGTATACAACATCATGGGCCGCTGGTTGAAAGGCGTGTTCCCGGTCTCTACCGGACTGATGATTTCACATTTGGCTCGTCCGGAATGGCAAGTTGAGATCGACGTGATTGCCGTGAAAGCGGGTTGATAAAACCTCCACGACGTACCCACGCTGGCGCAAGCGTGGGCGTTAGAAGGGACATCGTCGATAACATTTGGTCTGAAACCAAATGACGACGAGGGCAGACGGATGATCGGTCGGTTAACACTCCGGTTTTCCAGAAAATTAATTGAGCTGCTGAAAAACCGCGCCGGCAGCGAAAAAATCTCGGTCAATGCTCTGACGTAGCGTCTGGTCGAGCACAGCCTGCAGAGCAGCCTGCCTCAGGATGAGTTTCTGCAGCTGTCCACTGACCCGGACCAGTCGTTGTAACAAATCTACCGGAGAATCAACGGAGACGGGGTGTTTAGCCCTCAGGCGATGACGCCAGACGAGCTGCAGTGGCTGTTTCACCAGGTCCGTGAGGCGTGCGTCAGCCCGGTAGATCTTGTCACCCCGCGGGGGATCGAAACAGCCCTGCAAATCAGCCGTCAGCTGGCTGCAGCAGCCGTCGAAAACCAGCTGTCATTTCGCGAACTACGCGTGCAGGCCGGGAGCAACTGGACGGAAGCCGCAGTAGAGTGTCCGGCGAGCCTGCGCCCGGATATAGATGCGATTGGTGCCGTTTATCGGGTGTCTATGTATGGTACTACCGGGGATAAAGCTCAAACAGGCTCAGTAACGAAAATAACCACTGAGAAACAATGTCTTTAGTCCGCTATGTTATTCGCAGGTAGGTCGGCCAGGCATTATGATTACCCCCAACAGCCTATGGGGTTGGGGTATATTTTCGGCATATCTGTCCGGTATCCCCATCCTCTTACTCGAGGCAAGCTGATGTCCATAGCGATCCATAAACACAAATTTTCAACAAATACTCCGCGTTGCAATGTCTGCTGCACGAACTTGCCCGTACGCAAGTCTCTAAGAGGCTGCTCTGAGCGAACAATTGTAAAGTTGCTGGCATAACCCACCCTCGGATTACAAGCGTAAGCGGGAGTTAAATCAAGTTCTCACTTTGTGTCCTTTTAGCGGATTCACTATGATAATCCTCACTCATTAACTGTATATACACAGTTATATTCCCCTTATACTCGCCCTTAAAGGCTGTCAATAAATGGGACCCGCTCGTATTTAGTTGCGGAGAGAGTATTTTTTTGCAGTACAGAAGGTGCCCCGCAAGCGTAAAACAGGACGCAGAAGCCAGTCCGCCGAAGCCCGGTGCAGCCGGCTGCTGTGTGATAGGTTCTGTCCCCCATCCTGCTAAGGCCATGCCTACTGATAATGCGTGAGGAGCTGCTGTACGTGGTAGGAGTAAGCACGTCGAGGGTTTCCCGAGGAAGCGTGTTGTCCGAAAAGATCAAAAAAAGCGCCGGTGGCCGAGACCAACCGGCGCAAAGAGGCATTAGTTTTTGACGGTATCTTCCAGGAAGAAGCGCCCCAGCGGATTTTGGTAAAAACCGTCGATATTCTTGCGGCTGACGTTGCGATACGGGCTGTAATACAGATCAACCCAGTTTACGTCGGCTTTGGCCATTTTTTGCAGGTCGATATACATCTGCTCGCGCTTTTCACTGTCCATTTCGACGCGCGCCGCGGCCACGAGCGCTTTAACCTGCTCGTTATGATAGCGGGTCATATAGTTCATATTGGCATCATGACCAAGCACAAAGGTGGTTTTCTGGTCAGGGTCAAGAATATCGTTCGTCCAGTACATCACCGAAATATCGTAATCCCCGGCTACCAGCATATCCCAGCTCTGGCTCGGATCGACTTTTTGTAAATTCACCGTCACCCCGACTTTCGCCAGCTGCTGCTGGAGCAAAATTGCGATTTGCTCATCCACTTCATCCCCGGCGTTAACCACATAGTTCAGCTTCAGATCGACCGCCCCCGCCGCTTTCAGCATCTCTTTAGCCTTTTGCGGATCGTATGGCCTGCGAAGATTGTCCGCGTAGTGGTAAAGCGCCCCGGCGGGAATGTAGGAGTTCGCCACCTGACCATACCCAAAGGTCACAGTCTTCACGATAGCGTCTTTATCAATCGCAAAGTCCAGCGCCTGACGCACTTCCACCTTGCCCAGCGCGCCATGAGAATGATTGATCAGCAGATGGTCTTCCCGAGTGGAAGGATCCAGTTCAACCTTCAGATTGGCATCTTTTTGTAACGATGCAATGCGCGAGAAAGGCACGGTCAGCGCGGCGTCAAGCTCACCGGCCTGCACTTTCAGCATTCGGGTATTATCATCCGGAATGGTTAACCACTCCACGCCATCCAGGCTGACGTTCTTCGCCTGCCAGAAGTTCGGGTTCTTAACCAACACGATTTTTTCGCCACGCAGCCACTCTTTAACGCTGAACGCGCCGGAACCTACCGGTTTTTCGGCAAAGGCCTCTTCACCTTCCGCCTTCATAGCCTGCTGTGAAACCACCGAGGCGTTCGGCAGTGCCAGCTGCGATAAGAATGGCGCTGAGGGCGATTTCAGCGTGACCACCAGGGTGCGCGGGTCCGTGGCCTCAGCTTTAGCGATAATGCTGTAGGAATCGCGCCACAGCGAACCTTGATCATCGCGGATACGCAACAGGCTAAACGCCGCATCGTTGGCGGTCAGCGGTGTGCCGTCAGAGAATTTGGTATCGCGAATTTTAAAGGTGTAGACCTTGCCGTCCGGGGAAATCGTCCAGCTCTCTGCCACGCCAGGCTCCAGCTTAGTCCCGGTTTTATCCACCCGTACCAGCGGATCGAAGACGTTGGAAAAAACCCAGTTGTCGGCATTTTGCGCCGATTTTATCGGGTCAAAAGTGGTGCTGTCCTCGCGACGGCCAATGGTCAATACACCTGCCGCCTGCGCTATTTCGCTCACCACGCTGAGCGTCAGAAAAACGCTCGCCGCCAGTAATTTAACATGCCTGTGCTTCATCAATAGATCCCCCTGTCAAAGGAAAAACGGTCTCATTGCCTTCGTGGTTCAATACGCAGGCATAAGCGTGGTCGGCAATCTGCCGGGTTGGTGGTGGTTCGCCGGTGCGGCACTGCACCTGCGCATAAGGGCAGCGCGGATGAAATGCACAACCTGGTGGAACAGCGACGGGGCTGGGCGGCTCGCCCCCCAGCAAATTTTTTGGCAGCGGTTTATCCGGGTCAATTTCCGGGATCGCGGATACCAGCGCGGCAGTATAGGGATGCAGTGGTCGGGTAAAGACCGCTTCCGTAGGCCCCTCCTCCACGATCCGCCCGAGATACATCACCGCGACGCGATCGCAGAGCCGACGCACAATCGCCAGGTCGTGAGCAATAAACAGAATCGCCAGCCCCATCTTCTCCCGCAGATCCATCAATAAATTCACGATCTGCCCCTGAATAGAGACGTCCAACGCCGCGACACACTCATCCGCCACAATCAGCCGCGGCTCGATGGCCAGCGCTCTGGCAATACCGGCGCGCTGACACTGACCACCGCTAAGCTGAGACGGTTTCGCGCCGGCCTGCTGCGTACGCAGGCCAACCAAGGTGAGCAGTTCCGCTACCCGCTGAGCAACTTGCGCGCGCGGTACCTTCTGATGAACGCGCAGTACCTCCGCAATACTTTCTCCCACGGTCTGTCGCGGATTTAATGACGCAAAAGGATCCTGGAAAATCATCGCGCTTTGCTGGCGCAGACGGGCGATATCACTGGTTAAGCCATGCGTAATACGCTGACCTTCGAACCGCACCTCTCCGGCAGCAACCCGTTCGAGCTGCAACAGCGCCCGTCCAAGGGTGCTTTTACCGCTGCCGGACTCGCCGACCAGGCCCAGCGTCTCGCCGGGATAAATTTGTACCGTGACCTGGTTAACCGCTTGCACCACTTTTTTCGCTTGCCAAAGCCCGCCGGAAACCGGAAAGGTGACGGAAAGGTTATCGGCCTCAAGCAGCGGCCAGTTAGGGTGAGCCATTATCCCTCCCGCCGGATAAGCGTCGGCAATATGTGATGGCAGGCTGCCGCGTGGCTGTGGCTATCCTGCCCGTAGCGTAGCAACGGCTGGTGCAGGCAGACCTCATCGGCGCGTCGACAGCGCGGATGAAAACGGCAGCCCGATGGAAAGTGGTCGGCAACCGGCGGCTGGCCGTCGATGGTCGTCAACCTCCCCTGCCCGCCTTCGCTGACCGGCTGGCAATCAATAAGTCCGCGAGTGTATGGGTGCAACGGCCCGGCCAGCACTTCTCGCTTGCCGCCCACCTCGCACAGTCGGCCGCCGTACATCACCGCAATCCGGTCACAGGTTTGCGCCACCACGCCGAGATCGTGAGTGATCATAATGACCGCCAGCCCCAGCTCAGCGCGCAGGTCGCTCAGCAGGCGCAAAATCTGCATCTGCACGGTCACGTCCAGCGCGGTCGTCGGTTCATCGGCAATCAACAGCGTGGGCTCCGGTGCGAGGGCGACGGCAATCATCGCCCGCTGACGCATGCCGCCGGAGAATTCATGCGGATAGTTATTGAGCCGATTCTGCGGGTCCGGGACCCCCACTTGTCGCAGCAGCGCCAGCGCATCCTCCCGCGCCTGACGACGGTTAGCGCCAAAATGGAGGCGGCGGCTTTCTGCAATCTGTTCCCCTATAGTCATCACCGGATTCAAGTGGCTGGAGGGGTTCTGGAAAATCATGCCGATTTCCCGTCCGCGCACCGCCGACATTTGCCCTTCGCTCAGGGACAAAATATCGCGGCCTCCCAGCAGAACTTCTCCGCCAGTAATCCGCAGCCCGGCCCCCGGCAACAGGCGCATCAGCGCCCGGCAGGTTACGGTTTTTCCCGACCCGCTCTCGCCGACCAGCCCGAGCATCTCACCGGCTTCGAGACTTAATGAGACGTTATCTACCAGCGCGATATCTTCACCACGCGTGACCGTCAGGTGATTAACCTTCAACAAACTCATACGCGCTCCCCTAACTTATCCCCCAGCCCATCGGCCAGCAGGCTGAATCCCATTGCCAACAGCACGATGGCGATCCCCGGAAAGGTCGTTATCCACCACGCGGTGGTGATAAAGCTCTGCCCTTCGGCAACCATCACGCCCCATTCAGCGGTTGGAGGCTGCACGCCGAGCCCGAGATAGCTCACCGAGGCCCCGTTTAGCAGCACCAGTACGCAGTCGGACATCGAAAAAACGATCGCGCCGGTTAGCGCATTCGGCAGCAGATGGCGGAACAAAATGCGCAGGTGTCCATAGCCCAGGCTGCGGGCAGCCAGAATAAAATCTCGCTGTTTCAGCGTCAGTACCTGAGCGCGCACCAGCCGGGCGTAGGAGACCCAGCCCACTATCGCCATCGCAATATAAAAGCTGCTCAGCCCCGGCCCGAGGATGGCAATAATCGCCAGCATCAGTACCAGAAACGGAAAAGCCAGCACAATATCAATCACCCGCATCACCAGCGCATCCACGACGCCGCCAAGATAGCCGGAGAGCGCACCCAGCGTGGTACCGAGCATAAAGGGGAACAGGACTCCCAGAATGCAAATTTGCAGATCGACCCGCGCGCCCCATAGCACCCGGGAAAAGACATCGCGACCAAAGTTGTCAGTACCGAACGGGTGCGCTCCGCCCGGCGACAGCAGGCTGGAGGACACGTCCTGAGCAATCGGATCAAACGGCGCTATCCACGGTGCCAGGCAGGCCACCAACAGCCACAATCCAACAATGGCCAGCCCGGCATATAGCGCCTGCTGGCGCGGGATAATCCGCTGACGCAGACGGGAAAACGTTGCCGTCACCTTCATAGTTTTATCCTCGGGTCGAGAGCCACGGTCAGAATGTCCGCCAGCAGGCTGACCGCCACGGTGGCAAGGGCAAAGACCATGACCACGCCCTGAACCACCATGTAGTCGCGGCTAAAAATCGCCTTTACCAGCAGTTGCCCGAGGCCAGGGATGGCAAACACGCTTTCGATAACTACAGTACTGCCGATTAACCAGCCGATATTCACCGCCAGCAGATTGATGGTTGGCACCAGCGAATTGGGCAGCACATGTCGCCAGAAAATGCGTCTTTCCCGCTGCCCGCGTGCCCGTGCCGCCACGACATAGTCACTATTCATCTCCATCAGCAGGCTGGCGCGCAGGTTACGAATTAATACCGCTGAAAGCGCCAGCGCCACGGTCAGACACGGCAGAACCATATGGCGTAACTGGTCTAAAAAATCGCTGCCGTAGCCGGAAACCGGGAACCAGCCGAGCACGATGCTGAACAGCAGAATCAGCATGATACCGAGCCAGAACGCTGGAAATCCCAGCCCGGCGGTGGTAAAAAGACGAATCAGCCGATCGGCGAGACGTCCACGCTGACGTGCGGCAATCGCCGCTAGTGGCACCGTCAAGGCAATGGCCAACAGGACGCTGCCCAGTACCAGCCACAGCGTTGGTTCAAGACGCGAACCAATCAGCTTCAGAGTATCCACGCGATACACAATCGACTTCCCCAGTTCTCCTTGCAGCAGGTTGCGTAGAAAATAGCCGTACTGCACCCATAGCGGCTCATCGAGACCAAACTGCGCGCGGATGCGGGCCAGCGCAGCCGGAGTGCTGCGGACCCCCAGCAGAATGCGCGCCGGATCGCCGGGGATCGCCCGCACCATCATGAAGGTGATCAAGCTGATGCCGAGCAGAACCGGCAGCAGTTGTAGCGGGCGAAAAAGCAGAAAGCGGTAACGATGCATCAACATCCTCCCGTATCGCGCTGACGCGCCAGAAAATCGAGCAGAACCAGGTAGTAAGCCTGTGGCTCTTCGTAAAACGGCATATGGCTGCTATTGGCAAAAACTGCTATTTCGGCATTCGCCAGTCTCTGCTTCATTTTCAGGGCGCAGGCGGGTGTAAGTTCATCATGCTGCCCGGTGACTATCAGGCACGGCACGCGGATCGAAGCCAGTTCCGCGCTGCGGTTCCACGCTTTTAAATTACCGGTATAGAGGAATTCGTTCGGCCCCTGCATTGTGATATACGGCCCCGTATTCCAGTCCTCAAGCGATCGCTTAACAGGTTCGGGCCACACATCAAGGCGGCAGACGTGGCGATAATTAAGCAGGGTAATCGCCGCCTGATAGGCCGGGTGATCCAGCCAGTCCAGCGCTTCATAGCGCTGCATCATGGCGACGGTTTCGGGTCCCAGCGCACCGCGCAGGCGGTTCAGTTCCTGCACCAGATGCGGCATATCGGCGACGGTGTTTTCCAGAATCAACGAGCAAATTGCGCCAGGATGGTGCAATGCCACTTCAATCGCCAGCCATCCGCCCCACGAATGACCAAGCAGATGCACCTTACCGAGCCCCAGCGCCTGGCGGACGGTTTCCACTTCACGTACGTAGCGCGCCATGGTCCACAGGCTGGCGTCATCCGGTCGGTCGGATTTCCCGGTTCCCAGTTGATCAAAGGCAATCACCCGGTAGCCGTGCTGTTTCAGGCAGGAGTGAGCCTCACGCAAATAGTCGCTGGGCAGCCCAGGTCCGCCGTTGAGGCAGAGGACGGTCTCATCGCCGTCACCAAATTGATAAGCCACGACGTTATAACCATCCACAGCAATGTTATGGCACTGATCGGGCGCTACTTCGCTCCACATGGTGTGTTCCTCGTCGTCGATGCTGCTGGTGTGTCGTAGCCTTAACGCTAACGACAACGTCGGAAGCTGAACAGTTAGCAAAAATACTAGTTTTGCGCTGCGCCGGAACGGCACCGGAATTGCATGCCTCAGAGCGAGCTATTGACGGTTTTGCACAAATCGTGCCCGTCGCAGGTCTCGTTTAACGTAAAGGGGGTTATATGCGACTGGAGTTTGAACGCCCCGGCAGCACCCGGGCAACCAGCCTGGATGACGCATTCAGTGGGCTTTTCCAGCACACCCGGACGCTGGGATTTGACGCGGTTATTTACGACTACACGCCGGTCCCGCGTTCGCTGGAGGGGGAGCTGATTACGCCATCGCTGCTGAAAACGTGCAATGTACCGGAGGATATGCGCCAGCTATGGTGCGAGCGAGGATATTACCAGGTTGATCCGGTACAACACTGTGCGCTGGAGAGCTGCGCGCCCTTCGTCTGGTCCTATCAACGGCCGGACAGAAGCATGCTGCGCGGCAGGCTCGACGATCACGCTACCGCAGTCACCGACTATATGCGTGAACACAATATGCCCTGTGGAGCAACGGTTCCCCTGCATCTCCCCAACGGCGGATTCGTTACTCTCACCGGCATCCATACCGGCCAGCGTCAGGAACGGGAAATCAGCGCGACCCTGGCGCAGCTGATGCTCATTGCCCACCAGTTCCAGGAGTCAGCCTTTCCGCTATTCGATAGCACCATGCTGACCTGTCTCCACGTGAAGCTAAGCAATCGTGAACGCGAATGTCTGGCGTGGTCTGCTGAAGGGCTCACCGCCAAAGAGATCGCCCGTAAACTGCACCGCTCGGTGGCGACGGTGACGTTGCACCTGAATACCGCAGCCAGAAAACTGGGCGCCAGCAATCGCGTACAGGCGGTAGTACGCGCTCTGCATTACCGTCTGCTCGACAGCTAAGAACTAGCATTTTTGCTAGTGTTCAGCGTTGGTTGCGACCCTTTACCCTGAAAGCCGGTCCACTTAGCAGGGTAAAGATCATTCATGTACACCATTAGCGAAGGCTACGCCCCGTTTCGGGAATACCAAACCTGGTTTCGTATTTGTGGCGACATCCATAGTGGCCTGGCGCCGCTGGTTATTGCCCACGGCGGGCCGGGATGTACGCACGATTATGTCGATGCGTTCCGTGATATCGCCCTCAGCGGGCGAGCGGTGATCCACTACGATCAGCTAGGCAACGGCCGCTCAACTCATCTACCGCAGCAGCCTGCCAACTTCTGGCAACCGGCACTGTTCCTCAACGAACTGGATAACCTGCTGCGCTATCTCGACATTGCCGATAATTACGCCCTACTGGGTCAATCGTGGGGCGGCATGCTAGGCGCAGAACATGCTGTGACCCAGCCAAAGGGCTTAAAAGCGCTGATTATCGCCAACTCTCCGGCCTCAATGGCGCTGTGGCTGCAGGGCGCAGCAGAACTCCGGGCGCAGCTCCCTGCCGATGTCCAGAAGACGCTGCTGGCACATGAGGCGGCGGGTACGCTGGACAGCGCAGAATATAAGGCGGCAAGCGCGGTATTTTATCAACGTCACGTCTGTCGGCTTGATCCCTGGCCGCCGGAAGTCCGGCGCACCTTTGATGCTATGGATGCCGATCCAACGGTCTATCACGCTATGAATGGCCCCACCGAATTCCACGTCATCGGCAGCATGAAAGAGTGGACGATTATCGACCGCCTCGCGCAAATTCAGATTCCGGTGCTGCTGATTTCCGGGCGCTACGATGAAGCCACGCCGGAAGTGGTACAGCCCTTTATGGACCATATCCTCGGCGCGCGGTGGGTCATTTTTGAAGACTCAAGCCATATGCCGCACGTTGAAGAGCGCGATCTATGCATGAAGACGGTGAGCGATTTTTTAAGCAGTGCGATTGTAAGCATCACGCGTTAAAAAAACGGATAAGCTGATTGAAACCGAGTTTGTACTAGATATGTACATTGAAGATGGTCTTATTACCCGTTTTCGCATGTTCGAGGATAGCTACGCAGTTTCCGAAGCCTGTCTTTGATTTGTAGATATCCTTGTTCCCTTCGGACATCCATTCAAACGAGCGTGCAGCGAACTTTTTCGTTATTGAGAGTTCGCTGACTTAATACCGCATTCAATATTGGCCTGACCCTTGTTGAATTATACCTGCTCACATCCGCTCCGGGTACGAAGCGGATGTGAGTGCTGTTGGTCCGCTGAGAGCAAAGAGCAGACGATATTGAGTGTATCCACGCCATAAACTTCACTTCATCAATAAATGCAGATAAAGTGAAGGTTTTTGCGACTAAATGGTTATAATTGCAGTGATACACTTAAGACTATTTATTGTAAGCAGAACTAGTGTTGGCTAAATTATATTTAATGCGGGAAACCAATTAACTATACTAATTAATATAAAGGAAATCATTGATGAGTAATGCATCACTGAAGGATAGAGTTTATGCAGTAAACTGGAATTCATCCTATACAGCATATGGACCCGCAAACGATGTTCCTGAACTATTATTACAATTATCATCAGCTGATCATGAAGTAGCAAAGACCGCCAGTCATAAACTTTGGTGCGGACTATGTCATCAGCATGTTTCTATGGCGCCAGCGGGATATCTTGCCCTTCCTTTTATATTAGAAATTCTTGATAGTGCCGATGAGTTACTTATGGTTGAAATACTCGATATCTTATGGGGATTCGCCCAGTGTTGCGTAGAGACAGGACCAAATGTCCCCGACTATTTCGAGCCAACAAGAGGGCGTCTTATTTTCGAACTCCCCCGTTTTTCGTTATTATCCAAACACAGCGATGAGTTAATATCAAATCTCTCTTCTGAAATAATAAAATCGTTAAGCCAAACATCGAACAATTATAGTTAGGCTCTGTTACATTAAAACGCGCTTAGATACCTGTATATTGATTCCTCTGCCACCCATCCAGCATTGTCTTATCCATCAGGTTATTGTTGCGGTGACTGATTCAGCAAAGGTGTAGCCCTGACCAAGAATTAGCTACCCTGACCTGCTCCCGGTTTTTTGCTGCAGTACTGTCGCTCTGCCCGAAACTGAGTGTCCGTAGACTACATCAGAAACCTTCTGCTTCACCAAATCACAGGCCCGAAGTTTACTATCCAGAACCATGTTGAACAGAACAAAATCGCGTGTCTTACCTTCTAGTTCAAGCCTGATTCAGATCCCCAGATATGAGATATCTGAAGTGGTCTTTTTTGGCCGACGATACGGCCTTTGTTCCACGGTGACGTGTTCATGATCAAATCTCCTGCAATATGGGAGATTTGAGTATGGTCGTCCTTCATGAGCGAAGAGCGGATATCAGGGCGGTATATCCATGGACTGAATTGTATTCGTTGACTTACTTTAACAGCAGTCGAATTCCAAGAAAGGCCATAACTGCTCCGCTTATTCTGTCTAAGAATTTACGGTATTTAATGTAAGCATGACGTGGACCTTCAGTTGATAACAGGCATGCCACGACTGCATACCAAATCAAATCAATAACGAATGCCATTATAGGCAGAATGATATACATAATAGGCTGAATATCTTTGCTAAGCGTTGCGGAAAAGATACTGGCAAACACCAGAGCGGTATGAGGATTGCTGATTTGCGTGAATACCCCAGTAAGAAAAGCTTTTGAGGTGCTGACGTTCTCTAATACGGTATGATCACTAAACCGGTTTGAAGGACGACGACACATTTTTAACGCCAGCCATAGGAGATAACAACCACCGGCAGTTTTAAGAGCTGTGTAAAGTGACGGGACCAACGTCAGAAGTGTGTGAAGACCCGCTAACGCTATGGCAGCAAAGACAAGTGCACCAAAACCCATACCCGCTGCAACAAATAATGCCGCCCGCCGTGAACTGGACATGGCAGTGCGGGCAACGAGGAGAAAGCTAACTCCCGGGCTCATTGCGCCGATCAAGATAGCTACACCAATTGCAGAAATTGCAATCAAATCAATTGTCATTCATCTTCTCCATTATTATTCGGTATCAGCCAATTCCCTCGTTGCGCGAGCTACACACATCACGAACCGCTGCCGATTAACATAACACTATTTCAGCGATGTCCGCTCCTGGCACAGAGCGGACATTTGAACTTTGCCCCCCGTACCTATTAACTTAGCTTTGACAGCTAATGTACCTGCAATATTCTGATGTCACTTTCAACCCATTTAGTAATGTCACTTTTTCTTGCATAAAGGCTCAAACCATCGGGTCATGGGGACATCAGGATTCTAATGACTATGTCAGATTAAGAACTCAGCCGGAGTAATGTCATTCAGTCGATTGTTAAAAACCGTATGTTCCGTTAGATGCTGCTCGCAAGCAGCATCTAACGGAACGACCGTCGAGAATCTGGAGCTGCGGCACTTCGAAAATGGATAACTGCCGATGGTCTCTGGTACAGGCAAGAAAGCCGGTAGAGTAGAAATGTACAATACAACTGCTACTACAATGCAAAACGCCCGATGAAATTCATCAGGCGTACAAGGCTGAAAAGTGCCTACCAGTTCCATGATCAGTGAATTCACTCCTAATGGAGCAGTAAATCATTGAGGAAACGTCTCGCGCGCGGATGTTGCGGCGCGGTGAAGAATTTATCCGGAGCAGCCTTTTCCAGTATTTGTCCCTGATCCATAAACCAGATCGTATCGGCGACGTCACGAGCAAAGTTCATTTCATGAGTAACGCACATCATGGTCATTCCTTCCTGCGCCAGCCCGCGCATCACGCTCAGCACCTCACCGACCATTTCCGGATCGAGTGCAGATGTCGGTTCGTCAAACAGCATGACCGGCGGCTTCATCGCCAGCGCCCGGGCGATAGCCACCCGCTGCTGCTGGCCGCCGGAAAGCTGTGCCGGGTAAACGTCGGCCTTGTGCGACATTCCCACCCTTTCCAGCAGCTCCCCGGCATGACGTCGGGCTTCCGAACGCTTCTCGCCGAGAACTTTCACCGGCGACATCATGATATTCTCCAGCACCGAAACGTGCGGAAACAGATTGAAACTCTGGAAGACAAAGCCGATTCGCGTACGCAGCTGGTTCAGCCTGGTGCTCGAGCCATGAATATCAATGCCGTCAAACAAGATCTGTCCCTGTTCGATAGGCTCAAGACGGTTGACCGTCCGGATTAGCGTCGATTTGCCGGATCCGGAAGGACCGCACACCACCACCACTTCACCGCTTTTTATTTCGGCGCTGACGTCGGTCAGGGCCTGATATTCCCCGTACCATTTATTCACCTGATTGAACAGAATCATCGGTCGCATGGTTGCTCCTTATTGAGTTTGTGATGGTGACGGGTCGAGAACCAGCGGCGTGACCGGCTTTCCCATAGCGGACTGTGCTCGTTGCCTCCTGCTGGCAATACGCAGCTCCAGGCGATTGGCCAGCCACGTCAGGCTAAAATTAATGATGTAGTAGCTCAGCGCTACGATGGCAAAGACCTGGAACGGTTTTGTCAGCAGCTGATTACTGACCTGGTTGGCCGCATAGGTCAGCTCCGGAACGTTAATAACGTAGCCGAGGGTGCTATCTTTGATAATCGACACCAGTTGGCTGACCAAACTTGGCAGCGCGTTGTACAACGCCTGCGGTAGAATCACCAGGCGCAGAGCCCGCACATGCCCCATTCCCAGCGCGCGGGAGGCTTCATATTGCCCTGAAGGCAGCGCCTGGATCCCGCCGCGCACAATTTCAGCGATATAAGTGCTCTCGTAGATAACCAGCGTACACAGCATCGTGCTGAAGCCACTAATGTTGTGGCCAATCAGCAGCGGCACGCAGAAATAGGTCCAGAACACCACCATCATCAGAGGGATACCGCGCAGCAGATAGATCCAGCAGGTGACCGGCCAGCTCAGCCAGCGCCACGGAGAGAGGCGAGCGAGGCACAACAGCACGCCGACCGGGAAGGCGAACAGCACTGCCAGCAGCGACACCAGCAAGGTACACAGGACACCGCCCAGCGGACCATCAGGATACTGCCCCATCAGCAACAACAGGCCGTTATCACGCAGAATCGTGAAAAAATCAAACATACATATTACCTCGCATACGCGCGCTGAAAGCGACGGGCCAGCAGCGCTCCCATCCCCATCAGCAACAAAGAGAAGGCCAGGTAGCCTACCGTCGCCACCATATAAGCTTCGAAGGTACGGAAGGTCTGGTTTTCAATATCGCGCGTTACGTAAGTCAACTCGGTAACGCCAATGACCATTGCAAGGCTGGTATTTTTAAACAGCAGCACGGTGTGGTTAATCACCGATGGCAACGCATTACGGATCCCTTGTGGCAGAATCACCAGCCACATGGCGCGCAAATATCCCATTCCTAGCGCCCTCGCTGCTTCATTCTGTCCTTCGGGGATGGCACGCAGACCGCTGCGGATGTCTTCTGAAAAGTAGGCCGCCTGGCACAATCCCAGCGCGACAAGCGAAAACAGAAACTCCGCATTCATCTCGTTAACCCACATCTGCAACGACTCAGGCAGCAGCGTCGGGATCGCGAAATACCACATCATCAGTTGAATAAGCGTTGGTACGTTGCGGTGGTAGGATACGTACGCCGCGACCAAAAGCTGCGCGAAGCGCTTGTTGCTCAGGCGGATCATCACCAGCACCAGCGCAATAAACATGGCCAGCAGCCATGCACCCAACGCCAGTTCCAGAGTGACGACGGTGCCATCAATAATCATCTGACCGTAGTGGCCAGTCATCACGTTACTGAAGTCGAGTGCCATATATCCTCCTCGTTTACCGTCATTCAGGATTCACGGTCGCCGGGACGCATCGTGGATAACCCACCAGGTACCTGCAGCGTCGGGGTGATCTCAATATTGCCGATATTGACCGCCACCGGCGCGGCGAGGGCAAAGGCCACGCAGTCGGCGATATCTTTTGCTTCCGGCAGCTCGAAACCATCGATAAAGCGACGGCGGGCCTCTTCATGATCGCCGGATACGTTACCGAATATCTCCGTCGCCACCCGCCCCGGGCAAATTTCGGTAATTCGCACCCGCTTGCCGTAGCAATCGACGCGCAGCTGACGCGACAGCGCGTGCACTCCTGCTTTGGTGGCGTGGTAGATGGAATTGCCATTGAAGTTATAAATCGCAGCGATGGAGGTAATATTAATGACGTGGCCGCAGTCGCGCGCCACCATTCCCGGTACCAACAGACGACACAGGTGCAGCACGGCACGCAGGTTGACATCCACCTGGGTGTTGACCCAGTCGGCCTCGGCATCGAGAATCGATCCCGGATGAGAAACGCCGGCGTTGTTCACCAGAATATCGACCTGCAGATCCTGGCACAGTGCGGTCAGCGCCGATAGATCGCCGACGTCGACGGCGTGGGGAATGCAGCCAGTTCTGTCCGCCAGGGCGGCAAGCTGTTCATGGCGACGCGCGACCGCATGGACCTCAATTCCTTCCTGACAAAGGCGTTCGACAATCGCTTCCCCCATCCCAGCGGAAGCGCCGGTCACCAGGGCCACTTTATAATCTGAAAATGGCATATGAGCTTCTCCTGTTGCGGCAGACCGATCTGCCTTTGACGTTGTTTTTCTGACTGTATGCAGTTATGTCCAACGGGGATAAGACATAAATAGTTTGGCCCGATAAGGGGTCCTTATAACTTCGCGGAAGCGGCATCCGTGGGCAGCAGCAGCGCGATCTCGCTGCCGTACTCCAGCCGGCTCCCCGCCTGTGCCACAAGGTTTTTGAGCGTCCCGGCCACCGGGCTGCGCACCGGCAAATAGAGCGGCCCGACCTGCACCAGCGCGAGGATATCGTTCGGCGCAACGCGCTGCCCCTCGCTGACGAACGCCTCCCCATGGCTGGGGTGGCTCAGCAGCAGGCGTCCCGGTATCGGGGAACACACCGATAGCTGACGGGTTTCGGCCGCCGGCGGCGGCAGAGGCGGCGGTTCGGCCATCGTTTTGCCACCGGGGTAGCGCAGGCGAACCGACCAGTCCGCGCCGCGCCATTCAAGCTCCCGTAGTCCGGCGTTATGCATCTTCTGCGCCAGCTGGCGCACGTCCTCAAAAGCTATCAGTTCTTTTTCCATCATGATTCCATCGCGCAAGGGTCAGAGCACGGCAGTGCCGCGCGCCAGAGTAGTGACTCTAGCGCGGGTATCGGACGGGTTGATAAGAGGGTTTCGCTTTGAGGCAATAAGGGGGACTTATTATCCCACCAGGGTTAGCGGCCGGTTGTCCTCAGTCCGCTGCGCCATCAGGGAGAGCAAAATCCCCTTCACCGCTTCCGCGGGCTGCGAAAGCGGCAGATGGTCGGACATACAGAACGAGAGCGAGGTGAGTACATTGGGTTCGACAATTCTCGCCATCCAGGCATTGGCGGGCTGGAGCATGGTGCGCGCCGCGGACTCCGGCATGATGGTGCCGCCGAGATCCGCCGCCAGCGCGGCGTTAAGCGTGGTCAGCGATTCAATCTCGCACTTCACCCGGTAGCTCAGTCCGGCCAGTGTAAAGGCGTCGTCCGCGGCTTTACGCATAATGTTATAAATGCGCGGTAGAAACAGATCGTAGCGGGCGACCTCCGCCAGGGAGATTTCGCGCCGGGGCTCCCCCAGCGTGTGCGGGCAGACGAAAAAAAGCTCCTCTTTCATCAGCGGCAGAAAACGCAAACCGTGAATATCGCGGTCGCCATAAATCACCGCCATATCCATTCGCCCGCTCATGATTAATTCGCTGAGGGTCGTGCCATAGTTTTCATTGAAATAGAGCACGATCCCGGGATGCTGGCGCTGCACTTCGGTCAGCAGCGGGATCGCCAGCAGCTGGGCGGCTGTGCCGGGTGCCAGGCCGACGGAAACCTGGCCGCTCAGGGCCCGGCCCGCGCCATCGATGGCGCTCTGCGCCTGCGCGCACTGGCGTAGAATCGCCTGGGCGTGGGTATAGAGAATTTTCCCGGCATCGGTCGGCGTAACCCCGCGCTTGGTACGAATCAATAGCTGCTGATCGACCTCGCCTTCCAGCGTCGCCAGCTGCTGGCTGAGCGCCGGCTGGGCGATATGCAAAATGTCAGCGGCCTGCGTCAGGCTCCCGACGTCGACAATTTTGATGAAATATTTCAGGCGGCGAAGATTCATAGTAGCTGTCCTACATCAATACGCATCTCTGATGACAAGCAAGATCGGTGCCAGAACCTAAAAGCCCCGCAGGCCGCCGATCGCGCCACCATTTCGGGCAATCCGCTCTTCAGCACTCCCGCGTTTGCACCGTGGGGGGGCATCGGGGCATACGCGCGGCCCCGTTCGCCGGCCGGTCGTCAGCGGGCGATTCCCGTCAGTCATCGCATTGCGTTATGTCCCCACAACAAAGCGCTATTAGCTCGCCGCCTTTGCCCCCCTCTATGCTGGTTGATGTGTATTGACCCCCGCTCGCCGCACGCGGCGGATCGTTCTGCGCCGCGTGCGGGTTTGCTGACCTTATAACCAGGAACCGCAGCCTCATGCCTGATATCGCCGATCGTCTCAAAAATGTTACCGTCTCCGCCTCCGTCGCCATGACGCAAAAAGCGCGCGATCTCACCGCGCAGGGAATCGACGTCGTTGGTCTGTCTACCGGCGAACCGGACTTTCCCACACCGCCTCACGTGATCGATGCCGCCTATGCCGCAGCGTGCGCCGGGGATACCCGCTACCCGCCGACGGACGGCACGCCAGCGTTGCGTGCGGCCATCCAGCGCAAGTTCCTGCGCGACAATGAGCTACGCTACGATATCAGCCAGA
The DNA here is from genome assembly GCF_036561945.1 of Klebsiella scottii. Taxonomy (NCBI): domain Bacteria; kingdom Pseudomonadati; phylum Pseudomonadota; class Gammaproteobacteria; order Enterobacterales; family Enterobacteriaceae; genus Klebsiella; species Klebsiella scottii. Next base: position 3,256,641 of record NZ_JARXNI010000020.1, read on the forward strand.
TCCTGACCGCCGGCGGCGCCCGACAGATTATCTTCAACGCCATGATGGCGACAATTAACCCCGGCGATGAGGTACTCATCCCCATGCCATCCTGGATTAGCTACGCCGACATCGTTAAATTCGCTGGCGGCACACCGGTGCCAGTACCCTGTCATGAAGAGTACGGCTTTAAACCACTGTCGCAGGACGTCGAAGCAGCGATCACGCCGAAGACCAAATGGCTGCTGCTGAATTATCCCAGCAATCCGACCGGATCGGTCGCCACCCATGCCGAACTCCTGGCACTAGGTGAGACGCTGCTGCGTCATCCGCAGATCTGGATCATGACCGACGACATTTATGAGCATCTGTTGTACGACGGGGTGAAATTCTGGACCCTGGCACAGGTGGAGCCCCGGCTGTATGATCGCGTATTGACAGTGAACGGCGTCTCGAAAGCCTATTCAATGACCGGCTGGCGGCTGGGTTTTTGCGGTGGCCCATTGACGCTGATTAAGGCGATGAGCAACGTCAATACGCAAAACAGCGGCGGCGTGGCGACCCTGGCACAGGCGGGGTCCGTCGCCGCACTTGATGGCCCGCAGGATCTGCTGGCAGAACGGGCGGAAATCTATCGCCAGCGCCGCGATTACGTGCTTGAGCGTCTTGCCGGTATTCCCGGTCTGCGATGCCATAAGCCGCAGGGGGCCTTCTATCTGTTCGTCAACATTGAGGCGTTTATCGGAAAAACCAGCGCCAGCGGGCGTTTTATCGCCAGCGACGCCGATTTTGTTATGGCGCTTATCGAAGAGCAACACGTGGTGACGGTACAGGGGGCGGCCTACGGCATGAGCCCCTACTTCCGCCTTTCTTACGCCACCAGTATGGAACGATTGCAAACCGGTTGCGATCGCCTCGCGGCCTTCTGCGCGGGTTGCCGTTAAGCTGTAGCGCGCAGACTGTGCGCGCTAAGCAGAGTGAAATGCCTGCCTGGCGTCTGACCGGCAGGCATTTTTTATCGCGCCTGAGGGCGCGCAGGGATAGATTCATACCTGGCGGGATGGCAAATGGGTTTTGACTGACTGTGGGTCCGAGAGCGCATAGCGTGAAGGGAGAGCAGGTAGTGGTCAGGGGCGCGATTTGCACCCCTCGTCACGGGGAAAGGCTTTACTGCGCCAGCACCTCCGCGGCGGATGCTACCGTCGCGCCGCAGGCTTCAATCTCACTACGAACCAGCGTCGCCAGCGCCAGCGAGCCCGGGGTATCGCTATGGACCAGGATCGAACGCGCACGTATCGACAGCGTATTGCCGCTAAAAGTGGTCACCGTTCCCTGCTGGAGAAACTGACGTACTCTGGCGCGCACCGCCGCTTCCTCTTTGATTAGCGAACCGGCAATACCGCGCGGGACAAGTTGTCCGCGATCGTCGTAGGCCCGGTCAGCGAGAAACAGCGTCAGCGTCGGCAATCCGGCAGCCTGCGCCGCCCGTTCAATTATAGTATCCGGCTGGCAGAAGATAATCAGTTGCGAATCGATCCGGGCGACAGCCTGCATCACCTGCAGCGCCAGCGCATCGTCACGGTTAATCATATTGCCCATTGCCGCGTGAAAACTCAGGTGAACTACCCGGGTACCCTCGGCGCGGGCAATGGCAGAGAGCGCGCCAAGCTGATATACCACCTGCTGGCAGATCTCATCGGCAGAGAACGCCATCTCTTTGCGCCCGAAGCCCTGGCGGTCCGGCAAACCGGGGTGGGCCCCAATCCCCACGCCGCGTACCTTCGCCAGGCGTACCATCCGCGTCATGATCGCCGGATCCCCCGCGTGAAAACCGCAGGCGATGTTGGCGGAAGAGACCTTATCCATTAGCGCTGAATCATCACATAGCTGATAGACGCCAAAACCTTCTCCCATATCAGAGTTCACATCAATTTTCATGCTGAGTTCCTTATAAACCAACGACCCTGATCAGCGGCGCTATGCTGACGCGCAAACGCTGCAGCCAACGTTCAATTTCCTGCCGCACTGCGATGGCGGTAGACGTATCGGTCTGTACCAGTTGAATTGACTGACCCGCCTGGAGCTGGCCCAGACGCCAGAGGTCCTCTTCAATCACGCAGGCAATTTTGGGATAACCTCCCGCGGTGTTGGCATCGCTTAGCTGGATAATCGGTTCGCCGGCCGGCGGAACCTGTACGATGCCCGGTATCAGGCCATAGGAGCGCATTTCAACCGTTTCGGCTGGCAGGATAGGCTCCCCCGCCAGGCGATAGCCGGTTCGGTTGCTGTGCTGCGAAATTTTCCACGCCTGGTTCCAGAAACGCGGTGCATCAGCGGCAAACAGCGGATACTCGCCGGCGGGGATAGCACGGATCTGTACATCGCCCTGTGCGTTGCGCGGGAAAAAGGCGCTTAAGGCCACTTCCGGCGGCTCAATGCCAATCCCGGAATCCGGAAGTGGTGCTCCCTGCCAAGGGCCACAGGACAGCACGTCGCCGCGCTGTAGTTGCCGCCCCTCGAGTCCGCCGAAACCGCCGCGCAGGGCGGTACTGCGCGAGCCCAGAACCTGAGGGACATCAATGCCCCCGGCCACGCATAAGTAGCCGCGTGCGCCGCGACGGGGAAAACGCAACTCCAGCACCTGTCCTTTACGTACCGTGCAGCCCCACCAGGCCGGTAGTTCTTCGCCGTCGAGCCTTGCACGGCAATCGGCGCCGGTGAGCGCGATCCAGGTGTCCGCCAGGAAACGCACGCGGAAGGGAAACATTTGCACTTCGATGGCCGCCGCGTTTTCCTCATTCCCCAGCAGGGTGTTGCCGGCGCGTAGCGCCAGCGGGTCCATCACGCCGCTCACCGAGACGCCGAGGTGGCGCCACGCCGGGCGGCCTAAATCCTGGATCGTATTTAGCGAGGCGCTTTGTTCAATCTCAATCACAGTTCGACTCTCTCAGGCAGAAAACGGATGATATCGCCTGGCGCCATCAGCGCAGGAATGGCAGCATGGGGATTGAATACCTCAATTTCCGCGTAGCCGATAGCGTTCCAGCCGTTCGGCCCGGTCAGCACCGAGACGCCTGCCTGCGGCCCGCCGATGGTGACCGTCCCCTTAAGCATATTCAGCGAAGGCACCTTTTTACGCGGCGTCGCCAGGCGCGGATCCAGACCATGCAGATAGCCGAACCCCGGAGCGCTGCCAAGCGCGACTACGGTATAGACCCCCTGCGAATGCCGACGAATAACTTCCCGGGCGGAAAAACCGGTATGCCGACATACCGCCTCCAGATCGGTGGCGTGTTCCCCGCCGTAGCACACCGGGATATCAATCTGTCGCCCTTCGACGTTGAGCACCTGCGCGGACAGCCAGCACTCGCGCAACCAGCGCTCCACCGCCGTCGGCTCCTCCGGCGTATCGCGTAGCAGTACCAGTAAATTGGTCACACCGGGGATCAAGGATTCCACCTCCGGCCACCGCTGCAGGTTCTGCGCCATAGACCAGATACGGCGCTGCGCCGGAAGGTCAAAGGCGCCAGGCGCTTCGATAAGCCAGGCCCGGCTGCCCATCATGGAGATCCGTGCCGGGGCGCTGGCATGAATTTCAACGCGGCGCTCGGGTAACAACGTTTTCGATGTCGGCGTCATACTTATTCCAGCGGTTCGAACGTGAGGCTGGATAACGGTTGTACCCGTTCTTCGCGGACCATTTTGTATTCGGTGTTCGGTCCAATCCAGGTATTCCAGATCTTGTCGATCGTCCCGTCGTCATCCATAACCTTCAGGCTTTCATTGACGCTGGCCAGCAGTTGCGGTTCACCCTGCTTCATCCCTACGCCGATTGGCTCAAGCGCCATCGGCTCTTTAATCATCGCCAGATTAATGCCGTCCTTTTTTGCCTGGCCGATCATTTTGATACCAGTCATGGTGTTGGTGACGAAACCCAGCACTTTATTCTGTTCAAGGGCAAGGAAGGCCGACGCGGCATCCTGGAAGGTAACCGGTTTGCCCCCCTTCAGCACGATGGATTGTTCAGAGGTGGTGCCCTTGGTGGCGCTGATACGCTTGCCTTTAAAATCGGCGAGGGTTTTATCGGCATTCGCCTCTTTTACCAGCAGCATCTCTTTCGCGACGTAGTAAGGGTCACTGAACTGAATCTGGCGGCCACGCGTTTTGGTATAGGCAAGGTTGGCGATCAGCACGTCGGCTCGCCCCGTGGCGATGATGGCAATACGCGCTTCCACGGAGGTAGGAACCAGCTGCGCCTTGACCCCCATCTGTTTCGCCAGCGAATGACAGAGTTCAACGTCCATCCCGACCAGCTGGCGGGTTTTTGGATCCGGGGCCGAAAACGGCGGCACATCGGAATAGACCGCGCACTTCAGCTCACCGCGTGCATGAATATCCGCCAGCATGTCGGCGCGCGCGGCGCCGGACACCGCTACCAGTGTCAGAACCAGCGCTAAACCCGCATTTCGCTTCAGTTTCATTATTGTTTTCCTCGGTCTGGATAAAAGAGTACCGACACCCGGTAAGAGGTTCCCCGTTTCGCCGGTATAGCTAACCACTTATCGCGACTATATCGACATTGTTTACGTGATGGGTAAGAGGGAAACGCTGTCGGGAGATAGGTGATTTATATGACGGCACCGGCGCGCAGAGATAAGCAAAAATTATCCTGACAGAACAAAATTATCTTATCTGCCTGCCCCTCGCGCCCTCTACTGTAACGCCATGCGCGACACCCACGCCGCGTCCCTCCGCGACCGTTAACCAAAGGTAGTCACATGAATGCCCGACTTGGGATTTATCTAAAAATACTCTCCGCGCTGTGCGCTACGTTAATGCTGGCCTGCGTCAAAGGATTGCAGGGGGCGATTCCCACCGGCGAGGTGATTTTCTTTCGCTCCTTTATCGCCATGTTTCCCCTGCTCATCTGGTTAAAAGCTCAGGGCAACGTGCTGGCCAGTATCAAGACCAAAAATATTTTCGGCCATCTGATTCGCGGCTTTTCCGGTACCGGTGGGATGTACTTCAACTATCTGGCGCTGGTATCGATTTCTCTCGCCGACGCCACCGCCCTGAGCTACGCTGCCCCGCTCTTCACCGTCATCATGGCGGCCCTGCTGCTGAAAGAGCGGGTACGTTTTTCCCGCTGGCTGGGGGTTATTGTCGGTTTTTCCGGCATCCTGTTTATGCTCTCCGCCAGTTTAACCGCCAGCGGTTCTCTGTTCGCCGGCGGCCACCTGCAGTCCGGGATGGCTCTCGGCGTCGCGTTCGCCCTGCTGGCCGCTCTTTGCACCGCCACCTCCAACATTCAGATCCGTTTTCTCAACGGCATTGAAAAACCTGGCGCCATCGTCTTTTACTTCTCGCTGATGACCACCCTGATTGGTCTGGCAACCAGCCTGTTCGGCTGGGCACGGCCCACGCCGGGTCAGCTGCTGTTGCTGGTGGGCTGCGGCTTCTTCGGCGGCATGGCACAGATTCTGGTCACGCTGAGCCTGCGATTTACCGACGCTTCGCTACTGGCGCCGTTTGACTACACCACGCTGGTCTGGTCGATGGTAATCGGTTATCTGTTCTTAAACAGCCTGCCCGGTTCATCAACGCTGATCGGCGCGGGGATCGTAGCGCTGGCGGGGATATTCACCCTGTGGTGCGACCAGCGGCAGCGGCGGGCGCATATCGCGCGCGCCTCTTCCTGACGCTTTCTGACTCTACCTGTGGCCCCGCGCCGGTAGCGCAGGGCTTTTCATCGCCCCGCCTCAGGAATACAGCCCGCGGTCTTTACTTGCCTGTAGGATCCGTTCGCAGGCCAAGGCCCAGGCGGCGGTACGCAGGGGAATTGCCAGCGCCTGCGCTTTCAGCCAGACGCTTTCGATAGCGTGGCGCATAATGGTATCCAGCCTCGCGTCGATCTCCTCTTCGCTCCAGAAAAGGCTGGAGAAATCCTGCACCCACTCGAAATAGCTGACCGTCACCCCGCCGGCGTTGGCAATAACGTCTGGAACCAGCATGATCCCCCGCTCAGCCAGCACATCGTCGGCCTCCGGCAGCGTCGGACCGTTGGCTCCCTCCAGAATAAGGCGACAGCGCAGCCCGACGGCGAGTTCCGCGCTAATCTGCCCCTCCAACGCTGCCGGAATCAATATCTCGTACTCGAGACGCCAGAAAGCCTCGTCCGCCACGCTATCGGCGCCGGGGAAACCGGCTATCGTGCCGTGAGCCTGCTGCCACGCCTGCAGCGCCGGGATATCGAGCCCGTTATGCTGATACAGCGTCGCACGATGATCCTGTACAGCCACCACCCGCGCGCCGGCGGCATGAAACAACCCGGCGCTGACGCTACCCACATTGCCAAACCCCTGCACCGCAACCCGGCTTTGCGCCACGGAGAGTCCCATTTTTTCCGCGATGTAACAGCCGGTGATAAACACTCCGCGCCCGGTAGCCTGCACCCGCCCCAGCGATCCGCCGAGGTGGATCGGTTTCCCCGTCACCACGCCGGCCGCGGCTGTTCCGGCGTTGCGTGACCAGGTATCCATCATCCAGGTCATGACCTGGGCGTTAGTGCCGACATCCGGCGCCGGAATATCCTGCCGTGGGCCGATCACCCTGCTGATTTCACAAGTGTAGCGGCGGGTCAAACGCTCCAGCTCTCTGTCGGATAGCGTCGTCGGGTTGACGCGCACACCGCCTTTCGCCCCGCCGAACGGCAGATTGAGCGCCGCGCATTTCACGGTCATCCACGCCGCCAGCGCCATCACCTCCTGCAGGCTGACGTCGGGGTGATAGCGCACGCCCCCCTTGCCAGGTCCGCGGGAGAGATTATGCTGAACGCGATAGCCTTCAAAATGGCGAATCGTCCCGTCATCCATTTCCAGAGGAACATCGACAATCAGCGCCCTTTCCGGGTGGCGCAGGGTATCCGCCCAGCGATTGAGATCGCCGGGCAGCGGCAGAACACGTTCCACCTGGGAGAGATAGATAGCCCAGGCGCAATGGCTCTCACCCGTCACATAAGAGAGTGCAGACACAACTTACCTCCGGTTTTCCAGTAGTGATAGCGATAGATGAAGAAAGCCGCCCGGAGGCGGCTTTGCGGCGAAGTTCAGCGACTGAGCTCCAGTTTCTTTTCCAGATAATGGATGTTGCTGCCGCCGGCGCGAAAATGGTCATCCGCCATGATCCGCCGCTGTAGTTCAACGTTGGTTTTGATGCCGTCGATCGCCAGTTCGCTCAGGGCATGTTCCATCCGCGCAATGGCGTCATTCCGGCTATCGCCGATGACGATCAGTTTGCCAATCATCGAGTCGTAGTACGGCGGGACGCAGTAGCCTGCGTAGATATGAGATTCCCAGCGTACGCCGAAGCCACCTGGCGCATGAAAACGGGTAATTTTGCCGGGGCTAGGCATGAAGGTGTGCGGGTCTTCGGCGTTAATACGGCATTCAATCGCATGACCGCGTACGCTCACCTGCTGCTGGCTGATGGAGAGCGGCAATCCGGCGGCAATCCTCAACTGCTCTTTAATCAGGTCAATGCCGGTGATCATTTCCGTCACCGGATGCTCCACCTGAATGCGGGTATTCATTTCGATAAAATAAAACTCACCCTGCTCATAGAGAAATTCAAAGGTACCGGCGCCGCGATAGCCGATGTCCAGACAGGCTTTGGCACAGCGCTCGCCGATAGCCTGGCGGATCTCCTCGGTGATCCCCGGCGCAGGGGCCTCCTCCACCACCTTCTGGTGACGACGCTGCATTGAGCAATCGCGCTCGGCAAGATAAATCGCCTGCCCTTGTCCATCGGCCAGAATCTGGATTTCAATATGGCGCGGGTTCTCCAGATACTTTTCCATGTAGACCATACCATTGTTGAACGCCGCTTTTGCCTCGGCGCGCGTCATGTCGATGGCCTGCGCCAGCTCTTTCTCTTCACGGACAACCCGCATCCCGCGCCCACCACCGCCGCCGGAGGCTTTGACGATGATCGGGTAACCGATCCCTGCTGCCAGCCGGCGATTCTTCTCCTGGTTATCGTCCAGCGGGCCGTCGGATCCCGGCACGCACGGCACCCCGGCTTGCTTCATCGCCTGAATAGCAGAGACCTTGTCTCCCATCAGACGGATGGTTTCCGCTTTCGGGCCGATAAACACGAACCCTGAGCGCTCCACCTGTTCGGCAAAATCTGCATTTTCTGCCAGAAAACCATAACCGGGATGAATGGCCGCCGCACCCGTCACTTCAGCAGCCGAAATTACCGCCGGAATATTGAGATAGCTTTTGGCGGATGACGGCGGACCAATACAGACGCTTTCATCGGCCAGCAGCACGTGTTTTAACTCACGGTCGGCGGTAGAGTGGACGGCAACCGAGCGAATGTTAAGCTCCCGACAGGCGCGCAGAATACGCAGCGCGATTTCGCCGCGATTGGCAATCACGATTTTGTCCAGCATGAGATCCCCTATTCAATCACTATCAGCGGCTGGTCGAACTCAACCGGTTGACCATCAGTAGCCAGAATCGTTTTAACGATCCCGCTGTTCTCTGCCGAGATCTGATTCATCATCTTCATCGCTTCGACGATGCACAGGGTATCGCCAATGTTAACCTGCTGACCCACAGCCACGAATGGCGCCGAACCGGGTCCCGGTGAGAGATAAAAGGTTCCCACCATCGGGGACACCGTGATGTGTTCCGTCGCTGGGCCAGGCGCGATAACCTGCGCCTCCGTGGCCTGAATCGGAATATCCGGCTGCGGCTGAACGACGGCCACGGATACGGCGGACGGCCCAACCGCCGTGGGGCTGGAGATGGCGCGGCTGATACGCACGGAGCTTGCCCCTTCGGCAATTTCCAGTTCGCCAATATCGGAGGCTTCAACCAGGGCGATCAATTTTTCAATGCTGGCAATATCCATAAGTTTCGGGTTCCGCAGAAATAGGAAATGATGTACCCGATTGCGCAATCAGCGGTGATGCAGTTATAGCAGAGCTGGTGGGCGATATTTCATAGGAACTTCAGGTGGTGGGATAAGAAAATATGAGGGTCAAAACTGGCAACGGACGAACCTCTTGCTATCTAGGTTATCGTCTGAAGTAGGGGATCGCCTGGAAAACGGAAAATATCATACGGTAAAGCTGTTTTTAAATAAAACGAAGCTGATAGACCGCTTTGAGCGAACAGCGAACGTCGGTTACTGGACTGACCCCGCCTTTATTATTCAATCCGCCTCACGTCGGGATGCTTTTCCGTTGCTGCCTCGTGAAAAATATCACCCAGCCAGCCCGGAATCTCGGTTTCTGTAAGATCGTCGGGGATAATGACTTCATGCAATCGGGAAAATTTTCGCTCCGTCAGGTCAGCACGAAATATCAGCCAGCGCTCACCTTCACGCTTAACCCCTATATGTCGGCCAAATACATCGTAAATCAGCATCGTTACCTTCTTTTAGCCCCGCGTTGAACCCTTAGGTTCCTACCTTAGCTGAATCACTATTAAAAACGAAGACGTCAGTTTTATCGCCCTGCGCTGCGATAAACCGCGGTCACTCCTCATTGCGTCCCCGATCATTCCCCCGATATCTATCACTTTTCGATCCGAATTTTCATCTTATTCTCACACTTTGTTACACCATGTTTCAGGGGTGACACATTCAAAAAATAGGATTACTCTTACCCCACTTTTTTTAACCCTCTGAGAATTCAATGAATAAACTAATCTTTGCCGCTGTCATTCTTTCTTCAGCCCTTCTTGGCGGCTGTGCCTCGGTCCCTTTAGCCAGCAATGCTGAAAATACGACGGCTAAATCATTCCCTGCTCCGGAAAATGGTAAGGCTGGTCTCTACGTGTACAGGGACAGCTTTGTCGGAAAAGCGTTAAAAAAAGACGTTTATCTTGATGGCCGCTGTCTCGGCGAAACCGCCGACAGAGTCTTTTTCTATCAGCAAATATCGGCCAGCCAGCCGCATACGCTGGGGACAGAATCTGAGTTCTCGCCAAATAACCTGACGCTCAATGTCACCCCAGGCAAGAACTACTTTGTCCGCCAGTACATTAAAATGGGCGTTTTCGTCGGCGGCGCCGGGCTGGAACAGGTTCCTGAAAGCGAAGGTATGCGCGTCGTTTCCAAACCGGAAGTTAAGTTAGCGGTACCGGGTAAGTGCGATAACTAATCGGCTACGATTGTATGCTACTGGCATCCAGCCCCTGTCGGCGGCTGGATGTTGTTTTACCGCTCCGCGCCAGAAGATGGCATGGAGGGAAGCCCCGGCCAGCGCCTTAACTCCGCTCATAAAGAAGGCTAATGCCGGTAGGAAGTTTAGGGCCAGGAGCCATCATCGCTACCGTCAGGACGCGGCAATCCGCGCTGAGTTCGTCAACCAAGATCATCTACGCATATAACAGCGCGGGCATCTGTCTTTATCGCAGGTCAGTGAACGCACTGAATCCCCTTCCGGATATGCAAAAGGACGTAACAGGCTCAAATAGATATTTCCCAATAAACACTGGGTGACTTTATCTAAAACCAACGCATTGGTTATTATGCTTGCGTAACGGCTTAATTAACACAGAGCGAGGTAGAATATAGTGCATGAGATAATAAATTAATCAATTACTCCATTAAATTTTCGATACCTGAGCGGTGGTAACCTATAATTATTTGAAAATACTCTTGTAAAGGTCTGCTGAGAATCAAATCCATACTTAAAAGCAATTTCCATTATCGATTCGTCGGTTTCGACAAGATCTTTTGCCGCGAGGGACAGTCGCCGATCGCGAATATATTTACCAAGGCTAATGCGTTTAACCTGAAAGAATATCCGCTGAAGATGCCATTTAGAGTAGCCAGCCCTGGCGGCAACATCCTCGATCCTCAGCGGTTGATGTAAATTTGAATCAATCCATTGAGTTATCTCATCGATGATGTCTTCTGTTCTGAACATAAATTGACGCTCATTATGAAAGGTTTATGACACCATCCCTCTCAGGATACTTATGATTTATTTGTAGATTTCTGCTACGCCGTGCAGTCGATTATTTCCTGTTGTTGACAGAATCTTGAACGAGGTTGCCCCTTGCTCATCAGCCTTGCGAGAAAGCTCATTCGATAAATCATCAAGCGTATAGGCGTTGCTGGCCGAGACTACGCCAATTCTCTCCTTGCCATCGGCATGGTTAATTTCCTGTGCCGCAGATGCGGCATTCACTGAAAGGAAGCCCATGAACAATGTAGTAATAAGTAGCGTTTTCATGCTGTGTACCTCTGTCAAAAAATGTATATTCCAGAGCTTCCGCTATGAGAAGTCCCCTCTGGCCGCCAAAATAAATATACAGATCTTAGCTGTCATAAGACTGACCGTGATATGACAAAATTGTCAGAGTAATTAAATTGATTTAGCGTGTTTTGAAAACAGATTTAGCTCGTTAATAACGCATTGTGGTTCTTCATTGAGAGGCATATTGTCCAGATCTAAAATGCCCTCATTTCTTTGGGGATTATCAGCCTGCAGGTCAGCAAACAGCGGCATGAGATCCTGCTGCTCTTCCCCTTGCTCAGCCACCAGCTCAAGGGTTTTATTTTTTGCCGCATCGCAGGTCAGGGCATTAACCAGCACCCGGGCGATTTGTTCTCTGGAGATCACGCCATCCTCCGGCGTTCCGGCATGGCGTCGATCGCCCTGGAGCATAACGATCCTCTGCTCATCATCGTTGTTGTAATCAAACCAGCCCGGTCTGACGATGGTGTAGGGATGACCGCTTGCCCTGACCAGACGCTCGGCGCGCCTCTTCCAGTCATGAACCTCGGTGCGTTGATTCCAGGTGCTGAGCCGCTCAGTGACGCCAATCGTTGTCATTAAGGCAATGCGGACAGGCCTCTCTATGAACATTCTCAGGATATTACGCACGCCGCCATAATCGATCGCTCTGGCACCGATACGCCCCTGCCCATCCGAACCGAGCGTAAAAATAACGGCATCAATATCTTTCGCCACATCAGCCAGCGTTTCAGGCAGCGAAACGTCCCCGTAAAAAACATCGGTTCCGCGAGGAAGCAATTTCACTTTGCGCCGGTTTCTGACAAGGGCCACGGGCTGATGGCCCATTTCAATTACGCTGTTCATGACGTGAAGCCCTATGCTTCCTGTCGCGCCGGCAACGAGTATTTTCATAGTAAACCTTTTGATAATTCAGATATATTTTTTAATACAAAGAGAATATCAATTATCATTATTGTCAGTAACAGGGCTAAAATGATTGTGTCTATGAACGCCCTTCATGAGTGCTTTTGGGGGGGAATGCCTCAATAAGGGAATCGCCAATGCTCAAAGAAAACTTCAACGAACTCCAAATCTTCCTTGTGGTGGCAAGAGAGCGAAGCTTTACCAAAGCTGCGGGTAAGCTCGGCGTTTCCCAGTCAGCGCTCAGCCACGCGATGAAAGCGTTGGAAGAACGATTAAACATCCGTCTTTTGACCCGAACCACCCGCAGCGTTGCCCCCACGGAAGCTGGTGAGAGAATTATTGCCTGCCTTGAACCTCGTATTGCCGATCTTGAGCAGGAGCTGGAGTCGCTTGTTCAACTGAACGGCACTGCCTCGGGTAATATCCGTTTATCTGCCGGGGAGCACGCCGCGCGAAGTCTCGTATGGCCGAAGCTAAAACCCTTTCTCAGGGAATATCCGGAAATCAATGTCGAACTGGTCGTTGATAATGGTTTTGTCGATATTGTTGAGGGGCGTTTTGACGCCGGGATCCGCCTGGGCGAAAGCGTGGATAAGGACATGATCGCCGTCAAGATAGGCGCGGATATGCGTATGGCGGTGGTCGGTGCTCCGGCATATTTCGCCGCTAACCCCGCGCCTGAAACGCCGCACCAGCTACAAAACCATCGCTGTATTAATATGCGTTTGCCCACCGCCGGCGGCCTTTATCACTGGGAGTTCGAGAAGGACGGGAAACCGCTACGCGTCAGAGTTGAAGGACAAGTGACGTTTAACCTGCTGGCGGAAAGAATAGATGCCGTTCTATCGGGTTTTGGCATCGCCTGCATTCCGGAAGATATGGTCCAGGGTTATATCCGGTCAGGGGAGCTCATCCAGATTCTGCAGGAGTGGTGCCCTTCTTTCCCCGGATACTATCTTTATTACCCTAGCCGCAAGCAGCACCCGCCCGCCTTTGCGTTAATGATCGATGCCCTTCGCTACGCGGAATAGCTGGTCCGCAGCTCGCGGCGAACCAGCCAGGGTCTTAGCGGCCTACGCGGGCCTGATGCTCAGGCGAGTAACGCTCGCCGACGATTTTTATCGTCTCAAGCGCCTGGGTGACCTGGCGTAAATCATCCTGAGAAAGGATAATCTCGGCGGCGCTCAGGTTTTCCTCCAGACGGTGCAGTTTGGTCGTACCGGGGATGGGGGCAATCCACGGTTTTTGTGCCAGCAGCCATGCCAGCGCAATTTGCGCAGACGTCACACCTTTTTCGCCTGCCAGTTCACCCAGTAAAGCGACCAGCTTTTCATTGGCTTCAATCGCATGCGCGGCAAAACGCGGTACCGTACTGCGATAATCGTCCTTACCAAACGAGGTCCCGGCCTTGATCGATCCGGTGAGGAATCCTTTACCTAGCGGACTGAACGGCACGAACCCGATGCCCAGTTCCTCCAGCAGCGGCAGGATCTCCCGTTCAGGCTCGCGCCACCACATGGAATATTCGCTTTGCAGGGCAGTGACCGGTTGTACGCTATGCGCACGTCGGATGGTCTGCGCCCCCGCTTCGGAGAGGCCGAAGTGTTTGACCTTTCCTTCTGCAATCAGATCTTTTACCGTTCCCGCAACATCTTCAATGGGAACATCCGGATCGACGCGATGCTGATACAGCAGATCGATAACCTCGGTTTTGAGGCGGCGTAATGATCCTTCAACGGCTTCGCGGATATGCTCCGGCCGGCTGTTTAAAATCTGCTGCCTGTTGTCATCCCCGAAGGTAAAGCCAAATTTGGTGGCGATGACCACGCGATCGCGAAACGGTTTTAAGGCTTCGCCGACAACCTCTTCATTTAGATACGGGCCATACACTTCGGCGGTATCGAAGAAGGTGACGCCGCGTTCAACCGCAGCACGAATGAGTTCGATAGCCTGACGGGTATCTGTCGCCGGGCCGTAGCCGTGGCTAAGCCCCATGCAACCGAGTCCGAGGGCCGATACTTCCAGTCCGGACTTACCCAGATAACGTTTTTGCATTTAATAAGTACCTCTGTTGTCGTGGCTTAAACGTCAAGTTTGCGGCCGGTCAGCCACTCAACCATTGCCGGATCGCGATGCGAGAAGAATGCGCTGGTTGCGGTATCAAGGGCGGCAATCTGCAGCATGTCTGCAGAACTGAGTTCAAAATCGAGAACGTTGATGTTCTCTTCCATGCGTTCTTTTCGCACCGATTTCGCCAGCGAAACGGTGCCTCGCTGGAAGATCCAGCGCAGAACAACCTGACCGACGCTCTTGCCGTACTTCTTACCGATCGCCGTTAACACGGGGTGCTGAAACAGACCATTTTTGCCTTCTGCAAACGGAGCCCAGGCTTCCGGCTGAATGCCACGGCTCTGCATCCACGGCACAGCGTGCAATTGCTGGTTAAAGGGGTTAACTTCAATCTGGTTCACCGCAGGGACGACGCTGTTGAAAGCGATAAGATCGGCAAGTCTGTCAGGATGGAAGTTGCTGACGCCAATCGCGCGAATTTTGCCAGCCTGCTGCAGTTCTTCCATCGCGCGCCAGGCACCGTGGACGTCGCCGTAGGGCTGGTGAATCAGGTACAGGTCAACATAGTCCAGCTGCAGTCGGTTCAATGAACGTTCGAACTGCGCCTTCGCCCCTTCGTAGCTGGTATCCTGTAGCCACAGTTTGGTGGTCACAAAGAGTTCGTTACGTGCGATACCCGTCTGCTGCAGCGCATTCCCGACCTGGCTTTCATTCTGGTAGGAGGCGGCGGTATCGATCAGACGATATCCCGTATCGATGGCATCGATAACGGCTCTCTCGCATTCGGCGGCATCAGACATCTGAAACACACCAAAGCCCAGCAGGGGCATTTCAATACCGTTGTTCAGTTTTACAGTTTGCATGACGTTATCCTTCAGCTGTTGTCCGGAAAAAGCATAACGCAAAGCAATTTATTCTATTAGATGGGGTAATTAGCTAGGGTTTATTAGATGTGTTCATCAATGCTGTTGGCGTCTGACGGGCTGTTTTGCGTCAGAAGCGGACCTGACTAACATCACTGATGAATTAATCAATGGAGAGCAGGTCATATTTATAATATAAATTGACAGCTACGCTTAGTTTTACAGGAACATAATCGGTGAATATTACAGCCTCCATTGCCCTTTTGAGCGCATGCCCGTTTGTGAGTCTGGCGTCGGTGCCTGTGACCTTTTCCGAAACTTTCCTCGAGGCTCCCGGGCCAAAAGGTCCTTTGAAAGGCACGTTACTCACCCCAAATTCAACACCAACCGCAGTTGTTCTTATCGTCCCTGGCTCCGGGCCTACCGATCGGGATGGAAACAACCCGCCTGGAGTGAGTGCATCATCATATCGACTTCTTGCTGAAGGCCTGGCTGCAAAAGGCTTTGCAACGCTTCGTATCGACAAACGTGGAATGTTCGCTAGCGCAATGGCCGTAGAGGATGCCAATGCGGTGACGATTGCTGACTATGTTGACGACGTTCGATCCTGGGTAAAAGTGCTTAGACGTGAAATGCAAACTCCCTGTATTTGGGTTCTGGGACACAGCGAAGGAGGTGTTGTCGCACTAGCCTCGGCTCAGGAACAGGATGTGTGCGGAGTGGTTCTTATCGCAACGCCCGGGAGGCCGATGGGCGAGGTGTTGAGGGGACAACTTAAAGCTAATCCGGCAAACGCGCTGTTATTAAAGGAGGCATTGCCGATAATTGATGCTCTGGAGCATCGGCGGCGGGTCGATACAACGAATATACATCCAGCACTGCAAAATCTCTTTAATCCTGCGGTTCAGGGATTTTTGATCAATGTGTTTTCATATAATCCGAGTCAGCTCATTTCGACCATTACCAAACCCGTGCTAGTGCTACAAGGGCAACGCGATCTCCAGGTGGGAGAAACGGATGCAAGACAGCTTAAAGCCGCAAATCCTCAAGCGTCCCTGGTTATACTGCCCAATATGAACCACGTTATGAAAGAGGTGACTTCGGACGATCTCAAGGCAAATATCACTTCATACGCGGAACCGGCACTCCCCTTAGCTCCCGGTTTAATCGACTCGATTGGGAATTTCCTGATCCATAACTGACCTTTTTTCCGAAAAATAACCGTTGCCCTGGGATAAGTGTCCCGGCAAAAAAGCGATTCATTTTCAAAGTGTCCAATACTCTTTTAAAGCCTACGTTCGCTTATAGCAGACCGGGGTCCGCCATACGCCTGGGTGCAATAATATTAACTTTGGCGGAGCGACATCTAAGGAGTAACGCGCAAAATACCCGCGTACTATTCTCGTAGTATTAAACCGCCTGAGCCATCACCGATTTAAACTGCGCACGCCACATGTCGTAAAATTTCCCCCGGCGGCCCATCAGCGTAGCGAAGTCTCCATTTTCGATGACCTTTCCCGCAGACATCACGATAATCCGGTCGAACTCTTTGATGTTACCGAGCCTGTGCGTCACGGCGAGGACCGTCGTGTTAAGGGCGAGAATGTCATTAAATAGCCGATGCTCGGTTTCGGGATCGAGCGACGAAGAGAACTCATCAAAAATAAATAAACTGGCCTTTCGGTATAGCGCTCGCGCAATCGCCAGCCGTTGCCACTGTCCCGTGGAGAGCTCATCGCCGCCGAACTGCTTGCCCAGTCGGGTGTGCTGGTCATACGGGAACCCTACCTGTTTTAGCAATTCATCCACCGCGGGTGACGGGGCTTCAGCGTCGTAATTATTCAGGGCAATGTTTTCGCCCACCGTGAACTCGTATTTTCCGTAATCCTGAAACACGGTGGCGATCTGATTCCGATAGCTTTCAATATCCAGCCTGTCGAGCGGTACGCCTGACACCGACACCGCCCCTTCACTGAAGGTGTACATGCGCAGAATCATTTTTACCAGCGTTGTTTTTCCGCTGCCGTTATCGCCGAGAATAGCGACCTTTTCGCCGGGGGCGATTTCAAGGTTAACCCCATTCAGGGCGGGATGATTACGCCCCTCATACTGAAACCGGAGATTTTGAATGCTGAGCGCAAAAGGCGTTTCGGCGGGCAAGGTAAGATGGCCGTTTTTCACCGGTTCGATCTTATCCGTCATAAACGAATGATAGTGAGTGAAAAAACTGCTCATGCTGACGAGATTAGAACCATAGTTGGCTATCTCGTCGAGGTGCGATTTCATCATCACAATAGACTGGAACACCATCACCAGCGCGCCCACGGCAATATCGCTGGTGCGTAAGTTGCTTAAAAACAGCGTTACTCCGGCGAACAGCATCCCCAGGCTCAGCACCATCGCTGGCACGGGCGCGATGAGCGCGCGGATGCGCTGTTTGTGCATGCGTGAGTAGGTATTGCGGGCAGATACGCTAAATTTATTCAGCAGATATTTTCCAAGGCCGTACAGCCGGATCTCCTGCAAAAAACTCTTGTCCATGCTGACGCCATATACGTAGCGCATCGCAATCGCATCTTTAGAGGTGAGGAATAAGTCCCGCACATATCTCTGCTGAATACGCATATTAATAACGATCATCGGTATGGCGGAGAGCGCGCAAATGGCCGCTCCTGCTCCTGAATAGTTGAGCAGAACCAACAGCAAACTGCCGGCCATGATGGTTGCCCGGATGACGTAAATGATACAGATGATGAAATTAAGCGGACGATAGGCTGCTTCTTTTTTCAAATATTCCAGCTGCTCGTAACGCGCCTTGTTATCAAACAGGCTCAGGGAAAAGGAGTCGTTCATGCGGCGCATGATCTTCGCGCTGAAGTGATTGGTCGAAATCTCCGTGACATCCCCCTGAACAAGATTGACCAGGGGCTGCATAAGCTGCATGCCAAGGAGTGAGACACACCAAACTGCGACGTTCAGCATCAGCTCGCCGTCGGTGGTTTGCGCTGCATGCAGCGTATTGATTATCTGGCCGGTCATAAAGACGTTGAGGGCCGGTATCAGCCCCTGAAGCAATACAACGGCGATAAGCGCGGTAATACGAAGTGGACATGAAGCAAAGACGTACCTGATAGCCAGTAGCACTGACGACCTCCCTTGTTGCGGCAGCCATGGATCCTGTGATTTGCGGATAATAATAGATGAGAATGGCACTCAATTGCATAAATGGGATTTGTTGGGCAAGGAAAGGGTTGCGCTCCGCTTCTCGTCCATAACAGAAGTCGTACGCTTAGGACCTGTCCGTTTTGTGCCAGGAGCGGACGTTTATTTTTATAATCAAGTAAAAAAGAATCACTGATAAATATAAGTTTCTGCGTTAATTAGCTTTTAATTAAACTCCTCTGGGCTTCCTGGTTATGAAAGCCCGTTGTTTTTATTCATTATACTTCACCACTAATTAGTTTTTTTTCCGGGCTCACAACCATCCAGACAGCAACACCTATAATTGCCGCCCCTATAATGAAGCCATTGTTAACGATTTCGCCCAGCACAATATATCCCCACAGCATGCCAAACGGAGGAATTAAGAATGTCACTGTTAATGAACGTAACGGCCCGACATCGGCAATCAGACGGAAATACAATATGTAAGCAAACGCAGTACAGATCACTCCCACTGCAATTACGCTTACCCATGCCTCTTGCTGTAGCCAGTCAACAGTAGGGCCAATGCTGGTGCTCCAGAGAAAAAAAGGCATCAGAAAAATAGATGCCCCCATCTGGCTACCGAAGGCGACAATTTTAGGATCGAGTCCGCCTTTGTTGGAAATCCAGCTTCGTGTCAGAAAACTGGCGACCCCATAACAACCGGTAGCGATGAGACAGGCAATAACACCGGCAATTTGCTTATCCGCAGACGATGCTTCACCAATTGTGGTGATCACAATGATGCCGACAAGTCCCAGGAGCATGCCAGCCCATTTTCGGAGTGTCAGTTTTTCCGCAAAACATGAAAATCCAACGAGTGCCCCCATCAAAGGCGTTGTTGCATTCAAAATGGCTGAATACCCGGCAGGTAGCCATTTGGCCGCAAGGCAATACATCAGAAAGGGCAACCCGGAGTTAATCACGCCAAGTATCACTGAGGACTTGAATTTACCTTTAAAATCAAAAGAGGATTTAAGCATAAACAAAATAACCGCGAGGCCTGCAAAGCCAAAAAACACCCGCAAAAAAGCGGTGTTAATGGCACCGAATTGCGGCACAGCTATACGCATAAAGAGAAAGCTCGCCCCCCAAATAGCGGCAAGCAGGAGTAACCGGAGATAGTCAGCAACACGCATAACAGTTCCTTTTTCTTTGAAGGGGAAGTAACAACGAAACTGTGAATCATGCCAGACATGTCGACAAACAAGATTTTTGTTTATACTTAAGATTTTCTAACTTATAAAGCACAATATCTGATGAAAATCCCACCTTTACATGCGCTTATGTGTTTTGAGTCTGCGGCCAGACTTATGAGTATGAAGGCCGCTGCTGAAGAATTATGCGTAACGTCCAGCGCTGTCAGCCAGCAGATTGCAAAACTGGAAAACGTGACGAACACTCGATTGTTCATACGCAGTCCTCGTCGTCTCGAACTGACAACTGAGGGGCGCATCTATCTGAGGGCGATACGGCCCGCTTTCAGCCAGATAGCAGAAGCAACACAACGCTTAACGAATGATGGAAAGGCAAACAAAGTAACGATTAGTTGCACAAGTGGTTTTGCCATTCAATGGCTGCTGCCACGGCTGCCTGCATTTGAAAAAGCCAACCCGGGTGTGGAAGTACAAATCAGTACAACCAACAGACAGGTTGATTTACTGTCTGAAGGGATTGATTTCGCTATCCGGCACGGCGCTGGTAGCTACCCTGGAATGGAGTCTGAGTGCCTGGTGAACGATAAACTTCTCCCGATCTGTAGCCCCCGATTAATTGCACCGGAACACGAACTCTCATCACCGATCGATATTGCAGAGTACACGCTGTTGCATGATGAACACCGGCTGGACTGGTCCGTCTGGTTTCGTGCACTGAGTATTGCCAATGTGAATACTGACACTGGTCCTGTTTTCGTCGATTCCAACGGCGTGATTGAGGCCGCAATCGCAGGTAAAGGTATTGCGCTTGTTCGCAGTGCTCTTGTTCAGGAAGAACTTGCAAGTGGCTTGCTGATTAACCCGCTGAAAATGCCGGTTGATTCGCCGATTGCGTACTACCTGGTGTACGAAGAGTCCGCTATATTGCAGAAGATAAGTCGCCGGTTCCGTGACTGGATTACAACAGCAGCCAATAAATACCCAGCGATACAAGGTGAGAGAAAATAAAGATGTTGATTCAGGTTCAATCTAATTCATAAGGTCACAAATTCCGTTCCTCGCTCATTGCACACAGCTAAGGGCCAAAACTAACACTAACCTTATAATTGAAGCGACATCGCGTTGCAGTCACTTTGAACATGGCACTGCTTCATTATTTAGACAGCGGTATCAGGCATGATTTTTCTCCACCATTCAGGTTTCATATCTTGAAATGAGTGAAATTGTGGCGAAAACAAGGCGCGCTCGTTGTGGTCAAAAATACCGCTAAGCAAAGCAATCACCGGAGCGTCATCGATAGCGCCGACAGAGGTGCCACACCGGGCGCAAAATGCCCTGGATGAAGCCGTGGATGAGCGGAACAGGGAAGGCACTCCCCCTTCGCCAGTCCATTCAACATCATCCGAGTGGAATTCAAGCCATACTGCGGTCTGGCAGCCAGAATGCTTCTGGCATATATCGCAGGAGCAGGAATGAGAGGAAGAAGGGTTCACCGCTGTGAATCTGATAAACCCACATAAACACCCACCAGACAATTTCTTATCCATACCAGTCGATCCCTTATCAACGCTAACAAAGTGTTAAAGATAGCATCGACCCGTTGAACTCACAGCTCAAAGCAGACAGTCACGTTCAACATCCCTTCGCCACGATGAGGCCACATTAGCCTTTATAAAGCCGATGTTCTGAGCCCTCAATAATGGAGGCTCAATATTATCTCGTACTATGGCAGCTATTTTTCTTTCAATAAATTACCCACCAAATCAGCAACCTGCATCTTATTGAGGTCTGATAACGGGAAGTGGGTATTTCCTTTCCCCCTATATAAGGAAGGTGCGTCGTGCAGATGGTCAGCGTGTCCGCAACGTCATTCCCGCATCAATAAATCAGCCGCGTATCGCCTCTAGCCAACCGGCTACCGTCTCCGTGGTTCTGCGTTCCTGATCGCATTCAATGACCAGCGGTTTTTCCCGACGAGCGGCCGGAGCAAGGACAGCGAGGATATCCTCGCTGTCACCTTTGCCGTAGCCGCCGTGGGTAATGAAGGGGATGAGTAATTTACCCGCAAGGTTGTGGGTACTCAGAAAGGTTTGCACCACGGGAGGCACGCTGGTTCCCCAGATGGGGAAGCCTAAATAAACAGTCTCATAGCGCCCGATATCCGCGACGCTATTTTTTAATGCCGGCTTTGTTCCCCGGGCACGCTCGTTTTTTGCCTGTTCAACGGTCTGGAAATAGTCCTCCGGATAAGGCGCAGCCGGTTCGATTGCAAACAGATCGGCTTTCAGGCTGCGATGAATGACGCCGGCAATCACCCGCGTATTCCCGCTACGTGAAAAGTACGCCACCAGAATACGGCTGCTGCCCCGAACGTTGGCGGCTGCGGACGCCGCCGGCGCCAGCGTGACGCTAGCCAGCGTAAGCCCGGCCAGCGCCGTAATTAACGCTCTGCGGGTGGGATCGTGTTCCATACCGGTTCCTCTAACTGCTCGTCAGCGCCTGCTGCAGCGCGCGTTCGGCCCGCATGGCGGCATCGTTTTCACCATGCTCGCGCAGTACCTGCGCCAGCTGGCGCAGCTGTCCTGCCGTCAGGCCGACCCGCATGCTTGCCCGCGTATGCGATAACAGCTGCGCTTCAACCCCGGGCGTAGCCGCTAATGCGCCCACCGTTGCCAGCTCGCGGCTTTGCCAGTCGAGATTATCGCGGGCAAAAATGTCACCGAACAGGTGCGTTTGCAGGAACTGATTAATGACCGGCGCAAAATCAAAAAGCGGCCCCTGAACCGGAGCCCCGGAGATTTTGGTCTGATTTGCGGTGCCGGTGTGGAGAAGTTCCTCCCCGACGGGAACCGGTTTGCCCGGTTCTTTACCCTCAACGTCTGCGATGCCGCGCTGCTTGCGCGCTTCAACCACTTTCATCAGCTCATTAAGCGCATTCAGGCTGCGGGGGAAACCCGTATAGGCATAGAGCTGGACGAGAATCTCTTTGGCTTCGTTTATCGTGAGTCCGGCGTCCAGACCCTGATTAAGCGCAGCATTAAGCTTATCCATCTGACTGCTGGCCATTGATGCCGCAATCAAAGGGATAGCCTGCTGTCGGGCAGACAACGAGTCTGAAACGGTTTGTTCTTGATTCATTTCTGTGGCTCCTTTTGTCACCGGCGCGGCATTTGCCGTGAGGCTAAAACCCCAGGTCAGCAGTGCCGCTGCCGTTAATGCCTTAACGGGCGTGGTATTGTTCATCCGTCACTTTCTCCATCCAGTTCACGCTTTTGCCATCCACAATCCCGGTTATCGCCAGATGCGTCATGGCGCTGCCCGGCGCTGCGCCATGCCAGTGCCTGACGCCCGGCGGGCAAGAGACGACATCGCCAGGGCGAATGACCTGTACCGGCTGGCCTTCCTGCTGCGTAAGCCCTACGCCGTAGGTCACAATGAGCCTCTGACCCGCAGGGTGCGTATGCCAGGCGGATCGCGCTCCGGGCTCAAACGTGACATAAGCTGCGGAAACGTTGATGTCGCTATCCGGCCTGAAGAGCGGATCAACCCGGACGCGGCCGCTAAAATTTTCCGCCGGCCCGGATACCGCGTTCTGGCTACCGGCGGCGGCAATATGGACGGCGGCATTTTGCTCCGCGGCCGAGGATGTAAAAGCAATGAGCGGCAGCAGTAGCCCGAGGTAGCGTAAACGTTGAGTCATACAAAGCGTCCTTATCGTTGGAAGGGGATGGCCTGCGATGATTCTAACGAGGGGGCGATGTCGTCAGGCTGACGAACGCCTGACAATTGCGTCAGCCTGGCCCGCCAGCCTTTTTGCCTCCCCCGCCCCGGCGAAGGCGCTGCCGGTTTTTTTATCCGGCTGCATTGCCAAAGTCAGTCCAAACGTGTTGATCCCCCCTTCGCTGCGCGCAAAGACGTCCCCCCGATGCATAATCGCCACGGCACGGACGATCGATAACCCCAGCCCATGATGCGTATCACTCCGCGCACGAGATGAGTCGACGCGATAAAAACGTTCAAAAAGCCGACGCAAATGCGCCGCCGCAATGGGATCGCCTGGGTTCGAAACCTCAACGCAGGCTTGATTATTCTTTGCGCTCAACCTGACGGTAACCGTACTTTTAGCGGGCGAATGCCTTGCGCTGTTTTCCAGCAAATTGGCCAGTGAACGGTGGAACAACCGCCGGTCAATATGCGCGGTGACATCGCCTTCAACGTCAAGGGAAAGCTGTTTCTCAGCAAAGGAGGGTTCGACATACTCCGCTGTTTTTAGCGTCTCCTCACGCAGGGAGACCGGCGCAAGCTGGGAGGCATGTTCGCCCGCGTGCGCATGGGACAGAAACAGCATGTCGTTAACGATCGACGTCATTCGCTCAAGCTCTTCGAGATTTGACCCCAGCAACTCTTCCAGCTCATCATGCGAACGTCGACGTGAGAGCCCCAGTTGCGTCTGGCCAATCAGATTGGTCAGCGGCGTACGGAGTTCATGGGCAACGTCGGCGTTAAAACTTTCAAGCTGTCGCCAGGCGACCTCCTGACGCTCCAGCACTCCGTTAAAGGATGAGGCTAGCTGCCGTAGCTCTCCGGGCAATGCGTTGGTATCCAGGCGCTGGCCGTAATCCCCCGGCGCGAGATGCTGCGCCTGTTTACCGAGCGCCCCCACCGGCCGCATACCAATCCTTGAGACCATATAGCCCAGCAAAGCGACGATAAATACCCCCAATGCGGCAATAACCAGCAGCGTATGGGTGAACGCATCGAGAGTGCCCATGTACGGCGTGGAGTCGATGGCAACCACGTAGCGTAGCGCAGGTCTTTCGCCGTTTGCGGGGATAGTTTTTACTAACAGGAACAGCGAGCATGCGCCTTCCGATGCGCCGGGCGCTTTATTAAAGCCCTCCCGCAACGCGGACCACTCAACCCCAACCGGCGGCGTTCCCCCCACGCTGAATCGTGGATTATTGCTCACTATCCAGTAGCGAACGCGCTCGCCTTCTGAATTGGCCAGCACGGTGAATTTATTGGCCAGCGTTGACCAGCCGTCGGCCGAGGTACGCGCGGCGATCCACGGGCTCATTAATGACTCACGGAATAACAGCTCGTTGTGCATCTGCTTTTGCAGCGAGTCGTGCAACGAGCTTCGCAGCAGAATGCCGATAACCGAGACGATCAGCAGTGCGGATAGCGCGAACATCAGCGCCAGATGGACTGAGATGGAGCGTCTGGCCATGCTTATCCTCTTCATTTATTCAGGCCTGACTTCGAGGACGTATCCCATACCGCGTACGGTATGAAGTAATTTAACGGCGAACGGGGCATCCACTTTGGCCCGCAGGCGTTTAATGGCGACCTCAACCACGTTGGCGTCGCTGTCAAAGTTCATGTCCCATACCTGCTCAGCAATCATCATCTTCGACAGGATTTCTCCCTGATGACGGGCGAGAAGGCTCAGCAGAGAGAACTCTTTGGCGGTCAGCTCCAGCCGCGAACCGGCGCGAAACACCCGGCGAGCCAGCAGGTCGAGATGCAGATCGTGAATTTGCAGCTGGGTGATATCAACTCCATCCGTTGACCGGCGCCGCACCAGCGCCTGAATACGCGCCACCAGCTCAATGAGTGAGAACGGTTTGGGGAGGTAGTCATCAGCGCCGAGGCGAAGCCCTTTGACGCGCTCGTCAACCGATCCCCGCGCGGATAGCATCAGCACGGGGGTTTGTTTACTGGCCCGCACGCCCTCAAGCACCCGGTAGCCATCCATTCCCGGCAGCATCACGTCGAGGATTATCGCGTCGTAGTCGAATTCCAGCGCGTAGTGAAGCCCTTCAGCGCCATCGGCAGAAACATCCACCGTAAATCCGGACTCACCCAGCGCACGGCTGAGATAGGTTGACGTTTTTTCTTCATCTTCGACTAACAGCAGACGCATAACGAGACTTCCTCTTAACCTTTCAACGGCGCTTCAACATCGGAATAAACCTGCACGGCATCCGGCAGCCGTTGGCCCTGGATAGCGATCGCATCCAGCGAACGGCTGAGCTCGGCCATCTCGGCGGGCGTCAGCGAGACTTCTGCGGCAGCCGTGTTTTGCCGCATATGGTCTTGGTTTGTGGTGCCGGGGATCGGGACAATCCAGGGTTTGCGAGCCAGCAGCCATGCCAGCGCTATCTGACCTGGCGCGGCATTTTTTCTTATCGCCCAGGCTTTCAGTAACTCAACCAGCTGTAAGTTGTGCGCGAGGTTATCGGGCGAGAAGCGCGTTTCCGTCGCGCGGAAATCACCGGCGGCAAACCGGGTATTCTCATCAATCCAGCCGGTTAAAAACTGCACGCCTAACGGGCTCCACGGCACAAACCCAATTCCCAGCTCTTCGCATACCGGAAGCACGTGCTTTTCCGGTCCCCGCCAGAGCATCGAATATTCGCTTTGTACGGCGGTGACGGGTACGGCCGCATGGGCCCGCCTTAACGTATTGATGCCCATTTCCGAC
Source organism: Klebsiella scottii (assembly GCF_036561945.1). Taxonomy (NCBI): domain Bacteria; kingdom Pseudomonadati; phylum Pseudomonadota; class Gammaproteobacteria; order Enterobacterales; family Enterobacteriaceae; genus Klebsiella; species Klebsiella scottii. The sequence continues at coordinate 3,282,582 of NZ_JARXNI010000020.1, forward strand.
AGTCCCCAGTGCAGGACCTTTCCCTGATCCATTAAATCCTTAATCACGCCGGCGACATCTTCGATCGGAACCTGAGGATCGACCCGGTGCTGATACAGCAAGTCGATGCGATCGGTCCGCAGGCGTTTGAGCATATTTTCGACAACCGCTCTGATATGCTCCGGCCGGCTGTTGAGGCCCGGCAGGCGCTTGCCGGTCTGCTGATCGATGTTCCAGCCAAACTTCGTGGCGATAACGATTTTATCCCTGAAAGGAGCTACCCCTTCCCCGAGGATCTTCTCCACTTCGAAGGGACCGTAGGCTTCGGCTGCGTCAAAAAACGTCACGCCCTCATCAAATGCCCGGCGAATAATATTCACCATCTCGGGACGCCACGGGGTAGAGGTGTCGTATTTACGGCTCATGTTCTGAACGCCCAACCCCACGGCGGAGACTTCCAGCTCCCCGAGCCTGCGTCTGCCCGGCGTAGCGGAGCGCTGGCTGCCTTGTCCGGATGAATCCGACGAAGAGGATTTCCCTGCTGCCAGGGCGTGGGGAAGCAGTGACGCCGCGGCGATGCCGGCTCCGGCCGCTAAAAGCTTACGTCGCCCGGGCAGCGCCGGATTGTTTTGGCTTTTCATGGTTCGCTCCTTTTCTGCGCTAATTGAACATCAGCCTCGTGTAATCTGCGGTCATTGTGCCGCCTGATTGCCAACATAAAGCTGACGGTTGCCTGACAGCCCTGTCAGAAACTGGCGCCTGCCAAACCGCGGCTTCCTGACAAAAATGTTATTGGCCTGTCACGATGCTGACAGTCCTCGCTCCCTACTCTGAATCCGCAATTTTGATCTTGCGGACCTGCATGGACAGGCCGTTACTCGTTGGGAGATACCATGAAATTCACGCTGTTAAGCGCCATGCTGTTTACGGCAATGGCCGGAATCACCTCGGCCCATGCGGCTGATTACAAAAAGAATCCGTTTACTCTCGTCTATGACGGCGCCATCACCGAAAACGTCAAAGGCAAGGTCAACATCCACCCGGTGAAATACGATCTGCACGGCATCCAGATTGCCGCGAACGTCTATACGCCGGCCAACTACGATCCCGCGAAAAAGTACCCTGCGGTTGTGGTTGCCCACCCTAACGGCGGCGTAAAAGAGCAGGTTGCCGGGCTGTACGCTCAGCGTCTGGCAGAGCACGGCTACATTACGATTACCGCCGATGCCGCCTGGCAGGGAGGCAGCGGGGGGATGCCTCGCAGCGTGGATAAACCCGCTAACCGCATTGAGGATGTTCACGGGATGGCTGACTACATCAGCCAGTACCCGGGGGTGGATACTTCCCGCCTCGGTCTGCTTGGCATCTGCGGAGGCGGCGGGTATTCACTTGTTGCAGCAGAAACGGATAAGCGATTCAAATCGATTGCTACAATCAGCATGTTTAACTCAGGGCTTGTACGCCGCAATGGGTTACAGGATTCGCAGCGGGATACTATCCAGCAGCGGCTTCAGCAGGCTTCTGACGCGCGCGCTCAGGAAGCCGCCGGAGGCGAAATTCTTTACTCCGGCGATGCAAATCTGACCGATGAGCAGATCGCTAAATTACCTTTTGCCTTATATCGGCAGGGCTACGAGTACTATTGGAAAACCCACGCCCACCCGAACTCAACGTTTAAATACACCACCAGCAGCCTGCTGGACTTGATGAACTTTGACGTGACGGACCATATCAATCTCATCAATAAACCACTGCTAATGATTGCCGGTACAAAAGCGGATACGCTGTATATGACCGAAGATACATTCGCTAAAGCCACCGGCACGAAGGACAAAGAGCTCTTCCTGATCGACGGCGCGACCCATATCGAAACGTATTGGGTTCCCAAATACGTTGACCAGGCTGTGCGGAAGCTGGACGTCTTCTTCGATAAGAATATTTAATTCGCCGCCGTCACTATCCCGGCCGGCCTGACGGGCCGGCCGTTACTCATATTTATTCGCCTGACGACCCCCAGATTAGCGAAGTCACGGGGAAAGATAATTACGCCCATTAAATAGGCGCTATGAATGACATTCATAAACCCGAACGGGAGACGTCAGGTGAAGGTTATTTTTTTATCTGAATGGTCAGCGCCATTAAGGCGCTGGCGGCCGTAAACGCCGCAATAATCCAGCCCATGGTCCACGGCGTGCCGTCGCTGAACAGCGCCAGCAGCAGCGAAGAGATGATGCCGCTACCGTACTGCAGCGCCCCCATCAGCGCCGATGCGGAACCGGCAACGCTCGGTACGGCGTCCAGCGCGCACGCCGTAGACGTTGCAGCAATGATGCCGTTCATGGAGAAGAAGACGAATACGGCTCCTGCGATCGCGCTAATCCCCCCGACTCCCAGCCCGCTTGCGACCGCCAGGACTATTGCGGCAAGGGTAGCGACGAATACGGCAATCTTAAGTAACGCTTCCAGCGGATAGCGGTGAACCAGGCGGCGGTTGACCAGGCTCACCGCCATCAGTCCGACAATGTTCACGGCAAATAGCCACCCGTAATGCTGCGGGTCAACGCCGAAGTACGTGATGTATACGAACGGGGAGCCGGTGATAAAGGCATAGGCGGCGACGTAGTAGAACGTCAGGCACAGCGTACAACGCATGTACTTGCCATTAGTCAGTAATGCGTAATAGTTACGAAAGGCGCTGGATACCGACGCCTGCGAACGTCTGTTTTCAGCTAATGTTTCCGGTAGCCAGAATAACGAAACCAGCATCAATGTTCCGATAACCGCCAGAAGCCAGAAAATGGCGTGCCACGACGTCACTTTAATCATTTGCCCGCCAATCAGGGGGCCGGCAATCGGCGCGATGGCCATGATGATCATCAGGGTCGAAAGCATCTGCGCTGCCCGGGTGCGGCTAAAGAGGTCGCGGATCATCGCCCGCGCCAGCATCGGGCCGGTGCAGGCGCCTAAAGCCTGAAAAACGCGCCAGAAGACGATTTGCACGATATCCGCTGATAACGCACAGCCCACAGAACCGATAACAAACAACGCCATACCGATGAACAGCGGCAGACGCCGCCCGAAGCGATCGCTAATCGGCCCCCAAATCAGCTGAGCAATGCAAAAACCAATAAGAAAACCGGTGATGGTCAGCGCTGCATCGCCCTGTAAATCTTGCGCCATGACCGGCATTGCGGGGAGATAGATATCGGTTGATAGGGAGGTGACAGCCATTAATGCGCTGAGAATAAGTACAAATGCAAGAGTGGTTTTTTTAGCCGTCGCTGACTGCGTTCGTGCCTGTGGATTAAGCATGGTGATCCATCTGGAGATAATGAGATAGACGCATGTTAACCGGTTTGTGCCCGCAGATAATCGCGGGCAGGAGGATAGCCACTATGAGCGGTATTCATGAATACTTCGCGGGCCTCAGTAAAGCAAGTAGCGATATACCGCCGCCGTTACCACGACATTCAACATCACGCTGATAAAGAAATAGCGCCTGAAGGGCTGCTTTTGCGTCTTATGCCGAAAGAGCTGCTGGCCCATAATCGCCCCAGGCCATCCCCCCACCAGCCCAAAAACGAGCAACGTCAACTCGGGGACTCTGCGCCAGGCTTTGCGGGCCGCCATTTTATCGACGCCATAAATCGCCAGCGTCAGCGCGTTAACCAGTAAGAACCACATAGCCAAAGCATGGGGAAGAAATAAGCAGCCCAGAGCCGCTAAGCCGAGAAGAATGTAACAAAAGCGATTGAGGTTCATTAGCCAGAGGTAACATTTATAAGCTGAAACAGGAGGCCACTATACCTCTGGACGATGGCGATGTGCAGACCTCAAAGGATCTGTCGATGTTAAAGACCGTAAAGGAAAAAGGTTAATCGCAACGATCGGCAACCCGTTTTCCCGCTTCAATTTTGCGCTGTTCAGGATAGTACCGTTCATGAGTACTTTTTTAAGCCATCGGAAATAGCTTTGAGAGGCTGTTAAACCCTGGTGATTTAACGAGCCGGAAAAGTGTGATCTCTGTTATCGGTAAAAGATCGCTATTCTGCCTGCCGTGGGGCCAGGAATGGATAAGAGCGATCTTTACTTGCGGTACAGACTTCCTGAGCGCTGATGACGATCTACCCGCGGCTGCCTAAATCGCGATCCTCCGGCTCCCCAACGAGAAGGCGAGTAAGTTCATCGCAGCGCACGATGCGCCCGGACGCCAGGGTAAAGCGCGCCATCACGGCAATTTCGCTCTGCTGGCCGCTCTTTTTATCCACTTTGACATGGTGATGAGTGAACACCGTATTCTCATCGCCGGCTATGGCCAAAACCGAAAGGGTCATGCCTGTAGTCAGCGCCTTAAGTAAGGCCATATGCCCGACGAATCCTCGATAGTCGAGGCTCTTTCCATCCACCTGCTGCTGATAGTCAGGAGAGAAATAGAGGGCAATTTTGTCCTCCTCGTGCAGCGGGTTCGGAATGATTTCCCGCAGGGCGTCCATAACGATCTGACTTTGTTTGTTCATCTTATTCCTTAATTAATCTATGCGAAGCGCGGCGACAGGTTGAATTAAGGTTAGAGGTTCGCGGTCGTGGTACGATAGCCGTATCTGGACATTATATACGGCCAATCAGCCATGATGATGCGCATCGAAACCTTTGATTATCAGCGCGGCCATGTCACAGAGTGGCATGAACATAACAGCGGTCAGATCTACTGGCTTAAAGCCGGCATCATGGTGGTTGAGACCGGCCAGGCGCAGTGGACGGTCACGCCGGGCTCGGTGGGATGGTTTCCCGCCGGCCTGCGCCACAGGGCCCAGGTGCCGGGCAAGCTCAGCGGGACAAGCCTCTATCTTCATTTATCGACCTGCGCGAGACTCCCGCAAACGCCCGGGATCTATGGTAGCGATAGCTTTGTTCAGGCCCTGCTGGAGCGCCTGTGCGCCGGCCCCCGGCCGGGCTTTCCCACTGATTACTCGTCCAGCCTGCTGTCGCTGCTGGCGGCTGAAATCGCCCACGCGGCCGAACTTCCGCTCCAGCTGCTTTTGCCGACCGATCGCCGCGCGCGTAACGTTGCCGACCAGCTACTGGCCCATCCGGATAACCTGCAGACCCAGGCGCAGCTGGCCCAGCGCTGGGGGATCAGCGTTCGCTCTCTCAGCCGCCTGTTCCGCGAACAAACCGGCCTGAGCTTTTGCCAGTGGCGACAGCAGGCTAAGGTGGTCACTTCGCTCCAGTGGGTGCTGGCAGGGGAGCCGATCGCCGAGGTCGCCGCGCGCAGCGGTTACGCCAACGTCAGCGCCTTTATCGAGGTATTTCGCGAGCGGTTTGGCCACACGCCCGGTCAGCTACAGCTCGGTATCGCTAAATAACCCTTTGTCGACGCAGAGCGCCCGCCCGTCCCGGCGGGATTCGCGCAGCAAAAAAGCCGGCTAAAGCGCCGGTTTGCCAGCCGCATTAGGCCATTGACAGCGCTAACTGTAACGTTACACTAAACCGTTGTAGTTTATGAATCCCATCAAAAAAGCGATGCTGAATGCGACGAAGACTCTGCCATTCACAAATTGCTGCAAAGGAGATGTATGGCAAATATTCGTGATGTCGCAAAACACGCCGGCGTTTCGGTGAGTACCGTATCCAACGTGCTTAACGGGCGCACCGATCAGATGCGCGTTGAAACCCTGGCGCGTATCCAGCACAGCATGCAGGCGCTGAATTACCTGCCGAATCGGGTCGCCCAGCAGCTAAAAACGGGACAGGCAAAAATGATTGGGCTGCTGGTGCCCTCGATCGTTAACCCCAGCTTTGCCTCGCTGGTCCGCGAAGTGGATCTGGCCGCGAAAAAGCGCTTTTATCGGGTGCTGATCGGCAACACCTATCGGCAGATTGAAGAAGAAGAAGCCTTTATTGCCGATATGTTTGCCCACGGCGTGCGCGGGATTATCGTTGCCGCCTGCGACATTGAAAAACCGCATTTTGCCCAGGCCGCCGCGCAGGGCATGATGATGGTGAACTACGACAGCCGCATGCCCACCGGCGTTGAATCCGGCGGCCTGGCCCTCGACAGCGTCTCGATGGATAACATCGAAGCAGGCCGTATGGCCGCGGAGCATCTTATTGCCCGCGGATGTCGGCGCCTGATCTTCACCACCGTCGCCGGCATGACCTCCAGCCGGGCGCACAAAATTGAAGGTTTTCTTAGCGCGGTGCGCCGCCACGGTCTTTTTTACGACGGAATGATTGTCGAAGAGAAAACGATGGCGGCCTACGGCGACACGGAAATGACCGAGCTGGGTCGCTCGCTGGCGAAAAAGATCTGCCAGCAGTCGCAGCGTCCTGACGGAGTTGTCGCCATTAACGATGCCCTGGGCATTGGGCTGATGGCCGGCCTGCACGAGGCCGGGATCAGCGTCCCGGGGGAGATCTCGATTATTGGCATTGATAATATCCCGCTCTCCGGGCTGGTTTATCCCGGGCTGACCTCCATCATGCCGCCGCTGGCAGAGATGGCCGAAGTGATGGTCGAGCGGTTAATTGAGCGGATAGAAAACCCGTCGCTTTCGCCGGCAGAGTTTCTGTTCCCTCCCGCGCTGGTCTGCCGGCAATCGGTACGCGAGGCGCCCGCTTCCTGAGGCTGGCGCGTTCCGTTGCAATAAAAAGATAAGCCCCCAAGGCGCTTCTCTTTTTTCATACCAGCGTCGGCCCGACGGTAAGCAGAATATTGGCAAAACGTCGGGTTTCGCCAGAAGCGATGGCTAACAGCGTATCCGACGATTTTGCCTGGGCGTAAAAGGCGTTTCGCTCAATATATTCAAGCTCAGTCGCTTCTGTCAGAATGCGACGATATTCACGCGCAATAGTATTATCAAACTCAGGCGGGCTGGTCATCAGCGTTGCTTTTTCAACATTAAGATAGCCAAGAATTTTTTGCAGGATCGTCACGCTGCCAATTAAGCCGGGAGAAAAGTTCAGGTACACAATCCGCGCCTGCGCTGCGGTGTTGGTCAAAATAGAATAATTAGCATCGGCAATAAGAATATTGGCCTTATGCCCGCACAGCGCCAGCGCCTGGAGTAAATCAGGATGGATAATATCGGACTTAATCATCAATATGCTCTCTTAAATACGGGCGGCGTTAACCGCCCGGCTCTCCGTTACGCCCGGTAAATACCGCCGTTAATATCAATTGTCGCCCCTGAAATAAAGCCATCGTACTCAGAGGCAAGGAAACAAATGGTTCTGGAGACATCTTCCGGGGTGCCCGCTCGTCCCAGAGGGATTTCCTGGATCGTGCGATCGGCAGAAGCCTGGGTGGTGTGCTGATTATGGAAACGCGTTCCCAGAATCAGGCCTGGGGCGACCGCATTGACCCGAATGCCAAACTCCCCGAGCTCCGCGGCAAGCGATCGCGTCCACGTCAGCACGGCGCCTTTTGTGGTGGAGTAAACCAGCGACCCCGAGTGGCCGCCGGAGCGCCCGGCCAGCGAGGCCAGATTCACGATGCTGGCGCCGTCCGGGGCGGATTTCAGCCACGGCAGCGCCTGCTGGGTCACGTTGAGCATGGTGGTCATATTGACGTCAATCACGGTCCGCCAGAAGCGGGCGTCGATCTCGCCGAGCCACTTACGGCCGATGATGCCGCCGACGTTATTGATCAAAATATCGATACCGCCTAAAAACTCTGCCGCCGCCGCCACGCAGCGGGCCGCTTCCGCTTCATCCGTTAAATCGGCATGGCCGCAGGCCGCTTTGCGTCCTTTTTGTTCGGCAATAGCCATCAGCTCTTTGGGCCCGTCTTCGCCGCTGAAATAGTGAATATAAATATCGCATCCCGCCTCAATTAATTTTCTTGCGGTCTCTTTTCCAATACCTTGTTCAGCACCGGTAATAAATACTTTTTTTCCCGTTAACGATCCCATTTCAGACTCCTGTTATTCAGACTCAACGCCACCAGAGAATAATATTTATCGCCAGGGCCAATTTCGGAACGTGGACGTCCCTACCCCCTGGCACAGTAAATTTCAGCTTCTGGGCAGTGATTCCGGCGGCATAGCCATCATGCCACCGCCTTGTACTACGATTAACGCAACGCTTAGTAACCCGCCAGGCCCGGCAGCCAGGTGGTTAACGGTGGCACCATCGCCACGATAATAATGCCGACCAGGACCACCGCCAGATATTTCGCCATTGGCCGGATAACGTGCTTCATCTCCACGCCGCAAATGGCGCAGGTGGTATATAAGCCCAGCCCAATGGGAGGTGAAAATAACCCAAAGCCCATTGCCAGAATCATGATGATGCCGAAATGTAATGGATTAAATCCAAGCTGAACGGCAATCGGAACCAGAATCGGGGCAAAGATAATAAGGGCCGGCGCGCCTTCCAGCACTGCGCCGAATATAATCAAAATCACGATGGTGAGCAGCAGGAATAGCCAGGCCCCCTGCTCAACGCCAATACCGACCAGCAGCCCGGCGATTTGCTGCGGGATCATCTGAATGGTCAGCGCATAGGAGAGGCTGGTGGCGCAGGCGACGATAAACAGCAGCACTCCGGACATCGCAGCGATATCAATAAACATCTTCACCGTGGCTTTAAACGTCAGCTCGCGAAAAGCCAGCCGCCCGACCACGATGGCGTAGATCACCGCAAAGGCGGAGATCTCGGTCGACGTGGCGATCCCCATCATCACGCCACGGCCGATCATAAAGATCATCACCAGACCGACGGCGGCGCCCAGATAAAGCTGGGTGCGCGGGCGCAGAACGGGGTAGGCCTCGCTGACGTTAATTTTGCCGCCAAAGCGGTTGGCGGCAATCATCAGCAGCACCAGCAGACAGGCCGCAGGCACCAGGCCGGCAATAAACAGCGCCCCGATCGAGATATTGGCCACGAAGCCCATCACGATCAGGTTTACGCACGGTGGGATGGTTTCGGCCATTACCGCCGAGGCGGCGAAAACGCCAGCCGCTTCCTCTCCATCCTGCTTCGCCCGCCGTACCGCCGGCATCAGCACGCCGCCAACCGCGGCGACGTCCGCCAGCTTGGAGCCTGAGATGCCCGAGAAGAAAGCCATCGACAGGACGGTGGTCATGTTTAACCCCCCGCGAAAGCGCCCCATTCCCCGCACGATGAGCTCAACGAGGCGCGTGGACATGCCGTTGATCTCCATTGCCGCTCCGGCGAGCAAAAAGAAGGGGATCGCCAGCAGGACGAAGTGATCGACCCCGGCCGCAACCTGCTGAGAGAAGAAGACAAACGGCAGCGACGGATCGCAGATAAAGAACACCATCGCCGACATGCCGAGGGTGAAGGCAATCGGCACGCCGGCGAGAATACCGAGGACGAAGCAGATAAGCATCAGCCCCGCCGCCGCGCTGGCCGGATCGGCCATCAGCGAAAGCTTCACGTAGCCAAGCGCGGCAAGAGCGAGGATCCCGACGCCGCTGAGCAGCACGACCCTGGCGCGTTCGCGTAAGGCAAGCTCCAGGGCGGCGACCATCATCACCACCGACCCAATCAGCACCGGAATAACGTAGATAATCTGCGGTAAACCGGTTTCGGTAGTCTGCACCCGCGCGGCCTGGACCAGGTCATAGCTGGAAATCACCAGCCCGACGGAAACCAGAAACAGGACCCAGCGGCTGGCGTGCACCACGTACGGCCGGACGTGCGGCGGAAGAAAGCGCAGGAACAAATCGACGCCAATATGTCCCCCTCTTGCCGTCGATGTCGCAACGCCAAAAAAGACCAGCGCAATCATCAGCGCGCGCGCCACCTCTTCCGCCCAGTGAATGGGGGAATGCAGCGCATAGCGCCAGATAACGGATGCGAAAACCACCAGCACGTTGATAAACAGCACCAATGCCCCGGCCCAGGAGGTCAGGGTCGTCAAAAATCGACTCAACCTGCCGAGTAGCGCCAGCGCGACGCACCCATCCTTTGCTTTAATCGAGATATCAGCCATCTTGAACTCTCTGTGTAAGGTCATGGATATCACCGCCGTTCACCCGCGAGGGCGGCCAAGCCGGCGGTTCCCACAGCTACTGGTTGTCCGACGCCGCGGCGGCGATCTCGTCAACGATAGGTTTCATATCCGGATACTGGTCAAGGAACGCCTGCCAAACTGGCTGCACCTGCTGATAGAAATAGTGGCGATCGGTTTCGCGGAACGTCACGCCTTTCGCCTGCAGGTTCTTAATGGCCTCCTGCTCTTTTTTAGCGGCCTGCTGGCGTTCGTAATCGGTCGCCTCCTTTGCCGCAGCCAGCACTTCGCCGCGCAGCTCCGCCGGGATTTGCTCGAAGCTTTTCTTATTCATGGCGATCATCAGCGGGTTGTAGCTATGGCGGGTCAGGGTGCCATTTTTGACGATTTCATAATATTTACTCGAGTAGATCGTCGGGGCGTCATGCTCTACGCCGTCAATCACCCCCATCTGCAGGCTCGAATAGACCTCCCCGCCCGGCATAGGAATGGCCACCGCCCCCATATGGTTGAGGGTGGCGATGAAGTTAGGCACCGGTAAAACGCGAATTTTCAGATTCTTTAAATCTTCAGGTTTTTCAATAACCTTCTTGGTATAAATATTACGCGCGCCGAGGTTATAGCCGTAGCCCAGCACCATCACGTTAGCCTTATCCAGCATTAAAGCCGCCAGCTTTTCACCCGCTTTTCCGTCGAGGGTTTTACCGACCTGAGCGTAATCTTTAAATAAATAGCCGAGATCCAGAACGCCAATTTCAGGCACCAGCGTTGCCCAGATAGATGTCCCGGAGATCATCATATTAATTGCGCCAATACGTACCTGCTGGGTGGCGTCGGCCTCTTTACCCAGCATGCCGTTGGCGAAATAGTTGAGCTTGATCTGTCCCTTCAGCTTCGGGTTGTTGTTGAGGTTTTCCTGAAAACGGCTGTACCAAATGTAGTGGGCGGAGGAGTCGTCCCCCGGCAGCGAAGAGTAGACTCGAAAGTTAAGCGCCGCGTGGGCCAAAGAGGTCACGGTGCTGCCGGCTAACAGGGCCGCGCCCAAACATGCAAAAGCAAAAATACGACTTACTGAACAAAACGGTTTCATTTTCATCATCGTTATCCTTTCACGTCCCGTTGAGATAGATGTCACCCTCTCAGGCCTTGCTGAATCGGCGGGGGAGTTAAACAAAAAAGTAGCTTCACGCTTCTACTGTAACGTTTTAGTGTAACGTTACAGAAACTATCCGGCGCCTTATCTAAAAGCAAGGTACTTAACGGGCTCATGGCGGATGAGATGTGAATTTTGTGGCGGACATCGCTAATTTGCGGGCGGGCGTTACACAATAAAAACCGGGGCGTCGCTGTTTAGTCACTGTTTAGCGCAGAGAGGGAGGAAGCGGCAGAGCGTTAGCCCCCGCCGCGCTGGCGATGGGCCTCAGGCGGCAAAGAAAAACCATGCGGTCTTAATAAGCTGATTCTCAACCTCAAAAACCGCCATGCTCTCAATCGGCTCTGCGGAGAGCCCGTAAATCAGCTCATGGTCGAAAACCTTATTCCCGAGAACGGTACGGAAAATAAGCTCCGCGCGCAGTTCTGCGATATTAAAACGCTGGTTGACGTAAAACTCTCTTAACGCCGGAATGCCGATCAGGGAGGGGGTTTCCGCAGGCATGCGATACGCTTTGAAATCTTCGGAAAAGCAGGCAATAAATTCATCAATATCGTGGGCGTTGTAGGCCTTAAACTGCTTCTCAACCGGGCATTCCATGACGCTTTCCTTTCCACCAAAAATAATTATAAATTCACAATAACTGAATTTATATTCAAAGACCAACCCCTATTTTTGTCAGTCATTCCCCGACAATCCTCCCCTTTACGCCCGATAGCCATATACAACAAGCGGCTCTGTTTTATCGCCTCAGATCACAAAAAAATAAACAATCAGCGCAATTATTGCGCACTTTATAAAAATGTCGATATTTTTAATTTATGGCGACGAAATCAACATCGCTGTGCCTGAGCCCACCGCGAGGATCGATTCTGATGAATACTTTCACTGCCGTAAAACCCAATGCCGATGAGAGCGCCCGCGGCGACAGCGGGTTCACCATCGCCCCCTCCTCCCGGTCGCCGCGGCTGCAGGGTCTCACCTTTTCCGCGCAGATCGCCCAACGGTTTATGCAGCAGACCGCGCAGTGGCCGGTACAGGCGCTGGAGTATAAATCCTTCCTGCGCTTTAAAATCGCGAAGACCCTCGACGATCTCTGCGCCGGTCGGCAAACTGCTGTTAATTAACAATCTGTTCTGGCTGCACGGCCGCGACCGCTTTATCGCGCATCCGGATCTGCGCCGGGAGCTGATGCGTCAACGCGGCTATATCAGCGATGCCGCCCGCCACGAGCGGCCCCATCAATAAGCGCTATCAGGGGAAGGAACCGAGCGGATGTATGATTTTGTGATTATTGGCGGCGGCATTATCGGCATGTCGACCGCCATGCAGCTGCTGGAGGTCTACCCGGACGCCAGAATTGCGCTGCTGGAAAAAGAGTCCGGCCCGGCCTGTCATCAGAGCGGCCACAATAGCGGCGTGATTCATGCCGGGGTCTACTACACTCCCGGGAGCCTCAAAGCGCAGTTCTGCCTTGCCGGAAATCGGGCGACCAAAGCTTTTTGCGATCGGCACGGTATCCGCTATGACCGCTGCGGAAAAATGCTGGTCGCCACCTCGCCGCTGGAGATGTCGCGGATGCGGGCGCTGTGGGATCGCACCGCGGCCAACGGGCTGGATCGCGAATGGCTCAGCGCGGAGGCGCTGGGGGAGCGGGAGCCGAATATTACCGGCATCGGCGGCATCTTTGTCCCCTCCAGCGGAATTGTCAGCTATCGCGAGGTCACCGAGGCGATGGCGAAAACCTTCGTCGCCGGCGGCGGCGAAATCGTCTACGCCGCCGAGGTTAGCGCCCTGAAAGAGCACGCCGCCGGCGTGGTCGTCTACACTAAACAGGGACAGGTGTTTGAAGCCGCCACATTAGTGAGCTGCAGCGGGCTGATGGCCGACAGGGTGGTCAAAATGCTCGGCGTCGATCCCGGTTTTATTATCTGCCCGTTTCGTGGGGAGTATTTCCGCCTGGCGCCTCGGCATAACCAGATAGTGAAACATCTGATCTATCCGATCCCCGACCCGGCCATGCCGTTCCTCGGGGTCCACCTCACGCGCATGATCGACGGCAGCGTGACCGTGGGCCCGAATGCGGTACTCGCCTTGAAGCGTGAAGGCTATCGCAAACGCGATTTTTCACTCTCCGATACGCTGGAAATCCTCGGCTCGCCCGGTATTCGTCGCGTGCTGCAGGGCAACCTGCGCTCGGGATTACGCGAAATGAAAAACTCCCTGTGCAAAGACGGCTACCTGCGGCTGGTGCAAAAGTACTGCCCGAGCCTCGTTCTGCAGGATCTCCAGCCGTGGCCTGCGGGCGTTCGTGCACAGGCGGTTTCTCCGCACGGCAGGCTGATCGACGATTTTCTGTTCGTCACCACGGCGCGCTCCATTCATACCTGCAATGCGCCCTCCCCGGCGGCCACATCGGCTATCCCCATCGGGGCGCATATCGTCGGCAAAGTACAGACGCTGCTGGCCAGCCAGCATAATCCCGGCCGCAGCCTGCGCGCCGCCCGTAGCGCGGACTCTCTGCTTGCCGCATACACTCGTTAAACGTTTTGAAACAGGAAACCATCATGCAACTCAACGACCCAACTTTGTTCCGCCAGCAGGCATTTATCGACGGCCAGTGGCGCGATGCCCTCAGCGGCGAGGTGATTACGGTCACCAACCCAGCTAACGACCAGCGGCTGGGCAGCGTGCCGAAAATGGGCGCCGATGAGACCCACGAGGCCATTGATGCCGCCAACCGGGCGCTCACTGCCTGGAGGGCCTTAACGGCTAAAGAGCGGGCCACGATCCTGCGCCGCTGGTTCGATCTGATCATGGCGAACCAGGACGACCTCGCCCGCCTGATGACGCTGGAGCAGGGGAAACCGCTGGCGGAAGCCAGGGGCGAAATCAGCTACGCCGCCTCGTTTATCGAATGGTTTGCTGAAGAGGGTAAGCGAGTCTACGGCGATACCATTCCCGGCCATCAGGCGGATAAGCGCCTGACCGTTATCAAGCAGCCAATTGGCGTCACCGCGGCCATCACGCCGTGGAACTTCCCTGCCGCCATGATCACCCGTAAGGCCGGCCCGGCGCTGGCCGCAGGCTGTACCATGGTGCTCAAACCCGCCAGCCAGACCCCCTTCTCCGCCCTGGCGCTGGCCGAGCTGGCCCAGCGGGCCGGCATTCCTGACGGCGTATTCAGCGTGGTGACCGGCTCCGCCGGAGCGGTAGGCAATGCGCTGACCAGCAACCCGCTGGTACGCAAGCTGTCGTTTACCGGCTCGACGGAAATCGGCCGCCAGCTGATGGCGCAGTGTGCGCAAGATATTAAGAAAGTCTCCCTCGAGCTGGGCGGCAACGCGCCGTTTATCGTATTTGACGATGCCGATCTCGATAAAGCGGTTGAGGGCGCCTTGGCCTCCAAGTTCCGTAACGCCGGGCAGACCTGCGTTTGCGCCAATCGCCTGTACGTGCAGGAGGGCGTTTACGAACGCTTTGCCGCGAAGCTACAGCAGGCGGTGGAAAAGCTGCAGCTCGGCGATGGCCTGCAAAGCGGCGTCACCACCGGGCCGCTGATTGATGACAAGGCGGTCGCCAAAGTGCAGGAGCATATTGCCGATGCCGTCGCCAAAGGTGCGCGGATCGTGACCGGCGGCAAGGTGCACGAGCTTGGCGGTAACTTCTTCCAGCCGACGATCCTGCTGGACGTTCCCGACAGCGCGAAGGTTGCCAAAGAGGAGACCTTTGGCCCGCTGGCCCCGCTGTTCCGCTTTAAAGATGAGGAGGACGTTATCCGTCAGGCCAACGATACCGAATTCGGCCTGGCGGCCTATTTCTATGCCCGCGACATGAGCCGCGTCTTCCGCGTCGGCGAGGCGCTGGAGTACGGTATCGTCGGGATCAACACCGGCCTTATCTCCAATGAAGTGGCGCCTTTTGGCGGCGTCAAAGCCTCCGGGCTCGGCCGCGAAGGGTCGAAGTATGGAATAGATGATTACTTAGAAATCAAATATATGTGCATTGGTCTGTAGGGCCGCGCCGGCGGCGATGCCGTAAATACCCCCTTAATACGCGTATCCCGGCGCGGGAAGGCCGGGATAGCCGTTCAGGAGTAAGCCCATGACCGCCACCTCCCAGCCGACGGCCATAGACGGATACCGCTGGCTTAAAAACGACATCATTCGCGGCCGCTATCAGCCGGATGAAAAGCTGCGTATGAGCCTGTTGACCTCGCGCTATGCGCTTGGCGTCGGGCCGCTGCGCGAAGCGCTCTCCCGGCTGGTTGCCGAGCGCCTGGTTACCGTGATTAATCAAAAAGGCTATCGGGTTGCCTCGATGTCAGAGCAGGAGCTGCTCGATATCTTCGACGCCCGGGCCAATATGGAGGCGATGCTGGTGCGTCTCGCCATTGAGCGCGGCGACGACGAGTGGGAAGCGGAGCTGCTCGCCCGGGCGCATCTGCTCAATAAGCTGGAGTCCAGCGACGCCAGCGAGAAGCTGCTGGATGAGTGGGACAGGCGCCATCAGGCGTTCCATTCCGCCATTGTTGCCGGCTGCGGTTCACAATATCTGCTGCAAATGCGCGAACGTCTTTTCGACCTCGCCGCGCGCTACCGGTTTATCTGGCTGCGCACGACGGTGCTGTCGGTTGCCATGCTGGAAGATAAACGGCGCCAGCATCGGAGGCTAACCGAGGCTATTCTGGCGCGTGACGCCCCGCTTGCCGGTGAACTGATGCGCCAGCATCTGCTGACGCCAATTCCGGTGATTCAGCGGGCGATGGCGGGAAAACTGCAGCAGAAAGCCTCCTGAAAAGATCGGCTCGTCGCCGTTTTGAAAGCGGGCGATCCGACACGGTGCCCTTGCTTTTACTCTGCTAAGTCGCGAAGACGGCAGCGCGCTATCCCCCGCTATCTCCGGCGCGGTCAGGACCTGTAGATCCGCACCGGGGCGCTCTTATAGGCCGGCGTCAGGCTCTGTTTATCAACCGAGTCCAGCGACAGTAAAATGTTGGCCTCCGGCAGATAGGCGGCAATAGACGATGCGGCCATCGGCACAATATAAACCGTCTGGTTGCGCATCACCTTCTCTTCGCAGGCATTGCCCTCATCATCCAACGCCACAATATTGACCACATCGCCCTGCGCCAGCTGGCGCTTTTGCGCTTCCTGACGGCTCAGGAAAATGACGTCGCGGCGTCCGGTAACGCCGCGGTAGCGGTCGTCCATACCGTAAATCGTCGTATTGTACTGGTCGTGGCTGCGAATCGTGGTGAGCACCAGGCAATCTGACGGCATAGCCGCGCTATCAAGCGCCTCGGTATCGCAGACGTGGAAGGTCGCCTTGCCCGACGCCGTACGGTATTCGCCGCGCGAGGCCGGGTTATCGAGACGGAACCCGCCGGGGGCAGCGATGCGTTCGTTGAATTGATGGAACTCCGGTATCACGGCTTCAATCGCCTCGCGAATCAGTCGATAGTCCGCCACCAGCTTCTCCCAGGCGACCGGGCTGCGCGGTAACGTGGCGCGCGCCAGCCCCGCCACAATGGCGGGTTCGGACAGCAGCCACGGCGAGGCCGGCTTCAGCGAGCCGGTTGAAGCGTGCACCATGCTCATCGAGTCCTCTACGGTAACGGACTGCACGCCCGCGCGTTGCACATCGCGCTCGCTGCGTCCTAAGGTCGGGAACAGATAGGTGTTTTTACCCGCCAGCAGGTGGGAACGGTTGAGTTTGGTCGCAACGTGGACCTGGAGATCCAGCCGACGCATCGCCGGGAATGTCCGCAGCGGGTCGGGCATCGCCACGGCGAGGTTGCCGCCCATGCAGATAAGCCCGCGGGAAACCCGGTTTTCGATAGCCTTAATGCTGTCGATGGAGGATCGTCCGTGCGCCCGCGGGACCGTAATGCCGAAATAGTTTTCCAGCCGCAGGTTAAACGCTTCGTCCGGCGCTTCGTTTATCCCCACCGTCCTGTCGCCCTGGACGTTAGAATGGCCGCGTAGCGGACAAATACCGGCGCCTTCACGCCCCATGTTCCCGCGCATCAGCAGCAGATTAATCAGCTGCTGGACGTTCTGCGTGCCGTTACGATGCTGGGTAATTCCCAGGCCATAGCTCACGATAACCCGCCGGTGGCGGCTATAAATATCGGCGAAATATTCGATAGCGCTGCGCTCTACCCCCGCCCCACGCTCAATGTCCGCCCAGTCGAGGCCGTTCAGGTCGTCAACCAACGCCTGATATCCCGACGTTTGCGAGGCGATAAATTCGCTATCAATGACCGGCTCCTGCTGCTGGACCCGACGCTGCGCATCCATCTCCAGCAGCGTTTTCATGGCGCCGCGGAAAAACCACGCATCGCCCCCAACGCGGATCTGGAAGTAATCGCTGGAGAGATCCGTGTGCCCGCCCATAAGCATATCCGTCGGCGATTGGGGAAAGCTAAACCGCTCCAGGCCGCGCTCGCGTAGTGGATTCACCGAGATGATCTTCGCTCCACGCCTGGCAACTTCGCGCAGGGTCGTCAGCATCCGCGGGTGGTTGGTGCCCGGGTTATGCCCGACGCAAATCACCAGGTCCGCGGCGGCAAAATCGCTTAGCTCAACGGTGCCCTTGCCGATGCCGATAGAAGATCCCAGCCCGGTGCCGGTCGGGCTGTGGCACATATTCGAACAGTCGGGGAAGTTGTTGCTGCCGTATTCGCGCGCATACAGCTGATAGAGAAACGCCGCTTCATTTGAGGTGCGCCCGGAGGTGTAAAACTCCATCTCATCGGGGGAGAACCCGCGCATGATGTCGCCAATTTCGGCAAACGCCTGCTCCCACGCGATGGGCTGATAGGTATCGCTGATAATATCGTATTTCATCGGATGAGTGAGCCGGCCGTGGTTCTCCAGCTCAAAGTCACTTTGCCGCCAAAGCTGGCTTAGCGTGTGGCGAGCGAAGAATTCCGGCGAGGTTTTTTTCGCGGTGGTTTCCCATGAAACGGCCTTGACGCCGTTTTCACATAGCTCCATCGCAGAGCGATGGTCCGGATCGGGCCACGCGCAGCCGGGGCAATCAAACCCTTTAGCCTGATTCATTTTAAACAACGCGATAGTGTCGCGTACCGGCGTTTTTTGTCCCAGTACGTGCGCAGTACAGGCTTTAACGGCTCCCCACCCTCCGGCGGCGCCCTGGTACTCTTTTAATCCACGGGTAGTATCAGTCATCAGATCGTATCAGTTATATTTTCAATGGTGCTTTATTAACACAGGCGCCCCGTCGTGCTGATTCCTATCAAGGGGTACGGCGCTAACAGAAAATAATAAGAAAGAAGTATTTCGCTTACGTGGGAATAAAGTTCAGCGGGTATTTATGGCGAGATGAGCATCAGCGCTGGCGAGACAATCACGCCTCTGCGGGCAAGCTTAAAAGAATTTTACTCTTTCATAACAGCAGGATATCTATTTATTTTTTTGGTAAAGCTACCCTTAACGGGTCACATCGCATCGGGAATAATGAGTAAAGAAGCCGCCTGCGCATTCACCTGGCAGGAGCTGGTTGCCCGCCCAGGATGTCGCTACAGGTTAAAAAAACGGCCGATACGCATCCTAAAATAAACCCGCAGCCGGACCAGAATATTGACCGCCGTTTAATAAACGAATTCGTAGGCGGCTATTTTCCAGCCGCAAAAAATATCTATCCACTTTAATCCGGGTTATTAAAACAGGGTGATGAAACGGGCCAGCAGAATTTACAATTAGTAAAAGATTTTCTACGCAAAAAAATCCATGCCGTAGGGCATGGACATTTTCGCTCGGTGCGGACTACGGACGAGGCGTCAGGCTCTCAGCCTGACGGGCTCGCTAAAGTCATCAGCCGGTTCAAGCTTCAGGCTGAACGTCGCCAGCAGCGCGTTGGCCCTGTTGTGGAAATCACGTAGCGTTTTTTCAAGCCGTTCGCTAACTTCAGGATCGTCAATGACCACCGACTGCCATACCCCTTCTTTATCGAACAAACCAAAATGATAGCTGTAAGTAAAGCGCGATGCCTGTGCTTCCATCTCCATCCACCATCCCCAAAACTCTCGTTTTTCCGGCGCCGGTTTAACGTTGACGCAAACTGCCAGGCAATCGAAAAAGAAGCGGTTGTCTTCACACTGCTCTTCGCGGATATAGGGGCCAAGAGCCGTGAATTTCTTAATCAGCTTACTCTTCAGGTGTCCACTCGGTAACGTCATTGCGATCTCCTTTAGTGATGCAACTGTTTTACCAAATCAATAAAATTTAGCAATAAATTAACTAAATCTCTGGTTGATCCACCGGCTAATCTGTCGCAATGCGTGATCAAAATTGCGATAAATCGGCTTCGTTGGGATCTCAAGCAGCTTGCCATCGGCAGATGACGAGGTAATTAAACGCGACTCCTCTTCCGGACTGAAAGGATCGTTTTTCCAGTAGCCTGAGAACATCGGCGTCGGACAGCGGCGGCCCAGAAGTCCCTGCGTTTTTAACGAGTAGCGGTTCAGCTCAATGCGCAATGCTTCGTCAGAGGCATCGTGCATTCCCAGACGCGACGCCAGGACATCAAGATACATTTCAGGCACTCGCCCCTGGTGCAAAGGGTCAACCAGCAGGTTGTGCACCACCGGCCCCAGACAGGCAACGGCCTTCAGGCGCTGCGACTCCAGATAGCCGAGCCGGACGGCAATATTGGCACCAAAGCGGAAGCCGAACGCCGCAACCCGGGTATGATCGACCCACGGGACGTGCTGCAGATGCCGCAGCGCGTGCTGGTGCAGCAGGCTGGAGTCCTGGGTTAGCTTCCATTTCGATGAAAAGCCGATGGAAGGCAGATCGAGGGTCAGCATCGCAATCCCCTGCGGGGCAAAATAGTCTTCATACAGGCTGTAGTAATCGGTCTGCAGCGAGTCCAGGCCGCCGCACATCATGACCACCGGGAACGGGCCTTCCCCTTTTGGCAGATGTAAAAAACCACTGACCGGCGCGCCGCCGGGAACCGGGAACTCGATCTCACGTAGCCCGCCGGGCAGACGCTGCGCGGCCTCTTCATAGGCCCGGTTGGCCAGCGCCTGTGCCTGATCGGCAAGCTCATCGCCTTTAATATGCGGATAGGCGGCAATGCTGTAGAGGTTGGACGCGTGCAGCCAGTGGCGGCCGCTGAGTTCGAGGTCCGTTTCCTGACCCGCCATTTGCTGCCAAATCATGGCCTGTTTAGACCATTCGAAAATCCAGTTGCCGCCGCGATACCCCACGACGGTGTCGTACAGCTCCGGATTGGTGCGTTCCGCATCGCTCATGACGATGCGCGCCTGCACGTCAAGGATCTCCTGCGGCGTCACGCCGCGCCGGATCCACATCAGGCGATTGATCAGGCGATACCAGCGATCGACGTTGCTCCCATCGAGCGCAGAGTGGATCGGCTGCTGCGAGCCGGACGCGAACCGACGCACCAGCGTAGACGTTTCTGGATGTTTGAATCGAGGTTTAAACAGCGTTTCGCTAAGGTTAGCCTGTGACATGTGCAGTCTCCATCGTGTCGCCACTAAGGCTATTGTAACCTGCTAACAGGCAAAAAAAACCACGCCCGGCAAAACCGGGCGTGGTAAATAGCACTCGCCTTGAAAATTAACGGCCTGAGATAGGCGGTACGAAGACCACGCCCATATCCCACGGCTGTTCAATCCAGGTTTCCTGCGGAATATCAACCACGTAGTCATCAACCAGCGGACGACCGGCTGGTTTAGCGAAAATAGTGACGAAGTGTGCTTTTGGATACATTTCGCGGATGGCGACCGCGGTGCCGCCGGTATCAACCAGGTCATCAATCACGATGAACCCTTCACCATCACCTTCAGCACGCTTAAGGACGGTCAGCTCACGCTGGTTATCGTGGTCATAGCTGGAAATGCAAACGGTATCAACATGACGAATACCCAGCTCACGCGCCAGCAGCGCGCCCGGTACCAGACCACCGCGGCTAACGGCAATAATGCCTTTCCATTGTTCAGAAGGCATCAGGCGACTTGCCAGTTTGCGGGCGTGAATCTGCAACATGTCCCAGGTGACGACGTATTTTTCGCTCATGTGAAGTGTCCCAGCCTGTGTTATACGGCTTAAATGATGTTCGAGGGGGAAAATGGTTGCGCGAGATTATAGAGATCTGAAGCGCTAAAAACCAGTATTAAGCGGCCCTGGCGACGCTTTTTGCGTTGTTTCCACTACCCGTTAGCGTGGAAAGTGGTATTCTCAACCCCACCGCGCAAGCCCTCGCTTGACGTGTATTCTATTGCTAACCCTCGACCTGCAAAAGAATTTTGCAGGCGATCGTAAGGAGACTCATCGTGTCTGAACTGTCTCAATTATCCCCGCAGCCGCTGTGGGATATTTTTGCCAAAATCTGCTCCATTCCCCACCCTTCCTATCACGAAGAACAACTCGCTGAACACATCATGGGCTGGGCAAAAGAAAAAGGCTTACACGCAGAACGCGACCAGGTTGGCAACATTCTGATTCGTAAAGCCGCTACCGCCGGGATGGAAAACCGTAAACCGGTCGTGCTGCAGGCGCACCTCGATATGGTGCCGCAGAAAAACAACGATACCGTTCACGACTTTACTAAAGATCCGATTCAGCCGTACATCGACGGCGAGTGGGTCAAGGCCCGCGGTACCACCCTGGGCGCGGATAACGGTATCGGTATGGCTTCCGCTCTGGCGGTGCTGGCTGATGACTCCGTCGAACACGGTCGGCTGGAAGTGCTGCTGACCATGACCGAAGAAGCCGGCATGGACGGCGCGTTTGGCCTGCAGGCCAACTGGCTGCAGGCAGATATCCTGATTAACACCGACTCGGAAGAAGAAGGCGAAATCTACATGGGTTGCGCCGGGGGGATCGACTTCACCTCCAACCTGCCGCTGGCGCGCGAAGCGATCCCGGCCGGTTTCCACAGCTTTAAGCTGACGCTAAAAGGGCTGAAAGGCGGCCACTCCGGCGGTGAAATCCACGTCGGTCTGGGGAATGCCAACAAGCTGCTGGCCCGCTTCCTCGCCGGTCACGTCGCTGAGCTGGATCTGCGCCTGGTTGATTTCAACGGCGGCACCCTGCGCAACGCCATTCCGCGTGAAGCCTTCGCCACCGTTGCGGTAGCCGCCGATAAGAGCGATGCCCTGGCGGCGCTGGTGAATACCTATCAGGAAATTCTCCAAAACGAGCTGGCGGCCAAAGAGAAGAATCTGGTCCTGCTGCTGGAGTCCGCTGCGACGGATAAACCCGCGCTGACGGCGCAGTCTCGCGACGGCTTTGTTCGTCTGCTGAACGCCATGCCAAACGGCGTGATCCGTAACTCCGACGTAGCGAAGGGCGTGGTCGAAACCTCCCTCAACGTCGGCGTGGTGACCATGACCGATGATAACGTCGAAATCCACTGCCTGATCCGTTCCCTGATCGACAGCGGCAAAGATTACGTCGTCAGCATGCTGGATTCGTTAGGCAAACTGGCGGGAGCTAAAACCGAAGCCAAGGGCGCTTACCCGGGCTGGCAGCCGGATGCAAACTCACCGGTGATGCATCTGGTCCGCGAAACCTACCAGCGTCTGTTTAATAAAACGCCGAATATCCAGATTATTCACGCCGGTCTGGAATGCGGCCTGTTCAAAAAGCCGTACCCGGATATGGATATGGTTTCCATTGGGCCGACCATTACCGGGCCGCACTCCCCGGATGAGCAGGTTCATATCGAAAGCGTTGGCCAGTACTGGACGCTGCTGACTGAACTGCTGAAAGCGATTCCGGCGAAGTAAGTTCCGCCGCGAAAAGAGCTCGGGTAAGGCGCGTTGCGCCCTATTCGGGCTCCCTCACCTTCTCCATGCGATAATTGATAAACCTCTCGCCGCGGACTTCCACCAGCTGTTCTTCCACCACCCTGAAGCCATGACGCGCAAAGCACGGTTTCGCCGTGATGCTGGCCGCAACCGTCAGCGTCCCTTGCGGAATTTGCCTGAACAGCTCAGCGAGCAACGCGCCGGCAATCCCCTGACGGGAGCGTTCGGGAGCGACAAACAGGAGATCGATATAGCTGCCGATGGCGCTAATAAAGCCGACCGGCTGCCGCTCGATCGCCGCCACCAGCACCCGGGAGTCGCGCATTTTTTGCCGCCAGCGGGCCTCATCGACCTGCGCCCAGGCGGCAATTTGCGGCGCCGAATAGTCGCCGCTGGCGCTCTCCTGAATCGCGCGCATGAAGATGGCGCACAGCGCGGAAAAATCGTCATCCTGGTAATGTCTTATCTGCAGCATAGCTATAATCCCAGAACCAGCTGCCGCTCCAGCTGAGGGTCGAGTAACGTAACGTGCAGCCCCACCAGCCGCACCCCGCGGCCGCCGCGCCGCTCATGCCAGGCTTTGTAGGCCGTGGCGAGCAAATCATCTTTATTCAGGCGCGGCCAGACGTGCTCCTGCGTGGTCAGCTGAAAATCATTAAACTTGAGCTTTACTCCCTGGCGGGCAATCAGCAGATCCGGTTTAACCTTGATCAGCCGCCGCTCCAGCTCCTGGTAGAGGCTTTCAATAATCGCCTCACAGTCGCCCCACTGGTGAATATCCTCCACCAGCGTACGCTCGACGCCAACCGATTTACGCTGCCGCGTATTGTTGATTTCCCGCTCGTCGATGCCCTGGCTTCTCTCCCACAGGATCCGGCCAAATTTGCCAAAGCGCTTGAGCAGCATCGCCAGATCGCTTTTCTGCACATCTTCGCAGGTGCGCAGCCCCATATTTTCCAGCTTTGCCGCGGAGACTTTCCCCACGCCGGGTATTTTCGCCAGCGGCAGGGTTCTGACGAATTCTGCGACCTGATGCGGCGCAATCACAAACTGGCCGTTGGGTTTATTCAGATCGGAGGCGATTTTGGCGAGAAATTTCACCGGAGCGATGCCGGCGGAGGCGGTCAGCTGCAGCTCACGCTGAATGGTCTGGCGGATCTCCTCCGCCATCAGCGTCGCCGAGCCCTGGCAGTGGACGCTGTCGCTGACGTCAAGAAACGCCTCATCGAGCGAGAGAGGTTCGATCAGCGAGGTGTAGCGCGAGAAAATTTCCCGGATATGGGCCGACGCCTCTTTATAGGCGTCAAAGCGACCCGGAAGCAGCGTCAGATGCGGGCAAAGCTTAAGCGCCATCGCCGTTGGCATTGCGCTGCGCACGCCAAACTTACGCGCCGGATAGTTGGCGGTACTGATGACGCCCCGCTGTACCCGGCTGCCGCCGATCGCGATGGGAATATCCCGCAACGCCGGGTTATCGCGCATTTCGACCGCGGCAAAGAAGCAGTCCATATCAACATGGATGATTTTGCGCATAGCTAGCCCTCACTGACCACTGGACAAGTATACAGCATAATTCTGTTCAATGAGAAGAAAGGGGAGCCAAAATGCGCCGTCGCTGAACCCCGGCGTCGCTGAGTGCGGCCGGGGCGTTTATCAGGCTAGTCAGAAGTGATTACAGGATCCGGTCCTGCTGCCGCTGCGCTGCGCGCGCCAGGCGTTTTTTCCGCGCATCGCACGGTTCCGGACAGTCGCAGACCTTTTCCAGACCCAGCGAGGCGATCCCGCCGCAGCTCCCCTGCAGGCTTTTGCGCTTCACCAGATAACCCACCGACATCCCCAGAATAACCAGGGCGAAAATCACAAAGGTCGCGAGAAACAGGGTCCACATCGATCAACCTCCAAAGTCATCCAGCATGATGTTTTCATCCTCAACGCCGAGATCTTTCAGCATCTTAATGACTGCCGCATTCATCACCGGCGGCCCGCACATATAAAACTCGCACTCCTCCGGTGCCGGATGATCGCGCAGGTAGTTCTCATATAGCACGTTGTGGATGAAGCCGGTGTGACCATTCCAGCTATCTTCCGGCAGCGGATCGGACAGCGCCACATGGAAGGTAAAGTTAGGATTTTCCCGCGCCAGCTGTTCAAATTCATCGTCGTAGAACATTTCGCGCAGTGAGCGCGCGCCATACCAGAAGCTGATTTTACGCCCGCTGTGCAGCCGCTTGAGCTGGTCGAAAATATGCGAACGCATCGGCGCCATGCCGGCCCCGCCGCCGATAAAGACCATTTCTGCATCGGTATCTTTGGCAAAAAATTCGCCGAACGGCCCGGAAATCGTCACCTCATCACCGGCTTTCAGCGACCAGATATAGGAAGACATAATGCCCGGCGGAGCGTCCGGCACCTTCGGCGGCGGCGTGGCAATACGCACGTTGAGCATGATAATGCCCTTCTCGTCCGGGTAGTTAGCCATCGAGTATGCGCGCAGGGTCGGCTCTTTTACCTCGGAGACGTAGCGGAACAGGTTAAACTTATCCCAGTCGGCGCGGTACTCGTCCGGCACGTCGAAGTCAGCATACGCCACCTTGTGCGACGGACACTCGATCTGGATATATCCCCCGGCGCGGAACGGCACAACTTCGCCGTCCGGCACGCGCAGCTTCAGCTCTTTGATAAACGTCGCTTTGTTATCATTGGAGATTACTTCGCATTGCCATTTTTTGACCCCGAAGATCTCTTCCGGCAGCTCGATCTTCATGTTTTGCTTCACCGCGACCTGACAGGCCAGCCGGCAGCCCTCTTTCGCCTCACGTTTGGTGATATGGGAAAGCTCGGTCGGCAGGATATCGCCGCCGCCCTCTTTCACCGTCACCCGACACTGGCCGCAGGAACCGCCGCCGCCGCAGGCGGAGGAGACAAAGATTCCGTTGCTGGACAGCGTATTCAGCAGCTTATCGCCCGCCGATGTGCGGATCTGTTTATCCGCTTCGTTATTGATTTCAATAACCACATCACCGGCGTTGACCAGCTTCGAACGCGCCGCCAGAATCAATCCTGACAGCACCAGCACGATCAGCGTAAACATAACGACGCCAAGAATAATTTCCATACTTTCCGCCCTTATAGCTGCACACCGGAGAATGACATAAAGCCCAGCGCCATCAGACCCGTGGTAATAAAGGTGATCCCTAACCCGCGCAGGCCGGCGGGCACGTTGGCATATTTCATTCTTTCCCGAATGCCCGCCAGGGCGACAATCGCCAGCGTCCAGCCGATACCGGAACCGAAGCCATAAACAATGGATTCCGGGAAGTTGTAGTCACGCTGCACCATGAAGGAGACGCCGCCAAAAATCGCACAGTGCACGGCAATCAGCGGCAGGAAGATCCCCAGCGCGTGGTATAACGCCGGGAAATACTTATCGAGGATCATCTCAAGGATCTGCACCAGCGCGGCGATCACGCCGATAAAGGTAATAAAGTTGAGAAAACTTAAATCGACGCCCTCCGCCAGCGCCCCGTCACGCAGAACCAGGTTATAGATCAGGTTATTGATCGGTACCGCCAGCCCAAGCACGATGGTGACCGTCAGGCCGAGACCAAAGGCGGTGGAAACCTTTTTCGACACCGCCAGGAAGGTACACATCCCGAGGAAGAAGGCCAGCGCCATGTTCTCTACGAATACGGCGCGGACAAACAGGCTGATATAGTGAGCCGTCATCGTTTACTCCTTTTCCTGCTGTTCCGGCTTCCAGCTGCGCAGCGCCCAAATCAGCAAACCGATAATAAAGAAGGCGCTCGGCGCCAGCAGGAACAGGCCGTTCGGCTGATACCAGCCGCCGTTCTGCACCGTCTCCAGCACGGTGACGCCGAACAGCTTGCCGCTGCCGATAAGCTCGCGCAGGAAGCCGACCACGATCAGAATGGCGCCATAGCCCAGTCCGTTGCCGATACCGTCCATAAAGCTGGCCAGCGGCGGCGACTTCATGGCGTACGCTTCCGCTCGCCCCATCACGATGCAGTTGGTGATGATCAGCCCGACAAATACCGACAGCTGCCGGGAGGTCTCATAGGCAAAGGCGCGCAGCAGCTGGTCCACCACAATCACCAGCGAGGCGACGATCGTCATCTGCACGATAATGCGCACGCTGTTGGGAATATGGTGGCGGATCATCGAGATAAACATGCTGGAGAAGGCCGTCACCAGCGTTACCGCGATGGTCATCACCAGCGCGGTTTCCAGTTTGGTGGTCACCGCCAGCGCCGAACAGACCCCCAGCACCTGCAGCGTAATGGGGTTATTGGCCAGCAGCGGCCCCACCAGCACGCGCTTCATCTCTTTCGTATCGCCTGCTTCAGCCATTATTCAGCTCTCCGTCACGCACTCTTTTCAGAAACGGGCCGAAGCCCAGCTCGCCCATCCAGAAATCAAAGCTATGCTGCACGCCATTCGCGGTCAGCGTCGCCCCGGACAGGCCGTCAACGGCGTGGATATCCCCCGGGTGCGCCCCGCCTTTCACCACCTTCAGCGCCGGATGGCCGCTATCGTCAAGCACCTGCTTGCCGATAAACTGCTGACGCCAGTTGGGGTTTTCCACCTCGCCGCCCAGCCCCGGCGTTTCGCCATGATCGTAATACGTCAGGCCCTTTATCGTACGACCATCGGTACCCAGCGCCACGAAGGCGTACATCATCGACCACAGACCGTTGCCGTAAATCGGCAGGATCACTTCCTGAATCTGCTGCTGCTCATCGCGCACCAGGTAAATTTCGACAATATTGCTCCGATGCTTGATGCCCGCAGGGTCCTGGCTGACGTCCAGTGAGATGCTTTGCGCAGGATCTTTCAGCGCCTGCGCCTGATTGAATTTGCCCGGGTCTTTATCCAGCAGCTCGCCGCTGGCTAAATCCACCAGCCGCGGGGAGATACGGGCGGCAAAAACGCTCTCCACCTCCTCGGCGCTCATCTTCGGCGTCACCAGCCCGGACACGGCGAGGATATTGCGCTGTTTATCCAGCTCGCGCTGCTCCTGCTGCCGTGACTTCAGACCCACGGCGGACCCGGCGACGATAATGGAGCAGACCAGGCAAAGCACCAGCACCACCAGCAGCGTTTTGCCGATGCTATCGTTACCTTTATTCTCAGCCACGCGACTTCCTCCGCTTAATATTGGCCTGCACCACCAGGTAATCGAACAGCGGCGCAAAGAGGTTGGCGAAAAGGATCGCCAGCATCATCCCTTCCGGATAGGCCGGGTTGACCACCCGAATCAGCACGCACATCACGCCGATCAGCAGGCCGTAGCCCCATTTCCCTTTATCGGTAAACGACGCGGACACCGGGTCCGTCGCCATAAACATCATGCCGAAGGCAAAACCGCCGAGCACCAGATGCCAGTACCACGGCATGGCGAACATCGGGTTGGTGTCCGAGCCGATGAAATTAAACAGCGTCGCGGTCGCCACCATGCCGATCATCACTCCGGCAACGATGCGCCACGAGGCAATGCGCCCGAAGATAATGATCGCGCCGCCGATCAGGATCATCAGCGTTGAAACTTCGCCGATGGAGCCGGGAATGTTGCCGAGGAAGGCGTCCATCCAGCTAACCGGCTGGCCGCTGGTAACGTTCACCAGCGCTTCACCGCCGCCGCTCGTCCACTGGGACAGCGGCGTCGCGCCGGAAAACCCATCCGCGGCGGTCCATACCAGGTCGCCGGAAATCTGCGCCGGATAGGCAAAGAACAGGAACGCGCGCCCCGCCAGCGCCGGGTTAAGGAAGTTACGCCCGGTGCCGCCAAAAATCTCTTTGGCGATAACCACGCCGAAGGAGATGCCCAGCGCGGCCTGCCACAGCGGTAGCGTGGGAGGAACGATCAGCGCAAAGAGGATCGAGGTGACGAAAAATCCCTCGTTGATTTCATGCTTGCGCACGATGGCGAAGAGAACCTCCCAGAAACCACCGACGATAAACACGGTGATATAGACTGGCAGGAAGAACACCGCCCCGAGGGTCATCATGCTCAGCCAGCCCGCATCCGCGGCGAAGCTCACCCCCAGCCACTGCGCAAAGCTGTAGTGCCAGTCGTTGGCAATAATCTGCTGCAGCTGCTCCGCGCCGTACAGCTTGTGCAGCGCGGGGAGCGTTTGCAGGCCAACGTTATACATGCCCCAGAACATGGCCGGGAATACGGCGAGCCAGACCAGGATCATCATTCGCTTCAGATCGATGGCATCACGTACGTGAGCGGCTCCGCGCGTCACCTGACCGGGGGTGTAGAATAGCGTCGCCGTCGCTTCGAACAGCGGGTAGTATTTTTCCAGCCTGCCGCCGTGCGTAAAGTGCGGCTCAATTTTGTCAAACAGCTGCTTTAAGCCCATCACCTATCCTTCCTGCTCAATCTGGGTTAACACGCTGCGCAGCGCCGGGCCATATTCATACTTGCCGGGGCACACGTAGGTACAAAGCGCGAGATCTTCCTCATCCAGCTCCAGGCAGCCCAGCGCCTGCGCGCTTTCGCTATCGCCCGCCAGCAGATCGCGCAGCAGCAAGGTGGGGAGAATATCCAGTGGCATTACCCTTTCGTAGTTGCCAATCGGCACCATTGCCCGCTCGCCGCCGTGGGTATCGGTCGAAAAGTTGAAGACTTTACGCTTCAGGAAGTGCCCCAGGGTGGTACGCGTGATGGAGAATTTATCTTTCCCCGGCATCACCCAGCCAAACAGCTCTTTGTCGCGCCCCTCTTTAACCACGCTCACCTGCAGGTGGAAACGCCCGAGAAAAGCTCGCGGGCCAAAGGCGCGGGTACCGCTAAGCACCGAGCCGGAAATCACCCGATTTTCGCCGGCCATCAGCCCATCCGCCAGCAGCTCATCAAGGCTGGCGCCGCAGCAGGTTTGCACCAGCCGTGGCTCCTTGACCTGCGGGCCGCCAAGCGCAATAACGCGCTCGCTGTAGAGCTCCCCGTCGAGGAACAGCCGCCCGATGGCGATAACCTCCTGATAGTTCAGGTGCCAGACCTGTTTTGTCAGGCTCACCGGTTCGAGGAAGTGGATGTGGGTTCCCGCCAGCCCCGCCGGATGCGGACCGGAAAACTGGTTGAAGGTAACCTGCCCTGAACGATGGCCCCCCAGCTTACCGCCGCTGGCCTGGCACACGTGGATCTTGCCGTCGGTGAGGATGGTCAGCACCGTAAGACCGGCGTCAAAGGCCTCGCGCCGGGCGAGGATAATGGGCTGAGGATCGGCGGCCAGCGGGTTGGTATCCATTGCGGTGACGAAAATCGCGGCCGGCACGCTGCCCGGCGCCGGCGTTTTGCTGAACGGTCGGGTGCGCAGCGCCGTCCACTGGCCGGACGCCAGCAGCTGACGCTGTACGGTTTCACGCGACAGTCCGGCAAGGTCGTCCGGCGCGTAGCGGGGAAACTGCACGGCGTCATTGCCGTCTACGTCAATCACCACCGACTGCAGCACCCGGCGTTCGCCGCGGTGAATCGCGCTGATAACGCCGCTCGCAGGCGCGGTAAAGTGGACGCCGGGGTTCTTTTTATCTTCGAACAGAGGCTGGCCTTTCTGCACCCGGTCGCCTTCTTTAACCGCCATTGAGGGGCGCATACCGATGTACTCCTCGCCCAACAGCGCAACGCGTTTGACTGCAATCTGAGAAGTCGTCTGCTGTATTGGCATGCCAGCTATGGGCAGGTCCAGCCCTTTTTTGATTTTAATCATATTGTTAGCAGGTATCCGTAACCTAAACCCCGGCATCAGGCCGAGGCCAGCAACATTGATGGAAAGTCAGAGAAAGAAAGGAAAAACGAAGGTCCTGCTCATTCACAAGACGGGAGAGAAGCATCCTTTCTTACCCTGGTCACTAAGCGGTGTAAGTGTAACATTTTGTGAGCGGCGGCTGTAGGTAAACCCCATCAGGCGGCTCTAAAATGGGAGCTATTGCGCAAAGTTCTCACTGCGCTTTGCCGCCAGATTCGCTATAAAGGACAACTAAATTGTAAACGCGATACGCCGCGCTTGCGAAAAAATGCCGTGATGCTAATGTGAGCGCTCTAAATCCAGAAAACTCTGATTTTGGGTCTCTCTTGCCGTCCTGGCAATGTGGTTTTGGTTTTATCAAGGAACAAGCAGTATGCGCAAAATCGCATTATTTATTGCGATGCTTCTGTTGCCGTGCGTTTCGTTTGCTGGGCTTCTCAGCAATAACAGCTCGACGACGCCGGTTAGCAAACAATATAAACAGCAATTAATGGGTTCTCCGGTCTACATTGAGATCTTTAAAGAGGAGCGAACGCTCGATCTTTACGTCAAAATGGGCGAAACCTGGCAGCTCCTCGACAGCTACCGGATCTGTAACTACTCCGGCGGGCTGGGGCCGAAACAGCGCCAGGGCGACTTCAAGAGTCCGGAAGGGTTTTATAACGTTGCGCGCAACCAGCTAAAACCTGATAGCCGCTTCTATAAAGCCATTAATATCGGCTTCCCGAACGCCTACGACCGCGCGCACGGCTATGAAGGTAAATACCTGATGATCCACGGCGCCTGCGTATCTATCGGCTGCTATGCCATGACCGATACCGGTATTGATGAGATTTTCCAGTTCGTTACCGGCGCGCTGGTGTTTGGCCAGTCAAACGTGCAGGTCAGCATTTATCCTTTCCGGATGACCAACGCCAATATGGAGCGCCACAAGTACTCCTACTACGCGGACTTCTGGAAACAGCTGAAGCCAGGCTACGACTATTTCCAGCAAACCCACAAGCCCCCGGTTATCTCGGTAACGGACGGCCGCTATGTGGTCAGCAAGCCGCTTAGCCATGAAGTTATTCAGCCGCAGCTGGCGTCAAACTACACGGTCCCCCAGGCAAAATAGCGCCCACTCGCCCGGCATGATTTTATTCCAGGTCTCATTGCCGGTTAAAGGCTGAGTGGCGATAACGGAGACCACATCGTTCGGTGTGGTCTCGCGTTGAAAGTCGATCTCCACATCCTGATCCAGCAGCGTCGCTACGCCAAACGGCGCCCTTCGCGTAATCCAGTACAAATTCGTCGAGCAGTACGCCATCACGTAACGCCCGTCAGACAGCAGCATGTTGAAGACGCCCTTCTCCCGCAGCTCGCCCGCCAGCTCAGCGATATAACCGAAGATTTCAGGTATCGAGTCAGGGGTGCCGGGATAGCGCTCGGTCAGGCGATGCAGCAGCCAGCAGAAGGCCTTTTCGCTGTCGGTTTCGCCGACCGGATGAAGATTTCCCGTATCGAGAGACTCATATCCTTCCAGCTGGCCGTTATGCGCGTAGGTCCAGTTGCGTCCCCACAGCTCACGGGTAAAGGGGTGGGTATTTTCCAGCGCCACTATGCCGCGATTAGCCTGGCGAATATGGGCGACGACCGAGCAGGATTTGATGGGATAGTCCTGTACCAGCTTAGCGATTGGCGACTGAAAGCTGGGCTGCGGATCTTTAAATGTGCGACAGCCTTTACCTTCATAAAAGGTGATACCCCAGCCGTCTTTATGCGGCCCGGTGCCGCCACCGCGCTGAACCAGCCCGGTAAAGCTAAAGCAAATATCTGTTGGCACATTAGCGCTCATCCCGAGCAGTTCGCACATATCTCACCTCATACCACACGGCTTAAATACCAAAGGCGTCATTGCGGCGGCCAGCCTGAACACGGCCAGCGCACAAAAACCGGATCGTACCTGACGTACGCGAGGAGATTGAGCGCTGCCCGGGGTTCAACACCGCCAGCAAAACGGCCTGTTAAGCTTTAACCATCTCTTTTTCGATCAGCATAATCAGAATATGAATCACTTTAATGTGAATTTCCTGAATACGGTCGGCATAGCCAAAATGCGGCACGCGGATTTCAACATCGGCGGAACCGGCCATTTTACCGCCGTCTTTACCGGTCAGGGTGATCACTTTCATCCCCTGCGCGCGGGCGGCTTCGATCGCTTTGATAACGTTACCTGAGTTGCCGGAGGTGGAAATCCCCAGCAGCACATCACCGGCACGGCCGACTGACTCAACGTAGCGGGAGAAAACGTACTCGTAGCCGAAATCATTGCTGACGCAGGAAAGGTGGCTGACGTCTGAAATCGCAATTGCCGGGTAGCCCGGACGGTTTTCACGATAGCGTCCGGTCAGTTCTTCGGCAAAATGCATCGCATCGCAGTGGGAACCGCCGTTACCGCAGGAAAGGACTTTACCGCCCGCCTTAAAGCTATCTGCCAGCAGCACCGCGGCACGCTGAATAGCGTGAATATTGGCTTCGTCCTGCAGAAAGTTAGCCAGCGTTTCCGCTGCTTCGTTCAGTTCGTTACGAATAAGATCCTGGTACATGAGGATAATCCTTCAGTATTGGTGGAATAACCCTGGCAGTGTACCGGATAGCCGCTAAAGCGAGAAGCAGCAGGCGCTGTTATCCCCTTAGGTTTTGCTTTTACGTGCCGCATTTACGTACAACAATGTGAGCAAGGTTGTAATTATTTTGTAAACACATTGCTAAAACAAATTACATCCACTACAACCATATCATCACAAGTGGTCAGACCTCCTACAAGACAGGGAGCATTTCGTTATGATGATTTTGAGTATTGTTGCAACCGTTGTTCTACTCGGTGCGCTCTTCTATCACCGAATCAATCTCCTGCTCAGCAGCGTGATTTTGCTCGCCTGGACCGCCGCCCTTAGCGTGGCCGGGCTGTGGAATATCTGGCTGCTGCTGCCGTTAGCGATCGTTCTGCTGCCGTTTAACTTTGCGCCGATGCGTAAATCTATTTTTTCAGCGCCCGCGTTCCGCGCGTTTCGCAAGGTGATGCCGCCGATGTCGCGGACGGAAAAAGAAGCTATCGATGCGGGAACCACCTGGTGGGAAGGCGATCTGTTTCGCGGCAACCCGGACTGGCAAAAGCTGCATAACTATCCGCAGCCGCGCCTGACCGCCGAAGAGCAGGCGTTTATCGACGGCCCGGTGGAAGAAGCCTGCCGCATGGCGAACGATTTCGAAATTACCCACGAAATGGCCGACCTGCCTCCGCAGCTGTGGGCCTATCTGAAAGAGCATCGCTTCTTTGCGATGATCATTAAGAAAGAGTACGGCGGCCTGGAGTTCTCCGCCTATGCTCAGTCCCGCGTGCTGCAAAAAATGTCCGGCGTTTCCGGGATCCTGGCGATCACCGTGGGCGTGCCCAACTCTTTAGGCCCGGGCGAACTGCTGCAGCATTACGGTACCGATGAACAGAAAAATCACTATCTGCCGCGCCTCGCGCGTGGTCAGGAGATCCCCTGCTTTGCGCTGACCAGCCCGGAAGCGGGCTCCGACGCCGGCGCCATTCCGGATACCGGCGTGGCGTGCATGGGCGAATGGCAGGGCGAGCAGGTTCTGGGCATGCGCCTGACCTGGAACAAGCGCTACATTACGCTGGCGCCTATCGCGACCGTCCTGGGGCTGGCGTTTAAACTCTCCGACCCTGACCGCCTGCTGGGGGGAGAAGAGGAGCTGGGTATTACCTGTGCGCTGATCCCAACCTCGACTCCTGGCGTTGAAATTGGCCGCCGCCACTTCCCGCTTAACGTACCGTTCCAGAACGGACCGACCCAGGGTAAAGATATCTTTGTCCCTATCGACTACATCATCGGCGGCCCAACGATGGCTGGTCAGGGCTGGCGGATGCTGGTGGAGTGCCTGTCCGTCGGTCGCGGGATCACCCTGCCGTCAAACGCCACCGGTGGCCTGAAGTCCGTGGCGATGGCCACCGGCGCCTACGCCCATATCCGCCGCCAGTTCAAGATCTCCATCGGTAAAATGGAAGGCATCGAAGAGCCGCTGGCGCGTATCGCCGGTAACGCCTACGTGATGGACGCCGCCGCGTCGCTGATTACCTACGGCATCATGCTCGGTGAGAAGCCGGCGGTTCTGTCGGCTATCGTGAAGTATCACTGCACCCACCGCGGCCAGCGTTCAATCATCGACGCAATGGATATCACCGGCGGGAAAGGCATCATGCTTGGTGAAGGCAACTTCCTCGCCCGCGCCTATCAAGGGGCGCCGATCGCTATCACCGTCGAAGGCGCCAACATTCTGACCCGCAGCATGATGATCTTCGGTCAGGGCGCAATTCGCTGCCATCCGTACGTGCTGGACGAAATGGCCGCCGCGCAGAATAACGACGTTGACGCTTTCGACAAGCTGCTGTTCAAACACATCGGTCACGTCGGCAGCAATAAGGTCCGCAGCTTCTGGCTGGGCCTGACCCGTGGGCTGACCAGCGGCACGCCAACCCGCGACGCGACCCGCCGTTACTACCAGCATATGAACCGACTGAGCGCGAACCTGGCGCTGCTGTCCGACGTCTCAATGGCCGTTCTTGGCGGCAGCCTGAAGCGCCGCGAGCGTATTTCCGCGCGACTGGGCGATGTGTTAAGCCAGCTTTACCTCGCCTCTGCGGTGCTGAAACGCTATGACGATGAGGGGCGTAACGAAGCCGATCTGCCGCTGGTTCACTGGGGCGTTCAGGATGCGCTGTATCAGGCTGAGCAGGCCATCGACGACCTGCTGAAAAACTTCCCGAACCGCTTTGTCGCAGGCGTCCTGCGCGTTGCCATCTTCCCGACCGGCCGCCACTACGACGCGCCGTCCGATAAGCTGGACCATAAGGTCGCAAAAATCCTGCAGATCCCGAGCGCAACGCGTTCGCGTATTGGCCGTGGCCAGTACCTGACCCCGAGCGAGCACAACCCGGTCGGCCTGCTGGAAGAGGCGCTGCTGGACGTGATGGCCGCCGACCCGATTCACCAGCGTATCTGCAAAGAGCTGGGCAAAAACCTGCCGTTCACGCGCCTTGATGAACTGGCCGGCAATGCGCTGGCTAAAGGGTTAATCAATCAGGATGAAGCCGCTATTCTTACCCGAGCCGAAACCAGCCGCCTGCGCAGCATCAACGTTGACGACTTCGCCCCGGATGAACTGGCCACCCGGCCGGTAAAGCTGCCGGAGAAAGTCCGCAAGATTGAAGCGGCCTGAAGAGTAAATTAATCACATCACGATCGGGGCGGGGGCTTTCCTCCGCCTCTTTTTTTTACCCCGCTTTGCCCTCCGGCTTCGCACAAATCATTTCCCGCATTAGCGCCATAGGCTGCCAATCGGCCAGCGCCACGCGCAGCAAATTCCCGCTCAATAATTAAAATACCTACGTGGATCACGTTTCCCCCCTGTAACTCGGTTCAGCCTGCTGAACAAGGCGTATTTTCCGCTTTCCAGAGTGGATAGGCTTTATATCAACGAGAAACGGGAGCCGTTATGGGCGGTAAAGGATGTAATTCATTAATCCGGGCAGAAAAAATTCTGACCTACATTGCATATGTCGGAGCGGCCAGTTTTATGGAGCTGCTAAAAGAATTTCAGTACCCGAAAAGTAGCCTGCTGAATTTATTAAATGCCATGGTCGATTGCGGCTTTTTAATAAAAAGCGAGCGTAATCAATACTCGCTTGGCATAAAAAATTACGAGCTTGGATGCCAGTCGCTGCACCGGAAAAACATATTCGAGGTGACGAAGCGCCCGATGCAGGAGCTTTCGTTGAAAAGCGGACTGGTCTGCCATTTAGGGGCAATGGAGAGTTATTCCGCCATTTACCTGGATAAAGTCGAGAGCCCGGATTCCGTGCCGACTAAAAAAAGCTGGATCGGTAAAAAATTGGAATTGCATATCACCGCACTCGGTAAGGCGCTGCTGGCCTGGAAGCCGCGAGAAGAGATGGATTATTTTCTCGATGCCTTAATTCTGAAAAAGCACACGCAAAATACCTTCACCGATAAAAAATTATTTCGTGAAGAGCTACAGAAAACGCGCCTCAGGGGATGGGCGATAGATAATGAAGAGTCAACCTACGGGGCGGTATGCCTGAGCATGCCTATTTTCGATATGTATCATCGCGTGAATTATGCAATTTCATTATCGGGAGACCCGATAGTTTATTCGGGAAAGAGGATCGATGGTTATCTCGAACTACTCAGGCAATGCGCCGATCAGATCTCGCATGGTCTGGGTTATAGAAACGAAAATGAATATTTAAGAAAAGGAAATTGATCTAATGAAAAAATTCAGGGGAATTATTCCACCGGTCTCCACGACGCTCGATAGCGACGGCAACATTGATAAAACGGCCTTAACGCAAGTCGCCGATTTTCTTATTAAGAAAGGCGTCGACGGCTTGTTTTATCTGGGAACCGGCGGTGAATTTAGTCAGATGAACGCCGGGCAAAGGATGGACTTCGCCGAGGCGGCAATCGCGGCGGTTGGCGGACGCGTTCCGGTATTAATTGGCGTTGGCTCCCCCTCCACTGACGAAGCGGTCAAACTGGCAAAACACGCCGAAGCCTGCGGCGCGGACGGCATCGTTATTATTAACCCCTATTACTGGAAAGTTGCCGCCAGCAATCTGGACGACTATTACCATCGCATCGCCAGCAGCGTTCGCCTGCCGGCGATCGTTTATAACTTCCCGGACCTCACCGGCCAGGATCTCACCCCTGATATCGTCAAACGGCTGGTGCTGCAAAATGAAAACATCGTCGGTATTAAAGACACTATCGACAGCGTCGGCCACCTGCGGGCGATGATCAACACCGTCAAAGCCGTGCGCCCCGAGTTCTCCGTGTTCTGCGGCTTCGACGACCATTTACTCAATAACCTGCTGCTGGGCGGGGATGGCGCTATTACCGCCAGCGCAAACTTCGCGCCGGAACTGTCCGTAGGCATTTTTAGCGCCTGGCAAGATGGCGATCTCGCGACAGCGGCGACGCTCAATAAAAAATTGCTGCAGCTACCGGCTATTTACGCCCTGGAAACACCGTTTGTCTCCCTCATCAAATATGCCATGCAGCGTGTGGGGCTGCCGGTAAATACCTATTGCCTGCCGCCGATTCTGGATGCGTCGGAAGAGGCAAAGGCGCGGGTGCGCGAGCTGCTGGCCTCGCAGGGCATTTTAAAATCATGAGGAGGCATTCGATGTCCATTGACGATATTTTTGCTAGCGATAACCCGGATATCTACCGCGTCAGAACCCATGCGCCGGGTCCGCAGGGCGAGCTGCCGCTGACCCCGGATATGTTAATCAACCGCCCTAGCGGCGATATTTTTGGCATGACCATGAATGCCGGGATGGGCTGGTCGCCGGATGAGCTGAATCAGGACGGTATCCTGCTGCTTAGCACGCTGGGCGGGCTGCGCGGGCCGGACGGCAAACCCGTCGCGCTGGCGCTTCATCAGGGACATTACGAGCTGGATATCCAGATGAAAGCAGCGGCGGAGGTCATCAAAAACCATCACGCGCTGCCTTACGCGGTGTATGTCTCCGATCCCTGCGACGGACGCACGCAGGGCACCACCGGCATGTTCGATTCATTACCTTATCGCAATGATGCCTCTATGGTGATGCGCCGCCTGATCCGTTCCCTGCCGGGAGTTAAAGCGGTGATCGGCGTGGCAACCTGCGATAAAGGGCTGCCCGCCACCATGATGGCGCTGGCATCGCAGCATGATAAAGCGACGGTATTGATCCCCGGCGGGGCCACGCTGCCTGCTTTACATGGCGAAGATAACGGCAAGGTGCAGACTATCGGCGCGCGCTTTGCCAACGGCGAATTGTCGCTGCAGGACGCTCGTCGGGCGGGCTGTCAGGCCTGCGCTTCGTCGGGTGGCGGCTGCCAGTTCCTCGGAACCGCAGGCACCTCGCAGGTCGTCGCTGAAGGCCTCGGCCTCGCTATTCCGCATTCTGCGCTGGCGCCTTCGGGCGAACCGGTCTGGACGGAGATCGCCAGGGCATCAGCGCGGGCCGCGCTGCTGCTGAGCCAGAAGGGCATCACGACGAAGGATATCCTCACCGATCGCGCTATTGAAAACGCCATGATGGTCCATGCGGCATTTGGCGGCTCCACCAATCTCCTGCTGCACATCCCGGCGATTGCCCATCAGGCGGGCTGCCATATTCCGACGGTGGAGGACTGGATACGCATTAATAAACAGGTGCCGCGCCTGGTCAGCGTACTGCCCAATGGCCCGGTTTATCACCCAACCGTACGGGCCTTTATGGCTGGCGGCGTACCTGAAGTGATGCTGCATCTGCGCCAGCTGGGTCTTCTGCATGAGGATGTCATTACCGTCACGGGCAAGACGCTAGGGGAAAATCTCGACTGGTGGGAGCGCTCCGAGCGTCGGCAGATATTTAAAAATCTGCTGCTCAGTCAGGAGCAGGTTGATCCCCAGGAGGTCATCATGTCTCCGCAGCAGGCGCAAAAACGCGGGTTAACCTCCACGATTACCTTCCCGGTCGGAAATATCGCTCCGGAGGGCTCGGTCATAAAATCCACGGCCATTGACCCCTCGGTCATTAATGAAGAGGGTATTTATTATCATCAGGGCGTGGCGAAAGTGTACCTCTCGGAGAAAACCGCCATTTATGATATCAAACACGACAAAATTAAAGCAGGCGATATTCTGGTTATTATCGGCGTAGGGCCATCCGGCACCGGGATGGAGGAAACGTATCAGGTTACCAGCGCCCTGAAGCATTTATCCTATGGGAAGCATGTTTCACTTATTACCGACGCCCGGTTCTCCGGCGTTTCCACCGGCGCCTGTATTGGCCACGTTGGGCCGGAGGCACTGGCAGGCGGCGCCATCGGGAAATTACGCACCGGGGATCTCATTGAAATTAAAATTGACTGCAAACAACTCCAGGGAGAAGTCAATTTCCTGGGTCTCGCTAACGCTCAGGAACTCCCCTCACGCGAGGAGGCTAGCGTTATATTAAACGGCAGAAGCAGCCACCCTGATTTAATGCCCGATCCTGATTTACCAGATGATACCCAACTCTGGGCGATGCTCCAGGCGGTAAGCGGCGGAACCTG
Source organism: Klebsiella scottii (assembly GCF_036561945.1). Lineage (NCBI taxonomy): Bacteria > Pseudomonadati > Pseudomonadota > Gammaproteobacteria > Enterobacterales > Enterobacteriaceae > Klebsiella > Klebsiella scottii. Next base: position 3,322,429 of record NZ_JARXNI010000020.1, read on the forward strand.
GCGCGGCTGCATCTATGACGTTAATAAAATAAGCGCTGCATTGCACCAGCAGATGACTAAATCCTGAAGAAATAATTAAAACCATTATTACATTATTAATGAGAGGACGTTATGCCACTATTAATTGTTGTGGCAGGTATCGCTGTACTCCTGCTTTTAACCATAAAAATAAAACTCAATACTTTTGTTTCATTAATTATTGTCTCGCTGGCCGTAGCTATTGCCAGCGGCATGGAGCTGAATAAGGTCGTCGCTTCTGTCGAATCCGGGCTGGGCGGCACCCTGGGTCATATCGGCTTGATATTCGGTTTTGGCGTAATGCTGGGACGGTTATTATCCGATGCCGGCGGCGCGCAGCGTATTGCATTGACCATGCTGAACTATTTTGGTGTCAAAAGGCTGGACTGGGCGGTAGTAACTTCGGCATTTATTGTCGGTATCGCGCTATTTTTCGAAGTCGGTTTAATTCTGCTGGTACCGATTTTATTCGCCATCGCCAGGGAAGCTAAAATATCACCGATGTATATGTGCGTACCGATGCTGTCGGGTTTGTTAGTGGCGCACGGTTTTCTGCCGCCACATCCCGGCCCTACCGTCATCGCCAGAGAATATGGCGCAGATGTTGGCGTCGTGCTGATTTATGGCATCATCGTGGGCATTCCAACCTTTATTCTCTGTGGCCCGCTGCTGAATAAAGTATGCCAACGGCTGATCCCGGAGGCATTTACCAAAGAAGGCAACATTGCTTCCCTTGGGGCGACAAAGAGCTTTACCGAAAGCGAAATGCCGGGGTTTGGGATAAGTTTCCTGACCGCCATGCTGCCGGTGATCCTGATGGCTCTGGTCACCATTATGCAAATGGTCCGGCCAAAAGACGCAGGCGACCCCGGTATGCTCTATTCCGTGTTCCTGTTTTTGGGAAACTCGACGATCGCGATGCTGATTTCGCTGCTGTTCGCCATTTGGGCGATGGGTCTCGGGAGAGGAAAAACGATCCCGGAACTGATGGACTCCTGCGGGAAAGCAATTGCAGGCATTGCCGGTCTGTTATTGATTATCGGCGGCGGCGGCGCATTCAAACAGGTGCTGATTGATTCTGGCGTCGGCCAGTATATTTCGACGCTGGTGGCAGGCACGGATATCAACCCCATTCTGATGGCCTGGGGAGTGGCGGCCTTTCTGAGGATTTGTCTGGGCTCCGCAACGGTTGCCGCCATCTCCACCGCCGGCCTGGTGATCCCTTTGCTGTCTGCACACCCAAACACAAACCTGGCCTTGATTACTCTTGCGACGGGCGCAGGCTCCTGCATTTGCTCCCATGTCAATGACGCAAGCTTCTGGATGATAAAGGATTTCTTCGGCCTGACCATCAAGGAAACCCTACTGTCCTGGACGCTAATGTCTACAATGCTATCCCTTTGCGGCCTGATCTTTATTCTGCTGGCCAGCATGGCGATTTAAGCCACGCGGCCGTGCTTCACGCAGTGCCCCTTAAACTCCCCCTCGCGGGCCAGGGTTTACGGGGCACGCCCCTGGCCGCGTGCATAAATCCGCGCCGGCCCGTCTTTGCGGCTTTCAGCCCCCCACGCCCTTGTACCGCTGGCGGCCCCTTTCCCGCACAAATCGTTTCCAGCATTAGCATTTTTTTAACAAAATATTCCGCTGACTATCCAGAGACTGATATGGTGTTAAAGTGACTATAACAGCCTAATGATAATGGAGTTCACCACCGTGTCTGGCCTGAAAATTACGCTATTGCAACAACCGCTGGTGTGGATGGACGGTCCCGCCAACCTGCGCCATTTCGATCGCCAGCTGGAAGGTGTCAGCGGGCGTGACCTGATTGTTTTGCCGGAAATGTTTACAACCGGTTTTGCCATGGAAGCCGCTAAACAGTCGCTGCCGCAGGAAGAGGTCATTGACTGGATGCTGGCGAAAGCGGTGCAGACCAATGCCCTTATTGCGGGTAGCGCTGCGCTACAAACCGAACGCGGCCCGGTTAACCGCTTCCTGCTGGTGGAGCCCGGCGGTAAAAGCCATTTTTATGATAAGCGGCACCTGTTCCGGATGGCCGAAGAGCATCATCATTATACGGCGGGCGACGAGCGGGTCGTTTTCGAGTGGCGCGGCTGGCGGATCCTGCCGCTGGTCTGCTACGACCTGCGCTTCCCGGTATGGTCACGCAACCATAACGACTACGATTTAGCGCTGTACGTGGCCAACTGGCCGGCGCCGCGCTCGCTGCACTGGCAGTCGCTGCTGGTAGCCCGGGCAATTGAAAACCAGGCCTACGTCGCCGGCTGCAATCGGGTCGGTACCGACGGTAATGGCCACCACTATCGGGGCGACAGCCGCATTATCAGCCCCCAGGGAGAGATTCTGGCAACGGCGGAACCTCACCAGGCCACGCGCCTCGACGCGGAGCTGTCGCTCACCGCGCTCAACGAGTATCGTGAAAAATTCCCCGCCTGGCAGGATGCCGATCCGTTTAGCCTGGATTAATTTCCCCTCCCCCATCCGTTTTATTTCGCCGACGCAATCATTACGCAACGGCGTCTAGTGGTCGGAGTCCAGCAGCGGCGCTAAAAATTGCGCCGCTTTTCTGGCGCCATTCGCGGTAATGGTATGACCGACGCCGGGTTCGAAATAAGTATCGACATCGACACCGATAGCGGCGAGTTTTTGTGCGGCGGTTTCGCTTTCGCGGATAGCGATCGTCGGATCGTTGACGCCATGGACCAGCAAAGTCGGCGTCCCGTTATTGGCTTGCCACGGCGCCGGGGAGGCCAGACGGCCGGAAAACGAGATCGCGGCGGTGAGCGGAAACGCTCCGCTGACCAGCGCATCGAGGGTCATAATGGCCCCCTGAGAGAAGCCGGCAAGCACCAGCCGATCTTCGCCAGGCGAGAGCTGATGTTGGCTGATAATCGCCTCAATGCTGGCACGAAAGGCGCGGCGCGCGCCGGCAATCCGCTCCGGCCGCGTGGCGTCGCTGATGCCGTTGAGGCTGAACCACTGGTAGCCCGGCCCCATATCAAAGCTGGCCGTGCCGTTAGGGGTCGCGATCGTCACGCCGGGAAGCTGCTGACGCCAGAAGTGGCCGAGGCCCTCTAAATCGTCGCCGCTGCTGCCGACGCCGTGTAGCAAAATAATCAGTTTTTTCATCTCTGGCTCGCTTAAAGTCCGTAACCGCTCAAATCCGGCCCTGCAGGCACAATCCCGTTTGGGTTCAGCGCCTTGATGGAGTAGTAGCCCTGCTTAATATGGTCGATATTCACCGTTTCGCGAACGCCCGGAATGGCCAGCAGAGCGCCAAGATAACGATCGAGGTTGCGGTATTCCGCCAGCCGGCGAAGATTGCATTTGAACAGCCCGTGGTACGCCGCATCGAAACGAATCAGGGTGACGAAAAGACGAATATCCGCCTCGGTCAGCGTCTCGCCGCTCAAAAAATCGCGCGTCGAGAGGTGCTGTTCGAGCCAGTCCAGCATTGAGAAAACATCATTGACCGCTTCCTGATAGCTCTCCTGGGTGGTGGCGAATCCGGCGCGATACACGCCGTTATTGAGCTTCGGATAAATATCGCTATTGAGCCGGTCGATCTCTTCGCGCAGCGCCTGCGGATATAGATCGATGCGGCTGTCCGCCAGTTCGCCGAAGCCGTTGTTAAACATCCGTACGATATCGGCGGACTCGTTGTTCACGATGGTGGCGGTCTTTTTGTCCCACAGCACCGGGACCGTGGCGCGCCCGGTAAAGGTCGGGTCCGCCCGGGTATAGAGCTGATGCAGCCACTCGACGTTATTCAGCGTATCGCGGTTAGCGCCGGGATAGTCGCCAAAATGCCAGCCTTCGTTGAGCAGCCAGGGCTCAACCACAGATACGCCGACCACCGCCTCCAGCCCTTTCAGCCGGCGGGCGATTAGCGTACGCGATGCCCACGGGCAGATCAGCGCAACGTACAGGTGGTAGCGATCCGGCTCGGCCTGAAACCCGCCGCTGCCGGTGATCCCCGGCTCACCGTTCGGCGTGACCCAGTGGCGAAAGCTCGAGGTCTGGCGCAGGAAACCGCCTTTTTTATCGGTCGCCTGCACCGGGTGCCAGTCGGCGGTCCATTTTCCATCAATCAGCATAAAACCCCCGTTACGATTTCAGCGGCGTCGGTTTTAACGCGTATTTACCGTCCCCGGTGAGCGCCAGCACGATCAGGCCAACGATCCAGAAAGCGGGGAATTCCCAGCCGCCGTTCGGGTTGGTAAAGAAAAACCCGGCCGAACCGTGCACCGTGAAGATCGCGCCGAGTAAAATGGGGATCAGCACCACGGCCACGATACGCGTATAGATGCCGAGGATCAGGGCGATGGCGCCAAAGAATTCAACGGCCATCGTGATATAGGCCAGCCAGCCCGGAAGGCCAAGCGAGGCGAAGAATTTTGCGGTGCCCGCGGGGGTGAAGGCGAAGAATTTCAGGCCGAAGTGCGCCAGAAACAGGATGCCGAGCGCCAGGCGCATGACCAGAGCGGCATAGGGAGTGGTACGTTGATCAATCATGGTGAAATCCTCTTGGGTGGTTAGCATCTCTTCCTGCGCAACGATGGCGGCGGGGAAACGACCTTAAGTAAGAGGACTGTACAATATTTTGTGGGCCTGATTATCCCGTCAAAATGGGCATACTTATTTCCATAATGGAAATAATCATCAGCACCGCGCCCGTTCTTCCTCGGCAGAAAAGGCCTCGACGAGGAAATCGATCATCACCCGCGATTTGTGCGCCAGATAGCGGGCAGGCGGAAATACCGCAAACAGCGCCAGCGGCGGGGCTTCATATGGCGCCAGCAGCGAAACGACCCGCCGCTCATCCAGCGCTTTTCGGGCAATAAAGAACGGTAAACGGGCAATCCCCAATCCGGCGCAGGCGGCGGCAAGACAAACCTCGGCATTGGAGAATTTCAGCTTGCCGTACACCGGCTGAGTGTGGAGCTGCTGCTGTTCATCGAGGAAGGGCCAGTTCCAGGGATCGCGAAAGTTGGTATCGACAATCAGCGCGTGCTGGCTCAGAGCGTCCCAGCGTTGGGGCTCGCCGTTAGCGGCCAGGTAATCCGGAGACGCCACAACCACGCTACGTATCGGGCACAGGCGACGGGCGAGCAGCGTGCTATCGGTCAAATTGCCGATACGCAAGGCGAGGTCGAAACCTTCATCTACCACGTTAACCAGGCGGTCGGAAAAACTGACATCCAGCTCGATATCCGGATAGCGACGGGCGAAGGTGACCAGGTGGGGAGCCAGCTGAGTGGAGCCAAAGCTCACCGGCGCGGAGATGCGCAGCTGCCCGGATGGGGCGTTGGAGAGCGTGCGCACCGAGTCGTTGAGCTCATCGTAGTCAATTAACAGCTGGCGGATACGTTGATAGTAGGCCAGCCCGACGTCGGTGGGGGTGAGCGAACGAGTGCTGCGCCTTAACAGCTGTACGCCAAGGTCGCTTTCAAGGCGGGAAATCAGCTTGGAGGCCTGGCCGTGGCTGGTTCCGCAGCGCTGGGCGGCATTGGTAAAACTGCTGGTTTCCATTACCGCAACGAACATTCGATCGCAATCCAGCCGTTCCATAAAGCGTTTCCCACTCTTTTTTGAAAACGCCACCATAGCAAAATGCCCCGAATGAGCCTAGCTGTGCTCGCGGTCACAGCATTAATACGCCGGTTTTCTGGCGCAGCCCCGCAAAATAACCTTATAATTGCTGCACCTTTTCCTGTCTTAAGTTTAAGCTGGAGATACAATGGAGCTCAGTCGCAGGCAGTTCTTTCGCATCTGCGTGGGTGGGATGGCAGGGACAACCGTAGCATCGCTTGGTTTTCTCCCTGCGTTTTCCGCTAACGCCGAGACGCGTCAATATAAACTATTAAAATCCAAAGAAACCCGTAATAACTGCACCTACTGCTCGGTGGGCTGCGGCATCCTCATGTATAGCCTTGGGGATAACGCGAAGAACGTGCGTGAAAGTATTTACCACGTTGAAGGCGATCCCGATCATCCTGTGAGCCGCGGCTCTTTGTGCCCGAAAGGCGCCGGAGTGCTGGACTATATCCATAGCGAAAACCGTCTGCGTTATCCCGAATATCGGGCGCCGGGGGCGGATAAATGGACGCGCATCAGCTGGGACGAGGCGATTAATCGTATCGCGCGGTTAATGAAAGACGACCGCGACGCCCACTTTATCGAAAAGAACGCCCAGGGCGTCACCGTTAACCGCTGGACCTCAACCAGCATGCTGTGCTCTTCGGCGGCGAGTAATGAGACCGGGATCCTTGACGGCAAATTTACCCGCGCGCTGGGGATGGTGTCGATTGACTGCCAGGCGCGTCTTTGCCATGGCCCGACGGTCTCGGCGCTGGCGCCGACCTTTGGCCGCGGGGCGATGACCAACAACTGGGTGGATATTAAAAACGCCAACGTCGTGCTGATTATGGGCGGCAACGCGGCGGAAGCGCATCCGGTTGGCTTTAAATGGGTTATCGAAGCCAAAATTAAGAATAATGCGACGGTTATCGTCGTGGATCCGCGTTTTAACCGCAGCGCGGCGGTAGCCGACCTGTACGCGCCGATCCGCGCCGGTTCCGACAGCGCCTTCCTGCTTGGCGTCATTCGCTATCTGATCGCGCACGATCGGGTGCAGCACGAGTACGTGCGCCACTACACCAATGCCAGCATGATCGTGCGTGAAGACTATGCTTTCGATGCCGGGCTGTTCAGCGGTTTTGATCCTGAACAACGCCAGTACGATAAAACCAGCTGGAACTACGAGCTGGATGAGAACGGTTTCGCCAGACGCGATGAAACCTATCGCCACCCGCGGTGCGTCTGGAACCTGATGCGGCAGCATGTCGAGCGCTACACCCCGGAAATGGTCAACCGCCTGTGCGGAACGTCGATCGACGATTTCCTGCGTATTTGCCAGCTTTTGGCCAGCACCAGCGCGGCGAATCGCACCGCCACGATCTTATATGCCCTCGGCTGGACCCACCATACGGCGGGAGCGCAAACCATCCGCGCCGCGGCGATGCTGCAGCTGCTGCTGGGCAATATCGGCATGGCCGGCGGCGGGATTAACGCGCTGCGCGGGCACTCCAATATTCAGGGCTATACCGACCTGGGGCTACTCTCCACCAATCTGCCGGGATATATGCCGCTACCATCGGAAAAACAGCCCGATTATCAAACCTATATTGCGCAAATCACCCCTGCGGCCTTAGGGGCGGATGAAGTTAACTACTGGCAAAATACGCCGAAATTTTTCGTCAGCATGATGAAAAGCTTCTGGGGCGATGCTGCAACGGCGGAAAACAACTGGGGCTATGACTGGCTGCCGAAATGGGACCGGCTATACGATGTGATGACCCAGGCCGAGCTGATGACGCAGGGAAAAATCAATGGCTATATTGTCCAGGGATTTAACCCGCTGGCGGCGTTTCCCGACAAGAACAAGTCGTCCAGAGCGCTGGCAAAACTGAAATATATGGTGGTCATCGACCCGCTGGTGACGGAGTCAGCCAACTTCTGGCAAAACCACGGGGAAATGAACGATGTCCGCCCCGCCGATATCCAGACCGAAGTGTTCCGCCTGCCGTCCTCCTGCTTTGCGGAAGAGGACGGTTCGATTGCTAACTCAGGCCGCTGGCTGCAGTGGCACTGGGCGGCAGCGGAGCCGCCGGGAGAGGCGCTGCATGACGGCAAAATTCTGGGGCGGCTGTTTACCCGTCTGCGCGAACTGTATCAGCAGGAAGGCGGCGCCAACCCGGCGCCAGTCCTCAATATGTCGTGGGACTACCACGATCCCCGCGATCCGCTGCCGGAAGAGGTGGCCCGTGAGGCCAATGGTAAAGCGCTGCGCGATATTGTTGATGACCAGGGTCAGGTGATCGTCAAAAAAGGCCAGCAGCTCAGCAGCTTTGCGCAATTGAAGGATGATGGTTCCACCAGCAGCTACTGCTGGGTCTATTGCGGCTGCTGGACCGAACAGGGCAACCAGATGGCGAATCGTGATAATAGCGATCCTTACGGGCTGGGCTGTACGCCCGGCTGGGCCTGGTCATGGCCGGCTAACCGCCGCATTCTCTATAACCGCGCGTCGGCCGACCCGGCAGGCAAACCTTGGGATCCGCAGCGCGCGCTGCTGCACTGGGACGGTAAACGCTGGGCGGGAATGGATGTCGCCGACTATAACCAGGCGGCACCGGACAGCAACGTCGGGCCGTTTATCATGAACCCGGAAGGGGTCGGCCGTTTGTTCGCCTTGAACAAAATGAACGATGGCCCCTTCCCTGAGCACTATGAGCCGATAGAGTCCCCGATTGGCACTAACCCTCTCCACCCGAAGGTGGTCTCCAGCCCGGTGGCGCGGATCTTTAACGGCGATCTGGCGAATATGGGCCATGCGGATGAGTTCCCGTACGTGGCGACCACCTATTCGATTACCGAACTGTTCCGCCACTGGACCAAACATGCGCGTCTAAACGCTATCGCGCAGCCGGAGCAGTTTATTGAAATCGGCGAGAAGCTGGCTGAAGAGAAAGGCATTTTGAGCGGTGACGTAGTCAAAATCGTCTCGAAACGCGGTTTTATCAAAGCCAAAGCGGTGGTGACGAAGCGTCTGCAAACGCTGACCATCGACGGGCGTACGGTCAATACGATCGGCATTCCCTGTCACTGGGGTTTTGAGGGGGTGACCCGAAAAGGGTTCCTGGCGAACACGCTGACGCCTTCGGTGGGCGATGCGAATTCGCAGACTCCCGAATACAAAGCCTTCCTCGTGAACGTGGAAAAGGTGTAAGGGAGACGGCTTATGGCTTATCAATCGCAAGACATTATTCGTCGTTCCGCGACTAACGGTTTCACCCCTGCGCCTCAGGCGCGGGACCACCAGCAGGAGGTCGCAAAGCTTATCGACGTCACCACCTGTATCGGCTGTAAAGCCTGCCAGGTGGCCTGTTCAGAGTGGAACGATATCCGTGATGAGGTCGGTCACAACGTCGGCGTGTACGACAACCCGGCCGATCTGACCGCCAAATCCTGGACGGTGATGCGCTTCTCGGAAGTGGAGCAAAACGACAGGCTGGAGTGGCTGATCCGTAAGGATGGCTGTATGCACTGCGCCGACCCGGGCTGCCTGAAGGCCTGTCCGTCGGAAGGGGCTATCATTCAGTATGCCAACGGTATCGTCGACTTCCAGTCCGAGCAGTGTATCGGCTGCGGCTACTGCATCGCCGGCTGCCCGTTCGACGTCCCGCGCCTCAACCCGGAAGACAACCGCGTCTACAAGTGCACGCTGTGCGTCGATCGCGTTACCGTCGGCCAGGAGCCGGCCTGCGTGAAAACCTGCCCGACCGGCGCTATCCACTTTGGCTCCAAAGAGGATATGAAGGTGCTGGCAGGCGAGCGCGTCGCCGAGCTGCAAACCCGCGGTTATGACAATGCGGGCCTGTACGATCCGGCCGGCGTCGGCGGCACGCACGTGATGTACGTCCTGCATCATGCCGACAAGCCGAATCTGTACCACGGCCTGCCGGAGAACCCGGAAATCAGCGCCACCGTGAAGTTCTGGAAAGGTATCTGGAAACCGCTCGCGGCGGTGGGCTTTGCCGCGACCTTCGCCGCCAGCATCTTCCACTACGTCGGCGTCGGTCCGAACCGTGCGGAAGAGGAAGAAGACAACCTGCATGAAGAGAATGACGAGGTGCGCAAATGAAAAGACGTGACACCATCGTGCGCTACACGGCGCCGGAGCGAATCAACCACTGGGTCACCGCCTTCTGCTTCATGCTGGCGGCGATAAGCGGGCTGGGGTTCTTCTTCCCGTCCTTCAACTGGCTGATGCAAATTATGGGCACCCCGCAGCTGGCGCGAATTCTGCACCCGTTTGTCGGCGTGATCATGTTTGCCTCGTTCATCATCATGTTTTTCCGCTACTGGCATCACAACCTAATCAATCGGGATGATATCTTTTGGGCGAAGAATATTCGTAAGATCGTCGTCAACGAGGAGGTAGGTGACACCGGGCGCTATAACTTCGGCCAGAAATGCGTGTTCTGGGCGGCGATTATTTTCCTGGTTCTGCTGCTGATAAGCGGCGTGATCATCTGGCGTCCGTATTTTGCGCCTGCGTTCTCAATCCCGGTGATCCGATTTGCGTTAATGCTGCATTCATTTGCCGCAGTGGCGTTAATTGTGGTTATCATGGTGCATATCTACGCCGCCCTGTGGGTGAAAGGCACCATTACCGCGATGGTGGAAGGTTGGGTTAGCAAAACATGGGCGAAGAAACATCACCCGCGCTGGTATCGCGAAGTCAAAGAGAAGCAGCCTTCGGCCACGAAAGATTGATGAAGTAAATACGAGAGATTTTCTGACTAACAGGAATGTTAGCGTAGTGACCGCGCGTAACAGGATGGAAACAGCGATGCTGTTACGCGCTATTTTGCTCGGCGATTGCCGGGGCGCTGACATAAATAAAACCGGTCATAACCGCGCAAGCCAGACGGCAATGGCGTACAACAAAACGCAGATATGAAAAAGGCCCACGTTAATTAATAACATGGGCCTGAATAGTGGCGGAACGGACGGGACTCGAACCCGCGACCCCCTGCGTGACAGGCAGGTATTCTAACCGACTGAACTACCGCTCCACTTTCACTGTTCCCTTGGGAACGAGGCGAATATTACGGATTACCGCTAACTCCGTCAACGCTTTTTCTTCACTTTTGAACCGTTTGCTGTAAAAATCGCCCGCCCGCCTATTTTTACAGCGTATTGCGGCGTATCAGCTCCGCCACAGGCAGCTTCCGCCTTTCTTTTGTACCAAATCGAGCCGCGATTCATGGTTTAGCAGCTCGTCATCAGAGGCGTAAACGACGCGCAGCCTGCTGGCAGCCCGAACAACGCGCTGTATTCCTATCTCTCCTGCCTGCATCTGGCCTTCGCCTTCCGTCGAAAATGCCAGCGTCGTCTGGCCGCCGGTCATCATCAGATAGACATCAGCCAGAATCTGGGCATCGAGTAACGCCCCGTGAAGCGTTCGCTTGCTGTTATCTATTTCATAACGCGAGCACAGCGCATCGAGGCTGTTACGCTTGCCGGGGAACATTTTCCGCGCCAGCGCCAGGCTATCGGTGACCTTGCAGAAGGTATTGGTTTTGGGAATATCGCGCTTTAGCTTGCCAAACTCATAATCCATAAAGCCGATATCGAACGATGCGTTATGGATGACCAGCTCCGCCCCGCGGATATAGTCCATGAACTCATCGACTACGTCGGCAAACACCGGCTTATCCATCAGAAACTCATCGGCAATCCCGTGAACGCCAAAGGCTTCAGGGTCCACCAGCCGGTCCGGCTTGAGATAAACGTGGAAGTTATTCCCGGTGAGGCGGCGGTTGATCACCTCCACCGCACCGATCTCGATGATTTTATGTCCTTCGTAATGCGCACCGAGCTGGTTCATACCAGTGGTTTCAGTATCGAGAACAATCTGTCGCGTAATTGCAGTGCTCATATCAGTCATTTATGTCAGACTTGCCGTTTACATATCGATGTCAATTACAGGAAGTCTACCAGAGATGCTTAAACAGGTAGAAATTTTCACCGACGGTTCATGCCTGGGTAATCCAGGACCCGGCGGCTACGGCGCCATTTTACGCTATCGCGGGAAAGAAAAAATCTTTAGCGAAGGTTATAACCTTACGACCAATAATCGCATGGAGATGATGGCAGCTATCGTTGCGCTGGAAGCGCTGAAAGAGCAGTGTGAAGTCGTACTCAGCACCGACAGCCAGTACGTGCGTCAGGGGATCACCCAGTGGATCCACAACTGGAAAAAGCGCGGCTGGAAAACGGCTGATAAAAAACCGGTCAAAAATGTTGATCTGTGGCAGCGCCTGGATACCGCGCTTGGTCAGCACCAGATCAAGTGGGAATGGGTTAAAGGCCACGCCGGCCATCCGGAAAACGAACGCTGCGACGAGCTGGCGCGCGCTGCCGCCTCCAGCCCTACGCAGGACGATATCGGTTACCAGCCAGAACGTTAATTCAGCCCGTTTCGCGACTGTCGCGTGGCCCCTACCGTCTGGCGCAGCCGGGCCTTCGCTTTTCCCGACTTCAGCGGATTTAGCGTTAACGGGATAGTGCGCTTGCGGGCCACGATCAGCTGCAGGCAGCCCAGCGCCGGTAGGTGGGTACTGAGCATCTTACCGCCGTGTCGGGACCAGGGCAGCACCTGATAGCGGCCGTAGTGCAGAACCTCAAAATTGAGCAGCGCCAGCCAGTCGAGCTGGCGCGTTAGCGTAAACATCCGGCTGCTGTACGGCACCGTTTTACGCAATACCGGCATCAGCTTGCGCAGCCCCATCAGGCTCACCGGATTAAAGCCGGTCATAATTATCCAGCCGTCGTCAATCAACACCCTGTCGGCTTCGCGCAGCAGGCGGTGAGGATCGCTGCACCAGGGTAAGGTATGCGCCAGCAGGCAGGCGTCAACCGACTTTTCGGCAAAAGGCAGATGGAGGGGATCGGCCTTCACCTGAATCGGCGTCCCCTGTAGCGAAACGTTCACCTGATGCGAGATAGCGCAGGATTCGGTATTGATTTCCGCGCTCAGATTGCCAATCTTAAGCAAATGAAAGCCATATAGCTTGGCCAGCCACGGTTTCATCTGCCGCTCCAGCGATTCGCGATAGTATTCGCCCCAGGGCATACTGGACCAATGCTCTGGCGCTGTGACTATCTGAGATATCCTTGCCGGCTTCATCGCAACCTTCCGCTACGCTTTTAGGAGTAATAAATGAATCTTATCAGCATTCCTGCATTTCAGGACAACTACATCTGGGTTCTTAGCGCGGAAAACGGCCGCTGTCTGATCGTCGATCCTGGCGAAGCGGCGCCCGTACTGGCCGCAATCGCGGAACACGGCTGGGAGCCGGAGGCCATTTTTCTCACCCACCACCACCACGATCACGTTGGCGGCGTAAAACAACTGCGCGAAACATTCCCCGACATCGTTGTTTACGGACCGGCAGAAACCCAGGATAAGGGAACGACCCATCTCGTTGCCGACGGCGATCGGGTCGTTGTTTTAGGCCACGAATTTTCTATTTTCTCTACGCCAGGTCACACTTTAGGACACGTCTGTTTCTTCAGTGAACCTTATCTATTTTGTGGCGATACAATGTTTTCCGGCGGCTGCGGCAGACTCTTTGAAGGGACCGCAGAGCAGATGTATCAATCATTTCAGAAAATAGCCGCGCTACCCGACGATACGCTGGTATGTTGCGCACATGAATATACTTTAGCAAATATGAAGTTTGCTCTGAGTATCCTGCCACAGGATATGGCTATAAATGATTACTACCATAAAGTTAATGAGTTACGTGCAAAAAAACAAATGACACTCCCGGTAAATCTGAAAAATGAGCGCCGTATAAATTTATTTTTACGCACGGATGACAATGATTTAATTAAAGAAATATCCAAAGAAACAAATTTGCAACACTCTGCGCAGCGATTCGCCTGGTTAAGGTCAAAGAAAGATGACTTCTGACATTTAACTCTTGTCATTCGCTAACTTCACCGTTATTCTTGCTCGTCTTTTAAGCAACTATTGACACACACATGAAGGCACGAGCGATTTTACTCGTCTCTGTCCTGCTGGTGGGGTGCCAGTCGTCTAAGCACGATGGCAACGTTCAACAGCACGCACAGAGCCTTTCTGCAGCTGGTCAAGGGGAAGCAGGTAAGTTCACAAGTCAAGCGCGCTGGTTAGATGATGGAACCTTCTACGCGCAAGACCAGGATCTGTGGACTTCCATAGGCGACGAGCTAAAGATGGGAATACCGGAAAATACCCGGATTCGCGAACAGAAACAGAAGTACTTACGTAATAAGAGCTATCTCCACGATGTAACTTTACGGGCAGAGCCGTATATGTACTGGATAGCCGGGCAAGTTAAGAAACGTAACATGCCAATGGAACTGGTATTACTACCCATAGTGGAGAGCGCTTTTAACCCGCATGCAACGTCTGGCGCCAATGCCGCAGGCATCTGGCAGATCATTCCGAGCACCGGGCGCAATTATGGTTTGAAACAGACCCGCAGCTACGATGCGCGTCGGGACGTCGTCGCCTCTACTACGGCGGCACTGAACATGATGCAGCGTCTGAATAAGATGTTTGACGGCGACTGGTTATTGACCGTCGCGGCTTATAACAGCGGTGAAGGCCGGGTACTGAAGGCAATGAAAGCGAATAAATCACGCGGCAAGCCTACTGATTTTTGGTCGCTTTCATTACCACAGGAAACCAAGGTTTACGTACCTAAGATGCTGGCTTTGAGCGACATTCTCAAAAACAGCAAGCGTTATGGCGTGAAGCTGCCGACGGCAGACGAAAGCCGTGCGCTGGCGCGAGTTCGCCTCGATAGTCCGGTTGATATCAGCCAGCTGGCCGATATGGCAGGAATGCCCGTCGGCAAGCTAAAGACATTCAATGCCGGCGTAAAGGGGACAACCCTGGGTGCGAACGGGCCGAATTACGTAATGGTGCCGCAGAAACATGCAGCTCAGCTGCGTGAATCTCTGGCCTCTGGCGACATTGCAGCCGTACAGCCGACGCAGCTCGCGGTTAACGCGCCGTTGACCAGCCGCAGCTATAAGGTTCGTTCCGGCGATACGATTTCCGGGATCGCCTCACGTCTCGGCGTGTCGACGAAAGATTTGCAGCAGTGGAATAACCTGCGCGGATCGGGGCTGAAAGCGGGCCAGGAGCTGGTAGTTGGCGCCGGCAGCAGCGCGACCCGTCTTGCGAACAACAGCGATAGCATTACCTATCGCGTACGCAAAGGCGACTCGCTGTCGAGCATCGCAAAACGTCATGGCGTGAATATTCGTGATGTGATGCGCTGGAACAACGGCACCGATGCCCTGAAGCCGGGCGATCAGCTCACGCTGTTTGTGAAAAATAGCGACAGACCGGATTCCTGATATACCTGATAAAAAAGGCACCGTATCCCGGTGCCTTTTCTTTTTATATCGCTTTTTTATATCGCTCTATGCGCTTCAAACATGATGGTATCGCTGGTAAAGGAGCCGTCGTCCTGTAAGGCAAAGTAGGCTTTTACCTCTGCCGATGCGCTATCCTGATAGAGGCGAATCGCTGCCACCAACGCCTCCGGCGTACGCATACGCGCCACCCATGAGCTGAACTCCAGCGGCAGGCGATCGGTCGATAAACTATTCGTGACCAGCCCGGCATCGTTCGCCAGCGCCAGCCACTCTCCGCTGGAATAGTTGCGGACGTGGGAAGTATCGCGCAGCGCTTCAACCGTTTGCAGCCATACGTCGCGAACCGGATGTCCCGGCGACATGACATCCATAATAATCAGCACTCCACCCGGCTTGAGAACGCGCTTGACCTCACGCAGCGCCTGGCCGACATCGTGCCAGTGATGGGCAGAATAGCGGCTAATCACCACCTCGAAGCTGGCCGCCGCAAAGGGCAAGGTTTCCGCATAGCCCTGCTGGGTCTTTATATTTGAAAACCCCTTATCCTGAGCAGCCTGCGCCACAACGTCCAGCATCTGGCTGGATAAATCATATGCCGTTACCTCTGCCACCTGCCCGGCCGCAGCGAAGCTGGCATGCCCGGCGCCACAGCCCATATCGAGGACCCGCGCAGCAGGGAAATCAGCCAGCCGCTCGGCCAGCCGCTGCAGATCGCGTCCGGAGGCGTGTACGGCGCTGGTCAGGTAAGCGCTGGCCTGTGAGCCAAACTGTTTTTCGACGTTGTCATGGTGAGAGCGTGTTGTCATTGTGTTGTCCTTCGGTTGTTTGAATAATAAAGGCAGCACCTTGCTTGCGCAGGCCCGCCCCACGGCAGGCCTGACGTACCTTAATTAATCAGGCTTGCCGGGACTGAATTCGACTAGTAGCGGGTTGTGATCGGAGGCACTCGTGACCAGCACAGAGGCATCGTGCACGCTTAACCCCCGGTAGAACACAAAATCGAGCGGACGACCAAAGGCGCGGCGGCGCTGATCGTCAGAAAAACGAACCTCGCGCAGCGACATTTCTCGGGCAAAGCGATAGAGCGCGTTCATGCGCGGTCGGCTCCAGGCATTAAAATCACCGGCCATAATAACCGGGCCGCTGTGATGAGCTATCTGGTCGCCGATAGGTAACAGCTGCTTGCTGTAGACATCAACCCCAAGGCTGAAGTTAACCGCATGGATGTTCACCACCATCAGCAAACGCATATCTGGCAGCGGATAGACGGTCACTAACGCCGATTTAGCCAGTCGCAAAATGGGTTCGCGTTCGCGCAAGGGACAGCAGTAGACCGGATGAGTCGAAGCCAGCGTCATGACGCCAGATGGGTGCTGAGGCAGAACTAATGCGGGGACCTGATCGGCTGCCAGATAGTTGGTCGTGGCGAATCTGACCAGCTCGGGCGTCGTTTGTGCTTCTTGTAACAGCACCAGATGAGCGTCTTTACCGAAATTATTCAGCACGGACTTCCACTCGGCCCGCTGCTGTTTAAATATATTCCACACCAGCACGCGAATTTTCTCATCGCTGCTTAAAGGTACGCCTGCCGGGAATCCATGGCTAATGCTTGCAAATGACCCCGGAGGCAAAATTCTCTCCGCAGGCTGTCCGGCGACATAGCGCATAGCATAAGTATTCTTTCGCAATTTAGGCATCAAACCTCGATAACATGAAACCGGCCTGACTGCGGCCGGTTATTCTGTTATAGGGACTTTCGTATGCACTTTCAATGCAATTCGCGAGAAACCTTTATCCTGCGATGGAAACCGCCTTTGCCGGATGAGATTTATCCAGGCGACCGCTCAGCACGACCAGCAGTAGCGCAGCGAACACAATCCCCGCGCCAATCCACGGCGTCCCGGCCAGGCCATAGCGTTCTACGGTTTGTCCGCCAATAATAGAGCCTAATGCGATGCCGACGTTAAAAGCGGCGATGTTAAGGCCGGAGGCAACGTCTACGGCGCCGGGCGTATATTGCTCCGCTTTCTGTACGACATAGACCTGCAGACCCGGCACGTTGCCGAAGGCGAAAATCCCCATCACCAGCACCGTTGCCAGCGCAGCATACTGGATGCTGGCGGTAAGCTGGAACACCAGCAGCAGCGCAACCAGCGCGGCAAAGATGATCTTCAGCGCGGGCACCGCCCCGCGCCTGTCGGCCAGTTTGCCGCCCCAGACGTTACCGATCGCCACAGAAACGCCGTAGCCCAGTAAAATCCAGCTCACCGCTGACGGGCTAAACCCGGCCAGGTCCTGCATCATTGGCGCGAGGAAGGTAAACGCCGTGAAGACGCCGCCGTATCCCAGGGCGGTAATCGCATAGATGATCAGCAGGCGCGGGTGGGTTAATACCTTCACCTGATCGCGCAGGCTGGCGCTGGCCCGCCCCGGAATATTGTTCGGCACCAGAATCAGGCTGCTCACCAGCGCAATTACGCCGAGAATGGAAACCGCAAGGAAGGTTTCGCGCCAGCCGAAATGCTGGCCGATAAAGGTTCCGATCGGCACCCCGGTGACCAGTGCCACGGTGAGACCGCCAAACATAATGGCAATCGCCGATGCAGCCTTCTCTTTAGGCACCAGGCTGGTCGCAATGGTAGAACCAATCGAGAAGAACACGCCGTGCGCCAGGCCGGTAAGCAGGCGGGCGAAAATCAGCGTTTCATAACCCGGCGCCTGCCAGGCAAGCAGGTTGCCGGCAGTGAACAGCACCATCAGCGCCAGCAGCAGCTGTTTGCGCGGCATGCGGCCGGTCAGCGCCGTCAGCACCGGGGCTCCGATCGCCACGCCCAGCGCGTAGATAGAAACCAGCAGACCCGCTGAAGGCAGTGAGATGGCCAGCTGTTCTGCGATAGTCGGCACCAGGCCGACAATCACAAACTCGGTGGTACCAATCGCAAAGGCACCGATAGTTAAGGCAAGTAGCGCCAGTGGCATAATTTACTCCGTATCATCAGGATTAAGATGACACGTAGTATGCAGGGATGCTTAAATAACAAAAACTATCAAAGTCTCAATAGAATTTTGCTACAGGTGCAATAATGAGAGCGACATCAGAAGAGATTGCCATCTTTGTCGCCGTGGTGGAAAGCGGAAGCTTTAGCCGGGCGGCGGAACAGCTCGGACAGGCAAACTCCGCCGTCAGCCGGGCGGTGAAAAAACTGGAATCAAAGCTTAGCGTCAGCCTGCTTAACCGGACAACTCGCCAGCTAAGCCTGACCGAGGAGGGGGAACGCTACTTTCGTCGTATGCAGGTGGTGCTTCAGGAAATGGCGGCGGCGGAAAATGAGCTTCTGGAAACGCGGACTACGCCAAGAGGATTGCTGCGAGTGGATGCCGCTACGCCGGTGATGCTGCACTTCCTGATGCCGCTGGTGAAGCCTTTCCGCGAACGCTACCCAGAAATGACCCTCGCGCTGGTTTCGTCGGAAACCTTCATCAACCTGATTGAGCGTAAGGTGGACGTTGCGATCCGCGCGGGTACCTTGACGGATTCCAGCCTCCGCGCCCGGCCGCTGTTTAACAGCTACCGGAAAATCATCGCTTCACCTGACTATCTCTCCCGCCACGGCACGCCGCAGGATGTAGCCAGCCTTAAAGATCATCAGTGTTTGGGTTTTACCGAGCCTCTTTCATTAAATACCTGGCCTGTCTCCTGCTGTGATGGTCAGCTGCTGGAAGTCAGCTGCGAGATATCCTCAAATAGTGGGGAAACCATAAAACAGCTGTGCCTTGCCGGTAACGGCATCGCCTGTTTATCGGATTATATGGTGAATCAGGAGATTGCGAGCGGGGAGTTTGTCGAGCTTCTTGCCGACAAGCGGCTGCCGGTAGAGATGCCGTTTAGCGCCGTTTACTACAGCGACAGAGCGGTCAGCACCCGGATCAGGGCGTTTATTGATTTTCTCAGCGAGCATGTAAAACAGCTCCCGAAGGAGCTGTAGAAGGTTAAATAAGGGCTACAGAGGGTTGATTATTTAATCCCACTCAGGGGCAAGACCTTCCGGGCTAACCAGGCGATCGTTGCAATCCAGCGCGGCGATCGCTTTGCGATCCTCCTCATCCAGCTGCAGATCCTGAGCTTTCAGGTTGCTCGCCAGGTTTTCACGCTTCGTTGAAGATGGGATCACCGCGTAGCCTTCTCCCAAAGCCCAGGCCAGAATCACCTGCGCAGGGGTTGCGTTGTGCTTAGCAGCAATACCAGAAATGACTTCGTCTTTCAGAGCCTTACCATATGCTAGCGTCATATATGACGTGATATGGATACCGCGCGCTGTCGCCCAATCCACAACTTTGCGGTTCTGCAGGTACGGAGACAGCTCAATCTGATTGGTGGCAATATTTTCGGCGCCGACGGCAGCAATAGCGCGTTCCATCAGCGGGATGGTGAAGTTTGAAATCCCGATCTGTCGAGTCAGCCCCAGCTCCTTAGCTTCCAGCAGCGCCGGCATAAACTCTTCAACGGCAACGGCATCGCCCGGAGAAGGCCAGTGGATCAGCGTCAGATCGACATAATCAGTACGCAGCTTTTTCAGGCTCTCTTTCAGGCTGGCAATGAGCGAGCCCTTGCTCAGGTTTTCGATCCAGATCTTGGTTGTGATAAACAGCTCATCACGCGCTACGCCGCTTTCGGCGATAGCCTGGCCAACGGCCGCTTCATTATCATAGATCTGGGCGGTATCTATCGTACGGTAGCCCAGTTCCAGCGCCGTTTTTACCGATGCGATAACCACATCATCTTTCAGACGGAAGGTTCCAAGACCAAATGCAGGGATTGCCATAAAATTCCTCTTTTTTACTTAGTGTTAACTCATTGAGAAGATTATGGCTGAGGTGACGGAGGGGAAAAAGATCGATAAATGCAGAGGATTTTTGCTGAAACAGCAACAATAGTACGATGGAAAAAGAAAAAGCCCTGAGCAAATGCTCAGGGCTTTTAATAAGTGGCGGAACGGACGGGACTCGAACCCGCGACCCCCTGCGTGACAGGCAGGTATTCTAACCGACTGAACTACCGCTCCACCGAATTTCTCTACAACAACCGGTTTATTGCCCCGGTTTACTGCTAATTTGATGCCTGGCAGTTCCCTACTCTCACATGGGGAGACCCCACACTACCATCGGCGCTACGGCGTTTCACTTCTGAGTTCGGCATGGGGTCAGGTGGGACCACCGCGCTGTTGCCGC